>NZ_KB893171.1 GCF_000374005.1 Kiloniella laminariae DSM 19542 | reverse complement strand
CCCACTCCATGGTAGATTCCCACGCGTTACTCACCCGTGCGCCACTGTCTTGTTCCCGAAAGAACATTCTCGTTCGACTTGCATGTGTTAAGCCTGCCGCCAGCGTTCGTTCTGAGCCAGGATCAAACTCTCAAGTTGACCTGACTTCTGTCTTAAAACAGAACTCAAATATTACTGACTAGGTTTTGTGTAACTTAATAAGATAAGATTACATGAACTTAGACAGCTCGTTGCCAAAACAACAAACCGCCGTCCACGCATCCTTTCCAATTCATATCTACAATGTCAAACAACAAACCCCCGGAAAACCAAAGCCCCCAGGAGCACGACGATATATAAAGCTTAATTCCCTATCGTCAAGGACCATCTGAAACATTTCTGTAAAAACTTTTCGACCCCCTCAAGGACCTAAGCTAACCATCCCGAAGAACCGCTAACCCTATGTTTCTACTCCATCTTTCCGATGTCCCGGCGAAGCGTGCGCCCCGTCGGTGAGCGGTGTTATAGGCCCCTCACCTACACCTGTCAAAGACCTTTTTGAAAAAAAATCACATTTTTGCAAAATTACCTTCATATCGGCTTCACACGTACGATTATTACCCAAATCGCCCCCGTTTAAGGTCGAATCAAAAAGACCCCGATTTCCGCTCTATTCAAAACTGCTGCATTTTTCACGAATCATCCCGAATCACTCGCCAAAAAAGTACTGAAATCCTGAAAGATTCGAAAATTATTCAAAAATAAAGAAAAATACGCGGCCTTATCTATGGATAGAGACGCTAATTGTAGAGCTTCCCCGCTTCAACCGCCCGAACATGCCCGGCAAAGGAGGCAGAAGACATCAGGTACTGACATCGCTCAAACCGTCTGATGCTATAAGCCCAGAAATCTTCAGCAGGATTATTGTTCCCATGCTGAATTAACCCCCAAAGGGTCCAGAGCAGATCACACATCGCTTTATAGATGACCATTCGCCCAACAACCTCTGCAGGAGGCTCTTCGCCCCAATAGGCCAGAAGCAATGCATGATCCTGCTCCTCGGAAAACTCGGCCTCTACAGAAAGGTCGCCGAGATCCCAGAGCGGGTCATTCATTCCAGAATACTCCCAGTCGACAATCCACATCTTGTTGCCGTCATCGAGAAAATTTTCGGACAGGGGATCACAATGGCACGGCGCAAGCGGCAGGGTCTTTTTTGATGCCAAGGTCTTTTGAATTTTTTGCGCCTCCTCGACAACCTCGTGATAACCATCCGGCAAGGCAACACCAAGATCGGCAAGAACCTTCAGATATTCGTTAATCATGGAAAAGAGCTCAAAACGGAAAAGAAACTCTTTCCCGGAATTATGTAACCTGGCCAACGCCTGACCGGCCCGGGCAACAGCCCCAGACCTATGCTTAAAAGCCGAAGGAGACATGGTTTCGGCCCCGTCAAGAAACCGAGATATCATCACGCCGTCTGCCGGGTCACTATAGAGCACCTCAGCTGAGACCTTTATCTCCGCAGCAAGCTGTGCATTGTGAGACTCTACAGATCGATCAATATAACCTTCGGTTCCCTCTCCTGGAATGCGCAAGATATAGCTGCCTTCCTTTCGCGAAACCTTGAAGACACGATTGGTCAAACCACCCAGGCGTTCAACCGAATAGCTTTCCGGCTCCCAGGCCCTGAGTTCAGGCAAGCGTTGCAATGCTTTTTCTATGAGTTCTTTTTCCATTTTATCTCCCCGTCTTAAAAGTCTTACATTTTACATGACCTCTTTATATAGCCTCACATTTTGAGTCGTTCATTCCCGGGATCATACAGAGCCCCGTCAACACGGGTTGCCGGATAGCGTTTTCCGAAAGCCTCGATTTCAAACCCCTGCTGATCCGCAATCGCCACAGAAAGATACCCCAAGGCAATCTGCTTCCCGATGGTGTGGCCATGGTTGGCGGAAGTTGTCAGCCCGACAACATCCTCTCCAAGAAATATTGTCTCGGCGCCATAAAGGGAAACATCGGCCTCAAGGATAAAGGTGGACAACCTCTTCTTTGGCCCCGCAAGCTTAATAGCCTGTAACGCCTCCCGCCCGATAAAATCGCCTTTTGATTTCAGCGCCACTTTAAAACCCAGGCCCGCATCATAGGGGCTGTAGTCCGGGGTCACTTCTGAACTCCAGTAGACATAACCCTTTTCCAGTCTCAGACTGTCAATCGCCCGGTAGCCGACATTGGCAATCCCGTGAGTTTGCCCGGCCTCCCACAGCAGCTCATAAACATGTGCAGCGAACTCTGTCGGGATATGCAGTTCCCAGCCCAACTCCCCGACATACCCAATACGCAGAGCCCAGAGGGTGGCGGCACCAACTTCGATCTGCTGACAGGTCGAAAAAGGAAAGCTTTTATTCGAGAGGTCATTCTGTGTGACCGCCTGCAGAACTGATCTTGAATTCGGCCCGCAGATATTGATCACCGCCCTGGCCGAGGTAGCCTCAAAAGCATGCACTGATCCATCCGTGGGCAGATGCCCCCTGATCCAGTGGAAGTCATGTGTCGCAAAGCCGCTTCCGGTAATGATATAGAAATACTCCGGCCCAAAACGGCAGATGGTCAAGTCAGCCTCAATCCCCCCCTTTGCATTACAAAGCTGGGTATAAATGACGGATCCGACCGGTTTATCGATATTGGAAACAGCAAGTCGCTGCAAAGCAGCCAGGGCACCAGGCCCGACAACCTCCAGCTTGGCAAAGGATGACTGATCTATAAGAGCGACATTTTCACGTACGGCTTTACATTCTTGTACAACCGGAGCGAACCAGCTTGTCTTTGTGCGATCAAAATCCAGTTTATCCTCAGGCTTTGCACCCGCAGGAGCAAACCAGTTCGGACGCTCCCACCCCGCCTTGCTGCCATAACAGGCACCTTTGTCTTTCAAGATATCATAAAGCGGGCTGCGCCGGACACCTCTGGCCGTTTCAGCTTCTTCCCCGGGCTTGTGAAGCAAATAATGTCCGCCGTAATGTTCCACAGCCCGGCTATACATAAAGTAGCTGGTATTATGATGCTCACTGAAGCGACGAATATCCAGCGGCCAGAGATCAAGACTTGGTGTTTGCTCGACAATCCATTCCGCCATCATCTGGCCAGCCCCGCCACCAGCTGCAATTCCGTAGAGGAAGCCACTGGCAACAAAGTAGTTATCAAGCTCGGCCGCCTTGCCCATAACAAAGTCGCCATCTGCAGAATAGGGAATTGGACCATTGACGAGCTCCCGGATACCCACGGTGTTAATAACCGGCGTAATTTCAGCGGCCAGACAGGCAAGCTGCTCAAAGCGATCAAAATTTCCACCCAGCAACTCCCGGCCAAAGCCATGGGGGATTCCCTTGTCTCCGAAGGGAACTGTGCCTTTTTCATATCCCCCGACAACCATGCCCCGCACTTCCGGTTTATAATACACCAGACGATCGGGGTCGCGCATGGTTGGCATGTCTTTAGGCACACCTGCGATAGGATCCGTGATCATATACTGATGCTCCAAAGCGCAGGCCGGAATTTTAACATTACTGAGCGCCCCGAGTTCACGGGACCACATCCCCCCGGCATTCACCAGAATATCAAACGTCCAGATACCTTCCGATGTTACAACCTCTGTGGCGCGCCTGCCGTTTCGCCGGACTTCGAGCACCTCTACACCCTGCTGAATGACAGCGCCCTTGTCCCGGGCACCCTTTGCCAAAGCCTGGCAAACCGAACTGGGATCAATATAGCCATCGCTTGGCACATAGGCCGCACCTTCCACACCCTCGGTTGTCATGATGGGAAAGAGATCCTGTGCCTCCCGAGCCGTAAGTATCTGCATCTCCAGACCAAAACTCTTCGAGGTGGTTGCCAGACGCTTCACCTCCAGCATTCGGTCCCGGGAACTTGCCAGCCGCAGACTGCCAACCTTCTTCCAGTCCAGCGCTTGCCCGGTTTCGGCTTCCAGCCTGTCGTATAACTCTACTGATTTCTGCAACATACGGGTTGTATTGCGGGAAGATCTTAATTGACCGACCAGTCCTGCCGCATGCCATGTCGCCCCGTGGGTCAACTGGTTTTTCTCAAGAACTGCGACATCCTGCTTTCCCATGCGGGTCAGATGATAGGCAATAGAGCAGCCAATAATACCGCCGCCGATAATAAGTATTTCCACGTGCTGCCGCTTTGGCATCTGACCTCTCCAAAAACAATCTATGACCACATAAATCCACAATATCCACATAAAACAATGCAAAATAGAGTCGAGTCAATCGCCAAAATTGATGAATTGCGGTTTTCGCATGTTTATTCCGTGGATTTAATGATGTTATGGTAAGATTTTGAACAGCAAAGCCACAAAGTGAAAATCCATGCCCCCCTCAAAGCGTCAACTCGACATCCTCAAACATGTTCGTTTCAGCGGCTTTTGCACGACTGCCGCACTTGCAGAAACCCTGCAAGTCTCGATGGAAACAATCCGGCGTAATGTAAACAGCCTTGCCGCTGAAGGGCTGCTGGAAAAAATTCACGGCGGCGTTTCCCTCCCGGAAAGCCTCCCCGAACCCTCATTCACCCGACGCTTAACAGAAGGCAAGGAAAGCAAACAGAAGATTGCCGCGCTGGTATCCGCCCACATCCGTAATGGAGAATCGCTTTTCCTCGACAACAGCTCGACCACCGCTTACGTCGCCATGGCCCTCAGCGATCACCGCAATCTTTTTATTGTCACCAACTCAGCCTCGATTGCCAACATTCTGGTCAGCAGAAACGGAAACCGGGTGTTTTTGGCTGGAGGAGAGCTAAGAGAACACGACGCAGGTGCTTTTGGACCCGAAGCCCTGGAGTTTGTCAGCCAGTTTGAACTACAACACGCCATACTCTCTGCTTCAGCTGCCCACTGTGAAAAGGGCTTTATGGTAAATCACCTTTGTGAAGCCGTTTTCTCTCAAGCCCTTATCGAGCATTCCCAACAGGCCATTATGGTCCTGGATCACAGCAAGTTTGAGAAAATGGCCCCGGTCAAGCAGTGTGACTTTTCACAAATACAGCAATTTGTATCTGACAAGACACCGCCGAAACCCCTGCTAGAGGCGATCAAGCTGGCGGGTTGTGATATCTCAATCGCAGAAGAGCAGGACCGTTTCACTGCAACCAGATAAAATCGTTCCCCCGCAACAGATCTTGCCTAATGTTAATTCCTCTGTGATCTTAGCAGCTTAATAGATCAGGGGAATAAACAGGAATGAATGTGGGCGGAGCTCCAGAAAACGGCCAGGTCGTCATCGGTCTGAATGCCGTTATCGTGGCAATAATAGAAGAGCAGCCGAAAGTACTGGTGGTTCAACATACACCCGAAACGCTGACCGCCCAGCACGAAACCCTGACTGATCGCGCTCTGCCGCATGATGATCGTCATGAAGCCCTCCCCTTTGGTCCTTTCTATCCTCTGAAACACCGCACGCTGGAAAGTGGCCTTCGGTCCTGGGTTGAAGAGCAAACCAACCATGAAATCGGCTATGTGGAACAGCTCTATACCTTTGGCAACGCTGGGCGAGATCCGCGTGAAGGGGCCGGGGGCCCCCGGGTTGTCTCTGTCGGATATCTCGCTCTGGTTCAAGACACCAGACCAACCGCTATCGAGAACGCCGTATGGCAAAGCTGGTACCATTATTTTCCCTGGGAAGACTGGCGTGACGGCCCTCCCAGAATTCTCGAAAAGGATATCATTCCGGCCCTGAGGAAATGGATCGCCGGATCAGCAACCCGAGAACAACGCGAGGAACGCTACGAACGCGCCTGCATTACCTTTGGTCTTGACGATACGCCCTGGAGTGATGAGCTGGTTCTCGAGCGATATGAACTGCTTTACGAAGCCAATCTCGTTAACGAATCACAGGACGGTAAGAGCAAACCCCTGCCCGTTGATTGCCGGGGCACGCCAATGGCTCTGGATCACCGCCGGATTCTTGCCACTGCGATTGGCCGCTTAAGAGGAAAAATCAAATATCGTCCGGTGGTTTTTGAATTGATGCCCCCCACTTTTACCTTGCTCCAGTTACAGCGGGTTGTTGAAGCCCTCTCCGGAACCCAGTTGCACAAACAGAATTTCCGCCGCCTGATCGAGAAAAAGGGTCTTGTCGAAGACACGGGCAAGATTGAAAGCCAAACCGGCGGTCGCCCGGCCAGCCAGTTTCGTTTTCGCCGTGAGGTTTTGATGGAACGCCAGGCACTGGGCGTACGCCATAACTGACCCCTGTTATGGATAGCAGGGTAATGGATAGCGGGCCACAATAACCAAAGCAGCTTAACACGAACCCCAGCTCCTGCCCGAAGCAACAGGTGGAAACAGTAGCACGCTTACTTATGCTATTAGTGAGCATAATCTGCTTGACGTCAGTAATACTCATTTGTAGCATAAGAGCATAGGGAGCTTTCCCGTATTTTTTTAACACACTTATACTCAAATTGAGCACATGAGGTTGCCATGACCGTCCCTACAGCCGCACTCGAAACAGCAGAGCTTGTCTACAACGCCGAAGTCGCGGAACGAACAGCAGCAATATTCCAGAAAGTTGCCCCTGCAATCAGCGCGGAAGAATGGCCGGACTTTGCCCCTTACGTTGATGAGATCATGCGACTGAAGCAGGAACGAAATGCAATCATTCTGGCCCACAACTATCAGACCCGTGACATCTATCACTGTGTTTCAGATATCGTGGGCGATTCCCTCGCCCTTGCCCAAAAGGCCATGAATGTCGACGCGGATGTCATTGTCATGGCGGGTGTGCACTTCATGGCAGAAACCACCAAGCTGATGAACCCGGACAAGACTGTGTTGATCCCGGACCCCAAGGCCGGCTGTTCTCTGGCAGATTCCATTACCGGGGAAGATGTCCGCAATCTGCGTAAAAAATACCCCGGTGTGCCAATCGTCACCTATGTAAACACCTCGGTTGAGGTCAAGGCTGAATCAGATATCTGCTGTACTTCCGCCAACGCAAAAAAAATCGTCGAATCTCTGGGTGTTGACCGGGTTCTGCTGATCCCTGATCGCTTTCTTGCCGCCAACGTTGCCGCAGAAACCGATGTGGAAATCCTGACCTGGGAAGGCGAATGTGAAGTACATGAACGCTTCACCGCGCAACAGATCACCCAGTTGCGCAAAGCCCACCCCGGCGTAACCGTCCTCGCCCATCCCGAGTGCCCGCCTGAAGTGGTTCAGGAATCTGATTTTTCAGGTTCCACCGCTGCAATGATCAATTTTGTCATCGATAAAAAGCCTGCTGAAGTGGCATTGATCACAGAATGTTCCATGGGCGATAACATCGCGGCACATAACCCCGATACCCGATTTATCCGCTCCTGTAATCTTTGCCCGCATATGCAGCGCATCAATCTGATGAACATCTGCGATGCTCTCAGAAACATGACCCATGAAGTGACGATCGACCCTGCATTGGCCGGACGTGCACGCCAGGCAGTTCAGCGGATGCTTGATGCAAGTTAAGGACACTCGCCATGGCGACAACGGTACAACCTTCCACAAGCAAAACAGAGAAACAACAGGCCAACGCGGAAGCTCCTGAAGAAACTCTTGTCAGTGACGTTCTGGTCATCGGCGCAGGTATTGCCGGTTTAATGACAGCCCTCAGCCTCGCCCCCCGTTCCGTCATACTGCTGTCAAAGGGGCCTCTCGGTCTGGAAGCCTCCAGCACCTGGGCCCAGGGCGGCATATCAGCAGCCCTTTCCCCTGATGACAGCCCTGAGAACCACCAGCGAGACACTCTCGCTGTTGCCGGAGGCATCGCCAATAGCGACATCGCAAAGCTGGTCACGGATCTGGGGCCGGATAGAATTAAACAGCTGATCGACCTGGGCGTGATTTTTGACCGGGACGGGCAGAACCTGAGTCTGAGCCGCGAAGCCGCCCACAGTCATCGTCGGGTCGTTCATGCCAATGGTGATTCCACCGGGCGCGAAGTGATGCGAGCCCTGCGTGCCAGAACCCTTGAGAGTCCACACATTACTGTGCTCGAACAGGCCGAGGCCCTTGACCTGATAACAGAGGAGGACCGGGTAGCAGGCGCAATTCTGATACATCAGGGAAAAGCGAAAGCAATTATCTCCACAGCAACCGTCCTGGCAACGGGCGGAATCGGGCAACTTTTCAGTGCGACAACGAATCCCTCCGCGGCCTCGGGCGATGGTCTCGCCATGGCCGCACGCGCAGGGGCCGTGTTGCAGGATCTGGAGTTTGTCCAGTTCCACCCGACCGCAATAGATGTTGCGGCAACGCCTCTTCCTCTCGCCACGGAAGCTCTGCGCGGAGACGGAGCACTGCTGGTCAATGACAGGGGGGAACGCTTCATGCTGGAGGAACATCCCCTGGCCGAACTCGCACCCCGGGATATTGTCGCCCGGGGGATCTGGCGCCAGGTTGAGCAGGGTCACCGCTGTTATCTCGATTGTCGCGACAAAATTGGCGCACACTTTCCAAAGCTTTTCCCCACGGTTTTTGCCCATTGCCAAGACCATGGTATCGATCCACGGGCAGACCTGATCCCTGTGATCCCAGCCGCTCATTATCATATGGGCGGGGTAGCAACTGATGCGCAAGGACGCAGTTCCCTACCGGGGTTGTGGGCTTGCGGCGAAGCAGCCTGCACCGGACTACATGGCGCCAACCGCCTTGCCAGTAACTCCCTGCTCGAAGCTTTGGTTTTTGGCCCGCTGGTCAGCGAGGATATTAAAAGCAATCTCTTTCCTTCTGCCCCCACATATCAAGACAGGCTGCTTTTGAAATCGATTGTCCCTCATTCAGACACAGCCAAAACATTTCAGAAGTCGGAAACGAGCGTTATTAAAGAGCTACAGCTTCTGAACTACCGCCATATCGGCCTTTGTCGCAACCGGGCGGGACTTCAACTCCTGATCAAGCATCTCCGTAAAATCGGGCAAGAACACAGTGATGCTTCCCCTCGTCTGAGAAACCTGATGACCTGTAGTCATCTCATTGCAATCGCTGCCCTGCAGCGGGAAGAAAGCAGGGGTGGACACTATAGAAGCGATTATCCCGAAAGCCTGCCCCGGTTTCAAAACCATAGCGTTCAGACTCTCGGTGACTGCCGCATCCCCAGCGAAAAACCCGCGGAAAATTTCTTTTCATCATCCAGTCTCCCCCTGGCTTCCTGAGCATAGAAAAGTATCCCATCATGTCTTCTTCCTTGAGCCCTCTCCTCAGAAACCTGGTTATCCCTGCAGTCCAGAATGCCTTGCTGGAAGATCTTGGTTCAACCGGTGATCTCACCAGCAACAGCACCATTCCACCCGAAACGCGCCTTAAAGCTTCTGTCGTCAGTCGACAGGAAGGCTGCATCGCCGGGACGGAGTTTCTGGTTGCCACCATGGCCGAGCTTTCAGCAGAGGTAGATGTAAAGATCCACACAGAAGACGGGACAAAGGTGCAACCCCGGTCAATCGTGGCCACCCTAGAAGGTCCTGCGCGGGCCATCCTTTCAGGCGAACGGGTCGGATTAAACTATCTGGGGCATCTTTCCGGTATTGCCAGTGCAACCCGGGCCATCGTTGATCTGGTTGCGGGTTTGCCGGTGCGGATTACCTGCACCCGAAAAACCACGCCGGGGCTGCGGGCCTTTGAAAAATACGCTGTTCGCGCAGGAGGGGGACATAACCACCGCTTTGGTCTCTATGATGGCGTGATGCTCAAAGATAACCATATTGCCGCCGTCGGTGGCGATATTGGTGCGGCCATAAGTCGGGCAAGGGCCCACATCGGACATATGGTCAAGATCGAGTTGGAAGTCGACACCCTGGAGCAGCTGGAAATCGCCCTGCCCCACAGACCGGATATCATTTTGCTCGATAATATGAGCCTGGATCAGCTCCGACAAGCGGTAAAGATGATCAATGGCCGTGCACTTGTCGAAGCATCCGGCGGAATTACGGCACAAACGGCGCGGGCAATCGCGGAAACCGGTGTTGATGTCCTGTCGCTCGGCTGGCTGACTCACAGCGCCCCTTGCCTCGATCTGGGACTGGACATTCTTTAACTGCCGAAGCTAGGACAAACCCAACCAGTAGCGGATAACCGATCCGATCAGAGCCAGTGCCAGAATACCTCCCAGCCACAGGAGCACAAACCAGCCCAGCCGCTGAGCAAGGTTCTGTTTATCTTCAGGCATCAATGATAGCCTTCGCCGGGATCCACCTTACCCCGGAACACCCAGTAGGAATAGCTGGTATAGATCAGGATAAGCGGGACCAGGACGGCTGTCCCGGCCAACAGAAACGCCAGACTTTCATCAGGTGCCGCCGCCTGCCAGATCGTCAGGCCTGGTGGAACCATATAGGGGAAAAAGCTGATTCCCAGACCGACATAGGTCAGGATAAAAAGGGTCACCGAGGCCATAAATGGTGACCCGTCTCTCTTCTCTTTCAGCCCCCTAAACAGAACCAAAGCTGCGACACAGACAAAAACCGGAACCGGTGCCGTATAAAATATCTGCGGCACGGCAAACCAGCGGCTCATAAAAACCGGATTGAGAAAGGGTGTCCAAAGGCTGACGACAAGGATAACCCCAAGGAAACTCCACAAAGCAGGCTTGGCAAAATCATAGGCCTTATCCTGAACCGGCCCTGATGTTTTCAGAACCAGCCATGTACTGCCCAGAAGAACGTATCCAATAACCACCGACACCCCCGTCATCAGCGAAAAGGGTGTCAACCAGTTCCACCAGCCTCCCGCATAGGCCCGATCAACAATCTCTATTCCCTGAACAAGTGCCCCCAGGGCTAGCCCCTGACAAAAAGCTGCCGCAAGAGATCCACCAAAAAAGGCAAGGTCCCACTTCGCCTGGGAGTTCCGACTGCGCCAGCGGTATTCGAAAGCCACCCCCCGGAAGACCAGACCCAGCAGCATAATGGTCAAGGGCGCATAAAGCGCCGGCAACACAACAGCGTAGGCAAGAGGGAAAACGGCAAAAAGCCCGCCGCCGCCAAGTACAAGCCAGGTCTCATTGCCATCCCAGACAGGGGCGATGGTGTTCATGGCGTAATCACGTTCTGCACCCTTGTTAAAAAAAGGAAACAGAATACCGATCCCGAGATCAAAACCGTCAAGAAGGACATAGGCCAGAACAGAAAAGGCAATCAGAAATGACCAGATGAGAGGCAGATCTAGCTCCATTTGTCTACCCTTCCTGTTTCGGGACAGAGGCATCTTTCACCCTCAACCCCTTTAGCGGTGTGATGCTTGCGGTTCGAAGGGGCGCATCCGGCACTTCTTCCCCCGTTTCAAAATCCGGGGTTCGCCCCATCAAACGGAGGATATAAACGATACCGACACCAAAAACCGTAAAATAGACGACAATGAATGCCAAAAGAGATGCCGCAACAGCAGGCGCATCTATTGGAGAGAGGGAGTCTGCTGTCCTTAGCAAACCATAGACTGTATAGGGTTGTCGTCCGACTTCTGTTGTTATCCATCCGGCCAGTATGGCAATAAAACCACTGGGGGCCATCAGGACAGAAAAACGAAACATCAAGGAGGTATCAAACAGCTTGCCTCGGCAACGTTGATACAAACTCCATATTCCCAGCCCAGCCATCAGAAACCCAAGCCCCACCATCAGTCGAAACGACCAGAAAACAATCAGTGCATTGGGTCTGTCTTCTCTCGACCATTCTTTCAACCCCCTGATCTCACCGTCCAGATCATGGGTCAGAATAAGGCTCCCCAGCTTTGGAATTTCCAAGGCGTAATCTACCGTCTCGTCCTGCATATTCGGCACGCCAAAGAGTATCAGGGGGGCGCCTTTGCGTGTTTCAAAGTGTCCCTCCATTGCCGCAATTTTGGCCGGCTGATGTTCCAGCGTATTCAGTCCATGAAAATCACCCGCGACAATCTGGATCGGAGCAACCAGCACGGCCATCCACATAGCCATGGAGAACATGATGCGTCCGGCCTCATTATGCCGATCTTTTAACAGGTGCCATGCTGAAACACCCCCAACCACGAAAGCCGTTGTCAGATAGGCTGCCAGAACCATATGAACCAAACGATAGGGGAAAGAGGGGTTGAAAACCGCTGCAAACCAGTCCAGTGGTATAAACTGTCCGGCTTCGTTGATTCCATACCCGGCAGGTGTCTGCATCCAGGAATTCACAGACAGGATCCAGAAGGCAGAGAACAAAGTACCGATAGCCACCATCATGGTCGCAAAAAAATGCAGCTTTTTCCCGACCTTGTTTTTACCAAACAGCATCACACCCAGAAATCCGGCCTCGAGAAAAAAGGCAGAAAGCACTTCATATCCCATGAGCGGCCCAAGTATCGGCCCGGTCTTGTCAGAAAAAACGCTCCAGTTGGTACCAAACTGATAGCTCATAACAATACCAGACACGACGCCCATGCCAAAGACGACGGCAAAAATCTTCAACCAGTATTGAAAGATCCCGAGATATATCGCGCGGCCAGTCCAGAGCCACAGCCCTTCAAGGACAGCCAGATAACTGGCAAGACCAATAGAGAAAGCAGGAAAGACAATATGAAAGGAAATCGTAAATGCGAACTGGATCCGGGCCAGTAATTCCGCATTAAAAAGCTCTGCCATGCGTGTTCACATCACCTGGGGCGGCGTCCTTATCTGTTCCTATGCTCAAGATAATCGCCACAAATCTGCCACAGCGCAACTGCCAGAGGCTGATGCGAATTGTCTCACACAAACAGTAGGGATATAGGCCTCTCCAAAATCGACAGATGAAATCCGGCGCCTTTCCTCTCTCAACCGCGGCTACGTTTCTAACTGCGCAGCTTCCTACCCAGCGACCATTTTCTATGGAAAGAGGCCCAGCGTCTCCACTGGGCCTCTTTCCTCAATACATACAATCTTGTGCTGGAACGGTCAGACTGCCTTGACGCTTGAGTAGTCAATCCAGCTAGAGACCGGTGTCACCTTCTCCAGCGGCGAGACATTTGGTCTGGTTGCAGGTCGGAAACCATCACCCGCACTGCTGCGTAATTTGCGATCAATCACCGCCGTGTCCGCAGGGGTGCTGCCCCCATGAACCAGAATTTTCTGCCCCGTCTGGGGAACCGGGAAACCTGCCTTGATCGTTTCGCTGCCTTCAACGAAATACACGCCATCCGTAAGATCGGCGACAGTATCGTCGGTAAATTCCAGTTCTTCTGAATACTCCAGCAACAAGGGAACAGAAGAACCCAGTTCGAGCAGCGCATGACGGGCAGACGCCAGCTGTGAACGGGCCTGTTCAAGATTGGAAACCGTCTTGAAAGACACTGCATCAACCCCACCGGAGACCAGCCCCTGGACCTGACGATAGGCATCGTTGCGCAAGATTTCATTACCACCCGCGGCATCTGATTGGTCAACCACCCCCAGAACAAAGCGGCGGCGATTGCCACCCGGCAGCGCATCAACCGACTGGCAGGCTGTTTCTGCAGCGAGATGATTGACGATAAAAACCTCATCTCTCATACCAAATTTTTCCAGTGCATCCGGCGAAGCGTTTCTGGTATGGGTCCGAATTACATCGGCCCCGGCTTCCAGATAGTCGCGGTGGATTGCCGCAATCACGTCGGGACGCGTAATGTTCAAAGCAACATCACAGTCCTCGTGACCAAAGCCGAAACGCTGCATGTCGAGGGCCAGTTTATTCAATGCAGGTTTAATATCGCCGTCAGTCAATAGAACACGGCTGTTCAAAGCATCAATAAAAGTACGCATTATGCGGCCTCCTTCGTTTCGGCCTGCAGCGCCAGAAGACGGCAGACAGCTTCGGTAAGTTGGGGACGATTAAGTGTATAGAAGTGAAAGGCATCAACGCCCTGATCCAGCAGATCCCGACAAAGATCGAGACAGAGGGAAACGGCTACAGCAGCCGAAGTTTCAGGATCATCCTCAAGGCCTTCAAACGCCTTTGAAACCCAGGCAGGGATCCGGGCGCCGCAGCGATCAGCAAAGCGGTGCAGCTGGACGATGTTGTTGATCGGTAAAATCCCGGGAATAAGAGGAATGGTAATACCAGCAGCCCTTGCGGCCTCTTCAAAGCGGCAAAAGCTGTCCGCTTCGAAAAAGAACTGGGTAATGGCAGAGCTTGCCCCGGCATCCTGTTTGCGCTTGAGATAGTCAAGATCAGCCTGCAGCGAGCGGCTGTCAGGGTGAGCTTCCGGATAGGCCGCAACCGCGATCTCAAATGACCCGAGTTCGCGAAGTGCTGCAACAAGCTCTATTGAGTCAGCGAAACCTTCCGGATGCGCCTTGAAAGCTTGCCCAGGCTCCGCCGCATCCCCCCTCAAAGCAACAAGGCGCTTGATGCCAAGATCTTTCCAGTTGGAAACAGTTGCCAGAATATCGCTGCGGGTGGCCCCTGCCAGAGTGATATGAGCTGCAATCGGCAAGCTCTTCTCACCTGCGAGTTCCTGGAGCAGCTCTTTTGACTTCTCCTGCCCGGAACCGCCGGCACCATAAGTGACAGAATAATAGTGAGGGTTAAAACCCTTCAACCGCTCAACGGTTTTATAGAGGCTCTTGTGCCCGGCCTCTGTGGCCGGGGGGAACAGCTCAAAACTGATATCAGGTTTTTTCATTCTTTTATGACTCCGCTTCGGGATCGCGACGCGCTGTCCAGATGCAGACGGTCAGCGGATCCCCTGGAAGGTGTTCTGCTGGTGACAGGGTCAACCCCGCCTCGGAACAAAACTCTTCTATCTGTGTATCTTCGAAACCCAGCCAGTGATGTGCATGATCATCTCGCAGGCTGTCCATACGGTGGGGCGCGAAATCCACCAGTATCACCCGGCCACCCGGTTTAAGAACGCGGGCTGCCTCGCGCAGACACATTCGCGGGTCCAGGGCATAATGCAGCACCATATTCAGACTCACGGCATCGAACCGGTCACTGGCAAAGGGAAGCTGGTACATATCACCCTGGCGAACCTGACAGTTACCAAGCCCTGCCCGATCAATGTTATTGCGGGCAATGGCCAGCATCTCGCGAGAGATATCAACCCCAACCGCGGCCTTTACATCGCTTGCCACCAGCTCCAAAACCCGGCCCGTACCTGTTCCGATATCAAGAAGCTCGCCGACGTCCTGTTCATGGAACCGCGCGAGAAACGCGTTCTCAATCAAAGAACTGTCTATGTGCAAGGAACGTATCTCGTGCCAGACAGCTGCATTCTTGCCAAAATATTCCTGTGCCTTGCGGCCACGTTCTTCCTTGATACTCTGCAAACGTTGCAGATCCAGTGTCAGTTTGGGATCATTATCCGGAATCAGATCAATAATCAGACGAGCCAGTTCCGAGCAGGGCTGTTTTTCGGAAAGCCGGAAATAAGCCCAGTTACCTTCCTGGTTTCGCTCCAGCAGACCCGCCTCCATCAGAAGCTTGAGATGCCGGGACACCCGGGGTTGGCTCTGCCCGAGGATATGAACCAGTTCACTGACGGTCAGTTCGGCATGGGCACAGAGCCCGAGAACGCGTAAACGCGTCGGTTCGGCAATCGACTGTAGGCCTTTTAACAATACATCCATACAACTTCTCCCGCCTGCGTCTCGACAGCGCCTCAATTTCAATATAACAATATCTTTATATCGTGATTTAGCAAGAAAAAAAATGATCCAATTACGCACAATTACGATCAAAAAACGACAACAACCACTTATCCATTTGATAAATATGAAAATATCTCAAATATCTTCTTGGTATATTTTCTGCCTGAGGCAATGGCAGCCCAGAACCCAACAACAAAAATTCTGGAGCCAAAAACCCTGAATCCCAGAAAATCTGCATGGGTGGACTCCTCGCAAGCAAGGGACTAATTCAAAATAGGAATAAAGAATCGAAGGCCAGCGTCTCTTCTTTCCAGGAACATCCCGGGAATCACCCCCAAGGATCACTCCGGAGTTATTTCCTGTGACATTTCCTGCAAAACCCACTTCTGGAAAATATCCAGTGCAGGACAAGGATCAGTCTTTCTGGGAGCCACAATATAATAGCCTCCCGACAGTTTTTGTCGCGGAAGGGATGTCGGCGCAATCAGCGAGCCATTATCGATTAAATCGTCCACCAGAGGAGAGCTGAGCAGGGCAATCCCCTGTCCGTTCTGAGCGGCTTGCACCATAGAGGTATAAGCGTCAATTGAGATATCCGCCGGATTTTTATCCACCTCTACGCCAAAATGTTCAAACCAGCTCGACCAGCGAGAATCAATTACATAGTCAAAGTCGATTAAGAACTCGTCCAGCAGCACCCGGGGATCGTCTACCTGCGGGCGGGCCTTCCAGTAAGCCGGACTGCAAAGGGGCAAAACCTCGCTATCGCACAGGTATGTCGAAGTTAATCCACTCCAGGTACCGCTTCCATATCGTATCGAGACATGAATACCAGCTGCCCTCAGATCCACACACTTGTCATCAACGGCAAAACGCAGGTCGATTTCAGGATAGGCTGCATGAAATTTTGCCAGACGCGGCATCAACCAATAGGCTGAAAAAGCCGTCGTCGTGCCCACCACCAGATAATTGCTGCCTTTTCCTTTCTGAAAATCAACAACCGTGGTTGCAATCTGGGTCAGGCTCCCAGTAACAACCTGCTGAAACTTAACTCCTTCGGGTGTCAGTCGAACCGTGCGATTGAGACGTTCAAACAACCCCACACCCAGGAACTCCTCCAGCGCCTTGATCTGGCGACTTATGGCAACCTGGGTCACACCAAGTTCATTGGCGCCACGGGTAAAGCTCATATGGCGTGCAGCGGCCTCAAAGGCCACAAGAGAACCCAGAGGAGGAATATTTCGGCGCAGGTTTAACATAACTCTCAGATTATGCATAACGTCCTGATTATGCAAGTTGACGATTCAGATCATCAAAAATTACTGTTCATATGAAAACCAATTGAACCAAGGTCATGATTATGGATGGCGTTTCAATCCCTACTGAAAACAAAGAAAACTTCACCACATTCAAGCTTCAGAACAAACTCCCAGGAGAGAAGAGTCATCACGACACTCCCGGATTAAGGATGAATCTTGGCCTTCTTCTCGAACGTCAAGCAGCCCGGTTCCCGGATAACGATTTCATTATCCAGGCCGAAACTGGGGAGACTTTGACCTATGATGAATTCAACACACGGGTTAACCGCCTATCCCATGGTCTGAAAGATCACGGGATAGCTGCTGGAGAATATGTTGGCATTATGCTGTCAAACTCGATTGACTTCCTTGCCTGTTCCTATGCTCTGAAAAAAATCGGAGCAATCGAGGTTTCAATCAACAGCACCTTCCGCGGGGTATCACTTAAACGCATGATCAACCTTACAGGCCTAACAACCCTGATCACCTCGGTTGATTACCTTGATGTCATCGAAGAGATCGCGCTAGAACTGCCAAAACTGGACCGCTTTATCCTGACCAACGATTCACAGGACACCGCACGCTCGGCTCCACGTTTCCCAACCAGAACCATGCTCTGCCTCAACGATGTTCTCGACAATTGCACCAGCAACTGTGCGCTTGATACTCCCGACGATGAAACGGCAACTATCCTGTTTACCTCAGGCACAACTGGCGTATCCAAAGGATGCGCCATACCGCACCGCTCATCCGTTCGTGCCGCAGAATCCATGCTGGAAGCCTTTGATCTCGGCGAAAGTGATTGTGTCTATAGCCCCTACCCTCTCTTCCATTGTGGCGCAGCTCAATATGATGTGCTGCCTGCAATGATGGTTGGCGCCCGCGCCGTCATCCGGCAAGGTTTCAGCCTGCGAAATTTCTGGCCCGAAATCTGTAAATACCAGGCAAGCTGGTTTATGGCACTCGGGTCAGTTCAGCAATTGCTCTGGGCAGCACCGGTCTGTCCAGAAGAGACACAACACCGACTGCGCTTTATCTGGGGAACTCCGCTTCCCGTCGATCATGATGCCTTTGAGGCACGCTTCAGGGTCAAGCTCGTCCGGGGCGGAGGATATGGCTCAACCGATGCCGGATCTGTTGCTTTGCCCCTCTTTCATAAAAAAGGTGCTGGCAAGGTTCTTGACCGTTACGAGGTAGCTATTGTTGATGACCGGGACAATCCCCTGCCTACGGGCGCTATTGGTGAACTGATCCTGCGCCCGAAAGAGCCTGCAATCATGGCTTCTTGTTATATCGGCATGCCGGAAGAAACATTGAAAACATGGCAAAACCTGTGGTTCCATACGGGAGATCTTGCCCGCCTCGACGAAGAAGGTGACCTTTATTGGGTTGCGCGTATTTCAGAAAGGATCCGCGTTAAGGGAGAAATGGTCTCCGCCTATGAAATCGAAGAGGTCATTCTTTCCCATCCCGCTGTTGAGGACTGTGCCGTTCTGGGAGCTCCGGACGGAATCGGAGAAGAAACCGTTCACCCCTTCATCACCCTGCGCGAGAATGCAGAACTCAAACTCGAAGAGCTGCAAAAATTTTGCACCTCCCGAATGAGCCGTTTCATGATACCGACCAGTATGACTCTGCTTGAAGATATGCCCCGAACCCCAAGTGGAAAACCTGCCAAGGCAGAGCTCCGCAAAAGGCTCCCACAGCCGGGGGACAGCTGAGACAAAGGGTTTGCCCAGAAATCACTGTTTCGCCACATTTACGGCAAAGTCCCTTCGCATTTCAATTCCATTCTTCAACACATAGAGAGCTTCCCCTCTCTATGTACGAGATCCTGAAGATCTCCACGTTACCCCAAAGCTGGACTCTGCAGTTGCCGGCCACCCGACCGGCAACTGCATCTTCTTTTATGATTACTCCCATCCCTGCCTTATCCCTGCGTCATAAGGAAACACCCGATTGGCGGCAGGGGTATTTTTTTGTTATACGCAAGCAGAAGAAGTGATCATGATAGGTAAGCAGCCTTCACCACATGGCTTTGCTTCCCGCACGACGAGTCAAGGAACAGCATATTGGGCCAAAGCCTATTTATCGGCGAGAAACTCACCTGCATCAGAGGCGGCAGGACTGTTTTTGCCGGACTTGATTTATCAATCGGCAAAGGGGAGGTCCTTGTTCTTGAGGGACCAAACGGCAGCGGAAAATCAAGTCTGATACGACTGCTTTCCGGCCTGATTCGCCCTAGAAACGGGAGCCTGTTCTGGCAGGGACAGGACGCGACCAGGGAACCCGAAATTTATCAACAGAAAATCCACTATATTGGCCATCGTAACGCCATAAAGCCGGTCCTCACCGTTCTTGAGAATCTGGGCTATTGGGCAGGGTGTTCACCCAAAAAATCGCAGGATCTTTCCGGACTCGAGCAGGCACTGGACCAGTTCAATATGCTCTCCCTGAAAGACACACCTGCAAACCTGCTCTCTTCCGGGCAAAGCAGACGACTGACCCTCTCCCGCCTGCTGGCAACAGACAAACCACTCTGGCTGCTCGATGAACCTTCTGTTGGCCTTGATGTCAGTTCGGTCGCCCTGCTTGAAACGGCCATTCGCAGACACCGGGAAAAGGGGGGAGCCGTCATTCTGGCGACACACACCGCAATTGACCTCGACAGCCCGAAACGCATGAACCTCAGCGATTTCAGCCCGCTCTACAATACGTCACTGCTCCAGCAGGAAAGCCTGGAGGAAAGCTGGATATGAAGGCTTTTCTCAACATTGTAACCCGGGATCTGCATCTGTCACTGAGACAACGCTCCGACATAATCATGGCGGTTCTGTTTTTCATTCTCACGGCCACACTCTTTCCCTTTGGACTGGGGCCGGAACCCAACCTTCTGGCGCGAATCGCTCCCGGCATCATCTGGGTGACGGCACTGCTGTCGGTTTTACTCTCCCTCGAGCGCCTGTTCCTTGCTGACTATGAAGACGGCAGTCTGGAACAGCTCGTTCTTTCCCGAGCATCCCTGGAATCGGCTGTCCTGGCAAAAGTTTTGGCACACTGGCTGACAACCGGCCTGCCCTTGATGGCAGCAGCACCGCTGATTGCCCTGCTGTTCAACATGGACAGCGACGCCTTTCTTATCCTGATAATTGCCATGGCTCTCGGCACGCCGAGCCTGAGCCTGATCGGTGCCATCGCTGCCACACTTACCCTTGGCGCCAGACGGGGAGGTGTTTTGATTCCCCTGCTGGTTTTACCCCTTTATATCCCGACCCTGATCTTCGGGGTTGGGGCAATTGATGCTGCCATGAACAGCCTGGAAGCCGGAGCTGTGCTGGCAAATGCCAAACCGCAGCTTTTTTTTCTTGGAGCTATTTTTCTGGTTTCACTTTTAATCGCCCCCCTGGCAGGGGCTGCCGCCTTGCGGCAGGCCATGGAATAGCTTAAAGCCAGCCGGAGCGAATAACCAGAATGAAACAAACCGGATAGCGGCAAGTGACAGATTCACTGGCCTGACCGGTTCAGTATTTGATAGGGTTCGTTCGACAAACGATCTCGTTAAGAGGAAGGTTCAGGACAATGTCGGTCTTTCACCGCTTTGCCAATCCAAACCGCTTTTTAAAGCTGACAAACACAGTGCTGCCCTGGGTCTCGGGCCTGACAGCAATCTCATTGCTTGCCGGGCTCTATATGGCTTTTTTCACCTCCCCCGCCGATTACCAGCAGGGGGAGAGTGTGCGTATCATGTATGTCCACGTCCCGGCCGCCTGGATGGCGATGTTTGTCTACAGTTCTATCGCCTTTGCCTCGATCTGCGCCCTGATCTGGCGCCATCCGCTGGCTGATCTTGCTGCCAAGGCTTCGGCACCCATTGGCGCGGGCTTTACTTTTCTTGCTCTGGCAACAGGCGCCCTCTGGGGCAAACCTATGTGGGGCGCCTGGTGGGTATGGGATGCAAGGCTGACATCCGTGCTCATCCTGTTTTTCCTCTATCTAGGCCACATGGCCCTGATGAACGCCTTTGAAGACCAGGAACGCGGCAACAGGGCCGCAGCGGTTCTGGCGATTGTCGGCTTTATCAACGTGCCGATTATCAAATTTTCTGTCGACTGGTGGAACACCCTGCATCAGCCTGCAAGTGTCATGCGCATGGACGGTCCTTCGATAGATCCTTCCATGCTCTGGCCCCTACTGGTCATGGGCGTCGCTTTCAAGCTTTTCTATCTGGTGGTTCTTCTGATCCGGATCAAAAGCGAATTGATCGAAGCGAAGTTGCGAAAATATCGCCGGGCCCTCGTCGATAATGCCTGACAGGTTGCACAGAGGGCAGAAAGAGGAAGCTCCGGAACAGATACCTGGCGGTAAAGTAATTTTGATCATGATTTGAATCAAAGACCGACAGCAATAGTGTGACATAATGCCCTCCTGTCCTGCAGGAGCGAAGAGGTTATCTTCAGGACAGGAAAAACAAGCTGGAACAACATAATCCCGGCACAACAGGTTACGCAGGACAGTATGGATCAGTTAACGACCTTTTTCTCCATGGGCAGCTATGGTGCCTATGTTTGGCCAGCTTATCTGCTGACAGCCGCAGTCATGCTGTCTCTATTGCTAACGACACTACAGCGGTTGCGTCGCAATCAGGCCGAACTCGCTCAGCTTGAGAGCTTGAGAGCCGTCGAAGATCAGCAGGAACTCCAGAAAAAGGCTGTTCGGTCATGACACGGAAAAGTCGTCGAATTTATATACTGGCTGTGTCTTTCACCCTTCTGGCAGCGGCTACATTTCTGGTCATGAATGCTCTGGACGAAAACCTTTCCTATTTCCATAGCCCGACAGACCTCAAAACCAAAGAAGTCACCATCGGCCGATCTCTCCGATTGGGTGGCCTGGTCGAGGAAGGCACCTGGGTCAAGCTTGAGGGCGGGTTAACCCACCGGTTTTCCATCACAGACAATGCCGAATCAGTGGAAGTCACCTATAAAGGCATCATGCCCGACCTGTTTCGTGAAGGTCAGGGCGTGATTACGGAAGGCAGCCTTAACGAGCAGGGCGAGTTTATTGCGCATGAGGTTCTTGCCAAACACGATGAAAACTATATGCCCGCCGAAGTCACCGAAGCCCTCAAGGCATCGGGCGAATGGCGGGGTGAAGAAGGTCAGACGACACAATGATTGCTGAACTGGGACAGTTTGCCATTATCATGGCCCTACTGGCTGCCGTGGTCCAGGCCACGCTGCCACTGATCGGTGCTGAGCGGCTCGACAGCCGCTTGATGAACTCTGGTGGACAGGCCGCTCTGATTCAGATGCTTTTTGCCGTTCTTGCTTTTGGCTGTCTGACCCAGGCCTATATTGTTTCCGACTTCACCCTCCTGAATGTCGCGGAGAATTCCCACTCCAGCAAACCGATGCTCTACAAGATCACCGGAGTCTGGGGCAATCACGAAGGCTCCATGCTGCTCTGGGTTTTGATTCTCGCAGTCTTCGGCGCAGCCGTTGCCGCCTTTGGTCGCAATCTGCCCGCCACACTCAAGGCAAGAGTACTCGCCATCCAGGCCATGATCGGTGTCGGCTTTCTGACCTTTCTGATCTTCACCTCCAATCCCTTTACCCGTCTTGTGACTCCGCCTCTGAACGGCAATGATCTCAATCCACTGCTGCAGGACCCCGGCCTCGCTTTTCACCCCCCCATGCTCTACATCGGTTATGTCGGCTTTTCCGTCGCCTTTTCCTTTGCCATCGCCGCCTTGATCGAAGGCAAGGTTGATGCGGCCTGGGCCCGCTGGGTTCGCCCCTGGACCCTGACAGCCTGGACCTTCTTGACTGGCGGAATTGTTCTGGGCAGTTGGTGGGCCTATTACGAGCTCGGCTGGGGCGGCTGGTGGTTCTGGGACCCGGTGGAAAATGTGTCTTTCATGCCCTGGCTTATGGGGACGGCTCTCCTGCATTCAGCTATTGTCGTTGAAAAACGCAACTCCCTGAAAGTCTGGACCATCCTGCTGGCGATCCTGACCTTCTCACTTTCGCTTATCGGTACCTTTATTGTCCGTTCCGGCCTTCTGACATCGGTTCACGCCTTTGCCGTCAATCCTGAGCGGGGTATCTTCATCCTTTTCCTGCTTGCCATCGCCATTGGCGGCTCACTGACATTGTTTGCCTTGCGCGCTCCGGCACTTAAAGCAGGCGGAATTTTCTCCCCGATCAGCCGTGAGGGCGGCCTGCTGTTGAACAACCTCCTGCTCAGCACCGCCTGTGCCACCGTCTTCCTCGGCACGCTTTACCCGCTCTTTCTCGAAGCGATCGGGGGCGGACGGGTTTCCATTGGACCGCCTTTTTACACCAACACCTTTGTTCCGGTGATGATACCTCTGCTGCTGCTCGTCTGTGTTGGCGCACATCTGCCCTGGAAACGCGCAGATCTTTTGGGAGTCCTTGGCCGATTGAAATTTGCCGGGCTCGCCACCATCATCGCCGCGCTTGTTGCCTGGTATATTGCCGATGGCGGACCGCTTCTGGCGATTCTGGGTCTGGGTCTGGCCTCCTGGATGCTGCTGGGCACAGTCAGTGAATGGGCGGACCGGATCAAACTGTTCCGTGCGCCTCTTTCCACCAGTTGGCAGCGTGCCATCAACCTGCCCGGCTCCGTCTGGGGGATGACACTCGCACACGGCGGTCTGGCCATTGCGGTCGCCGGGATGATCGCAACAACAGCCTGGAAGGTAGAGGATGTTGCCGTTCTCAAACCCGGAGAGACACTGAGTGTTTTCGGGACGGACTATCGTTTTGAAGGTGTGCGGGAAATCATTGGCCCGAATTACGCCGCGGTCGAGGGCACTTTCGTGCTCAGTCAGAACGGTGAATACATGGCGACACTGAAACCGGAAAAACGCCTTTATAATGTTCAGAAAATGCCCACCACCGAAGCGGCAATCCATTCAACCTTTGTCGGTGATTACTATGCCGTCATCGGTGATCCGGATGGCGCAGGGGGCTGGACTGTCAGAATCTACCGCGAGCCCCTGGTCACCTGGATCTGGTTCGGTTGCGGGCTTATGGTCTTTGCCGGACTGATCTCTCTTGCTGACAGGCGCCTGAGGGTTGGTGCGCCGTCAGACAAAAAACGAACCCAGTTGACAAGCAAAACAGCTGAGGCCTCTTCATGAACAGAAAAGTTCTTTTCCTCCTGCCTCTGCTGGTGACCATTACCATCTTCGGCTATTTTTTCTGGGCACTGACCTCCCCTGGTCGCGACCCTAAAAAACTGCCTTCTGTTCTCATCGACAAGCCAGCACCTGCGTTTGATCTTGTTGAACTGGAAGGTCTGAATGTACCGGGGTTTGCACGGCAGGACCTGACCGATAACGGCAAGGTATCGGTGGTAAACATTTTTGCCTCCTGGTGCATTCCCTGTCTGGCCGAACACCCTTATATGCTCACACTTGGTGCCAGAGACGATATAAACCTCTTCGCCATCAACTACCGGGACAAGCCGGAAGACGCCCTTAAATGGCTCAACAAACACGGAAACCCCTATCACCGCATCGGACGTGATCCCAATAGTCGCGCGGGCATAGACTGGGGTGTTTATGGTGTGCCTGAGACCTTCATTGTCGATTCTGCTGGCACCATCCGCTATAAACATGTCGGCCCTCTGAACACGGGGGATCTCGAAAACATTATTCTTCCGATCATCGAGAACCTCCAGGAACAGCAATAGCCATAGAACGCTAGGGAAGCTCTGTACTTATGCGCGTTACCATTCATGCTACAGGCCTTGGCCTGCTGTTCCTCGCCCTGATGTTTCTGATCGGGAGCAGTCTTGCCTTTGCGGTCGAGCCGGATGAAGTGCTTGATGATCCGGTATTGGAAGCCCGCGCCCGTGAAATTTCCCGGGAAGTCCGCTGCCCGGTCTGCCAGAACGAACCGATCGATTCTTCCAACGCTGAACTCGCCCGGGAACTTCGCCTCGTCGTACGAGAGCGACTGGTGGCCGGCGACAGTGACCAGCAGGTCAAAAATTATCTCGCAGACCGCTACGGCGATTTTGTGCTGTTTCGCCCACCGGTAAAAGCAACAACATACCTTTTATGGGCAGGGCCAGGTTTGATTTTCCTCTTTGGCGGGGTCGGAATTTTCTTTTTCTATCGGGGCAGTCGACGCCAAAAAGCGCCTGTACCACTAAGCTCGGACGAACAAAAGAAGCTTAATCAACTTCTCACAGACAAGAACAGCAAAGGGGATTCGGCATGATTTTCTGGATCACTATTGCAACACTGAGCGCACTCTCCCTGCTTATACTCCTGCGCCCCCTGCTAAAAAACGCGGAATCAGCACCTGCAAATACCGCAGAATCCGACCTTGCCGTCTACAAAGACCAGCTCAGGGAAATTGAAAGGGACCTTGCTTCCGGGAACCTTGCTTCAACCCAGGCAGAAACAGCGAAACTGGAAATTCAGCGCCGTATTCTCAACGCCAGTGACGGCCAATCATCAACAACCCGAGGAAATCCACTCTCGGGATCTGCCATCTGGGCTCTCGTCTGGAGCCTGGTCGTGTCCTTTCCGCTAATTGGCCTCTTGCTTTATTTCCAGCTGGGAAGTCCCGATCTGGGAGGCCAACCCTTTGCCCAGCGGGATATTGCAGCTGAACAGATGGCAATCGTCAACCAGCAGGAAAATGCCCGAAACAATGAAATGCTGATGCTGGCTGAAAAGCTGGAAGCCCGCCTGCAACAAGATCCAGAGAAACCCGATGGCTGGATGTTGCTGGGCAGTACATATGCTGAACTGCAGGAATTCGCCCGCGCCGAAGAAGCTTTCCGGAATGCCGAGAAATACAGTCCTGCTTCACCCGTCATTTATGGGGCAATCGGGGAAATGCTTGTCGTCCAAAACAACGGCCAAGTCACCAACGAAGCCATCAAATTTTTCCGCCAGTCACTGGAACTTGATCCCCGGGACGCACGCGGCCTCTATTACAGTGGCCTAGCTCTGGCCCAGTCCGGAGACAATGACAGTGCACTACAGGTCTGGCTTACCCTGCGACAAACGACCCGGGAGGACGACCCCTGGCTCCCCGTCCTTGATTCACGCATTGGCGAGTTGGCAGACAACCTGCAACTCAGCTCTGAAGAACTTATCGCCACAGCTCCTGCTCTTGCCCCTGAGTCTCCGGAAACTCAACTCCCGACCGGACCAGATGCCGAAGACATGGCAGCAGCAGCCGAATTGAGCAGTGAAGATCGCCAGGCCATGATTGATGGCATGGTCGATCAGCTCGCTGAACGGCTCAAAACCACACCTGATGATTTCGAGGGTTGGTTGAGGTTAATCCGCTCTTATCATACCCTGGGACGCAATGATGATCTCGCAACAGCTCTTGAACAAGCCGAAGCTGCTGCTGCCCGGCAAACAGATGTACCTCTTGCCATGACTCAGCTTCGTGACCTGGAAAAAGAACTCGACCTTTAGGGTAAACTCAAAAGGGGTTCAAGCTGTGGACAAGATTGCAAGTCAAAAACCGGATTAGAGGGCTCTGTCTCGCGTTAGTGACACCTGCATTTCTATTTTTGATGGTTCGGTCAGTAGCAATCAGCGTCACTCAAAAGAATATTCTTCCGTTTCCAGTGCTTCTTTGGAATATTCTGCACCTTGAGCTGCCAGGACAGAATTATCTTCACTTTCCGCTACAGGCCTTTAGCCTCAGCTCTTTTTTCTTTCAATTCCCCCAAAACAACACTAATTTCGTTAGGAATGAAAAACAGTAATAAATAAAATAACGGGAACAGATCATATGGCGTCAGTCGCCACGGCAACAGCAGTTCAGATACCCGCTCTTGTCTGTGAAGATATCCACAAATCTTTCGGGTCGATCGAGGTTCTGAAGGGAGTTTCTCTTACAGCCCACGAAGGTGATGTGATCTCCATGCTTGGCTCAAGCGGTTCCGGGAAAAGTACTTTCCTCCGCTGTATCAACCTACTTGAAACGCCAAATTCGGGACAGGTCACAGTCAGTGGCGAACTGATCAAGATGTCTACGAATAAAAAAGGCGAATACATCCCGACCGATCCCAAACAGATCGAACAAATCCGTACCAAGCTTGCCATGGTGTTCCAGGGTTTTAATCTCTGGTCTCATATGACCACTCTGGAAAACATCATTGAAGCTCCGATTCATGTCCTTGGCCTCAGCAAGGCTGAAGCGACAGAGCGGGCCAAAGCGGTCATGGATAAAGTCGGTATTTATGAACGCCGTGATTATTACCCCGCCCATATGTCTGGCGGACAGCAACAGCGTGTCGCCATTGCCCGTGCCTTGGCAATGGAGCCCAAAGTCATGCTGTTTGATGAACCGACTTCAGCTCTAGATCCCGAGCTGGTTGGGGAAGTACTCAAGGTCATGCGTGACCTTGCCGATGAAGGCCGTACCATGATTGTTGTAACCCATGAGATGGGATTTGCCAGAGAAGTTTCCTCTGAGACAATTTTCCTGCATCAGGGACGTATACTCGAACAAGGACCACCAAAAGAAGTCTTTGGAAATCCAAAATCTGAACGCTTTCAACAGTTTCTCGCTGGAAACCTGAAGTAAATCTATTCAGAATAGAAAAATAATAAACCGACTAGGGAGTCATCAAATGAAAAAGTTTCTTGTTGCTGCCGTTGCTGCAGCTATGACATTCACAGCAGGTTCTGCCTCTGCCCAGGAAGAACTCCGCATTGGTGTCGAGGGTGCTTATCCTCCGTTCAGCAGTGTAGACCCAAGCGGCAATCTTATCGGCTTTGACATCGAGATCGCCAATGCGATCTGTGATGAGATGAAAGTCAAGTGTACGCTGGTTACCCAGGATTGGGACGGCATTATTCCGGCTCTGCTGGCGAAAAAATATGATGCAATTATCGCCTCCATGTCCATCACTGAAGAGCGCAAGCAGAAGGTTGATTTCTCCGAGAAATATTACAACACGCCTGCACGTTTCCTGCGCAAGAAAGATTCCGGCATTGAAATCACTGCTGAAAGCCTCGAAGGCAAAAGTGTTGGTGTGCAACGCGGGACAATCCACGACACCTTCCTGACCGCTGAATTCCCGAATGTGGATATCAAGCGTTATGGTACCCAGGACGAAGCCTACCTCGACATGACCGCTGGCCGTGTTGATCTGCTTCTGGCGGATTCCATTGCCATGGATGACGGCTTTGTCAAAACCGATGCCGGGAAAGATTATGAGCTTTTTGGTCCTTCCTACAGTGAGCCAAAATACTTTGGGGATGGCGCTGGTATTGCCGTTCGGAAAGAAGACACTGACCTGCGTGACCGTTTGAGCGCAGCAATCAAAGGCATCCGTGCCAACGGTGTTTACAAATCCATCAATGACAAATACTTCGACTTCGACATCTATTAAGATCGAAGGCGGATTTGATTCTACCGTCCTTTGACGGTGAATAGCGTAATGAGCACCGCCAGAGTCACAACTCTGGTGGTGCTTTTTTGAGAGGGAACGGTCTCAAGAAGATCGTATAAAAATATGTTTGATCTGGAAGGCTATGGGTATGGCATCATTGTGGAAGGAGCCGGAGTGACATTATTTGTCGCGCTCAGTTCTCTTTTCATTGCCGTGCTTCTGGGGATGGCTGCCGCCCTTGCAAAACTATCAAACAGCCCGATGGCGCAAATTATCGCCGGAACCTATACGACTGTTATCCGAGGCGTTCCCGACCTTGTCCTGATGCTGTTGATTTTTTTCGGCGGCCAGATCTTTATCAATAATCTGCCAGATAACATTCTGGAACTGCTCCTCTATATTGGTGAGAAAACCAGCCAGGGAGATGCCTTGAAAACCGCCATGGCACCGTATCTTGACTGGGGATATATCGATGTTAATCCCTTGATTGCGGGGGTTCTAACCATTGGTTTTATCTTTGGAGCCTATATGGGCGAAACCTTTAGAGGTGCCATTATGGCCGTAGATCGCGGCATGCTCGAAGCTGGTACAGCTTACGGCATGACCAGAATACAGATCACCCGCCGCATCCTTATACCGCAGATGATGCGCCACGCCCTACCTGGGTTTGGCAATAATTGGCTGGTTCTTATGAAAGCCACTGCCCTGGTATCAATTATCGGGCTTTCCGATATGGTCCGCCGTGCAGGCCTTGCAGCTGGTGCAACGCGAGAACCCTTCAAATATTATCTTGTTGTCGCCCTCGTCTTCCTGTTTTTCACCACCTTGTCTATCTGGTTCCTGAAGTGGGCGGAACGCCGTTACAGTGTTGGCGTCAGGAGGATCAGCTGATGGATTTTTCTGTCATCATTAACGAGCTTCCTCTTTATTTTGAAGGTTTGCTGCTAACAGCACAGCTTGTCCCCTTTTCCCTTATCCTTGGTTTCCTGGCTGCAATTCCTGTTGCGATCATGCGGCTATCACGGAACCCACTGGTCAATTATCCAGCTTTCGCTTTTACATATTTTTTCAGAGGCACACCGCTTCTTGTTCAGCTTTTCCTGCTCTATGCAGGGGTTGGACAGCTTGACGGCTATAGCGCACTCACCAAGGAATTCGACTTCCTCAAGGGGGCTTACTTTTTTGCACTGCTGGCTTTCTTCTTCAATACAACAGCCTATACAGCCGAAATTTTCCGGGGGGCAATGGCAGAGACACCCTTTGGCGAAATTGAAGCCGCAAAAGCCTGTGGCATGTCAAAATGGATGATCCTGCGCCGGATTACCATTCCCAGTGCCTTACGACGGGCTCTCCCGGCCTATTCCAATGAAGTGATCTTCATGCTGCATGGCAGTGCTCTTGCCAGCACGATCACCCTCGTGGATCTGACCGGCGCCGCCAGAATTGTACAGTCACGCTATTATGCCCCCTTTGAAGCTTTCATTACTGCCGGGGTGTTCTATTTCGTGCTGACATTCCTGCTGGTCTGGGCTTTCCGCCTCATTGAAAAACATTTCAACAAACATCTCAATCGCCGGGAAGAAACTGTTATTGAAGTCGTCACCTGAGACAACTCATACAAAACACACTTTGAAACAGGCCGGACCAATTCCGGCCTGTTTCTTT
The DNA here is from genome assembly GCF_000374005.1 of Kiloniella laminariae DSM 19542. Classification (GTDB taxonomy): domain Bacteria; phylum Pseudomonadota; class Alphaproteobacteria; order Kiloniellales; family Kiloniellaceae; genus Kiloniella; species Kiloniella laminariae. The sequence continues at coordinate 123,788 of NZ_KB893171.1, read as the reverse complement.
TTGCCCTCTTTTTGGGAAAATGAATCACCGAAACAGCAAAATTAAAAAAATAAATTCACCCAAAAACAATCGCTCAACGGCTATTCTGAGTTGAGTATGTTTCATCCTCAAAATCCCTGAGATGTGAGTAATTTCTTTTTTGGTCTACTCTATATTTTTTTAACAACCATAACCTTCACTGGGTCATGATTACATAAAATAGCCGGAATTATCTCATTATTAACCCCTCTTGCGTTAGCGTTTTAATTTAGGTTAATGGTTAATTTGCACACAAACCGGTCATCAATAGATCGGAAAGAGTATAAAGAAAATCTGTAGGGGGAGCTGGGCTATAGAAATGACCTCAAGCAAAGAAGACCTCGAAAAGATCAGGGCAAGACTTCCTGGCTCCAATATTGATGAGACTTCTTTTCTGGCTACAGACTATCTGAATCATCTTAATGAAGCCGTGATGATGCTCGAAATGGTACCGGACATGCCGGACCTTTTTGAAGAGGTTCAGGAGTGGCAACCCAAAAGTTATCAACAACACTTTCTGGACAGCAGTTTTCAAGCCAAGGATCTGGCCGTCGCAGCCTATGAGGCTGCGCCGGCTCAATTCCGCACCCCCTTTGATAAAGCTGTTGAACTGGCTGATCAGGGGATCAAGGACAGCAAGGATGCCATTGAACAAGCGCTGGCTGTCGGCGACATGGTGGCAATATCTACGCTTGTTCCCAATGCTTCTACCCACATCCGGCACATGATCGATATTGCCAGTGCGGTCATTCACGGAAACAGCAATGTTCTCTCTCCTGAAAAAATCATGGAAATTGAGATGGACTGGCAGGCAACACTTTCCGGCAGCATGATGGCTGGCGGTTTTGATCACGCCAAAGATGACGAGGAGGAAGAGGAAGCAATCAACATCGGCGCTATGGCGCAAGATGATATTGATGCGCTCTTTGACTGATCTTTAGAGTTCCGCATTAAAATCATCCGCTAGGAGGCAATTAGCTGATCTGGCAACTTGACGCCCCCTGCAGGCTTAAGCAAACTCCCCCCGCGTAATTAGGGAGAAAAGAATGCAGGATCTGGAGAATTTCTGGGCGATTACACTGGAAGTCTGGCATCAGGGCGTTTTCGGCATTGATGTCGGCCGCATCATTACAGCAGCAGCCATTTTTATCGGCTTTTTGATTATCCGGGGGTTGTTTTCCCGCATTGTCATGAACCGTCTGAAAGTAGTTACCCATCGAACCAAAAACTCGATTGATGATCATGCTCTCGAAGCGCTGGATGGCCCCATTCGCATGGTCCCCATTGCTCTTGGGGTATTCTTCTCCCTGGATTATCTCAACCTCGATGGCGAAGCTGCAAAGCTGGGAGACAATCTTCTACGCTCTCTCATTGCCTATACGCTTTTCTACGCCATCTATAAGCTGATCGACCCCCTCGATTTTCTCCTGCACCGCTTTTCCAACGTCCTCACATCCATCATGGTTGAATGGATTATCAAAGCACTGAAACTTTGTATTATTCTTCTCGGGGCTGCGAGCATTCTTGAACTCTGGGGAATTAACGTCGGCGCCATTATTGCCGGTCTTGGCCTCTTCGGGGTTGCGGTTGCCCTCGGCGCCCAGGACCTGTTCAAGAACCTGATTGCCGGTATCCTGATTATTGCCGAGAAGCGTTTCTCTCGTGGCGACTGGGTCCGTATCGAGGGGGTCGTCGAAGGCACTGTCGAAGATATCGGCTTCCGTTCCACCCGTGTGCGCCGCTTTGACAAGGCCCCGGTCTACGTCCCCAATGCAAAACTGGCCGATAATGCCGTTATCAATTTCTCCAAGATGACCAACCGGCGGATCTACTGGACCATCGGCCTGGAATATGACACCACCACCGAACAGCTCCGATCTGTTGTTCAACAAATAAAAGAACATCTCTACAACAACGACGCCTTTGAAACAGACGATGCCCGTGTAACCACTCTGGTAAACGTCGACAGTTTTAACAGCTCCTCAATCGACGTGATGATCTACTGCTTTACCAAAACGACAAACTGGGGTGAGTGGATGGATATCAAACAGAACTTTGCCCTGACTCTGAAAGAGATTGTCGCGGCCAACCGTACCGCTTTTGCCTTCCCCACCTCCACACTCCACCTGGCATCTCTTCCGGAAGCTCCGGCACAGGTCAGATCCCTCCCCGATCACATCGTTGAACGGCCTGCTGAAACTGCTGAACAGTAAAGCTTATAGACACAAGCCTCTACTGCTCTCCCCAGGGCATGATCGGAACCGAACTGATCGAGTTTTTCGGACTGCCTTCAATCACCCTGTCGCTGTAGACCAGATAAACCAGAACATTCCGCTTTTTGTCGAGGAACCTGACAACCTGTAAAGATTTGAAAACAAGGGATGTCCGCTTGGTGAAAACCTCTTCCCCGTCATCCAGTTCCTCACGGAACTTGATCGGCCCGATCTGACGACAGGCAATTGCCGCATCAGAAGTATCTTCTGCAAGGCCTACTGCCCCTGACATACCACCGGTTTTGGCCCGACTGAGATGACAGGCTACTCCTTCCACCTTTGGGTCATCAAAAGCTTCGATGACAATCTTGTGGTTGGGGCCAAGCCACTTGAACACAGTATCAACAGAGCCAATCTCCTCCGCCTGCAGAGGGCTCGTCAACAAGGCCACAAAGCTGGCAATCCACAAACGAAGCAAAACACGGGTCATATCTTTTCCTGTTTATTCTTTCCCGGGATACTCCGGGTGGTTAACTCTTGTCCAACGACTTTATCGACGCGGCTCGATTTCTCCATGCCGGAAACAATCGGTTACGTGATCATTCACCAAACCGCAGGCCTGCATAAAGGCATAACAGATTGTCGGCCCGACAAACCGGAAGCCCTTTTTCTTCAGAAGTTTGGAAAGTGCTTCAGACTCAGCTGTGCTTGCGGGAACGTCCGAAAGCCTCCCCCAACTGTTGTTCAGAGTACGCCCGGATACCACTGACCAGACCAGATCAGAGAAGGCACCTTCGCCCTGCTTCATGATTTCCAGCCAGGCTCTGGCGTTGGATATCACCGAGCCGATCTTCAGGCGATTACGCACCAGCCCTGTATCTTTCATCAACCGTTCAACATCGTCTTCGCCAAATCGGGCAATCATTTCCGGATCAAACTGCGCAAAAGCAGCACGATAGCCTTCTCGTTTTTTCAAAATGGTGATCCATGACAACCCGGCTTGTGCGCCTTCAAGGATCAGCATTTCGAACAGCAGGCGGTCATTATAAATAGGAACACCCCACTCATCATCATGATAGGCAAGATATTGTGGATCATCTGTGACCCATCCACAGCGAACAGCCTCTTGATCTCTCTGGTTCATACTTATCCCCTCCCCCGAAACATACAACCTGGCCACCTCAGCACTTCCAGGTAAACATCCTGTATCCCACAAACTTGTCAACCTGACCGTTATCCTGGCTCAGTACCCGGGAGCAATATATAGGACACTCCCCTACAAGGTTTACAAATCCCCGACTTCGCGATAATCAATCACTTCCTTGCACACTGGATCAACAGAACTGGTATATAGGTAGATCATGGACGGAATCAAACCACTACTTGATGGATACAAAGCCTATCTGACTGTCGACTATCGTCGCGATGAAGCTCTGTTACGCTCACTTGCCGAGCATGGACAATCTCCAAGAGCAATGGTGATAAGCTGCTGTGACTCCCGCGTCGAACCTTCAGCTGTACTTGGTACAATTCCAGGAGATCTTTTTGTCGTACGAAACGTCGCCAACCTGATCCCTCCCTACCTTGATGACAGCAGGCACCACGGCACATCTGCCGCCCTTGAGTTTGCGGTAACCAGTCTTGAAGTGCCACATATCATCATCATGGGACATGCGATGTGTGGCGGGATCAAGGCCCTGATCGAAGGCTCAGTTGACGAATCCGGGGGCAGTACTTTTATTGCCAACTGGATGTCGATCGCCCGCGAAGCTAAAGATTCTGTGGTCTGCAGTGGGCACGATCATGAGAAAATTCAGGAAGAGGTTGAGAAGGCAGCAATTCTCCATTCTCTGAAAAATCTCATGACATTTCCTTTTATCAAACAACGGGTTGAAGCAGGAAAACTCCAATTACATGGCTGGTATTTTGATTTTTCCAGCGGAGAACTTCTGGGCTATGACAAGAACCACGACGGTTTTGTCAATCTGACCCCGAGCCTTTAATCCCGAAAATATTTTCACAGGTTAACTATTCATCAAAAAAAGCAAGTCATCATACTCCCCAGGCAAAGTCACAATAAAAACACAGGGGGTGGTGCGTCACACGCACTACAGGGAATATGGCACTTGCAGAACTGGATAGCCGAAAACGCAATTCGACCGATGAAAGTGCCGGTTCAAAACGGAAAAAAGATTCCGATCCGTTTATCAAACACTATTTTAGCAGGATTTCTCCCGATGTTGCGGCCACCTTTAGCGATGAGCAGAAGCATGCCATCAAACAAATGTTCGGGGCCCGCGAAATCGCCCGCCACCCGGTTGAATTCAGGCGCTCTATTCCCTTTGGCCGACACAGATTTTATCTGATTTTTCTTTCCGGCCGGGAACGTCGCGCTTTCGATCGGGTCAAAGCCGAAGGACAAGCCACAGGCTATGTTGCCTATGCTCTCGCAGGGGCGTTCTGGCTGGTTCCTTCAGTCGCGATAGCAGCATTGCTGTATTTTTTCAGCTAAGACCGAGAACTGCCCTTAAGGTTGTTTTTGAGTTTTCTGAATTTTTGCCACGGTGCCCGTGGTCGAAAAACCATCTTCCAGCTTTGCCAGAACAACCTCGCCGCCGTTTCGGATCACCACATCGCCGCCAACAACCTGATCAACACTATAGTCAGCACCTTTAATCAGCACATCCGGTAAAATCGCCTCGATAAGAGAAAGCGGCGTATCCTCGCCAAACAAAATGACCTGGTTCACACTCTCGATTGCAGACAGGACTACTGCCCGCGCAGCCTCATTTTGAATAGGGCGGCTCTCCCCTTTCAGGCGTTTGATGGATGCATCCGTATTCAAGCCCACAATCAAACGGTCACAGGCTGCCCGAGCCTGCCTGAGAATAGAAATGTGCCCGGGATGTAACAAATCAAAACATCCATTGGTAAAACCGATTTTGTATCCCGCCTTACGCCATTGCCCAACCCTGTGCAGCACAGTATCCAATTCGGCAATCTTGCCTTTGGCAGAAAGACCGTTGCGGGCGAGCAAAGCCTGGCGGATTTCACTCCCGTAAGCCACAGCCGTTCCAGTTTTGCCAACAACAATCCCCGCAGCAATATTGGCAAGACAAGCAGCTTCCTTCATCCCGAGCCCTGCAGCAAGCGCTGCACCCAGTACCGCGACAACCGTGTCGCCCGCACCTGAGACATCGAACACTTCCCGCGCTTCAGCAGCAAAGTGTTCGACCACTCCGGCTTCCGTCACCAGAGTCATGCCTTCTTCGCTGCGTGTCGCCAAAACCGCCTTGATCCCACACCCCTTAATCAGCTGATGACAGGCAGCAACCACCGCGTCATCTCCGGCAACAGGCATACCTGTTGCCTCCTGCAGTTCCCGGCGATTGGGCGTAACAATCGTTACGCCACTATAAACGCTGTAATCACGACCTTTCGGATCAGCGATAATCTGACAGCCCGCCGTAACTCCGATAGCAATAATCTCTTTAAGAGTTTCCGGGGTCAAAACTCCCTTGCCATAGTCTGAAAGAATCAAGACAGGCGTCGTCCCCAGACGTTCCCGTACCCGGGCCACAAGCTGGGCCCGAGTATCTGCAGTAAGAGGCCGATCCATCTCGCGATCAGCCCTTAGAAGCTGCTGGTTGCTGGCAACATAGCGTTCCTTGATTGTCGTCAGTCGGCCAGTTTCAATGATAAGATCAAGAGCCGCGCCCCCCGTCTCTTTTTGAACCAACTGCCCGACTTCTTCTCCGACCCTGTCATCCCCAACCACAGCAATAAAAGCTGTCGAGGCACCAACGGCAGCCAGGTTGCGCAAAACATTGCCAGAACCACCAAGCATGGAAACCTGGCGATCAATTTTCAGCACGGGAATCGGCCCTTCAGGAGAAATTCGCTCGACATGACCATAGATAAATCTATCCAGCATCAAGTCCCCCACAGTCTGAACAGATGCTCCTGCCAGATCATCTACACGGGAAGCCAGATCAAGGAATTCAACGGGGTCGGAAAAGTGTGCTGTCATGTGGTGCCATAATCAGGTCAGAATTAAGAGGCCTCTTTTGTGCTATCAAAATAGCTTTTGGGCAAGGTTTTTACCACAAAACGAACCAGACTTCCGAAGGGAAAGTTTATCTGCAGCACGAGTGTCATCACATGCTTCCCTTATACCACTTACACCAAGGATACTACTTGATTACAGTCAGAAAAAACCAGAAAGAGAAAACAGGGTTAACGATCTTTGAAGACTCTTCCGGGTAATAATGATAGTTCCTAATCTCTCGCAACCGGATTCAGTGAAGCCCGTCGATGGAAAACTCTTTTTCAAGTACGGCCCCAGAAGGCCCATTCAATCAGGAAAAGGTTTTTCTTGATTTTGTAAAGCGTATCGGAAAACAGACGGATAACCGCAGGGCTGTGCATATCCACTTGTCACGCTTGCGCCCCTATCATCAGCGAGAACACCATCTTCGTATCGCGCAAAACGCCTGTGAAGAACTCATTGCAAAATTCCAGGGCACCCTCTTTCGACTCATTAACAATGATATCGTTTTGGTGACCAATGGGGCAACGATAACCCAGATTGATGAAACCATTCTACGGCTTCGGTACCTCTTTAGTGACGACCCTATGCTCGCGGGAGACTATGACCTCGAGGCCGACCAGTTCTGTACCTGGTTTGATCTCACCCGACAGTATGCAGAGCTGATTGCCTTGGCGATCCAGAAAAATGAAGAGCTGGAAGCCCTGAAGTTAAGGGAAAAAGCAGAAGCTATTGCGGCCATCAACGGCAAGCCTCCTGAACTGCCAACAACTCCATTGGCGCCGTCCCAGTTGGCTGCCGTTGCCCAGGCGATTAACCAGGCCGATCTTTCCAGCCTGCTGAAACGTCAGGCAATTTTTCTGGTTAATGAAGACCGGAAACCGGAACCTCTATTCAAGGAACTGTTTTTCTCTATCGAACAGCTGCAAAAAACCCTGCTCCCGACACACAACCTGTTGTCAAACCGCTGGCTGTTTCAGGATCTGACCCGCTATCTCGACAAGCGGATGCTGGTTATTCTGCGTCAGAACGATGATTCGACCCTGACCCGCTCTTACAGCCTGAATCTCAATGTGGCGACAGCACTATCCAATGAGTTTCTGAAACTGGACCAGACTCTCGGCGCGTCTGTTCGCAAGAGTATCGTTATCGAATTCCAGCTGCTTGATGTCTTTGCTGATGTCGGCAGCTTTACCTTTGCCCGGGATTTTTTGAAAGAACGGGGTTACAAAATCTGTTTGGATGGCATTACCCACCTGTCCATGCCCATGATTGATCGCCGGAAAATGGGCTTTGATCTGGTCAAGCTGCAATGGAATCAGGACTTGACCAAATTTCTCACCACTTCCCGCGCCGACGATATCCGGGCAACGGTTCAGAAAATTGATCCCAACCGCATGATTCTCTGCCACTGTGGCGCAGTAGATGCCATCAAGACGGCCCAAGACCTTGGCATCAAGCTGATGCAGGGCTTTTACATTGATGAATACGTACGCAACTATGGGCGCAATCAAAAAGAAGAAACCCGCAATCTCGCCGACGCAATCGGCCGACATCGGGCCGAAGCTGATCACAGCTAAAACGGATACCCAGATCCAGTCTGGGCTGTTTGGATAACAGCCCAGCATTATCAACTTCCCGCAAGGGCCTTCAGGCGTGAGGCGCGTATTTCGCCAAAATTCGCTGCAATGTTCGCCGATGCATACGCAAACGGCGCGCAGTCTCGGAAACATTCCTGTCACACTGCTCATAGACCCGTTGAATGTGTTCCCACCTTACGCGATCAGCAGTCATGGGCAACTCAGGCGGGGGTGGCATGCCCCCTTCCTCGCTGGATTGCAAAAGAGTTGCTGCAACCTGGTCTGGATCGGCTGGTTTCGGCAAATAATCCAATGCACCAACCTTCACTGCAGCAACAGCTGTTGCAATGTTTCCATAGCCTGTCAGAACAACAACCCGTGCATCAGCAGAATACTCGTGGATAGCCTTGACCACATCCAGCCCGCTGCCATCCTGAAGCCGCAGGTCAACAACGGCATATTCCTGATGTTCCGACTTTGCCAATCGAATGCCATCCACAACAGAATTAGCAACAACAGGAACAAATCCACGCCGCTCCATTGCCCGGGCCAGCCTTTCCGCGAAACGTTCATCATCATCTACGATCAGCAGCTTTTTACCTGCAGCTTCTTGCGATTCCGACATTACCTGTTAACCCCTAGAGTTCTTGTTTATCGTTATTGTTCTATCTTAAGCATCCCGGCACAGCGGGTCAAAGAGCCATTAGGCCGGACAGTTCTGCAAAAAACACAAAGCATATCAGATAGTAACCTCAAGCCTCTGGCGAGGCCAGACAACACTCACCAGCGCGCCACCTTCTGGATGATTGCCATAGGTTATCTTGCCGCCCGTGTGCGTTAGAAGCGTCGTTGCGATAAAGACCCCAAGCCCCATATGTTCTCCGTCCTCTTCCTTGCGGGGATCGTGATCCTTGATCGTTCTATCCTTGTGTCCCAGCAGGGGATCACCAAGCTGACGCAATATCTGCGCATCAAATCCCGGCCCGTTATCCCGGATAGCAAGAGAGATCATCCGCTCGTCCCATAGCAGGGATATCTCGACCTTTCCCCGTGAAAACTGGATTGCATTTTGAACAAACAAACCCAGACTGTGCAGGATCTCGGGACTTCGTCGCACCATCGGTTGCGAACTATCGCTTTCGTCCACAGGTCCTGCCGAAATCACAGTCGTCACCTCTGCCTTCTCGTGGGGAATGATGGCAGCTTCAATCAAACTTTCTATCGGAATAATATTATAGGGGTCTCCCCCGTCTTCTTCTGGCCAGGTGGCCAGATTTTGCAAAATCTCCCGACAGCGCAAAATTTCACTGATCAGCAACTCCACATCTGCCAGATAGATATCATCCGGTGGCAATTCCTCTTTCATCTCTTTGGCAACAACCAGCATGGTACCAAGCGGGCTCCCCAACTCATGGGCTGCTGCTGCAGCCAGTCCACCCAAGGCAGAAAGCTTCTGCTCCCGCGCCAGAGCCATTTGGGATGCAACCAGCGCCAGCCCCATGGATCGGGCTTCTTCAGTCAGCGATGACACATAAACCGCTAGGAAGATCGCGGTAAAAACCAGTGCCGCCCAAAGCCCGTAAAGATACAGAGGATGCAGGAAAAAGCTCCCTTCCGGCCAGGGCAGAGGCATATACCAGAAAGCATCAATCGATACCATCAGGATGGCCAGGGCGCTCAAACACAAGGTACTGCGCCGGGAAAGAATCGACGCAGATACCGTTACAGGTCCAAGAATCAGGATTGAGAAGGGATTGGTCAATCCACCTGTCAGGGACAAGAGCACCGAGACCTGCATCAGATCGAATGCCAGGGCCATGGTTGCTTCTTTATTGCGCAGCCAGGACGAAGCCGGGCGGGTCGCAATCTGGGCAACATTCAACGCCCCAGAGGTTAACACCACGAGCAAAGCCGGAACCAGTTCCAGTTCCAGCCCAATCCCAAAATGGACAGTAAGCAGGGCTGTTGTCTGCCCGCAAAGCGCAAGCCATCGGATCAAAACCAGCGTGCGTAAACGTACCCGGCCCTGGTCAGGCTGTAACCCCAACTCGAGTTCTCGCTTAAATAAGGTTTTCATGACGTGGCCCGGGATTGTTTTTGCTCTTCAGCTATTTCAGTAACAAACTTCAGAAGAAAGCAAAACAGGACAGGAAATAAATATTGGACATGCTATACAGAAACAATGACACAACTTTCAATTGAGGTTGAGAACCTCTGCAAATCCTTTGATGAGATTCTCGCTGTTCGCAACATTTCTTTTTCAGTGAAACCCGGCGAAACTGTCGCCCTGCTCGGAGGTAATGGTGCCGGGAAGACCACGACAATCTCGATTCTGCTTGGTGTTCTTCTCCCGACATCAGGAACAATAAGATTGCTGGGACAGGACATCATTCGGGATCGTTTTCCCATCATGCACCGGATCAATTTTTCTTCGCCCTATGTCGATCTGCCCCGACGCCTGACTGTCCGGCAAAATCTGATATTTTTCTGCAAACTTTACGGAATCGTCAACGCCCGAGAGAGAATCGCCTTGCTCAGCGAAGAGCTGGAACTGAAAGACCTGTTGAAACGACAGACTGGCAGCCTTTCTGCTGGACAAAAAACAAGAGTATCCGTTGCCAAGGCCTTGATCAACGAACCTGAAATCCTGTTGCTGGACGAACCCACCGCATCCCTTGACCCTGATACCGCCGACTGGGTGAGAAGTTATCTCAAGGCTTATCAGAGCCGGACCAATGCAGCGATCCTGCTCGCATCCCATAATATGTCCGAAGTTGAACGCCTCTGTGACAATGTCCTGATGATGAAATCAAGCAAGATTGTCGACCAGGGCACCCCTTCAGAGCTGCTACAGCGCTATAGTCGCACCAATCTCGAAGAGGTATTTCTGGATATTGCCCGGGATCGGAACAGGCCAGATCCGACTGAGCCAACAGAACCAAGGGAAAATCTCGAAGTGGGAGATATTTGAAATGCCCGGCTCCCCCCAAGTGGACAGTCTGCCTTCAGACACAGAAATTCGCTTAATCAGAAAAGACTCCTCCCTGATGCGGGTGCAGGCCGTTCTCTTGCGCCACCTCTATCTGATGCGCGCTTCCTGGCCCCGAATTTTCGAGCTGATGTACTGGCCCTCTATTCAGATCGTCATCTGGGGATTTTTCACCCAGTTCCTGCTCACCAACAGTTCCTATGTTGCCCAGGCGGCCGGAGTACTGGTTTCCGCAGTGTTGCTTTGGGACGTACTCTTTCGCGCCCAGCTCGGGTTCAGTCTTTCCTTTCTCGAAGAACTCTGGTCCCGCAACATCGGGAATCTGGCTGTCAGTCCTCTGCGCCCGGTAGAATTTCTTGGCAGTCTGATGATCATGAGCGCCATCAGAACATTAATCGGCATTCTTCCGGCCACCTTTATCGCCATCCTTTTTTACGAGGTGTCAATTTACGAACTCGGCCTGCCGCTTGTCCTGTTTTTTTCCAACCTCATGATTATGGGCTGGTCAATCGGGCTGATGGTTTGTGCCCTGATACTCCGGGTTGGCCTCGGCGCAGAATCCATGGCCTGGCTGACAATTTTTCTGATTGCGCCTGTTTCGGCAATTTACTACCCCGTTGATATCCTGCCCGGCTGGTTACAGTCTATCGCCTGGTGTCTGCCAACTGCCCCCGTTTTTGAAGGCATGCGTGCCATTCTGTTTGATCAAGGATTCAATCTAGAACTTTATCTGCACTCTCTCGGACTGAACGCGATCTATCTTGCCATCGCCATGGGGCTCTTTATCTGGTCCTATCATGTCGCGAGGAAAAGAGGGCTGTTATTACAGATCGGGGAATAATTCCCCTATATTTCAGGCAAGAAAAAAGCCTTCCAACTTTTTTCAGCGGAAGGCTTTTTAATCGATCAGCAAGGTAAAGTCGCCACCTAGTCTGCCGGGCCGCTGACACCGGCTTCGGCAAAGGTCGCCATGCCGTTATGGCACGCACAAGCCGCCTTCAGCAGCAATATCGCAAGCACAGCACCGGAACCTTCACCCAGACGCATGTTAAAATTCACCAGCGGCTGCTTCCCGATCTTTTCCATCAGGGCCACATGACCAGGTTCGACTGACTGATGGGCCACAACACAATGGTCCAGCAGCCGGGGATCAATCGCGTGAAGAACTGCTGCCGCGGCAGTACAGGTATAGCCATCCAGAAGAACAGGCGTCCGTGCAAGACGGGCCGCGACCACAGCACCGGCAATGGCTGCCAGTTCCAGACCACCAACACAGCGCAGAATTTGCAGGGGATCTTTGGCAAAATCTGCTTTATGCAGCTCCATTGCCTGATTAACCAGATCCCTTTTCAGCTTGAGCGTGGCATCATCAACACCGGTTCCACGACCAACCCAATCTCCGGCATCTCCCCCGTAAAGCGCTGTACAGATTGCCGCTGCCGAGGTGGTATTCCCAATTCCCATCTCCCCGAGGGCCAGGACATCAATACCCTCTTCGACGGCCATCATGCCGTAGGCCATAGCCCGGATAAAGTCATCTTCCGGCATGGCAGGAGCTTCGCTAAAATCGGCTGTTGGTTCATCCAGCGACAGCTCGTAAACCCGCAGATCAGAATCCGCCAGACCGCAAAGTTGATTCACGGCAGCCCCGCCGTGAATGAAATTTGCAACCATCTGTTTCGTTACTTCCGTCGGATAGGCCGAAACGCCCTTGGCAGCAATACCGTGATTTCCCGCAAAGACAGCGGTGAAAGGTCGTTCGATCTGAGGTTTTGCCTTGCCCTGCCAGGAAGCAAGCCAAATTGCCAGTTCTTCCAGGCGTCCAAGTGCTCCCAGAGGTTTCGTCAGCTGACTCTGTCTCTCTTCCGCCTTTGCCGCAGCCGCCCTGTCCGGGCCAGGCAGTTCCTTGAGCAGAACATGAACTTCATTCAGTGTGGAAATCGAAGCCACATCAACCATTGTCAGTATCTCTCCCTGATTTTTACCTCTTGGCAAAAACCTCTGTCCATAAACACGCAAAACGCTTTACAGCAGCAAATCTGCACGGCAACTGTTGCGTCTGATTTTGTAATCTTGCCGCAAAGCCATAACATAGCCCCTGGACTTTGTCTTGACACTTTGCTCCGCTATTTGTCGCATCTCCTCCAGTTCACTCCACGAAGGCTACCATGAATATCCGGCAACTGATCTCCTCCATCCCTTTCCAGTTACTGACTCAGGACATCAGAATAGCGTTTGCCTTTCTCACCCGCATTCCTGTGTCTTATCCATTGGATGCACAGGGACGTCCGGTTGAACGGTCCCTTGCCGCAGCTTCCTGGGCCTTTCCACTTGTCGGGCTTATTGTCGGTCTTACAGGTGCTCTGATCTTAACGCTTTCGGATCTGTTACACCTTCCTGCACTTGTCAGTGCTCTTCTGGCCATAACCGTCACCATTATGGTGACGGGCGCGCTTCACGAAGACGGCCTTGCCGACGTCGCTGACGGTTTTGGCGGCAGCCATGACCGCAGTCGTAAACTCGAGATCATGAAAGACAGCCGGGTTGGGAGTTACGGTGTTCTCGCCCTCTGTCTATCTCTCTTGTTGCGTACAGCCCTGATCGCTGGCCTGATCGATTTTGGCTCAATGGATCAGGAAGGGGCGATCACCAGCAATGCTGCAGCAAGTGTTCTGATCGCAGCCCATATCATTGCACGGGGATATCTTCCCCTGATGATGAGCCATCTTCCTCTCGCCCGCGAAAGCGGCTTAGCTGCACAGGCCGACAAGCCCAAACTTCGCAGCAGTTACGCAGCTTTCCTCATCTGCCTGATTCTGTGCTTCAGCCTTTTACCCTTTACCATAGCTGTACTCGCTATTTGCCTGTCGCTTCTCGCAACCGCGCTCTTTTCCTGGTTAAGTTTCCGGCAAATTGGAGGGTATAGTGGCGATGTGCTGGGTTCAACAGCCCAGTTTTGTGAAATCGCGGTCTATATTGCTGCCCTGGGGTATATCACCTAGGATCAACCCCGCGGCCATATTACCAGATAGAGTAACTAAGAATGTCCAGAACCAGATGGTGGTGGATCCGGCATGCTCCGGTGACCGAAAACAACGGTACGATCTATGGCAATGCCGATCTGAACTGCGATTGCAGCGATTTCAGAGCCTTTTCTGCCCTGGCCAACCGTCTTCCAGAGCAAGCAATCTGGGTTACGACGCCTCTGCTGCGAACCCGACAGACGGCAGAAGCTTTGTGTCGGCAAAAAACGTTTCTTCCCGAACCGTCCTTTAACGAAATACCCGAATTCCAGGAACAATCTTTTGGTGACTGGCAAGGAATGACCCACAAGGAACTCGAGGAGAAACGGAACAAAATCTGGCATCGTTTCTGGCTGGCTCCGGCCTCAGAAGCTCCTCCCGGCGGCGAAAGTTTTGTTGACCTGATGCAGCGGGCTGACAAAGCTATCGACCGTCTGAATCACGATCATCAGGGCCAGGACATTGTTGTGATAGCCCACGGAGGCACCATTCGGGCAGCCGTTGCGAAAGCTCTTGATCTCAGCCCGGAAAAAGCCCTCGGTCTCGCCATCGACAACCTGTCCTTGACCCGGCTTGATTATTACACCCCTGAAAATGATCCCTTTACCGATCAGAGTTCATGGGGCGTTGGCTATCTGAATGCAGCTCCTCTTGCCTTCGTCATCAATCAGGAGCCCTAAAAGAAAAAGGCCCTATCAGGAGCCTTTTCCACAATACAGGGATAAAACGAGTTACCAGATCAATGTTATCACAATGAAAATCCCTGCTGAAAGCAATGCCGCTGCAGGCACCGTAATCACCCAGGCTGCGATGATCGTCGTAAAGTGGGACCGCCGGACCAGTTTGCGCCGCGCAACATCTTCCTGATCATAAACCGTATCTTTCCCGTCATCCTCATCATCAGTATCTTCGCTCATACCATCGAGAACAGCCCGGCTGTGCTTTTTTACATACTGTCGACGACGGTTGCTTTTGCTCGTATAGTATTCGCGGAAAAACCCAACCCCGAAAACAGCTCCGACAGCGATATGCGTAGAGCTAACGGGCAGACCAAGTGCCGAAGCCACGATTACGGTTATAGCCGCTGACAAAGCCACGCAATAAGCCCGCATCGGGTTCATCTTGGTGATTTTCTCCCCCACCATCCGGATCAATTTGGGTCCATAGAGAAACAGCCCGAGGCTGATCCCGAAAGCACCGATAATCATGACCCAAATCGGCAGCTGTACCTTAGCCGCAATATCACCTGACTGCGCCGCATGCAGGATCGCGGCAAGAGGTCCAACCGCATTCGCGACATCATTTGCTCCATGCGCAAACGACAACAGGGCAGCCGAGAAAATCAGGGGGAGATGGAACAGTTCCCGCAGCGACTGGTTGCGGTTTTCCATACCCTCAGACTGTTTCCTGATCATCGGCTTGAGAATTACATAAGCGAGAACAAACACAGCAACACTGATCAGAGTGATGTAGGCAATCCCCGGCTTCCATATTTGCTTCAGCCCCTTCATCAGCAGGTAACAGGAAAAGGCACTGGCCATGATCGCAAGCAATACAGGAACCCAGCGACGGGCGGCAGCAATCTTGTCATCACGATAGATGATATTGTTCTTGATAAAGGCCAGAAAGAGAGCGGCAATCACACCACCAAGCAAGGGAGAAATCACCCAGCTCGCAGCAATCGCGCTCATGGTTCCCCAGTTGACCGCACCAAAACCAACCGCCGCTATCCCGGCTCCCATTACCCCACCAACAACCGCATGTGTGGTCGAAACCGGTGCCCCGATACAGGTCGCAAGATTGACCCAGAGCGCAGAAGCGAGCAGCGCAGACATCATCGCCCAGACAAAGGTCTGGCTATCAGACACAAGTGACGGATCAATAATTCCCTTGGAAATCGTTGAAACAACATCGCCCCCGGCGATCAGGGCACCCGCACTTTCAAAGACCGCCGCAATAATCAAGGCGCCCGTCATGGTAAGTGCTTTGGAACCAACCGCCGGCCCGACATTATTAGCGACATCGTTGGCCCCGATATTCAGGGCCATATAGCCCCCCAGAATCGCAGCGACAACAACAAAGACGGCGTTGGGCTGGGCACCGATCAGAACACTGGCAAATCCACCAGCGACCGCCAGGAACAAGACAGCAAGACCTGGGGCCATGAGGTGCTGGGAAAGCGAGCGGGTTGCCTCTTCCATCGAGACAATCTTGCTCAGGTCCTTGTCGAGGGAGGGTTTTGAAAGATGGGCTTTTTTAGAGGCCCCGGAGGAGGAGTTATCAGGCTGATCTGAAGTCGGCATCTTTTTCAACTTTCACAGATACAAAACCCCGCTGCAGCGTGGGGCCGAGGAAGCAATGTTGAAATGTGATAGTTTCATTGCATTTAAATGACAAATGACTGTTTCATGACTTATATATTACAGTTCAGTGACAGGCCCTTTAGCGTTCTGAAATTAAAGAGAAGTCATTCCACAAGACCACCTGACCTCTATCAAACGGGCAGAGAATCTTTCCCTGTCACGATCGTTTAATCTGCCGAAAGGATCAGATCAGCTGCTTTCTCGGCAATCATCATGGTCGGGGCATTTGTGTTCCCAGACGTAATTGTCGGCATGATCGAGGCATCGGCAACACGCAGTCCTTCAATCCCGATCACCCGCAGCTGTTCATCCACAACAGCCTGGGGATCTGACCCCATCTTACAGGTCCCAACCGGGTGAAAGATTGTCGTTCCGATATCTCCTGCCGCTTTTGCCAAATCCTCATCTGAAGTAATGCCTGCTCCGGGCAGGTGTTCAACCGGACTGTACCTGGCAAAGGAGGAGGCATTGCAAATCCGGCGGGTCAACCTGATTGCTTCAGCCGCAACCAGACGATCTTTATCTGTGGAAAGATAATTGGGAGCAATAATTGGCTTCAGCCGACCATCCGGACCATCCAGATGGATATATCCCCGGGATTCAGGGCGCAGATTACATACTGAAGCGGTAAAACCCTGGAAGTCATGAAGCGGATCGCCAAGTTTGTCTGTAGAAAGGGGCTGAACATGGTATTCCAGATCCGCGGTTTCCAGGGCCGGGTCGCTCTTGGCAAAACAACCCAGCTGGCTTGGTGCCATTGACAGGGGACCACGACGGAACAGGGCGTAATCAATTCCCATACCAATTTTTGAAAACAAGCTATGCGACATCTCGTTCAGTGTCTTAACCCCTGAAACCCGGAATACTGTCCTGATCTGAAGATGATCCTGCAGGTTTTGTCCGACCCCCGGAAGATCATGCAGAACCTCCACCCCGTTTTGCTTTAGCAACTCTCCAGGCCCAATACCCGAGGTCTGGAGCAGAACAGGGCTGGCCACGGCTCCGGCCGACAAGATGATTTCCCTGCCCGCGGAAACCCGGGCATTTTCACCTTTGACGGTGAGGGACAAAGCCCTGGCTTTCTTTCCTTCCAGTTCGATTTTTTGCACTTCTGCCCCCGTAAGCACAGTGAGATTCTTGCGTCCCATTACGGGGTGCAGATACGCCCGTGCCGCACTGAAGCGAAATCCCTTTTTCTGGGTTACCTCAAAATAGCCAACCCCTTCATTATTTCCCCGGTTGAAATCCTGGCTCCGCGGTATACCTGTTTCCACCGCAGCATCCAGAAAACCGTCAAGAATTTCCCACGACAGCCTTTGTTCTTCGACCCGCAGCTCGCCCTTGCTACCGTGGAATTCACCTTCGCCCCGGTGATGGTTCTCGCCTTTTTTGAAATAGGGCAGAACATCATCCCAGCCCCAGCCCTGATTGCCCATCTGGCGCCATTGATCATAATCCCGAGCCTGCCCCCGCATATAGATCATGCCGTTGATTGAGGAACAGCCTCCGATAACCTTGCCCCTCGGGTAACCAAGTTTACGCCCGTTCAGACCTTTTTCCGCCACCGTCGAAAGGCACCAGTCCGTTCTCGGGTTGTTGATGGTATAGAGGTAGCCTATGGGGATATGTATCCAGTGATAGTTGTCACTGCCCCCAGCTTCAAGAAGCAGTACCGAATTATCCGGATTTGCAGAAAGCCGGTTCGCGAGCACGCAACCTGCAGAGCCCGCACCGACAATTATATAGTCAAACTTTCCCAGATCCCGCATAACTGCCCCCCCTGATCCCCCTGTCATTCACTCAAGCAGGACGGTCATTTTTAATAGATAATATTCAAACTAGGTTATGGCCCCTAAAATGTCTCTGCCTTTTCCTCGCTTTTCCTGCGATACTGCTGTGCAGATTTCACCATACCTTACATTCAAGCTTGGCTTTCGAGCCGGAAGTAAATCCAGGAGAACACAATGACCATGAGCCTCACACGGGCTTTCCTCCCAGCCAGTTTCTTGAGACTTGCGATCATCACCACAGCCTTTGCCACCCTGCTTTCCTTTAATACAGCAAAAGCGGCAAGCGACGCTGAACAGCTGGTAGCCGCTTCCCGCTACAGCCTCGAAAAACTGCTGAACAACCCTGATTATGCCAAGCTCAAGGAGTTTGCTGGCAAGGCTCATGGCATTCTTATAATTCCCCAGCTGGTCAAAGCCGGTTTTTTTGTTGGCGGTGAAGGAGGATCGGGTGTTCTGCTTGTAAAGGGTGCAGATGGCACCTGGAGCTATCCGGCTTTCTATACCCTGGCAGCAGGCAGTATCGGTTTGCAGATCGGCGGGGAAGTTTCAGAAGTAGTCTTTACTCTTATGAATCCCGGTGCTGTAGAAGCCATCCTCGATAGCGAAGTCAAGTTTGGCGGTGACCTCAGCCTTGCTGTCGGGCCTTTCGGTGCCGGAGTGGAGGCTTCAACCACGGCCAATCTTGACGTTGACGTCTATGCTTTCTCCAGCTCGGTTGGCCTGTTTGGCGGTGGTGCTTTCGAAGGGGCCAAGCTCTTTACCCGCGAAAGCTATAACAGCAGCTACTACGGTGCCGGAGCTGCCCCACGGGGCATCACTATGGAACGGGTCTATTCAAATACACACGCAGATAAACTGCGGGCAGCGCTGCCACAGTAGAAACCGCTTAATCTGGGCCAGCCCTCTCCCGCTTTTCAAGAGAGCTGGTCCAGGTCAGATATCCGGGATTGAATGTTACAGGGCATAGCGCAGCAGTACGACAGCCGCAATAAGACCAACCGCCAATATTCCCGAGATAATAACGATCAGGCTGGCCCGCTCCAGATCTTTCCGGCGATGCCCCTTCTCGGCCTTTTCCTGCCCTGGCTGGTCCGGCTGGAAATTGAGCGCTCCCCCCAAAGCCGCATCAGCAAGCCTCTGGCTGCTCCAGCAACGCCGGATGGCCTGGCCAATGGCTGCCCCCGGAACAAAAAGAGCTGCCAGAATGAACAGTAGCGCCGTCAAAGCATCCGGCAAAGCCATCAAAACATGATCCATTCCGGTAAAAGACCGACCAAAATTCCGTTCCAGCGGTGCCTGAAGCTGGCGCTGTCGATAGAAACGGGCACCCTGATAAACTGCTTGCTGGACAAACAGACCGGGTAAACCAAGTAACCCGTACCAGAAGGCCGGAGCAACAAATCCCTCGACAAAGCCACGCGCCATACCGCCAACAGCGGTTGCGGCCAGCCCGCTGCCCTGGAGCCGTTCAAGATCAGTAATCCGGAACCAGCTGGACACAAGAGGATAGAGTTCGCCACGCACCGTGATCAGGCTGTTAAGGGCCAGAGCCTTGCGAACCCGGTTCAATCGAACCTGATGTGAGCGGTTGTCCAGACAGAGCGCAATCAACCCCACCTCGATCAGCCAGAGAAAGGGCGCATTCCGGCTGATGAAAGACAGACCATATCCTGCAGCACAGGCCAGTCCGGCAAGAAGAAAAAGGCTGGTTGCCCCGTTGACCAACTGGGTCGCAGTTCCCTGACCGGGCTGTTTTTTCTGACCCGTGCTGTTACGGGAGCGGTTCAGCGCGCGATCAAGCCGGACAACGACAAGCCCCATCATCTTGCGGGGACGCGGCAGCCAGCCTTCCAGACGCAAAATTCCGCCATAGAGAGCTTCCAGCCCAAAGGCAAAAAGCAAAAGAAACAGGGGTTCTGCTGACCCGAATACACCTGGCACCTTGATAACGTCCTCATTTATCAGAGCAAAGTTCTCTTGACCGATCATCGTCTGTTTCTGATGCAAGGGGAAGCCCGGACTTGCAAAAAGCATCCGGACAGGGCAAGTGATCCCCGGATTAAAACTTCGGATTAAAATCCAGAAGTAAAATCCAGAACTAAAATCTGGCCAATAACCGGGGAACATATGACGAATTCAAATACCACTAATGCCGTAAATAACGGGGCCGTTCTTGATGTAGAAGATAAACCTCCCTTCAAGCTTTGGGGTCTGTTAAGCCTGCAGCATCTCTGCGCCATGTTCGGGGCAACCGTGCTCGTCCCCTACCTCGTTACCAGCGGCATTCTTGCCAATGATCCTGATGCGACTGGCCTGAGCACAGCTATTGCCCTGATTACCTCCGGGGGCGGTACGCTGCTTTACCTTTGTATCACCGGGTTCAGGATTCCGGCCTATCTCGGCTCCTCTTTTGCCTTCATTGCCCCGCTGATCTCTGCCGCCGTCGCCGCCGGATTACCGGGAGCCATGTTCGGAGCCTTCTGTGCGGGTCTGGTCTATCTGGTGGTTGCCATTCTGATCCGTTTCTTTGGTGTCAACTGGTTGATGAAAATCCTGCCGCCTGTGGTGGTTGGCCCGGTTATCATGGTTATCGGTCTCGGCCTCGCCCCCATTGCCATTGGAATGGCAACCAAAGGAGCTGGCGGTGACTACAGTGCGCTCAACCTCACGGTTGCTCTCTTCACGCTGGTTATGACGCTTCTTTTTTCCCTCGTTTTCAGGGGGATCATCAGTATTATTCCCATTCTTCTGGGGATTATCTGCGGATATGTTCTCGCTTTTGCTCTTGGCATGGTCGATTTTGCAACGGTTGCCTCAAGCGACTGGATCGCCATTCCGGATTTTACCTTCTTTCCGACTGTTTTTGCCGAAGGGCTGCCCTGGTTTGTCCTGCCGCTTCTGGTTCCGGTCGCGCTGGTGACCATTGCCGAACACATCGGTGACCAGATGGTTCTTTCCCGCGTTGTCGGCCGGAATTTTCTGCGTAAACCAGGGCTGGACCGGTCCCTTGCCGGAGACGGCCTTGCCACTCTCTTCGCCTCACTTCTTGGTGGCCCGCCAAATACGACCTATGGTGAAAATATCGGTGTTCTGGCCATTACCCGGATTTACTCCGTCTATGTCATCGCTGGTGCTGCGGTCCTCGCCCTGTCACTCGGTTTCA
This sequence comes from Kiloniella laminariae DSM 19542, assembly GCF_000374005.1. Classification (GTDB taxonomy): domain Bacteria; phylum Pseudomonadota; class Alphaproteobacteria; order Kiloniellales; family Kiloniellaceae; genus Kiloniella; species Kiloniella laminariae. The sequence continues at coordinate 102,601 of NZ_KB893171.1, read as the reverse complement.
TTGGCAAGATTTCCGCGCTGGTCAGCTCCATACCGGTCCCGGTAATGGGGGGCATTGCCATCGCCCTGTTTGGCGTGATCGCCTCTTCCGGATTGCGCACACTCATCGAAGGCAAGGTGGACCTCAATGAGAAACGTAATCTGCTGATCACTTCGGTCATTCTGGTGCTGGGTATTGGTGGCGCCGAGCTTCCTATTGGTCAGTGGGCAACCCTGTCTTCCATGGCCTTTGCAACATTGGCTGGAATTACCATGCACCTGACCCTTCCCGGCAAAGAGACGGCTGGAGACAGTGTCAAGTCACTCGGATAGCACTCTGTCTTAAGGCCGGATCCAGATCCGGCCTTAAGTGGCTTCAGAGTAGAGATCACGTGGCCGGGCGTTGCAAAGGCATCAGAATTCTCTGCAAGGCCAAAGCCAGTTCTTCCCTTTCTACCGGCGCCAGAAACTCTCCCAGCACAACTCTCTGTCCATGGGAAAAGAGGATCAGCCGACCTTCCGGGTTTTCAGAACGGTCAAGCGAGATTTTCAGCCAATAGGGCTGAAACGTAGCGCAACTGCGTTTCCCCCAGTGGCTGACCTTGGTGACGATCAGATCATCAGCAGTAACCAGTACAGTTTCATACCCGCTGCCAGAGCGATAGCTCAAACGAAATGCAAAATAGACAAGGGCAACATCCAGACCCAGGAAACCAAGAACAGGCCAGGCTCCTGCCAGCATAAAGCCGGTACCACAACACACGACTGCAGCAATCACAAAGCCCATCAGATAACGGAATCCTCTCGAACTCAGACTCCGGTTTGGCCTTAGAAAAGCATGGAAAAGAACAGTTTCTAGCCCGTTCTCTCCTGCTGCTGGTCCGGGATCTTCAGGACCCGCGTTATTCCAATCTCTGGAAAGCATCTTGGCTCTGCCCAGTTTACCCTGTCGATCAGATTATATCCGAAACAGGAACCGACTTCACCACCCGGGAGTTAATTATTATGGTCAGGGCTTTGGGCGCGCCAGCAACAGGCTTCGGAAACAGCTGCGTTTGTCCATAGGCTGAACTGCTGTATTACGTGCTTCTACATAGCTGGTCACGGCATCATAAAACACCAGATCAAGAACACAGTCAGAGGCATTGTATTGCCAGATCTCCGCTGGACTTTCCTGTCGGATAAGTTTTGGCGTCCCCAAGAGTTCCTCTAGACCAGCAGCATCAAGCCCGATCAACTTTTCCGGATTATCATCTACTTCCAGCTCCGGTTTTGTTTTTTCCGGAGGCAAGGACGCCAGCTCCTCACCCTCTGCACTGACATCGCGCGCAACCGTATTCTCTTCCTCTGGCTTGTTTGACCTGTCACCAGCATGCCCCATTTCCTCTGCAACAGAATCTGACTTTCTGGCGACAGAAGTTGCCGGAGGAAGCTCCGTTATCTTGAGCACTCTGTTCGGTCTTGATTTTCCACAAGCTGCTAAGCTTGCCAGAACAAGGAAAACAATCAGGATTTTAAAAGGATAAGTCATAAGAAGGTTAAAAATCTCAAGCCTCTAGCTGTCGAAAGCTTTCAAAGCGATGAAGCATAAAAGCCGTCGCCCAGATTGGCATAACAATGTTCAAAATCGGCACGGTCAGAAGAAAAGCCAGAACAAAACCAGCCAGGACAACCCGTCCGCGATATTTTTGACGGAAGGCTTTGGCTTCTGCCAGAGCAAAGCGGCGCAAGGCAACCATTTCAAAATATTCTCGCCCTAACAGGTAGCCGTTGATTATATAAAACAAAATCAGATTCACACCCGGTAGAAGATAAAGCGGCAAGGCAAGAATATTAACCAGCAGAGTGACACCCAGAAAAGACAGGCTCCCCCAGATTGTCTCGCTCAGAGGCGGTTCCCGTCCAGCGTCAAGCTGTGGATAGTGTTTGCTTTCGACAGCCCGGGCAATATCCTCAAGGAAAAAGGGAATAATAACCAGCATAACTGAAGGAAAGAGCAGGAAACTCAAAACCACGACACCAAACCAGGAAATCAGTTCCGCTCCCCAGACCAGAATGGAGGTAAACCATCCACCTGATTCTGACCACTGTACAATCTGGTCGTCGAGCAAGCCCACCGCGTATCCTGCGCCGATCCAAAGAAGGGCAAACACAACCAGTGAAGCTGTTGCAGAGATAAAAAATACACGCCGGAATGCGGGATCACCTGTCTGACCAAATGCTTTCGAGAGATCACTGAACATGAAGGCTGCTTCCCTTATTGAGAATTCAAATTTGGCGAGATCAGCCCGAACAGAACATTAGCCTGTTCGGCTTCCCCCCGGATGCTTTCTTTTTAATAAGGGGGAAACGCGACTTTTTCAAGACGCGATGCAGCAACTGGCCACCAGTGGATTATCCGGCCTTGCCGATATCTCAAATCAAACACCCCATCATTGCCTTGTAATCTGTAGTCAGATAGGGCGCTTTTGTCGCAAGTTCTGTCACAATTGTGATCGAGACAGACCATTGTTTTTCGGCGGCCTACCCGTTAGAACAAAAGATAAGATCACCAAGTTCAACCACCCGCGGGATATGCTCATGCCAACCAGTTTTCTATCACGCTCTGTATTTGTTATTGCCCTCGCCCTGATTGTTGCTGCCGTGGTCTTTTTCGGCATGAACTACCTGAACAAGCCTTCTTCTTCAAATAATGCCCGTGCCTTGATTGGCGGCCCTTTTTCGCTGGTTGATCACAACGGCAAAGCTGTTACAGAAAAAGAATTCGAAGGTAAATATATGCTGATTTATTTCGGCTATACCTTCTGTCCGGATGTCTGCCCAACATCTTTGACCCTCTTGTCCGATGCCATGGATATTGTCGAAGCTGGAGATCCGGAACTTGCCAAGTTGGTCGTCCCCGTTTTTATCACCGTGGACCCGGAGAGGGATACCGTCTCTGCACTCAAGGACTATGTGGGCCACTTTTACCCAACCATGGTTGGTTTGACAGGTAGCCTGGAACAGGTCTCCGCTGCCGCCAAAAGCTATAAAGTCTTTTACCAAAAAACTGAAGCCGAAGAATCAAGCGAATATCTGATGGATCACTCCTCCATCACCTACCTGATGGGCCCCGACGGCGCTTATGTGAAGCATTATAGCCACGGCACCAGTGGTGAAATCATGGGGGCATCGCTGCTGAAGATACTGAAACAGTAACAGAGGGTACAATCGCGCAGGTTCTCTTGTCTGGAAACCTGCTGATCGATACTCTTGAGCCATGGCGAAACAAAGCTCCGCACACAGCACCAGAATCAATGGAAAAGAGGTCGAGGTCCGGATTCAGTCCCATCCGGCATCCCGCAAGTTATCCCTGCGACTGATCACCGGGGAGAACGCTGTAAAGGTCGTTTCTCCCCCGGGCTACCCCCTCCGGGAGATTCTCGACTTTGTTTCACGCCAGCATGACTGGATTGCCCGCAGGCTTGAACAGAATCCGGAAATCCCCCCCTATCACCACGGCATGACAATCCCTATCCTGGGAAAAGATCACAGGATTATCAGGATAGAGCCTGGCACTGCAGCTAATAAAAACAAGGGAGCTGCCTGGCTTGAAGCTGAACAGCTTTTTATCAAATCCCACGAGGAGCACCTCCCGCGCAGGGTCAGCGACTTCCTTAAAGGAGAAGTCAGGTACGAAATCACCCTTCGTGCCCGGGAAAAATCGGCAAAGATTGAGAAAAAAATAGCCGGCATCCGTATCAAGGACACAACCAGCCGCTGGGGCAGTTGCTCATCAAGTGGAAATCTGAATTTTTCCTGGCGCCTGATATTCACACCGGAAGCCGTTCTGGATTACGTAGTTGCCCATGAGGTTGCCCATCTTGTGCATATGAATCACAGCCCGGACTTCTGGAGGCTTGTGGATCAGCTCACCAGCAGCCGAAAAACTTCCCAGCGCTGGCTCAAACAACATGGCTCCCGATTGCTGACCTATGGATAATATCTTCCCCCTGATCATCCTTCCGGTCAGGGTTCTCCGTAAACCTCGATTTCCATGATGCGAAAATCACCAGCATGGTTACCAAGAACCAGGCCATCAAAATCGCCTGCCAGTCTTGTATCCGTCACAGAAAACAGCTTTTGATCATCCAGAATCACGTCCATAACCCCTTCTCTGTTCCGGTTGAATTCAAGATTGTGTCCGATCCCGGTCAGACTTTCTGCCAAAGCGATAGAGCCGATTGTTTCCTGACCGCTGGAAGTGGTGGCGAGCAACTCTATCCGACTTGTTGCCCCTGTCTGATAGGCCAGTTTATAACCATTAATACGGGCCCCACCCTGATAGACAGCCGTGATCAGGCGTCCTCCATCCAAAAGACCGTTCAGGTTAATCCTGACAGAAAAACTGCCTGGAATCGGAGATGCATTATAAATTTCCGCGTAACCTGTGAATTGCCCCGCACTTTCTTCAGATTGCAGGGCTTTCGAGAAGATCCCCGAAAAGATCCCAACTGCTTTTTGAGTGCTGCTTTCTTCTCCTGAAGATGATGCCTCGGAAGAAGCACTGCGCGGCACGGGAACAGAGGTAAAAAGGTAATCTCTGCTGCGGACCTCAAATTCCCCGGATTCAACACTCCATTCAGGACTCTGGACAAAATCGCCATCGATAAAATTGTCAAAGAAAACCCGAAGTGACCAGGGGCGATCATATTCTTGAAGTAATGCAGAGATTCTCTGTTGGTAAAGCTCATTCGGCAGCGCGGTATCACTCCCGTCGCTTACGAGCTTCCGAAGCTGATCTACGAGAACTTTCTCTTTGTCTACAGATTCATATGCTGTTTTGGAGGGAAGAGCCTTCCCTGTCTCAGAAGACGTTTTCCCCTGGTTTCGACTTCGCAGATCTTCCAGAAGAGTCCGCTGTACCAAACCATCAATTTCCAGTCCAAAATCTGCCTGATAACTGCGAATAGCCTGTCGTGTCCTGTCTCCAGGCAAACCATCAAGAGGACCCGGGTCATAACCTAAAGCCTTCAACAGGCTCTGAAGTGTTCGTTTTTCTTCACGATCCAATGGTGTGTTCTCACCAGGCGGAACAGACCAGACAAGAGCCGGTTCCTCACCTATAGGTGCAACACTATCCACTTGCCTAGAATTCTTTTTGACTTCATCCGGGGTAATCGGCGTCCATTCCTGTGCCCGTTTTTGCGCCTGCGAGACCTGCTCTGCTGTCATTGCTGCAACAAGTTTGTCTCTCGCCCGGCCTGCTTCACGATCCCCCTGGGCCGCCGCCAGATTGAACCATTTATGCGCTTCGACGTAGTCCTGGGGAGCCCCAAAGCCTTTGGAGTAGACATAACCCAGCATGAATTGAGCGTCGCGATGCCCGGTAGCAGCAGACTCTGAAAAACCTTGATATGCCGCAGCATAATCTCCGTTTTCAAAATTTCCCATCGCCTCCTCGAAGCTCTGGGAGCTTGCCGGAAAGCTGACAATCAGAATTCCCAGAACCATCACAGCCGTTGCACAGAGCTGACGGAATGTCTTCATTTTAATGCCTTACGCTAAAAACCTGGGCTTTATTAAGACCCCGGCAAAGTTCTGCACCAGTATAGACATTGGAATTTGTCGAAAATGTGCTGCAGGTTCTCTTGTACAAACAGAGAGCCTGCATTCATCAACCAGCAAGATCGCAAAGAAAATACCCTGTGAGATCCCGACAATATATCCGGGCAGTATATCTTGAGCAGACCAGAAAAATAAAATTCCCGCAGCTCTCGCGTTTTGTCCCAGCAGATATTCTGGCGATCAAGAAATTAATGCATCTTTTTCTGCTACAGACTATAACACCATGAACAAAATATTCTTGAAGATCCTTCCAGAAAGTATCCGGGTCATGCCTTCAGTCAAGGAAACGGAAAGCCGTCTCTTCATTGCCCTTCTGATTTTCCTTATGGCATTGGGGCCAATTTCGACGGATCTATACCTGCCCTCGCTGCCCAGCATCGCCGCTGAACTTAAAGCAGATCAGGCAGAGATCCAGCTGACCCTATCTGTTTTCCTGCTCGGATTTGCAACGAGCCAGCTGATTTACGGCCCACTTTCCGACAGGTTTGGTCGCCGACCTGTCTTTATTGGTGCTCTTGTTCTGTATCTGCTCGCTTCTTTGACCTGTAGTTTCTCCAACACAATTGAAGAACTGATTATTTTGCGTTTTGTTCAGGCTCTGGGAGCCTGCGCGGGTCCTGTTCTAAGCCGTACAATCGTTCGCGATGTCTATCGGAGAGACGAAGCAGCCCGTATTATGTCCTGGATGGGAATGGCCATGGCTCTGGCTCCGGCTGTCGGCCCGGTTATCGGTGGACAAGTCGAAATTCTTTTCGGCTGGAGAGCCAATTTTCTGGTTCTGTCCGGGTTCAGCACCCTTGCCCTGCTGTGGTTACTGCTCCGGCTGCCGGAAACCAATCGGGACCTGAACATGGAAGCCATGCAACTCCCTCGCTTGATCCGAAACTATTTCGGCTTGCTCCGCAACACACGTTATATGGGCTATGTTCTGATCTCCACAGGAAGCTTTTCTGGTATTTTTTGTTTTATTTCCGGTTCGCCTTTTGTGCTTATTGATCAGCTTGGCCTGTCTCCCGATGTCTTCGGGTTATACTTTGCCGTCATTGTTGTGGGGTATATGGCGGGAACTTTTCTTTCTGCCCAATTCACGCTTCGACTGGGACTGCATCGAATGATCATGATCGGTTCGAGTGTCAGTTTTGCCGGAGGCCTGATCGCTGTCGGGCTCTCCCTGTTTGGAGAGCTCAATCTTCTTAATGTTGTTGGGCCCTTTGCCGTCTTCACAATTGGGGCTGGTTTGACCTTTCCCAACAATATGGCTGCCGCCCTCGCACCTTTCCCCCGGATTGCCGGATCGGCTTCCGCACTAATGGGGTTTATCCAGATGATTTTTGCTTCGGGTGTGGGCGTTCTGATCAGTTCTTATAACGACGGCACGGCTCTGAGCATGACTGCATCTCTGGCAGGCGTTACAGGCATGGCATTTGCGTCCTATGTATTTCTGATACATCCCCATAAACTTGAGACCCTTGACAGCCCCACAACGCCCGCTATTTGAATTGAGCTGTCCCACGCTGTTTTTTTCCTGCCTCCGGAGCATGGCTCGTTGGTTTTTCCGCACTATCGGCACCACTCTGGCCTGACTTCAGACGACCGAACAGATTCTGCAGAAACCCACCAACCTCCTCGATTTTCTCTTCCACAACGTTTGAAGGTGCCTCCTGCGGCAACTGGGCTATCGGTTGACCCTGCTCAATTTCCTTCATCAAATCGCCCCAGACGGTGGCTGGAAGTGTGCCACCGGTCACTCCTTTCATCGCACTGCCGTCATCATTCCCGAACCAGACACCGGCAACTGTCGTGGGTGTATACCCGATAAAGAGAGCATCCCTGTTGCTTTGGGTTGTCCCTGTTTTCCCTGCAGCAGGCCGTCCGGTCTGTGCCGATTTACCTGTCCCCCAAGCCACTGTTGCACTCATCATATCATTCATCATCGCAACATGCCGGGACTGCACCGCCTGCCCCAGACCACTTCCACTGCGCTGATACAACTTCTGCCCCTGGGCATTCTGAATCTCGAGAATTCCATGCGGCTGAACCACTTGGCCACCATTGGCAAAAACCGCATAGCTTCCTGTCAGCTCCAGCAAGGTAACTTCTGATACTCCAAGAGCCACAGCAGGAGCGTTATCAAGCGAAGAACTGATCCCCAGACGTTTTGCCACCTCGATGACATTGCTTGGCCCAACCTGTTGCGAAACCTGAACCGCTACCGAGTTCATCGAACGGGCAAAGGCTTCGCGCAGCGTCACATCGCCATAATACTTGTCATTATAGTTCCCGGGTTTCCACTTGCCGACAGCGATTGGCCGATCCACAAAGCGACTGTCCGGATAAAGTCCATTTTCAAGCCCGGCCAGAAAAACAAAGGATTTAAAAGCCGAGCCCGGCTGCCTCAGTGCTTGTGTTGCCCGGTTAAACTGGCTGGCCCGATAGTCTCTCCCCCCGATCATCGCACTTACGGCCCCTTGCGGAGACATGATAATCAACGCCCCCTGACCAACCTTGCTCTTGTCACTTGCTGCAGCAAGAACCTGCTCCATATGTTTTTCTGCCAGACGTTGATGACGGGTGTTCAGGCTCGTGTGAACAATCAAGTCGCCGTTATATCCCCCGGTATAGTCATCAACCTGAGATAGAATCCAGTCTGCGAAGAATCTCTCCTGATCGCTTGAATTACCACCAAGGGTTGGCCGATTCTTCTTGGCTTTTGCCGCCTCCTCGGGAGAAATGAACCGGGCATCAACCATTGCATCCAGCACCAGTTCTGTCCGGCGTTCTGCCTTGGACGCACTGCTTGTGGGGTTATACCGTGAAGGAGCTTTGAGCAAACCGGCAATAAGTGCGGATTCATAAAGGCCCAGGTTGCGAGCCGACTGACCAAAATAGATCTTGGCCGCCGCATCAACACCATAAGTCCCTGCTCCAAAATAAACCCGGTTCATATAAAGCGTTAGAATCTGGTCTTTGGTAAATTTTTGCTCAAGCCAGATGGCCAGTAAAGCTTCCTGAACTTTTCGCTTCAGACTGCGTTCGGAACTGAGAAACAGGTTCTTGGCCAGCTGCTGGGTGATGGTTGAGCCCCCATGCGCCATCCGCCCAGCCTTCAGATTGACCAGACTGGCCCGGGCAATACCCAGAAGATCTATCCCAAAATGATCATAAAAACGTCGATCCTCAATCGCAATAATCGCTTGGGGCAGGAAACGGGACATCTCAGATGCTTCCAGTGTCTCGCCATAGAGATCACCATAACTTGCCAGACGAATACCGTCTTCTGACATCAACGTCACGGAAGGACGCCGTGATATCTGGTCCATGTCACCAACATCAGGCAAGTCCCAAGCATACCAGGCAACAACACCAGCAAGGAAAATAAAGCCCCATATGGCAGCAACCGATGCCCAGGTCAGCAGGGTTTTAAAGATCCCTTTGCGACCTGATGAGCGGCGGGGGGAAGATTTCCGAGTTGCTGAACCCGTTTTCTTCACCCGCCTCCGAGAGGTGGTTGTCCGTCCTGAAGGATCAGCCTTCAGGGTTTGTCCGCTTTTGGGAGAAGTTCTTTTCTTCGGTGTTTTTTTGTCTGTTGCCATGATCACTTGATAAACTATTCAATTTCTACAGGCTATAGGCAGAAAGATGTCAAGATCGTGACCATCTGCCTCGTACAGGCCTCAGAAGAGATAAAACGTTCAAATCCAGATGCAAACAACAAAAGGCCGGGCTTTGAACCCGGCCTTTCATTATTTCAATCCCTGAAAAATCAAACGTCCAGGTTAGATACATCCAGCGCATTGGTCTGGATAAATTCACGGCGTGGTTCCACCACATCCCCCATAAGGGTCGAGAAGATATCCGATGCCTCATCACTGTGTCCGACCTTAACCTGCAAAAGGGTACGGGCGTTGGCATCAAGGGTGGTTTCCCAAAGTTGATCCGGGTTCATTTCCCCCAGTCCCTTATAACGGGATACATTGATCCCTTTGCGGCCAAGCTCGAAGACCAGATTTGCCAGAGCGTTCGGGCCGGAAATCATCGTGTCCTTGTCTTTTACACGGTACGTTGAGCTGGAAGAGTAAAATTCCTGCATTTCTTCGGCCATACCATTCAAACGGCGTGCTTCACCCGTACGCACCAAGCCCAGATCAATAATCCGGCGCTCGGTCAGGCCGCGCAAGGTACGGACCATTGTCATGATCCCGTCAACTGTATTGGTTTCGGCCTGCCAGCCCCGCTGAAGTTCGGGCAAATTGGCATTCATTCGTTCAGCAATCTGTTCTGCGACCACCTGGGCTCGATTTTCATCTCGCAACAACGTTTCGTTCAGGGCTCCCATGATGGTTGCCTGTTCGATCATCTCTACGCTGCCAACTTTGCGGATCAAGGGCTCCATCAGATTCCGGGCGACAACAGCATGTGTCACCACATCAGCCAGATCCGTTCCGGCAACCTGCGCCCCGTCTTTTGTAATCAGTGTCGCTTCCTTAACACCGTTCTCGATCAGGTATTCCTCCATCTTCCGGTCATCCTTGAGGTACCGAATGGAATCACCTCGTTTTGCCCGATAGAGTGGCGGCTGAGCGATGTAAAGGTAGCCTCTCTCGATCAGCTCCGGCATCTGCCGATAGAAGAAAGTCAAAAGCAGAGTTCTGATATGGCTTCCGTCAACGTCCGCATCAGTCATGATAATGATCTTGTGATATCGAAGCTTTTCGATATTGAATTCATCACGTCCAATGCTGGTACCCAAAGCTGTAATCAGCGTTCCGATTTCGGTGGAAGACAGCATCTTGTCAAAACGGGCACGCTCGACGTTCAGGATTTTACCACGTAGAGGCAAAATGGCCTGTGTCGCCCGGTCGCGTCCCTGTTTGGCAGACCCCCCCGCAGAATCACCCTCGACCAGAAACAGTTCTGAACGCGCAGGATCCCGCTCCTGACAGTCAGCCAGCTTGCCCGGCAGGGATGAAATATCCAGCGCACCTTTACGTCTTGTAAGGTCGCGGGCTTTTCTGGCCGCTTCACGCGCCGCAGCAGCCTCGACAACCTTTCCGACAATCCGTTTTGCTTCCGTCGGATGTTCTTCAAAGAACTGTCCAAGCCGGTCATTGACGATATTCTCGACGACCGGACGAACTTCAGAAGACACCAGTTTGTCTTTGGTCTGGCTGGAGAATTTTGGATCAGGGACCTTTACCGACAACACACAGGTCAAACCTTCCCGGGTATCATCGCCGGTCAAGCTGACTTTTTCCTTTTTCATCAAACCAGAAGCTGTCGCATAGGTGTTGATCTGCCGGGTCAACGCGGCCCGGAATCCAGCCATATGTGTTCCCCCATCCCGCTGGGGGATATTGTTTGTAAAACAAAGGGTATTTTCGTGATAGCTGTCTGTCCACTGCATCGCGACTTCAACAGTGATCCCGTCTTTTTCCGAAACCATATAGACGACATCTTCAAACAGAGACGTTTTGGTTCGGTCGAGATATTTTACAAATTCCCTGAGGCCACCTTCGTAAAACAGAATAGTTTCCTTCGGCTCAGCATGACGATGGTCACTCAAAGTCAGGCGCACCCCTGAGTTCAGGAATGCCAACTCGCGCAAACGATGTTCGAGTGTGTTGAAATCGAACTCGATCATGGTAAAGGTATCAGTGGAAGGCTGGAAGGTTACGTGCGTCCCTTTGCGACCATTTGCCGGACCAACAATCTCGAGTGGCCCATCCGCTTCACCATGGGTAAAGGACATGTAGTGCTCTTTGTCATTACGGAAAATCCGCAATTCCAGCTTTACTGACAGCGCATTGACGACCGACACTCCAACACCATGCAAACCGCCGGAAACCTTGTAGGAGTTCTGATCGAATTTCCCCCCGGCATGCAGCTGGGTCATAATCACTTCAGCGGCAGAAACGCCTTCTTCATGGTGAATATCAACCGGAATACCCCGACCGTTATCATGAACGGTAACAGAACCATCCCCGTTGAGGATCACTCCGACGGTATCACAGTGACCGGCCAGAGCCTCATCAATCGCATTGTCAACGACTTCGTAAACCATGTGGTGCAGACCCGTGCCGTCATCTGTATCCCCGATATACATACCAGGACGTTTACGGACAGCTTCCAGGCCACGCAGTACCTTGATGGAATCCGCGCCGTATTCAGCGTTGGTCCCAGCGTTTTCCTGGTTTTGCATATCGCCATTATCGGTCATTTCTACCACTTTCTTCCAAGTTCTTTAACAGTCGCATCAGGTCAATTCCTGATGGCAGTTGAAAACACAGCCCTGTCTTTGACTGACAGATGCTGAGCCTTGTCTCCCATTGCCGCGAACACATCGGCATCGGTACCTGTCATCCAGGCCTGACAACGCAAATTCAATATTTCATCAAAAAGACTGTTACGTCTTTTTTCATCCAGATGCGCCACAACCTCATCCAGCAACAGGAGTGGTGCTGCACCACGCTCAAGCATCACCAGACGGGCATGTGCGAGAACAATCGATAGCAACAACGCTTTTTGTTCACCGGTTGAACAAAGGCCCGCCGGCATCCCTTTTTCAGTATGGTGTACCAACAGATCACTTTTGTGAGGCCCCCAGGAAGCCCCCCCGGTTAGTGTATCCTGCGACCTGCTTTCATAGAGACAGCGACGTAACTCTTCTTCTGCTATCAAAGCCGGCTTATCCTCCAGCCACTCTTCCACAGCTCCTTGCAACACGAGACCGGCGACAGGAAAATCTCCCTGTGTTTCAGCACAGGCATGCTGCAGCTTTTCTGTTATTTCCCGCCGCGCCACAGAAACCGCAATCCCATAACGGGCCATCCGGTCCTCAAGCGTCGAAATCCAGGTCAGATCACGACTGCCACCTTTCAGCAAGCGCGCCCGCTCTCGCAAGGCGTGTTCATAGGCATTCGTATTCGCCGCATGTTCAGGATCAAAGCCCAGCACAAGCCTGTCCAGAAACCGCCGACGCCCCCCTGCGCTATCGCGCAAGAGACTGTCCATTTGTGGTGTCAGCCAGACGGCAGAAAGAACTTCTGCCAGAGCCTGCTGACTCTTGCAGACTTCACCATCAACCTTGATCAGACGCCGCTCTCGTCCACCTGCCCCCATTGCCAGAGGATCTCGACCGGTACCAACTTCTCTTATTTCCTCTTCTGCACAAACTTCGGCAGCCACAGCCCAGGCAAACAATGTTCCTTCCGGAACAATGCGGGAAATTTCAGAAAGAGCCCCCCCGCGTAATCCCCGTCCCGGGGTCATCAGGGAAATTGCCTCCAACAGATTGGTTTTCCCTGCACCATTTACCCCGGTCAAAACAACTGGACGTTCGTCAACGGTAATCTCTGCACGCTCATAACTGCGAAACTGGGTGAGGACCACCCGTCGCAACCAAAGGCGTTCTGATCCGGCTTCGTCAGTCACAAAGGGGGATCCATTCTGGGCAACAGCCAGCATGTGAAGAGAGTCCAGATCCGACCAGATCAAACACGCATTGGCATCAGCACATACAGAGCTGAATTATCAGCAGAATCACGAACAATCGTTGGAGAAGCTGCATCCGCCATCAGGAATTCAGCAGAATCCCCCTCGATCTGCTGGGCAATATCCAGCAAATACCGCGAGTTAAATCCAATATCGAGCGCTGTTCCTTCATAGCTGATTTCGAGGACTTCAACCGCACTGCCGTTCTCGGCAGAGTTGGCTGAAAGTGTCATGGTCGAACCATCAATACTGATTTTGACCGCCCGACTTTTTTCTGTCGAAATGGTCGAAACACGATCTACTGCTGAAGAGAAGGTTTTGCAGTCAAGAACCAGACTCTTGTCGTTTCCGCTTGGAATTACCCGCTGATAGTCCGGGAATGTCCCGTCGATCAATTTTGAGCTCAAGACGGTTGAATCAAACCGGAACATGATTTTCGTATCAGACAGCGAAACTTCGATTGGATTGTTGGTCTCGTCAATCAGCTTGCGGAGTTCATTAACCGTCTTCCGGGGCACGATAACACCAGGAACGCTTTCAGCTCCCTCAGGCAGCGGCATCTCAAAGCGTGCCAGACGATGACCATCCGTTGCAACAGCCCGCAATACGGCAGTACCATCAGCCTCGGTAGCGTGGATATAGATCCCGTTCAGATAATAACGAGTTTCCTCGGTCGAGATCGCAAAACGGGTCCGGTCGATCAGATTTTTCAGCTCGCTGACCTGAACACCAAAAACCTGTGGCAAGCTGGCCATTCCGGAAGACGGGAAATCTTCTCGTGGCAAGGTCTGTAAAGTAAAGGTGGATCGCCCGGCTTTAAGGGTCATCTGGGCGGTTTCCGAGTTGGCAGAAACTTCAACCTCTGAACCGTCCGGAAGTTTGCGGACAATATCATAAAAAGTATGGGCGGGGGCTGTTGTCGCCCCGGCTTCCACAATGGTCGCCCCGACCTGATCCACAATGGTCAGATCCATGTCTGTCGCGGTGAGGGAGAGTTTTCCGTCTTTGGCTTCCATCAGTACATTGGAAAGGATCGGAATGGTATTTCTGCGTTCCACTACACTTTGAACATGCGCCAGGGATTTCAACAATGCAGAGCGTTCAATTGTCAACTTCATGATGCTATGACTCAGTCCGTATCTCTCATCAAAACCTTATAACACCCTTCCTCCGGCAACCCGGAAAAAGAGGTCGTGAATGCCCCGTGTAACCAGTTGTGACCAGACCATAGGCCATCACCCCGGCACGGGCGAAAAGTATAGCGGGTTCATACGCAGAAGGAAAACAATTATAATACTTTATCCACAAAGAAGCCACGCAATCGGAAATAAGGGAATCGGCTCAAAAAGATAGCTCGACCTCAGCCCCCTGCCTCAAAGCACTGCATGTTCAAGTGGGAAGAAATCCGGGAAGAAAATCAGTTCTCCAGCATCCGCCGCAGAAGTTCGATGTCTTCTGAAAACTCCACATCCCCCGACTTCAGTTCCTCGACTTTTTTAACCGCATGCATAACTGTTGTATGATCGCGACCACCAAATTTCCTCCCTATTTCAGGGAGTGATCTGGAAGTGAGGTGCTTGGACAGGTACATGGCGATTTGCCGGGGACGCGCAACAGCTCGAGCACGACGAGACGAGTGCATGTCGGAAATACGCACGTTGAAGTGTTCGGCCACTTTTTTCTGGATTTCCTCAATGGTCACACGGCGATCATTGGCGCGCAAAAGGTCATGCAAGACTTCTTGCGTCGTTTCCAGAGATACCGCACGCCCAACCAGGGTTGCGTGCGCCACAATGCGATTCAAGGCCCCTTCGAGTTCCCGGATATTTGAGGTGATCTTGTGGGCCAAAAACTCAATCACCTTCTGCGGAATAATCACGTCAAGCTGCTCGGCCTTTGATTCAAGAATTCCGAGACGCAGTTCATAGGTCGTCGGGTGGATATCCGCAACCAGCCCCCAGCCCAGCCGCGACTTCATCCTGTCCTCAACACCAGCCAGATCAGAAGGGCTCTTGTCTGCCGAAATCACAACCTGACGGTTTTGGTCAACCAGGGCATTAAAGGTGTGGAAAAACTCTTCCTGTGTAGCCTCACGCCCCCCGATAAACTGAACATCATCAATCATCAGGACATCAACGGAGCGGAACTGTTCCTTGAAAGACATCGTGTCTTTTGTCCGGAGCGCCCGGACAAACTGGTACATGAACTTCTCTGCGGAAAGATAGATAACCTTTTTTTGCGGATAGACATTGCGAATCTGATGGGCAATGGCATGCATGAGATGGGTTTTACCAAGACCAACACCACCATAAAGAAACAAGGGGTTAAACGGAACATTTTCCGCCTCGGCCACACGTCGCGCAGCCGCATAGGCCAGTTCGTTTGGCTTTCCGACAACAAAGTTATCAAAGGTAAAACGAGGGTCTAGCGAACCGGAAAGGCTCTGGAACTCGGCAACGCGAGGCGCCTCGGCAATAGCAGGAAGCTCTGCTTCTTCTCGCGGCGATTCCGGTTTACCTGACAGAGGAACTTCAGCTTCAACCCCAACTTCAACCAGCGCCGGTTTGGGTACGGGTCGGGCGAGAGGCAAAACGACGATCTCAACAGCGGAGGAAACCCCAACTTCGTCCTGCCAGAGCGCCTGAATACGATCCTGATAGTTCCCAGCTACCCAATCGCGCATAAAGCGGGTCGGAACAGCCATACGAACACAGGAATCATCACTGCTCAAGAGCGTCAAAGGCTTCAGCCAGCTACGATAAGCGGCCTCACCGACTTCAGCACGCAGACGACCAAGAACACGGTCCCACTGCAACTGAATTGATGAAATCACCTCACTTTGAGCCATAAGTCTCCCCAACCACATACAGTATCATAATCAGGTCGCCTTTTTCCCAAACAACCCGCTACAAAGTTATGGCCCGCTTGCATGGGCTCTTTTACAATCAGCCAAAAGTAATTATTAACTAAAAACTTATATTGTTTTTAGCTTTCACTTTAAACCGCCAAATATTCAGGACGGAACAACTTAGAATTGCGAGGACAAGCAACGCCGAAACTTTCGCTCAACTGACGAAAGCCCTTCCCAAGGCTGTTTAATGTACTAGCCTCTGACGATGCATGCAATATGATCAGACCAAGAACATCATATTTTTTCCCGATCCATACCATCCTCTGCCAAGAGGAAATCCCAACCTACTAAATCTTGTGTAGGGACTCGGAGGCAACACAGAGAGCCCACCCTGAGGACAATTTGTCCGCCCGGATTCTCAAAATACTCTGGCGAATCGACACAAAAAAAGTCGCGCCCGAAAGAGCGCGACTCTTCTTATCCTCCATCCGAAGATGGAAAAACTTAAGCCAGAGCTTTGATGCGGCTGTTCATACGAGACAGCTTGCGAGCTACTGTGTTCTGATGAAGGATACCAGAACGAACACCACGATGCATTTCAGGCTGTGCTGCTTTCAATGCTTCCTGTGCCGCAGCTTTATCGCCACCGCTGATCGCTGCTTCAACCTGTTTAACGAAGGTGCGGATGCGACCCATACGAGACGAGTTCAGCTCGTAACGCTTGGCGTTACGACGGATCCGGGTTTTTGCAGAAAGATGATTAGCCATCGATAGGCGCCTATTCTTCTATAAATAATGAATCTCGAAAGTTGCGGCGTTATAACGGTGCCCGGAGAGTTCGTCAAGTATGATCAGGCGGAAATGCGACTCCCGAACCGCATTAATCCTGGCATTAGACGAATCTCCAACAAAATCAGCGGTGTTTCCAGTCCGCTTTTCTCTTTTCAGCAAAGGCAGTCATGCCTTCGCGCCGATCATCCAGCGCAAAAGTAGAATGGAAGACCCGGCGTTCAAAGCGGAGTCCCTCACTCAACGTCGTTTCGTAAGACCGATCGACGGATTCTTTGGCTATCATGGTCACTGGCAAGGAATGTCCAGCAATCTTTGCCGCTGCTGCCATGGTTTCTTCCATCAACTTGTCCAGCGGCACAACCCGGCTGACCAGGCCACAGCGTTCAGCCTCATCCGCATCCATCATCCGTCCGGTCAGGCACATATCCATTGCCTTCGACTTACCAACGACGCGAGTAAGACGTTGCGTTCCACCTGCTCCTGGAATTGTCCCGATGGTAATTTCAGGTTGCCCAAATTTGGCATTTTCAGCAGCAATAATGAAGTCGCACATCATGGCCACCTCACAGCCTCCGCCAAGTGCATATCCCGCGACAGCAGCAATGACAGGCTTTCTTGTCTTGGCCAGAACTTCCCAGTCATCGGTGATAAAATCTTCGCGATAAACCTGCTGAAAATCCTTGCCGACCATTTCCTTGATATCGGCACCCGCTGCAAAAGCACGCTCTGAGCCCGTCACCACAAGGCATCCGATATCATCGTCGGCTTCAAACAAGGCAACAGCCTGGCCAAGCTCGTCAATCAGTCCTGCGCAGAGAGCATTCAGAGCCTCGGGGCGATTGAGTGTAATCAGGCCGACCCGCTCACGCTTTTCCGCAAGAATATATTTATAAGCCATAGTCTGGGATGCTCCTTAAATTCAGTATCTGGTGCAGAGTGCCGAATGTTTACTGCGAGGGCGCGAGAATAATTCGCAGAATAGATCTGCCATTTTCCACACCTTTTATAATCTCGATACTGAGAATTTCCCCTTCGCGCTGGAACAGACCATCATCAAAGACCGTCCAGCCCAACTGGGGTAAAGTTCGCCCGTAGAACTCCCGGATTTCTTTTTCATTCACCAGACCAGATGCAAAACCCTCGACGATACGCCCTTCTGGTTTATCGAAAACCATACCCATTTCAGGCATTTCGTCCATTCCAGGCATGACGGGAACACCATCACTCCCCGTAAAGAAGCCCGCTGTGAATTCTTCAGCCGTCGCAGCAAAAATCTTCTCAGCGCGAAAAATCCCTGACGAAAGCACGGCGGCCATCAGAAGGACAGGGGCAAGAATGCGTAAAGGGATCAGGCGAAACATGATCAACTTGTACATCAGTGTTGGCACCCAGGACAGAAGAAAGTAGACCGCCCGCTTTGTTGCACTCGGGTGATCACTGAAGCCTCAGTCTCTTCTCCACACTGCCGACAGGGCTCCCCTTCTCGGCCATACACCGCCCAGGAATGCTGAAAATACCCCAGCTCTCCCGTTGCCTGAACATAATCACGCAAGCTCGAGCCCCCTGCTTCAATCGCACGGGTTAGTACACTCTTTATTGTCGTAGCCAAAAGATCTGCTTCAGCTCCCTGAACGGATCCGGCCGAACGCTCTGGCGATATGCGAGAAAGATACAGCGCCTCGCAGGCATAAATATTACCAATTCCTGCAACAACCCGCTGATCCAACAAGGCCGCCTTGATCGAATTCTTCTTGTTTTTGAGTCTGTCAGAAAATATCGGCCCATTAAAACCGTTTCCCAAAGGCTCGGGACCAATATCCCGAAACGCCTTGTGTTGAAACAGATCCGCTTCCGCCACAAGATCCATCATCCCAAAACGACGGGGGTCACAATAACGGATCTCTTCCCCCTCATCAGTTTCAAAAATCACATGATCATGCGGGTCCAGATCGGGTCGCTGCTCCCCGCTGGTGACCCTCGGCAGGATCGTCATCCGCCCGGACATACCGAGATGGAAGAAGAACACCATCCCGTCATCAAGATAAATCAGCACATATTTTGCGCGCCGTGCCAGCTTTACAACACGACGACCGGTTATTCTTTGGGCAAAATTTTCAGGCAAGGGAAAACGTAACTTGTCCCGGCGCTGAATCACCTTCCTGAAGAGACGGCCCTCCAGACTCGGGCGCAAACCCCGCATCACGGTTTCTACTTCGGGGAGCTCTGGCATAACCCTGTTTTCCTTTGCGTTCGACTAGCTGCGGTACTATATCATTCAACCAGATAGGCAAAAGAGCTTTGCACGGGTCACTGCAAGAAAATTGCGCCGAAAGCGGCTGGACATTCAAATGGCAGACAAACAAAACACCTACCACTCACAAGACAATATCCGGGACGATACCCAGGACAATACCATGGAAAATACTCCGGAAAATTTCACCTCTGACACAACCCACTTTGGGTACAGTGAAGTTCCGATAAACGAAAAGCGCAATCGGGTCAGGGGCGTTTTTGAAAGTGTTGCTCGCAACTATGATCTGATGAATGATCTGATGAGTGGCGGCATTCACCGTCTCTGGAAAACATCTCTTATCGACTGGCTGAACCCCCGAGCAGGCGAAGCACATCTGGATGTAGCTGGTGGGACGGGTGATATCGCCCTGAGAGTCATTGATCAGGTTGGCCGCGAGCTGGCTGGGCCAGTCACCGTGTGCGACCTGACTCCCGATATGATGTTGGTAGGAAGGGATCGTGCAATCGATCAAGGTATTGTTCAGGGTATCAGCTGGACTTGCGGCAATGCTGAAAGCCTTCCCTTTCCGGACCGCAGCATGAACTCCTATACAATTGCCTTTGGTCTACGCAACGTCACACATATCGACAAAGCCTTGTCAGAAGCCCGTCGGGTCCTCAAACCAGGAGGACGTTTCTTCTGCCTTGAGTTCAGCCAGGTTGTTCTGCCCGTGCTGAGCGAAATCTATGATCAGTACTCCTTTAAGATTTTGCCGACTATGGGGCAGCTGATCGCCAATGACCGCGAGTCATACCAATATCTGGCAGAATCCATTCGTCGCTTCCCGCCACAGGATGACCTGATCCGCATGATGACTGCTGCTGGTTTTGAGCAATGCAGCTATCGCAACTATACCGGTGGTGTCGCTGCAATACATTGTGGATGGCGTATCTAGAACCGACCTCAAGTTTCTTTTCCACCCCTCATTTGGTATTTTAAAGAGCAGTCATGTTTGAAAAGATCGCAACCCTTCTCCGTTTGATGCGGATTGCACGGACGCTGGCTCGCCATGATGCTCTGGCTGCTTTTGAGGAGGAACGGCTTGTCCCCGGTCAGCTCGCAGCTGTTGCCGTCTGGTGGGGACGGAAACTGTCCAGGCGCAATACCCCGGGACGTCCCGGAGAAAAACTTGCCCGCGCCCTGACCGAACTGGGACCTAGTTTCATCAAACTCGGCCAGTTTCTTTCAACCCGAGCAGATCTCCTTGGAGAACAGCTGGCGACCGATCTTGCCCAGCTACAGGATCAGCTCTCGCCCTTTGACGGCTCTCTTGCCAAAAGCATTATCGAAAAAGAACTTGGCAAGGATCTCGATCAGCTGTTCCTGTCATTTGATCTCGACGCGATCTCTGCTGCCTCAATAGCACAGGTCCACTTTGCCGAAACGGCAGAGGGTGAAGCTGTCGCTGTCAAGGTATTGCGCCCCGGCGTTGAGGAGAGCTTCCGCAAAGATCTGAAACTTTTCTATAGCCTCGCTTCTCTGCTGGAAAAAAATCGCCCTTCACTTCGTCGCTTTCGTCTGACCGAGGTCGTGCAAACTTTTCATGATACTGTCCGGCTCGAAATGGACTTGCGCATGGAAGCTGCCGGAGCATGCGAACTGGCAGAAAATTTCGCTGACGACTTTTCCTATGACACACCGACAATTGACTGGGACCGTACCAGCCGCCGCGTCCTGACCATGAGCAGGATTGAAGGCATTCCTCTTAATGATCGATCAGCTTTGTTGGCAGCAGGACACGACTTGGAAGAAGTTCTGACACGTGCCGCCGCCATCTTCTTCAACCAGGTTTTCCGTGACGGTTTCTTCCATGGTGATCAGCACCCCGGCAATATGTTTGTCGGAGAAGATGGCCGCCTCGTTGCAGTCGACTTCGGCATTATGGGCAGGCTTGATAAGAACACCCGGTTTTTCCTTGCCGACATGCTGGTTGCCCTGCTGCGCGAGAATTATGTCAAACTTGCTGAGGCTCATGTCACAGCTGGCCTCATTCCGGCGAACCAGTCTATTGAAACATTTGCCCAGGCCCTGCGCTCGGTCTGCCAACCGATCATGGGAAAAGACTTAAGTCATTTTTCCTTTGCCAAAATGCTGGGCCAGATGCTCCATCTTGCAGAATCTTTTGACATGACGATTCAGCCACACCTGCTGTTATTGCAGAAAAATATGGTGATGGCAGAAGGTGTCAGCCGCAGCCTGGATGAAAATCTGAACCTCTGGTCTTTGGCCCAGCCGCTGGTCGAAGACTGGATTCTCAAAAACCGCGGCCCTGAGGCTCGTGTTCGCGAGGGGATAACAACGCTTTCAGGAAGTCTGGAGAAATTGCCCCGACTTATCAACAATCTGGAAGCAGCAAGCGAGAAGTTTTCGCAAAGCGGATTACGGCTCCACAGCGAGACAATTCAGGACTTTCACAAGGAAAGCAGCGGCACAGCCCGCTGGGCTTTTATTCTTGCCATCGCCAGTTTGGCCTTCTCGATTGGATTTACCGTGAACTTTATATTGTTTTATGGTTAACCTTTATTAACAATCTTTTGTTGACATTGACTCGTTTTATCCAAAAAATCGAATTCAGTATTTACGAAATCTCACCGTGAAATAAACCGTGAAATCAATCAGTCCATTATGATATCAGGTAAACGAGTTCTGCTGGTCATTACCGGTGGAATAGCTGCATACAAATCTCTGGAGCTTATTCGCCGTTTGCGAGAGGCCGGAGTTTTTGTTCGTGCTGTTCTGACAAAATCGGGGGCAGAATTTGTCACGCCTCTTTCCGTCTCGGCCCTCACGGGCGAGAAAACCTATGGCGAGCTCTTCTCTCTGACCGATGAAACCGAAATCGGCCATATCCAGCTTTCTCGCCAGGCTGATCTGGTCGTCGTTGCCCCTGCCACAGCTGATTTTCTGGCGAAAATGGCCCAGGGAAGAGCTGATGATCTTGCCTCGACGATCCTGCTTGCCACTGACAAGGACACCCTTGTCGCGCCTTCCATGAACGTGCGCATGTGGAACCATCCTGCAACACAGGAAAATGTTGTAAAATTGGAACAGCGCGGGATCAGGATGATTGGCCCCAATGACGGGGACATGGCTTGTGGGGAGTTTGGTCCTGGCCGCATGGCCGAACCGGCAGAGATCCTGGCGGCAATTACCGATTACTTTACACCATCGACAGCACCTCTGGAGGGTATTCGGGCCTTGGTAACCGCGGGCCCTACACATGAGGCGATTGACCCGGTTCGCTATATTGCCAACCATTCCTCGGGGAAACAGGGTTATGCTATTGCCGCTGCTCTGCAAAAGCTGGGGGCCGATGTCACGCTGGTATCTGGCCCGACCCATCTCTCTTGTCCTGCCGGGGTAACCAGAATAGCCGTCCAAAGTGCACTCGAGATGCTTGCGGCCTGTGAAAAAAGCCTTCCTGCCGACATCGCTGTCTGCGCCGCAGCCGTCGCCGACTGGCGGGTCGACAAGATCGCCGGTGCAAAGCTTAAAAAGACACCCGGCGCTAATCTCCCCAAACTTAACTTCGCCCTCAACCCCGATATTCTGGCCAGTATCTCCAGAGTGGGCCCGAGCCGTCCGGGGCTGGTTATCGGATTTGCTGCAGAAACCGAAGCTGTTGAAGAAAATGCAAAATCCAAACTTGCCCGCAAGGGCTGTGACTGGATAGTCGCCAATGATGTTTCGCCGGAAACCGGCACTTTTGGCGGAGACAACAACACCGTTTTACTGGTTGACCAGACCGGAAGTGAAAGCTGGGAAACCATGACCAAAAACGCTGTGGCAGAAAAACTGGCCCGGCGAATTATCGAAAAACTGAAACTCAATACCTGATAATAAATTTATCAGGGCCGCTGAAAGATCCGAATGACCACCTTGAGCATAGCTGTAGTTCAACTCCCTCACGGAAAGGGCTTGCCGCTCCCCGGCTATGCGACACCACAATCTGCAGGGATGGATCTTCTTGCGGCGATTGAAGAACCGATGGAGCTGGCACCCGGGGATCGCACTTTGATCCCTACGGCGCTTTCCATCGCTTTGCCCGCCGGTTACGAGGCCCAGATCAGACCCCGGTCTGGACTGGCCCTGAAGCACGGCATTACCCTGGTAAATACGCCGGGGACAATTGACGCTGATTACCGCGGAGAAATCGGCGTCATCATGATTAATCTCGGGCACGAACCCTTCACCATACAAAGAGGCAGTAAAATAGCCCAGATGGTGATCGCTCCCTGTCTTCAGGCAGGATGGCAGCCGGTAACCTCGCTGGATCAAACAATACGCGGGGATGGTGGTTTTGGCTCGACGGGTGCAATGGTCCAGGGAGACTAAAAAACATGCTTCGGCTTTCAAAAAAGCTGCTCTTCGCCATAGAAGCAGTAGTGGATATCGCTTACCACGCGGGGTCACAGCCCGTGCGCTCTACTGAAATATCCAAACGGGAAGGGATTCCCCGCAGATATCTTGAACAGGTTCTGCAGCAACTGGTGCATAATGGCATTCTTGCCGGACAGCGCGGACCCAAGGGTGGCTATCGTCTCGCCCGGGAACGCAGACGCATTTCTGTGGGGGATATCATCCGCGTTGTCAGGGATCTCGAAGGGGCAAATGACCCGGCCAACGAAAACGATGGATCCGAAATCGGGGTTGGGGTGGTCAGACCCATCTGGGTTGACATGCAACGGGAAATAATGGAGCGTTTCGACAATATTACAATTGAGCAGCTCTGTGACGACGCCCGTAAACAAAACATCCCCAGTGAGGCAACTGCTGCCATGCCCGATTTCAGTATTTGATCGGGCAGGTCTCCTGGGTTGATTTAGTGAGCAACCATGAAGACCGAGAGCAATAAAAGCGCTGCCTCTTTCCGGGGTAAAATCTACGATTCGATTCTTGATACCATCGGTGCGACACCATTGGTGCGTTTGAAGAAACTCGCCGATAACCATGATTCAAAAGCAGAAATTCTCGGTAAATGCGAGTTTTTCAATCCTCTCGCATCAATCAAGGACCGGATCGGTTTTGCCATGATCGAAGCGCTGGAGGAAGCTGGAGAGATTGATCCGGAAACAGTCATAATAGAGCCGACCAGCGGCAACACAGGTATTGCTCTGGCTTTTGTTTGTGCTGCCAAAGGTTATAAACTGATCCTGACCATGCCAGAAACCATGTCATCCGAACGGCGCAAGATGCTGCGCCACCTCGGGGCTGAACTGGTTCTGACGGAAGGATCTCTCGGTATTGGCGGAGCCGTTGCCCGGGCTGAAGCACTGGTAAAGGAACTCCCCAAAGCCGTCATGCCTCAACAGTTTCTCAACCCGGCTAATCCCGCTATTCACCGCGTGACAACCGCAGAGGAAATCTGGCGCGATACCGATGGCAAGGTCGATATGGTGGTGTGCGGTATTGGAACTGGCGGGACTTTGACCGGAGTAGGCTCGGTTCTGAAAGAGCTAAACCCGGACATCAAAATGATCGCGGTGGAACCGGAGGACAGCCCTGTGCTTTCAGGGGGACAACCGGGACCGCACAAAATCCAGGGTATCGGGGCTGGCTTTATTCCCACCATTCTCGAAACCCGCCTGATCGATGAAGTCGTCCGAATTGGCAATGACACCGCCTTCCGGATGGGTCGGGAAGCAGCAGCCCTTGAAGGTCTTCCTGTCGGAATATCCTCTGGCGCAGCCCTTGCCGCAGCTTTGGAAATTGGCGCCCGTCCAGAAATGGCAGGAAAACAGATCGTTGCGATTTTGCCTTCGTTTGCTGAACGCTATCTCAGCACCGATCTGTTCGAAAATAACTAAGCTCCACGCAAGCTCAATTACAGGCCCCTAAAGATCGTGACCAAGACAACAACAACTGATGATGAGCTTTCTGATAAGCAGATTGAACGCTATGCCCGTCACCTGGTCTTGCCGGAAATCGCAGAAGAAGGTCAGCTAAAGCTGCTGAACGCCAAGGTGCTGGTTATCGGTGCAGGAGGACTGGGCTCCCCCCTGTTGCTGTATCTTGCAGCTGCAGGAATTGGCACCCTCGGCTTTGTTGATGACGACAGCGTCGATCTTTCCAATCTCCAGCGTCAGATCCTGCACGATGTTGCTGCGATTGATCAGCCCAAGGTCGATTCAGCCCTCATACGGCTCAAAGCACTGAACCCGGATATTACCTTTCAGCCCCACGCCTTGCGCCTGAACTCCGCCAATGTGGATCAGATCGTCGAAGCTTACGACCTTGTTGCTGACGGATGTGACAACTTCAATACCCGTTATCTGGTCAACGATGCCTGTTACCGCCAGAAGAAACCCCTGGTTTCGGCCGCCATCATGCGTTTCGAAGGACAACTGACAAGTTTTCGCGCTTTCGAAAAAGGAGACAAACCCTGCTACCGTTGCCTCTTCGGTAACGAACAGATTGCCGAAAAAGGCAGCTGTGCCGATGTCGGTGTCCTCGGTGCCCTGGCTGGCACCATGGGTAGCCTGCAAGCTATTGAGGTGATCAAAGAACTGCTGGGAATCGGCGAGAGCCTGAGCAACAACCTGTTGCTTTACGATGCCCTTGGCACAAGCTTTCACCGGATGAGAACCCGGCGAGACCCCGCCTGTAGCCTTTGCGGGAATAAAGCGCCCGCGAACTAAAACTCTAGGGTCTGCTTACAACAGACGATCGATCGGATAGCCCGAGAAATGTTTTGAGGTATTCAGCACGACGTGGGAGCTGATGTTCATCACGCCCTGTGTTTCGGTCGCATCAAGCAGGTAATCATTGATCTCGTTATAGCGGGCCATGTCTGGCGCAACAATCCGCAGGCAAAAGTCAAAAGATCCGCTGACCATATAACATTCCACCACCTCGGGAATGTCCTGAACATAATCCTGGAATGCCTTAAACTGTTCCCGGCTGTGATCCTTGAGAGTGACTGTCGCAATCACCATCACCGATCGGCAAACCCTTTCCAAATCAACCATACCGAAAAAGGGGCCAATAAGGCCTCGTTCCTCTAGCTTTCTGACTCGGTTCAGGCAAGAACTGGGAGAGAGATTGACCCGTTCCGACAGCTCCTGATTGGTAATCCGCGCTTCCTTCTGGAGAATGGACAGAATCTTCTGGTCCATTTTATCCAGCTGCAGATTCTTCGTCATTTTATCTCCACAGAGAAAAGAAATCCCGACATCCCAGGTAATGTTTGCAAAATCAACCTTACCTGCGTTTCGCCCCAAAAACCCTTGTTATGAACACTCTAGAGCGGAACACCCTAACAATATTACAATTTTCTACTTTTCAGGAAACAACTTTCACAAAGCCGCATAAAATTTCGTATCCTAATTTTTAACCGCAGTATCTGCGGTTGAGGACAATGAGAATGATAACACCTGCGGGTCCTTCTGCTGTAGAATCCTTTTAATGCTGTTCGTCGGTCCCGGGTTTGCCTTNACGGGTCTCGCTTTGGCAGCACGCAGATAACAACCATTTGAACAACCGGAACCACTTCCCAGTGAACACTTCTCAACGAAACTGGGTTTCCGGCAAGGAGCAAAACATGACAGACGTTCTTCCCGGTCGCGAAGCCATGATGGCAACTTACAGCCCGCCTGACCTCGCTTTTGAAAAAGGTGAAGGCTCCTGGCTTTATGCCAATGACGGGAAAAAATATCTCGATTTCTACAGCGGAATTGCTGTCTGTTCCTTTGGTCATGCCCACCCGCATCTGGTCAAGGCCCTGAAAGATCAGGCCGACAAGTTCTGGCACTGCTCCAACATGTTCCGCATTACGGAAACTGAAAAGCTGGCGCAACGTCTTGTGGATAACAGCTTTGCCACCAAGGTTTTCTTCAGCAACTCAGGCGCCGAAGCCAACGAATGTGGCCTCAAGATCCTCCGCAAATATCAGGAAGCAAAAGGCCGTCCCGAGCGCAAACGTATCATCGGTTTCCAGAATGCCTTTCACGGACGGACCATTGGCACAATTTCGGCTGCGGGCAATCCCGGGCACACAGCTGGCTTTGTCATGGAAGACGAAGGCTACGATCATGTTCCTTTCGGTGACCTGAAAGCTCTCGAGGCTGCCATCACCGACAAAACCGCCGGGATTATTTTTGAGCCTGTACAGGGCGAAGGCGGTATCCGTCCTGCAACGGTTGAATTTGTCCGCGGGATTCGCGCTCTTTGTGACAAACACGATATCCTGATGATGGTGGATGAAGTCCAGTGTGGCATGGGCCGTACCGGGAAAATGTTCGGATACGAATGGTCCGGTGTTGAACCTGATGTCATGTCCCTTGCCAAAGGCATGGGTGGTGGCTTCCCTGTCGGTGCCTGCCTTGCCAATGACAAGGCCGCTGACCCAATGATTTTCGGCACCCATGGCAGCACCTTTGGCGGCAACCCGCTGGCTGGTGCCGTTGGCAATGCTGTGCTTGATCTGATGCTTGAAAAAGGTTTCCTCCAGTCCGTTACGGATAAAGCAAACAAGGTTCGCGCCCAGCTCGAAACCCTGATTGCCAAGCACCCGAAAGCGCTGGTTTCCGTCCATGGCCTTGGTCTGATGATCGGGATCAAATGTGTGGTGCCAAATGGTGATATGCTGCTTGAGTTGCGCAAACAGGGTCTGCTCTGTGCCAAGTCTGGCGATAACCAGATCCGCTTCCTGCCGCCCCTCAATGTTTCTGATGCAGAACTGGATGCCGCCATCGAAATCTTCGATCGCGCCTGTACAGCACTGACGGCATAAGGAAGTCTGGTCGATGACCTATAAAACAGCTCTTGAGTGGATCGGCACACAGCAGGACAAGATGCTTGCTGACGTTCTCTCGCTCAGCAATCTCAATTCCGGCAGCGCCAATGTTGCCGGAATTGAACAGGTCGTCGACCAGCTTTCAGCACTGGCTGCTTCTTTGGGAGCAACAGAAGAGCGTATCGCGTTGCCTCCGCGCAGTGAGGTACTGGACAACGGACAGATACTTGAAAAACAGAGCGGTCCCCTTTTGCGCCTGACCAAACGCCCTAACGCCAATCGCCGCGTTCTGCTGGTGGGACACAGCGATACGGTTTACCCGCTTGACCATGTTTTCCAGACCTGTCGTCATCTTGATGACAATACGGTCAATGGACCAGGTGTTGCCGATATGAAGGGCGGCCTTGTTGTCATGTTAACCGCGCTTCAGGCACTGGAGCGTAGCCCTCACGCTGAAAATATCGGCTGGCAGATCGTTATCAATCCCGATGAGGAAATCGGTTCTTTTGCCTCTGCTCCCTATCTGGATGAAGCTGCACGCGCCGCCGATGTCGGCATGATCTTCGAGCCTGCTCTGGCTGACGGCACCCTTGCTGGTGCCCGCAAGGGCAGTGGTAACTTTACCCTGATTGCCCGGGGCAAAGCTGCCCACGCCGGGCGCGAACACCACCTTGGCCGCAACGCCATTGCCGCTCTGGCTCGCGCCATGGCCCTGCTCGATGACCTGAACGGGCAACATGAAGGCGTGACCATCAATCTGGCGAAACTGACTGGCGGCGGCCCCAACAATGTTGTGCCTGACTTCGCTCTCTGTCGCTTCAACATCCGGGTACCCACTCCTGAGGGGCAAAGCTGGGCTGAACAGCAGCTTGAGCTGATCATTGCCAGAATTAATGCTGAAGACGGCATAAGCCTCGAGCTGCATGGCGGCTTTGGCCGTCAGCCCAAGGTTATGGACAAGGCCCATGAACAGCTTTTTGCCCTGCTGCGCAGTTGTGGTGCTGATCTTGGGCTGCCGCCGATTGAGGCCAAAGCCACGGGCGGATGCTGTGATGGCAACAATCTGGCGGCGGCGGGCCTTGCGAATATCGACACGCTCGGCGTTCGGGGCGGTGCCATCCACAGCACAGAAGAATTTCTTCTGGTCGACAGTCTGAGCGAACGCGCCAAATTAACAGCCCTGTTATTGATGAAACTGGCCTCGGGCGAAGCCAGCTGGCCTGAACGGGCAACAACTGTCAGGTAACATCGTAACAAGGACCTGATACAATTTTATCTGACCCGGCACCTCTGCAAGACTGCTTGCCGGATCACCCTTTTCAAACTGGAAACTGACCCGATGCTACTTATCCGACCTGCACGACAAAGCGACATGGGCGATCTTATGGGTCTGTCCCACGCTGTTGGAACCGGCATGACCTCCATGCCTGCCAACGAAGGCGCCTGGCTGGAAAAACTGACCCGATCAGAAGCCAGCTTCAAGTCCCCTGCCAATGGCCCCACGGGGGAAATCTATTTTATGGTGCTGGAAGACACCAAAACCCGCAAGGTCGTCGGGACCACCGCAATCTATGCCGGAGTGGGCCTGAAATACCCTTTCTATTCCTACAAGGTGTCGACCATTGTCTCTGCCTCCGGCGAACTTGATACCACCCGGAAAATGCGCATTCTCTATCTGGTCAACGATTACACCGGCTCAACCGAAATCGGCTCTCTCTATCTTTCAGCCGACTATCGGCAGCCTGGCGTCGGACAGTTTCTTTCCCGCTGCCGCTATCTCACCCTGGCTGATTTCCCGGATCGTTTTGGCGATACGGTGATCGCCGAGATGCGTGGATGGCAAGACAAGGAAGGCCGTTCTCCTTTCTGGAATCATCTCGGCGGAAAGTTCTTTGGTATCGCCTTTGAAAACGCGGACAAGATTTCCTCGGTCAAGGGTACTCAAATCATTTCCGACCTGATGCCAAAATATCCGATCTATATCGACCTGCTGCCGGAAGAAGCCCAGAACGTCATCGGCAAGCCGCATGATTCATCCAGCCCGGCCCTGCGCCTGCTGGAAAAAGAAGGTTTTAGCTTCAAGGGCTATGTCGATGTTTTTGATGGCGGTCCTTCGGTTGAGGTTCCGGTGCAGAACATCAAAACCCTGCAGGCGAGCCGCATCGCTTCTTTTGCTGGCGTCGAAGAACTTGCACCCGCAGACGACCAATCAAACCTCTATATCTTGAGCAATGGTAATATTGCCGCCTATCGCATGTGCCTGCAGCCCGCAAGGCTCGACGAAGAAGGTCAGATCCATCTGACACAGGAAACCGTCGAGGCCCTGCGGCTGAACAAGGGCGATAAAATCCGTTGCGTTAAATTCCGGGAGAACAGGGCATGAGCCAAAAACAGAAACTTTTCATCAACGGCATCTGGAAAGACGGCAAGGGCGAAGCGCTCGTTTCAATCAACCCTGCCACCAATGAAACCATCTGGCAGGCTGCCTCTGCCACCGCGACCGACGTTGATGAGGCTGTCTCCGCTGCACGTTTGGCCCTGCGCGACTGGGCCCTGGCTCCCCTCCCCAGCCGGATCGAGGTCATCACCCGCTACCGCGACCTGCTGAAAGAACGCCAGGAAGAGGTCGCTGTTGCCATCGCCCGCGAAACCGGGAAGCCATTGTGGGAAACCAAAACCGAAGCCGCCTCCATGATCGGCAAGGTAAATCTGTCCCTTGATGCTTTTGAAAAGCGCACAGGTCACAGTGAAAACCCCATGGGCGACGGCCTCAAAGCCAGCCTGCGCCACAAACCGCACGGCGTGATTGCAGTCTTTGGCCCCTATAATTTCCCCGGTCACCTGCCGAACGGTCATATCGTGCCCTCGCTGATTGCCGGGAATACTATTGTCTTTAAACCAAGTGACCTGACCCCCATGGTCGCTGAAGTCATGGTTCAGGCCTGGGCTGATGCAGGCCTGCCTGCTGGTGTGCTCAATCTGGTACAAGGCACCAAGGAAACCGGCATTGCGCTGGCGGGTCACGATGGCATCGACGGTCTGTTCTTTACCGGCAGTTCCGCGACGGGTGAACTGCTGCATCGTCAATACGCCGGACAGCCCGGGAAAATCCTCGCGCTCGAGATGGGCGGCAACAACCCGTTGATCGTGATCGACGCCGCTGATCATCAGGCTGCCGCTTTTCACACCATCCAGTCTGCCTATGTTACATCCGGTCAGCGCTGTACCTGTTCCCGCCGTTTGATTGTGCCGACAGGCGCTGAAGGCGACGCCTTTATCGACACCCTGCTTCAGCAAATCGATGGCATCAAAGTTGGCATGGATGATGCTAAAAATCCGCCCTTTATGGGGTCGCTGGTCTCCAACGCTGCGGCTGATGGCATCCTCGCCGCGCAGGAAAAGCTGGAAAAGCTCGGCGGCAAGGTTTTGCGCCGGGGCAAACGTCTGTTCGACGGCAAACCTTTCCTGACACCAGCCCTGCTTGACGTCACCGCCGTTGCTGACTTGCCAGACGAAGAATATTTTGGTCCGCTATTGCAGATCATCCGGGTTGCCGACTTTGACGAAGCGATCAGGGTTGCCAACAACACCCGCTTTGGTCTTTCCGCTGGAATCCTGACCGACAGCAAGGACCTGTGGCAGCAGTTCTGGGCCGAAAGCCGGGCCGGGATTGTCAACTGGAACCGTCCGCTGACGGGCGCCAGCGGGGCCGCCCCCTTTGGCGGTATTGGCGCCAGTGGCAATCATCGCCCCAGCGCCTTCTATGCGGCTGACTATGCCGCCTATCCGGTTGCTTCTCTCGAAGCCGAGAGCCTCGATGTACCTGCACAGCTGCCACCGGGCATCAATCTGAACAGAGGATAAGGGCATGAAGTATTACGAGGTAAACTTCGACGGTCTGGTTGGCCCAACCCATAACTTTGCCGGTTTGTCTTACGGCAACATTGCCTCTGACAAATCAGCCAAGGAAAATTCCAGTCCCAAGGGTGCCGCTCTGCAGGGGCTGGAAAAAATGAAAGCCCTGTCCGATCTTGGCATGAAGCAAGGCGTGCTGCCGCCACAGGAGCGTCCACATATGCCAACCCTGCGCAAGCTGGGATTTACAGGCAGCGACAAGGAAGTGTTGGGCAAGACAGCCAAAACCAATCCTGCCCTGCTCGCCGGAGCCTCTTCGGCCTCCTGCATGTGGGTTGCCAATGCCGCCACCGTCTCGCCGCATCCGGATACCGCAGACGGACGCACGCATTTTACCCCGGCCAATCTGGTGTCCATGTTCCACCGTTCAATCGAACATCCGGCAACCGGACGGGCCTTGCAGACCATCTTTGCCGACGAAAGCCGCTTTGCCCACCACCCTGCCCTGCACAGCAGCAGCCACTTTGGCGATGAAGGTGCCGCCAACCACACCCGTTTTTGCAGTGACTACGGCGACCCCGGGGTCGAGTTTTTTGTCTATGGTGTCGAGGCGCTGCGCAAAGGCGCTCCGGCCCCGAAACGCTTTCCCGCCCGTCAGACACTCGAAGCCTGTCAGGCCGTCGCCCGGCTGCATGGACTGGCTGATGATCGTGTGGTCTTTGCCCAGCAGAACCCGGATGTGATCGATCAGGGTGTGTTCCACAACGACGTGATCTCCGTTGGCAATGGCCGCATCCTGTTCCACCACGAAAAGGCCTTCCTCAACAGCACTGAAGTCAAA
Source organism: Kiloniella laminariae DSM 19542 (assembly GCF_000374005.1). Classification (GTDB taxonomy): domain Bacteria; phylum Pseudomonadota; class Alphaproteobacteria; order Kiloniellales; family Kiloniellaceae; genus Kiloniella; species Kiloniella laminariae. Next base: position 70,159 of record NZ_KB893171.1, on the reverse strand, counting down.
GCAGAACTGGACCGCAAACTCCCCGGCGCTGATATGATCTTTGTCGAGGTACCGGACGCCCAGGTTCCGGTCGAAGACGCCGTGCAGAGTTACCTTTTTAACAGCCAGCTGATTTCCTGCGGCGCCAATGCAAGTGGTCGGGGAGGCAGCAACAGCGCCACCTTGATTGCCCCGATTGAGTGCGAGGAAAACCCGCGGGTCAAAGCCTATCTCGACCAGCTGGTCAGCAGTGGCAGCGCCATCAGTGACGTACGTTTTTTCAACCTGCGTCAATCCATGAAAAACGGCGGCGGCCCTGCTTGCCTGCGCTTGCGTGTGGTGCTCAATGATGGTGATCTCGCGTCACTCGGCGCCAGAGTCCTGCTTGACGATCATCTCTACGCCGATCTGAAAGCCTGGATCGAGCGTCACTATCGCGACGAACTCACCGCCGAAGACCTGCGCGACCCGGCCCTGCTTTACGAGGTCCGCACCGCCTTGGAAGAACTGACCCGCATCCTCAACCTCGGCAAGCTCTACGACTTCCAACGCGGGTGAGATCGGTCGATCTCTTCATCAATAGAAAACTCTCTGCCCCGGGAAGCCCTGCTTCTCGGGTTCTTTTTTTATCAAACAAACCAGGCATGCAGAGCCATGCCATAAAGGAAATGTTATTCACCTGGCTTCATAAACTTCTGAATGACTTCGATTCTACCGAAGATATTATCATTGAACTCGTCCATTTCTTTAGTAGAAATCCACCATTCCCTATGGTTTTTACCACCTACGCACCCGATGTGGTGCCGAGATAAATACTCTTTGTTTATCTTTAACCTTGTGACATAGCCCACTCCATAAGCATTAACATTCCAGCAGGTAAGCTCGATCGCTCAGTCTTCATTTATAACCGGATAGAATATCGATTGATCTGAAAGCCGGGGGGCCATTTTCTCTAGTTAGAGGTAGCAACAAGATCGATCTCTTTTGGTCCGGCAGGACGATAGCAGGTGATTGTTTCCATTATCATATCTTTAAAATGTATGCTTGACTCCGTCACTAAAACTCATCAGCCACACAAATCTTTCAACGTCAGGGATAATGCAATTTGGGAGAATATGAAGAAGAGTCGTTTATGCCAATCGAAACAGGACCGTGTACTCAAACACTTCGATACCAAAACAGCTAAAAGTTGCCGAGATTCCTCGATAAATGTAATCTGTAAAATCTCGCCTTATTATTCTGGGACAGCCCAAATATCTCTACTTTTAATTGTTCAGATTAATTGGGTACGGGCAAACAACAGTTTTCCCGCTTTCAATCGCAACATTAATATCTTTCACATAGCTTGTGAAATTTGGAACAAGGCCAGATTCTTCAGCTTTGTCAAAACAAGCCTTTATGAGGTGCCCCTTTTTCACACAATTCTTCAATGCAATTAAATTAGACACTTTTTCGACAGGAACCGAAGAAAAAACACTATCAATGTCCGCATCTGATAACTTGTCCTCGAGGCTCATAGCATGCAGTGCTAGAGTAAACATGTGAGATTCACGGGGAGTATCCCCTGGAGGCACGAGCCCAAACTCATACATAGCTGCCCAAAGGAGAGATTGAGCATCGCGATGATCTCGTTCCACCCACGGCCAAACTATATTCCAAAAGCCTGAACAATCCCCTTCCTGCAGATATGTTCTTATTTTCCCCCTATCCTCTAACCACTGATCTTCTGTTTGAGAAAGTGCCGGGCCAGAGCTAAAAACCAACATCAAGAAAAGTACGATTTTAGCCTTCATAAATGAAATATCTATAAATGATCAACTCACCACAAATAAACGATATTATTATAAAATAAAACGCTAGAGTAATAGCTATAATCTCGCGTTTAAATGTTTTTCTCAGAGCGGCAATCTGTTCATTATCCTCGTGACCAAATGGCGCTCCTATTGGCAAAAAAATAATTTTCTTGCATCAGGAAGTATTTGCTTTGCTCTATGCCGATAAACGAAAGATCTGTACCAAACAAAAATTATGACAAGAAGCGCTCCATATACCAGCACATAGAAAAACATTCACACCCTTTCTTCTTACTGTATATCAGCACAGAACTATTAACAGAAGCCTCATCACTCATACAAATCTTCCCGGGTCGGCGGCAGGCCTGACAGGCCTTTGCTGCGTTTGGAGGCGACGGTCTGGAAGATGTTCAGGGTGCCGCGGGAGAAAGCCAACGAAACCCCGGTGAGATAGAGCAGCCAGAGGCGATAGCGTTCTTCTCCGGCTTCGGCGATGGCGGCTTCGCGGTTTTGCTCCAGCCTTTTAGCCCAATGTTCCGTGGTTTTGGCGTAGTGTTCACGCCAGGCTTCGACGTCGTGGACTTCAAAGCCATGCGCCTCGAGATTGCGCGCTGTCATGCCGATATGATCAACCTCAGCACCGGGGAAGATATACCTGAGCATGGAATTGTATTCCGGGCGCTTGCGGTTGAACTTGGCATCGCTGGTCTTGCCCCGGCGGGTAATGGCGTGGTGCAGGTAAAGCCCGCGAGGTTCCAGCAGGCGATTAACCGTCAGATAGTATTCCCGGTGATTTTCAATCCCGACATGCTCAAACATGCCAATGGACGAGATCTTGTCGAAGGTTCCTTCGAGATGGCGGAAGTCTTTCAGCTCGACCGAGACCTGTCCCTCCAGCCCACGTTCTTTAATTCTCGCCTGTGCCAGGGCCTGCTGTTCTTCCGACAGGGTAACCCCCAGTGCCGTCACGCCATAGTTCTGGGCCGCGTAACAGATCAGCGCACCCCAGCCACAGCCGATATCGAGCAGGCGATCCCCCGGCTTCAGGCGTAACTTGCGGCAGATCATCTCCAGCTTGTCGCGCTGGGCCGTCGCCAGATCGTTGGACCAGTCTTTGAAGTAACCACAGGTGTAAACCATTTCCGGATCAAGGAAGAGTTCATAGAAACGGTTGGAAACATCGTAGTGATAGGCAATGTCGTCTTTTTTACTGCCTGTCCCGGCTGTACTGCCTGCACCATCAAGTCTGGCTTTTTCTTTTTGACCTGGTGCAAAAAACAACGGCAGCAGGGATTTGAGCAGAAGTCCCTTGTTCAGACGGCGCAGCAGTTTTTTTGACTTGCCCTGTGGTCGCCGCTCGGCCAGATCAAACAAAGAGCCGCCGCGAATTTCCAGTCCCCCGGAAAGATAGAGGTCAATAACCGTCTTGAAGTTCGGCTTGCGCAGCAATCGGGGAACAACCGTTTCATCCGCCACCGCCAGACGCAACCCCTGCTCCATCCCGGCTGATGCCGGAATAACCGATCCATCCCAAAGCTGAAAGGCGAAGTCGAGTTCCAGCTTTTCATGTACATGAGCCAAGACCAGCCTGACCCGTTCAAGCCGCGGATGTTTTATTGCAGATGTCACCTTGATCCCCCTCAAAATGGTCTCGCCAGGAAAGATTACCCAAGCATAGGTAGTACGGCAACTGCTCAACACGCCTAAAGCATTTAAAGCCTGCTTAACCGCAGCTATCAGCTCTTGTCTTTAACTCCTCCTCATCCTATCTCCTTTGCAGAAACAACAAGGATGCCCATGCCCACCTCCTTCACAATAAAACAGGACGGCCCCTGGCTGGAAGCCGTTTTCCCCGAGCCACAGCAGATGCTGAGCTGGGCGCTAATCAACGGGGGCTACGCCAGCGCGAAAGAAGTCTGCTGGCTCCAGGTCAGCAATGCAGACTTGCCCCCCGGGCTTGATCCAGTCGAGCTGTTCAGTAGAAAACTGGAAGAGCGGGGAGTGACAAACGCAGTTGGCCTGATGACTTCACGACAGGTAAGCAACTATCATTGTTCAAGCCAAAAGGAAGGGAGCGTTGAGGTTTCAACCCTGATGACCCTTGGCCTGTCCAACGCCTTGAGCATCAGGGGTGAAGCTGCGGATAATTCCACGCCCCCTACAGCACCGGGAACCATCAACCTGCTCTGTCATCTCTCTGTTCCCTTGAGCGAAAAAGCCCTGCTTGAAGCCAGTTCCATCACCACACAGGCCCGAACGGCCGCCCTGCTGGAATTCAACTGGATCGCCCCGGAGCAACAGTACCCGACAACCGGCACCGGGACTGATTGCATTGTCATCGCCTGCCCACTCCAGTCTCAGGCCCGGTCTGTAATCAGTCCCCCAGCAAACTTTGCTGGTTTGCACACGGATTGCGGCAAAGCTCTTGGCAAAGCGGTTTACGATGTCACACGTGAAGCTGCACTGGCTTGGTTTGAACAGAAAAATATTCCGGTCACGCCACAGAAATTTTTACCTTCGGGAACAGGCACTGCCGCGCAAACGCTTGTTTCCAAATCACCGCCCCTGTAGGCTGTGTCCCGAATAGTGCCTGTGAATACCCTGACTTATTCCGGGTTCGGCCCACATACAACGAATAGAGATACGACAAGATGGATATTATTCTCGGTCCACTGATTACTGTAACAATTGTTGCCCTTGATCTCTTCAAATGGGCATTGCTTATCTCTATCATTCTCAGCTGGCTGGTTAACTTCAACGTCGTTAACACCCAGAACCCTTTTGTGAATACTGTAGGTGAGTTTCTCTGGCGTCTGACAGAACCGGCACTCCGGCCTATCCGCAAGGTCGTTCCGGCCATCAGCGGAATTGATCTCTCGCCGATCGTCCTGTTCCTGATCATTATGTTTATCCAGAACATGCTTGCCCGGTTGGCCTATTCGATTGGTTAACCCAGTGATCTGCCCTTCCGTCATACGAGCTGGACATGAATAACCTTTTCGCCCTGACTAATACGGATGCACTTCTGGTTATTGATGTGCAGAATGATTTTTGCAGCGGTGGTGCCCTGGCTGTCCCAACAGGCGAAGCCGTTGTCCCGCTGATCAATGATCTCAGCGGTAAATTCCCCCACAGTCTCGCGACGCAGGACTGGCACCCCCGCAGCCACCAGTCCTTCGCCAGCCAACATCCTGGCAAAGACCCCTTCACCCTGACCGAGATGCCCTATGGCCCCCAGGTTCTCTGGCCCGAGCACTGCGTCCAGGGTACGGCGGGTGCCGCGTTCCATCCCGATCTGAAAACTGATCAGTTCGAACTGGTCCTGCGCAAAGGTTTCCGCCCGGAAATTGACTCCTATTCAGCCTTTTTTGAAAACGACCAGCGCACCTCGACAGGCTTGAGCGGATACCTGCGCCAGCGCCAGATCAAGCGGGTCTTTCTCTGTGGACTGGCGACAGATTTCTGTGTCTACTATTCAGCGATGGATGCCCGGAAAGAGGGCTTTGAAGTCTTTGTGATCGAAGATGCCTGCCGGGCGATTGATCTGGAAGGGTCACTTGGCACTGCATTGGAAGATATGCGGAATTCAAATGTGAAGCTGGTTACGACGGACAGCTTCTAGCCAATCTCCGATCAGCTGATCTGCAATTCGGAACAGATTGCCTGATCCCGATTGCGATAAGTCATTGCATCCCTAACCGGAAAACCATAGAAAATCCGGATTGCGGTATCCCCGGAAAAATCAGGGATATCTCCGACGATCAAACCAAGGAGATCTGCAGATGTCCACTGCGACGATTATTGATGGTAAAGAATTCGCGGCAGGCCTGCGCGGCCGTATTGCTGAAGAGACCGCCCGCCTGAAAAAAGACCACAATCTGGTTCCCGGCCTCGCCGTGGTTCTGGTTGGCGAAGACCCTGCAAGCCAGGTTTATGTCCGCAGCAAGGGCAAGCAGACTGTTGAAGTCGGCATGAACTCTTTTGAATACAAGATGTCAGCCGAGACCACCCAGGAAGAACTTCTGGGCAAGGTCCATGAGCTCAACAACGACCCTGCCGTACATGGTATTCTGGTTCAGCTGCCCGTGCCTGCCCATATTGACGACCATGCAATCATCAATGCCATTGATCCGAACAAGGACGTTGACGGCTTCCATGTGATCAATTCCGGACGCCTGGCGACTGGCGCAAAGGGTGCCAGTGCACCAATGGTTCCCTGCACACCGCTTGGTTCCCTGATGCTGCTGAAAGATCATCTTGGCGATCTTTCCGGCAAGACGGCTGTTGTCGTCGGTCGCTCCAATATCGTGGGCAAGCCTATGGCCCAGTTGCTGTTGCAGGAAAGCTGCACAGTCACCATCGCGCACAGCCGCACCAAAGACCTTCCTGCTGTTGTTCGCCAGGCTGATATCGTTGTCGCCGCTGTCGGACGCCCGGAAATGGTCAAGGGCGACTGGATCAAACCGGGCGCAACTGTGATCGACGTGGGCATCAACCGAATTGAGCTTGACGGCAAGAACAAGCTGGTCGGTGATGTTGCCACCGCTGAAGCCATGTCCGTTGCTGGTGCCATTACCCCGGTTCCAGGCGGTGTCGGCCCCATGACCATCGGCTGTCTGTTGGCCAATACGCTCACAGCAGCCTGTCGTCAGGCTGGCATCGCAGAGCCAAAACTGCTCTGATTCCTTCAAAGAGCGCAAAATCAAAAAGCCTTGAGAATTTTGCTTCTCAAGGCTTTTTTCATATCCGCTATCTGCTCTGGTGCTTCAGCTTACTACAGTGTAGTTCCCTACTTTTCAGTAATCGCCAGTTTGAACAGCCCTTTGATCGGGGCTTTCGGATCAACAACCTCACCCTTGCGGATGATATTGATCCGGCCACTGCGTGCCAGATAAAGCGCCTGCTGGCGAACTGCTGGCAGGTATTTGCGCCAGCTGTCCGGACGGTCTTCTTTTTTAGCCCGTGGCTTGTAAAAGGCCCGTGCCAGATTATCCGGGCTCATCGGTGCTTCAGCACCGTAGAGCTCTCCAAGGATAAAGACGGCAACGGGATCGTCTGTTTTCTGTTTTTCTTCGCTCATGGCGGATCTCTCTTATCGACTGTTGCGCTTTCACTAACGCGAAAATCCATCCGGAGCAATCACATTCTGGTTTCCCCTCTGCATAGCCACCCTGCAGAAACCGGATGTTTCCCTGGTTCACCTGTTGTGAACTCTAGCGTTTGCGTGCGATGATAAACAGCCTCGGGAAACGCAGCATTACACGACCATCAGACATTCGCGGATAGGCCTGGCTGACGGCCCGGCTATAAGCTTCAAGAAACAGCTTTCGGTCGGCAACAGAAAGAGGATCAAGATAGGGCTTCAGCCCGGTGGCCTGCAGCCACTGCACAATTGCCTCCGGCCCCGGCAGGACATGCCCATAACAACAACGCCAGATATCAACAAGATCACAGGCAGGCGAGAGATAGTCATAATAGGCCTCAAAAGAGCCAATAACGGCACGCTTTCCCGAAGCTGCACTTAACTGTTCTTGCCATCTCGGTCGCTTTGCTATTTCGCGCATCAATTGATGCGAGGGCTCTGACAGGTTGTCCGGCATCTGGACCGCCAGTAATCCTCCCGGTCTGAGCTTGTTTATCAACCCAGGGAAAAGGTAGGCATGATCCGGGCACCACTGCAGGGAAGCATTGGCAAAAATCAGATCCAAAGATGTTTCTGAATGCCAGTTCACAATATCATCTTGGACAAACTTAACATGAGGAAAACGCTCTCTTGCCCGTTCCAGCATCGCGGGAGAGGAGTCTAGCCCGATAACACTGGCTTCGGGAAACTCCCGGACTAGCAGCTCGGTAGAATTTCCCGGGCCACAGCCAAGATCGACGATCTGTTCAAGATCACGACTTCCAAGGTGGGCCACAGCCTTTTCCAGAAGTTCTGTTGCAGGACGTGTCCGCATGGCCTCATAGAGCAAATAAAGTTCCGCGTCCCAATCAGCCATAGCCGCTCATCTCCCCTCGTACTGAATGTCAACAGCATGCCTGAAAAACAAAAAACCCCGCAAGAGCTGCGGGGCTTTAAGCTGAAAAACAGTATGAATTAACGCTGTTTGCTCAAAAGCTTCAGACGCAGCGCATTCAGCTTGATAAAGCCTGCTGCATCATGCTGGTCATAAACGCTATCTTCTTCAAAGGTCACATGCGCCAGGCTGTAGAGTGACTTTGGTGACTCACGTCCGGTCACGATCACATTGCCCTTATAGAGGCTGAGACGCACAGTTCCCTCGACATGTGTCTGTGACTTGTCGATCAGGGCCTGCAACATTTCACGCTCGGGGCTGAACCAGAAACCATTGTAGATCAGCTCCGCATAGCGCGGCATCAGCTCGTCTTTCAGGTGCATGGCACCACGGTCGAGCGTAATGGATTCAATCGCGCGATGCGCCGCCAGCAGAATTGTACCGCCCGGCGTTTCGTAAATGCCGCGGGACTTCATGCCGACAAAACGGTTTTCCACCAGATCGAGACGACCGATACCATTAGCGCCACCCAACTCGTTCAGCTTGGTCAGAACTTCGGCAGGTGACAGACGCACACCGTTGATGCCAATCGCATCGCCGCGTTCGAATTCAACCGTGATTTCAGTTGCAACATCCGGAGCATCCATCGGGGAAACCGTGCGGGAATAGACATGTTCGCCCGGTGCGACCCATGGGTCTTCCATTTCCTTGCCCTCGGAAGAGGTATGGAGCAGGTTGGCATCGACAGAGAAAGGCGCATCACCACGTTTGTCTTTGGCAATCGGAATCTGGTGCTTCTCGGCAAACTCGATCAGGCGGTTACGGGATGTCAGATCCCATTCACGCCAGGGCGCAATCACTCGAATGCCGGGGTTCAGCGCGTAACAGCTCAGTTCAAACCGGACCTGATCGTTGCCTTTGCCAGTTGCGCCATGGGCAACAGCATCAGCCCCGGTCTCACGGGCAATCTCGATCAGACGTTTGGAGATCAGCGGACGGGCAATGGAAGTCCCCAGCAGGTAGACGCCTTCGTAAAGTGCGTTGGCACGGAACATCGGGAAGACAAAATCGCGGACAAACTCTTCGCGTACATCTTCAATAAAGATATCCTTCACGCCGAACATCTCGGCCTTTTTACGGGCTGGTTCCAGCTCTTCACCCTGCCCCAGGTCTGCGGTAAAGGTCACAACTTCACAATTATAGGTTTCCTGAAGCCACTTCAGGATAACCGAGGTATCAAGCCCACCCGAGTAGGCAAGAACGACTTTTTTGATATCGCCCATGAGAGTCTACGCCTCTATGAAAAGTGCCCGTATTTTACAACACGGATGCCGATTAAAGGTAAATCTGCCGGGAGTATAGGTAAATCACAGCCCAGAGCAAGGGGGGGCAGCAGCTGTTTATATGGATTCGATAGAAAAACAGAAATTTCTGTTCTTCAGCTCACCCCCTGTGCATTTGCAGGAATAGTTCTGGAAAAGAAGCCTGAACAGCACAATATTACTTTCCAGGTCCTTTCAGGGCAGGAAACAGACAGACCAATGAACCACAAAGCGGGTATAAATGGACAAGTTAACCAGCTTGAAAATCTTCTGCGCTGTCGCAGACGGCGGCAGCTTTGCGGGGGCAGCCCGCGATCTCAATCTCTCCCCTGCCATGATCAGCAAACACATCGCCCGCCTGGAAAATGATCTCGGCACCCGCCTGTTCAACCGGACGACCCGACAGGTAAGCCTGACCGAGGCCGGAGCCCTTTACCACGAAAGATGCCGTCAGCTTCTGGCTGATCTCGAAGAGATGGACACCTCGGTCAGTGAGTTGGGGGGCAGCCCTTCGGGTATCCTGCGGATTACTGCACCTATGGATTTTGGCCCCCAATATCTGATCCCTGCCATTAAAAGTTATCAGGAGCAGCACCCGAAAGTTCGTGTCAGCCTCACCCTGAGTGATCGTTTTGATGACATTCTCAAGGAGAACTTTGATCTGGCCATACGGATAACCTCGGAGCTACTGGATTCAAGTCTTATGGTTCGCGCGATTGCAGACACGACGGTCGGCCTCTACGCTTCTCCTGCTTACCTGGAAAAACATGGCACCCCCCGCACAGCAGACGATCTGGTCGGGCACAAGGGAATACACTACACCCTGTCCAGACACGGGCCCTGCTGGAGCCTGCCAGAAGGAAATAGCATCCGCAAAGTTGCAATGGACTGGACACTGGATGTTAATAACGGCCGTGCCCAATGCGAGGCTGCAGCCCAAAATATGGGAATCACTCAAATTCCGGACTTTATTGCCGGAAATGATCTGGCCAGCGGACGACTGGTTGAGGTTCTTCCCGAGCTGGCCTGGCACAATAAAATTTATGCCATCTATCCCCATCGCCAGCTTCTTTCACCTAAGGTATCCAGCTTTATTGACCACCTCAGCATCTATTACCGCCAACACAAGAACTGGTAAGCCTTCCTAGAGGTCCAACACAAGGATGGGGTTGCTTTCAGCCACCACAGCCGGAACCGCGCTGCAGATCAGGGCGTCGCCGTCTTCTGGCGGGAAAACCCCCTGTCTGTGTTGGACCGATCCGTAGCCCACACGAGTACGGCAGCTTCCGCATGTTCCGCTGCGACAGGAAAAATCAGGTTCCAGTCCGGCGGCTTCCGCCAGATCCAGCAATGTTCCCTGCTCCTTGCTCCATTGCACCTCAATGTCAGCCCGGGCGAAACGCACCATCATCGTTTCAGGGACAGGCCCAAATGATGACTCATCACTGCTGATATCTGCCCCCTGCTCAAGAACAACTGAAGGACCGAAACTCTCATAACGGATACGACCTTTAGAAACCCCAAGCTCCAGAAGAATTTTATAAGTCTGCTGCATAAATGCCGCTGGTCCGCAAAGATAAAAATCATAATCCGCCAAGGGCAAAAGCTTCTGCAACAGGACCTTGTTGATACGGCCATGGAGTGATGTTTTATCGTCAAGAACATCTCCCGATCCTGGCCGAACATAACAAAAACTCAGGTTAAGCTGGGTAAACAGCTGGTCGAGCTGTGTGAGGTAGTCCCGAAAAGGTTGCTGCCCGGGTTTTTCATTTCCATGAATAAAATAGAGCTGCCGATCATTCTTTGTAACGGCCTGTTCTTTGAGAAAAGCTTCGAGCATTGCGATCATCGGCGTGATACCAACACCGACAGAAAGCAGAACGAGCGGGCGCTGGCTCTGACCATTGAGGACGAAATTGCCCCGGGGTGCCTGCGCCTCAATAACATCTCCTGGTTTGAGCTGATCATGGAAGAACCGGGAAACCCGTCCTTCTTTCTCGCGCTTGATCGTCAAACGGTACCGCCGACCGTCATATCCGTTGGAAAGGGTATAGTTTCTGCGCGTAGCTCTTCCCTCAGGCACTCCCTCACCTGAACGTTCTTTTTCAAGGAGTACCCTTATCGGCAGATGCTGCCCTGCAGTATAGAACGGTAGCGGTTGACCAGCGTCCTCCGGCTCCAGATAAAAGGAAGAAACCGTTTCACTTTCCCGTTCGATCTCGCTCACACGATAACGTTGCCAGCTCTCGCGGTTATCCGCATGACCATGATTCGCCTTGAGAACTTGATCAGCTGTTTTCCAATCCCCTGTCGCCTCCAGATAGGGAGAATAGTTGTCGAAGCTCCAGCGCAAAGGCAGGCTTTGCTCTGACAGGATAAGCTCATCGATGGTAATCCGTATGAGCCTTTCAGCATCCCTGAAGGCTGCGACCTCCGGCCCCTCCCAGATTATCTCTGCGCTACCGGTCAGATAAAGCATATCCCCCTTGTCGAAGTCAGGGACCAACAGTCCGACTTTTGGATAAACCTCAATATTACCGATTGTATTGAAATGATTGTTTCCCGGAAAATCAGGAAACAGGAGAGTTTTGTTGTCCACAACTTTCAGAAAGCCCGGCTTGCCACCCCGGTGAGAGACATCCACACCCTGTCGCTGATCTGTTCCATCGTTGAAATAGGCAGAGGCAATAAAGAAAGTATCCGCTTGAGAAACAATTCTTCGGGCTTCACCATCAAGGATATTATTACGTTTAATTTGACCCGGAACAAAATGTCCCTCATCGAGATTGTTGTCAAAACTGCTGTGCCGCGCCTGAATGTATTGAGGGCAATTGCCAAAAGCCTGATCAACCCGTACCGAAAAAGCACCGGAAGCATCACAGGCTGTTACTTTACCAGCCAGGCGATTGCGTCGCCGGGTATGAAACTCGATCCCCAGAAAGCCCAGAGGAACATCCAGCGCCAGGTTATCCCCAAGAGGATCCCCAGAAAGTGGCCTTGACTTGATCGACAGGCTTTTACGATCGGGTGAAGAAACAAATCCGGGCTGCCCAACAACCATAGAAGCCCAGGGCCTGCCCTGGCTGTCCAGTGAACCGACAACAAGCTGAGGGAGCTGGGCATAAAAATCCTGATGTTGTTCTGGAAGAAACCCTCGCATCATTTTTGGCGCATAACTGTGAACAGCCTCCAACACGCCCACGCGGCGCTGGACAGTGATCTCTCCCACATGAAATGGCGTGGTATCTGGATCAAAAAATGTTTCAGTCATGCCCTTCTCCCTTTCCGAACATCCGATATCGAGCTCCTGATAAGGGACACTGCTTCTACAGTGCCCCTTGCTCCCCCATTAAGCCGCCTGTTCCTTTGGGGTTTTCTGCATGCCAACAAAATTGGGGAGAGCTTCGATACGACCGAGCCATTTCTGGACATTGCCGTAGGTATCAAGCACGACATCTCCTTCGGGGGCGTGTGCGATGTAACTATAGGCCGCGATGTCAGCAATGGTTACCGCTTTACCCGTCAGAAAAGCACGGTTCGCAAGAACACCATCCATGATGGATAACAAAGCATGTGCTCTGGCTTGCGCAGCTTCAAGATCCAGCTTTGCGCCAAAGACCTTGACCAGACGTGCAGCTGCCGGGCCGAAAGCAACAGGTCCTGCAGCAACAGACAACCAGGCCTGCACTTCTGCTTCCTCCAGAAAGTCTGTTGGGAGCCAACGCCCAGCGCCATAGGTCCGGGCAAGATAAACCAGAATGGCATTGGAATCCCATAATACTGTGCCGTTATCGTCCAACACCGGGACTTGGCCAAAAGGATGCAGTTTCAGAAACTCAGGTGTTTTATGCGCCCCGGCCAACAGATCAACATCAAGCAATTCGTACTCCAACTGGAGCAGAGAAAGAAACAGTTCCACGCGATGGGCATGACCTGACAGCGGATGGCGATAGAGTTTGATCATTGGATTTATCCTATCAAAGTAAAATTGGTTTGCTCAGAAGAAGAGACCAGAACTTTCTCGGTATCTTCTCTACCCAATAACTTAATTTGCTCGATACCTCATTGGTATTGGTCTATTTTGGATATTATTATAAACAAATTGGATATAGTAATGGATACGCTGAACGCCATGCGGATCTTTACCTGCGTCGTAGACCAAGGAGGGTTCACAGCCGCTGCCCGACATCTTGGCATTTCAACAATGCTCGCCAGCAAGTATGTCAAGCAGCTGGAAGACCAGATTGATGCCCGTCTGCTTAATCGTACCACCCGACGAGTGAGCATTACCGAGCTGGGACAAGCCTATTACGACCGGGCTCTTTTTATCCTTGAACAGATGGATGAGTTGCAAAGTCTGGTTGGTGAGGAAACGGGAAGTATTCGCGGGCACCTCCGGGTGACGGCACCACGGGTTTTGGGAGAAGGAATTGTGGTCGATTGTGCCAATGATTTCCTCAAACAACACCCCGGGATCACCATAGATCTCAGCCTGGAAGAACGCATAGTGGATATTGTCCAGGAAGGTATTGATGTTACTATTCGTTTGGGAAATCTGAACGACAGCAGCCTGATCACGCGAAAGATTGCCCGGTACAAATATCTGCTCTGCGCCAGCCCCGATTATCTTAAAACACGGGGAATACCAACCCATCCCGACCAGCTCAAAACACATGATTGCATTGTGGGATCAACCATCAGCAGGACCAATCAGTGGGAATTTATCGTCTCGGGCCAAAAAGTCCTCCAGACTATTAAACCCCGTGCCCGGGTGAATGCGGCAGAAGCGATACGAAAAATGGTGCTGGCAGACCACGGGATTGGCATGTGTCTTATTTCGACAGTGCAGGATGATCTGACCAGTGGTCGATTGGTGCGGGTCCTACAGGAATTCGAGGCCTATGATCGCAATGCCTACGTTATCTATCCGCATCGACGGCATCTTGCACCTCGGGTAAAGGCTTTTGTTGATCATGTCGCCCTTTATTTTCGTGAATCCGATCAAGTGGACCATTAACCAAGGAGTGGTCTTATCGCCGACCACACCGCGCCTGAACGTTAGTTTCGATCAGGCCAGATTTGATGGTGGCTATCAATAACAAAGCTATGTGCGTGGCGATGTGGAGCGTGATAGTGCGGATGTCGGTGTGGCTCCGGCCCTTCCCACCCCTGGTGCTCGTGACTGTGATGTTCATCATGCCTATGTAGATGCAGATGGGACACCTCCGGGTGCTCGTGCATCAAAACATCACTATCCTCTCGCGGCCAGACCAGCAGAGCTGTCAGTCCACCGGCCAAAACACCACCGGCCATGATTATAAAGGTCAGCTCCAGTCCCAGATAGCGACCAAGCCAGCCCGCCAAGGGATAGGTCATCAGCCAGCAGGCATGTGACAGGGCAAAATGAGTTGCAAAGATACCGGGAAGATCTTCTTTTCGGGCAGAACGTTTGAGCAGTAATCCCCCGGGTGTCTGGACCATAGCTCCCCCGGCACCGATCAATGCCCAGATCAGCAGAGCCTGACTGTAGCCCGGCTGAAAGAACGCTGCGACAAGCACAAGGAACAACACAAAAGCGCCACAGAGCATCACCGACCGTGGCGGGAAGCTCTCCAGCAAGGTCCGCAAGGCAAGGGCAACAAGCATTGATCCCAGGCCCGCAGCAGCCAGAAAAAAAGCCACATCCTGTTCACTCCCCGAAAGGGTATCACGGACAAATACCACCGTATTAACGATCACCATAACTCCTGCGGAAGAGACCGCAAAACTCAAGGCCAGCAAGCCACGCAACCGGGGGGTAGCCAGATAGATCCTGCTGCCGCGTGATACCCGCCTGAAAAAGGAACTCTCCTCCTCCGTAGGCTGCGCCCTGGGCAAAACAACAGAGATAACCAATAGAGCAGAAGCCAAAAATCCGAACACGGTTCCCAAAAACAGCCAATGAAAACTGATCACGGTGAGCAGAATACTCGCGACAAGAGGACTGAGCAGCGCTTCCAGATCATAAGCCAGCCGGGAGAGCGACAGCGCTTTGGTGTAGTCGTCCTCTTCCGAAAGAATATCGGGAATCGTGGCCTGAAAGGTTGGGGTGAAAGCTGCCGAGAATGACTGAAACAAAAACACCAGAAGGTAGATCTGCCAGATTTCACTGACAAAGGGCAAAAAAACAATCATACCGGCACGGCAAAGGTCCAGACTGACAAGAAAGGTTTTCCGTGGCACACGATCCGCAAAGGCCCCTACCAGCGGTGCCACACCAACATAGGCGACCATTTTCAATGCCAGCGCAGTTCCCAAAACGGCACCGGCATCAGCCCCCGCCAGTTCATAAGCAAGCAAGCCAAGAGCAACAGTTGTCAGGCCACTTCCCATCAGGGACAGCAGCTGAGCAAGAAAAAGATGTCTGTATATGCGGTGACGCAGCACACTGAGCATTTATGCATACTTTCCTGGAGCGATGTCTCGGTCGGATTCAGATCTTCAATTGTTTTTTACCAATAACGGAAGCTATCTTCACCCTTGTGCAGGGTCAAGGACAGGCCATGTCTCCTTTGTTTCACTTTTGGCGGAAAGACCATAGCCCTCTGAAAACCGAACCTGAATTCCCGCCGGACAGTTCAACGAACAAATTAATAGAAATATTATTTTGCTGACAAAATATTTACGATTACCCACTTAAGCTTCAGCCAAAATAAATTAACCAAATAATCAAACCAACAATAAAATCAAAGAACAGACGTGGTTTTAACAAAAATAATTATACCGAGTTCCCCGGTCGAAACCACGACAAGGAGCAATTAGGAATGGGTGACACGACTTCGATGCTGACTGCGGAAAACCTCAAGCAAGAACATGAAGAGGAGACCCAACCCGTGATCCGGTTTGGGATCGGAAAAAGGCTGATCCTTGCATTCAGTGTTGTTGCAGCAATGACCATCATCGGCAGCCTCATCGGCTGGTATAATCTTTCCCGTTTGAGCCAGGCACAGGCAGAACTTACTCTCGAGAGCGTCCCCTCCATTACTTCTGCCCTGAAGCTTTCCGAAGAAATTTCCCGACTGGCCGCAACAGCTCCCTTGCTCCGGACTGCAACCGGTACCGAACAGCGAGATCGCCGTTTCCAAACGCTGCAGGATTCCATGACTGCAGCAGAGGGATATCTGGCAAGTTTGAGCACTCTCAATGTCAGTCAGGATGCAATTCAGAATATCCGCGAGAGCCTTGCCGCAATTGCTCCTGAAATTACCCGCCTCAACGAACTGGGCCAGGAAAGCCAAAACCTCGCAACCAGGCGTCAGGAACTTGAAACACAGCTCCCCCAGTTTCGCGAAACAGCCCAGAAAGAAATTGCCCCTCACCTGATCAAGATAAGGCTTGGAATCATCGATGGCGAGGGAGAACCGCTTCAGCACATGATTCTGCAGCAAGGTCTGCTGGAATTCAAAGGCTCAACCAATCTGCTTGTCGGCCTGCTTGCTGAAGGAGGACAGAGCAACACCATCGCAGGCGTCGAGGCCATCGAACAAACTTTTCTGACCTCGCTCGGCTCCATGGCGACCCCCCTGTCCCAGCTGTCGCAAAATCAGGAGGTGCCCAAACTCAGCGAAATGTTCCAGTCTCTTCTGCAGCTTGGCAGCAAAGGAGACCTGCAGAACAACATTCTTCTGCTGCGAAAAGAAGAACTAAAGCTTCTGGAGGAGAGTGAGCAGATCATGCAGACAACCCGTAAGTTGGCTGAAGATTTGTCTGTGCAGATCAGTGATTTGGTTCGAACATCAGAAACAGCTATTGCGCTGACAGCAGAAGCAAATGATGCCACCTCGAAACAAACTGAAATCGTGATGCTGTCAATTTCGCTTATCTCACTCGTCATTTCTGTCCTCATCGGCTGGCTTTATGTTGCCAGGAACCTGCTCCGACGGCTTATGGGGCTGGTTACTTCTATGGAAGAGATTGCCAACGGAGATCTGACCACCAGCATCAACAGAAACGGCAACGACGAAATTAGCAAGATGGGTTTTGCTTTGGCAGCATTGCGGAATGTTTCCCGGGAAGCCGAAGAGCTCAAGCAGGAGCAGGAGCTAAGTCAAACCAGACTGGAAGAGGAAAAACGTGCTAGCGCCCAGAAGCTCGCCAATAACTTTGATACCTCTGTCGGCCAGTCAATCAGCATCCTCTCGAGCAATGTCAGTATCATGCGTGAACAGGCCCGGGAAATGCACGGCCTCGCCGAGAAATCCCAGAAAGAAACCCAGGAAATCAGCAGCGCCAGTGATGTCATGTCCAATGATATTTCCACAGTCGCCGCCGCAACAGAGGAACTGTCAGCGTCCATCGCCGCGATTTCCAATCTGGTCTCGCAAAGTACTCGCATTTCAACAGACGCGGTTTCCCGCGCAACGACAATGAACGGCAATATAAACCGCCTGAACGAGGGCTCGAAACAAATCGAGAACGTGATCAGTATGATCAGCACCATTGCCGAACAAACCAATCTCCTTGCCCTTAACGCGACCATCGAAGCGGCAAGGGCTGGAGATGCCGGGAAAGGATTTGCCGTTGTTGCATCCGAGGTCAAAAATCTCTCGAACCAGACAACCAACGCAACAGAAGGCATCAGTACGCTGATCAGCAGCATTCAGAGCGAAATTCACAGTGCAGTTGATGCCGCCGCACAAATTGACGCCGTAATCAAGGAAATCGATGAAATCGCGGCAGGTATTGCCAATGCTGTACAGGAACAGGGAAGTGCCACACGGGAAATCAGCCAGACGGTCAACCAGAGTGCCAGCAACTGTTCTGTCATTGCCGAAAGAGTGCAGGGCGTCACCTCGGCGCTGACCAGAACCAACCAGTCAATGTCCCAGGTCCTCGAGGGTGTACAGAAGATAGACCAGGAAAGCAGTCTTCTGACGGGTAATGTTGAACAATTCCTGGCCAGTATTCGCAAATAGGCTCATTTAAAACCTGGTGCTAAGACTGCGCAGTCAAGAGAGCGCCTTCAGCACCAGGGACCCGGCAATCAACCACATGACAATTCCGACAAGACAGTCGAGAACACGCCAGGCCTGAGGCCGTTGAAACAACGGGGCAAGCCACTGGGCTCCCAGGCTAAGTGAAAAGAACCACAGAACAGAGGCAACAACCGCCCCCATACCAAACCAGAAGCGCGTATCCTCGGGATATTGCGCCCCGACCGAGCCAAGCAAGACCACAGTATCCAGATAGACATGCGGATTTAGCAAACTTACCGCAAGCGTTGTCAAAACGGCTTTTTTAATACTGTCCGGTCCGCTTGACTGTCGCGCCTTCAGGACTTCCGGGTTCATCGCCGCCCGGAAAGCAGAGATACCATAAAAAAACAGGAAA
Organism: Kiloniella laminariae DSM 19542; assembly: GCF_000374005.1. GTDB lineage: Bacteria > Pseudomonadota > Alphaproteobacteria > Kiloniellales > Kiloniellaceae > Kiloniella > Kiloniella laminariae. The sequence continues at coordinate 51,679 of NZ_KB893171.1, read as the reverse complement.
GCCGCACCAGCCCAGGCTGTGATCTGAAGAAGCAGGGGGTTAGAGGTCACCAGTAGCCCCATCCCAGCCACACCCAGCGTGATCAGCAGCGCATCAACCAGAGCACAAATACCGGCAATCAGGAGCTGATTATTCCCCCGCAGCCCCTGTGTCAGAACATAGGCGTTTTGGGCTCCTATAGCGATGATCAAGCCTGCACCTATTCCCATCCCCTTGATAAAAGGGGCAACAATAGCGAACATATCCGTTTTTCCTGCAAAAGCGTTTTCAAAACTCGCTTCAGAGTAAAACAACAGTCCATTATAAGTATTGTTTGAAATAATAATATTTCATTAGAAATTTTTATATCGCGAATCATCAGAGCTTTGTCATAAGCCAATTGGCCTGACAATTTCCAGCACCAGCCGCGGATTTTCAATCGTGCCGACACACCAGACATTCCGGTCGTCGTGCAAGATTTCATCATCTTTGGGATTGAGAACAAAACCGCGATTCCCGTCCCTGACCATCCTGCGGACTAGCTGGGTAACATCTGCATTGGGAGAAAAGCCGCTGATGCCAGCAGAGCTGAATATACCCGCAGGCTCGCTGCGTGGGAAATCAACCATCCCTGCCCGTCTGTAGGCCATAGAATATCCCGGAGGCCAGTCACTCAAGGCGCGCGCGACCGGGGCCCGGCAACGGGTATCAAGCAGCCCATCCTGATACAGGCCACGAACAACATCGAAAGAAAGAGTGGCCTTCATAATATGGGTCGCCCCGGTGCTTTCGATATCAAACAGCATCATGGTCTGGAAGGCGTGGCTGGTCCAGTGATGACAGGGGAAGGGATCAGCACCCTGATCAAAATAGTTCTCGTAGCCAACAATCATCAAGGAGGGGTCAGCCGTGTCAGGGGGATCATCACTCAGCAGAAAACTCGATCCAGATCCATGACGATTAAGCCCATAACAGACTCCGTACCTGCCATTATCGAACACGTGACGCGTTCCGACTTCCGTCGGTGTCAGGGTCACAGTTGCAATCTCAAGCCGACTACAGGCAGATAATCCCACAGCCAGCATAATCGTCATTAGATAGCACCTTAAGGTATAGAACAGGCTCATCGGTCACATCCTTCTCTTGTGAAAAAGGAAACGTTCCGGATACCAAACCTACTTTTCCAGAATAGAAATACTCACCTGCCGCGAGTGTAGCACACTTCGATACATCTTATTTGTGACAAAGAATTTAACCCGTTTCTAGGGTGTAAAGCCAATCGGTCTGACGATTTCCAGCACCAACCTGGGGTTTTCTATTGTACTTACGCACCATACATTCTGGTCATTTCGCAAGATCTCATCATCCTTTGGATTAAGAACCACACCCCGATTGGCACCCCGCAACATCCAGCGGATGATATGGGTCACATCCAAATCCGGCGAGGTGTCCCCAATTCCAGCAGAACTGAATGTCCCTCCCGGTTCAGTCCGGGAAAAGGGCACCATGCCTTCCCTTCCTCGTGCATTTGAATAGCCTTCGTACCAGTCGTCCTGTATCCGCGCTACCGGCGCTTCACAGCGACTGCTCAACAGGCGATCCTTGTAAAGTTCCCGGATAATATCAAATGACAGGGTCGCTTTCATAATGTGGGTCGCCCCGGTACTTTCCACATCAAACAGCATCATGGCCTGAAAAGCATGACTGCCCCAGTGGTGACAGGGAAAGGGATCTGCTCCTTGCAGGAAATAGTTTTCATACCCGACAACCATCAAAGAAGGATCAGCCCGATCGGGAGGATCTACATCTCTCAACAGAAAGTTTGATCCTCTGCCATGGCGGTCTAACCCGTGGCAGACACCATATCGACCATTTTCCAGAACATGTCGTGTGCCAACTTTGGTCGGTGTCAGGGTTACCGTCGCTATCTCCAACCGGCCACAACCAGAGAGCCCAATGGACAGCAACATCAAAACCATACAGCTTTTAAAGAAGAACAAGATATGCATCGGTTACTTCCTTTTCAAAAAGAACAAGGAAACGTTTCTGATACCAACCCGCTTTTCCAGAAAAACGTTCTATCACTGCGAGTATATTCTGTTTTTCTTCACTGCTGCTGTGTCAAACGCCTGGGCCCATCTTAACTCTGCTTGTCCACCAGACCTGATCTTCCTTAAACTTCTTCCTCTTCTACAGTCCAGGGCTCTGCCTTCCCTGCGGCTTCCCACTCCTGCCATGCCGGCAGTTTCATCATCGCCTCAGAATAGCGTATAATATCAGGATCATCACTAAGCTCGTAGACCGCGATACGGTTCACAACCGGGGCAAACATAGCGTCTGCATTGGTAAAGTCCCCAAACAGGAACGGACCACCAGAATGCTCGAGGCATTCACGCCAGATATCAACGATACGCTGGACATCCCTGCCTGTTGCTTCCGAAATCGGGATCGCCCTGACTGCCCGCCGCATATTCATCGGGCATTCGGATCTCAGGGACATAAACCCGCCATGCATTTCATTGGCGATGGCCCGTGCCCAGGCACGGTCGGCCCGATCTTCCGGCCAAAGCCCGGCTTCGGGAAAACATTCAGCCAAATATTCCAGAATAGCCAGGGATTCCCAGACAGTAAGGTCATTATCCTGCAATACCGGAACCTTCTTGCTTGGGGAGAATTTGGCAAAATCCGGATTGCCTGCTGTAAAATCAAATGGAGAAAGCTCTTCTATAAACTCGATTCTCTTGACCTTCAGCGCGATCCAGGGTCGGAAGGACCAGGATGAATAATTTTTGTTGCCAATGATAAGTTTCAACTTGCCCATGCTCTTCTCAATTCCTCTGATGCAATACAACTCATTCTGACTTTATCATGTGCTCGCATGTTCTTTGTCAGGCCATTTAGGATAACTATGACAAGTTGACCCTACTCTCGCCAGACCAACCCTTCATCAAAACCGGGGATTGGCAAAGAATACCTGAACTTTGACAGGACTCCCCGCCATAGCCTTTGCCAAGATCTTTCTTTCGACCCTTTCTCGAAAATAGCGGGCTAATTGGGGTGACAGCTCAAAATCAACTCTCTAATGTTTCAAGGTAAAAATAAGAGATATTTATGATTATGTTTGACTATCGTTTGCTGGCAACGCTGACAGCCATTCTCGAAGAAGGCAGTTTTGAAAAAGCCGCACAGAGGCTTTTCATCACCCAGTCAGCCGTCTCGCAACGTCTGCGTCAGTTGGAAGACAACCTTGGTCAAACGCTGGTTGTGCGCAGTTCTCCTCTTGCCGCAACCACTGCCGGGCAGCGCTTGCTCAAACACTACAAACAGGTATCTCTGCTGGAAAGCGAGCTGGATGATGATCTTAAAAATCCTGGCGAAGCCGGATTCAACACCCTGACCATCGGGTTGAATGCAGATTCAATCGGCACCTGGTTTCTCCCGGCAATCCAGAACTTTGTCCAGGACAACAAAATCCTGCTTGATCTCAAGGTGGATGATCAGGAACAAACACATCATCTCTTGCGCACAGGTGAGGTCCTGGGATGTATCAGCGCCAGCTCTTCTGCTGTGCAGGGATGTCGCTGTATTCCGCTTGGGCAAATGATCTATCGTCCCCTGGCTTCACCCAACTTCATTCAGAAATACGCTCCCGAAGGCTTAACTCCCGAGAATATTGCTCACACTCCGGTGGCCGTTTTCAATCGCAAGGATCCGCTGCAACACCGCTATCTGGAACAAAAATTTGGCGTTACCCGTTTTCCCCATCATTTAATCCCTGCCTGTGACGGTTTTATTTCTGCTTTGGTCAAAGGTTTCGCCTATGGTCTGGTTCCCGATCAGCAAAGCAGGGAACTCATTCAAAACGGACAGCTCGCGAGCATTGATCCCGAATGTGAAATCCCGGTCCCGCTGTACTGGCATGTCTGGAACCTGCAGACCAGCCTGATGCAGCAGTTGACCCGTTCCCTGACAGCAGAAGCAAGAAAAGTTCTTACTCCCCTGTCTTGAACTCTCTGCTGAAAGAGCTGTATTTTCTGCAAAATACTCTTGAACGCGCCATAAAAATTTCGATTACTGGCGTTTAAGAAACGCAATATTCGTAAATCGGGAACTTTAATGGGAACCTCTTATGGACAGCCGCAAATTCTACACTGATGCCAACCGAAAATCATGGGATGAAGCTGCTCCAAAACATCGCGCAGCCAATCAGGAACAGTTACTCCTGGATGTGAAAAAGAGCGATTTTAACCCGCTAGCAGATTATCTGCTGGAAAGCCTGGCTCTGGTCGGGGTTAAAAACAAAAAAATCATCCAGCTGTGCTGTAACAATGGCAAAGATGTGTTGGCGGTCCAGAAGATGGGCGCCCACAGCACCGTTGGTGTAGATGCCGCCGCAGCTTTCATTGACCAGGGCAAAGAGCTGGTCGAAGCCGCCGGGCTTCAGGATGTTATGCAGCTGATCGTCAGTGATGTCTACGACCTGCCGAAAGAGCTGGCCGGGCAGTTTGATATCGTGCTCACCACCGTCGGTGTCATGAGCTGGATGCCTGATATTAAAGATTTTTTCCGGGTTGTATCCGAGCTACTCAAACCGGGCGGATATTATGTGGTCGAGGAAATGCACCCGGTTCTTATGATGTATGAACCAGATGAAAAGGGGAAATCCCGGCCACTTCATTCCTATTTCAGGAAAGAGCCGTGGAAAGACACAGATGGCCTCGACTATTTCAACCACGAGAGCTACGACGCGAAGCCCTGTTACAGCTTCCAGCACAGGTTGGACAACATTCTCATGGCAGGAATTAATCTCGGCATGTCTCTAAAGCACATCAAGGAAATTGACCGGGATATTTCCAACTTCTGTCAGGACCTCCAGCATCAGGAAGCAGTTCCGCCGCTCGGCTTTACACTGGTGATGCAGAAACCCTGAAACAAAAACTGGTAGCCGGAGAATTATTCAGCAGCGCAGGGCTTTTTGCTCTTGCGCTTGCGCTCTGATTCAGACTTGAGCTGGCCGCAGGCGGCAAGAATATCTTCGCCGCGTGTTGTCCGTACAGGCGCGGAAACCCCCTGTTCAAACAGGTAGTCTGAAAAACGGCGGATCTGATTTTTTGAAGAACACTCAAAAAATGAACCCGGCCAAGGGTTGAAGGGGATCAGGTTGATCTTGGCCGGAATGCCCTTGAGGATCCGGATCAGATTTTTGGCGTCCTCAAGTGAATCATTCACATCCTTGAGCATGACATATTCAAAAGTAATCCGCCGGGCATTACTGACGCCTGGATACTCACGGCAGGCCTGAAGCAGTTCGGCCAGAGGGTACTTGTTGTTGATCGGCATGATCTTGCTGCGAACCTCATCCGTAACCGCGTGCAGAGAAACTGCCAGATTGACATTCAGCTCTGCACCACAACGCCGGATTTCCGGGACAACCCCCGAGGTCGACAGCGTAATACGGCGGCGGGAAATAGAGAGACCTTCCCCGTCCATGACAATTTTCAGGGCCTGGGCAACGTTCTCGTAGTTATAGAGCGGTTCACCCATGCCCATCATCACGATGTTGGTGACACGGCGACCCTCTGCAGAACTCGGCCATTCCTCCATGGCATCACGCGCCATAATGATCTGGGAAACAATTTCATTAGGAGAAAGATTACGCACCAAAGGCTGGGTACCAGTATGACAGAACTTGCAGGTCAGAGTGCAGCCGACCTGAGAGGAAACGCATAAAGTTCCCCGATCTTCCTCAGGAATAAATACGGTCTCGACTTCATTGCCATCAGCAAAACGCAGCAACCACTTGCGCGTTCCGTCCACCGAAATCAGATCTTCAACAATTTCCGGCCGCCCGACCACATAAGCTTCTTCCAGCTTGGCCCGAAAGGGTTTGCCAAGCGAGGTCATCACCTCGAATGAACTGGCGCCATGATTATAGATCCACTGCCACAGCTGTTTCGCCCGAAACTTCGGCTCGCCCAGCGACAGAACTTCCGCTTCCAGTTGTTCCCGCGAAAGACCGACCAGAATTTTGCGCCCATCAGCAGCCAAAGATAGCGGCGGAGCAAAGGCCTTTGCGTGACCGCGCGATGCGGTATCTGTGGTTGCTGTGGTCATGACTCATCTTCCTTCAGGGCAGAACGTTGCTCTGCATTTGAGGCCTAGATAAAGCGACTCATGCAAGGATTCAAGTGGATTCGCCCTGCAATCCCTGCATGGCTGTCCGTTACCTGTTCCTTTTGTGTCAACTTTGTCCTTAAACAGACCAGCCACTATTCAGGTTATTTTTTACCACAAGCCTGGTTAATGGATCGGTAAGCTGCTGAAAAACCACTCAGAGAATAGGTATCTTTGGTTTTGGTATCACGAGAAGAAGTTCCCTGAACGATCAGTTCCGCGCCTTTGATCATTGCATTGATAATTTTTTCATCATCCGCAATATCATAAGCCCAGGCAGAATCTCCCTCCGCAAAAAAACGGAACTTGTCCTTGCCAACGGACAGTTGAGCTTCACCCTTTTCCTTGAAAGGATAGCCGAACTGGACACTGACCTCATCCCACCGCTTTTCGCCAACCCTGTGCGAGACAATCAGATAGATGTCACCACGTTTGGAATAGCTCCCCTCTGCCTTTTTCGGCACAGAGGCCATATAACAAACCTTCTGCCCATCCTCGTTATAGCTGTATGACGTCCAGTCACGATGCTGGGCGATCACCTTGACACCCTGCGCCTGCACGCCAGTGGAAAGGGTAACTGCTGCAAAAGCGACAGCCGCCATAAAAGTCGTTCGGATAGCAGAATACATAGTCACAAATCTTCTCATCTTTTTCCCTGTTATGCCCAAGCTACAATATTGTCCGGCCTTTGTATCGTTCGGTCTTTGTCCAATTGTTCCGAGGCTAGGCTACAAAAAGGGAAATTCTGTGGCAGCCCCGAAAGATAACCATAAAAGATAACCGGACCCATTGGCCACTATCGGCGATGGCCGCTAAATCTGTTCTAGTCTTTACGGGTACGGAGCAACTGCCCGCCCTGGAAATGCTCCGGCAAAGGAACAATTTTAGCCCTTGGGTTAACAGGCCTTGCTGGAAATTTTCCGGTCGAGATCAAACGATCATAAAGCACAATTGCACCAGCAACGCCAACATTGACGCAAAATTTCATGGGAATTTTCACAATAAAGTCACAACGCGCCTGCATCTCTGGCGAGAGGCTGCCTTTTTCCGGACCAAGAACATAGGCAGCCTGAAGCGGGTGACAAAAACTGGGCAGTTCAATTGATTCTTCCGTCAACTCGACCCCAACCAGCTTCACCCCTTTGGGCAAAACCATTTCGTCAACTGTCGCATAGTTATAAAGCGGCAGGGTTTTGGGTGCATCGGATGTATCAGACTGTTTAACTTTGCGGCTGTCGTAATTCGGAGCGACGGTAAAAAAGAAACTGGCGCCAAAACTATGGGCGGAGCGAAGCAGATTTCCCAGGTTCATGGGCTTGCTGCCACCTTCGACACCCATGCCGAAAAATCCCTTCATTGTTCTATCTGCCATCGTCTTTATCCAGTCCTTCTTAGCTCTGTTAATCTTTGATGCTTTCCGCCTATAATGCGAGCGCCAAAGAATCAATACCAAAGAATCATCGGTTGAATCGGTTTTCCTGCGAGAAAACAGGGCCAACTGTCTTAACAAAAAGAGTTTTCACGTGCCTGATCAAATTAAAAATAACAAAATTACCTCCAATGGGGAACAGAGCAACCCTGTCATGGTCGAAGTGACACGGGGAAATATGGTCGAGAGTATTCATCGCGCGGCTTACGCTGTGGTCGATAGCGATGGCAAGGTTGTGCTCTCCGGCGGCGATTATGAGAAAATCACCTATGGGCGCTCGGCGATCAAATGCCTTCAGGCCTTGCCGCTGATCGAAACCGGGGCTGCGGATGCCTTCAACCTGACCGATGCCGAAATTTCCATTGCCTGCGCCAGTCATGACGGACAACCCCGGCATGTGGACACCGTTGCAACATGGTTGAAAAAAATTGGTTGCAGCGCTGATGATCTGGAATGCGGATCACATCTTCCCTATCACACAGCAAGTATGATCGAGCTCCTCAGATCCGGTGGTACTGAAAGCACGCTTCACAACAACTGCTCCGGAAAGCATGCTGGCTTCCTTACCGTTTGCAAGCAGATGGGCGTCGATAGCAAGGGCTATGTCAAATACGAACATCCTCTGCAACAACGCATCCTCGGTGCTATGGAAAGCATGTGTGGTCTGGACTTGGGAAATGCTCCCCGAGGCCACGACGGCTGCGGCATCCCGGTTATCGGCGTGCCTCTTGCCAACATCGCCCTGGCCATGGCGCGCTTTGCTGACCCTTCAGACCAGCCCGAAAACAGACAGGAAGCCTGCGCACGCATTACCAAAGCCATCGCAGCAGAACCTTTCATGATTGCTGGCTCAGACCGTTTTTGTACAAAAATAATTGAAGCGACCAAAGGCCGTGCCCTGATCAAAACAGGTGCTGAAGGCGTCTATACAGGAATCATACCTGAACTCGGTCTCGGTATCGCCCTTAAGGCCGATGACGGAGTTACCCGCTCGGCAGAAACGCTCATCGGTATGATTCTCAAGAAATTAAAGGTTATTGACCCACTTACAGCCGAAAGTTTGCAGTCCGTTCTCGAACCGCCGATTTTCAACCGGGCGGGCCTGCAGGTCGGCCAGATTAGAGCTGCGCAAAACGCTCCTTTTTGAACGGGAACAGAGGCTTCAATGCGCGCATTACTTTGCCAAGAATACGGAGGGCCTGAATGTCTGGTACTGTCCGAAAACCGCCAGCTTCCCCGCCCCGGAGATGATGAAATCAGGGTTGCCGTTCACGCAGCAGGGATGAATTTTTCTGATAATCTGATCATCCAAAACCGCTATCAGGAGAAACCATCTTTGCCTTTCAGCCCGGGCTTTGAAGCGGCTGGGGTTGTGGATGCTATCGGCAAAAATGTTACAGGCTTTAAACCTGGGGACAGGATACTGTCGCAGACCATTCACGGGGCCTTCGCCGATTTTGTCGTAGCCAATAAAACACATGTATTCCCATTACCGGACAGCATGGACTTCGAAACGGCTGCGGCCTTCCCGATTGCCTATGGTTCAGCTTATGGAGCCTTGTTATTGATGGGCCGGCTTCAGGCTGGTGAAACCTTGGTCGTGCACGGCGCAACCGGGGGCGTTGGACTGGCAGCTGTAGAAATCGGTAAAGCGATTGGCGCAAGAGTAATTGCAACGGCAAGCGGTGAAGAGAAACTTGCCCTCGCCCTTGCCACCGGCGCAGATGCGGTAATTGATTACAAACACGAGAACATCAAAGAGAAAATCAAACAGCTGACAGACGGGAAAGGGGCGGATGTCATTTTCGATCCGGTTGGTGGCGATACCTTTGACGCCAGCTTGCGATCAGTCGCCTGGAACGGACGGATCATTATTGTCGGCTTCGCGGGCGGGCGAGTTCAGAGGATCCCGGCCAATCACCTGCTGGTCAAGAATGTTTCCTGCCTGGGGTTTTACTGGGGGTCTTTTCTCCGGCATGCGCCTGATAAGGTCGCTATTGCCTTTGCCCAACTGTTTGACTGGCATAGAGAAGGCAAGCTGATACCACATATTTCTGCACGTTTTCCTTTGGAGCAGGCGATTGAAGGTTTCCAGATGCTTCAGGAACGACGTGTCACAGGAAAAATTGTCCTCACCCTACAAAATAAAATACAGGGAAAGCCAAAGTCTTGAGCAAGAGTTCGTTCCAGCCTGCCGTACAGGATCAATACGAAACCTATCCCTACCCTGCCCGCAATCCGGCCGATGAAAGAAAGCGGTTGATCACCGGTTCTCCCAGTAATCTGGTTGAACTGAACCACTATCTCTTCTCCGGGCGGCGCGATTTTTCACAACCTTTTCGGGCTTTGGTTGCGGGGGGTGGTACAGGGGATGCAGCCATTATGCTGGCCCAACAGCTCGCTGACGCCAGCCCGGATGGCAAGGGCTTCGAAAATCAGGTGACCTATCTGGACCTGTCTTCCGCCTCCCGCAGAATTGCCGAGCAACGTGCAAAAACCCGTGGGCTACAGAACATTCTGTTTCTGAACGGCTCCCTGCTCGATTTACCGCATCTGGAACTGGACGCCTTTGATTACATTGACTGCTGCGGCGTCCTTCATCATCTGGACAAGCCTGAAACCGGCCTGAAATCTCTCTGCTCTGTTCTGAAGCAGGATGGCGGTATGGGCCTAATGGTTTACGGTGAATATGGTCGGGAAGGGGTTTATCCCCTGCAAAGCCTGCTGCGCGATCTGACACACAAGACAGAAAAACTTTCTGACAAAGTAAAATTGACCAGGCGCCTTCTTGAAAAGCTCCCTGCCAGTAACAACTTTCGCCGCAATCCTTTTCTTATCGATCACAAGGCGAGTGATGCCGAGTTGGTTGACCTGCTGCTTCACAGCTGTGACCGGGCTTATACTGTGCCACAGTTGACCGAACTGATTGCCTCGAGCGATCTGACTATTGCCGGATTTATCGAGCCCATTCGCTACCAGCTTGAAACCTACATCAAAGATCCGGTTCTACTCCGCGCGACAGAAAGTCTTGACGGTATGACCCGGGCTGCCATGGCTGAAAAAATCGCCAGCAATATCAAGATGCACGTTTTTTATGTAACCCGGCAAAAAAACACCGTGGCAAAGCTGGAAGGGACAAGGGCTTCAGCAGAATCTCTCATTCCTGTACTGCGAGAAATGAATCCTGCGCAACTCGCCACCAGCCTGAAAAAGTCCCCTCAGCTCAAAACAAGCCTGGAAGGTGTTCCAGTTACCTTGCAGCTCCCGAGACTTGCTGCGGCTCTCGCCGAACGCTGCGATGGCACTAAAGATTTGAGTGTAATTTTTGAAGAGCTGAAAACTCTCGACAGTCGGCTTGAGTGGGATGGTTTTTTGACTCAGTTCAGAGAATTCTATCAGGCTTTCAATAGTCTCAATCATCTTTTCCTGAGACGGACAGCTCCCTAAAGCTTTTTCCTTTTGATCGGCATCGATCAAAAAAAGAAGAAAACGCGACAAACCAAATAGCTAAAGCACTTTTGCTGTTTTTGATTAAACAAAAAGTGCTTTAGCAATCATATCCGATTGGTAACCCAATAAAAAAGGCGACCCGTGGGCCGCCTTCTTCTTTTCTTGAAGCTGTTCTTCGCGCTTAGCGCTCAGGCATGATGTCCCGCAATGTGCGTGCATCAAGACTTGCCAGTATTTTTGCAACAGCGCGCTGCTGACGCTTGGCTTTAAAACCAGCCAAAATTTCAGCTGCTGTGGTGGCGACAAGATAAAGAGCCTTTTCCATGTAGAAAGGAGAAGACCGGTCAACAAACAAAGACACATGTGCCATAGTCGTTTTTCCTCTTACAGGCTCGGTCCAGTAGATCCCGTCAGCCAGGTTGTTGTGTACAATCTCCAGATACGTGCAGTCATACAGAACCACAAATGCCAGATTTTCATCTCCGTCATGCATTTACGACATAGCGAAGCCTGAAATTCGGGCTTGGCGATCTATTTCTGTCGCAAATAAAAAAGTTCACGTCTGCTTCAGATTTTAAGGCAGAAAAATGGCAGGCAGTACAAGGGTTACAGCTTTTTCTCCCAATGTCGCACGCCCTGAACTTGATGGCGTGTTTTATACATTTGGACCCGACTGGTTTCGACCAGGTCACGCCATAATCGAATCACAGCAAGCTCGAGTCGCTGTACGCAAGGACAGCTTAGGACATGACAAGCCCCGCCGCCTGAACTACTCTTGGGTGTACTCTAATCCCCGCCATACGGTTTCCTTAGCCAATGTTCAGCACAAAATTACTTTCTGCACCTCTTCAGGGGGCACTTTTTGTCGTTATTGCCTCTTTCGGCTTTTCGGTAATGAACTTGCTTGTGCGTATGGCGAGCGAAGAGTTGCCTGTAATGGAAGTTACCTTCTTCAGGAATTTTTTCGCCTTTATCTTTATGCTGCCCTGGCTCTTGCGGGTAGGGATCGGTGAGCTCAGGACCAAACGGATCAAGTTACATTTCATCCGTTCACTGAACGGCCTTGCTGCCATGGCCGTTTGGTTTCTTTCCATTAGTCTTCTGCCAATGGCCCAAGCTGTCGCCTTGAATTTCACAGTCCCCCTCTTTGCAACATTGGGCGCAGTGATCTTTCTGAAAGAAACCGTTAAATTGCGCCGCTGGATAGCGACGGCTTTTGGTTTTGTTGGCGTGCTGGTAATCCTCCGGCCGGGTACCCAGGAAGTGAGCGTCCTGATGTTGTTACCTGTTCTGGCTGCAGCACTGATGGCCATATCGGTTTTGTTGATAAAAACGCTGACCCAGACAGAAAAACCCAGTGTTACCGTTTTTTACACCACAATATTCATGACACTCTTTTCCCTGGTCCCGGCGATGTTTGTTTGGGAATGGCCCAGTCAGAAAATTTGGCTGGCCGTGGCAGGTGTCGGACTTTTAGGAGCCATAGCAAACCTGTTGGTTACCAAGGCGCTCGCTATTGCTGATGCCTCTTCGGTAATGCCCTTTGACTATACCCGCCTGCCCTTTATGGCCTTGATTGCTTTTTTTGCTGTCGGAGAGATTCCTGATATCTGGACCTGGGTGGGAGGTGGTATCATTGCCGCTTCTGCAATCTACATTGCACACCGCGAGGCCCGTATCCGCCGGAGAGCTAAGGCAGAACTGTCAACCAGAGATACACTTCGCCCTGCCAGCCATGCCCCAAGAGGCACAGCCTGAAGTTACTAGCTTAAATCAGGAGACGCTGTTCTTTTACGAAGCCGATCCAGAGCATCCTGCCATTTTTGCACCACAGCAGCAGGTGTATTGTTGGAAAAAGCAAGATACATATCATACTGGCCGATCAAGACCGCTTCCGATGCTGCTTCTACAGCCAGGCCTTCTTTTTCAATTGCATAGGCCATAAACACATCACTGGTTTCCAGGAGGTCATAACGCCCCTTCAGCAGAAGAAACAATGATTTTTCGACATTGAGAACCGGATTCAGATTTTTAAAACCGCGAGACGTTAACAACTCTTCCCCAGCCCCGCCCAGCTGTACAGCAATATTCCCGGTTTTCATCGCCTGAGCAAGATTGGCATCATTGTCGTGGGAATAGAGCTGTCGATTTTCACCCGCGGCATAAAGCCCGACCCGCACGGTATAAAGTGGGCCAACCCACTGAAATTCTGATTCTCGATTTGGCGTTCTCACAATCGAGAAAATAGCGCTATTGCTTCGCTCCTGAGCATATTTATAGGCACGTACCCAAGGCAGAACTATAATGTCTGGACTTTCACCAACCTCGGCCATCAATTCCCGAACGATCTTTGGGCCGATACCTTTCAGCTTTCCATCTTCAACATAATTATAGGGCGGGAAATCTTCAGTATAAAACTCCAGCGCCGAAGCACAGAAAGCCGTGCTGACAAGCCAGCCCAGAAAGACAATGCAGAATGTAAGACTTTGCAATGTACGTTTGAACATTAACGGCTCTCCAGATTTCTCTGTATATCAAAGATACTATAGCGCTTCCCTGGATAATTCGGTGAGAAATTCAGGAAAAACTGCATAAATCGCTGCATTATCTTTCAAATTTCAGTTATCGGAAGAGTGATCATTTTCCTTTTCTAGCAAAGCCTGTGCCTTTTGAAAATGTTCAGTCCGGACATGTTCGCGCACCGTAGAGATCGCAGCAATCAATACTGATAAATCATCTGTAAAACCGAGCCCAAGCAGAAAGTCAGGCACCAGATCCGCCGGAACAACAAAATATGCCAGGGCAGCCATCAAAATTGCTTTAACCCGCAGAGGTGTTTTCGGATCAAAAGCACAGTAATAGGCAGCAACAAGATCTTCGGCAAAAGCAATCTTGCCAACCACACGTCGCAGTTTTTTTAAAAAGCCCCGTTTAACCAGCTTTTCATCGGAAGAAAGCAGTTTCTGGTCAGCCCGGGCTGGGTCAGGTTTCCTGAATTGAAAAAGGCGCATGTTCCAGATATGTGTCCCCTGCCCAGAGTTACAAGTCGCAGCAGTTGATGAGAAGCATCTAATCTACCGACCTAATCTACCTGGCAAAGATATTCATCTTACGGGCTAGCTCGACATCCAGCAGAGACAGACCGTCACAATCATGTGTTGTCAGTACAATATCCACCTTGTTGTAAACATTGGACCATTCAGGGTGATGGGCCATTTTTTCTGCAACCAGGGCCACCCGGTTCATAAATCCCCAGGCCTGATTAAAAGACTTGAACCGGAACTCTTTACGGATGGCATCCCTGTCGCTCACCACTTGCCACCCTTCAAGGGAAGGAAGCAGTTCCTGGCGTTGTTGGGTGTCCAATTTCACAGGTAACTCTCTATTCGTCATAATCACATTTACTCCACAGAGGCAGTACAGGATCGATTTGTTCTTTTACAAACAATAGCATAGAATATCTATCGGATGGATATGTGATTCTTGCAAGGCTGGATCTGGTCTTTGGGATTGACACAGCTTTCGAATCTGGGCCTATTGCGACCCTCTGCAGTACGGAATGAGATAATGGGCCAAGTTCACAATATAGGGCGATTTACCACTCCCCCAGAGATCAGCGACATCGAAGCTCTGGCACGGGAGGCCTATGCGCACATTCCCGATGAGCTTCGTGATGTTGCACGCCAGATCACCATTGAGGTCCATGAATTTCCATCAGAATACATGATGGAAGCAATGGATTGTGAAACCCCCTTTGAAATGCTCGGGCTTTACCAGGGCATTGACCGCGAAACCGGCAGCGGCTTTCGTACCGACATGTCCGCCGAAGATGATGTTGTTTTTCTCTTCCGTCGTCCCCTCCTGGACTACTGGTGCGAAAATGGCGAAGATCTCGGCCAGATTGTCATGCATGTGCTGATTCACGAAATCGGCCACCACTTCGGCATCAGCGAAGATGACATGGAAAGAATGGAAGGCCGAACCGTCAGTCTCTCCTGACTTTCTGTCCCCGTCGATTATTTACCAACCAGTGACCGCACCTGCTCCTGAAGATAAGGTATAACCTCGTCTTCAAACCATGGATTTTTTTTCAACCAGATTGCCGACCGCCAGCTTGGATGGGGTGTCACCAGATAGTCCGGTAGATAATCACGCCAGGACAGTACCGTTTTTGTCAGGGTTTTCTGTCGTCCTGCCCCCAGATAGTACCCCTGGGCATATTGACCAACCAGCAAAGTCAGGCGGATCTCTGGCAGAAAGGTTTTCACCTTTTCATGCCAAAGAGGTGCACATTCCGGTCTCGGCGGCGCATCCCCGCCCTTGTCGAGGCGCCCAGGATAACATAATCCCATCGGCATAATGGCGATAAGATTCTCATCGTAAAATGTCTCAGCACCAAGTCCCATCCATTCTCTCAGACGCTCCCCCGAAGGATCATTCCAGGGAATACCCGTTTCATGGACTTTTGTGCCCGGTGCCTGCCCTATAATCAGAATTCTGGCAGAAGGTCTCGCCCGGATAACAGGACGTGGTCCCAAAGGCAGCTCCGGACGACAGACCTCACAGGCACGGATTTCTCTCAGGAGCTCGTCGAGAGTTGTCATTATCCCTTCTTTCCGTCCCGTCTATTTTCTCATTCACCAGAATTTTGACCGATATCCTGAAGAATGAATGGCAAGAGAACAAATCAAGGATCTGTGAAGGAAAAGCCCTGATAGGACAGGATTTTTCAGTGAGGTTAGGCAAGACGTTGCATGAACTCCAGCCTGTTGCCCACTGCATCCACAGAATAGAACCTTTTGTAACCCGGCAAATCCCGATCCCATTTCACGGGATAGCCAGCCGTCTCAAGCAATCCGGCCAGAACAACCACCGGCGCAATCAAAAAGCCGGTATGTGCTTTTTTGGCCGGGGCAAATTCCAGCTCCACGCCAAGGTGAAGCTGAAAACCCGTCGCCTGAAACCATAAACCGCCGCGCTGCGCCAAAACCGCTGGTTTCTCCAGCTCCTCCCAACCAAGAAGCCCGCCATAATAACTGCGGCAAAGATCTTCACTCCCTGGCGGGATTGCCAGCTGCACATGATCCAGTCCCAGCCAGTCAATCTTTCTGCTGGCACCTTCAGTCATATGCCTGTTCTCTCCAGCAGACCAAGCCAGTTTTCCGATGCAATTTTACGAATCACAGTCTCCCCAAACCCGGCCTGGCGGAATTTATCAAACAACTTGGGAAGGCCGGCAACATCACCAAGCTCATCGGGAACAAGACAGCCGTCAAAATCGGAGCCCAGGGCAACTCCATCTTCTCCCAATTTATCAATCAGATAAGCCGTATGACGCACGATTTGTTCCAGCGGCGTGTCAGCAATAGGTTCACCGTCGTTACGCAGGAAAGCCGCATGAAAGTTCACCCCGACCAGCCCCTTGCTCTCACGCACAGCATCCAGCTGTTTGTCCGTAAGGTTTCTTGCCGAAGGACAAAGCGTGTGGACGTTAGAGTGAGACGCAACCAACGGCCGGGTCGAGATTTTGGCAACATCCCAGAAGCCTTTTTCCGTGATGTGAGACAGATCAATCATAACGCCCATGTCATTACAGTTGCGCACCAATTCCCGTCCAACATCTGTCAAGCCACTTCCCGTATCCGGCGAGCTGGGGAAAGCCATCGGCACACCATCAGCAAAGATATTTTTGCGGCTCCACACAGGCCCAATCGAGCGTAACCCCGCAGCATAGAGCACTTCCAGCGCATCGAAATCCGCATCGATCGCTTCTGCGCCTTCAATATGCATGACCATGGCGAGTCGCCCCGCCGCCTGCGCAGACCGTATTTCGCGAGCAGAGCGGGCAATAACAACTTCGCCTTTGCTTTCCCGCTCCAGATGACAGGCCATGGCAAACATTCTGTTGGTAAAATTCAAGGCAAAGCTTTGCTCAACAGGTTTAAAGTTCTCGGGATCATCCGGATTGAAAGAGACACCGGCAGCATTGAATTTGGACGGCGTGAACATGGCAAAAAGGCCACCGGAGAAACCTCCTTTTCTTGATCGGGGCAAGTCAATGTGTCCCTTACCACTTTCATGAAAGAAGGATTGCTCTTTTTCTGTTCCTGCATTCAGAACGAAACGCAACAAGGTATCATTGTGTCCATCAAAGACGGGGATCGGGGCCTGAGACATGGGAAAATCCTGTTATTCATGCTTTTCGAAAAAAATTAGATGCTCGATATATCCTGTCGTAACCAGCTGGTTTTACTCCGGAACATACCCCTCACTGGCCAACAGCAATTCCCGGGTATAGGGATGCTGCGGTTCAGCCTTACGCATGGTCTCGACGCTCATCACCTCGACAATTTCCCCCCGGTTCATCACAGCAATATCCTCACACATGTGTGCAACAACCGCGAGATTATGTGTAACCAGTAGATATGTCAGATTTTTATTTTGTCGAAGGTCTGCCAGCAAATTCAGGATCTCTGCCTGCACCGACACATCCAGCGCCGAAGTCGGTTCGTCCAAAAGCATAATCTCGGGCTCAAGCATAAGAGCACGGGCAATTGCTACACGTTGTCGTTGGCCACCAGACAGCTGATGCGGGTAACGAAAACGGAAAGCGGTTCCCAGGCCAACATCAAGCAGGGCCTGATCAACCCGATCATCCCGATCCCCCACCCCATGCAAAATCAGAGGTTCACTCAGGGTACGATCAATTGTATGTCTGGGGTGCAGAGAGGCGTAAGGATCCTGGAACACCATCTGGATCGTTTTGTAAAAAGCCCTGTCCCGGCGGTAATCCATCGATTTTCCATTGATATTGATTGTACCTTTCCAGTCCCCAACCAATCCGCTTATTGTGCGCAAAACAGTGGATTTTCCCGATCCTGATTCCCCGACCAGGCCAAATGAACCACCCTTTGCTACGGAAAAACTGACATCCTTTACCGCCTGCAACCGCTCCATCCCCTGACCAAAAAAGACATCAAGGTTGCTGATTTCAAGTGTCGCATCAGCTTTTAGTTGTTGTGCGACCTCAGATGAATGCATCAACACTTGGCTCCTCCTGCCACCGGGGATCGCGTTCCAGCACCGACAGGCGCTCACAAGGTGAGTGAATATGAGGCAAAGCCGCAAGCAAGCCGCGGGTATAGGGGTGTTTTGCCTGCTGCAGTTCATCTGCCCTGCAGGTCTCAACAATTTTGCCGCCATACATGATAATCACCCGATCGCAGAATGACGAAACCAGGTTGAGATCATGGCTGATGAAAATCAGTCCCATGCCCCTGTCGCGCACCAGTTTATCCATGATCTGCAACACCCGCATCTGGACGGTCACGTCCAGCGCCGAGGTCGGCTCGTCAGCGATCAGAAGATCCGGTTCGGGAATCAGCATCATGGCAATCATGATACGCTGACCCATCCCGCCCGACACTTCATGGGGGTAACTGTCGTAAACCCGTTCAGGATTACGGATCTGAACCGCCTCAAGCATCTTCAGTGCCCGCTTTTTTGCCTCTGCTTTCGAAGATTTATTGTGTACACGGTAGGCCTCGGCAATCTGCTGCCCGACTTTCATCACCGGATTAAGTGAAAATTTGGGGTCCTGCATCACCAGCGAAATACGGTGGCCACGAATCCCGCGCATTTCCTTTTCACTCAAGGATTGAAGATCAATACCATCAAACAGGATCTTTCCGGCTTTCACCTTTCCGGGTTCTCTGATCAGTCGCAGAATTGCTCGGCCGGTCATTGACTTGCCGGAACCTGACTCACCAACAATACCAATTCGTTCCCGCCCGACAGAGAAGGAAATACCCCGGACAGCTTCAACCACTTTCCTTTTTGTTTGAAAACGGACCCAGAGATCCTCGATTTCCAGAAGAGGCTTGCTCATGACTGCTCCCCTTTTGGATCAAGAATATCGCGCAGACCATCACCCAGAAGATTAAAGCCGAGAGAGACAATAAAGATTGCCAGGCCCGGCATGGTCGCCACCCACCAGTGATCCAGCAGAAATTTCCGTCCTGCAGAAATCATTGCGCCCCATTCCGGCATCGGCGGTTGCGCCCCAAGTCCCAGAAAACCAAGACCGGCAGCTGTCAGGATAATTCCAGCCATGTCCAGTGTTACACGGACGATAATCGAGGACATACACATCGGCCAGATATGACCGGTGATAATCCTGAGACTGCCCGCCCCCTGTAACTGAATCGCACTGATATAGTCTGCATTACGAATTGTCAGAGTCTCCGCCCGGGCGATACGGGCATAAGGGGGCCAGGCTGTCAGGGAAATGGCGAGAATGGCATTCTCAATCCCGGCACCCAGGGCCGCAACAAAGGCAAGCGCGAGCACCAGTCTGGGAAAAGCCAGAAAGATATCAGTAATGCGCATTAAAACCATATCCGGCCAGCCCCCGAGGTACCCGGCAACCGTCCCGACCAGCAATCCAAATACCGGAGCGGTACAGGCAACCAGGACAACGATCATCAGCGTGATGCGGGAGCCAAAGATAATCCTGCTCCAGATATCCCGGCCAAACTCGTCACTGCCCAGCAGATACCCGTCGCTTCCCGGAGGGGCCAGTCGCATGGCCAGGTTTTGTTCACTCGGGCCATGGGTCGCGAGGAAGGGGGCAAAAACAGCAACCAGTATCAGGATCACCAGAATCAGAAAACCAACCAAAGCCAAGGGATTGGAACGCAGGCTCTGCCAACCGCTATAAAGCTGGGTCATCTTTGCCTGGAACCTTGATCGAGGGGTTTCGGTTGTCAACCAGGCTCTCAGATTGGAGGAATCAGTGACAGAAGGGCTGTTATTAGTACTTTCAGTCATCGGGCCCTCGGATCCACAATCTTGTACAGGAAATCAGAGAAAAGATTCAGGCCGATAAAGATCAGCCCCACGACAACAGTCCCGCCCATCACAGCATTCATATCTGCAGAAAGTAACGCTGTGGTCAGATACTGCCCCAGCCCCGGCCAGGCAAAAATCACTTCAGTCAGGACGGATCCTTCCAGCAGATTGGCATAGGAAAGCGCAATTACAGTAATCAGGGGAATCATCACATTACCCAAAGCATGCCGCCAGATCACGGCATGTTCGGACAGGCCTTTGACCCGTGCCGTGATGATATACTCTTGAGTGAGCTGTTCCAGCATGAAAGAGCGGGTCATCCGGCTGATATAGGCCAGGGAATAATACCCCAGCAGCGAGGCTGGCAGAATGATATGCGATACCGCATTCCAGAAAATATCAATTTCTCCGGCGATCAGGCTATCGACCAGAATCATACCGGTAATCACGGGCACAAGGTCATCATAGAAAACATCTAGCCGACCCGGTCCGCCAACCCAGCCCAGAATACCGTAAAAAATCAGCAGCCCCATCAAACCAAGCCAGAAAATCGGCATGGAATAGCCAAAAAGACCAAAAAGGCGAATCAGCTGATCCTGCCATTTCCCCTGATGTACTGCCGCGATTACTCCCATTGGCACGCCCAAAAGCACCCCAAAAACAGTTGCAACGGAGGCCAGCTCGAGTGTGGCTGGAAAAACCCGGATAATATCATCAGAAACCGGGCGAGCCGTGAGTCTTGAGATCCCGAAGTCGCCCGTAAAGACCTGCTGCAGAAAAACACCGAACTGAACAACAAGCGGTTTGTCCAGTCCCAGCGAGAGATAAGCCGCGTCGTAAACCTCTTTTGAAGCCCGCTCCCCAACAATCGCGAGAACTGGATCAATCGGCATCACCCGACCAATCAGGAAAGTGATAAACAAGAGCCCGACAAGTGTCGCAATAATTGAAAAGAGGACTGTTGTCAGTCTGCGAAGACGCTTTAGAAGCGGCGAGGAAGCTCCTCGCCGCTTCTGCGTCGCTGTACCAGCGGCGTTGCTCATGCTGCTCTACTTGGTCACTGTCCAGTAATAGACAGCTGTCACAGCAGAACCAGTAACAAAGCCGCTGACATTTGCCCGACGGCCTGTCTGTTCGTTCTTCTGGAACATCTCGACAAAAGGAGAGACTTTCTGATGCTCCTTCTGGATATCCACATACATCTGGGCCCGCTTGGCGTTATCCGTTTCCTGAACCGCCGCTTCGGTCATGGCTGTCAGCTCAGGAATAGCCCAGGCATTACGCCAGGCCAGCTTACCAAGATGCTGCGCTTCATCCGCATTGTCAGGGTTAGAGGCAAAGGTATCGGCATTGGTATGAGGATCTGGATAATCCGGCCCCCAGGCACCAAGATAAATCTGGAAGTCCCGGGCCCGGTATTTGCCAAGGATCTGCTTCCCAGTTCCCTGACTAAGGGAAACGTTGATCCCTGCCTGGGCAAAGGTGTTTTGCAGTGACTGCGCAATCTCGACCCGCTCTTGCGCATCACGCACAATGATTTCCACATCGAAACCATCCGGATATCCTGCTTCGGTCAGGAGTCCTTTTGCTTTATCAACATCAAAGCTGAAAGGCTGATCTTTCAGCTCGCCCATATAGGTCAAGGGCAAGAAAGCCTGGTGAACTTTCCACTGGCCTTTCAAAAAAGCACCTTCCATGCCTTTATAATCAACCAGATATTTCAGAGCTTCAATGACTTGTGGTTTCGAGAGGATCGGATCTTTCTGGTTCAAGGAAATATACATGATCCGGCCCCGCAGATCTTCATCCACAGCCAGATCAGAATTCTCGGCAATCCCGGCAACGTCTTCTGGTGACAGATTCCGGGCAACATCAACATCGCCTTTTTCCAACAGCAGCCGCTGTGTCGCTGATTCCTGAATATGGCGTACGATCACGCGTTTCATCGCAGGTTTGGCCCGCCAATAGTCGGCATTCGCGTTCAAAGTATAGGACTCATTCGGCTTCCAGCTTACAAGTGAATAAGCACCGGAACCGGCAGAATTGGTCCGTAGCCATTCATTGCCCCAGTCTCCATCTTTTTCATGTGACTTTACTTCCTTTGAATCAACAATGTAGGAAATGGCGCTGGTAAAACAGTTCAGGACAAAAGAAGGTGCATATTTTTTATCGGTTACAACCACCAGCGTCCTGTCATCCGTCGCTTTAATGGTGCTGTCCATATTTTCCGGGGTAAAACCGAACTGGGTCAGGATAAAGGATGGTGTCTTGTTCAGCCCCACTGCACGCCTGAGCGAGAACTCTGCGTCATGCGCGGTCAACTCATTACCGGAGTGGAACGTTACCCCTTCGCGGATGGTGAAAGTAAAAGTCTTGCCATCTTCACTGATGGTCCAGCTTTCAGCGAGGCTGGGCTCATAGCCTTTGGACAGATCTTTCGGATCAAAGCTGACCAGTGAATCATAGACGTTATTCGCATAGTCCGTCCCGGCAAATTCAAACATTTCCTGTGGATCGAGCGAAATAATATCGTCAATTCGATTGGCAACAACCAGAATATCGTCCGGCGTTGCTGCAAAGCTCGGCGGCACAGACAAAGCGGGGACGGAAATGGCCGTGGCGAGCACCAGGCCTTTCAACCAGTTTTGTATTTTCACTTTATAGACTCCCTGTTTAGAACGCGGCGCCTTGATCGGAAAATCTCACCCTGTTTCTCAGTGGTTGTATTAGCGTCGCCTCTATAGCGTTGCGTTTCCAGCACCTTTTGTCAACTTTCAAGGCTTTAGCCAAAAGTCCTGCAATCAAAAGGACATTGCAAATCATTGCCTCCGGATTAAACAAATAACCTTCTGCGCTTGCCAGATTTATCCTTCTGTTCCACTGTGCAATCAAGCCGCACGTCTTCTGGTTGCCCCCCTGAATCGACAAAACCTGCTGTTCAATACCAGAGCATGTCCTGCAGAGGCCTTTTCTGCTCTACAGAATGAAGAGAACAAATGATGAAAGACTACTCCGTGCTCTTTGTCTGCACCGGGAATATCTGCCGCTCCCCTGCCGGGGAGGGCATCCTGCGACATCGCTTGAGGGAAAGAGGCTTGGCCCGGAAAGTTAAAACCGATTCAGCAGGGACACACAATTATCATCTTGGTGATCCCCCCACAGAAACTGGCCTGAAACTCGCGAAAAACCGAGGTTACGACTATGCAGATCTCCGCGCCCGCAAAGTAACAGTTCAGGATTTTGAAGCATTTGATCTCGTCCTGGCAATGGACGAGGGGCACCTGGCAATTCTGCAACAGATCTGCCCGGCAAACCTCCGGCACAAGCTCGCTCTCTTTCTTGATTACAGCGAGATTAGGGACAAGAACGTTGCAGATCCCTATTACGGTGGAGCCTCAGACTACGAAGCCATGCTGGACGTTATCGAACAGGGTGTCGATGCCCTCCTCCTTCATATCGGGAAGCAGTTCCATGAGTAAGCAGTTAACAAGCGCGGTGAATACCAGCGGAGACAGAATTTTTCTTGGCATTATTCTGGCCATCGTCATGGTTTTCTGCATGTCGGTTATGGATGGCATTGCCAAGTGGCTAACCGCCTCCTATAGCCTGATCAGCATCATTCTGATCCGCAACACTTTCAGCCTGCCCCTGACGGTCGCTCTCGTGATCAAATCCGGTGGTTGGCAAACCTTGCGCTGTGATCGCCCCTGGTTACTGCTGGCCCGATCGGCTCTTATCATCGTCACCGCAGGAAGCTTCTATGCCGCCTTGCCCCTGATGCCTTTAGCTGAAGCCTTTGCCATTACCTTCGTTGGTCCCCTCTTCATTACCATTCTCTCCGTGATTTTTCTTGGCGAAAAAGTAGGCCCCCATCGCTGGGGCGTGGTTTTTACCGGTTTCTGCGGGGTTCTGGTAATTTTCCAGCCCGGCACCGATGCTTTCCAACCGGCAGCATTCCTGCCATTGATTGCTGCTTTTTTCTATGCCGTCCTGATGATTATCACCCGACAGCTTCGTCATCACAGCACCTCGGCAGGGATCACCTTTTGGGGCACCCTGACCACGGTCATTCTCGCCCTTGTCGCCCTGTTGCTGCCATGGGATGCTTTTGCCTGGACCCGGCCTGATAACAGTGACCTTCTGATGATTCTGGTCATGGCGATTGTTGCGACAACGGCACACTTTTTAACCAGTCAGGCCTATCGTATTGCCCCTGCTGCGGTCATCGCCCCCTTTGAATATACGATTCTTCTGTGGGGCCTGCTATTTGGCTGGTTTTTCTGGAACGAAATCCCTGAAGCCCACGTCCTGATTGGTGCTGCAGTCATCGTCGCCAGTGGTCTCTACCTCATATATCGAGAGTCTCGGTCCATGAGAAAAACGGTTCTGGATAGTCGGCTTCCAGAGAATAGCAGGCACCCGACGGCGTAAGATGGCTTGAATAGAGGCCAAAACATTCCGCAACAAAAGGGGGATGGGAAAAGAGGCTGTTTGCCTGCAGATAGTTTCCAAAGGCCGGGCCGGGTGCAGACTTAAACCGGCAAAGTGTGACATGGGGCGTGAATTTTTCACGCTCCAGATTCACCCCGACCGATTGGGCCGCATGTTCGATCTTGCGTTTAAGATCTGATATCTCTGGCGTTTTCTCCACACCAGCCCAGAGCATCCGTGGTTTTCCTTCCTTGCCAAAGGCCCCGACCCCGTTCAGGCGTACCTCAAAAGGTCTGAAGTGGATCCGGCTGAAAACGTCGTCGAGATCCCGGGCAACTGCTCCGTTGACCTCGCCAAAAAATCTCAGGGTTATGTGAAAGTTTTCGGGGGCGACCCAGCGCTGTCCTGGCAATCCATGACATAAGCCCATCAAACTCAAACGGGCTTCTTCGGGTAACGCAATCGCCGAAAATAGGCGCATAAGGATGCCTCCTGTTAACAAACCACCCCAGACTCAAACCTGAACAAGAGCCTCTCACCATAGTCCGCAAATATGGGGCTCACTGGCAAGATAATTTCCACTCTGCAAAACTCGCACATCGCTAGGGGCAGGGAATCGTATGCCTGCGTCCAAGTGTATCTATTTCAGAAAGAACCTCTTCTGATAGTGTGATCTCTGCTGATGCAATATTCGTCTTTAATTGCGCCATCTTTGTGGCTCCGATAATAGGTGCCGTAACAAAGGGACGGGTCCGGACGTAGGCAAGTGCCATCTGCGCCGGATCAAGATGATATTTTTCAGCCAGAGAAACATACTCCTGAACGGCTGCTTCAGCGCGCTCCCCCATATAGCGTTTATTATCCGGAAAGAGGGAAATTCTGGCACCTTCGGGGCGGGCGCCACCAAGATATTTTCCGGTCAAAACGCCTGCTGCAAGCGGCGCATAGGCCAAAAGCCCGAGATCCTCGCGAATGGCGATTTCCGCCATACCCACTTCGAAACTGCGATTGAGAAAACTGTAGGGATTCTGGATTGAAACCATACGAGGGCCTTTACCCTCCCCCGCCAGCTTCAAAAACTCCATCGCCCCCCAGGGTGTTTCATTCGAAATCCCGACCTCCCGGATTTTTCCGGCTTTGACCAGATCGTCCAGAATACCCAGGGTTTCTTCCGGCTGTGTGATCACTTCCTCATTCCGATGGTCAAAACCGAGCTGGCCAAAGATATTCACATTCCGGTCTGGCCAATGCAGTTGGTAAAGATCGATATAGTCCGTTTTCAAGCGCTTCAGGGAATTTTCAAGCGCAGCAGTAATATGTTTGCGATTAAAACGTGCGATTTCACCCCGGATGTAGGTCTGGGCGGGACTGGGACCGGCAACCTTGGAGGCCAGCACAATCTGGTCCCGGTTTTTTCTTTCCGCGAACCAGTTACCAATGATTTTTTCCGTGGCACCATAGGTTTCTGCTTTGGGCGGCACAGCGTAAATTTCAGCCGTATCAAAGAAATTGATTCCCTGATCCACAGCATAATCCATCTGCTCAAAGGCTTCAGCTTGGCTGTTTTGCTCTCCCCAGGTCATGGTTCCCAGACACAGGGCGCTTACTTTCAGATCTGTCCGACCCAGTTTTTTGTAGTCCATGATCAAACTTTCCCGGATATCCCGTAAATCAATAAAACAATGTCAGCACACCGGTATAACCATAAAGACGGTCGTGAGAAATTTCCCCATTGGCATAAAAACCAACAAGCGGCATGTCCCCAAATTCCTGACGGATAACATTGAGTTCTTCCGAATTCGGTCCAAATAAAGCCTGCCCCCGGCCCAGACAGGAGAAATACAATCCTGCCTTGGGCGAGCTTGGCAATCTCGCCCGCATATCATCCAGAAGCCGATTCAGATCTTTACGCGCCGTTTCACTATCCCGACGACAAAAGAAAATCGGCTGGCCTGGCTGTGTTTCTTCTGTAATTTCAAGAGAGCCATCCCCGGTGTCGATGCTCAGTATGTTCCGTACCAAGTAGTCTTCGGCATCATTTCCCTCAATCGGAAAGCCAACAAAGATATAACCGCCGATCCGGCTCAGATCACGGGAAAGCAGCTCGCCAATATCCTCCTTGAGGACTTCCAGGGCTGGCCTGTTATCGATTGAAATTATCTTGCGCCCCTCAGAAGCAGTAACCGCACGCTGCTCCCCAATCGGGCTGCAGCCTTGTGTCAGGCCGGTTATGGCAGGGGCATTCGCATTGAATAGTACCCCGGAGACAGCACTCTCGGCCACATGATCCGCCACCTGTAACATTTCGGTTCGCGAGGAAGTCAAGCCGCCAACCAGATAGGTCTCAAGCCCGGCAGCAAGAGAAGAAAGCTGAAGAGGCAAGCTGTAATCCCGGGGGTCAGCATGCACAACTCCCAGATAAGGCTTATTCTCTGTAAGCCATTTTTCAACTCCTTCACCTGTGACAACCAGACGGACCCCTTCGTCCATCTCGATCTGTCCGGCTTCAAACACCTGAAAGCTGTCCGATGGAAAAGCCCCGATCAGAGCCACAAGAGCAGACTGGTCATAAATTTCGCGCGAATCAACGCGCCCGAACTTGTCACCCGCAATTGACGCCACGCCGATTCCAACTGTCCCGCACCAATGTTCAATTCCGGTCTTTTCCCGGAGATAGGTCAGGATACTACCAAAATCGTCTGCATGATCATCGGAAAGATAAATGAACCCCAGATTGGCTTCTGCAGGTATATCCCCCAAGCCGAGAAGCACTTCATTACAGGCGCTGGACCATTGGGCTGTCTCGGAAAAACCGGCTTTGAACCGGGGGGGCGTTACCGTCATCAACTGCCTTTCTCTGCGGCGATCATACTTTCAATATAAGGTAGAATAGCTTCAACAATCTTGTCGACACCAGCCCTGTTTGGATGAATACCGTCTTTCTGATTGAGATCCCGCTCCAGAGCAACGCCCTCCAGAAAAAAGGGATAGAGCTCCACCCCTGTTTCCCTGGCCAGATCCGGATAGATACGATCAAACTCCTCGACATATTCAGAACCAAGATTTCGTGGTGCCTGCATTCCTGTTAACAGCACACGGGCCCCAAACTGTTGCAATCCTGTAAGGATAGTCCTGAGGTTTTTTTTGGTTTCGGCCGGTTCAAGACCGCGCAACCCGTCATTGGCGCCGAGTTCTAAAATCACCAGGTCAGGTTCGTCCATCAAAGCCCAGTCCAGTCGAGCCAGACCAGAGGCAGAGGTATCACCTGAGTTACCACCATTAATGACTTCAATGCTGTGCCCGGCTGCATCCAGTGCCGCCTGGAGACGTTCAGGAAAGGTATCCCCAGCCTCAAGCCCATACCCATGAGTAAGACTGTCACCGTAAGCGAGCAATTTCAAAGGTGTATCCGCCTCTGCAGGACGAGGTCCTGCCGTCAGCAGAATTGATGCCAGAAAAATTGAGGGCAGAAGGAAAAACAGGGGGAAAATTCGGAAGAATTTTTGCATCATCAATAGGATCAACCAACAGTAATGAAAGAACTGTAAACGAAACTCTACACTGAGAAATAGGGTTTGTCAGAGGCCGGAACAAGTCTGAAGCAATTGAATTTCCCCTTCCCTGTCCCCATATAGCCTTCCAATCAAAGGTTTTATCGCACTGTTTTGGAAAGATACTGCTCCATGCCCAATACTTCTTCCGCGCTTGTTTCTCTTTCCGACCTTCATCTCACCCTTAAATCGCAAGCCGGATCGGTTGATATTCTCAAAGGCATAGACCTGGAAATTAACGCTGGGGATACCGTCTCTGTTGTCGGTCCCTCGGGGGCAGGAAAATCCTCAATGATGATGCTGATGGCCGGGCTCGAGGCGGCAACGTCAGGACAGGTGATCATTGACGGCAGGGATCTTGGTGCCATGGATGAGGATGCCCTGGCGCGCTTTCGACGCGACGGCATTGGTATCGTATTCCAGGACTTCCATTTGATTCCCACCATGACCGCCCTGGAAAATGTTGCTGTATCTCTCGAATTTGCCCGTAAACCCGATGCCCTCGCCCGTGCCCGTGCCCGGCTTGAAGCCGTTGGTCTGGGACACCGTCTTGATCACTTTCCCGGGCAACTTTCCGGTGGAGAACAACAGCGTGTTGCCCTCGCCCGTGCCTTTGCCGCCGAACCCAAGCTCCTGCTTGCCGACGAACCGACCGGGAACCTCGACAGTGCCACCGGTGATATTATTATCGACCTGCTGTTCAGCCTGCAAAAAGATCATGGCACCACCCTGGTCCTGATCACCCACGATCCCAAACTGGCCGAACGCTGCAATCGAACTGTTGTTTTGAAAGATGGCCTCTTGAGCGAGCAAAACTCCCGTGCACAGAAGCTGGAAAATCCTTCCCCGGTATCTAAAGCGAGTCCGAGGGCCGTTTCAGCAACCGCAAAAGGTCGCTCCTGATGTCCCGTTCTTTTCCCCTTTCCCTTGCCCTGACCTTTGCCCTGCGTGAGTTACGCGGGGGGATCAAAGGTTTCAGAATTTTCCTCGGCTGCCTTTTTCTCGGTGTCAGTGCCATCGCTGCTGTCGGCTCTATTTCTGCCTCGATAGAACAGGGGTTGCGCAATGATGGCCGCAACCTGCTGGGGGGCGATATCGCGCTTAATCTGGTACATCAGCAAGCCACCCCCGAACAGATGAACTGGCTTTCCGACAGGGGAACCGTCTCTCTGGTACGGGAGATGCGGGCCATGGGACGGCAGGACCAAACCGCTGGCAAGCGCACCCTTATCGAGCTTCGTGCCGTTGATAACGTCTATCCGCTTTACGGGGACATCATACTGGAACCAGCAGCTTCCCTACAGAATGCCCTGGCACAGACAAACGGTCAGTGGGGTGCTGTTGTGGCCCCGAATCTTTTGCGAAAGCTGGATTTGAAAGTCGGCGATGCCATTGTCGTAGGCGATACCCGTTATACAGTTCGTGGCTCCCTGATCAAGGAACCAGATCTTTCAACCCGCGCCTTTACCTATGGCCCGACAGTCATGGTTTCCGGTGACAGTCTGGAAAGCACCGGGCTGATACAGCCGGGCAGCATGGTTCGCTATGACTACCGTCTGGCCCTGCCATTAGCCACAGATCTTGAACTCTTTCAAAACCAGCTAGATGACAGCTTCCCCGATGCCGGTTGGCGGGTCAGAAGTTCGGAAAAAGCGGCGCCAAGAATCAGTCAATTCATTGATATTCTGGGCATGTACCTGACCCTTATCGGCCTCGCCACGCTGCTGGTAGGCGGCGTTGGGGTCGCCAATGCCGTAAAAAGCTTTATGGATGGCAAGGTCCCTGTCATCGCCACGCTCAAATGCCTCGGCGCATCATCAAGCCTGATTTTCCAGATTTACCTCGCACAGATCCTTTTTCTTACCCTTGCAGGAACTCTGGCAGGTTTGCTTGCCGGGGCTGCTGCCCCTTATTTTGCCGCTTCTTTTGCCGGAGATATTCTTGGCTGGGAAATCGCAGCAGACCTCTACCCCAAACCCCTTTTTCTCGCGGCGACTTTCGGTTTTTTGACAGCCCTGACCTTTTCACTTTGGTCCCTTTCCCGCGCTGGGAAAACGTCACCTGCCCGTCTGTTCCGGGATCTGACTTCACCGATCACCGGAAGTCCTACTCCCCGGGCGCTTGTCCTCTTGACCCTTAGCTCTATCCTGCTTGCTCTGACCGCTGTCGCCTTTTCCAGCAATCCCAAAATTGCCGGATTTTTCATTACCGGCGCCATTGCCACCTTTACGATCTATCACTTTGTCGGCTGGACAGTCACCAGACTGACCCGTGTTTTGCCCCGCGCGAGCCACCCCGCCCTGCGGACTGCCATTGCCAATCTGCATCGCCCGGGCGCCCCCACCTCAAGTGTGATCCTCTCCATGGGTCTGGGGTTGACCGTGCTGGTCATTGTTGCCCTGCTCGAGGGGAATGTCAGCCGGGCAGTCACCCAGAGCCTGCCCGAAGAAGCTCCCGGATTTTATTTTATTGATATCCAGCCGGAGCAGGTCGAGGACTTCGAAACGCTGGTACTGGCAACGGATGGTATCAGCGAACTGCGCCGTGTCCCGATGATGCGGGGGCGAATTACAGCCGTTAAGGGGGTCTCTCCCGACCAGCTCGAAATACCGAGCGAAATCAAATGGGTTTTCCGCAGTGACCGGGGCCTGACCTGGTCAGCAAAAATGCCCGAAAACACAAAGATTGTCGCCGGAGACTGGTGGCCAGAAGACTATAATGGCAAGCCGCTTGTATCCCTCGATGAACAGGTTGCCAAAGGCCTCAACCTTTCTCTCGGGGACAGCCTGACCATCAACCTTCTGGGACGCCCGGTCGAGGTGGAAATCGCCAATCTGCGCAAAATTGACTGGGGCGGCCTAGAAATCAACTTTGTAATGGTCTTCTCTCCTGGTCTGATCTCCCGCGCGCCCCAAACTCATATAGCCACCGTGAAGGCTGCGCCCGAGATAGAAGACGCACTTGAGATTGCCGTCACGGACCGCTTTGCCAATGTCTCTTCCATCCGGGTCAAAGAAGCCTTGCAGGCCGCAACCGAACTGCTGGGCCATGTTGCTCTGGCATTGAGTGTCATCGCCACCGTTGCCCTTCTCGCCGGCACCCTGGTTCTTGGTGGGGCTGTTGCAGCAGGTCACCAGCGCCGGGTCTATGATGCTGTCGTGCTGAAGGTTCTGGGGGCGAGCAGGCGGGCACTTACCCTGACTTTTTTCCTCGAATTCGGACTACTGGGCATCATCTCGGCGTCGGTTGCTGTTGTCATCGGCTCCATCGCCTCCTGGGCGATTACAGTCTATATCCTGCGACTGGAGTTCGCCTTGCTCGGTGAAGTGATGATCCTGACACCTCTGCTTGCCCTCGGCGCAACCTTGCTCTGTGGTTACGTTGGCACCTGGAGCGCCCTGCGCCAGCGTCCCGCATCACTTTTGCGAAACCAGTAAATTATGCCCCAGTCAGACGTTTGATAAAAAAATCATTGCTTTGTTATTGATTCTTTTCGCAAGACGTCCAATATTAAGGGCAGTTTAACAGGTTTTTGAAACGAGGTTTCTCATGATTGACCGTCCCGCACATCGTAGTGTAGGTTATGGCCAGGCTTCAGCAGCGGATATTGATGAAGGCCTGCGCGCCTATATGCTCGGTGTCTACAACTATATGGCCATTGCCCTCGGGATTACCGGGTTTGTTGCCTTTGGTGTATCACAGAGCCCCGAACTTCTCATGGCCATCTTCGGTACACCTCTGCAGTGGGTGGTAATGCTGGCTCCCTTGGGCATGGTATTTTTTCTCAGCGCCCGTATCCATGCACTTCAGGCCTCAACTGCCCAGATGCTGTTCTGGGTTTTTGCTGTTCTGATGGGAATATCACTCTCAACTGTCTTCATCGCCTACACGGGCGAATCAGTCGCCAGAGTCTTTTTCATCACCGCCGCTTCCTTTGCTGGTCTCAGCCTGATTGGCTACACCACCAAAAAAGATCTTTCCGCGATGGGGGCCTTCCTGATCGTTGGCTTGTTTGGTCTGATTATTGCCAGCATCGTTAACATATTCATGGCTTCTTCTGGCCTTGAGTTTGTAATTTCTGTGGCTGGCGTGTTGATCTTTGCTGGGCTGACCGCCTACGACACCCAGAAAATCAAGCTGATGTATCTGGAAAGTGACAGCTCGGAAGTCGCACAGAAAAAATCCATTATGGGGGCGCTGACCCTCTATCTGGATTTCATCAACCTCTTCCTCATGCTGCTGCGCCTTCTTGGCAACCGCGAATGATTTAGAGAGTGGGTACAAGAAAAACCCGGCTGTTATCAGTCGGGTTTTTTTATGCTCTCAATGAAGGGGTCTTCAGCTGTATCAGAAGATCGTATGTTTCACTTTTTCCTCAAGTGAAGCCGCAACCTTTTGCAGCAAATCCGGACCATCCCCCCGGATATCATTCGCTATAATCGTTTTCATCGCTGTCAGATGCGCTTCATAAAGTTGAACCACATCAGGATTAACCCCTGGCTGTGTCGCCTGAAATTTTACCAGGGCATGGAAACTCTCACCAATCTGGGTCATCAGCGGGAAACCAAAACTTGTTCCCTGCCCCTTTACATTATGAAGTGTTCCGCGCGCTTCATCGAACGCCTCGGCCGCGCTGTCACCCTCTGTTTCCTTGATGCGCGAGAGTATCGCTCCCAGACTATCAAGATCGGCCTCAACACCTTCTCTGTACAAGGCATTGAGTTCTGCTTCTGTAAGAGGCTTCTGACTCAACTTACTCTGTCCCGTCGATCTAATCTTCTGTAAACGCTAACTGCTAATCACAAACCAGAAAAGCAATAAAACAAACTTTTAAAAACGCCTCTTCAATTTTCACACAATAGCGCATTTCTCTTAACAAAGCCTTTTGACCGACTACGGCAGACTTGTCTATAAGCCTAGATATGGATGCCCTTACCACTCCCCTACCACCTCATCGGGAAACGCTGCGCCGGGTTTTTGGCTATGACAGCTTTCGTGGTGATCAGGAAGAAATCATCTGTCATGTAATTGACGGTGGGGATGCCCTTGTTCTTATGCCAACCGGTGGCGGGAAGTCACTTTGTTATCAAATCCCCGCTCTTTGCCGATCAGGGGTTGCTGTTGTCGTCTCTCCTCTGATTGCCCTGATGCAGGATCAGGTAACCGCTCTGCAACAGCTGGGGGTCAAGGCCGCTGCTCTAAACTCTTCCCAATCCTATCCGGATATTCTCGCCACTGAACGGACGATGCGTTCGGGGGAGCTGGACATTGTTTACGTTGCCCCGGAAAAGCTGTTGACCGAGGGTTTTCTGAATCTGCTTGAGCAATGTGAACTCTCGCTCTTTGCCATTGATGAGGCCCATTGTGTTTCACAGTGGGGCCACGATTTCAGGCCTGAGTATCTGCAACTCAACCTTTTAAAACAGCGCTTCCCCTGGGTTCCTCGCATTGCCTTGACGGCCACAGCTGATGGGCCAACCCGACAGGACATTTCCCAACGCCTCGGCTTAAGTGACGCCCGTGCCTTTGTCGCCGGTTTTGACCGCCCCAACATCCGTTACCGGGTTGGTCTAAAGGCAGCCCCCAAAAAACAGCTCACGGACCTTCTGGAACGCGAACATGCCGGACAATCCGGTATTGTCTATTGCATGTCGCGAAACAAGGTTGAGGAAATTGCCGAGACCCTCTGCAGCAAAGGTTTCAACGCCCTGCCTTACCATGCCGGGCTGCACAAGGATATCCGGGCAGGTAATCAGGACCGCTTTCTCAAGGATGATGCGGTCATTATGGTTGCAACTGTCGCCTTTGGCATGGGCATAGACAAACCGGACGTACGCTTTGTCATCCATCTGGATCTGCCCAAAAGCCTTGAAGCCTATTATCAGGAAACCGGACGTGGCGGACGGGATGGTCTGCCCGCAGAAGCCTGGATGATCTACAGCATGAACGATGTGGCGCGGCTCTATCAGATGGCCGCCCAGTCCGATGCTCCTGAAGCACAAAAACGGATTGAAAATCGCAAGCTTGAAGCCTTGCTCGGGTTTTGCGAAACGACCCGCTGCCGACGTCAGGTACTACTGGAATATTTTGGTGATACTCCTGACGGGCCCTGCGGTAACTGTGATACCTGTCTTGATCCGGTGGAGAGTTTTGACGGTACTGAAGCTGCACAAAAGGCACTCTCTTCAGTTTACCGGACAGGTCAGGTCTTTGGTTCAGCCCATGTGATTGATGTCCTGCTGGGGGCCAAAACCGAGCGGATCGAGAAGCTGGGGCACGACAAACTCAGCACTTTTGGTATTGGCGTAGATTATAGCAAACAGGAATGGCGATCGATCTTTCGCCAGTTGGTAGCCCTGGGGCTGCTCAAGGTCGACATGGAAGGTCATGGATCTTTCCTGCTTGGCCCTCATTGCCGCCCGGTACTTCGGGGCGAACAAACAGTTCAGCTGCGCCGGGATCCGCAAAAGAAAACCCGGGCAAGCCTCAGGGAACATTATAAAAAATCCTTCGGACCTGCCACCACCATTGATAACCCCGCTGATGAAGCACTGTTTCAGTCGCTACGTGCACGCCGCCTGGAACTGGCAAAGGATCAGGGTGTCCCCCCTTATGTTATTTTCAACGACAAGACCCTGCTTGAAATGGTTATGGCCCGCCCCCAGGACATGGAAGATATGGCTGAGATCGCCGGGGTCGGAAAACGCAAACTTGAGCGTTATGCAAGCCTCTTTCTTGAGGTTATTAATGAAAACAGGGTCTGAAAATTTCAGACCCTGTTTTCATTAAATTCTTTGATCCGTTTTTTTCTCAACCGGATTTTCCGAATCAACATCCTCTGTTCCATCATCCTCTTGGGCCCAGAGCGCGGCACCATCATCAAGCATATCCGGGCTCTCGACTTCAACGCCCATACTTTCGGCCAGATTTGCTGCCGTCGTTGCTTCGGCTTCTGCTTCTGCAATCACCTCTTCATACCACTCTTCCCCTTCAGGGGTCATGGCAACAACCATGGAAGAAGCCTCCATTGGCAGGCCGACATAATCACCCTGATCGCCAAGCGGAACAGAGCTTCTGCGGGTCATACGATAGATCCCAAACAAGCCTATCAGCAGCAGGGTGAAAGAGAGTGAATAGACAAAGGCATCCGGGCCAAACCGCCCCATGAGCAAAGGACTGACCAGAGGACCAATCATTGCGCCAAAACCACCGATAACAATCAGTCCGCTGGTGGCAGCTACAATCTCGGAGGTTTCCAGGTGATCATTGGTATGGGCAATCGCTAGCGAGTAAAGCGGCATGCACAAGGCACCAAAGATAAAGGCACTGATCAAAAACAGGCTGCTGGCCTGGGGACCGGATAACGGCACAAGAGACAAGCCGACAATCGCAGCCAGGACCGAGACAACAATCAGGACCTGTCGACGATCAAAGCGATCTGACAGCTTGCCAATGGGCCACTGCAACGCAATCCCCCCGACAGACATCGCCGCCATGAAAAACGAGATATCCTGCGGTGTCATCTGCAGTTTACCCCCGTAAATTGCCCCGATCCCAAAGATCTGGGCCTGAGCAAGTCCGACACCAAAGGCACAGGCAAAACCAAGCGGGGAAATCTGGTACAGACGTTTCAGGCTCACCGGTGTCGGAGATTCAAATACCGGGGCCTGAACAGCCGTCATTGTTGTCGGCAATAGAGCCAGCGAAACCAGGACAGACATCAAGACAAACGGCACAAAACTTCCCGGATCTGACACGTTGATCAACAGCTGTCCCAAGGCAAGAAAACCATAGAGAACCACCATGTAGATCGATAGAAGTTTCCCGCGCGTCTCATTGGTCGCGCTGTGATTGAGCCAGCTTTCAGCAACAATATAGAGCCCGGCAAAACAAAACCCGGTAATAAAACGCATTGCTCCCCAGACATAGGGATCAATAAAGACAGCGTGTAAAAGGGCTGAAGTCGAGGACAAGGAGGCCAGAGCAGCAAAGACGCGAACATGCCCGACAGTCTCCAGCGCCTTTGGTGCGGCGAACGACCCCATAAAATAGCCAATAAAATAACAGGCCATGACAAAACCGGTGGTTTCGGTCGAAAAACCTTCCATTGAGGCCCGTACACTGAGTACCGTGCTCTGCAAACCATTGCCCAGCATCAGGAAAGCCAACCCAAGAAATAATGCCCAGGATTTGGATACAGCCGAAAACATCATCTTTACCTTTCACTGCCGGGGCCTCTGCTGGTGAGCCAGATTTCCCGAAAAAACGGAGATGCAGATAAAAAGCACTCCGGGCGACATTACTTCTTCACAAGCGACATGTTTGGCATCAGAAAGGTATTAAATCCCTATTCGAGACAATCGACTTCCGGCTGTACCCACATTGCAAAGAAAATCCTCCCACGAACCAAAAACGTCAACACTTCCCTGACCTGTCCCCAGGACTATATCCTCAGAACGATAAGCTCGGGTTAACGAAAGCAGATCATCGCGACAGCTGGAACAATCTGAACTTTGCCGCTTCATCACTTAGGCAAAAGGCGCATCGATGCCTTCAAGCTCGAAAGCACGGATAACCGAAGGTCGCAACACCATATTGCCGATATGCCGCCCCAGATTTGGCATATCCACAAGTTTTTGGGTAAAGAAACGTCCCCAGCGACAGAGCATGAGCAGGTAAAAATCCAAAAGTGAGATTGCAGGTCCCATCATAAAAGGTCCCTTTTTAGCGAGCTGCTCTTCAATGATGTGGAAATAACTGATCAGACGGGCTTCGGCCGCCTCCTTAATCGCTGTGGCATGTTCCGGATCAGTTGAATAACGGTCTGGATAATAATAGACCAGAAACTCTGTCTGGATCGTATTGGTCAGAAACATCAACCATTGGTAAAACTTGGCGCGTTCCGGTGTTGAAATATCCGGGACCATTTGTGTCTCAATGTGCCGATCAGCCAGATGCAAACAGATCGCCGCTGTTTCAGCAATAATCATCCCGCCATCTTCTAGAACCGGAATTCTGCCGGAAGGATTCAGGGCCAAATACGCCGCTTGTTTATGCGCGCCAGCATTCCGGTCCACATAAACCAGCTCATACTCAACGCCCATCTCTTCCATAAGCATGTGAGGAGCAAGATTGGCGTTCCCCGGATAATAATGCAGCCTGTACATAACAATAATCCTTCTTGAAGCCTCAACAAACACAGACAACTCAACTCAAGCAGCGCCAGAGGTCAAGGTCAAAAAGTTATGAAACAAAACTGCAGGTTGTTTGTGATATTTTTTAATTTTCTCCAGCATGAACCCACAAAAGTCATCCCCTGATATTTGCCTAAAATTTGAAAGGAATTGGTAAGACTTTTTCTTTAGAATCACAGACATGTGTAATGGGTGCAAGTTTAGTCAATGATCGAAAACAGGCAGTACAAAAGATATTCAGCAGGCGATTGGGCTTCGCTGGGGCTGGACGGCTCCTGGCACCCTTGTTCTGTTCATAATCTGTCTGGAAATGGCCTGTTTCTTGAAACATTCTGCAGACCCCCCATCGGAACGGTTGTCGATCTGAAACTCAGCAGTCTGGGTAGCTATAGCGGCACTGTCGTCCGCCACGCCTGGGACGGAATAGGTATCCAGTTCCGTGATGGAGAAGCCCAGAACCACCTGGCACCCGATCATCGCCAGGGTGCCTTGTTCAATGATGTCGAACTCAACCATCTTGATCCGGTCGTGTCCTCACGATAACACACAATAAACTGATGGCCAGCCTCTACCTGCAAGGCTCCCGCCCCCAAAAAGTGTCGCCTTCTGGAAAGTTATGCAGCTGGTTTACGCAGCTTCAGCTTCATTGCGGTAATCTGGTAAATATCCAGCCCGGTAATTCCCGAAATTTCACGCAAGGAAAGCTGGGTTTCTCTCAACAGCATGGAGGCGTGGACCCGCGGGCTCATGCCTCTTGGTTTTTTGCTACGCACCTTTACCGGGCTGGCAAGACTTTTGGGTGCTTCGTTATCCTTGGCCAAGCCTCTGTCATAGGCAGCGCGCAACGCCGCTTCGTAACGGGCCTTCTCTGCCTGCAGGTGCGTATCCATCAGATGCAGGGAATTGGCAAAAACCCGTTCTGTCGCAGACATGCTATAAGAAGATTTACGTTCTTTTGGCGGTTGCTTGGGCTCTTCAGGTTCCGCTCCCCCAGCCGCAGCTTCCTCCAATGACATGTTATGTTTGGCGGCGATCCGTCGCGCAGCAGCAAGTGCGTTGTCCCGCTCTCCTTCATAGGGGCTTAAAGCCGCCACCTGAAGCAGATTGTGGAACCGGATCCTTTCCGCTTCTGTAAAACCCTCGCTAATAGCTCACATTCCTTGTCGCTGAGTCAGATAGCCCATTTTAGGCAATCCTTACTTTAAGAGCAGTAAAAAAAACTATTTTTTTACCCGGGCCTGATCAGGGCTCTGCTGATTGTCGGATCCAGATGATTTATCCATCGCAATTGCCCCCTGTCTCTTACGAGTCCGAGTGGTTATTTTGTCCTCAACAAAGTTGAGCAGGAGAATAAAGGGAATAAAAAAAATCCAGGCCAGAAAGTATACCGCACGCGTTATCATTTCTGGTCATCCGAAACTGAGTCAGATTGCTCTTTTCCCATGTCTCGCTCCGGAATTTCGGCCGAAAACCTGCCTGCTGTAGACCCGTGAGCAATCCCGGAATGGAGCGCAAGCAAAACAATCTCGGCATCAATCCCCTCGTCAAAAACCTGGGTCATTTCCAGGCGCTTGTGCATTTTTTGCGAGAGTTCGGCACCATTTTCTGCAGTAAAATCTTCCTCTCCCATGAAACAATATGTCAGGAAGGACGCAAGGTCGATCAGGACGGCTTCACTGTCTTCCCGTAACAGCTCCCGATTTTTTGCCAAGCGCCAGAGTGTCAGTTTGATGGCATCAGGAATAGACGAGCTGAAAGCGCCGCAGCGTCTCAGACCGTCATCAATCATATGAATTTCTTTTTTGCGTCCAAACAGGCCAAAAATCATTTGCAAGTCTCAAAACAGGGCGTTCATAAGAGCCATCAGGCTCTGATACAGCCGAAATCACAGGAATATTTATTAAGGAAAGATCCGTCACCAATGGTCCCTGCCCCAGGCTAGGTATAAAGCAGCAGCAGAGTTATGCAAACCCACAGTTCAGACGACTCCCTATGACGGACCTATCTCTCAGCTTATGCCTTTTTCATTACAAACGACTATTACCCGTTTCCTGCGCACAGCGCGCTTTTCTATTGCCTAAAAACACCCTTCGGTTTAGCTTATTGAACAACAGTTCATTTTCTATGCTTTTCGAGGTCCACATGTCCCGCACCGGATTATCTCACCGTTTTACCCGCGCCATCGCTCGTGAACCAAGCCGGAGTGTCATCAACGGCCTTCGTGCAGACGACCGTGGTGCGCCCAGCCATGAACAGTTTGTGCTGGATCACCACGCCTATGTTGCTGCCCTCGAACAGGCTGGTGTCACAGTGGATGTCTATCCGGCATTGGAAGATTTCCCTGACTCCGTTTTTGTTGAAGATGCTGCCCTTTGTTTTCCGGAAGGTGCTGTTATTCTCCGCCCCGGCGCCCCCAGCAGGACGGGTGAAGCCGAGGTCATGCACAAGGTTCTCCTGTCCTATTACGAAGACATCCAACGCATCGGCGAGGATGAAGGCTATGTTGATGGTGGTGATATTCTGGTGACAGAAGACGCTGTACTTGTTGGGCTTTCTGCCAGAACCAATCAGGCTGGTTTTGATACACTCAAGCAAAAAATTGCCCGATGGGGCTATGAAGCCCGCGCCATCAACACCCCTGAAGGAGTTCTCCATTTCAAAACCGACTGCGGCCTGATCGGTCCCAATGCAGTGCTGGCAACCTATCGCCTGTCCGGTTCTCCCTGTTTTGCCGGCATGACAGTGCTCGAAGTTCCCAGAGGCGAAGAACCTGCTGCCAATGCCATTTGTGTCAATGATACGGTTTTGTTATCTGCTGGTCATCCAAAGACAGCCATGCTTTTGCGGAATGCCGGCTACAATGTCGCCGAGATTCCGACCCAACAGGCTGCACTGGTTGATGGTGGCCCTTCCTGCATGTCTTTGCGCTTCAATCCCGTAGCTTTCAATCCGGGGTAAAACTGATAGTCTGGGCAAAATCATATCTAACAGGAAAATCCCTGATTCATGTGCGGACGCTTTGCCCTGACCACCCCCATCGCTGATCTGAGCGAGCTGATGGGCTTTCCGGAACGGCCAAATCTGGAAGACCGTTATAACATCTGCCCAACACAACCCGTTGCTGTGGTCGTGCTGGGCAGGAACGGCCGCAAGCACTTCACGCTGCACCGCTGGGGTCTGATTCCCAACTGGGTCAAAGAACCCGATATCAACAAACCCATCCACAATGCCCGCAGTGAAACAGTAAACGAAAAGCCTGCTTTCAAGGGGCCCTTTCGTGGTCGCCGATGTCTGATCCCCGCCAATGGTTTTTATGAATGGCAAAACGGACAAGAGAGAAAACAGCCCTATTACATTTCTCGTCCAGACAATGCACCCTTCGCTTTTGCCGGAATCTGGGACGACTGGCTTGGAGCAGATGGCAGCGAAGTACAATCTTGTGCCATCCTGACCACCGAAGCCGGACATGATATCTGCCACCTCCACCACAGAATGCCGGTAATTCTGCAAAGGGCAGATTACGACAACTGGCTCTACAAAGGTGGTCACAGCTTACTCAAACCACCCCCAATCAACAGCTTGAAGGCAACCGCTGTTTCACCTTATGTGAACAGCGTGCGCAACCAAGGCCCCGCCTGTCTTGCCCCGGAACCTGTCCAGGCTGTTCTTTTCTAGGATGTCCCCCTTCATCCTCTGTAAATTAGAATTTTCTCTCTCATATATAAATTAACCCTGTTTTACTAATCTCTGTGAGTTATTCTTCCCCTCCCGCCCCTTCTTTTTCTTCGAGTTTTCCCATGTCAGCAGCAATTGTCAGCAGTCTCATTATCTATCCCGTAAAGTCCACAGCGGGTCTTGGCCTTCAACAGGCAGATCTCATGACTTCGGGCTTGATCGGAGACCGGCGCTACCTGATCACAAAACCGGATGGCACCTTTGTAACAGGGCGGACCCACCCCAAGATCACTTCAATCCGGAGCCATTATCATGACACAGCGCTCAGACTGACCCAGGAAGATATGAAGGATCTTATTCTCGATCCCTCCAGGTTTAGCGAAAGCTATCTTGATACTTCCGTCTGGGGTACAGAACTGATTGGCCAGATCTGCGGGGAAGAGGCCGACAGCTGGATCAGCAAGGTGCTGGGCGAACCTTTGCGTCTGCTCTATTTTGGTGATCGAAGTGAAAGATATATCAAGCAACATCCTGATTGCGATGTCAGCTTTGCCGATGGCTATCCCTTGCTGCTGATCGGGGACAGTTCTCTTGCTCATCTGAACAATCGGCTTCCTGCCCCGGTTTCCATGGCTAACTTCCGGCCGAACATCACCGTTTCCGGCAGTCCAGCCTTTGCAGAGGATGGCTGGTCTCTCATCCGCATTGGTGATGTAAAATTTGAGCTGCCGAAAGCCTGCGCCCGCTGTGTCTTCACCACAGTTGATCCCCATGCTCATGTTGCAGACAAAACCCTCGAACCCCTGCGAACCCTGACAAGTTACCGCCAGCGCCAGAACAGCCGGGATGTTCTCTTCGGCGAAAATATGATCCCGCTCAACGCTGGTTCCCTGCGCATTGGCGACCCGGTCGAAGTGCTCAAAACCAAAACCCGTCCTGTTTACATCGACAACTGGCTCCCCAATAAAAGCCGCCTGACCCAACATATGAAACCATCTGCCGCACGGGACTTTCAAAAGGCCCCGGTCCTCCTGCGCTGCGTCCAGATCATCCAGGAAACGCACGATATCAAAACCTTCAAGTTTATCGCCGACCCTCAACAGCGCTTTGACTATAAGGCCGGGCAATTTTTAACCCTGTTTGTGCCGATTGATGGCAAAATGGTCAGTCGCTGCTACACCATATCCTCCAGTCCAAGTCGGCCGGACAGCCTGACAATCACCGTCAAACGCGTTGCAGGCGGCAAGGTATCAAACTGGTTGCATGACCATCTTGCAACGGGATCAATTCTTGAGGCACAGGGCCCGTCGGGGCAATTTCACCTGAAGGAGAACCAACCGCGTCAACTTCTGCTGCTCTCGGGTGGATCCGGCATCACACCGATGCTCTCGATGCTCCGCTTCATTACCGACAACGCGCTGGATTTTGACATCCACTTTCACCACTCCGCCCGCAAAAACTGTGACCTCGTCGCCTGGCAGGAGCTTGTACTCCTTGCACGGCAAACGCCGGGCCTGAAACTCTCCTTCAACACCAGTCAGGAAAAACCGGACAGGTCTCATAACTGCAAGATTTTTGAGGGGCGACTCACCCGGGACAAACTGATGGAAATCTGCCCCGATCTACTGGAACGGAGTGTTTTTGTCTGTGGGCCTGATACCTTTATGAAAGCAACGCAGGAGAACTTGAGCAAACTTGGTCTTCCCGACCACCAGTATGAACAGGAAAGCTTCACCATTACACCGCTCGCTCCCCCTGAGGACGCAAGAGAGGAAAGCTATAAAATCCACTTCATCAAAAGCGGCATTACCACCGAAATTAGAGGAAATCAGTCGGTTTTAACTGTCGCCGAAGCTTCGGGTATTGATGCCCCCTACAGCTGTCGAGGCGGCATATGCAGCAGCTGTAAACAACAGCTGGTTAATGGTACGATCACGGCTCCAAATGCGATGGGTCTGAGCAAGGAAGAAATAGATAACGGATTTTTTCTGCCCTGTTGTAGTTTTCCAAAATCAGACCTCTCTATAGATATCTGAAGATCATCCAGGATGGGTTAACCCAAGTCTTCCCGCCCAGATATAAGGGATTTTACCTATTAGGCTATTTTGCATACTATTGTATGATGCAATAAGAAGAGGCTGAACCGTGGGAATGGGTAAGGGTTGGCACTACCTTGGAAAACAATCGGCACGCATTAATTGACTACCAGCTAAAAAGCCTGACAGTTACTGACACCACCCAGATCAGGGAAGTGCTGTTGCGCCGGGTTTTTGACGTATGGTCATCCGCTAGGGCAAATAACCCTGAACAGGTTCCTACGCGCGAAGAAATGAACTTACCCTTTTCCATTTCCTTTGCTTTGCCACAGGTTGTGTTGTTTCAGGTTGAAGAAAACCCGCGCCGATATCTCTATCGGCTACAGGGAACAGAGCACGTGCACAATATTGGCAAAGACAGCACCGGTACTTACATGCACCAGTCTTTCTCTGGTCCTTTTTATGAGCTTATCCTCAGTCTGAACAACGCAGCCGTTGATAAAAGAGGTGCGGAGTATTCCACCTTCTACACCCCCTGGATCTCGGTGCAAAAATACGCTCGTCTTGCCCTGCCCCTACGCCAGTCAGGAACAGAACAAATCACCCAGCTCCTGATTGTGGCTGAACTTGCTTTCGACCGAAATAAAATGGTCCCCTACAAGGACGGCATCGTACAGTAGGCCACCCCAGATTAGGATATCTGCCTGTCACTCCTCCTGCAAAGCAGGAACATTCCGATAAAGATCAAGCGCTTCCGGATTAGCCAAAGCTTCCTTGTTTCCGACTTCACGGCCATTAATAATATCCCTGACCGCCAGTTCGGTAAT
This sequence comes from Kiloniella laminariae DSM 19542, assembly GCF_000374005.1. Lineage (GTDB taxonomy): Bacteria > Pseudomonadota > Alphaproteobacteria > Kiloniellales > Kiloniellaceae > Kiloniella > Kiloniella laminariae. The sequence goes on along the minus strand of NZ_KB893171.1, from coordinate 8,083 downwards.
CTTTCCTGACCGGGTTCTCGGGATATCTGCCACCGCGACCACCTTCGCTGGAACGTGGCGGGGGGTACAGCCGGTCCGAATGGCTGTTTTAATCTTCTTGATCAGCACCTCGTCCAAGCCAGCCACTTCTGCCTGCAAGATAACAAAAAGAACAACACGAACATCCCCGTCCCAATTTTGCCCGACAACAATCGCTTCCCGAATTTCCTCAAGCCGTTCAACCTGGCGATAGATTTCTGCAGTACCAATCCGCACCCCGCCAGGATTGAGTGTCGCATCAGAACGCCCGTGAATAACCAGTCCACCATTTGTGGTAACTTCCAGAAAGTCACCATGGGTCCAGATATTCTCGAAGCGGGAAAAATAGGCCTTATGATATCTGGTTCCCTCGTCATCATTCCAAAAATACAAGGGCATCGACGGGAAAGGTTCGGTGCAGACCAACTCACCCCGATCTTTTGCTACCGGCTTGCCCGTATCATCAAAAGCAGCAACAGCACAGCCCAGTGCCGGAGTCTGGATTTCACCCCGGTAAACAGGGCCAATAGGGTTCCCCAGCATGAAGCAACCCAGAATATCTGTCCCCCCGGCGATTGACGCCAACTGCACATCTTTTTTGACGTGGTTATAGACAAAATCAAACCCTTCCGGCAGCAGCGGTGATCCTGTCGAATAGATCGTACGCAACGCCGGTAGGCTGTATTTCAGAATAGGGCTCTCGCCTGATTTTTTGAGAGTATCAAGATATTTGGGAGATGTGCCAAAATGCGTAACTTTTTCCTGTTCTGCCAGATCGAACAATATGGTCGGGCTTCCGGCAAAGGGAGAACCGTCATAGCAGACCAGCGTCGCACCGCAAGCAAGCCCTGCTGCAAACCAGTTCCACATCATCCAGCCGCAGGTCGTGAAATAAAACAGCCGGTCTCCTTCTTTCAGATCTCCGTGGAACCGGTGTTCAACCAGCTGTTTCATCAAGGCCCCGCCAGCCCGGTGCACAATACATTTAGGTGCTCCGGTCGTACCAGACGAGAACATGATAAAAAGTGGATGATCAAAAGACTGGCGACTGAACTCGATTTCTCCGGGGCTGTAGGGAGCGACAAAGTCGCGGTAGTCGCTTGCTTGTTCAATTCCCGTCAAGTCCAGCGTTTTCCCGGCCCAGGAAACAATCACAACCTTTTCAATTGAGGGAACCTGGTCAACAACATCGCGTACCTTGGCCAGGACATCATGATTCTTGAGGTTGTAATCATAACTGTCCGGCGCAATCAGCACCTTGGGTGAAATTTGGCCGAAACGATCCAGAATTCCCTGCGCCCCAAAATCTGGCGACGCAGAAGACCAGACGGCACCGATCGCCGAGGTTGCCAGCATGGCAATAATTGCCTCGGGCATATTTGGCATCAAACCTGCTACCCTGTCCCCAGGTCTGACTCCCTGCGCCCTTAAAGCCTGAGACAAACGGGACACTTCGGCATAGAGCAGATCCCTGCTTAAAACCCGTTGACGTCCCTTCTCGCTCCAGAAGACCAGTGCTTCTTCTGCTCCGCGGTAACGCAGGAGGTTCTCGGCAAAGTTCACCCTGGCATCCCCAAACCACCGGCTTGCCTTGATATCCTTGTCATCCCGGGTAAAGGTATGTCCGCCCTTGGCACCGATAACACCCAGATAATCCCAGGCAGAAGACCAGAATTCTGCAATTTGCTCCACTGACCAGCGATGCAGAGCGCCAAAGTCATCAAGAGATACTTGTCCCTCGTTCTTCAACCAGGACATAAAATCCGTGACGATTGCATTCTTGATTCGCTCATCACTAGGTTGCCATTGGGGTTTTGCCACAGATGTCATGATTGCCCTTGCTCCCGATTGGTTTTTTTAGCTGGGTGGTTTCTTCAGCCGGTTGGTTTTTATAGTTATGTTGCAGCGCACACCTTAGCGTCAAGCGCGAGGGTTTCAAACAGCTTTTTCTTTCCCCCGAACCTGACAGTTCAAGAATATGCAGATCGATCATCAGAAAAGCTTGTCATTTTCTGACCAGGATCAATCCTTTTGCGAAAGGAGTCAGAGGCCAGAGTTATCAGGCAGAGACACTGTGGTGTCGCTGTGAAGACTGTCCATCGAAGCTGTAATATAGTTAACCAGGCGCAGCCCCGCCTCACTCAGATCCGGCTGGCGATAAAACAACCCGACCTCAACATCTGCGAGGCCCGGAAACCCGTTTTCGACTGCTATCGGAAGTAAACTTGAAGGCACTGTTTTCTCTGACAGAACCGTCACACCCAGCCCCGCCCTGACTGCCGCCTCGATTCCAGACTGGCTCGGGCTGCTATAGGCAACCCGCCAGTTTCTTCCTGCTCGGTTCAACGCTTCGATTGTCCGCTGACGATAGAGACACCCCTGCGGGTAGACAATCAGGGGCAGGGGTTCTTCAGCCTGCAAATTGCTATCCCCGTTACTGACCCAGGCAAGGCGGTCAGTCCAGGTCTTGGCCAGCGAGACTAGCGGGCTATCCCCGCAAAGGGCAATAACAACGTCATATTCCTGTTTTTCCATCCCCCGCACAAGATCCCGGCTGATACCACATGTTACCTCCAGCGTTATGCCATCATGAGCGCGGGTGAAACCGCCCAGGATTGTTGGCAAAATTGAGACAGCAAAATCACTGGGCAGGCCGACCCGCACCACGCCGCCAACACGGGGAGAGCGCAACCTGGAAACGGCCTCATCATTCAAGGCCAGAATCTGCCGGGCATATACTCCAAGCGCTTCACCATCTTCTGTCAGCCGCACCCTTTTCCCCGCGCGAACAAAGAGGGGGACATCAATCAATTCTTCGAGCCGCTTCAACTGCAGACTGATTGCTGGCTGTGAACGACCCAGTACGTCAGCAGCCCTTGTTATTCCGCCAAGGTCCATAAAAGTGGTGAAGGTACGCAGCAGATCTGTTGGCAAGTTAATCATTCGAAAACCATAGCAACTATTTCCTCTGTAGCCCAAGAGAAGAACCTCTCTACTCTTTGCCAATTGTATAGCGCCAGGCAAGAGAACCCAAGCTGCACCCCATTTAAAAACCCGGTGCTTTTTAAAAAGTACCGGGTTTTTAAATATCTCAACCTATTGCGAACAAATGTTTCTATTTCTTGATGATGTTATGCTCCGGGCCATAGGGGAATCTGGTAATATTTTCTGCTCCCTCGTCCCCTACAACCAGAATATCGTGTTCCCGGTATCCACCAGCACCCGGGTTGCCTTCAGCAACCATAATCATCGGCTCCATGGAAACCACCATCCCCGGTTCAAGTACGGTTTCGACATCCTCGCGCAATTCCAGCCCCGCTTCCCGACCATAATAATGGCTCAAGGTACCAAAGGAATGCCCATAACCAAAAGTCCGGAATTGCAGCATCTGGTGCTCGCGGAATATTTCATTCAATTCCAGCGCAATATCGCAACAGCGAACACCCGGCTTAATCAGTTTCAAACCTGCTTCATGGACCTTTACGTTCACCTCCCAATACCGCAAGTGCGCATCGGACACATGTTCGGCAAAAAGCGTCCGCTCCAGAGCGGTATAATAACCGGCAATCATCGGAAAACAGTTCAGGCTGAGGATATCCCCCTCCTCTATCCTTCTGCTGGTAACAGGATTGTGGGCACCATCCGTGTTAATTCCAGACTGGAACCAGGTCCAGCTATCCATCAGCTCCCCCTGCGGGAATGTCTTGGCAATGTGCCGTACCATCGCCTGGGTTGAATGCAAGGCGACTTCGTGCTCGGGCACTCCCACGGCAATTGCCTCAACGCAGGCCGCTCCCCCGATATCGGCCGTGGCTGCTCCATGTTTGATAATTGCAATCTCTTCCGCCGATTTGATCATCCGCATCCGCATGGTCGGGGCGCCAACATCCACAAATGTCGGATCCCCCAGCGCAGCAGCCATCTTGGTTTTGTTATCAATGTTGATATGGTCAAATTCCAGACCGACCCGGGTGAGTTTCAGACCTGCAAGCTCCTGTTTAATGGCAAAAAAATAGTTATCCTTTTGCCAGTCGGTATAGATAACGTTGTCGTCAAAACTGCGGCGCCAGGGCTGTGCCCCGTCAATATTAGCTGTCACAGAGATATGCTTGTTCTGGGTCACGATCAGCCCGTAGGGACGTCCGAAAGAGCAATAAACAAAATCATTGAAATAATTGATATTATGGTAAGACGTCAGGATAACTGCATCGATATTGTTTTCAGCCATAAAAGCCCGAAGCCTCGCATTACGGCGTTCCATTTCCTGACGAGAATAGGTTCCCTGGACTTTTTCCCCATTGCGAATGCGCAAAGTACGTTCCATGATTTTACTCCTGATTCTGAACATTTTGCGCATCGGGCCACTCTAGGCAGATATCAGCAGATATGTTCTGTTAGCAAAACTTTCGTCTCACCACTAACAGCAGACTAATCATAAATATAATCAATAATATCAATAAGAATATTTAAAATACTTATATGTCGTTGTATTGCGGATGCGCCAAATTATGCGAGGGTCGCCCTCGGGGGAAGGCAACCCTCGCTACGATGAGCTCCCAACTCCAAGGGAAGAGTGAAAACCCAAGCGTTTCGGCAATTATCCAGAAAGGGTAAAGGCTCAAGACATGAGCTTTGGTACCTCTATCAATCAGCGATGAGAAAAGCCGAATCACAGAGACAAATCAACAAATAAATATTGAGAAAAATTTATCTAAAATTTTATATATCCTCTTGAAAATTATATAAAAAATATAATCCTGCCAGCCACTCCCGTACGGTATTATCGGATCCGGATCCAGATCCCGGAGTCTCTAGATTAACGCTTTGAAATTCCTTTAATTCATCACCTGAACCGAGTACCGACAACATAATTATGTGCCATTTCTATGAGGTACATGCTGAATTTTTATCCGGGAAAACAGATTGAAATCAAAAGACATTTTTACAACAAGGCAATTATGCCAAGCGCAGGAATTGAAATTACTTCTGTCTCTATGAGATAATGATATTTAGGGTGAAAAAAATATATGATGACATCTTCGAGAGGCTTATCTTGGATTTAGCGTCAAAAGAAATGGTTGAAGAGGCGTATTTTGAAACCGTTACAGAAGCCCTCTCCCGAAGCGAATCTCTTCTGACTGCCCACAAGGAAGGCGTCACTGCTGCTGCCATGCTGTTAGCAGCCATGACGGGCACTGAAGAAGATGACGCCAGAAGAGAGGTTGTCGCTCTGGATCTCCGCCCCCAGCATTAAAACGCTAGCCTATGCCAAAGACATCCGGTTTAAAGCGAACTTTTGACCCATCGCTTGAAAAATACAAAAACAATCTAAGTCATTGATTTGAATGGTGCTCCAAAGCAGACTTGAACTGCTGACCCCCTCATTACGAATGAGGTGCTCTACCAACTGAGCTATTGGAGCATATAAAATTGTTATCACAGCTTTTTAGCAATGACCAGTACCGGGAACAAAAGCGATCCTGAGACAATAGATATCGCTGAAAATCTTAATCTTCCGGGTTTACGATCCACTTCGTAACATGATTTTTTGCTTCTGCACCCCACGTTACGACGAAACAGTCACACTGGACTCTTGCTCTCTTGTCTTGCCATGATCTGCTCTGATCTCGTCGGAAAGATAGAGATCAGAAGACGCACCATTAACAGGCTCGACGCCTTATTATCAAGAAAATCGGGTGTAATATGCATCCTGACCCAGAGGCCATCCACCATCGTATCGAGAGTATCCGCCACCGAGGCCGGGCTCCAGACATGGTCGCGGATCAGAGGGGCAGCATCTTCACAAAGCCGGAGAATAATGCTGTAGCGCTCCCGATCAAAATCGTCGCACAGCTTTGCAAACCTGGGGCGGGCCGTTACTTCCCCCCAGAAGGAATTCCAGAGTGTCAGATTCCGGGGATTGCAGATCTTGGGATCGAGATCAGCCAATACAAGAGCCGTAATTTTCTCCACCGGGTCGTCAGGAGCCTTTTCCAGCTCTTCCTGCCAAAGATCCTGATATTCCTGATAGTGATAGCGCAAGGTCTCAACCAGAAGGTTTTCTTTGGTCTGAAAATAAAAGACCGCTGCCCCCTGAGACAGCCCCGCCGACTTCGCCACTGTAGCCAGTGTTGTCGCCGACATCCCATGCTCGACAATTGAATCGATGGCAGCTTCGATCAACTGCCGTCGACGTCGAGATGTATTTTCGGTTTGCCGTCCCCTGGGGCGACCCGGGCGTTTTTTTTCCTGTGCCTGTTGCATACCTTCTGGTGCAATCCCCTACAGCGAGCGTAACTCTTCTCGCAAGTATAGCATTACAGCAGAAAAAGCGAGTGATTTCATAAACAACGATCTCAACTCGCCTTGGGCTTTTCTAATGCCGAAGGCACTTAAAGCCTTAAATCTCTCGCATCTGTGCATTCATTGCCTTTACCGTATTGGGCGCAGGAGGCTGCTCCAGATTCATCACCGGAAGGTCTCTCCTGAAACAATCGTGATAGCCCCGGACGTTATATTCAAGATCCGAAAGCACAATTCCATCAAAAGCGCTGGAGTTCATCGCCTCACAGGACCATTCAATCAACTGGGTATCTTCATCCGTCGTTTCATTATCAATCCGGGTAGAAAGATACCGGGCCAGGCGCATATCCCTACTTTCGTCCTGATGACGATAGATTGCGCCACGCTGATGTGTTTTCCCCGCAGTAATCGGAAACTCCTGATAGAATGAAACCGTACAGGGATAAAACGACAAGACCATGTTGGGATAGATACCGATATAGAGCCAGGCCCGTTGGCTTTTCTCCGGCAAGTGTGGCACTTTTGGTAATATTTTCTTGTACTTCTGGACACTCCAGATCTTGCCTGGTGTATCCGTGAACTCTGCATAGGAACGACAGCTCCCGTTTATCAGGGGTTCATCTGAATAGTTGCCACCATAAAGTTCCTGCAGCTCCGGATGCGCTATCTTGACATGATACCCCTCATTATCCACATCCCGTACCGACTTCCAGTTCACCTCCATATCGTGAGACCAGTAATTCGATTCAATCGGCACCATGGTTTCTGATTTATAGTGCGCTATTTCTTCCGCATGCCTGGCCAAAAGCTCGGCAACCGGTGGCTGATCACCGGGCAGGAAGCGTACAAACACAAAGCCCATCCAGATTTCAAACTCGATCGGCTTTAATCCATGTTCTATGGAATCAAGCTTTGGCAGAGTTTCCGGCGAGGTTGCCCCCAGCAGAGACCCATCGAGTCCATAGCTCCAGCCATGAAACGGGCAGACAATCGCCCGTTTGCAATTGCCTTTTGATTCACAAAGAACACGCGATCCGCGATGGCGGCAAAGATTATGAAAGGCCTGGATCTGACCATCTTTCCCCCGCATCAGCACAGCGCGTTCACCGACCATATCAAAGGTAACATAATCCCCAGATTCAGGAATATCAGACACATGACATGCCACCTGCCAATGTCGCCGGAACAGGACTTCCTTTTCAAGCTCTGTAAGCTCCTCATTGTGATAGGTCCAGCCGGGCAAACCACCCCGGTCCCAATCCAGAGGAATACTCTCTTCTGACTTTAAATTCCCAGCAGGTATTGCGTTCATTTTTTCCATACCTTTTATTTTATTTGAGCGTTTATATAAATTAATACAAATAAGACTCTTTGTCACCTCTAAATCTGTCCGTTTTCACTGGAAATCGAGATCTCAAGCAAAAGAATGATTCATGAGCAACAGCAACACCCCAGGACCATTCCCCAACAGGAAACCAAAAAAAATTAGGGGCTGAAGTAGCTAATGGTTAGTGTTTCGCGTGTTTATACCATGATTTTAGCTGCTTCAGGAGGTCTGCATGGTTGCCTCCGTTGAAGCGCCATTCACACTCCTTCAAGAACCAGTAGAAATTGTCCGGCTTGATGCCGTTGTACTTGCGCATGTGGCGCTTGGCTTGGTTCCAAAAGTTCTCGATCCCGTTGATATGATTCTGCTTGTCGGCAAAGAGCTTTGAATGGTTGATCCGGCGGTGGTGAAAGTCGGAGATGTCCAGCGCATTAT
>NZ_KB893170.1 GCF_000374005.1 Kiloniella laminariae DSM 19542 | reverse complement strand
CGGCTCTGGGGAATGGGCCGCTCCCGCTTTATGGGGCTGGCTCGAACCCATGTACACTTTACACTCGCAGCTATCGGATGGAATTTAAATAAGGGCGAAAGGTTTCGAAAAGCCTATGGGTAAAGCGACTAAACAACCCAAAATGATCTCTTTGTGACAACGAATAATGTGTAAAGCCTTTGCTCGAAGCCAAAAGCATTACACATTATTCGTAAATTACTCAGATAAAGACGTTTTGCTGAGGTCTCACTCTCTCTTTGAAAATAAACATAGTTTTTGTATGAGAAGAGTGAGCTGAATAGACTATCTACCAAGAAGTTAGCACAAAATCGGCTCCTTATGGGGTATTTTCAGAAATCTGGAGTGATTTGTTATGGAATTGGCTGGCAAGCGAATCGGTGTTCTGACAAGCGGTGGAGATTGTGCCGGCCTGAATGCTGTCGTTCGTGCTGTCGTTCACCGGGCCGTCCAGGGCTATGGTATGAAAGTGATCGGTATCGAACAGGGGACTGCCGGGCTGCTGGCGCGTCCGGTGATGGCGCGGGAACTTGATCCTTCCATCTTTACTGGAGATATCCTGCGACGCGGAGGAACAATTCTCGGCACCACCAACAAGGGAAACCCCTTCAGTTATGAAATGCCGGATGGCCAGATCCTGGATCGTAGTGAAGAAATTATAGAGGCCTATCGAGAGCTGGAGCTTCATGCCCTGATCGGTATCGGCGGGGATGGCAGTATGGCGATCCTGCGTCGACTGGCAGAACAAGGAGGTTTAAACTTTATTGGCGTGCCAAAGACCATAGACAATGATCTTGGCCACACAGAGGTTTCAGTCGGTTATGCGACTGCAGTCGATATTGCGACCCAGGCTCTGGATCAGCTCCAGCCGACGGCTGCCAGTCATTCACGTGTGATGGTACTGGAGGTTATGGGGCGGGATGCCGGCCATATTGCCCTTAATGCCGGTGTTGCCGGGGGCGCAGATATTATTCTGATCCCGGAAGTGAAATATAGTCTCGCCTCTATCAAACGAAAAATTGAAAGAACCTATGCTGAAGGACGAAATTTTCTGCTGGTAATTGTTGCAGAGGCTGTCCGCGACGAGGAGGGGCAAAAAGTGACCGAAACTCAGGCCAGCGGTGCCGTCACCTATGGGGGAATCGGTGAATACATCGGTCATCGTATTGCAGAAGAGACCGGCGCCGAGACCCGGGTTACGGTACTGGGGCATTTGCAACGAGGCGGAGTTCCTTCTGCCCGGGACAGGATTATGGGCTCTACCTTTGGCGTTCATGCAGTTGATCTGGTTGCTGCCGGGAAGTTTGACCGTCTTGTCGCCTGGAGCGGGCGTCATTGTTTCGATGTGCCATTGCAAGAAGCAATCGCGGGCTATAGAGCAGTGCAGCCGGACAGTTCGGTAATGTTAACGGCAAGAGGTTTGGGAATTTGTTTTGGTGATGATTGAGGCCGATAAACTGCCAAATAATCCTTTTTGGAATTTTTCACTTGAGTCATACAAACAGCCGGGTGTTGCGCCTGCCTGCCTCGTTTTGCAGGATAAGCACGATCTGGATGTTAATCTTTTGCTGTTTTGCTGTTGGGCAGGACTTTGTAGCCGGCTTTTATCCGCGATTGAGCTCACGGGGATGATTGCGGGTGTTGAGGCCTGGCGGGATCGGGTTATCGAACCTCTTCGGGATGTGCGTCGCTGGATCAAACAGGAAAATACCCAGGGCTTCCGGCAAAGTGACGAGCTGCGACAGGGGGTCAAGGATCTGGAACTTTGGGCGGAGGCGTTGCAGCAAAACTATATGCATTTGCAGATGCCCTTGCGTCAATCCGAGCGTCCGTCGCCCGAGATTGCAGCCCGTAATCTTGTGGTCTATCTCGAACTTTGTGAAGTCGCAACAATTGGGACTGCAGACTGTGCTGATCTTGCGGCGATTGTCCGAGGAGGGTTCCCCGAGCTGCCTCCTCTGGAGGCTGTCTGGCTTTTCCAGTAAGCTTCCGATGAGGGCTGCTAGGGGAGAAGGTTTCTACTGCTCCGGGCGTTGTTTACTGTTCTCGTTCCAGCGGTTCATTCCGGGTATCTCGATATCGAAAAGATCAAGAACACGCCCGAGAGTATAATCAACCATTTCGTCAAGGGACTCGGGTCTGGCGTAGAAAGCAGGAACAGGCGGAGCAATAATTGCCCCCATTTCTGATACGTTGAGCATGCTGCGCAGGTGCCCGGTATGAAGGGGGGTTTCCCGAACCATCAGAACCAGACGCCGTCTTTCCTTGAGAATGACATCGGCAGACCGGGTCAGGAGACTCGATGTGACCCCTGATGAAATTTCGGACAGGGTCTTGATAGAACAAGGGGCAATGATCATGCCGAGAGTCCGATAGGAACCACTGGAGAGACAGGCGGCTATGTCGTTGATATTGTAGGAAACATCAGCAAGTCCTTTAACATCTGCGACTTTCAGGCTGCTTTCATAGGCCAGGGTCACTTCGGCAGATTTGCTCATCACCAGATGAGATTCTATGGGCAAATCTTGCAAAAGTTTCAAGAGCCTGATGCCATAGGTGACGCCGCTGGCACCACTGATTCCGATAATTATCCGCTCTTTGGTCATAGGTAACTATCTTTCACTATCGTGAAGAATAAATGAAATATTTATTCCGGGCCTCTTGGCATTATCCCTGAACAGGTTTAGCATAATCTCACGCTGTCTTATCAAAAATGTTACGGGTTTGAGGTGGGGCAATACTGGCAAGAAATACGCGATTGGGACGCTTCGAAGACATCCCATACACGAAAGTCGACCTGTCGGCTAGGTGCCAGCGCTGTATCCATTCCCAATCATGATGGCTTTTCGAATTTTGCAAAAGGTTCCTCTCGCACGGCTCGTCCGGTGGGGATTATTGTCATGCACGTTTGAAGGGCTGGCAGGATAAAAACAGGTATTGTTGAGATTGCACTATGTAATAACGTAACCAGAGGGAGAATAATATGGCCGCAGCTGAACGCATTGAGTCTTTGCGCGTGAAACATGGTTCCTTGGAAAACGCTATTGATCGAGAAAATCACCGTCCGCTTCCTGATGAATCTCTACTGATGTCACTTAAGAAAGAGAAGCTACGAGTGAAAGATGAACTGCAGCATCTTTCGACGGTACAATAAGGCCGATATAAAAAATCCATTTTTAATCCAGTATACAGTGTATCACGGATAGGGTGATGCCAAGGCTTGGGGTTTGCGTTGTTTGGAATACAGCGTGAACCCTTTGTTTTTTTACAGGCTTATCCGTAGTGGGCGCTTTTTGTAAAAAAATTATCTTTTCCCTTTTTTGAATATGGCTCTGGATTGATTCTGGTAATGCTTTCACGCAGTCTGGTCGGAAGTTCGAAGAGACTGTGTGAAAAAGAATAATAAAAGACAGAATAGGGACGTTTTAATGAGTCGTTTTGATGAAGTGCATGCACGCTCTTTGTCTGATCCAGAGGGCTTCTGGTCTGAAGCTGCGGAGAAGATTGACTGGTCAAAACCTTGCGAACAGGTACTGGATAGCAGCAACCCTCCCTATTATCGCTGGTTCAAAGGAGCCGAGCTCAATACCTGCTATAACCTTCTGGATCGGCATGTCGAGGCCGGGCGGGGAGAGCAGACGGCTTTTATTTATGACAGCCCCGTAACAAATACAGTTGAACATATCTCTTACAGTGCCCTTCTCGATCGGGTTGCCCGTTTTGCCGGTGTGCTGGATGGTCTGGGGGTCAATAAAGGGGATCGGGTGATCATCTATATGCCGATGATCCCTGAAGCTGCGATCGCGATGATGGCCTGTGCCAGAATTGGTGCCGTCCATTCTGTGGTCTTCGGTGGATTCGCGGCGAATGAACTGGCAACACGGATTGATGACTGCCAGCCGAAGGTTATCGTCTCTGCTTCCTGTGGCATAGAGGTGAGCAAGGTCATCGCCTATAAACCCTTGCTGGATCATGCGATTGAGCTTTCCAGCCATAAGCCGGAACACTGTGTGGTCTGGCAAAGACCACAGGCTAAAGCTGCCATGCTTCCCCAGAGGGATGTTGACTGGAAAGACGCCGAGGCTACTGCCAGGGCAAAAGGCTGTGTTGCCGTTGCCGCAACCGATCCGCTTTATATTCTCTATACTTCCGGGACAACAGGTCAGCCAAAAGGCATCGTCCGGGATAATGGCGGCCATGCGGTGGCGCTGCACTGGTCAATGAAGCACATCTATAATATAGAGCCTGGGGAGGTTTTCTGGGCGGCATCAGATGTCGGATGGGTTGTCGGGCACTCCTATATTGTCTACGGTCCGCTTCTCTATGGTGCTACATCCGTACTTTATGAAGGAAAACCGATAGGAACACCTGATCCTGGTGCCTTCTGGCGGGTCATCTCGCAGCACAAAGTTGCCGTGCTTTTTACAGCACCCACAGCTTTTCGGGCAATCCGGCAGCAGGACCCCGAGGCTAGCTATATCAAGAAATATGATCTCTCCTGTTTTCGCACTCTGTTCCTCGCCGGAGAACGTTGTGATCCTGATACCCTTAACTGGGCTCAGGACAAACTCAGGGTCCCGGTTATTGACCATTGGTGGCAAACGGAAACGGGTTGGTCAATAGCCGCGAACTGTCTGGGAATTGAGCCGCTGCCGGTTGTGGCCGGGTCTCCGGCAAGAGCGGTTCCTGGCTGGGATGTCTGCATTCTGGGGCATGACCAGAAAGAGATGGCGGCGGGGGAAATCGGCGCGATTGTCTGCCGGCTTCCATTACCCCCAGGAACTTTCCCGACGTTGTGGAATGCCCCTGACCGCCATCACAAAGCCTATCTCAGCAGCTATCCGGGATATTATGAAACCGGGGATGCGGGCTACAAGGGAGAAGACGGCTATATCTATGTTATGTCCAGAACCGATGACATTATCAATGTTGCGGGGCACAGGCTTTCAACAGGTGCAATGGAGGAGGTGCTTGCTGCGCACCAAGACGTAGCAGAGTGTGCAGTGATCGGTGTGGCAGACAAGCTTAAAGGGCAGCTGCCCTTGGGCTTCATGGTATTGAGTGCGGGGACAGAGAAGGCCCCTGCCGAGGTGGTATCTGAAGTTATTCACAAGGTGCGGGAGGAAATTGGTCCGGTTGCGGCCTTCAAGTTGGCGGCAGTGGTGTCTCGCTTGCCCAAGACCCGCTCGGGTAAAATTCTTCGCGCAACCATGCGCAAGATCGCCGATGGTGAAGACTACAAGATTCCAGCCACAATTGATGATCCCGCGATCCTGGATGAAATCACAACTGCCCTGCAGGAAATCGGCTATGGTAAAGCTTTGTAGCCCTATGGAATGACTTAATGTTTCAGGAATTATTTCGGACGATTGCTGGTAAAGGTGCCAGCCTGCGGCAATTGGTCTGTTACGATAAACAATAAGATGTAATTTATATATTTCTTATTGGATGCCTGTTGGTGTATCAAGAGAAACAATTATCACGGCAGGTTTGGACAATGTTTACGCAGGTAACCGAAGACAACATTATCATTCTGGTGGATCGTTTTTATACCCGGGTGCGTCAGGATAAAGATCTTGGCCCTGTTTTTGACGAGGTGATCAAGGGAAACTGGGAGAGCCATCTCGCCAAGATGTATGACTTCTGGTCCTCGGTTATGCTTGGAACGGGGAGATACAAGGGAAATCCGATGATAAAGCATCTGGAGATCCCGGGAATAACCAAGGCGCACTTCACCCAGTGGCTTGCCCTGTTTCATATGACTGCTGAGGAACTGTTCGAGGAAAAGATTGCCAGTGAACTTAGGGTGAAATCTTCACGGATAGCCGAGAGCTTGCAGCTGGGATTGTTCTATCGCCCGGATCAGATCCGGGTCCGCTCTGCAATACCAGAGGATACAGCTGGATGATGTCAGGTCTTGGTCGATAATGTATGCAGTTGATCTGCTGAAAATAGAAAAGGCCTCTTGAGACAAGAGGCCTTTTCTATTCGATCTTAGCTGAGTGAAATCAGCTGTTGTCTTTGAATGCGCGGGTAAAAGCAGCATAGGGATCATCAGAAGTCTCTACGGGCTTTTCTTCCTCAATCGGTTCTGGCTGTGCGAAAACCCGTCCAGTTTTTTCTGCTTCCTTGCGGGCTTTCTCAACACTTGCGTTGAGATCCAACTGCTTGCAGAGGCCCAGCAAAACCGGATCACGAGGGCGAATGTTGCTCATGTTCCAGTGCGAACGGTCCCGCAGTGCCTGAATGGTTTTTTTGGTCGTACCAATCAACTTCGAGATATCGTTATCCGTCAGCTCAGGGTGGTGACGCACCAGCCATGCAATCCCGTCGGGTTTATCCTGACGTTTGGCAATCGGGGTGTAACGAGGTCCTTTGGTCCGTTTTGACGGCAGGGGAAGGTCTTCCTGCTTGAACAGACGCAAGGATTTGGTTGAATCCTTTTCACAGCGCTCCAGCTCGGCTTTGGTCAGCTGGGAGTTGGCAATGGGGTCCATGCCCCGGATGCCCACAGCAACCTCACCATCGGCAATGCCCTGAACCTCCAACTTGTGAAGGTGACAGAACTCTGCGATCTGTTCAAAGGTCAGCGATGTATTTTCGACCAACCATACGGCGGTCGCTTTTGGCATAAGTGGCTGAGACATTGGTTCTCCTAATCGTGCCGACGGCTATAGTTCCTCCGGCTACGGCATTGCGTGCCCTGCTGGTGGCATACCTCGAATATACCGCTAGGCCAAGTAGGAAATAAAGATATCAGGTGATTTTTTTTATCAATCCGCCACCTTTAACATAATTTTTCCGACATGTTGAGAGGATTCCATCAGTTTGTGTGCTTCTGCTGCCTGAACAAGAGGAAGGATTTTATACAAGACAGGAGTAACTTTTCCTGTTTCAAGTAATGGCCAGACCTGTTGTTTCAATTTCTCGGCCACATCTGACTTGAAGTCACCGGAGCGGGCGCGCAGGGTCGAGCCTGTGATTGTCAGGCGCTTGAGCATGACGGGCATAAAATTGACCGTCGTTTGAGGGCCTCCCAGAAAAGCGATAAAACAGAGCCTGCCATCAGCCGCAAGTGCCGAGATGTCTTTTTGTATATAGTCGCCGCCAACCATATCAAGAAGGACATCAACTCCTTTTTTATCGGTGAAGGCCTTAGATTTTTCGACAAAATCCTCACTGCGGTAATTAATTGCCAGATCCGCACCCAGGGCAAGGCAAGCATCGCATTTTTCGGGGCTGCCGGCTGTGGTGATAACCTTGGCGCCAAAAGCCTTGGCCAGCTGTATGGCGGTTGTCCCGATTCCTGAAGTGCCGCCATGTACCAGAAAGGTTTCTCCGGATTTCAGCTGACAGCGATCAAACACATTGCTCCAGACGGTAAAAAAAGTTTCCGGCAAAGCTGCGGCCTGTTCCATCGAAAAACCCTCGGGTATGGGCAGGCACTGGCGGGCAGGGGCCAGACAGTATTCGGCATAGCCACCACCACCTACCAGGGCGCAAACCCTGTCTCCGATGTGCAGGGGTGAGCTGTCTGGGCCGATTTCGACGACGGTTCCCGAGACTTCCAGCCCGGGAATATCTGATTCACCGGGAGGAGGAGGATAGAGCCCCTGCCGCTGGATGACATCGGGTCTGTTAACACCGGCATAAGCAACCTTGATCAGAACCTCGTTTTCTTTCGGGCGAGGCAGTGGGCGATGGGTCGGCTGGAGCTGGTCTGGACCACCAAATTCTTTGATTTCGATAGCCGTCATACTGGCAGGAAGGGAAGGAGACACGGGGGACCTCGGCTGTTTGATATTCTACTGTTTTTCTCTTCGCGGATCAGTCTAGTATGCTGAAGCAGGTGTTTCTAGCCGAGACTTGACTATTCGATAAAGCAAGAGGCCCTGATTGGAGGGTATTTATGAGCAGCCCGGAGAAAGAAATGAATTTGGATGACTGGGACCCCAAAACGGTCAAGCAGAAAGCAAAAGATCTTGAACCTCTCGGGCTTGAAGAACTGGCTGAGTATATCGCTGAGCTTGAGGTGGAGATAGCAAGAACACGGCAGGAAATAACCCGTAAGGAAAAACATCGGAAAGGTCTGGACGGACTGTTTCGTTCATGACGATTTTTTTGTACGGCAGGGGCGAGGTTTCTGATGAGAAAAAGGTGATCAATAGATGATTACCAGTCTGGCTATTGTGCTTCCGGTTTTTGCGCTGATTCTCTGTGGATATCAGATCGGGCGAAAAGGGTGGGTGACAGATGCTGCGCTCAAGGGGCTGTCATTTTTTGTTTACTATCTCGCCAGTCCTGCCCTGCTGTTTCGCACCATGGCCAAGGGGAACCTGTCAGAAGATATCAATCTGCCCTTTATTCTCGCTTTCTATAGTGCAGCACTTGTTGTTTTTTCCTTTAGCGCATTTCTCGGACGTCGGTTCTGGGGCTATCAGTTAAAAGAAATGGCGTTGATGTCCATGGGGTCAACCTACAGCAACATGCTGCTTCTCGGGTTTCCTTTGGTATATTCTGCCTTCGGGGATGAAGGTATGGTGCCGCTGACGGTGCTTATTGCTTTTCAGGCGCCGATACTGATGGCGCTGACATCAATGCTGACAGAGTACGATCTTTCCAGGGATGCTGGTGCGGGGCGGGGTTTGCGGGTGATGGGGCGCGCTCTGGTTCGGGCGGTGATTCGCAATCCCATTATCCTGAGCCTGGTTGCCGGGGCTCTGTATCAGACAGCCGGATTTGATTTTTTCCTTATTCTCGACCGTTTCACCTCAACGCTTGGCGGGGCGGTTGTGCCCTGTGCCCTGTTTTCCCTCGGTGTTTCCCTGAATGGTTTTAAGCTTGCCGGAGATCTCAAGCAGAGTTTTCTGATTGTGGCTCTGAAAACCCTTGTTTATCCGGGTGTTGTGGCTTTGCTGATCTACAGCTTTGTCGATGTTCCCCCTCTGTGGGGAGCTGTCGCGGTTATTCTTGCGGCCCAGCCCACAGGCGTGAACGTTTTTATATTGGCGCAACAGTATGGTGTCTTTACCGCCAGGGCAGCTTCGATTGTCCTTGCCTCGACAACCGTGTCAGTTGTGACAGTTACACTTTTAATTGCGCATTATGTCAGTATTCTTCCCGGGTATTGAATGTTTTTCAGCTTGATGAATTTTGCGATGAAGCCCTTTTCTTGGGCTTCAGGGAGAGGCGTCAGGCAATACAGATAACAAGCGAAATAGTTATCGCATAGATGAACAGGAGAAGAAGGATGTCCATCCTTAAAGGAAAAGCTGCCGTTGTTACGGGGTCGACCAGTGGTATTGGCAAGGGGATTGCCGAGCAACTGGCGGCAGAGGGTGCCGATATCATGTTGAACGGATTTGGTGATCAGAAGGAAATCAGACAGCTAGAGGAAGATCTTGCCCGACAATATGGGGTTCGTGTTGCCTATTCAGATGCTGATATGACCAAACCAGATGAAATTGTGGCAATGATCAAAAAAGCCGAGAGTATCTTTGGGGCGGTAGATATCGTGGTTAATAATGCGGGAATTCAGCATGTCTGCCCGATTGACGAGTTTCCGGCGGATCGCTGGGATGCGGTAATTGCCATTAATCTGACTTCTGCTTTTCATACTATCAAGGCAGCCTTGCCGATGATGAAGCAGAAAGGGTGGGGACGTATTATCAATGTGGCCTCTGCACATGGTCTGAGTGCTTCTGCTAATAAGTCAGCTTATGTTGCTGCCAAACACGGAATTGTCGGCTTGACTAAAGCCGTGGCCTTGGAAGTCGCGACCCAGGGCATTACGTCAAATGCGATCTGTCCTGGCTGGGTCCTCACCGATCTGGTTCGAGGGCAGATCGAAGCCAGGGCAAAAAGTAGTGGCCGCAGCTTTGAGGAAGAGAAAAAGCTATTGGTTGCGGAAAAAACGCCAACCCAGGATTTTTCAACGCCCGAGCAGATTGGGAAGCTGGCTGTGTTTTTGTGTAGTGATGCTGCGTCTCAAATGACAGGTGCACCTTTTTCTGTCGATGGTGGATGGATGGCTCAGTAATACAAAAAGTATTATTGGAGTCTATTTTCTCAGGGGAATTAACTTTATCCAAAAATGAGGAGGTTTTGATGGATCTTCTCATTTTCCCCCTTGAATTGTCGTAGGGAAGTACCAAATCTTAGGTGTCAAGAGAGTTTATTTGTAATATTAACTCTTTTTTAGTTCATGTGTTATAATCTGGTAAGTAAGAAATCAGGTTTTTTGTTTGTTTATTGTTTTTATACACTTTTTATGATGCCTCCCTGTTGACTTGCCGCCGGATTTATCCGGCGGTTTTTTTTGTTTGAAAGAATATTTCGCAAAATAAAGCGCGAAGGCATCATAAAAATGAGTGTTTCGTCGTAAAAGTGTCAAAAATGAAAACAAGAACTTGACGTCGGGCTCGAGTCTTCATAACCTCTTGCGTAACAAAGGCAAGTTGACAGGGTGGACAAGCAGACTACGCGATTATAATCGTAGCGTTTGTTAAAAATTGCCAAATAATAAAGGCCGAGCTTCTATTCGAAGCTCGGCCTTCGGCTTTTAATCAGAAGGCATTTATTCTAACTGTCGATAAGTTCAGGAGAACGGCTGGTCCCTTTTGTTATCGGAATGTTTCGCGGTTTCTTTGCTTCCGGGATCTCTCTCGCCAGTTCAATTGTCAGAAGCCCGTTTTCAAGGTTGGCCCCTGTAATCTTTATGTGATCAGCAAGGTCGAAACTTCTCTGGAATGACCGGGTTGCGATACCGCGGTGCAGGTACGTCACGGTTTCATCTTCGGCTTTTCCCATGTTCCCGCCGACATGCAGGGAGTTTTCTTTGACAGTGATTTCCAGCTCGTCTTCAGAGAACCCGGCAACTGCCATGGTTATCCGATAGGCATCCTCGTCAGTTTTCTCGATGTTATACGGGGGGTAGCTGGGGGTGCTGCTTTCGATCCTGCCGGCAGTGTCGAGCATGTTCATCATGCGATCGAAGCCAACAGTGGCACGGAGCAAAGGGGTAAGGTCACGGTGATGCATTGCTTGTTCTCCTTTGAGCAACAGGCTGTTTTGTCTCTGGCTCACCTTTTGGTCGAGCCGATGAATTAGAGAGAAACCCGTCAATGGCATTTCTCTTCTGAAGAAGACATATGATTGAAAAATCTTATTTCAAGATACCCCGAGTTTTCTGGTTCAGTTTTCTGGATCAGTTTTTTGTGAACAGCGGGGGGATACTGGCGGTTCTATAAATCGCGTTGAAGGGAGTAATAACAGGCCAGTTAGTCTGTCAGGATTGGAGAAGGGTGGCTGTGACAAGCCGGGTCCAAGGTTTTGTTAAGGCCGTTGATGATAGGATGGGCTAGGAGATAAAAGCTGTTTCGTCTTAATACGAAAACCGTGCGAGAAGGTAGTGTCTGGCAGCAGAATGGTTACTTATCTGGATTCGACCTATCAAGAGACCCTGTCTCTTATTAAGGAAGCGCGTGACTATATCGCCAGTGGTACCCGCTCGCGCCATGCCTGGCTGGCCCCGGAAGCGCGTTTGCTGATCTGCTGTGAGAGTATGCGGTTGACGGCAAGGCTTACCCAGGTCATGGCCTGGTTGATGATGCAGCGGGCTGTTCAGTCTGGTGAAGTGCCTGTGGAAGAGGCTGTAAAACCTGAAAATCGTCTGTCTGGCCAGGTGGTGTGTGGTCATATCCAGAATACACCCGAAGGGACAGATGCAAAGATGCAGGATCTTCTCGGTCGAAGCCACGCGCTCTATCTACGGATATCCCGGTTGGATTCGCAACTTGATAGGACATAAAAAAAGACCTTGCCGAGGCAAGGTCTTTTTTTATTCGTTGCTGCGAACGGCTTAGTTCTTGATGCCGAATGCTGCGAAACGTTTGTTGAACTTGGCAACCTGGCCGCCGGTATCAACCAAACGGTGTTCGCCAGTCCATGCTGGATGACTCTTGGGGTCAATATCAAGACGAAGCGTATCGCCTTCTTTGCCCCAGGTCGAGCGCGTTTCAAATTCACTACCATCAGTCATGACAACTTTGATGGTGTGGTAAGCTGGGTGAATATCTTTTTTCATAATCCTGAATCCCCTTAGGAAGCGGGGGCTGTTTACCCGACCCTGCGCCTGGAAGCAAGTTAAATCCACGAATCGGGAATAAAATATTGCCCAGGGTCACAGGGTCGCATTGAACCCTTGATCGTTTTGTGGTTTGTCACACTAGAGTGGAAAGGTCAATTCCGTTATTAGGTAAATGGCAAATTAAGCTGATGCTTTGATATAAGAGCCACAAACAGGAACGTACAATATGAGCCGCCAAGGCGCTGCAATGACTGGTCAAAAGACCACAGAAAAGAAGACAGCAAAGAGGGAGCCTGTTGGGGTGACACAGGCAGGAGAACGCGAACGTAGCAAAGATTTAAAGAATCTTTTGCTGCTGTGGCAGTTTGTCCGCCCTTACAAGTTACAGATTGTTGGGGCCATGATTGCGCTGATGATTGCTGCTGGAACTGTTCTTGGGCTTGGGCGTGGACTCCGGGCACTAATTGACCAGGGATTTTCCAGTGGGAACAGCGAATTGCTCGATCAAGCTGTTTTTGTCCTTTTTGGCGTAACTGTTTTGTTGGCTTTGGCCAGCTACTCCAGATATTTTCTGGTGTCCTGGATTGGCGAACGGGTGGTTGCAGATATTCGTTCAGCGGTATTTGGGCATATTATCAAAATGTCTCCGGCTTTTTTCGAAGTTACAAGAACCGGAGAGATCCTCTCGCGCCTGACGACGGATACGACCTTGTTACAAGTGGTGGTCGGGTCTTCGTTCTCTATTGCGCTCAGAAACATCCTTATGTTTTTCGGCGGCTTGGCTCTTCTTGTCATTACCTCGCCGAAACTCACCGGATTTGTTGCTCTTGTTATTCCTTTCGTTCTGGTGCCGATTATTTTCTTTGGTCGAAAAGTGAGACGTCTGAGCAAAGATACACAGGACAGAATCGCGGATGTCGGTGTCTATGCTGACGAGACAATTGGTGGGATTCGTACTGTTCAGGCTTTTTCCCATGAAGAACTGGATCGGGAGCAATTTTCTGGGCATGTGGAGAATGCTTTTGATACGGCAGTAAGTCGGGTCCGATCAAGAGCTCTCTTGACGGCGATTGTGATCCTTCTGGTGTTCGGTTCGATCAGCGGTATCCTCTGGGTTGGCGGGCATGATGTCCTGACGGGGCGGATATCTGCCGGAGAGCTGTCTTCTTTTGTTTTTTATGCGGTGGTGGTCGCAGGCTCTTTGGGGGCTTTCAGTGAAGTGATCGGAGATCTTCAACGCGCAGCAGGAGCAACGGAACGGCTGCTTGATTTGCTGTCCACTGAAACGGATATTGCCTCTCCTGAAAACCCGGTTGCCTTGCCAGAAAAAATCTCCGGGGCAATCGCCTTTGAGAATGTCGACTTTAACTATCCGGCCCGTCCTAATCAGGCGGCGATGGAACAGTTTTCAATTTCGGTAAAAGCTGGAGAGAAAGTTGCGATTGTTGGTCCTTCCGGGGCTGGAAAAACAACAGTTTTTCAACTTTTATTACGTTATTACGACCCAAAGAACGGGTCTATCCGTATTGATGACATTCCTCTTACAGATCTTGACCCTGTTGAAATGCGCAAACACCTCGGTCTGGTTTCTCAAGAGCCCGTAATTTTTTCAAACAGTGCTCTAGAAAATATAAGGTATGGTCGCCCTGATGCCAGCGATGCCGAGGTGATGGATGCGGCCCGTGCTGCGTCCGCCCATGAATTTATCAAGGAGCTTCCAGAGGGCTATAATACCTATCTCGGGGAAAAAGGTGTGAGGCTTTCCGGCGGTCAGCGCCAGCGTTTGGCGATTGCACGGGCGATCCTTCGAAATCCGACTATTCTACTATTGGATGAAGCGACATCTGCTCTGGATGCCGAGAGTGAGCGTGCAGTTCAGCTGGCGCTGGACAATCTACTTGAAGGCAGAACAACACTGATGATTGCTCACCGCCTTGCGACCGTGCTGAAGGCAGACCGGATACTGGTGATGGAGGCAGGCAAAATTGTTGCCAGTGGTACCCATAGCGATCTGATCGCCCAGGGAGGCTTATATGCGCGTCTGGCTGAACTTCAGTTCGGAGGCGATGCTGCTGTGGATTTTCAGGTGCAGGCGGCGAGTTAATACCAGAAAGCGCTCTGAAGGGGTCTTTATTATATAAGTTCCGGCCAGGATGAGGCTGAAGAACCAAAACAGAAAGGGCTGTGAAATACATCGCCCTTTCTGTTTTATCTTTCAGTGAGTTTTAATTCGATCCGACGGTTGCGTCGATATCCGATTTCGTCGCTACTGTCATCAAGGGGCTGGAATTCACCAAAGCCTGTAGCTGCAAGCCGGGAAGCCGGAATTCCCTGGCGGGTCAAGTATTTGACCACGGAGATTGCCCGGGCTGTAGAAAGTTCCCAGTTGGAGGGGAATTCAGCTGTTGAGATGGGCTGAATATCCGTATGGCCATCAACCCGGAGAATCCAGTTGATTTCGGAGGGGATCTCTTTGGAGAGGTCCAGAAGGGTATTGGCCAGCCTGCCCAATTGTTCCTGGCCACTTTCACCGAGAGTCGCTGAACCGCTGGAAAAAAGAACCTCTGACTGGAAGACGAATCGATCGCCAACGATTCGGATATCCTGCCGGTTGCCCAGCACCTCCCGCAGGCGACCAAAAAATTCTGATCTGTAGCGGGCAAGCTGCTGGACTTTGGTTGCCAGTGCAACATTCAGGCGTCGCCCCAGATCAAGGATCTGGGTTTCCTGTTCTTTGTTGGCGGCTTCGGTGATCTCAAGTGTTGCGGAGATATCTGCCAGCTGTTTGCGCAAGGCAGCAATCTGCTGGTTGAGCAGAACAACCTCGGTTCTGGCTTCTTCAGTGAGCACTTTCTGCCCCTGAACTTCGCCCTGGGCCCCGGCCAGCTGTTGTGTCAGGCTGTCGCGCAGTTCTTTGAGCAAGGCGATCTCTGCTAGTTGCGTCTCAATCTTTTCCCTATCTGCTTCGACAACTTTATAGGCGTCTTCCAGTTCGGCGTTTACCCTGGCCGATTCTGCCGAGAGTTTTGCCGCCGCCAACTCCAGAGCAGATAGCTGGTCTTTAAGGTCTTTGCGATCTTTGAGAAGCTGATCCTTGTCAGCTTCCAGTTCATCCCTGTCGGCTTGAAGCAGGTTCTGGGCATCAACAAAGTTTTTGAGCTGTTCGCTGACCGCGATCAATTCGCCATTCAGATCTTCTTTTTCCTGGGCAAGAGATGCGAGCTGGTTGGCCAGGCTGTCTCTGGAGGAGATGGAGCTTTGCAGCTCTGTCGTGAGCTGGGTGACGCTGGATCGGAGGCGGGAATTTTCGGATTTTTCCAGTGACAGGAGCTCGGCGAGTTCGCTGATCTCTCTGTTCAGCCGGGTAAGGGCCTTTTCCCGGCCACTGAGGGCATTACTCAGTGTGAACTGGGCAACCATGAAGACCATCAGTACAAAGATGATGACAAGCAGCAGGGTTGCCAGTGCATCGACAAAGCCGGGCCAGATGTTGATTGACCGGCGACTGACTTTGCGGCTCGGGGAAAACATTTGCGGTTATTCCGTTTCAGCCATAGCAGCCAGTGTTCTGGTTAATAGCCGGATCTCGCTCCGGATTTCCTGAACTGAACTTTCCCGACCACTCAGAATATCACCAGAGAGCTTCTCAAGGCGTAGATCCATGTTTCGTATATGCCCTTTGGAGGCTTCATCAAGGCCACTATTTGCAGGGGCTTTGCTTTGTGCCTGCGCAAGTTGCGCCAAGATGGGCTTCAGCTGTGACTGGGTCTCGGCAATACTGAGCATTACACTTTGTTCCGCCCGCATATGATCGGTCAGTGTGGACATCCGCTCGGTCAGGGTAACGAGTGTGTGGTTGGCCTTGACCCGTTCATCTTCGTCGCGGGACATCGTGCGCTGGAGCTTCTCAAGGCTTTCAGCTGTTTGTTCCAGCAAGGCAGAGATATAGGCCGGGACGGATTGGTCGCCTTCGACACCAGCACTGCCGCTGGACAGTTTTGTAACTCCGGATAGCCATTCTTCGAGGTAGTTTAAAAAACGGTTGTGGGCTTGCCCTGCCTGAAGTTCAAGAAAGCCGAGTACCAGAGAGCCGGCAAGGCCAAAAAGAGAGGAGCTGAAAGCTGTTCCCATGCCTGAAAGTGGCGTTTGTAAACCGGATTTGAGTTCATCGAACATGGCCGAGGGGTCGTCTGCCGTCGCGCTTAAGCCAGCAATGGTGTCGCCAACGGCATTGACGGTGCCAAGCAGTCCCCAGAATGTCCCCAGCAAGCCTAGGAAGATCAGCAGCCCTATGAGGTAGCGGGAAATCTCGTGACTTTCTTCTATACGGGCCTGGATGCCGTCCAGAAGGGTTCTCATTGAGAGGGTGGAGAGGCTAAGCTTCCCTTTTTTCTCTCCGATCATCGTTGCCATGGGGCCGAGCAGGCGAGGTTCCTTGAATTCGCTGATGGCACCGGCAAAAACGATCCCCTCCTGGGTTTCTTTTTTGAGGTGATTGAGCCATGTCAGTTCTATTTTCAGGGACAAGACCTGTCGGAAAATATAGATGATGCCAAAACCCAGAACACCAAGAATCATCCCGTTCATTACGGCATTGGCCACAAATGCTTCTTGGAGGCTGGGGAAAAGTACCGCAACGGCGGCGGTAACAATGCCCAGAAAAATACCCATCCGAATAAGATAACGTGTTGGCCGCTTCATGGCGTCAGGTGCCTCTTGATCAAATAAACCAGCGAAGGTTACAGGGCTTGTAGGGCGAAACTATGGCTTTTGCTTTGCCGTAGGCAGAGTAAGGATGATTAATTCTTGACTGGAATGATATCTACGCGATCAGGATTGCCGTCTTTGGTTTTGTTGCCAAGTGCTCTCACATGCATTCTGGTGCTCTGGATTCCTCTGTCCATCAGTACCCCGCGCACTGCAAGAGCCCGGGAGAGAGAGACACGTCGTGCCTGGGCATTACTTTCGTTGTCGCCTGCATAAGCAAGAAGCTGGATAACCGCCGCATCATTTTCAAGCATGTAATCCGCCAGCTTGTTCAATTTATCTTTTGCAGCCGGGCTGAGCTCAGCCAACTCTGGTGCAAAAGTCAGCTCCATTGGAGCAAGAGCCCCACTGGACGTGAGCGCAGCTGTTTCAACAGGGGCAGGACCAGCAGGTGGTGGGGGGGGAGGGGCGAGCTCTGCTGTTGTCTCACTCAGGGATGAATTTCCTGAAGCGATAGACGGGGCCGCAGGAATTGCAGGGATCTCGTCTGTTGAAACAACAGCTGGTTCGTTCGATACCGGAGGCTTAGGAACAGGCGTGATCGTGACAGGTTCAGTTGGCACAGTCGTATTTGTTGGGGCAGGAACCTTTGCCGCAGAGCCTGAAACAGGACCTGAAACAGAGCTGGTCGTCTGTTCTGGTACTTTTGCTATTTTGGTTTTGGGAACTACGGGGTCCTCAGCAGATACTGCTGGAGCCGGAGGAACAATGGACGGGGGAGCTTTTTTCGCCGCAGCCTTGGGAGCCGGGGCAGGTGTTGTTTCAGCTTCGATAGGTGTTGCCCGAGCAATTTTCACTTCCGGTGTGATGATGTCGGAAGTTTCTGTTTGCTGTGTTCTGGGGGCAGATACCCGTGCCGTTGTTTGTGCTCTTCCTGCAGGAGGAGGAACCAAAAGCTGGGATTGGGGTTGAAATGCAGGAATTTGATCCGGATATTTGGGCTGGACTTGGCCAATTGACTTTGCCTGTCCAAGGGGGATTACAGGCTGGCCGTAAGGATTGTAAAGTGGACTGGCTGAAGCCTGTCCTTGCTGCCAGTTCCCTTGTGTCGTCAGGCTGGAAGTCTGAACAGAAGCAAAACTGGATACGGTGACCTGGCTGTGGGGATAGCTCTGGGGAGGAAAAAGAAGTTTTCCTGGCCGGCTGAGATATTGCCCATCGCTTGTCCCAGGATAGCCTGACGGGGCCATCTGGCCGCCATAAGCGTTGGCATAGTTAGGAACTGGCCCGGCGAGCTGTTCATTTATATAAACGCCGGAACTGCCAGATCCGCCAATCACCACGGTTTGTGCGGAAGCCATCGATGTTATCCCGGTTGCAGCAAGGACAGTGCAACAGGATAAAAGGCGCATTTTACGCGTGATGCCGGAATTTTCTAACAGGTCGGTAGCTAACTTGAACAACGTATATCCCCCAGGATGATTCTCTAGTGAATCTGGGTACATAGCTTAATGCTGATACAGGGCTACGACAATAGATAAGGCAGAAAGAACAAAGAGCCCGCGCTGGGCAGGCTCTTTGTCAGATCAACAAATATTGAAGTTAGGTCAATATTTTCCGGATTCTTTGAATAATTTCAACATCTTCGGGTGCAGGTCTATATTGGCGCAGAGAATGCTCGGGCTTTCCAGTTTTATCGGGCGGCCTTCTACTTCACTGACAGTTCCGCCTGCTTCTTTCACCATAAGGATGCCCGCGGCAACATCCCAGGAGGACAGATCCCGTTCCCAGAAAGCATCGTAACGGCCACAGGCGACGTAAGCCAGATCCAGAGCCGCAGCCCCCCAGCGACGAATACCCGCAGTTTGCGCCATGACGGCGTTAACTTCCCGAAGGAAGGGGCCCCGGTCTCCGCGACCAAGGTAGGGTGTTCCTGTTGCAACGACTGTTGTTTCGAGGGCAACCCGGGCAGAGACCCGAATTCTGCGATCATTCAGGTAGGCGCCGTTGCCCTTTTCAGCAGTAAACATTTCATCTTTGATCGGGTCATAGATTACACCGGCAACGATTTCGCCGCGAACTTCCAGAGCGATTGAGATCGCAAAGTGTGGCAATCCATGTAGAAAGTTAGTCGTGCCATCAAGAGGATCAATGATCCAGCGCTCATCAGGACTGCTGCCTTTTTCGATCCCGGCTTCTTCTGTGAGAAAGCCGAATTCAGGACGTGCTCTTTTCAGTTCGTCCTTGAGGATTTTTTCAGCTTTCAGATCCGCTGCAGAAACGAAATCGGCGGGACCTTTTTTCGATACCTGCAGATTTTCCACTTCGCCGAAGTCGCGTTTCAGGCTCCGGGCCGCCTTTTCGGCAGCTTTGGCCATAACGGTGATGCGTGGTGAGCGATATGCCATCGAAATTACTTTCCGTTAGTTAGGGCGGAGGATAGCAGTTAGCGATCCTCCGTTATCGGCGTTAGTCTTTGGCGCGTTCCACATAGGTAGCATCAGCAGTGTTGACGACAACACGGGTGCCAGAAGCAATATGTGGTGGAACGAGAATGCGTACGCCATTGTCGAGAACGGCGGGTTTGTAAGACGACGAGGCTGTCTGCCCTTTGACAACAGCATCGGCTTCGACAATTTCACAAATCACAGAATCAGGGAGAACGACTGAAATTGGCTCTTCTTCGTAGAGCTCGATCGTGACTGTCATGCCATCCTGGAGGAACGAGACGGGCTCCCCAACAAGATCACTGTGAAGAGCGATCTGTTCGTAGGTTTCGTTGTTCATGAAGTTGAGCATCTCGCCATCGGCAAAGAGGAACTGGTATTCCATCTGGTCAAGACGAACCCGGTCGACGTCTTCACTGGCGCGGAAACGTTCATTCAGCTTGGTGCCGTCGCGAATATCTTTCAGCTCAACCTGCAGATATGCACCGCCTTTTCCTGGCTGGGTGTGCTGGGTTTTCATTGCACGCCACAAGCGGCCTTTGTGTTCAATAATATTGCCGGGGCGAATGGCGTTCCCGTTAATTTTCATGGTTAGTGCCCGTCTTTAGTTGTCAAATAACACAGGTATTCATTGTTTCGGTGCGGAAGCTATCAGTTCTGCGCCGTTCAGGCAATCGCCTCGTTCAGTTCAGCAATTGCTTTGGCCGGTCCTGCAGGATGGTTCCAGACCGCTCCCTGGACAGCAACAAAATCGGCACCAGCTTCGGCATGGTCCCTCGCCAGATCAGCAGAAACATCTTCCAGGGAGACACAAGGTGGGGTCATCATGGTTTGCCACCAGGTGAGAAGTTCCAATCCACGGGGGCCGTTTTCCTCAAACTCCCGGACTTCCGGGTCGTCTATTTCAGGCAGGGGGCGTCTATTGTTGAAGGCGATGTAATCGGCTCCGGCCTCGCCGGCAAGGAGGGCATCATGACGAGAGACGCCACAGTCGACACCGACAATGCTTTCAGTGCCCAGATGCTGTCGGGCTTTTTTGTAGTCTTCAGCCGAATTGAGATGCACACCATCACATCCCAGGCGGAGCGCTGTCTCGTACTCATCTTCCAGCAAAAAAGCGATATCACGTTGCTGTGCCAAAGGGCAGAGACGTGTTGCAATATTTTCCAGCAGGTCAGGTGAAGAAGTTGTACCACTGAGCAGAATGCAGGAAATCTTTCCGCCTCCCAGGGCTTCATTGAAGCAGGGAAGGAAGTCTTCAAGCGCAAGCTTGCCAGTCAGAAGTTCTGGCGGTGTCAAAAGATAGAGTTCAGAATTCATAGCTTTTCATACCCAAGGTCACCCCCGCTGACAATCGCCAAGTGAGCATAGCTCATAAACGGGTTTGGTATAGGTCGATGACACCGCCCGAAAGAATATTCCTTTACAGTCACCTTTCCCACAGTGACAGAGTCACCTTTCCCACAGTGCGGCATCACGCACGATCCTGGAGACCAAGCCGGATACCAAGGGCAATCAGAATACTGCCAAGCAGGCGATCCAGCCAGACAGCAGCACGAGGATTCTGCCGCAGGGCCAAGGTCATCCTGTCGGCGCCAAAGACGTAACAGAGCTCAACGACGACCCCAAGGAGATTGACGATCATGCCAAGCAAAAGAAACTGGAGAGTGACGAAACCGAACTCAAGATCAATAAACTGGGGAAGGAAGGCTGTGAAAAATATCGCAACTTTGGGGTTGAGTATATTGACCATGATGCCTTGCCGATAGGCGGCCATAGTTGTCATTGCAGTAAATGTTGTTCCATGAACTGGATCCAGACTACTGCTGCGGGACAGTAACATTTTCAGGCCAAGATAGCAGAGATAGGCAGCGCCAACCCACTTGACGAGAGTAAAAGCCAGAACCGAGGTTGCCAGAATTGCAGAGAGCCCAAAAGCAGCGGCAAAGATATGAACCATCGCACCAGAGGCGATGCCACCCATGGAGGCAAGTCCCACTCGTTTCCCGTGGGCGAGAGTGTTGGAAAGAATATAGATTGAATCCGGACCGGGAGAGAGATTTAACGCGGTAGCGGCGGCAAGGAAAACCAGCCAGTGATTTAGGTCATACATTCGTAGCGCCATCTGCTTTGAAAGGGAAGAGGTGGGAGGTTAGTCCTATCAGCCCTCGGTTTGCAATGAGAAGCGCCAAGTTGCTATGAACAAAAAGCGGAACACAGAATGTGCCCCGCTTTTTTATCTAATGAGATGTTATCCCAGAAACAATGATGTTGATCAGAGCTACAGGTGTTTGCCCATAGCGACGGCTGTATCAAGCATACGCAGACTGAAGCCCCATTCATTGTCATACCAGGCCAGAACACGGACAAAATTGCCGCCGATAATCTGGGTCTGGGTTGTATCAAAAACAGACGAAGAGGGGTTGTGATTGAAATCACAGGAAACCAGCGGTAGGGAGTTGATGCCCAGAACGCCTTTGAGATAGCCTTTGGAGGCATCAATCATGGCGTTGTTGATTTCCTCGACTGTGGTATCCCGCTCGGCTGTAAAGGTCAGATCGATACAGCTGACGTTTGCGGTTGGAACGCGAATGGCATTTCCTTCCAGCTTGCCTTCAAGTACAGGGAGGACTTCGCCAATGGCGCGGGCTGCCCCGGTTGATGTCGGGATCATGGATACGGCGGCAGCACGGGCCCGGCGCAGATCCTTGTGTTTGGAATCTACGGTGGTCTGATCGCCGGTGTAGGCATGAGTGGTGGTCATGAAACCATTCTTGATCCCGATGGTGTTTTGCAACACATCGACAACAGGCGCCAGACAGTTGGTGGTGCAGGAAGCATTGGAGACGATCTTGTGGTCTGCCTGCAGCTGCTTGTGGTTCACCCCGTAGACAACGGTTAGATCGCAACCCTTTTTACAGGGCGCAGACACCAGAACCTTTTTTGCGCCGCCAACCAAATGGAGGGAGGAACCTTCAACATTGTTGAACGCGCCGGTACATTCCAGAACGATATCCACGCCGTATTTGCTCCAGGGAAGCTTGGCCGGGTCGCGGTCGTGGAGCATGCGGATCTTGCGGCCGTTGACGATGAGATTTTCCTCATCAGCATCAACATCAGCGTTCAGGGTACCGTGTACTGAATCGAATTTAAGCATATGGGCGTGCATAGAGGGTGCACCGGATGCATTGATAGCAACGATTTCGATGTCGTCGCGATTGGTCTCGATAGCTCCGCGGAGCGTAAGGCGACCAATGCGACCAAAACCATTGATTCCAACTTTTACTGTCATGATGTGGAACCTATTTTCACTACTCTGGTTTAAAGTCTTTTTGTTGTCTGTCGACTGTTGGGCTTAAGCCCTTGGTAAAAACGCTCCAACCATATGGGAAGGAGCGTCTCATTCTTTTCTGCCTAGGCGTAAGTTCCTGTCGCGGCCTTACTGTTGTCTTCGGCGCGTTTGATAAAAGCAGCCTGCATGGCTGTGGCATTTTCGCTTTTCCCACCCCAGGCCAGGAGCGGGGCAGCCTGCAGGGCGCGTCCGTAGGAAAAGCTGAGCTTCCAGGGAAGATTGTGCCCCAGCTTGTTCATGGCATCGAGATGGGCCGTTGCCAGCTCGTCACTCTGTCCGCCGGAAAGAAACACGATGCCCGGCACAGCCGCGGGAACACAGCGCTTGAGCGTATCAAGGGTGCGCTCTGCAACTTCGTCTATGGAATTCTGGTCTGGGCAATCCTGACCGGAAATCACCATATTCGGTTTCAGAAGAATGCCTTCCAGCTCAACTTCCTGGTTGGCCAACTCGGCAAAAACCGACCGCAGGACTTCTTCGCTGACAGCCTGACAAACATTGATATCGTGTTCGCCGTCCATCAGGATCTCGGGCTCTACAATTGGCACCATCCCGGCTTCCTGTGCCAGAGCAGCGTAACGGGCAAGAGCGTGGGCATTGGCATGGATGGCCGCAAAACTGGGCGATTCATCGGTGATATGATAAACACCGCGCCATTTGGTGAATTTTGCTCCGAGGCTGGCGTATTCATTCAGGCGATCCCGGAGACCATCAAGCCCTTCGGTAATAGTTTCACCTGGATGCCCCGCAAGCGCTTTTGCGCCGAGGTCTACCTTGATTCCAGGAATGATACCCTGATCCTGCAGCACTTTGGCAAGAGGTGTGCCGTCAGCTGCCGTCTGGCGCAGGGTTTCATCATAGAGGATGACGCCACTGATATACTTGTCGATATCAGGAGCCCGGAACAGCAGTTCCCTGTAATCCCGACGCGAGCTGTCGGTTGATTCTGTTGCAATGGAATCAAAACGTTTTTTGATTGTGCCTGTGCTTTCATCCGCGGCAAGGATTCCTTTGCCGTCAAGGACGAGAGCCTGTGCAATGTCTGCAAGTGTTTCTGTCATGGTTCGTTACCTTGCATCTTTCAGGGAGTAGGTTCCCGAGTATATACGGCCTGAGGCGTGACCCGGAAGAGCTTCTCCCGGGCCACCACCACGTTATAGGCTCAGAGGCGTGCCTTAACGGCTTCGACAATGGCTTCAGGCGTTATCTTGAACTTCTTGTACAGCTGGTCAATCGGTGCCGAAGCGCCAAAGTCTTCCATGCCGACAAATGCGCCATGCGGGCCGATCCACTCGTGCCAACCGAAGGACAGCGCAGCTTCAACCGCAACAGTCAGGGTGCCAGGAGAAAGGACTTCATCCCGGTAATGCTGTGGCTGCTGCTTGAAAATTTCCCAGCATGGCATGGAAACGACAGCTGTTCCGATACCCATGGCTTCAAGAAGTTTTTGGCCCTGAATGGCAATCTCGACCTCGGAACCGGAAGCAAGCAGTGTCACTTGGCGATCCAGAATCGACGGGTTGAGAATATAGCCCCCATATCCGGAATAGTTAACCGAGATATCCTTGCGCTGGGCAGGAAGACCCTGACGGGTCAGGGCAATGACGGATGGTGTACCTTCTGCTTCCAGCGCCAGTTCCCAGCATTCAGCTGTTTCAATGGCATCCGCAGGGCGGAAGACATTAAGATTGGGAATCGCGCGCAAGGAGGCAAGGTGCTCGACAGGCTGATGGGTCGGACCGTCTTCACCGAGACCAATCGAATCATGGGTCATGACATAGATAACCCGCTGTTTCATCAGCGCGGAAAGGCGAATGGACGGGCGGCAATAGTCTGTAAAGACCAAGAAGGTTCCACCGTAAGGAATAAAACCGCCGTAAAGGGCCAGGCCGTTCATCGCTGCGGCCATGCCGTGTTCACGAACACCGTAATAGATGTAGCTGCCTTCGAAACTGCTGGCTGTTACTGGTCCCTGACTTCCTGATTTGGTGTTGTTTGATCCGGTCAGATCGGCTGATCCGCCGATCATCTGTGGAATCGCTGCAGTCAAAACGTCCAGAGCATTCTGTGATGACTGGCGGGTAGCCAGTTTTGGAATTTCAGCTGCGACTTTTTCTTTGTAAGCCTGAATAGATGCTTTCCAGCCTTCAGGCAGCTTGCCAGAGATCTGCTGTTCAAACTGTTTGCGTTTTTCTGCAGGAAGCGCGGCAAGCTTTTCATCCCAAGAAGACGCAAACTCTGCACCACGTTTTCCGGCTGAGCGCCAGGCATTCAGGATGTTGTCCGGAATTTCAAAAGGTGCATGCGGCCAACCGATTTTAGCGCGGGTGCCAGCAATTTCCTCGTCGCCGAGGGGGGCGCCATGGGTTTTTGATGTACCGGCTTTGGTCGGTGCACCAAAACCGATAACGGTCTTG
This sequence comes from Kiloniella laminariae DSM 19542, assembly GCF_000374005.1. Classification (GTDB taxonomy): domain Bacteria; phylum Pseudomonadota; class Alphaproteobacteria; order Kiloniellales; family Kiloniellaceae; genus Kiloniella; species Kiloniella laminariae. The sequence continues at coordinate 170,975 of NZ_KB893170.1, read as the reverse complement.
CAGGCAATCAATGAAGGCTTGTCACTTGTACGTGCTGCCTCGATGGCCTTTGCAATGGCTTCGGGATCGTGCCCGTCAACCGCGACAGCATCCCAGCCACAGGCCTGGAAGCGCAGGAGCTGGTTGTCGGAAACGGAAAGATCTGTCGAACCGTCAATGGTAATGCCGTTATCATCAAAGAGAACAATCAGCTTGCTGAGTTTCAAGTGGCCAGCAAGAGAGATTGCTTCATGACTGATACCTTCCATAAGGCAGCCGTCACCAGCAATGGCATAGGTGTGGTGGTCAACGATGCTATCGCCGTAACGCGCGTTCATCAGACGCTCACCCAGAGCCATGCCAACAGCCGTGGCAATACCCTGTCCCAGGGGACCAGTTGTGGTCTCGATGCCCGGCGCGTGGCCGTATTCGGGATGTCCGGCAGTAATGCTGTCCAGCTGGCGGAAGTTCTTCAACTGCTCCATGGTCATGTCCGGATAACCCGTGAGATGCAACAGGGAGTAGATCAGCATCGATCCATGTCCGGCAGACAGCACAAAGCGGTCGCGGTTTGCCCAGTCGGGGCGCAAGGGATCGAATTTTAGAAAACGGCTAAAAAGAACAGTAGCAACATCAGCCATGCCCATTGGCATTCCTGGATGGCCCGAATTCGCGCGCTGAACGGCATCCATAGAAAGAGCACGAATGGCATTTGCCATTTCGCTGTGGTTACTACCTGGCGCGGCGTCCGCAGCAGAAACGGGAAAGCGCAGTGCAGTCATATTATAGGTCCCCAAGTGGGTTCAGTTTATCCTGCCCATCTACAGGGCAGGGCCCAGTACCGGCGGCAAAATGCCCCTTTGGATGCCGGAGGTCAACAGGGTTATCGGGAATTGTTGTCATGCTGCCCCTTTTGGCTGTATGAAAACAGAACAGAGATTGCATTCAGGGAGGGACTGTTGACCACTGCGGGTGCCTCGACATACTCTGTTAGTTATTGATACTGCCGGAAAAATCACACCGGAAGATTAGACCGGAAAATTTACCAGTGAATGGCCAATTTTAATATGACCAGACTATTGAAAGCTGTTGATCGGCTCACAAATGCGATTGAGATACTTGATACGCGTCTGCAGGCACGGTCAAGCGACTCCGCTAAGTCGTTCGGGGTAATGGAAGCACAGCTGAAACAGAGCCGGGATGAAAATGCCGAGCTCACCAAATTAAAACAAGAAGTCGGTGATCGCCTGGATACAGCGATCGGTCAGCTCGCAGCGGCACTGGAGAAATAGGATGGCGCAGGTTACTCTTAATGTGAATGGTCGAAAATATTCGATCAGCTGTCAGGATGGACAGGAAGATCACCTTCTCGGATTATCCAAGTATATCAACCAGAAGATTGATGAACTCAGGGGCTCAATGGGGCAGGTCAGCGAGGCGCATCTGCTCCTTATGGCAGGCCTTCTTCTTGCGGATGAACTGCACGAAGCCTATATCCAGATTGATGATGGCAAGACGGTTGGCGGGGAAAAGAGTTCTGCAAATGGCGATGTAGAGGCAGAGCAAGTCGCTGCCGCGCTGGAAAGTTGTGCAGATCGTCTGGAAGATATTGCTGCCCGGCTGGAAAGCCAGTAGAAGAACGTTCTGGTGCTGCGGAACGCGTGAGGTTCGTAATTTCCCTGGGGCCTAAATCTTCTTACGGGAGCTGTCCCTGCTGGGATCGTGGTCTTGGTATATGGCGCCCACCTGCATTGCAGGCCACAAGAGGACTTGGAACTAACGGTTACTGTGGCACCACTTACACTTCCTTTCGGGTTATTTATCTAACGTAAGGGCTGGCCTGTTACGCCAGCGCCGGGAGGGGGCGATTTCATGTCAGATACACTCATCATTGATCAGCAGAAAAAGGCTCTTCGCAAAGAGGCCAAGAAGCGACGCGCCCAAGCGTTCGCTGCGCTACCTGATGCCGCAACGGTCCTCCGCGATCGTCTGTTCGAGACTGTTGATTTGCCTGCCGGAGCTGTTGTCACGGCCTATTGGCCACTTGGGGACGAACTGGATCCTCTCCCTTTGCTACAGGCTCTGCATCAACGGGGATTCCGGCCTGTGCTTCCGGTGATGCTGGGAGAGGGAAAGCCGCTGATTTTCCGGGGCTGGGCCCCAGGAGATGAGCTTGTTGAGGCGGGATTCGGGACAAGAGAACCAGCTGCGGACAGGGAAGAGCTTGATCCGGATGTGCTTTTTGTACCCCTTCTGGCTTTTGATCGTGCCGGTTATCGCCTGGGGTACGGCGGTGGATTTTATGATCGGACGCTGGAAAAACTCAGAAAGCTCAAAAAGATCACGGCGATTGGCATCGCCTATGCTGATCAGGAAATGGATTCTGTCATTCGAGGACCGTATGACCAGCCACTGGACTGGATCGTCACCGAACGGGAGGCTTTCCAGATTACCCGGCCCCGGCAAGCGAGGTAATTCTCCAGAATATTCTTGGACTGGGTCGGGATAAACCTTATACCTGCTGCTGGAATTAACAGCGGCTGTGTCCTTGTTTTTTAGCTTTGACCTGTCGAACAAGGACCCGGTGCCTGAAGGAAGAGTAATGAGACTGTTGTTTTGCGGAGATGTGGTCGGACGTTCCGGCCGTGATGCCATAAGCAAATATTTGCCCGGATTACGGCGTGATCTGAAACTGGATTTTGTTGTGGTCAATGGTGAGAATGCAGCCTCTGGGTTTGGAATCACTGAAAAGATCTGCAAACAGTTTATTGAATCCGGTGCCGATGTGGTTTCTGGCGGAAATCACAGTTGGGATCAGCGCGAGTCCCTGAGTTTTATCAACAGTGAATCCCGGTTGCTGCGCCCGGTAAACTTCCCGGAAGGTGCACCGGGGCGCGGGGCTGCTCTCTATGAAGCTCCGGGGGGCCGCAAGGTGATGGTCATCAATGCGATGGGCCGGGTGTTTATGGATCCGATGGATGATCCCTTTGCAGTCATTGCCAAAATTCTGGAACGCTATCGACTGGGAACAGGACTTTCAGCTGTCATTGTTGATTTCCATGGTGAAGCCACCAGTGAGAAGATGGCTATGGGACATTTCCTTGATGGCAAGGTCAGTCTTGTGGTTGGAACCCATACACATGTCCCTACAGCGGATCATACCATCCTGCCCGGAGGTACGGCCTATCAGAGTGATGTGGGCATGACGGGCGATTTTGATTCTGTCATCGGAATGAAAAAAGAAGTGCCGATTTTGCGCTTTACCCGCAAGCTGCCAACAGAACGTATGAGCCCTGCAACGGGGGAGGCGACGCTCTGTGCCCTTTTTGTGGAAACGGATGATAAAACCGGACTGGCGCTCAGGGTCGAACCTGTGCGTATAGGGGGACGTTTGTCTCAGAGCATGCCGGAAGTCGCATGAGCTTTGAAAAGCGGTTAGGCACTCTTGTACTGGATGTTGGTTGATTTAGCAGTGGCGCGAGAGTTCTGCTGAGAGATTTTTAAAGCGCTCGACCTCTTCAATCATAAGAGTTGCCTGATCCAGAGTATCCGCTGCGATTGCACGGCTCTGCTGCAAGAGATTTTCGTCGCCAGCCGTAGACTGCTGTACATTCTTTGCGACAAGCAGCAGGGTGTTTAGGGCATCCATGCCTGCGTCCATCGCAAAATCTTCTGTCAGAGAGGCCGCGATCTCGGCTCTTCTGGAAAACTCCTTGGCATCAATCTGGTTGTCTTGTGAGAAATCAAGGATATGGAATTCTTCTGCCATAATGTCGTGTCGTTCCTGTTGGAGGCAACGCGTTAGAGTATAGCACGTTATTATCTTTAGCTTAAACTTTAGTTAATTGCCCAATTGTTGAAGCGGCGTTCTTGGCGGAGGGATCAAAAAAACCAACGATTAGGGCTTCTTCTGGCAGGGAAATCCTGATAGAAGGCTTTAAAATTTCCGTTTCACTAGACAAGAGTTTAGGAAGTCTGCTCATGGCAGGACATTCACAATTTAAAAACATCATGCACCGCAAGGGTGCACAGGATAAAAAGCGGGCAAAGATTTTTGCCCGCCATACCCGTGAGATCATGGTTGCGGCCCGTTCAGGTCTGCCCGACCCAGAGCAGAATTCTGCGCTGCGCAATGCGATTATGGCTGCGCGCGTCGCCAACATGCCCAAAGACAACATTGATCGGGCGATCAAGCGTGTCGCAGGCGGTGAAGAGGTCGCCAACTACGAAGATGTGCGCTATGAGGGCTATGGCCCGGGTGGTGTTGCCGTCATCGTTGAAGCCTCGACAGACAACCGTAATCGCACCGCTTCTGAAGTGCGGGCAGCTTTCTCCAAGCTGGGTGGGGCTCTGGCCGAGACCGGAAGTGTTTCCTTCATGTTTGATCGGGTTGGTGTAATCACCTATCCGCTTGAGACTGCGGATGCTGACAGTATGTTCGAGGCTGCGGCCGAAGCAGGTGCAGACAATGTGGAAACTCTGGATGAACAGCACGATATCATCTGTAATCCCGATGATTTTGCCACGGTGCGGGACGCCTTGAACGAACGTTTTGGCACGCCAAGTGAGCTGGGTCTGCAGTGGAGGCCCCAGAATACAATCAGTCTGACGGAAGACCAAGCCTCGACCATGCTCAAATTGATTGATGTACTGGACGAGAGCGACGATGTCCAAAACGTCAGTGCCAACTTTGAAATTGATGACGAGATTATGGCCAAGCTGACAGCGGGCTAGATCATGAGGAGGCCGGACCGGGAACTATGAGGATCATTGGACTGGATCCCGGCCTTCGTTTTACCGGGTGGGGCATTATTGAATCTGAAGGGAACCGTTTGCACCATGTTGCAAATGGTGTGATCAAAACTCTTTCAACGAATGAACTCCCCAACCGTCTGGTTGAAATTCACGACGGAATACGTGCTGTTCTCGGGGATTATCAACCTGATGAGGCCGCCGTCGAAATTACCCTTGCAAACAAGAACCCCAGTTCGACCCTGAAGCTTGGGATGGCGCGGGGCATAGCCTTGATTACGCCTGCTCTTGCGGGGCTGTCGGTGGGGGAATACCTGCCAATGATTGTCAAAAAATCTGTAGTGGGAACAGGGCACGCAACCAAAGATCAGGTTGCGATGATGGTTGAGCGTCTCATGCCCGGCTGTAAAATTACCTCATCCGATGCTGCTGATGCCTTGGCTGTTGCAATCTGTCATGCGCATAATGTCTCAACCGGGCGAAAGTGGGCCGCGGGTGTCAGTGACCCGATCGCTGCTGCTTTGGCAAAACAGGATGAGGCCAGACAGCAGGATGAGGGCAATAAGGGGCGCAAGGCTTCGCCCTATAAGGCTGCTGCCAAGGGCAGGGGGAAGACGTTTCGATGATTGGCAAGTTGACCGGCAAAGTTGATTCCAGCGGTGATGACTGGGTGATGCTTGATGTCGGAGGTGTTGGCTATGTCGCTTTTTGTTCAAGCCGGACCCTTTCTGCCTTGCCACCAGTTGGCGAAGTTGCCAGCCTCCTTATCGAGACCCATGTCCGGGAAGACCATTTTCATCTGTTCGGTTTTGCCAGCCAGGCTGAAAAGGACTGGTATCGCACGCTGAGTACCGTACAGGGTGTCGGGGCAAAAATGGCTCTGTCTCTGCTCTCGGCAATTTCTCCCCAGGAACTCTCGCTGGCTATCGCATCACAAGACAAGACGACCCTTACCCGGGCGAACGGGGTGGGGCCCAAGCTGGCCGTCCGTATCATCACCGAACTGAAAGACAAAATTGGCAGCCTTTCTTTGGGGGGAACTGTCAGTGCGGAAGAAAGTTCAGGAGATGGCAAGGCGGGAATGTCTCCTTCCGGGCAAAGCAAACTTGCTGTGTCTGAAGATGCGGTTTCGGCCCTGGTCAATCTGGGGTATCGCAGGTCTGAGGCCTATAGTGCCGTCGCCAAGGTGGCGAGTGACAAGGGAGCGGATGCTGACCTTGAGGTTTTGATTAAAGGTGGATTGGCGGAGTTGATGAAATGAGCGAAGAGCGTTTGATCTCTGCCGAGTTTTCCGAGGGTGATGGGGCTGAAAAATCCTTGCGCCCGCTGAGTCTTGCCGAATTTATCGGCCAACGGCAGTTGCGCGAGAATCTGCATATTTTTATCGAGGCAGCCAAGCAGCGTGGGGATGCGCTTGACCATGTTCTGTTTTTTGGTCCGCCCGGACTTGGAAAAACCACTTTGTCGCAGGTCGTGGCGCGGGAGCTGGGCGTTGGCTTCCGGGCGACATCGGGACCTGTTATTGCAAAGGCCGGGGACCTGGCGGCGATTTTGACCAACCTGCAACCCTATGATGTGCTTTTCATTGATGAAATTCACAGGCTCTCTCCCGTTGTTGAGGAAATTCTCTATCCGGCAATGGAGGACTTTAAACTCGATCTGATTATCGGAGAGGGACCAGCAGCAAGGTCGGTGCAGATTGATCTGCCTCCCTTTACCCTGATCGGGGCAACGACACGCTCGGGGCTGATTTCCACCCCCCTGAGAGAACGCTTTGGCATTCCTTTGCGACTTCAGTTTTACGAACCTGACGAACTTCAGCAGATTGTTGCTCGAGGCGCCCGTATTCTTGATGCGCCAATGACAGATGAAGGGGCGCTGGAAATCGCCCGCCGCTCCAGGGGAACACCACGTGTTTCCGGGCGCCTGTTGCGCCGGGTCAGGGATTTTGCTTCTGTTGCCGGGGTTGAGCTGATCGAGGCGCGAGATGCCGATGTTGCCCTGAAACGGCTTGATGTTGACGAGGCCGGTCTGGATGCAATGGACCGTAAATATCTGCGAATCATTGCGGATAACTATAGCGGCGGACCTGTCGGGGCAGAAACGCTTGCGGCAGCCTTGTCAGAGCAGCGGGATGTGATCGAGGATGTGATCGAGCCTTATCTGATTCAGCAGGGGTTGTTGCAGCGTACACCCCGGGGACGAATGTTGACCTCGGCCGGATATCGGTATCTGGGACTGGCTGAACCCCGCGATGTATCTCTGCGGCGGACTGTACAGATGGATTTGTTGTCAGAATCTTCTGCCAATCCGGATGACGATGCATGAGTGTGAAACAAATTTGTGATCTTCCCCAGTCAGGGCGTATTGAAAAGGGTCTCCACCGTTTTCCCGTCAGGGTCTATTACGAAGACACCGATAATGCCCAAATTGTCTATCATGCCAATTACTTAAAGTTTGCAGAGCGGGCGAGAACAGAAATTTTGCGTCTCGTTGGCCTTGAACAAACCGAATTGAGCAAGCGTTTCGGCCTTTTTTTTGCCGTAAAGGACTGCTTTGTTACATTCGCCCGGCCTGCGCGCCTTGATGACCTGCTGGAAGTCCGTTCCCGAATCACTGTAATAAAGGGGGCAAGTCTTTCTTTTGAGCAGGTGATCATGTTTGGAGATGCGGAAATCGCCAGATGTGATATCCGTATCGCCTGTGTTGACGAGAGGGGAGGGCCGGCTCGGATTCCGGCCGAAGTTCGTCAGGCTTTTACATCTATTTTAGGGTTCTAGAAGGAGCTGTCAGATAAGATGGCAAATGAAGTTGTTGAGACAGTTGAGAGTGTTGCTCTTGGGGGCGAAGCTGTAGATGCCATCGCGCTTGGCGGTGCCGCAGTGCATGACCTGAGTGTTTGGGGACTCTTCCTGCAGGCTGATATTATCGTCAAGATCGTAATTTTCCTTCTGATCATGGCGTCGATCTGGTCCTGGGCCATTATGTTCGACAAGATTTTGAAGTTACGGAAACTTCGTAAGCGGGCAGACCAGTTTGAGGATGCCTTCTGGTCGGGTGGTTCGCTTGACGACCTGTATGATCGAATTGAGAAGCGTCCTTCGGATCCCGTATCGACGATATTTATTTCAGCTATGCGCGAATGGCGCAGGGCCAGCAGCCGGGGTAACGGCAGTCGAACTGATCAGGCGCGGGTAAGCCTGCAGCAGCGTATCGACCGGGTTATGGATATAAGTCTTAACCGGGAAATGGACCTGCTGGAACGCGGGATGGTTTTCCTTGCCTCTGTCGGGTCTTCTGCTCCTTTCATCGGGCTCTTCGGAACCGTTTGGGGGATCATGAACGCCTTTACATCGATCGCAGCCTCGAAGAATACCAGTTTGGCGGTTGTTGCTCCCGGGATTGCAGAAGCTTTGTTTGCGACAGCATTGGGGCTGGTCGCCGCTATTCCCGCTGTGTTGGCCTATAACAAGCTTTCAAGCGATATTGGTCGCTACGGGGCGCGGCTTGAGGCTTTCTCTGGTGAGTTCAGTGCGATTCTGTCACGTCAGCTAGAGGAACACTGAGATGGGGGCTCCTAGTCTCAGTGGCAGCAGCAGCAAAGGCGGGCGTCGCTGGAACAGATCCGGCCGACGTCCAATGAGTGACATTAACGTGACGCCTTTTGTGGACGTGATGCTGGTTCTCCTGATTGTTTTTATGGTTACAGCACCCTTGTTAACAGTTGGTGTGCCGGTGGATTTGCCCAAAACCCAGGCTCAGTCCTTGAGTGAGTCGGAAGAACCTCTGGTGATATCCGTGAATGCGAACGGTGAGCTTTTCATTCAGGAGGCCATGGTTGAGGAAGATCAGTTGATCCCACGCCTTCAGGCGGTAACGGAAAACAAGCCTGATACCCGTATTTATGTTCGCGGCGACAAAGCGATTGACTATGGGCGTGTCATGCAGGTGATGGGGCTGGTGAACAGTGCAGGCTTTAGTAAAGTCGCATTGATTGCCGAATTGCCCCAGAGCGAAAAATAGACGGGAAGCCGCTGATATCATGCGTTCGAGCGTTGCTCTTTCCTTCTTTATTCATCTGGTTCTCTTGCTGTTTGTGATCTTTGGATTGCCACGGTTCAAGAAACCTTTTATGGCCGAGGAAATTGTCCCGGTTGAGTTGGTTATGCTGGGTGATCTGGAGGCGATGCCGGAGCCAGAAGAAAAACCGCAGCCGAAACCTGCACCAAAACCCGAGCCTAAAAAGCCCGAGCCAAAACCGGAACCCAAGCCCGAGCCGAAGCCCGAACCTAAACCGGAGCCCAAGCCCGAACCTAAACCAGAACCTAAGCCAGAAGCCAAGCCTGAACCGAAGCCCTTGAAAGTTGAGGCTCCTGAACCGGAAATTGTGCAACCACCGAAGCCGGAAGTGATTCCCGAGAAACTGAAGAAACCGGAACCACCAAAGCCGAAAGAGCCCAAGCCGGAACCCAAGCCTGAGCCCAAAAAGGCACCGGAAGTCGAGAAAAAGCCGGAGCCCAAGAAGGAGCCGAAGAAAGAGGAACCGAAACCCAAAGCGGATGCTCTGTCTTCGATCCTGAAAAATGTCGAAAAACTTAAATCAGCGCCGAAAGAAACTGCGCCAACGACAAGTTCTTCGACATCCACAGCTCAACCGGCTTCGAATACGCGTCGGGCCTCTGCCAGCCAGATCAACGATATGCAAATGTATTTTCAACAGCGGATGCGTCAGTGCTGGCGTGTGGATGCTGGCCGCTTGCAGGCCGAAGATATGATTGTTGATATCAGCATCTCGTTGCGTAGAGATGGCAGTGTACAGAATGTTACTATTGATGATCAGACGCGTTTCAATCGGGACGCATATTTTAGAGTTGCAGCTGAAGAAGCTCGCAGGGCCATTATCAGCTGTTCTCCCTATACGGAACTCAAGCCTGACTTGTATTCCGACTGGGAAACAGTACATCTGCGATTCGATCCTTCATCCATGTTTGGGCAGTGAACAGGAGAAAAAACGGTGAATTTATTAAAAACTATACGTAATCTGGTTTTGGCTGCCGGAGCAACGCTGGGGATGGTTGTTGCCAGTGCTCCTGCTCAGGCCGAGATCAACGTGAATATCTCCCAGGGCTTTGTGCAGCCTCTTCCTGTCGCGGTGTCAGATTTTCAGGGCGGCCAGCCGGAAGACCAGCTGATCGGGCGTGATATCGCCGGGGTTATTTCCGCGAATCTGGAGCGGACAGGTCTGTTTCGTCCAATTGACAGCAAGGCCTTCATTCAGGATGCAAACTCCTTGAGAGTGGGGGTCCGTTTTGGCGACTGGCGCCTGATCAATGCCCAGGCACTTGTGACCGGAACAACGCAGGTTCTTGGGGATGGCAAGGTCCAGGTCGAGTTCCGGCTCTGGGATGTTTATGCTGAGAACATGATGACGGGCTATCGTTATACAACAACCCGTACAAACTGGCGCAAGGTCGCGCATCAGATCTCTGATGCAATCTATACCCGGCTCACAGGCGAGAGTGGATATTTCACTACCCGCATTGTCTATGTTTCTGAAACAGGTCCGCAGAATCGGCGCCAGCGTCGTCTCGCGATCATGGATCAGGATGGATTCAATCACATCTTCCTGACCAGCGGTCGCTTTGATGTCTTCACACCACGCTTCTCTCCTACATCACAGGAAGTGACCTATCTCTCTTTTGAGGGGAATGTACCGAAGGTGATGTTGCTGGACATCCAGTCCGGCAGGGAAGAAGTATTGGGGAATTTCAAGGGGATGAGCTTTGCGCCAAGGTTTGCGCCGGATGGGAATTCCGTGATCATGAGCCTGGCGGACAAGGGAAATACCGAGATCTATACCATGGATCTGCGGACCCGGAAATTTACCCGCCTGACCAACCATCCTGCAATTGATACTTCTCCTTCCTACTCTCCGGATGGCAGAAAGGTTGTGTTCAACTCTGATCGTGGAGGCAGCCAGCAGCTTTATGTGATGGATGCCAATGGCGGCAATGTAAACCGGATCTCCTTTAACAAGGGGCGTTATGCCACGCCTGTCTGGTCTCCACGGGGTGACCTGATTGCTTTTACACGTATCTCTGGTGGAAAATTTTTCATTGGTGTGATGAAGGCTGATGGTTCCGGAGAGCGAATGCTGGCTGAAGGCTACCATCTCGAGGGGCCGACCTGGTCGCCAAATGGCAGGGTTATTTCCTACTTTAAACAGGGTAAGTCTGATAGCCGCGGTCAGGTTAAGAGCAAGCTCTACACCATTGATCTTTCCGGCTATAACGAGCGGGAAGTTGTAACAGTTCTGGATGGAGTTGATCCAGCCTGGTCACCTCTGTTGCAGTAATACAACAAGATGTGGTAATAATGCATTAGTTGCATTTATGTCATCATCTGTTGCTTGATAATCTCAGTCGATGCCGATATAGTCGTGGCGCTCACCGAATGGAGTCGTGTGCTAACAGATCTAGACGGTGCGACTAGGGGGTTTTTGAGTTTCTCCGGTGATCTTCCGTTTTTGGAAATGATCACCTCAACAATTAAGTATCCGGGTATTACTCGAGAGGGCAAAACACTATGCGCTTTAAGTTGCTCACCATGTTCGCCGCCGCATTGTTTCTAAGTGCTTGCGCCAGCAAATCAGATGAAAATGCAGGGGGGTCAAACGATGGGACGGCTGCGTCCACTGACCAGTCTTCCTCTGTGAGCTCATCTACAATTCAGGGTCCTCAGCCAGGTACTCTGGAACACCTTCTGGTTAACGTTGGGGACCGTGTGTTCTTCGGCTATGACCAGAGCGATCTGTCTGCCGACAGCCAGAAAACAACCGAAGCTCTCGCAGTATGGCTGAACAGCTATCCTGCGGTAACGCTGACCCTCGAAGGTCATGCCGATGAGCGCGGTACACGTGAGTACAACCTTGCACTTGGCGAACGCCGTGCAAACTCCGTACGTGATTATCTGGTTGCTCTGGGTGTAAACCCAAGCCGCCTGCAGGTTGTAAGCTTCGGTAAAGAGCGTCCAGCTGTTCTCGGTTCAACCGAAGAAGCTTGGGCCCAGAACCGTCGTGCAGTTTTCGCTGTAAACTAAGCGTAAATACTGGCCTATAAAAATCCCGTCTGGTGATGCCAGACGGGATTTTTTTTCGCTTCGGGGTGCCACATTCTTACCAAGATGGTGCGCTACAAGGCTGATGAAATACTTTATTTGAAGATTCAAGATGAAGGTGTCTGTGATGAACACGAATTTGAAAAGATTTTGTTTTGCTATGACGGCAGCTGTTGTGTTGCTGGCGTGGCAGCCTGTGGCTTGGTCACAGAGTTCCCAGACACAGGGACTGGTAAACAAGATTGATCGTTTGCAACGTGAGCTACAGACGCTTCAGCAGCATGTCTATCAGGGCAAGGAACCTTCTGCGGCTGATCTGGCAGCAGTCTCCGGTGGTGATGCCGGGGGAGCAGGAACAGCGCGTCTTGAATTGCGTCTGTCCCAGCTTGAAACTGAAATGCGTAATCTGACGGGTCGTTTTGAAGAGGTAAATTACCGGATTGACCAGTTGGGTCAGCGCATGGACAAGTTGATCGCCGATACGGACCTCAGATTACAAAATCTTGAAAACGGAAATCAGGGACTGTCCCAGCAGTCGCTTTCTTCTGGTGGGCAACAGGGGAGTCCATCTGCTCAGCCCCCTGTTTCAAATCAGCCAGGTGTTCTGGGATCGATTAGCGCCGACAGCCTTGAAAACCAGCAGCAGGTTGCCACTGCACCTACAACGCCCGTAGACAGTCCTTCGCCACAAAGTCTGATTCAAGGGGGACTGCGTACAGATGAAGTTGGTGGCTATAACCTTCCCGGAGAGACGCCCAAAGAACAATATGACTTCGCTTTTGGTTTGCTGCGCCAGGCACGTTACGACGAGGCAGAACAGGCCTTTTCGACCTTTGTTGATCGCAACCCTGAAGATACGCTGGCCGGAAACGCGACCTACTGGCTGGGAGAGACCTACTATGTTCGCGGTGACTATCAGCAGGCGGCTGTTACCTTTGCCGATTCTTTCCAGCGCTATCCCAACAGCTCCAAAGCGCCAGATAATCTTCTGAAATTGGGACTTTCTCTGGGATTCCTGGGGAGTGCCTCGGACGCTTGCGGAACATTCGGTGAATTGCTTAACCGCTATCCCAGCGCGTCCTCTATCATTAAACAGCGTGCTACCCAGGAAATGCAGCGTCTGAACTGCCAATAATATCTACACATGATATTTGTTGAGCGTGCCCTGTTGATTGCGAGTGAGCCGTGCATGATGTCTTTCCGCTGACGTCCGCTATTTCTGATTCCGAGTTTGCTGCTCTGATGACGCGTATTCCTTCGATGGCGATGGGCAATCGCCTGGGAATAGCTGTTTCGGGCGGCAGTGACAGCATGGCCCTGACACTTCTCTTGTCCCGCTGGGCAAGGGTTCGGGACAAGACTGTTTTCACGGCTACGGTTGATCATCAGCTGCGCAGCGAATCTTCTGCCGAGGCTGCCTGGGTTCAGGCACGGCTGTCTGATGAGGGAATATCCCACGATATTTTGCCCTGGACTGACAAGATGTCGGGGCGCGGCAGTTTGCAGGTGCAAGCTCGAAAAGCCCGCTATGAGATGCTGAGCCGCTGGTGTCGCGAAAAGGATATCCGTTTTCTTGCCCTGGCGCATCATCAGGACGACCAGCTGGAAACCCTGCTTCTTCGATTGCAAAGGCACAGTGGTCCCGACGGTTTGGCGGGCATGTCCCTGCTGCGTCGAGAAGCAGATGTCATGTTGATCAGGCCTCTGTTATCCCTGCCGAAGGCAAGGCTGATTGCAACGTTGAAGAGCCAGGGCTGGGGCTGGATTGAAGAAGCGAGCAATAACAAGAATGATTATGCACGCAATGCTTTACGTCGTGCGATGCCTTTGCTCGAACAGCAGGGGATCAGGGCAGAAACTCTTATCCGCATTGTCAGCAGTTTGGGGCGAATCAGGCGGAACCTGCAAAGCAGAACCGACCGGTTTATCGATCAGCAAGTGGTTCTTTATCCGGAAGGATATATTTCTATTGATCTAAACGACTCGGCGAGTATTGACGAAGAATTGTTCTGCCGTGCTCTGGCGCGAGGACTTCTGACGGTAGGGGGAGGAAGTTATTCTCCCCGAACGGCACAAATCCAAAATTTGGCGCAGGACCTTCTCGGCAAAAATAAGGATATAGCCTCTCTTGGCGGCTGTTGTCTTTCGCGAGTAAAGGACAAGCTGTTCCTGGTCCGGGAAAACCGGAATATTGAAGACCGCTTGCTTGAAGAAGGGGAATTCCTCTGGGATAACAGGTTTCACGTCTTTGTTGATGCGGACCTGCCCGTAAAGGGGATGGCGCTGAAGGCACTGGGAAGAAGGGGGTGGCAGCAGCTCTCGGAGATTTTCCCGGCAGCAAAAAAAAGTGACATTCCCATGGCGGGGCGCTACTCGCTGCCTGCAGTGTTTTTTGGGGATAAAGTCATATCCGTACCCCATCTGGATTATGTCCAACCGGGATATGAGGAGCAGCAGAGCATAAAAATGCGCTTTGAACCAAAAAATATACTCTTTTCTCCCCCCTTTACTGTTGCTTAGGGGCAGAAGCGCATTATCTTCTAGGAAGAACTGATTTATGACGCAGTCCCCAAGAGAGGGCTGCACAGATTTTGGAAGGCCTATACCTTGAATTTCAGCCGTAATGCAGCCTTATGGATCGTCGTAGGCGTGCTCCTTTTTACGCTCTTTAACCTGTTTCAGGGCTCTGGAACCCAAAGCAATCAGCAGCAGATTGCCTATTCTGATTTTATTGCCCAGGTGGAAGAAGGTCAGGTCACAAATGTAATTATCCAGGGACATGAGATCAAAGGGCACTATAGTGACGGGCGCCAGTTCCAGACCTATGCCCCAGAAGATCCCCAGATGGTCGAAATGCTTCGTAAAAGCGGTGTGACTGTAAAAGCCATGCCTCTGGACGAGGGCAATACCCTTATCCAGATTTTGATCGGCTGGTTCCCGATGATCTTGCTGATCGGTGTCTGGATCTTTCTGTTTCGCCAGATGCAGGGCAACAGTGGCAAGGCCATGGGCTTTGGCAAAAGCAAGGCTAAACTGCTGACGGAAAAGCAGGGACGGGTTACCTTTGACGATGTGGCCGGTATTGATGAAGCCAAGGACGAGCTTCAGGAAGTGGTCGATTTCCTGAAAGACCCGCAGAAATTCCAGCGTCTTGGTGGGAAAATACCAAAAGGCTGCCTTCTGGTTGGTCCTCCAGGTACTGGTAAAACCCTTCTGGCCCGCGCTATTGCCGGGGAAGCAAATGTACCGTTCTTTACTATTTCCGGTTCTGACTTTGTCGAGATGTTCGTTGGAGTTGGCGCCAGCCGTGTCCGCGATATGTTTGAGCAGGGCAAGAAGAACGCCCCCTGTATCATCTTTATCGACGAGATTGATGCTGTGGGTCGTCACCGTGGTGCCGGCATGGGCGGTGGCAACGATGAACGCGAACAGACTCTGAACCAGTTGCTGGTCGAGATGGATGGTTTTGAATCCAACGAAGGCGTCATCATTATTGCAGCGACCAACCGTCCTGACGTTCTTGATAATGCACTTCTGCGCCCAGGCCGTTTCGACCGTCAGGTTACAGTGCCGAACCCGGACATTCTTGGTCGTGAAAAAATTCTCAAGGTCCATCTGCGCAAGGTGCCATTGGCACCGGATGTTGATGCGCGTGTTGTTGCCCGCGGAACTCCCGGCTTCTCCGGTGCGGCTCTGGCAAACCTGGTAAACGAGGCCGCGTTGCTTGCTGCGCGTGCTGGCAAACGGGTTGTGACCATGTCTGATTTCGAAGATGCGAAAGACAAGGTAATGATGGGCGCTGAAAGGCGTTCCATGGTCATGACCGACGAGGAAAAGGAAATGACGGCCTATCATGAAGCTGGTCATGCGTTGGTCGGTATTCATGTCAAAGGCAATGATCCGCTGCACAAGGTGACAATTATTCCGCGTGGTCGCTCGCTTGGTGTGACAATGAACCTGCCGGAACGCGATCGCCTCGGTTACAAGGTGATGGAGCTGAAAGCACGCCTTGCGATGATGTTTGGTGGCCGGGAAGCGGAACAGCTGGTTTATGGACCGGACAACGTCACCACAGGTGCCGGGAATGATATCCAGCAGGCGACAAACATGGCCCGTGCCATGGTGATGGAATACGGCATGAGCGACAAGCTTGGTCGTCTGCGCTATGTGTCCCGTCAGGATGATCCTTTCAATTATTCCGGTGGCGGGGATAACGGCCTCAGTGTTTCCGGTGCAACTCAGAAGATGATTGACGATGAAGTCAGAAGCATCATCGAAGAAGCGGAGACTTTGGCGCGGGATGTTCTGACCAAACACCGGGATCAGCTGGAGGCAATTACGAAAGCCCTGCTTGAATATGAATCTCTCAGTGGGGATGAGGTTCGTAATCTACTTAAAAATGGGACGATCGATCGCGATGATGACAGCGGCCACAACAAGGCAGCTGACAAGCCTCGCAGCTCGGTACCATCCAGCGGCAAGGCTCCCCGGGAAGAGGAAAGTTCTTCACCCGAGGACGGTGGAGCAACTCCAGAGCCACAACCTGGAAACTGACTCTGTTTTGTTCGTTTAAATTTCCGAAGACATGCCAAGGCCTTCCTGAAAGGGGAGGCCTTGGCGCTATCTGACAGGTTCCTGCCATGACTGGTGATCTCTACATTCGTCCGCTTCACATGTCTTCTGAAAAGGACATCTCGCCTGGAGCCGCTCCTCTGCTTGCTTCGGGGGAATATTATTCGGCTGCCGAAGTCACACTTCGTTCCTCTGCCGGGGATATAACCCGGCGGGAAATTGTTGCTTCGGGTGAGATTCTTTCCTGGGTACAGAACAACAGCCCGCTTCATCAGGATAAAGCTCTGGCAATCCTGAAGAATCTTTCGACCAAGCGCTCGAATTTCGCTGGTCTGAATATGTCACAGCCCCAGATCATGGCGGTGATCAATGTAACGCCGGATTCTTTTTCGGATGGTGGAGACCGTTATGATCGAGCCCGTGCCGTCGATGATGCGCTCAGGATGCGTGAACTCGGGGCGAGTATTCTGGATGTCGGAGGAGAATCTACCCGTCCCGGCGCAGAACCGGTCAGTGAGGAGGAAGAACTCCGCCGTGTTCTTCCTGTCATAGAAAAACTCGCCGAGGCTGGGGCCCTGGTTTCGATTGACACACGACATGCCAGGGTGATGCGGGAAGCTGTCGCTGCGGGGGCTGGTATCATCAACGATGTGACTGCCCTTGAGGGAGATAAAGATAGTCTGGAAACAGCGGCTTTTGCTAAAGTCCCGGTTATTCTGATGCATATGCAGGGCACACCCCAGACGATGCAGGCCAATCCTTGCTATCAGGATGTGACACTGGATGTATTTGATTATCTCGAAAAGAGAGTTGCAGCCTGCGTTGCTGCCGGTATCCCGCGAGAAATGATCGCTGTTGATCCGGGAATCGGTTTTGGAAAAACCACGGAGCATAACCTGAGGTTGCTGGACGCACAGGCACTGCTGCACGGGACAGGCTGTCCCCTGTTGCTTGGGGTCAGCAGAAAAGGTTTTATCGGCAAACTTTCCCGTGGTGAAGAACCAAAGGAACGTGTCGCCGGGTCTTTGGCCTGTGCTCTGGCAGGTCTGGTGCGCGGAGTGCAGATGTACCGGGTACATGATGTCGCTGAAACCGCACAGGCCTTTGCAATCGCAAGGGCAATCTCCTAGGGTATTAAATAGAATTTTAGGCCATGGGGCCAGGGTCAGAGTCGAAAGACAGAGTGAGTTTTGAGGTTGGAGAAAACAAGCAGATGAGCCGGAAGTATTTTGGAACGGACGGAATCCGGGGCAAAGCCAATGAAGCACCGGTAACAGCAGAAATTGCTCTGGCTGTTGCCAAGGCTGCAGGAGCTCAATTCCAGCGCGGCAATCACCGGCATACTGTTGTGATTGGCAAGGATACCCGCTTGTCCGGTTATCTTCTGGAGCCAGCCATGACAGCCGGTTTTATCTCTGTCGGAATGGAAGTTGTGCTTCTCGGGCCGCTGCCAACTCCTGCTGTCGGGATGCTTACCCGCTCCTTGCGCGCGGATCTCGGTGTAATGATTTCAGCATCTCACAATCCTTATGAAGATAACGGGATCAAACTTTTTGGTCCCGATGGCTTCAAACTTTCCGACGAGGTGGAAATCGAGATTGAAAAGCTGCTGGAAGATGACAAGTCCATTCCGCTGGCACCCAGTCATAAACTGGGTCGGGCCAGGCGGCTGGATGATGCACTCGGCCGTTATATCGAGTTTGTCAAAAACACCTTCCCCAAAAATCTTCGTCTTGATGGCCTTAAAATCGTCGTCGACTGTGCCAATGGGGCAGCGTATCGCGTCGCACCAACGGTGCTGTACGAACTGGGTGCCGAGGTTATTCCGGTTGCGGTGTCTCCCGATGGTTTCAATATTAACAAGCAGTGTGGCGCAACAGCGACCAATCTGATGCGCGAGACGGTGGTTGCCCATGGAGCTGATCTCGGTATTGCGCTTGATGGTGATGCGGATCGTCTGATCCTCGCAGACGAACATGGACAGATTGTTGATGGCGATCAGGTGATGGCACTGATTGCCAAGACGCTCAATGAAGCAGGACAGCTCAGGGGCGGCGGTGTTGTCGCGACTGTCATGTCTAACATGGGGCTGGAAAAATATCTCAATGGTCTGGGGCTTGATCTGATCCGGACACCAGTTGGTGATCGTTACGTGGTTCAGGCGATGCGCGAGCAGGGCTATAATTTGGGCGGCGAACAATCCGGTCATATGGTGTTGAGTGATCACGCGACAACCGGAGATGGCCTGATTGCTGCGCTGCAGGTTCTGGCTGCTCTTGTTCGGGCGGAACGTCCGGCGAGCGAAGTTCTGCGCGGTTTTACGCCTTTGCCCCAACTGCTGCAAAACGTCCGGCTGAGCGGGGCGACCCCGCTTGATGATGTCCTGGCAATGGATGTGGTTCAGGCTGCCATCCGCGATGGGGAGAGTCAGTTGAACGGCCAGGGCCGGGTGCTTATTCGAAAATCCGGAACCGAGCCCTTGATCCGGGTTATGGCGGAAGGGGAAAATTCCGCGCTGGTCAAAAGTGTGGTTTCGGGTATTTCCTCTGTCATTACAGATGTTGGCTAGAACGGGTGAGTTGAATTCTTCCTGAGTACATCTGTAAAGCAATAAATACTGCTGATCCTAGAAAACCAGTGAATCGACATCTGGTCCTTTGGTGAGCAGGCCAAGCAGAATCTCGAGGCCTCGTGTCATCTTTTCATCACTCTCTGGCTGACCAAGACAGATACGCACTGCGTGCGGCGGAGCCTTTCGGCCAACGATAAAGGGTTCCGAAGCGGTGATGGTGACACCGGCTCTGCCTGCAGCATATACAAACTGGCTGGAGCGCCAGGGGGCTGGCAGGTGAAGCCAGATATAGAGCCCTCTGGTTTCGCTCTCGATTTCGTGCTGTGCAAATATTTTCCGGGCAATTTCGACCCTGCGCCGGGCGCTTTCCTTGCGTCCCTCAAGAATGCGTTCTGCCGCGCCATTGATAATCCAGCGACTGGCAATTTCAGCAGTAATGGGGGATGCCATCCAGCAGGTTGCCCGAACCGCCGAAATCAGGCTTGGAATGCTGTGCTGCGGGCCGGTCATGTATCCAACACGAAGCCCTGGAGCCACCGTCTTTGCCAGAGAAGTGATATAGTAACTTCGTTCTGGAGCCAGACTGGTGATAGGGGGTAATGCATTGTCGACGATCAGGCCAAAAACATCGTCCTCGATAATCGACACCCGATACCGGCGGGCAATGTCGGCAATGGCCTGACGTCGTTCCATGGAAAGCAAACGTGTTGTCGGGTTCTGGAAATTGGGTACACAATAAAGGAACTTTGCATCCCCAGCCAGACAGGCCTCTTCAAAAGCCTCAGGCACAATTCCATTGGCGTCTATTGCCAATCCTTCAAGGCGTAGTCCGAGCATCCGGCTGACAGATTGTATCCCCGGATAGGTTAGCTCTTCACAGAGTACGCGGTCGCCGGGGCGGGCTACTGCTGCCATAGTGACAGCAATGGCATGATGTGCCCCTGCTGTCAGGACAATGTTGTCTGGCTCGACGGTCAGCCCGTTTAATTCCAGCCACTGAGCTCCGGCTTCGCGATGGTTCTTTAAGCCAGCATGTGGTTGATAGCTCAGAAGCCTGGAGAGTTCTGGTCCGGCTGACATGCTCTGCAGGGTCGAGGCCATCTCCTTTTCTTCGGTATCGCCTGGCGGTGGATAGGCAAAATCCATCAGAATGATATTCTGATCTTCGAAGCGAGCTGGCCTGAGCATATGTTGCTCGGCCGGTGAGGGGCCGTGAACAAAAGTGCCGCGCCCGACTTCGCCAAAGGTTAAGCCCCTGCGTTCCGCTTCGGCATAGGCCCGGCTGACCGTTCCCACTGTGACTCCCAGATGCCAGGAAAGATCCCGGTGGGTTGGCAAACGATCACCCTGCTGCAGGAATCCATTCCGGATATCTTCAGACAGAGCATCCGCGATGGCGATATAGCGTGCCCCCGCGCCGAATTTAACTTTTGGCATCCAATTTGTCATGGTGACAATCTATCAATTGACCCCATATAAAATCAAGATTTAACTGTGACAATCATCCATTTTGTCTAGCCGAATGAAAAATCAGGGGAGTACAATGAGCCAGGACCTGCTGAATATAGCCAGAGAACGAGCAGAACGTTATCTGACCGAGATTGATGCTCGACGGGTTTTCCCGGACGAGGCTGCCATGACAGGGCTTGAAGAGTTTGAAGAGATTTTCCCTGAGCAGGGGACGACTGGCGGGCAGGTTCTGGAACTTCTTGATCGCTCTGGTGCTCCGGCAACGGTGGCTTCTGCTGGGCGGCGATATTTTGGATTTGTCGTTGGGGGGACGCTCCCCGTGACAGTAGGGGCAAACTGGCTGGCGACGGCGTGGGATCAGGTCGCTTCCTCAAAAGTAACCTCGCCAGTAATGGACAAGATTGAACAGGTGACCTCTGGCTGGTTGCTTGATGTTTTGGATCTTCCAAGAGAATCTGTGGTTGGGTATGTGACCGGGGCGACGATGGCAACCTTCACAGCCCTTGCTGCCGCGCGGCACAAGTTGCTGGCGCGTCAGGGGTGGGATGTTGAAGCCAGAGGCCTGTTTGGAGCGCCCGAGATCAAGGTGGTTGTGAGTGACGAGGTTCACGTCACAGTATTGAAGGCACTATCGCTGCTGGGCTTTGGTAAAGAACGGGTTGTCAGGGTTCCCACTGATGCCAATGGGGCAATGGATATCAGCAGGCTTCCTGAGCTGGACGCCATGACAATCATTTGTGTGCAGGCGGGGAACGTGAACAGCGGCGCTTTTGATCCAGCTGGAGCGATTTGTGATCGGGCTGCACCCGTTGGGGCCTGGGTTCATGTGGATGGTGCTTTTGGACTCTGGGCCCGGGCTTCCAAAGAACTGAAACATTTGACCGCCGGTGTTGAAAAAGCTGATTCCTGGGCAACTGATGGCCATAAATGGCTTAATACCCCTTACGACGCTGGCGTGGTGATCTGTCGTGATCAGCAATCACTTTACAATGCAATGTCTGTTTCTGCTGCTTACCTGCGCGAGATAGATTCCGCAGCACAGAATTACATGCCGGAATTTTCCAAACGCGCGCGGGGCGTGGAAATATGGGCTGCCCTCAAGTTTTTGGGGCGCAAGGGTGTTGATGAGCTTGTGACAGGCTGTTGTCACCGGGCAGGTGTTTTCGCCCGGGGCCTGGAAGAGTTGGGTTTGACCATACAAAATTCTGTGGTTCTCAACCAAGTGGTGGTGTCCTGGGACAGTCCCGAGAAAACGGAAGCTCTGATGCAGGCAGTACAAAAAGAGGGAACCTGCTGGTTCGGTCCCACCGTGTGGAAAGGCAAGGCCGCTTTTCGTATTTCGGTGTCGTCCTGGAAAACCACGGAAGAGGATATCCAGCTTTCACTGCAGGCGATTAAGCAATGTATGGTGGCTGTTATTGAGGAGACGCAGTGATGAGGCAGGAATTTCCGCTTTATCAGGTTGATGCATTTACGAACGAGGTTTTTGGGGGGAATCCTGCAGCTGTTTGTCCATTGGACAACTGGTTGCCTGATGATCTTATGCAAAAGATTGCTGCTGAAAATAATNTTTCTGAAACGGCTTTTTTTGTGCCGAAAGAAGGGTGCTATCACTTGCGCTGGTTCACCCCGACACGCGAAGTTGATCTTTGTGGCCATGCTACGCTGGCGACAGCACACATTATTGCTACCGAGTTGGCTGTGGGGACAAGGGAGATCACCTTCGAAACAAAAAGCGGGTTGCTGCGGGTTTCCTGTGGAGAGGGCAGCTATACACTGGATTTTCCAGCCCGCCCGCCTGAACTCTATGCTGATAGTGCCAGTGTCGCAGCAGCGATAGGGATAACGCCGCTGGCCGTTCTCAAGGCAACAAAAATGCTGGCGGTGCTGGAAAGCGAGGATCAGGTGCTCGCGGCTGTTCCCGAACTGGGCAAAGTGATGGCATTACCTTCCGATGGTTTGATCGTCACTGCCCCGGGCAAAAAACACGATTTTGTCTCTCGGTATTTTGCACCGCATTGCGGTATTCCCGAAGACCCGGTGACAGGTTCGGCGCATGTAGTACTTGCCCCTTACTGGAGTAACCGTCTGGGCAAGAAGGAGATGTTTGCCAGGCAGGTTTCACAGCGTGGTGGCGAGTTGTGGGTTAGGGATTGTGGTGACCGGGTCCTGATGCGGGGAACTGCTGCACTTTATCTCAAGGGTTTTTTCTATATCTGATTTTATCAAGTCCAACGGGACTTGCATAAGAGGAGCTTCCCCGGATGTCTGACTATCTGATCTTTGCCATGGCCTTTGCTGTTGCTGCAGCTTCGCCGGGACCGGACATTGCCGCCCTGTTGGCCAAAGCCCTGTCTGAAGGGATGGTTGTCAGTTTAAGACTGGCTTTTGGAATGGTGCTGGGCAAACTCGTACTTTTGAGCGCGGCTTTGCTTGGGCTGGTTGCGATCGTTGAAATACTCGGTCCGTTCTTTATTGCTCTCAAAATTATTGGCGGGGGGTATCTGGTCTGGCTGGGGGTGAAAACCTGGCGAAACTCCGGTAAGGAACTGTCGGCCTCGATAGCTGTGGTAAAGGGCAGGTGGCTTGGTGGAGACATCGTTCTTGGCGTGGTTATGTCTCTTTCCAATCCGATGGCAATTGTGTTCTATTTGGCTGTTCTGCCAGGATTACTTGATATAGCCTCTATTGAAATTCTGGACTATCTGATGCTTTGTGGGATTGTGTTTGTTGTCATGAGTGTTGTCGCGCTGATTTACGGGGGGGCTGCTGCTGGAATGCGGCGGGTTTTCACCTCAGGCGATAGCAAACGGCGGATTGATCGTACTTCTGGCGGCATGATGGTTATGGCGGGAATGCTGGTGGCAAGCCGATAAGGCTGATGAGTGGATAGATGGATGCTGATACTAAAAGATAACAGGATAATGGCTGCTGAAGCCCGTAGTGATTTTGATGCAGCAGTGGAACTCTTCAGGGAATATGAAAGCTGGGCCCGGTCTTGCCCTTGTTTTTCAGGCTTTGAGAAGGAATTGGCAGAAATATCCAGTCGATATAGCGGGCGACGAGGGGCGCTCTGGCTGACCCGGGACAGGCACGGAAAGGCCTGCGGTGTTGTTGGTCTCAGCTTTCAGGATGATGCCGTGGCTGAACTCAGGCGTTTATGGGTTACGCCAGCAGGACGCGGCCAGGGACTTGGGGAAGCTCTGGTTTCGGTTGCCTTGGCCGAAGCGCGGGCAAGAAGCACTAAGGCCGTACTCGAGACGGTCCCCGAGCAAATGGCCTCTGCAGTCAAGCTCTATGAAGAACGGGGCTTCCTCCCCTTGCCCCGGAAGGAAGGGGAGACCTTAAGGATGGAGCTGATCTTTTCACCAGAACCCTGATGGAGGGATTCAACTACATTTACGCTTGGCCAGCCCCTATCCCTGTAAAGGCCAGACCCAGAGGATCAGAGGGATCGAGACAAGCAGGATGATAATATCAAGCGGCAGTCCCATCCGCCAGTAATCCCCGAATTTGTACCCCCCGGGACCCATCACCAGCAGATTGGATTGATGACCTATCGGTGTCAGGTATGTTGAAGAGCTGGCGATCGCGACAGCGATCAGGAAGGTGTCGATGTTCACCCCAAGTTCATTGGCGATAAGAATGGCGATCGGGGCCATCAGAACGGCTGTTGCCGCATTATTCATGACATCGGACAGCATCATGGTGATCAGCATCATGAGCGCAAGAATGGCCCAGACCGGCAGATGATCGCTCAGTCCAATCAGGGGAGAAGCGATAACCATTGTGCCGCCAGTGGTTTCCAGAGCCATTCCGACCGGAATCATTGCCGCGAGCAGAACGATCACCGACCAGTCAATTGATTCGTAAAGGTCTTTGAGGTTGAGTTCTCCGATCAGAACCATGGTGCCAACAGCAGCAAGAAAAGAAATCTGTGGTGGCAGGATTCCAAAGACAACCAGAAGAATGGAAAAGGCAAAGAGCAGCGGGGTGATAATCGAACCCTTCTTGCGCACGAGTGACAGTTCTCGTTCGGCCAAAGGCAAGAGGCCAAGCGAGGCCAATGCCTCGGGCATCTCTTCGCGGATACCCTGGAGCAAGAGGACATCCCCGGCCATGAAACGGACGCGGCCAATTCTTTCGTGGACCGGCTGCCCCTGACGGGCCACACCCAGAGTATTGATGCCGTGATGGGTGTGCAGCTGCATGTTATGGGCTGTACGCCCTTCCAAACGGGAACCTGGAGTGACAACAGCCTCGATTATGCCTACCCGGTCAGACTGGAGATCCTGGCTGCTGTCTTCGGCGGACCCGACGATTTCAAGATTGGCTTCGTCCACAACCTTCTGCAAGGTATCGGTATCTGCCTCCAGTGTCAGGATGTCATCGACCTTGAGCCGCATATAACCAGAGGGGGCCAGCATCCGGTCTTCGCGACGAACCAGAGCGACGACGGCTACGTTTCCCTGGGCGAGGGTTTCAAGATCGACAAGCCTGTGCCCGACATAGGGCGAGTTTTCCGAGATGCGGACGTCAGCGATATAGTCTTCGATCTGGAACAGCTTCTGGCGGTCATTACCGCCTGCGGAACGTTTAGGCAGAAACCGCCAGCCTACCAGGGAGATAAAAGCGATTCCGGCAACGGCAACTCCCAGTCCCACAGGCAGAAAGTCGAACATGGCAAAATTCTGCCCGGTTTCGGCCTGCCGGAAGCTGGAAATGATAATATTGGGCGGGGTTCCGATCAGGGTGGTGAGACCACCGAGTAACGACCCAAAACTCAGGGGCATGAGCACTTCACTGGTCGGCCGCTTGCTGCTGTAGGCACTCCCGATCGCAATCGGTAGCATGAGGGCCAGAGCCCCGACGTTGTTCATAAAGGCGGAGCAGATGGCGACGACGGTTGTCAAGGCAAGGATATGAAGAACCGGGCGTCCTGCCGCGGGTTCGAGAAATTTGGTGGCCAGCTCAACGATGCCGGAATTTTGCAGTGCATGGGAAATGATCAACACGGCAGCAACCGTAATAACGGCAGGATGTCCAAAGCCGAGAAATGCCTCGTCGGCGGGGACGACCCCAAAGATAACGGCGCCGATCAGGGCCATCATTGCAACCACATCGTACCTGATCTTCCCCCAGATAAAGAGAACCAGAGCGAGACCTATAATGGTAAAAATGATTAACTGATCTGTATTCATCCCCAGCCAAACCTGCGAAGTTGCTGTTTTAAGTCCTATAGAACCTATTCTGGATCGACTTTCACTACAATGCTGTGCAAATGCAAAAAGATCATTTCTGTTAAAAACAGGTCAATAAACGAAAGGATTTTGCGGTGCAATATGGTTATGATGTCGCTGCGACCATAAAATGTCGGTTTGCGACCCTGTACGGGTGCGTTTTGTACTGCAGCATAGCGAGCTGCTAATCGGAGTTACAAGTCCATGAATGAAAAACCTAGTGAACGTCCCTTAAATCCAAGATTCTCTTCCGGTCCTTGCGCAAAGCGTCCCGGTTGGTCTCTGGATTCACTAGGCTCTTGTTGGCATGGTCGGTCCCATCGGGCAAAAGGCGGAAAAGCCAAGCTGGTTGAGGTAATCGAGCTGTCACGTAAAATCCTTGGTATCCCTGATGACTATCGTATTGGAATCGTCCCAGCTTCTGATACGGGTGCTGTTGAAATGGCACTCTGGTCACTTCTTGGGCCAAGGGGAGTTGATATGTTGACATGGGAGAGCTTTGGCAAGGGTTGGGTTACGGATGTAACCAAACAGCTGAAGCTTGACGATGTAAGGGTTCTAGAGGCTGATTACGGCCAATTACCGGATCTGTCCCAGGTTTCCTGGGATCGTGATGTTGTCTTTACCTGGAATGGTACCACTTCGGGTGTGCGTGTCCCCAATGGTGACTGGATTGCCAGTGATCGCCAGGGGCTTTCAATCTGTGATGCAACCTCGGCAGCCTTTGCAATGCCTTTGCCCTGGGACAAGCTCGATGTTGTTACCTGGTCCTGGCAAAAGGTGCTCGGTGGCGAGGGGGCGCATGGCATGCTTGTGCTCAGTCCACGGGCGGTTGAGCGTTTGGAAAATCACCAACCAGCATGGCCAATGCCGAAAATTTTCCGCATGGTTAAAGCGGGAAAACTTGATGAGAGCATCTTTCAGGGAGCGACCATCAATACACCTTCCATGCTTTGCGTCGAGGACGCGATTGATTCGCTGAAATGGGCCGAGAGTGTTGGAGGCCAGAAGGCTTTGTCTGCCCGCTGTGATGCCAACCTTGCAGCGATAACGTCTTGGGTCGAGCAGCGTGACTGGATTGATTTTCTCGCGGAAAAGCCAGAGACCAGATCGAACACCTCGATTTGTCTGAAAATTACAGCGCCATGGTTTCAGGCGCTTTCAGATGATGACAAGGCCAAAGCGGCAAAGTCTTTAGCGACTCTTCTGGAAAATGAAGATGTGGCACTGGATATCGCTTCGTACCGTGATGCTCCGGCAGGTCTTCGGATCTGGGGTGGAGCGACGATAGAGACAAAAGACATCACGGCACTTCTTCCCTGGCTGGACTGGGGAATTGAAATCGTGCGTGCAGAATTCAAATAAAGGTAATTATGAAAATGGTAAAAGTACTCATCAGTGATGATCTGAGCCCAAAGGCTGCAGATATTTTCCGTGAACGTGGCATCGATGTGGATGTGAAGATCGGTCTTTCCGCAGAGGAATTGATCAAGATTATTGGTACCTATGATGGTCTGGCGATCCGCTCTGCGACAAAGGTAACGCCTGCGGTTGTTGAGGCTGCTACAAATCTTAAAGTCGTCGGGCGTGCCGGGATCGGTGTTGATAACGTGAATATTGAGGCTGCCTCTGCCAAAGGTGTGGTGGTAATGAACACACCTCATGGAAATTCTATTACAACAGCTGAACATGCCATCGCCATGATGTTTGCTGTCTCAAGGCAGATCCCCGAAGCCAATGCTTCTACCCAGGCGGGGAAGTGGGAAAAATCCCGTTTCATGGGAGCTGAGCTGGCCGGAAAGACTCTGGGCGTTATCGGCTGCGGTAACATCGGAGCTATTGTTGCTGACCGGGGCAAGGGACTGAAGATGAAGGTCGTCGCCTTTGATCCTTTCCTGTCCCCCGAGCGGGCAAAGGATCTCGGAGTAGAGAAGGTTGAGCTGGATAGCCTTCTTGCCCGGGCAGACTTTATTACTTTGCATGTTCCCCTCACAGATCAGACACGGGGAATCCTCAATGCCGAGACCTTGGCCAAAACCAAAGAAGGAGTACGGATTATCAACTGTGCCCGGGGGGGGCTGGTTGTCGAGGATGACCTCAAAGCTGCAATGGAAAGTGGTCATGTTGCCGGTGCCGCGTTTGATGTTTTTGCGGTTGAGCCTGCCAAGGAATGTGTGCTCTTCGGTTTGCCGAACTTTGTCGCAACGCCTCACCTTGGGGCGTCTACGCATGAAGCTCAGGAACTGGTTGCCCTGCAGGTTGCGGAACAGATTTCCGATTATCTGCTTACCGGTGCTGTGACCAATGCCTTGAATATGCCATCTCTGACGGCGCAGGAAGCCAGCAAACTTGAGCCTTATATGATTCTGTCACAGCAGCTGGGAAGCTTTGCCGGGCAGTTAACACGAACAGGTCTGAAGGCGATCAAGATTGATTACGAAGGTGCGGTTGCCAGTCTCAATTGCCGTCCTTTAACCCAGACCATTCTGGCCAGTCTACTGGCCCCGATGATGGACTCGGTTAATGTGGTGAGTGCCCCGGTTGTCGCACGTGAACGCAATATTGATGTGACAGAAGCCAAGCATGAACGCGATTGTGATTTTCAAACTCTTATTCGCCTGACAGTAACAACCGAAAAAGGCGAACGTTCTGTTGCCGGAACCTTGTTTGGTGGGAAGCGCCCGCGTCTGGTTAATATCAAAGGTATCGAAATCGAGGCCGAGCTTGGCAAGCATATGCTGTATCTGACCAACGAGGACAGCCCCGGATTTATTGGAGCTCTGGGTATGCAGTTGGGCGAAGCCGGAGTTAATATTGCGACCTTCCATCTCGGGCGTTCGGGGCCAGGGCAGGATGCGATTGCCCTGGTTGAGCTGGATAGTCAACTGACACCGGACCAGCTGAAAAAAGTTCAGAGTCTGTCCCAGTGCAAGCAGGTTGCCCAACTGAATTTCTAAGTTGAATTACGCTCCACTTTTCAGGCTGCAGGTTTTTTCCTGCAGCCTGTTTTTTTGCTTTGGTATGGGGAAAACAAAGCCCCTCTTCAAAGACGCAAAGATAATTTTTCTCTGAATCCAGTTGCCCTGACGGGCTAAAACATGTAGTCAATCATCGAAAAGGCCCCGAGGTTCGATCCACTTGGTCGCTCCCGGTTTTTTCGCATCGCATGAGCTTAAAACCGATCAGGAACGCTGACCATGAAGAAAAATGGGGACAAGGCCTTGTTGCCTGCTGGTTTGCAGGACTTACTGATGCCAGCTGCTGCCCATGAAGCAGAAGTCGTTCGTCGGCTGATCGACTGTTTTTCCTCCGAAGGATATGATCGCATTAAACCTCCTTTGCTGGAGTTTGAAAATGCGTTGCTTTCCGGTGCCGGAGAAACCCTTTCCAATCAGATTTTCCGTTTGATGGACCCCACAAGTCACCGCATGATGGGGCTGCGGGCTGATATCACCCCGCAGGTTGCCCGAATTGCAGCGACTCGCTTGCAAAAAGCATCCCGGCCGCTTCGTCTTTGTTATGGTGGAGATGTGCTGCAGGTGACAGGGAGCCAGCTCCGCCCCGAACGTCAGTTCACCCAGGTTGGTGGAGAACTCATCGGGGTGACGTCTGATGCGGCTGATGCAGAAGTTATCGTCGCAGCGGCCTGTGCCCTGGAAAACGTCGGGGTGAAAGATCTGAGTGTTGATATTAATCTTCCAACCCTTGTTCCGGCAATTGCCACCGATCTGTCACTGGAAGCTGATCTCGCCAGAGATCTCCGGGTTGCGCTTGATCGCAAAGATGCTGCCGAAGTTGAGTTGCTTGCTGGAAAACACGCCACGCTCTTTCTGAATTTGCTCCATGCAGCTGGAACCGCAGAAGAAATTCTGGCCTTTGCAAAAACACTGGATTTGCCTGGAACGGCACGCAAGGAAGTAGAGCGTCTGGTTGCTGTTGTTGAACTGGTCCGCGTGCAGGCGCCCAAATTGACTGTGACACTGGATCTGGTCGAACACCGTGGTTTTGAATATCACACCGGAATAAGCTTTATTTTCTTTGCCAAAGGGGTTCGGGGTGAACTCGGACGGGGCGGCAGGTATAATTCAGTCAGTGTTGACAATGTTGTCGAGCCAGCTACCGGCTTTACCCTTTTTATGGATACGGTACTCAGGGCGTTGCCAAAACCGAAGATCGCCCGCCGTATTTTTCTTCCCTTCGGAACCCGCCGTGAAGAAGGCGGAGCTTTCCGGGCACAGGGATGGGTTACAATTTCCGGCCTCGAGCCCGTTAAAGATGATCGCGCGGAAGCGCTCCGTTTGTCCTGTAGCCATCTGTTGGAAGGTGGCCACATTCATGAGTTAGGAACTAACTGATATGTCCAATGTCGCTGTCGTCGGCTCCCAGTGGGGAGATGAAGGTAAAGGTAAAATCGTTGACTGGCTTTCCGAGCGCGCAGATGTGGTTGTGCGCTTCCAGGGCGGACATAATGCCGGACATACCCTTGTCGTAGACGGCAAGGTTTACAAACTTTCTCTTCTGCCTTCCGGGATCGTGCGCAAAGGCAAGATGTCGATCATCGGTAATGGTGTGGTGATTGATCCTTGGGCGCTGCTGGCTGAAATGGACCGTTTGCGCGAACAGGGTGTGGAACTGACACCCGACAACCTGAAGGTTTCAGAAAACGCAGCTCTGATTCTTCCTTTGCATGGGGAAGTCGACCGGGCGCGGGAAGCTGCGGCCAAAGGAGAATCCAAAATCGGCACTACCGGTCGCGGAATTGGTCCTGCCTATGAAGACAAGGTTGGTCGCCGTGCTATCCGGATCTGTGACCTTGCAGATGAGGAATTCCTGCGCGAGCGGGTGCAGGGACTGTTGCTGCATCACAATGCCTTGCTTCGTGGACTTGGTCAGCCCGAAATTGACGCGGGGGATCTGGTGAGCAAGCTTCTGGAGATTGCACCCAAGATTCTTCCCTATGTGGATGTGGTTTGGCAACGCCTTGAAGAGTGCAGGAAGACGGACAAGCGCGTGCTTTTCGAAGGTGCCCAGGGGGCCATGCTGGATGTTGATCACGGGACTTATCCCTTTGTTACCTCCTCGAACACCATCTCAGGTCAGGCATCTGCGGGTTCTGGTGTTGGCCCTAGTTCGGTTGGCTATGTCCTGGGAATTACCAAGGCCTATACAACGCGTGTTGGATCAGGTCCTTTCCCGACAGAACTGGAAGATGAAATCGGCCAACGCCTTGGGGAGCGGGGCCATGAGTTTGGAACAGTGACTGGACGGAAGCGCCGCTGTGGCTGGTTTGATGCTGTGATGGTTCGCCAAGCCTGCAAAGTTGGCGGGATTACGGGTATCGCGCTTACCAAACTTGATGTTCTGGACGGTTTTAAAGAGCTGAAAGTTTGCACGGGTTACCGGATTGATGGTGTTGACTATGATCACCTGCCATCCCTCCCGAGCAAGCAGGCCAGGGTTGAGCCGATTTACGAAACTCTCGAAGGTTGGGATGACAGCACTTACGGGGCGCGTTCCTGGGCGGAACTGCCTGCTACCGCGATCAAATATATCCGTCGGATTGAAGAACTGATTGAAGTTCCTGTGGCCCTGCTTTCCACGAGCCCGGAACGGGATGATACTATTCTGGTGCAGGATCCCTTCCATCCAAAATCCTGATCAATCTCTAGATCGATCTGTTTTGAAAAAAGTGTTGTCTCTGGCAACACTTTTTTTTGTGCGATATTCTTGCCTTGCTGATTGATGTTGTACCTCTTTCCGGGGAGAGGAATGTTAACTCTTTCGGGCTAAAGAGCTTGGGTTACAATCTGTTAACTATCTTTTTTCGTTTGTCTGCTATAGCTCTAGAGAGATAATGAAAAATTCCTGGTTTCAGGTAGGAGAGCCAGTTTTCTGGTAGGGGAGAGTATGCCTTCATACATTAAGGAAATAGCCGGGGAACTGGACTATTTACAGCATCCAGTCGAACTTGATGGCAAGTTCGAACTGTTGCCTGCAGAAAAATTACCAGAATTCCAATCCCCGGGTACTCTTGCAATCAATGCCGTGTCGATGAAGGGGCAGGCAACGCCACTTGTTGCATTGATTTGCCAAAAGGAAGCGGCACCACGGGCGGCAACAATTCGTCTGATGTCCCGCATCTCCTGTCCGGTTATGCTCGTTCCGATCGGTTCGGGGACAGTCGTCTTTAAAGAGGATAATACCAGACGCTATGTCGTGATTTTTGAGCGTCCCAAAGGCAAACGTCTTGTTCCTCAGGCGGGGATGTCTCCGCCGAAATTTGATGAAGACGATATTATTCATGGGGTTATTGAAAATCTGCTTCCGGCATTCCGGGAGCTTTCGTCCCGAACCTTGACGCACCGCGCCATCCGCCCGGATAACATTTTCCTCACATCGGATCGAAGGGCGATACTGGGAGAAGCTGTTTCCACGCCTGCTGGCTATGCCCAGCCGGTGCTGTATGAACCCATTGATTCTGGAATGGCCAGTCCTTCAGGACGTGCTGAGGGAACGGTTCTGGATGATTATTATTCTTTGGGGGTGCTGATTGCTGAGCTGGCCATGGGGGGAACCCTGCTGGACAAAAAAACAGACGAGCAGATTATTGAAGCCAAAATAAAACTGGGTTCTTACGGAGCTCTGGTTGGCCAGTCACGTGTTCCTCTTAAACTGATGGAGCCATTGAGAGGTCTCCTGAGCGATGATCCCTATGAGCGCTGGGGAATTGCAGATCTTGAAATGTGGGCCAACGGGCGGCATCTGAGTCCCAAACAGGTGCCTTTGCCGCAAAAAGCCGTTCGATCAATATCCTTTGCAGGCAAGGATTATCTGACGGCACCGCTTCTGGCAAACAGCATGCGGATGCACTGGACGGAGAGCAAACAGCTTATTGCAGGCGATCAACTTGATTCCTGGATCAGGCGAGCTCTCTCCAATGATGATATGGCTTCTTTGATCAAGGCCGCTCAACAAACTGGACAGGCCCTGGCCAGTACGGGAAGCGGGGATGACCGGACAGCTTCTGTCGCAATGATGGCTCTCGATCCCTCAGCACCTATAACCTACAAGTCGACATCTGTTCGGGTTAACGGGCTGGCCCAGGCAATAGCTCTGGATTTTTTCCAGTCGGGCAAGCTCGAACAGTATCTGGACATTATCCGGATGAAACTGCCGCAGGCCTGGGTTACTTCACAGGTGCGAACCAAACCTGAATTTGTGGCGATTATCAAACAGCTGGAAAGCGTAGAGCAGAGCGTGAAGAACATGACCGCGGGTTATGGGATGGAACGTGCTGTTTATGCTGGTAATGAAGGGTGGCCCTGTCTTTCACCGCTGGTTGGTGACAATTATGTGGATGACATTAAAAACCTGCTTCCAGCCCTTGAGGGGATGGTCGCTGCCGGACGCATCGAAGGGGCACCTGTCGATCGACATATTCTTGCATTCTCTCTAAAGCATCTGCGGGGAAATCAGGACGCACTTCTCAAGAGGCTTAACGATCCCTTCAAGCGGGATGTCTACAATCGAGCTTCTTTACGGTTTTTAGCAGAAATGCAAAAGCAGCATAGCCCGCAACCTCTTCCTGCGCTTTCAGCCCATATGGCTGACTTGCTGATTGATGCTGTCGAGACTTTTAACAACACCGCCTTTCGCAAACAGCTCAGGGATGCCGTTGAAAAAGCGAAACATGACGGTCAGATGACGACCCTGCAAATGATCCTGGA
This sequence comes from Kiloniella laminariae DSM 19542, assembly GCF_000374005.1. Lineage (GTDB taxonomy): Bacteria > Pseudomonadota > Alphaproteobacteria > Kiloniellales > Kiloniellaceae > Kiloniella > Kiloniella laminariae. The sequence goes on along the minus strand of NZ_KB893170.1, from coordinate 137,547 downwards.
CAATGCGCATATTCAAGACCAGGACAAATTGGGTTTTACCCAGGCCCAGGCCATGTTCACCAATCTTGAAGCCCAGGCCACCTGGCTCGAAAAGGGAGGGCTCGTTTCTGACGAGAATGTCCGCATGGTAAGTGAAAAAACATCAGCGGTTATTTCTGCCGTCTGTTCCGGAGTTGCTCTGGTTATCATGACAATTTCATGGGTATTGTGAGGAAAACGGAATGGGGCGTTTACCGCTTTTAATTATTCTTTTGCTGTTGGCTGTATTCCTTATGCCTTCAGCGATACTGGGCTGTGTCCTGATGGTGCCCAGTCTGGTTGCCTTTGTTGTCGATCGGAATAAACAGCGTTATCTGACCATGACAGTCGGTTTGCCGAACTTTTGTGGAATTCTACCTGCCCTGACCTCTCTGTGGGAGCGGGGACAGACATTTGACGGGGCTTTCTCGGGGATCGCTGATCCCTGGAACATGATGGTTGCCTATAGCGCCGCAGGGTTTGGCTGGCTGGTTTACTTTGGGGTGCCGGTAATTGTCGGCAGCTATTTGAGTATCTCGACTGAAGGCAAGATCAAACAAGTCCGGAAGTATCAGGATGATCTGGTTGAAGCCTGGGGAGAGAGCGTGCGACAGTCTGCTTCGGCCGCAGCGCCACCAGATGACAAAGAGGATGATGAATAGGTAATCAGTTCTCTCGTGGCTTTTGTTGGCGCGAGCGTAAAAGAGAGAGTGTTATGGGACTTGACGTTTTAACTCCTTGAGACGCCGCAAGAAGAGTATCAGATAGAACAGTACAAAGAGGGCAAAAAAGAGCTCCTGTACTTCGCTGGCTCTCTGAAACAGTCTGAAAGAACTATCCAGCGCAGCAAGTACGCGCTCAGTCATTCTTGTGATTTCGGCAATAAGAGCTGTCGGAAAGAGGTGTAGTGTCGGCACAATGATCGAGAGCGGGTGGCTCCACAGAGCGGGACGGTAATGATAGAGCAGGGGCAGAATAATCCCGCCAACAAGGATACCAATTTCCAAGATGGTGCGCGGTTTCTGGTCAAGCCAGGAGCTGGTGTTGTGGAAGTTGGTTTCACCCTGATCGTTTATCGCGGCCCAGTCGCTTGACGTGCTCCACTGGAACCAGTGTTGCCCCCAACTTGCTTCTTCTCCGGACATGTAAAAACTGCCAAGGGCCGCAATCAAAATCCAGAACCACAGCCAGCTAAAGTTGCGCAGGTTCGGGTGAAATAAGATGCGCAAGGCAACAAAAAAAGAGATGGCCGGGATAATTGTATGAGAGGTCTCGAGAATTCCATCTCGTTCGTTCCCAATCCACTGATTGTAAAGTTCTCCAGGCATGAACAGGCCAAGAATTAACAGCAGAAAAGCCAGAGCCACAGGAAGCCAGAGCCAGAGCCATTTGGGGAGACGATCTTCATAAACGACAGTTTCGAGTGTCATTTTACAGCCTGATACAATGTTTAATGTTTTGCTGAAGCTATATTTTCTCTGGGGGTGGGGCCAGTAAAAAAACCGGGATTTGTTGCCCGGGTAAATTGTTATTTGAGGCGACGGGCTGGGGGATTGGCATGAAAAAAGCCGCCAGGCGGCGGCTTTTCTAAGGAGAAACTTTGTTCAGGATGTCGCGAGTTTTTGTTCGATTGCGGCATTCTTAATAGCTTTTTGCAGCTTTTCGAAAGCCCGGACTTCGATCTGACGCACTCTTTCCCGACTGATGTTATAGGTGTGGGAAAGATCTTCAAGAGTTGTCGGATCGTCTTTTAGCCGACGCTCTTCAAGAATATGGCGTTCACGCTCGGTCAGGGATTCCATCGCGTTTACCAGGAGAGCCCTTCGTTTTGTCAGCTCTTCTGATTCAGCATACTGCGTTTCCTGACTGGGTGTGTCATCAACCAGCCAGTCTTGCCATTCGCCGTCGCCATCAATACGCAAGGGTGCGTTGAGCGAGTTGTCGGGACCTGCCAGCCTGCGGTTCATCTGGACAACGTCGTTTTCTGAAACAGCGAGGGTGGTTGCGATGTGCGTCACCTGTTCAGGAGAAAGATCGCCCTCGTCAATTGCCTCCATCTGGCCTTTTAGCTTGCGCAGATTGAAAAAGAGTTTTTTCTGGGCGGCAGTTGTCCCCATTTTGACCAAGGACCAGGAATGCAGGATATATTCCTGAATAGATGCGCGGATCCACCACATGGCGTAAGTCGCAAGGCGGAAGCCCTTTTCCGGATCAAAGCGTTTTACGGCCTGCATCATACCAACGTTGCCTTCAGATATCAGTTCTGACACAGGCAAGCCGTAACCACGGTATCCCATGGCAATCTTGGCAACAAGGCGGAGGTGACTGGTAACGAGTGTATGAGCGGCATCGACATCATCATGCTCCCGCCAGCGTTTGGCGAGCATGTATTCTTGATTCTGTTCCAGCATTGGAAACTTGCGGATGTCCTGAAGGTACCGTGACAGGTTTCCCTCTGGAGTCAGAGCCGGAATTCTTGGTGATGCCATGTTAAACTCCCCTCTAGTCTGTTGACCGTGAGAACCTGCTCACAGGTCTAAGTCTCTGCTTGAATGGAGACATATGGTGTCTTATCCCGCATTGCACAAGGGGTAGACATATTTCCGATTGCGATTTTTAATTATTATAAACTATGAATCAAATCTTTCAAATCGATTGATAGTTCGCTCGAGAAACTCAGTGTTTCCTTGGTAATGGGGTGCACAAAGCCCAAGGTTTTTGCGTGCAAAGCCTGGCGTTCAAAGCTTTTCATAAGTTGCTGGGCCGAAGCCGGAAGGGCTTTGAGGCGGCTTTGGCTCTGGCTGCCGTACAGCGGATCTCCAAGCAGAGGGTGCCCGATGTGGGTCATGTGGACACGGATCTGGTGGGTTCGGCCAGTTTCGAGCTTACATTCAACAAGACTGACAGCGCCATCAGCCAGCACCTTCAGAGTTTTATAATATGTGACAGCTCTCTTCCCGCCAGTGGGAACGACAGCCATTTTTTTTCTGTTTTTGGGGCTTCGGCCAATATTTCCTTCAACTTTTCCTGCTATCGGCTTGGCTGTTCCCCAGACAATGGCATTATAACTCCGTTCGATGTCGTGAGTGGAGAAAAGCTGCACCAGCCCCTGGTGACACTCATCAGTTTTGGCGACGACCATTAATCCGCTGGTGTCCTTGTCAATTCGGTGCACGATACCGGGGCGTTTTACACCGCCGATTCCTTTGAAATCATCACCGCAATAGTGAATTAACGCATTGACCAGTGTACCATCCTGATTGCCTGGTGCGGGGTGCACAACAAGGCCGGATGGTTTGTTTATGATGAGAAGGTGCGCGTCCTCATAGACAATTTCGAGCGGGATATCCTGTGCTGCAGGTTCCGGGTCAACAGCTTCAGGGACGACCAGGCTGACTCTTTGCCCGACCTTGAGACGGAAATTTGCTGTTTGCGTCACCTCGCCATCAATACGCAGGCACTGTTGTACAATGAGCGCCTGTAACCTGCTGCGGGACAGATCGGGCAGCCTGTCAGCCAGAAAACGGTCGACGCGGACTTTTTTCTCTGTTTCTTCGACAGTTAATTCGTACACTTGTGCTGTGCTGCTGTCAGGGGAGTTCGTATCTGGGCCGCACTCTGCCATTGGAACCTCTCGGTTTTTCTCTGCCTTGCCCTCTCAGGCAAGCTCACTTATTACAAGTCTTCTTTTACGCGCGGGTTTATCAAGATGAAAGCGATTAAGATTGCAGTTGTGATCATGAGCATCTTGCTTGTGTTGGGCTTTGGTGTGGTGATCTATACGATCTCCAGCCGGGTAAGCAGTGGGGTTGGGAGCAAGGAAGATGTTTCTAACGAAAGTGTAAGCTCACCTGATAGCCAGGAGATCCAGTCTTTTCCACAGGTGTTGCTTGAAATACCGGCTGGATGTGAATTGGTGGCATCCCAGTTACAGGGGGACAGGCTGATGCTCCGGTTGGGAGGAAACAGGGAGAGGGGCTGTCAACAGGTACTGCTCTTTTCAGCGATCACGGGCGAACGTTTGGGGGGCTGGTCTTTGGCTGCACCAACAGGCGGGACTGACTAAATGCCCCGAGTCATGAAAATTCATGACTGCCTTTTTAATTGAGAAGAAGCGATTAATATTATGACAAATTTTGCATCTGACAATGTGACTGGAATTTCTCCGGCAATTCTCGAAGCAATTTCCGCAGCCAATCTGGATCATGCTGCTTCCAGTTATGGTGCGGATAAATGGACTGCAGGTCTGTCAGAACAGGCTTCGGAAATTTTCGAAAAGGATGTCACTGTTTTTCCAGTTATCAGTGGCACGGCAGCGAATGTGCTGCCGATTTCATCGCTCACCCCCGCTTATGGAGCTATTTATTGTCATGAGTATGCACATATCCATACTGATGAGTGTGGAGCGAGCGAATTCTACACCGGTGGAGCCAAACTGCTTTCTTTGAGCGGGAAGCACGCCAAGTTTTCCGCAGAAAAACTCTCAGCAGCCATTTTTGGCAAAGGTGTTGCCCGTCATGCACAACCGGCTCTTGTCAGTGTGACACAGACGACGGAAGCCGGAACCTTGTATCAGGTCGATGAAGTTGCGGCTATTTCTGCTGTTGCAAGAGACAATGGCATGAAGGTCCATATGGATGGTGCCCGGTTTGCCAATGCTGTGGCAGGACTTGGTTGTTCTCCGGCCGAGATAACCTGGCGGGCAGGTGTCGATGTTCTTTCTTTTGGTGCGACCAAAAACGGGGCTATGGGTGCTGAACTGGTGGTGTTTTTTAATAAAACGGACAGCAGGGAACTTGAGCATAGGCGGGTAAGGGGGGGGCATTATCTTTCTAAAATGCGTTTTGTTTCGGCCCAGCTATCGGCATATCTAACCAAAGATCTCTGGCTTGAAAATGCGCGGCGGGCCAACGCCATGGCAAAAAGACTTGCCAGCCACCTTGAGGAAATTCCTTCTGTCAGCTTTGTGCATCCGGTTGAAGCAAACATTCTCTTTTTATCAATGCCGGGAAAAATGGTGTGTCATTTGAAAGATGCAGGCTTTGAATTCTATGAAATGTCAGAGACTGATCCGGTTCTGGTGAGACTGGTTCTTTCTTTCAACAGCTCTGAGTCCGATGTGGATCGCTTTGGAGAGATTGCCAAATCGTTGTCCTGATCCGGTCAACTGAGAAAATCAGAGGCCCACATAAAACCAACAAAAAACCCCGCAGGATACCGCGGGGTTTTTGCTATTATGCTTTGTGATTATGCGCCTGATGATTAACTTTACAACAGGCCGTTAACAAGAATAGCGGCAATCGCCAGTGGGGCGATAAAACGCAGGATGAAGATCCAGGCAAAAAGAACCAGGCTTTTGCCTTCTCCGCGGGCCATTTCATTCAGAGCTTTTGCGCCCATAACCCAACCGACATAAAGTGAAACGAGAAGACCGCCGACAGGAAGCAGAATGGAACTTGAAACAAAGTCCATCAAGTCGAGGAACCCTTTCCCTGCGAATGTAAAATCTCCCCATATTCCCTGCGAAAGGGATGAGGGAATACCCAAGAGGAAAGCCAGGACACCGCTTGCGAGTGTTACCTTCGTTCTGGAGAAGCCTTTTTGGTTGAAGTAGGCAACAACAGGTTCAAGCAGGGAAATTGAAGATGTCAAAGCCGCAATCGTCAGCAAAAAGAAAAACAGGCTGCCAAAAAGAGCGCCGCCAGGCATGGCTTCAAATACTGCAGGAAGAGTGATAAAGGTCAGCGCCGGGCCCTGAGCAGGATTCAGACCGACGGCAAAAACGGCAGGCAGAATAGCCAGACCCGCCAGAATTGCGACAGCAGTATCAAGAAAGGCTACATACCACGATGATCGGCCAAGGTTCTCTGCCCGATTAAGGTAAGAGCCGTAGGTGATCATCACCCCCATTCCCAGTGACAGGGAGAAAAAAGCCTGCCCCAGAGCTGCCATGACAGTTTTAGCATCAATCTTGCTGAAATCTGGCTCGAGATAAAAGCGGATGCCTGCTTCTGCTCCTGGTAATGTCATTCCCCTGACTGCGAGGGCAATCAGAATAATGAACAGCAGTGGCATCAAAATTTTCCCGGCGCGCTCAATTCCCCCTTTGATACCACCGAGGACAACCAGCATTGTCAGCAGCATGAAAATGCCGGCATAGATCAGGGGAGAAACCGGATCACTGATAAAGCCAATAAAAGCGGTTTCGATGTCTTTGCCATTGGCGCCTGCAAAAGCACCTGTTGCCATTTTCAAGGTGTAGGAGATGGTCCAGCCAGCGATCACACCATAAAACGACAGAATGGTAAACGCGGCAAGAATACCCATAATGCCGATGATGGACCATCCGGGGGTTTCCAGTTTCTTGAAGGATGTGATGGCATCACTCTGACTGGCCCGCCCGATCACCATTTCGGCGGCAAGAACGGATATTCCGATTGTGAAAACGAGACCGAGATAGAGGATCAGAAATGCGGCTCCTCCATTTTCTCCTGTAATATAGGGAAACTTCCAGATGTTCCCCAGGCCGACAGCAGAACCCGCTGCTGCCATGATAAAACCAAGTTTGGAACCCCAATGCTCTCGTGTTACCGCCATAAAAAACTCCAATAAAGATAAGATCTTGCTGGTGCTATAAAATTCATTGATGGCGGTTTAAAGCATTTCCTTGTGGAGCAGGGTTGTGAATTTGTGGATGCAGCTATTCGCGCAAAGTATGGCTCAGGGATTGAACTGAGTATCGAGTGGCGTTGTAGAAAAAAATTGATTTTTTCAAAAAATTGTTAATCCATCGATGACTGCAGTGCGTAAAAAATAAAAGAGATTTTTCAGTCAAGTAGAGCTGAAAATGGGAAGAGGAAATCAGTTGACTATTCTTACAAGGGCACAAGTGAAGCTCCTGGTGCCGCCAGATCGGAGAAGCTGGCAGGATAGAACCTCAACTGATTGAGAGAAGGAAACAGAAACAGTTTTTGCCGTTACCGCACAGGAGGTCATGATGCCCAAGACCGATATCTTCGATGTATATTCCGAGCTATATGAAAGTCGGCAACAAGTCGAACTCTCGCTGAGAGATTATCTCTCCGGCTGCCGCGACGATAAAGGCATGTATGCCTCTACCGCGGAACGGATGGTCGAGGCGATCGGCGAACCAGAACTGTTCGATACCAGCCAGGACGAAAGGATGGGGCGGGTTTTTATGAACCGCACCATCAAGCGCTATACGACCTTTCATGAATTTTTTGGGATGGAAGAGACCATTGAGCGCATTGTTGGCTTTTTCAAACATGCCTCTCAGGGGCTGGAAGAAAGAAAACAGATACTCTACCTTCTCGGGCCCGTTGGCGGCGGTAAATCTTCCATTGCCGAACGGCTCAAGGTTCTGATCGAACGCTGCCCGGTTTATGTGCTCAAGGCAGGGGACCAGATCAGTCCGATTTTTGAATCTCCACTTGGTTTGTTTGATCCCAATCGCATGGGCGATCTGCTCAGTGAAAAGTATGGCATCCCCAAACACCGTTTGACCGGCCTGATTTCACCTTGGGCGTTAAAGCGACTGGAAGAATTCGAAGGCGATATCTCCAAATTTACAGTGGTAAAGCTCTTTCCCTCAAAACTGCGCCAGATCTGTGTGTCAAAAACCGAGCCAGGAGACGAGAACAATCAGGATATCTCGTCTCTGGTCGGGAAGGTGGACATCCGTAAGCTGGAGTATTACAGCCAAAATGATTCAGACGCCTATTCCTATAGTGGCGGCCTGAACATGGCGACCCAGGGGTTGCTTGAATTTGTCGAGATGTTCAAAGCACCGATCAAGATGCTTCACCCGTTGCTGACGGCAACACAGGAAGGGAACTATGTTGGAACAGAAAATATGGGCGCCATCCCTTTTCAGGGGGTGATCCTGGCTCATTCCAACGAATCTGAGTGGCAGACCTTCAAAAACAACAAGAATAACGAAGCCTTTATTGACCGGGTTTGTGTGATCAAGGTTCCTTATTGTCTGCGGGCAAACGAGGAAGGGGATATTTATCAGAAACTGTTGCGTGATAGTGAACTGAGGGATTCACATTGTGCACCCTCAACAATTGAGATGATGTCCCAGTTCAGCGTGATGACGCGCCTGAAAGAACATGAAAATTCAAATATTTTCTCCAAGATGCGTGTTTATAACGGGGAAAATCTTAAAGATGTCGATCCAAATGCCAAACCGATTCAGGAATACCGTGAAGCTGCAGGGCTCAATGAAGGGATGAATGGCATCTCAACTCGTTTTGCCTTCAAGGTTCTGGCCGAAACCTATAACTATGATGCCAATGAAGTCGCTGCTGATCCGGTACATCTGATGTATGTGCTCGAGCAGGCAATTCAGCGCGAGCAATACCCGGACGAAGTCGAGAAGCGATATCTTGAGTTTATCAAAGGCTATCTGGCTGTACGCTATGCTGAATTTATCGGTAACGAGATTCAGAAAGCCTATCTGGAATCCTATTCCGATTTTGGGCAAAATCTGTTCGACCGCTATATTTCCTATGCGGATGCATGGATTGAAGGGCACGATTTCAAAGATCCGGATACCGGACAGCTGCTTGATCCCCGCATTCTGGATCAGGAGCTTTCAAAAATCGAGAAGCCGGCCGGGATTTCAAATCCCAAGGATTTCCGGAATGAGGTGGTCAAATTCACCCTGCGGACCAGAGCCAACAACAAGGGCCAGAACCCCCGTTGGACATCTTATGAAAAATTGAGGGAAGTGATTGAAAAGCGGATGTTCACACAGGTCGAAGACCTGCTGCCGGTGATTTCCTTTGGGTCCAAAAAAGACAAGGAAACAGAGTCCAAGCATAATGAGTTTGTTCAGCGGATGGTTGCCCGTGGTTACAGCAAACGCCAGGTACATCGTCTGGTCGACTGGTATATGCGGGTAAACAAGGCGGGGTAATGACCTGTCAGGTTCCGTTCTGAGTGAAACAGATCAGCAGGTAAACCAGACATGATGCATTTTATTGACAGGCGTCTAAATCCCAAGGGCAAGAGCCTGACAAATCGGCAGCGGTTTATTCGTCGGGCCCGAACCCAAATCCGCAAGGCTGTCAAGGAAGCTATCAATGACGGCAAGGTTGCTGATGTTGGTCACAAGGGGCGGATTTCTATCCCGACCAAAGGACTGAACGAGCCGCGGTTTCGCTACGACTACAGCAAGGGAAAACACGACCGGATCTTGCCTGGTAACAAGGAGTTTTCTACCGGGGACCAGATCAAACGCCCGCCCAAGGGTGGTGAAGGGCAGGGAGGCAAAAAAGCCAGTGAAGAAGGAGAGGGGGAAGACAGCTTTCAATTTTCGCTTTCCCGGGAAGAATTCCTCGAAGTCTTTTTTGAAGATCTGGAACTGCCGGACCTGATAAAAACCTCTCTCAAGGAAGAGGTGGACTTTGAGAAACAGCGCGCAGGATATGTGCGTTCGGGGTCCCCCAGTAATATGGATCTGAAACGGACCATGCGACATAGTCTGGCCCGCAGAATTTCCATGAAACGCCCCGGAAACGATGAGCTTGATGAATTGAGAGCGGAAATTCTGGCACTGGAGGCGAAGGGTCGTAAAACCCAAAAACTCAAGGATATGCAGGAAAAACTTGAACTTCTGGAAAACCGTCGACGTTTTGTCCCTTACATTGATCCGCTCGATGTTCGTTATAAAAGCTTCATCAAGATCCCCAAGCCCAATACCCATGCCGTAATGTTCTGTCTTATGGATGTTTCCGGTTCAATGAGCGAGGGGATGAAGGATCTGGCCAAACGTTTTTTCATGTTGCTGCATCTGTTTCTCTCTACACAGTACGAACGGGTAGAACTGGTTTTTATCCGTCATACCCATCTGGCCAAGGAAGTGGATGAGGAAACTTTTTTCTATTCCCGGGAAACCGGAGGCACCATTGTTTCCTCAGCACTAGAGGAAATGAAAACCGTTCTTGAAGACCGTTATCCGCAGGGTGAATGGAATATCTATGCAGCGCAGGCATCTGATGGCGATAACTTTGCCAGTGACCGGGAGAAATGTCTGGGACTGATGAACGAAGCAATCCTTCCTTTCTGTCAGTATTTTGCCTATATCGAAGTGATGGACGAGCAGGAGCTCGAGATCTTCAAGGATGAGCAAAATATGACTGATCTCTGGCGAATTTATGCTCAGTTGACGGAGTCTTTTGAGAATTTTGCCATGCGGCGGGTGGTCAAACCGAATGATATCTTCCCTGTTTTCAAGGATCTGTTCTCGAAGGAACAAGCCAAGAAAGCATGAAGAAAGGAGTCCAAGATGGTACAGACCCAGCCCAAACAGCAACCTCTTTATGAAGGTGCAGAGTGGACATTTAAAAAACTAGATCTTGTCTTCGATGCGATTGAGGAAATCGCAAAGGATGAGCTGGGGCTTGATGTATACCCCAACCAGATTGAGGTTATTACGGCTGAACAGATGCTGGATGCCTACTCCGGCATTGGTATGCCACTGATGTATAACCACTGGTCATTCGGGAAAAGCTTTGTGCGGGATGAGTTTTATTATCGCAAGGGCATGCGCGGGCTTGCTTATGAGATTGTGATTAATTCAAGCCCCTGTATCAGCTATGTCATGGAAGAAAACTCAATGACCATGCAGGCGCTGGTCATTGCCCATGCTGCCTTTGGTCACAACCATTTTTTCAAAAACAATCATCTTTTCAGACAGTGGACTGATGCAGAGGCCATTTTGGACTATATGCATTTTGCCCGGAAGTATATTGGCAAGTGTGAAGAACGTTACGGCGTTGAAGCAGTTGAAGAATTGCTTGATGCTGCTCATGCTTTGCGGGAAAACGCGGTTGATCGCTATTCCCGTCCGGCAAAGCTGTCGCATGAAATGGAGCGCCAGAGAATGGAGGCGCGTCAGGAACACGAACGGACAAGCTATCGCGATATCTGGCGTACCTTGCCTGAAAAAAGCAAGGATGAGGATGAAAAAACTAAAAGTGAACGTCAGGAACAGATTATCAAGAAGCTGGGGCTGCCCGAAGCAAACCTGCTCTATTTTCTGGAGAAACACAGTCCGGCTTTACAGGACTGGCAACGTGAAATTTTGCGCATTGTGCGAAACATAGCCCAGTATTTTTACCCGCAGAAGCAGACAAAGGTTATGAACGAAGGCTGTGCCTGTTTTTGCCACTACTTCATCATGAACAGTCTGTTTGACAAAGGGCTGATTACAGAAGGCTCAATGCTGGAGTTTATTGACTATCATACACGGGTTGTGGCGCAGCCGGATTTTGATGACCCGCGCTGGAATGGTCTTAACCCTTATGCACTCGGCTTTGCGATGATGCAGGATATCTATCGAATTTGCCATTCGCCGACAGAAGAAGACCGGGCCTGGTTTCCTGACATTGCGGGCTGTGGGGAAGGCATCTCTGTCCTCAAAGACGCCTGGGCCAATTTTCGGGATGAAAGCTTTATTCTCCAGTTCCTTAGCCCCAAGCTGATCCGGGACTTTCGTCTTTTCCAGATACACGACAACTCTGCTCTACCCCACCTCAAGGTTGAAGCCATTCACAATGAGCAGGGATATCGGAAAATTCGCAGTGCACTTGCAAAATCCTATACCGTTTCAGCTATGGACCTGGACATTCAGGTTGCAGACGTGGAATTTGACGGTGACCGGGCCCTGACGTTGAGACATATGGTCCATAATGATGTACCGATTGAGGGCAAAGAAGCCGAAGAGGTCATGAAACGGGTCGCTCAACTGTGGGGTTATGATGTCGGACTGTATTGTGAAGATGCTGTGAACGGAAAAATCCTGGCAACATACGACATTACCTTGTCTTGAGGCTGTTTTTTGTGGATTGCGGATTGTATTCTTTTGGTTGTGGAAGATCTTTTCTGCTTTTGTTAGCAGTAAGGTTTTGGTAGCAGTTTAGGCGTAGAATTCTAACGGAGCGGTATTATCTGAAAGTCCGGGAAGTTGCCCATGTTTCCCGTGACCGGAAATTATTCGTTCCATCGTATGCAATGCCTGTTGGGATGTCCGGATTGCTACAGGAATATCCGGGATCTTAAGTTACCTTCAGGCCCCATGAGGGGAGTGAATTACAATTAGCTATACAGTCGAAAAGGAGTTGTCGAGCCGCAACGACGACCCTCCCATACGCGAGAACAAAGTCATTCAGGCTTTATCTGTTGAGGTCGGGGAAGAGACAATTCCTTTCCTACTCGAGAGGTTCGTTCTTGATCTTGAAACCCATCTCCCTGTTGTTATAGAAGCCGCACGTGCGGGTGATGCAACACCACTTGAAAGAGAAAGCCATACCCTTAAGAGTGTGAGCGGGACCTTTGGGGCTCTCAGGCTGCAGCAGCTTATGACACGTATCAACGAGTGTTGCCGCCTCGGGGATTTCAAAGAAGCATTGATCCATGCGGGACGGGTGGAAGCAGTCGGTAAACTGACTCTGGAAGCTTTCCAGTCAGAATAAAAGCGATCCAGATTTATCGTTGCTTTTGAAAAGGGGCGGAGTACCTGTTTTGGCAGAGTGTTCTGTATTATGCTGCATTATAGAGTTACTTGAGTGAAAGTCCTCTGGTTTGGCTTTCATCTTGATGCTTCTTATGTTTCTTGAATATATTGTTGTTCTCTTTAACCTGGAGCTTTTGGTTGAACTCTTCTGAATGACAACTTCTCCTGACATTTTACTGGTGGAAGATACCGCGTCACTTTCTGCGGTATACTCTCGTTATCTGATCCGGTCTGGTTACCAGTCATCACAGGTGGCTTCAGGTGCAGCAGCACTGGAAGAACTCGGAAATGGTGGCTATCGTGTCATGCTGCTGGATCTCCAGCTACCGGATATGGACGGACTTGATATTCTTCGTTATGTGCAGGAGAAGGCTCTGCCGGTTGCTGTTGTTGTGATTACTTCAAATGCATCGGTCAATGTTGCCGTGGAATCCATGCGTCTTGGTGCGTACGATTTTCTGGTGAAACCTTTTTCTGCTGACCGTTTGATTGTGACTGTCCGGAATGCCCTCAAGCATATGCAGCTTTCTGCGATGGTCGAAGCCATTAAGGAACGTAGCTATTATCAGGGGTTTATCGGGTCTTCCCTGGCCATGCAGTCGATTTATCGGACAATTGACGCCGCGGCATCTTCCAAGGCGACAGTTTTCATCACAGGGGAAAGTGGAACAGGTAAAGAGGTTTGTGCCGAGGCGATACACAAAAGCAGCCCCCGTGTTGAGAAACCGTTTGTGCCTCTTAACTGTGGAGCTATCCCTCGGGACCTGATGGAATCTGAAATCTTCGGCCATATCAAAGGGGCTTTTACCGGAGCCATCAACAATCGGGATGGCGCTGCGACCCAGGCAGATGGCGGGACGCTGTTTCTGGACGAGATCTGCGAGATGGATCTTGATCTTCAAACGAAGTTGCTTCGCTTTATCCAGAGCGGGACTTTCCAGAAAGTTGGAAGCACCCGGCTGGAAAAGGTGAATATCCGGATTGTTTGTGCGACCAACAGGAACCCGTTGCAAGAAGTTCAGGCAGGAAATTTCAGAGAAGATCTGTACTATCGTCTGCATGTCATTCCGATACATCTGCCGCCCTTAAGGGATCGAGATCAGGATGTGGTCGAGATTGCCAAGGCTTTCTTGCAGGAGTATGCCCGAGAGGAGGGTAAAAATTTTACCGCTTTTTCCAGTGAGGCACTCAAGGCGATCTATGAGTATTCCTGGCCGGGCAATATTCGACAACTTCAAAACGTCCTCAGAAACTCGGTGGTTCTCAATTCAGGTACAGTTCTTGCTGCGTCCATGTTGCCTCCGATGGTGAGGTCCTGGAGTGGTAGTGGGGATAGCGTTATTCCTGAACCGATGCCCGAGGATTGGCGAGGGGAAATTCAGGGAAATATCCGCACTGTCTCTGAGGCAAGTCCATCACTCCAGTTTTCTGAAAGAGCTGGCTCAGAAAAAATTGTTCCTTTATGGATTGTTGAAAAACAGGCCATCGAAGATGCAATCTCTCTTTGTGGCGGCAGTGTTACAAAAGCAGCGGCTTTTCTGGATATCAATCCCTCGACAATTTACAGAAAAAAGCTTCAGTGGGATGCAGAATAATTTTTCTGAAATCAGGGAACAATTCAGCGATTAGAGCTTTTTCCTTTTGACCGGGATAGATCAAAAGAGAAGAAAGCGCGACAAGCCTGATAGTTAAAGTACTTGTTCTGTTTCTGATTTAAACAAAAAATGCTTTCAGCATCGTCGTTTCAGCGATCCAGCCATCAGCAGGATAAAAGCGAAAGTCAGCAGAGCTGTGACCATAATCAAGGCGTCGCTGCCCAAAAATTCCATAATCTGGCCCGTGATCAAAGGAGCAAGACTGCCGATGCCCCATAAAAAGCCGAATGATGCATTGGCTGCGACAAGATCCGAACCACTATAGTCATGGCCTACGGCTGTTAGGGCAGTGTTGTAAAGTGAGGTCAGAAGCCCGCCCCAGCAAAAAAGAAGAACTTTCAGTACGAATTTGTGGGGAGCAAAACCGTAGAGCAAAAAAATACAGATAAGACAGGAAATACCAAGATAGAGCAGTAGTTTGCGTGGGTTTATGTGATCTGCCAGCCAGCCAACCGGATACTGGAAAAAAAGTCCACCAATAAAGAAGATGGTCAACATGATTTCAGTATCACTCTCGCTATGGCCCAACTCCTTGCCATAGCCGATAAAAAATGTCCCCATGATGGTCTCTGTTCCTGCGGTCAAGACCACTGCAGCACAAAGTGCCGGGGCTATTAAAATGAAAGCAAAGGGGCTGAAAGTGCTGGGTTTTTCCAAGTCCATGTGAAAATTATTTATAAAGAGCAAGGGAAGCAGGGCTATCAGGGTGATGATGCACCCTGAGAGGAAAGGTGCCCATCCCGAACTTCCAGCAACAATCAGGATCAGCGGGCCGGATGCAAAACCGACCCCGAGCGAAATATTGAACAGGGCAAGAACTCTGCCACGAGTATCATCTCTGGCAAGATAATTGATCCAGGTTTCGCTGGCGATAAAGATGCCGGCAACCATCATGCCCATGATGAATCGGATGATTATCCAGGCCAGGGGAGAAGGAAAAATCTTGAGGCAAAGGAACATCAGAGCCTCGGTCAACATGCAAATCAGAACATAATTGCGCATGCCACAAAATTTTATTCCCGCTGGTACAAAACGGGAATAACAAACGGTCGCAAACCCCAGAACAGAACCGATAAGGCCGATCATGCCATCGCTTGCGCCATCCCTGGCCATGGATATGGTCATCAGAGGGAGGGTCAGCCCCATAGACACACCTGCAATGGAAACACAGGACACAACAGCAAAAAGGGACTTCAGGCGATCACGGTGAAGATCTGTATTATACTCTCTGTCCTGTAGCGTTTCACTCACAAGGATATCTGTCCTTTAAGATCAGAACGATTGTTTCAATTGCTGGTGTGTTTGGTGAGGAGCTTTTGGCAAGAACAGTACGGATCTGATCAATGTAATTTCCACGGGTGATCAGAGCTGGAAAGCAAAAAGCTTCCGCTATCAGCCCCTGTTCACGCATCTCCAGAAGTGATTCAACAGTTCCGGTGATATAGCCGTTACACAGTCCGCCATACCAACGATCTTGCGAAGAGCATAAAGTAACCAGTTCTTTTTCTGTCAGCTGGGTTTCAGCCTGCGCGGTGCGGGCCAAGAACAGGATCAGGAGCAGTGACAAGGCTTTCAGCAAGGTATTTTCCTCAGGACAATGCAGGCTACACTGTTCTTGTGGTTTTAATTTACCACAATTGCGCCCGCTATAGTTTATTTTTGTTAAGTAAAGAATCTGTAGAATTATCAACAGCATCTGTTTCAGGTTAAAGATCTAGCTGCTTGGAACAGGTTTCACCAGGGTTGAGTGGTCGGGGAAAGGGAAGATTGGCGATCAATTTTCTTTTGTTCTTGGGTCGTCTCAGACAGGGAGTGTGGAAGCGGAGAAGATCTGCGTTACCCGCATTGCAAAACAGAGACATCAAGACTAGGTTAAGGTTGAAGTTTCAGGAGCTTGAGCCCGGCTCCGATAAAAAATTTGTCGAATGAGAGAAGGTTTGATCGTGCGGAAATTAGCGGTTTCAGTCGCAATCATTTTTATGTTGCTCATTGTTGCCGTTTTGGCTGGGCCCGGATTTGTTGACTGGAATAGATATAAAGAAGAAATCACCAGCCAGGCTGTTGCGCTGACGGGTCGAAAGTTGACGATTGAAGGCGATCTGAGTTTGCAGATTTTGCCGCGTCCAAGCTTTTCAGCAAAAGGTGTCGCTTTCGAGAATGCTTCCGGCGGGTCGCAAGCTTCGATGGTTCGGCTGGAAGAGCTTGGAGTCACAATTGCAATATTCCCCCTGTTGAGCGGTTCGCTCCAGGTTGAGGAAGTGATACTGCGAAAGCCGGTCGTCTATATTGAAAAGCTGTCCAACGGACAAGGAAATTGGGAACTGTCTCCTCAAGCGACTGTAGAAAACAGAACCCCAGAAGTATCCGTGGATAATGACCTTGGGACGGAACGTCAATCAGGTCAGAGTAATACTCGTTCCTTTTTTGGTGATATCAGTCTGGAGCGTTTTGAAGTTGTTGAGGGAACTTTGGTTTACCTCGATACAGCCTCGGGCAACCGGGAAGTGTTTGAAGATATAAACGCTGAGATCGTTGCAGGTTCTCTGAAGGGGCCTTTTGCCTTGGCCGGGGACTTACTCCTGCGCGGGCAGCGGACAGAAATTGAAATTGATTTGGGCCAGTTTGCTCAGGAAGGGGCTACAGCAATCAATGCTGGCATTCGACTACCGGATTCCCAGGCAAAGCTCAAATTCACAGGATTTATTTCACGTCATGTAAATGATCTTTCCTATAAAGGAAAATTTCAGGGCGATGGCGAAGACCTTGGCGCCCTGTTGGCTGAACTGGTGCAGACCAATATTACCACCCAGGCGAATGGTGATTTTGAATTTACTGCAACATTGCAGGGGGATCAGTCTGAACTCAAAGTGGATGATATTGTTTTTCGGGTAGGATCCCAGAAAATTACCGGAGGTATTTCTGGGACCCTGACTGGTACACCTTCTCTCGAACTAGTGCTGGCAAGTCCAAGGGTCAACCTTGATGATATCCTCTCCTTTGAGGAGACGACGGCTCAGGCAGCAAAAAAAGGTACCCAAAAAACGGCGGAGGTATCCGGGGCAGAAAAGAGTGCTTTATCCCCGGAAAGTCAGGAAAAATCATCTTGGCCCAAGCTTCCTCTGGATATGCGTGTGTCGGCCCAGCTGGTGGTTAACGATGTCATTTTCAATAAACAGCTGATGCGCGAATTTGTGATTCAGTCAAAACTTGAAGATGGGATGCTGCATATTGACCGTTTCAGTGCCCACCTGCCAAGTGGGGGGCAATTATCTTTGGTTGGACAATATGGAAACCAAAACCTTTCAGGACAGATCATTGCGCGTACAGAAGATCTCAGAGGTGTCCTGAGCTGGCTTGAGGTGGAAACACCGACTGTTCCAAATGATCGATTACGCAGACTGGAGGGCAAAGTAAAATTTTCTGCAACCCCCCAGGCGCTTACTCTTAACCCTGTTTCTCTCACGCTTGATGTTACCCATTTTGACGGGGCGGCGACGATTGCCTTGCGGGACCGGATCGGAATTGGAGCGCGTTTTGTCGTTGATCGGGTGGATCTTGATGCCTACCAGACCCAGGTTCTGGTGGAGCAGGCACAAGCGCCTGTTGCTGATCCCTCTGCCGCGACAGAAGAAGCAGACCCGAAAGCGATGGAAAGCCAAAGAAACCAGGCTGAAAAGTCACCTTCGCTAAAAATTCTGGATACCTTTGATGCCAATGTCGATATCACGGTTGCCGAAGCCAAATACAAGGGGCTTGTTTTTAAGGGAGTGAATCTCGACGGCACGCTGCAACAGGGAAATCTGGAGATTCGAAACGGATCACTGGATGATCTCTTGGGCAGTTCTTTCTCTTTCTCCGGAGATTTTTCCGGCATTACGTCGGAACCACAGGCCGACGCGACGGTGATTGCTTCTGTGAGGGATCTGCCCGCCCTTCTCGTTGCAACCGGGGTATCTGCCGGTCAGGGAATACCTGATCTAGGTGCTTTGGAAGTAAGTGGAAGTCTCAAGGGGACGCGTGAGGAAATTATGCTTGATCTCCTCGGCAATGCTGTTGGGGGAGGATATCAACTTCAGGGACGCCTGGCTCCGGGAAGCTCAAATATATACGAAGGGCTACTGATCCTTGATCACCCCGATACAGCGCGGCTTGTCCGTCGGCTGGATCCCGGAGCTGCGGTTAATCATAATTGGGGACGGATGAAAGCGCGTGCTCTGGTCAAGCTGGGGCAGGACAGACTTGAACTGAACGAGCTGGATGGAACAGTTGCCGAAACAAAGATTCAAGGAGCGGTGCAGGCGGATCTTGGTGCCGGGAAAACCAAAATTACGGCAAATCTCCTGACCGGGGTGCTGGATCTGAATCGTCTCCTGCCTGGGAAGACACAGGGTGGTGCTTCCGGAAATGCTTCTGGTGGGGGGAGCCCCACTTCGGCGGGTCTGAACCGGCGCTGGTCGCAGAGTGCGATTGACGTCTCCTTACTGTCTTCTGTTGATGCAGAGTTAAGCCTGATTGCAGATGGTATTATCCAGGATGGCCTCCGATTTGATCAGGTACAGCTCAAAGCAAACTTGGCAGATTCTATCCTGAATATCTCAGAGTTCGCGAGCCAGGTTTATGGTGGGACACTTTCGTTGACGGGGGTGGTCGAACGGCAAGGGCAGGACAACGCTTTGGCGGCTCAGCTGGAGGTCGATGGACAAAATATCGAGAGCGCTGACCTCTTCCGTTCGGCTGCTGATTTTAAACGTATATCCGGCCCGCTCTCTTTTAAGGCCAGCCTGGTTAGCTTTGGGGCTTCAGAAGCCGATCTGGTTCAGTCTCTAGCCGGTAGCGGATCGCTTGAGGGGCTTCTTAAGGCCAAGGTCAAGGATAAGGAAATCCTTGGAGGAGCTCTGCTGGGTGCCCTGAGTGGCAAGGTTCCCGAGATCAGTGGTGTGGGGGATGCGGCATCAACTTTGCTGCAGTCCTTTGCCGGGCAACCTGCAAAGCTGACTGGGACCTATACAATAGGGAATGGAGTTGTTGTCACCAGAGACCTGCGCCTCGACGGGAAGAATGCAAGTGTGTTCTCCGCGGCTCAAGTTGACTTGCCTGCCTGGCTTATTGACAGCCAGAGTGATCTCTTCAGAGCAGGGGATGATCCGACTAAACCTTTTATGACCGTCTTGTTGACGGGGCCACTTGATAGCCCAAATCCCCGGGTAAAAGGGCTTTTCCTGCAATCAAAATCGGGCGGGAATGTGCTGCAACAGCTGTTGGGTGGTGGAAATTCTCAGTCAGAAGAGCCCGTTGCGGCCGAAACAGAAGAACCTGCCCCTGAAAATACGGATAAAAAAGAAACAAAGAAAAAGAAAACCCGCGAGCTGATCAAGGGTATTCTGAATGATCTTGGGGGTTGAACCTTAAGCCAGAGTTTTCAGGCGCTGCTGTCCTGTTTGTTCTGCTGTTCCAGTAACCGGTTAAGCACAAAAATACGCAAGGCGCTGGAAAGGTTCCCTTCGCGGGTTTTATCGATCTTTTCTACCAGTCGGTTGATAGAGATATCCTCAGTCTGGGCGATAAGTCTGAGTTGTTGCCAGAAAGCTTCTTCCAGTGTGAAGCTGGTTCTGTGACCTGCAATAGTTATGGATCTCTTTCTGACTTCAGTATCTGGCATGGCGCGTATTATAATCTGTTCTTGATCAAAAAAGGAGCGGTGATGAGCCGCTCCTTTTTGATTCTTGGGTTGGCGAGATCAATTCTTACGGGGGCCGACCATATTTTCCGGGCGTACCCACTGATCAAACTGTTCTGCTGTGAGCAGACCAAGATCAATGGCTGCCTGTTTCAGAGTACTGTTTTCTGCATAGGCTTTCTTCGCTACTTTCGCAGCATTGTCATAACCGATGTGTGGGTTCAGGGCTGTAACAAGCATCAGAGACTGTTGCATCAGTTCGGTGATACGGTCTTCATTGGCTTCAATACCTTCGACACAGTTCTCGCGGAAACTGTCACAAGCATCCCCAATCAGTTTGGCAGATTGCAGCAGGTTATAGATCATGACCGGCTTGAAAACATTCAGTTCGAAGTGACCGTTAGACCCCGCGACCGTTACAGTTGTGTGGTTCCCCATCACCTGAGCACAGACCATTGTCAGGGCCTCGGTCTGGGTCGGGTTTACCTTTCCTGGCATGATTGAAGAACCAGGTTCGTTGGCAGGAAGAAGAAGTTCGCCAAAACCACAGCGAGGGCCGGAGCCGAGCATACGGACATCATTGGCAATTTTCATCAGGGAAACAGCGAGCACATTCAACGCACCGGAGGATTCAACAATAGCGTCATGTGCTGCCAGAGCTTCAAATTTGTTTTCTGCTGTTGTGAAGGGAAGTTTGGTAATGTCAGATACATGAACAGCAAACTTTTCGGCAAAACCGACAACAGAATTCAGACCTGTTCCCACTGCTGTGCCACCCTGGGCCAGCTCGGCAAGGCGGGGCAGGGTCGCCCGAATGCGGGCTATGCCGTATTCGATCTGTTTGGCGTAACCGGAGAATTCCTGGCCCAGTGTCAAGGGCGTGGCATCCATAAGATGGGTTCTACCAATTTTAATAATGTGGTCAAAGGCTTTGGCCTTCATATCCAGTGCCTGGTGGAGCCGTTCGAGGGCAGGGATGGTCTCTTCGCTTAACAGGCGAACACCGGCAATAGACATAGCCGTAGGGAAAGTATCGTTGGATGACTGGCCCATATTACAATGATCATTGGGGTGCACCGGGGTTTTGCCACCGCGCTCTCCGGTGAGAAGTTCGTTGGCTCGTCCGGCAATTACCTCGTTTGTGTTCATGTTGCTCTGGGTGCCTGAGCCGGTTTGCCAGACCACAAGCGGGAAATGTTCTGTCAATTTCCCATCGATCACTTCCTGTGCTGCAGCACAGATGGTTTCGCCCAGTTTCGCATCAAGTACGCCGAGTTCCATGTTGGTTCTGGCTGCGGCCAGTTTCTGGGTGCCCAGTGCTTTAATGAGGGCCGGGGGCATTTTTTCCCCACCAATCTTGAAATTTTGCAATGACCGCTGGGTTTGTGCGCCCCAATAGCGATCAGCCAGGACTTCAATGTCACCCATGGAATCGTTTTCGATGCGGATATTGCCTTTACTCGACATAGTGGGAAGCTCCCTAATTCTTTGCTTGGTGTTGTCATGCTTTTCCCGACTCTTTATTTGTGCGGGAAAAAATACTTTATGTTGCGGCGCAGTATACACTGGTTGTTCACGGGTTATAATAGCCTTGGCCGGATTATTTGTAATTTTTTCACCCTGCACCTCCGGCTGCGGCAGGGGGAAAGGGGTATGAGGCTGCTTTCCCGGTGTTAGCCTTTGGTTTTCCTGGTCCGTTTTTGTCGGGTTCGTTTCGCGGCGGATATCGCGCGTTCGATCCAGACAAGATATTCCTCTTGGTTATCTGCTGCTGCGGGTGGGACCGTCCAGTACGACATTTTGACCGGTGCTGTTTTTCCCTGATAGCTGAAGGGAGAGCAACGGGCATCAAGGAAGTACTGTTCCGTTTCTTTATCTGCTTTCAGATAGAGCAGGTTTTCAGCTTCGAGGGCAAACATCACCTCTTCGAAATAGAGTCCATGCCCCCCGAACATTGCCCGGGCGCGGACCTCGCCAAGAGGCAGGCAGCGATTGATTGTGCTTTCAACGACGGATGGCAGGGCTTTTTTCACCGACTCTTCTCCTTGATGAACAGATTAATTCTCTGCAGGCATTCATCCCAGTTTTGAGTTTTGGTTCGTCCTGAACGTTTTCGGGGAACCAGATCGTGATCACCGTCTCCTGCCCAATGAAGTTCGATCATCGGGGAAAGGAGGTAGCCAGCGATGTCATCCGGCGTGCCAAATGGGTCTCTGGTTCCCTGCAGGATAAGCCCGGGTGTTTTTAACGTGGCGAGATGATCTGTGCGAGTTTTTTCCGGTTTGCCCGGTGGATGGAAGGGGTATCCCAGGCAAATCAAGCCAGAAACGTCAAGCTGGTCTGCAATCATGCTGGCAACGCGACCGCCGAGAGATTTTCCGGCAAGAAATAAAGGGTGGTCCTTCTGGCTGTTGGCCACCTGCTGAAAAAAGGGCAGCAGTTTTTCCATCCTGTCGGGCGGCCGTTTCTTCCCCGAGCAACGACGTTCGGCCATATAGGGGAATTCGAAACGGACAATCCGATGCCCGGATTGGGCAAGATTCTGGCTAAAAAAATCCATAAAGGGACTGTCCATAGGTGCCCCGGCACCATGGGCAAAAATAATGGTACTGTTGGTGTTCCCGGTACCATCAACGAGAAAGGGGATGCTTGTCATGAACCTTTAGTGTATAATTTCAAACAGGTAATAGAAAATATCACAGATATCACAGACTGATACGGTATAGAGCATGACCGATATTCGCCAGAAAGATTTATCAGATAAACCTGTTCAGGAGATGACGACAGAAGAACGTAAAGAGATGCGTCGTCGTTTCGAAGAGTTTGCCACGCTGGTCGGACGGAACAATGAATCCATACTTGCGCCTCCTGAAAAGCCCAAAAAAGTGGTCAAATGGGATCCGCGTACGATGGCACGGGTGCCTAAAGAAGACTGAATTTAAAGTATGGATGGTTAGGTTCTGCGGGTGAATAATATTCATCCCGGGGCAAGTTTGTGAAAAATGAAGAAGTAAAAGGCCCGATCACCGGGCCTTTTTTGTCTTGTGCAGCTTAAAGCTTTTTCCTTTTGATCGGAACCGATCAAAAGAGAGGCAAAGTACGACAAATCAAATAGCGAAAGCATTTTCGCCGTTTCTGAGTACACAAAAGTGCTTTCGTGTCCGAAACAGGGGCTATTTTTTGCGGAAAGCATCCAGCGTGACAATGTTGTCAGTGCCGCCGTCCTTGGGCTTTTCTTTAGCGGTTTTATCTTTGGGGTTTTCGTCACTGTTGGCGATCTCGTCGCCAGTGTCGAAGTCGTCGTCATCCTCATAATCTTCGAGCAGATCTTCAAGATCGTCTTCGAAGTCGCCATTCTCCCCATTGGTAATATCAAATTGCAATCCAAAGCGAACAGACGGATCAGCAAAAGCAACAATGGCGGCGTAGGGAATGCTCATACGCTCAGGGACATCCGAGAAGCTGAGTGTCACGCTGAAACCGTCCTGACCGACTTCAAGATCCCAGAACTGGTATTGCAGAATGATGGTCATTTCACCGGGATAACGTGCCTTCAGGTGATCGGGAATGATCACTTCTTCCTGAGAGGTGTTAAAGGTGATGTAAAAATGATGGTCACCGGGCAAGCCATTCTTTGCCGCATATTCGAGGGATTCCCGAACAACATTCAAAAGGGCTTTTTCGACCATATGGTCGTAGCGAAGTTCGCTTTCAGAGATTTCGTTGTTTCCCGACATACCTTCGTAATTCCAGGTGTGGCCGTCCCAGACCTATGTTTTTCTTGTTCAGAACTGTTTCGGAACTGTACCGAAACAGTGAGTAAGTGGGGGGCTTCTGTTGCCAGGTGCACCCCCGAACCCCGCCTAGACTTGTGAGAGTCTAGGGCTTAAAAGCGGTTGCTCCGACTGCAATTAAGCAGCGAGAGCTACCTCACGAGTATTGTCATTTGCAACTACTCAAATGGCCCGATAACGGCGGAACCATGCCGGGCACCGAACAAATCTTTACCACGCGTGTCGATCCTATTTCGCCCCCATAAATCTCTCGGAGAAATCTCCGGGAGGGAATGGTGGAGGCGCCGGGTACCGCCCCCGGGTCCACAACGCTTATTCCATAAGCCCGTTTAGCACCATAGACGGCCGAAGCCGACACTTTGAATATAGTAACTATTTACAGGACTTCACAAGGGTTCATCTTTTTATTTTCCCTGAATTTTACACTTTCTTCCGGGTAAGTGAGCTGTTGCCCCATAGCAAGGCAGCGATCAAGTCTAAGATTGAAATAAACATTGTGACCGGATTGTTATTGTTTAAACGCTCCAGACCCGGGTGCCAGAGATAGAACATCATTGAAAATATTTCCCTGAATTACTGGACGGCAGGGTGCTGCCCACTGGAACTGGCCCCTATGAGCATGAGTATGGCAAGGGGAATGAAGCATTTTGCGAAAGCGTAAAATTTCATAGAGGTACAGAGAATGATCGGGACAGACAGTTTTCCTGACGCAGCCGAGCGTGTATGATCCGGTGCAGGATTTTTTGTTGTGTAGACAGTGCGATTCTGTGGGCTACACAGGGATTGTTACCGCTATTATGTTCATTTAAGGAAATTCCATGCATCAGTATCTCGCCCTCATGAAGGACGTTCTTGCCAATGGTACCGAAAAGGGAGACCGGACGGGAACGGGTACTCTGAGCGTTTTTGGCAGGCAGGTCCGTTTTCATCTGGATGATGGTTTTCCTCTTATGACGACCAAGAAACTGCACATCAAGTCGGTGATACACGAGTTGTTGTGGTTCCTGTCAGGGGACACAAATATTCGCTACCTCAAAGAAAATGGGGTACGGATCTGGGATGAGTGGGCTGATGCCGATGGAAACCTTGGTCCGGTTTACGGCCATCAATGGCGTTCCTGGCCTGCGCCGGATGGCCATACGATTGATCAGATCTCCAAGTTGATGACCCAGCTGAAAAACAATCCGGATTCCCGCCGCCATATTGTGTCGGCCTGGAATGTGGCCGAGGTTGACAGTATGGCGTTACCTCCCTGTCACAGCATGTTTCAATTCTATGTGGCGGACGGACGTCTTTCCTGTCAGCTCTATCAACGCAGTGCCGATATTTTCCTGGGGGTGCCGTTCAATATTGCATCCTATGCCCTGCTGACCTGCATGATTGCGCAGCAATGTGATCTAAAACCGGGCGACTTTGTTCATACCTTCGGCGATACACACCTTTATCTCAATCACCTGGAACAGGCGAAAATCCAGCTCAAGCGAGAGCCCAATAGTCTGCCTACCTTGCGGATCAAGCGGAAACCGGAGAGTATTTTCGATTATCGGTTCGAGGATTTTGAAATCCTTGGCTATGACGCCCATCCCCATATTCCTGCAGAAGTATCTGTCTGAGTCCTGACCCGGAGCTGTCCCATGCCGTTTGAAGATCTTGGAACTCCGTCACTTTTGCTGAATCGGGATGTGTTTGAAAACAATTGTCGGGTGATGCAGGAACGGGCTCAAGGGGCGGAGGTGCGTTTACGGCCCCATATGAAAACAGCCAAGTCGGTTGAAGCTTATAAGTTGGCTACCAGGGGGGGCTTTGAGGGCATAACAGTTTCGACCCTGGCAGAAGCTGATTTTTTTGCCGATGCCGGGGTACGGGATATTCTTTATGCTGTGGGGATCGTGCCGGGGAAACTGACTACAGCGCAGAAAATACAGGATAAAGGCGTCAAACTTGGCCTGATCACGGATAATGCCGCTGTTATCCCTGCCCTTGATGACGAAGCCGAACGTCTGGGAACAACATTTTCTGTGGCTGTCGAAATTGATTCTGGGGGTGGCCGTGGTGGGGTTCTATCTGAATCTGCTGATCTTCTTGATCTGGCCGCGGCTCTGAAAAACTCCAGACGGCTCAGTTTTGAAGGCGTTTTGACACATGCCGGGCATTCCTACGGGTTTTCTACAGCAGAGGAGATCGCCGAGATTGCCGAACAGGAACGCCTTGCCGTGGTGAGGGCGGCCGAACGTCTGCGCAAGGCAGGTTTTTCCTGTCCGCTTGTCAGTGCAGGTTCCACGCCGACAGCCGTGTTCGCCAGATCCTTTGAAGGTTTGAGCGAAATCAGACCGGGCGTTTATATGTTCGGGGATGTGGATCAACTTTTTATCGGCACCTGCAAGGCAGATGAGATAGCTGCGACAGTTCTGACCTCGGTGATTGGCCACAACAGGTCCTCCCGACGTTTGCTTGTTGATGCTGGCGGTCTGGCCCTGTCAAAAGATATCAGTGCCAGTATTTTCAGCTCGCAATCGGGTTATGGTCTTGTCTGCAAGCTGGACGGCACAATCATCGATGAAATTTTTGTCGAGAGTGTCCACCAGGAACATGGGCTTATTGCGGCTGTTTCAGGTAACCTGCCCTTCGAAGACTATCCGGTTGGCAGCCGGCTTCGTATCTTGCCGATTCATGTCTGCATGACTGTCGCGGCCTATGAGCACTATGAGGTGCATGATGCCCAAGGATCTCTTGTTGCCAGATGGAACCGGGTTAACCGCTGGTAAGCTGTTGAGAGTGCGTAAATCTCTTTTTGAAAATGGGCTCGTTTGAACAGAGCAGAGATTGTATAGTCAATTTTGTATAGTGTTATATCCCTCAGGGCTTTGATTGGGGGATGATCTTCAGAAAATTTAGCATCACGAGGAATTCCCATGAAGCTGCAACTCAAGAAGACATTTGCCGGATTGATGACGGCTGGAGTGCTTTTTGTCGCGACAGCGTCAGCCCAGCAGATCAAGTTTTTCACCATCGGCACAGGTGGTACTTCCTATACTTATTACCCTGTCGGTGGGGTGATCGCTAACGCGATTTCAAAACCACCCGGATCGCGGGAATGTGACGAAGGGGGGAGCTGCGGGGTTCCAAATCTGATTGCTTCAGCGGTGTCATCACGTGGCTCGGTGGATAATGTAAACGCCATCGATTCCGGACTTCGTAACTCCGGCTTTGCCCAGTCAGATGTGGCCTATTGGGCTTATACGGGCACAGGGACGATGGAGGGCAAGCCACCCATGATCGAGCTGAGATCGATTGCAGCCCTGTTTCCTGAACATATTCACTTGGTGGCGTCTGTCGGTTCCGGAATAAATTCGGTGAAAGATCTGAAGGGAAAACGGGTTTCTTTGGACGAGCCAGGATCTGGTACCTATGTGGATGCCAATTTGATTATGGAAGCTTTTGGGGTGACCCAAGCTGATATTATAGTGGAAGCCCTCAAGGGAAACGAAGCTGCCGAGGCGCTGAGAAACGGCAAGATTGATGCCTTTTTTGTCGTTGCGGGTTACCCGACGGGCGCGATTGTAGAGCTTTCTTCCGGTGTTGATATCAAGCTTGTTCCTATAGCGGGCAAGGAAGCTGATGATTTGACCGGGAAATACGGTTTTTTTGCCTCTGACAATATTCCGGCAGGGACCTATGAGGGAATTTCTGATGACACCCCTACCGTAACTGTCGGGGCACAGTGGTTTACCAGTGCAAAAGAGGATGATGAGCTGATCTATGGTATCACCAAGGCTCTGTGGAACGAGCAGTCCCGGACGCTTCTGGATATTGGCCATGCCAAGGGGAAAGTCATCCGTCTGGAAAGTGCCCTGACCGGTTTGGGGGTGCCTCTTCATGCTGGAGCCGAGCGGTTCTATAAAGAGGCCGGGTTGATAAAGTAGGCCGGGTTGAAAATAGCGCCCGACGGTTAGACCGCCGGGCGTTTTTTATATAGCAAGTGATGATGTCAGACGCATGAGTCTGGAAAATCTGGAGCAGTTGGAAAAGAATTTCGATCCGGAAATGTCTTGTTCGCAAGACCGGGCGTGGCCTGGCTATCTTTGTCTACTCTCCGTCCCTGTTGCTGGTGACACCCGATTTTTCATGACAAAGCCTGATCATAACGCTGGCCGGGGCGATGGCCGGGATCGGGTTGTTGGGTGTAGCTTTTTCTGGATATTTCCTGGGCGACCTAAGCCGTTATCAACGTTTGTGGCTCGGGGTTGTTGCGTTGATTTTTGTGGCACCGGGTAGCATAACGCTTGCATTGGCGATACTGTTGGCGCTACCAGTTCTCTTGTTCCAGTATTTTGAACTATACAAAAAAACAAATCGTAAAATGACATAATCAGGTACCTTACATCTGACCTATTCGGGGGATTTAATACTCAAATGCTGGAAAGGCTCTTGCGGCTTAAAGATGTGATTATCTTTGCTGGGATCATGTGGATTGCCCACTTTACGAACTGGATGCTTGATGGAAAATTCTGGTCCTATGGTGTTGCTCCTCGCAGTGTGGATCACCTCTCTGGCATAGTGTTCTCGCCTTTTATTCATGGCGATTATATTCATTTGATATCCAATACAGTTCCGCTTCTGATTTTCGGTGGTCTGATTTCTCAAGAAGCAAAGTGGCGCTTCTGGCAGGTGTCGGTCACCCTGATATTTCTGAGTGGCGGTTTATTATGGCTGGTTGGTTTCGATGGAATCCACTTTGGCGCAAGTGGTGTCGTCTTCGGGCTTTTCAGCTATCTTTTAGGGCGGGCCTGGTGGCGCAGAGATTTTCTGTCGATCCTTGCCGCAGTGATCGTTTTGGCACTTTATAGTGGTCTGATTTCGTCCTTGTTTGTGATCAAGGAAGGCATTTCCTGGGAGGGGCACCTGGTTGGTTTTCTGGCTGGTGGGATTGTTGCTTATGTGGTGACACGCTTTCAGCGACCCGCAGCCGAGCAAGTTTGAGACAACCACACAGCGCGAAGTGCAGTCATCTCAAAGTCAGCGAAAAGTTTAGATCAAATCGGTAAAGATCAGGTCAGAAGGAAACCCTTGGCATAGGGATCCCGGTCATCAATGAAAATGGTGTTGAGACCATGGATTCTGGCCCAGCCTTCGATGGAGGGGATGATAGCATGATAGTCGCCAAGTTTAACCTGGTCTTCTACCCGCCCGCGGAACAGGCTGCCGATGATGCTCTCGTGGATAAAGTCGTCCCCGGTTTTTAACTCTCCCCTTGCAGCCAGCTGTGCCATCCGTGCCGAAGTTCCTGTGCCACAGGGAGAGCGATCAATGCCCTTGTCC
Organism: Kiloniella laminariae DSM 19542; assembly: GCF_000374005.1. Classification (GTDB taxonomy): domain Bacteria; phylum Pseudomonadota; class Alphaproteobacteria; order Kiloniellales; family Kiloniellaceae; genus Kiloniella; species Kiloniella laminariae. Next base: position 108,543 of record NZ_KB893170.1, on the reverse strand, counting down.
CCGTAAAAAACGGCGTTTCTGGCATGGGCTTCAGAATTGTTTGCCTTGCCAGTCCATTGGACGTGCGAGCAACCGTTGATGCGTTTATCCTGTGGGTGGATAAAACTGTATTTTTCATTGATCAGGCGCCGGATAACCGGGCTGAGACGCTGGATTTCGCCGGGTGTGATGTCGCTCAGATCATCATAGTTATCCTGCGGTTCGATGATGGCGTAAAAATTCCCGCCATAGGCAACATCAAAGCGCAATGTTCCCCACTCGGGAACCTCGATTTCAAGATCAGAAGAGTGCAGGAAGGAAGCGACGTTGCGGATACGCACTGAATCCACTTGCTCTCCGGTCATCTGATAATCGGCGATAACCAGCCCTGCCGGGGTGTCCAGACGCAAGGTACCCGGGGTTTTCGGTTGAACTAGCCCCCGCTCGATCATGACGGTAACAGTGCCGATTGTACCGTGGCCGCACATGGGCAGGCATCCGCTGGTTTCGATAAAGAGAATGCCGATATCACAGTCTTCTCTTGTCGGCGGATAGAGGATACTGCCTGACATGATGTCGTGACCACGGGGTTCGAACATCAGTCCGGTTCTGATCCAGTCGTATTCAGCGAGAAAATGTGCCCGGCGTTCCAGCATGGATTTTCCCTCGAGCAAGGGTCCTCCGCCGGCAACAACGCGGACTGGATTGCCACAGGTATGGGCATCGACACAGAAAAAGGTATGGTTGGCCACGATCAAAATCCCATGATCTTCAAAAAATCAGTCATTGAGCAGTTCAATCAAAGCGATTGATATGAAATGCTTCAGTATTAAACGTTCCAGGGTGACCAGCAATCATACTGGCAATGGTCTTGCCGGTGACAGCTCCCCCTGTTATTCCCAGGTGCCCATGCCCGAAGGCGTAATGGACATTGTCGTGATGCCGCGAAGGGCTGATCACCGGAAGGCTGTCAGGTGTCGAAGGTCGTCGTCCCATCCAGCGGGTGCCGCCTTCACCATTCAATGTTGGGAGGTATCCCTTTGCCAACTGCAGCAGGGTATCGCACCGGGCGTAATTCGGTTCTGCTTCTATGCCTGCAAACTCGACCGCTCCGCCAACGCGCAAGCCTATATTCATGGGGGTCGCGACGAATTTGTCTTCGGCAAAAACAACCATGTTGTTCAGTTTTGCTTCCGGATTTGGCAGGGTCGTGTTGTATCCACGCTCTGTATCCAATGGGAATTTATCACCAAGTTTAGCCGACAAGCGGGCAGACCAGGCACCTGCCGCGATGACCAGTTGATCGAACTCAATCCTTTGACCATCCCGGGTTCTGACGCTTACGGGTTTATTGTCACGTGTCTCGAAGCTTTCGACTTCACCTTGTAGATGGCTGCCGCCGCTTTCCTGAAAGAGTTTGGCTAGGCCGCGAACCAGATCCCCGGGATTGGCGAAATGTCCCCAGTCCGGTGTGTAGACTCCCGCATGAGCCTGAGGTCCCAGGGCAGGTTCTCTTTCTTGTACTTCTTTCTGGCTGAGAGACTGAAGGGTAACACCGTTGCGTCGGGTGAGATCCCAGAAATAGTTATCAAGCGCCAGTCCCTTGTCGCTTTTATAGACAAAGATTGTTCCCTCTTTTTTCAACAATCCATCAAGTCCGGCCGCACCCAGGAGCGGCTTGTAATCCTCAAAAGCAGAAGCAAGATAAGAAGACATGGCTTTTGCCCCGGCTTCGGCTTTTGTCTGGTTGCTTGATTTGAGGAACAGGTAGAGCCAGGGCAGGAACTGGGGCATATAGGAGAGGCGCAGGCTGAGAGGTCCCAGCGGGTCCAGCAGCCACCCTGGTACCGATTTCCATAAGCCGGGGAGGGCATAGGGGGCAACTTCTGCAGCCGCGATGGCTCCCGCATTTCCACAGGATGTTCCATCGCCAAGCGGATCCCGCTCGACGATGGTTACATCATATCCATCACGCAAAAGATAGTTTGCACTGCAAAGACCGACAATGCCTGAACCAACGATCAGAACACGTGCTTTTTTATCTTTTGCTTTTGCCATAAATGATCTCCGTTGCCCTGTTGTTCCTCTGGTCCAAGTCCAGAGTTAGACTAGGCAAGTGTGTAGGATGTTTTAACAGTGGTAAAGAACTCGGCCGCATAGCTGCCCTGTTCACGACTACCAAAGCTTGAGCCTTTTGTTCCGCCAAAGGGGACATGATAGTCAACTCCGGCAGTTGGCAAATTGACCATCGCCATCCCCGCTTTTGCATTGCGCTTGAAATCTGTTGCGTACTTGAGCGAGGTGGTGCAGATGCCGGACGAGAGGCCAAATTCCGTATCGTTCGCCACAGCGAGAGCTTCCTCGTAACCTTTGACTCTGATCACACTGGCAACCGGCCCGAAGATCTCTTCACGGTTGATGCGCATGCTGTTGCTGGTCTCGGTAAAGAGTGCCGGGGAAAGATAGAACCCTTTGGTTGCACGCTCTAGCAGTTGGCCACCAAAAGCGAGTTTTGCTCCTTCGGATTGTCCGACGCGGATATATTCAAGGTCCTGTGCAAGCTGGCTGTCATCCACCACAGGTCCGATGTGCACGCCATCACTCAGGGCATGATCAACTTTCAACCCTTCAAGGCGTTTGATTACGCCCGCAACAAAACGATCGTGAATGCCTTCGGTAATGATCAGGCGGGATGAGGCGGTGCAGCGCTGCCCTGTTGAAAAGAATGCCCCCTGTACGGCGGTTTCTACAGCACTGTCGAGATCGGCATCGTCCAGAACCACAAGCGGATTTTTGCCGCCCATTTCAAGCTGAAATTTGGCCAGACGGCCAGCACAGGTCGCTGCGACATGTTGGCCGGTTGCAACCGAACCCGTAAAGGTAACGCCTCTGACTTTACGATTGGTCAGAATTTCTTCGCCAACAACAGAACCACGTCCCATCACCAGGTTGAACACACCTTTGGGCAGACCTGAGCGGGCGATAATGTCTGCAAGAGCCCATCCGCAACCGGGGACCAGATCTGCGGGTTTGAAAACAACGGCGTTGCCATAACAAAGCGCAGGAGCAATTTTCCAGGCGGGAATGGCAATGGGGAAATTCCAGGGGGTGATGATGCCAATAACACCCAGGGCCTCACGTACAACCTCAACATCAACACCGGGACGTACTGACGCGAGCTTGTCGCCTTTTAACCGCAAGGCTTCACCGGCAAAGAACTTGAATATCTGTCCGGCGCGGGCGGTTTCACCGATCCCCTCCGGCAGGGTTTTGCCTTCTTCACGTGAGAGAAGCTCTCCCAGTTCGGCTTTGCGTGCCAGAAGTTCGGTTCCGATGGCGTCGAGCACATCAAAGCGTTGCTGTGGTGTTGATTTTGCCCAACCTTCTGCTGCTGAATGTGCAACGTCGATTGCCGCTCTGGCCTGGGCTGCATCAGCCTGGCTATAAAGCCCTACAACTTCAGAGATATCGGAAGGGTTGATGTTTTCGCGAGCTGTGGCACCTTCGATATATTGGCCGTCGATGTAGTTTTTTTTCAAAGTCAGTCTCCCGTCGGCGAGCAGCGCCGGGTAATGCAGATGAGTGAGCGCCTGTTGTACAAGCACGAGCGGTGCGGGTTCGTCAGGGCTGTTGAATAGACTGGAATGATCGACCAGATATATCGCAAAACAGCGGTGTGTTTAACGGGTGTTTTCTGGAGGGGGCTTCCTGTTTTTTACAGCTAACTGATGAACATTGGTTGTTTGAAGCGACAGTATAATCTTTGATTGGATATTGTATACAAAAATATTTGGCAAATGAAATTTTCTGCCAATGAGCATTCTCGAGTTAACGGGAAAAGATCAGGATCTCATAAAAGCGGATAGAAAGTCGGGCTTATTCTGAATGGATCTGCGAATCAAGAAAAGTAATGAGGTTCTCGCACCCGTTCTGGATGTGTTGATCCAGAAGACTGGTTGCTTCTTCAATCTGGCCTTCTTTACAGTAGTTATAGATCTTCCAGTGGTCATCTCTGGCTTTTGAGCGGGCACCGGCATTGCTGAGTTGAATGCGCAGGTAACGATCTATGTTGTTGTGCAAGTTCTGAACAATAGCCAGAGTCTTGGGGCGATCAGCTGCAACATACAAAATATGGTGAAAACGCGCGTTAAGTTCTCCCCACAGGGCGACTTCGCCGTTTTCCAGAGCGAGATCATATCGTTTGAGAATATTCTCGGCCTCATCAAGAACTTCGCTCGACATTTTTGGGATGGCGCGTTTGAGAAGATCACTCTCAAGTAACCTTCTGATGTCAAAAAGTTCGCAGATTTCTGTACGTGAAAGAACGGATACAACAGCCCCCTTATGAGGATAGAACGTCACCAGTCCTTCAGCTTCAAGCTGGCGCAGGGCCTCGCGAACAGGAATTCTGCTGACGTTGAACCGTGTCGCAATTGCATCCTGACGGAGCTGGACCCCTTCTTTTTGCTGTCCGGTAAGGATCTCTTCTCTCAGAGCTTCGGCAACAGCTTCTGTAATGGTCTGGCGCTTGAAGCCATTTGATTTGGTAGATGTTTCGGCCATTCGGTTTTAGACTTCCGTTTTTATGTTTGGCTTTTTATGATGCAATCACTATGTCCTGACTGGTCGGCATCTTAGGATATTTTGATCCTGCTTGACCAGCGGCTTTGCTGCTTGTGAGCAGGCTTTACCTGGATCGTCTGTTTTCTGTTAATCTGTTTCATAGTCTGTTAGGAAACCAATGACAATAATTTCCCTGATTGTCGCACACGGCAAAAACCTGGCCATTGGCAAAGATAATGCCATGCCCTGGCATATTCCTGAGGACTTGAAGTTTTTCAAAGCCCAGACTTTGGGGAAGCCTGTGATTATGGGCCGAAAAACCTTTCAGTCAATTGGCCGTCCCTTGCCTGGCCGGCCAAACATTGTTGTTACACGAGACAGCAGCTTTTCTGCCGAAGGTGTGACTGTTTGTTCCAGTCTGGATGACGCACTTAAGCGCGGTGAAGAGGATGCTGAATTTCTTGGTGGTGACGAGATTATGATTATTGGGGGGGCCCAGATCTATCAACAGGCCATTAGCTTGGTGGATCGTCTTTATATCACCGAAATAGATCTGTCTCCCGAGGCTGATACTTTCTTTCCGGCAACGGACTCACAGGACTGGGTTGAACATTTTCGCGAAAGCCGTCCAACTGAAGCTGCTGTTCCAGGCCATGCTTTTGTAATACTTGATCGTAAAACGGATGCGGGGCGCTAGTTGGGCCCTATTTGTTAGGAACCTGTTGCGGACTATAGTCAGAAGGTTCGACAGAAAGGGAAATCTCGGTTGAGCCGCTGATTTCCCGCTTCAGTTTTTCCTTCAGTGCAGGTCCGAAGTTTTCGAATTCTATTACTTCCATCAAGAAGGCGTTCGTTCCACCAATAACATTCTTGATGTAATAGGCATCCAGCCAGGCAGAAGGTGGGCCAAGGCCGTTTGGATTGGGGCGGGAAGACAGGACGGGCAGCCCATTAATGGTAATGCCCAGGGCGATAGCATCATCCCGGGCTTCGCGCACCTGTCGCCCATCACTATTCGGACCGTCCCCGGATATATCTATTACCAAGCGTTCTCCCAGATAAGCATTTCCGAAGAGCGAAACTATTGCCACATCAATGATGCTGCTGATTGAGGTTGAAGGTGCCGAGGTGATAGGTCGTGATGCCAAAGCGTCGGAGAATGCCCAGGCACTTTCGCGACCATCAAGTAAAGACCATCCAATAACCGTATGTTGGTACCTGCTTCCCGCCCATTCAATATAGGTTACGGCAACACGACCTCTTGAACCCGAAATAATGGCTTCTATGACAGCGGGATCGCGCAGGGCATCAATATATCCCTGGCGCTGAAGACTGGCCTCGTAACCATCAACGCTGTGGGATACATCAACTGCCAATACCAGCTCGAGATCAACCGCGATCGCTGGTTTGTCCTGTTTTCCCGGGAGGGACGGGAAGGGAGCGGGAGGTTGGTCCAAAGCTGCTGCCGGTTGGATGGCCAAGAATAGCCTTCCCAGAAAGAGCAGCAAAAACAGAGAGGTTAAAGAAGGAGTGACCATGGGACTTTAGTCTCGCGAGTTTGTCTCTTCCAAGACTATATCGAAAACGGGCTATTCCCAAATCATGCTTCCTATAATGCGAGTGACACTTTCTCAAGTGTGGTTAACAAGACAAAAGGCCGACAGAAGATCAGAAAGCCTGCTTGCTGTCCTTAATCTTCTATCGGCCTGTTATCTACAGATGACGGCTTTGATCAGTGCTGTAGTGAATTTATTCCATAGAGATCGAAGGTGATTTTCTGCCTGAGTTTTTCAGACTTTCCCAGACGCCATCTGCAATGGCAGCATAACGTTTACTGTGCTCACTATCAGGGGAGGAAACAACAATCGGCTCGCCCTCGTCACTGGTGGTTCTGATCTCGAGATGCAGAGGCATTTCACCTAGGAAGGCGCAGCCAAGGTTCTCGGCTTCCTTGCGGGCACCATGGTGCCCAAAAATATGAGCCTCATGACCGCAATTCGGACAGATGTAGACACTCATGTTTTCAATGATACCCAGGACCGGGACATCAACTTTTCGGAACATGTTGAGGCCCTTGCGGGCATCCAGCAGGGCAATGTCCTGTGGCGTGGAGACGATCACCGCGCCATCCAGAGGGACCTGCTGGGCCATGGTCAGCTGGGCATCGCCTGTGCCGGGGGGCATGTCAACCACAAGCAGGTCAAGATCACCCCAGACAACATCCCTCAGCATCTGTGTCAAAGCGCTTTGGACCATGGGGCCACGCCAGATCATCGGCGTATCTTCCGCGACGAGGAAGCCGACAGACATACATTTGATACCGTGGCGTTCCATTGGCAACAGTGTCTTTCCGTCTGGGGAAGAGGGGCGACCAGTAATGCCCATCATGCGGGGTTGAGACGGCCCATAAATGTCGGCATCCATCAGGCCGATTTTTAATCCCTTTTTTGCAAGGGATAATGCAAGATTGATTGCGGTTGTCGATTTGCCAACGCCGCCTTTGCCACTTGCGATGGCGATGATGTGCTTAATGCCCTCTATCTGTAGTTTGGCCCCAGCTGCTGCTTTTGGTTTTGACGGGGTCTCTGCAGGTTTATTTTGGGCTGCCTGATTATGGGCAGTCAAGATTGCGCTTACGGAAAGTACACCGGGCAGGGCATGGACAGCTTTTTCAGCCGATTTGCGGAGAATTTCCATGTCTGCAGCACGGGCAGGATCGATTTCGATGGAAAAACCGACATTGCCTTCCTTGACTACCAGGCCGGAGATCATGCCGAGTGTAACAATGTCTTTTTTGCTTTCCGGTTCGATAATTGTACCTAGAACCGTGAGAATTTCTTGTTCCGTAATGCGACTCATCCTTGAATTCCCCATAACTTGGACAATATGTGCAGGTACTGTTAATTTTGTTCCTGACTGGTTATAAAGTGTTATGCCCCCTTTATATGGTAGGGTCCATGACAAAGATAAGGTGAAATTGACGCACACCGGAGCGGATTTGTGGGTTTTTCTGCGAATGAACGCTTGAAAAGCAGGTGCTTTTAGTGACAGATTCAGGCAAATTTCGGTTGTACTCTTAAAATGTTTAACACAGGGAAAATAGATGCCTTGGGAAAATAAAGGTTCTGGCGGCGGTGGTCCATGGGGCAGCGGCAGTGGCGGCGGTAATGGTGGTGGACATCGTCCACCGGACATAGAAGACATGATACGCAAAAGCCAGGATCGGATGAAAGAAATGATCCCGGGTGGCGGTAACTTCAGTGGTAAAGGCTTTGTCTTTATTCTGGCTGTTGTATTGCTCTTCTGGCTTGGCTCCGGTTTTTACCGGGTGCAGCCGAACGAACAGGGGATCGTCCTACGTTTTGGTCAGTGGACCAAAACAACAGAGGCTGGTCTGAACTGGCATCTACCCTATCCGATTGAAACGGTTATGACCCCCGAGGTTACAACCATTCATCAGATCAATATTGGTTTCTCCTCTTCCAACACTGGCGGTCGTTTGACCAAACGGGATGTCCCGGAAGAGAGTCTGATGCTGACCGGGGACCAGAATATCATTGATATTGATCTGACCCTTCAGTGGAAAATCGCAGAGCCGGGAAAATTTCTTTTCAACATCAGGGATCAGGAAGCAACAGTTAAAATTGCAGCTGAATCCGCCCTGCGTGAAATTATTGGGCAGACTGATATTCAACCGGCCTTGACCGAAGCTCGTGATAAAATTCAGACTGAGACCCGGGTTCTTCTGCAGTCCATTCTTGATCAGTATGAAGCCGGTATTCTGATTACTGAAGTTCAGTTGCAGAACGTCCAGCCACCTGAAGCTGTTATTGATGCTTTCGATGATGTTCAGCGGTCCTTGCAGGACCGGGATCGTGCTCGTAATGAAGCTGACCGCTATCGCAATGATATTCTGCCTCGTGCCCGTGGTGAAGCTCAGAAGCAAATCCAGGAAGCTGAAGCTTATAAAGAGCGGTTGCTGAATGAAGCGACTGGTGAAGCGGATCGTTTCCTTTCTGTCTATAAGGAATATAAACAGAATCCGGAAGTGACCAAACGGCGGATGTATCTGGAGACCATGCAAAAAGTTTTCCAGAACACGGACAAGGTTATCCTCGGTACAGGTGAAAGTAATGTTCTTCCTTACCTGCCGCTCAATGAACTTCGTAAGAACAGCCAGTAAGCGCGGGAGAACAGGAATATGAATAACAAAATTACTCTCGGTATTGGTGCTGCACTGCTTTTGAGCGCTTTTGTCTCAAGCATGAGTCTCTTTACAATTTTCCCTCATGAACAGGCGATGGTTCTGGAATTCGGTAATCCCCAGAAAACCATCCAGAGCCCTGGCCTCTATTTCAAACTGCCCTGGCAGGATGTGCAGAAATATGAAAAACGCGTTCTGAACCTGGACCCTCCAGTAGAACGTATGATCCTCTCAGACCAGAAACCTCTGCTGGTTGATACCTTTGCGCGCTATCGCATTGAAGACCCGCTGGCATTTTTCACGACCGTGCGGTCTGAAGAGGGTGCCCGGGCCCGTTTGGGAACAATCATCAACGCTGGCCTGCGTGGTGAACTTGGTAAAGCAACTTTGAGCACGGTTCTTTCTCAGGAAAGAAATATCTTTATGCAGAACGTGCTGCGGCATGTGAACACCCAGGCTAAACGTTTTGGTATTGATGTGGTGGATATTCGTATTCGCCGTGCTGATTTGCCAAACCAGACCAGTCAGGCGGTGTTCAACCGGATGAAGACTGAACGTGAAAGAGAAGCTGCCGAGTTCCGGGCTCAGGGTTTCGAGCAGGCCCAGCGGATCAAATCGACTGCGGATCGTGAAGCGACGGTTATTACAGCCGAAGCCAAGAAAGAGTCCGAGATCCTTCGTGGTCAAGGGGATGCGGCACTGACCAAAATCCTCAACGATGCCTATGGTCAGGATCCTGAGTTTTTCAAATTCTACCGCTCCATGCAGGCCTATGAAGCATCACTTGATAAAGGAACCTATATGGTTCTCTCTCCTGACAGTGATTTCTTCGAGTTCTTCAACGGGGTCAACCCGAAGTAGTCTTTGATGAGTAACTTTCAAAAGGTATTGTTTCGGATATATACCTTTTAGGCAAAAAACGGCGATGTCTTTACTGGCGTCGCCGTTTCTTTTTATGGTATCCCAGAAACAACAGGAATAACCGATCAGGTTATTTGATATACAGGGTTTAAATGACGGATTTTTTGACAGCGCTCGCCCTGGTATTGGTGATAGAAGGAATTTTTCTGGCACTTTTCCCCCATCGTGTAAGGCAAGTACTTACACTGTTGGACGAGATGCCTCCTGAAAATCTCCGTCGGGGTGGTCTGATCTGCGCCGTGATCGGTGTTGGCCTGGTCTGGTTCCTTAAAACGGTATGACTTTGTCCGGTTGATTGTCACCAGAAGGTCACAATTACGCCCCTTTCGTCGCGCAGCCTTGAAAAATGAGGCTTCTTGATCTTCACAAGATCGTGCCCAGATTTATTGTTGATCGCCACAAGGCGAGAAGAGCATTGGAGAGAACACAAATGAATGTAAGAGCGAGACGGAGAGATCGTCAGACACAGGGACAGTCCTGTGTCGCGATGGCAGATCGATCTTCCTATCAACCTTTGGCCCAGTGGCTTGTCGGTTCTGCCGTGGCGCTTGGGTTTGTGTGTCTGTCATTCGCGGTTCAGGCCCGTTCAGCACCGGAAAGCTTTGCTGATCTGGCAGAAGAGCTCTTGCCGTCAGTTGTCAATGTTGTGACGACCCAGAATGTTGTGCCTGATGAACGTGCCGATGGTGGTGAACAGATACCTCAGGGCGAAAATTTTGAAGAATTTTTCCGGGATTTTCTTGAACGTCGCGGTGGAGGGCAACCGCAACAACCCCGTCCAGGCGGAGCTCAGGGATCAGGTTTTATCATTGACGCGAGCGGATATATTGTCACAAACCACCATGTGATCGAAGGTGCAGATGCGGTCACTGTGCGTATGCATGACGGAGCTGTTCTTGATGCCAAGATTGTCGGAAGCGATGAAAAAACCGATCTGGCGCTTTTGAAAGTTGATACAGAATTGGAGCTGCCCGCTACCAAATGGGGCGATTCTGATAAGTCGCGAATTGGTGACTGGGTTGTTGCAATCGGAAACCCCTTCGGCTTGGGAGGCTCTGTCTCTGCTGGTATTATTTCTGCCCGTGCCCGCGATATTAACTCTGGTCCCTATGATGACTTCATCCAGACAGATGCCGCAATAAACCGGGGCAACTCGGGTGGCCCCCTGTTCAATATGGATGGTCAGGTTATCGGGGTGAATACCGCGATCTACTCTCCTTCCGGAGGGTCAATCGGTATTGGCTTTGCTATTCCTTCTGCCATGGCAGAACACGTGATCCAGCAGTTGCGGGAAAGCGGAGAAGTCAAGCGGGGCTGGTTGGGTGTGCACATCCAGACCGTGACTGAAGAACTGGCCGAAGGATTACGTCTTGATGAAGCTTCGGGGGCCCTGGTTGCCTCTGTTGCCAAAGATGGCCCTGCCGAAAAAGCGGGTATCCTCCAGGGCGATGTTATTCTCGAATTCAATGGCCGAAAAGTTCCTGAAATGCGCAAGCTGCCGCGCATGGTTGCCGAAACACCAATTGGTCGTGAGGTTGATGTTGTTGTCTGGCGCAAAGGGGAACGGAAAACCCTGCAGGTGGATCTCGGCAAGCTGAGCGATGATGTGGTCGCGGCTGTTGCTCCTTCCGGTCAGGTTGAAGAGACGCCAAAATCAGACAAGGTCGAAGACCTCGGATTGTTTCTGGGGACGCTGAATGATGATGTTCGTGAACGCTTCCAGATCGGTGACATTTCCAAGGGCGTGGTTATCACAGATGTGGTGCAGAACAGCAGTGCCGCCGAGAAAAACCTGCGTCCAGGTGATGTTATTGTCGAGGTTGATCAGGAAGAGGTGAGCAAGCCGGATCAGGTTGCTTCACTTGTGACACGGGCCAAGGAAGCCGGTTTTCGTGTTGTGACACTTCTGGTTTTCCGCCAGGGCGAATACCAGTGGGTCGCTGTCAAACTTGATTCGTAAGGCAAACTAAACCGCACTTGCGTTAGCCGCACTTGCGTTAGCCGCACTTGCGTTAGAATGCATAAAAGGGGTGCCGATCCATGCACCCCTTTTATTTTGTCTTTAGGGAAGGGCTGTATTTATTTCAGCAAAAATCTTCTCGTCGATAACCCTGGTAAAACAGCGCGGCCTGATGATCCGTGTGATTGATCAGGAAAGCTGCTGTTTTCTGCACAATCGGTTTGCTGTGATAGCCGATCCCCATGCCAACAGTCGAGAGCATGTCGAGATCGTTTGCACCATCGCCGATAGCACAGACATTTGACAGGGTGATGTTCAGCTTGCTGGCCAGATCTTGCGTTGCTTCCAGTTTGGCTTCCCGTCCCAGGATCGGTTCGCTGACCTGTCCCGAAAGACGACCATTTTCGATCAACAGGGTATTTGCCCTGTCTTCATCAAAATGGCAGAGATCTTTTATTTGTGACGTGAAATAGGTAAAGCCACCTGAAACCAGTGCGGTATAGGCACCGTGTTTTTTCATGGTTCTGACAAGGATATCAGCGCCGGGGTTAAGGGTCATCAGGCCGGACAGTTTGGCAAGTTCTGTTTCATCGATCCCCTTGAGCAAGGCGACACGTTCGCGCAAGGAGGCTTCAAAATTCAACTCACCACGCATGGATTTGTGCGTGATAACGGCAATTTCCTCGCCAATTCCCTGCCTGAGAGCGAGTTCATCAATCATTTCTTGCGGGATGATTGTGGATTCCATATCAGCGACCAGCAGGCCCTTGCGGCGTCCAGCCGGAGACTGCACGGCAAAATCAATTCCGGTGCCGAGCAACTCTGTTGACAACAGCTCTTTGGTTGCCTGTATTTCCTGAGCATCAAGGAAGATATCACAGGCCTCCCCTTCTGACAGCCAGTCTTCAGCTTCAAGTATAGCGCCGTGGGTCACAAGACAGCGTGAAAGGGACTGGATGAGAGAATGGTCAACGAGTGACCCGGCTGCTGGACCGACGAGGGTGGCGACAAGACGCATGGAACTGTGTCCTCTGATGCTGATTTGTTTTGTGGCTCTTTAGCCTGCGCTATAGTAGGAAGCTAGGAATGAATGTTAAAGCAGAGAAAACACTCGTGATCAATGACAAGCCTCCCGTGGTCGTTATTACCGGGCCGACAGCAAGTGGAAAATCTGCTTTGGCTGTCGAGGCGGCATTAAAGCTCGGTGGTGAAATTATCAACGCGGACTCAATGCAGATCTATCAAGAGCTGGATGTTTTGACTGCGCGTCCGGATCAGGCTGCACTTGCGCGGGTTCCGCATCACCTATACGGCGTACTCTCCGGCGCTGTGCGTTGCTCGGCTGAGCAGTGGCGGGGGCTTGCGATCCAGGAAATCGAAAAACTTCATAAAGCGGGAAAAGTTCCAGTTCTCGTTGGCGGGACCGGGCTTTATATTCGCGCCTTGGAGAAAGGGATTGCCCGTATTCCCGCTATCCCCGAAACGGTCAGGCTTCAGGGGCGAGAAAAGCTGGCGCAGATGGGAGGGGAGGCATTCCGATCACTGTTGGCCACACTTGATCCGGCAATGGCTCAGAGACTTCCTCCGGGAGATAGTCAGCGTTTGGTGAGAGCCTGGGAAGTCGTCTCTTATACCGGGAGATCTATTCTCGCATGGCAACAGGATGCGCAGGAGTCTGTACCGGAGTATAATTTTATTCGGTTCGCTATGATCCCCCCACGAGAAGAACTCTATGATAACTGTAATAAACGTCTTGAGCTGATGCTGGACCAGGGGGCGCTTGAAGAGGTCGAGGCGCTGGTCAAGCAGGAGCTTGATCCGAGTTTGCCATTGATGAAGGCGCTGGGGGTGCCGGAACTGGCCAGTTATCTTGCTGGAACCCTGTCCAGAAGTGAGGCAATCTCGCAGGCGCAACAAAGCACGCGTCGTTATGCAAAACGCCAAATGACCTGGATAAGAACACAATATAGTGACGCAAAAATCATAAATGAGAAATATTCGGAAAGTTTAAGGGGTGAATTTTTTAATTTTATTCGCCAAAGCGGCTTGACCCTCATAAATTAAGAGGCTAGCTTTCGCGCTCGCAAACTCGTTCGGCGGTCCTGTTCTCGAACAGCCTGTCGGCTTCTCTTGAGGATTGGTCTCTGGAGGCGAGGATGCAGATTATTAAACTGCCAGTGTTTGAGAGGAATAACCAATGGCGACCGAACAGTTGACCGGCGCGGAAATCGTGATCAGAGCCCTGAAAGACCAGGGTGTGGACACCGTGTTTGGCTATCCTGGCGGTGCAGTGCTCCCGATTTATGATGCCCTTTTTCTCCAGAACGAAGTGAAACACATTCTCGTTCGTCAGGAAGGTGGTGCGGTGCACGCAGCGGAAGGATATGCGAGATCTACTGGTAAGGTCGGTGTGGTACTGGTGACATCCGGTCCCGGCGCGACCAATGCTGTCACCGGTCTGACCGATGCGCTGATGGATTCCATTCCCCTGATCTGCCTGACCGGGCAAGTTCCAACGCATCTGATTGGCAATGATGCTTTTCAGGAAGCAGACACGACCGGGATCACCCGGCCTTGTACCAAACACAACTACCTGGTTCGCAATGTCGAAGACCTGCCACGTATTATGCATGAAGCATTCTACGTTGCCCAGAATGGGCGTCCTGGCCCGGTTGTTATTGATTTGCCCAAGGATGTCCTGCAGCTCAAGAGCGAGAACTATCTCACGCCTGATCAGGTTAAACACCGCAGCTACCGTCCACAGGTTGATGGCGAGGAAGAGCAGATTGAAAAAGCGGTCGAGGCGCTTGCAAAATCAAAACGTCCGATTTTCTATGTTGGCGGAGGCGTCATCAATTCGGGCGATCGGGCAACCGAGCTTTTGACTGAGTTTATCCATCTGACGGGTGCTCCTTGTACAACAACCCTTATGGGGTTGGGTGCCTTTCCGGGCAGTGACAAACAGTTTCTGGGGATGCTGGGTATGCATGGGACATACGAAGCCAACCTGACCATGTATAACTGTGATGTTATGATGAATATCGGGGCACGTTTTGATGATCGTGTAACAGGGCGTCTTGATGAGTTTTCACCAGATTCGATCAAGGTTCATGTCGATATCGATGCCAGCTCAATCAATAAAAATGTTATGGTCGACATTCCTGTTATTGGTGATGCTGAACGGGTTCTTGAGGCTATGATCACGCTTTGGAAAGAGCGTAAATATAGTCTTGATAAAAAACAAATGAAAGCCTGGTGGGGTCGCATTAATGAATGGCAGGCCAAAGATTGCCTGAGCTATGTTCAGGATGGTCCTGTGATCAAACCGCAACATGCAATCAAGCGCCTTTATGAGCTGACCAAGGACCGCAAACCCTACATCACCACCGAGGTGGGGCAGCATCAGATGTGGGCAGCCCAGTACTTCAAATTTGAAGAGCCCAAAAAATGGATGACGTCTGGTGGGCTTGGAACGATGGGCTACGGCTTGCCAGCAGCAGTTGGCGCACAGCAGGCGCATCCGGGAGAGCTGGTCATTGATGTGTCGGGTGAAGCATCTTTCATGATGAACATGCAGGAACTTTCGACCATCGCTCAATATAATCTGCCGGTGAAAGTTTTTATTGTAAACAATCAGTGGATGGGGATGGTGCGCCAGTGGCAGCAGTTGTTGCATGGCAGCCGTTATTCCGAGAGCTATTCGGATGCTTTGCCTGATTTTGTGAAACTGGCTGAGTCCTTCGGGTTGGTCGGGATGCGCTGTGAAAAAGCAGAAGACCTTGATCGGATGATACAGGAAATGATTGACTGTCCTCATCCTGTTCTGTTCGACTGCCTTGTCTCACAGGAAGAAAACTGTTTCCCGATGATTCCTTCAGGTGCTGCACATTATGAAATGTTGCTGGGGCCGGATGATTCTGCAGCGAGACCTATTTCTGATGAAGGAATGGTGCTGGTCTGATTAGGAACATCCCTCCGGGAAGGATACTGGTTTGCTGCTCTGGTTGAGCGCGAGCCGTTCGTTTTGGTTTAAATAGATTCGGGATTGCCTCCAATGGCACCAATGGAATATCTGATTGAAAGCCGTACCATCGCGGTACTTGTTGATAACGAACCGGGTGTGCTTGCCCGGGTTATCGGTCTCTTTTCGGGACGCGGTTATAACATCGAGAGCTTGACGGTGACCGAGGTTGATGCTGCGCACGGTCTCTCCCGTATTACTGTCGTGACGTCCGGTACAGCCCAGATCCTTGAGCAAATCAAGGCCCAGCTCGGCCGTCTTGTCCNGGTTCACCGTGTCAGTGATCTGACCAAGGAAGGTACTTGTGTCGAGCGGGAGCTGGCTCTTATCAAAGTGGCCGGTGCTGGAGACAAACGTGTGGAAGCTTTGCGTATTGCAGATATTTTCCGCGCCCGTGTTGTTGATTCCAGCCATAGTCATTTTGTTTTTGAATTGACTGGCAAGAGTGACAAGCTGGATGTTTTTGTAGACTTAATGCAGCCTTTGGGATTGATTGATGTCAGTCGGACCGGGGTTGTTGCGATTTCCCGCGGAGCAAAAGCGCTCTGAGCGAGATGGATACCCACTTTTTCTGTTTGAAATAGCTGCTGAAGCTACTGTTAGGAAGGAATAAGCTATGCGTGTCTATTATGACCGTGATGCGGATGTGAATCTTGTTAAAGGCAAGAAGGTTGTAATTGTCGGTTATGGTAGCCAGGGGCATGCCCACGCCAATAACCTCAAGGATAGTGGCGTTAAAGACGTACGTGTTGCGTTGCGCTCCGGTTCTACTTCTGCAAAAAAAGCAGAAGCTGCCGGTTTCCAGGTGATGTCTGCTGCTGATGCAGCTGCCTGGGCTGATGTAGTGATGATCCTGACCCCAGATGAAAATCAGGCGGCTCTTTATCGGGACGATCTGGCCGCTAACCTGAAAGAAGGCGCTGCAATCGTTTTTGCTCATGGCCTGAACATTCATTTCAACCTGATCGAGCCTCGCCCCGACCTTGATGTGTTTATGGTTGCTCCAAAAGGCCCTGGACACACCGTTCGTGGTGAGTACCTCAAGGGGGGCGGTGTTCCCTGTCTGATCGCTGTACACCAGGATGCTTCCGGTAATGCCAAGGAAATCGCTCTTTCCTATGCTTCTGCAATTGGTGGTGGTCGCTCTGGTGTGATCGAAACTTCCTTCCGCGAAGAGTGCGAGACCGATCTCTTCGGCGAGCAGGTTGTTCTTTGTGGCGGCCTCTGCGATCTGATTAAAGCTGGCTTTGAGACCTTGACCGAAGCTGGTTATGCGCCGGAAATGGCATACTTTGAGTGTCTGCATGAAGTGAAGCTGATTGTTGATCTGATGTATGAAGGTGGCATGGCCAACATGCGCTATTCGATCTCAAATACTGCTGAATTTGGTGATTATGTAACGGGTCCACGGATCATTACAGACGAAACCAAAGCAGAAATGAAACGGGTCCTTGCTGACATTCAGTCAGGCCGTTTTGTCCAGAAATTTGTTCTCGACTGTCAGGCTGGTCAGCCAGAGCTGAAAGCAACCCGCCGCCTTAACGCAGAGCATCCGATTGAAGAAGTCGGGTCACGCTTGCGTGCGATGATGCCATGGATTGCATCTAATAAACTGGTGGATAAAGAAAAGAACTGATTGTTCTTTTTTCAAAAAACGAAAAAGGCGAGCCGGAAGGTTCGCCTTTTTCGTTTGTGATGTTTCTCCGAGTTCATATTTGAATTATCTGATTTATTGCCCGGGTGGCCTTATTTTAGCCGAGATAGTATTGAAATATTCAAAGAGTTGCCGCCCAATTACATTCTGGCTTTCACTCTATGGGAAAAGTGTTATTGTGTCCGACCATCGGGACCTTGTGTCTCGTGGGGGGATTCTGTGACTTTCTCCAGTTATATCGGGGCGCGGCCTTGCAAGATTTTTTGTGAGGGGGTATCCCTTGCATTACTGTATGTTTCTGACGTTTGATATTTAGGGATAGCTAATTCATGGTCTCTTTGTTTGGCATGTTTTCTACCGATATGGCCATTGATCTCGGTACAGCCAACACTTTGGTGTACGTAAAAGGACGCGGGATTGTTCTGAATGAACCCTCCGTTGTCGCAATCGGCGAAAAAAAGGGTAAGAAACATGTTCTTGCCGTTGGTGATGAAGCCAAGCTTATGCTTGGACGTACACCAGGCAATATCCAGGCTATCAGGCCTCTGAGAGACGGGGTCATCGCTGACTTTGATGTCGCGGAAGAAATGATCAAGCACTTCATTCACAAAGTTCATGGGCGTCGCTCCTTTGCGCGTCCGCGAATTGTTGTTTGTGTTCCGTTCGGATCGACAGCTGTTGAACGTCGTGCAATTCAGGAATCAGCTGAAAGCGCAGGGGCTCGTGAAGTTCATCTGGTCGAGGAGCCGATGGCTGCTGCGATCGGGGCCGGGCTGCCTGTTACAGAGCCAACGGGCTCGATGGTTGTGGATATTGGTGGTGGTACGACGGAAGTCGCGGTTCTCTCGCTGGGCGGAATTGTCTATTCCCGGTCCGTACGTGTTGGTGGTGATAAAATGGATGAAGCGATTATCGCTTATATCCGCCGTAATCATAACCTGCTGGTCGGTGAAGCTTCTGCTGAGCGTATCAAGAAAGAAATTGGTTCTGCCTGCCCGCCAGAAGATGGCGAAGGCATGACAATGGAAATCAAGGGGCGCGATCTGATGAACGGCGTTCCGAAGGAACTGATCATCTCTGAGCGTCAGATTGCCGAGGCCCTGGCTGAGCCGGTTGGTGGTATCGTCGAGGCAGTCAAGGTTGCGCTTGAGCACACAGCCCCTGAACTTGCTGCTGATATTGTGGACAAGGGAATTGTCCTGACTGGCGGCGGCGGTTTGTTGCGCAATCTTGATTACGTCTTGCGTGCTTCAACAGGGCTCCCGGTTTCTATCGCGGATGATCCCCTCAGCTGTGTTGCTATGGGAACAGGACGTTGCCTTGAAGACTGGAAAACTCTTCAGCACGTTCTTATTCAGATGTACTAACCCCAGAATTAAATACATATAAAAAATACTCTGACGATTGAAAGGTTTTATTTAACCTTTTGAGGCATAGTATGTAGAGTAGATTCAAAGGTTTGCGTGGTTAACACCCCGCAGTTCTGTGACAGGAGCAGGATTTGAGCAAGAGAGTTGGTGCTATCAGTCATGTAACCACACCGGTTCGTGCGTGGCTTCAGGGCTCGGCCTATGCTGTTCTTCTCGTCTTTGCTATCACGCTGATTGTTCTCGCAAAAACCGGTAATCCTGGTGTGGAACGCATTCGTTCCGCTGTGACGGATGGGGCTGCGCCGCTGATGGAGCTCGCGACCAGGCCAGTGGTTGTTATCAGTGATACCATTGAAACAGCACAAAATTATGTTGCGCTTAAATCCGAAAATGAGGAATTACGGCGCCAGAATGAGGCTTTGAAGCGTTGGCAGCTTGTCGCGGTCAAGCTCGAAGGTGAAAATGCTGCATTGAGGGATGTCCTGAATGTCGCAGGAGAGAGTAAGCCCGACGTCGTGACGGCACGGATTGTTGCCGATCAGGGGGGGGCGTTTGTTCGCTCTGTTGCGATCAGTGCCGGGAGCCTTGACGGCGTTCGTAAAGGACAAGCGGCAATGACAGGGCTTGGCCTGGCAGGACGCGTTTCAGAAGTCGGACGTCACTCTGCCCGTGTTGTACTTCTGACGGATATCAGCAGCCGTGTACCTGTCTTTGTGGGCAAGGCTCGGTATCGCGCTATGATGGTGGGGAATAACTCACCTTTTCCTGCCTTGTTATATCTGGATCAGGATGCCTCTATTATCCCCGGGGATACAATCTATACCTCTGGTCATGGTGGGGGATTTGCACAAGGTCTTCCTGTTGGTGTCGTTCATTCAGTTGCCGAGAAAAAAGCGATAAAGGTCCGTCCTTTTGCGGATTGGGGACAGATTGAATTTTTACGCCTCGAAGACTATAACCTAGCAGAAAATCTGGATGTCCTCTATCGAGACAGCGGGGCCGGGGAGCCACAGTGAGCCCTTCTTTCTGGCAACGTATTGATGGTGTCGCCCGTGCGGCCTGTCCTTTTACGATTTCACTGCTTCTGATTATCCTGGCTCTGGTGCCGCTCCAGATTCCGCATCTCGCCACGATCATGCCATCTCTGTTGTTGATTTCGGTTTTTTACTGGTCATTGTATCGGCCTGATCTCATGCCGGTTTGGGCGGTTTTTGTTCTGGCGGTTATTCAGGATTTACTCTCCGGTTCGCTGCTGGGTGTTGTCCCATTTATTTTACTTTTTTTCTGTATAGCGCTGAACGGGCAGCGTAGACTGTTGGTTCACGCATCTTTTTTGATGCTGTGGATCAGTTTTTCTGTTCTTTCAAGTCTTGCTCTTGCATTGCAATGGTGTCTGATCTTTATATTGGAAACGGGTACCCCGGATTACAGACCGGTACTTTTCCAAAGTTTAACAACAATAGCTGTATATCCCGCTTTTTCATGGATGTTTGTTCTGATTCAGCGGTCACTTCTTAAGGGTTAGGATCGTTCTCTATGCCGATGGTTCATGAGGACCAGGACCGTCACAAGGGGTTTACCCGGCGGGTGCTGATGCTGTCTTGCGGGAAAGTTGCTCTGCTTTCCGCGCTTGTCGGGCGCATGTATTATCTACAGGTGATCGAAGCAGAAAAATACAAGACCCTTGCAGAAGACAACAGGGTAAATCTTCGGCTGCTTCCCCCACGGCGCGGAAAAATCCTTGATCGCTTTGGTGTTGAGCTTGCCGGAAATCAGCAAAATTTCCGTGTGGTTGTGGTAAAGGAACAGACACCGGATTTGATCGCGACGCTTGATGCGCTATCCCTTCTGATCAAACTTTCCGAACATGACTACAAACGGGTTTTACGGGATGTAAAACGAAAAAGAGCTTTTGTACCTGTTACGGTGAAGGACAACCTCAGCTGGGATCAGGTCAGTAGTATCGAAGTTAATTCTGCTGATTTACCTGGCGCGAGTATTGAAGTTGGAGAGACGCGGTTCTATCCCTTTGGCGCTGATATGTCTCATATTCTCGGGTATGTTGCGGCTGTGTCCGAGGCCGAGTTAACTGGTGATCCCTTGCTTGAGCTTCCAGACTTCCGGATTGGTAAAAACGGGGTAGAGAAATTTTATGATCAGGAAATGCGTGGCCAGGCTGGCACCAGCGAGTTTGAAGTCAATGCCTATGGGCGGGTCATTCGGGAGCTGAGTCGCAAGGAAGGCGCGAGTGGTCGGGAAATGATCCTGACGATTGACGCTGGGTTACAGACTTTTGTGCAACAGAGACTGATGAGCGAACTGTCGGCAGCAAGTGTTGTGATCGATATTGAAAATGGTGACATTCTGGCTATGGGGTCGGTCCCGGCCTATGACCCCAGTGCTTTTAATCTTGGCTTGAGCTCTGCGCAGTGGAACAGTCTGATTAACGATCCCTTGTCGCCCTTAACCAACAAGAGTATTTCCGGGGGATATGCTCCTGGATCAACTTTTAAGATGGCTGTGGCGCTAGCTGCTTTAAAAGAAGGAATCGGTGCTCATACGCATACAGCCTTCTGTCCAGGTTTTATGAAACTGGGAAATTCGAAGTTTCATTGCTGGAAGAAAGGTGGTCATGGTCGCGTCAACATGATCGAAGCTTTGCAGTATTCCTGCGATGTTTATTTTTACGATGTTGCGCGCCGCATTGGTGTCGACAATATAGCTGCTATGGCCAACCGACTGGGGCTTGGCGAGAAGGTTGGAATTGATTTGCCGGGAGAGAAGCCTGGTGTAATTCCTACCAAGGCCTGGAAAGAAGCCAACATTGGAGAAAGTTGGCAGGGCGGGGAAACTCTGGTTACCTCTATTGGGCAGGGCTTTGTTCTTACGACGCCTCTGCAGTTGGCTGTCATGACTGCTCGTCTGGCCAGTGGGCAGAAAAAAGTCGTGCCGCGCCTGGCCAGAGGTTATCGGGAAGGGGGGCAGGCTTATGGCTTTGCACGTTCCGAGTTTGAAGACCTGGGTATACCAGAAGAACATATCAGAATAATCCACCAGGGAATGGATGCTGTATCCAATCATCCACGTGGAACAGCCTATCGATACCGGATTAAGGAAGAGGGATGGGAACTTGCGGGTAAAACGGGTACCGCACAGGTGCGACGGATTACTCTGGCGGAACGTCAGGCAGGTGTTTTCAAAAATGAGGATTTACCTTGGCGCAGACGTGATCATGCTCTTTTTACTGCTTTTGCGCCGGTTGATAAGCCACGTTACGCTTGCTCGGTTGTGGTTCAGCACGGTGGAGGCGGCTCGACGATTGCGGGGCCGATTGCCAGGGATATCTTGAGGGAAACACAGCGGCGGGACCCGGCTCGGGCTGCAGCGATCTCTTTGAAACCCCGAAGCGGATCAGATAACACAGGTGACGTGTAGAAATGGCGCAACGAGCACAATATCTTGGACGGCATAATCCGGAGATCTCTCTCGGGCAGAAAATCTGGCAATTGAATTGGGGGATGGTTCTCCTGGTCGGCATTATTGCGACGATGGGGCTTGGGATGCTCTATTCTGCGGCTAACGGGAGCTTTGATCCCTGGGCTTCGCGCCAGGCAGTCAGGTTCGGCATCGGTATGGTTCTGATGCTGCTTGTTGCTTTGGTTGATATCCGTTTTATATTCCGTGTCAGTTATCTGTTTTATATCGTTGCGCTGTTGTTGCTGATTGCCGTTGAGGTGATGGGCAGTATTGGTATGGGAGCGCAGCGATGGATTGATCTGAAATTTATTCAGCTGCAACCTTCTGAGTTGATGAAAATTGCGATCATTCTTGCACTGGCCAGATATTTTCATGGTGTGTCGCAAGAAGATATTGGCAGGCCGGCTTTTCTCCTGGTGCCGTTATGTATGGTTTTGCTCCCGTCTGCCTTGGTGCTGCGACAGCCTGACCTGGGAACGACGGGCATGCTGGTTCTGGCATCAGGAGCAATTTTCTTTTGTGCCGGGGTGCGTCTCTGGAAGTTTGTTATTGTACTTATTTCCGGGCTTGCGGCAATTCCCATAGGCTGGCAGTTCCTCCATAGCTATCAGCAAAACCGGGTTTTGACCTTTCTTGATCCGGAGCAGGATCCATTGGGGACCGGTTATCACATTCACCAATCCAAGATCGCCTTCGGTTCGGGGGGGATTTTTGGGAAAGGTTTCTTGCAGGGATCACAAAGCCACTTGAATTTTCTGCCGGAAAAACAGACTGACTTTATCTTTACAATGCTGGCAGAAGAATTTGGTATGGTTGGAGGACTGGTGCTGCTCAGCCTTTACCTTTTGCTGATGATTTATGGCGTTGCCATTGCTGTGCGCAGCCGCAACCAGTATGGCAGACTTCTGGCTATTGGCTTGACTTTTAACCTGTTCCTCTACGTTTTTATTAACATTGCCATGATTATGGGGCTGGTCCCGGTTGTGGGAGTTCCCCTGCCGCTTATCTCTTATGGAGGGACTGTTATGCTGACTGTCATGATGGGGTTGGGGATGGTGATGTCGGTCTGGCTTCACCGTGACATCAAGATATCCCGCAGAGGTGTGCAGGACGACTTCTAAACAAGGGCCGTCCTGCGCGGTCTGTAAAAGCTTAGAGGCACCAATAGCCGAAAGAAGAGGCAAAATCTCTTTTTCGCCACATGCCTTTCATGTCGGCGATCAGGCCATTTGGCTTTAGCAGCTGTTCGATACTGCTGTCGGTTAATTCCAGATATCCCGCGTGAGGTACGGCTCCAATAATGCAGTCGTAGGGTTCTTCACTCTCCAGAGATGTTTTGAGGGGGATGTTGAAGAATTTCTCCGCCTCAGCAGGGTCGGCCATGGGGTCGTGGACCTCTACCTGGTGACCCAAGAGTGTTAAAGCAGAAACGATATCTGTTACCTTGGTATTCCGCAGATCAGGAACGTCTTCTTTGAATGTTAGACCCATGACGAGTGTTTTGGGGCTCTTGATGTCAGGCGCTTTGGTTTTCAAGGCGAGATGAATGGCATTGCTGACAGCATCACTCATGGCCTCATTTGTCGATCGTCCTGAAAGAATAACCTTCGGATCATGTCCAAATGACTTTGCGCAGTGGGCAAGGTAATAGGGGTCAACGCCGATACAATGCCCACCCACAAGGCCGGGTTGGAAATTGAGGAAGTTCCATTTGGTTCCTGCAGCTTCAAGAACATCGTAAACAGAAATGCCAAGATTTTGAAAAATCACGGCAATTTCATTGACAAAGGCGATGTTGATATCCCTTTGCGCATTCTCAATAACCTTTGCGGCTTCGGCGGTTTTGATGTTTTTTGCCAGAAAAATATTGCCATTGTTCATGGTGCCATAGATTTCACGCAAGCTTTCGGCCACAGCAGCGGTTTGACCAGCAACAACCTTGGTTATCCGGTCGACGGTGTGCTCCCTGTCGCCAGGATTTATTCTCTCTGGCGAGTAGCCGAGAAAGAAATCCCGCCCACATTCGAGCCCGGATATCTCGGCAAGTATGGGGCCGCATATATCTTCGGTAACACCAGGGTAGACAGTGCTTTCATAAACAACAATATCACCGTGTTTGAGCACTGTTCCAACAGTCTCTGATGCTTTTCGAACAGGGGTAAGATCTGGTTGATTATTGGGGTCGACAGGGGTGGGGACCGTCACGATATGGATATCATGCCCGTGGAGTTCTTCCTGACTGGAAGTCAGGTGAAGCGTAGAGTTGCGCAGATCCTGGGAAGAAATTTCTCCTGTTCTGTCATGCCCTTCCCGGAGTTCTTCGATCCGGGCTTCATTGATGTCGAAACCGGTTACTTTGTAGTGTTTGGCAAGATGGATGGCGAGGGGGAGCCCTACATAGCCCAAGCCAATGATTGTGATTTGTGGTTTTTCCGACATAGATTTACTTACTCACTGGGATGAAATTTCATCATTTTTAGGGGATAAATTTGGATGAGGCAATCTCCTTTCCCTTTTCAGACTGGTTTATCAGGAGATCAGTTGAAGGTGTTTTTCGTTCTATCCGTGTGGCTTTGACGATTTATTTACCAATATGGTGATATTAAAACCGCTGTGTGTTTGTCATGAAAACAAAAGGTTGCCTGATGGCTGAGTATACAGGGATAGAGCGTCGACTTGTTTTTCGCTTGCTGGATTATTGGGAGCGACAGAAGAAAGAGCGCAGCATGCCCGGTTTGGAAGACATCAAACAGGATGATCTGGGGGATGATTGGGACTGGTGTTTCCTGATTTCATTAGGCGACGAAGGGGAGAATCCTGTTTTTGTACATGTCGGTTCGCTGATCTGGCCAACCGAGCGGGGGCTCCTTAAGGGGACAGCTGTACTGGACTGCCCGGAACCGAGTTTAATTAAGCAGGCAACGGCTTTCATGCCCCGCGTTCTCAAACTCGGCGTTCCTGTCAGTATTGGAGGCGAGTGCGAAGATGGCGGGGACAAATTATTATACCGTAGCACCCTGATGCCACTTTCTTCGGATGATGTTTTCGTTGATGGCTTGTTTGGGGGGGCTAATTGTCGCAAGGTTGCTAACGGATAAGAAACCACCACAGGGTTCAGGGGTTATATGTCGCAGGTTGTTTCATACGAGGTAGATACTTATCAGAATAACAGGTGGGTCCTGGAATGTGTCCTTGATGACAAGGATATGGCGCTTTCGACTGCCAAGCGTCTGTATGATACCAAACGCTTTGCTGCGGTTCGGATTGTTCAGGAAACCTACGATGAAGAGGTGAACTCCAGCAGGGAGCGGGTGATCTTCGAGACGACTGTTGCTGATCGTGAAAACCGTGCTGCGAAACATAGCCAGGTTAACAGCCCGCCGAAAGTTGATCGCTCTGAACGGCACCCTTTGCGAAAACGCCCGAGAGTGGAGCCGCCTGTGGTTCAGAAAAAAGGAACCAGCCTGTGGATCTTGCTTCTGCTGCTCTGCGTGATTGCTGGCGGCGGGATTGGGCTTCTGGCTTTCCTTAAAGGGCTGTAGGCAGGCAGGTTTTCCTGCGGGATCCGGGAAAGATCTTTATCCAAGCAGAGTATAGAACATCCGCAGGGATGTCAGCCCGAGGAACAGGGCAAAGGTCCGGCGCAGCCAGATACGGTTGAGTCTGTGGGCTATCTTTGCGCCCAGAGGAGCGAACAGCACCGTGGTCGGAAAGATCAGACAGAAGCCGACAAGACTGACATAACCCAGACTAAAAGGCGGGCGTTCCGCAACATCCGCGCCGATGAGAATAAATCCTGTCACACCGGGAATGGCGATGAGTAGCCCCAGGGCCGATGCGGTCCCGACTGCCTTGTGAATGGGGAAGCTGAAGGAACTGAGGACGGGTACTGAAAGGGTTCCGCCCCCGATCCCCATAATGGCTGAGAATGCTCCGATTATCAGAGAAATCATTGTGTTGAGCCAGGAGCCTACAGGCAGTGCCGGGCTCAGTGTCAGGGTTTCCGAGCGGACCATGTTCAGGGATACGAGCAGCGCAACCACAGCAAAGACGGCGGTGAGGACATCGCCCTTGACCTGTCCGGCGATAAAGGCCCCGAGTACAGAGCCCGCAAAAATCCCGAGACCCCATTTTTTCAGAAGGGCAATATCAACCGCCCCCTTTTTGTGATGGGCGAGCAAGGACGAAAGCGAGGTCGGGACGATGGTCGCCAGCGACGTCCCCACAGCCATATGCATGGCTGTGGAAGCGGGAAGATCGAGAAGGCCAAAGAGGTTGAAGAGCACGGGAACAATAACGATTCCGCCGCCAACGCCAAGCAGACCTGCGAGTGTGCCCGCGACGGCTCCGGTCAGGATCAAAAGCAGCCCTGTGTAAATAAGATCAATGCTGTCCATAGAAGAACCTGCCCGATGTCAGAAGAAAGGTGTCAGAAGGGATGAGACTATATTGTCCCGCGATCAGTTATCACCGCTGCATTAAAAACCACTGCAGGCATGCGGTAAAACAAAATGATGAGGCGAGACATCTGTATAACCCCTTTCTTATCTGACGCGGGGCTGACGGGGAAAGGTATCAGATAAATTTAGGTGACAGGTTTTCAGGGTCAACGACCAGAGGATCGGCCGGGCCAAACCGTTGCGGCGGTCTGGCCCGGCTTTTGCGATCCCTGGGGGCTACTGGCCCCAGTGGCGGGTGTAGTCGGCCGGGTCTGGACGGGCGCGCTCGCGTACCTCACGTTCGACCGAGCCGATGTAGAGGAAGCCGATGATGTCGGTATTTTCGTCCAGCTCCAGTCCCTCCCGGACCATGGGGTCATAGGCGGCAGCCCCGGTCAGCCAGATCGCGCCGTAACCGCGCTCGTGGGCGGCGAGCAGAATGTTCTGGGCGGCGGCCCCGGCGGAAAGCACGCGTTCGTTTTTCGGCACGCCGGGCTTTTCCTCGGTCATGACCGAACAGACCACGATCACCAGCGGGGCAAAGAGAGGGCGGCTGCGCTCTTTCTCGATCTGCTCTTCGGTGGCGTCAGGATTTCTTTTTTGCAACGCGCTGACAAAGAGGTCGGAGAGCTTGCTCCGGGCTGCACCTTCGACCACGAGAAAACGCCAGGGACGGAGCCAGCCGTGATCGGGCGCGCGGACCGCAGCCTGGAGCAGGTAATCGATATCGTCTTTGGAAGGGGCGGGCTCGACCATCCACTGCGGGACAATGGATTTACGGGATAAAAGAAAGGACAAAAACAGATCTCCTGTAGAGGTGGGCCAGAAAGGGGCAGGGCAAGCTCGGCTAAAAGCTCACCCGAAGACGCACCCGAATATGCATCAGCATAGGTACTGGAAACTTCCTGTGAAAGGTCATAGCGGAAAACCGCCGGGGCTTCATCTTCTTTTTCCTGATCTGGCTCCGGGTATCGCTCCCGATCGGGGACTTGATCAGGATCAAGGAGGAAGAATAACAATGTTGTTAATTTGTTTGCAATCAATTCTCATTTACACTACATCTATAGCGCGGATGAAAATCATTCTCATAGTGCGAGAAAAACATGTACGTTTGTCTTTGTAACGGTTTTACAGAAAAAGATGTCCGGAACGCTGTCGGACTGGGCGCCTGTTCTGTCGCGGGTGTCTATAAAGCCATGGATTGCGCGCCACAGTGCGGCAAGTGTGGCTGTGATATCAAGGACATGCTGGAGCAGGAACGAAATCTTGCGGTGCATTTTGCCTCGATGCAGAACCTGGCAGCCGAATAGGGCGTAACCGTCCTCCCTCCTGATAGGCTCCCTTTCCCAAGGGAGGGCTCCAGAGCTTTTCTCCCGCTTGTCCTGCGCGTCTGGCTGGTTTCAATCCATCATTTGAGCGCTGCTGTGTGGCTTATTGCTGACGGGGCAGAGTTTCGAGAGACTCCGGCTGGCCGATTCTTTTCCGGCTTTCGGGGTATTCCTCCCTCGGTTTACTCTCTTCCTTTTCCTTTATCCGGTTTTCCTTATTTCCGGTTTCTGGCATTTGCATTTATGGGCGCCAGGGCGGATACTTCCCCAGATACTCCTCCGGAGTAGATTCCAGAAAACCTTTCACAGACCAACGTCAATGTTTCCCTAATCGTATTAGGAGGATTGTCCTTGCTGTCTGTTTCAGACACTATGGAGATCTCCTGGGGGAAAATCCGGATTCACAATCTGGATTCCGGAGCACTTTTAAATCCACAGGAAAAAGAGGCTCTGGCAGTTTGTCAGGGCGCGTTTACTTCTTTGGTGATCAATTCCGATCAAAAGAGAAAAGCAGCAGGGTGAGGCACAATGAAGACTGAACAACCAAAAGCGATTAAATTACAAGACTATACCCCGCCTGCTTTTTTTATTGATCATGTGGATCTGGAATTTTTCCTCGAGCCGGAAGGCACCCGGGTCAAGTCCCTGCTCAAGGCCCGGCGCAATCCGAATTCCTCTGGCTCTGATTCCTCTGGCCCGCTGCATCTGGATGGCGACACGCTGGAGCTGCTCTCGCTTGCCGTCGATGGCCGGGCGCTGAAGGAGGCGGACTATCAGCTCGAGGAATTCTCCCTGCAAATCGACGGCCTGCCCGACAGCTTTGAACTGGCGGTCGAAACCCGGATCGACCCGGTCCTGAACACGCGGCTTGAGGGGCTGTATCTCTCCGGCGGGAATTTCTGTACCCAGTGCGAGGCCGAAGGCTTCCGCCGCATTACCTTTTACCCCGACCGCCCTGATGTTATGGCGACCTACAGCGTCACCCTGCATGCGGATCAGGCAAAATATCCGGTGCTGCTGTCGAACGGCAATCTGGTTTCCAGCGGCAAGGGACAAGACGGCAAACATTGGGCCAAGTGGCACGACCCTTTCCCCAAACCCTGTTATCTCTTTGCGCTGGTGGCGGGAGATCTGGCCTGTTACGAAGACAGCTATAAAACCGGCAGCGGCCGGGATGTTGCCCTGAAGATCTATGTGCAGCATGGCAATGAAGACAAATGTGCCTTTGCCATGGATTCCCTGATCCGCTCCATGCGCTGGGATGAAGAACGTTTCGGGCTGGAATACGATCTGGATATTTTCAACATCGTCGCGGTTGATGATTTCAACATGGGCGCGATGGAAAACAAAAGCCTGAATATCTTTAACTCCAAATGTGTTCTGGCCAGCCCGGATACGGCAACCGATGCGGACTTTGAACGGATCGAGGCGATTGTCGCCCACGAATATTTCCACAACTGGACCGGAAACCGCGTGACCTGCCGCGACTGGTTCCAGCTCAGCCTCAAGGAAGGGCTGACGGTCTATCGCGATCAGGAGTTTTCGTCGGATATGCGCTCGGCCCCGGTCAAGCGCATACAGGATGTCAGAACCCTGCGCGCGCGTCAGTTCCCCGAAGATTCCGGGCCGCTGTCGCACCCGATCCGCCCGGAAAGCTATATCGAGATCAACAATTTCTATACTGCCACGGTCTATGAAAAAGGCGCCGAGGTGATCCGTATGATGCAGGAAATCCTCGGGCGAGAAGGCTTCCGCAAGGGCATCGACCTCTATTTCCAACGCCATGACAATCAGGCCGTCACCTGCGAAGACTTTGTCGCGGCGATGGAAGATGCCAATGGCGTCGATCTCAAACATTTCCGGCTGTGGTACAGCCAGGCGGGCACACCGGATGTCAGTGCTTCCTGGCAACAGGATGCGGCGGCGGGCGTCTTTAGCCTGACCCTGTCACAACAGACCGCAGACACCCCCGGACAGCACGACAAACAGGCGCTGCATATCCCGCTGACCGTCGGTCTGCTGGGGCAGGACGGGCGCGATATCCCGCTGACCCTTCAGGGCGACAACAGCCCGGATAACAGCAGGAGCAACAGCAAAACCCTGCGGTTCGACCGCGAACAGCAAAGCTTTTCCTTCACCGATGTCCCCGCAGGGGCCGTGCCTTCAATCAACCGGGGATTTTCCGCACCGGTCAAGCTCTCGGCGATGTACAGCGATGACGAACTGCTGTTCCTGATGGAAAACGACAGCGACCTCTTTAACCGCTGGGAAGCGGCCCAATCCTCTGCCTCGCGCCTGCTGCTCAAGATGATCGGCGAGATCCAGTCGGGCCGGGAGCCTGTCTACACCCCCGGTTTTGCCCGGGCGCTGGCCCGCAATATCGCCAACCCCGACCTCGACCCCGCCTTTGTCGCCCAGCTGATGACCCTGCCGTCGATCAGCTATATCACCGACCAGATGCAAGTTGCCGATTTTGACGCGGCGGAAAAGGCGAAGACCTTTTTCAAACATAAAATCGCGACAGATCTGTTTGCCAGCCTGAAAGACCTGTACCAGCAGGGTGCAGACGGGATGGCCTACAGCCCCGATGCGGCCGCGATGGGGCGCCGGGCGTTGCGCACGGCGGCGCTGGACTATCTCGCGACCTTTGAAAATGATCCCACCTGTCGCGAACTGGTGGTGCGCCATTTTGAAGCCGCCGACAACATGACCGACCGCATGGCCGCGCTGACGCTCCTGAACGACTTTACAGGTGCCGAGCGCGAAGCCGCCCTTGCCGCCTTTGAACAGCGTTATCAGCAGGACCCGGTGGTGATGGACAAGTGGTTTATGGTCCAGGCCTGTTCGCGGCTGCCCGATGTGCTGGACCGGATCAAGGCACTGACCGCCCACCCCGGCTTTTCCTATAAAAACCCGAACAAGGTCCGGGCGCTGATCGGGGCCTTTGCCTCAGCGAACCCGGCGCGATTCCACGCGGAAGACGGTGAAGGCTATCGTTTCCTTGCCGACAGCATCATCCACATGAACGCGATCAATCCACAGGTGGCCTCGCGCATCCTCGCCCCGCTGGGCGGCTGGCGCCGGATGAATGTCCGGCATCAGAAAATGATGAAAGCAGAACTCAAGCGCATTCTGGCAACCGAGAAACTCTCAGGCGATGTCTATGAAATGGCCTCGAAGTCGCTGGGCAAAGAGGCTTAGGGTTTAGATTTTATTAGCCTTATTTATAGGCGGGAGCTTACTTTCCTATCGTAAAGAGTGGATTACCCATCCGCTCTTTACGATATGGGAAGGGATTGAAGTTACTGTACCCTTTATGGCGGTAGAATCTCTATAAATTTAAGTTTGTATGGGTTCAGCCATTATCTGGAAAAGCACTCCATGAAAATGAGTCATGAGGAATACGTCGAGAAGAAGAGGCAGCGCGCAGCAGAAGTGGCTCGTGGCATGATTGATGGCTCGGTGCATTATCTAGAAGGTGCAATTGAATTATCAACGCTCAGATTCGAAGTTGGCCTTTCTGAAGATGATAAGGACTTTTTAGCTTTTACTGTTGTGTCTTCTGAAGTCGATAATCTTCCTATTGGTGCTCCTAGGAAATATTGGTCTCAAGAAGCACTGGATCGACATGAACCTGAAGTCCAAGAATCTATTTTATGGGCAAAAAAAGTATCTTTTATCGAGTGTAAATCAATTGTTCTCAGGTTTAATTCTTAACAATTCAAAGTATCTGCTTTAGGTCGAAAGAGACCTATTGTGTTAACGAGTTTGTTCTTCTGCCTCTGAATTTACCTATCTTCCCTGAAGAAGGAGGCAGGAGCTGAAGCACTCAGGTTTCGATGCATCAGTACCTGTCGGGTGATGACCAGTCGCTTTCTACAGTTTTCCGGCGACTCAGACGCAGGGCCAGACCCACGGAGACACCAACGCCAATGGCCACCGTCAGATCAACAAGCACCGTCAGGGCGAGGGTGAGAAGCAAAAGCATAATGTCGCTTTTCCTGCCGCGCGCGTATTCGCGCCATTTGTGAGGTTCGGTCATGTTCCAGGCCGTCACGATCAGCAGGGCGGCAAGGGCGGGCATGGCCAGATAGCTTGCCAGCGGGGCAGCAAGTAACATCACCAGCAGAATGATCAGGGCATGGACGAGGCCAGCGACGGGGGTTTTTCCACCTGCCTTGATGTTGGTTGCGGTTCGGGCAATTGCGCCTGTCACGGGCAGACCTGTGAAGAGGGCAGAGCCGATATTGGCAATGCCCTGGGCCGTCAGTTCCGCATTTGGTCTGTGGTGCCCCGTGATCATTTTGTCGGCGACCATGGCCGAAAGCAGCGATTCAACCCCGGCCAGAAAGGCAATAACAAAAGCCGAGGGCAGAAGTTCAATAATCCGGGAGAGCGAAAAGTCGGGCAACTGCGGCCAGGGCATCTGGCTTGGCAGTTCGCCAAAGCGGGAGCCGAGGGTATCTACGGGCAGCAGTAGAAAGGCGACAAGGGCAGAACCAACCCCGACCGCCACGATAAGGCCGGGAAAGCGCGGGGCGGCCCGGCGCAGGATCAGGATCAGGGCGAGGGTGATCAGCGCAATGGAAAAAGTCGCCGGGCTGAAGCTTGTCCGGGCGTCCCAGAGCGCGGGGATTTTTTCCAGAAAGTCGGCGGGAACCCTGTCGAGGGACAGGCCAAGAAAATCTTTCAGCTGGCTGGTGGCGATGATGATGCCGATGCCAATGGTGAAGCCGTTCACCACGGCCTCGGGCACGAAGGCAATCAGGTTTCCGGCACGAAAATAGCCGCCAACCAGCAGAATAATCCCCGCCATAAAGCTTGCCAGAACCAGACCGTCATAGCCATGTTGGGCGATTACCCCGAAGACAACGACAATAAAAGCCCCGGTCGGTCCGCCGATCTGAACCCGGCTGCCGCCAAAAAGTGAAATCAGAAAGCCGCCGACAATCGCGGTGATCATGCCCTTGGAAGGGTCGGCACCCGATGCAATGGCGATGGCGAGGCTGAGGGGCAGGGCAACCATGGCAACGGTTGCTCCGGCCAGAAGGTCATGGACAAAAAGTTGCCAGCTATAGCTTTGGAGTGTCGTGAAAATCTTTGGTTGGCGCATTCTCGGGAGTCCGGCGTTGAATTGGCAAAATTTCACGGTCTCCTTCCCAGCCTTCCGGCTTACGCAGGGCTGTCTTAAAGAGATCGGACGATACACACAGAAAAATTCAGATTACTATAAGCTGCTGGCCGGGCTGAGTAAAAGAGGGTTTGGTTTTCTTTCAGCGTTTGAGGACTTTTCGGCAGTCGGCCTGCCGATCCTGCCAGCCGAGCTTGACCAGCTCGGGTGTGTCGTCTTCCTGTTCCGGGTAGCCGATGCAGCAGTAGGCGACCAGTTTCCAGTCTTCGGGGACTGCGAGTGTTTTGCTCACTTCGTCCGCGTCAAGGATGGAAACCCAGCCCAGACCGACGCCGTAGGCTCTGGCAGCCAGCCAGAGGGTATGGACGGCGAGCACAGCAGAGTACCGCAGCATTTCCGGCATGGACTGATGGCCGAGGCCGTGGCCCTGTTCTGTTTGTTCGTTGGCAAAAACCGCCAGCTGTACCGGGGCCTTGTCCATGCCTTCGAGCTTGAGACTGGCGTAAAGCCGGGCGCGGTCGCCGTCATAGCCCTCAAGCGCCTGGCTGTTTGCCCGTTGGAAATTTTCCCGGATGGCCTGCCGGGTGTTGTCGTCTTCAACCAGGACAAAGCGCCAGGGCTGGCTGTTGCCGACGGAGGGCGCAAGGCAGGCCAGATCAAGCAGGGTATCGAGCAATCCATCGGGCAGGGCCGTGGTTTTGAAGTGTCGGACATCGCGACGCCATTCCAGAAGCTGGGTCAAACCATTACAGAAGCTGTCGTCGAAATCCGGTTTTTTCATTGATCAGGGTGTCACTCACAGTTAAGGGGCGGCGCAGTTAGGGGGCCGTCCTGTAGAAATTTGCATGGAAAGCCGGAGACTGTCGAATGTTTTCTGGTGATTGCCTTGCCGATTGCCCTTTTGGCAAAATTGCCTTGCATCCTCTGGCGATCAAAGGGAAAAGTCATCTGTTATTGATGCAGGTGACAGGGGAGAAAACGGCCGATGACCGGGAGAGAAGCGTCTGTGCCACATACACTGGTTCTTGGTGGGGCCCGCTCGGGCAAGAGCAGTTATGCCGAGCAACTGGTCGAAGGCCAGCCGGGGGATTGTCTCTATCTGGCGACGGCGCAGGCCTGGGACGACGAGATGGACGCGCGGATCGACGAGCACAAGCTGCGTCGGGGGTCGCGCTGGCAGACCTTTGAAGAGCCGCTGGAACTGGTGGCGCGCTTGCGCAAAATCTGTCGCCCGGATGCGGTGGTGCTGGTTGACTGTCTGACGCTCTGGGTCACCAATCTGATGATGGCAGGGCGTGATCCTGACGTGGAAGGTGCACAACTGGTCGCGGCTTTACCTGAACTGGCGGGCCCGGTTGTGCTAGTTTCCAACGAGGTTGGATTGGGAATCGTTCCCATGGACAAGATGTCACGAGATTTCAGGGACCATGCAGGCCGATTGCACCAGCGCATCGCCGCGGCCGTTCCCTCGGTTGTTTTTATGGTTTCCGGATTGCCGATGCGGGTCAAGCCTGCAGCGGAGTAGCCGGATTGAAATGCTATTGAGGCCGCTTGGGCTGAATTTGAAAAACGAACGCAGGATTTAGATAAACAGATGGCACAGACTAAAAAAATTCCGGCAACAGTGATCACCGGATTTCTGGGTGCTGGAAAAACCAGCACGATCCAGCACCTTTTGAAAACCGCAGGCGGACGCAAGCTGGCGCTGATCATCAATGAATTTGGTGATCTGGGCGTGGACAGCGATATCGTCAAGGGCTGCAACATCGAAGGCTGCAATGACGAGGACGTGCTGGAGCTGGCCAACGGTTGTATCTGCTGCACCGTCGCCGATGATTTCATCCCGACAATCGAGAAGCTGTTGAACCGCGAAACACCGCCGGATCATATTATCATCGAAACCTCTGGCCTCGCCCTGCCCAAGCCGCTGGTCAAGGCGTTCAACTGGCCGGAAATCAGAACCCGCGTGACCGTGGACGGGGTGATTACCCTGGTTGACGGGCGCGCTGTGGCCGACGGGCTTTTTGCCTCCAACCCGCAGGCGATCGAAGCACAACGCGCCGCCGATGACAATCTGGATCATGAAAGCCCGCTGGAAGAACTGTTCGAAGAGCAGCTGGGCTGTGCCGATATGGTGGTGATCAACAAGCTTGATCTGCTGGAAGAAGGCGACATGGACCGGGTGCTGGAAGCTGTGCGCAAGGAAATCCGCCCGGAAGTGAAGATCGTCAAGATCTCGCACGGCGAGATCGATGCCTCGGTCCTGCTGGGACTGGAAGCCGCCGCCGAGGACGATCTGGACTCGCGCCATTCCCATCACGATGACGGCCACGAGCACGATCACGACGACTTCGAAAGCTTTGCTGTCGAGTTCGGCGAGATTGCTGACCCCGAAGCGTTGATCGCCAAGTTGCTGCCAATCGTCGCCAAACACGAAATCCTGCGGGTGAAGGGCTTTGTCGCCGTTGCCGGCAAGGACATGCGGCTGGTTGTTCAGGGCGTCGGTAGTCGTTTCCAGCAGTATTATGATCAGGAATGGTCTGATGCCGCAGTCCGTCGCAGCCGTCTGGTGGTGATCGGCGATCACGACATGGACGAAGCGGCAATCCGGGCCGAAATGACGGCCTGATAAGGCTTTTAATCTGTGGGAGGGGGCGTTGTTTTGAGGCTTTCTCCCGCTTCCTGATCCTCTGGGGCCAATCTTTCGTGGGCCATCGCAGGCAAAGAGAAGACGTTTATGCATCTGTTACAAGCCCAGCCGGGGATGATTGCCGACGGGTCTGACGCCGTTGATTTGGGGCAGTCGCCCGGTGATATCCTGATCCTTTCAGCCGCGGATACCGAACTGGCCAGTCTGGTTCAGGCCCGCCAGCTGTTAGGAGACGGTTATCCCACGCTGCGGCTGGCCAACCTGATGCAGCTGTCGCACAACATGTCTGTCGATCTTTATGTCGAGGATATGGTGGCGGAGGCCAAATTTGTTGTTGCCCGTATTCTCGGCGGAATTGGCTACTGGCCCTATGGTGTGGAACAGCTCAGAGCCGTCTGCAAAGCGAAAAAAATCCCGCTGGTGCTGCTGCCGGGCGATGATCAGCCCGATGCCGAGCTGGCGGCCTATTCCAGCGTTTCGCAGGAAAGCTATCACCGGATCTGGCAGTACTTTATCCACGGCGGCCCGGATAATGCGCGCAATTCGCTCTGTTATCTGGCGTCTCTGTTGGGCCGGGAGTTTGACTGGGTCGAGCCTAAACCGCTGTTGCGTGCGGGGGTCTACTGGCCCGGTCTTGATACGCCTGATCTTGACGATCTGAAAGCGAAATGGATCGAGGGCGCACCCGTTGCCGCAATCGTGTTCTATCGGGCGCTGCTGCAATCCGCCGATCTGGCCCCGGTTGATGCGCTGGTCCGGTCTTTGCGCGACAAGGGGATCAATCCGCTGCCGCTCTATTGTTCCTCGCTCAAGGAGCCGGTTTCTGCCGGGATTGTTAGCAATTATCTGTCTGAGGCCGGGGCGGGGATCATCCTCAATGCCACAGGTTTTGCGATTTCAACGCCGGGGGCCGAGCGCAAGCAAACGCCGTTTGATGTGGTCGATTGCCCGATCCTGCAGGTGATTTTTTCCGGCGGCAACGAAACAGCCTGGCGTGAAGGTCTCAGCGGTCTGTCGGCGCGCGATATCGCCATGAACGTGGCCCTGCCCGAAGTGGACGGACGTATTCTCTCCCGCGCGGTATCGTTCAAATCTGAAGCCCGCTTTGATGCGGCTACAGAATGCTCGGTGGTCTGCCATCAGGAAGTGCCGGACCGGATCGACTTTGTCGCTGAGTTGGCGGTCAACTGGCTGCGCTTGCGAAACTGCCCGGCGGCAGAGCGCAAGGTGGCGCTGATCATGGCCAACTATCCCAACCGGGACGGGCGCATGGGCAACGGGGTCGGCCTGGATACTCCGGCAGGAACCGTCGAACTGCTCAAGGCTATGGCGGCGGCGGGTTATGACGTGGCCGATATCCCCGGGGATGGCAACGCGCTGGTCGAACGCATGGCTGAGGGACCAACCAACGCAGCGGTGGACGGGCGCATTGTGCGCGAGAGCCTGAGCCTTTCGACCTATCAGGCGTTTTGGCAGGCCTTGCCCGAAGCGGTACGTGACGCCGTCGAAGAACGCTGGGGCGGGCCGGAGAAAGATCCTTTCTTCATGCCGGAACAGTCGGCTTTCGCGGTGTCGGCCTTTCACTGTGGCAAGATCATTGTCGGGCTGCAGCCCGCGCGCGGCTACAACATCAATCCGGTCGAGACTTACCATTCGCCCGATCTGGTGCCGCCGCATGGTTATCTGGCTTTTTATGCCTGG
The DNA here is from genome assembly GCF_000374005.1 of Kiloniella laminariae DSM 19542. Lineage (GTDB taxonomy): Bacteria > Pseudomonadota > Alphaproteobacteria > Kiloniellales > Kiloniellaceae > Kiloniella > Kiloniella laminariae. The sequence goes on along the minus strand of NZ_KB893170.1, from coordinate 71,145 downwards.
CTGCGTCAGGCCGAGCAGGTGCACGCCATTGTCCATATGGGCAAACACGGCAACATGGAGTGGCTGCCGGGCAAGTCACTGGCGCTGTCGAGTGTCTGTTTCCCGGAAGTTGTTTTCGGGGCGATGCCGCATCTCTATCCCTTTATTGTCAATGATCCCGGCGAGGGGACCCAGGCAAAGCGTCGGGCCCAGGCGGTGATCATCGATCACCTGACCCCACCGCTGACACGCGCTGAATCCTATGGGCCACTCGCAGATCTGGAACAGCTCTGTGATGAGTACTATGAAGCGGCGGGGGTTGATCCCCGGCGGCTTAAGCTGCTGCGGGATGAAATCCTGAAGCTGACGCAAAGGATCGGACTGGACAAGGACTGCGGTATTTCCGAACAGGATGATGAAGATGCTGCCCTGTCCAAGCTGGATAACTATCTTTGTGAACTGAAGGAAATGCAGATCCGCGACGGGCTGCATATCTTTGGCCAGTCGCCGGAGGGGCGCTTGCTGCATGATCTGTTGGTCGCCCTGACCCGACTGCCTCGGGGCGACGGCAAGGGCGGGGATGCCTCGCTGATCCGAGCTTTGGCAAAAGATCTGGGCTTCCCGTTAGAATTTGACCCGCTGGATTGTCGGTTCGGTGATGCCTGGAACGGGCCACGCCCGGAGGTGCTGCAGGGTGAAGGCAGCTGGCGCAGCAATGGCGACACGGTAGAGCGTCTGGAAATTCTGGCCGCCCGACTTGTGGCTGGCGAAATTGAGGTGCCGCAAGACTGGCCCGCGACCTTTGCGGTTGTGACAAAGATCCAACAACAGCTTGCGCCGATTGTGCGGTCCTGCGGGGCCAGCGAAATCGATGGTGCCTTGCGCGGACTGGACGGACGCTTTGTTGAGCCGGGACCCTCTGGTGCGCCAACCCGGGGCAAACCGGATGTGCTACCGACGGGGCGGAATTTCTATTCGGTTGATTCGCGGGTCGTGCCAACCCCTGCGGCCTGGCAACTGGGCTGGAAGTCGGCCAATCTGATGATCGAGCGCTACCGTCAGGAAAACGGCAGCTGGCCCAAACGCATGGTCTTGTCCGCCTGGGGCACCTCGAACATGCGTACCGGCGGCGATGATATTGCACAGGGACTGGCCCTGATGGGGGTGCAGCCGCAGTGGGAGCCAACATCGCGTCGGGTCATCGGGTTCGAAATCCTGCCGCTGTCGGTGCTGGACCGTCCGCGGGTTGATGTAACACTCCGGGTCTCGGGTTTTTTCAGAGATGCCTTCCCGGCACAGATTGATCTGTTTGATTCCGCAGCCCGCGCTGTTGCCGCGCTGGATGAACCAGAGAAAATGAACCCGCTGGCGGCAAGAGTTGTCACGGAAAAAGCCGAGCTTATGGCGCGGGGACTGGACGAGAAGACGGCAACGCAGCGATCCGGCTATCGGGTTTTCGGCTCCAAACCGGGGGCTTATGGCGCGGGACTACAGGCCCTGATTGACGAGCGCGGCTGGGAAAATGACGGTGATCTGGCCCGGGCCTATATTGCCTGGGGCGGTTATGCCTATGGCAGCGGCGGTAATGGGGAAGCCGGGCACAGCCTGTTTGAAAACCGCCTGCGCGATGTCGAGGCGGTGGTCCACAATCAGGATAACCGCGAACACGATCTGCTGGATTCTGATGACTATTATCAATTCGAAGGTGGTGTGACCGCGGCGATCCGTCATCTGTCCGGCACGCAGCCTGTGGTGTATCACAACGACCACTCCCGGCCGGAAAGTCCCCAGATCAGAACCCTGCAGGAAGAAATTGCCCGTGTGGTGCGCGCCCGTGTGGTTAACCCCAAGTGGATTGAGGGGGTGATGCGCCACGGTTACAAAGGGGCGTTCGAGATGGCGGCAACAGTCGATTATCTTTTTGCCTTTGCCGCGACGGCGAAAGTAGTTGAGGATCATCATTTTGATGCTGTGTTCGACGCCTATCTGATGGATGACAGCGTGCGCGAATTTCTGGAACAGAACAATGCCGCGGCCCTGAAGGAAATGGCGGAACGTCTGATCGAGGCACAGGACAGAAACCTGTGGCAAGCGAAGTCGAATTCGGCGCGGGCGATGCTGGAACAGCTTGCCGCCAGTTGATAAGCTGGCGGGAAAAGAGAATTGAGAAATAAACAGGATTTGGGAGAAACAGAATGTCCGAAGCAGAAAACCAGCAGGACGAGAGCACTCTGGATCAGGCGGCTTTTGAGCGCGCGAACGAAAAATCACGTAAGCGCAAGGCCGCCAGAGACAAGATGCTTTCAAGCAAGGTGAATGAAAAAGGTCTGATCATCGTTCATACGGGCAAGGGAAAAGGCAAGTCCACAGCGGCTTTTGGTCTGGCAACCCGCGCAGTTGGTAACGGCATGAAAATCGGGGTCGTCCAGTTTGTCAAAGGCAAGTGGGAAACCGGGGAAAAATATGTGCTGGAGAAATTCCCTGATCAGGTCGAGATGTACGCTCTGGGCGAAGGCTTTACCTGGGATACGCAAGATCGGGCGCGGGATATCTCTGCGGCCGAGAAAGCCTGGGAAAAATCCAAGGAAATGATCAATGCTTGTCGCGGGGAAAACCCGAAATACAACATGATCATTCTGGATGAGCTGAACATCACCCTGCGCTATGACCATCTGGTGCTGGAAGAGGTTATCGATTTTCTCGAGGACAAACCGGAAGATCTGCACATCGTCATCACCGGGCGCAATGCCAAGGATGAAATGATTGAGATTGCTGATTTGGTCACCGAAATGACGCTGGTGAAACATCCATTCCGCGATCAGAATATCAAGGCTCAGCGCGGTATCGAGTTCTGATTTATCCTGAATCTGTTTTGAAAAGGGCGGATTTTCCGCCCTTTTTCTTTGCCCGAAAAGCGTCTAGGCTCCTGTTCCTTTCATAGACAGTATGTATTTCAGGAGAGCAGGAATGTTTTTTCAGCCGGGGCATCATCTGGAGCAGGGATTACCGCATAACCCTTTCAAGGGCTGTGTTCTGCCGCGCCCGATAGCCTGGATTTCAACGCAGTCCGCCGCCGGTGTCTGTAATCTTGCTCCTTTCAGTTATTTTAACGCTTTTTCCGATGAACCGCCGATAATCGGCGTTGGTTTTTCGCCCGATGGCCGTGAAGAGGGGATCAAGGATTCCCTGCGCAATATCCTCGAGACCGAAGAGTTCGTGTTTAATCTGGTGTCCTGGGAACAGCGGAACGCCATGAACGAAAGTTCCAAGCCGGCTCCTTTTTCTGTCGATGAGTTTGAGGCAGCAGGGCTTGAAAAATTATCCTCGACTATGGTCACACCACCCCGGGTCAAGGGGGCGCCAGTGCATTTCGAATGCAGGTTGTTCAAATCACTTGAACTGCCCGCCAATGCCGCAGGTCAGCATTCTACGATGGTACTGGGCGAGGTTGTTGGTATTCATATTGATGAATCCTGCCTGACCAATGGGCTGGTCGATGCGACGAAAATGCGCCCTCTGGCCCGGCTCGGCTATCAGGATTACGCTGTGATCAACGAAGTTTTCCAACTGGTACGACCAAAAGCCGGATAGTCTCTCTAAACTGATCAATCCAACGCGCGAGTCGCGGGTGATCCCGGGGGGAAAGAAATGGAACAGCTGTTAATCTGGACAGAACTCCTGTTGCCGGAATTCTGGATGGTGCTGGCTTGTGGATTGGTGGCCGGGCTGTGCCGGGGGTTTTCCGGCTTTGGCCTTTCTGCCCTGATCGTGACGTCCCTGACGCTGATCCTGCTGCCCAGCGAAGTGGTGCCGATTGCCCTGCTGCTGGAGATGATCTCCAGTCTGGTGATGGCGCGCATGACCTGGAGCGCCATCCATTGGCCGCTGTTACGCTGGTTACTGATAGGGGCTGCGCTCGGCGTGCCCATTGGGGTTCTGATCCTCAAGTTTATTGCACCCGACCCCTTGCGAATTGCGATTTCTCTGAGTGTTCTGGCAGCAAGCCTATTGCTGTTTTTTGGCCGTTCACTTGTATTGCGTGAAACCGGGGGACGAAATTTTTCAGTTGGCCTGCTGTCCGGTTTGGCCAATGGGGCGGCGTCAATCGGTGGCCTGCCCGTGGCGATCTATATGATGGCCGTGGCACTGCCTGCCGAAGCTGTCCGGGCGACGCTCAATCTCTATTTCCTGATTCTGGATGCCTATGGCACCGGGGCACTGATCTTTGCAGGGCTGCTTGATCTGGTGACTCTTGCCAGAACCGCAGTGCTGGTGCTTCCTGTACTCTTGGGGATCTGGCTGGGGAACAAGGTTTTCAAGCGCAGTTCGGCGCTGCACTATCGTTATTTTGTGCTTTGTCTCTTGATGGTTCTGGCGCTGCTGGGGCTGGCAAAAAGTTTGCTCTAGGTCCCTTTAAAAAAATTACAATAGGGAAGGTAGCAACAGGGTCGCAACGGCGACCAGCATCCAGAAACCTGCGCCGAGATAGAGTTTGAGCGCCTGGCGGATATCGGGAGCGTCGAGATCTTTTCGGCCGCCGTCGCCCATAAAGGGGTCATCGACCACGTAGCCGGGATAGGTCCGGGGACCCGCCAGGGCAAAGCCAAGTGCTCCGGCCACGGCAGCTTCCTGCCAGCCAGCGTTGGGTGAGCGGTGTAAACCGGCATCACGGAACATGATTCTCAAGCCTCGTGATGGCGAGGCACCCGGCACCAACAGAGCGGCAAGAACAAAAAACAGTCCGGCGAGGCGGGCCGGGATCAGGTTGACCAGATCATCCAACCGGGCCGCAAACTTCCCGAAGGCTTCATAACGCTCGTTCCTGTGGCCGATCATGCTGTCGAGAGTGTTGATTGCCTTGTAGGCACAGATACCGGGCAGGCCAAAGACTGCAAACCAGAAAACGGGTGCAACGACCCCGTCGGAAAAGTTCTCGGCCATGCTTTCGATGGCGGCGCGACTGATCCCGGCTTCGTTCAGGCTTTCGGGGTCGCGGCCAACGAGATGGCGAATAGCGAGGCGACCAGACTTCAGGCCAAGGGCGAGTTCTGTCGCAACATGCTGTACCGCTTTGCCCAACCCGCGATAGGCAATCAGGCTGGAAGCCAGAAGCGATTCGATAATCCAGCCATGGGGGACTTGCCCTGAAAGGTGTGAGAGTATAAGACCGACAGCAGTACTTAACGAGATGATCCCCAGAGCCAGCAGGGCGCCGAGAACGATACGGAATGACCGACTGTCCCGATTACGGTTTAGCCGGATTTCTGTGAGTTCTATGGCTTTGCCGATGAGGACCACGGGGTGGGGAATGATCTTGTAGAGGCGTGTCGGATCCCCGATTGCCGCATCGATCAGGATGGCGATGATCAGGGTCAGGACGGGTAAAAAAAGTGGCTCTTGGAGCAAAAAGGACAATAACATGGCGTGACAATGTTAGCGCCGCTGTTCCAGGTCAAGTACTCGTGTGCGTGGATAGATAAAAATACTGTACGAGGGGACCGAAGATGTCGCCGTCAAATAGGAAGAGATGAGAAAATGGCAGAGAACGGAACCAAGATTGGTGTGATGGTCTGTGGACATGGCAGCCGTGATGAAGGCGCTGTGCGCGAGTTTGACTCCGTTGCCCGCGGGATCCGCGAACGCCTGCCCCAATATGTGGTCGACAGTGGTTTCCTTGAATTTGCCACACCGATTATCCGCACCGGTCTGGATAACCTGCGCGAAGCCGGGCACGATCTGGTACTGGCGATTCCGGGAATGCTCTTTGCCGCCGGGCACGCCAAAAATGATATTCCGTCGGTGCTGAGGACCTATGAGGCGCAGCATCCGGAAATGAAAATCGAATATGGTCGTGAACTGGGCATTGATCCGAAACTGATCGCCGCCGCCGGGGCGCGTATTCAGGAAGCCGTCGATGCGGCCAATGCCAGCAGCGGCGAGGTGCCGATCCATGACACCATGCTGATGGTGGTCGGGCGCGGTGCATCTGACCCTGATGCCAATTCCAACGTCAGCAAGGTCATGCGTCTGCTGTGGGAAGGTTTTGGTTTTGGCTGGGGCGAAGTCTGCTATTCCGGTGTGACCTTCCCGCTGGTGGAGCCGGGTCTGGAACACGCCACCAAGCTTGGCTATAAACGGATCATTGTTTTCCCCTATTTTCTTTTTACAGGAATACTGGTCAAGCGCATCTATGACTACACGGATGTGGTTGCTGCACGCCATCCAGAGATTGAATTTGTCAAGGCGCCTTATCTGTCCGACCATCCAAAGGTGCTGGATGCCTTTGCCGACCGGGTACAGGAAATTCTGGACGGCGCGAACCTGATGAACTGCAAGCTCTGCAAATACCGCGAGCAGGTGCTGGGTTTCGAGGCCGAGATCGGTCTGCCGCAGGAAAGTCATCACCACCATGTGGAAGGGATCGGGACGGGGCCTGCGGAAGACCATGCTCACGATCATGCGCATAGTCACGGGCATAGCCATGACCACGGGCATGATCACAATCACGGGCATGACCACGGGCATGACCACGATCATGGACACAGTCATCACGATCATAGTCACGATCATGCGCACGGGCACGATCACCACCATCATCCCTATCCCCATGCGGATCACCCGCTGGGGCCGGTCACCATGAAAAAGGGCGTCAAGGGCGTCTAGTCCGGGCAAGGGGAAGCTGTATGTCTGTTATCTATGACTATATTCGTGATCCGCAGGAGATCTATCGTCAGTCTTTCGCCCAGATCCAGGCAGCGGCTGATTTGAGCAAAATGCCAGCGGATATCGCCGATGTTGCCGTCCGTATTATCCACGCCTGTGGTATGCCGGAAGTTGTTGATGACCTTGCCTGGACCAGTGATGCGGCTGCCAAAGGACGTGCGGCGCTAAAGGCCGGGGTACCGATCATTGCTGACTGCCGTATGGCCATGGACGGGATTATCCGCAACCGTCTTCCGGCTGATAATGCTGTGCTCTGTCCCCTGACGGACGAGCGGGTGCCGGGACTGGCACTGGAAATTGGCAATACCCGCTCTGCTGCTGCTGTTGAATTGTGGCGAGAGCATCTGGAGGGCGCGGTTGTTGTGATCGGCAATGCGCCGACAGCCTTGTTTCATTTGCTGGAGATTCTTGCGGATGGAGCGCCGAAGCCTGCAGTAATCCTTGGCTTTCCCGTTGGTTTTGTTGGCGCTGCAGAATCAAAGGAAGCCTTGATCGAGGCAAATATCGGCGTACCCTATATGACATTGCGCGGACGTCGGGGAGGCAGTGCCATTGCCTCGGCCGCCCTGAACGCTGTGGCAAAGGACAATCAATGACGCAGGCGGCCTGGCTGACGATACTGGGGATCGGAGAAGAGGGGCTTGACAGTCTGACCCCGGTTGCTCGCAGTTTGCTGGAACAGGCCGAAGTGATCGTCGGCGGGGAGCGCCATCTGTCAATGCTGGGCGAAGATCCTCGCGAACAGCTTGTCTGGGGAAATCCTTTTTCTGGCATGGTCAAAAGGGTGCTGGCCCGCCGCGGAGAAAAAATCTGTGTTCTCGCGACCGGGGACCCCATGTGTTTTGGTGTCGGGGCAACCTTTGCCAAACAGCTTTCTGCGACGGAAATGCGCATAGTGCCGGGAATTTCGGCCTATTCCCTGGCCTGTGCCCGTCTGGGTTGGCCCTTGATGGAAGTCGATCTTCTGACCCTGCATGGCAGGCCGTTAAGTTTGCTGCAAAGTTATATACAGCCTGGTGCCCGTCTGCTGATGCTCAGTGAAAACGGCAAGACACCGGGAGAAGTTGCTGATCTTTTGACCAAACGGGGCTTTGGCGACAGCCGGATCACCGTGCTGGAGCATATGGGCGGAGAGAATGAACAGCAGATGGAAGGTATTGCCCACTGTTGGGATCACCCGGTTTCAGCTGATCTGAATACGATCGCCGTCGACTGTATTGCGACGGGTCACGCCCGTGTTTATGCCAATACGCCGGGCCTGCCGGACGATGCTTTCCTCCATGATGGCCAGATGACCAAGAGGATCGTCCGGGCGGCCACGCTTGCAGCACTGACTCCGGTTCCGGGACAGCTGCTCTGGGATCTTGGTGCCGGCTGCGGGTCGATCTCTATCGAATGGATGCGCGCAGCGCGCGGCGCGAGGGCGGTGGCTGTCGAGCGCAACAGCGAACGCCTGACCATGATTGCATCCAATGCCCAGGCCCTGGGAACTCCCTTCCTTGCCATCCATGACGGTGCTTTGCCTTCCGCGCTGGATCAGCTGAGCCAAAAAGGCGAACATCCCGATGCGATCTTTATCGGCGGCGGTGCAACCAGTGAAGGGATTTTCGAGCGTTGCTGGGCGCTTTTGAACCCTGGAGGGCGCTTTGTCGCCAATGTTGTGACGCTCGAAGGGGAGAATCAGCTTTATGAATGGCATAAAAAAGTCGGGGGAGAGCTGAACCGTATTGCGGTCAGTCATGCTTCTCCTGTAGGACCCTATCACGGCTGGCGCTCTGCCATGACCGTGACCCAGTTTGTGGTAACGAAAGAATATGGCCAATAAAACATCAGGAAAGCTTTATGGTGTCGGGATTGGTCCCGGCGACCCCGAGCTTCTTACTCTCAAGGCTTTGCGCCTGATCCAGGGCGCGCCTGTACTGGCCTATCCGGCACCGGATGTCGGCGACAGTCTGGCCCGTTCCATCGTGGCGGATCATCTGCCGGGCGGACAGGTCGAATACCCGATCCGTATCCCGATGGTGACAGAACGTTTCCCGGCGCAGGATGTTTATGACAAGGCGGCCGAAGACCTGAGTGTCTATCTGGAGGCGGGGCAAGATGTGGTGGTGCTCTGTGAAGGTGATCCCTTTTTCTATGGATCGTTTATGTACCTTTTTGGCCGGATGATGGAGCGCTTCGATGTCGAGGTGGTGCCGGGGGTATCTTCCCTGATGGCCTGTTCGGCAATGGTTGGTGCACCGCTGGCGGCACGCAATGATGTGATGACCATTATCCCCGGCCCGGTCGACGCCGACATTATGAAACAGCGCCTGCGCAATGTGCAGGCCGCGGCAATCATCAAGGTCGGCCGCCATTTTGAAAAAATTCGAACCATTCTGGAAGAGCTGGATCTGGTTGACTGTGCCCGCTATGTGGAGCGCGCGACAATGGACAATCAGAAAATAATGCCCCTGAGTGAAGTTGGTGATGCCAAGGCACCCTACTTTTCAATGATCCTGATCCACAAACGTGGTGAAGCCTGGACACTATAATGACGCAAAAATTTGATCACTCTCCCGCTTTTGTTGCCCTGACCGCCGAAGGGGCCAAACTGGCCCGTCGTCTGCGCGATGCTTTTGGTGCCGGTGAAGTTCACGGTCGCAGCGGTCGTGTAGACGGCGCCGATGTTTCTTTCGAAGAAACCATCAGCCACCTGCAATCACTGTTTCGGGAAGGACGTGCCATTGTCGGAATCTGTGCTGCTGGCGTTCTGATCAGGGCTTTGTCGCCACTGCTGGCTGACAAGCGGGCCGAGCCGCCTGTGCTGGCAGTGGCTGAAAACGGCTCGGCGGTTGTGCCACTGCTGGGTGGGCACCACGGGGCCAATGATCTGGCCAAGACGCTGTCTGCCAAACTGGAGGTCACCGCAGCGATCACCACGGCATCTGACAATCGTTTTGGCATTGCGCTGGATAACCCGCCTGCAGGCTGGAAACTGGGCAATCCTGGCGATTACAAAGCCTTTATGGCCGAGGTGCTGGCCGGGGCGTCGGTCCGCCTTGTTGGTAACGCTGATTGGGTCAAAGCGGGCAAGCTGCCACTGTCAGATGATGGTGAGCTGACAATTACCGTGACAGAGAAGGCACTGGCCGGATCTGAAAAGGAACTGGTGCTGCATCCGGCTGTGCTGTCGCTGGGTGTGGGCTGTGAACGCAATGCTGATGCTGAGGAACTCTCGACACTGGTGCGAGAAACATTGAAAGCTGAAGGGCTGTCAGAGAAAGCGGTTGCGGCTGTTTTCTCAATTGATGTGAAAGCCGATGAAACGGCGGTTCAGGCCTTGGCGGCCGAACTGGATGTGCCTGCGCGCTTCTTCCCGGCTGCAATACTCGAGGAACAAGCTCCACGGCTTGCGACACCTTCTGATGTTGTCTTCGAAGAAGTTGGCTGTCACGGCGTCTCAGAGGGGGCAGCCCTTGCTGCTGTCGGGGCTAAGGGTCAGCTTCTTGTGGCCAAACACAAATCGAAACGGGCGACCTGTGCCGTTGGTCAGGCGCCAGAGATCGTCGAGGTCTCGACCCTGGGGCAGGCGCGGGGCAAGCTCTTTGTCGTCGGACTTGGGCCGGGCGACCAGTGCTGGCGCGCGCCGGAGGTTGATCGTGTTGTCCGGGGAGTAACCGATCTTGTCGGCTATCACCTCTATCTCGACCTGCTTGGCCCGCTGGCCGAGGGCAAAGGCCGTCACGGCTATGAGCTGGGCGAAGAGGAAATGCGGGTTCGTATCGCGCTTAACCTTGCGGCAGAAGGGCGCGCTGTGGCGCTGGTCTGTTCCGGTGATCCGGGCATCTATGCCATGGCCGCGCTGACATTTGAGCTGCTGGACCGGGGCAACCGCGCCGACTGGAACCGGGTTGCCATTCAGGTTACCCCGGGCATTTCCGCCCTGCAGGGGGCCTCGGCCCGGATTGGTGCGCCACTGGGGCATGATTTCTGCACCATCTCGCTTTCTGATCTGCTCACCCCCTGGGAAGCGATTGAAAAGCGCCTGAATGCAGCGGCGCAGGGTGATTTTGTTATTGCTTTCTACAACCCGGTCTCCCGCCGCCGTACCCGCCAGCTGGCGACGGCAGTCGAAATCCTGCTCAAGCATCGCCCCGCCGATACACCTGTGATGCTGGGACGGAACCTCGGGCGGGAAGGTGAAAGCATGACGGTGCTGCGTCTGGATGAACTGACGCCGGATCAGGTGGATATGCTGACCGTAGTGCTGGTCGGCTCCTCGACATCGCGCCGGATCGAAAAGTCTGATGGCTCCTGCTGGGTCTACACCCCGCGCGGCTACGAGAAAAAAGCCCATCTCTATGAAAACTTCGACGAGACAGGCGAAGTGAAATCCCAGAATGAGGAAACAGCGGCATGACCGTCTATTTTATCGGTGCCGGTCCGGGTGCGCCTGATCTGATTACCATTCGCGGACGGGACCTGATTGCCCGCTGTCCTGTCTGTCTCTATGCCGGATCTCTGGTGCCGCAGGGGGTGATTGATTTTGCTCCTGAAGGTGCCCTGATCAAAGACACCGCGCCGATGAACCTCGACGAGATCATCGCCGATATGGTTGAAGCCCATAAAGGCGGCAAGGATGTAGCTCGGGTCCATTCCGGTGACCCTTGCCTTTATGGGTCGGTCGCCGAGCAGATGCGCCGCCTGGATCAGAAGGGTATAGATTACGAAGTTGTGCCGGGGGTTTCTGCCTATGCAGCAGCTTCTGCCGTGATCCAGAAAGAACTGACACTGCCGGAAGTCAGCCAGTCAATCATTCTGACCCGTACGGCGATGAAATCTTCGGCCATGCCGAACAGGGAAGACCTGGATACCTTTGGCAAGTCAGGCGCGACCCTGGCTATTCACCTGTCGGTGCGGAACCTTAAGCATGTACAGGAAACCCTGATCCCGCATTACGGCGAAGACTGTCCGGCAGTGATCGCTTATCGCGTGACCTGGCCGGATGAGCTGATCATCCGTTGCACCCTGAAAGACCTGAGGGAAAAGGCGCGGGAAGCCAAGATCACCCGCACGGCGCTGATCCTGGTTGGTCATGTGCTGTCCGAAGATAAGGACTTTATCGACAGCAAGCTCTATGATCCGGATTTTGTCCATGTGCTGCGCCTCGGCAAGGACAAGAAAAAAGCCCGTGCCGTCGAACTGGAAGCCAACCTGCCGGGCGGGCTGGACTGACAGAACTGAGGAGAACCGCTTGATATCAAAGGGGCCTTCGGGCCTCTTTTTGTTTGAAGTAAGTTGTTGATATATAGTAATGAAAATTATTTTTTGAACCTTCTCTGACCTGATTTCGGCTTATTCCTCAAGAGCAGCAGTTGCTGCAGGTCGAACCTAACTTGAGGAGATAAAAATGAGACGGACGCATAACCTCCTGCTGGCAACAACTGCGCTGGCGCTGGCCGTGGCGGCCCTGAATCCTGTTGCACAGGCCAATTCCCCACGGAGCAATTCCGATTATGTTGAAGATGTGACCCTGTCGATGGAAGGGATCAACCTCAACATGATTGAGCTGGAAAACAAATCCGGATCAAAACTGGTCAGCAAGATGGATGTTCAGCCCGTCAACAGTGTGATGAATGTTCCGCTGAAAGGTTTTGTCCAATGCAAGAAAGACAAGAAAGTCGATTTTGACAAGGGGACGATGTATTTCGGTCTGGCCCATCGACAGGGCGATAATATCGTTCCTGTCAATGCGCTCTATCAGGATAGCTATCATCCGACCTTCAAGGTCTGGACGGGGTTGTTGGGCGGCTGGATTGCTGAAGGCGGGAATGCCGAACCTTTTGAAGTGCCGCTTGCCAATATCAAAAATGGGCATCCATCTGTGCGTGTTGATCCGGTTGAAGAGTTCAATAAAAAACTGGAGGCACATGTAAACGGAGGTGGGAGTGAGCTGGAGTTCCTGAAGCAGGATCAGTTTATCAGCGTCATGCGCCCGGTGACATTGGCGGGTTTTTGTAACAAGGGAGCTGTGAGCAAGGGCGGTTACATGACGGCAATGATCCCGATCGGTATCAAGTTCAAGGGCGATCCGGATCTGGTCAAATCCTCACCGGCGCAGGTTTCGAACAATAATCTCGCTGCGAAATTTGCTCTTACTGAAGCGAAAGTTTCCCCTCATATCAAGGATTATATCGGTCAGTGCCCGGCCGATCTTGGCTTTCGTTTGACCTTCAAGGCCCAGGGCAAAGGTACAGTCAAATACCGGATGGTCAATGAAGTGGGAGCCAAAGGACCGGTCAATACTATCAGCTTCAATAATGACGGTCTGAAAACGATTGATTTTATCCGGCATATTGTCGCGCCGTCAGGCGGAAATATTAACAAGCTTGCCATCAACAGCCCCCAGCAGGGCGGTGATATCAAGGGCTTCCAGAATACACCGAGCGACAAGAAGCACGGTTCGTGGACTGTGGAAGTTCTGGAACCGGCAAGCAGCAGTTCTGACGAGAGTTTCTACAGCTGGAAATGTCAACCGAAACCCAAATTCAATACTCCAACGACCCTGAAACAGGCCCCAGGGAAAGTCCAGATTGATAAAATCAGGGCGGTGCCGGTTGACCCAAAACCACAACCCAAATCGCTTCTGAAATTACAGCAAAGTGTTCCGGCAAACTGAGAAGGATTGATTTCTGTCTGGTCATGAAGGGGGAGAAGGCAGATGTCTTCTCTCCCTTGTTTGCTTGAAAGAAGGGCAGAGAAGTGCTTTTGTCCAGAACTGATTCAGGTCAAAACAGATCCAGGCCTGTTTCGGGAATTGACTTCTGGAGGGAATATGAGAGCGTCTTTGCGGCAAAAAATCGTTGAGATCTGTAACAGCAAGATCGAAAAAAAAGGGCCGTCGGTCGGGCTTTCCTTCTATGCGTTTTTCGCCAACAAAAATGATGATCCAGAGCTTTTGATGGAAGCAGCTGACTGGTGGATCATGACCCACAAGCTGGATCATTTTGAAAAGGCGCTTAAAATCAGGGAAATGGTAGAAGCCGGGAAATAGCGACCTCAAAACAGCTGAGGGAATCCGCCAAACAAGATTTATAAATACCGAAGAAGCGAGACCGGCTTTGTCTGCTTGCCTTGCCGGGATGATTTTTTCTTTTGCTTAATCTATCTCGGGCATCCTGTCCGGAGTTGGACAGTTGTGATGGTTCCTTCATGATACATAGACTGTTCAGCGGGTTCGGACGGATTTTGGGCGATGAGATCGCCAGTGGTGTGTGATGCTGTTTGGTCGGATGATTTTTCGCGGGTTGTTTTTTGTACCCTTTCTTTTTCTGAGCCTTGAGGTGCAGTCTGCTGAGCCGACGGTTTTTACGTCACGGGGCCCGGAAACTCATCAGGATCGCCGCTATGAATATCAGCATCAGTTGCTGGAACTGGCGCTTGAAAAAACCGTTGAGGAATTTGGTCCCTATCGGCTTGAACGCTCAAAAATGGGTGCAAACACCAAGCGGGCGATGATTGAGGTTGAAAAGGGATACTACCCGAATTTCTTTGTTGCCAATGCGGTCACGCTTGAACGTACCCAGGAGATGGTGGCGGTGCCTTTTCCGATAGATCTGGGCATTCTTGGTTATCGGGTGTTTTTTGCATCCGAACAGACCCGAGAGAGGTTGCGTCTGGTTAGCTCGCTGGAGCAGTTACAGAAATTCACGGTAGTTCAGGGAATTGGCTGGGGAGATACCAAAATCCTGAAGCAGGCTGGTTTCAGGGTGACAGAAGCCAGTGATTATCACGGTATGTTTCAGATGGTCGCCAATAACCGGGTGGATCTTTTTCCCAGAGGGATCAACGAGTTTTTACAGGAGTGGGAGGCCAACCGTGAGGTTGAGAACCTGTCCTACGATACGCAGCTGATCCTCTATTATCCCTTTCCCAAGTTCTTCTATACCGCAAAAGGCAACGAGGCTCAGGCGCAGAGGGTTATGACCGGGCTGATTGCCGCCTATGAAGACGGGGCGCTGCTCAAACTCTGGCAAGCAGAATATCAGGCCAGTATTGACAGGATCAACCTGTCTTCGCGCCGAATACTTTCGGTCGAGAACCCTGATTTGGACAGGATTGACCCGACCTACAAAAAGTATTTCTACCTGCCGTCCCAGGTCTTGACCCAGTAAGGGTATCCTTATCTTTCTGATCCAATGTTATCGGATCCGGGGCTATCGGATCCCCGGCTATCGAATCTTGGCCAACAGGCTTCGCAGCTGATCGCGCTCGATCTCTGTCAGTGCTGAAATCATGTTTTCTTCTGTCCGGACGTGAGAGCCGACGATTTCATTGGCCAGGGAAAAGCCTTCCTCGGTCAGGGCTATTTTAAGGCCGCGCCGATCCAGGGGATCACTGGCACGGAGGACAAGTCCCCGCTTTTCCAGACGGTCGAGTCGATTGGTCATGGCTGATGTAGAGAGCATCATATCCTTGGCCAATGCCGAGGGAGAGAGCGTTTCGCCCTTGCCCTGACGACGCAGGGTGAGCAAGACGTCAAAACCGGCAAAATCCAGACTGTACTGAACCAAATTGGCCAGAACCTCCTGGCGCAGTCTTTCTCCGGCACGCCAAATCTCGCCGCAAACCGCCATGGGCGAGGGGTCAATATCCGGTCTTTCCCGTCGCCACTGCGCCAAAATCGAGTCCATCGGGCCGCCTTCGGCATTTGCGGAGGCAGATGACGGGCGTGATTTTTTCTTCAAGGGATCTTGACTCATGGCACTTGGCACCTTAATTGTTCGATATAAAGTAATTTGATATCGAAATAATTATTGTCGAAATACATGATGTCAAATTAAAATGAAATCTCTTTGATGTAAAGGATAGGGACATGCCTTTTGATGCGAATGATGTCGATGATGTCAGGAAAAATTCGAGAATCCCTGATTTTCCAGTGGAACCTCTCTTTATCGAACGCTGGTCACCAAGAGCCTATGATGGCGTTTTTCAGCTGTCGGAAACAGACTTGATGACAATGCTTGAGGCTGCGCGCTGGGCGCCTTCGTGTTACAACATCCAGCCCTGGCGCTTTCTTTATGCTTTTCGGGGAGACAGGCACTGGGATGATTATCTATCTTTGCTTGATCCTTTTAATGCTGGCTGGGCAGCCCAGGCTTCTGCCCTGGTGATTGTTCTGTCTGATAAAATGATGCCGGGCGATGAAACCCATCCTGCCAAACCTTCGGGGTATCACTCGTTTGATACCGGGGCGGCCTGGGCGCAGATGGCACTGCAGGCGACGGCGCTGGGGTACCAGGCTCATGCCATGGCCGGGATCTTTCATGACCAGATTGCTGAAAAACTTCAGGTTCCAAAGCAGTACCAGGTCGAAATTGCTGTGGCGCTTGGCAAGCGGGCTGATCCTGCTGTCTTGCCCCAAGAATTGCAGGAGCGGGAGGAACCAAGCCAGAGATATGGGTTGCAAGAGATTGCTTTTTCGGGGTTATTCCCCACAGAGGCACTGAGATAATCTCATATGGGTTTCCGCCGGGAGTTTAATGGGCCGGGAGCTTATGGAAGGCGATTTGTAAAAACACCGGGCAGTCTTGTCTGGTTAGAATTCAGGAAAGTGAAGCATGATGCCGGTTTCTTCTGAAAATTCTGTTGATGGCGGGAGTTATGGGGAAGGTGCGATGAAAGGGCCGAGGCTTTTCGGCAGTCCGGTTTCTCTTCTGCTGGTGACGGGGACGCTGATCGGTTTTAACTTCCCCCTGGGCAAGATTGCGGGTGAAGCCGGAGTTTCACCGATGATCTGGGCGCTGATTGTCTCGCTGGGGGCCAGTGCAATGCTGTTGCCCGTTCAGCTGTTGCGCCGTCGGCTGACGTTGCCGAAAGGGCAGATGCTGCGCTATGTCATTGTGTCTGCGCTGATTTCGTTTGTTTTTCCGAATGTGCTTTTGTTCAGTGTTATTCCCCATGTTGGCTCAGGTTATGCCGGGTTGATGTTCGCCCTCTCGCCTGTTTTTACCCTGACACTGGCTGTGCTGTTTCGGCTTAAAACTCCGGGACGTCTCGGGCTTGCGGGTATCGGACTGGGACTGGTTGGTGCGATGCTTGTCAGCATTACCCGGGGGGCTGCGCCTGAAGCCCCTGAGCTGATCTGGATTATTGCTGCATTGCTGGTCCCCGCGACCTTGGCCTGTGGCAATATATACAGGACAATGGACTGGCCGGATCAGGCACAGCCGGATGGGTTGGCCTTCTGGAGCCACGGCTTTGCCCTTGTGGTTTATCTGCTGCTTCTGCTGGTGAGTGAAGGGACGATCCCTCTGGCTCAATTGAGCCTGGTTCCCTGGACCGCCGTGGCGCAAGGGGTTGTGGCTGGCTTGACCTTTCCAGTATTCTTCAGGCTTCAGCAGCAGGGGGGGCCTGTGTTGTTAAGTCAGATCGGCTATGTCGCTGCAGCTGTCGGGCTGCTGGTTGCGACGGCCCTGCTGGGCGAGGTCTATAGTGCGATGACCTGGTTTGGGGCGGGGGTGATTGCCCTGGGGATCGCTGTGACAGTCATTGCTCAGGTACAAGAGAGAAAAGAAATGACCAGGTGAAAGAGAACGCATTAGAAGAGGCTGTGAGCCAGTTGATCATCTGGATTGATCGGCAGAACTAATCCGAATGAGTTTGCTATAGTATCTGGTATGACAGAGAGCTTAGCCCTTACTGCTCAGGCCGATATTGAGTGCTGTCAGAATAGAGAGTTAAAGTGAAGTTACGTCTATAGGTGCACTATTCCCCCTGAGGGCTTGTCCTCATAGTGTTATGGCGATAGAAAACATTGTCACATAGCAGGCAGATAGCGGGAATAAGGCGCGTAGTAGATGATATCCTGGTGGAAAAACCCTTATTCGGTGCGCGGACCTCTTATTCTGATTATCGGCCTGATTCTGATGGCCGGATTTCTGATCACGAATATTCTGAACTATCAGGTTTCGAAGAAGACACTGCGTGATGCTCTGATCCAGAACGAGCTGCCGCTGACCAGTGACAATATCTATTCAGAAATCCAGCGCGATCTCCTGCAGCCGGTTTTTGTTGCTTCCCTGATGGCCAATGATGTTTTTGTCCAGGACTGGCTGACAGAGGGAGAACAGAATGTTGAAAAAATTTCTCAGTACCTTGGAGAAATTCAACGGGAATATGGGTTGTTCACCAGTTTTCTAGTGTCAGAGAAAACCCGGAATTATTATCATTTTTCCGGCTTGAGCCAGTCTGTTTCAGAACAGGACCCAAAGGATAACTGGTTTTTTCGGGTTCGTGAAATGAAGGAGATTTACGAGCTGAACGTTGACCTGAATGAAGAACAGGGCAATACGGCTACTATCTTTATCAATCACAAGATTCTGAATGCGAAGGGTGAGTTTCTTGCTGCAGTCGGGGTTGGGCTGGAACTTGATACCGTTGCCGAGATCGTGGGGCGTTACGAAGAAATATACGGAAGAAGTGTCTACTTTGTTGATGAAACAGGTACGATTTCTGTGCGCTCTCGCGGAGCTTTTGTTACAGAAGACAATATCTACGAGGCCCAGGGGGTCTCTGGTCTGGCCAAAGACATAATGTCTCCCAACCCCGGTTTTTTCGAGTATGAGCGGGACGGGGAAATCATGCTGCTCAACTCTCGTTATATTCCAGAGCTTGGGTGGCATGTCATTGTCGAGCAGCAAGAGGCAGAGTCTCTTGAGGCCATCCGCCAGGGATTGCTGGCCAATTCTCTTGTTGGTGTTGTTGTGATTGCGATCACGATGCTGATTGTCTTTCTGACACTGAGTATTTTTCATTCCCGGCTTGAACAGATGCTCAAAGAAGCCAAGGTTGCACATCAGAAAATGGCAAGACAGGCTGCGGAGCTTTCAGAACTCGCGGAACAGGAAGCCGAGCTGAACCGGAGACTTAGCTATGAAGTTGATATCAGAAACAGGTTCTTTTCCATCATATCACATGACTTGAAGAGCCCCTTTACTGCGCTGTTGGGCATGACCCAGATGATGTCACAAAAGGCGGGGGATTTGAGCAGGGAGAAATTGACCAGCTATGCTGCGGATGCGCATGAGGCTGGAAGCCGGGTTTATGGCCTGTTAAATAACCTGTTGGCCTGGTCACGGTTGCAAATGCTGGAAAGTTCGCCTGATCCGGAAAATGTTTCGCTAAAAGAACTGGTCAAGGAAAGTATCGATATCGTCAGGCCGCAGGCCCTGGAAAAAAACATAAACCTGGAAAACCAGGTCGAGGGCACCACAGTCTTTGCGGATAGAAATATGGTGCTGACGGTCTTACGCAACCTGCTTACCAATGCGGTTAAATTTACGCATGAAGGTGGCCGGATCGAGGTTTCTGTCGATTCTTCTGGTAACAATATGTATGAGATTATTGTCTGCGATAATGGAGTTGGTATGACTCCAGAGCAGATTGGGAAAGTTTTTTCACTGGATGAAAAGACCTCGACAAGGGGGACTTCTGGTGAACCGGGGACGGGCTTAGGCCTGCCGCTTTGCAAAGATATTCTGGAGCGAAACAGTGGGGAAATCCGGGTAAAAAGCGCTGTCGGAGAAGGCGCCTGTTTTTATGTCCGTCTGCCAGGAGAACGAAAGGGAGAATAATTTACACGCGGGGTTCTTTCAGCCTCCTGTTTGCCTGTACTTGGATTGTTTTATTCTTCAGGTAGATAAAACTGGGCATCGAGGTCGTCAATTTTCTCTGCCATATACTTTCGGGCATCTGCGATTCCCTGATTGTAGTGAGAAGGACCTAACTTCCTGTGTAGAAAGTCGACGAGGGCTTCAGCGCGAAAGTCGCTTAGATTCTCGTCAAACTCTGAATAATAAAAGCTAACGAGCTCTTGAATAATTTCGGATTTACGATCGCTTGCAAGCTTGACGGACATTGGTTTTCTATTCCTGTGTTTTCTATTCAAATCTGGTTGCTGGAGGCGATGAACAGTGGGGCGGGGACCAGCGAGATCAGACAAAGTGACTGATTGAGAAGACAGCATACAATTGGCTTACCCCGTTAAGATGAAAATCTTTCCCAGTTGACTCTTCTCCAATATCAGCTATAAGTGCGGCATACGTATTGCATCTACTTAGTGTTATTTGAACTTTCGGTTCGCCGATGAGCTTTCTAATCCCTGACAGTGTGAGCGTTGAAAAAACCGTGTTTTGCATGAGGTAAGACACAAAATCTAATTCTTCCTGTCATGAGGATATATATTATGACTATCGGTACAGTAAAATTCTTTAATGCAACTAAAGGCTTCGGTTTCATTGAGCCAGAAGATGGTTCTAACGACGCTTTCGTTCACATCTCTGCTGTTGAACGCGCTGGCCTGTCTTCTTTGAACGAAGGCCAGAAAGTTTCCTACGATCTGGAAGCTGGACGCAACGGCAAGTCTTCTGCTGAAAACCTGAAACTGGTTTAAGCTTTAGACAAACGTCTGAATGCGAGGAAGGGTTCGCGGTTTCGCGAACCTTTTCTTTTTCTGTTCAAGATGAATGATCTTCCCGGAATGATTTTTCCGAAATGAATTTTCTGGAAAATTCGGGAAACAGTCAGGCTGGATATTCAGGCCTGATTTCTGGTCTGGTTTTGGCCTTTACGGAATTATCGAGCTCAGCTCTAATCTCCGGTTTGTTATGAAGCATTTACTCCCCATATATAACAGAGCGATGAAGCTCAGGGGCAGGTTTCAGACATTTGTATCTCCGGCAGTGATCTGAAAATAGAATCTGCACGACTGTTTCTGATTCGCGGTAAAATATACCGTCCAGAGGCCAAAGCAGGCCTATCTTGCGCAAATTTTTCAAAACTGGGCTGATTTATAACCGCTTAGTACCTAAAACTATACTCAACAATAAGAAGAAAAAAATGACTAAAGAACTTAATTTCCTAATTACTTATGGCCTTCATAATTTTGTGACCCATTCACTTAAGAGCGGACGCCATACCTTTAAAATTCATAAGGCTGAAAGCCTGAAGATGATTGCACATGCCAAGAATCTTATTCAGGAAAATTTCGGGCGCTCGGTAAAGATCCAGGTTGTCTAAGCCAGAGTGCTTGGAGGTTCTGTCCTTTTCGGAAAACCCCTGGTTTCACAAAGCTCAGTGATCTTGCCGTATCCAGTAAACATTAGGGGCAGCTAGCACCTGTGATCCGGGTTAATTCCCTGTTTTTCAGGATCAGGCTTATCCCTGTTTGTTTTGCTTTCTGGCAATAGGGGGCTATCGTCTGTTGCCTGTCGGTATATTCGGCAGCAAAAACAGCTTTGCCCACGTCAAGGAAGGGTGACATTTCCTGGCACCAGCCCTCGGTAAAACAATCCTCGGTCAAAGCCCAGTCAAAATGGACTACCAGGTCGCGGGCCAGATCAGGCGCATTTTTCTGGCCGATGGACAGCCCGCGGCTGTGGGCTTCTTCGGCCAACCAGATGTTATAGACAAGCTGATCCTGTCGCGAAATTTCAAAGCCGGTTTCCTCGTTGTGCAGATCCATATTGTCGGGTTCAACCCCGTCAAAACCTTTGGCTGCACAAAGGTCGAGGCGCGCCAGCATAATCGGTGCGAGCGAATCCCGTCGACGGATATCAAGCCACTTTTCCCCTGCCCATCCTTCATAATCGTTACCCAGAATTTCAGGAGGGAAGATTCCGGCGTCGGCGCGCCAGTCTTCCCAGGCGCCGACATTGATATAACAGACTACTTTAGTGCCACTTTGCTGGAGAGCTTCGATGGTTTCCCTTGAGATGTCGAAGAGATCGAGGTCTATAATCTGGACCTTGCGATCAAAATTGTGTGGCGGTTGCAGCTGCCAGTCCCAGTCAAGAATGCCCTGTGGTTGCCACCAGCTCCCGGCAACTGCAGGCACAGCCGGGACGGTCAAAAGCAATAGGGAGAGAAGCAGGCGGTATTGTTGATGAGGCAGGTTGAAGTGCAAGGTCGGCCTGTCCTAGTTTGTCATGCTGTTTAGCAAGTCTTCAAGCCACTCTACTGTCTGTCGGGGTGTTTCTATGACAAAGGATCCGGCAGGGATTGCCGGGCGCTCGATCATCAACACAGGCAGAGCAAGGTCGCGGGCGGCTCTGAGTTTGGCCTCTGTCGCCCTGCCGCCGGAATTTTTGCTCACAAGCAGATCAATCTGATGTCGTTTCATCAGGGCCAGCTCCTGCGTCAGGGAAAAGGGGCCGCGTTCGAGAAGGAGATCCATGTTAGCTGGAGGTTTCTCGAAACAGGGGGGTTCGATCATCCTGGCGATAAAGTGATGCTGTGAGAGGGTCAAAAAGGCTGGGAGTTCCTGCTGTCCGGTGGTGAGAAATACACGCCTGCCTGAAGGCAGGTTTTTTATATAACTCACGGCGCTGGAAAGGTTGGGAAGGGAAATCCACCGGTCTTTTTCTTGAGCTTTCCATGTCGGGCGACGTAAAACCGCGCGCGGAATAGCTAGCTGATCGCACGCGCGGGCGGCATTATCGGTCATGTTCCTGGCAAAGGGGTGTGTGGCATCGATAACAGCATCAATGAATGTATCTGCCAGATAGCTTTTTAGGCCTTCAACCCCACCAAATCCGCCAAGGCGTTCGGTGCCGGAAACAGCGGCCCTTTGGCTTGTAACACCCGCGCGTGAGGTAACAGGTGTAAAGTCATTATGTTTTTCAAGTAGTTCAGCAAGTTCATTGGCTTCGGTGACACCGCCGAGGATCAGTACTTTCAATTGTGAAACGGACCTCAGGATGGGGGCTTTCATGAAGCGATCTCGCTACGGGCGATAATTTTACCCGGACGGTCGATGAGAATAACATCGACGGCAGTTTCGCCTTTGAGGATTTTAAGGGCTTCATCGCGTGCCAGATTTGCAATGCACTCAGCCAGAGGGATGTTTTCTTTCAGGCTGCGGGTCAGGATCTGGTTGGCTGTGTTTGCGGTTTCGGCTTCTTTGAGGAAATCTTCCGAGGCTCCAAGCTCCCTGAGCCGTTCAGCCAGCCAGCTCATGTCGACCTGGCTGCGACCGGAATGTAAATCCAGATGGCCCATAGCCAGCTTGGTCAGCTTGCCAAAGCCACCGCCGATTGTCAGGCGGGGCAGGGGGTGAGTTTTGAGGTACTTCAGCATGCCACCTGCAAAATCCCCCATATCGAGCATGTCGCCTTCGCCGAGGCCGTAGAAATCCATGACGGCTTTTTCTGATGTGGAGCCTGTGCAGCCCGCAACATGAGATCTGCCTGTGGCTATGGCGACGTCGATACCGCGATGGATAGAGTGAATCCAAGAAGAGCAGGAAAAGGGAACAACGACACCCGTAGTGCCGAGGATGGAGAGGCCGCCGACAATACCCAGTCGCGGATTCCATGTTTTCTGGGCCAGGGTTTCACCGTCAGGAATGGAGATCGTAATCTCTACATCACCCGTGCCGGTATGCGCGGCAGCAACTTCGGCAATGACGGCCTGCATCAATTGGCGTGGTACAGGATTGATTGCTGGTTGCCCCGGCGGAATTGGAAGACCGGGTTTGGTTACCATTCCCACGCCTTCGCCTGCGTGAAAGACTACGCCGCTTCCAGGCAGGCCATGGCGAACAGAGGCCATGATAATGGCACGGTGGGTTACATCGGGGTCATCGCCTGCATCCTTGATGATTGCTGCCATGGCCATATCTGAAGTTTTTTCTTCACGGCAAAGCGCAAAAGCAGGTTGCTCTCCCTTGGGCAGGGTTATAGTAACGGGATCGGGAAAGTTATTTGTAAGGAGAGCTGTATAGGCCGCTTTGGTTGCCGCAGTGGCACAGGCACCGGTAGTCCAGCCTCTTCTTAATTTTCCTTCAGGTTTTCGTGCCATGACGTTATTCTACAGACCGTTTGGCTTGTCTCCGGGTGGGCCCGCCAGTTACCGATGTTTCTCAATACAGCAGACTTTTCCACTGGTAAGGCTGTGTAAGGAAATAGCGGGTATGGTGGTGTCAATCAAGCGAAGCTACACGAGAAGGACAGTGTGATAAATGGATAAACTGCTTCTTGATTTGCCGGAGTTTCAACCCGGCTGGGTCTGGCTGGTCGGGGGAGGCCCCGGAGATGCCGGATTGCTGACGCTTTATGCCCTGCATGCGCTGAGGTCAGCCGACGTGTTGGTCTACGATGCGCTGGTCGGAGAAGATATTCTCAAGATGGCCCGGCCGGATTGTCTGCTTGAATACGCGGGTAAACGGGGGGGCAAGCCTTCGCCAAAGCAGGCCGATATTTCCCAGCGGCTGGTTCAACTCGCCCGCGAAGGCAAGAGGGTTTTGCGCCTGAAGGGCGGTGATCCCTTTGTTTTTGGCCGCGGCGGAGAAGAAGCACTGACCCTGGTCGAGGCCAATGTTCCTTTCCGGATTGTTCCCGGTATCTCCAGCGGTATTGGCGGGCTGGCCTATGCCGGGATTCCGGTAACACACCGCGAATGTAACTCTGCTGTGACCTTTCTGACCGGGCACAATGCCAACGGGATTGTGCCGGATAATATCAACTGGGCGGGTATTGCTCAGGGATCTCCTGTGATTGTGATCTATATGGCGATCAAGCATCTGGGCGAAATCGCTGCCCGGCTGATGGAAAACGGACGATTGCCAAGTGAAGCTGTTGGCATTGTCAGTAAAGCTTCTACGCCTCAGCAGGAAGTGTTGGAAACCACCCTCGGCAGCTGTGTCCAGGATGTGGAGGCCTGTGGCATCCAGCCGCCCGCTCTGGTGGTGGTGGGTGAAGTGGTTCGGCTGCGGTCCGGGTTGGACTGGCTCGGGGCAATCAATGGACGGGTACTGGAAAGTGATCCGCTCGGCCATCGGGACAAGCCGGAAAAGACTGCAAGCGCCTAATGTGGTGATATAATCTTAGAGGGGAAGCGCAGATGCAACAATCCAGCAAGGGCCTGATCATTGCCGCGCCGTCCTCTGGGAGCGGCAAAACCACGCTGACCCTCGCTCTGCTGCGGCATTTCCGAAATAATATGGAACGTGTGTCGCCAGTAAAGGTGGGGCCTGACTATATCGACCCGGCCTATCATGCTGCTGCTGCGGGCAGGCCCTGTTATAACCTTGATCCCTGGGCTTTGCGTGCCGAAAGTCTTGCCGCGCTTGTTGCCCTGGCCGGACGGGATGCGGAGGTCATTCTGGCCGAAGGGGTGATGGGGCTGTTTGATGGTGCCGTAGGTGGTGCTGGATCAACCGCTGCCCTTGCCAAAAAAACCGGCTGGCCTGTGGTTCTTGTCATCGATGTCAAGGGCATGTCGGCTTCTGCCGCCGCGGTGCTGCACGGCTTTGCGAGCTTTGATCCTGAACTTGATATTGCTGGAGTTATCTTTAATCGGGTTGGGTCTCCGCGTCATGCGGCATTGCTGGATGAAGCCTGCCGTCCTCTCGGAATTCCAGTACTAGGGCATTTACGCCGACAGGACGAGATGGTGCTGCCCAACCGGCATCTTGGTCTGGTACAGGCTGTTGAACACAGCGAACTGGATGGGTTTCTGAACCATGCCGCTGAACAGGTTGCCTGGGATGTTGACTGTCGTGCCTTGCTTGATCTGGCACGTCCCTCGCGTCTGGCTGTGCGGGAAATGGGCACGCTGGTGCCGCCGATCGGTCAGCGCATTGCTGTGGCGAGTGATGTTGCTTTCTCTTTTTGTTATTCGGCCTTGCTTGAGGGATGGCGTCAGAGCGGGGCAGAATTGACGTTTTTCTCTCCTCTTGAAGATCAGCGCCCCGCGACAAATGCAGATGCAATCTATTTGCCCGGCGGTTATCCGGAGCTTCACGTCGGACAGCTTGGTGCCAACCAGAATTTCATGGGGGCGCTTCGCACTGCTGCAGAGAAAAAAACCACCATCTTCGGTGAGTGTGGCGGTTATATGGTTTTGGGACAGGGGTTGATCGATGGTCGGGGGGATCATCACGCCATGGCAGGGCTGTTACCTGTCGAGACTTCTTTTGCTGTTCGCAAGTGCTCCCTCGGCTACCGGGTTGTGCGAAACCTGGTTGAAAGCCCGCTTGGCTTGACAGGGCAGGGGTTTGCCGCTCATGAATTTCACTATTCCACAGTCGTCAGGGGCGAAGGAGAGCAGCCGTTATTCCAGGTCGAGGATGCGGGAGGAAAGGATCTGGGGACAGCGGGCTGCCGACTCGGGTCTGTGCTGGGGTCCTATATTCACCTGATTGATCGTCTGCCAGAGTGATGATTTGAAGCAGCTTTTCCAAAGAAAATAGAAAAACGAGGCCTCAAGTGTTAGTGTTCGGGGGCAATTGTCGCGTATTTTAGATAAATTTTTGCTATAGTGGTGATGCGCCGACCTGAAGTGACAAGCAAAACAAGTTCCTTTTGAACAGCATGTATAGAAAATCAGGTGAACAGAGAACGGTTTCATAGTTCTGCCCAGTGTCTTCCGCCCCCGCGTCCCTTTCCCATGGTACGGGGAACGATAGGGCGATATCTGGCGCGCCCCTGGTTTGATGCCCTGGCGTTGCGTCTGGGGGTCAACTATCTCTTTCCTTTATCGCGCATCCTCCATACAGCGATTGCTTGTGAGGGTGATGCGCGTGTCCTTGCTGACAGGCTTCAGCTTAAACAGGCCCTGCCTGACAGTTGTGATGATGCGCTGACCGAGGTCAGTATTCGTCATTATGTTGCCAAGTCTGCTTTTGAGCGCTGGAAGGTTGTCATGTTCGGTGACGATCTCAGCATTGCCGGACGGATTTTTTCAGAGTTGCGCCGCCAGGAAACCGCCCAGAGGTTACTGGAATCGGCTCTGCTGTTTCGTGATCTGCGCCGTCAGGTTGCCCCGATTGGCTGGGATCTGCCGACACCAAGAGATTTTCAGGAAAAATATGCTGATTTTCTCAAAGAGCCGGAAAAAGCCTTTGCTCCGCCCTCTGCCATGCCCCGGATGGTGATGTCGCATTCCATTCACGGGGTCTACGGGCGCGAATACTGGTTGCGATATCCCTCTCTTCTGGGAGGAGGGGAAAACTGGGTACGCTGTTATGAGCCTTTGACGGGCCTGGAGCCTGATGCACCGACCTTTATATTTTTGCAGGGGCTTGGTGTGGAACAGGATTGCTTCCAGGATCGGGAAGATCCGATTTGCGCCTTGACCGAGGCCGGATTTCGGGTTTTGCGGGTGCAGCAGCCGGAACATGCCTTTCGTAAAACCTCTGGCTGGTTTGCCGGGGAGAGAACCCTGGCCCGCGGTCCGATCGGGCTGGTCGAATTCTTTCGTCAATGGATCAGTGATCTGTCCGTCCTGATTGACTGGGTGCGCTGGCAACGCGGTGGTCCGGTCATTCTGGGGGGAGTCAGTATGGGAGCTCTGACCGCGCAGCTGCTCTCTACTGTTGCCTGGAACTGGCCGGACAGACTGAAGCCAGACGCGCTTTTGTTAATTGCCACCAGTGGTGATGTTATGGGGGTGTTGAAAAAAAGTTGCCTGACGGGTGCGCTGGGGGTGCCGAACCAGCTTCACGAACTGGGCTGGCGAGAAGAAGACTACACCCGCTGTTTGCCTTTTGTGCAGCCTGCCGGTCATTCCGTGGTTCCGCCCCATAAGACAATCATGATGCTGGGGCAGTCCGATGATCTGACTCCTTATAAGGGGGGGCTTGCTCTGGCCGATCGCTGGCGCGTCCCGCCGGAAAACCGTTTCTTGCGCAGAGGAAAAGGGCATTTCTCCCTGCTTATTGATTTGGTTCGGGACCCCATCGTTCTTCGCAGATTGGTTGATGTTGCCCAGGCAGACTGAGAATAAGTACCTTTTCAAGCCCGGAAAATTGTTGATTCCTGACCTTTACCAGTATGAATTACCCTGTATGCATTTCTTGCACAGGGCCTCTGTCGTCCAGACCATTAACAAAAGACAGCTTCTCTGTTAAGCTGCGCAAAATTCCGGAACAGGTTTGTGCTGGCTATGCCCGATTATCTTCCTCGGGTATTAAGGCTTGATTGCCAGTGCTGTGCGCCTTACATAGGCCGGGAGAGTAAACAGGCTTTGGATGTCAGTCTTTATCCCTTTTGAAAAATGGGCTGACAACACAAGACAAACGAGATGGCAGATCGATGAATTCTCTTGGCATAGATAAAGACCCCAAGGACACGCGTGTGGTTGTTGCCATGTCCGGTGGTGTGGACAGCTCTGTTGTCGCCTGTCTGCTCAAGGAAGAAGGTTATGACGTCATAGGTGTCACGCTGCAGCTCTATGATCACGGGATCGCGCTGGAGAAAAAAGGTGCCTGCTGTGCGGGGCAGGACATCTATGATGCGCGGATGGTCGCGGATCGTTTTGGTTTTCCCCATTACGTGCTCGATTATGAATCCCGTTTTAAACAGGATGTAATGGAAGACTTTGCCGACAGCTATATGCGCGGCGAGACCCCCATTCCCTGTGTGCGCTGTAACCAGAAGGTCAAGTTCAAGGACATGCTGGCCATGGCCAAGGATCTGGGCGCCGATGTTATGGCGACCGGGCATTATGTGCAGCGGATTGAAGGGCCAAACGGCCCCGAATTGCACCGGGCTTTTGATGACAGCAAGGACCAGACCTATTTTCTCTTCACCACAACGCCGGAACAGCTTGATTTCCTGAGGTTTCCTCTGGGCGGACTGCCTAAAACCGAAACCCGCGAGATCGCAGAGCGGATGGGTCTGTCGGTGGCCGACAAGCCGGACAGCCAGGACATTTGTTTTGTGCCGGACGGGTCCTATGCCCGGGTGGTTGAACGCCTGCGTCCCGGTGCACTGGACCAGGGCGATATTGTCCATCTGGATGGGACCGTTCTGGGGCAGCACGACGGCATTATCAAATATACAGTTGGACAGCGCCGGGGGATCGGGGTTGGCGGGACAGCAGACCCGCTTTATGTGATCCGCCTTGACGCCGAGAAGAAACAGGTGGTGGTTGGCCCGAAAGAAGCCCTGTCGCGCGATGTTATTCTGGTCAGTGAACTGAACTGGCTGGGCGCGCCACTCAGCGATCTTGGACGCAAGGTCTCGGTCAAGATCCGCTCGGCATCAAAACCCTCCGAAGCGACGATCTATCCCGAAGGCCAGGGCCTGGGGATGGGCGGTGCCCGGGTGGTGTTGCATGATCCCCAGTTCGGTATTTCCCCGGGGCAGGCGGCCGTGTTCTATGACGGCAACCGCGTGCTGGGCGGTGGCTGGATCGTCTCGACAGAAAAGCAGCCACTTGCCGCAGAAAAAGAACAGGGTGCCGCTTAAGACTGAAGGGCGAAGCCCAGCTTTTCATCTTGACTGGATTTTCTAATTTGTTCCTGTTATGTTCGGGGTGAATTCTCATCGCCCGCGAGCTTTTTCCTTATGCTTCTCCAGATATCAAATTCCCAGGCCCGCCGTCTGTTTATGTCCCGGCAGGGGCTATGCGATAACCCGACCTCCAAACAGAGCAGGGGGGCGCTGCTCGAATTGATCGAACGTATGGGCTTTGTCCAGGTCGACAGTATCAACACGGTGGAACGGGCGCATCACATGATCCTGTTCTCGCGCAACCAGACCTATCGAAAAGAAAACCTGAACGGCTTGCTGGAACAGGACAGAGCGCTCTTTGAGCACTGGACCCATGATGCCTCTGTCATTCCCACCCGCTTCTTCCCCTATTGGAGGCACCGATTTGAGCGGAATGAAGCTGCCTTGCTTGAGCGTTGGCGGAAATGGCGCCGGGAGGGTTTCGAAGAAAGTTTTGCATCGGTACTGGAGCATATCCGGGCCGAAGGTGCGGTTTTGTCACGGGATCTGCTGGCGCTTGAAGGTGGAAGCAAAAAGCCCAAAGGCAGCCAGGGCTGGTGGGACTGGCATCCGTCAAAAACCGCACTGGAGTTTCTCTGGCGTACCGGGGCGCTTTCTGTGGACCGAAGGGAGGGATTCCAGAAAGTCTATGATCTAACCGAGCGGGTATTGCCACCTTCGGTGACTGAAAAGAGAGTGATGGATGTTGATTTTCTCGACTGGTCCTGTCGCTCGGCGCTGGACAGGCTCGGTTTTGCTACAGCAGGCGAGTTGGCCGCTTTCTGGGACGGGATTTCTCCGGCCGAAGCAAAGGCCTGGTGCCAGAGACAGTTGGGGAAGGATCTGGTCGAGGTCGAGGTGGCTGGCGCAAATGGTTCCAGTTCGCGCCGGGTCTTTGCCTATGGGGATATCGAGCAGCAGCTGGAGCAGTTGCCTTCGACACCGGGGCGGGTTCGGGTGCTCAGTCCTTTTGATCCCCTGATCCGGGACCGCAAGAGAACCGAACGGCTGTTCGACTATCATTACCGGATCGAGGTCTTTGTTCCTGAAGCAAAGCGTCAGTACGGCTATTATGTTTTCCCGCTGCTTGAAGGGGAAAAGCTGATTGGCCGGATCGATATGAAACGGCAGGAACAGGCGCTTGTGGTCAAGGGGCTGTGGCTTGAACCCAAAGTTAAGTACTCGGCGGGCAGGCAGCGGGCGATAGAAGCCGAGCTCGAGAGGATCAGGCGCTTTGTCGGGCAGGACGGACTGCTGTTTGAAAAAGGATATCTGAAAGATACTTCCTGAGGGGGAGGATATTCGTCGAAAAATCAGCGGGAAGAAAAGTCAGTAAACCCAGTCGGCCAGTTCTGGATGGGCGTCGGTGGCATCATTGAACAGCCAGACCATGCGGTCACAGAACCACATCTTACCAACAATCATGGCGAGGGCAAAGAACATGGTCGGCCAGAAGAGATTCAAGGCAGCTGTTATAATCCCGCAGATAAAACCGATGCCCGCAAGTGCGCCGAGTAAACGTGTGGCTGTCCGGTGCAGGTCGAGAATTTCCTCCAGCCCGTTAAAGGGGACTTCTTTGAGCCAGACTCTCTCGCCGAAGGTGACCTGTGACGCCCAGGAATCAGTGTGCCGGGGTTTGGGGAAGGCACGCGGGTTGAGGTACATCCAGAAGGCAAAAGTCAGGATGAAAATACCGGCAAGCGTCCAGCCCCAGCTGCTGTGGCTCCAGACCGCCGGGAAGATCATCCAGCCGGTTGCCAGCCTTGACCAAACGCTTAAGGGGTGAGAGTGATGTTCCCAGGTGGTGCGGTTCATCGAGAATTTGATCGCCATTTCAGCTTTTGTCCGGTTGGTTATGGTAGAGAGAGTAATTTCTGCCATACTATTCATCAAGTTAATGTTGGGGGCTCTGGTTTCTGACAAAAGGGGCTTCTGCCCCGGTTTACGGAGAAAAAAATGTTTCTGGCCCTATTCGACTATTGACAGTTCTGTTCCGGGGCATTATCACCCTCTCACCACGCAGGAAGATGACGAATCAGGCCTGCGACAGTCAGATCAGACACGATGTGATTGTCACTCTGTGGCGGAGTAGCTCAGCTGGTTAGAGCAGCGGAATCATAATCCGCGTGTCGGGAGTTCAAGTCTCTCCTCCGCTACCATTTCTCTCCCCTTATTATCTTTCCGGTTTTAGGCAATTTGGCTCGTGTTGGTTCAGAGATATTCTGAAACTGATGTTCATTTCTGAATTTTTTCAAACATCAGATCAAAGCGCTGCAGGTACTTGCGTAAACGATCAGCATCGTTGCCGCTTTTTTTATTGTTGCGAGAGATCGCAAACAGGGTTCGCCCCGCGGCGCTAAGTGTTTTGCTCTGCTGGCAAACCGACAGCACGGTGCCGAGCTGTACCCTGTCAAACAGATCAAGCTGGTCGATCTGCTGTTTGTCCAGGTGGTGTTTCAGGAGATCGTCATTTGAGTTCCGGTTCTCTGCTGCGGCGTTCCAGTGTTGTTTTAGGCGGTCGATTTCTTCCCGGACAGTGGTTTCGTCGATCCGGCCCTTTGGCGCCAGAGTAGCCATACGGGTAATGGATGCGGAAAGATCCCTGAAATTTGCTCGCCACAGGGCTTCAGGCTCATGGGCAAAACTAAGATAAAGGTCCCGGGCTTCCTTGTTGAAGGTGATGTTGTCGCCCTCTTGTTCGGAGTAGCGCCGCAATTCAAAATCCAGATTGGGTTCAATGTCTTCAAGGCGGTCTTTCAACGCGGGGAGCTGAAAAGTCCAGAGATTCAAGCGGGCATAGAGATCTTCGCGAAAGCTGCCCTCTCTGACACAGGCGGCCAGATCCTTGTTGGTGCCTGCCAGAAGCTGGAAATCTGAAGTGCTGTCCTTGTCTGCGCCTACGGGGAGGAATTTCTTTTCTTCGATGGCCCGCAGACACATCGCCTGTTCATCCAGACCCAGTTCACCGATCTCGTCCATGAAAAGCACACCTTTGTCGGCTGATTTCATCAGGCCTGCGCGATCAGACTGGGCGCCAGTGAAGGCCCCTTTGGTGTGGCCAAAAAGCGTCGACATGGCCTGATCCCCGCGCAGGGTGGCGCAGTTGACCTCAATAAAGTTACCGGAGACTTGGCGACGGGCCTTTTTCAGTTCAAAGATCCGTTTCGCCAGCTGGGATTTCCCGGCCCCGGTTGGGCCGGTGAGCAGAACGGGCGCCTTGGAGCGGATCGCAACCTTTTCTATCTGGTCTATCATCAGGTTGAAGGCCGGGTTTCTGGTCGCGATACCTGACTTGAGGAAAGATGCGGCTTCGTCGCGTTCAAGGGCGAAACGCCTGGAGATTTCGTCGTAGCGCGAGAGGTCTAGATCAATGATCGCATGGGCCCCAACTGGACTGTAATCCCTGTCCGCTTTGCTGCGGGGGGAAAGCTGGAGCAGGCGGGCGGGGATAAAATGGGCCTCGGTCAGGAGAAACCAGCAGATCTGGGCCACATGCGTTCCGGTGGTGATGTTGACCAGATAGTCTTCCTTGTCCGGGTCAAAGGGATAGCTGCGGGCAAAGTCGTGCAGGACAGTATAGACCTCACTGAAGTCCCAAGGATTCTGCATGGGAAGGATATGTTCCCTGACTTTGGTATGAGGAGAGACTTCGGCAATGTCTTGAATGATAGAGCGGGCGAGATTGGCGGAGCGACCGCCCCTGATCAGCTCTAGGCGATCAACAGACAGTCCCGGTTGCTGGCACAAGGCAACCGAAGGGCGCCATCTCTCCCAGCGTTTGTCTTTGGCACCGGTATCAAGGGTTGTGCCAAGAAAACCAATGATCACTAGCTTTTTCATAATTTATCCCAAGTTATAATTTTTATATTATTATATACATAATTTTATTTATTGGAAATTTTGTCTTTTGGTCTGGTTTTGAAAATTATCATTTAAAATTAAATGGATATGGTGGAAATAACCTCTGTGACGTCAATCTGGCATGTAACTTGAAATATCTCTGTCATCAAAAGAAGAGAAAGTGAAAAAATGACTGAGAGTATTACAGGTCAGGATCTGATCGATGCGGGTTTCCCTACCGGAAAGTGGTTTGGCAAAGCATTGAGAGAAGCGAACGGAGTTCTGGAAGCTGGCGGCAGCTTTGAAATGGCGATCGAATTGGCGCGAACTTTTGAGCCTGCGCCTGCTGTGCCGTTAAAAGCGGTCGAGGCTGTAGACTTTCATCTGAACATTGAAGCTGAAACCGAAGATGAAACCGCGAATGTGGAAGCCGTAAAGCGCACCATGGCAGAGCTGATGCGAACACCCGTCGTTCGGTCCGGAGCTGTGATGCCGGATGCCTGTCCTGCGGGGCCTCAGGGGACGATCCCGGTTGGCGGAATCGCAGTTTCTGAAGCAATTCATCCGGGGATGCATTCGGCTGATATCTGTTGTTCGATGGCGCTGTCGGTCTATCCCGGAATTGCGCCTGCAGTTCTGCTGGATGCTGTGCATGCCGTCACGCATTTTGGTCCGGGCGGGCGTCCGCGCGGACAGCAGATTAGGCCTTCGGATGCTGTCATGGCCCGGTTTGACGCCAATCCTTTCCTACGGAATGTTGCGAGCAAGGCGATTGAACAGTTCGGTACCCAGGGCGACGGGAATCACTTTGCCTATGTCGGCACGATCAAGTCGAGCGGAGAAACGGCGCTGGTCACCCATCATGGGTCCCGTGCACCCGGTGCCCGACTTTATAGTGCAGGGATGAAACTGGCGGAGAGATATCGCCGGGACCTGTCGCCGGAAACCCTGAAAGAGAATGCCTGGATTCCTGCAGACACGCGGGATGGGGACGACTATTGGGAGGCCTTGCAGATTATCCGTGACTGGACCAAGGGCAATCATCTTGTGATTCACGATATGGCAGCAGACCGTCTGGCGACGTCGGTTTCCGACCGTTTCTGGAACGAGCACAACTTTGTCTTTCGCCGTTCGGACGGGCTGTTCTCTCATGCCAAGGGGGCGACACCGGCGTTTAACGGCTGGGCAGAGGACGCCACCGATCTGACATTGATCCCGCTGAACATGGCGGAACCCATTTTGATTGTTCGTGGCAGTAATGCGGCAAATGGTTTGGGATTCTCACCACATGGAGCCGGGCGGAATTTTTCCCGTACCCAGCACAAAAAGCGGCTGATGGGGCGCAGCAACGAGGAAATCTTCGCCGAGGAAACCAGAGGTCTGGATGCCCGGTTCTTTACCGGGCAGATGGATATTTCCGAATTGCCCAGTGCCTATAAAAACGCGGCAACAGTCCGAAAGCAGATCAGTCGTTATGGCCTGGCCGATATTGTTGACGAAGTTTTGCCCTATGGCTGCATCATGGCCGGGGACTGGCAGATCAATGCACCGTGGCGCAAGAAAAAGAGGTGGTGATATTTCCATAAATGTTTCGTATTAAATAATCAGCCCCGGCAAAAAGTCGGGGCTGATGTGTAAGTGGGGACTGCGATAATTAACCGCAGATACTGGTATACAAGTTTAAAGGCTGGTAAGTATGGTGACCAGTGCCCTGATGCTTTGGTTGTGACAGGGGAGTTTGATCGTTTTTGCGGGAGATAAAGGTATCATGGCAGCTGTTCTGGAAATCGCCGATCTGAAAAAGTTGGCCCGTCGCCGGGTGCCGAAGATGTTTTTTGATTATGCGGATTCCGGATCCTGGAGCGAAGGTACCTATCGGGCCAACGAAAGTGATTTCCAGAAGATCAAATTCCGCCAGCGGGTGGCGGTGGACATGACCAACCGGTCCCTGGCGACGCAGATGGTCGGGCAGGATGTTGCCATGCCCGTGGCGATTGCCCCAACCGGGCTGACGGGTATGCAGCACGCGGATGGTGAAATCCTGGCGGCGCAGGCCTGTGAGGAAGCGGGTGTACCCTTTACCCTTTCGACCATGTCGGTCTGTTCCATTGAGGCGGTCGCGGCAGCAACGAGCAAGCCGTTCTGGTTTCAGCTCTATGTGATGAAAGACAAGGATTTTGCCGGGCGCCTGATTGACCGGGCCAAGGCTGCGGGCTGTTCGGCTCTGGTCTTGACTTTAGATTTGCAGATCCTGGGGCAGCGCCACAAGGATCTGCGTAATGGCCTGTCCACACCACCGAAGTTTACGCCGCATCATATCTGGCAGATGGCGACAAGGCCGCGTTGGTGTCTGGGCATGCTGGGCACCAGCAACCGATCCTTTGGCAATATTGTCGGGCATGCCAAGGGGGTGAAAGATCTTCGTTCTCTCTCCTCCTGGACCGCGGAACAGTTCGATCCCAAACTCTCGTGGGAAGATGTAGCCTGGATCAAGGAACGCTGGGGCGGCAAGCTGATCCTTAAGGGTATCCTTGATGCTGAAGACGCCGTCATGTCCCTGCAAACCGGCGCAGATGCTATCATCGTTTCAAACCACGGCGGCAGGCAGCTTGACGGGGCGATTTCCTCTATCGAGGCTTTGCCCGAGATCGTGGCAGCCGTTGGCGACAAGGTTGAGATCCATATGGATGGCGGTATTCGTTCGGGGCAGGATGTGCTCAAGGCTGTGGCTCTTGGAGCCAAAGGCACCTACATCGGACGTCCTTTCCTCTATGGACTTGGGGCCATGGGCAAGGCGGGGGTGACAAAGACGCTGGACATTATCCGCAGTGAACTGGATGTGACCATGGCTCTTTGTGGCAAGCGGGATATCAGGCAGGTGGACAGCACGATCCTGCGTTAGGTCGGGATCTTTTGATCTGTTTGTGTTTGAGTTGCTCCGGCGGATCCGTTAAAGCTTTGACCTGTTCAAGTTTATGGAGAAATGTCTGTTGCCTCGCTACGATTTTTACATCGCCTATCTGCGCTTTCTGGCCAAGCGCACAGAACGGATCAACGATGAAGTGGCCGAGATGATGGATATTCTGGGCTCTGTTGCTGATCAGATCGAAGCCGGACAGGCTGAAACTGGTCAGGCAGAGACTGGTCCGGCAGAAGGCAAACCGGTGGCTTTCGTTCTTTCGGCAGTGCAGCTGCGTTTGGGGGCCAGAGCCCTGGCCGGGGTAGCCGGGTTCTTGCAAAAACAGATCTTGCCGGAAGTGGTGGCCAATCAGAACAGCGCGGGCGAGCGCGATGTGCGCTGGGTGATTGACACTTCTATGGCCCTGACGTCAAAAATCCTGATGCATGCGGAAATCACCAAAGATGCCGAGGAACTGGCGGTGACTTTACCCCAGCCGCCCACAGTTCATTAGGGGCTGATCTTTAGTAAACCAACTGTCAGAACAGTTCCCTATTTTGCAAAGAGGGGTGTTGCTTTCATGCTGTCGGGGATTGTTGCACCAAGGCGCTGTAGTACCGATGGGGCAATGGCCAGCTGATCAAGCAGACTGTCTGGCTTGGCGGTAATATTTCCCTGGCCGATATAGTAAAAGGCTACGTTGCGCATGATGTCTTCTGCGCCGCCGTGATGACCGTCTGCATTCATCCCGTGATCCGCCGTGACGATGATTTCGTAACCAGCCTCGAGCCAGCGGGGGATGCCGCGGGCCAGGGCATTGTCGATACGCCAGGTCTGGATGCGGTACTGGGATGAGTCGGCGGTATATCGATGGCCGAGGCTGTCGACCGATGAGCTGTGCAGCAGCAGGTAATCCGGTGCGTGACGGTTGATCAGCAGGCTGGCCTGGGCGCAGAGGTCAATTTCAGCCGGGGCACAGATATTGGTGCCGTTGTAGCCTTCCATAGAATAGAAGCGCCCGTACTGGATATTTTTAGTCTCGTCTTCGACCTCGATATGATCAAAAAGATCATAGGGACCGTTGTAGAGGGTATGGAAATAGGAGTGGGCAACTGCAGCGGTTTTGAAGTGCTGGTTGTGCAGGCTCTGGAATATATTGGGTACGATGGAGGGGCGCAGGGCTTCGTTGCCTGTTACGCCGTGGTCGATGGGGGAGAGGCCACTGTGGATGGTTTCATACATGGCGGCAGAGATGGTCGGCAGGGCTGCGCGCATTTTCCAGCGTTTGGCCCGGCCCAACTCTACCAGTCCTTCAAGATAACCGCATTGGGAAACAGCGGTGTCATAACCGACACCATCCATGATCACGAGGAGTATCTTGTTGCCCATCAGTGCTCGCCTGTCTTGTTTGTAAGGGGTCAGCAGTAAAATTCAACCTTGTGACCCCGGAGAGCTTAACACCGGGGGCACAAGGTCGCTGGTTTTTTTATCCGGCAAAGCCGTCAACGACGCGCTGGAGAATGGGGGCATAATATTCAAAGGGCGGTGTTGTTACCTTTGGATCCTTGCCTGCATCATCCCAATAGCGCACCTGGACGATTTCTTTCAGGTGCGGATTTTTTTGCATTTCGGTGATTTCCTCAGCGTTCATCGGTCCCCCCTGAAGGTTCAGGGTGTGGATGGAGGCATCGGAGAGTTTACCAAAGTAGCTGTCATCGGTGGCACAGAGATAGCGTTTTGCTGCGACATGCTGGCGGACACATTCGGTAATGACCGGCGGGAAGAAAGCCTGCAGAACGGCGGCTCCTGCTTCGTCGTGATGATTGTTGATCCCCTTGGCCAGAGCATCGTCGGGAAACTCGTTGGTGTAGTGGCCGATATCGTGGAGCAGAGCGGCGGCAATCAGGATGTCTCCGGCACCTGCCTGTTCGGCCAACTGGGCACCCTGAAGCATGTGTTCAGACATGGTGACCTGTTCGCCGAGATAGGAATCTGCGCCGCGACGGTGAAAGATATCGCCAATAAAATCAACGATGTTGTCTTTGTTTAAAATATCAAAAGTCATTCTGCTGCCTCCTGCATTTTTTCTTCCAGGGCGGCAAGGGTCGAGAGCAGCCCGTCCTTGTCAGCGTAGCAGCCTTGAAGCCAGCGGGTTCCGGCACCGGAGAAGCCTTTTCGGGCGTGCAGAACGCGGGTGTTGTCGACGATGAAAAGATCTCCGGCTTTCATCTTGAAGGTCACTTCCATCTCTGGCCGTTCGATGATTTCTGCCAGTTTGCGGTAAGCCCAATAATAATCAGCCATAGAATCAAAGGGGATATCGGTATAGGGAGCTGAAGAACGGTTATTGAAACGGATGGCGATCAGTTCGCCATCGGGGCCGAGTTCGATCATCGGACGTTTGGCGCGCAGGCGGATATCGTCGGCACCGGCATATTCAAAGCGTACGGGGAAACGGGCGAGAAGCTCAAAGCTCTCCGGAGATTCCTGTCGCAGAACCTGAGCGGCTTTGAAACCATCGACCACCATGGACTCGCCACCATCGGCAGAGTTTTCCAGGCAGGCGAGAAGTTGCAGTGTCGGAACCGGATCGCGGTAAGGGTTGTCGGTATGTGCCTGAAGCCCCAGGCCGGTATAGGCGAGGTTGACCGGGTTGATCTCGGAGCGGACCTCGAACCAGCGGCCATAGTTGGTTTCGCGGATGTAACCGAAGAGTTCCGCCACTTCGCAGAGGCTGCCGCTGTCTGTGGACAGGCCGGTCATGATGGCAAGACCATAACGTCGTACGCCCTCAAGCCAGTGAGCAAGGGAATTTGGGTCAACTTTGGCCTGGGTGAGGTCAACGGTCGGGACCGAGGCATTGAGGCCAGCGTCCCAGGGCGTGATATGGTCCGGGCACCAGCCGCGTTCTGTGACAGCCGGGGTGTCATAAATCCTTTTGCGCAGCCAGTTGCCGGAGAAAACCAGTTCTTTGTTTTCTGGTGCCATACGCAGATGCAACTGGTCTCCTGCACCGATTTCGGCGGAAGTCATTCTGGTGTTGGCAGGAATATCGAGGATGGTGATCAGGCGCTGACCATTGCCACTGGCCCGGGTTTCCGGGTCCTGGGCATTGTCTCTGAGCCAGATCGCATGAAAACGGGCGGTTTTCCCATCGCTCCACTGCAGGCAGATGGCTTCACCGTCCTGAAGGATACCAGCGGTTTCCAGTGACATTTCTCTCTCCGTAAGGGCTGTTTTTAATAATTGACTCGATTAGTCACCTAAAAAGCAATAAGAACAATAAATATAAAATAGGTCTTTGACCCTGTTATAATTATGCCTTGGGGATAACATATTGTCTTTATTGCCACCTCTGGATTGGCTGAAAACCTTTGAGGCGGCAGCCCGTCACGAAAACTTCACAGAAGCTGCTGATGAACTCGGCCTGACCCAGGCGGCGGTCAGCCAACAGATCCGCAAGCTTGAGGCGCATTTCAAGGTGACACTGTTTCACCGTCTGGCGCGCGGGGTTGAGCTGACGGCGGAAGGGGATGCTTATCTGCCCTCGGTGCGTTCTGCCATCCACGCCCTTGCCCGCAGCACCGAGGATCTTTTTGGTAAAAAAGGCTCGAAGGTGGTCACCATTGCCTGCCCGGCGTCAATCGCCTCGCTCTGGCTGGTGCCGCGGTTGCAGTGGATTATTGCGGCGCGTCCCAAGATTTCTCTCTCCGTTGCCGCAATCCACCGCCCGGCGGATTATGAGGCGATCAAGGCAGATATCGAGATCCGTTTTGGCAATGGCAAGTGGGACGGTAAAATTGCAACCCATCTGTTTTCCGAAGTTCTCTCGCCGATCTGTGCGCCCTCTCTTTTGGCTGGTGTTCCTGAAGGAAAGTGGCGCAGTCTGCCCTGCATCCGACTGGCCGGGCGGCGCAGTGGCTGGTCTGAATGGGCAATTGAAGCCAAGATATCGCCACCGCGTAAAACCGCGATCCGTTTTGACAGCTTTATCACGGCACTGGATGCAGCCAAAGCCGGGGTTGGGGTCCTCTTGGCCTCGCTGCCGCTGAGCGAAGCCGCGCTGGCAAAACG
The DNA here is from genome assembly GCF_000374005.1 of Kiloniella laminariae DSM 19542. Taxonomy (GTDB): domain Bacteria; phylum Pseudomonadota; class Alphaproteobacteria; order Kiloniellales; family Kiloniellaceae; genus Kiloniella; species Kiloniella laminariae. The sequence continues at coordinate 31,371 of NZ_KB893170.1, read as the reverse complement.
TGAGGTTGTCCGCCTGTCGCCAGTGGAGCTGGCCATGCCGATCGGCAACTGGCTGGTGCGTAATCCGGAAGTGCAGATGCGGGCCGAGGTCGAGGAACTCTGCCGCCTGATATCGCATTCGGTTACCCGTGATCCGCTCCTGTAACTTATTGTAAAGGGAGAAGCTGTTATACATCTGACGCTCGAAGTATCCTTCCGAACCGGGATAAATTCTGGCGATAAGGGATGCATTCATATGGTTGTGACTAAATAGGTTTGATATCCCATGGGTTGATGTTAACGTTATGTTAACCAACCTGGAGGGTCAGCTTGTCTCAATCTCTTCAAAACCTTCTCGAAGGGATTTACTCTTCGGTTCTTGAAGCCCGGCGCTTTGTGAACATGCAGCATCTGAAGCTGTTCCAGTCCTATTTCGAAACCAAAGTGATAACGGATCCGGACACGGGCGACAAAATTGAGATCTATGTCCCCCGTCTGGTTGCGATGGCCACGAGCAAGGGAGTGGGGGATCAGGAGACGTTCGAAATATTCGAAGCTGCTGCGGTGACACTGGTGCCAATGTCTACGCTGTCGATTGATACATTGGAAATTGAATTTGAGACCAAGCTGACCAATCTGGATGTCACCCCGACAACCAAATCATCCGATGAAGATGCAGCTACGAAAGATAAATCGGAAGACGACAGCGGTATTATCCGGCGGACGATTGATGATCTGTTTGGAACGGCGTCCGAAATTACCATTATGCCCAAGGGCGATGGTTTTCAGTCCTCTACTTCCCCGGCCAAGGTGAAAATCAACTTTAAAATGTCAGATCCTCCAGAAGGTGTCAGCCTGATTCAGGAACAGCTACTGGATTATCTGAGAACATAAGGAGAGCAGACAGATGGCAGATGACAAAACACCCGCCAAAGGGAGTGGCGGATCAGCAATTGGTAATGAGCTGGGCAGTATTCCAATGGAATACCTGATTGCTGCTCCGCTGGCGGCATCGATCAAAGCGCAGAAGCAACTGGGGCACGAGATGGTCAGCTTCATCAACATGCTGGCCTACGGGGAAGAAGGGACGCCGAAAACAAAAGGGGCAACGCCCAAGGATATTCTGAGCTTGCCGATGAAGCTTGAACGCCCTGTTACCGGAGACGATGGCCAGATTTCGGTGCATTCACTTACCGTTGCTCCCCCCGTGCTGGGGCTGGTGCCCATCCCAGCTCTGTTAATTGACAGCGTTGATATTAATTTTTCGATGGAAATCCATACGGTCGATACGGCAAAAAGCAGTTCATCGGCAGAAGTGGAAGCGAAAGCCAAGGCCGAAGCCAACGGGATTTTTTATAGCGGCAGCCTTGAGGTGACAGGAAAAATGTCGGCTCAACGTGAAAATACCCGCTCGACGGACAAGACAGCCAAATATGATGTGACTGTCAGAGCGACACAGCAACCTCCGACTGAAGGCATGTCAAAGCTGATGGATTTGCTGGCAAGTACCGTTGAGCCAATCAAGCTGGAGAAGAGCAAACCCTGAACTGATATCTATATAAAGGGAAAGCTGAAATGTTAAGGTGCACGCAATGCAACGCAACGTTTGCTGCGGGGACCTGCCCGCGGCACCCGTCAGCTCGAGCGACAAGATTTGGAATTAAATCGGATGGCAGTGTGGATAGCCCCCCGCAGTCTGCTCAACCCGCCCGGCAAGGCCGTCAAGCCCGGCAACCTCTTCCTCCCCAGTCAGCAAGTTTCAATCAGGGAAGACCGCAAGGCGTAAATTTGCGGGTCAATCGGAGAGTCCTGCAAAGCGCGATTGACCGTCGTCATGTTCAAGACATGAGAGGAGGAGGTTTTGGCTGGATGACTGTGCGAGGGGATCGGCTACATGCCTATGGATACCGTGATGAAAGTGGCGACTTTATCGTCAATGGCATCGCTGCTGGTGCCCATGGTGCCGCAAGGCGACCCCAGCTTAACCGTGCACAGGCTGATTCTGCATTACAGGAATTGTTCCGGCGCTGACTGTTATTCGACCAGCAAAGGCCAGATGTAGGGGATTGTGAAAACTGTTGTCACCCCGACGACAATGTTCATCGGGATACCGATCTTCAGGAAATCAGAAAAGCGATAGCCTCCGGCGTTATAGACCAGCGTGTTGGTCTGATAACCCAGCGGTGTGGCAAAGCTGGCGCTGGCGGCGAACATGACGGCGACGACAAAGGGGCGGGGATCAAGGCCGAGTTGTGCCGCTATTCCGGCAGCAATCGGGGCCATGAGGACGGCAACGGCGTTATTGGTTACCAGCTCGGTCAGGATCGAGGTGACTGCATAGATCAGGGTCAGGGCGAGCAGGGGGGATACCGTGCCGAGTAGAACGGTTAGCTGCCCGACAATCAAACCAAGCGCGCCGGAACCTTCAAGGGCAGCACCGAGGGTCAGCATTGAGACAATCAGCAGCAGCAGACGGCCATCAATGGCACCAACACCTTCATCTGCATCAATGCAGCGGGTAAGAAGCACAACAGCAACTCCCAGAAGGGCGAGGGGAAGGATTGGTGCGATATCCAGTGCGGCCAATAGAACAACACCGATCATGCTTGCCAGAGCAATGGGGGCTTTTGTGCGGCGGAAGGCGCGCGAAGCTATCGGGGAGAGCAGGATCAGGCGCTCTTCCTCTTCCAGCCGTTTGATATCCTCGGTCGACCCCTCCAGTAAAAGGGTATCTCCGACCTCCAGCCGGATTGTCTGGAGTTTCTGGTCCTGCAGGGTTCCCTCGCGGTGCAGGGCCAGAGGGTAAACACCAAAATGGCGTCGCCATCTCAGTCGGCCGAACATTCTGCTTCTTGCCCGCGTATTGGGGCCGACCAGGGCTTCGACCACGACGGATTGCCGGGCTTTAGATGCCTCTGCTCCGGCAATGGAGGCACCCTGGGCGGTTCCTTCGCGAAAGCCCATGATTTCTGCATCAGCAGTCTTGATTACCACCTGGTCTCCGGGAGCCAGCCGGGTTGTTTCCAGGCTGTCCCGCAAAGAGAAATCTGCGCGGATAACATCGACGACCAGTCCGCCACCTCGACGGAAAGCATCGACCTGAAGAGGAGACTGTCCAACAAGTGGAGAACCGACCGGGATCAAAAGCTCAGCGAACCACATACGCTGTTCTCTTGCTGCTTCGGACAGGCTGGAGTTTTTGCGATCGGGCAAGAGTTTCGGGGCGGTGAGGGCGAGAAAACTGCCGCCGACCAGAGCAACAATGATGCCCAACGGAGCGATTTCAAAAAGAGTAAAGGGAGCCAGGCCGATTTCCCTGGCGACACCATCGATCAGAATGTTGGTTGAGGTGCCGACCAGAGAGCAGGTTCCGCCGAGGATGACCATAAAGGAAAGCGGCATCAGCAGCCGGGATGAGCTGGTGTTGGCATCCCGCGCCAGACTGATAACAACGGGGATCAGAACCATGACAACCGGGGTATTGTTCATAAAGGCCGAGATGCCGGCAGCCGCACAGAAAAACAGACCGATGGTCAAGAGAGGGCGGCGCTTTGCCTGTGCGCTGAGACGGACAGTTGCGGCCTCCAGCACCCCTGTCCGGACCAGTGCGGCACTGAGGACAAACATGGCCCCGATTGTTGCGGGAGCCGGGTTGCCAATGGAGTTGAGTACCTGTTTTGTGTCGACCAGTCCAAGAGCGAGAGCTGTTGCTGCCCCGGAGAAAGCAATGATTTCCGGGGATCTTATTTCAAGAAAAAACAGCAGGAAAACCCCGAGCAGCAGGAACAGGGCGATGTAAGGGGCGCTGGCTCCCAAATCAACAAGCATGGAAGGTTCTTTCTGCTTTTTTCATGCCTATTATTCCTTTTCCAAACAGGATCTCAAGCTCATCTTGGGGTCCAGCCCCGGTGTGGCGGCTGGAGACACAAAACGCGTGCCGGAAGTTCAGACGATACATAACGAATCCAGACTTGTGGATGTAGTTGTGTCCTGATGAAATCTACTGTGTCTTCTCCCGGGCGTCACAAAATATATATTTTCTGGGCAGACTTGCTTTTAGCCCAAACTCTCCCAATTCATGGGCTGCAGCAGGAGGAGGCATAACGTGCGATCCCCGTTCTTCCAATTTCAGTGCTGATGTACTCCTCGTTTGATTCAATCTTATCTAATCTGCTGCGGAAGGCTGGTTTCCATGCTTACATTTGCCGGAATTGTTGGTGGTTTGATATTGCTGGTGGCAGGTGGTGATCTGCTGGTGCGCGGAGCCTGTTCACTCTCTCTCAGGCTCGGTGTTTCTCCCCTGTTGATCGGCTTGACGGTTATTGGCTTCGGGACCTCAACACCGGAACTGGTCACCAGCCTGCTGGCTGCCTCACTTGATCTGCCCGGCATTGCAATTGGTAACATCGTCGGCAGCAACATCTGCAATATCCTGCTGATTCTGGGTGTTTCTGCGATCATCTATCCCCTGGTGATCTCTCGCGCGGCTTTCTTCCGCGATGGGGCTGCCCTGGTCATTGTGACTCTGCTTTGTGTTGTTGTTCTGCTGACGGGCTATCTTGAGCGCTTTTGGGGGGCTGTGTTCGTGTTGCTGCTTCTTGCCTATATTGTCCTTAGCTATCTGAAAGAGAAAAGATCATCTCCGGAGGGAGGTTGCGGGCAGGAAGTCTCTGCTCAGGATCAGATTTCCCAGATGAGTATTCTGAAAGCGTCTCTGTTCACAGTGGGCGGGATTGCCCTGACTATTGCCGGGGCCAAGTTTCTGGTCGATGCGGCTGCAGGGCTGGCTGTGGAGGCAGGGATATCGGAAGCACTGGTCGGTGTGACGATTGTCGCGATCGGAACCTCGTTGCCTGAACTTGTGACCTCGGTGATTGCAGCGCTGAAGCGCCAGACGGATCTGGCCTTGGGGAATGTTATCGGCAGTAACATCTATAACGTGCTGGGTATTCTGGGCATCACGGCCCTGGTTCAGCCGATTACCGTTCCCGATGAGATTGCGGGCTCTGATGTCTGGGTTATGCTGGGGGCGACACTGCTTCTGATCGGATTTTCTGTTTGGGGCTGGAAACTGAGCCGTTTGAAAGGCGGTGTGTTACTCGGTTGTTACGGCGGATATCTTGGTTACCTTGTTGTGCCGTTGCTGTAGATCAGAGGCAAAGACGGTTTCATCTCTGATCTATTTGAGGAGGGAGATCCCTTGTCTCCCTCTCTTTATAGTCAGCTTGAGGCGGTTCGTTATGTTGGTTCCGGCGGGGCAGGGTCGTTGGCGTCATTCTGGCCAACCCCAAGAAATGCACGCCTGAAATCTTCGGTAATCGCAAGGAGTACCGGTACCAGAATCAACATGAGTGCCGTCGAGAACAGCTCGCCATAGGCCAGGGAAACCGCGGCAGGAATAAGATACTGTGCCTGCTCGGAAGTTTCGCTGAGCAAGGGAGTAAGACCGATAACTGTTGTGGCTGTCGTCAGGAAAATGGCACGGAATCTGCCCAGACCAGCCTGACACAGGGCGTCAGAAGCCGCTATGCCTCTTTCGCGAAGCTGGTTATAGCTGGTTATCAGGACGAGACTGTCATTGATGACAACACCTGTCAGAGCCAGCATCCCAAAAAAAGACAGGACCGAGAGTGGCAGATCCATAATCAGATGGCCGAGCGCCGCAGAGACAAATCCCAGCGGTACGATGGCAAGAATGATAAATGGTTGCCAGTAGGATTTGAGTGGCACGGCCATCAAGACATAAATCATGACGGCAGCAAGCAGCAGGGCCTGTTTCATTCCCCCCTGTATTTCACCGATTTCTTCCAGCTCCCCTGCCTTTTTGACCTCCAGGCCGGGATAGCGGGCGACCAGTTCGGGAACAAGCTGTTCAAACACCGCCTGGGCAACTTCCTCGGGGGCGACCAAAGAACGGTTTATAGAGGCAGCGACTGTATTGACCAATTTTCCGTTCTCACGATGTATGGTGCCTGAGACGTACCCTCCCCTGATCTCGGCAACAGACTGAAAGGGGATCCAGTTTCCGTTATTACTGCGCAACCGGCTTCGCAGCAGGTCGTCGATGCTGTCGCGTGTCTTGTCCGTGTTCTGGGCGATAACCTTGAGTTCTGTGCCGTCCCGCATGATTTTCTGAACCTCGGCTCCGCCAAAGGCATTGCCTATCTGGGAGGCCAGCGTCTCTGTGGTAAAGCCGAGATGTCGTGCTTCGGGTTTGACTCGGATGTCCAGCTCGGGCTGGCCCGGGGTCAGGCTGTCGCGGACATTGTTTACACCATTGATCCCGGCCAGAAATTCGCGCAGATCTTTACTGGCTAAAGCAAGAAGATCAGTATCTTTTGCATAGAGGCGCAGAAGAAAACCCCCGGCGAGTTCTTCCGAACCTGTGAACTGGAGCTGGGTCGCGCCTTCTATTTGTCCTGTGCGTTGGCGCCACTGTTCCATAAATTCTATAATCCCGAGATCAGGGCGTTCTGAAACGGGTGTCAGCTCGGCAAAAAGCTGTGCTGTACTTGTATCCGATATGATCAGAAACATGGAGCGTACGGGAGCAGCTTCCAGTGATTTTTCCTGCTGGAGGGATTTGCTGAGCTCTTCTCCGATAACCCGGATGCGGTCGAGGTTGTCTCTGGTCAGTCCAAAGGGGGCGCGGGCGTCCATTTCCAGATTCACAGTAATGACCTGTCCGGGGACATCAGGGAAAAAGACTGTCCTGATCTTGCCAAGGCCGATCAGACCGATCCCGAGCGTGGCCGCAGCGATAAAGAGTACGAGGGTGGCATAACGGTGCCTGATGGCACTGACGAGCAGTGGTGCATAGATTCTGTCGCGAAATTCCAGCAAGAGATGCTGGGTGGTTTGCTGTATTCTGGCCCAAAGCCGACCCGGAAAGAAACGGGGCTGCTGGTGCAGGTTTGTATGAGCGAGATGGACCGGGAGTATAAATTTGCTTTCAATCAGAGAAAAGACCAGGGCAAAAATGACAATTCCGGAAAAACCGGCAAGAACTTTTCCCAGAGGATTGTCCAGCAGCAGCATGGGGAAAAAAGCGGCGATGGTCGTCAAAACACCGAATACTGTTGCGACGGCAACTCTCTTGACCCCCTTTTCGGTGGCAAGAAACGGATCTTGAGCCGATTGACGTTCTTCGAAAACACTTTCCCCGACCACCACGGCATCATCAACGAGTATGCCAAGCACGATAATCAGGCCAAAGGTGGTGACATCGTTCAGGGAGTAGTCGACCCACTTTGAACCGGCAACGGCCAGAGCACCCATAAGGGAAACGGGAATGCCCATGGCGACCCAGAATGCCAAGCGTACATTCAGAAAAAGCGAGAGAACTAAAAGTACCAGCAAGAGACCCTGGATACCGTTGTCTTTTAAAAGGCCCAGCCGTTCCGCGATATAATCTGCGCTATCGCCCCAAATCGTGAGTTTAATGTCGGGTGGCAAGCGGGTCCTGAAAGTTTCAACAACGTCATGAACCACTTCTGATACCCGGAGCAGGTTTTCCTTCTGGCCGATCAGAACCTCCATACCGGAGGTCAGTTCACCATTAAAACGAAACAGATAGTCTCCTTCTTTGAAGTTGTCCTGGACTGTGGCAATTTCCCCCAGAAGAATGCGGGTACCATCTGTGCGCTCAACAACCGGGATTGCGGCATATTCTGTTGAAAACCTTGCCTGGTTATCAGCTTTCAGATAAATAGTCCCGCCTCTTGTGCGCAGGACACCAGACTGGAAATTCAGCGAATTTAACCTTATCCGGGTGACGACATCGGCAACCGTGAGGTCGTGGCGCTGGAGGATTTGTGGATCGAGTTCAATCTGCATTTCCCGCTCATACAGCCCCCAGATATTCATCCGGGACAGTTCAGGGCGCGAGAGAAGCTCCTCGCGCAGGAGTTCGGACAATTTTTGCAGAGTTACTGGATCGGTCTGGCCATGGAGATTGAGATAGAGTGCCGGAAAATCAAAACCACCGTCTTCTATGACGGGGCGTTCTGCTGCTGAAGGGAAATCTGAAATGCCATCTATCCGCAAGCGTACCTTGTCCAGGAGCTTTTGCAGGTCCTGTCCACCACTGCGACGCAGGGTTACAACCGAAATATCGTTGTTTGATTGAGAGCTTATACTGCGAACACCCTCGAGACCTTCGAGTGCTTTTTCGATCTTCCGGGTTATCAGTTCGTCAATCTGGGCCGTGGATGCACCGGAATAACTGGTTGTAATGCTAATGCTTTCCGGAGGGATGCGCGGAAAGCCCTCAATGCGAATTGTGGTCAGTGCCAGCCAGCCAAGGAACAGGAAAAATGCCATCATCAGGTTGGCGGCCACGGGATTTTTGATGAACCATCCGGTCAGGGAATGCATGACTTATTCCTCCTTTTCCCGGGCACGCACTTTCAGGCCGGGCAGAAAAGAAACCAGCGGGGTGATCGCGAAGCGCCAGGAGGTCTCCCCGACTGGTGCCTGAATGATAATACGGTCATTTCGGCGCGAGAGGACAAGCGGCTCGAGCCTTTGCAGGCGGTCCTGCTTGTCGAGATACCAGAGATATCCGTCTTTGGTGAGGGAGGAGGCCGGAATATCCAGAGCTTCGGAGATGGTTACACCGGGGAGGGACAGTTTGACAAAATCGCCGGAAAGGACCTTTGAGGTGTCTGCTTCTTCTATATCAAGAAAGATTTTATACTGGCGAGTGGCTTCATCCAGAAACCCGCCGCCCCGACGGATCCTTGCCAGCGCGATTACTTCGCCGGCTTGCCCTGTTACCTTCGCTTCCAATCCGGCAAAGGGTTTCTGTAGCAGGGTCCAGTCCCGTCTACCAATCTCGGCCTCCAGCTCGAACCTTGTGTTATCAACCAGCATGACCAGGGGATCGCCCTCATTCACCATCTGACCGGGGCTGACAAAACGCCGGGTTACAAAAGCAGGGAAGGGGGCAAGGATCATTGTATCATTTAGCTGTTGTCTTGCTGCGCGGACGCGGGCTTCTGCCGAGGCGACCAACTGCTTGGCAATTTCCAGCTGGGGTATTTTCAGAGCAAAATCGTTCGGTGCTTTTCTGCTGCTGCGCTCGAACTCTTTCTGGGCAAGGTAGTTGGCGTTCTTTGCTTTCAAAAGTTCGAGATCAGCTTCCTTGCGGGCCAGATCAGCGGCAGAAAGTTCGGCAAGATAGCGGCTGTTTTCTATTTCAACAAGCGCAGTGCCCTTATCAATGACTTCACCGGCAAGGGCGCTGTTGTGGACCCGGTTTATTTTCCCGGATACTGCAGCCCGCAGCTCGGCAGACCAGCGCGGGCGTATTTCTGCAAAAGAAGTTATCTCCAGAGTTTCCGGTCCGGTCTGAACCAGTTCAAAGGAAACCAGTGGTAACGGGGCGAAGGTTTCTGTTCTGGCGATATCGGCGGTGTCTTCCTCCAGGGCAAGCAGGAAAAGTACCCCGATCAGCGTTATCAGAGAAATGGTTATCCATAACCACCGTGCATGTGGCTTGCCTGCGCCGAGTGGCTTGGTTATTCCTTCATTGGGAGCTGGCGGCGCGTTGTCAGTCATTATGCCCTCAAAACATCAGTTGCATGGATTCATGATACACCTTAACAAAAGCGAACGTTCGTTCATTTAATTAAGATTGTCTTTGTTCCTTTGCAAGCCGAAACTGGAGTAGCCTTATGGAAAAAAGTGGCAAGCGCGATAAATCAACCCACCAGCGGCGACAGCTGATTGTCGAGACAGCCATAAAATGTTTTGCGGAAAAAGGCTTTCATCAGACAAGTATGCGGGATCTTGCGAAAAATGCCGGAATCAGTCTGGGGAATGTCTATAACCACTTCGACAGTAAAACCGCGCTGGTGCAGGAGATCGCAACACTGGAAGCTCAGGAGTTTCTGGAGTTTCAGTCTGTTCTGGAAAACACACGGGATCCGGTTAAGGCACTGGACCGCTTTCTGGTAATCTATCTCGAAGCCTGTTCTGAACCGGAATATGCCTTGCTTGCGGCAGAAATTCTTTCAGAAGGTTTGCGCAATCCAGAAATTCGCTCCGGTTTTCTCAACAACCGATCTCTTCTTGTATCGACCCTGGCCAGGGTTGTGCAGGAAATAGCAGATAAAAACTTGTTGATTTTAAATCCTTCTGCTGTTGATTGCGCCGAGTTGATTCTGGACATTGTTGAAGGGTTTTCAATTCGGCAGTCATTTTCCGGCAACAGCGAAACAAACAAATCTGCTGCCCCTGTCAAAGCCGGAATATATCGGTTAATCGGACTAAAGCCGTGAGGGCAAACTTTTGCTTTAGCTGCTGAACAGAAAATCGGTAATTCTGTTGAAAATTATCTCAGACCTTAAACAGGTGATTGCCTCGTCCTTTCTGCTGGGCTAGAAGCCGAAAAGAAACAGCAGAAATACTGCCGTCACAGGTGCGGACTGATGAATAGAAAAACGTCTTTTGATCTGTCGGTGATCAAGGATACCCATTTGAGAAACCGTCTTGCTGAAATGTTTGAAGCAGCAGCCAAGATGTTTGCGGAAACACCCCTGTTGCAAATCGGTGAGCCCCAGCGACAGAATCTGCTGAACATGCGTCAGGAATATCGTTCGGAACTTGCGCAGCTCTGCAAGGAGGGAACGGATATCGGGTACAAGGAAGAATGCCTCAAGTCGATCAGCTGTTTGCTCAGCGGGTTTGACCAGTTTCTGTCGGCCATGGATGTGGCCCGTAAGGGGCTTGAGGTCATGGCCTTTTGGCCTGATGCGCTGCGCAACAAAGCAGACTTGGCGGAAACTGCTAACGACTAGCTGGCGATCTGACTGTTCAAGAAAAGAAATTCAGGTCTGAACCGGGTTTACTCAGGTAATGCGGATAAAGCTGCTCATCCCGGTTTTCTGGTGTTCGATGATATGACAGTGCAGTAGCCAGTCCCCCGGATTGTCCGCGACAAAGGCCACATCTATCTGTTCGTCCGGCAACAACAGGGCTGTATCCGTGATCAAGGGAGCGAGAGGACGCTTGTTGGACTTCAGCAATGTGAAAGACAGGCCGTGCAAATGGATCGGGTGGCTGTGCGGTGTGCGGTTGATAAAGCTGAAAATATAGCTTTTGCCGAGTTTCAGTTCTGCCATCGGTGCCATCGGATCGGGCGACACTCCAGGCCAGGGCTGACGGTTAATGGCCCAGAAGGAAAAACCCAGGCTGCCGCAAAAGCCGCTTTTGGGGGCTGATTCAGCCGTGGCTGTGAATTCAAAGGGGATGTGTTCGGCAGAGGCCAGATCGGGAAGCGGTACTGGATTGGCAGGCAAGGGTCTGAGGTCACCCAAATCACGTTTGAGGGATTGCCCTCTGGTTTTCAGGGTTGAGACCGTCCAGGGAGTTGAGGAAGAGTAGTTGATTAGGGTGACTTCTCTGTCTTCTTCACCGGGGAGAAGGATGGCAAGATCCATGCGTTGTCCTGGACCAACACTTTGTTGATCCAGTTCGGGTTGGCCCGGCGTTGGATAACCATCAAGTGCAATGATCTTTGCCTGGGCACCCGAAATTCCCAGTTTAAAAATCCGGGTGACGTCGGAATTGACAATGCGCAAACGGATCAGCCCGCCACTGGAAACCTCGTAGTGCGGATTTTCCTGCCAGTTTGCGGTCTTGACCGTGCCAAAGGTTCCGGAACGGGCGCTTTTTCGTGCCTGATACAGCTTGATAAACTGGCCGTCTGATCCCAGCCGCCAGTCCCGAAGGTTCAGGGCAATATCCTGATCAAAACCCGGGTCGGTTTCTTCCTCGACCACCAGAACACCATTGAGACCATAACTCATCTGTTCCAGTGTATTGCAGTGGGGATGATACCAGAAAGTACCCGCATCAGGTGGGGTAAAGATGTAATCGAAACTTTCGTGCCGGTTAACATAGGGCTGGGTCAGGAAGGGAACACCATCCATTGCATTGGGCAGGCGCAAGCCATGCCAGTGAATTGTGGTCTCTTCCGGCAGGGCATTTTCCAGCCTGACATGAAAAGGCTGTCCCTGTCGTGCGCGCAAAACCGGAGCCGGACCTGTGCTGTTGTAGGAAAAGAGTTTTCTGGTCAGGATACCGGGCAGGAAGCTGTATTCTGTCAAAGCGGGTTTGAGCAGAAGATCAGGCTGTGCCTGTGCCCTTGCCCCGAGAAAGCCGACGGTAGTCCCCCCGGCCACGGCAGAGGCGGTAAGCAGAGAGTTTTTCAGAAAGTTGCGCCGAGTTTGAGCCACTTGAACACCAGAGATCAGAACAAAAAAACAGTATAAAAATCAAAGAATTGTCTGACAAGAAAAAGCCGGGGAAATCGACGGCGACATTTTGACCCGGATCAGGAACAGCTGGTTGGCTGTGGTTTAAGCCAGGGGCGCGAAGCGGGAGAGGCGTGGACGCAGAAAGTCTACCGCGGCTCTTACTTTCAGGGGGAGGAAATTCCGGCTGGGATAGAGCAGCCAGGCCCCGGTATCAAAAGTCGTTGCCGTGACGCGGTATGTCGGGAAGAGATCCTGACAGCGACCCTCGGCAATAGTCTGGTCGATCAGCCAGTTGGGCAGCAGAGCAAGTCCCTGATCTGCAAGTACACTGTCGCGGATTGCCAAAGCATTGGAGATCACCAGATTGCCCTTGACCGGGATTGTGCGGGACTTGTTGTCTGCCGTGCGGAAATGCCATTCCGTCCGGTATTCGGGCAGGTCGAACAGGATCATATCCTGACGGGCAAGATCTTCAGGGGTTTTGACAGGCTGAGATCTGGCAAGATATTCCGGGCTGGCAACGACGCGGTAGCGGGTGGCATGAAGCTTTGTACAGATCACATCTGTTTTGATTTCCGGGGCGAGACGGATCGCCAGATCAATTCTGTTGTCGACAAGATCGAGTTTTTCGTCGGTCAGCAGCAGTTCCAGCTTGATATCGGGAAAAGCAGTGCGAAAAGCGGGGATCTGTGCAAGCAGACAGCTCTGCCCATAAGCGACGGAGGCGGTAATACGCAGGGGGCCACGAGGTTCTGTATGGACGGCAAGGGCTTGCTCCCGGGCGAGTTCCAGTTCTTCGGGAATGGCCTGGACCCGGGCGAGATAAAGCGCTCCTGCTTCAGTCAGTGTCAGGTTGCGGGTTGTGCGCTGGAACAGGCGGACAGCCAGTTCATTTTCCAGTCCGGCGATGATCCTCGAGACAGAGGAGGGATCAATATTCTCCTTTCGTGCAGCAGCTGCAAAGCTGCCGAGCCTGGCTACAGCCATAAAGATCTTGAGAGCATTCATATCCATTCATGTATTTTATGCATGATATAGATGAATATAAAGACATTTCGTGAAAATTTATCTTTGACATACTGGGACAAATTCGGCTGTAAAACAGACAGACAGACAGACAGACAGACAGACAGACAGACAGACAGACAGACAGACAGACAGACAGACAGACAGGCAAGCAGGAAGCAGGGAGTAATGATGACAGAATTGGCGGGTAAGGTGGCCTTGATTACTGGCGCAAGCAAGGGGATCGGGGCAGCAACGGCGCTTGAATTGGCGCGGCAGGGTGTATCGGTTGTTCTGGCCGCACGTAGCGCTGAAGCGCTTGAGGAAGTCGCCGGGAAAGTTGAGAAAATGGGCGGGAAAGCCGCGGTGATTTCCTGTGATGTGAGCAGCTATGAGGATCTGTCTGCTGCTGTGCAGCTCTGTCAGGAGCAGTTTGGCGGGCTGGATATCCTGATCAACAATGCCGGGGCGATTGATCCCATCGCCAGGCTGGCTGACTCTGATCCTGTGCTTTGGGCAAGGGCTGCGGATGTGAACTACAAAGGGGTTTATTTCGGAATACACGCGGCGATTCCGGTGATGCAACAACGCGGCAGCGGCGTGATCATCAATGTCAGTTCCGGTGCTGCGACTGCCGCACTTGAAGGCTGGAGCCACTACTGCTCAAGCAAAGCCGCGGCCCTGTCCTTGACCCGTTGTGCAGATCTGGAATACCGGGCGCAGGGGATTACTGTAATCGGCCTCAGCCCTGGTACCGTGGCAACGGACATGCAGGTCTCGATCAAACAGTCGGGAATTAATCCGGTAAGCCAGCTTGATCCATCGGTACATGTTCCTGCGGACTGGCCTGCCCGGGCGATTGCCTGGCTTTGCACTGGAGCTGCAAAAGACTACGCGGGTACAGATTTTGTCCTGAAGAATGAGGAAAATCTTCATAAAATCGGGCTGATTTAAAAGGGCGGAAAGGGTGACGCAAGCCCGGTGCAAGAGGCCAGGACAGGCTGGTCCGATGGAGATCAGCCCTTGTCCTTTGAATCCATAATGATGGTTACAGGACCGTCATTGAGTAGCCTGACTTCCATCCGGGCACCAAAGACGCCCTTCTCGACAGGATGTCCAAGCTTTTCCAAGCTGTGGCAGAAATGCTCGTAAAGCCGCCTGCCGTCATCGGGGCTGGCGGCTGCTGAAAATCCCGGGCGGTTTCCCTTGCGCCAGTTGGCAGCAAGAGTGAACTGGCTTACAGCGAGGAGGGAGCCGCCAATATCAGCAAGCGAGAGGTTTATCTTGCCCTCCTCATCGGTAAAGATGCGCATTTTGCTTATCTTGCTGGCAAAATAATCTGCCTCGGCCAGTTGATCGCCCTGTTCAGCGCAGAAAAGCACCAGAAGGCCCTTGCCGATGGCACCTGTGATCTCTTTGGTGGTTGCTCCCTCGACAGTGACGGAGGCTTCGCTCACCCGCTGAACAACGGCTTTCACTGAATTTTTCCGATCATGACGGCAAAATTTCGAAGCTGTGGGTAACTTCGGCGGTCTTGCCCAGCATAATCGAGGCGGAGCAGTATTTGTCTGCCGAGAGTTCAACTGCACGTCCGACTTTTTTGTCCGTCAGTCCGGCGCCCATAACTTTAAAGTGCAGGTGAATTTTGGTGAAAACCTTTGGTTCACTGTCTGCGCGTTCCGCGGAGATATCGACCTCGACGTCTTCGATATTTTCCCGCCCCTTGCGCAGAATATGCACCACGTCATAGGCCGAGCAGCCGCCCATGCCCATCAGCAGCATCTCCATCGGACGAGGGCCGAGGTTTTTCCCGCCACCTTCCACGGCTCCATCCATAACCACAGCGTGCCCGGACCCACTTTCTGCCATGAAGGCTACATTTTCTATCCACTTGATACGTGTTTTCACCCGGGGTTACTCCGTTTATGACTGTTGGTTATGACTGTTGGCTATGGTGGCTGAAAGTGCAAGGTAACGCCAGTATCCAGAGCTGTTCAAGAAGAAAGATGAGGCTGGCTGTCACAGAAGCGGCTGAGGGAAAAGGCCGAGCTTTTCGGGAGCGAATCTGAAGATAACTGACAGAAACCCTCGGATAGAAATTTATGATCTAGCGGTGAAAATAGATGGAATTGAGTATCTTCAGCTTGATCTGGGGGTGCTCGATCCGGAAGGGCAGGAATAAAACGGTATAGGCTTTTTTTTGCTCTTCGGGGCTGGCCTCGATTTTCCAGTTCATGTTTTTTTGAACCAGATGGGGCTTGTTGCTATTGAGTACGTGAGTCAGGCGATTTTTGACATCCCCAAGAACTCTTGCGGGGAAAACATCATCCAGTGGGGAGCGCTTGGATGGAATACCAAAA
This sequence comes from Kiloniella laminariae DSM 19542, assembly GCF_000374005.1. GTDB lineage: Bacteria > Pseudomonadota > Alphaproteobacteria > Kiloniellales > Kiloniellaceae > Kiloniella > Kiloniella laminariae. The sequence continues at coordinate 15,764 of NZ_KB893170.1, read as the reverse complement.
TTCTCCCGGCAGTTTTCACCTGTGATACAGACAAAAAAATTTCCGTCTTTGTAGGCATCGTAGAGCATAATATCAGGCAGGCTCTCGCGCACCACACAGGGATCAAAGTCCTGCCAGTCCGGGGTATCTTTGTCAGCCTTTAGCTGTAACCAGTAGCGATAGAGGTTTGCCTGAACTATTGATCTTATATTTAGTTCGGATACTTCTAAAACTTTAGGTATATCAATTGTTTCTGCCATTATTGTTCATTTGCTCTATCGACTTGAAACGGAACTGTTCTGCGGCAAGGACACTGTATGTAACATGTTTCATTTGAACATGGGTTAATAACAGGCAAAAATGTGATAATTGTCAGGCGCAGACAAAATCACATCACAGTGGCGGTAAAACCGACCGGATAAAGCAAATGAAACAGTGGCAGACGATATTTGATATTGATACCCGGGGGCAAGGTTTTTATGAGTTTTCTCGTGAAATCCGGAATTGGTGTACTGATCAGAAGCTCTATTGCGGGTTGTTGACNCTGTTTATTCGCCATACCTCTGCCTCCCTGGTTATTCAGGAAAACGCTGATCCGGATGTACGGCACGATCTGAATCGTTTCTTTTGCAACCTTGTTCCCGAAGATCCTGAACTCTACAGGCATCGCTGTGAAGGCCCCGATGATATGCCAGCCCACATCCGCTCTGTTTTGACATCCGTACAGCTCAGCATTCCGGTGGTGCAGGGCGAACTGGCCCTGGGAACCTGGCAGGGGGTCTATCTGTTTGAACATCGCACGACACCGCACAGCCGACAGGTTGTCGGGCATCTGATCGGGGAGTGAAACTGGTCAAGGTTTGTTGCGCTCAGACCTCTTTTGATCAGATCTGTTTGGGGCGGAATGCCTTGCAGACGCTTTCGTCAGTCTCCAGATAAGCTCCGTCAATCAGGTCAATACAATAGGGAACAGCCGGGAAAACCGCCTCGAGGCAATCCTTGATCGCAGAGGGTTTGCCGGGAAGGTTGAGGATCAGACATTTCCCCCGTATCCCGGCGGTCTGGCGCGAGAGAATGGCTGTGGGGACAAATTTCAGGCTGACCTGTCGCATCAACTCACCAAACCCAGGCATAAGTTTTTCGCTGACGGCCTCGGTCGCTTCGGGGGTGACATCCCGTTTGGCCGGGCCTGTGCCTCCGGTTGTGACAATCAGACTACAGGTTTCTTTGTCGGCAAGATCTTTCAGGGTTTGCTCAATCACGGGCTGATCATCGGGGATCACCCTTTCTACTGCTTCCCAGGAGGATGCCAGCATGCGGGATAGCACCTGATGAATAGCGGGGCCACCCAGATCTTTGTATTCTCCCCGGCTTGCCCGGTCAGAGACAGTGATAATGCCGATACGGGCGGGCTTTGAGCTCATGAAATTCCCTTAAACTCTTTGTGAGAGGCTGCAACACGCGGTCATACTATGATTCCATAGATCGGGTGTCTTTGATAAAGATCAACCACCAAAAACAGGGGGACTTAATAATCCGGGTTTCTTGCGATGCCTTGATGAAGATCAATGTCTGATCGGGGCGTGATCTTCATGCTCTGGCTTCTTAGCTTGGAAAGATCACGTCAAAGACATGCAGGATCAAAAATTCTCTCAAGAGTACCCCCCATTTTCCCCGGTTCTTCTGGCCGGTATGGCTCTCGCTCCGGTGCCGCTCCGTTTTTTTGCTCCGGTTGCAAAGTATATGCTGGAGCGGATAACCAGACTTTATCCTGATGTGTTCAAGAGGCTTGAACCCCTGGGACAGTGCCGTTTTATGGTGCAGCCGACTGATCTTCCCTGTCGTTTTGTTCTCGAACTGGATCATGGAAAAGCCCGATTATCGCTTTTTTCTCCACTTGATGACTTGCCTGTGCCGGATGCAACGATCCGTGGGCCGCTCTCTTCTCTTGTTCTGCTGCTGGAAGGGAAGGTTGACGGGGATGCGCTGTTTTTCTCCCGGGAGCTGGCCGTTACCGGCGATACCGAGGCTGTGTTGACCCTGCGCAATGCAATTGATAGCGCGGATATTTCTCTTGAGGAAATCTGGCTGGGGAAGACGGGTTCTTTCCGGCCAATCGCAGGAAAAGCCCTCTCAGGTTTCTCTGCACTATATGATAAAGCCAACCGAGATCTTGCCCAGATTAAAAACGCTCTGATTTCCCCTGCTGCCCGACAATATCAATTATTGGGAGACGATCTGGACCGTCAACAGGAACAGCTTGACAGGATGGACAGAGAGCTCCGGAAGATCAGGGCCCAGCAAGCCAGATCTGAGAAAACCAGATCAGGCAAGCCAATTCCTGTTGCCGAAAATGAGGAAGACTGATTATGGAACTTGTCTGTCCCGCCGGAACCCCCTCGGCACTGCGAGCCGCGCTGGACGCCGGAGCCGATGTTGTCTACGTCGGCTTTCGCGACGAGACCAATGCACGGAATTTTCCCGGGCTGAATTTTAGTCCGGAGGAGCTGAAAGAGGCGGTTGTCCTGGCCCGGGGGATGGGGCGCCAGATCTATGTGGCAATCAACACCTACCCGCAGGCGGGCAATCTTTCCCCTTGGCATAAAGCTGTGGATCGTGCTGCTGCTATTGGAGTAGATGCGGTTATCCTGGCGGATATCGGCTTGCTGGACTATGCGCAGAAAAATCATCCGGGATTGCGCCGTCATCTCTCGGTTCAGGCTTCGGCCTCCAATCCGGAAGCAATCAATTTCTATCGTTCCGCCTTTGATGTGCAACGTGTTGTGTTGCCCCGGGTACTGACGGTCAGGGAAATTGCGGCCCTGATCGGAGAAATTGATGTCGAGACCGAAGTTTTTGCCTTTGGGGGGATGTGCGTGATGGCAGAGGGGCGTTGTTCGCTTTCCTCCTATGCCACGGGCAAGTCGCCCAATATGCTGGGTGTCTGCTCGCCTGCAAGTCATGTCAATTATGAGCAGCGACGGGGAAAACTGGTTTCGAAACTGGGAGATTTTACCATCAACTCTTTCCCGGATAATGAGCCTGCCGGTTACCCTACGCTCTGCAAGGGGCGGTTTGTCGGGCAGAGTGGTGACCCGTCCTATCTGTTCGAGGAGCCGACCTCGCTGAACGTTATGGCAATGTTGCCAGAGCTGATTGCAGCAGGTGTCAAAGCGCTCAAAATTGAAGGGCGTCAAAGAGGCAAGGCCTATGTCACGCAGGTTGTTTCCAGCTATCGCCGGGCACTTGATGCAGCTCTTCGTGGAGAGGTCGTTCCCTTGATGGATATGGGGAATGTCGCTGAAGGAGCCCGCAGTACCTCCGGTGCCTACCAGAAAAACTGGAGATAATAATGAAGAATACAGCTTCCCACCTTACCCTTGGGCCACACCTTTATAACTGGCCAGCGGAACAGAAACGGGATTTTTATTTTCGTATCGCCGATGAAGCAGAGGTGGATGTCGTTTATCTAGGCGAGGTTACCTGCTCCAAACGGGCGCCCTTTTTTCTGCCTTTTATTCCTGAGATATGTGAACGGCTGGAAGCAGCGGGCAAGGAAGTTGTCCTTTCCTCTCTGGCGCTGGTGATGACCGGACGGGAAAGGAAAGAACTGCATGAGCTTTCCGATGATTGCCCCTGGGATCTTGAAGCCAATGATCTCTCGGCTGTGGCTTTGTTAAAGGGGCGCTCGCATGTTATCGGCCCCTTTATCAATATCTATAATGAAGGAACGCTGGACTATCTGTATGGCAATGGTGCCAGACGCATTGTCCTGCCCTGCGAGCTGCCGGCTGAATCTTTGCGGGCCTTGGGGAATATGGCAAGAGGCCGGGAACTGGAAGTCCAGGTGTTTGGTCGATTGCCGCTGGCACTCTCAGCCCGCTGTTACCATGCACGCGCCCACAATCTGAGCAAAGACGGATGTCTTTATGTCTGTGAAAAAGATCCCGACGGCATGGACGTGATGACACTTGACGGGACGCCCTTTCTGGCGGTTAACGGGACGCATACCATGTCCTATAGTGTCAATAGTCTGGCGGGAGAGCTTGATGCCCTCCAGAAATTCGGAGTGAGCCATTTCCGCCTCTGGCCGCAACAGGTGGATATGGTGGCAGTTATCCAGACATTCAGGCAGGCACTCGATGGTCAGATAGATCAGATCGAAGTTCAGGAACGGCTTGATAAACTGGTGGATTTTGCCCCTTTTTCCAACGGCTTTTTCCACAGTGTCGAGGGGGCGCGAATGGTTGAATAGGGCAGCTCTGTATGATCGGTTTGTGATCAGGGAACTTTTCAGATAAGACTCTGGGCAGTGAGCCGAAGCCGGAAGGTTTTCGGAATGTTTCAGAGGACAAAGTGGGTTTGTATTCAGAAGTTGAACTTGCAGGGTGGGACCAGAGAGTCCGGGCCCTATACGACCATTGGATCTCGCTCCATCCAAAAGGGCAGGAGCAGCGTTTTCTGCCTGGGCGTCAGCATTTTGATCCTGTCGATGTTCCCTCTCTTTTGCGACACATCTGGTTGGTTGATGTTGCAAGGAACCCGACTCGTTTCAAATTTCGCCTGTTTGGTACGAGCCATGTCGAAGCGATACGGAGTGATTTTACCGGGCGCTGGATCGACGAGGTTTTTAGCGACTTCAAACCATCGGCTGTATATGGGGATTACCTGCTGGTTGCAGACAAGGGAGTGCCAAGTTATCGCAAAGGTCCTGCGGGGTATCATGTCCCAGATTATAACACGATAGAGCGTATCATGTTGCCGCTGGCAGAAAACGGGCAGGATGTGGATATGATCCTTGCCCTTACGGTTTATCTTTAACAGTTGTGAGACTGTTGTGATCTTCCTTCTTCATCTCGGCTTTTACAGGTAAACTGGCGATCTCTTGAGGCAGATCATCGTCGCCGAAGTTTTTCTGCAGCATTTTTCATTCATTCTGTAAGAACGGGTATCTTGTACGTGCAGAGTTTTTGTATCGCCAGGGTCTGTCTTGGCAGGTACTCCCCTGAATGAGGTAATGATGAAGACATCCCAAGAGCAATATCGCGAAAAGTTCTGTTCAGCAGAAGCGGCTGCCTCTTTGATTGATGAGGGCAGCAACCTGATGATCTCTATGGGTGTTTCGATGCCTCCGGCTCTGCTGTATGCGATTACCGAGCGGGCCAGATCCGGTTCTTTGAGCCACCTGAAAGCTTATTATATGCACGCCAGTGCTCATGCCGGAGAAAGTATTCTCTCTCCGGATGTGATGCAGGTGATCAAACCCTATTCCCTGTTTATGAGCGGGTATGACAGGGAGATTGCAAAACTGGGGCGGTCAAACGGGCAGTGCTGGATGAATTATGTTCCCAGTACCTTTCATCAGGTGGGCAGGTTGATGACAGAAACAATCGGGGCCGATGCTTTTATCGCGACAGTCTCTCCCATGGATCAGCACGGCTATTTCAGCCTGGGGACAAACAGTGATTATGGCACAGAAGTTGCCCGCAATTGCGGTAAGCTGATTGTCGAGGTCAACAGGTCAATGCCAAGGGTTTTTGGCGAGGCGCTGATACATATCTCTGAAGTGGATGCCCTGGTTGAAAACAGCTGCCCTTTACTTGAGGTTTTACCAGCAGAGCCTGGTGTCGAAGATGACCTGATTGCCCGGCAGATTGTCGCTCAAATTCCTGATGGTGCGACGATCCAGATGGGGGTGGGCGGGGTGCCAAATGCGGTTGCTGCCTATTTAAGAGAACACAATGATCTTGGCCTGCATTCGGAACTTTTGGCACCCGGGCTGGTCGATTTGATCAGGCGAGGCGTGATCACGGGCCGAAGAAAGACACTGCATCGCCTGAAACATCTTTTCACTCTCGCACTGGGAGACCGGAAGATGTATGAATTTATGGATGACAATCCTTCGTTGGCTGGTTATCCGGCCTCCTATATCAATGATCCCCGGATTATTGCCCGGAACGATGATATGATATCGGTTAATTCTGCCCTGCAGGTTGATCTGAGCGGACAGATCAATGCAGAATATCTGCAGGGAAAAGAATTCAGTGGCCCCGGTGGGCAGCTTGATTTTGTCAGAGGAGCCTATGCCTCCAGAGGGGGGAAGTCTTTTGTTGCCTTGCACTCTACAGCTAAAAATGGATCACTGTCGCGTATCGTCCCCCAGCTTGACGGCCCGGCAACGGACCCGCGTATGGATACCCATCATGTTGTCACAGAATATGGTATGGTGAATCTCAAGGGGCTTTCCCTGAATGAACGGGCAAAAGCCTTGATTTCGCTGGCGCACCCGGATTTTAGGGATGCTCTTGGCGAAGCTGCGGTGGAACAGGGGGTTGCTAGTTAGCCTTTTTGTACCAGAGTGTTGCCTGTTTTTACCCGAGAGATATTGTATCGGTGCAATGAATTTTTTATTACAGGCCATGTTGCGACGCACAATAAAAGATGTCTATAGTTTTGTCCGAGTTTGTTTCTGACAATCGAGAAGTATAATGACCAAACGTATAACCGTCCCCCAGATCATGAGGCTGAAAGGGCAGCGCCCTGTCGTCAGTCTGACTGCCTATACGGCTTCCCTTGCTGCGCTGCTGGATGATCATGTGGACTTCCTGCTTGTTGGCGACAGTATGGGTATGGTTCTCTATGGGATGCCGAATACCCTGTCGGTGACAGTGGAGATGATGATCGCCCATGGTGCTGCCGTCGTTCGGGGCAGCAAAAAAGCCTGTGTGATTGTCGATATGCCTTTTGGCAGCTATCAGGCTTCCTCCGCTCAGGCTTTTGAAAATGCAGCCCGTATTATGGCCGAAACCGGCTGTGCCGGGGTTAAACTTGAGGGTGGAGCCGAGATGGCAGAGACGATCTCGTTTCTGGTGGAACGGGGAATTCCTGTTCTGGCTCATGTCGGACTATTGCCACAGCACGCCAATACGGTCGGTGGTTTCCTGACCCAGCGCAATGAAGAAAAAATTCTGGCAGATGCTCATGCTGTTACCAATGCCGGAGCTTTTGCGGTGGTTATCGAATGTACCGAACCTGCTATTTCCAAAAAAATCTCTGGCGAGATTGCCATTCCAACTATCGGTATTGGTGCGGGGGTGGATTGTGACGGCCAGATTTTGGTAACGGAAGACATGATTGGCCAGGGAACAGGCTATGTGCCTTCTTTCGTCAAGCGCTATGCCGAGGTTCATGAAGATATTACCCGGGCCGCGCGGGATTTTGCAGAGGACGTGATGAACAGGCGCTTCCCGGCCAAATAGTTCATCATCTGGTTTGTACCGTGATCGGTACGAGGCCAAGCGAAGAGAGACCTTTAGATCACAGGGTCAGCTGCTATCCAGCTGACCCTGTTGCCGTTTAAGTCTCTCCACAACTGTTCGTGCAGGGGGGGGCAGCTTCAGGACAGAACAAGAGCGTAAGCTTTTTGCTTTTCTGATTCTTCCCGCTCTGCCATAAAGTCGGCAGAAACACATGAATAAAAGGCTGTCGGCCTTATTGTAGAGATCAGAGAAGGATTGGTTATGAGTGAAACCGGGATTGAAACTGAAGACCTTCTGGAAGGTTTGCGTGAAGAGCTGGAAGAGTACGGTGCAGAGGACCTGATTGTTTTTGGCCTGAAATACACCGATGACGACGAGATTGACATGTCGATCTGGGATTCTCTTGGGGATCCCGAGCTGGTCGCAGACCTGTTGGAAGACTATGTCAAAGCTTACCGCGAAGAGACAAAGACCAAGAAGAAATAAACGCGCGTTTAACATTCTGCAGATCAGGCACTGGCTCGGCGAGGGATACCCGCTGATTCGGGCCGTGTCTGGCAAGGTACAAAAGAAGACAAGATCATGACTGACGTCGCCGAAAATGAAGATGAGTTTTCCTGGGAAGTCACTGTTACTCTTCAGGGAGCCGAGGTTGCTGTTCCCCTGCGGGCATCAGTTATCAAACAGGAAATAGAAGATCAGATTTCCATCAAGGGTGCCCACAGAAAGGCAATCCTGCGTTCAACGATCAAGAAATTTTCCACTGGACTGAAGAAGGGACCTGAAAATCTGAAAACAGTCGCCCTGAAAGAATTCCAGTGGAATGCCTTTATATTGCTCGTTGATGATGTCATTGCGAACCGGCACCTTGCGATGCGGAGTGATCCAGCCTTGATTGAAGAGGCGCTGAAAGATCCACGTCTGATTTCACCACAGAACTAGGGTTCAGGCCCCCAGAAGAATCAGGACTGGACAGATTCAGTAATCGGGTTGATCTATTGTATAGTGGGACCAACCTTATCGAGTGACCGGCAATGAACAAGATACTGACAGCGGCGCATTGGGGAACTTATCTCCTTTCTGTAGAAGAAGGCAGGATCACGGGAGTCGAGCCTTTTGCCCGGGACCCTGATCCTTCGCCAATCGGTCAGTCCTTCATTGACGGTATTCAGCACCCCTGTCGTGTTACCAAACCTGCAATCCGAAAAAGCTATCTTGAACAGGGACCCGGCGCAGCAACAGAGCTGCGCGGGGCAGAGCCCTTTGTCGAGGTTGAGTGGGACACAGCTTTTGATCTAGTCAGCCGGGAACTGGATCGCGTGCGGCAGGATTACGGTAATCAGGCGATCTTTGCCGGGTCATATGGCTGGGCCAGTGCCGGGCGATTCCATCATGCGCAAAGCCAGATCCACCGCTTTCTGAACTGTATTGGTGGCTATACCAAGTCAGTGAATACCTACAGCTATGCTGCGGCAGAGGTGATTTTGCCGCATGTGGTCGGGCATATGGACTGGCTGCTGAAAAATCACACCTCCTGGCCAGTGCTGGAAAAACACTGTGAGCTGATGGTTATGTTCGGCGGGATCGCGCTGAAAAATGGCCAGATCAATGTTGGAGGTGTGGGTAAACACAGTGCCAAATCAGGTCTGCGCGCCTGTCGCGATGCCGGAACAAGATTTGTCAATTTTGGCCCGGTGCGAGATGATGTGGATGCCTATCTTGAGGCCAGCTATCATCAGCCACGGCCCAACAGCGACGTATCAATCATGCTGGCGCTGGCTTATATACTCTGGCAGGAGGGGCTGCACGACGAGGAATTCCTTCAGCGGTACTGTGTTGGTTTTGAGCAGTTCCTGCCTTATCTGACCGGAGAGATTGACGGGCAACCCAAGACACCGGACTGGGCCGCCGGGATCTCTGGACTGGACGCCGGGGTGATCCGGGATCTTGCGCTGGAGATGGCAGGCAAGCGGACAATGGTGACGGCGAGTTGGTCGATGCAGCGCGGTGATCACGGCGAGCAGGCCTATTGGATGACGATTGTTCTGGCGGCGATGCTGGGCCAGATTGGCTTGCCCGGCGGCGGTTTCGGCCTGGGCTATGCTGGTGTCAATGGTGTCGGTCATCAGTTTATGGACTTCGCTTGGGCCTCTCTGGATCAGGGTGTCAACGAGGTCCGTGACTTTATCCCGGTTGCGCGAATCAGTGACCTGTTGCTCAAACCGGGGGAAGTTTTCCAGTACAATGGCAAGGAATATACCTATCCCGAGACAAAGATAGTTTATTGGGCGGGTGGCAACCCTTTCCACCATCACCAGGACCTTAACCGTCTTTTGCAGGCCTGGCGCAAGCCAGACAGCATTATCGTACATGAACAGACCTGGAACGCGCTGTCCCGGCATGCGGACATCGTCTTGCCGGCGAGCATGACCGCCGAGCGAAATGATATCGGCTGTGCCAAGCGGGATGAATATCTCTTTGCACTCAAGCAGGCGGTCAAGCCTGTCGGTGAAGCGCTGGATGATTATGCCATCTTTTCCGGCATTGCCGAGAAAATGGGGGTTGGTGAGAAGTTTACCGAAGGGCGCAGCGAGATGGACTGGCTGCGCTATCTTCATGCGATCAATCGCCAGCGAGCGGCTTCCCTTGAAATTGATATGCCTGACTTCGATGCTTTCTGGGAAGAGGGGGAGTTTACCCTTCCGCTGGGACATGATCTGATTATGATGGCAGATTATCGGGCTGATCCGCAAAAGCACCCCTTGAAAACGCCCTCTGGGCGGATTGAGATCTTTTCCGAAACGGTGGCTTCTTTCGGGCTGGCGTCCTGCCCGGGACATCCGACCTGGATTGAACCAAAAGAATGGCTCGGTTCACCCTTGACCAAACGCTTTCCCTTACACCTGATGTCAAATCAGCCAGTCACCCGTCTGCACAGTCAGTTTGATCATGGCAAGGCCAGTCAGGATTCCAAGGTTGCCGGTCGGGAGGCCCTGACGATGCATCCCGAGGATGCGCGGGCTCGTGGACTGAAAGTCGGGGATGTCGTGCGAGTCTTTAATGATCGCGGGGCGACGCTGGCGGGGCTGTGTCTGGGCGAGAACGTACAAAAAGGGGTGGTGCAGCTTCCGACGGGGGCCTGGTATGACCCGGTTGAACCGGGCGTGATTGGCAGCCTCGACAAGTCGGGCAATCCGAATGTTCTGACCAGAGACGAGGGAACTTCCGAACTGGGACAGGGACCCGTTGCACATTCTGTCCTGGTAGAGGTCGAGCGCTTCGAAGGGGAAGCGCCCGTCGTTACCGTTTATCAGCCGCCTGAAATATTACGCCATTTGTCCTGAGGCGTTGTGGGGCGCTCAAAGATTGGGGCGCTGGCTGTGCCCCCATTCGCTGGAAGCGGTTTTTAGGCTGGCAAAGGCATGGCTATCCTTGCGTTTGGGGCCGTCGTTTCGGTTAAAAGCGGCTGATGAGACCAGTTTATATGTCCCGTTTTGATACAGGATTGTCGGGAGAGAACGCTGGTTCTCCCGGCTTTCTCTGCAGGGGATGCTGCCGATACCGGGGATAGTTTGTCTGGAAACATCCTGAGAGCAGTTGGATGAAAGCTTTACCGCATGGCTCCAGCCGCTGTGATAACCGGCATTGAAGACACTGGCTGTGCCGCTTCGAAGTTTTTGACGCAATCCCTGATCCATATTTTTGAGGCCAAGCCACCCGGTGCGACGGCCGAGGGGTTCTTTCAGGGTAATGAGAGCCCAGTCCCCGGTCATGCTGGCCAGGCTGTTGGGATTGGATGGATCATAACTTTCGGAAATTTCTATTCTGGTGATGTCAGAAGAGCCGATATGCCTGTCGCGCTGATAGCCGGCACGGTAGTGAAGCTCTTCTGCTTTCCACCAGCGTTTCTCTGACTTGTTATAGAGACAGTGTGCCTGGGTATAGAGGTGGTTTTTGCCAACCATGACACCGGTACAAAAGGCTCGCCCCCCGATGTTGAGCCGCCCCAGCGTGCTCCAGGGGTAACCCTCGGCATTAACAGTTCCCTTGGTCAAATCGAGATGTGCTGTTCCCTGTAAAGGAGATGCTTCTGGAAGGGAGAAGGGAAGCAGGCACAGGAGTGCAGCGGCCAAAAGAGGTTGCCGCCAGAAATCAAACAGAGTTGTTACCTGGCGGCTGGGGGCTTGTTGCAGATGTGGCATGGGGAAGAATGCTTTTGCTGTTTCTGGTGTGTCTCAGGCAAAAGCTAACAGGAAGGGTGGAGCTTGCGTGTGATCTTTTTGAGTCTGTTATTTTTACAAATTATTAACCTTTTAGGCGTGGATTCTGTCGTGCTGTCTTGCCTCTGTCATAAGTAATTCCCCTGATTTTGGATAAAACCGGATGATTTTGCCGTTGAATTACTATAAAGTGTGTTCTGTCACTTGCTCTTCATCTCGGGAGGCGTTATAGGTGGCACTGAATTATTTCTGCTGTGAGTTGCAGCACTCATCAAGGGGTGGACAATGAAAACAAAGAGTTTTCTGTTCGGGGCTGTTGCGGCCATAATCGCTGCCGCTCCGGCTAATGCTGGACCGCTGGACGCTGTTTTTGGCGGCCTTTTCGATACTGATTCTGCGCAGGATCGAGAAGTTACCGGAATTCAGTTCAGCAATGCATTGTATGATGGTTATCTCGCGCTTTCTGACGAGCGCGACAGTAACTGGGATCTGCTCGATGCTGAGCATTTTAATCACAAGGCACGGACAGCTGCGCGTCGTTCAAGCGTTCTTCCTGATGAGCCCGATGATCGCTGGCTGAGAGACGAAGACAAGCCTGTCTTTGCTGATGCCCTTTTGCGTATGCGCAAGGCGTTCGATCGTGGTGGCCGGGTTGTCGCGCCACAGCTGGCAGCGAAAGCCCAGGTGAACTACGATTGCTGGATTGAGGCGACAGAAGCTGCGCGTTCTGTGCAGTATCAGCCAAGCACACGTGGTGGCGAGTGCAAAGAAGCTTTTGATGCCGCGATGAACGGTCTTGATGCTTTGGCAACTTTCAAGCTGACTGATTTTCAGCCTTATGTGAGCCAGGCGGCAGCGCCGGCACCGCAGGCGGATTCTTTCCTCGTTTACTTTAACTTCGACAGTACTGTTGCAACGGATGCGGGACGTGTTTCTCTGGAGTCCGCTCTGGTTGCTGCTCAGACTGCCGATAGTACAACAGTACGTTTGGTCGCTCATGCTGACCGCGCAGGTGCTGTAGATTACAACCAGGCTCTTTCACAGCGCCGTCTGTCTGTGGTGATGGAAGCCATGGCCCGTGCTGGTGTGGATGTTGGTCGAATTGTTCCTGACGCCGTTGGTGAGACACAGTCTCTTATTCCAACAGAAGATGGTGTCCGTGAACCTGGTAATCGCGTTGTAGAGATTGATCTGGTTCAGTAAAATCCAGAAAATCTGAAAATGCTGAAGCCTTCTGGCTTCTGAATACAAGCCCCGCTAAACAGCGGGGCTTTTTTTTTAGATTTAAGGGATAAGCCTGATCCGTAAAGGAATGGGTAAGGTTTGCTTAGGGTTTTTTTAGGGCTTAGGTCCTACAAATATAGAAAGCTCATGAACGGGGCGTTCGCCTTGTTGCTTTGCCTGGATTCTGGAGATTCAATCAAGACTCATATATATGGCTGTAGCTTTTTGAGAACTAAAACTTGTCCGTGAAAATGGGGCTGTTAAAATTCCTGTTCGGATAAAAGCCAGCAGTCTGTTTGATTTTTGCTAATTCGTGTCTGAGATAGGCGCATAATAATACGGAACCTTAAGGGAGATTCCTAATGACTGATGATCTTACTCGTAATAACGGTGAGGCGAACCCAACAATTGATGCAGCTGATTCTGCTGAACTGGGTCGTACAACCCTGGTTGGGCAGGCGGCTGGTGCAATTGATGTATCTGCGCCTGCTACGGGTGAAGTGGTCAACATTTCTCTGGTTAAGGGGCAGGCAGCCGTTCTGAACTTTGACGCGGCCGCAGCGACGCCGGTTGTTGAGGGGAATGATTTTGTTCTGACATTCGACACTGACGGCGACGGGGCAGCCGACAGCAGGATTGTCTTCCTTAATCTTGTTGCTGAATCCCAGGGTGCGGATGCGCCGGTTCTTGTCATCGGGGGCGTAGAACTGGCAGCTGATCAATTGATCGGCCAGGCATTGGCGCTTGCGGGTGGCGACGGTACGCTTGAAACAGCAGCCGGTGCTGGTGCAGGTGCCGGACCAGCTGGCGGCGGTGGCAGCACTTACAGTGATGATCTCGGTAATTCGATCGATCTCCTGAATGCCCAGGGGGTTATTCCTCCAACTGAGCTGCGCTTCGGCCTTTTAAGCGGCATTGATGAAAATACAGACCCAGCTCAGGGGACGTTATTGATCAGCTTTCTGACCACTGTCACTGAAGTTGAAGAAGGTCCTGATGGCGGAATAACGGGTTCCTTCGGAGGGGGGTTCGAGGACTGGTTGCCAAATCATCATCTGGAACATGGAGATGTGGGCCAGGATAGCAATCCTTTTCTTGGCGATGGTACGCGTGAAGAGTTTTCTGCACCCATGCGGATGGTTCTGACCTTCACGCCGTCGGATAATGAAACGCTGGATTCTGTGGTTATTAACGGGCTGCCCGAAGGCGTACGCCTGTTCATTGGCGGTAGTGAAGAGGGCGATGAATACACCGGCGGGTTCCCGGTGACAATTTCGCCGTCTGACTTTGCCGATATCTACATTCTGCCTTCGCCACATTCTGATGCTGATATTACGATTACAGGGTCGGCTACTATTTCTGATCCTGATTCAGGTGAGAGTGCGACCCTTCCTTATTCTTCTGTTGCTATTATTGATGCCGTTGCCGACTTGCCTGAAAATTTGCAGATCGGTGGCGAAGGTGGTGAGAGTGGGCAAGGCTCTTCTACACCGGGAGAAGTTGTTAACACAGGTACCGAAGAAGAAACGGTTACTATTCCTGTGACTGTTGAATTTGCCGACTTTGCGGATGATTCCGAAGCGCATGAACTCGTTGTCGATGGCGTCCCTGTTGGTTGGGATATCCGCGAGATTGCCGGTGCACAGATCTGGCAGATGGATGGTGACAGTGTTTATAAAGTAACTTTTGACGGCGCTGGAAAGCCTGTTCTGACCTTGGTTACGGATCCAGCTGATCTTCCGGCATCTCTTCAGCACCAGATTGCCTTGGCGGCAGGTGTGGTCGCAGACCCTAACGCTTTACATACCCTTGAAGAGACGATTGGGGATGAAGTTGCCGGGGACGGATATGTTCGTTACTTCATTGACGTGTCAGAAAATGTGGATGAAGCAAATGGCGGCAATACCGCTGATACATCCGATGATGGTACAGGTAGTCTGACCACAAACATTGCCTTTGATCCAAATGACTGGACCAACAGTCGACTGCCTGATGGTACACCTCGTGGTGAAGACGGGGGACCTGCGACAATTACAGTCCATGCTGTCGCGACCGAAACCGTACCTGCGGGTTCTGGTTCTGAATTGACCGATGCAGATGGGACCCCTGTTGATGAAAATAATCAGGCGGTAACCAGCCCGGTGTCTGTTGATATTTCCATTATCGAAGATGTACCTGAATTCACGTCTCCAATCTCCTTGATTCATGATGAAACGGCTCGCACGAAAACTGGTGATGCTGTAACAGGTGTTGATCCTGATTCTGATGATATTCCTGCTATTCCTACTGAGGTCCAGACTGCATTGGGGGATAGTTTTTCTGAGCTGCAGGGAGGGATTATTACCCAGGGTTCCCTCGGGACTTCTGTTGGACAGGCAAGTAATACATTTACATATAATCTGAAATCAGATGGTGCAAATGACGAAGTTCCTGACGGTTCGGATGGGCCGACGGATACAGATAGCGGTGCGAGCAACACCTTTGATGATCTTGAGGCTGTTGAATTTGGGCTCACGGGAGCAGTGGATAGCGGTCTGACATCTGGTGGCTCAGTTATTACCCTGCATCAGGACCCGAGTAATGCCCAGGTTGTCTGGGGACTTGATGCTGGTGGCAATGTCATCTTTGCTGTGCATGTCGATGGTTCTCTACAGAATGATGGTAATACCGGAAATCTGACTTTTGTTCAGTATGGCCCGATTGATCATGATCAGCCTGGTGATGGCACTGCAGGATCACACGACGAAAATGCATCTTTCACCATTCCGATCAAATTGACCGATGATGAAGGTGACAGTGTCACCGCGACGGCAACAATTAATATTGAAGACGACGGTCCTGTAATCACGACCTTTGAGACCAAAGAAGGCGTCGAGATCCGTCTTGACGAGAGCGTTGGTGCAGATGCGGGTGATGCGAACGCTGACGATGAAGTCGGACGTCCTGCGGGTGTTATCGGTTATGCAACAATTGCAGGAACCGACCTTGTTACGCTGGTTAAAGATGCGGGAACTGATGGCGAGAAGTCGACAGTCTTCAGCCTGAGCCTCGATACGGGGACAGCCTCCGGTCTGGTTGATAC
>NZ_KB893169.1:40630-210746 GCF_000374005.1 Kiloniella laminariae DSM 19542 | reverse complement strand
TCAAGCGGCGGTTTTGTTCTGCCAGGTCCTTCATCTCAGAAATCAGAGAGGCATCCATGCCGCCGTATTTTGCCCGCCATTTGTAAAAAGACGCACTGCTCATCCCGTGTTCACGGCAAAGCTCAGAAACCGGCGCACCACCTTCTGCCTGCTTTAAAATTGACATGATCTGGGCTTCGCTAAATCGTGAATTCTTCATCTAAAATCTCCTCAGGTATATTGCCGAGAAAATTCTACTTTTGAACACATCTATTTTTCGGGGGGATTACCGTTAAACATATGGACTGGTTGTGATCCGTTTGGTCTAAAAATACTTGTGTATGATTTATTCACTCAAAGTTATCGTTCTCTGATAAGCATCGATCATGTTGTATCCATCCCAGATCTCTGAAAAAATGTGGGATTGGCCGATGGGGACAATACGATCAAAGCAATTCCCTGTGCATGAATCTAAAAAGTCAGTAAGTTCTTTACCGTCAAAGCCATAGTGGGAGAGAGTTTGGTCTTTCTTAGAAATAAGAGACTGTATTCCTCCGAGCGATTTTGCCCGAATCTCTAATAAAAGACCATTCCCTTGATGGAGATCGCGCGTGAGATCAAATGTATCAACCTTTGGTTGGTTGAGTTTCAAAGTCGAGAGAAATGGAGAGTGAGTTTCCAGACGACAATTATTTACTAAAGCCAATATAGTATAAATATTATCTAGTTTCTCGACCGCGTTGCCGATGCATAGTTCAGCAGGCCTTTTCCCGATTTCTTTGGTAAGATTTCCCCAAAACACCGCTGTGGCTGAGTTGATATCCTTTTTCCCTCCGATCCAGCAAAATGCTTTGGGAGAGGAACAGGCTTTCTGATCAAATAACATAAGGTCGCTGGCGAGGCGTTGGGCAAGTTGCTGTTTTTCTGAATCTGATGCCTCTAGATACGATGTGGCTTTGACTGCGGCCCAGGAAAACCTATCTGAAAAGCTGATTTCGGCAGCCTTTGCCGCCAAGGGGATTTTACGAATTTCGTTGATCGTTTCGTCACCACCCCAAATTACCCGCAGATCACAAGACTGTGATAACGCGGCAGTAATTTCTGTTTCATGCCTATATGAAAAAATATCAAAGCTTTGCGCAATTTCTTTGTAAGCAGGATTTTTGCATAGATCCCTGAGCAATCGGCAAAGCGTTATTGTTGTGACAGGAGCATTGGGGGATACCCGAATCAGAGTGCGGTTGCCTGTGAGAAGGGATAAAACCAGTTGGTAACAAAACAAAGAACCAACATTTGTTGGAGGGATCAGGAAGACAACGCCCTTGGGGCTTTTGTGTGTTTTTCTTTTTTTAGGTTCATTGTCTTTCTGGGCTAAGCTCGAGATGTTTTTCTTACGTAGCCAGAAAGCCAATGCAGCAAGCTCAGGATCATGAGACAAGTTTGGTTCTGTGCCGATTGCGTCTGAGAGGTGTGCACAAAAATTGATGATCGACTCTGAAAAAGCAGGGACAGCTTTCGCGCCGATTGTTTTAGAAGTGAAAATTTCTGCTAATTCAATGGT
Source organism: Kiloniella laminariae DSM 19542 (assembly GCF_000374005.1). Classification (GTDB taxonomy): domain Bacteria; phylum Pseudomonadota; class Alphaproteobacteria; order Kiloniellales; family Kiloniellaceae; genus Kiloniella; species Kiloniella laminariae. Next base: position 209,206 of record NZ_KB893169.1, on the reverse strand, counting down.
TTCCTCAGTTGGGGCGCATTTTTTAACTTTCATTTGCGAGCTCGCTGCGATTGGGGGCTGTGTCACTGCACCCGCGAATTTCGGCCATGGGAGCGCGTCTGGTAACTTCGAGGCAGTGAGGGGAGCCATTAATTATCTCGCTGGGGTGGAGTACGCCCATGTCACTGGTCAAGATGGAGTGACCAGGGTAGCTTTTGGGAACCAAGCTGAGAAGTTGTATCAAGCCTTCTTTACCGTAAGGTAAAGGAGCGAGTGTAAAGGGATCCCTGATGATTACATCGCTAAAGGGAGGGGGGGCGAGAAGACCATTTTCTTGCTCTAAGAAAATACTGCCTATCTGTTCGACCAAGCCATAAAAATTATAGATTTTCTTTAGCCCAATCTTCTGTTGAAAAGTTTTCTTGAATGTATCTGGACTCACGGCCTGTGACTGCATTTTTTTCCAGCCTCCGCTATGAATTAATACGCCCTGACCAAGATCCCAAGAGGTGGGGCATTGCTGGAGGAAGTATTCCCAGGCTATAAAGGTAAAACCAAAGAGGAGGAAAGGGTTGTTGCTGTTCTTTGTCAGAAAGCTCTCGATTTCTTTTTCCTGCAGCTGCATCCGTTCGTCAAAGGCAAAGCAATGTGCGTGTCCAAAACGCATCATACCCAATACTCCGGCACCTCTGGCGGTAAGAGGTACGGATCTGATTACGGAAGACATATCAAGGATTAGCATTGGTAACCGTCGATTACCTAAAATCCTCTGTAAGGTTTTGTTCAGGGCACGGACTTGGCGGGTTCCGGTTTCATGATCAATCGAAATCATACTTGGGGCATTTCCGCTAGTACTGCTGGATACCAAGGTTTTAATTATTTGATCCGGATAACTGAGGCTGTGTAGCTGGAATTTTTTAAAAAGATTTACAGGCAGAAACGGTACATCCTCTATGCTTATACAATTTTTGGAAGAGAACTCAAGACCCTGTAATATCTTGGTGTAGTGAGGGCATTTTCTTTGATGGTGGGAGGTAAGTTCAAGCAGACCGGCCAGCATCATATATGTCTTGTGCTGAGGAGTAAGAGACTCTGCAGATTTTACCAGCAGATGTTCAAAAGTCATATCAGTTGTCATAACCGTTTATAATCCAGCTTGCCGGATGGTAGGCGAGGTAGTTTTTCTAGCTGATTAAAGGTCAAAATATTGCCGGGGAAAGAGTATTGTTTCTCCAGGGCATCTTTTAGTGCGCTCGAATTCACAGCGGTCTCATGATATATTCTTATTTTGCCATCTTTCTCAATGATTGCGCAGGTAGAAATTCTGGACAGACTTTGTTCAATATCATCCAGATTGAACCTGAGGCCATAAAGCTTAGAAATACGTTTAGTCCGACCTGTGATATAGAGAAATTTATCATCATCCAGGTAACCGAGGTCTCCTGTCTCGAGGATATTATCGAGTTGAGGTGCCTTATATAAGTCCTCACGTGTTTCGGCATAACCCCACATCACATTTGGCCCTGAATAGATAATCTCTCCTTCTTGCCGCGAGTACGGCGTGTCTATTAGCCCCTCGGGGGAGGATATCGTTAACTGGCCTGTACTTATTACTGGGCCCACAGAGCCAAGTTTTTCCGGGAAATGACAAAGGTTAAAGGTTGTTATCCGGGGTGCTGCTTCCGTTTGGCCATACATAATATAAAAATCTATATGGGGGGGAAGCTGTTGTGTAAATGCGAGCTGCTTGTCGGCGGAAAGTTTCCCTCCAGCGACGCTAAAACTATTGAGAGTGGGAAGTTTTAACCGATCAAGGCCGAGCTTTAGGAGGATATCATAGTGGAAAGGGACACCAGGGAAAAAAGAACAATTATGACGTTGGATTTGCTGCCAGAATTCTTTATCCATAATTCCAGCCTTGGAGAGAATACTGCGTGCGCCACTACAGCTGTGACTAAGCAAAACAGAAAGTCCATAGGAATAGAAGGCTGGTAAGTGGGCAAAGGCTTTGTCGTTTGCCGTTATCTGCATCGCTCCGCTGATGGACTTGCTATTGTCTTCCAGATTAAATGCAGAAAGACGGACAAATTTTGCTGAGCCTGTGGTCCCAGATGTGGGGAGGAGAAGCCTTAAGCCAGAAGGGAGAGGTTTGCCCTTGGGTTCGAGGTTCGCCAAATAAAAGCGAGCCTCTAAAATCAAGTTTGTGAGTAATTTCTGTTCCCCCCCTCCCTTTGCCCGTAAATTTAGGGGGGTGAGCTCTTTTGGTAAGGTTCTGGGTTCGGCTGAGGTAATGACAAGATTTGGTGAAAAAACTTTAATATATTTTTCAAGAATTGCCCGAGGAAGTGCAGGGTCTAGGGGGCATACAACATTTTCGCTTGCGAGAGAGGCGAGTAAAAGGGTTGTAAGGGACAGGCTGTTATCGGATAGGATAAAGATCAAATTCCCGGTTTCTCTCGGCAGGACAGAAAGAAGTAGGTCGTGCATTGATCTGATTGTAGAAAAAGAAACTTCTTGGCCGCTGTGCCCGTCGACAAGAGCCGTTTTATCTGAGAAATGATCTAGGGCTGACAGGAGAGTTTTCAAACTCTCAAGCCTCCGTCTACCTGTAGTGTTTGCCCAGTTATAAAAGAAGATTGATCGCTAGCGAGAAACAGGACGGTCTGAGCAATCTCTTGTGCAGAACCCAAACGTTGGAGGGCTGTGTTCGCAATATGATCAGCAATTTGTTCAAGACTTAAATGAGCAATCATGTCGGTCTTGATAAGCCCGGGGGCGATGGCATTAACTCGAATTCCTTGAGGTCCGAGTTCTTTTGCAGCAGATTTTGTCAACCCGATAACTGCGGCTTTAGATGCTGCATATGCGGCTTGTCCTGCTGCACCCTCAACGCCAATGATTGATGAAAGATTGATTACGGAGGCGTTGGAACTTCTTCGCATTAAGCGTGCTGCAAGTTGTAAACAGTGCAGGGTGCCAAAGGTATTAACCGCGAATATCTTGTTGAGATTGTCTTGGGTGATCATTCCTAGAAGACGATCTTCTAAGATGCCGGCATTATTGACCAGAATATCAAGCCGTTTATGAACGGAAAAAATTTCTTTGAACATCCGGGAAATTTCATCTGGATTTGATATATCGGCTGCCATAATAAAGGGACTTTTACCACCGTGAGCAACAATTTCTTCAGCAGTAGTCTGACAGTTTTTCTCGTTAAGGCTGTGCAAGATGACAGTGGCATTTTCCTTGGCGAAGAGGCAGGCAATCTCACGCCCAATGCCTCTGCTTGAGCCAGTAACAAGAGCTATTTTATTTTCAAGAAGTGCAGTCAATCCCGTGTTCTCCGAGTATCAGACAGGCTTTTTCAAAACAACTCATGTCAATGATCTGTTCTGTTTCCATCAATATATCGAACTCGGTTTCAATAGCCGCAACTAGCTGCATGTGGCCAATTGAATCCCATTTGGGGGTTTTGTTATATTCCAATATGTGGAGTGTATTAGAACCGGAGATCTCAAGTGTTTTGGTGAAAACTTGCTTTAAGCGCTCAAGTGTCGTGATAGTCATGTTTAAAGATACTTAATTAATTGCATGTCGAACGTTGTAATCTTCCGAGTTAAGAATGTGTTGCCATCCCAATTGTTTCACAGTGTCAAGAAACAGTGGTGCGCGGATATTCACCGTTTTGGTCAGACCACTCTGTTGGTGTCTCAGAGTTGTAACCAGCATAATGGCAAGGCTCTCGGGCGGTATTGCGAGTTGTTTTATAGCATTAGCCAAATCCTCGTCAGAAATAATGCCGCTGGATAATTCATACGGTTTTAAAATAAAGGTCAAATCTGGCTCATCAATGCACTGGAGAAGCATGAAGCCTTCTAGTACAGGATGGTTAGGAATCGAGAGGCCAAATTCCCGGAATTCTGAAAAGCCTACCATACCTTGGGGCATCTTGATTGTCCGTTCCCGGTCAATCTCCATAACACCGAAGCGGGTCTTCAGGGTTATAATGTTTTTTGGTTTTTCCTCGGTCATCGGCATTATGGTTCCGGCGAAATCCTGAGCTTTGTAATTCGGACTGATATTCAGCATAATGGGCCTTCCCGTTACAATAGGCAACCATGATTAACGAATGGTAAGCGTGAAATCACAAAGACTTATCAGACATAGTTCAAAAGTGTAATTTCATTGATACGTGAAATACTGATGTATGAGGCCTGAAGCTGGACCTGATCAAAGGCCAGTTTACTGGTTGATTCTGCAATATCTACATCTTCTATACCGGAAATTGTATTCTGAACATAGGTTTTGTAATCGGCGTGATTCTTCTTTGTACTATCAAGTACAGAGAGTTGTGCACCGATCTGGCTTCGCATTGCGGTAACACCATCAAGGGCCGTCTGAAGCACGTTATAGGCTTCCTGTAAAACGGTTGTATCGTCATTTAAGCCTGCATACTCAACATATGAAAGGCCCCGTAAAATTTTCTCCACAGTTGGATCATCCGCGGTAATCCCGTATGCCAATGTCGTATCTTGGTCAATACGGTTACTGAGCTTGACGTTGTCTCCCTGATAATAGTCAAAATCCGGAGTGAATGTCCCAGGTAGACCTGCCTGGGGGGTGTAGGCAGGGTCGTTGAGATTAACCGGAGCTGTGTCAGTAAGGCTACCTGAAAACAGATATCGACCCTCATGTTGGGCGTTGAAAACAGCTGTTAACTCGGAACGGTAACCCTGTGCAAATTGCTCAAAAGGAATCTCTTGTATGTTTGAGCCGTTAAGTCCGTTTATGAGGTCTGCCAACAACTTTGTAATACGTTCTGTAGCTGTACTCAAATTTGTTTCCATTATCTCTAAGCGCGTCTGAGTTGACTGTGTATTTCTTTCAAACTGGGTTGTTCTGGTATTGTCTCGTTGCAGATTGACCAGCTCCAGAGATTGTAAGGCAATATTGGTATACTCTTGGGTAACTTTACCACTTGATATCTGTACAGTTCTTTCAGAAACCTTGGCTTGAGTAGATGCCATGTTTGCTTGCAGGACCTGATTTTGAGCATAGCTGGATACGCGAATCATGATTATTCTCCCTATGCCAATTCAATGACGGTATCGAGCATTTCGCCGGTAATCTGGATTACTTTTGCTGCGGCGTTGTATGCATTTTGAAAAATCACCATATTGGCCAACTCTTCGTCCATATTTACCCCGGATTCATTTTGCATTTTGACTTGCAGGTCACCTGTGAGGGTCGATTGAAATTGCAATGCGTTTTGTGATACCTGAGTAGTTGTTGCACTATAAGACAACATAACTCCCGCATATCCGGCTAAAGTGCTTGAGTTTCTGTTTGGGCCATTGGCGATACTGTCAAAAGTGTAGTTTTTTTCGAAAGCAGCAGCCAGCTCTAGAGCTATTTCATTGTTTCCGCTACCGAGTTGTAAGTTCGGTGGTGTTCCGGTTAAACGACCACGGGAAATACTTGAGGGATCTGCAACGATGTCACTCCGAACGAGAAATCCGGATGAAATCCCATTTTGTGAGCCTTGCCCTGCAACAGCTGGTGTCGCTGCAGTCAATTGGGGGGTTACAAAGAAATCATTCAAACCAAAGAAATTGGAAAACCCACTATAATTTTCGGTAGTGCTATCGAGATCTGCGTCGTATTGCACAATACTGTCACCTTGGTTGGCAACTGTTCCTGCGTCTTTTATTGCAAGCCGGACATTACTGTTAAGTTTAATCTCTAACCTTCCGTTGGAATCAAACTGAGCTGTCCCGTTTGCACCAAGAAATGTATTTATCTGTGCCTGAACAGCAGCTGGTGTGGTCGCTCCTGCTGCAATAGTTCCCATGCCGCCAACCATAACACCATTTACATCTAGAAGGACGAGATTAACGTCATCACTAAGTGTCATGGCCTGCGCTGTATTTGTGAAGCTTCGTGAACTGAGGAGAGTTGCTGGAGAGGCCGCATTAGTACCTTTGCCTAAAGGGGTGTTTGCACCTCTGTTATGGGCAAGGTTCACAGCATCGCGGAGTTGAGCGCTCATCAGGTCAAGTTGGTTTGTGACTGCGGGGAGCGTCTTGTCCCTGGCTTCAAACAAACTTGCTAGTTTGCCTCCAGTAAGTCCTGCTGTTATATCGTTTGCAGCAGATGGCGATCCGCCTGCATTAAAATGTACTCCATCCAACGCAGTCGGATATGTTTCATTTGCTGTGATAAAGGGTGTCTCTCTAAAGGAAAGCTCAGCTGTAAAAGCTCCACTGACAAGTGTTTTCCCACTGCCGGTAAGGACATTGATCTGCCCACGATCTGTTTGGAAATATTGAATGTCAACATATTGGGCCAGGGTGTTGATTGCCTGATCTCGTTTGTCTTCAAGGTCTCCTGTTGGGAGGCCTTGGGCTTTTTGACCAGGTATAGTGCCGTTGATTTCGGCAATGATACTTAACTGGGATTTAATTTCCTTCAGAGCTTGAGAAATTTCAGCGTCTGCGCGAATGCGTTCTTTCTGGATTGTATCAGCCATATCCCTAATACGATCAGCTAAATTCACAGCATTATTCACTCCAGTGAAGTGATTGGACGAGATCTCAGGACTGTTTCCAATGTTTTCGAGTGAAGAAGAGAAACTGTTAACCAGATCACCAAGAGCATTTTTATTAGCGACGGAACCAAACATCTGCTGAATTCTATTCAAATAGTTATTCTCAGTTTGAATCGCACTTAGTCGAGTGGTTTCTTCACGAAAGTCTCGTTGCAAAAGAACATTTACACTTCGCTGAATTGCATCTGCGGTAACCCCGGATCCAATTCCTGCAATAACCTGGGTTTCCTGAACCAGTACCTTGCGGGAGTAGTTCGGATTGTTCAGGTTGGCCAGGTTGGTCGATGTAAGCGCCAAAGCACTTTGATTGACCCGCAGACCGCTTAGAGCATTGTTCAGGGCTAGAGATAGCGACATGATGTCCTCGAATTCAGCTGTTCAGTTTCAAAGGCGATCAGCAGTTACAGGCACTGGTTGAGATGCATTGGTGAGGATGACTTGGCAACCTGGGCCGCCAACACGCCTGAGTTTGAGTAGCTTGAGCTGTCTTGCTGTTTTTGCTGTTGAACGGCTGTTACAATCGCCTGCATCAGGCGTTCGTTACTGGCTTTGGCAGCGAGCAGGGCAATCTCGTTTTCTTTGACCATGTGGTTCATCTGGGTGATGACATCCCGAAGCTCCTCTTTGAGCAGGGGGTCAAGATGCTGCATGAAAGAAGGATTGCTTCTCAGCTGTGCAGTGCTTTGTTCGTAAATGTTGACCAGCTCCAGTTTTTCCTTTTGCAGCTGGCTCATTTCCTGGATCTGCATGGCGCGGAGGAGTTCTATCTCGCGACTCATGACAGCAATAAGGCCCTTGACCGTTTCAATCACACTGTGAACGGTTGTTTCGGGATACTCTTTAATCAGGGTTGCTGCAGACATTTATACCTCCTGCATTCTGATGATTTCGCGATATACGGCGTCTGATATTCCTACGCCGCCTGCTTTGGAAAGTGATTTGCCATACTCCTGAACCAGGAGAGAGCGGAAAACCTTTTCGCCGGAGCCACCACCCATGGGGCCGTCGGTTGGAAGGCTTTCAAACATCGGGGTCAGCATCTGGGTTAAAAATACTGCCTCAAAATCTTCGGCTGCGGCCCGGGCAGCTGCTTCGTTTTTCGGGTTGATCCGGGAGATCGCGGCTGCCTTTTCAGACAGGCTGTTCCCGAGGGCACCATCCATATAGTTCTGGGCCATAAAATTTGGGGCAAGATTTCCGGTTTCTATGGTCATTAGAGTAACTCGATATCAGCTTGCAGGGCGCCAGCCGCCTTGATGCTTTGCAGGATTGCAATCATATCCCGTGGTCCGACACCCAAGGCGTTGAGGCCATTGACGACTTCCTGCAGGGTGACACCGGAAGGGAGAACTGCCAGGCGACGGTCTTCATCCTCAGTCACTTCAATCTGGGTGCGATCTACGACCTCGGTATTTCCTGTATTGGAAAAGGCGTTGGGCTGGCTGACCTGCGGGGTCTCGGTAATCTTGACCGTCAGGTTGCCCTGGGCAATGGCGACTGTACTGATGCGCACTTCGTTACCGATCACGATGACGCCTGATTTTTCGTCGATCACGACCTTTGCGGGGGAATCAACCCGAACAGGCAGGAGTTCGATATCTGTCAGCATGGCGACCGTGTTGCCTCTATAACGGTCGGGAACATTAACCTGAACGGTTGAAGGATCTGTGCTGGTTGCGCTGTTGCCACCGAGCTGCTGGTTGATCGCATCGGCAATGCGCTGTGCCGTTGTGAGGTCGGGGTTCTTTAGCGCAATCTTGATGCTCTGCAGTTCTTTGAGGTCAAAATCGATCTCCCGCTCAACAATGGCGCCGTTGGAGATGCGGCCAACAGTCGGAACGCCCCGGGTAATGGTTTCTGCATTACCGGCAGCGCTAAAACCATTGATCGCTATCGGTCCCTGGCCAACGGCGTAAACTTCACCATCGGCACCCATCAGGGGGGTGACGAGCAAGGTGCCGCCCTGGAGGCTATTGGATGTACCGATTGCAGAGACTGTCAGGTCAATCCGGCTTCCCTGACGCGAGAAGGGGGGCAGGTTGGCTGTGACCATGACCGCGGCCACGTTGTCAGTGTCCAGATCATCATCGCGGGCATTGACCCCCAGGCGCTGGAGGACACCGATCAGACTTTCCCGGGTAAAGACGGCATCGCCGATATCATCGCCGGTACCGTTTAACCCCACCACCAGGCCGTATCCGACAAGAAGGTTGTCTCGGATACCTTCGAAATTTGTGATATCCTTGATTCTGGATTGAGCAGCCGCTTCTCCGCCAAACACGACCAGGCAGGTGAACAGGCCGCAAACGAGGGCTGTTGTTCTGGCTAGGACGCTAAGGTGATGCAGTCGGCTCATTTCGCTACTCACTTGGTTAAAGCATATGAAAACAAGATGATTTTCATACTTATCAAGAATGTTCTGTGTACGTTATGCGAATTTCGTGCCAATATAGGAAATGGCTGAATGTGGCTCGAATTTGCCAAATTTCAGGGGATTGTTTTACTTCTGGTCACCGGATGGGTAACAATGGCTCTGTTGACTTGGTAAATCTTGCCGGGGCTCTGGTCACAATTTTCTGACCAGGCGCAAAAGCTGGCGCGATTAAACTTTTATGGACTTGATATGAAGATACAAACGGGTTCTTCCGTCACTTCGACATCGGGGGCACGTTCCAAGAAAAAGACCGGTAGTGCGAGCGGGAGTTTTAGTGAGGCCCTGGAAACAGGCTCGGACGACACCCCTGTAAGCGCGCGGGGTGTTTCTGGGACCAGCAGCCTCGGTGGCCTGCTTTCCATACAAGAGGTTCCGGATGCCTTGACCGGGCGGCAAAAAGCGAAACGCCATGCCGAGAACATCCTTGATGAGCTTGATGAACTGCGCATTGGGTTGCTTTTGGGAACGATCCCAATTCGCCGGCTTGAACGCATCGAATCGCTGGTCGCGAAACGCAAAGAAGAGGTGGATGATCCTCGACTCCTTGAAATTCTTAATGAAATAGAAGTCAGAGCAGCTGTTGAATTGGCTAAGCTTGGACGGTAAGTTGTTGCTTTAATTTAATATAATTCAAAATTGCATAATTTGTTCAGGACAAACTTGTCGTTGTAGTCAAATCGCATATACTGCACGCCGAAAATTGCCAATAGACTAGGGGCGTTGCCATGACGATACCTCTTCCGCATGATTATCGTCCGTCAGAAGACGAAGAGTTTATGAACTCGACAATGCTGGAGTACTTCAAGCAGAAACTTTTGGCGTGGAGGGAGGAGCTGCTCGCTGAATCCTCTGCAACACTGCAATCACTTCAAAACGAAACACTGCAGGAACCGGATCTTGCTGACCGGGCTTCTTCCGAAACCGAACGCGCCCTTGAGCTGCGTACCCGTGATCGGGAGCGCAAACTGATCGGAAAAATCGATGAAGCTCTGAGGCGCATCGATGAAAACGAATACGGTTATTGCGAGATCTCCGGCGAACCAATCAATATCAAGAGGCTGGAGGCGCGTCCTATCGCAACGATGACCCTTGAAGCTCAGGAACAGCACGAGCGGATGGAGAAGGTCCACAGGGACGATTGATACCTTCGCAAAATATACAACAAAAAAGGACCGGCTGATTTTCAGCCGGTCCTTTTTTGTTGTGGCAGATTCTACCGTTCTAGAAGGGGAAGATGATATCGTAGAGTTGCTGGCCGTATCTTGGCTGCTGAACGTCGCTCAGCTGGCCGCGGCCACCATAGGCAATACGGGCTTCCGCAATCTGGTCGTAACTGATTGTGTTGGTCGATGTAATGTCTTCAGGGCGGATCATCCCCGATACGAGCAGTTCCCTGACCTCGTAGTTTACCCGAACTTCCTGACGTCCCGAGATGATCAGGTTGCCGTTGGGCATAACCTGGGTAACCAGCGCCGCAACACGCAGTTTGATACTTTCATTTCGATCAACAGAACCAACGCCTTTTGAAGAACTGCTGCTGTCAGCATCAACCAGAGAAGCGGGATTGAGATTGTCATTAAAGACACGGCCCAATTCGGTTTCATACCCGAGGAAGCTGGAAAGGCCGGCTCCTTCAGCGCTGGCTCGTGTCCGCTCGGTTGTGTTTGAAACTTTTGCTTCATCGGCAATCTGGATCACGACGGTCAGGAGATCACCGATTTGATCCGCACGCTGATCTTTGAGAAAGGCGCGTGAACCGGGACGCCACAGTGAATTGGGCTGTCGCTCGGCAACCTGCGGTGCCGGCATCGGCAAGGAAATGGGCTGAGGAGGGGCTGGGTTTTCGATCTTGCTAAGTTTAGGTTCTTCCCCAATTTGGGAAATCCGGCTCAGAGCATTACAGGCTGTCAGGGACAGGCCGATAAGGACGGCAACAGCACCTTTACCTAATGTGGTTTTGAATAAGTGAGACATGGGTGTTCTCCTAGTTACCGACGATGGTGCTACTGATGAGTTGAACTGTTGCCAGTCCTTCACCGGTGACTGTACCGTTAACAATCGTATTGGATTGGGTGTTCAATATTCTGATGACGTCGCCCATGGCGCCGCTGTCAAGTGCGCGTCCCTGGGTTCTTAGAACCAGCGGACCACTGTTGAGCTGAATCGTTACCAGGCTGTTTTTGTTGACGGCCTTTGGTGTGTCGAGGTCGTTGGTCCGGATCACGCTTTCTGGTTTGATAGAGTGTTTGGGTGTCATGCCAATCAGGCTCTCCAGATCGGTGATGGCATTTTTGCTTAACTTGGTCGATTTGAGAGTGATCCAGTTGATATCGTGATCGCGGATGATATCTCCCTTGCTGAGTCGACGGTTCAGTACAGGCACGTTCACCACCTTGATCAGATATCCTGAGACAACCTTGGTAATAACAGGACGACCTTCTGCGGGAATGACAATCTGGGCAGAAAAGCGGCTTTGGCCTTCGCGATAGTTTATGCTCTCGACGCGCAAGCTAGGTTCAACTTCTGCCGGGATTTCCAGGGCGCGGTCCTTCAGATCAAATTCGATCTGGTGGCCATCGGCGAGGCCTTGCTCCAAAAGTGCAACCTCAACACTGTTTTTGATCTGGTCGGCGTCGATCTTTTGACCGGCACGACTGACAGAGGTGGTGTCAAAGCGGGAATTCGGCTGCCAGTTGACATCATGTTTCTGGGCGAGGGCCCAAAGCCATCTTGCGTCGAGATCAACGTTTTTCCCTAACTCCGGCGCGTGCGCGATGGCGGTGTTCTGTTCTTCTTTCAGGCCAGAGAAAATATCGCTCAGATAAACGATGTCCCCTTCAACCACGATATCGCGGTTCAGGTTAACAACTCCGGAAAAAGCATCTGGTGCTGTTTCTGCCTGTACGGCCTGGCCCAGAAAAGCCAGGCTGGTTGTGAAGAAGAATACCTTGAGTAAACGCATGTCTCATACTCCCTTACTTGGGATTACCTGATGTTCGTAATCGAACGCATCATCTCGTCTGATGCTGAAATAATTTTCGAGTTCATCTCATAGGCCCGCTGGGCGGTAATCAGGCTGGTGATTTCCGAAACCGCATTCACGTTCGAGGTCTCGAGAGCCCCCTGAAGCATGGAGCCAAATCCGACCGAGTTCGGCGACCCTGTGGTTGCGGCGCCAGAGGCTGCCGTTTCGAGGTAGTTGTTGTCTCCGATGGCTTCCAGTCCGGCTTCGTTGGGGAAGATTGACAGGTCAAATTGGCCGGCAAGTGTTGCATTCACCTGACCGTCGAGCTTGATATAGACTTCTCCGGAAGCATTGATGCTGATGGATACGGCATTGGTTGGCACATTGATGCCCGGCTGAACTGTATAGCCATCGGGGGTGACAATGTCGCCTGTAGGAGAGAGCTGGAAAGCCCCGGCGCGGGTGTAGCCGGTTTCTCCCGAAGGGAGTTCGATATTGAAATAGCCTTCCCCGTTGATGGCGACATCAAGGGAGTTGTCGGTTATCTGCATTTCACCCTGGGACGTGATGCGATAGGTTGCGGTCGGTTTGACGCCGAGGCCCAGCTGGATGCCGGTCGGGACAACAGTACCGGTGTCCGAAGAGTTTGTTCCTACGCGCCGAAGATTTTGATAAAGCAGATCACTGAACTCAGCGCGCTGGCGCTTGAAGCCGGTTGTGCTGAGGTTGGCGATGTTGTTGGAGATGACCTCGACATTGAGTTGCTGGGCCAGCATTCCGGTTGCACCGATGTTTAACGATCTCATTTTGCTGTTCCCTCTATGCTCTCATGCTCGCCAGGCTCTGGATAGCCTTGAGCTGGCGTTCGTGTTCACCGTTAATAAATTTGGCCATGGACTCATAGCTGCGCGTGGTATCAATCATGCGCGACATCTCGATAATCCCCTGGATGTTTGATCCCTCGACCGCACCCTGGAGAATCTCTCCGGTGGCGTCTTCTATTGCTTCCTGGTTGTCCGCCGTACTGAACAGGCCGCCAGCTTCCTTGACCAGCAGTTGTTCATCTTCAAAGCTGACCAGTTTCAGTTTCCCGATGGGGCCACTGCTGGCGCTGATGCTGCCATCCCGGGTAATGGTTATATCTGTTGCTCCGGGAGGAAAGGTAATCGGGGCATCACCTTGACCCAGAACATTATAACCACCCGAGGTAACCAGTGTGCCTTCGGGGCTGAGGTGGAAAGATCCGTTCCGTGTGAAACGCTGGTCTCCGTTGACTTCTGCGGTGAAGTATCCCTCGCCGGTAATGGCCACATCCAGCGGGTTGTCTGTCGTCTGCAACTGTCCTTCGGCAAGGTTACGTACCAGGCGCAGATCCTGGGCAAAGCTGAGACGTTCTCCGGTTTTGGTCTTATCAAGATATTCGACAAACATCATCCCTTCACCCTTGTAGGCATTGGTGTTCATGTTGGCGACATTGTTGGCAATAATGGACATTTCACGGCCCAGTGCCATCTGTCTTGATAGAGCGATATAACCTGAATTTTCCATCCTGGATATTCCTTGCCTTCGTGGTTTGCCAGTAATCTATGCAGGATATATGCCAGAACGGGTTTCTTTGGATTAGCAAAGGGATGCGATGATTTGAGGGTGTAAATATCCGAATTCAGGCTGCAGTATTTTCTCAGTATTTTCTGGGGATGGAAACTTTTGCCACCGGCTATGGAAAAATATATCTTTTCCCATGTATTAAGTGATCGTCCGATAAGAAAGCCTGCGGGAATTGAGCAGATATTAACACTTTTCGTATAATCTGCTTTAGGTTACAAACCTATGGTTAGGAAGAGAGAGGCGGCCTCTGGGCAGTTTGTCTCTTAAGTGATTGATTTTGTGGACAGAGTGGTTAACGACTTTTTAACCATCTTGTATCCTTATATGGGATGTCCAACTGGAGGCGTAATAACACTGTATGGCTGATGAATCTGTCCGTGAAGGCGAAGACCTCGAAGTAGAAGCCCGTCCAAAAGGTGGCGCCTCTGGGAAAAAAATAGTTCTGTTTTTTATCCTGCCACTACTGCTGATTATCGGTGGAGGGGCTGGTGCCTATTTCACAGGCTTGCTTGATTCCCTTCTTGGAAAAGAAGAAGTACAGGAAGAGGTTGTTGCCGAAGAAACAATTCCGGCAAATGGTCCGGCTGTGTTCTATGACGTACCGGAACTCCTCGTGAATCTGAGCTCTTCGGGAAGCAAGAATCACTTTCTAAAGATCACCATCAGCCTTGAACTTGCTGTGGCGACAGATGTTCCGGCAGTCGAAGCCGTAATGCCAAGAATTGTTGATAATTTTCAGGTCTATCTGAGAGAGTTGCGGATTGAAGATTTGAGCGGTTCGGCTGGTATCCAGAGATTGCGTGAAGAATTGTTGTTGAGGGTCAATGCTGCAGCCGCCCCTGTGAAAATCAAGGATGTATTGTTTCAGGAAATGCTGGTGCAGTAACCCTGTAAGGTAGGAAATGGCAGACGAGACAGAAGAAGAAGTCGACCAGGAAGCCATGATGGCCGAATGGGAGGCCATGGCAGACGAGGATGGAGACGACGACGACGATGTCTTTGACAACGCCGACGAAGGTCCCGGTGGTACGCGTGTACTCGATCAAAGTGAAATTGACAGTCTGTTGGGTGTCGACAGTAATGTTGATGAGGGCGGTGATCAGTCGGGTATCCAGGCGATCCTCAACTCTGCGCTGGTGTCCTACGAACGTCTTCCCATGCTGGACATCGTCTTTGACCGTCTGGTCCGGATGATGTCGACGTCGCTGCGTAATTTTACCTCTGACAACGTGGAAGTCAGTCTGGACAATATTACCTCGGCCCGTTTTGGTGACTACCTCAATTCAATTCCCCTTCCGGCGATGCTGACGGTCTTCAAGGCAGAGGAGTGGGATAACTACGGTTTGATGACTGTCGATTCCGCAATGATCTATTCGATTGTTGATGTGTTGCTGGGCGGGCGCCGCGGTACGGCAGCGATGCGTATCGAAGGCCGTCCTTATACGACAATTGAACGTAATCTGATTCAACGTCTCGCTCATGTCGTTCTGGCAGACCTTTCCAGCGCCTTTGATCCTCTATCACCGGTAACGTTCCGGTTTGATCGGCTTGAGACGAACCCCCGCTTTGCCACGATTGCCCGACACGAAAATGCGGCAATCGTCATTACGCTCCGTGTGGATATGGAAGATCGCGGTGGCCGGATCGAACTGTTGATTCCCTATGCAACGCTGGAACCGGTCAGGGAACTCCTCTTGCAGATGTTTATGGGGGAAAAATTTGGCCGGGATTCCATTTGGGAAGGACACTTGACTGCCGAACTGTGGCAGACCGACGTTGCAATTCAGGCTGTTCTGGAGCAGGTGAATCTTTCCCTGGGGGATGTCATGAACTGGGAAGTCGGAAGTACGCTGGATCTGTCGGTGTCGCCAGAGTCCCTGGTTGAATTGCGCTGTGGTGATGTGTCCATGTTCAAGGGCAACATGGGGCGCAAGAGTGGCAATATCGCGATTAAGATAGCGAACAAGATTGTTCGTGATGATGGCGGATAAAACAGATGCCTGACTTAACAAACCTTGAACTCGGGTTTAATATCATCGTGGCGATTTTGCTGATCGCGACTATTGGATATGCCGTGGTGCTGAACAAAAAGCTCGATGCTTTACGTGATGCCAAAGCTGAAATGGAAATTCTGATCCGTTCTTTTGCGGAAACAACAGCCAAGGCAGAGAAGAGTCTTGCTGATCTGAAAGTCCACGCATCCCAGACCGGAACCGGTCTTCAGGAGCAGTCCCGCAAAGCTGATGGTATTCTGTCAGATCTCAGTTATCTGGTTGACCGGGCGGAAGTTGTGGCAGACAGGCTTGAAGGCAATCTTGGTGCGGCAAGAAAACAGTCTCCCGAAAGTTTGCTGCCCAAAGGAGTAAAAAAGAATGATCCCGGTGAGAATTTGGGACGAGAAGTTACTGATAAGCTGGCTGCCGAACTGGAGGAAACAATAACATCTCATAAGGCCAGCACTGCAACAAAGCCAAAAGATCTCTCACCAGCGGCCGAGGATCTCCTCAAGGCGCTTAAAGGGATGCGATAGGAGGAAAAGATGCGTTTATTACCTGTACTGATAGCTGTCTCCTCCATGACGTTGCTTGTAAAGGTTGGGGGCGTGTGGGAAGGCTTTAACCAGGCCGGAGAGGCCTTCGCCCAGAATGCCACGCCCGAGACTCCAGCAGCAGAGGCGCCAGCAACACCGGAAACACCCGCCATACCGGATACGCCAGAGAAAATGGCCGGGGATCAGGCCGGCGAGCAGTCAGCTGAACTTCCCAAGGTGCAGGGGCTTGAGGCCGATCCTTTCTCCATGACGGATGAAGAGGTTGTTTTGTTACAATCACTTTCTGCGCGCCGGGAACAGCTTGATGAACGCGAACGCGGAGTTGAGCAGAGGGAAATATTGCTGTTGGCGGCAGAGCAGCGGATTGACGAAAAAATTGCCGAACTCGGAAAACTTCAGAAAACAATTGAAGGTCTGATTGTTCAACACGATGCCCAGAGTGATGAGCAGATGACCAGTCTTGTCAAAATATATGAAAGCATGAAGCCCAAAGATGCTGCCAGAATTTTTGAAGAACTGGATATGGTTGTTCTGCTTGAAGTCGTCGAGAGAATGAAAGAGCGTAAAACTGCTCCGATTCTTGCCAGTATGAATCCCAAAAAAGCAAAAGAAGTTACTCTTGAACTTGCTCAAAGACGGGCGTTACCACTGGCAAAACAATAAAAGAAATCGTCTTTAGGTATTTATGGTTAAGATTTATTCGGTTAGATTTTGACACAGCAAAAGGCCCCGGGTCCTAGGACTTCCGGGGCTTTCTTGTGCTAACTGGTCGAGATAAGAAAAGAAAAGCTCTAAGATCTTGAAAAGCTATGGTTTGTTTACTCTGCGTTAATTCTATGCTGTTAGCTTAAAATCACGATTTGCGCTAATATTGTTTGCATATAGAGATTAGTTAAGGAGTTGCCTATGTCGGAAGTCGACATGAATATGCCAATTCTCATCGTGGATGATTATAAAACCATGCTGCGTATTGTGCGGAATTTGCTCAAGCAGCTTGGCTTCAATAATGTGGATGAGGCGACAGACGGCAGCAGTGCTCTGCAAAAATTGCGGGGCAAGCAGTACAGTCTTGTTATCTCTGACTGGAATATGGAGCCAATGAGTGGCCTTCAGTTGCTGAAGGAATGTCGTGCAGATGCACACCTGAAAGATCTGTCTTTCATTATGGTGACCGCGGAAAGCAAGACAGAAAACGTTATCGCTGCCAAACAGGCCGGTGTGAACAACTACATCGTCAAGCCTTTTAACGCTGCGACTCTCAAGAAGAAGTTGATTGCGGTTTTAGGTAACTTCTAAAGGAAGCTGTTATGACCAGATCGGTCAGGGAAGAGTTGCTGGAAAAGCTGAAGGCAGCAGATGTTGGCCTGAGTAGTGCTGACATTGACAGTCTTGTTGATAGCCTGACCTCCGATGTGGAGGGGGATGCAACTGCAACGAACAAAAAGCTTTTGAGCGAAATTGGTTCGGTTGCAAGCTATATTCATGACACCAAAAGGGAGCTTGCTTCCCTGCGGCCTGATGAAATCAAGAGCGATTATCTTCCTACAGCCGCTGACGAACTCGATGCTATTGTGGGGGCCACAGAACAGGCCACCCACAATATCCTCGAGGCAATGGAACTGCTGGAAGAACTGACAGAGAAGCTTCCAGATGCCGAAATGTCAGAGAAAATAAGCGAAGTTGTTACCCAGGTTTATGAAGCCTGCAGTTTTCAGGATATCATGGGCCAGAGGGTTTCCCGGGTCGTCAATGCGCTTCAGCATGTCGAGCTGAAAGTCGACAAGTTGCTGCAGGCTTTCGGCAACAGCAGCAATCTTCCGGCAACAGATAAACAACCCACACCCAAGCGAGCTGATGGTGTTAATCGGCCTGATGAAGATCTTCTCAATGGTCCACAGCTACCGGGGCAAGGCGTCAGTCAGGATGATATTGATGCCCTTCTCGGGTTTGATTGATTGACATGTTCGGCCCCCTGCTCAGGAAGCAGCACCAGGGGCACGATAGGAATATCGTTGCTCTCTTAAGCCTTAAGCTTCTGCTTTTGGCTTTTTTCATTATGCTTAATGCTCTTTCCTCCTTTGAAGAAGACAAAGCGAAGGCTGTTCTTGATTCTGTCAACAGCACCTTTAGCGGAGATGCCAGCAAGTTCGAGCGTCATGCCCGCTTTGACCAGAGTCTGGATAATCTCGACGACAAGGCAGAGTTGGTCAGCGAAGTGGAGCGCCTGTTCGAAACAACGATTCCTGCTGTGGAACGGGAAAAGGGCAGTACCCAAAACTTCTTGAGGCTCAGACTTCCTAGGGAGAGTATGTTTCCCCAGGGAGAAATGGATCTGGCGTCAGGCCGGGAGCTATTGCTCAAACGCTTGGCAACAACGCTGGGGCGCTTTGCCGATGGGGGCGGTTATTATGAGTTTGAGTTTCTCTATGGGATTGCCGGAACCGGAGCGGCTGCTACCCCTCAAGATCTTGATGTTGCCATAAGAAGAAGTGGCGTTCTGGCCCAGGCAATAGAAAGCGCCGGAATACCGGCAGATAAAGCTGCCATTGGCCTTCAGCCGGATGCCGGAGAAAATGTTTTTTTTGTTATACGTGTGTATGACACGGCAGTTAAAGATATCACTTTCGAAAACTATGCCGAGATTGAGTGATGTCAGAGAAAAAAGATCCTCAATTCACCTATAGAACATCTGGAAAAGATAAAGGCTCTGCTGATAAAGCATCGGCTACAAAAAAATCGACCAAGAAGACTTCGAGCCAGAAAACGGCGGATCAGCTTTATGCTGAAGGTGAAGTCGATGAGGACGTGGCCGTTCAGACAGTCAAGGTAACTGCCCCTGCTATTGTTCAGGAATACTATCTTACCCGCTTGCTAAAGGCGACTGAGAAACACCAGGAGCCTCAGGGGCCGGTGTTTTCTTCCAGCTGGATGGTGACCTTTACCGATCTGGTTGCTTTGATGCTTACTTTTTTTGTTCTGCTCTACTCGATGTCGGTAATGGAGGAAAAGAAGTGGCGAAATCTGGTCGACTCATTGTCAACCAGCTTGAAAGTCGAACGGTTTGTCGTTGAGCCCAAGCCGGCGAAGAGCCTGACCATGGAGCCTGTGGACTTTATCCCGGGGGAAGATCTGGATTATCTTCATTCTCTTCTGGGACAAAAACTTAAGGATGACCCAAAGCTTTCCAGTGTATTGCTGACCCGATTGGAGGATCGGCTCGTTGTATCTCTGCCGGGCGATCTGTTGTTTGAGCCAGGCGATATTACACCACTTGCCGAAACCGAAGCAGCGCTGATCCGGCTGGGAAGAGTTATGGGTTTCATCGATAACAGAATCGAAATAGCCGGTCATGCTGACCCTTCCTTGCCCGGGAATAGTAGTGCCTATCCGTCCAATTGGGAGCTTTCCCTTGCACGAGCTGACTATGTAGCTGTTTTATTGGAAAAATCAGGGTATAAAAATACTATTCTGTCGCGTGGCTATGGTGATTCACGTTATGGTAAACTTTCAGACAAACTGTCAGCCACTCAAAAAGACAAGCTCGCGCGCCGTGTTGATATTATCGTACATCTCTATGCCGGAGAGAATGGTTGAATAAAACCTTGTGCCAAATCTTTCTGGCAGGGGTATTGCTGTTCTTGTTTCCTCTCGCCTCTGTTGCTCAGGACGTGACAGTTCGTGCTGCTGTCCATCCTGGCTATGGACGGATTGTGTTTGACTGGCTGCGCGATGTTCCCTATCAGGCCCGGATTGAAAACAGACAGCTTATCGTCGAATTTGATCAAGAAGCAGATTATCAGTTTGGGGCGCTGGGGCAGGGACTGCGGGGCTATACCGGAAAACCTGTCCTGGCTGACAGTAAAAAACGAATTACCTTTCCTCTTCTGGATGACTTTGTTCAGGAGAGCTCAAAAAGCGGCAGCAAGGTTATTGTTGATCTTCGGATTGGAGATCCTGCAACAACGGTTAATCCGTCACAGCCTTCTGCTACAGCTCAGCCTGCAATAACAAAACAACCTTCCCCACCTGTCGTGGCCTCCAGTCCGGCATCGACAGTAGGTTTTCGCTTTGCCGAACATCCGGATTATAATCGCCTGGTTGTGGACTGGCCATCTGCGGTAAAGGGAAAGCTGTCCCAGCAGGGAGATCGACTGGTCGTTGACTTTGATAAAGCGGCAAAAGTTGACCTTTCTCAGCTTAACAGGACGAGAATGCCACTGGTTCAAGCAGGAAGGGTTCTGGAACAATCACCCGGTTTGAAACTGGAATTTAATCTGACGCCAGGCTCGGAAGCCCGTCTGTTTAATGTTGGCGCCAAGTCTGTCATTGATATCAAGCCTCGGGATAGCCAGAAGGCCGAAAACCAGAAAGCTCCTGAGCCTGCGAAACCTGCTGTGCCTATGCCTGCTGAGACCGCCAAAACAAATGAACCAGCTCAAGCGGAGACTTCGTCACCTCAAGTGACTTTACCCAAACTTGATGAGCTGGCGGGATCCGGGCCTTTGTCTCTTTTGCCAAAACCCGCAGGTGTAGAAGAGGCAAAGCCTGTAGTCGAAACCACGCCAGAAACAGCTCCGGCTAAATCTCCGCCTCTTGTTCCCGGGATTGCAGGTCTGACTCCTTCCGAGCAGGCTCCGTCAAAAGAAACAGTTTCTCCTGTGAATCCTGCTGATGCGACAAAACCGGGGCCTGGTACAACGGCGACAGGTCAGCCTGAAAATGGTCGAAAACGTCTGTCCGGGGAGTCCAGAAACAACACAGGACCGGTCAGACTGTCCGAGCTAAAACTCGTTGATGGCGGGACGGATGGAAACAGGGAAAAAGACAAGTCAGATCTGGTAGCCCAGGATCTGGTAACCTTAACAGAGCCACTGGATATTCCTTTCCTTGTCCCGCCACCGGGAAGGTCGGCAGATTTGTTGCCGCCGACAATATTCAATTTTAACTGGCCTGAACCAACTGGTGCCGCCGTGTTTCGGCGGGGTGAACATCTCTGGCTTGTTTTTGATCGTCAAGGACCAGAGAATTTACATCAGGCAATCGAACAGATGGCGCCACAGTTTGCCCCGGTTGACAGTCTGCCGATTGACGGAGCGACCGTCCTGCGTTTGTCAGCCCCGCAAACACAAGTTCCACGCATGAGTAAGGAGGGTAGTCGCTGGACAATTGACATCCGGCGTCGATCTTCTTTGCCAGTCCAGGCGATTGTCAGTGATCTTGGTCGAGGCGAAGACGGCCCTGAAGTCAGGTTCCTGGTTAAGTCAGTAACACGACTGCTTTCTCTGTCTCATCCTGAACTGGGAGATCGACTGATTGTGGCGCCGATTGCTGAACCCAATCTCGGTTCACCAAAAATTGATGAATTTCTGCAGTTCCGGGCTTTGCCATCCTATCAGGGGGTGGTGTTACAACCCACTGCCGAAGGCCTGATTGTGGCTCTCACACCGAGAGCTGTTGTGGTTCGCTCCAGAGAAGAGCTGCTGGTTTCCGGCGAAACAGCGCGATCCTTGCCCAAGGGTGGCGAGGTGGTGCCTGTTCCTCCGATCAAAATGCTGGATCTGGAAGCTGACCGGCGCGGGAACGAAAAGGTATATCTAAAGAATTTGCAAAATCTCCAGCGAGCGGTGACCGAAGCAACAGGGCTGCAACAAGGATTGGCCCGACTTGATCTGGCCCGTTTTTTCTTTGCCCATGGCCGCATTACCGAAGCTATTGGAATGCTCGAGCTGGTCGCACAGGAAAATCGACGCCTGAGCGAAGATCCTTCATTTAAACTGCTCCTTGGAGCAAGCCAGTTTTTGAGTGATAACTTTGAAGAAGCAGAAAAAACTCTTGCTGATCCTGCTCTGGCTGGTGAATGGGAAACGGCACTGTGGCAAGCTGCTCTGGCAGCTTCAGGGCAAGATTGGGGGCCGGCTGCCATTGGTTTTGCCGAGGCTGATGCTCTGATCTATGATTTGCCGTCGAATGTAGGTAACAGGCTATATTTACTTGCCGCAGATACGGCGTTGCATGTGGGGGATACGGGGGGTGCCAGTCTTTACCTTGGGAAAGTATTGGCAGGTGATCCAACAGAATTCGAAATGGCACAGGCAGATTTCCTCGAAGGTCAGCGTCTGTTTCAGGATGGTATGATTGAAGAAGCCCGGGAAATCTGGAAAGGCCTTAAATACAATCGGCATCGGCCAACCAGTGCGCGTGCCAGGCATGCTTTGACCAAGCTGGGGATTGACGAAGGCACATTAACCCAGGAAGAGGGTATCGAGCAGCTTGAGCAACTCCGCTTTGCCTGGCGGGGGGACAAGTTCGAATTTGCGATCCTCAACGAGTTGGGGGATCGTTATGCGGAAGCACTGGACTATCGAAAAAGTCTTCACTCCCTTCGGCAGGCAGCTTCCTATTTTCCGCATTCAGACCGGGCGGATCAGGTCGCAAAACGAATGAAAGAGATTTTCGAAGGTATGTATATTGAGGATGGCGGAAGCCGTATCCCGCCGCTTTCCTCTATAGCACTTTATGAAGAATTCAAAGAACTCACCCCGCTTGGCGAAAAGGGAGAGATGATGATCGCCAAACTGGCGGACCGTCTGGTAGATGTAGATCTGCTGGAGCAGGCAGGTGACCTGCTTGCAGATCAGGTTTCCTACAGGTTGGAGGGTGAGGAAAAGGCAAGAGTCGGAACCCGCCTCTCGCTCATTCGTTTGCTTGAAGGGACACCAGAACAAAGCCTGACAGCACTGGATGAGACAGAAATCGCTGACATGCCTGATAACCTCAAGCAGCAGCGGCTGCATCTCAGGGCGCGGGCAATGGCAGAGCTTTCTCAGGAAGATCAGGCCCTGGACCTGCTTGCGGGAGATGAAAGCCTTGATGCTTTACGTCTGAAGTCTGATATCCTGTGGAAAATGCGCAAATGGAATGAAGTCGGCAAGAGCCTTGGAAAGCTTATACCTTCATCTCCGCCAACAGATCGTGCCTTGAATGAGGAAGAAAGCCAGGCTGTGATTAATCTGGCAATTGCCCAGACTCTGGCAGGAGATAATGAAGGCCTGCAATTGCTTCGTGATAACTATGGCGCTGTAATGGAGGCGAGCCCTCGAAATGCAACCTTTAGGCTTTTGACAGGTAGCCTCGACAGTGGTGCGGTGAAGTCAATAGCGGATGAGCTGAAGCAGATTACACAAATTCAGGCTTTTATGGATCTCTATCGGGAGCGGCTTGAAAGTACCCCGCTCAGTGCGATTAATTAATACCAAGGAGCAATAATAAAGGCTCATACAGACGCTCTTCCGGCTTTCCCGGTCAAGGAGCGTGTTGCGGCAGCGCTATAGCATAGTGCAAGCAGGGCGCGACGCCGCCCGGGAAAACCGGAAGAGCGCAGTTTCTGTCGCTTCAGTTCGCCGCCTTGATCAGCTGTTGGGGCGGGCGTCAAAAAACCTTGCCGATGCCCTGTATAGCCTGACGCGCATCGCCTACGGCTTTTTCCTGCCCGACAACAAATTGAAGCGATCTGTATGGATCTTTATTATCGCTCCTTGGTATAACCACCAGAAGACGAATATATATACTTGGGGCAAGGCAAATGCCAAAGGCCCTCTCGTCATTCCCTTATTTTCTGTTTCTGGTTAAACAAAAAGTGCTTTAGCCGAAGCTTCTGACCAGACTGCCTGCGATCATATACCAGCCGTCAACCATGACGAAAAAGATCAGCTTGAAGGGAAGCGAGATCATAATAGGGGGCAGCATCATCATCCCCATGGACATGAGGACAGAGGCGACAACCATATCAATAATCAGAAAGGGCAAAAAGATCAGGAAGCCGATCTCAAAAGCACGCCGCAGTTCGCTGATCATAAAGGCCGGGATCAGGGCGCGAAGTGGAGTGGCTTCGGGGGTGGCAACTTCGCCTACGTTAGCCAGGTCCATGAAAAGTCCGAGATCTTTTTCCCTGACATGCTGAAGCATGAAGTTCCTGACAGGTATGACACCTCTTTCCCAGGCCTGGATCTCGTCAATTTCCTCTTCCAGCAGAGGTTTGACTGCGTCGTTATAGACCTTCTCCATCGTCGGGGTCATGATAAAGAGTGTCAGGAACAGTGCCAGGCTGATCAATACGGTGTTGGGGGG
The DNA here is from genome assembly GCF_000374005.1 of Kiloniella laminariae DSM 19542. Classification (GTDB taxonomy): domain Bacteria; phylum Pseudomonadota; class Alphaproteobacteria; order Kiloniellales; family Kiloniellaceae; genus Kiloniella; species Kiloniella laminariae. The sequence continues at coordinate 184,935 of NZ_KB893169.1, read as the reverse complement.
AGCCTGCTGAATTCCCATTGCGGTACGAATAAACGACAGGACGACAATGATCCGGGTGAAGGAGGTGACCATCATCAGGATTGCAGGTGACAGGCTCAGGATTGTGAGCAGAGCCAGCATCTGGAGAATACGCCCGCTGCCAGATCCCAGGATCTCATTGTTCAGATCAAGTGTTACTGCCTGTGACCAGGCTGATTCTGGCAGAGCCAGCAGGGTGGCTGTCCCAATGGCCAGACCGGTAAACAGGCTGATTGACAGTTTTTTTCTCATGTCAGCGGTCATTGATCTATTTTGCTCCCGCTCTTTTCTTGGTCGATCTTCTTGTTCTCTCCGCCCTGGAAACTGTCGTCACGATCAGAAGGGGAGGAGAGGTTGCTGTCTATCACAAGATCATGCGTGCCACCAGTCAGCAAGAGGTGCTCACGATCGTCACACCGGACAAGAACCAGTCGCCGGCGGGCATCGAGTGGCCGTACTTCGACAAGTTGAATTCGTTTGTGTTTTCCGCTCTTCTGGATCGGGCTGTTGCCCAAACCAAAACGCCGCGCAAGGAGTGCAATGGCGAGAATCAAGCCAAGTACAAAAACCAGTGACAGAAGGAACTGGACGTAGCTTCCATATTCCATGGATTATTTTTTTCCGGGGGTGTTCGCCGAGGTATAGGCACGCGCGGCTTTGTTGTGAGAGGTGGTCTCTTTCATCTCGATCTTAACAAGTTCGAGGCTGGACTGAATTGTAATGGTCAGATTATCAAGCTCTTCTATCAGTGCCAGTAATTTAGGAGAGAGGCGGGCACGCTCCTTGTCATCAAGTTTGGTGATTTCCTGGCAAAGATAATCGGTGACTTTCGGCATATCTGTAACGCTGAAGACCTGCCCGGATTTGGCCGCGCTGCTGGCATGAGCAACCTGTTGTGATAGATCCGCAATATCTTTTTCTAGTTCAGTATAGCTTGTCATTCAGGGGGTACCGACTTTTCGTGCTGATGTTTCTGTTCGTTATAGACGTAATTCAGAATTGTTGCGACTGCTGTGAGTGCTTCTAAAGGTATCTCACTTTCGATATCAACAGTAGAAAGAATTTCAACCAGATCAGAATCTGTTCGGACTTTTATCCCCTGGGCGAAGGCGATCTGGAGTATCTGCTCTGCCAGTTCTCCGCTACCTTTGGCCACAATTTTGGGGCGTCCAGCGGCATTGTGTTGAATGGCTACGGATGTTTTTGTTTTTTCATCAAGGCGCAGATTTTCGGTCTGGGTATCTTTTATCGATAGGTGACCGTTCGGGAGCAGCTTTGGGGCTGATCCCGGTCGATTTTTCTCTGTACTCTGCTCCCTTGTCCCGTCTGGGGGATCTTCGGTTGCGCTCATCGCGCTTTCTCCGCTAGAGACAGTCATTCCAGATAATTTTGTTCTGTTATATTTAACGACAGATTATCTGAAGGGGTAAAGCCGCAGCTTCTTTGGTTTTACAGGTTATTCTTTTTCTGGTTCAGAATCATCTTGGGGTTCAGAGACATCAAAGTGGAGCCCAAGAGCATCAAGGGCTGCAGTTGCTGCTGCCCGGTTTTCTTCCTGAATACGTTCGTGCAATTCCTGGCGGAGAACTGTTGCATCCTCGGGAAAGGTAAAGCCGATTTTTACAGACTTGCCACGTATATCAACAACCTGAACTTCAATGTTGTTGTTGATGATGACGGACTCACCAATTTTCCGGGTAAGATATAACATGTCGAGGCTTCGGACTCCCTGTCCCTAACGCCAAATACTGACTAAAGGATTAGATAAACTACTTGTTCTTCTGCTACGTCCGTATTTATACGTGGATTTTAGAGAGAGGTCGAGCCCAAGTTACCGACAGCGGGGATTTTTTTACTAGATCTGTCATTCATTAACAGGTTATTAAGGGAGGAAGAGGTAAATTATTCAGGTTTAATGGATCTTTCTTGCGCAAGGAGAGCCAGTTGTGGCTGACAAGCTGAAAATTACGGATGTGCTCGCCAAAAAGATGGAATGGCTGACCCGCCGGCAGGAAGTCTTGTCCCGCAATATTGCAAATGCGGATACGTTGAACTATGTGCCGCTTGACCTGAAAGACAACCACTTCAAGGCTTTGGTTAATCGCTCGGCGCCTCTGATGGCGCAGACATCGACCAAGGCGGGGCATATTACCAACAATCCGTTGCTTGGGGATAATCCAAAATCTTCAAAGTCAAAAGACCTGTATGAGACAGCTCCCGCAGGAAATTCGGTTATTCTTGAAGAGCAAATGATCAAGATGTCCGAAACCCAGCTGGATTATCAGGGGATGGTCCGGCTCTATAAGAAGCATCAGGATATGCAGAAAATGGTCTTGCGTGGGCCATAAGATATTTTTGAGTTGCCAGTTTTTGTTTGGGAAGACTAACGATGTCTGATTTATATAAATCAATGCAGGTTTCTGCTTCAGGGATGAAGGCGCAGGGGACACGTCTGCGGATTATTTCTGAAAACATCGCCAACGCTGATTCAGTGTCTCAGGAACCTGGTGGTGCACCCTATCGCCGGAAAATGGTCACTTTTGGCAATGAACTCAATCGTGAACTCGGCGTTGAGAAGGTTGTCGTAAAAAATATCATTTCCGACAAAAGCGATTTCCAGCGGGAATATCTGCCGGGGCATCCTGCAGCTGATGCAGATGGCTATATTCTGCGCCCCAATGTCAATTCATTGATCGAGATGAACGACATGCGGGAGGCGCAAAGAAGTTATGAGGCCAATCTGCAAGCTATTCAGGCTTCAAAGTCGATGTTGCAAAGAACGTTGGAAATACTCCAGTGAATATGGTGCCGGGTACAAAGGAATAGAGGGTCATGGCGGTAAATTTTTCAGACGCTGTAAGTGCTTATAACCGGATCGCTGGACAGGCGAAGACAGATCTTGGTCAGGATCAGGACCCGGTTGGAGCCGATTTTGCCTCGACTTTGCGCGGTGTTGCTGAAAATACTCTTTCAACAATGCAGAACGCCGAAACCAAGACACTTATGGCAGCTTCAGGGAAAGCGGACGTGACCGATGTGGTTACCGCGATGTCCGAAGCTGAAGTTACTCTGCAGACAGTTGTTGCTGTACGTGATAAGGTTGTCCAAGCCTATCAGGAAATTCTCAGGATGCCGATCTAGATTAGATTAATTAATTTGATACTGGACAAGCTTATCTAACTGACGATTATATTAATTATATAAGCTTAGATGAAAGACAGGCCGCGACGAATGAGCGAAGTCGAAGTTGTTGAGGTCGGGCGTGAAGCTGTTTGGGTAATGCTTAAGATGGGCTTGCCTGTATTGATGGTCGGACTTATCGTTGGGTTGATTATTTCTCTGTTTCAAGCGTTGACACAACTTCAGGAAATGACCCTTACTTTTGTGCCAAAGTTGATTATCATCAGCCTGACAATTATTGCATCAGCACCTTATATGACCCAGACCTTGGGTACTTTCACTGAAATGATTATGGACCGGATCGTGGCGTTGGGTTAGAAGGATGCTTTATGACCTTTTACCTTCCAGTATCTATGCTGTCCTGATTATCTTCGCCCGACTGGGGGGGGCAATGATGCTTCTTCCGGGTTTTGGTGAATCCTATGTATCTCCCCGGGTTCGTTTGGGACTTTCCATTCTGATTTGCATCGTCATAGCCCCGGCGCTTGTTTCTAAAATTCCGCCGATGTCCGAGAGTGTTGCGGATCTGGGACTGCTGATCTTCGGAGAGGTTGTTATTGGGATCTTTATGGGGACCATTGCCCGTCTGTTTCTGAGCGCCACAGCCTCGGCGGGAATGATTGCGGCAAACCTGTCATCTTTGGCAAATGCGCTTATCCAGGACCCGACGGCTGAACAGCAGGCTTCTATCATGGGGACCTTTATGTCCAGTGTGGCACTGGTCCTGATTTTTGTGCTGGATATTCACCACCTGTTTTTGCATGCGCTGGTGGACAGCTATGAGCTCTTTGTTCCAGGACAGTCTTTGCCGACAGGTGATTTTTCGAATATGATTTCCCGGGTAGTAGCCGATACCTTCACACTTGCAGCACGTATGGCAGCCCCTTTCATTGTGGTGGGTGTGATCTTTTTTCTGGGATTGGGCTTGCTCGCCAAGCTCATGCCCCAGATGCAGGTTTTCTTTATTGCCATGCCTCTGCAGGTATTAATGGGAATTGTTGTACTGTTTTTGTCGCTGCCAGTTATGATACGGGTATTCCTGATCAGTTTGAATGAGCACTGGATTATTTTTGTCCGCTAGGAATTCCTGGAAGAATTTCAGGAAAATTCCCTGATATCGAACTTGAGGAGGGGCAGATTTGTCATCTGAAGATACTGACGAGTCCCAGAAAACCGAAGAACCAACAGGCAAAAAGCTCGCCGACGCTCGGGAAAAAGGGGATGTACCTAAATCTCAGGAAATGGATTCCTGGTTCTCTTTTTTTGGTTTCATGATTACAGTAAGTTTTTTTGCAGTTTGGATTGCAACGGGAATTAGTGAAAGTCTGAATATTTTTGTAGAACGGCCGGATATGATCCGACTTGACACAGGTCAGCTAGCCGAGGCTGTTAAAAGTATTATGGCAAATGTCGGCATTCTTTTTATTGTCCCAGCGGTACTCTTTATTTGTTTTGGTATTGCATCAGGCTTGATCCAGCATGGATGGTTAATCTCCGCAAAATCCCTTACACCTGAATTTAAAAAAGTATCACCTTTGGCTGGTGTTAAAAGGCTGTTTTCTATTCAGTCGGTCATGAATCTGGTCAAGGGGCTGGCAAAACTGATTATTGTTGGTTCGATTATCGCTCTGGTTATCTGGCCCAAACGCAGTATGGTTCCCCAGTTGGCTGAACTTGATGTGCCCCAGATGGCCATGGTTCTGTTGGACTGGACAAAACTTGTTCTCGTGGCTGTGGTTGCAGTTATGGCCATAATTGCAGGCCTGGATTTTCTGTTTCAGTATTTTCAGTACATAAAAAAACTGAAAATGTCGAAACAGGAGATCAAGGATGAAATGAAGCAGAGTGAAGGTGATCCCATGGTCAAGGGACGCCTGCGCCAGCTGCGTATGGAAAAAGCACGTCAGCGGATGATGGCTGCTGTTCCAAGTTCTGATGTGGTGATTACCAATCCGACCCACTTTGCGGTAGCGCTGGAATACAAAGGCGAGACAATGGAAGCACCAAGGCTGGTTGCCAAGGGTGTTGATGCCGTTGCTTTTCGCATTCGCAAAGTTGCAGAAGAGAATAAAGTGACCATTGTTGAAAATCCGCCACTGGCACGGGCACTCTATGCCGGGGTGGAAATAGATCAGGAAATACCACCGGAACATTACAAGGCTGTCGCTGAAGTGATCGGATACGTCTTGAAACTCAAGGGGAAAATGAACTAGCAGATGATATACTTTGTCTCTGAAAAAGCCTCTATTGGTTTCTGAAACCATGCTCCAGCCGAGATAACAATTGGGAGGATATGCCCAACTCAATTGTTTTAGATAAATTTTAAGGGTACCTTGATTTAAGCATAAATCCTTACCCGGTAACGGGAAAAGACGTTTCGTGGGGGAAGCATGGAAATGTCAGACTACATCTGGCTAAGTGTATGTGGCTTTTTGATTGCCATTATTGCGGTGTTGTCTGTCGTTGTCTGGCGGCAAAGAGGCATGCTCGCGATCCGTCGCTACGCCTTTGCCGCTGTGCCTCGCCCACGCCAGATTGTCGATCCTGAAGGAAAGAGCCTTTTTGCCAACCCCGCCTTTGAAGATTTTTTCGGGGGAGATTTGAGAGCTGTCCCCGACCTTATTCTTGATGAGAGTCAGGGGGATGAAGACATCGGACGCAAACTGGCAACCCTGCAACTCAATGCCCGTAATGGTGTGTCGGGGCATGTAGAAATTGAACTCCCCCGCAACGGACCGAGTGATCGGGACACCCAATGGCGCCATGTTGCGGCCTATCCCATTCCCAACCGTCCTGGCTATGTTTTTTGGTTCGTTGATGACATCACCATGCGCCGTCAAATGGAGCAGGTGATTAATGATCAGCAGCAACGTTTTGTCGATCTGCTTGAAAACGCCCCGATCGGCTTTTTTTCGGTTGATGATAAAGGTTGTTTTCTCTTTGCCAATCAGACTCTGACGGACTGGCTCGGTTATTCTTCTTCCGAGCTGGAAAGCGGCAAAATCAAATTGCACGATATTATTGCCGATGCCTCGCTGGAGGACGTTCCTGCTTATCATCCCTTTGAAGATGTCGAGAGTAGCGCCGGAGAGGTCTTCCTTAAAACCGGGGACGGGGAAAAACGGGTGCTCGCAGCCATCAGTCAGCATATTGCTGAAGGAGGGGCAGAGAAGGGATTCCGCACGCGGTCCGTTGTCCGGAACCTTACGCTGGAGCGGGAGATGGCAACCGCGCTGGAGCAATCAGAAAAACGTTTCCGGAAGTTCTTCAACGAAGCTCCTGTCGGTATTGTCTTGCTGAACGAGCGGGGCGTTATCACCGAGTGCAACCGGGCATTTCTTGAGTTTCTGGCGACGGAGGAAAGTGCCAAAGGCAAACCGTTACTCTCTCTGGTTGGCGAGGACGAGCGGGATCAGGTTCGGACGGCTCTGGTGTCTGCCTCGACTTTTGAACGTAAAGCCCTTGAGGTCCGCCTCGAAGGCAATCCCAACAGGGTCTGCAGCATGAATGTGACCCATGTTGACGAAAATTCAGGCTTGCCGAGTGGCTATATTCTCAACTTTACCGATACAACAGATCAAAGAAACCTAGAGGCACAGTTCGCCCAATCCCAGAAAATGCAGGCCGTCGGGCAGCTGGCAGGGGGGATTGCCCATGACTTCAACAACCTGTTGACGGCGATGATTGGCTTTTCTGATCTGTTGCTCTTGCGGCACCGCCCGGGCGACCAGTCTTTTGCCGACATCATGCAGATCAAGCAGAATGCCAACCGGGCGGCCAACCTTGTCCGGCAGCTTCTGGCTTTCTCTCGTCAGCAGACACTGCAACCCCGGCGTCTCAATGTAACTGATATCATCGCTGAACTGGCCCACCTGTTACGCCGTCTTATTGGTGAGAATATCGAACTGCGGATTACCCATGGCCGGGATCTTGGGGATGTAAAAGCGGATCAGGGGCAGCTGGAACAGGTTATTATCAACCTGGCGGTCAATGCCCGGGATGCCATGGATCATGGCGGCGTTTTGGAAATCATCACTTCTAACGTCATTGTCGAGAACCCCTACAAGGTAAAGGGAGAGGAAATCCCGCCGGGAGACTATGTTCTCGTCAAGGTTCAGGATACGGGCCACGGTATTCCCGCCGAAATTATTGACAGGATCTTTGATCCTTTCTTTTCCACCAAGGAAGTGGGGGCGGGAACGGGGCTGGGACTTTCTACGGTCTATGGCATTGTTAAACAGTCTGGTGGTTTTGTGTTTGTTGATTCCGCCGCAGATGAGGGCACAGTGTTCTCGCTGTTGTTCCCACATTTTAGAGAAGACAAAAAACAACTGGAAGAAGCCGTGGTAGAGGCTCCGCAAGCTCTTGATCTGACTGGGCGCGGTACAATTCTTCTGGTTGAGGATGAAGATGCCGTGCGGTCTTTCAGCGCAAGAGCCCTGGAAAACAAGGGATACAAGGTTCATGAAGCCAACTCGGGAGAAGCCGCGCTTGAAGTGCTGAAAAGTGACGGTGCTTCAGTTGATCTGATCATTACAGATGTGGTGATGCCACGGATGGACGGCCCGACATTGATCAAACACGCGCTGGAGATGCAACCGGATATGAAGGTGATCTTTATTTCCGGTTATACAGAGGATTCTTTCCGCAAAAGCCTGGATGACAATTCCGCGATCGAATTTTTACCAAAACCTTTCAGCCTCAAACAGCTGGCAACGAAGGTGAAAGAGGTGTTGGGGGCTTGATTTAGATCAGGATTTTTGGAGGAAAAGTTGATTTTGTGCACGCTTTGTTCTTTTTGATTGTTGTTTGAGAACAAAAAGGGTACATTGTTGCCATTGCAGAGGGTGAGGCCCTGTGGGATAAGGAACGCAGCAATGGCACAAAACGTCTTACAGTTAGTGGAGAGTAGCACGGTGGATAAACAGAAGGCATTGGAAGCAGCACTGGGGCAGATTGAACGCGCCTTTGGTAAAGGCTCGATCATGAAGCTTGGTGAAGGCGCCATAGTGNAAGCTGAATCGATTTCCACAGGATCCCTTGGTTTGGATATCGGGCTCGGTATCGGTGGTTTGCCGCGTGGCCGTATTGTTGAAATCTATGGCCCGGAGAGTTCCGGTAAGACGACGTTGGCGTTACATGTAATTGCCGAAGCCCAGAAGGCCGGGGGAACCTGTGCTTTTATTGATGCCGAGCACGCGCTTGACCCTGCCTATGCCAACAAGCTGGGCGTGAATGTGAGCGAGCTGCTGATTTCGCAGCCTGATGCAGGGGAGCAGGCGCTGGAGATTACGGACACGCTTGTTCGCTCCGGTGCGCTGGATGTTCTTGTTGTCGATTCTGTCGCTGCTCTGGTGCCGCGCGCGGAACTTGAAGGCGATATGGGCGACTCACTGCCCGGTTTGCAGGCGCGCTTGATGAGCCAGGCGATGCGCAAACTGACCAGTTCTATTTCCAAATCCCGCACACTTGTGATCTTTATCAACCAGATTCGAATGAAGATCGGCGTGATGTTTGGCAATCCGGAGACAACGACGGGCGGAAATGCGCTCAAGTTCTATGCATCTGTACGTCTTGATATTCGCCGGATTGGTGCGATCAAGGACCGGGATAATGTCACGGGGAACCAGACCCGGGTCAAGGTGGTGAAAAACAAAATGGCGCCCCCCTTCCGCGTTGTTGAGTTTGATATTATGTACGGCGAAGGAATTTCAAAAACCGGTGAAATGCTCGATCTTGGGGTCCAGGCTGGGATTGTGGAGAAGGCTGGTGCCTGGTTCTCTTGTGATGGTCAACGGATTGGTCAGGGACGTGAGAATGCAAAAACCTTCCTGAGGGAAAACCCTGAAGTTGCCAACAAGATTGAAGCCGCAGTCCGGAAAAATGCCGGAATCGTTGCCAATGCAATGCTTGAAGGCAAGGATGATGACGTCGTTGATGATGATTGATCGTCGTTTTGTCTCGGTAAGTAAAAAAGGGGCCGCGGCCCCTTTTTTACTGGATAATTTACGGACTTGCCTTACTGACCAAGAACCTTTGAATAAGCCTTGGTAAAACCTTTCAGGGAGAAGGGAATGGCAATGGTTTTCTTGGTTGCATCCAGAAAGACAACCCGTCCTTCATTCTGCCCCTGAAGATTCTGAACCAGCTCTGTATCCAGTTGGATCTCAGTTTGGCAACCCGACTTGATACAACGCTCAAAAGGGTATTTTCGTTTGAGGGACGCGCCAACTTCCAGGCCAAAGCCTTCGGGAAGGCGTATGCCAAGGGGAAGCGTCAGTATCATTGTGGAAATTTCTGTAGTGCTGTTCGCGGGGCGTCCGACAGCCAGTTCCAGAACCGGCTTGTCGCTTTCGCCAAGTAAAATTCTTTGAACGATATAGCAGGACTTGGCATCTGTTGCCTTACAGAGTGCAGCCCAGTCTCCGTGCTGTTCCACAGTTCGTTGGGCTGCTTCTTGGGCGCTGACCTGTGACAGGGACAACAGAAGGCAGATAGCTAGAGAAAATACAGATCTGGATAGAAGGCGTGGTTTGAAGTATGACATTTTGTCCGCTTCGTTGGTAAGAAAGCAAGCATCCTACAGATTGTCAGGATGCGGTTAAAGTGAATAACGCAGAGTCCCTTGTTTGTCATAAAGGACCATAAGAATTTTAAGGGGCTCATTGTCTTTTTGGGTGAAATCCATTCCTTTAACAGAGCCTCTGGCCGTGCTGCTTTTGTAGCTGGTATTGGCAAAAATGCGATCCTTGCACCTCTGTTTCAAAAAGCTGGAAAAATTAGTATCGGCGATAACCCGAAAAGCAAGCTGACTCTAGACAGTTGGCAAGCAGCACGCTACAACCGCCATTGAGGTTTCCTACCGGGCCGCGATAGGCTTGGTGCCCTGTCCAGCTATTAGGTACGTGAGTGAAATGATTACCGGCAACGAGATCCGCAGAACCTTTCTAGACTATTTCAACAAGAATGGTCATACCGTCGTTGATTCTTCCCCCCTGGTGCCGAGAAACGATCCAACCCTGATGTTCACCAACGCGGGCATGGTTCAGTTCAAGAATGTCTTTACGGGCAATGAGACGCGCCCCTACAGCAGGGCAGCGACCTCGCAGAAATGTGTGCGCGCGGGTGGTAAACACAACGATCTGGAAAATGTTGGCTATACCGCGCGGCATCATACCTTCTTTGAAATGATGGGGAACTTTTCCTTTGGGGATTATTTCAAGGACCAGGCAATTGAGTTGGCCTGGAACCTGATCACAAAAGAATATGGTGTTCCTGAAGAAAAACTCCTGGTCACAGTCTATTCTGAAGACGAGGAAGCAGCAGCTCTCTGGCGAAAAATCGCTGGACTAAGCGATGACAGGATTATCCGGATTCCGACGTCAGACAACTTCTGGTCTATGGGGGAGACCGGACCTTGCGGTCCATGTTCGGAGATTTTCTATGACCATGGAGAACATATTTTCGGTGGTCCTCCTGGAAGCCCCGACGAAGATGGAGACCGTTTTATCGAAATCTGGAATCTGGTGTTCATGCAGTATGAGCAGTTGGACAAGGAGAACCGGATCAATCTGCCCAAACCCTCGATTGATACGGGGATGGGACTTGAGCGCATCACGGCGGTGCTGCAGGGTAAACATGACAACTATGACGTTGACCTGCTCCGGACGATTATCGAGGCCTCTGCCGAGGAAACCGGGGTTGATCCGGACGGCGAAAATGCTGTCTCGCATCGGGTGATCGCCGATCACCTGCGCTCGACCTCTTTCCTGATTGCCGATGGTGTCTTGCCCTCAAATGAAGGCCGCGGTTATGTCCTGCGCCGGATCATGCGCCGGGCCATGCGTCATGTTCACAAACTGGGATCAAAAGATCCTACTCTCTACAAGCTGGTGCCTGCGCTGGTACGGATTATGGGCAATGCTTTCCCTGAACTGTCCCGCGCTCAATCCCTGATTACCGAAACGCTCAAACTTGAGGAAAAACGTTTCGGCCAGACACTGGATCGCGGTATGCGGCTTTTGTCTGAAGAAACGGACAAGCTTTCCGATAAAGGCACTCTCAATGGCGAGGTGGCTTTCAAGCTGTATGATACCTATGGCTTCCCTCTGGATCTGACGCAGGACGTCCTGCGCGGTCAGGGGTTGTCAGTTGATACAGCCGGTTTTAATGCAGCTATGGAGCTACAGCGCGCAGCTGCACGTAAAGCCTGGACCGGTTCTGGTGATCTGGCGACAGAAAAAGTCTGGTTCGAGCTGCAAGAGCGGTTTGGCGGCACCGAATTTTTTGGTTATGACACGGAAACTGCTGAAAGCCAGGTCCTTGCGGTACTGGTCGACGGCAAGGAAGTGGCCAGCGCGAAGGCTGGTGACCAGGTTATGATTATTACCAACCAGACGCCTTTTTATGGGGAAAGTGGTGGCCAGCAGGGAGATCACGGACTTCTGTTTTCTGCTGATGGCGATGAAATTATCATCCGCGATACCCAGAAAAAACTGGGCAATCTTTTTGTTCATATTGGTGAAGTAAGTCGTGGGGCTGTCAAGGTAGGACAGGCGCTGGAGATGAAGGTCGACAGTGTTCGCCGTTCAGCTTTGCGCGGCCATCACTCTGCTACGCATTTGTTGCATGAGGCTCTGCGTCGCCGCTTGGGAACTCATGTCAGCCAGAAGGGCTCGCTGGTCGCACAGGAACGTCTGCGGTTTGATATCAGCCAGCCCCGCCCGCTGGAGCCGGAAGACATCGCAGTTGTTGAAGCTGAAGTGAACGAACGCATCCGCCTGAATGCCGAAGTGACAACCCGTCTGATGACGCCGGAAGAAGCCATTGAAGAAGGGGCCATGGCCCTTTTTGGTGAAAAATATGGTGAAGAGGTCCGTGTTGTTTCCATGGGGGGCGCTGACAGTTCCACGGGCAGTGGTTATTACTCGACAGAACTCTGTGGTGGAACTCATGTCCGTCGCACTGGTGACATCGGTTTCTTCAAGATTGTTTCTGAAGCCGCGCTGGCCTCGGGTGTGCGCAGGATTGAAGCCGTAACCGGGCAGGCGGCACTGGATTATGTGTCATTGCAGGAAAGCCAGCTTGCTGCGGCGGCAGCAGTGATTAAGGCCGCCCCTGCTGAGCTGGAAGCACGGATCAGCAGTCTGATGGACGAACGCAAGCGTCTTGAGCGTGAACTGACCGATGCCCGTCGCAAGCTTGCAGCAAGTGGAAGTGGTTCTTCTGCCGCCGACGATGTAAAGGAAATCAACGGTATCAAGTTTGCCCCTCGCATTCTGGAAGGCGCTCTGCCCAAGGATCTGAAGCCGACAGCAGATGAAATGAAAAAACAGCTGGGCAGCGGTGTGATCGTGCTGATTGCCACCAATGACGGCAAGGCTTCGATTGTTGTTGCGGTTACGGATGATCTGACGGATCGGGTCTCTGCAGTAGAGCTTGTCCGGGCTGGTTCTGCAGCCCTGGGCGGACAGGGTGGTGGTGGTCGTGCTGATATGGCCCAGGCTGGTGGCCCTGATGCCAGCAAGGCGCCTGATGCGATCAAGGCAATTGAAGCCCTGATCTGACCAAGAAGTAGCCAGGAATAAAAAGAAGCCCCGGGAGAAATCTGCGGGGCTTCTTTTTATTTGTTCTGCAACTGTGCTCCTCGCTATTTTTTCCCGCAGGCCAGCTTTATCGCATCAGGATGTTTGCGCAGGCAGGCCATGGCCCAGACCCCGAGAAAAGGCCCGAGGGCCAGCGGGGCAAAGGCGTAGTGCCACCCGAGGAACTCCACGGCATAGGGCATGAGATGAATGGTGACCAGTGTAAGGGTAAAACCAAGGGAGGTTTGCAGGGTTAACATGGTGCCGATAATGCCTGTTTCGGCCAGTTCGGCGATGGAGGCGGAAAATTGTGCTGAATCAGCAACGATGCTGAACCCCCAGATCAGGCAGATGGGAAGAAGCAACCAGGGCGAGGCACCAAAGAAAAAACCGATCCCCAGCGCACAGCTGCCACTGATTAGCATGGCGGTGATGGTCAGAGTGGTCCGGCCCAGTCTGTCTGCAAGATATCCTGCAAGAAGGCAGCCTATGGCACCGATCCCCACTGTGGCGAATGTGGCCAGCTTCGCCTGGTATGCCGCTTGATCCGCAGACATGCTTTGGCTGAAGCTGGCCAAAAGGAAAAGTCCGATCCAGGCCCACATGGCATAGAGTTCCCACATGTGCCCCAGATAGCCGAGGTTTGCCAGCCTCAGGGATTTGATTCGCCAGGCAAAGAGAACCTGACGAATATGAAATTGAGGTGCGCGCCCATAAGCCGGGCCAAGTCTGAAGAAAAGAATGCCCAGTCCTGCTGCGACAGCAGCCCAGGAGGAAGCCTGAATGGTGAAGCGCCAGTCAATGCCCCCCACGGCATTAAAAAGATGTGGTGTTGCTGAGCCTAATGTCAGAGCACCAACCAGAACCCCTACCAGCAGCCCCATATCGCCTTTTGCCCAGGTTGCCGCCATGCGCATCCCGACAGGATAAATTCCGGCCATGCAGACACCGGTGATAAATCTGAACAGCGGGAGCAGGGGGGAGGTTGCCTCGGGCAGCAGCATTGCTGCATTTGCTGCTGCGGCAATCAGGGCCGAGATCAGGAAGAATAATCTTGGAGGCAAGCGGTCTGCCGCACCACTGAGGGTCGAAACAAGGCTGCCGACAACAAAGCCGACCTGAACCGAACTGGTAAAAAGCGCCTGCTGGAACGGGCTGAGGCTATATTCCAGGGTCAGGGCCGGAACGACGGCCGAGGCCGAGAACCACAAGGCCATGGCTGCGACCTGACAAAGTGCCAGAACAGCCAGAAATATCCATTTACCCTGTGATTGTTCCATGCTGTCCTGTGGGGCGATGAGAAGAGAGGTTTGTGACGCTAGAAAAGCAGAGGAAGCTTGTCCAGTCACGTTTTAATCAGATGATTGGTTTTGACGAGAACAAAGAAATTTTGAAGAAGAGATTACAGGGCAGATGAACAAGCCGACTATTATATTTTCAAGCCATGCTTCCCCTCTGGGTGAGATCATGACCTTTTATCATAACGGGGTTATATGTCAGCTCGACTTTGCTGATTGCAGAGCGCGGTGGCAAAAAAGTTTGAAACGTCGTTTCCCGGGTTACATCCTGGAAGAAAACGGAGCACAGGCAGAGGTAGGGGAGAGACTCAGGGCATATTTTGACGGGAACAAAAATGCTTTTTCCGGTCTTGCTCTGGATATGGGGGGCACTGATTTTCAACGTACTGTCTGGACGGCCCTGCAGCAAATTCCCTATGGCCAAAGAATGACCTACAGCGAAATGGCAGCCGTGATCGGCAAGCCTGAAGCTGTTCGGGCCATGGCCGCGGCAAATGCCTTTAATCCCCTTTCAATTATTACCCCCTGTCACCGGGTTCTGGGAAAAAATGGTAATTTGACCGGTTATGGCGGTGGGGTCGCTCGAAAGCTGGCGCTGCTTCGCCACGAAGATCCTGACTTCTCTGTTTCCTGACGTATTTGTTTTCTTGAAAGCACAAAAAAGACCGCGCGAGGCGGCCTTTTTTGTTGTGCAAAGCCACAGGGGTCAGGCCTTGGCTTCCGGGATGAGATGAACATCGCGTTGCGGGAAGGGAATGGAAATACCTTCCTTGTCAAAGGCTTCCTTAATGGCGCGGCGATTGTCGCTCTGTGCTGGCCAGTAGTTGCCAGTATCTGTCCAGTAGCGAACAGTCAGATCAACCGAGCTTTCTCCCAACCCGGTAACGATGACCTGTGGGGCAGGGTCTTTATGTACCCGTGCATCAGCATTCACGACAGCCAGCGCAACCTTTTCAGCTTTTCCAATGTCATCGCCATAACCTATACCGACAACCAGATCCGTACGGCGTTTGCTGTTTCGGCTAAAGTTTGTGACTTTTGCCGACCAAAGTCGGGAGTTGGGAACAGAAATATAAAGACCATCAACGGTGGTCATGTGGGTGACAAACAGGCCAATTTCCTCAACTGTACCGGAAATGCCGTCTGCATCAACAAACTCTCCAATCTTCATCGGGCGTAAAAACAGAAGCATAAAACCGGCAGAAATGTTCTGCAGCGTTCCCTGAAGCGCCAGGCCAATGGCCAGGCCTGCGGCACCGAGAACGGCAATAATACTGGTGGTTTCCACACCGAAACGGGCAAGAACGGCGACAATGACAAAAATCATGATCGTGTAGTGAACGATATTCACGATCATTGGCCGCAGAGTACGGTCGACCCGGCCAGATTTTTCCAGAAGCTTCCGGGTATAGCCACTGGTCTTCTTGGCGATAAAGCGCCCGATGACCAAAATGGCCAGGGCAGCCAGAATTTCCAGTGCCATATCCAGAGCCAGATTGCTGTAGCTCTCGATCAGTTGTTTGTATTCTTCAGTCATGTCTGGATTTCAATCCCTCTGTTTTTGAATCGCGGGGCATACCCGTAAGACAAAACCCCCGCTGTGGATCATACAGCGGGGGTTTGAAAAAATCATCCCGGGAAAATACTTACTGAATATAAATGCCTGGATGTATCAATTACTGGATATCAGCCAGAACCTTGACTGAAACCATGTGGTCCGGATCCGTTACAGAGCCACTGCCGGGAGCTCCGCGTTTGATGCCATCGACATGTTCCATGCCTTCGATAACCCGGCCCCAGACAGTATACTGGGTGTTTAGCGAAGGAGCGCTGTCGAACATGATGAAGAACTGGCTGTCGCCGGAATGCGGGTTCTGGGAACGGGCCATACCGACAATACCGCGGACGAATGGTTCTTGGGAAAACTCTGCACGGAGTTTTTTCCCGGAACCACTGGTGCCTGTACCGGTTGGATCACCCGTCTGGGCCATGAAACCTTCGATAACACGGTGGAATACGATACCATCGTAAAAACCCTCGCGAGCCAGTTCCTTGATCCGTGCAACGTGCGTCGGGGCAAGATCAGGCAGCATCTCGATGACAACCTTACCGGTTTCCAGTTCGATAACCAGGGTGTTTTCAGGATCGGCTGCAGAAGCAGTCGTGGTAGCAACAGTCATGGCAATAAGCCCTACAAGTAGATTACGAAAGATTTTGAACATGCTTATGCCTGATCCATAACTTTTTTCAAGTTTTCATCGATAGCATCCATGAAAGCTTCTGTCGTTAGCCAGCTCTGGTTCGGGCTGATCAGCAGGGCCAGATCTTTGGTCATCTTGCCTGATTCGACGGTATCGATACAGACCTGCTCGAGCGTTTCAGCAAACTTGACGACTTCCGGTGTGTTATCAAACTGCCCGCGGAACTTGATGCCCCGGGTCCAGGCAAAGATAGACGCAATCGGGTTGGTCGAGGTTTCTTTACCCTGCTGGTGCATCCGGTAGTGACGGGTAACCGTACCATGGGCTGCTTCAGCTTCAACGGTCTGCCCGTCGGGGGTCATCAGAACGGAGGTCATCAGGCCAAGAGAGCCAAAGCCCTGGGCAACGGTGTCGGACTGAACGTCGCCATCATAGTTTTTACAGGCCCAGACAAAACCACCAGACCATTTCATGGCAGCGGCAACCATATCATCAATCAGACGATGCTCATAAGTAATGCCCTTGGCAGCAAACTTGTCGGCAAATTCAGCCTCAAAGATTTCCTGAAAGAGATCCTTGAAGCGTCCGTCATAGGCTTTGAGGATGGTGTTCTTGGTGGAAAGGTATACGGGCCAGCCAAGGTCGAGACCATAGTTCATACAGGCGCGGGCGAACCCGCGAATGGAATCATCCAGATTGTACATGCCCATGGCAACGCCGGCCTCAGGGAAGTCAAAAACTTCGCGGGTGACGGCTTCGCCACCATCAGCGGGCTGGAAGGTCATGGTCAGTTTACCGGCACCGGGTACAAGGAAATCAGTCGCTTTGTACTGATCACCAAAAGCATGACGGCCGATGACAATTGGCTGAGTCCAGCCCGGAACCAGTCTTGGAACGTTTTCCATGATGATTGGCTGGCGGAAGACGGTACCGCCCAGAATGTTTCTGATGGTTCCGTTGGGTGAACGCCACATTTTTTTCAGTTTGAATTCTTCAACACGGGCTTCGTCAGGCGTGATTGTTGCGCACTTGACACCGACGCGGTGTTTTTTGATCGCATTGGCAGCATCAACAGTGATCTGGTCATCTGTTGCGTCGCGGCTTTCGACAGAGAGATCGTAATACTTAAGATCAACATCGAGATAAGGCAGAATAAGTTTTTCCTTGATTCTGTCCCAGATGATCCGGGTCATTTCATCGCCGTCGAGTTCAACGATCGGGTTTTTTACCTTGATTTTGGCCATGTTAGCCTCCTTGTTTGTCGGCTTATTGCGTCTGTTTTGGGAAACTCTAGAAGGAAAATAGCAGTCTTTCGCTGCAGTGCAAGATAATGGAGGATTTTCACCGGATACTAATCCAGGTTAAATCCGGATTAAAGGTGGATCAAAGCAGCGTAACGTCCGGTTTTACCCGTGAATCAGGTAGGTTTTCCAGGGTCACGAAGACTTCTTCAATGCTGTTGACAACAGAATAGATATCTTCCGGTTTCTGGCGGAGATAGCCGCACTCAATCTGGTGATTGATCAGATCTGTGAGAGGGGTCCAGAAGTTCTCCAGGTTGATCAGGATAATCGGCTTGTCGTGCATCCCCAGCTGTTTCCAGGTGGCAACTTCGAAAAATTCCTCCAGCGTTCCCAGTCCCCCGGGAAGAATGCAAAAGGCATCAGAGCGTTCGAACATCTGCATTTTCCGGGTGTGCATGGAATCGACAACAACGAGTTCACTGACACCCGTGTGTCCAACTTCAAATCTCTGCAGGTATTCAGGAATAATACCGGTAACCTGACCATTGCCGGTGAGGGCACCGTCTGCGACCCGGCCCATGGAGCCAACGCGCCCGCCACCATAAATTATTTCAATTCCTTTTTCGGCAGCCTGTTGTCCGAGAAGGGTTGCCTGGTCAAGATGTTTTTCGCTTACCGAATTGGAAGAACCGCAGTAGACGCAGATTGAAGTGATACCGCTCAAATCGTTTCTCCTTGAAAATACAGCATAAAATGTTTCAAATTTTGTTTAACTACATAGGGCGTTATAATTATGGCGCGGGTGATAGAAAAGCCGATCATCCGCGCCATCGTGGAACATCATATTCCAATAAGTGGCTTTTATGCTTGTGAAAAAATGATTATTTTGTCCCAAGGGGGATGCTTGCCTGAATGACATCTTGATTTATATCGGGTAAAAGTTGTGTCTTGTGCTTTTTTGCGCAGTCCTTAACCTGTCCACTCAACAGGCATCTTGGAGGAAAATCACCTTTGAGTGTCTGGTCGTTATTGTTCCGGGAGACTATCCTTTGAGTCGCGCCTTCGCCCTTGCTTTCGTTTTTATCCTTGCCCTTGCCGTGATCGGCGGGATGATCTGGTATACAGGTGATGATGATACATCGGCCGGGCTGTCTGACGGCGCTTCTGGAGACGCCGAAGTCGTTACCAAGAATCTCACCCCACGCGGCAAGGTTATCGAGAAAAAAACGGAAACACCAGAACCAGAGACACCTGAAGCTGGTAAGACCGCTGATCCTGATGTCGAGGGGGCTGGCAGCAACGACGTTATCGCCCCGACCGACCTGCCGGAGGCGCAAGCACAGGAAGGTGAGGATCAATCCAGCGAGAACCAATCTGAAGTCTCGTTTGATATTATCCGGGTCGAGAAAAATGGAGATACAGTCCTGGCAGGGCGCGCACCTGCTGACAAAGAGGTTCGGATATTGGACGGAACAACCATACTGGGGCGGGTTGACGCTGACCAGAATGGCCAGTGGGTCTATGTCCTTGAAACACCGCTTGAGCCCGGCACGCATGAACTGGGACTGGAAGTTGAACAGGAAGACGGCAACAAACTGAAATCTGCGGATGTTGCGGTTATTGATGTTCCCGAAGGTGAAAAATCTGCTCTGGCTGTTCTGGTTCCTGCCGACAACCAAGGGGCCAGCCGGGTGTTGCAGCTTCCAGAAAAGGTTGGTGAAGAAGGCATCAAGAGCGGCGAATTGGCGTTGGATAGTGTCGATTATGATGAGGTTGGCAAGACTGTTATCGGCGGAACCTCTACTCCGGGGCAAAAGGTTGTTGGATATCTCAACAACGAATTTGTTGGACAGGGTACTGTCAATGATCAGGGGCGCTGGACCGTCGAGCCTGAAAAAAATGTCGAAGAGGGGCTGCATCAGCTCCGGATTGATCAGGTTGACGAAGCCGGAAAGGTTACGGCGCGTGTTGAAATTCCCTTCTCCCGTTCCGGCAAGGTGGAAACCCGGCCTGATGAGCGGGTTGTAACAGTGCAACCTGGTAATAGCCTTTGGCGTATTTCCCGTAGTATCTATGGCGAAGGTGCCCACTTTGCGGTTATTTATGATCGAAACAAGGACCAAATTCGGGACCCGGACCTGATTTATCCGGGACAGATTTTTGTTCTGCCAAAAGGCGAATGATTTTCTAGGGTTTTTTGGTTGCCTTAAAAAACCTTACATTTGTGGCTGTAATAACGTATTACACAGAATTAACTGCTGCCGGACCTTGTGTGTTGTTGAAGGTTCGGTAGGAAAATTTATGAATCAATGAATGGAGAAGACTGTGCTCAAGCACATACTGGTGCCAATAAACAAAGCTGGATGGCCTTTCGTTGGGGGCGCTCTTGCCCTGAGCGTGATCTTCGCTCTTATCTGGAAGCCACTGGCAGTTGTCGGATTGATACTTGCTGCATTCTGCACGTACTTCTTTCGTGATCCAGAGCGTCAGACCCCGATACGCGCAGGGTTGGTTGTCAGCCCCGCCGATGGACATATCAGTGCCATCGAAACGGCAGCTCCGCCGGCAGAGCTTAACATGGGAACCGAGCCGCTGATGCGGGTTTCGGTTTTCCTCAGCGTGTTTGATGTGCATGTCAACCGTGTACCTGCTGCTGGTAAAATTACTGAGCTGGCTTATCATCATGGTGCTTTTCTCAATGCAGCCCTCGACAAGGCTTCTGAGCTGAACGAGCGCATGTCGGTCAAGATGGAAACCGAAGACGGCAAGGAAATCGCTTTTGTACAGATTGCTGGCCTGATTGCCAGACGGATTATCTGTAACCTGAGCATGGGCCAGGAAGTAAAAACAGGCGAAAGATTCGGCTTGATTCGCTTCGGAAGCCGGACAGATGTCTATCTGCCAAACGGTGTTGCTCCACTGGTTGCTGTTGGACAGCAAATGATTGGTGGGGAAACGGTGATTGCCGACCTGCAATCAGACGAATCTGTTCGTGAAGCCGAGGTGAGATAACATGGCAGGTCTCAAGCGCCGTCACCGCCTTCATGGGTTTTCCATAAACCGTCTGATTCCAAATGCAATCACTCTGATGGCTCTTTGTTCCGGTTTGTCCGCAATCCGGGCAGGACTGGCCCAGAACTGGGAATTGGCGGTTGCCGGAATTGTCGTGGCGATGGTGCTGGATGGACTGGATGGTCCGGTTGCCCGCTTGATGAAAGGGACCAGTGAATTTGGCGCTCAGCTCGATTCACTGGCTGATTTTGTCAACTTTGGGGTGACACCTGCTTTGCTTATCTATCTCTGGGCTATGGATGGCACCGGAGGACTGGCCTGGGCTGTTGCCCTGTTTTTTGCCATCTGTTGTGGCATGCGGCTGGCCCGGTTTAATGCCAGCCTGCAGGACGAAAATCCTCCCCCCTGGGCGACCAAGTTCTTTACAGGTATCCCGGCGCCTTGTGGCGCGGGACTGATCTTGCTACCGGTCGTACTTAGTTTTGAGCTGGGCGATGATTTTTTCCGCTCTTCCATCCTTAATGGTGTGATGCTGGTTCTGGTTGGCGGACTGTTTATCAGTACGATCCCGACCTATTCCTCAAAGCGTATCAGAATTCCCCGTCGCTATGTCGGGTTTGTTCTGCTCGGTGTGGCGATCTGTATCATGCTGCTCTACAGCACCCCCTGGATGTTCCTCAGTGTGGCCGGGCTGGGTTATCTGGTCAGTATTATTCTGGCCCAGTTTTCCTATCGTAACACCAAGGCCAAGATGATGGCGCAGATGACCCCGGAAAACAAAGACCCGGAAAACAAAGACCCCGAAGCAGGACCGGATCAGTCGCCCACAGGGAAATAAACCGAAGCAACCTGACAAAGAATAGGGAAACAGATCTCTATGTTTGATGCCTGGATGCGTAAAAGAATTGACCCGGCCCTTGAGCGGCTGGGTCGTTCTGTTTCGGACAAGGGGATCACGGCTAACCAGGTGACCTGGACCGGATTTGGCATTGGTCTGATGGTCATTCCGGCCCTGGCGTTCGGATACCCGCTGATTGCTCTGGTCTGTATTCTTCTGAACCGTATCTGTGATGGGCTGGACGGAGCTGTCGCACGGATCAGGGGGCTGTCTGATCTGGGCGGATATCTCGATATTACCCTGGATTTCCTGTTCTATTCGGCGGTGGTTTTTGGTTTTGCTTTGCTGGACCCGCTCCGGAACAGTCTCCCTGCTGCTTTCCTGATCTTTTCTTTTGTTGGTACCGGGAGCTCGTTTCTTGCCTTCGCGATCGTGGCAGAGAAACGGGGGATCTCGACAGATATCCGGGGTAAAAAAAGTATCTATTATCTCGGGGGGCTGACAGAGGGGACAGAAACAATCGCCTTGCTGCTGGCCTTGTGTCTCTGGCCGGAAAGTTTTCCCTGGCTGGCCTGGGGATTTGGAGCACTCTGCTGGGTCACCACGGCTTTTCGTATCCATGCGGCGATGACAAGCTTTCGCCCCTGAATATTTTACCCCGATCATATGTGGACGATTGTCAACTTTGGATAGCTATAGAGAAGTGATGAATTTTTTAATAATATCAGTGGTTTATGGTTATTGTCATCGCGTATTTGTTGAGATACACTATCTGGAACGAAAGGTGAATACATGCGCAGACACAGCTTCGAACATGATGATATGGTCTTCTCCTTCCTCGATGCTGGTGGCGAAGGAAAACCCTTACTTGTGCTACATGGTCACTGGATGGGAGGATCTGATTTCGGCGTGTTGGCCGAAGACCTTGCCCCCAACTGGCGGGTGATCGCACTAGACCAGCGCGGCTTCGGCGAAACCGACCATGCCGTGCCACATAACCTGCCTGCTTATGTTTCTGATGTGATTGCCTTGCTGGACCATTTGTCCATTACAGAACAGGTTCCTGTGCTTGGTCATTCTTTCGGGGGCATTGTCGCCTATCATCTTGCGGCTGCACATCCTGATCGTGTTTCGGCGATGATCATCGAAGACATCGGGGTTAACATTCAGGACGATTCAGCACCCTATGTGGAGAACTGGGACGTCACGTTCCGCTTGCGTGAAGCCCTTGAGGAGCATCTTGGCCCCCGCCTTGCCCCATATCTGCAAAACTCTATCCACCGGATTGCTGAGGGCTGGACGCTCAATTTTGATCCTGCGGAATTTTTGGTGTCAGAACAGGCGACCAATGGTGATCATTGGGATATCTGGCTACAGAGCAAGTGTCCGGCTCTCGTTGTGTCGGGGAGTACAAGCCGCATCTCTGACGCAGCAGAATTGCAGTCTATGGCCGAGCGGCGGGAGGACACCAACTTCGTCCAGCTTAACGCGGGGCACTCCGTCCACATTGATGCCCGGGCAGAGTTCGTGGATCTTTTGCAGCAGTTTCTGAAACGCTGGCATTCGTGAACCGCAGTTTTTCTCGGGCTTTCGCCGCCGCAAGAGGGCTCGATAACCTTCTTGCTCTACTGTTGGAATCGCGACTGAATGCAATAGCTCCCGTGTAAAACAGATTGCGAGCTTCATCGCATCCTGACGATCGGGCTTGGCCACCGCCGCATAGTTGTGCGGAATGCGGGAAGAGGCAATCACCGATACTTTGAACTCAGCAGTCATCAACACCGATACCAATAAGAATCCGAAGCGGGCGAGATGTATTGCTTACTTGAGTAAGCTGGAATCTCGTCTGTTTTGAGAACTCCTGCATCGCAGCAGTTATGCGCAACACCATTCAGCGTGGTATTTTTTATATTTTTGCCCTTCTATTCTGCTGCTTTTGGCGGAGGCGAGCTTTCTTCGTCAGGCAAAGAGGTGCGAGCTTTCTTTAATCGCTGTCGAATTCTCTGGACAAGGTTCCGGGTATTGGAGCGGATCATCAGCGAGCAGGGGGTGATGACCAGTGTAAGGATAGTGGCAAAAAACAAGCCAAAGGCAATGGCTGTGGCAAGCTGGGTCCACCACTGGGTCGAAGGCCCGCCGATCTGTACCGTTCTGTTGATCAGGTCGATATTTGTCGAGAGTACCATCGGCATCAGCCCGAGAATGGTGGTGACTGTTGTCAACAACACAGGGCGCAGGCGCTGGGCCCCGGTGCGGATGATGGCTTCCTTCTGATCTTCAAATTTGGTTGCCACATAGTCATAGGTGTCAATCAGCACGATGTTGTTGTTCACCACAATCCCGGCGAGGGCAATAACACCGATCCCCGACATGACAATCCCAAAGGGTTGTCCGGTAATCAGCAGGCCGATCAGAACCCCGATGGTTGACATGATGACGGCAGAGAGGATCAGAAAAGCGCTGTAGAAGCTGTTGAACTGGGTGACCAGAATGATCGCGATCATAAAGAGAGCGACACCGAAGGCCTTGACCAGAAAGTCCTGCGATTCCTGCTGGTCCTGATTTTCTCCCTTGAACTCGACCCTGACAGACGGGTCGATGTTCTGGGTTGCCAGCCAGCTTTCCATCTGCCTGACCATGTCGTCGGCCAGAAGACCTGGACGGATATCCGACTTCACTGTGGCAACACGCTTGCTGTCGACGCGGTTGATCAGCCCGACTTTGGGGAAAGCCGTCCGGGTGATGAAGTTAGAGATTGGGATCAGGCCGACATTGGTCTGGATCTTGATCTGGTCGAGATGTTCGATGCTCCGGTAATCACGGGGCAGGCGCACCACAAGGTCGATTTCCTCATCGCTTTCGTCGGGGCGGTAACTGCCAAGTTTCATGCCGTTTGTTACCATGCGGATATAACTTCCGATCAGGGAGATATCAGCCCCGAATTTGGCTGCCTGGGCGCGATCAACATCTATCCGCCATTCGATCCCGGGAATAGGGAGACCATCTTCAATGTCGATAAAGTCCTCGGATTCCTGAAGATGATTGGCAATCAGCCGGGCTGTAGGATAAACGCCAGAGGGATCGTCGGAAGATACCTCGATCTGGATCGGTTTGCCGGAAGAGGGGCCATCCTGTTCTTTACGTAACTCGATGGAGATGCCAGCCAGCATGGTTGTGCGTTCGCGGATTTCGTCAAGGATTTCATCCGCAGGGCGGCGATTGAACCAGTCGGTAAATTCCATCTGGATGTTGCCGATCACATCTTCAGGCTGATCCCGTCCGGATGAACTTTCCGCATTGCTGTTGGCATAGATGCTGTGGAATTCCTGCTTTTCGTTTTGCAGTTCGATAATGACCTGCTCAACCTGTCGCACCAGAAAATCCCGCTCATCAATCGACATGTTCCCTTGGGCGCGCACCTGCAAAACAACGTTGTCCGGTTCGATGTCGGGGAAAAACTCGACGCCTTTGCCATAGGTTCCATAAAGGAAAATGACACCGATAAAGGAAACGAAGGTCAGGCTGACAACGGTGCCGGGGAAGCGCAGTACTTTCTCCATAAGGGATATGTAACCCCCGGTCAGTCCTTTGACTTTGTGAAGGTCTCCGCTTTCAGAAGCAGCCAGATTTTCCATGGTTTCCTTGTCAGCAGCTCCTCCGGGTTTGCCGATCAGTCCGCCCAGTGTCGGGACAACCACAAGGGCCATGACCAGCGAGGCGCTGAGCGTGGCAATAAGGGTTATGGGCATGAATTTCATAAATTCGCCCATGATACCGGGCCAGAAAATCAGAGGCGCAAAGGCAGCGAGAGTTGTCGCGGTGGAGGCGATAATTGGCCAGGCCATGCGCTGGCTGGCCTGCTTGTAGGCCGCAACCCGGTCGAGACCCTCGCTCATCTTGCGATCAGCAAATTCGGTAACGACAATTGCGCCGTCGACCAGCATACCAACCGAGAGGATCAGGCTGAAGAGAACCACAACGTTTACAGTCATGCCCGCTGCGTGCAGCATCATGATCGAGGCCAGAAAGGATCCGGGTATGGCCAGGCCAACCAGCAGGGAGGATCGGAAACCCAGCGCAGCAACAACGATGATCATAACCAGGATGATGGCCGAAAGAACGTTGTTCTGCAGGTCCTGCAGCATGGTGCGGATGTCAGTTGACTTGTCCTGGCTAAAAGAGACCTCGATGGCTTCTGGCCAGTTTTTACTGGTTTCGTCTACGACGGCACGAACCTGTTCAATGGTCTCGATAATGTTTGTGCCGGTGCGCTTGGAGATTTCAAGCGTCAGGGCAGGGTGGCTGTTAACCCGGGCATACTCTGTCGGATCCTTGAAGGTTTTCCTCAGCAGACCGATATCCCTGACCCGGACAACTGCATCGCCATTGACCTTGACCGGCATGTCCAGAATATCATTTGTATTTTCAAAAAGTCCTGGGACCTGAATGGCAAAACGGCCTTGCCCGGTATCAAGCGAGCCGGCAGCGACAACCAGATTTGATTTGGCGACGGCATTGATGATGTCGTTGGCATCCAGGTTGTAGCTTTCCAGCATCAGGGGATCGACGACGATCTCGATCAGTTCGTCCCGATCTCCGACCAGTTTGGCTTCCAACACGTTGGGCAGGGCTTCAAGCCTGTCCTGGAGATCTTTGGAAATGTTCAGCAAGGCGCGCTCGGGAACCGAACCCGACAGGTTTATGACCAGAATGGGAAAAAGACTGAGGTTGATTTCGTGGACGGTTGGTTCGTCGGCCTCGTCGGGCAGCTCTGCCTTGGC
The DNA here is from genome assembly GCF_000374005.1 of Kiloniella laminariae DSM 19542. GTDB lineage: Bacteria > Pseudomonadota > Alphaproteobacteria > Kiloniellales > Kiloniellaceae > Kiloniella > Kiloniella laminariae. The sequence goes on along the minus strand of NZ_KB893169.1, from coordinate 158,779 downwards.
AATATCCACTTTCTCTCTGACATCGGCCAGAGCCTGATCTACATTGAACCCGGCATCAAACTCCATTGTGACATTACCGCCGCCCAGAAAGGCGCTGGAGCTCATCTCCTTGATGCCCTCCAGGCTGCGCAGTTCTTTTTCCATCGGCTTGAGCAGCAGGCGCTCTGCGTCAGCTGGCGAGATACCGTCGTGATGCATGCTGACATAGATCGTGGGAATGTCGATGTCAGGATTGTCTTCCTTGGGAATCGTGACATAGGACACTGCCCCTGCAATCAAAATCAGGATCAGAGAAAGCAGTACCGTACGAGACCGCCCAAGGGCTGCTGAGATAACGCCATTCATGAGTGATCACCGCTTGCGTTGAAAACCTGTAACGTCCGGGCATCAACAGGGGTAACCGTCTGCCCGTCCGTGACCAGCTCCTGGCCGATGACGATAAAGGTCAGGGTTTCGGGCAGGCCACCAAGCCAGAGACCATCTGAAGCATTTTCAAGCACACTTGCTTCGCGGAACACAACCTGGTTTTTGTCGTTGAGGGTTTTGACCCCGACTGCGCCCGAATCAGAAATTGTGAGAATTCCAGGTGAAACCTTGTGAGCACGGGTGGTGTTGAGGTCAATGGTGGTCTCTGCGGTCATACCGTCTGTGATCAGCTGTTTTTCATTGGGGACAGCAATCTCAATCCGAAATGTTCTTGTGGCGGGATCTGCCATAGAGGCGATGAACCGGACAGAGCCCTTGATTCTTTCTCCGGTTACCAGTTTGACGGATGCGGGGTCGCCGACTGAAATAAAGGGCACCAGCCGTTCACTGACATCCGAGGCGACAAGGATTGTCGAAAGATCAACAACAGTGCCGATTTTGTCCCCGACATCGACAAACTCGCCAATTTCAACGCTGCGTTCATTCAGTACCCCGTTAAAGGGGACAGGAATACGGGTGTTGGAGAGAGCGACCTTGACCCGGCTCAGTTCGGCTTCGGCAGATTCCAGTGCGGCCTTACTCGCGGCCAGCTGGGTTTCAGCTTTGAAACCCTTTTGTGACAGGCGTTTGGCTGCTGCGTATTCAATCGCCCTCTGTTCTTTCAGGGCTTCGTATTCGGCGACCTTGGCTGATCGTTCATTCACGTCCAGCCGTGCAATGATTTTACCGGATTCAACCCGCTGTCCCTTTTCATAGGGGAGTTCGACAATACGGCCGCTGGTCTCGCTTTTTACATCCACATACCGCAGGGCTTCTGTCCGCCCGCGAATGGTCAGGTGCCGGGTGAAGTCTTCTGCGCTCTGTTGCAGGACCCGAACCGAAGGGATGCGTTGTTCCTGATTCAGATCAACAGGAGGTTTCTTTATCTCTGGCTGTGCAGAGGTTCCAGCTTCGGAATCCCCTGAGAATTGACCGGATGCCACCCAGGTAATAGATCCTGCAGCAAGAGCGAATGCGAGAAGATAGGATATTTTCATAATACGAGCCTGCCTGATGTCTTGCTGGTTGAGAGCGGCGGGAGGGAAGAACCCTCGCTCGGAAATGCGTGTTTGTGTTGCTCAAGATAGTCGAGCGAAGATTTGTAGATGGTCATGCCCAGACCATGGCAGAGTTGCCGACCCATGGGAAAAGTCGATGGGTCGCAGTCACTCATGCGTTTTATGGTCTCCTGATAAAAAACAATCCGCTTGTCGATAAGCAGACGCATCTGGCGTGGGGGCAGAAGATCAGAGAAATAAAGTAGAAAGAAAAAATCCGAAGTTACTCTATCCGGTGCAGGAGGGGTCATGAGGCTTTCCATCAGCACCAGATTTCCCTTTTCTGTCAGCCGATAGACTTTCTTGTCGGGACGTTTTTCCTGGGCCATCTGGGTGCAATCGACCAGCCCTTCACTGGACAGGCGCCCGAGTGCCGGATAGATCGAGCCAAAACTGGCATCCTGAAAGTGGCTGAAAGGACCTTCTTCAAAGGCTTTCTTTATTTCGTAGCCACTGGCTTCTCCCAGATAGAGGGCGCCGAGGCAGAGAGTTCTAACGTCCATAAAGATTTTCTCGTTTTATCACCTATGTGGATTAAATATAGATCGTTCTGTCATATATCAAGCTGATATATGACAGAACGATGTGCATATCATGAAATTTTTGTTTTCTGCCAATCGCGCAAGGACATGGTCTTTTTGCTTTTGATTTTGGTTATATCGTTGAATTATTGACTTTTAAGTCGGGGATTTATCTAAAATACCCGAAATTGCCAGCGCTCTTGTTCTGGCGTAGAATACAGGAGAGGAGAAGATGTAAATGGACTATTCGATACCTGTATCCGGACTTAAACTGCAGTCTTTGAGAGTGTCTGTATCGGCGAATAATATCGTCAATGCGGGGTCTCTGGACTCTGGGCGCTTGCCGGAAAAGGTACCCTTTACACCGAGTGCTGTTGATGCTGTCAGTACGGAGCCTGGTGTGCGTGGCTCTGTGTATCAGCTCACGACAAATACACCTCTTTCGGCAACGGGACAGGCAAGTGACTTCCTTCAGGTTTTTTCTTCAACAGGTGTTAACATAGAAGAAGAGCTGGTTAATCAGAAACTTGCCGTGACGGCTTACAAGGCAAATGCGGCTGTGATCAGAACTTTTACTGAACTTGACGACGCGTTGTTGGAAATTGGCACGCGTGATACCAAGTAATTCCTTGGGGTGGAAAAGTTTATTCTCTGACTCGTGCTTATTATGCTTGAGCACCATTTTATAGCTATTCTCTGGCTCGGCCCTGCTTCAAGGCATTAACTTTACTGTTTCGATCTAATCTCCTATACTAATGCATCTGATCCTTGTGAAGGGGTTGCTTCCTGGCCTGTCAGCGTCAGGAGATTGAGGCATTGGCTTATGACACAGAAAACGATTGCCGGCTTTACCGGGGACGATCAGCGGCGCTTTCAGCGTATCTCTGTTCTCTGGAATGGCGAGTGCTCGGGTGAAAGCCCGGAAGTATCCAGCAAGTGCGTTATCTTCGACATTTCTGTAAATGGTGTTCGCGCCAGATTTGAACAGGGAGTCGCGGTGGGTACCCGGCTGGTGATCAATATCTCCAATGGTGTCCAGTTTATTTCAGAGGTGGTTTGGTCAAGAGGCCAGGTCGTCGGTTTACGCTTCAAGGACAGCCCTGAAAAACTGGCAAGTATCATGGCGGGTATTCTGCCGCTTCATTGCCTCGAATTTATCTGAACCAGGGTTTCTTTAATACTCGAGGTTAATTGCAAATCTGTACCCGGTTTTGCTTTCCAGGCGCCCCTCCTTAATTTCTATTTTTTTTATGATCGTGTTCCTGCTTGGATTTTTACTCTGGTGTAAAGTCAGGCCTGGCGAGATATCGTGCTTCAGATTTGATAAAGCAGAAAACTGGAGGGCAAAAAGAAAAATTCTGCCCGTGTTGATTATCTTCGTTTGCAGGAGTCTCTCTTCTTTTGGAAAAATCGCTGCTGCCATGAGTTGTTTCATGGAGGGGTGGATGTGATCTATGGCTTCTATAATTCGGGAATACAGCCCTAATATTATTGCTTTTTTTGATGAATTAGGGTTCTATAGTGTCCTTTTTTTGAGTGTGTTCTATCCGGGTTATATTTACTTATCCTTATGATTTATAAATATAATATCTTTTTGTTTCGAGGTGGAGTATGATCCCCGTTCTGTCACAATTATTTTATACAATTTTGTGCCAGCCAGTATCTGCAAATTGACTATGCAACTAGAGATGGATAGCGTAATGCCATCCTTATTTGATTAGGTAACGAGATACCAAAAACAAAAAATAATGCGCATCCTGCGCTGATCTTCGAAATTGGGAGGAGATATCGTGATTAAAAGAGGACTTTTGGCTACCGCGGCTGTCGCCGGTATGCTTGCAATGGGTTCTTTCTCTGCAGCTGAAGCCAAAACACTGGTTTTCTGTTCTGAAGGAAGTCCTGAAGGTTTCACCCCGGCTCTTTACACTGCCGGTACTACATTTGACGCTTCGTCTCGCCAGGTTTTTAACCGCCTTGTAGAGTTTGAGCGTGGTTCCACTACAATCGTTCCCGCGCTCGCAGAGGGATTTGAGGTCAGTGAAGACGGTACTGAGTATACCTTTAACCTGCGTAAAGGTGTAAAGTTCCACACAACAAAATTCTTTACCCCGACACGTGATTTTAATGCTGATGACGTGATCTTCTCGTTTGAGCGTCAGCGTAATGCTGATCACCCGTACAACAAGATTTCCGGCGGGAACTACGAGTACTTCAACGGCATGTCCATGCCGGATCTGATCAAGGACATCGTCAAGGTTGATGACTACACGGTCAAATTCATCCTGAACCGTCCTGAAGCACCGTTCATTGCCAACATGGGGATGGATTTCGCTTCCATTCACTCTGCCGAATATGCGGATGCGATGGCTGCGGCTGGTACCCTGGACGACTTTGACCAGAAGCCTGTCGGTACTGGTCCTTTCCAGTTTGAAGATTACCAGAAAGACTCCCAGATCCGCTACAAAGCGCATCCGGATTACTGGAGCGGCAAGGCGCCTCTGGACAAGCTGGTATTCTCGATCACCCCAGATGCTTCCGTTCGTTATCAGAAGCTGAAAGCTGGCGAATGCCACGTAATGCCTTATCCAAATCCTGCGGATCTGGAAGCAATGGCCTCTGACTCTGACGTAAATCTGATGCAACAGGAAGGCCTGAACGTCGGTTACCTTGCATACAATGCTCTGATGCCTCCTTTCGACAATCCGAAAGTGCGTAAAGCCCTGAACATGGCCGTCAACAAAGAAGCCATCATTGATGCGGTATTCCAGGGTGCTGGTAAAGTTGCCAAAAACCCGATTCCGCCAACAATCTGGTCTTATAATGACGCGACTGTTGATGATGGCTATGATCCAGAAGCTGCCAAGGCTCTGCTTGCAGAAGCTGGTGTTTCCGGGCTGACCACAAAAATCTGGGCCATGCCTGTTCAGCGTCCCTACAACCCGAATGCCCGTCGGATGGCGGAACTTATTCAGGCTGATTGGGCGAATGTCGGTGTGACCGCCGAGATCGTTTCCTACGAGTGGGGTGAGTACCTGAAACGCTCCAAGGACAAAGATCGCGATGGTGCGGTTCTACTTGGCTGGACTGGTGACAATGGTGATCCCGACAACTTCCTCGCAGTTCTGCTTGGCTGTGATGGTGTTGGCGGTTCCAACCGTGCACAGTGGTGTCATAAACCTTTCGAAGACCTGATCCAGAAAGCGAAAACAACCAGCGATTTTGATGAGCGTATCCGGCTCTACGAAGAAGCCCAGATTGTTTTCAAGGAACAGGCTCCTTGGGCAACGATTGCTCACTCCGTTGTGTTCAAGCCAATTCGTCCGGAAGTTGTTGATTTCCGCATCGATCCTTTTGGTGGACACGTGTTCTACGGTGTTGATCTAAAAGAATAAGTTAAGTTCAAATAACTGCTTTTGAGACGGGGAAGGTTCCAGTAACCTTCCCCGCCTTACTATAAGCGAACTGTCAGGATCGCTATGATACGGTTTATACTTACAAAGTTGGGACTTCTGATCCCGACATTCCTGGGTGTTACTCTTGTGGCTTTCAGTTTTATACGGATGCTGCCAGGTGACCCGGTAGAGCTTCTGGCCGGTGAACGCAGTGTTTCCCCGGAACGTCACGCGGAACTTATGGCGGCTTTGGGTTTCGATAAGCCCCTCTGGGAGCAGTATTTCTCCTTTCTGGTCGGCATTCTGCATGGTGATCTAGGGACTTCTTTCTCCAGCAAACAGCCTGTACTTGAAGAATTTTTTGTCCGGTTCCCTGCAACAATAGAATTGGCCACCTGCGCAATTATTTTTGCAGCATTGATTGGTCTTCCTGCAGGAATTGTGGCTGCCGTGAAGCGCGGCTCAGCCTTCGATCATACTCTGATGGGCATCTCCCTTACCGGTTATTCCATGCCGATTTTCTGGTGGGGACTTCTGCTTATCATTCTTTTCTCCAGTCCTGATATGCTTGGTTTGACCCCCGTTTCCGGGCGAATTTCTGCGCTTTTCTGGGTGGATACCGAAACCGGATTTATGCTGATTGATTCGCTTCTCAGCGATGAAAAGGGCGCCTTTAGATCCGCAGCGGCTCATTTGGTATTGCCTACGATTGTTCTGGGAACCATCCCCATGGCGATTATTGCCAGGCAGACCCGTTCAGCAATGTTGGAAATCCTTGGTGAAGACTATGTAAGAACTGCCAAGGCCAAAGGACTTTCCCCGTTCCGGATTGTAGGCATTCACGCTTTACGTAATGCACTGATTACTGTGATCACAGTAATCGGTTTGCAGGTTGGTGTTCTGCTCGCAGGTGCTATCCTGACCGAGACGATTTTCTCCTGGCCGGGCATTGGCAAATGGATGATCGATTCCATTTCCCGTCGTGACTATTTTGCGGTTCAAGGTGGTATTGTTTTGATCGCCTCCATCGTTATGCTGGTCAACCTACTGGTTGATTTCATGTATGGCTTGATCAATCCACGTATTCTTCACCGGAGATCATGATGAGCCAGGTTCAAAACACTCTTGACCAGAATGAAACTCCCCAGACTGAAGCTCCGAAGACGATTAGCCCGTTTCGCCAGCAGATGCGTGAGTTCTGGTTTTATTTTTCTGAAAACAAAGGCGCTGTTGCCGGACTTTTCTTCTTTCTGTTCGTTGTTCTCGTGGCAGTGTTTGCTGATATCATTGCGCCGCATTCGCCGATCGAACAGTACCGTGATTTTATTCTGATCCCTCCGGCTTGGCAGGAAGGCGGTAATGTCGAATTCTTGCTGGGGACAGATCCGGTCGGGCGCGATCTGTTATCTCGCTTGATGCATGGTGCCCGCTTCTCGCTTTATGCCGGCTGTATCGTTATTGTGATCAGCCTTTCCATTGGTGTGATGCTTGGTTTGTCAGCCGGTTTCTTCCGGGGTATGTACGAGACAATCGTCATGCGTGTTATGGATGTGATCCTGTCGATACCAAGTCTGTTGATGGCGCTGGTTCTGGTTGCCATCCTGGGCCCGGGCTTGCGTAATGCCATGATCGCGATTTCGATCACCTACCTCCCGCATTATGTCCGGTTGGCACGTGCTTCTGCTGTTGCCGAATCAGCCCGTGATTATGTGACTGCCAGCCGGGTTGCCGGGGCAGGAACGTGGCGTCTGATGTGTATTACCATTCTACCGAACTGTATGGCTCCTTTGATCGTTCAGGCGTCCCTGAGCTTTTCTACAGCTATTCTCGATACAGCAGCTCTCGGATTCCTCGGAATGGGGGCCCAGCCTCCTGCGTCTGAATGGGGCACAATGCTTGCCGAAGCACGCGAGTTTATTCTCAGTGCCTGGTGGGTTGTGACCTTCCCGGGAGTGGCTATTTTATTGACAGTTTTGTCGATCAACCTGATGGGGGATGGCTTGCGCGATGCCCTTGATCCGAAGATGAAGAGGTCCTGATCCCATGAGTTTATTGGAAATTAGAAATCTCTCCGTCGAATTCGAAACGGCCCATGGTCTGTTCCGGGCAGTTGACAGTGTTGATCTCGAGATTGATCAGGGAGAAATGGCGGCTATTGTTGGTGAATCCGGCTCAGGGAAATCTGTGTCCATGCTGGCCTTGATGGGGCTTTTGCCCTGGACGGCCAGAATTACAGCGGACCGGATGAACTTTGATGGCAAGGATCTGCTGACTATCTCCCAGAAAGAGCGTCGCAAGATTATCGGTAAAGATATCTCGATGATTTTTCAGGAGCCGATGACCAGTCTCAACCCCTGCTTCACCGTTGGTTACCAGATCATGGAAGTGATCAAGGAACATCTCGGTGGCACCAGAAAAGAACTGGAGGCCCGGGCAATCGAGCTTCTTGGCCTGGTGGGGATTCCTGCGCCGGAAAGTCGTCTGCGTGCTTTTCCGCACCAGATGTCCGGGGGGATGAACCAGCGCGTCATGATCGCAATGATGATCGCCTGTAATCCGCGTTTGCTGATTGCGGATGAACCAACAACCGCGCTGGACGTCACCATTCAGGCGCAGATCCTCGAGCTGCTTCAGGATCTGCAACACAAACGCGGCATGGCTCTGGTACTCATTACCCATGATATGGGTGTGGTTGCAGAAACCGCCGAGGTGGTAAACGTCCAGTACGCGGGGCAGCAGGTTGAACGACAGAACGTCGTGGATCTTTTTGCCAAGCCTCAGCATCCCTATACCTATGCTCTTTTGAGTGCTTTGCCTGAAAGGGCAACGGGCAAACGATTGCCATCTATACCGGGTGTCGTGCCTGGATTGCTGGACCGGCCAACAGGCTGTCTGTTCAACCCGCGTTGTCAGTTCGCCACAGATAAGTGTCGTTCCACGCCTCCGGCACTGCACAGCAAGGTGCTCTGTCACTATCCGTTGGTTGACGGGAAACCGACGAACAACCATCCAGGTGTTTCAGGCCCGGGATCTTCAGGCCAAGGATCTTCAGGCCAAGGATCTTCAGGGCAGGAAGCTTTGGGAGGAAATGTATAATGGCTGTTGAAACAGTTCTAAAAGCCAATAATCTCAAACGTTACTACGACATCAAGGGCGGTATGTTTGCCAAAGGGGGGACGGTTAAGGCTCTCGATGGGGCTTCTTTCAATCTCGAAGCGGGCAAAACTCTGGCTGTTGTCGGCGAGTCCGGTTGTGGTAAATCGACCCTGGCCCGCCTGGTGACCCTGATTGAAAAGCCGACGGATGGCGAGTTGGTCCTCGGGGGATTTGATATCGGATCTGCCCATACAGCCGAGGAAAAACGGACTCTCCGTCAGATGGTACAGATCGTGTTTCAGGATCCTTACGGGTCTTTGAATCCACGACAGAAGGTCAGCACCATTCTTGAAGAGCCGCTGAAGATCAATACCTCTATGTCATCAGCCGAGCGCAGAACCGAAGTGCTGAGCATGATGTCCCGGGTTGGGCTTCGTCCCGAACAGGCTGATCGCTATCCCCACATGTTCTCTGGTGGCCAGCGCCAGCGTATTGCCATTGCGCGTGCGCTGATGTTGCGACCAAAGATTGTGATCCTTGACGAGCCTGTCTCGGCCCTGGATGTATCTATCCAGGCGCAGGTCCTTAACCTCCTGACAGATCTTCAGGAAGAGATGAACCTGGCTTACCTGTTTATTTCTCACGATTTGTCAGTAGTTCGCCATATCGCCGATGATGTGCTGGTGATGTATCTCGGACAGCCTGTCGAGCATGGCAGCAGGGAGGAGATTTTCAGCAATCCCCAACACCCCTATACCAAAGCCCTGCTTTCCGCGACCCCGGTTGCGGACCCGAGCCGTAAACGTGAACGGATCAAACTGGTTGGGGAATTGCCATCTCCTCTTAACCCGCCTTCTGGCTGTACCTTTCATCCGCGTTGTCCATTGGCAAATGAACGTTGCAAGGCTGAAATGCCAAAATTGGCTCCGACCAGTTCTGCTCAGGTCTCTTGTCACGCAGTTGCTGAGGGACGCAGTTAATACAGATCAGTTGATTTTTCTGATAATGAAACGGATCCGGGTAACCGGGTCCGTTTTTTTTATGACCTCAGGGTCAGGTGGTGTTGTTGAGCATATTCTTTGATGTTTTTTGTCCTGCTTTCCAGAATACCAGGGCTTTAACCGCCTTGTCATTCTGATACCTAGAAAAAAATCATATCATAAGGGTTGTGATTAATAATTATTTTTCCCTTTTTATCTGTGAAAATAAGAGCAATCATACTGCAAGTGATTTTTCTTAACACTTAACCTGTATCTTGGCTGATGTTCAAACGTACGTTGAAACTCTGGGGACAGGACAGGCTGTGACGAGCCTGCTATTTTTCTTTTGGTGGGGATATGCAAGAGGCAGTAAATTTTTCTTCTGCAGTGTTGTGGAGCCGGGCTGAAGAACTGGTCAGGGAAGAGTATATTGCTCTTGGTCAGCTCATGGAGAAACTGGGAAGCCCAAGTCCGCATATTCATTGGCAGGTTGATGCCGATAATCTGCCCTGCGAGGAGTTGAAGTTTCTTCTGAACTGGTGGGAAGCGACCCGGGCTGGACGTTTTGCCCCCATGCCCACTGATGTAGACCCCTTTGCCCTGCGCCCGGTTCTTGGGCGGGTAACTGTTCTTGATGTGCTGGACGGCGGGGAGGATTTTAGATATCGGCTCTATGGGTCAGCGATTATGAATGAACCTGGCAAAGATCTGACCGGCCAGCTGGTTTCCGAGATCTGGACCCCGCTTCGGGCTTTTTTCGCGATTACCTATCGCGCCCTGTTAAAGCGTCGGGAGCCTCTCTATACCCGACACGTACCGCACCATTCCCTCAAGTTAAGTACTTGGGACAGGTTGATCCTCCCACTTGGCGAGAATGGCGAGGTATCGCGTATTCTTGTGGGTCTGATTTCGACAGCGGACTGATCCAGGCGACAGATATCAGACTTCAGGTCACGCGTATCCCCTGCTGATCAAAGATGTGCCCCATACCAGGACCGGGTATCAAACCGACAGTTTCGCCGTTGCGCAGAGCGGATATGCCGTTTGATCGAACAACAACATCGGCTTTGGCCTCGGTCTCGATATGGATATAGGTGTCAGAGCCGAGATGCTCGATATTCCGGATTTCGCCCCGCAATCCCCCTTCGCTGGAAAAATGCAGGTGCTCGGGACGAATGCCCAGCTTTATGGTTTCTCCCCGATTTTTTGTGATGGCTGTATCGAGGATATCTCCGGTCAGACCGTCTGTGTCCAGATCATATGTGGTATTTTTTAACCGGATTTTGGCCTTGTTCCGGTCTGTTTGGTGCAGGCTGGCCGGGAAGAGATTCATTTTGGGCGAACCGATGAATTCGGCAACAAAGGTATTGGCTGGCCGATTATAAAGATCCAGCGGTGAGCCGATCTGGGCAATTTCTCCCTTATCGAAAATCACAATACGATCTGCCAGAGTCATGGCTTCAACTTGATCATGGGTTACATAGATCATGGTTGACGCCAGCTGTTTGTGTAACCGGGCAAGTTCAGCCCGCATTTCAAGACGCAGCGCGGCGTCGAGGTTGGACAGGGGTTCATCCAGCAAGATGACTTTGGGATCCCGGGCGAGGGCTCTTCCAATCGCAACCCTCTGGCGCTGTCCCCCGGATATATTTCCAGGTTTTCGGTCAAGAAGTTCGTCCAGGTGCAGGGTATCGGCGATTGTCTTGACCTTCTGACGAATTTTCCCGGCAGGCAGTTTTGCCAGCTTGAGCGGGAAACCGATGTTTTCGGCCAGGGTCATATGGGGATAGAGTGCATAGGACTGGAATACCATGGCGATATCACGCTCCGACGCGGGAAGGTGATCTGCCCGTTTGTCTCCAATCCAGAATTCACCAGATGTGATGTCTTCCAATCCTGCGATCATGCGTAATAACGTTGATTTTCCACAGCCTGACGGACCGACAAAAACAACAAGTTCACCAGGATCTATCGACAGATTTACGTTGCGGATAACCTCCAGATCACCAAAGGATTTGCAGATGTTTTTTAAAGACAGGCCAGTCATATCACCAGTTTCTTTCTGCTGGTAAGTTTAGGAAAGGGGTTCATTAAACCGACTTCTTTTCCGCTGGGATAACGGCGCGGGGCAGAGGAAATAGCCATGGTTGCCGTGTTTATCGCAACTTCAAGCGCACGTTCTGCGGCCTGTTCACGGGCGATAGCGGCAAGAAAGCCTGCATTGAAGCTGTCACCGGCCCCAATTGTGTCAACAACCTCGTGCGTCCCCGCTGCCATTTCGAGGAAAGGGGTATCTCTCTGGACGAGCCTTGCCCCCTGGCGCCCCATCTTGGTGACACAGAAAGCATTCGGGGGCATACGGGTGAGGATCTGCTGATAGTCCGCAAGTTCTGACAAGCTGCTTTTCCGTAAAATTCCTTTGGTTTCGGCTTCGTTGAACAGGGCAATGTCTACATCTGGCAACCAGCTCAGAACTTCTTCTCTGCTCTGATCTGTCCAGCCCTCTGTCGGCCAGGCTGTATCAAGGGCGACCCGGCCACCATGGGTTCTTACAAAGCTGAAGATATCCTTCAGGGCGGGGCGAATGGTCGGCATCAATGATGTTCCGACAAAGAGAACGATGACGCCTTCAAGATCAATTCTGGAAAGCTGAGTCATAAGGTCTTCTGGACGAAACACGGCAACATGACCTGGCGTGCTGAAAAAGGTGCGTTCTCCATCCGGGTGGGTGATGCCAACAGTCAGGGCGGTATCGACCTGATCCATCACCCAGTCCTCTACAAGTACTGGATACTGTTGTTGCAGCCAGTGGCCAAAAAGATCATTGCCAACATTCACGATCATGCGTTGTTGGACATCAAGAGCTTTCAGAGCCAGGGCGGTAATCCCTGCACCGCCTCCTTCGCGCAGGTCGGCTTTGGGCAGGACCACTTCTGTACCTGGCGTTGGCCAGGGGGCCTGTGGCCCCATAACAAGGTCTACATTTACCGTACCAACGGTCACGATTTCTGTATGAGGCACGTCGGTTCTAACCATTGAGTTGTTTATCCTTTGGGAGTTGTTCATCCCTTGACGCTCCCGCTCATCAGACCGGAAACAAGTGATTTTTGCAGGAAATAGGCCAGAAGAACTGGTGGAATGGTGGCCATGATTCCGGCCGCCGAAATCAGGCCGTAATCGGCGACCCGGCCTGCAGCAAAATCAGCAATGGCAACGGGCAGGGTTTTGGCGCGGATATCATTGGTGAAAAGCAGGGCATAGAAAAACTCGTCCCAGGCCATCAACACGGCCATCAGGGCGGCGGCTCCAACAGCAGGCTTGGCGATGGGCAGGGTTATGTGCCAGATCACCTGCAGGCGGTTGGCTCCATCGATAATCGGGGCTTCGTCCAGATCCATGGGAATGGCGTCAAAATTGCTCTTCAGCAACCATGTTGTGAAGGGAACCAAAATTCCGCAGTAGATTGCGATCAGGGCAAAATGACTGTTGAGCAGACCGAGCGTGGCCATCAGGGAATAGAGCGGCAAGACAATCGCAACCGGAGGCATCATGAAGGTTACGATGGCGGCAAAGAGTAATCCTCTGCGCCGCTTGCCAGGCAAGCGGGAGAGGCTGTAGGCCGCAGGAATGGAAGCCAGCAAGGAGAGCCCGGTGGCACAGAGCGCGACAATCAGGCTGTTGCGCAAGGCGTAGAGAAAAGACTGCGCCGCGCTGCTGTCGAGATTGCTGACAAGATCCCGGTAGTTACCGAAGGAAGCTTCGGTTGGTATCCAGGCCAGAGGCAGGCTGGTCAGATCCCGGGTCGAGCTGATGCTCATGATGAAAAGCCAGAGTACTGGAAGCAACAGAAGCAGCGCGAGGATCAGGGCAGAGCCATAGATTAGACAGGTCTGGGTTTTACTGTGGCGGATCATGCGGTATTCCCCTGTTTTTTGAGCAGCCACATATAGGTGGCGATCAGAAAAGAGCTGATCAGGACGACAATCAGGGCATAGGAGGCGCCAGAGCCGATACGCATATAGGCAAAGGCTTCTTGATAGACGTGAAAGCTGACAGTTTTTGTGCTGTCTGCCGGACCGCCGCGGGTCATGACATAGACAATGTCAAATACCTTGAAGGCTTCGATAGTTCGCAGGACCAGGGCGACACTGACCGGAGCCAGAATGGCGGGGAACACAACATTCCAGAACCGCTGCCAGGCGCTGGCACCATCCAGCGTTGCAGCTTCAATCAGATCCTTTGAGATAGATTGAAGTGCCGCGAGAGTGATCAGGGCAACCAGTGGAAAGTTTTTCCAGACATCGGCGATGGCAACCATGGAGAGAGCCAGGTCCGGATCGCCGAGCCAGCTGCGATAACTCTCGATAAGGCCGATCTGGGTGAGTAGGGCATTAAGAGCGCCAAAATCAGGCGCATAGATCAGGCGCCACATCATGGCATTGACCACTGTTGGCAAGGCGAGGGGCAGAATAAGCAGGGCGCGCAGCAGGGTTCGTCCATGAAATTTCTGGTTCAGCAGCAGGGCGACCAGAACACCAAGAATGATTTCTGCACTGACGGAAACACAGACAAAATAGCTTGTGTTGCTGATTGAATCGAGAAACTGGCTGTTGCCAAGGGCTTTGATATAATTCTTGAGGCCAATCCAGCTGTCTGTTGTCCCGGGTGCCGCGAGGTGAGCGGCTGTGAAACTGTAGTACACAGTCTTGATCAGAGGGTATCCTACTACCCCGATGATGATGGTCATCATCGGGGTAAGCAGGAGCCACGCCGTGGCAGTTCTTGAAAAGCGTATCATAGAAAGGAAAAGCCTACTCTAGATCAGAGATGGTTGCCGCTGCAGCATCAAGAGCTTCAGAGGGCGACTGGTCTTCGAGCAGGGCTTTCTGGATTGCGACCTGTAATACAGAAGACATTTCCTGATAGGAGGCTTTGGTCGGACGGGGATACATGGCAGCCAGGCCAACTTTTGCGGCTTTCAACAGCTCTTCCTGCCCCTGGGCAATTGCCGGATTGTCATATGACTCTTTCCAGATCGGCAGACTGAGCTTGGCAAAGTCTTCCTGAACCGGCTGGGAGGTCAGGTGCTGGATATATTTCCAGGCGACATCCTTGTTTTTGCTGTTGGAGGGAATGCCCAGTCCCATGGAACCGTTCACGGCTGATGCCTGACTGATGTTGGCAACGCCCGGCGCTGGCGAGATGCGGACATGTCCGGCAACCGCTGATTCCTTCGGATCGTTGGCAAGGTTATACATATAGGTCCAGTTCACAGCGAAAGCAGCCTGTCCGCTGGAGAAAGTCCGGCGAACGTCTTCCTCGGAATATTCGCGAGAGTTCGGGTTGGTCAGACCCAGCTTGATCGAATCAACCATATATTCCAGTGCAGCCAGACCACCGCCCTTTTGGAAGGCAGGCCCTTTGTCCTTGTCGAGGAACTCTCCGCCCATGGCGGAAAGCAGGGTGGCATAGTCACAGATCACGGCTTCAGATTGTGACCAGCTCCAGACCAGCGGGTATTCAACAATTCCCTTGTCCTTGATGATCTTGGCCTGTTCAGCCAGTTCTGCCCAGGTTACCGGGGCTTTGCTGATGCCAGCCTCGTTAAGCATTTTCTCGTTATAGAAAAGATACTTGGTATCAACGATCCAGGGCATGCCGTAATATTTTCCATCATACTCGACAGTGGTCCAGGCGCCTTCGAGTATGTGGTCTTTGGTGGTGCTGTTGATCTTGTCACTGACGTCGCTGAGCAGGCCAAAGCGGGCGAACTCAGCGGGCCAGATGACGTCAAAGAGAACAACATCGTAACCATCCGAGGCACTGTGCGAGAGCACGATCTTGTCGTGAAGGGATTCGTAGGGCACGAATTCCATCTTTACTTCTATACCCGGGTTTGCCTTTTCAAAGGCATCTGTCATCTGCTCGATGTCCTGCTCGCTATAGGCCGCCTGAGCCATGAAAAGGGCATTGAGTTGGGTTTGTTCTGCAAAAGCAGCTGACCCGATCAAGGATGAGCTGGCCAGAAGAGTACCAGCGACTGTCGTGAGAAATTTTTTACCTATCGTCATGTTAACCTCCCTGTAGCAAGGTTATTGCCGTGTTGTTGCCGGGGACGATATCCATTCTAGGGTTTGTAGTTTTTTATCGTCTGTGGCAGGTTGGATGAAAGTTGATTATTATTAATTCAATTTGATTTAATTAATCTAACATGGAATTTGCGCATGGCAACTGAAATTTCTGACATGTCTCGATCCGAGCCCCTCAAGGCAGGTGTATTCGGGACTAATCTGGAGCAGGCGAAAGAGCACAATCTTCGGGCGGTGATTGATGCCTTGCGCCGTCATGGCGCCTTGACCAGAGCAGAGATTACCCGGGCAACAGCCCTGTCCGTCCAGACTATTTCCAATCTTGTTGCCGAGCTGGAACAACGGGGATTGCTGATTGCCGGAGAACCGCAAAAAGCCAAACGGGGGCAACCGGCTAAACCCTATTTTCTCAATCCGGAAGGGGGCTATTCCATCGGTATACAGATGGATCATCAGCTGGTACTGGCCAAGCTGGTCAACATGGCCGGGGTTGAGTGTCTGGAAATACAGAAATCCATCTCCCGTCCTTCTCCCGAAGAAGGGCTGGAGATCTTTGCTGAAATGGTTGAGCAGCTGCTGGCGAAAACCCGCGTGGACAGTGGCAAGGTATTTGGAGTCGGAATTGCTATCCCTGGTCCTTACGGGATCAGCGGACCAACAGGTGTTGGGCCGGGCTGGGTAGATTTTCCAATCGAGCAACGGCTGGGGGAAAAGATCGGTTTGCCGGTACGTGTGGAAAACGATGCCAATGCTGCCGCCATTGCCGAACGTCTTCACGGGGAGGGGAAAAAATTTGATACTTTTCTCTATGTTTTTATTGGTATGGGGTTGGGCGCGGGGCTTTTCCTCAATGGCCAGATCTATCACGGCGTGAGAGGGGCGGCAGGCGAAATTGGCCATATCATTGTCGAACCGGAAGGACGGCTTTGTGACTGTGGAAACCGCGGCTGTCTGGAGCGGTATGTTTCACTTTGTGCGGCCTACGAAGCCATAGGGGAAACCCAGGAAAAGCACCGTAGCCCGGAGCAGCTGGAAAAACTTCTGGATCAGAAAGATCCAGCCTTTATGGGGTGGTTGACCGAGGCGGCTGAAAAGTTGCGGCGGGGCATTCATGCACTTGAAAGTATTTTTGACCCGGAAGTGATTTTTATCGGAGGTCTGTTGCCCCCAAAAATAACCCGGGCACTTGTTGATATGTTGATCCCTCCCTTGCCGTCAGTTGTTTCGCAGTTGAAGCCTCAGGAGGAGCGTATCCTGCTCGGCATCAGCGCGCCTTCGGCCCCGGCACAGGGAGCTGCCAGCGTGCCAATTTTTTACGAGTTTAATATTGAGCGGCAATCCGTTTCTCAGGCAGCTTCCCAGTCCCTTTCAAGGAAAGTTTTAGGAAGCAGCTGACAAGAACCTATTCAGGATGTTTCGTATTTCTTGAACTTTCTGGTCGCGATTTCCAGCAGCTCGTTGATGATGCCGACCTGCACCCGGTTTTTCTGGATATAGGCAGAATAACGGTAGATCAACTTGGGATAAAAGGGCCTGATTACAACCCCGGCGGCGGCCCAGATGGGCGCGGAAAAGGGTTCGAGAATTGAAATGCCAAGACCTTGTCTGACCAGCGCATAGGCATTACCCGAATGTTGGGTACTGAACTGCTGGCGGGCATGGATGGTTTCATAGAGATCGGCATGCTGTTGAAAGGAAAGGATCTGGTCACTGTCGAGCGCGATCATTCTTTCTCCTTCAAGATCAGCGGCACAGATAAACTCTTTCTCGGCCAGCGGGTGGCCTGGAGGCAGGGCGCAGATATAATTCACTTTGGCCAGGGTAATCTGTTCAACCCCCGGCTGCTCGCCCATCTGGTTTCCCAAAGCGATATCAATATCATCATCCTTGATCCGGTTGAAATAGCTCACGACATCGGAAGAATTAAGCGAAATGGAGATATCGGGGTGATTTGAGGAAAACTCTTCCAGTATTTCTGGAACGATACTGATGGAAAGTGCCGGGAGGGAGATTATCCTGAGTTCTTTTTCCTTGTCGCGGGAAATATCCTCCGCTGCCGTTCTGAGTTTGCTAAAGGCGTCAAAGACCTCGTCCAGCTTGCGATAAAACTCCATTCCCTCTGGTGTTGGCACAACCCGGCCCTTGCGACGATGAAACAGATTCAGTTTCAGCGAATATTCAAGATCAGCAAGCAATCTACTTATGGTTGGCTGTGTCGTCTTGAGTTTCTGGGCAGCAGCAGAGATCGTTCCGTTCAGGATCGTTGCCCGAAAGGCCTCCAGTTGACGCATACGCATGACAAACTCCGCTATATCATTATTGTATAATGATATACGTGCTTATGCGTTGATTCCAATCCCTGACTCTGTAATTTTTTTATTACTGAAAATTTGCAGATATAAAAAATGTTCTGTTGCAAGGAATTGATCTGCAGCTTCAGTCGAAAATTCTCTGTTTGAAAATTGTATGCTTGTTGTCCTAAAACTCTGTCGAGCCAGGTGAAACCAGGCAACCAGATCTTGCCTCAGGTGATTATCCGCCCCAGGGATTGACTTCTGAAGATACAGACAGAAGCGATAGATAACTCTGTTATTAAAAAGGTGTGTGGTGTCCGTGCGTTATACAGCCAAAGAAATGCTCTCCAAACTTGTTGCTTTTGATAGCATTTCGAGCAACAGCAATTTACCCCTGATTGAGTTCGTTGAATCTTATCTTGAAAGTCTGGGGGTTTCTTCACAGCGTGTTCCCAATGCCGAAGGCACCAAGAGCAACCTCTGGGCAACCATTGGCCCGGACTGTGCGGGGGGCGTTATTTTGTCCGGACATACAGATGTGGTGCCGGTCGAAGGCCAGCCTTGGGATACGGATCCTTTTGTGGTGACAGAGAAGGACGGGAGGCTTTATGGCCGCGGAACAGCCGATATGAAGGCTTTTTCTGCTATTGCCCTGTCTCTTGTTCCTGAAATGCTTGAAGCAGGGCTCAAACGCCCGGTGCATCTGGCGCTGTCCTATGATGAAGAGGTTGGCTGTCTTGGTGCGCCCTTGATGATCGAAGATATGGCCCCAAAGGTTAAGGCCGAGGCCGTCATCGTCGGGGAGCCGACCATGATGCAGGTTGTGAGCAGCCACAAAGGGGTGCTTGGCCTCGAAACCCATGTCCGGGGATATGAGGTCCATTCAAGTCTGGTCCATACCGGGGTTTCTGCTGTGCATATTGCGGCACGTCTGGTGCTCTGGCATGAAGAAACAATGGCTAAAAATCGCGCCCGAACAGAGCATCTGCCGGAAAACGAGCTGTTTAATCCACCTTATACAACTTTACACTGTGGTATGATCAAAGGTGGAACAGCTGACAATATTACCGCAAAGGATTGTGCTTTCTCTACGGATATCAGGACCCTGCCAAGCGAGGATGCCGGAGAGTATCTAGAGGCTTATCGCGCCTATGTCGCGGAACTCGAGGCCGAGATGCAGACCATCCAGCCATCCACTGGAATTGATATCAAGGTGGGCTGTTTGGTACCTGGATGCAGACGCGAAACTGATGGTGCAGCTGAAAGACTGGTGCGCCAGTTGACGGGCGATAATGCCGAACACGTCGTCGCCTATGGCACCGAAGCCGGGCAGTTTCAAGATGGTGGTTATTCTACAATCGTCTGTGGCCCCGGAGATATTGCCCAAGCACATGCCGCCAACGAATTTCTGTCTTTACAGCAGCTTGAAGCCGGAGTTCAGTTCCAGCGCAGGCTGATAGAACATCTCAGTCGATAGATATTGAATATTAATACGAACATCCGTTCTTACCGAGGATCATAATGCCGATTATCAATCGTTTTGCTGAACTTCACGATGAAATTACCCAGTGGCGCCGCCAGATTCACCAGAATCCTGAATTGCTGTTTGATGTTGAACAGACCGCAGGCTTTGTTGCAGACAAGCTCAGGGAGTTTGGCCTGGACGAAGTGGTCACTGGTATCGGTCGTACCGGCGTTGTTGGGGTTATCAAGGGGCGAGATAGCGGATCTGGCCGTGTGATCGGTCTGCGGGCGGATATGGATGCGCTGCCGATTCACGAAGACACCGGGCTGGAGTACGCCTCAAAAGTCGACGGGAAAATGCATGCCTGTGGACATGATGGTCACACGGCGATGTTGCTTGGAGCAGCGAAATATCTGTCGGAAACCCGGAATTTTGACGGCTCAGCTGTCGTGATTTTCCAGCCAGCGGAAGAGGGCGGCGGTGGCGGCCGCGAGATGGTTGAAGAAGGCATGATGGACCGCTTCGGTATTCAGGAAGTTTACGGTCTTCATAACTGGCCGGGTGTTCCTGTCGGTGACTTTGCTACACGCCCTGGCGCCTTGATGGCGGCAACGGATCTCTTTTCGATCGAGATTACCGGATCAGGCGGGCATGCGGCCAAACCTCATGAAACCATTGATCCGATTGTGGTCGGCAGTCATATCGTGCTGGCATTACAATCCATTGCATCGCGCAATATCGACCCGGTTGAATCTGTGGTTGTCTCTGTGACGACCTGTAATGCGGGAACGGCTTTTAACGTTATTCCCGAGACTGCAAAACTGACAGGTACCGTACGTACATTGAGTGAAGCTGTACGTAATCAAACCCAGACGCGGATCCAGGAAATTGTCGAATATACGGCAAAAGCCCTGGGGGCAACGGCAAAGGTTGATTACCAGCGTAACTATCCTGTGGTGGTAAACCACGAGAAGGAAACGGCTTTTGCTGCTGATATCGCGTCGGAAATTTCCGGGGAACAGCGGGTTAACACTAATGCCAACCCGACCATGGGTGGCGAGGACTTTGCCTATATGCTGAATGCTCGGCCCGGCTCCTTTATTTTCCTGGGCAATGGCGATACCGCGCCTGTGCATCACCCGAAATACAACTTCAATGATGAAATTATCCCGGTTGGCTGTTCCTATTGGGCACGGCTGGTCGAAACGGCGATGCCGGCGAACAGATAAACAAAAGCGGCATGGCGCTATAAAAAAACCTCCCCGCATCAGGGGAGGACAAAAAGACGACGCAGGAAAAACTGAAGAAGACAAGATAACCAAGACAGGGAGTATAACGATGAAAATGAGAAATCTTCTCGCTGCCAGTGTTTGTGTTCTGGCATTGGGCAGCAATGCTGCGACAGCGGAAACTTTCAAATGGGCCTTTCAGGGGGACGTACAGTCTCTTGATCCCCATGGGCTGAATGAAACCTTTACCCTCGGCTATCTGGGGAATATCTACGAAGGCCTTACCGGCTATGATGCAGATCTGCAGCTGCAGCCTTCTCTGGCCGAAAGCTGGGAAAACACCAGCCCGACCACCTGGGTGTTCAAGCTTCGTCAGGGCGTCAAGTTTCACGACGGCAGCGATTTTACTGCAGATGACGTGATCTTTTCCTGGAAGCGTTCGCTGACTGAAGGCTCTGACATGAAGGGCTACGGGGCAAAGATGGCTGACATCAAGAAAATTGATGATCACACTGTCGAGCTGGTGACACCCGCGCCAAACCCGATCCTGCCACGGGAATTGGTTTTCCTCTATATGATGGATCAGGGCTGGTCGGAAAAACATGGTGCCAGTGAAGCAACCAGTCCAAAAGCGGCTGATTCAACAGCAACCTATGCTGCACAAAATGCCAATGGAACCGGTCCTTTTATCCTGACTGAACGTCAGCCGGATGTACGGTCAAAGTTTACGCGCTTTGATGACTACTGGCAGGATATTCCGACCAATGTGACCGAGGTCGAGTTCACACCGGTTTCTCAGGACGCAACCCGTGTGGCTGCCCTGATTTCTGGCGAACTTGATTTGGTCTATCCAATTCCGGTTCAGGATTGGGCCCGCCTTGAAGAGGCAGAAGGTGTTCGTCCCCTGACGGGACCAGAAGCCCGGACAATCTTCCTGGGCATGGATCAGTGGCGCGATGAGCTGCTCTATTCCAGCGTCAAGGGCAAGAACCCGCTGAAAGACAAACGGGTTCGTGAAGCCATGGCCCATGCGATTGATCTCAACGCGATTGACGAAAAGATCATGCGCGGCGCTGCTGTTCCGGCTGGGATGATGATTGCGCCACAGATCAATGGTTTTGATGAGGCGATGAACCAGCCCTACGATTACAATCTGGAAAAATCCAAACAGCTGCTGGCTGAAGCGGGCTATCCGGATGGTTTTGAGCTGGGAATGGACTGCCCGAACAACCGCTATGTCAACGACGAGAAAATCTGTCAGGCTGTAGTTGGTTTGCTGGCCCGGGCCGGGATCAAGGTTGACCTCAATGCCCAGCCAAAATCCAAGTACTTTGCCAAGGTCAGCCCGCAGAATGGCAACGACACGTCTTTCTATCTGCTTGGCTGGACCCCGGGCACGATCGATGTGCACAACGTTCTGTTCAACCTGATGTCGAGCTTTGATACGGAAGTGAACAGCGGGCAGTTTAACTATGGCCGCTATTCCAATCCCCGGATTGATGCAATCACCCAGGAAGTAGAAAAAGAAACTGACACGACCAAGCGTCAGGCACTGATTGCCGAAGCGTTCAAGATCATGCGTGATGATGTTGGTTATTTGCCGCTGCATCAGCAGCCCCTCTCCTGGGGTGTCCGCGAAGGCGTTACTGTTGCCCAGCGTGCGGATAACGTTCTTGATCTGCGTTCTGTTGTGATCAGCAAATAAATCCGGAAAAGACAGACACCATAATCTGTCTGGATAAAATACAGGGGGCCTCTTGTTTGGGGCCCCCGATGCAATGCCCAATATGTTCCCAGGGGGGCAAAAATGTTCAAATTTGTTTCAATGCGGCTGTTGCAGTCGATCATTGTGATGCTGGTTGTCGGCCTCATTGCTTTTGGTTTGTTCCGTTTTGTCGGTGATCCCGTCAACAATATGGTTGGTCAGGATACGACGCTTGAAGAGCGGGAGGCGCTGACTGAATCTCTCGGGCTCAACGATCCTTTTGTTGTCCAGTACGGGCGTTTTGTCGCCAAGGCAGTCCAGGGTGACTTCGGGATGTCCTATCGTCTGCGTCAGCCTGTCAGTGATCTGATCGCCGAACGCTTCCCGGCAACCCTCGAGCTTTCTCTCGTGTCGGCCTTTCTGGCACTGCTGCTTGGCGTGCCTATGGGAATCTATACGGCGCTCAAGCCCAAAAGCCTGTTTAGCAGAGGCTTTATGACTCTTTCCCTGATGGGGGTTTCCTTGCCGACCTTTCTGATCGGCATCCTTCTGATCCTGTTTTTCGGTGTCAGTCTGCGCTGGTTGCCGACCTTTGGCCGCGGGGAAGTGGTCGAGCTGGGCTGGTGGAGCAGTGGTTTCTTTACTGCGAGCGGTTTGAAATCCCTGATCATGCCCGCGATTACCCTGGCGATTTTCCAGATGACCCTGATCGTGCGCCTGGTCCGGGCTGAGATGCTGGAGGTTCTGCGGACTGACTATATCAAGTTTGCCCATGCCCGTGGCCTTAGCCCGCGGTTGATCAATTTTTCCATTGCCCTGCGCAATACGCTGGTGCCGGTGATCACGATCATCGGTCTGCAGGTCGGTTCTATCATTGCCTTTGCGATTATTACTGAAAGTGTTTTCCAGTGGCCCGGTATGGGACTGTTGTTCATCCAGGCGGTATCGGAAGTCGATATCCCGGTCATGGCAGCCTATCTATTGCTGATCGCTTTTGTCTTTGTTGTGATTAACCTGATCGTCGATATTCTCTATTTTGTCGTTGATCCTCGTCTGAGGGTACAAAGCTGATGAGTGACATTTCCGAACAGCAACCGTCTTTTCTCACCCGCCTGCGCGACAGTGATCTCTGGTGGAGTTTTATCCATTCTCCCGGGGCGATCATTGCGTCTGTCCTGACCATCGTGATCGTCGCCGGGGCGCTCTTTGCTGGACTGGTCGCACCACACAATCCTTTTGATCTCGCCACAGTTGATCTTTTCGACGCGCTTTTGCCGCCCGCCTGGGAAGCCGAAGGCAACAGCAGTTACCTGCTGGGCACGGACGATCAGGGACGTGATGTCTTTTCGACCATTCTCTATGGTTCGCGCATTTCCCTGATTGTTGGTTTTGCCTCTGTGGCTCTGGCTGCGGTGATCGGGATTACCGTCGGGCTGATTGCGGGTTATTCAGGTGGCCTGCTAGATTCTTTTCTGATGCGGGTTGCCGATATCCAGCTTTCTTTTCCCGCTATTCTTATCGCCTTGCTGATTGATGGTGTCGCGCGGGGGATCTTGCCCCGGGATGCCCATGACGAAGTGGCTGTCTATGTTCTGGTGGTGGCGATTGGCCTGAGTTTCTGGGTTCAGTATGCCCGGACGGTGCGCAGCTCGGTTATGGTTGAGCGCAACAAGGAATATGTCCAGGCCGGGCAGGTTATCGGTTTGCCAAACTGGATTATTCTGGTTCGTCACATTTTGCCCAATGTCCTTGGCCCGGTTCTGGTGATTGCCACAATCCAGCTGGCCCTGGCGATCATTACTGAAGCAACCCTGTCTTTCCTCGGGGTAGGTGTTCCACCGACATCTCCCTCGCTTGGCACTCTGATCAGGATCGGCAACGATTATCTCTTCTCCGGTGAATGGTGGATCACCATTTTCCCTGGCGTTGCCCTGGTGGTGCTGGTGCTTTCCGTCAATATTCTGGGGGACTGGTTACGTGATGCCCTTAACCCGAAACTGCGTTAGGAAAATACACAGGATGCATAATCCCGGAGGAAACCAATCATGACTACTGCACTTCTGGATATCAGGGATCTGATCGTTGAGTTTCCCTCGCGCCATGGGGATGTTGTCGCCGCCAAAAATGTGAACCTGTCCGTTGCCGCGGGGGAAATCCTTGGCGTCGTCGGTGAGTCCGGTGCAGGTAAATCCACCATCGGCAATGCCGTCATGAACCTGCTGGAACGCCCGGGTCGTATCGGCGGCGGAGAGATTTTCCTGAAAGGGGAAAAGATCAGCGGCTTGTCAGATCCAACAATGCGCAAGATCCGCGGCAAGCGGATCGGGATGATCTTTCAGGACCCGCTGACATCGCTTAATCCGCTTGAAACCGTGGCAGACCAGTTGATCGGCACTATCCGCACCCATCTTGACCTGTCACAGGAAGAAGCACGGGCAAGGGCGGTTTCTCTGCTGGATCAGGTGGGGATTCCTGATCCAGATGTGCGGGTGGATCACTATCCGCACCAGTTTTCGGGGGGGATGCGCCAGCGCGTTGTCATTGCTTTGGCGCTTTGTGCCGAACCCGAAGTCATTCTGGCAGACGAGCCGACAACCGCACTGGATGTCTCGATCCAGGCCCAGATCCTGGATCTTTTGAAAGATCTGGTGCGTCAGCGCGGCGTCGGCATGATTATTATCACCCATGATATGGGGGTGATTGCCGAGGTTGCCGACCGGGTTGCCGTGATGTATCGGGGTGAAGTTGTGGAAACCGGACCGACGGCCAAAATCCTGGGCGATCCGGATCATTCCTATACCCGCAGTCTGATTTCTGCTGTCCCGCGACCGGATATCCGTCTGCACCGTTTTCCGATGGTTGAAAGTATTGAACGCGCCGGGGAAAGGCGCGAGCTGGATCTCTCCACCCACTGGTTGGGGCAGGCCCGTGATTTTGGTGCCCGTGATGGAGATGGGGCTACTGGCCCGTTACTGGCGGTGAAGGATCTTGAAATGGTTTTTCGTTCCGGGGGATTTCTGGGCAGTAAAGCCAGCAGTCTTCGCGCAGTGGACCGGGTCTCATTCGATATCCTGGATGGCGAGTGTTTTGGCATTGTTGGTGAATCCGGTTCGGGAAAATCGACCATCGCCCGTCTGGTGACGGGGATCTACAAAGCAGTGGGCGGGGCCATATCCTTCAACGGAACGGATCTGACCAAGCTGAAAAACCGCAAGGAACTGAACAAGCATCGCCGTCAGATGCAGATGATCTTTCAGGACCCTTTTTCCTCGGTCAATGCACGTATGAAAGTGCGTGATATCATTGCCGAACCGATCCGGTTTCACAAACTTTCGGGCTCGGAAGCTGAAACCCGCCGCATTGTTGATGACCTGCTTGATCATGTCGGGCTCGGGGCGAAGGCAGCAGTAAAATATCCGCATGAATTTTCAGGGGGGCAGCGCCAACGCATTTCCATTGCCCGGGCGCTGGCAACCCGGCCCCGGTTTTTGATCTGTGATGAACCGACTTCCGCGCTGGATGTATCCATTCAGGCCCAGATCCTCAACCTGCTCAAGGATTTGCAGGAAGAACTCGGCCTGACCATGATGTTTATCAGCCACGACCTGCCAGTCATTCGTCAGATGTGTGACCGCGTCGGGGTGATGTCCAAAGGCAAAATGGTCGAGATTGCCGAAACAGAAGCACTGTTTGTCGCGCCAAAGGATGACTACAGCAAACATCTGATTTCCCTGATGCCAAGCTACACGGGGCTGATGGAAAGAGAAACCGGACAGGCAGAAGCAAGTTAGCTTTTTGCAAAAAGATTGTTGTTGCGAAAAAGGGCAGGTTCCACCAGGAGCTGCCCTTTGGCTTTTATCCTCATGCCTCTAGGCGTAAGTTGCTTCGGCGAGGGAACTGTGGATATGCGCAACCAGTTCCGGCTCCAGCTGAAGCCGGGCCGCCAGCATGCCAAGGTATCCCTGCTCGGCGGGGCTATCGACCTCGATAGCCATCAGGGAGGCGACATAGATCTCAACCGCCTGTTCCTTGGTTGTGGCCAGTGTGACGAGACTATCAATATCCAGAGGTTTTCTGAGCTGATCCATCAGAAAGGCTTTCTCGTCGTTGGAAAGCCCCAGTTCATCAATCTTGCCAAAAATGGCGTCCTGTTCCGCCCCATCAATCTGTCCATCAGCTTTCGCTGCGGCGATCATCGCGCTGACCAGTGCGGCACCAAAGCCGCTGGAACTGCCTTGTTCAGTATCGATGGTAAAGGCAGAGTTGGCCGGGGCTAAGGGAACTGCCGGGGAAGACTCAAGGGCGGGGGATCTCCCGCCATGTTGATGTGTTGCCTGTTGTGCTGCTTGAGCGGGTGGAACCCCGCCTTGCCAGTCGCGGTAAGCTTTGTACGCCAGACCAGCGACAAGGGCGAGGCCACCGTATTGCACGGTTTTCTTGGCCATCTTACGCCCTTTTTTTGATCCAAGCATATAACCTGCCAGTCCACCAGCAATGGCACCACCGGCCAGACTGCCGGAATTCTTGGACAGATAATCCTTACCTTTTTGCAGGTTGGCATTGCCTCCTGCGCCCAGTACTTCATTCATCAGCCTTGATACGTCAAACATGTCATTCCGCTGTATTGTGAATCCCTTTTCTCTGTTTGGATATAGGGGCGATTGATCGGGTTTCAATCATGGAATCGCGAGGAAGGTAGACAGATTGCCCCAGCTTGCTCCGATTTTAATAGTTGTTCATCTTTTTGCATTAAAATGGAGTTGAATTGATTACCAGTCTTGATAGGGAAGAAGAATCATTAATTTAGGAACCGCAGGTACTGACATCTATGGTGCTATTTTATGACTGAAGAGCAGGAGGACCCGCTTCTGGCGAACAACAGTGTCCGAATGGCTGAAGCAAATCGGAAACTGCGGCAGCGCCGATTTCATGACGCTTTTATTGTAGTCATCGGGACTGCTGTTGCGACACTTCTCGGCGGATACCTGGACTTGTTTGAGCAATGGCACGAGTTTGTTGACCAGCATGAAGAATGGGAACTGGACGAACTCAGCATCGGTATTTTCTCTTTGACGTTACTACTGGTCTGGTTCGTCTGGCGTCAAAGTGTTCAGGAAAATTTCCTCAAACGCTTGGCAATCATCCATGAAGCGGAAGCGCTCAAGGCCAACCAAGCAAAATCAGAGTTTTTGGCGGCGATGAGTCATGATCTGCGCACCCCACTGAATGCGATCATCGGTTTTAGTGATGTTATGGAGAAGGAAATCTTTGGTCCCTTGGATAACCCTCGTTACAAAGAATACGCCCGGGATATTCACAACAGCGGCAATCTTTTACTGAGTCTGATCAATGATGTTCTCGATCTGTCAAAAATCGAGGCACGCAAATACAATCTGAATGATGAATTTCTCGATCTCGGTCTCTTGGTCCAAACAAGCTTGCGGATGCTGGAAACCGAAGCTGTTTCGAAAAAACAAAGGCTGAAAGTTGACCTGCCCCCTGATTTTCCGAGATTGCGCGGGGATCGTAAAATTGTGATACAGCTGCTGAACAACCTGCTCTCGAATGCGATCAAATTCACGGGCGAGGGGGGCGAAATTGTTTTGCGGGCTTTCCTTGATGACTATCGTTGTATCAACATCTGGGTTGAAGACACGGGGATCGGGATGACGCCAGAGGACCTGAAACAAGTCCTCCGTCCTTTTGAGCAGGTAAAAAGCACCCAGTCACGCCGTGAAGAAGGTACCGGCCTTGGGCTTTATATCTGTGCCAATTTTATGAAACTCTTTGGGGGCGAGCTACAGCTTTCCAGCAAGGTTGGACAAGGCACAATAGTGGCTCTGCGTTTTCCGGAAGACAGGACCCTTGAAGAAGGTTCGTCAAAACTGACAGAACTCAAGGAAAAAGCGACCAGACATTCTGGATCACTCTAGCGAGCAGGGTCGGGTAGATAGAGATTCACGCAAGGGAAGCTAAATAAACCGCTCAGAGAACTTTGTGGCAAAGTATTTTTTGGCGCTCAGCCTTCAATTCTCACGCCATACTCGTCGAATCTCCCCAGGTAGAAAGCCATATCACGGTAGGTATGGAAAACGTGATGATCCGGTGAAGGCTACTACTTCAGAAACCAGTGGGTGTTGAAGACGTCCCATCAGGGCTGTCACGAAGCCCAACAAAAAGCCTCCATTACCCCAAAGCGCCATCACACGGCTGGGGCGGGCCTGATGGTCCGGCATGGCATTCCTGAACCGCTGACAGTGCTCAATTTCGTGTGCCAGTGTTTCTTCAAGAAAGGCAACAGCTTCTGGATAAAATCGTCGGGCTACCTAGATCTGTGCCCGGTAAATCCGGATTGCCCCGTATTCACCTGCGTGGTTGACCTTTATAATTCTGCGAATGGTCCTTGCTGCTGTCAGATCCATATCAGGGCTTATCGGTTGTTTTGTCGGTCTGACTCGCGGGAATATCAACCTTGCCAAGCCGCAGCAGCAGGCGCACAAAAGCATCACAGGATTTCATCGAGGCTGATTCTTCCATGGTGTGATAGCCGGTCGTTGGAATCTGTAACGTGGTTCCCTGAACAAACCCGTTCGAGGCGGCAATGATCCGGCCCATTTCGGTACTGCCAATGGACTGGGCCTCCTTGCCAAGCTTTGCCGCCTGCAGGTTCTTTTCCTCGATATAGGCGTCCTTGAAGCCATAGCTGATGCCAAGCTCGAGACAGAGCTGTTCCAGTCGGTCTGTTGTCTCCGGATTGAAGGCCGCATTGGCGTCCCGGCGGCGCAGGATGACATCCTGCTGGTCGGCACTTTCCCGGTCCGGGTAGGGGCTGGTATCGACGACAACCAGACGGTCTGTCGCCCCGCCGAAACGTCGAAACCACTCAAGCAGAAAGCGCCAGCTGCTGCCGGATTCTTCCTGGGCAGTGAAAAAGGCGGTACCCTGGAAACCAAGACCGTATAGATGAACCAGATAGGCGGCGGTCAGGACGTTGTCCAGTTGACCACTGAGCAGATCGTCCTTGAGGCTCAGGCGGTCGGAAAAGGCGACCGGGGTTCCGGCAACCAGATGTTCCAGCCCCTCGACCTCAAAAATCAGGTTGTTTCGGAATTCACAGACATAGGCATTGGTGATCACTCCCTTGCCACGATAGGCGCCAGACCAGGGTTCATAGGCCATGACTTCAACAGCCTTGAAACGGTCGACGATCTTCATCATCAGCTTTTCCGAAACCGAGTTGCCCAGCAGGTCAGACCGGTTTCCGGCGACAAAGGCGGCATATTGAAACTCATTCGGTCCGGTACAGATCAGTCCGTGACGGTCAATATGGGCGGAAAAGAAAGCCGAGCTGGGCCTGTTGCCCTGGGCCACCAGCAAACCTTCGTACCAGGTGACCTTGGCCCCGCGCTCTTCCAGCTCGCGCTGCAGGACCCGGAAAAAAGAGTGTTCGGCCCCGACCACAGCCGGCTGGCGGATCAGAGACTTGAGCAGATCGGTAAAGTCTTCTCTTTGGGGCACGGGTTTCTCACTTGCATAGGTCTCGTGGACGGCAGCGGGACAAACTTGCCCACAGATATCATCAGCCTACGCAATATAGCTGTTCTTTTGAAGAAGTTTATTGTGAATCAAGGGGGAAGAGAGACCGTGATGTCAGGTCAGGCTTTTATACATATAGGTTGTGGCGTGCAGCAGTTCCCCTGTGGTATCCAGGGCAAAGCCGGGAATGGAGCCTGCGGTTTTGTAGCCGAGAGAATGATACAGCGGCTCGGCTTTGTCGCCGGATTTGGTGTCCAGAGTGACCAGCGTTTTGCCCAGAAAAGCTGCCTGCTCTTCCAGCGCCAGCATCAGAGCCCGGGCCAGCCCGCGCTTGCGGAAATCCGGATGGACCAGCAGTTTTGAAACCTCGCAACGGTGCGGCTGGTTGGGGGGAAGGTCTATGTCAATCTGTACCGTTCCGGCGATAACCTGATCTATCAGTCCGACAATCAGGACCCGTTTCCCCGCAGTGACAGTAGGAAAAACCTTGGCCTGCCAGAAAGCCCTGCTGTCGTCCAGGCTGAAGGGTTCGATAAAGCTGACAGAGGCTCCGCTGGTGACGCAGGCATGAAGAACTTCGCAGAGGCGTTCCTGACAGGCGGGTAAATCTTCTGGCGACAGAATGCGGGTGGAAAGAGACATGATCACATTCCTAGTTCAGAAAAAGCAGATAGCTGGCGGGGGTATTACCTGTGGCAAACTCTGTCGCCCCGAACAGCTGATAGCGCAGGCAGTCTCCGCTTTGCAGATGGTGGGTTTGTCCCTCTACGGTGATGGACAGACAACCGGACAGCATGACCAGATAGTGTTCCAGCCCCGGCACCGAAGGGCTGTCATAGGCAATCCGGCTGTGCGGCGCCAGTGTCGCCTCGATAATCTCTGCCTGCAGCGCTGCAGACGGCGGCGAGACTACCCGACGCTCATAACCCTGTTCCGGATCGTTCCAGATACTCTGGTCCCCGCGCCGGATCACAGGCTGAAACTGGCTTTCAACAGAGGCAAGCAACCGGGTCAGCGTCAGACCATGGGCGCAACAGAGCTTGCCCAAAACCTCGGTCGTCGGGCTGACCTCGGCCTTCTCCAGCCGGGACAGTGTCGCCCGGCTCAACCCGCTTTTTCCGGCCAGATCATCCAGCGACCAGTCCCGGTCCAGCCGCAGGGCTTTCAAGCGTTCAGCAAGCTTGTCGGTGATATTGGAGGTCATAAATTCTCATATATGGTAAATTATCTCATATGTGAGAATTAACAAATTCATAAAAACCCGTCAACAGAATTTATATACGGAAACCAGATAAGAGAGTTGGTCGGAGACTTTTTCAAAAATGAAAAAACAGAATGCGTCCGGAAGAACAGCTCAGGTCGCAATTTTTAAAAGGAGTTTTTGGATCCGGGACCAGGATTGAAAAGTAAAAATATAATAAACTAAGTTATTGATTGTAAATAAAAATGATAAAATCCTGCGTCGTGCGTGTGTACCGTTTTGTGTACCGATTTTGATTACTGTGCTTGTGATTAATTGATCAGGGTGCTAAGTGATTTTTAGCACCCAAATTATTATGCGCCAACATGATAAAGCAATACATCATTCTTCGCCCTCACGGCTATCAATATAAACGTCGAATCCCGAAAGAATATTCGGAGGTTGATCCGAGGGGGCGGGTTGTTGTGTCTTTAAAGACCCGTGATTATGACGTCGCGCTCAAGCGGGCCGATATTGTCAATGCTGCTACGGAAACGAAGTGGCGGGAAGGACTTGCTCATACAGATCCTGACATTGAAACCAGATATGAGGCGGCAATAGCTTTGGCGCGACGGCACGGTGTGCAGTATGTGCCATTGGATGTTCTGGCGGCGGGAAAGCTGGATGAGCTGGTTAGCCGTATGCGGGTCCTTCAGGAGACGGGGATTAAGAATAAAGCTGTGGTGTCATCGGTTCTTGGGGCTGTTGATTCGCCAAAATTCACCTGGTCAAACGCTTTTGAGCGTTTTGTCGAGTTGTCTAAAAAGGACTTGATAAACAAGAACCCGGATCAGGTTCGCCGGTGGAAAAACCGACGGTTGAAGGCTGTAAATAACTTGATTGCGCTTGTTGGTGACAAGGGGCTGGATGAAACGACGCGCAACGATGCGCTGGATCTTCGGTCATGGTGGATTGATCGGCTTGACTCGGAGGGCTTGAAGCCGGATAGCGCCAACAAGGATATCGGGTCATTAAAGAAAATTTATGATGATTTGAACGACTATCTAAGGCTTGGGCTTACACCGGGTATATTTTCTGGTCTCACTTTGTCAGAGGACCAGCATGAAATCAAAATGCCGTTTGAGCGGGATCATGTTTCCAAATTCCTGGTAAATCGTCAGGCGTTATTAACGTTGAATGACCAGGCCAGAATGATCGTCTGGGCTTTTGCGTCAACCGGCGCGGGATTGTCCGAGTTGATCGGTCTGCGGTCTCAGGATATTCATCTGGATTGCGAAATTCCGTATATCGAGCTCAAGCCGAATGAGGTGCGAGGTGAAGACAAGACCCGTTACAGGAAAAGGGATTTGCCGATTGTCGGATCTGCGCTCGAGGCTTTCAAAGCTTTCCCCAAGGGCTTCACGCGGTATCAGGGGAAGCCGTCAAGCTGTTCTGCGGCTGTAGGCTCATACCTCCGAGAACATAAACTCCTCCCGTCAATCAACCACACGCTTAACTCTTTAAGGCATACTTTCCAGGATGCTTTAACAGCTGCGGAAGCGCCGGAGCGAACGCAGGCTGATTTGATGGGGCATAAATTTGCGCGGGAGAAATACGGGGTGGGATCGACAATGGAGCAAAAGCTCAAATGGATCAAAGAAGCCGTTTTTTATGTGTAGATCTTAAGGGTTTTTAGCTGCCGAAGCTATCATGGCCACTCTGCTCATTGTGGATTTTCTTTTTTCTATCTCCTCGTCAAATCTCTCGAAAATAGGGAGATACTTCTCGCCGTGAAGTGTTACCACTTGAGCGGCAAGGATGCGCAGTTCCTCCAGTTTTTCGAGTGAATGACGGGGCGAGGACATGGTTATTCTGCGGCCTCCAAGTGTACCGAATTGATGCCCGTGATTTCCTCTAGGAAAACAGTTGGTTGCCCTTTACGTGGCTGGGCGAAGGTGTGTCCGATTTTTCGTTCCAGATTCACATATGTTCTGTAAAGGTCGGGGTTCAGCTTTGCGGAGAGGCGAAGATCTGATTTACATGCCAAAATGCAAAAGCAACAGGACAGGCGGGACATTCCCTTTTCATATGCCCAGTGCGGCTTTTGTCCAGCATCTGCGATACACTTAAAGACCTCTTCGGTCGTCCAGTTGTGGATCGGAAGCCAGTCGTACCATTCGCGGCCCGCTTTGCTGTTTCGTTCGTTAAATTTGAAGGCAGTCTTTTTAGCTCGACTGGGGCTTTCTTCTGCACGCATGCCCATACAATTGACCACAAGGCCATTGAATTCAGGTCGGGCTTTTAAGGTCCGGCGTACCCATGTTTCGATTGGGCCGCGCTTTAGGTCGCTTGTGCATTGACGGGTGCTGGCACTTGGCCACATTCCCCGACGCTCGACCATTTCAAGTAGGTCCTTATTCGGGTTCTTGACCACGCTTATAAGCAAGTCGCCGACCGTTTCTCGTATATGCTCCTGAACACCGGGCCACTCAACACGGCCCAGATCAGCATGAACCACCATTAGTTGGCCAGAAGGTACGATGCTTTTGAGGTGGATAGTCATTGCCTGGCTATCTTTTCCCGCGCTGTGGTTGATTACAAAAAGAGCGCCACGGTCTATGAGGTTTTGAATCTGACTCATCATCCCCTCCTACAAGCTATCAAAGACAAATGAGGCATATAAATACTTCCTGCCTTTGTCGGTTAATTCGGGCTTCCGCTTCTTCCCTTTTTCGACAATCAGCCCGTGTTCTTTGATGATCTGGGTCGCGGTGGAGCCGTTGGAATACCTGCAAGCCCACTTCAAAAGCGCCGCCTTGACGACATCGCGTTTGGTTATGTCTTCGCCGAAATTGGCGTTTGCATGAACGGCATCGATCTCAGCGTCGGTGATGATTTCTTCAGGTTTAGTCATTGAGCTGATCCCCCGCCGTCTGGTCATCAGAAGCGTCTGGGGTGAGTTCCTTTGTGCTGGATAGGGCTTTCTCAGCCCCGGCGAGGACTTTCCTGAATTTATTAAGAACCTTATTAGCCCTGATTATCTCGGGCAGAGTATCGTCATGATCGTGACTTGGGTGCTCAATAAGATCCAGCAGGCCACGCAAAGCCCCCTCAAGTTCCCGCACTCGGGCTTGGAGGTGGTGGATTTCACGGCCTTTATCCTGTGCGCCCACCTGTGAGCGTGACAGCCTTGCTTGAAGCTCCCAGATTAACTCCTTTAGTCCGCGCTCAAAATCTTTACGCAACCAGAAACATTCGGCTGCTTTTTTATACTCCTCTAGGTAAGGAGTTAGCCGCTCAATCTCGGTCTCAAGTTCCCGCACTCGGGCTTGGAGTTTATTTCTTTCGGATTGTACCTCAGACA
Organism: Kiloniella laminariae DSM 19542; assembly: GCF_000374005.1. Classification (GTDB taxonomy): domain Bacteria; phylum Pseudomonadota; class Alphaproteobacteria; order Kiloniellales; family Kiloniellaceae; genus Kiloniella; species Kiloniella laminariae. The sequence continues at coordinate 124,405 of NZ_KB893169.1, read as the reverse complement.
ACATTTTTTTTAACGTGTCAAAAGTAGATTTTTCGAATTTAATCAACCTCTCAATTTCAGATGATTTATGTTCATTTTGATCACAAGAAACTTCAAAATTGTCTTGAGAGACTTTAATGTTTTCTCGTAGCCGCTCAATCTCTGCCTGCTGGCTTTGGATGGTTTCAGCTTGAATTAGAACTTCTTTGCATTTGTCATCAAAACGCTCTTTAAGTTCGTCCTCGGGGCTGGTGCGGGCGTTCCAAGCTGCTACTGCATTATTCCAATCGTCTTCATCCGGCGAGACAGCATAGCAGGTCATGCACATCACGGTGCCTGCGTTACTAGACATATCAAGTTCATCAATCATTAATTCTTCTTCACCCCCGCAGAACGGACACGGTTTCAGGTCACTCATCGGCCTGACCTCCCTCAAGCTTCTTGGTGGCGGCTAGGGCCTCCCGCTCTGTGCGAAAAGGACCAATATTGAGAGGTTCGGTATCCATAACCCTAACAACAACGTATCTGCCGACACGGTGATTGCGTTGGATGTACCATTTACCTTGATCGGAATTACCCCAATCCGGCACAAACCCGTTTGTCATAGCCTGGAGCTTATCCAGTGCAGTTGCCTTGCAGGTAAAGTCGCCGATGCGCTCTATGGTTTTGAACCCGTTGATGTCGCGTTTGGACATGGCCGGACCATGTCCATGGTGCCAATAGCCGTCTTTTCGAACAAGAAGCACTGTCCGGTTTCCCACATAAATGCCGTCCTGATACTCAGGCTCGGACGGCTTTACGCGCAAAGGGCAGGTTGATGAGAAATCAATCTCCCCGTTCGTCACGTCAGCCCAAGGCGTAGTTCCGGGTTTGGCCTGAATAATTCCTCCACTGGCGAACTCTTCAATGATCGGCAATCGTTCTTTCCAGAATTCTCTATTCATCTCACTCCCTCCAGCACTGCCATCACAGCGCGTTTGTGGTCTTGGTTCTCGTTTCGGGATACCGCATCCAGTGCGGCGGATAGGCGGGGGCTGTGAGAAGGGGGCTCATGTTTGTTCTTTCAAATATTCTTTGATGAGTTGGTCGAGTTCGTCCTGATCTTTCCAGAGGGCAGCTAGAATGAGTTTTAGTAATTTCATGATGCGATGCCTTTCTGGATGTAGGAGTTTCCCCATTGTTCGGCCATGGCTTCTGCTATGCCGGGGAAGAACTTGCTTCGTTCCTTCCAGCGGAAGGGGCCGGGCGAAGCTCTGTGAACCTTCGACCATGCCTTGTGCTCGTCAGTTCCTTTGGGGGGAGGTGTGAGTTTGTTGGTTGGGGTGAGTTGAGGGAGGTTTTTAAGATATAGGCCTGTTGCCTTGAAGAAGGGGTCACCGAACCACCAAGGTTGCACGGTCTGGGCGGGTTTCTGATAATTTTTTATCCTGGCTTTTGCGTGTTTGTGCATGACAGGATTTTCCACTGCAATGTGAGGTACGTCAGCGTTGAGCATGTCTGAGAAAAGGGCTGCGCCGTCTTCCAGTTCCTGCCACATCTGCTCTAATGTCTTGCCTGGAGGTGGGGTTTTTAACCACCGAACGCCACTGTTGCAAAGCCGGGTACAAGGCGGATGCGCGACCATTAATAGGTCCCACTTCTCCATTTTAAGGACATCTCTTACATCGGCTTGAATGTGTCGGTTGCTTGGTGTGTCGCTTGGAAGAATGTCGCAGGACCATGCGTTATGACCTGCGTTTAAAAATGCATCCCTAACGACACCAGATGTCTCGCAGGCTATTAAAATGTTGTTCAGGGTATTCATTCTGAAGGCTCTTTTCTTAGTGTGTAGTGGTCGGCGAGCAGGTAGAGAAACTCGAAATCAGTCCGGTTCTGTCCTGGTCCGATGCGAAGCGCGACGAGTTGAGTGAAGAGAACTTTCAGGTCGGTGAGGTGGAGGTAGTCGAGGCCTTGGAACTGTTGTCCTCTGCTTGGGCCGTCCTCTGTGTCTTGGCACTTTAGGAATACGTACTCATGCCAAAGATTGCCGATTTGTCCTGCAAAATATGTATGGTGTTCATCGCGCATTCCGGCAGTGGTCTTCATGCGTGATGGCAAGCCGGGTTTAAGCTGGAATTGAGATGAACTTTCCAATAGCGCCAGAGTTAAGAGGCGAAGGCACATGGTGAAATCTTCCGATAATTTTCCCACAACCTGAGATATCAAAATTTCACTTGGCATATTGTTGTCCGTTACCCCTTCGGGCTCTTTCATTGAAGGTGTTGGTAGAGGTTCAGGTGTCTCAAGGTTGTTTCTGAGTTCCCGGAGAGCTTTTTCGGTTTTGGCTCTTGGGTCGTCGTCCTGGACGGCTTTGACAAGTTTCTTTTGGGTCTCTTCGTCTGTGCCGTTGAGAGCGCGGGCCTTGGCTGCGCTGAGGGTGCCGTTTGCTATTGCTGCCTGAGTGCTGCTTTCTAGATTGAGCAGGGCGATGCGCAGTTGTACCCATCTAACCGTTTTGTTGATCTGCTCGGCTATCTTGTTGGTGCTCCAGCCTGAATTTACAAGCTGTTGCAGCGCGTTTGCCTCATCAATGGGCTTGGGGTCTTCGCGCTGAAGATTTTCCAGAAGAGCAAAGACCAGCCGTTCCTGTTCATCTGCCTGTTGTTTGAGACAGAGAACCTTTCCATCGGGGTGGCGGGTGTTGGGCCACTGGCCTCTTGCCAGAAGGCGCTCAATCGCGGCAAGTCTGCGGTGTCCGGAGATAAGCAGGAAGTTGCCATTTTTGTCCGGTTGATCGCAAACAACCAGATTTTGCATTAAGCCGTGTTGTAAAATATTGTCTGCGAGTTCCTCGAGGCTTTCCGGGTTCATGGCACTTCTGGGGTTTGCCGGGTTCGGCAGAATGTCCATTGGCGCGATAAAACAGAGGTTGCCTGGAGTGGCTTCTGTTTGTTGGTGCTCTTCCAGTTCAAGCAGGGCGTTAACGCTGGTGTTAAGGGCTTTGGCGATTGCGGCCAGTTTATCGGCTCCCGGCATCGCTCTTTTGCCGCTTAAAATTTCCTGGGTGCTGGTTCTGGCAATTCCCGCAAATTTGTAAAGATCAGTCGGTTTGATATCGAGTTCAGCGCAGCGGTTGTTAATGCGTTCGGCAAGTGTCATGAAGGCAACCTTTCGTCGTTCCTGTACTGCTTCAGAAAGCGCCATGCTGTTGCTCGAAGCTGTGCCGTGGTTGTGGTGTCGGTGATTATTTTGACCGCTTCAGCGTGACGGCGGATGCAATAGGATGTGAAGCTGTTGCTCATTTGCCGTCTCCGTTGATAATGTTGGTGATGTCGGTGAGGTCTCGATTTATTTTGTTTAAAATCGGTATGGATCTCAGCAGCTTGAGAACCGTCTTGGCATCTTTTTCGCCGTTGGGGTTGTCCTTGAAATCGGCGATAATGTGAGTGGTTCTGTTGCTCTCAATCGCAACTATTTTAAGACCAGATCCGCGCGGTTGACGGCTGAGTTCAAGTGTCAAATTTTTCATTGATCTATTCCACTTTGGTCAGGCGATAGCGGCGGCGGGCTTCCAGTATCGCGACGTTATAATGCCGATCTACTTCGTCGGGGGTGAAGCCAGCGTGTTCGAGGTCTTTGGGAGAGCACTCGCCACATTTTTGATTGAGGAGGTAGAGGCTCACTTCAATCATTTCTTGGCTGGTGTCATTTTGGGGAAGGGTGTGAGGGAAGGGGGTCATTGTGCTTCCTTCCTGCTTGGTCTTACATTTGTGCGAACGCCGTTCGCTGAGCCCCTAACGCTCCTGGATTGTCCTGGGCGGGGTGTGCGGATCGCTGCCGGGTCGTCTGAGCCAAAAACATTGGATGACGCGAAGGCTTGTGCGATTAGCAGCACAGTTGTCAGCAGGAGCCACGGCCCTAGAGGTCGCCCGTTATCAGCGATTGTGTTTGCTGTTGCTTTGTCCAGATCATCCTGTTTGAGAAGTTTCAGGTTATAGGCATCATCAAAAAAAATGACGTTTGGCATGATCGCCTCCTTTGTTGTTAAGGAGACGGTAATGGATCATAAATGGTCCGTCAATATAAAAATGGATCAAAAATGATCTATTTTATTTTGCGCTTATTCTTTGGTAAGTCTGAAACAGGGCGCGCGCACTATTGTGCGAGGGAATCGCGGGGCTGTTTTCTGATTTAAAGTCGGCGGTTGTGGGGATGGTTTCCCGGCTGGATGCGGTCCCGGCTTGAGGGACGTTGCAAGGGGCAATGTCAGCCATTGGTGTGTCGGATGCTACTTCTGCGCGCAGGAGGCTCGTAAAATATTTGTAATTATCTATCATTCCACCAGAATCACTTCTAAAACAGTGTGAAACCGTCCGCTATATGCCTACTGGAGGTATATAGACGCCGAGACCTTTGTCTGTCAGGACTTGAGCGGTGGTCGAGTCGACAACCACCAGTCGGGAAGACAAGTGTCTTGAGCATGACGGTGCTTCTGGGGATGACTGTGGTAGGGAGTCCCCTACCCGCGAATCTACGGGCTGGAGGAGTATGGATATGGTATCTAAGGTTGTAAAGCGTATTGTGCGCAGGAATATATCGCTCTAGTTGTCTTTATTGGATATCATGCGAATCATGCCACCTGTCTCGGCAACAATCAGCTCTGGTTGCTGGCGGTATTTCTCTTCATTACACATCTTCTGTATTTCAAGAAGGATCTTCATCTGGTCTTTGGGGTGAAGGTCAATATTCTCGAGTTTGAGAGTGTTGATGAAGGCTGCACCCATATCAATATAGAGAATGGGATCGGCAGGTTGGTCAATGGTATCAATCCCCAAAAGCTTATCTATTGATGTGCCGATGCATCTGGCGAGGGCTGCTGCCGTATCTACACGGGGATTGGCGGTGACGTCATTTAGGATACGTATGACGACCTGTTCTTTGAGCCCGGCTTCTCTGGCGAAGGCTTTTTTACCCAGGCCTTTGCTGTCGAGATAGCGCTCTATATTAGATTTAAGGTTTTCGTGAAGGTCCATTGTCAGGTCGCCTGTATTGTGTGGCGTCAGGAATAATTCTTTTCCGTATTCCGTCAAGTATAGCTTCTTTTTTGACATTTGTGTTGGATCAATAAAGTTCTTGATATTGGATCAAAAAAGATCCAATATCTGGTTTATGAAAACAACGCGACAAAATCTCATAGAGTTCATTGACCATTATCAAGACAGTGGCGGTCTCAACGACCGTCGGCTTTCTTTGGCTATTGGTTCCGGTCACGGCTGGGTCAGCCGTTTGAGGCGTGGGGGCGGTGTGTCTTTAACGTCAATCGAGAAGGCTGAGGCGGTTATTTTCTCATTTTTTATTGATTCCGGGGTGGCTGTTGAGGTCGGTGAGGGTGGTGATTGCCCAGTCGAGGGCTGTCCCGACTGACGGGCTGAGCATCGGCTTTGCCTTTCGATAATCTCTCAAGGTCTGGAGATGAGAAAGGATGATCTCGTTATCTGTTGGCGTTGTTGGTTGTTTTTTCATGGGTTCATTTTACGTGAACCTGAATTTCAGGCAATTCCGTTTTTGCGGAACTTTCGGAGGGAGCTATGGCTTATCAGCGTAAAGACCTTTCCTTTCATGGGGCGTTTACCCGAATCTGTAGCCGTTTGGGCTATGAATGGCTGGCGGAGAGCATGGGCGTTTCGGTGTCCCGGCTGGAGCAGATGTCCAATCCGGCGAGGAAGGATCTTGCGGTGCTTGTGCGATCTGTGTCGATGGATGTTGAGGCGGCGCGAAGTGGTGCCGGTTGCCCATTATATGAAGAGTATGGGCGTCAGCTCCGGCTTGCGGGGGTAGCTCTTGATCGTGCGACTGATAGAAGGCTGGTGCTGGAAGTTGCTATCAGGTCCGCGCTTGGTTTTGTCCGTCAGGCGGCAGATCTCCTTGAGGCTGTTCTTGTGCCTGGTGGTGCTGTGCCCCGGCTCGCGACTATTCAACATTAAACCGAAACAGGGGGTAATATGCCATTAGTTCGTATGGTTTCCGGGCGTTTCCTGTCATTGAGCCGGTTGAAGCCTGAAGATCTCGAGATTGTCGAGATTGCTCATCATCTGTCACTGATTAATCGTTGGGGTGGGGCTGTCGCGGGGGAATATTCTGTTCTTCGGCATTCTTTAGAGGCGAGTTTACGAGTTGCTCAGGGGTTTGAGCTGGAGGCATTGCTTCATGATGCCACGGAAGGTTTGATGGGCTGCGATCTGATAGCGCCCATCAAGCGCGAATGCCCGGAATTTGAAAAAATAGAGGGCCGGGTCTGTCGGGTTATCGCCGAGCGGTGGGGTGTGCCTTTTCAAATGTCACCAGAAGTTCGGGAGGTGGATCTGAGGCTTAGGGCGACCGAAGAGCGTGATCTGATGCACGGGCCCGTTACCTATAAAAACCCCTATAGGGCCAAGATCGCGTATCTAAGCCGTGACCAGACGTTGCAGCTGTTTCTGAACAGATTTGAGCAACTGACCGGAGAGCCCGTAAATTATTGGCGCGATCTCAATCGTTTAATCAGGGAGGCGCGGAGCGATGCAGCCTGAAAAAGTTGTTTCTCAAAAAGTGCAAAATTCTGTGGTCAAGGTTTGTTTAAGTCTGGCGTCATTGTCGGTCACTTTGAACGAAAGCGCAGCTGAAGCTTTGCGAATTCGTTCAGGGGATGCTGTGCGGGTTTGTTACTCGCAGCCCGATAAGACGTTACAGCTTTTCATTGATCCTTGTGGTCCTTTTTTTGTTTCTGATGTCGGTCCAAAGGGCGGTAAGCGCATTTTGCTGCGGGTTCCTAAATTCATGCGCAAGGGAACATTCAGGGCGTCGCCGGTTAATCATAGTATCCAGCCGGATTATCAGGATCAGGGGCGGCGGTCGCTTAGAATTGTGTTGCCTTCAGGTTTGGTTGATCTGATCGAGAAGCGGGAGGCTGTAAGTGTTTCGTGAACGAAAAAAGTTGGCTCAAAGTCACCGTGATATTTTTGAAACGATTTGTCTCCTTGGCGAGGGTGCTCGCAATGAAGAGATTGAAATAAAATCTGGCTGGTCGAAACGGGTGGTGCAGCGGTCAATTGCAGAGCTCTGCGAGATGGGCGCGCTCGAATATCGGGGGATAAACCAGCTGCGGCGCTTAATCCCCTGTCCTGATCTGGATCAGGCCGTTCAAAACTTCATAAAATCATAGGTGAACCGGAGGGGTTATGTCTTTTTCTGAATATCTGCCAGAAGGCAGTCAGTTTTCAACCTGCTCAGAGGACGGTGTGGCGCTTTACTCCCAGATCACATCTTCGGGCAAGGCGCTTTATGTCTTTTCGTTTGGGCGGCAGCTTGTGGATGAACTTGGTCTGGAGGAGGGGTCAAAGCTTCGCCTTTCCTGGGGCGAGGGTGAGGACAAGGGTTATTTGAGGGTGATCCCTGATCAGAAAAAAGGCTGGCAACTGAAGGCGCAGGCCAAGAGCCGCTTTTACCGTATCCACGTCAATAACTATCCACGTGAACTAAAAAACAAGAAGCTCAGCCAGCTCCGGCTTGAACATACAATAGACGAAAAAGGCGAGCTTTTGCTTGTCTTGCCCAAAGGTCACTTTGGCCGGGGGGCGCTTCAGTGATGACCAGTCAAGAAAACACCGCCCGCGCCGGTTGGCGGGGCGGTGTTGTCGGTCGTGAAGCGCTAGGCGGATCGAGCGAGCTTTTCCCGAGCGGCTTCAGCAAGAAAGGCGCTTCTGTTTTTGCTCGCGTTATCGATCCTCGAAATAAGTCCTTCGTCAAGCATCACGTTTACCCGTTTCGGGCGACCAGGCATTGTCACCTCAATCATAGAGATGAACAGGATGTCTTTAAGGTCCTCTTTTGCGATATCTTCTATTGCGCTGGGGGTGGGAATTTCATCGCCGTCCTCAGCCATAAAAGCAATGTGGCCGGCAAGGGCTTTATGTGCCATGTCGAGGGCTTCTTTTGCTGTACTGCCCGCTGTCACGCAGCCGGGAAAATCGGGAAAAGTAACCCCGAAATCGCTATTTTTTTGTTTATCGATCAGGGCTGGATAGAGTTCATTTTCAGCCATTTTTATTTTTTCCTTTATGTGACGCCATCTGAACAGTTACCGGGGGCGGCTTACTCAGCCTCCGAATTAACGGAGGCTGAGGCCAGTGACTCTTTCGAGGTTTTTGATAACGCCTATCGAAAGGTCTTTAATCGGGTGGGTGACTGTTATTTTCCCTTTAATGGTCGGATGTTTAAAGTGGAAATGGTCCCCGGCAGTTTTGACATGGTACCAACCTTCTTTTTTGAGAAGCTTGATAACCTGTCTACTGTTCATGTTGTGTCTCCGTTTGCGTTGTTGATAAAGACAATATTACACACCATTACACACTTGTCAATAATAAAAGTGTGTAATGGTGTGTGGGGTATTTATTTACAAGCTCAGGAATTGAGGAGTAAATCAGGGGATATAATTTCCAGCTTTTCGTTTAGCCAACCTGCTTCTTGCCCTTGCATGGCAATCGTGTGGATCAGGTATTTGGCGATGACTGGGTTAAGAAAAAGGTTAGTTGTATTTCCGTCTCGGTTGATTGTGCTTATGACTATTCCTGTAGTTGCGGCTGAGGCTCTGAAGGTCTTCGGCTGTGAAAAGTCGGGTAGGGTAATTTCTTCGATAGGCGGGGGGGTGTTTTCAAATAGATCACGCTCCCATTGTTCAATGTCTTTATCTGTGAATATTTTTTTTGTCATGGCGGTTCCGGGTTGTGGGAGTGTGTTTTCTCAGTTCCGATTATTTTTCGCGGATGTTAATGGTCACAAACTGCTGGTCTTTGAAAATGCACTGATAGGTAAACTCAAGCTCGGTGTTGAAAGAGTTTTTTGCCGAAGCGCTTCCTTGAATAATGTGCGATCCGTCTTCGATTATTTCAGAGGCGTGGTACAGATCCACAAGCGGAAAATCTACGGTCGAGGGGTGGTTGGCGTTAGCCTTGAACTGCTTTCGGCACTCAATATGTTCCGTAATAAATGTATCTGTCTGCTCCAGCTTGATCTTAGCGGCTTCCTGTTCCTGCAGGATGGCTTCAGATTCTTCGTTGGTCAAGGCGACGGTGATGAATGTTCCTTGATCAAGGTCGTGATCAAACCCGGAATTGGAATCAACCACGGCCCGGAAAAGGATTTTTTGATCCTTGAAGCGCTCAAGAGGTTCGGAGGCGTCAAGGTCGTTGATCAGGTCCAGATCAAAGGCTTTGCTGTCGTGTTCGGGGCCTACTCTGACTTCCAGTTTATCCACGTCCGCGACTTCGTTGATAAAGCCGTACCAGGTCACAGCCTTGCCTTTGCACTGTTGTTTATAAGCTCCATCCGGGGCGCTCTGGCAAATCCTTGCGTAGTCTTCCGGGCTCAGTTCGGACAGGCTCAGCCATTCCGTGATCAGGGCTTGCTGTTGTTCTTCCGGGCTCAAGTTTTCAGTGGCTGTCTGTGGGGTAAGGCTGGGCATGCTGTTGTCGGTCGGAGCGAGAACAGCGCCAATCAAGAAGGTAACGAAGCTGATCCCGAAAAAGGTGAAAAAGGCTTTTTTCCGGGTCGGGTTCTCTTCTTTGGGCAGGGCCCGTTTGGGGGAAAAAATGCCGACAATGGCAATAAAAAAAGAAAAGGCGGAAAGAAGCAGGAGAATGATGCTGAGGATTTGCATACTGATGCCTGTGTAAATGTTGAAAATTCTCCCGATGGTCGCAATTCAGTTTATGGTTGTCCAGATCATTCTTTTACTCGCTTGACCGATAAGTCGAGGGGCGATACTGTTGTTTTAGAGGCGTCGAAACCTCTCAGAGAGCGGATAATCACCCCGAAAGCGTGGTTTTTTTGTGCCCGGAATCCGGGATCTCCCTATGGTGGGAGGGCGGTGAATAAAATACCCGAAAGGGGAATAAACCCGCCTGTCTCTTTGCAGGTTTCGAACCTCCCGCCGCCAGAGGAGCGTCGAAAGTCCTTTGGTCGCGGTTGTTTAACTGCCGCAAAGAGGGCTGCGTGATGACTGGACTTATACAGCATACAATATCCAACTCCGTAATAAATCAGCGTATTGAAGATGGTTATATCAGTGCAACTTTGATGTGCTGTGCGGCGGGTAAGTTATTTTCTGACTATCGGCGTTTATCGTCCACAAGAGAGTATTTGAGCGCATTAAAATCCGATATGGGGAATCCCACAACGGGGCTCATCCAGTCAAGGCGCGGTGGTGTACCGAGTGAGCAAGGTACATGGGTTCATCCCAAAGTGGCAATCCACCTGGCGCAATGGCTTTCCCCTAAATTTGCGGTACAGGTAACGAGCTGGGTTTATGACTGGATGTCAGGTGCTCGGGTGATGTCTGCTCCAGAGCCTGTAAAAGAGATCCCCCAATCCGGTCGAATGGATGACTTAACGGCGTTGTTGCGTATGTCGCTTGTGATTGGAGAGGTGATTGACAGTCCGCCTGAAGGTGTGGCTGGGGCGCTTAAACTTGTGTCCTGTCTCCGGAAAGATCCTGAGTTAACAAGAAGGCTGGATATTCACCCTCGCGGAAAGGGTCAAGATCAAGGTCTGCCTTCTATGGCGTTGCTTTGGGCGATGGATCAGCCTGTTCCGTCAGGTGAAAGGGCTGTTCTGACAGCCTTGGCCCGGCGGGCAGATCGACGGGGAAACTGTTCTATGACGCAAGAGCAGATTGCGAACCTGTCCGGGGTGACGGATAGGTCGGTTCGGCGATTGTTAAGGTCACTTGAGGGGCGTGGGCTGGTGTCAATGTCCCGGAATTCTGGGGTGTACCAGTATGCGCTTTCCTGTTGTGTAGAAGCGGTTATAGGGGGTGTTCATGGCGATTGAAGCAATGTCCTGGGCGTGGGATTTGCCCATACCTCAAGGTCCTAAATTGATACTGCTGGCGCTTGCAGATTATTCAAATGCCTATGGTGTTGCCTTTCCGGGGCAGGACAGTCTTGCGCGTCGGGCGTCCATGTCTGACAGGTCTGTTCGCTCGCATGTTGAGGCGTTGGTCAAGTCGGATCTGGTAACCGTCTATGAGCGCCGTCGTCGCGGGGGTTCAAGGACCTCAAACGGGTATATTCTGGCGTGGGGCGCAGATCGGCGGGCGATGCCAGAATTTGATCTGGATGCCTGTTTTGGATCGTCGTTTGTTGTCCGGGATCAGGCAGAGGATCGGGAAAACGATCAGGTATCCGGGCGGGAGGAGAGCCGGGAAACAGGTGAAAACACTACCGGAAAAATTTTCCAGAAGTCAGAAAATCCAGATCCACTACCGGAAAGATTTTCCAAAGCTACCGGAAAAGTTTTCCGGGCCTTTAATGAAGACTCTAACCGCCAGAGTAACCACCAGATTGATGACGCGAGCGCAAATCGCCGGGTCAGAGATAGCGAACGGCGTTCGCAGTTTGATAGTCCTGAGGAGGTTCTGGAGAGGTGTAACGGTTTTGACGGATTTGATTTTGATGGTGATGGCGCTGTTCAGGAAGTGATGAGCTGGATTGAGCAGGGGTGTGATCCTGAAAAAGATATCTATCCGGTTGTACCTGATGTGGCGGCAAGGGCGGGGGAGAAAATCAATTCAATCCTGTATTTTACCAAAGCAATCCTGAAAGCGAGGTCTTCAAGGGTTGAGTTGGTTGAAAAGCCGCAAAGGGCTGCCAGTGGAGGGCGCGTGAAGCCTGATCCTGTGATCCTGATTGAAAAATTGAGTTTATCTGATCGTGTTGAGTTGGAAGATGTCAGGCGATTGATGGGCAAGGGTGGAACAGGTCCGCTTGGTCGGATGTGTGTTCATTGGTTTGCGCCTGTCGGGGCAAAAGATCATGACGGGTTGCATCGTGAATCAGGGCTTTTGCTTGAGGATTATATTCGAGACCTCAGCCAATTCCCGACTGATGTTGTCGATGAGGCTTTTGATCGGGTGCGGATGGGTCACAAAACCAAACAGTGGCCTGAAAGTAGGGTTATTCGTGGGGCTTGTGTTGGTGTTGAATACAAGCGTAAGCCGCAAGGTGAGGATCTTGCGCCGGGGAAGATCGTCGCTACACCAGAGGCGCGGCAGAAGGCTTATCTCGAGAATGTTTTCCGTAAATCCGAGTTTTTTAAACAGGGGATTGATGAAGGCTGGATGCACTACGGGGTTTACAAGTTCGTTTCTGAGCTCGTGCTTGCCCAGTCGCGGTATCTTTCAATTGCGGCCAAGAAAAGTCAGAAGATCGGTGATGTGACCTCAAGAGATCCGGCAAGCCGTGCGCGTTATTGCCTGGATATGCTGGAGGAGGCGGGACGGATATCTTTTGAAGTCCCGCAAGAGGTTATAGATCAGGCGATGCATTCGTTAACGGTTATGGCAAAAAGAAACGGGGGATTGTGGTAATGCAGTGGGAGGAACTGAAGCCTTTGGAAAAGCCTCAGGCTAGGCCGTTTTATGTTCGAGGGCGAATTGAAGATCGGGCGGAAGTGCTTGATGGTGTCTGGTCTCCTGATCTGGTTGAGCGGGTTCTGGCGTCGGCGATTGCCGCTCTGATGTCTCAGGGATTGAGCAGCCGGGATGTGCCTTCTGGGGCAAAATCATCCATGCCTCAGGTGGTGCGGTCGATAACAGATCTGATCGATGCTGTGGATGATGAGCCGTACCGTCAACGTCCTTCTGCGCGTCAACTCAAACAGGCTGAAGAAGCTTTTCCCTGGATGATGATGATTGCTCCTGAAAAAAATCGTCGGATTCTCTTCATGAGAATGCTTGGATTCTCGTGGAAAAAAATAAAAGGGGTAGACGGGCGCTCACGCCAGCATTTATCAGGGGTTGTGTATGCTAATGCTCTTCATACGATCTCGGTTAGGCTGGACCGAGAAGAAAAAATATTTCCGGCGGGGTTTACAGATCTGACAAAATTCGATAGCTATTTATGACATTGGTACAGAGTTGCGCCCGGAAGGATTTCCTTTCCGGGCGTTTTCTATTTCAAAGGTGTGTCGCATAGGAATTGCGGCTTTCTCTTTTGATGGAGGAGATCATGTTCCTGCCGGGTTAAACTCCGGCTACCAGTTAGCTCGCTTAGGCGGGCTTTTTTTGTGTCTCGTTGTCAGGCGGGATACGTCGCCCCGTCGCCCCGTTGTCAGGTTCGGGGTGGACTATGGGCAACTCCCTTGTTGTCTCCCTGTTGGTTGACTTGGCGGGATGGTCTTTTGATCATCCCGTTTCTTTTAAGTTGGAAGATTTGTTAGGCGCAGAGGGCCGTTGAGGTATAGCGAGCTTATTGCTTTCGGTCTCCAAACGTCGGGTTGATCTCTTGTTGGCGCATTGGTGTAGATCCGATGACCCAATCAATGGGTCCCTCTGCGCCTAACAAATCTTCTCACGGGTAACGCGCACCGAGGTAAGTGGCAGATATTCTATGTTTTTTGGGACTTTACTTTTTCATTGTTGTTTATCTTAGGTGAAGGATATGGCTGAGGAGGCCGTTGTTGAAACTGCGAAATTAACGCTCAATAAAGAACAAATTTCGCGTGCGTTTAATGTTTCAAAGCCAACGGTCGATAACTGGATTGAAAACGGCATGCCGTTTGTTTCGAAAGGGACGAACGGAAAGTCTTATGAATTTGATCTGGATGCCTGCATTGCCTGGAAGAAAGGGCAGGATCAGAAAGAATCTCGGGAGGCTGCTGAGCGTGATCGAATGATCGGGCAGACCAGGCTCGATCTTATGGGTTCTTCGTTTCAAGATCTGGATCTGTCAATTGATCCAAAGCAATACAAAGAGCTGCTTAATCTGGCTCGTGAGAGGAGATTAATTGAAGAACAGATGGGGCGGTTGGTTCGGGTCTCAGATGTTGAAAGCGCTTTAATGGATGTGCTTCGGGCAGTTTCCGAGCAGCTTCAGGCTCTACCAGACTTTCTTGAGAAGCGCTGTTTTCTCGCTGCTGATCATGTAGCGAGGGTCCAGGATCAAATTGATATCTATCAGGCTTCAATGGTTGAGGCTTTAAACAATTTGGAGTTCTTAAAAGATGGATCCGGAGATTTTACGAAATCCGAGGTCAATCCTGAAGAAGCCAATTCCTGATTTTTGTTCTGTTTCAACGGTTCTGAAAAGGTGTTTTGTATCCCTCGAGCCACCAGTTCGAATAATGGTTTCAGAGGCGGCGGCAAAGTTTCGAAAACTTAACAACAGAGGCGGGGGTGTCGTCGGGGATTGGAGCAATGACATTACCCCTTACATGGTTGAACCCGCTAACATGCTTAATAGTCGGGCCTTTCCTGGCGTTGTTTTTATGGGGCCGGCACAAACAGGAAAAACCGACGCTTTAATTCTTAACGGAATTAATTATCGAGTTACATCCGATCCCGGAAATATGCTTGTTATCCAAACAAGTCAGGCGGTTGCTCGAGAGTTTGTGAAAGAGAAAGTTGACGGGATGCACAACGCCAGCCGGGCTCTTAAAGATAGACTGATGGCTGGATCCTCAAACGATAATGCTCAAGAGAAGCGATACAGCAACGGTATGAGTGTCATCTTCGGATGGCCTTCACAAACAATGTTGTCAGGTAAGTCAGTTCCCTGGGTGTTGATGACGGATTATGATCGGTTTCCTAGAAATATTGACGGCCAGGGTGAAGCCTTTGGAATGGGCGTAAAGCGTACTCAGACGTTTGGATCTCGCGGGGTATGCTTGGCCGAAAGTTCTCCTGGAGAATTGATTATTGATGGACGTTGGAGAGAGACACCCGGAAGTCACGAGGTCGCTCCTGCGCCGGGGATCGCCTCTTTGTATAACAGCGGTGATCGACGTCGATGGTGGTGGCCTTGCCCGAATTGTGGTGAGTATTTTGAAGGTTCTTTCAGTGATCTGAAATGGGCTCCTGAAGGTGGTGTGCTGGATCGTGCCGATACTGTGGTTATGGTCTGCCCTTGTTGTGCATTCAGGATTTCCCAAACAGAAAAATATGAGATGAACCTGAGGGGTAAATGGGTTCCTGAAGGCTGTCATGTAACAAAAGAAGGTGAATTAAAGGGGCAGGCCAGGCGGTCAAATATCGCCAGCTTTCATCTTCAAGGAACTGCGGCGGGTTTCCAGTCGTGGCGCGATCTGGTTGTTAAGTGGTTGACGGCTGTTGAAGATTACCGGCGCACTGGCGAAGAAGAGTCAATGAAAACGACGATCAATGTTGATCAGGGTCGTTCATATTTGCCGATTGCTCTTCGAGAAGAAAACGCGATAACTGCTGAAGATCTTAAAGAAAGAGCAGAGGATTATCCTTTGGGGGTTGTCCCAAAAGGTGTCAGGTACCTTACGGCTTTCGCGGATGTTCAGAAATCAATGTTTGTTGTCCAGGTTGTCGGTTGGGGAGCTGAGCGAGAGCGTTGGGTGATAGATCGTTTCAACCTCACTAAATCCGAAAGGGTTGATGAGGATGGTGATCCTTTGCCCCTTGATCCGGCTGGTTATATTGAGGACTGGAGCGTTCTGGTGAACGGAATGATTCTCAAGAGTTATCCTTTATCCGATGGATCGGACCGGAGGATGACAGTACGAATCTCAGGGACGGATAGTTCTGGGGAAGCGGGGGTTACCGAAAACGCTTATCGATTTTGGAGGAAGATGAAGCGGGCGCGATTGGGCAGGCGTTTTGTTCTTTTAAAAGGGGACAAGGCGACCACTGCGGCACGCTTCAGATTGACCTATCCGGACAGCAACCGAAAAGACCGGCGAGCGAACGCAAACGGAGAAATCCCGGTTTATCTTCTTGGTACCAATATTCTTAAAGATGGTTTGTGGGGTGATCTTTGCCGGATGGATCCGGGGCCTGGTTACATTCATCATTCTAAGGATCTTTCGGATAGTTTCTTTGCAGAAGCCTTGGGGGAGAGAAGAGGAGCTAAGGGTTGGGAGCCTGTGCCGGGGGTTCGCAACGAGACATTTGATCTCCACGTCTATAATCGGGTTGGTTCCGCTTTGTTGAAAGATGAAACGATTAAATGGGATGCTCCGCCAGATTGGGCAAAGAGCTGGGACGAAAACAGCTATGTGTCTTCTCCGCCGGCGAGCGAAGTTTTGGAAAGAGTTGAAGTGGGGCCAAGTGTGAAAACGCTTGGCCCTTCGTCTTCTAGTAAGAAGACGACCTTGGAAAAGCTGATGGAGTTATAAGATGGCACTGGACAAACAAGCTCTTGAGGCTGAATTGAGGGCTTTGGAATTTGCGAGAACCAAAATTTTAACGGGTGCTTCTCGTGCCAGTGTTTCCTTTAACGGTAATTCTGTCAGTTTTCAGGCCGCAAATATGGCCGATATTCAACAAAGAATTACAGAAATTAAAATTGCCTTGGGCTCTTTCAAAAAAGGCCCAACTTCACCGAGGTTCAGCCTATGAGATCATCTCGAATACTGGATCTCAATGGGCAACCGATGAAGCCGATGGCTCATATTGTTGGGCGGAACGAGAGTTATCGCGGCGCGTCTGCGGTAACCCGTGAGTTAAGCGATTACAACCCTGTAAATCTTTCCCCTGATGCTACTATTTTGTATAGCCGGGATAGTCTTGTTGCCCGTACTCGGGATCTTGCCCGAAACAATGGTTTCGTACGGGGGGCTTTTCAGGCGGGTGAGGACAATGTTGTTGGGCCTCGCGCGCCTCGGCTTGTTGCTACTCCTGATCATAGGGTGTTGGGGATCACTTCGGAAGATGCTGATCGGATTGCTCGGGAAGTAGAAGGCTTTTGGCGTGGTTATACAGAAGATCCTGATTTTTATGTGGACGCTTCTCTTCGTCAGAATTTTCATGGTCTCTGTCAGACAGTCTATTGGATGGGATCTCAGACGGGTGAGATCCTGTGCCTTCCAAGGTGGCTCCCTGGGCGGGGTGGCGATTTCTCAACGGCTTTTGAATTAATCGAGCCAGATGTTCTATCCAATCCTAATGGTCGGGTGGATGATGAATTTCTTCGCGGGGGTGTGGAGCTGGGGCAATATAAAGAGCCTCTGGCATATCATTTTCAGAAATCTCATCCTGGGGATTTATATAATTTATCTTCGCCATTGCAAGAATGGGTGCGGGTTCCGAGGGCAACTGAATGGGGGCGTAAAAGGGTTATCCACTCCTTTAAGGTTATTCGTCCAGGGATGACCAGAGGTGAGCCTGGGACGGCCTCTATAATTGAGGCCGTAAAGATGCTTGATACATATGAGAGGGCCGAGGCTCAATCGAATGTTATTAATGCTATTTTTGCAGCCGTAATCGAGAGCCCTTATGATCGGGATCTGTTGGATGATAACGATGATCCGATTGCTCTTCTTGATCAGGCTGCTCAACGCCAAGCCTGGCACAAGAAGAAAGAGTTTACTCTGGATGGTGTCAAGATCCCTCAGCTCCTGCCTGGTGAGAAGTTTAATCTTCTTTCAAATTCCAGAAATAACCAGAGTTTTGCTGTTTTCGAAGCGGCGGTTCTTAGGAGAATTTCGGCAGGATTGGGGCGCTCATTTGAACAGGTTTCTCGAGACTACTCAAAAACAAATTATTCTTCTGCTCGAGCAAGCCTACTTGAAGCCTGGAAGTTCTCGCGTGGAGAGCTGACATTCTATTCAACTTACTTCTATCAGCAGTGTTATGCGCTTTGGTTGGAAGAGGTTTTTGATAGGGGGATGCTGAGTATTCCAGCAGGAGCTCCGACGTTTTACGAGGCTAAATCGGCCTGGTGTTCTGCCCGGTTTAATGGGCCGGGTCGCGGGTGGATCGATCCGGTTAAGGAGGCTCAGGCAGCAGGGATCCGGATTGCGTCTGGTTTGTCTACTCTGGAGGCTGAGTGTTCAGAGCAGGGTCGCGACTGGGAAGAGGTGCTTGAGCAGCTGAAGAGAGAACAGGCCCGTTTAAAGGAACTTGGTCTCCCTCCTCTTAATCTTGAGGGGATGCTCGAAGTAGGGATGGCTATCGTGCCAAGATCAGATCTTGATCAAGAAGATAAGGAGGCGGAAGAGTGAGAAGTTATCATCACATTGCTAGCCGTCTTTACTGTTGTCCGCTGCTAATGGAGCCGAGCCGTGCTCAGGTCGTGCTTGGCGCGTTAACCTCACATTTTGGAGATATTTCCCTTGAATACCAAGGGGCAAAGATTTCTTCGGAGGCTCTTAAAATGAAAGCCTCAGGTTTTACTGAGGTTGGCGAACGTCGTTCGTTTGAAATTTTGAATGGAGGTATTGCTTACATCCCGATTACGGGGACGCTTGTTCATAAATCCGGTTATCTGGATCCTGTTTCCGGGATGACCGGGTATGATGGGATAGAGGTCAAGCTTCGGGATGCAATGGCGGATCCTTCAGTTCGTGGGATATTGATTGATATTGATAGCGGTGGCGGAGAGGTTTCTGGTTGCTTTGATCTTTGCGATTATATCCAGCAAATTCGTCAAGAAAAACCAATCTGGGCGGTAGCAAATGAGCAGGCTTGTTCAGCGGCTTATGCAATCGGGGCGTCTGCGGGGTATCTGTGGACTTCTCGGACTGGAATTGTCGGCTCAATCGGGGTGTTGATGATCCATACAGATGTTAGTAAAGCGCTTTCATCGAAGGGGTTTCAAGTAACGATGATCCATGCGGGATCTCATAAAGTTGATGGGAATCCCTATGAACCGTTACCGGATGAGGTGAGGGCAGATGTTCAGGTGGAGCTTGAGGCTACCAGGAAAATATTTATTGATACCGTGGCTGCTGGTCGCGGGTTGTCGCCAGAAGTGATTTTGGCGACTGAGGCCAAAACTTTCCGAGGTGATAAGGCTTTGGGGGGTGGGTTGATAGATGGGGTCGCGTCCTTTTCGGAGGTACTTCGAGACTTCGTTTTCTCTCTTGAGGAAGAGAGTTCTTAAATTTTCTGGAGAATGAAATGAAAAAGAAATTGAACCCTCTTGGCAGAGGGGCGGTTTCGGCTGGGCGGGAGGAACTTTCTGCTTCGTCGCTTGCTGCGAGTATTTTGGCTGAAGATATCGACAGTGATGATGCTGAGGAAGAGGACGACGACGACGACGACGAAGAAGAGGAGGGAGAAGGTGGGACTTCCTCGGAGGCGTCTGATGAGGATCAATCTGAAACCTCTGCTGATGAAGATGGGGTGGATGAAGAAGAAGTGGATGATGATGAGGGGGCTGAGGCTGAGGGTAAAAAGTCAGCAGCTGCCGAGCGATCTCGTATCGTCGCGATTATGGATTGCCCTGCCGCTAAAGGGCGAGGTGCTTTGGCGCGTCATCTGGCTTTGAAAACGGATGTGTCTGCTGAGGTCGCTACTGGAATTTTGTCTAGTTCACCGGCAGTGCAAAAAAAAGGGCGGTCTCTTGCGGATGTGATGTCCTCAGAAGACCAGCCGTCAATTGGGTCGGGTGGTAATGATTCTGCGGGCGGGAAGACCGTTGCAGAGCTTGCCGCTTCCATTGTGAATCTATAAGGGGGCTGGAAACGTGAATCCAAAATTTAAAGAAGCTGGTCGGTATGATCCGGAAGAAATTTTCTCCGGGGATTTTCCTGTTGTGAGTGAAAAGGTTCAGGCGAACGTCACGGTCGTTTTGAAGCGTGGGGCATTTTTGGTGAGTGTCGGTGGCGCGGATTATGTTCGAGTTACTCAAGCTGCTGTCACTGGCGGTGCTGTTCCGGATGCTGTGCTTGCTCATGATGTGAGTGATCTTGGTGTGCAGGAGGTTCTGGTTTATCGGACGGGCCAGTATGCACAAGAAGGGCTCGATCTGGGGGATTTAACTGTGACGCCAGATCTGAAAGCGGAGCTTCGGCGCTTCTCTATTTATCTGGGATAGTTTTCCCTGATTTATCTTTTCAAATTTCTATAAAGAGAGAGTTCAATGGATATCTATGATATCGGTGTGCTGGCGGCAGTGGTCGCCAATCTTGATCAGCCTTCGTCTTTCTTGTTGGACACCTTCGCACCGCTAGAGCAGGTGGAGGAAACCGATGAGATTCATTTTGATGTGGACGAAAGCAAGCCTGAGCTTGCCCCGTTTGTCAGTCCGCTGGTGGCCGGAAAGGTTCAGCGCGGCCAAGGGTTTTCAACCAAGGTCTTTACTCCTGCTTATGTGAAGGATCTTCGTCGGCACGATGCAAAAAGGGTCGTGAAACGAATGATTGGGGAAAAGATCGGAGGGACTCTGTCAAATGCTGACAGGGCCAAGATGAACTTGAAGTCTGATCTGGTTGATCAATTGGCAAGGCTTGGGCGTCGCGAAGAGGTGATGATGGCATCTGTTCTTGTCAGTGGATCCGTGACTGTTGTTGGTGAGGATATGCCGACAAGGGTTGTTGATTTCGGGCGTGATCCAAGTTTAACCAGGCAGCTTGTGGGTGCGCTGCGTTGGGGTGAAGCTGGTGTTTCTCCTATGGATGATATCGAAGATTTCGCAGGAGACATTTCTGAGATCAGCGGGGTGACGCCGAATGTAGTGGTGATGGATGCGAATGCATGGAAATTATTCCGTAAAGACCCGGATGTAATTGAGATGATCAAGGCTGATGCATCTCGTGG
The DNA here is from genome assembly GCF_000374005.1 of Kiloniella laminariae DSM 19542. Classification (GTDB taxonomy): domain Bacteria; phylum Pseudomonadota; class Alphaproteobacteria; order Kiloniellales; family Kiloniellaceae; genus Kiloniella; species Kiloniella laminariae. The sequence continues at coordinate 103,905 of NZ_KB893169.1, read as the reverse complement.
AGGGGAAATGCTTCGTGTCGGGCCTGAAGCGCGGGGGCAGGGATCAAAAAAATTTGTTCATAAGGGGAAAATTGGAACTTTCGATATCTGGGTTGGGAATGACATTTACGTTAATCCAGAAACTAAACTGATTGAGCGGCTTATTCCTGAGTATGGTGTGATTGTTGCGGCTGATGGCGGAGTGGATGGACTGATGGGAACCCGTTGTTACGGGATGGTGCATGATGAGGAGGCGCAATATTCGGCAATGCGCTATTTTACAAAGTCTTGGTTGGAGAAGAACCCTTCAGCTCGGATGCTTTTGCTTCAATCGGCTCCACTCGTTGTGCCGTATCGTCCTAACGGGTCGGGTTTTATCCGGGTTCGGTAAGCTGAATCAATAATAAGTTTGTATAAATATTTTTAAGAAATCGAGCGGCTTTTGCCGCTCGTTTCTTTTTGTGGAGATCGTTTTATGGCGACAAAAAAAACTTATATCGCAAAAGTTTTCCTGAAAATGGGAACGGTAAAAAAGCCGATTGAGGTTAAGCCTGGTGAAGAGCTTGATCTGACTGACAGTGAGGCAGAGGGCCTGTTGGCAAATGGTGCCGTTGAACTTTCAACTGGTCCTCGTGTTGTGGCCGTTGTTGCTCCGGCAGTTATCAAGCCGTCAGGGCAAGCTCTGATGGATGCCATTTCAAAAGCTGTGCTGGATCTTGATCAAGATGAAGATTTTACGGCGGATGGAAAACCTTCTGTGAATGCCTTGTCCGGCCTGCTTGGTTACGCTGTAACGGCTAAAGAGCGTGATGCCTGGGATGCCGCTAGTTCTGCCCATGGTTCCGATGGGGGCGATAATGTCCCTGATTGACATCGCTAAAGAGGTTAACTCTGCGGTGCTTGACGTCTTTGGCGAAGACCCTGTTTCCAGCTCTATTATTCTTGATCGGGTGGGTGGACCTCTTGAGATCAGGGGGGTTTTTGAGGCCCAGCGTGAAGTTCTTGATCTGGGTTCTGACGGTGCTGAGGTAGCTGGGTACTCCCCCGCATTGTTTGTTGATCTTGATCAGTTGGTGGTGGTGCCGGAACGGGGTGATGTGTTGACCATACGCGGTGATCGTTACCGTGTGCGGGATCGTAATCCCGATGGACAGGGTGGCTGCTGGCTTCTACTTCACAAGGCTTGAAAATGACAAAGTTGGTCTCGCGCGGTGAAATACTTGTGGATCTTGAGCGTCGGTTACGTTTGTCCAGGGTTGCTGATGACCGGATCTATCGGTCAAGGGCACATAATCCAACAGAAGAAGATCTGAGATTGGGTGTTGTTTCGGTCTATGCCCCTGGGGAGCGGTCGAAACGGGTTACTCCCAAGGGCGGTCAATTTCAAATGGATGTTTCCCTGGTGATCGAGATTGCCTTTTCGTCATCCTGTGAAAAGTGGGATCTGCTTGCAGGAATGCTTGTGGATAGGGTTCTCGACGCTCTTTACGGAGATCCCGTCTGGTTGGGCTTGTGGCAGGCTGTGCCAGAATGGGAGGTAAAGCAATTCAGGGATGAGCGGGGATCTGTTCCGTCGGTTGGTGAGATGCTGACCATTACGGTCGAACCTAGGGCTCAGCAACAATTTGATATCAGGAATGCTGATCTGCCTATCAAATCTGTTCATCTGGGTGTTGATCTTGTTGATCATTTTGATCGAGTTGGTGATCCGGATAGCGCCTCTGAAAAATATCCGGGGGGCGGGCCGTTTACGACGGGGCCGGAAGGTCGAAATGAGGCCGAAATAATTATTCAATCTGAGGAGGATTGACGTGAAAGTTAAACTCAATCCGGCAAAGGTCGCAAGCGGAGACGCCAAGCGGCCTTTTGTCGTTAGTAACCCCAGGACGGGCAAGCCATTTCCGGGAGGGGAATTTACACTGTCGAACGAGGATCTGGCGGATCCGCGTGTATTGGCGCTTCTGCCTTCTGTTCGTGCGGGCGGATCGGCTGGCGGTCGTTTCGGCGATCTTGTTCCGGTTGTCTCAAAAAAAGATGAGAAGAAAGGGTAAGTTGTGGATACACAGATCATGACTTCGGGGGCCTTTAATCTGGTCCCTTCCAATCTGCGGGTGCCGGGCGTTTATGCTGAGGTTGATCCGTCTCTTGCCGGGCTTTCAAGCTCTGTCGAGCCAGTGTTGATCATGGGGCAAAAGCTGGCGTCCGGAACGCAACCGGCGGGCGAAGTGGTTTTTATTCCCGGTGATCACGGGGATGCTGCTTCTGAATTGTTTGGGGCCGGGAGCCAGCTTCACGAAATGATTGTTGAATTTCGGCGCGGAAACAAAACCTCAACTCTTTATGCTGTTGCCGCTGATGATGCTGGTGGCTCTGCCAAAGCGTCCTTAACCCGGACCTTTTCCGGGACCGCAACCAAAGCAGGGGTCTTTGTTTTTTATCTCGGCGGCGGTTCTGCTGAAAGGCTTGCCTCTGTAGGCGTTGCTGTTGGGGATACTGCGGTGGCGGTTGCGACCGCAGCGGCTGCGGCGATCAATGCAAAAGCAAACATTCCCGTAAGTGCGGCAGCGGCGGCGGGGGTCTTGACGATCACCTATGATCATGGGGGGCTGACAGGGAATGATTATCGGGTTGAGATCAATCGGCGTGGGGTGTTTGAAGGTGAGCGTTTGCCTGAGGGTATAGCGATTGCCGAGGTAGATGACGGTTATATGTCCGGTGGCCTAATCGATCCTGATGTTACGCCTTTGATCGCCGGGATTGGTGATGAGGTTTTTGATTATATCTGCTTCCCTTGGACCGGTGATGCGACTCTTGATGCTATGCGGGATGAGGGCGCGCGCCGGTGGCATCCTATTACGGCCTTGTGGAGCCTATTTTTCTCGGCCCGGCGGGGGTCGCCGAATGAACTGTTGAGTTTTTCCGCTCAGCGCAATAACCCCTATCTATCGGTGATGGAGACTTTCGGTGCGTCTGCGCCAGCCTACGTGCGGGCGGCTCGTTATGTGGCGGTTGCTTCGCGGGCATTGGAGAACCATCCGGCGAGACCGCTACAAGATCTCGAGCTGGTCGGAGAAGAAGCTCCGGCTAAGGCTTTGCGGATGGGATTTTCTGATCGTAATACCCTGCTGTATAGCGGGATTGCGACCAGTAAAGCCAGCCCTCAAGGGACGGTTCTTGTGGAGCGCGGGGTAACTACGTATCAGAAAAACACTTACGGTCAGCCAGACAGTGCTTTTCTTGATATTAATACGCCTGCCCAGATCCGGCGTATCAACCGCCAACTCGGGTTTCTTGTTTATCAGAAGTTTATCTCCCGGCGGGTGATCCTGGTGGATGACGGGACGCCGATTGCAGAAGGAATTCCTTCAACCTCTCCCCGAAAAATCAAAGCGACGCTTGTTGCTCACTATGATGAGCTGATGCTTCAGGGCCTGGTTGAAAACAAGGATGCTTTTGAACGACTTCTGATCGTTTCACGTGATCCTCAGGATCCTCAGCGGATTAATATCCGTTACGCGCCGGATCTTACCAACGGTCTTATGGTTGGTGCTATTCAGGTCGGCTTCTCATTGCAGTGGGACGAAAGTTCACTGCTCGCAGCATAAAGAAAGGATGCGAATATGCCAGTTGTGGCGGGTGTTGAGAGCATCGAGATTGATGGTGTTTCGTTCGATGTCGGCGATAGCGCAAGCTATTCTGATCAGGCTGTCGAGTATGAGAGCTTGCTGGGGCAACGGGGGAAAGTGGGGGATACCACCAAGGGGGCGGCACCCTTTATTGAGGCGGTTGTATATCTCGGGGAAGGGGTGCCGGTGTCTTCCGTGAGAAAGCGTAATGTCACGGTCTTGTTGTCCTGTGCTGATCGCGTTGTGACCCTCTCAAACGGTACTTTTATTGGTCAGGCTTCACCTGATCCGACGAAAAATTCTTTGACGGCCCGTTTTGAGGGCATTTCTCTTAAAGAGGTGTTCTGATTATGGGAAATACGACAATCAAGTTGCCAGTGGCCGTTTCAATACAGCAGCGGTCTGGTGGTGTTGAGGAGACGATTGAAGTGGACGTTATTGAGCTGAGGCCGCTCAAGCTAAAGCATCTGCATTCAGTATCTGCCGAACGTCCTGTTCTGGGGGAGGTTCTGAATATCGTCAAAAAGCTGGTGGTTAACATCCCTGCAAAAGCGGTTGATGAAATGCCTGGGCGTAACTGCAAAGTTTTATTTGAGTGGTTCTCGTCCGAAATGGGGGAGTCCCAAGAGGCTGGCGAGGACTTGTAGTCTGGATCAGTCTGAGAATGCGGTGGCTCCCGGATAAGGTCCGGGAGCTAACGATTGTTGATTTCAAGGATATTGTTGAAGGTATTGAGGCCCTGGATAAAAACTAGGGCCTCTTGCCGTTTTTGGAGGTGGTCGTGGCAAGCAAAAAATACAGTGTATTTATGGCCTTCAAGGTTCTTGGGGATGCGACAAACCCAATCCGAAAAGTCGGAAAATCTTTGAGCTCTGTCAGGGGGCAGATTTCAAACATTGGTCGAACGCTCGGTTTCCACAAGGTTGCCGGGGGTGTTCGGCGATTGGGTGGGGCGCTTGGAAATCTACGGTCGAAGTTGATGGGGGCTTTCGGGCCTTTGTCTCTGTTGACGGGTGCCGGCTTAGTTGCGGGGCTAGGGAAGGCGGTTACAGGGATGGTTTCTGCCGGGGATGCCGCCGGAAAGTTGTCCCGTCAGCTGGGGGTGTCGGTTGAGGGTTTTCAGCAGCTTAACTACTGGGCAGATCGGGCTTCGATGTCTCAGGAGGAGGTTCAGCAAAACACCAGGCAGCTTAACCTTAGGCTTGCTGATGCGGCTTCGGGTAAAAATAAAAAAGTAGCCGAGCTTTTTGATCAACTGGGGGTCTCTCTGCGGGATATGAACGGCAATGTTCGCAATGCTGTTGATGTGATGCCTGAGTTGGCTGATGCCTTCAAGGGGAATGAAAACGCGGCAATTCGCTCTTCCATGGCGGCTGAGTTGTTTGGCGGTCGCGGGATCAAGATGATCACCCTGTTGGAACAGGGCTCTGATGCACTCCGTGAGCAATCTGAAGAAGCCCGGCGCTATGGTCTTCTGACTGAAGAAAACGCGAAAGCGGCGGAAGAATTTGCGGATGAGCAGGCGCGGCTTGCCTGGGCTTTTAAGGGGGTAAGCAATGCTGTCGGTGCAGAGCTTTTACCTGTTCTCAAACCATTGATGGAGCAGTTGCGAGAGTGGTTGATCTTAAATCGCGAAGTGATTGCGGGTAAAATCGGTGAGGTTGTTAAGGAAATTTCTGATGGCCTCGCCAAGATTGATTTCAGGTTGGTTCTGGAAGGAATCTCGGGCTTTATCACTTCGGTCAAATCCGCTGTTGATTGGGTTGGGGGCTGGAAGGTTGTCCTGATAGGCCTGGCTGCGATTTCAATGGCTCCGCTTGTTGCTTCGGTTATTTCTGTCGGTACGGCTTTGCTCTCGTTGGGCGCGAGCATTATTCCCTTGATGATTAATTCTCTTGTTTTTCTGGGGGGGCTGCTGGTTCCTCTGGGGGCTGCGATTTTGCCTTTCCTGGTTGCCGGGCTCGCGTCTTTAAGTGCTGCATTTAGTGCGGTCGGGGCCATAATTCTAGCAACTCCCATCGGTTGGATCGCTCTGGCTGTCGTGGGTCTAATTGCCGTTTTTGCGAACTGGCGAGAAATTATGGGGTATCTGGTCCAGAAATGGGAAGTTGTCAAATCTGCTTTTGACAAGGGTTTTTTTGTTGGTCTGGCGGCGCTTGTCAGGGAGTTCAATCCTTTTACGCTGCTTTGGGATAGTGCTGTCGGGTTGTTGGACTGGATATCCGGATCTTTTAATCTGGGCAGTTTGATCGAGGATAAGATCAAGGGATTAACCTCGGCTTTTCCGGAGTGGCTTAAAGAAATGATCCCCGGTTTTGGCGCAGTTGTGAATAGCGGTGCCGGATCTGAGGGATCTGTTCGGTCGGTGGTTTCCGAGCAAGCGGCGAATAGCCGTGAGTCAAGGCGTGGCGGCGATCTTGGTAAGGGTGAAATCAAGGTGCGCTTTGAAAATGCACCGGCGGGAATGGCGGTTGAGAAGTCATCGTCTGATCGTCTGGGGCTTGATCTTGATACGGGTGGCAGCTTGGCCGGGTTGGGGTACTAAATGTTTGATTTGAGCCTTCAGGACAACATACCGACGATTATCGATAAATTGACGGATCTGGAAAAGACGCAGCTCCCTTTTGCTCTGTCAGCCGCCCTGAACGATACCGCATTTGAAGCGCGAAAGGCGGTTGTTGATCATGTTGGTGATGTTTTTACCATTCGTGGGGAATGGTCGGGCGGCTTTCGGGTTGAGAAGGCAACAAAAAGCAATCCTGTTGCTGGTCTGGGCTCTCTTCATGACAGTCTGGCGTTGCATAGTGAAGGCGGCACTCTTCGGGCTAAGTCCAGTTCGGGGCGTTTTGTCCCTACGCTTGCAGCGCGTCAGGGTGGTGTCTTCTCCGGGAAGATACAAAAAGGCCTCAAGCCAAGGGCGCTGATGCGAAAGATATCAAGTGCCAGAAAGCCCAAAAAACGAGGTAAAGGGCGGGCGGATCCTAAGCCGTTTTTGCTGAATAACCTTCCTGGGGGTGGTAGCGGTATTTTTATCCGCTCTGGGGCGTCAAGGCTCCCGATTGTTAGGCTGTTTTCGATCAAGGATGAGGTCAAGATAGATCGAAAATTCAATTTTGAGGCGGTTGCGGAGCGTGTCGCTGCTACGAGATTGAGGGAGAACTTTATAAGCCGTCTTGATCGGGCTCTTACAACGGCCAAGGGCGGTGAAATAAAGAGTTCGTACGTCGCTGCTTTAAAGGCTAGCCCATCTGGTACAGGTGGATTTGCCCCTTCTACACTTTCACAGATAACCCGATAGAGGTTTTATATGTCCTGGGAAGAGCGTTTACAGCCTGCGTCATGGCGTGGGGTGCCTTTTGGTGTGCTCAAGCGTACGCTTTCTGGTGGTCGCCGAGGGGAGACGCACCAGTTCGCAGATCGTGAGGAGCCTCAGGGGCAGGATCTGGGGCGTAAATTCGAGATTTTTGATGTCCAGGCTTATGTTGTCGGTGATGATTATGACCAGGACCGCGACCGTCTTATTCAAGCGCTTAGAAAGCCGGGTTTCGGGATTTACGTTGATCCTTATGGAGGCTCTTGGAAGGTTGTCGCGCGGTCCTGGACCTTGGTTGAAGGGGCAGATGCCGGGGGTGTCGCTCATTTTGCGATCAATTTTGATGAGAGTGGTGAAGATCTTTATCCCTTCGCGGATGCTTCTGGCGGCAGGTCGGTTGATGATGCGGCGGGGAAACTCGTGGCTTCTTCAATTGAGGCTTTTTCTCAACGGTTTTCCCTTAAGGGGGTTCCTAATTATGTCGAGCTTTCTGCTCAGGAAATGGTCGGTGATTTTTCTGATGTCCTGATTGGTTTGAGAGAGGTTATGCCTGTCGTTGAGCAGCCTGTTTATGAAGGATTAACCGCCGGGTTTGTGGAGAGTGATTTCCCGGATCGGGTCGATGCCTTGTCAGACGTATTTGTGATCGCCAGGCCGTCAGATCTGGCCGGACGGGTTGCGGCCTTGATAGGAGATCTGGGTGTTCCTGAAGATCCGGTTCAGGCTGCGCAGTCATATGAGGGATTTGTTGCCCTTTCCGGGTTTGGGGATCTTGTCCCGGCTGGTGCCGGACTGGCACCGTCACGACGGGTTGAGCAGGGTAATCGAAGCGCTTTTGTTTCATTGGTGCGGCAGGTATCTGTTGCGAACGCCGTTCGTTGTGCGGCCCGAATGAAGCTGGATAGCTATGACCAGGCGCAATCTGTTCGCAAGCTTCTGGCGGATAATCTGTCCCAGATTATGAACGAGGCGGGGTCTCCGGTGAATGGAGAGCCTTTTGATGATGCCGGATTTACAGTTCTTTCCTCTGTCAGGACGGCGATGCTGGGGAATATCACTGAGCGGGCCGGGCGGTTGGCCCGGATTACAGGTGTACGGCTTCCCGCGCAGCGACCGGCTGTCGCTTTGGCGTATGAACTGTACGGCGATGCTGATCGGACGGATGAGGTGATTTCAAGGAATGGTTTGGGGGACCCGTTATTTTGTCCTTCTGGCCGGGCTCTGGAGGTTCTTGAGCGATGAGTGATGTGGTCTGGTCTTCTGTAATCGATCCGAGCAGTGGCCGGGAGGTCCGTGATGATATTTCCCTGGAGATCGATGGCCAACGGTTTCGGGGGTGGAAACGGGTGCGTATTACGCGGGGAATTGACCAGCTTGCGTCAGCCTTTTCGGTCTTTATCGGTCGCAAGGTTCCTGATGGCGGTGACCTGTCCTATCCGGTCGGGGCTTCTGTTGTTGTCCGGATCGGCGATGATGTTGTTTTAACCGGCTGGATCGAAGAGGTTTCTCCTGCGGCTGGTTATCAGGAGGATGGTGTTGATCTTGTCGGCAGGTCCCGCGCGGGTGATTTGGTTGACTGTTCTGCGATTAACGCGCCGGGGCAGTGGAGCGAGGTTCTGATCGAAGACATTATTCGAGACCTTTGTGCGCCTTTTGGGATCAGGGTGTTTTCTCCTGCTGAAGGAACTGGCGAGAAGATAGATAACTTTGAAATTGAAAAGGGCGAAACCGTTTATGAATGTATCGAAAGGTTGTGCCGCCTGCGCTCGCTTCTGGCGCGCGACACGCCGGGGGGAGATATCCGCCTTGCCCGCGTTGGCAAGCGCCGCGCTCAAGGCACGTTACAGCGTGTCAGTGACCCGGAACGGCGAGGAAGAAACAACATCCAGGCAGGTCGGGGGAAGTTTGGAACAGGCGGTCGGTTCTCGGAGCTCCGCGTTTCCGGCCAGCAATCTGGAGATGATCAGGTCTATGGGGAAGAGGCTGCGCAATCCTTCGCGGTGATTTCTGATAAAGCGGTGGGGCGTTACAGGCCTAAGTTGATGCTGGCGGATGGGGCGGCAACGTCCGATGATTGTCGAAAAATTGGAAATTGGGAAGCTTCCCGCGCAGCGGGTAGGGCTCAGGAGGCCTCTTTCAAGGTCATAGGTTGGCGGCAATCGCCCTATGGCGCGCTCTGGGATGTTGATCTGCTGATTCCGGTTGAAGATCATTATCTCAGTTCCGGGCGGTTTGAGATGCTGGGTTCGTCCTTGTCTTTTGTGGCTGACGGCGAAAGTCGTTATAGCGAGATATCTCTACAACCCGCTGAAAGTTTTGATCCAAAGCCCGTATCAGGTGCAGAAACTCTTAATATGTGGCGAGACGTAAAGCCCCTGAAGCGAGGTTAAATGTCAATTCAAACCGTTATTAATCGGCTCCGGCGGCGGGTCTCGAACATGGTGCTTCGCGGCACAGTTCTTGCCGTCAATACGGCCTTGCGGAGACAGGAATTGCAACTGTCTGTGAGGGCTGATGAGGTTAAAGAGGGGCTGGAGTACTTTCAGTCCTACGGCTTTGCTGCAAAGCCCGTTACAGTGGGGGCGGGGGGCAAGGGGGCTGAGGGGATTATTCTTGAGGTCGATCCAGATCACCGGGTGGTTGTCGTGGTTGGTGATCGACGTTTTGAGTTGCGCGGAGGTGCCTTGAAATCTGGGGACGCCGCGATCTATTCAGATCTTGATGATCCGGTCGCGGAAGCTTCGGGGGCATTGCATCGGCTCCAGCTTACCCGTTCTGGTGGGCTGCGCTTGATGGTCGGTCGAGCCGATGTTCTTGATCTACGGTGCGGCACATCATCGATCTGGATGGATGGCGAAAAGATCCGTTTTGAAGCGGATGAAATTGAAACCCATGCCCGGAAACGCATTCATTGGGATGTCCTCGGTTATGGTGAGGACTGGGCATGTGATGGATCTGCCTGGTGGGTCGATGTCTGGAAAACCGGAAATGTTGTTCCCGGTGTAAATGAAAATATATCGCCGCCTGAGCATGATCATGAGGAAATCTGATGACGGAATTAACTGTTTATCTCGCCAGTAAATCAAGCCTGATTGATATATCGTCGCAGCTTTCGGATGGAGCTGCGGATCTGCAAACCTCTGAATACGGGTCAATACAGGAGGCCGTTGATCTGGTGCTTTGCTCTCTTTTTACCTGGAGACGCGCTGAGGAGGGCGACCGGCTTCCGGATGGGGCTGGTTCTAAAAATGGTGTCTGGATGGACAGCTATCTTTCAAAGCCGGGGAGAAAATTCGGGTCACGGCTTTGGCTTCTCAGCCGGGAGATCATAACAGAAGATCTGGTTGTGCGGGCCAGGGGGTATGTAGAGGAAGCTTTAAAGTGGCTGGNGGNGGATGGGNATTTTCTCAGCTTCGATGTCAGGGCCTGGAGAGCCCTTGAAGAAGGTATCTACAGGATACGTGTGGAAGTAAGTGCGGTTCTCAAAAACGGGAGCCGTTTTTCTTACGAGGTTCCGGTTTCTGAAGCGATTGAGGTGGGTTAATGGGAAAAATTACAGGATTTTCGCGAAAATCCTATCCGGAAATCGTCAGCCGGGTTAAGGGGGATTTAATCGGCTCTGTGCCAGGTGCGGATAGCCTTGCTGAGCTGGGGGGGATGTCGGGCATAGCCCAGCTGATTGCCCGAAGTGAGCATGATCTGGGCGCTCACCTGGCATACATTGCCCGCCACGCCATGCCTTTGTTTGCTGAGGGTGTCGGGCTTGATGACTGGGGGGCGCTTTTTCTTATTCCGAGGCTAGAGGCGACCCGTGCGAGCGGTGTGGTGAGTTTCCCTGCTGAAGCCGGCTCCGTCATAGGGGTTGATGTAACCCTGAGATCTGATTCGGGGGTACTGTACAAACCTCTGTCAGCCGGGGCGGAGGCGGGTGGATATATTCAGCTTTCAGTCCGGGCGATTGAGCCCGGCAAGGCCGGAAATCTGGTCTCGGGCCGTAAGGTGCGATTGATTTCGCCTGTTGCTGGTGTCGAGAGTTCTGGTGAGGTCATCACGGGCGGTCTTGTTGGTGGTGCTGACCGGGAACTTGATGGCGGGGCTGGTGTTTATGAGCATTACCGGGCGCGTGTTATGGCCCGGATACAGCGCCCGCCGGCTGGGGGGAATGCTTTTGATTACGAGAGGTGGGCGCGGGAGGTGGCGGGGGTAACGGATGCCTGGGCGGTACCGGAAGCCTATGGGGCTGGATCTGTTCAAATAATATTTGTAATGGATGAGGTTCGGGCCGAATTTGCAGGTGTGCCTCAGGGGGATCCGGGTCCGGTTTACAGTGGTGATCTTAAATCTGTTTATGATTACGTGATGGGTGGTGCTGCCCGAAACCGTGCACCGGTTGGGGCGCGGGTCTTTATTGATGTTCCGGTTTTACAGCCGATTGATGTGGAGATAGCTGGGCTGGAGCCTGCATCTTTAGAGGTCAAGACGGCGATTGAGGCTGAGCTTAAGGATCTGATGCAGCGAAACAGGACGCCAGGCAAGTTGATCTCCTTTTCCTGGATTGACGAAGCCGTATCGGTCGCGACCGGGGAAAGGCGTCACAAGATAACGTCGCCGGTTGATGATATCCAGCTTGGTCCGGTTGTCCTGCCGTCATTGGGGGTGATTACCTATGTCTGAAGTGGTGGTTGATCGGGAGGCTGTGCTGGCGGGCCTTGAGGGGTATCTTCCTCCGGGCCCTTTTTGGGACAGCTATCGTGAGCGGGGTGCGGGCGGGTCGCGGCTGGTGATGCAGCCCCTTGCTACCAGTCATGTCAGGATCCGGCAGCGGGCGGCTGATCTGCTGGTCGATGTGGTACCGCATCAAACTGTTGAAATGTTGTCTTCCAGAGAAGAGGAAGCGGGGCTTCCTGACGAATGTACAGGGGGCTTTGAAACTTTTCAGCAGCGCCGAGATGCCGTTGTCTCAAAGTGGCGGGCGGAGGGGCGGCTTGATCCGGCGTATTTAGTTGAGCGGGCGGCGGTTGCTGGTTTCACGATTTCCATTAATGAACCAAAACCGATGATGACCGGATGGTCTGGTGTCGGATGTGATCATGTCGGGCCGTACTTTTTTCAGTTTCACGTCACGATTCACGATATCGAGGTTTTCAGGTGGCAGGTCGGGTGCTCGGAAGTCGGGGAGCCGATGTGTGTTTTGCCTGATCTCTCGGTTTTGCGTTGTTTGATTGATCGGGAGAAACCCGCTCACATGACGCCGATATATTTTATTGAGGAGAATTAGATGCATCGTATAGACGGGGGGACGGCGGTTGAGGTGTTGCCTGTTGCGGCTCCGGATGGCCCAAAGGTTGGGGGGTTTTTCCGGAATTGTGGCGTTGATGGCGGCGGTAATCCAATTTCCGGGACGATCCCGGATCAGGATTTTTTCAATGGTCTCCAGGAGACAATTGCCCATGCTATCGAAACGGCTGGCTTGGCGTTGGAAAAGGGTAATTACAGCCTATTGACGCAAGCTATACAGGCTCTTTCGGCGTCCGGTGCCTATGATATCCCTGTTAATGCTGGTTTCGGTGCAGATTATACGGCTGAGGATCTTTCGATTGCCGTTGTCAGCACGATGGTTCTCTCGAGAAACATTGTTGTAACCGGCATTGTTGCAAAACTTGACACTGCGCCAACAGGGTCGGGGGTGGTCTTTGATATTAAGGCGGATGGGGTCAGTGTTTTTGATGCATTGCCTTCTTTTGCTGCTGATACGGGCAATTTTGACCCTGGAACTGTAAAGCCCGCTCTTACGTTGGTTGCGGGAGCAATTTTGAGCTTTGAGGTGACGGCGGTCGGGGTGACGACGCCAGGCAAGGGGCTCCGGTTGGGGCTGAAGGGGAGGACCAATGCTCTATAAGCTTGTTGGCAATGTCTTTATGCCTGAGGTTCTGATTACAATTGATGGCTACAACGTCGATCTGTCCCAGATTGCCCGCGACAATGGTTGGAGCGGTTCGGGCGACTTTAAGATGCGCGTTATCGTCATGCCGGGGGTGGTAATAGGCAGTGCTTCGACGGGGGCTTTTGCACTTCATACTGGGGATCTTCCGGCTACAAGTGAGCTGACGTTGATAAATAATGGCACTATTGCTGGCTGTGGTGGTAGTGGCGGTGGCGCTCTGGTTAATGGGGCTGTCGGTGGTCCAGGGTTATCTGTTGGTTGTCTTCTTGAGTTTGATAATACCAACGGGATTGTCGGCGGCGGTGGTGGCGGTGGCGGTGGCGGTGGTCATTCCAATACGCGCTCTAACGGCGGCGGTGGTGGTGGCGGTGCTGGAAGGAATGGCGGGGAGGGTGCTTGGTCCCCTCAAAACGCCAATAAGGCTCAGAACGGTACGCTCTTTGTTGGTGGTGCTGGTGGGTTTCCTGACAGCGGAACGACTAAGCGAAACGATGGTGGGGCTGGCGGAGATCTTGGGTTGCCGGGTGCTATCGGGCTTTGGCTGGATACTGCTGGCGTGTCACCAAACCAACCACCAGGCGCAGGCGGTGCAGCTGGCACTGCAATCGATGGGGTTTCAAAAATCACTTTTATAAATCGCGGCGATATCCGTGGAGCAGAAATAAATTAAGGAACTTGTTATGGCGAAGAAACCTTTTATACCTTTTCTTTATGTCGTTAAGGGCGAGGATGGTAAATTCATTGAAAAGTACCATGGCCTGGACCTGAGTCTTGACCAACTGCCCAGGGATGAGGGTGGCAATCTGTTGATGTGGCCATTAGAGACAAATTCAGAAACGCCAGAGGGCTTCAGTGCTGACTTGCACAGCTTGGTTAAGGTTTACACTGAGTATCCGGAAAAGGTGGTCAGAACTATCGCGCTCGAAGATCGTCCTGATGGGGTGGTTCGAGGGGGTCTTGTTGAAAAAGTGTCTATTTTGGCAGAGCGATTGATTGAAGAGGGTGTTTACATTCCAAACCTGTCATCGAATTTTCGCTGTGACGAGAAGTCAATTGCCCGTTTGAGTGGGCTTTTAAGGGGATTGGAGGGGGAAGAGGCGGTTGGTTCTGTCGAGCCCTTCAGATTTACAACCAAGGCCGGGGCAGTTGTAGAGGTGACGGGGTCGGCGGTTATCTTGCCCCTTTTTGAGGCGGCGAATGCTCATATCAGGAATATTCTCTCGCGTTCAACTGCCCTTGTGACGGCGATTAATGCTATGGATCACGCTCAATTGTGGGCGGTTGATATAGAAGATCCGGTTCACTGGTCTGATTAGGTGTAGTTCTCTCATTTAAATCGAGTGTTTCGAGCTGCTTTCGGGCGGCTTTTTTTCTGCCTAATCGCTGGGGGTGGGGCGTGGATAAAATATTTGTAGATGGTCCGGTTGTGGCTGGTGGGGTGGTCGTGGCTGTGGTTGCTGATGGTCGTTTTCAGGGGTGGACGGAGGTGGTTGTTCCCTCGTTTATCCTCTGGGGGTCGGCGGCTGTAGTTGTTGGGCGTCTTGCTGTTGTTTTCTGGGATTTATATCGAAAGGTTAAGAATGATGGGTGAATTAGACGGGTTTATGGGGTTGAGCGAGTACGGGGCGCTTACTCTGCTTCTGAAGGTGGGTTTGATGTTTGTCCTGCCTGCCTTGGCTTCGGTTATCCAGTTTATCGGGCTGCGCCTTCGCGGTGTCAATTTCAAGGAGGTGTTTTACTGTGCGGATCCGAATGCTCAGCTTGCTTTCATCGGTATTTATATTTTCTCTGTTGTCCTCCTCATGGGCTGCGTCGCTCTATACTGATAAGTACGATAAGCAGATTGCATTTGCGGTATCAGCTCACTGGCCGGATTACCCTTATCCGGAAGCCTGGAAGGCTCAGCTCTATCAGGAGAGCCTTCTGGAGCCTTTGGCCCGGTCTCCGGTCGGGGCAGAAGGTTTGGCCCAGTTCATGCCTGGGACCTGGGCGCAAATTTCAAAAGAACTGGGTTATGGTCTGATTTCTCCTCGCCTGGCGGATCCGGCGATCAATGCGGGGGCTTATTATATGAAAAAGCTTCGGCGAAGCTGGATTTCGAAGCGGCCTGAAGAGGACCGACACAAGCTTGCTCAGGCGAGCTATAACGCAGGTTTGGGGAATATCATTAAGGCGCAACGGTTATGCGGCGGGGTGTTGCTCTATCTCGAGATTGTCGCCTGTCTCTCTCAGGTTACAGGTAAGCATTCGCGGGAGACGATTACCTATGTTGAGCGGATTGAGATCTGGCGGGCAAAGCTGAAAGGGGGGCGCTGATGGCTTTTTTTCTTTCTTTGATATCGGGTCGTTTTCTGAAAATCGGGATTGCAGTTGTCGCAATCCTTTTTTTTGCCGGGTTGATCTGGTGGTGGCGGGGTCATTTTTCCGAATTTGAGCGGCTCAAGGCGCGGGAAGTTCATTTGTCTGAACATCTGCGGGCGGAAGTCGCTCGTTCTCAACAGAACCAGCTTGCTTATAAACGGCAGGAGGCGGCGCTCAGGGCGGCGATTTCTTCTGTAGATCGCCAATTAACCAATGAGAAGCGATGGGGGGATCAGGCGCGTGGGCAGCTTATCAAATTGCAGGGAGTGTCCCCAGATCAAGACGGGGATCTTGCTCCTGTTCTCAGGGATCCTCCCTGGTTGTTCAGCCCTGCCGGAAATCTTGACAGTTCCGGAAGTGGTGGAGATCCGGCAGGAGGTGCCGGCAAGCCTTAAAAGCTGTCCGGATCTTCCGCCGTGGCCAAGTGGTGCGGCAACTCAGAAAGATGTTGCTGTCTGGGTGGTTGAGGCTCGGCTTTCCCACGGTGTTTGTCGGGCACGGTTGTGTGAACTGGTGGCGTTGATTGATGATGCGGCAACTTCTTGTGAGGGTGGTTATAATGTGGCGGATTAAAGAGGGGTCTCTTGAACGTGCCTTTGAAGTGCGACCTGAAGGTGTGGCGCTGTTAACCTGGATTTCGGCCATAAACAAAAAGCGGCCATTTTCACTGCCCTATTCTCTTGAATATAGGGGGCCTGCCAGCACTGTTTTTATGGTGCCGCTCGGGTTTCAGTTTGATGGCTCTTCAGCGCCCCGTTTTCTCTGGTGGTTGTTACCTCCTGCGGATCACAAGATTTTTCCTGCCGCTCTCGCGCATGATTTTCTCTATGAGGCGGGAATTTTATCTCGTGCGATGGCGGATCTGATTTTTAGAGACATCATGTTCGAGAATGACGTTCCTTCATGGAAGGCTGAGGCGGCTTACAGGGTTGTGCGTCAGTTCGGGCGGTCAAGATTTAATGCGTCAAATGGTGCAAACCCGGATTAAGGGGTGAGGTAATGAAGTTGCAGAGGATCGATTTAACGGTTCGGCGCGGGGCGGGGCTCAATGAGCCTCTTTTCTTTTTCAAGGAGGATGAGATCACGGCTTTATCCCTTGTCGGGGCGTTTGTCGTGATCAGGGTGTTCGACGGGGAAAAGAATCTATTGCTGAAGCAATCGAGCGCGGATGGGTCTCTTGAGCTTGATCGTGATCTGGGTGTGGCTTTTTTCAAGCTTACGGATGAGCAGGTTGATGGGCTGCCAGAAGGAAAATTGTTCTGGCATCTGGATATGTCTTTTGATGAGGATCTGCTGTTGCCGGTGGCAGACAGTACCTTAACGGTGACCTGGGGTGGTGGTGATGTCTAGTATTGTTATTCGTTCCGGAAATCCGGTCACAAAAGTACGTGCGCCTGGTTCGGTGTTGCCTGTGGTCGGGATGCCTGGCCTCAAAGGTGATACTGGCGATCAGGGACCGCAGGGCCTTAAGGGCGACACTGGTGATCAGGGACCGCAGGGCATCAAAGGCGACACTGGCGATCAGGGACCGCAGGGCCTTAAGGGCGACACTGGTGATCAAGGACCGCAGGGCCTTAAAGGTGACACTGGTGATCAGGGACCTCAAGGCCTCAAAGGTGATACTGGTGATCAGGGACCGCAAGGCCTCAAAGGCGATACTGGTGATCAGGGACCGCAGGGCATCAAAGGCGACACTGGTGATCAGGGACCACAGGGCATCAAAGGCGACACTGGTGATCAGGGACCGCAGGGCATCAAAGGTGACACTGGTGATCAGGGACCGCAGGGCATCAAAGGTGACACTGGTGATCAGGGACCTCAAGGCCTCAAAGGTGATGCTGGCGAACAGGGACCTCAAGGCCTCAAAGGTGATGCTGGCGAACAGGGACCGCAGGGCCTCAAAGGTGATACTGGTGATCAGGGACCTCAAGGCCTCAAAGGCGATACTGGTGATCAGGGACCGCAGGGCATCAAAGGCGACACTGGTGATCAGGGACCACAGGGCCTAAAAGGTGATGCGGGGGACCAGGGGCCGCAAGGCCTAAAAGGTGATACCGGGGACCAAGGACCGCAGGGCCTAAAAGGTGATACCGGGAGCCAGGGGCCGCAGGGCCTAAAAGGTGATACGGGGGACCAGGGGCCGCAGGGCCTAAAAGGTGATGCGGGGGACCAGGGGCCGCAAGGTGCTCATGGGGTGTCTGGTGAAACCATGGATCAGGCTGTAATTACAAACCCGGGAACTTTTGGGGTTATTTCTATAAATTATAATGTAGGACGAGCACACCTTATAAACGCAACGGCGGAAATCACCTCTATATCAGTATCAAGCTGGCCTTCTTCTGGAACACAATCAAAACTTACGGTCTATGTGAGTATGTCCTCAGTAATTCAGGTTAATTTCTCTTTTGTTACGGGTTGGGCGTTAGGTTCCGCTCCGGTTCTTGCGGTGGGCCTTAATGAGCTGGTTTTTACAACAATTGATGGTGGTTCCAAGGTTATTGGTCATGCCGTGGCTTTGGGGATTTGAATATGACGCCACTGGAATCAGCTCAAGCTCTTAAGTCAGTTTTGACGAATAATGTGGTGTTTGCCTTGGGTGAATATGATGTCACGATAAACAACCCTCGCGTTGTGACAAACTCAGGCGTTTACTTCACGGCAGATTTAATTGTCGAGCGAGGAGGAGTAATTATTTTTAATGAGGATGCTAGGATCGTCAATCCGCCGATGCTAGTGCCTGATGAAAATGGTGAAGTTATTTTTGGTGGTCAGTTAGAGTTTGATCCAATATCAGGGGTCGAAATTTTAATTCCAGTATCTAGATACCGCTTTGATCCTTTTGCAGCATTGAAGTTAATTATACTGGATACTATTAAAGGGCTTTCAAAATGACCGTTACCGTTATCTATGCTGAGATGGATAAATATATTTCTTCCGGGGCTTATGTGGCTGGTCAGTCAGCAGAGGGGACTGGGTATGGGATTTTTTCGTATGCTTCTTCTTCAACTATCTCAGCTGGTGCTCGTTTTAATGGGGCTAGTTACTCGTGTGACCAAGCCTTTTTGAGATTTGATACCTCATCTATTGGATATGATGTTACGGATGTTTTGCTGTCGATTTTTGGGCATTCAGATTCATCTGTGGTAGATGCTGATTTGGTTGTCAGGGCTGTTGTTTGGGATGGGGGGCCGGGGCCGTCTGATTTTGTTAAGGGTAGTGATCTCTCTTCTTTAGTGAAGGTAGCTAATCTGAACACGGCTTCTTATCTTGATTCATATTTTTCGTTCGATTCAACAGATAATTTTAAGGATGCAATAGTTGGTGGTGGCTTTACTTCTCTTATGATTCATTATGCAAATCAAGAGTATGGGCTGGGCGCAACGGCATCGGAGTACATCAATTTTAAGTCAAAAAGAAATATTGGATCTTCCCAGGACCCTAAACTTATTATCACCCATGAGCTCCCGGCGCCGCCTGTCGTAACTGCGGCTATATTGCTTTAGGGGACATCCTCGACAATTGATTGATGACTTCATTGATGACTGGTGTCCAGTTGCCTCTTCGAGATTGTCGGAAAAGTTTCATTGATGGATACCATGGGCTATCATTTCGATTAAGTAGCCAACGCCAATCAGGAGTTTTGGGCAATAGTATCCATGTAGGAACGTTTAATGCCCCGGCGAGATGGGCAATAGAAGTGTCTACTGTAACCACCAAGTCAAGGTTGCTAATTAGTCCAGCTGTATCTGCAAAATCTTTAATGTCGTTTGTTAAGTCGAAGGTGGTGTTTAATTTATATTTTGTGGGACTTATTTGTAGGTTGTAAAATGCAATGTTTGGGGTTCTGGTTAAGTGCTCAAACAGTTTTGAATTTATCGACCGATTGGCATCGTTAGTGTGTTTGGGGTTTCCTTGGTAAGCAAGTCCAACTCGTAATAGATCTTTAGGGCCTATACGTTTAGCCCATTGGGATTTAATTTCTTTTGGGGGATGAAGGTATGGTGAGGTATTGGGTATTGTTTCTAGGGTTGTGTTAAAAATTGCAGGTAAATCAATTACAGAAGTGTGAAAGTCGATTGTGGGCGTTTCTTCTTCTGAGTGGATTGTTTTATCAGCAATGTCTTGAGTTTTGTATAGGCGATAAAGGTTTTTATGAGTTTCCAATATAACTATTGCGCCGGATGTCTTTAATAAATTTGCGTACCTTGAAAATTGAATAAAGTCACCAAAACCTTGCTCTGGGTGAATGAGTATTGTTTTGTTCTTTAGATTTTGCCCCTGCCAAACCCGGGAGTGATAAAGTTTTGAGGTTCTGGGGGGCTTGTTCAATTCTTTCCTTGAGTGGTGCAGCGCCCAACCTGCTTGATAGTCTCCTGTCAAGAGGTAGAGGAGGCTAGTGTTCCACCTGATATCAGCGTTATCTGGGGCGATCTTTAAAGCTATTATATAGCTTTCAAGTGCCTCGTTGATTTTTCCTAGGACACGATAGCTGTTGCCTCTATTGTAGTACGCTAGGGCGTTCTCTGGATTTGTCTCAATAGCTTTGCCGAAAAACTCTATTGCTTCTTCATGGCAATTTAATGCTGAGGATAGCACGCCTTTTTTGTAAGGTGAGGTGTTGTTTGTGAAGGAGAGTTGGCTTTTGTTCATGCTTATTGCTTGGTCATGTTTTTTATTAAAAATATAGATAGTGACACTGATAAAGTGGCGCGGGGTTGAATGTTAAATCCGAAGTCTAAATAAATCTATAGTTGTCTGTAGCGAGTTCCTACTGAATCGAATTTGTCTTGCCACAACTTTATTTTGTTCTCATGTCATTCGCGCGATCATTACCCAAGCTCCAGACAAGAATCCGATCCGTGTCATCCTGCACAATCAGGGGGGGCAGGGCTGTGCTGTGTCAGTCGTTCCAGCATCACTCGGATCCTGATTATGCGGTGCATCGCGCATACAGGATGTTGGCAGATTATATCGCTGCTGGTCACGAGGCTGGGCTTGTCACGGTCAGGGGCAGGGGAGCGATGTTGAATATTTATCAGAATTTTGGGGATTTAGATCCGACTACTGAAGGGGCTTTTGATAGCTTGGAACTAGGTGAAATGTGAGGAGTAAAATTGGATTTTGTGTACCGTTTTGTGTACCGTTTTGGGTCAAAAATCGAGCTAAAATATTAAATTAATTTTATAAGCTGTTGATTTTATTGAGTTTGTGCAGGTGGTTTTTGGATCCGGGACCAGGATTCGAACCTGGACTGAAGGAGTCAGAGTCCTTAGTTCTACCGTTAAACTATCCCGGATCAGGATACAGTGTTTTCCGTGGGCCAGAAACTTGATGGCCTCAACAGCTGTAACGGCGGTGCGGGGCCTGATATAGTCCGTTCAAAATGATCTGACAACACCTTTTTACATCTTTATGGCAATTTTTTCCAGTCTGGCAGCCCAGAGGTGCTTTCGGCGCATCTCATGGTCATGTTTGTTCCACTTTTCGATGCTTCTGTGTGAATAGGGTGTTGATCTTCCCCCGTTGCACTACGTATGTAAAGAGGGCTGGATTATTGTCTTCGGAAAGAATCAGGAGCAAGAACCACGAGCGAGAAACAGGAGCAGTGTTCTTTGACGGTTACGACACAGTCGCGCAAGCGGTCCCTTTCCGGGCGGGGCAGCAGGCGGGCAGACGATCACATCTATGCCGCGATTGATCTGGGGACAAACAATTGTCGCCTGCTGGTCGCCCGGCGTAACCGCAAGAGCTTTCGTGTGCTTGATACCTTCTCGCGTATTGTTCGGTTGGGCGAGGGGCTGGGACAAAGCGGGCTTTTGTCTGACGCGGCCATGAACCGGACGATTTCGGCTTTGTCGATCTGTGCGACCAAACTCCAGCGCCGGGGGGTGACACGTTTGCGCTGTGTTGCAACCGAAGCCTGCCGCCGGGCAACC
The DNA here is from genome assembly GCF_000374005.1 of Kiloniella laminariae DSM 19542. GTDB lineage: Bacteria > Pseudomonadota > Alphaproteobacteria > Kiloniellales > Kiloniellaceae > Kiloniella > Kiloniella laminariae. The sequence continues at coordinate 82,746 of NZ_KB893169.1, read as the reverse complement.
AATCGGAACATTTTTGTTGAACGAGTGGCGGCAGAAACCGGGTTGCAGCTCGAGATCATTGATCACAGTGAAGAGGCAAATCTGGGAATTCTCGGCTGTGCGCCCTTGCTCAATCCTGAAATTCCGGAAGCCCTGATCTTTGATATCGGCGGGGGTAGTACCGAAGTGAGCTGGATTCGCCTTCCCGAAGCTTCGGCTGGCAGTAACGGCCCGGAGCCGGTAATGCAGGACTGGTTCTCGGTGCCCAAGGGGGTCGTCAGTCTGGCGGAAAAATATGGTGGCAGGGATATTCCACAGAACGTCTATCGCCAGATGGTCGGGGAAATCCAGGACGATTTCCTGGCCTTTGAAGAAAAACACGGTTTTGCCGGACGGATTGCTGAAGGCAAGCTGCAGATGCTTGGAACCTCTGGTACCGTGACAACACTGGTCGGTGTTTATAAAAAACTGCCACGTTATGATCGCAACCGGGTTGATGGTACTTTGATGAACCGGACCACTGCGGTCGGGCTTTGTCACAAAATCGCGGCCATGAGTTATGATCAGCGGGTGGCAAATCCCTGCATTGGGGACCAGCGTGCGGATCTGGTGGTGGCGGGTTGCGCCATTTTTGAGGCCCTGGCCCGGCTCTGGCCTGTGCCACAGCTTCGGGTGGCCGACCGGGGGCTGCGCGAAGGAATTCTTTACAAACTGATGAATGGTGGATAGTTCCGGCGTAAGCGGCTATTCTGTCACGATGATCAGAAACTGTGCATCTGGCAATTTTTCGATGCTGTGAAAGATCACAGGTGAATGATTGCAGACTGCGGGTTTGCGATATTTGGGAAAACAAACACATGACGACTTCAGGCAAATCAAACAAGGGTGGCTCTCGCCCCGGCAGCAATCCCTCGGGGCGCGGTGGTCTGAAGGTGCGGGTGAAGACGGCCCGCGGGCGTTCCAATTCCTCAGCCCGCTGGCTGCAGCGTCAGCTTAATGATCCTTACGTGCAGGAAGCCAAGAAACGCGGCTATCGGGGTCGGGCCGCTTTCAAAATCGCACAGATTGATGACAAGTTCAATTTGCTGAAAAAGAATTCCCGTATTGTCGATCTGGGCTGCGCTCCCGGTGGCTGGTGTCAGATCGCGGTTGAACGCTGTGGCCCCGGTGCCCGGATTGTCGGCTTTGATCTGCAGGAAGTAGAACCCATCGCCGGGGTGATCCTGCTGCAGGGTGACTTTATGGAAGACGATGCCCCAGCCCGTCTCAAGGAAGCGCTGAACGGCCCGGCTGATCTGGTTCTTTCCGACATGGCTGCGGCAGCTTCGGGGCATCCGCAAACTGATCACCTGAAAATCATGGGGCTGGTTGAAACCGCACTGATGTTTGCTGACGAAGTCCTGGTGCCCGGCGGATCGTTTGTTGCCAAGGTATTGCAGGGCGGTGCCCAGAGTGAATTGCTCAAGCTGGTCAAAACCAAGTTCAAGTCCGTCAAACATTTCAAGCCGGATTCAAGCCGCAAGGATTCATCCGAGATGTTTATGGTGGCAACAGGTTTCAAGGAAAACTAGGCTTTCTCCCGCCTGCTCTTTGACGAGGGCTCCCGTCTTTGATCAGAGGCCCGGTCTTAAAATCAGGAACAGGAAAGTCCTTCACCGCTTGGGGACAGGCTGATAATTTCTGCGCCGTATTTTATTGAAAAAGCCCTGCTTTAAACTCTTGGCTTTGGCTTTGTTCTGTGTATGATGCAGCGTCAATCGGATTTGGCCATTTTTGAATGGCAACCCACTTGTGAAACCGCGGTTTTCTGTCTTGGAAACCACCGTTTCTCCGCGATCAGGGAAAGATTGACATGCACATTCGCGAAGCTCTCACATTTGATGACGTTCTGCTGTTACCCGCAGAATCCTCCGTTCTCCCTGCCCAGGCAAATACCCGGACCAGACTGACCGCGTCGCTGGAACTGAACATTCCCTTGCTGTCATCTGCCATGGACACCGTGACTGAAAGCCGCCTTGCCATTGCCATGGCCCAGTTTGGTGGCATCGGGGTGATTCACAAGAACCTCTCGATCGAGGAACAGGCCAGCGAAGTGCGCAAGGTCAAGAAGTTTGAATCCGGTATGGTTGCCGATCCACTGACCTTCCCGCCCAGCGCAACGCTGGCTGATGTGCGCCGCGTCCAGGACACAGCCGGATTTTCCTGCTTCCCTGTCGTTGAGGAAAAAACTGGCAAGCTGGTCGGGATCATCACCAACCGCGACATGCGTTTTGCCGAAAACCCGGACCAGCCGATCAGTGAACTGATGACCCATGAAAATCTGGTCACCGTGAAAGAAGGCATCACGGGCGAGGAAGCCAAGCGACTGCTGCACCAGCACCGGATCGAAAAACTGCTTGTGGTGGATGACAACTATCGCTGTATCGGTCTGATCACGGTTAAGGATATCGACAAGGCCGCAACTCATCCGACAGCCTGTAAAGATGAACAGGGGCGCCTGCGTGCCGCAGCTGCTACAGGTGTGGGTGATGAAGGTTTCCAGCGTGCGGAAGCTCTGATTGATGCGGGTGTGGACCTGTTGGTGATCGATACGGCGCACGGGCATTCCCGTGGTGTGATTGCCGCAGTTGAACAGATCAAGAAAAGCTATCCTCTGGCCCAGGTCGTGGCCGGGAATATTGCTACGGGTGAAGCTGCCCGGGCATTGATCGGGGCCGGAGCGGATGCGGTCAAGGTCGGGATCGGCCCAGGATCAATCTGCACCACACGTATCGTTGCAGGTGTCGGGGTTCCACAGCTTACAGCGATCATCGATGCCGTTGAAGTTGCAGAGAAAAACAATATCGGTGTGATTGCCGATGGCGGGATCAAACACTCCGGTGATGTTGCCAAGGCCATCGCAGCAGGTGCCCGCGCGGCAATGGTTGGCTCACTTCTTGGTGGGACTGACGAAAGCCCGGGCGAAGTCTTTCTCTATCAGGGACGCTCCTATAAATCCTACCGCGGAATGGGTTCTCTGGGGGCTATGGCCCGCGGCTCGGCCGATCGTTATTTCCAGGCGGATGTCACCGACAACCTGAAGCTGGTTCCCGAAGGTGTTGAAGGGCGCGTTCCTTACAAAGGTCCGGCTCATGCCATCGTTCACCAGCTGGTCGGCGGCCTCAAGGCCTCCATGGGTTATACTGGCTCTGCCACCATTGATGCCATGCGCACGGGCTGTACCTTCTGCCGCATCACCAATGCGGGCCTGCGCGAAAGTCATGTTCACGATGTGACCATTACCCGCGAAGCCCCGAACTATCGCGGCGATATGTAATCAGGCCCACTGGTAACCTGATCTGGTATGAAAAGGGTGCTTCTGTCAGTTGGAAGCGCCCTTTTTCTTTGTTCATCGCTGCTGAACTGAAAAGGATCTCCTGTTGTCGCCCGTCGCTCTTCTTGCTAAGGGATAGAGGCAAGGGGACAGAAGTGATCCCTCCACAAAAAACAAAGCCCGGACCGATCATGAGACCAGCTGCGCGCATTCAGACCACCATCGAACTTCTGGCCGAGGTTCTGGAAAGTTCTTTGCCCATGGACCGGGTGGTCACAAACTACCTGCGGGCACGACGCTTTATCGGCTCTGGCGACCGCCGCGATATCAACGCCCGGGTCTATGGTGTTATTCGCGCCCTGTGCCGTCTGGACTGGTGGACGCTTCAGGCCGGTCTGGAGGGAGACAGCCGGTCACAGGTTTTTGCCTACTGTCTGCTGAGTGAAGGACTGAAGGTTTCGGATCTGGACGCCTTTTGCGATGGAGGACAGCACAGTCCGGAACCTCTGAGCTCTTTTGAAGGCGAGGCACTGGCAACATTGGAAGGCTTTGGCCTTGATCATCCTGACATGCCCCCGGCAGTTCTGGGAGAATTGCCGGATTGGCTCTTCAGCCTGTTTGAACAGCAATATGGTGCGGAGCAGGCCCGGATTGAAGTCGCAGGTCTGAAGGGGGAAGCTTCGATTGATCTGCGGATCAACAGCCTGCGCAGCAAACGGGATGAAGTTCTGGAACAGCTTGTATCCGATGGTATCGCGTGCGAGAAAACCAGCCATTCTCCCTGGGGCCTGCGGGTCGAGGGACGGACAACCCTGGGCAACAGCCGAGCCTATCGTGAAGGACTGGTCGAGGTTCAGGATGAAGGCTCTCAGATGATTGCCCTGCTCTGTGATGCCAGACCGGGCATGTCGGTGATTGATCTCTGTGCCGGGGCAGGAGGAAAGACCCTGGCGCTGGCCGCCTCAATGGATAACGACGGCGATCTTGTCGCCATGGATGTGGACCCCAAACGCCTGCAACGCGCTGAACCGCGTGTCAGTAAAGCCGGGGTGGAAATCGTCCGCTATGCCCGTCTCGACAAGGCGACACTGCGCGGGTTTGCGGCGCTGGGCTTTGACCGGGTTCTGGTCGATGCCCCCTGTTCCGGCAGCGGCACCTGGCGCCGTCAGCCCGATGCCCGGTTGCATCTGACCCGTGAACGCCTCGATCACTATCGCAGCCTCCAGCTCTCGGTGCTTGACCAGGCCGCGCCCTGTGTGAAACCGGGGGGGCGTCTGATCTATGCAACCTGTTCCCTTCTTGATGAAGAAAACAGCCTGCAGATCGCTGCTTTTCTCAAAAAACATCCCGATTTCAGCCAACTGGACGCCAGGCAGATCTGGCAGTCTATCGGCGGGAAAAGCTGCCCGTTTGACGGACCTGCCATGCAGCTAACCCCGGCACAACATGGGCTGGATGGTTTCTTCTGCACGGTGTTGGAAAAAAAATCCTGAGAAAAGCTGTACTGCTGGCTGATAAAATTGTTGGCAGACAATATAATTACTGCAATTCGTTACGGTGCTTGCTAAGGAAATAGACTTGAAAAACAGTCGGGCCGCTGTTCATGCTGGCCTGTAACCGAAGCAGGCCTCCCCAAATGATGGATTTTCTCACCCCTGAATTGATTGCGCTGATGTTTGCTGCCGGGGTGCTCGCCGGTTTTGTTGATGCAATCGCCGGGGGCGGGGGCCTGATTACTCTGCCAATTCTTCTGAGCGTCGGCCTGTCCCCGGTTCAGGCCATTGCTACCAACAAACTTCAGGGATCTTTTGGCACCTTTGCGGCGACGGTCAACTTTGTGCGCAAGGGACATCTGGATATACGGGACTGGATTTTTCCGATTGTCATGACCTTTATCGGCGCCGCCTCGGGTGTTCTGGTCTTGCGTTCGGTTGACAACACCTTTTTGGTCAATGCGATCCCTTTCCTGCTGATTGCTGTAGCTCTGTATTTTTTGTTCCAGCGCAAGCTCGGTGAGGAAGATCGCCATCAGCGGATCAACCGCAGTGTCTTTGCTTTGATTTTTGGTGCCGGGATCGGGTTCTATGATGGTTTTTTTGGTCCGGGGGCCGGATCTTTCTATACCCTGGCCTTTGTTTCTCTGCTTGGGTTTAATATGATCCGAGCCACCGCACATACCAAGATGCTGAACTTTACCAGCAACTTTGCCTCCCTGTTATTCTTCATTCTGGGGGACAGCCTGATCTGGTCGGTTGGCCTTGTTATGGCGGCAGGTCAGATTTTTGGGGGGTATCTTGGGTCGAACATGACCATGCGGCACGGGACCAAAATTGTTCGTCCTCTGCTGGTGATCGTTTCGATTCTCATGACGGTTAAACTGATTCATGCCAATCCTGACCATATTCTCAGACAGCTGTTTGATGCGGCGGTGCTTTCGTTTTCCACAGTCTTTTTTTCGTAATCTCTCTGCCAGCCTATAAGCAGGAAAGAGAAGACGTCCGAAGTCTGGAAAATTTTGTAAAAAGTCAGGAAAAGGCGCGGGACTTGCCGTTTCAGCCTTTGACATTTGCCGTCTATTCCGGCAGGTAAGGGCATGAAACTGAACTCGCCTGACAGACCAGATGCTCTGCAGGCCTATCTATGGAGCAGACGTACCCTCCATGACTGATCGTATTCTCATAATCGATTTCGGGTCACAGGTTACCCAGCTGATCGCACGTCGGGTGCGTGAAAGCGGGGTTTATTCTGAAATTCATCCCTTTAACGCCATCACAGATGCCTTCCTTGAGGACTTCGCGCCCAAGGGCATTATCCTGTCCGGCGGACCGGCTTCGGTGACCTGGGCGGATGCTCCGGCGGCACCAGCCAGGGTCTTCGAGATGGGCGTGCCCATTCTGGGAATTTGTTATGGTCAGCAGACCATGATGGCCCAGCTTGGTGGCTCGGTCGAAACGTCCGATCATCAGGAATTTGGCCGTGCCTATGTCGAGATCAAGGAAGACTGTGCGCTCTTCCATGGTGTCTGGGGTGTCGGCACCAAAGAACAGGTCTGGATGAGCCACGGCGACCGGGTGGGGAAACTTGCCCCGGGCTTCCGCGTTGTCGCGACCTCCGAAGGCGCGCCCTTCGCCGCTGTCGCCAACGACGACAAGAAATTCTATGCGGTACAGTTCCACCCTGAAGTGGTGCATACTCCCCATGGGGCACAGTTGCTGAAAAACTTTACCCACGGTGTTGCGGGCTGTACTGGCGACTGGACCATGGCCGCTTTCAAGGATCAGGAAATCGCCAAAATCCGCGAACAGGTTGGTGATGGCCGGGTTCTCTGTGGTCTTTCTGGCGGCGTTGACAGCTCGGTTGTTGCCGTGCTGCTGAACGAAGCCATTGGCGAACAGCTGACCTGTGTTTTTGTCGATACCGGCTTTATGCGCATGGGCGAGGCCGAACAGGTCGTGACCCTGTTCCGGGATCACTACAACATCAAGCTGATCCACGTCGATGCCGCAGATCAGTTCTTTGCCGCTCTGGGCGACGAGTTCGACCCGGAAACCAAACGCAAGACCATCGGTCGTCTCTTTATCGAAATCTTTGAAGCCGAAGCCAAGAAAATCGGCGGGGCTGATTTCCTGGCGCAAGGTACGCTTTATCCGGATGTGATCGAGTCCGTTTCTTTCACTGGTGGTCCAAGTGTGACGATCAAGTCGCACCACAACGTTGGTGGCCTGCCTGAGCGCATGAACATGAAGCTGGTCGAGCCTCTGCGTGAACTCTTCAAAGACGAAGTGCGCAACCTGGGCCGCGAGCTTGGTTTGCCCGATACTTTTGTCGACCGCCACCCTTTCCCGGGACCCGGTCTGGCCATTCGTATCCCCGGTCAGCCGCTGACTAAAGAAAAGTGTGACATCCTGCGCAAGGCCGATGCGATCTACCTCGAAGAGATCCGCAATGCCGGTCTTTATGATGCGATCTGGCAGGCCTTTGCAGTGCTCTTGCCAGTCCGTACCGTCGGGGTCATGGGCGATGCCCGGACCTATGATTTTGTCTGCGCCCTGCGCGCGGTGACATCCACCGACGGTATGACCGCTGACTATTATCACTTCGACCATGAATTCCTCGGTCGGGTTTCCAACCGCATCATCAACGAAGTCCGCGGCATCAACCGCGTCGTTTATGACTGCACCTCGAAACCACCCGGGACGATCGAGTGGGAATAAGGGCCACGGCTACTTCATTCTGTTAAACAAAGCCCGCCATTCCGGCGGGCTTTGTTGTTTCAGTGGTACATTATTATTCCGCTGATGCCTGTTTTACTTCCTGTACAATCCAGTCGGTGATTTTTTGTTGTGCCGGGCTGGGGCGGCGTTCCTTGAGACTGACAAGATAATATCCGGGTTGCTGTTCTTGGCAGTCCCGCCACAGCTCGACCAGCTTGCCCATATGAACATCCTGTTCGATCAACAACCGGGGAACCAAGGCGATCCCCTGTCCGTTGATCGCTGCGTCCATTGCCAGGGCTGTCTGGTTAAACTGCACTTTTCGATAGGTTGCTTTAACTCCTGTCTTCTCCCAGAGCTTGTCCCACTGGTTGTGGCTGTCCTGTATCAGCCGATGGGCTGTGAAATCTTCAAGCTGTTCGATCGGGGGTAGCCCATTGGCATAACTTGGGCTGCAGACAGCGCAGAGTTCTATCGGTGCCAGAAAAATAGCGTCAAGTTCCTGGGGAATGGGGGAAGAGGTCAGGCGTATTGCAAGATCCACAGCGTCTGAGCGAAAATTGGCCAACCCTTCGCTGGCGTCGGTTTGCACTTCAATATCGGGGTGTGTTTCCTCAAATGCACCCAGGCGTGGAACCAGCCATTTTGCTGCAAACGAGGGCGTCATGCTCAGCTTCACCAGGTTGTTTTCAGGGCGAAGTTTCTGGGTGGCATCATCAAGCAGGATCATGGCCTGGCGGACAGGCCGATGGTAGCCCTCTCCTGCAGGAGTGAGCTCCAGCCCCCGCGCTTTACGATTGAACAGTTTCAGGCCGAGGTCACTTTCAAGACGCCGGATCTGTTGAGCAACAGCGCCCTGTGTCAAGTTCAGCTCTTCTGCAGCAAGGCGGAAATTCAGATGTCTGGCGGCAGCATCGAACATTCTTAATGAATTTAAATTTGGCGTACGCAAGGTTTGATTTCCTGTCAGCCAGTAGAATATCTACAGCCTTGCGCGATGAAGCATGATTAGTCAAGAGAGGAAGGCAGGTCCATATTATTATTAACAAGGACATTCAAGATGGAGATCTGAAGATGCGAACCAACAAAGTAGCAATCATCACCGCAGGTGGCAGTGGTATGGGGGCAGATGCCGCCAGACGTTTGGCTGCAGATGGATATTCTGTTGCGATCCTCTCCTCTTCAGGCAAAGGCGAACAACTGGGGGAAGAGCTGGGTGGTATTGGAGTTACCGGCTCAAATCGTTCAGCAACTGACTTGCAGAAGCTGATCGACCTGACGATGGAACGCTGGGGGCAAGTGGATGTGTTGGTCAACTCTGCAGCACATGGTCCCAAGGGACCAATTCTTGATATCAGTGATGAGGACTGGCATGAGGGGATGGAAGTCTATTTGATGAATGTCATCAGGCCAGCCCGTATTCTTGCTCCGATCATGGCTGCACAGGGGGGCGGAACAATCATCAATATATCGACCTTCGCAACCTTTGAACCAGACCCTCTGTTCCCGACATCCGGGGTGTTTCGTGCCGCCTTGGCCAGTTTTACCAAGCTGTTTTCGGATAAATATGCAGCAGACAATGTTCGGATGAACAATATTCTTCCCGGCTTTATTGATAGCCTGCCGGAAACGGAAGATCGCCGGGCCCGTATCCCCATGGGACGCTATGGTCGTGCAGGGGAGGTGTCAGCCCTGATTGCCTACCTCGCGTCCGAAGAAGCAGCATACATGACAGGGCAAAACCTGCGTATTGATGGAGGATTAACCCGTGCAGTCTGATATTCTTTCACGCCCGCTTGTTAAAGAAGACATTGCCTTCTTCCTGAAATGGGGGGCATCCATCATCCAGATTTTTGGCTATTCCGCGACTGCCTTTGGCTTTACCCCCTGGAATATCTATCTTTTCATTGTCGGGCTTTTTGGATGGTTCGCCGTTGGTGTTCTTTGGAATGATAGGGCGATCATGTTGATTCATATCGTAGCATTTGCGGCAATGGTTGTCGGTTTCCTCAGTACCTGACGGTAAAACCAGGGTTTCGGATTTTCAGGTTTTTAATGGTTTATTTCATATTATCCTGCTGCCTCAACGATCTTAACCCCCTCGGTTTGGGCGGGAGTTCTCACCAGGATAAAGGCGGCAAAGGCAAGCAGGGTGAGGGCTCCAGAAAATAGCAGCGCACCAGAACCATAGAGACTGATCAGCCAACCAAAGGCGAGCGGCGCACCAACCTGGGCCAGGCGAGAAGGCATCCCGAGCAGGCCGATCCGGTAGCCATAGTTTTCCGATCCATAAAGTGCAAGCGGCAGGGTGCCTTTGGCGATGGTCAGGATGCCATTACCCGTGCCATGCAGAATGGCGAAGGGCAAGGCCAGCCAACCGCCTGCCCAGCTCCCGAAGGTAATCAGCAACAATGCGCCAAGGGGGTGGGTGATGGCGGCGATCCGGGCCGAGACAATCGGATGGAAGCGTTTGAGATATCCGGCTTCAACCAGCCGGGCGGCGACCTGTGCCGGGCCCATCAGCGCCCCGGCAGCAACGGCCTGCGCAGAGCTTGCTCCGGCAGCTTCAAGCAGACGGGGCAGGTGAGCGGCCATGCCAGTTGAAACCATCCAGCCTGCTGCAAAGGCAAAGCCGAGCAAACACATGGTCCGGTCCAGGGGGACATGGACTTTTCTGTTTTCGCTCGAAGCCTCTCTGGCAGGAGTGAACTTGGGCAGGCAGAAAAAATTGAGCGGCAGGGCAAGCAGAAGATGGCCTGCTGCCCAGGCAACACAGGTCATGCGCCAGCCCAGTTCGGCTTCGCCCCAGGCGGTCAGGGGCCAGCCAATGGTACTGGCAAAACCGGCAATCAGGGTGATCCCGGTAATGGCAGAGCGGGCAGAAGTGCCATAAAGCCGCCCAAGCGTGGCAAAGGCGGCGTCGTAGAGGCCAAAGCCCATGGCGGTGCCCATCACTGCCCAGCCCAGCCAGAGAGCTGCTGTTGTCTCGGCAGAAGACAACAGCAGCAAGCCGGCAGCAAAAGTAAGGTTTGAGGCGACGAGCACGCCACGCCCACCAATCCGGTCGATGGTTTTGCCCATCTTGGGTCCCAGCATGGCACTGAGTAACAGAGCAGCGGAGAAGGCGGCAAAGACCATGGTCGGGCTGCTGTTTGTATCTTTGGCCATGGCATCAGCCAGTATGGCGATCAGATAGTAACTTGAAGCCCAGGCAAGTGTCTGGCTACTGCCTAATGCGGCGATGACCCGTGTTTTTCCACCTCTCGCTTTACCTTCGCCTGTTTCAGCCATAGTGAGCCATTACCTTCTCGTTTTGTGGTTCCTGTTCTGCTTTGGGACCACAGCCACAACCACAGCCACTTTCCCCGGCATCCTTGGCCTTTTCATCTGCGACGCAGCAGGCATCAGCTCTTTCAACTGGTGCCCCGCCACAACAGGAGGCAGGAGGCGCGGTTTCTGTATCTGACGGCCCCGAGCAGACCCCGGTTTCCGGCAGGACCAGCTCGACCCTTGCCGCGGCCTCGTGATCTCCGGCAATCTCGGCGATGATTGAACGGACCTGTTCATAACCGGTCAGGGTCAGAAAGGTCGGGGCGCGACCATAGGATTTCATCCCGGCAATATAATAGCCTGTTTCCGGCTGCGCCAGTTCTGCTGCACCATGCGGACGTACTGTGCCACAGCTGTGTTCGTTGGGGTCAATCAGCGGAGCAAGAGCTGGAGGGCATTCCAGGGCAGGATCAAGCGCGAGGCGCAGTTCGCTGGCAAAGCTGTAATCAGGCCGGAACCCGGTCGAGACGATGAGTTCGTCAACAATCACCTCGTGCTTTTCCGTATCATTACCAGCCTGTAGTTTTATTCCGCCCTTTGTCTGAATGATTCGTTCCAGGCGAAATCCGGTTTCTATCGTCAGCTTCCCAGATTCCAGCAGCTGTTTGATTTCTGCGCCCAGCGCCCCTCTTGCAGCCAGTTGGTCATTGGCTCCCCCACCAAAAGCTTTTCCTGCATCCTTGCCACGGACAAGCCAGACGATCGAGGTCTCTGGTGCCTCTTTGGACAGGGTAACAAGGTCAATAAGGTTACCGGTGGCAGAGTGTCCCATACCAAGTACAGCGACGCGTTTGTGGGCGAAGCGGGATTTCTGTGTGCCGAGGAGATCCGGCATACCATAGCTGATATGGTCACCAGCCTGCTTTTCGCCGATTGCGGAAAGGCCGTTTGCGCCAGCCGGATTCGGGGTATTCCAGGTGCCACTGACATCAAGTACGGTATCGGCAAGCAGTATCAGCTCTTCCGATGCCTTGCGGTAACGGATCTCATAGGCGGCATCTTCTCGTCCGGCTGTTTTCAGTTTGTCAAAGCCAACCCGGGAGATGGCGATGACTTCGCTTTCAAGACGCAGGTGTTTTTGTAGCGCGGGCAGGGTGGCCAGGGGCTCAAGGTATTGTGTAACCAGATCGCCTCCTGTGGGATAACTCTCTCCATCCGGTTCCTTCCATCCGGAAGCCAGCAGCAACTGACGGCAGGCTGCATCGATGTTGTATTTCCAGGGCGAAAACATCCTGACGTGTTGCCATTGTCTTACGGCCTGCCCGATAACAGGGCCTTTTTCAAAAATTACGGGGGTGATTCCGCGTTCCAGTGCACGGGCTGCTGCGGCGAGTCCAACAGGGCCTGCACCGATAATCGCGATGGTCTGTGGGGTCATGTTTTTCATAATACATATATTCCAGAAATATAGAAATAATGGGTGAAAATATTGACGGTTTCGCTTTGAAAACCGCCGGTTCATGTTTGCTAACAGCGAGAGGAACTACAGCCCGGTTCTGTTATACCCTTGCCTTCGATACAGCACTCAGCCATCAGGTAGTCGATCAGTTCTTGCATTGATTGATAATTGGCGCGGCAGATCAGGGTGGTGGCCTGTCGTTCCTGGGTAATCAGCCCTGATATCAATAGTGTCTTCAGGTGGTGGGAGAGAGTAGAAGGGGCAATATCCAGCCTTTCCTGCAGGGCACCAACAGGCAAGCCTTCATTCCCGGCACGGATCAAAGTGCGAAAGATTTCCAGCCGGGTCGGTTTACCGAGTGCTTCGAGTTGTGATGCAGCAAAATCTGTTTTCATAATTGGAAGATGGGCTTGCCGAAACTATTTGTCAACTGTATTTCTGGAATTATCGAATTATAATTATTTAGGACCAACTAGAGTAAAGATTGGCCTGCCCGCGCAGCTTCTGTATAGATCTGCTACAGGCGCAGGGCTGGGAGCTAGGGAGAGCAAGATGTCAGAAGTACTGATTATGCGTATTGATACGCTGGAATCGCATGTGGCAGAACAGGAACGGATTATTCATGATCTGAGCGATGTTCTGGCGAAACAGTGGCAGACAATAGAGACCCTGTCGCGCAGGTTGGACCAAGTCCAACACCTCCTTGAGCAGCTTGAAACCGAACCGGAATCAGGACGAAAACCTCCTCATTATTAGTTCGGGATTAGTCAGAGATTCGGGCAGAAATCTTTACTGGGAATGAGGGGCTTCTAATCCTGGTGACCTGCGCCCAAGACCAATCCAAAGACCAATCCAAAGCCCAAGTCCAATTCGTGTCCAGTTATGGGTGTCAGATGGTCCCTGATCTCAGGATATCTCCTTGATGACCTTGTTCCGCCCTTGATTTTTTGCCCGGTACAGTGCTTCGTCAGCCCGTTGGACCAGATTCTCCAGGGCTTCCCCAAGAACGTATCTTGAGACACCGATAGACAGGGTAATCCGGCCAAACTCCTGTCCGGTTTTTTTGTTTTTGAGCACCTGTTTGGAAATCTTCTCCCGGATCTGGTCGGCCAGCTCGGCGGCATCCTCCAGAGTTGTGTCGGGAAGAATACAGGCAAACTCTTCTCCGCCGTATCTGGCAGGGGTGTCCTGGCCCTTAACGGCTTCCACCAGCTTCTTGCCCACGACCTTGAGGACTTCATCGCCAATCCGGTGACCATAGGTGTCGTTGAATTTTTTGAAGTGATCAATGTCCATCAGCAAGAGACACAGCTCGGTACCTTCCGCTGAAGCGTTACCGGCTTCCTGCATCAGCTTGGCATCAAAGAGTTTGCGATTCCCGATCTGGGTCAGGGCATCGGTCAGGGATTCTGCTTTGACTCGGTCAAGATTCTGCTGAAGTTTGCTGATTTCCTGCGAAGATTGCTGTAGCTGGTTTTGCAGAGCCTTGTTTTTTTCTGTGATCGCGGCCGTTTCCAGAACGATCTCCTCGACAAAGCTTTTGAGCGAGGCAACGTTGTCTTCACTGGCGATATCGGTAGCAAGGCTAGCGATTTTCTCGCCGTAATTCTCGCTGTCGCTGCCGGCGACACCGATCTGTTCCATCACCTGTTTCATGGTGCTTTGCAACTTCAGACCGACCTGGTGAATTTCATCACTGTGGTTGCCTTCGATCTGGTAAAATTTCTGGAACAGCTGCTGGCAGATTTCAGGAGAAAAGCTGCCCTCCTGGTCCAGAATGGCATCAAGGGCCATTTTCAGCTCTGGATTTTTATCGCTGACATAGTCATACCAGAGGGTGTAGTTCTGGGGGGTGGCGGGAATACCCCTTTGCTTCATGGTTGCAAAGGCCAGTTTTGCGTATTCCTCGGCCTTGGCAAAACTATCCACGATCTGCATGTCCTCTGTTTCCTTCTCCGGTTCAACCCTGAATCAGCCGTATAAGGCGGGGGAACCCTTTATAAGTTTTTATCAGTTATTTCGTGGTCCACTTGCTGTGGCCCGTGATGAGGCGACTACAATGTATAACAAATTCGTTTCTAGTGATTAAGCTTATGTGATTGTTTGTCAAATACTGCGAGAGCTTCAGGAAGGTTTCGTGATTTTGTCAAGCGTTTCTGGCCATTAAAGACTGTAAATTCGTCATATCTGTTTTTGTGCCCCTTGGCTTTGATGATAGCGAAGAGGGGAGTCTCGTGGGCGTGTCTGAATATGGAAAAGACCGCGCAGTCATCTAGAAGATCAATTGCATAGTCACGCCATTCGCCTCGGGCAACTCTCTGGCTGTAAATGGACAGGAGCATGCCAAGCTCCTTGCGATCAAAGGTAACGGAAAAGGGTTTTGAGTGTTTTTTATCCAGATAATAGACAGATGTCATACAGAATGTGTCTCCTACTATTCTCCTTCTCACTCATAGATTGGCTGATTTTCGTGCAAATATCCACTTAATCGTAGGGCAGGGGAGTTTCTTCTTCGCTTACTGGACCACAGGGCCTGCTGGATTGCTTTTGGCAACTGCGGGTTGTTTCTGCTGGGAGCTGTGATGAATCATGGTCTGTGAACTGGCTTCTTCATAAGGGCTTTCATAACAGGTCACTCCGCCGATGTTCCGGTAACAATAAAGATTTTCATAGCCAGTGCTGGTCAGATCGGCTTCCAGCTCTTCGTCCCGACAATAAGCCTCTCCTTTGGAGGTGTAGAGAATGGAACAGTCTTTGGCCATTGCCCAGCTGGTAAAGTGATCCGTGATGGTCTTGTCGGTATAGACAAGGGTGCCAACACTGGCGGTGAGCATCACCGGGTCAGACCAGCTACAGCCGGAAAGGGAGCCGAAAGTCAATAAACAGCCCAGGATGGCTCCGAAAAAACGCTTCATAATTCTGCCTATTTTATGTCCGAATATTCCATCGGAATTAAGTGTCTCCATCTACTCTAAATTGTTTAAGTAAATAAAATATTAGGATTTAACAGCAAAGCTTTGCCCCAAAGCAGGAGGAATTGGTTATTCCTGATTGTTGATAGGGTAAAGTTTCTATATAAAGTTCAGCGAAATTGGAGTGAGTTTTATGCCAGCCGTGTCCACCCGCACCTGCAAAGGTGGAGTGGATGAGTTGGGGACTGACTTGAGACAACTGCTCGCAACCCGAGGGAAAATTATTTCGTGGCTGATATCTTTCAGGAAGTTGAAGAAGATCTTAAACGTGAACGCGTGGAACTTCTGTGGAAAAAATACGGGAAATGGGTGATTGCAGCTGCTGTCGCCGTTGTCCTTGCGACTGCTGGTTTCCAGCTTTGGAACAATTATCAGCAAACCGTGCGGAGTGAGAAGTCGGCTCAGTTTTCCCAGGCATTCGAGTTGAGTGAGGCTGGCAAGCTGGATGAAGCAAAGACTGCTCTTGCTGAACTGGCTGCAAGCGACGACGGTTATGGCACTTTGGCGCGTTTCGAACAGGCCCGTATTCTGGCCGAGCAGGGCGATATCGCTTCTGCTGTTGCCCTTTGGGATCAAATCGCGGCGAGTTCCCCTCCGATCGAACGTCTTCAGGATGTTGCCTCTCTGCTGGCTGTGATGCATCTGGTTGAAACGGGTGATGTTGCCGACGTTAAAAAACGTCTGGCGCTTCTGGTTGTACCTGGTGCTGCCTTTCGCTACAGCGCAATCGAGCTTCAGGCTCTGGTTGCACTTCGCGAAGACGACCATACGAGCGCGCGTTCGTTTTTCCAGCAGCTGGTCGATGCGCCAGATGCGCCTGGCGGTATCCAAAGCAGGGCTGCCCAGATCCTCGAGACGCTGGCGGAGTAATACATATGTTGTTGGAAATGCGTAAGGGCCTGTTCACGATTGCTCTGGGGCTGGCCTTGACTGGCTGCAGTCTTGCAGACAGATGGCTGGGTGAAGATGAAGATCCGCCTTTGCCCGGGGCGAGGATTTCGATTCATTCCGGCGACAAGGGCCTGACGGCTGATTCAAGCATTTCCGATCAACGTATCCTGTTGCCACAGCCTTTCGAAAATACCTTCTGGACCCACAATGGTGGCAATCCGGCCCATGCCATGTTCCATCTTTCTCTGGGCGAGATGCCCAGAGAAATCTGGAGCGATGGTATTGGTGAGGAAAACGACGGTGACGAGATTATTCTCGCTCAGCCTCTGGTGGTTGAATCTGTTCTCTTTACGATGGATTCCCGCTCGACGGTAAAGGCCTATGACCGGAATACGGGAAAAGTATACTGGGAAAAAGATCTTGAGCCTGACGACGAGGAAGACGGCTTTTTTGGCGGTGGTATTGCCTATGCAGATGGCCGGATCTTTGTTTCGACTGGATTTGCCCGTGTCTTTGCGCTGGATGTTCGCTCCGGATCGATCCTCTGGAGCCAGGATGTTCCCGCTCCGATGCGGGCCGCGCCAACGGTGAACGGCGGGCGCGTCTTTATCGTTACGCTGGATAACCAGACAATATCTCTAGCTGCAGATGACGGACGACGTCTCTGGAGCCATGTGGGGGTTCAGGCCGAAACCAGCCTTTTGGGCGGTGCGAGTCCTGCTGTTGCGGGACGTATCCTGATCGTTCCCTACTCCTCGGGTGAAATTGTTGCAATCGATGTCGTCGAAGGTGATGTCAAATGGGGCATTGACCTCTCCTCAGTCCAGAAAACCGACCCGCTTACCGATCTTGCGCATATCAAGGCAATGCCGGTTATTGACAGGGACCGGGTGATCGCGATAAGTCACTCTGGACGTATGGTCGCCATTGACATGAAAGAGGGCGTGCGCCTGTGGGATACAGACATCGGTGGTGTCCAGATGCCCTGGGTTGCGGGTGATTTCATTTATGTCCTGACCAACGATGCGCAGGTTGCAGCCGTTCGTCGTGACGATGGTCGCATCCGCTGGGTTCAGCCCTTGCCCCGCTTTACCGATCCTGAGGATCGTAAAGGGTTGATCGTCTGGCAGGGTCCTGTACTGGCCAGTGACCGTCTTATTGTTGCGGGCTCTCACGGAGAAGCGATTTCGCTTTCCCCCTATACCGGGGAAGTACTCGGGTTCCTGGATTTACCGGATGGTGCAGCCATGCCGCCAGTTGTTGCCGGAAACGGTTTGTATTTCCTGACCGCAGAAGCAGAAATTATCGCGATGCGCTAGGCCTTGTGGCCTGCCGCGAAAGAAAGACAAAAAGATGACTTTCACAGTTGCCATCGTCGGGCGACCGAATGTGGGCAAGTCCACACTTTTCAACCGCCTGATCGGTAAACGGCTGGCGCTGGTTGACGATCAGCCCGGCGTTACACGTGACCGCCGCGAAGGGGAAGCTTTCCTCTTCGGCTTGCGGTTCAAGGTGATTGATACAGCTGGTCTGGAAGAGGCCTTCGACCAGAGCCTGGAAGCAAGGATGCGTCAGCAGACCGAGCAGGCTGTGTCTGAAGCGGATCTGGTTCTGATGCTGATTGATGCTCGTGTTGGTGTCATGCCGATTGACGAGCACTTTGCCAAGTTCCTGCGCAAGGGAAAAACACCGATTGCCCTGATGGCGAACAAGTGTGAAGGCAAGGTCGGCGATATCGGACTGATGGAAGCCTACAGCCTCGGCCTTGGCGAACCGATCCCCTTTTCTGCCGAACATGGTCTGGGCAGCAGTGATCTCTATGATATCATCAAGGAGCATATGGAAAAGGCAAGCGAAGACAAGGTTGCAGCTTCGCCCTATATTCCACCTGCAGATCTTGATGCTGAAAAAGAGGAAGCTTCTTCTCTTGAAGGTGACGAGGAAGATTTTGAGTTCCTCGATGAAGACGACTTTGAGGAAGAAGACGAGGAGGTTGTCCGCGGGCCGCTGCAGCTGGCGATCGTCGGGCGTCCGAATGTCGGAAAATCGACCCTGGTTAACAAGCTGCTGGGAGAAGAGCGGCTTCTGACTGGTCCTGAAGCGGGGATTACCCGCGATGCGATCTCTGTCGAGTGGGAATATCAGGGGCGTCCGATTAAGCTGGTTGATACAGCTGGTCTGCGACGCAAATCCAAGATTATGGACAAGGTCGAGAAACTCTCGGCTTCCGATACCATCCGCGCCCTGAAATTTGCCCAGGTCGTTATCCTTGTTCTCGATTCAGATGGCATTCTGGAAAAACAGGATCTGACCATTGCCCGGACGGTGATTGATGAAGGCCGGGCGCTGATCATTGCCGTGAACAAGTGGGATGCTTGTCCGAACAAGGACGAGGTCATGCAGCTGGTCCGCGATCGTCTGCAGACCTCCCTACCGCAGGTCAAGGGTATTCCGGTTGTCACCATCTCTGCTCTGAAGGGGCAGAACCTGAACAAGATGCTGGATGCTGTCTTCAACATCTATGAAATCTGGAACCGCCGTATCCCGACCTCTGGCCTGAACAGATGGCTGTCAGAATTGCTTGAGATCCATCCGCCTCCCGCTCCTGGTGGCCGCCGGATCAAATTGAAATATATCACCCAGGCGCGGGCACGGCCGCCGACCTTTGCGATTTCCTGTTCCCTGCCCGAAGATCTGCCGGCATCCTACAGCAGGTTTATCGAAAACAATCTGCGCGATACCTTTGATCTGCCGGGGGTTCCGATCCGCCTCCATATGAAAAAGGGTGACAATCCCTATGCGGGCAAAAAGAAACGCAATAACTGATTGATTTTTGAATATTGTATCCAATGTAAAAGGTCGCCTTCGGGCGGCCTTTTATTTTTGACTGATGGTGAAGACATCATCAGAGGAGGGGAGAGAAAATGAGCGCGTTTATTCTGGTTGATACAAAAATCAATAATCCGCAGGTGTACGAAGAGTACAAGGCACTGGCCCGACCACTCGCTGAAAAATATGGTGGTATCTACCGCACCAGAGGGGGAGAAATGGATGTCGTGGAAAACGAGCTCTGGTCGCCTACCCGCCTGGTTCTGATCGAGTTTCCGGATATGGAAAAGGCAAAACGTTTCCTCAACAGCGAGGAATATGCGCCGGTAAAGGCGATGCGCAATGCCAATGCTGAATGTACCCTGACCATACTTGACGGGATTTGATCCCGTTTTAACCGCAGTTCATTCAATCTTCGTCTGGAATGGACTGCGGTTAACTCTTCGGACAGGGTTAAGGCCCGGTCAGGGGTCCGGGCCTATCTCTGCTTCAGGTCAATAAACTGTCCATTGAGCTGATAGTCGGCCGAGGCGAGCTGGACAAAGGTATCGGTGATGCTCTCCGGGGCAGGCAGGCTCATGGGATCTTCACCGGGGAAGGCTTTTTCCCGCATGGCCGTACGTGTCGGGCCGGGCGAAATCAGATTGGCGCGTACAGTCGTTTTTTGCACTTCATCTGCATAGGTCTGCACCAGGGTGTTCAGCGCGGCCTTCGAGGCCTTGTAGACCCCCCAATAGGCTTTTGCTGTTGCACTGGTGGTGACAAAGATAGCCCGCCCGGCATCTGACTTTCGCAGCAAGGGATCGAGACTGCGAATAAGCCGGTAGTTGGCTGTGACGTTGATGTCAAAAACTTCCTGCCAGATCTTGGGCTTGATATGTCCGATGGGCGAGAGCGGCCCAAGCGAGCCCGCGTTGCCAACCAGCACATCCAGTTTGCCATAGCGCTCAAACAGCGAAGCGCCGAGATGATCCAGTCCGTCCATTTCCTTGAGGTCGTGGGGAATGAGAACCGGACTTTTGCCACCTGCAGCCCGAATCTCGTCATCCAGTTCTTCCAGTGCGCCGACAGTTCTTGCCATTAGCAGCAGCTGGGCACCTTCTTTGGCAAAACGTTTTGCGACAGCACGGCCGATACCACGCGATGCGCCGGTAATCAGGGCGAGGCGTCCTTCAAGACGTCCCTCAACAAGGTGGAGGGGTGTTTGCTCTGTCATCTCTAAGTTTCCTAGCCGGCTTTTTTGGGTTTCTTGAACTTGGGTACATCGACGACATGATCCTGATAATCGTCAATCCGGGTAGGATAGTATCCGGTGAAGGGGGAATCACAATATTGTGGCTCCAGATCATTACGCCCTTCAAGACCCATGGCCCGATACATGCCATCAATGGAAAGGAAGGCAAGACTGTCTACACCGATATAGCTGGCCATTTCCTCCAGATCCATCTGGGCGGCGAGCAGCTCTTTCGATTTGGAAATGTCGATACCGTAAAAATAAGGGTATCCAATCGGTGGGGAGGCGATCCGCATGTGCACTTCCTTGGCACCTGCCGCACGAACCATCTCGACAATTTTGAGAGAGGTTGTCCCCCTGACGAGCGAGTCATCAACCAGGATAACTCTCTTTCCGGCCAGAACAGCTTTGTTGGCATTGTGTTTCAGTTTAACGCCAAGGTTTCTGATCTGCTGGCCCGGCTCAATAAAGGTACGACCGACATAGTGATTACGGATAATACCAAGTTCAAAGGGAACGCCGGATTCTTGCGAATAACCGATAGCGGCAGGAACGCCGGAATCTGGAACCGGTACCACGACGTCTGCTTCGATATGGCTTTCCTGGGCCAGACCTTTGCCAATGCTCTTGCGCGCGTCATACACGCTGATGCCATCAATAAAAGAGTCCGGGCGGGCAAAATAGATATATTCAAAGATACAGGTCTGTTTACGTGTTGGCGGGAAAGGACGCATGGACTGAATGCCCTCGTCGTTGATCACAACCAGCTCGCCGGGTTCGATGTCGCGCACAAATTCGGCGCCGATGATGTCCAGAGCACAGGTCTCGGAGGCTACGACATAACCGCCTTCAAAGGTGCCAAGCACCAGCGGGCGAATACCGTGGGGATCTCGAACGGCGATGACGCCCTCTTTGGTCATGCACAGCAGTGCATAGGCACCTTCGATCCGCTGGATCGCATCAATAACCTTGCCGACAATGGTATCGCGAATAGAGGTGGCAACCAGATGCAGAATGACTTCGGTGTCCATGGTCGACTGAAAAATCGATCCCCGCATAACCAGCTGATCGCGTATTTTCTGGGAGTTTGTCAGGTTGCCGTTGTGGCAAAGGGCAAACCCGCCAGCATGCAACTCTGCGAACAGGGGCTGTACATTTCGAAGCGCAGTTTCACCTGTGGTGGAATAGCGGGTGTGGCCGATGGACATATGTCCCTGCAGACGCTCAATTACTTCCTGTGACGAGAAGTTATCACCCACCAGCCCCAGGGCCCGGTGATTATAAAACTCCTTGCCGTCATAGCTGATAATCCCTGCCGCTTCCTGGCCCCGATGCTGCAGAGCATGCAGACCAAGAGTTACAAGGGCGGCTGCGCCTTCGTGCCCATGAACGGCATAAACGCCACATTCCTCATGGAGTTTGTCATCATCGTGAAGATAATCGGGTGTCATGGCTTTCGCTCTCCTGAACTCGGAATGCTGCCCATCATTCGCTGCCATTTACAGCTTCGATGGTTTTTTGCATCTGTGTGCGCATGGTGTCGTTATAACCGGGTTCCCCTTCTTTTGGTGCAGGGGCGGGGAGTTCCGGTTTGATCAGTTGCTGATAGGTCTGGGTTGCATTGTAGACCTGTCTCGCGGCTTCGGCTTGTTGCAAAACCTTGGCAAGGGTTTCTGTGTGGAATTTCTCCGGTACAATTCTGACCAGCAGGGCAGAACCCTGCTGGATTGCAGGACGGGTTTTTGCCCGTTCAACGTCCTGAGGCCAGCCTTCTTCCTGTGGCATAAGGAAGACAAAAAATACCATCCAGCAGATACAGACGATTACGGCACCGCGGACGAGACCAAAAAGAAATCCGAGTGACCGGTCCAGCGGGCCAAAGGTACTTTCCCTGACATGCTTGCAGATCATCCGGATCACAACCATCATCAGGCCAAGGGCGATGACAAAGATGGCAAAACCTGTAACCAGTTCGGCGACAAAGGGGATGTTAATGAACTTCTGTATGTGGGGCAGCAGAGGGTGAAATCCCCAGAGCGTAATAAAGCCCGCCCCGATCCAGGAAGCTACAGACAGAACTTCATGGACAATCCCCCGGAAGAGGGCAAAAAGTCCCGAGACTGCAAGTATGCCGATAACAGCGACATCCAGAAGTGAGATGGGGAGGTTTTCCATCAAGTTCTATCACTTTTGCCGGTTAGCCACCTGCGGCTTTCCTTACTGTTTTGGCCGCAAAAAGCGCCACAAGGTCCTGCAGGTGTTCAATCTGCCTTGTATCTAACCCCGAAGCGTCCGCATTACAATTCTTCTTTGCACGAAGGGGCGGAATTATTGCTTTTTCAAAGCCGAGTTTGCTCGCCTCTTTCAACCGACTTTCCGACTGACTGACAGATCTGATTTCCCCTGACAGACCGATTTCACCAAAAACGACAGTCTTTTCAGGGACCGGGATGTCCATTGCGGCAGAAATCAATGCCGCGGCCACGGCCATATCTGCGGCAGGTTCGCTGATCCTCAACCCGCCAGCCACATTCAGATAAACTTCATTTCCAGCGAGGACCAGACCACAACGGGCTTCAAGAACAGCCAGAATCATCGCCAGTCGACCTGAATCCCAGCCAACAACGGCACGGCGCGGGTTTGCCTGCTGTGAAGGGGAAACAAGCGCCTGGATTTCGACCAGGACGGGGCGCGTCCCTTCCAGCCCGGCAAAAACGGCGGCGCCTGAAATATTGCCTCGCCGTTCTGCGAGAAACAGGGCAGAGGGGTTTGAAACCTGTTCGAGTCCCTGTTCGGACATTTCAAACACCCCGATTTCATCGGTCGGGCCAAAACGGTTTTTCGCGGCCCGCAGGATTCGGAAGTGATGCCCCCGCTCGCCTTCGAAAGTCAGCACGGTGTCTACCATATGTTCTAGAACTTTTGGCCCGGCAATCACGCCTTCTTTGGTCACATGCCCTACCAATAGCAAGCAGAACCCGCGCGCCTTGGCCAGCTGGATCAATTCCTGTGCCGAGGCACGCACCTGTGAAACGGTGCCCGGGGCTGAATCCAGACTGTCGATAAACATGGTTTGGATCGAATCAATTACCACGACCTGTGGCGGGTTGTGTTCATCAAGTGTTGTGGCGATATCCCTGACGGAAGTTGCGGACGCCAGCAGGAAGTCATCAGCCTTGAGGCCGAGCCTTCTGGCGCGCAGGCGAACCTGATCGATGGCTTCTTCGCCTGATATGTAAACGCATCTGGCTTTGGCGTGGGTAGCGAGCGAGGCAAGTATCTGGGTCAAAAGGGTCGACTTCCCGATACCGGGGTCTCCACCAATCAGAACCGCAGACCCTGGGACAAGACCGCCACCGCAGACCCGGTCAAACTCTGCATTGTTACTGACATACCGGGTGAGGGGTTTGCTGCTGCCCTCAAGACTGACAAATTCGATCTGTTTGCCCTTGCGGATATTCTTTTTGGCGAGACCTCCGGGCACATTGGAAGAACCGGCTTCTTCCGTGATGCTGTTCCATTCGTGACAGGATTCACACTTCCCGCTCCACTTGGCGTAATCGGCACCACAGGATTGGCAAACAAAGCGGGTTACATTTTTGGCCAAGTCGGGCCTCCTCGGCGGTAAAGTCAGGCGATTCTCACTGACCTGGAAGCAGGTCTTAATCTTTAGGGACCTGGAAGCAGGTCTTAATCTTTAGTGACCAGGAAGCAGGTCTTTTATCCGGTTGCTCTGTCTGTTCCGGTCAGGCGGAACTGGATCGGACCTTCAAGCAGGCCATTAATAAACTGATGGATATAGGGGTTATCAGTGGTATCAAGATCCTCAGTATTCCCGACCCAGGTAATCTTTCCATCATAAAGCATGGCGATACGATCGGAAATACGTCTGGCGCTGTCCATGTCGTGAGAGATGGTCAGGGCTGTTGCTCCTAATCCCTGAACCGACTGCACGATCAGCCGATCGATCACATCCCCCATGACCGGATCAAGACCGGTTGTAGGTTCGTCAAAGAACAGGACGTCTGGCGAGGTGGCAATCGCACGAGCTAACCCGACGCGTTTGCGCATCCCGGTGGACAGTTCAGCCGGAAACTTTCCGGCAAAGCGTTCCCCAAGGCCAACCAGAGCGAGCTTTTCCATAGCGATGGGATAAGCGTCGGATTTGGACATGCCGTGAGCTTGCATCAGGCCGAAAGCTACATTTTCCCATATGGTCAGGGAATCAAACAGGGCCGCGTACTGGAACAGCATGCCGAATTTCTGGCGTACGACTTCCATATCGTCGTTCCCTAGTCCGATGATTTCCTGTCCGTCGATCTCGATGCTGCCGGAATCGGGTTTAAGCAGGCCAAGAATACATTTGAGCAGGACTGATTTTCCGGTACCGGACCCCCCGATAACCACAAGAGACTTTCCCTCATGGATATCGAGGTCGAGGTCGTTGAGTACAACTTTGGGGCCAAAGGCCTTGGTCAGGCCTCGAATACGGATCTTGACTCCAGAATTTTCCGGGGACTTCTTCTGGTTGACTTGCTGGGAAGCCTGGGGAGAAATCGTACGGGTCATCGTGAGAAAAACAGCTCGGTGATCAGATAGTTGAAAGTCAGGATCAAAATCGAGGCTGAGACAACCGCGTTGGTGGTGGCGGATCCGACACCCTGGGCGCCGCCCTTGGAGTTGAAGCCGTGGTAACAGCCCATCAGGGTGATGATGAAGCCAAAAGCTGCGGCCTTGACCAGGCCGGAGATCACGTCGATCGCCTGCATGAAATCCAGAGTATTTTTCAGATAGGTTGCGGGGTTGAAACCAAGTTTGTGAACCGCGACAAGATATCCACCAAACACGCCGATGGTATCGGCAACCAGCACCAGTATCGGCAAGGTCAATACCCCGGCGATCACTCGGGGAGCAATCAAATATTTGAAAGGATTGGTTGCCAGGGTGTAAAGCGCGTCAATTTGCTCGGTGACCCGCATCGTGCCAATTTCTGCAGCCATCGCAGCTCCAACACGACCGGCAACCATCAGTCCGGCCAGGACTGGTCCCAGCTCACGGGTGATCGAGACGATCACCACGTTGGGGATGGCGCTCTCGGCAGAAAAACGAGCGAAGCCAGTGTAACTCTGCAAGGCCAGAACCATGCCGGTAAAAATGGCGGTGAGACCAACCACGGGCAGGGAATAATACCCGACTTCAATCATCTGTTTTAGAATCAGCCTGGGATAAAAGGGCGGGCGAAAACAGTGGGAGATCGCAGCTGAGGCGAAAATCGACAGGCGGCCGATGATCTCAAGGAAGGCAAGGGTCAGGCGACCAAGGGGTTGAATAAGGGGCATCGCGTAAACCGTCGGGATCTTTCTGTTGCAGAGATCGCCGGACCTAAAGGGTTGGCAATCCTTGGTATGATCGTATTTCCAGAGAAACCCTGAGGCCTTAACCTGAAAAATTATCGAGGGATTTTGACGTGATTCCAGTGAGATAACAACCTGCTATTACACAACTGTTACACAAAAGATTTCCTCGGCTGTGCCGGGAGTTCTCCAGTGGAATGTTTGGGACCTGTTCGTGACTAGATAATTAATTGATATTGAACAAAAAAATCTCTTCCTCAGATTGGCTGTCTGGGGATTAGTGATGTTCCGGCAGGTGGTCGTCAGGAGCAAGGTCAGAAAATTTGGTGAACTCGCCGTTAAAGTGCAGCTCGACTGTCCCGATGGGGCCATGACGCTGCTTGCCGATAATCATCTCGGCCTTGTTTCTCGCAGCTTCGAGACGGGCTTCATGGTTGGCCAGTTTCTCGTGGAAACGGTCGGTGGAATCCTCGGCACCCTGACCCGGTTTTTCACGGGCTATATAGTATTCATCACGGTAGAGGAAAAGCACCACATCGGCGTCCTGCTCAATCGATCCGGATTCGCGCAAATCCGAGAGCTGGGGTCTTTTGTCTTCGCGCTGTTCCGTCTGACGCGAGAGCTGGGACAGGGCGATAACGGGCACGTTCATCTCTTTGGCGATCCCTTTCAGTCCACGGGAAATCTCCGAGACCTCCTGGACGCGGCTGTCACTGTTGCCACCGGGAGCACCAGACATCAGCTGCAGGTAATCGACGATGATAATATCCAGTCCGTGCTGTCGCTTCAGACGGCGGACGCGGTTGCGCAAACCGGGGATAGTCAGGTTCGGCGTGTCATCGATAAAGAGTTTGTAGTTTGACAGGGCACGGCTGACCTGGAAGACGTGTTCGAACTGGTCGTTGTCCAGTTCCCCACGACGCATCAGGTGGGATGGCATCTCCGCGGCAGAGGACAGAATCCTGCTGGCGAGCTGATCTGCTGACATCTCGAGCGAGAAAAAAGCCACGGACATGGGGATTTCGGTTTCGTCGCCATCGGCGTTGTGGCCGGGTTTTGTCGCCTGGGCGATGTTGAACGCGATGTTGGTGACAAAAGCGGTTTTCCCCATAGAGGGGCGGGCAGCAAGAATGATCAGATCTGAATGGTGGAAGCCACCGAGCAGCTTGTCGACATCGCGCAGGCCGCTGGAAATTCCGGCCAGGCCGTCGCCCTGTTTCATCGCGACGTTAATATAGTTGATCGAAGTGGCCAGCGCATCGCCAAAAGAAACAAAGCCGCCTTCTGTCTGGCCTGCCTCGGCCAATCGATAGAGTTTCTGCTCCGCGCCTTCAATCTGCTGGGTGGCTGAAAGATCCAGATCATGGGTGTGGGCGTTGATAACGACTTCTTCGCCGAGATTGATCAGTTCGCGCCGGATATAGAGGTCATGGATGATCTTGCCATATTCGGAGGCGTTGATGATGGTGACAACGCTGCTTTGCAACTCGGCAAGATAACTGGTGCCGCCCAGCTCTTCCAGGCTGCCACTGCCGGAAAAATAGTTCTTCAGGGTTGTGGCGTTGGCCAGCTGTCCCCGCTCGATCAGGGTTTTACAGGCCTGAAAGATTTCAGCATGGGCGGGATCGGCAAAGTGCGCAGGCAAGAGAAAGTCCGAGATGCGCTCAAAAGCCTTGTTGTTCGCCAGGACAGCGCCAAGCAGGGCCTGTTCTACTTCATAGTTATGAGGTGGAGAGCGCAACTCCGGGCCATGATGCCCCATATTGTCGTGGTCCATCAGTCCCATGGCATCATGCCCCATGGAATCATGATCATGACCATCATCATAGGGAATGTCTGAATCATAGGGAGGAATCGCGTCGTCTTCCATGGGCCTCAAGCTTGCATCTATCGTTATTTTTTAAACACACCCCAATGATTTCCGGGATCAGCCTTGTGACCGATTCCCTTCTGGTGTGCCGGATTGTGAATGTAGCGATCTCGACTGGGGAAGTACAGATTGGAAATGAAAACGGCGCCACATCGGGCGCCGTCTCAATAACATGATCCAGATGGAAAAGAGAAGATTACTCTTCGCTTTCGCTTTCTGTCTCAAGAACTTCTTCTACTTCAGCTTCTGCTTCAGCAGCTTCAGCATCACGGGAAGAAACAGGTGCATCGGTTTTCACCTGAAGCTTTGCTTCTTCCAGAGAACGTGCTGCGTTGACGACGATGCCAACAGAAACTTCTGGGTGCAGAACGACTTTAACATCGTGCAGACCAAGAGTTTTGATGACCTTGTCGAGAACGACCTGGCTACGGTTGATGGTGATGCCTGCTTCGGCAACAGCGTCAGAAATGTCACGTGTGTTCACGGAACCGTACAGCTGGCCGGAATCACCAGCCTGACGGATCAGGGAAACAACGAGACCTTCCAGTTTCCCGGCAACCTGCTGTGCTTCATCGCGGAGCTGAAGGTTAGTTGCTTCAAGCTGAGCACGTTGAGCTTCAAACTGTGCAAGGTTGCTTTTGGTTGCGCGCATTGCTTTCCGCTTTGGCAGCAGGAAGTTACGTGCGTAGCCCGGCTTAACCGAAACCACATCACCCATCTGGCCAAGCTTTTCGATACGCTCGAGAAGGACGACTTGCATAATACTATCTCCTTCCTTAACCGATGATGTATGGCAGAAGAGCCAGGAAGCGGGAGCGTTTGATTGCCTTGGCAAGTTCACGCTGCTTTTTGGCAGATACTGCGGTTATGCGGCTTGGTACAATTTTACCGCGCTCGGAAATGAAACGCTGCAGAAGACGGGTGTCTTTGTAGTCGATCTTTGGTGCATTTGAACCAGAGAACGGGCAGCTTTTACGACGACGGTTGAAAGGACGACGGGAACCAACGCCCTGGCTTACGATCTGAACGGCCATGTCTGTTCTCCCTTAGTTAGCTGCTGGAGCTGCATCGCGCGGAGCGCGATCGCCACCACGGCCACCACGGTCACCACCGCGATCGCCACGATCACCACGATCACCACGGTCTTCACGACCGCCACGACCACCACGACCACCGCGTTCATCACGGCTGCCACGATTCTGCATGATAACGGAAGGACCTTCTTCCAGTTCATCAACGCGCAGGGTAAGGGTACGCAGAACATCTTCGTTCAACAGCATGATACGTTCCATTTCGAGGATCGCAGCAGCAGGTGCATCGATGTTCAGAAGAACGTAGTGGCCCTTGCGGTTTTTCTTGACGCGGTAAGCCAAGTTACGCAGACCCCAGTATTCTGTTTTTGCAACAGAACCACCATTTTCAGTGATGATGGTGGTGAACTGTTCGGTTAGTGCATCGACCTGAGAGGACGAGATGTCCTGACGTGCGATGTATACACACTCATAAAAAGCCATAGTTACTCCTCACGGCTTTGTGGAAAGGGCTGAAAACCCTTATCCGGAGCTGGCGTCCTCATGATCCGCTAGAGGTCACCAGCAAGGAGTTGATTTATTGCGGATAGACGAAGCGGAATATAGCGATCCTGCGGAACGGGTCAAGTCCCGTGAGTCATGCGGGTTTTTCATGTGCTTTGTCTCTATGTTATTTGACTGATATATATGGTATATTCAGAGTTTGTCCGAATTGTTTTTCAAGGGTGGCGCAGCAGGGAAAGCAGCTTGCCGGACGATTTGCTGCGCAATTTATTGCATCTTTTGCCGGACAGGGCTATTTCTGGGCCAGAATAATATGGGCCAGAATTGAACCCGTAGAGAACGACGCTTTTGCTGCCCTTTTTATGCAGAGGGTTATTCAGAGGCCGTCGGGCTGGGAACAGGGCAGGAACTAAAATCGGCGCTGGTTTCGGATGTGTATCTGTTTTTTGCCTACAGGCTTCCGGGCAGGGTTTGAAATGATTGCAGTAGAGGAATAACAATATGAAACGTGCTTTTGTCTTTCCTGGTCAAGGATCACAGGTTGTCGGCATGGGCAAGGAACTGGCCGAAGCCTATCCCGTTGCCCGCCAGGTGTTTGAGGAAGTTGACGACGCTCTTGGTCAGAAGCTTTCAAAGCTGATGTTTGAGGGACCTGAGGGAGATCTGACCCTGACAGAAAATGCTCAACCAGCCTTGATGGCAGTGAGTATGGCTGTTGTGCGTATTCTCCAGAGCGAAGGTAATTTTAACCTGGCAGACCGCGGTATCTGTGTCGCCGGGCATTCCCTGGGCGAATACTCGGCCCTTGCGGCTGTGGGCGCACTGGAATTGTCGGATGCGGCAAGATTGCTGAAGTTGCGTGGCCAGTCCATGCAGCAGGCGGTTCCTGTAGGGCAGGGGGCAATGGCTGCTTTGCTTGGACTGGATTTTGAGGAAGCCCAGGCTGTTGCCAGGGAAGCCGCACAGGGTGAAGTCTGTTCTGCTGCCAATGACAACGCGCCGGGCCAGGTGGTGATCAGCGGGCATCGGGGTGCAATCGAGCGGGCGCTGGATATTGCCAAGGAAAAAGGTGCCAAGCGGGCATTGTTGCTGCCAGTCAGCGCGCCATTCCACTGTTCTCTTATGGCACCTGCCGCCGATGTTATGGCCGAGGCGCTGGCGGGCGTGACCCTGCGCGCACCGTCTCTGCCGGTCATCAGCAACGTTGCCGTTGATTTTGTCAGCGACCCGGAAGCGATTCGGAATTTTCTGGTCCAGCAGGTAACCGGCGTGGTGCGCTGGCGCGAATCTGTTCTCTTTATGAAGGAGCAGGGCGTTGAGCAGCTGGTGGAACTGGGTGCCGGGAAAGTCCTGAGCGGTCTGGTGCGTCGTATCGACAAGGAACTTGAGTCCGCCAATGCCGGGACACCGGCAGAAATCGAGGAACTGCTCAAGGCGCTTTAAATTGAGGCGGGCTTTGATGCCCGCCATCTTTAATACCCGCCGCCTTTAATAATCGTGCACAATTTTCTTGCCGCTTGGTCTGTGTACCCGGATTGGGTACTCTTTCCCGGCGATATATATTTCTAGGAGTTACTGATGTTTGATCTTTCCGGCAAAACTGCCCTGGTTACAGGTGCCTCTGGTGGCATCGGGCATGCAATTGCTGCTGCCTTGCACGCCCAGGGGGCGACAGTCGGCCTTTCCGGTACAAGGGTCGAGGCCCTGGAAAAGGTTGCGGCTGACCTTGGCGGGGAACGGGTTTTTGTCCTGCCTGCCAACCTGTCCGAAACCGATGCTCCGGCTGATCTGATCAAACGGTCGGAAGAGGCAATGGGCCAGGTGGATATCCTCGTCAACAATGCGGGCCTGACCCGGGACAACCTGGCGATGCGTCTGAAAGACGAAGACTGGGATATGGTGCTGGCGGTTAATCTGACTGCAAGTTTCCGCCTGGCAAAGGCCTGCATGCGGGGCATGATGAAACGCCGCTGGGGCCGGATTATCGGCATTACCTCTGTTGTCGGGACAACTGGCAATGCGGGGCAGACCAACTATGCTGCCTCCAAGGCGGGCCTGATCGGCATGAGTAAATCACTGGCCCAGGAAATCGCGTCGCGCGGAATTACCGTAAACTGTGTTGCTCCTGGCTTTATCCAGACAGCCATGACAGATGTTCTTGCAGACGAGCAGAAAGCAAAGCTTCTGAGCACGATCCCCTGTGACCGTCTGGGTTCGCCGGAAGACATTGCGGCGTCTGTTGCCTATCTCGCGAGTAACGAGGCTGCCTACGTTACAGGACAGACCTTGCATGTGAATGGCGGAATGGCCATGATATAATCTGTAATTGACCCCTTGGCGTGGAATCTTTATGAAGGATATACGTCAAGGGCGTTGGCAAGCCGCTGAAAAGTGTGTTATGAGGCGGCGCCTCTCTGCAGAATGCAGGGAAATAATAGGAATTCAGGCCATACGGCCATAAAGAAACTCCGCCGAAAGGCGATAATTAGTTAAGGGCTAAGTTTTATGAGCAACGATGTCGCTGATCGCGTTAAAAAAATTGTAGTTGAACACCTGGGTGTTGAAGAGTCCAAAGTTGTAAATTCTGCAAGTTTCATCGATGACCTCGGTGCGGACAGTCTGGATACCGTCGAACTCGTTATGGCTTTCGAAGAAGAGTTCGGTTGTGAGATTCCTGATGATGCAGCCGAGAAAATCGTCACAGTTCAGAACGCTGTCGATTTCATTTCGGAAAACGTTTAATCGTTTTTACGCCGGGACAACGTCCCGGCGTTTTCGTCTTTAAATAGTATAGAGACATCACAGTATCATGCGTCGTGTCGTAATTACCGGTCTCGGTATGGTTTCTCCACTGGGAAGTGGCGTTGATCACATCTGGTCACGTCTCATCAACGGGGAATCCGGTATCAACAAAATCGAAGGTTTCGAGGTTTCGGATCTTCCTTCCCAGATTGCCGGGCAGGTTCCTGTCGGCGAAACCGCGGACGGAAAATTCAATGTCGAAGAATTCGTCCCTTTAAAAGATCGCCGGAAACTGGATCCTTTTATCGTTTTTGGGATGGCTGCGGCACAGCAGGCCATTGAGGATTCCGGTTGGGAACCGCCAAACGAGGAAAGCCAGTTTCGCACCGGTGTCATGATCGGCTCGGGCATCGGGGGACTGCAGGCAATCGCCAACGGGGCTCTGCTTCTCGAGGAAAAAGGCCCGCGCAAGCTTTCTCCCTTTTTCATTCCTTCGGCCTTGATCAATCTGGTTTCAGGCCAGGTTTCCATCAAGTACGGCTATAAAGGCCCGAACCACGCGGTTGTGACAGCCTGTTCTACCGGGGCGCACGCCATTGGCGATGCGGCGCGGCTGATCATGCTCGACGATGCCGACGTGATGATTGCTGGTGGAGCTGAGGCCGCGGTTTGCCGACTTGGTATCGCTGGCTTCTGTGCTTCGCGTGCGCTGTCTTCCGGCTACAACGATGCGCCAGAAAAAGGCTCGCGGCCTTGGGATCAGGGACGTGACGGTTTTGTCATGGGCGAGGGTGCCGGGGCTGTTGTGCTTGAAGAACTCGAACACGCCAAGGCCCGTGGCGCGACCATCTATGGTGAAGTTGTCGGCTACGGTCTCTCCGGGGATGCCTATCACATCACCGCGCCTCCTGCGGATGGCAATGGTGGTTTCCGGGCCATGTCCGCTGCATTGAAACGTGCCGGGATTTCCGCGTCAGATGTTAACTATATCAACGCGCACGGAACCTCGACACCGCTGGGTGACGAGATCGAATTTGGTGCTGTGAAGCGCCTGTTTGGCGGCAATGACAACCTTTGCATGTCCTCGACCAAATCGGCAATCGGCCATCTGCTTGGGGCGGCTGGTGCTGTCGAGGCGATCTTCTCGATCAAGGCGATCAAAGAAGGCGTTGTTCCGCCGACATTGAACCTCGAGAATCCTTCCGAAGAATGCCGTGGCATCAATCTGGTGCCGCTTGAGGCGCAGGAACGGAAGATCGATATTGCACTTTCCAACTCTTTTGGATTTGGCGGAACCAATGCCAGCCTCGTGCTGAAAGCATTCCGTTAATCGTTGGTCACGTGAGCGAAGAACCTAAAAACACGACGAGGCCTGCTTTTCTGAAGTGGGCCTCGTTTCTTTTGGCCCTGATTGTTCTGACCTGTGCGATTCTCGCCTATACGGCTCAGGTTCGTTTTCTGGCGCCCGGTCCGTTGCAACAGGATGTTTCTGTCATGATTCCGCGCGGTGCCGGGCTGGAGAAAATCTCGGACCTGCTGGTAAAAGAGGGGGTGATTGATGACCCGCTGGTGTTTCAACTGGGTGCCCGCTACACCCAGCGGTCAAAGAACTTGAAGGCGGGGGAATATCTCTTCCCGGCCCAGATTTCCATTGATCAGGCCATCGGCATTCTCGAATCTGGCAAGAGCATCGTCTATTCGGTCACGATCCCCGAGGGCAAAACCTCACAGGAAATCGTTGACCTTCTGCTGGCCGAACCGACGCTTGAGGGCACAATCAACCTGACGCCGGACGAAGGCAGCCTGCTGCCCGAGACCTATCACTTTGTTCGCGGCGACAGTCGCCAGTCGATTATTGACCGCATGCAGGCGGACTTGAGCAAAACTCTTCAGGAACTCTGGGACAAAAGGCAGGAAAACCTGCCGCTGAAGTCTCCGCAAGAAGCCCTGATCCTGGCCTCGATCGTCGAAAAGGAAACCGGGATCGCTTCGGAGCGGCCGCTGGTGGCCGGGGTGTTTGTCAACCGTCTGAACAAAAGCATGCGGCTGCAGTCTGACCCGACCGTGACCTATGGCATTACCTTGGGCAAGGCGGCACTCGGGCGCAGCCTGACCCGCGCCGATCTCAAGGCCCTGACCGCCTATAATACCTACACCATCGACGGGCTGCCACCGGGGCCGATTGCCAATGTCGGCAGGTCAGCGCTCGAGGCCGTGATGCAGCCCGCAGCAACCAAATACCTCTACTTTGTTGCCGACGGAACTGGCGGACATGCCTTCGCCCGAACCCTCAAGGAACACAACAAAAACGTCCGGATCTGGCGCTCGGTCCAGATGAAGTAGCGCAAAGGGCAGGTAAAGCTTCGGCAATAATGGCAAAATGTGGCTCTTTTGAATGATTTTAAGTCCAATATGCGATGTTTGCTTGACCTTTTGTAA
The DNA here is from genome assembly GCF_000374005.1 of Kiloniella laminariae DSM 19542. Classification (GTDB taxonomy): domain Bacteria; phylum Pseudomonadota; class Alphaproteobacteria; order Kiloniellales; family Kiloniellaceae; genus Kiloniella; species Kiloniella laminariae. The sequence continues at coordinate 48,645 of NZ_KB893169.1, read as the reverse complement.
ATGTTCGGTAGGTTTGCCAAACCCGTGAACGCCCGAAGGAAAAGGCTAGCTGTATGGCTAAAGAAGAACTACTTGAATTCAGTGGTACTGTTATCGAGAAACTGCCGAATGCGATGTTTCGTGTTCAGCTGGAAAACGGCCACGAAATCATTGCTCACACTGGGGGAAAGATGCGTAAATTCCGTATCCGTACCATGGTTGGTGACAAGGTTGACGTTGAAATGACCCCCTACGATCTGACCAAGGGCCGGATCACTTTCCGTCACAAATAATCCTTTTCTTTCTCCGTCCGGTCAGGCTGGAGCCGCAGCGCGTTTTGTCTTACGACGGAACGCGCCTTTTGCGTTTGGTATCGGGGATACCTCTCTTATCTGGCCGTATCTGGAGCTGTGTATCGGAGAATGCGCATCTGGCCTCCCGTAACTGATACCTTGCCGCCACCCCTTTTAACTGCTTCCTGTTAACTGTGACCCCGGGCCGCTGGCCCTGGATAACTTCAGGGCAGCCCGTCCTGGGGGGGCTACTGCTTTTTTGGCAGGCGATCGGCGATAAACTCGGTGATCCACAGCGGCAACCAGGAAAAGACCAGCACCGCCAGATACATCGGCAGGGGAAAGGCAATCCGGGGCTTGTTCCGTCTCAGGCCACGGGCGATGATCCCGGCGGCTTTTTCCCCGGTCATGAGAAACGGCATGGGAAATCTGTTGGCATCGGTAATCCGGCTGACGACAAAGCCGGGCGTGATCACCGACAGGCGGATGCTGTCGCGCTTCAGGGCACCGCGCAGGCCTTCGCCCCAGGACCGCACCGCCGCCTTGCTGGCACAATAGGCCGGGGCGCTGGGTAGACCCTTGAAGGACGCGAGTGAAGAGACAATCGCAATCTGCCCGCCACCGCTGGCTTTAAAGACCGCAATCGCGGGCAGGACCGTGTTCATGACCCCGATGACATTGATATCCATGATCTCGCGGGTCTGGGCCGCGCTTTCGCCCTTTGCTCCCGTTCCCCCTGAAATCCCGGCATTGGCAATCACCAGATCCAGTCTGCTGGCGCGGTTGGCCTCTTCGATAGCGGTTGCGCAGGCATCGGCATCGCGCACATCCAGCTGCAGCGCCTGCACCTTTGCGCCTCTGGCCTGACAGCGCGCGGATATTTCATCCAGACGCAGCCTGTCGCGCCCGGTGAGATAGAGCATAACCCCTGATCCGGCATAGTTTTCGGCCAGCGCTGCGCCAATACCACTGCTTGCGCCGGTAATAAATATTGTTTTCGGATCAGTCATTCTTGCGCAGCCTTGTCCGCTTTGAGTATAACGCATTGGAAACCAATAGCGCTTGCGGTAAAAGTAAAACAGCAAGGGCCTTTGCGCCAGCTGGTTTATACTGACCAGCCTCTATCGCACCAGAGCCAGATTTGAACCAGATTTGAACCAGATTTAAAAAGGACCTCTTCATGGGTAAAGCTATCGCCAGTATGACCGGGTTTGCCCGCGCTGAGGGGGAATTCGCGGGGACCAACTGGTCCTGGGAACTCAAAAGCGTCAACGGCAAGAACCTCGAGCTGCGCTGCCGCGTGCCCAACGGTTATGAAGCTCTCGATGCCATCGCGCGTAGTGAACTGGCCAAACATTTCAAGCGCGGCAACTTTCACGTCGGGCTGGTGATCGACAACGCGCAGAAGGCGGTCAAGCTGCAGGTGAACGAAGATATCCTGCAACAGGTCATCCCCCTGGCAACCCGGGTCAGCAACGATCTCGATGCGGTGGCCCCCTCGGTTGACGGCATCCTCAACCTGCGCGGCGTGCTGGAACTGGTCGAAGAAGAAGAGTCCCCGGAAAATACCGAACAGCGTCTGCTGCTGATCGAACAGTCCCTGCAGACCGCCATCACCCGGATGGAGGAAATGCGCCTGCTCGAAGGGGCCAGAATGGCCGCGGTCGCCCAGGGCCATGTGGATGAAATCGAGCGGCTGCAGAAAAAGGCCGGGGAGCTTTCCGCGACCCAGCCCGCAGCCCTTCAGGCCCGCTTTATGAAACAGATGGCCGAACTGCTCAAAGACGGCAGCCCGGTGCCCGAAGAACGTCTGGCCCAGGAAATCGCCATTCTGGTGACCAAGGCGGACATCCGGGAAGAGCTTGACCGCCTGGCCGCCCATGTTGCCGCCGCGCGCGATCTGCTCAACCAGGGTGGCCCCTGTGGACGGCGGCTGGATTTCCTGTGCCAGGAATTCAACCGCGAAGCCAATACCCTCTGTTCCAAGTCATCCGACGTTGCCCTGACCACGCTCGGGATTGACCTCAAGGCGACCATCGAGCAGCTGCGCGAACAGATCCAGAATATTGAATAACCGGCCAGAAAAAACCGGAACACCCAAAATCCGGAACACTGAAAAATCTGACGAATAAGAGTACGATGAGCGATATGACAGAAAACACCTTGCAGCGCCGTGGCCTGATGCTGGTTCTCTCTTCTCCATCAGGGGCTGGCAAAACCACGATTTCCAGACTGCTGCTGGAACGCGAAGACGACCTGACGCTTTCTGTGTCCGCCACCACCCGGAAAATGCGCCCCGGTGAAACCGACGGCAAGGACTACTTCTTTGTCACGCCGGAAAAATTCGCGGAAATGGTAGAGGGGGACGAACTGCTGGAACATGCCACGGTGTTCGATAACCGCTATGGCACCCCGCGCGCCCCGGTGGAACAGGCACTTTCCAACAGCCGCGACGTGCTGTTCGATATCGACTGGCAAGGCACACAACAGGTCTCGGCCAAGGCCCCGAATGATATCGTCCGGGTCTTTATCCTGCCGCCGTCATTGGAGGAACTGGAACGTCGCCTCTACGCCCGCGCCCAGGACAGCGAAGAGGTGGTCAAGGGCCGCATGGCCAAAGCCGCCGATGAAATGAGCCACTGGGCTGAATACGACTACATCATCGTTAATGAATCTGTGGAAAAATCCGTCGCCGACGTTCAGGCCATCCTCAGCGCCGAACGCCTCAAACGCGACCGCAAACCCGGCCTCGACGGTTTCGTGCGGGGGTTAAGAGGGGCTTAGAGGAACTGGTTGTCGCCCTAGGCGCGACTAATAACACATCCATTTACAAACGAAGAAGGGGTGCCCGTAAGCACCCCATTTTGCGTAATAAATACTTATTACGACTCTTGATCCCTGCTAATCGATATCTGCTAAATATGATTGAATCAATGCCCATAATATATAAACTGAAGTAGTGATAGTCAAATAGATTTTCTACTCGGGGGATAGGGGATGGGTGGTTTTTTTCCATACAGGTTGGCACTAGATGGTGGCATAGCATCTTTTGGCTGGGCCATTTATGCGCTTGACCGCAACGGAGAACCTTGTGATCTCATTGACGGCAATGTGCTTCTTTTCCCGACGGCGATTGGTGCTTCGAACAGAAGGGAAAAACGCAGTGCACGAAAAACCAATGATCGCAAGCAGCTCAGGCTGAAAAAAATATGTGAATTCTTTGCCTCAGATTTTCAGGGTTATAATCGTGAAAAGGCCCCCGCAGATGTCCTGAATACCTCACCTTTCAGGCTGCGGGCGAATGCTCTGGATCGGCAAGTCAGTTTAGCCGAATTGCAACGTATATGCCTTCATATGGCAAAACATCGGGGCTCTTCTGCCATCCGGATGTCTGAAGATGAGGAGATTGCTAAAGAGGGAGCGGCAATTTCATCCGCCTTTGCCCGGACACAGGTACAGATGCTGGAACGATCTGCTCGTACATACGGGGAATTGCTTTGGCGGATAGAAAAGGCAAACAATCGAAAGTCTGGACAAGACACAACAAAAATCCGGATCAGCAAACAAGGTAACAAAGCGGGTGATGCCTATTCTCATTATCCACTCCGGTTTTTAATCGAACAGGAATTTGACAAGATTATGCTTGCTCAGTCAGCTTTTCACGACGAACTGACTCAGGAAAAAATCAATGCTCTCAAAGAAATTCTGTTTTTCGAACGTGAAACAATAACACCGAAACCGGGGTACTGTTTATATATCGAAAACGAACGTCGGATACCAAAACTCAGCCGCCTGTTTCAACTGAAACGTATTTATGAGGAGGTCAATAACCTTCGGATCGATACTGCTGAGGGAATCCGTATTCTAACCTTTATTGAACGGGATCTTCTGATCGATCAGTTAATGGCAGGTGTCACGCTTGGCAAGAAAAACACCAAGGAGTTTTTGAAACTGAAGGGTAAAGATAAACTCTATCTTGGAAAAAAAGACACTCTTGTCATTAAACCCTATCCCTTTGACTGTCTCCTGGGACAGGACGCCGTTCTGGGGGACAGATGGGCAGAGATGTCAGAGCAGCAGCAGGATGAGTTGCTCGATATTCTGGCGACTGTTTGGGATGATACACGCGCGCATATCGCGTTGAAAAAACTGTTGAACTGCAATGATGTGCTGGCGCGCGCAATTCTTGCGGTGCCACTTCCTTCGGGGTATGGCGCGATTGGCGCTTCTGCGACCCGCGAGATTATCGATGTGCTGGAAGCAAATATTTGCTCTGCTACAGAAGCAGCCATGTTGGCGGGTTTAAAGGAACGGGCAATATTCGAGGGGGATTTGCTTCCCCGTCTGCCGTATTACGGTGAAATTCTGGGTAATCATGTTAGTTTTAGCGACAATGCTGGTAGCAGCCTTCCTTATCAGGAAAAAGTGTTCGGGCGCATTCCAAATATGGTGGTTCACCGTGCTCTCATCCAGCTTCGGGGATTGGTAAATAGCATCATCAAAAAATATGGGCCACCCACTCAGATTCATCTGGAACTGGGGCGGGAACTGTCCATGTCTGAACAGGAACGCGATGATATTCAGAAAACCAACGAAAATAATCGCAAGGTTAATGATGTTATTCGCAACAAGCTTGTGAAAAATGAGGAAAAACCCAATCGATCCAACCTTATCCGCTATAAACTGTGGGAACGGCAAAAAGGCACCTGTATCTACAGCGGGGACAATATAAGGATTACTGATCTGTTTGGCGCATCCACACATGTGGATCATGTGCTGCCCTGGTCTGTAACCTGCGACGACGGGCTGGCTAACAAGGTGGTTTGTACGGCTACTGCCAATCTGTTCAAGGGCAACAATACACCGCATGATGCTTTCTCCGGCGCAGAGGGCTATGACTGGGCTGCAATCCTGCGTCGGGTAGACAGGATGATTCCAGCTATGAAGTGGCGGTTTACAGCCGATGCCTTGGAAAAATTTGAAGATGAAAATGCCGGTTCATTTTCCGCTAGAGCCATGAATGACAACCGCTATATCGCAAAGTTGATGCGGTTCTATTTATCGTCGATTTGCCGGCAGCAGGATATTGTCGTTTCAAATGGCCGTATTACCAGCAACTTGAACCGGGCCTGGGGTCTTGATAAATTTTTTGTCGATCATTCCGAAATCATACAGGAACAGATTGGCAAGGGAAAAGGCCGATCAAAACGGGCTGATCACCGGCATCATTTTGTTGATGCGGTTGCAATCGGCGGCGTCACCCGGGGAATGATCCAGAAAATTCAGACCGAAGCCGGGCGCGTGGAAAGGGAGGGAGCCGAGAATGAATTTTTCCGTCGGGTCTTTGCGCCTCTGGAACCACCGGTTCGCGACCTTGAAAAAAGGGTTTTGGCTTTATTGCAACAGATGCGTCCTGTTTACAAAAATAACCACAAGAAACAGGGGCAATTGCATCTGGAAACCCGTAATGGCATTATCGACGGGCCTGACAGGCACGGCTATTATATCAATCGCGTTCGTAAAAAGATCACAGATCTTCCCAATCTTGAGAAGCTGAACGCGCTCAGAATTGAACAGACAATTCCGGATCTTGATGAAGTTGTCAAATCCAGAGAGCGTCTGAAGGCAATCAAAACAGGAATAGAAAACTGTTGGGAAGCGGCCCGAGCTAAATTACTAAGCGAAAATCAACAGGCAATCGTCGAGAACAACAAACCCAAAGAAATCACCGATACGGTGGTTTTTAAAGTCGCGCGGGACCTGTATCTTTCTGCGGGCGGTGCAAACGAATATGTCATTTATAAACGCGAGAAACTGATCGTGCCCGCACATGCGATTGTGGGTAATCGACCTCGGTTTGGTTATGTCTCGGGTAATAATCAACGGATTGACTTTTACCGGAATCGCGGTACCGGAAAATTGGGCTGGCAGTGTATCAGCCACTATGAAGCCATAAACGAAGACAGAAAAGATGCCTTGTTCATACCTGAGAGCAAAAAAGACGTCAATGAATTGATCTTCTCGCTGTTTAAGGATGACCTTGTAGAAATGGATTGTCCGATAGGTGAGGGGACGCGGGATCTTTATAAGGTCGCCAAATTTACCAAGGGTAAAATGATGGTCGTCCCCGTCCTTGATGCCCGCATGTCAACCGATGGGCGTCAGGACCTTGGTGGCAGAGGTCTGGGGTTTTATTGCGATGCCAAGGCACGTAAAATCAAACAAGATAAAACGGGAAAAATCATATGGAAATCAAGTCGCTTACAATAGAAAGCTGATCTCTTGTCCTGGCGCGTTTTGGATATATCTCAGGACGATCGCTTTTTGCATTTCGAAAGAAACGCCATCGTGATCTGTTCAGCGGGGGAGGAGTTAGGACGACTTCATCTCCCGGACATCAACTCTGTCATTATTCACGGGCACCAATGTTGTTTGACTGTATCGTTGCTTGTTAAGCTGGCCGAGGAGGGAATCCCACTAACAGTGTGTAGCGGCAATCATATGCCTGTCAGTATTTCCCTCCCGGTTACAGGGCATCACTTGCAATCCAGGCGGGCACGGTTACAGGCAGACTGTAAACGGCCTCTTGAGAAACAGATCTGGAAACAGATTGTCGCACGAAAAATATTGGAACAGGCTGCGACCTTGTCGCTGCAAAGCGATACAATGGGGCACAGTCTTGCCAAACTTGCGAAAATTGTGAAGTCAGGCGACCCTGAAAATGTAGAGGCACGTGCCGCACGGATTTATTGGCAACAATTGTTGGGAAGAAATTTCAGGCGGGATAGAAATTTTCCCGGACTGAACAGCCACCTGAACTATGGTTATATTATTATCCGTTCTGCGATTGCGCGGGCATTAACTGCCGCTGGTTTGATTCCAGCGCTTGGTATTCATCATAAAAATGCTCAAAACGGGTTTTGTCTAGCAGATGATATGATGGAAGTTTTTCGACCTTATGTGGATGCCCTCGTCTATTTTAATCGAACGATCTGGACTGAAGAATTGTCACCTGACGCAAAAAGCCAGCTGGCTGGGCTGGTTATGCAGTCGGTTAGTGTATCTGGTGAAAATACAGATCTTTTTCGGGCCATGACGCTTTTTGTGCAGTCATTTGTCGATATTCTGGAAATTGGTGATGGAAAACTTCTGTTCCCGGATCATACGGCTGCACACTATCTAAAACAGCAGGAGCTTCAGCTTTGAATCAAACGACATTGACCGGACAGGTGTTTGAACTTGGCTTTATCACCTTATAAAATCATGTGGTTGCTTGTACTCTTTGATTTACCGACGACGTCAAAGCGACAACAGAAGCGTGCATCTCGTTTTCGCACCATGTTGATTGAAGAAGGTTTCATGATGAAACAGTTTTCGGTATATTTGAAACACTGTCCATCGCGAGAAAAAGCCTTGGCAATTTCAAAGCGGGTTGGTGGGCAAACTCCTTCGGAAGGTGATGTCAGTATCATGTTTTTTACGGACAAGCAGTTCGGCCAAGTACTGAATTTTTCTGGAAAGAAAGAGCAAGCTGTTGAAAAAAAACCAGACCAGTTTGCGTTATTTTAAGGAATAACAGATGGAAATTACCACCAAATACCTTGTTAATCATTTGAAAGTAAACAGATATTTGGTGGTCGTAGTTTAGCAGATATCGATTAGCAGGGAAGCCGTAACTCAGCATCCGGCATCAAGGATCTACTGGTTAGTTTAGCAGATATCGATTAGCAGGGAAGCCGTAAC
>NZ_KB893169.1:0-39556 GCF_000374005.1 Kiloniella laminariae DSM 19542 | reverse complement strand
ATCCGGGCAGTATAGTTTAGCAGATATCGATTAGCAGGGAAGCCGTAACTGACCCCTGATCAGATCCGTGACGTCTTGTTCCCTAGGGTTATCGCCTCCTGTATGTGGCTGGCTTCTAGTTCAGCTTGTCCAGTACATCAATGGCCTCGGCGACCCGCGCCTGATCCGCAGGTTTCAGAGGCAGGATCGGCAGGTGGGGAACGGCATCGGTGAGCGACAGGATATTTGCGGCGGCATAGACAACCCTCAGCCCCCCGAATTCTTTGAAGAGCGCCCAGAGCGGTTGGAAAAACTGCTCAATCCGTTGGGTTTCAAGCGCATCACCAGCTTGCGCGGCTTTTGCCAGTTTCAGGGCCTGAACCGGGAAAAGACCGCCGACCACGCTGTACCAGCTGTCTGCTCCGGCAAGAAGGCCTGCCGCGCAGCCCCAGTCGCCGCTGTAGCCAATGGCAAAGCCCTTTGCCCTGCTGCTTCCCTGGGTATGCTGACGCAGCCGCGCCAGATCGGCCTCAAAGGCATTATCCTGTGGCAAGGGCATCTTCACGGCGGCAATGGTCTCAAGCTGTGAGAGACGGCTTAAAAGATCCAGTGAAAAGGTGAAGCGGGTTGTTGTCGGGTTGTTATAGATACAAAGCGGGAGGTCCGTGGCCCGGGCAACCGCAACAAAATGCTGATAGACCTCTTCTTCGGTCAAGGGTGCATAGGAAACCGGGGCCAGCAACAGGCCATCTGCGCCCGCATCCCGGGCATCCCTGGCCAGATGCTGTGCCTCATCGGTTCTGAGCGCGCCAACGCCGACGATCACCGGTACCCGACCCCCGACAAAATCAACCGCCGCAGCAACGGCGCTCTGTCGTTCTGATCGGCTCAGATAGACATAGCCGCCCGTACTGCCCAGCAATCCAATCGAGTTAACCCCGGCTTTCACAATCCGATCCAGCAACAGGCAAAGCTCAGAACTCTTTACCCGTCCATGAATATCGGTCGGTGTGATCGGAAAGGCGGAAAGCCCGTGAAAGAGGTTCATGATGGTGTCCTGGCTTTATGGGTAAGGCGGAGGCTTTGCCCCGGTTATCTAAGCCCGGATTCAGTCCGCCTTGGCGATTTAACAAAATACCGCTTTGTCTTACGTGCTTTTGTCCGCCTGACATAGAGCCATTAAATTTTCAGGACTAGAACCACTGCGGGCTTTTAAGCCAAAACACGAGAGACTGTGACGTTCAGACTTTGTATCAGCACAGATGTGAGAAGGACTTCGGGGCCGAGGCATATAGAACACAGCCAGTTCAGGCGTTTTTCTATGTAAAAGCGGTAAGGCAAAATCCGGAAAGGAAAACAGCTCAAGAGTGCAAAGTTCAAATTTATCGTGTAATGATTGAATCAGATTGAATGTTTCTCGGCGGTTCAGTTGTTTACTTGGCTTTTGGTCGGCAAATGAAATTGGACGACCAAGCCCTAAGAGATTTCCATGAAGTACATTACCATTTCTGATGACGATATTGACTTTACGACAAGCAAGTGGCTGCTTTATTCACTGTTAACCCGTGGCTGTACCCGCTTTTCAGTTGATCTTGTTGATGTTCCGGGGGATAGCAGCTCCGGAAGGAAAGAGAAGCTCAGAGAGTCATTAAAGCCATTTTATATGGGGGTGTCTGTACTTGATAGAATGGTGGCTTATAACGGCGAACCATTCCACAAGCCTCAAGATTGCTGGAAGCTAAATCAAGACAGCTTGATGGTTATTCTTCGTTATATGGGAAGACATCTTTTGGATTGGGATGTTGAACTTAATTCAGGAATCTCGAGTTGGCGGTTCTTCTTCGGCGATACCCTTATTGCCGAAGCTGTTTACGGTTCTGATCATTTTCTGTTTTTTGAGCCGCCTGACTATTTGCTGAAAGTTCTGGCCCAAAAAAACATCCCTGTATCTTACGGGGAAGAAGCCTGAAGCGCCTGTAATCACCAGCCCCCACAGAAAAGGCAGGAGGTTTGATTTATGAATGATTTGAAGAACCTGAACGAATTACTGGCTGGAGTAACTTTTGTCAGGTCGATACGCATTGATATCGAACCAGTTACCTATGCTTATAATATGCTTTTGGTGATGGGGAAACATGCCGACCTTGATGAGGGGATGATATCAGTCTGTTTTAAAGGCGTGAGCAATTTAAACTTGCCGGATTTTGGTGGAGGATTGACCCAGTTTATGTGGCTTCAGATATCGCATTTGGATGCTGGCCTTGATCGAATAAAATACTCTTTAGCCGATCTTGAGAACGAAAGTATATTTTGCCATTTTTATTCCGTTACTCTCTTAACTGAACAGGCTGATAGTGCGGGAGCATAAATAACTTATGCATGTGAAGCTACTGTAACGAGGGGATTTCGCACCTGACAGGAACTACCCTCGGAATGGTGTGATCGGGGCAGTTTTCCCTGATCAATCTCTTCTTCTTTCAGCCCGAGAGACGTCAAGCAGGGGACGCCAGTAATCCCGAAGGGGACAGTCGTTATTGTCTCTATTTCTTGTCTCAGACCAGCCGCCGGAATCAGGAAGCTGTTGTGGGGGGTGTTGTTATTTTCAGCTCTACGAAACAACGCGCCAGGGTACAGAATTCCTCAATGCTCAGTTCTTCTGCCCGCGCGGTTTCCCGTACGCCTGCGCGCTCGATCAGCTCACCCGTGGGCACGCCCAGTGTCTTCAGGCTCTGGCGCAGCATCTTGCGGCGCTGGCCAAAGGCGGATTCCGTAACCTTTTCCAGGGCGGCGACCTCTGCCTGCGCCAGCGGGGCGGCGAGGGGCTCCAGCCGGACCACGGTCGAGGTGATCTTGGGCGGCGGAATAAAGGCGCGGGGCGGGATGTCAAACAGGGCCCGGGCCTTGCACAGCCACTGGGTCATGACGCTCAGTCTGCCATAGCTCTTGGTGCCGGGGCTGGCGGTCAGGCGGTCGACCACTTCTTTCTGGAACATCAGGGTCAGGCTGGCATAGACTGTCGGATCGACGGCGATCTGTTTGAGCCAGCGCAGCAGCAGCACGGTCGAGATGTTATAGGGCAGGTTGGCGACAATGCGTCGGGGCGCACTGCCCAGCGTGCTGAAATCGACGGTCAGGGCGTCCTGCTCGATCACCGTCAGTTTGCCGTCATAGGCCGCGGTGACTTCGGCAAGGGCGTTCAGGCAGCGCTGATCCTTTTCCACGGCAATGACCTGCTGCGCGCCTTCCATCAACAGGCCACGGGTCAGGCCGCCGGGGCCGGGGCCGATCTCGAACACCGTACCCTGATCAAGCGGGCCGCCATTGCGGGCAATGCGCGAGGTCAGGTTGAGGTCGAGCAGGAAGTTCTGGCCGAGAGACTTTTTTGCCGCCAGTTCGAAGCGGGCGATCACATCGCGCAGGGGGGGCAGGCCGTCCGGGGATCTGTTCATGGGGCTGTCTGCTTCATTGCTTGTTCGGATTTACGGGGTTGTTGGGCTCACAGGTCCTGCTGGGGCAAGGCTGCAAGGTTCTAGGGGCTGTATAATCTATCTCTGCCTATTGGGCTATATCTATCGGGGCTTGTCTATCGGATAGTGCCAGATCGTGAAGCCGTATCGTGTTTCTTTATGGTTTTGGTTTATGGCTCTTGTTTATGGCTTGGCGCATGGATCGGTTTGTCGACTTCTGCCCCATGCGATTCTGTTTCGCACTGCCCCGACTGCAACCGGCCCTTTTTGTCTACGCCTCCGGGACCGCCATCAGCCAGCCAGCCTGCCGCCCCGCTCTCTTTCACTGTTACTACTAACGGCGACCACCGTCACGGCTATCACGATCATCGGGCCCGTGGATCGTACCGCCACCGCCATCCCCACCGCCATCCCCACCGCCATCCCCAACGTCAACGCCATCGTCTCCACCACTGCCACGGACACTTGGATATTGTCACCGAGCGCAGCCGATATGCCAGTTCCTCTCCGTCTTGGGGAGGCCGATCAAGGAGCGGCTGAGCCCGCCCTTCCGGTCCAGGAAGCTTCTGCGTAGGGATCTGGGGCAGACGGCTGATGTCACATCCGGGAGCCAAATAGGGGAACCAGATAGGGGAGCCGGATATCGGAGCCAGACGTCAACTCCAGAGCGCGGGATGTCCATGTGGGGGGAAATCGTGGGCTCGGGGAGTGGGCCCGGAGCACTGTAGCAGGGGCGGCCTGGACCGGAAGGGCTGTTACGGGGCCTTCGGTGCTTGACGGCGGTTGCCCGCCACCTTTGTTGTCATCTCTGCCGCCATATCAGCGGCCATATCCAGCGCGGCGAGCAGGCTGTCGGGCTTGGCGATGCCCTTGCCCGCGATATCAAAGGCGGTGCCGTGGTCGGGCGAGGTGCGGATAAAGGGCAGGCCGAGGGTGATGTTGACGCCGCCGTCGAAATCCAGCGTCTTGATCGGGATCAGGGCCTGATCGTGGTACATGCAGATCGCCACGTCATAGTTTTTACGCGCTCCGGCGTGGAACATGGTATCGGCGGGCAGCGGGCCGATCAGGTTGATGCCTTCCTTGCGCAGGCGTTCCAGCGTCGGGATGATCAGCTCGATCTCTTCCCGCCCCATGGAGCCGTTCTCGCCCGCATGCGGATTGAGGCCGGAGACCGCGAGGCGCGGGGCAGCGATGCCGAAGTCTTCCTGCAGCGCGCGGTGGGTGGTTCTGATGGTGTGGCTGAGCAACTCATCATTCAACTGTTTTATGGCCTGTGCGAGGGCAAGATGAATTGTCACCGGCACGACCCGCAGCTGTGCGCAGGCCAGCATCATCACCGACGGCGTGGAAATCCCTGCTAGATCAGCGAGATACTCCGTATGGCCGGGGTGTCTGAAGCCGATATCATAGAGCGCCGCCTTGTTGATCGGGTTGGTCACCACCGCCGCGGCCCGCTGCTGCTGCACCAGTTCCACCGCCCGCTCGATCGAGGCGAGCACTGCCTTGCCGTTCGCCGGATTCGCTTGCCCGTAAATCACAGCATCTGACAACTTCTGGCTCAGAACCGGCAGCGCCTCGGCAAAGCAGCCTGCAGCTTCTTCGGGCCCGGTGATCACCTTGATCGGAACCTCCAGCCCAAGCTGTGCCGCCAGCGTTTCCAGCCGCTGCGGATCATCGATGGTGAAAAAGGGGGAGGCTGTAGTATGCCGTCGCTCCAGCCAGGCCTTGAGTGTCAACTCGCCGCCAATCCCCGCCGGTTCACCCATGGTCAGGGCCAGGGGAAGCGTGGGGGCAAGAGCCCGAGAACGAGCCGAGGGAAGGAGAGGAGAGGTCGCGGCCTTTGTCACAGGCGGATATCCACATTGGAGCTGCGGCGCAGATCCAGCAGATAACGCCGCGCCAGGCTATCCAGCCTGTCATCGGCAAGCTTCTGCTCAATCGCCAGGCGGTCAATCCCGCCGCTGGCCTGGCGGTCACAAACCGCGATCACGGCAATTCCGCCGGAAACCTGTATGGGAGCAGAGACTTCGCCGACCCTGACAGTGCGAATTGCGTCGCTGGTCGCGGGCGGGAGATCTTTGGTGTTGATCGTGCCCAGGTCACCGGATCCCTGATCACCAAGCTCCTTGGCAAGGGCATCCATCGTGCTACAGCTCTCATATTTGCGCCGGGCATCCGCAGCTTTGGATTGGATCAACTGACGCTGTTCAAATGTCGGGTTCTCGGGCAGGGCAAAGAAGAACTGCTTGAGGTGAACCTTTTCCTCGCTACGCGTGGATCGTTCGTCCTGTATAAGCAGTATATAATAGCCCCGTGTTGTATGGATTGGCCCCAGGATGGTTCCAGGCGTAGCCGAGGCGACGGCAGACTGGAGTTCCGGGGCGAGCTGACTGCTTTGCAACCATCCCAGATCGCCTCCAAGGCTGGCGCTGTTGGACTGGGAAACCTGGCGGGCGATAGCCGAGAACTGGGCGCCGCCATTAATTGTCGCGAGGGCTTCGTCAGCCTGTTGTTTCACCCGTGCTTCATCAGAAGCGGTATCAATGCCCAAAAATATCTCAAAGATCCGCTTTTGTGTCTTGGCTCCCTCGGCCTGGACCTTGGCGACAACTTCTTCAATTTCGGCATCTGTAATGTTAATCGTCGAACGAAGGCGGGCGTTGATCACTGCTCTCCAGGCAAGTTCTGCACGGAACTGGTCATAGAGCGTAACTGGCAGAACCCCCTGTTTCCTCAAGGTGTCAAGAAGCTGCTCTTGCGACATATTATTCTGGGCTGCGACCTTGCCAAAAGCACTCTGTATTTCCTGATCTGAAATAACGATATTCAGCCGTTCTGCTTCTTGAAGTTTGAGTCGTTCATCAATTAGTGTACGGACAACCTGCTGTAACATATTACGCCGGAGATCCGGGGAATCTTTCCTGCCTGAGGCGATGATGGCGAGCTGGGTCCTCTGGGCAACATCCAATAATGAGATGATGTCATCATTCACAACAGCTGCAGGGCGCAGGACATCCTGAGAAACAGCCGGATTTCCACAAAGGAACAGGATACTCATCAAGGAGGCGAGAAGTATGCGTTTCATGAGAGTATCTAATTCCTTATTGCTTCAGTAGAGTGGGCATCAAGCAGGTTATCTCTGTGACTACAGCGGTTGAATAGTACCAAGATGTTTGAAGGTTAGTTCAACCGTGAATCTGTTATCTGGTTCAAGTTCCCTATCGCGGAACCAGGTGCGTGTGTAGAGTGAATCAATAATGATACACTCATCCTGATAAATCATTCCCAAGCTGGCTTCGCGGGAATCATCCTCATCAAGATCCCGGGTGTAACTTGAGTTGAGACTCCAATATTCAGTCAGTTGGCTATTGAGACCAATTTTGACTTCTTCACGGTCACTGGTTTCATCGTCGATATTATCATCTTTCAGGAAGACATAATCCAGATTGAGGTTGAAGGCTTCTGGTCCTATTGTCACCTCTACCTCATTTCGGTTTACGCTGAAATCGTCAGGGGCAATTCGGAAGCGGTAGAGGGCATCAAAATTATCAGTGGTGTAGATGCCGACATGGCCGACAATATCAGAGAGGGGATCGCGAAGACCCGAGTTCTCTTCATAAAGAGCACTCTTTCCGTTAAACCGATAACTCTGCCCTAATAGGAAATCAGCTTGATTCCCTGACGTTGTGCTGGCTGTCCACTTAAAACCGTAACTGACCCGGCTACCGGAATCGACGCGGTCAGTCCCCGCAAAACGATTGAGTGAAAAGAGTGAGGTATCATCGAACTCAAACTCCTGGCTATCATCATTGGGAATTTCTCCGGGGTTCGATCCGTTTGGTGCTAGGATACCCTGCACGATCGGCTCGACCGTCTGGGTGAAATTGCCACGGTAGCTTGCAAAAGGATAACGCCATTCCAGAGCTAACTGAGGGAATACTCGCCCGGTTACTCCACTATAGTTATTGTCGCTGGAACGGACGTCAGAACTGTCCTGGTTAACATCATTCACCCAGTACCCATCGGTTTGCACTTGCCCAGTTAGTTTGTATTGGTCTCCCCAGGAACCTGTATGAGGGAGATCCCACCCACCAATCATAGAGAGACGACGACTATCGCGTCCTTCTGAGCGCGCTAAAGCTTGAAGATTCGAGTCCAGCCGATAGGTCCCCCCACGTATGCCGGGTTGACTGACGAAGTTATATTCTGCCCGTGGGAGAACAAAAGGGTTTTCAGAATCATTTATATCACTTCTCAAGCTTTGAAAGGTATAGCTATCGATTTTTGCATAATTTCGGCCTCGAAAACCCTCGGCAAAAACACTAGTTTCCAATTCAGAGTCAGTATTGAAGCCATAAACTCGTCCATAGGTATCATCTGTCGCACGTTCTAAATTGTATCCCCATCTCCAGGTTCTATCTATATCGAAGCGTCCTTCACTAATGATTTGTCCTCGAAATTCATTGTTACGGACAGTATCGTTACTGTCTCTACGGTCCGCAACTGTTGCGCTTGCCTCAATAGATAGGTCGCCGGTATTGAATTTTCGTTCGTACTCACCAGCTAATACAATGCCTTGTTTTGTTGTTGCTATCGGGGCAAAAAGAAATTCAGATGAGTCATCTATAGCCCAGTAATAGGGGATCTGAAGTGTATTCCCAAGCTGGGTGGAGCTTCCATAACTAGGGAGAAGAAAACCGCTTCGCCGTTTTACCGTTGGGTCCGGGTGAGCAAGATAGGGTGTGTAGATGACAGGAACCCCGAATATTTCCATCCAGGCATGATCGTACTTAATTGTTTGCGAAGTTTTGTTGTGTGTAACCTTCTTGGCTTTTAATTGCCAGATAGGGGCTCGATCAGGATTGTCTTTGCAGAGTTCACAGGGACTAAATACACCGTTAGTGAAGACCGAAATATTTCCGCCGGTCAGTTGTCCACTACTTGCAGCAAGCCTGCTGCGATCTGAAAGAAGGACTCTGATATCACGGATGAACCCTTCTTTCAGATCTTCTGTGAGTTCTACGTGTTCAGCAAAAATAATATCGCCGCTTGGCTCCAGTAGGCTGATGTTGCCTGTCGCGGTTACCACATTGTTGTTGATGTTATAAGAAATTGTATCAGCGAGAACAGTCCTCTGTCCTTGCGATATTTCTACATTCCCAGTTGCTGTGACTACGCCCAAACCTTCGTCGTAAATGACCTCATCAGCGCTGATCAACGCAGGTAAGTTTTGTTCAATGGCGTCTACTGCCTGTGCATGTACGAGCTTGGCGCTTATTACACACGCAGAAAAAGACAGTGACAGGGCGATCGCCGAAACACTGTTTTTCATAACTCTGTTTATCCCCCCAAAAGACATCGCTTAACCGTCTTCCAGATGTAGCAACATTGTAACGCCTAGCAATAAAGATACTCCTGCTGGAGACCACGCGGCCAAAGCAATAGGGACCTTGGCGGATTGCCCCAGCGCAAAAACAAAGTTGGAAAGAAAATAAAGCATAAACCCGGTGAGTATACCGGAAAGGATCATCAGGCCAACCCGTCCACGTCTATGTTGCTGCATTGAAAAGGTTGCGGCAAGAAGAACCATTGCAATAAACAGAAAAGGTTTGGAAAGGAGGCGGTGGAACTGCAATTTATGCTTGATTGCAGAAAATCCTGCATTTTCAAGCAAGTTAATAAAATAGGGAAGTTCCCAAAAGGAAATCGACTTCGGAGTGGCAAAACTCTCCTGTACTTTTTCCATTGTCAGCTCTGTCGGCAGTCGGGTTTCTTCCAGAAAGGTTGGTTTTTCTCCGGGAAAGGAATGCCAGACTTTTTCCAAAATCCAGCTACCATCAGCCAGTTGGGCCTTAGTTGAATCGTACCGCGAGAGAAAATCACCATCTTCGGCCAGCTGAAAGATGATCACTCTGTTGAGTGAGAGGTCGCTGTTTACTGAACCAGCATGGATGACGGAGATACCTGTTTCGTCTGATTGCCGAAGCCACAATCCGGTTTCTGAAACTTTGAAAACGGCCTGATCGCTTTTTTTGTACAGCTGCTCAAGTTCTTTGTTTTTGGCGAAGAGAGCAGAAGATATCGGGTTTATAACAGCAAAACTGAGTACCCCGATCATAAGAGAACAAAAAGCGAAAGGGAGAATGATACCCCAGATTGATACGCCAGCGGTTTTGATAATCACCAACTCATTTGCGCGAGTCATCTTCCAGAAAGTTGCCATTGCGGCGAAGAGAATCATGAAAGGCATGATTTCCTCGCTCAGTTGAGGCAAACGATAGAGAACAATTTTTACGATCTGTAAAAAGGGAACGGCCTTATCTTCGAGATCATCTGACACTTCGAGCAGGGAAATCAGGAATACAACCCCCATAAGTACGGCAAAAAAACCGAAGAAACTGAAAAGGTAGTTTCTGGAGGAATAACTGAAGAGGGTCCAGGAGATAAAAGCCGGTTTTACAGTTCTTTTTTCATGAAAAACAGTCATCCCCTCGATCGCTCCGTTAACTGGTCACGAGATTCAGTCTTCTGATCATCTTCAGTACTTTCTGAATTTCTGAGTGAAACGTTTCTCTTAGCTTTTTGTAGGACAAAAACTGAAATCATAATGACGGCAAGTGGCCAGATATAGAGAACGGGGATAAGATTTGAGTTTTTTTCTGTGATGTCTTTGAGCAGAAACATTGCCAACATCATTAAACCCATACAGCAGATGGCGACCATTATCCTGCCGAGCTGTCCCCGTCGGCTGAATTCTCCTGAAAGGAGGCAGGCCAGGGCAATGAAAGCCATTGCCAAGGTGAAAAGCGGGCTGGAAATTCGATAATGTCCAGCTGCGACGAGTTCATCAAAATTATCCAAATCTCGTGGGTTTTCTGAATCGGGAAAAAGAAGCTCCGAGAGGAAGCGTTCTCTTGGTTTGAGCCAGCGATCGCCTTCATCCTGGCTGATGTTAGCAAATTTCAACACATACTTGTCAGAATAGGCAATTGAAAGGCGTCCGGTTTCAGGATCAATTTCCTGTCGGCTGGCATTCCAGAGTATCGCTCTGAAATCATCCTGTTCTTTTAACAGTGCTCCAGTCTCTGCCAGGTAGGTGACCTGAACACCGACGGTGCTGCTGTCATGGACAAGCAGTCCCTTTAATTCTCCTGCTGGCGTTTTCTCTTTGAAGTAAATTGTATATTCGTTGTTAAGTGTATTGAATTTTCCTTCCTTGAGAAGGACGGGGGAGAGATTGTCCCGAAAATAGTGCTGGAGTTCCCTGAATTCGCGGTAGGAGGCGGGGAGGAAATAGAGGTTGATTGAAACCACACAAAGCATGGCGAGCACACCCAGCTTGATCCCCGGACCTGCGAGCTGAAATTGTGAAAATCCAGCTGCTCTCAGGACGATCAGCTCGCTGTCGGTGTTGAGCTTGTTATATATAAACAACACCGAGCAGAAGGTTGCGACCGGAATCACGATGACAAGAAAGTAGGGCATCAGAAGAATGACAAAGTAGAAGAAGGTCGAGGCTGGCAGACCATCATTTACGATCATGTCCACAAAACGCAGGGATTGCGCCAGCCATACGGCCACAGCAAGGGATATCGCGACGGATATGGCGAATAAAACCAGCTGCAATAACATGTAACGTGAGATAATCTGCATCAGTGTCCGAAATCTGTCTCGCAAAATATACTGTGAAGAAATAGCCAGAACAGCCTTGCCACGTCCAGTTAAATCGTGGAACTTTTACGTTAGATCAAAGAGATTTGGGTGAACACTTGAAAGTTTTCTGATTTGCGTCAACTTCAGAGGACCGAGTAACAAATTTTGTTCACCGTTTCATTAATTCATATTCAAAGAGGATAGCATGAAGTTTTCCTTCATTTCAGGAAATGTTCCCACAACAGCTGCGCTGGTTGTCACCGTATATGAAGACGGAGAGTTGTCCCCAACAGCAGGGGCCATGGACAAGGCCTGCGGAGGAAAGATCCTCAGGGCAATGGAAAACAGCCGTTTCAAGGGAAAATCAGGCGAGCTCCTTGATATTCTCGCTCCAGCAAACCTTGATAACAGTCGAATTCTCCTGGCAGGCCTTGGCAAGAAGTCAGCTCTTAAGGTGGTTGATCTGGAGAATCTGGGGGGGCGTGTATACAAGGAGCTGTCCGGCAAGGGGGAGACCGAAGTCTGTATTGCAATCGATGGATTGTCGGCAGAAGGCAAGGATGAGGCCGTACTTGCGGCGCATGTGTCTCACGGTGCCTTGTTGAGGTCCTATCGGTTTGATACCTACAAGACCAATATCAAGCCCGAGAGCATGCCCTCTTTGAAGGCAATGACGGTGCATTGTGCATCCCCGGAAAATGCCCAGACTACTTTTGAGAAGCTTGAGAAAGTTGCTCAGGGCGTCTTGTTTACCCGCCAACTGGTATCAGAACCACCAAACCGCCTCTATCCCGAAAGTTTTGCCGAGCAGGCAAAGGAACTCGAGGCAATGGGTGTCAAGGTCACGGTTCTTGGTGAAGCTGAAATGGCTGATCTTGGAATGAATGCCCTGCTGGCCGTTGGCATGGGGTCCGCCAGGGATTCCAAGGTCGTGATCATGGAATGGAACGGGGCACCGGAAAGCCGGGAGCAGAAACCTCTGGCTTTTGTGGGCAAGGGGGTGACTTTTGATACGGGAGGTATCTCTCTTAAACCTGCGGCGGGCATGGAGGACATGAAGTTTGACATGGGAGGTGCCGGGACAGTCTATGGCCTAATGAAAGCTCTGGCGGGGCGAAAAGCGAAGGTCAATGTTATCGGGGCCTGCGGGTTGGCCGAGAACATGCCTTCGGGCAATGCCCAGCGTCCCGGAGATATCGTAAGGTCCTATTCCGGAAAAACGATTGAGGTACTTAATACCGATGCAGAGGGGCGTCTGGTACTCGCAGATGTTCTGTCTTATGTTCAGGAAAAGTACAAACCCCGGCTGATAATCGATCTGGCGACCCTTACCGGAGCCATCCTCGTTGCTCTGGGCAATGATATCGCAGGTATCTTCTCTAATAGTGATGATATATCCAGCAAGCTTGTTACCGCAGGAGAAGCTGTTGATGAGCGGGTTTGGCGTCTGCCGCTGGCTGATTGTTATGACAAGCTGATCGATAGTGAGGCTGCTGACATGAAGAATATTGGTGGCAGATTTGCCGGATCCATTACAGCAGCACAATTCCTGCAAAGGTTTATCGAAAACGGGACACCCTGGGTTCATATCGATATTGCCGGCGTTGCCTGGTCTGCAAAAGACAAGCCGATTTCAGAAAAAGGGGCGACGGGGTTCGGCGTTCGCTTGCTTGAACGCTTCGTTGCCGATAACTACGAAGCTTGACCTATCCAGAAGAGCGAACAGCGCAGCTGTTCGCTCTTCCAAGAGATGACGTGAATTATGGCTGACATTAGATTCTATCATCTGACCAGAACACCGCTGGAATCTGCTTTGCCAAAGATGCTGGAAAAGGTTTTGGAGCGGGAGCAGAAAGCTGTTGTCTTCTCCGGGGATGAAAAACGCCTTGCAGAAATCGACCAGGCTCTCTGGAGCTATCGTCCTGATTCTTTTCTGCCACATGGCACAAAACGAGACGGAGTACAGGACGAACATCCAGTCTGGTTAACCGTACAACCAGCAGAAATTAAATCGGCTGATGTCATTTTCCTGATCCAGGGAGCAAGCGCAGAACAGCTATCTGATGTAAAAGCCTCGCTCTGCGCCATTTTGTTTGATGGTAATAACTCTGTTTCTGTACAAGCGGCGCGAAGCCATTGGAAGAATCTGAAAACTGCAGATCATGACCTGACTTACTGGCAACAGACGGAACGCGGCGGGTGGGAGAAGAAAGCCTAACAGTAACCTTCTGCTGTGGCATCTGCACCGTTACGTTCACTTTGTCGTCTTGTAGATTATTCTGCAAAATTAGTGAGACAAGAGGACCGGGATTTGCTGGTTGGCAAAGAGGCTCTTCGTAACTCCGCCAAAAATCATTTCCCTGATGCGGCTGTGCCCCCATGCTCCAGCAACAATAAGTCCGATGTCTTCGCTCTGGGTTACTCCCATTATAATATCTTCCGGGAAGGGGCTTTGCTCTGTTCTCCGTTTACAGATGATTCCATGGCGAGAGAGGTGGTTGGCGATATCATTCTGGGAAATACTGTCTTCTTCAGTTTCTCCAACAGAAAGAAGGACAACTTTCCTGGCAATTTTTAAAAGTGGCAATGCACCTTTTACAGCCCTGGCAGCCTCCGGGGAGCCATTCCAGGCGATCAGGATATTCCCCGCGATATCATCCGGGATCTTTTTATGCGGGACAGCAAGAATGGGTAGGCCGTTTTCCATTAACAAGGAGCCGGAGAATTCAAGTTCATCGGCAAAATTGCCTTTGGACTGGCTGATAATTGTGAGGTCAGTAAAGCGGGCATGGAATGCGACAATATCTACTTCGCGACCTTCAAGTTGGCGCCATTCATGGGAAATACCGGCTTTTTCTGCTTGCTCCTCAAAAACTTTCCGAAGCTCATTGGCCTGGTTCTGAATATTTTCCCGTTGAGTTTGAATTACCTCTTCCGGGAAGTAGCCTGTTATGCCGTGTGGAGCCCCGTAAAGGATTGCTTCCGGGGTCTTGAGAGCATGTACTCCGATAAGATGGACGCTATCCTGCTTTGCAGCCAGCTGGAGGGCCGTCATCATACGCGTTACATTTTCCGGATGATTATCAATTTGAATCTGGATATCCCGTAGCATCTTGTTCCTCCACTAAATCTGTTAGGCGGAATATTGAAAACGCCAGAATTTACATATGCAGCGATCTCTTTTTCTATATTGGTCAAAGAGAGATCGAAAAGCATTGATCAAGATCAATAGGCGGTAGAAAGCTATAACTTTTGTAACTTTGATGATTGGATCAGAGCATCTTCAATCCCGGAAGGAAGATTAATATAGATCAAGCCGCTGCCGTACATTCCTCTGACGGCATTTCGGTCCGCAAAAACAATCTCCTCGTGCCGGAATTTTGGCAGTTCTGCTTTTTCGAGCAGGCTAGACATTTCTTTGTGGCGATCATCCTTGAGCAGAGGGTACCATAGTATAATGACAGCTTCTGGCCACTTATTGTGTAATTTCAGAATGAAATCTGCAGCTGCCTTGTATTCACTTTTAACTTCGTAACTGGGGTCAATAAGAACGAGCCCCCGACGGCTTTCTGGTGGAGAAAGTGCCATCACACCTTCGTATCCATCCTGATGATGCAGATGAATATTTCGAGCGCGCATATTTGATTTCAGGGCGAAGAACTCTCCGGGATGGAGTTCCATCAAATGTAAATGGTCATTTTGTCTGAGCAGACAATGCGCGACTTCGGGTGAACCCGGGTAGAAATCGGGTCCATATTTCTTTTTGGTTTCTCTGATCGTATGGAAATAAGGGTGTTTTTTGGGCCATTGCCCTTTTTCCAAAACCTTGAGAATACCTTCTTTCGCTTCCCCGGTTTTCTCGGATTCAGGAGCCGTTAAATCATAAACCCCCCTTCCGGCGTGAGTTTCCATGTAGTGAAGTGGTTTGTGCTTTTCTGTTAGCTTGGACAGGACGATGGACAAAGCCGCATGTTTATGGACATCAGCGATACAGCCTGCATGGTACAGGTGTTGATATGATAGCATTTATGCGGTTTCCCTGTCAGTTTGGTCCGAGAGACGAATATCGCTGAAGACGATTTAAGAATGTTCTGTAGTTGTTTTTGATATTCCAGTCGGTGAATATTCTATGTTTTTTGTTGTTTTGGGTGAAATTTGAATTTTGGTAGAAAAAATTGAACGTTCTGGCCTTGGAATAAAATATTAAGGATTTTTTATAGCATAAGAGATACTATTAAGAGGATCTGCATTAAAGGGTTTCGACCCATAGTTGATCGTATATTTTGTTTGTAGTGTGATAGGTAGTGTTTTTCTTGATGATTGACTGAAGAACATGTCCTGTATTTTCTTTTTGAGCTTTGCTCAAGGAGCTGGTTTTGAGGTTGTTTAATCTTCTGATCTGTTTAAGTAAAGAAATCAACCTTCGATTTTTCAGGAGGCTGCTTCTTTCACTGATACTTTTATTTTCATGTGAAGAAGTACTCTACGCGTCAGATTTGAAACTGCGCATAGGCTATAACGATAATGCATCATTTCCACATTTCCTGGGAAACAGTTCTCTACCTTTCGACCCTCCCGGCATCTCTGTTGAAATAATCAGTATTGTTGCATCAGAGCTTGGAGTGGATGTCGAGTTTATCCGCTTGCCTGGAAGGCGTGTTCTGCATGAACTCAAAGCGAACAGGCTGGATGCAGCCTTTATTTTCTCATTTAAGCCTGAGCGTCAGGAATTTGGGGTCTTTCCCATGCTGGAGGGGAAACCGGATTCCGAGAAGAGGCTAGCTGTATTGTCTTATGTTCTTTATCGCCTCAAAGGCACGGAGTTAAATTGGAACGGACAGTCATTTTTGAATTTGAACGGAGCGCTAGGAGCAAATGCCGGATACTCCATTGTTGCTGATTTAAGGAAAAAGGGTGTGGTTGTTATAGAGGCGAAAACCACGGAAACCAATTTCCTGAATCTGGAGAATGCTCGTATCGTTGGTGTCGCTGATCAGGAGGTTGTTGCCGACAGCTATCTTGCGACCAACAATATAGATACCATTGAGAAGGTTGATGTGCCCTTAGCGACGAAAGATTATTTCCTTATCTTCAGTCATCAGTTTGTTGACCAGTATCCAGAACTTGCTGAAAAATTCTGGGAGCGTATAGCAGAAACAAGAGACGAACTGACAGAACAGCTCATCCCTAAATACGTTGCGGCAGTACCAGAAACATCACTTAGTAACTAATAAAACTCTATTCAGCCATGCAGCTTTAGTATCGCTTTTTGGTACTAATTGGTTGCTTCGTATTTTTCCTGGGCGGTCAGCCACTCTTCTTCGGCTTTGGAGAGTTCCTTGTCTAGTTTGCCAATTTCTCTGGTCAGTTCGAGCTGACGGACGTTGCTGCTTTCATAAATAGCCGGGTCAGCAAGTTCGGTTTCAAGCTTCTCTTTTTTAGCCTGAAGTTTTTCAACTTTTTGCTCGGCCATTCGAACCACTTTTTTAAGGTCCCCGCCTGCAGCTCTTGCTTCCGCGGCAGCGCGGCGTTTGTCTTTCTTGCTCATGTTTTTTGAGCGTTCTGCATCAACTGTATCGGCCGTACCGTCATTTCTAGTGCGTGTTTTCTGACGTTCCTGCCGACGTTGTTCGATCAGGAGTTTTTTGTAATCTTCCAGATCACCGTCATAGGCTTTGACGGTGCCTTCACCAACAAGCCAGAAACGATCCGCGGTTAATTCAATAAGATGCGGATCATGTGAAACCAGAACGATTGCGCCTTCAAAACTGTTCATGGCTTGAACCAAGGCTTCGCGTGAGTCGACATCCAGATGGTTGGTTGGTTCATCCATCAGAAGGATGTGAGGAGCGTCACGGGTGGTTAGGGCAAATAGGAGTCGTGCCTTCTCTCCCCCGGAAAGTGCTCCAACTTTGGTCGCAACATGATTGACACCAAAACCAAAACGCCCAAGTTGCGCCCGGACTTTTGACTCCGGGGTGCCTGTTTTCATCAAGCGTGCCATCAGAGTATAAGGTGTGGCCTCGAGGTCCAGCTCTTCTGCCTGATCCTGGGCAAAATAGCCGATTTTCAGCTTGGTGGACTTATAAAAAAGCCCTTCTTGTGCCTCCAGGCGCCCAGCCAAGAGTTTGACCAGCGTGGATTTTCCGTTGCCGTTAGCACCGAGCAAAGCAATCCGGTCTTCCATGTCCAGGCGCAGATTGAGGTTTTTGAGGATCGCTTTGCCTGGTTCATAACCAATGCTGACCTGGTCAAGGTTGATCAAGGGCGGAGCCAGTTCTTTCGGAGACGGAAAATCAAAGGCAAGGGTGCTGTCTTCAGCAACTGCGGCAATGGGTTCCATCCGCTCCAGCATTTTAACACGGGACTGTGCCTGTTTGGCTTTTGAAGCTTTTGCTTTGAAACGATCAATAAAGCTCTGGATATGTTTGCGCTGTTCCTGCTGCTTGGCATGCTGGGCAGCTTGATGATCAAGCCTTTCCCGGCGGACCTGCTCAAACTGGTCATAGTTACCAGTGTAGGAAACCAACTGCTGATTTTCGAGATGGATGATCTTGTTGGCAACGTTATTCAGCAGGGAGCGATCATGCGAAACCAGAAGCAGAGTGCCGGGATAGCTTTTAAGGTAGCTCTCAAGCCAGATGGTTGCTTCCAGATCGAGATGGTTGGTCGGCTCATCAAGCAGAAGGAAATCAGGTTCGGCAAAAAGCAGACTTGCCAAAGCGACACGCATACGCCAGCCTCCCGACAGGGAAGAACAGGGCTGCTGCTGGGCTTCTTCATTAAATCCTAGCCCAGCGAGGATCCTGGCTGCCCGGCTCGGGG
This sequence comes from Kiloniella laminariae DSM 19542, assembly GCF_000374005.1. Taxonomy (GTDB): domain Bacteria; phylum Pseudomonadota; class Alphaproteobacteria; order Kiloniellales; family Kiloniellaceae; genus Kiloniella; species Kiloniella laminariae. The sequence continues at coordinate 21,629 of NZ_KB893169.1, read as the reverse complement.
CTGTATCAGCATCGATATCTACAAGACGTTCGTGGATCTCTACAATCCGGGTGGGATCCGTTGCGCTTTCGGCTTCCTTTAACAAGGACGCTCTTTCGTGATCTGTTGCCAGAACAGTATCAATCAGGCTGGTGTCTCCGGAAGGAGCTTCCTGGGCAACTTTTCCAACCCTGGTGTTGTTCGGAAAATTGATCTCGCCGGGCTCTGAATGGATTTCGCCAGAGATAATTCTCAAGAGGGTGGTCTTGCCTGTTCCATTGCGGCCAATAAAGCCAACGTTGTCACCTTTGTGAACGGTGGCAGACGCGGCGTCAAAGATTGGCCGACCGACGATACGATAGGAAAGATTGTTAATATGTAACATGGGGACAAGACATCACAGCAGCTATAAGGGGCGCAAAGGGGTTTCTTTAGGGGATATTCCCTAAATTGGCAACGTGGGAAATTGCATTTCTTAATAAGCAGAGGTACTCTCCGCCTGTCAGGAGCCAGGTAAACAGAGTGGATAAATGAAAAGATTAGCTTTCTGTGATCTTGTTAGGGAAGCTGCTCGTGGGCTATTTCAGCAAGCGGGAAGGACAATTACCCTGGGCGCAGCCGGACTGTTGCTGTCGGCCTGCCTGTTTGAAGAAGATTCATCTGTACCCCGTCTTACCGAAGATGGTTTCGGCGCAATTAATCAAGCTAGCAAGTTTGATCTGGGGCATCTGGAGCAGGGAAATCCTGATTTGCGCTTTGTCGAGATGTCGTTTGAGGAAGAAGGCGGCTTCATCACGATTATAGAGGGCTATCGTAATGATAAGCTGCTGATTGAGCTTTTCCCAGATTCTTCAGGCCAAAGAGTCGGCTATTTGCACGCCCTTTCGCCTCTGGTTAAAGGGCCAGACGGAGAACGCATAGGAGAAGGTTTTCCGGATGATGATTTTTCGAGCTGTGTTCCAGGTGATGAACAGTTTAGTGGTATGGTAATTTGTCGCCACAAAAAGAATACCCGTCTTTCGCATCTGTATGAAATTATAGGGAATGACGGACCTGACGGGGTTTTGCCACCAGAAGAATTGACAGACGAAGCCCAGCTGCTCCTGATCATCTGGCGCGCAGATCAGGGATAGTTATTGGGTCGGTTTTGCAAAATCTTAATCTGACCGTTCAGCCGTGCGAGAAAACAAACATAAAGTGTCATCTAAATAGAGTTGCCCCGGGTCTGCTCTGGCTGTATAAGGCCGCCAACGAATTCCATCTTTTGACTATTGTTTAGTAGGAGGCCTGATATGGCTCTTGAACGTACTTTTTCTATCATCAAGCCAGATGCCACAAAACGTAACCTGACCGGGAAGGTTGTTGCCAAGTTTGAAGAAGCCGGTCTTCGGATTGTTGCTTCCAAGCGCATCCACATGACACGCGCACAGGCTGAAGGCTTTTACGCTGTTCACAAAGAACGTCCTTTCTTTGGCGAACTCGTTGACTTCATGATTTCCGAGCCGGTTGTCGTTCAGGTTCTCGAAGGTGAAAATGCTGTTGCCAAGAACCGTGAAGTTATGGGCGCAACAAACCCGGCAGAAGCAGCCGAAGGCACAATCCGTAAAGAATTCGCGCTTTCTATCGGCGAAAACTCAGTACACGGTTCTGATGCACCGGAAACTGCTGCTGAAGAGATCAAATTCTTCTTCACCGATGCCGAAATCGTTGGCTAACAGGTCAGAATTCTGACTTGAAAGAATAGAAAAGAGGAGGCTGCGGCTTCCTCTTTTTTTGTTTGGAAAGGGTTATGAGTGTTCGTGCATAGCTTCTTTGTAATTGTCGGGAGGTACTGTCTCTTCTGCAGGAGTCTCATGGGAATTCCGGATTTATCGTTGGTATAATCCGGACAACTGGCGCATTGTTCTTGCACAGAAATCTCTGTTTCACATTGCTGGCGGATGTTCGTTTTCACGTTGTCGATGCGCCAGTACACTCAATAGCTTCATGACGGGTTTGATATGCTTGATAACATCCGATCGCTCTTTGATATGCCTTCTGAAGTGGCCTATCTCAATTGTGCTGGCCAGTCACCCCAGCTGGAACTTTCCAGATCTGCCGGGATCAATGGCATCGGCATAAAATCCAACCCCTGGAAACTTGATCCAGAGGTCTGGAATCAGGCATCGGATCGTTTGCGGGACCTTTTTGCCAAGCTGACAGGGGCAACAGCGAGCGATATTGCGATTATTCCCTCGACCTCTTATGGCATTGCGACTGCTGCCGCCAATCTCCCGCTGATCAAAGGACAGAATATTGTCGTTCTGGAAGCGCAATTTCCTTCGAATGTTTATGCGTGGGAGAAAATGGCGTCGGAGCGGGGGGCGGAATTATCCGTAGTAAAGCGGCCAGTAAACTATGACTGGACAGCGGCAGTTGTTGCGCAGATTTCCGAAGCAACAGCTATTGCGGCTTTGCCTCCCTGTCACTGGACGGATGGCAGCCTTCTTGATCTGGTTGTCATCGGAGAGCGTTGCCGTGAAGTCGGGGCGGCGCTGGTGGTTGATGCGACCCAGATTGTCGGTGCGATGCCGCTGGATGTGCAAGCGATCAAACCTGACTTTCTGGTCTGTTCCGCTTACAAGTGGCTGCTTTGTCCCTATAGTATGGCCTTTCTCTACGTTGCCCCGAAGTGGCAGTCAGGCAAGGCGATAGAGCACAATCAGTTTAACCATAAACCGCGTGATCCAGTTACCGGGATCGTCAGCCCTAAGGAGGGAGCTGCACGGTTTGATATGGGCGAACGTAACAACTTTGTCTCTCTTTCGATGGCCGTGGCGGCGATGACACAGGTTGTCGCCTGGGGACCCGAGAAAATCCAGGCGGCTCTGCGGCCACTGACTGATCTTGCCGCGCGCCATGCAGAAGATCGTGGGTGGAGAGTTCCGCCTGCGAATAGCCGGACCGGACACATTATCGGGATTACCTTTCGGGAAAAGTTACCTGAAAAGACAGGTGAGAAGCTTGCCCGGAAAAATATATATGTCGGTGAACGGGGCGGTGGATTGAGAATTTCACCCTATCTCTATAATACGTCAGGGGATATCGAAGTATTTTTCAAGGCAATGGATCAGCTGCTCTGATCTCTTATGTCTTATACGAAAACACAAAAGGAGGCTGAAAAGCCTCCTTTTGTGTTCAGGTATCCGGGAGGGACCTAAACCAGTGTTGCTGCCATAAGGGCGAGAATGGCCATGATAATGACGACAGAAACGGCGGAATATTTTGTAAAGCTGTTCCAGCCGCGTTCGCGGTCGCGCGTGAGTTCTTCGTTAGTCATGGTAATGAATTCCTCTAACCCATGATCGTTGATACCTTTGGCCTTGGCCAATTACTCGCAGGGACTTTACTGGGGAGAAGACGTTCTTTCAAGCTTTTCCGGGGGGGTGTGTTTTGTTGCTATCTGTACCGGAACTTCGCCAGCTTTTCCAGAAGATGGGCAGGAAGTGAAATTTGGGCAGTCAGAATTCTTTTCAAAATCCCCTGTTTCTGGATAGGATCCTGTAAGATTTTATATCTTTATCCAGAAACCAGAGTCCGGGAAAATCCAGGCCATGCGCGCAGCTTACTATGAAAAATTCAATGGGGATATCAAGGTAGGCGATCTGCCTGACCCCAAAGTTTCGGATGGCGGGGTGGTGATTGAGGTCAAAGCGAATGGCGTCTGTCGCAGTGACTGGCACGGCTGGGTGGGGCACGATAACGCCATCGCGAGCTTCCCACATGTACCGGGGCACGAGTGCTCGGGGACTATTGTCGGGGTTGGTAAAAATGTCACTCGCTGGCGCAAGGGGGACGAGGTGATCGTGCCCTTCAGCTGTGGTTGTGGGGCCTGCCCCAGTTGCCAGTTGGGCAATGAGCATATTTGTGACAATGACTTTCAGCCGGGCTTTACGGCCTGGGGAGCTTTTGCCCAGTATCTGGCCGTTGACTATGCCGATGTAAATCTGGTGCGACTGCCTGACCAATTGAGCCATGTGACCGCGGCGAGCCTTGGCTGCAGGTTTATGACAGCTTTTCGCGGTGTGGTGAACCGGGGAGGTGTTGCGCCGGAACAGTGGGTCGCAATACACGGCTGTGGTGGTGTTGGTCTGAGTGCTCTGATGATCGCGAAGGCTTTTGGGGCCCGGGTCATTGCAGTGGATATCAACCCCGGCACTTTGCAGCAGGCACAGCAGCTAGGAGCGGACGAGATTGTCAATGCGACAGGTGTGGAGAGTGTTGTCGAGGCGATCATGGACATTACAAAAGGCGGGGCCGCGATCTCGATTGATGCTCTTGGATCGCCGGTGACAGCCTATAATTCCATTGCCTGTCTGGCCAAACGGGGTCGGCATGTCCAGATCGGGCTGGCCGCCGGGGATCACAGGGATATGAAAATTCCGATGAACCTGGTGATTGGCCGGGAACTGGATATCTATGGCAGCCACGGCATGCAGGGGCACAAATACGGTCAGATGCTCGAGATGATTATCGGGGGGGCCTTACAACCGGAGAAGCTGATTGACCGGACAGTCTCGCTGGAAGAAGGCGCACAGATCCTGATGGATATGACGCACAGCTCTCCACAGGGTGTTGTGGTGATTGACCGTTTTCTGGAAGAGTGAAAAATCCAGAAGGCGATCCGATTGAATCCCCTTCTGGATAAAATCTATGGATTGCTGATAAGCAGTGTTTCCGGGGGTGTTGCGGGCAAGGTCAGGATATCGCCTGTGATGGTGGCAGCGCCAGAGGCGATCAGGCGCAGGCATTCCGGATAGAGGCGGTGTTCTGCCAGAAGGACACGTTGTGCGAGAGAGTTTTCGCTATCGCCGGGCAACACGGGAACTGCGGCCTGTCCCACGATGGGGCCGCTGTCCATTTCATGCCGGACAAAATGTACGGTACAGCCGTGGAGCTTGCAGCCTTCATCCAGAGCGCGCTGATGGGTATCAAGGCCCGGGAACAGTGGCAGGAGGGCAGGGTGGATGTTGATCATCCGGTTGTGCCAGTGTTCGACAAACTCCTGGGTCACAAGGCGCATAAATCCGGCGAGGCAGACGAACTCAACTCCCGCGGCTTCCAGCGCAGTGGTGACGGCCCGGTCAAAACTTTGTCGGCCCTGAAAATCCCGATGGTTGATCGTGGCCGTCGGAACCCCGGCATTCTGTGCGCGTTCGAGCCCGGCTGCTCCTGGAACATTGGAGAGAACAAGCACGATTTCTGCGGGGAAGGCAGAATCAGACGCTGCATCAAGCAGCGCCTGAAGATTGCTTCCCCTGCCTGAGATCAGAACGCCAACCTTTAAGCGGGCCACGTTTCTGCAAGCCTTTCGATCTGAACGGATTCCTGTCCTTTGGAACGGGCCTCGATTGTGCCGAGAGAAACCACAGTTTCGCCTTCAGCCTCGAGAATGCCTGTGACGGCTTCCACCTTGTCAGCCGCAACAACCACGGCCATGCCGATACCGCAGTTAAAGGTCCGCATCATTTCCAACGGCGCAATGTTGCCTTCGTTGGCCAGCCACTGGAAAACCTTTGGCACGGGCCAGTTAATGCCGTTGATGGTGACGCCCAGACCCTCGGGGAGGACACGGGGAAGATTTTCGATAAAACCGCCGCCGGTGATGTGGGCCAAAGCCTTGACGCCGTCGCCCTTGGTGCCAAAGGCGCGGATGGCTGCGAGGCAGCTTTTGACGTAGATTTTTGTCGGAACCAGAAGGGCTTCGCCCAAAGTGGCGTCAGGCTGGAAGGGGGCCGTATCGCTATAAGCCAGACCGGAACGTTCCACAATTTTACGGATCAGGGAATAGCCGTTGGAATGGGGGCCGCTGGAGGCAAGGCCAAGAACCACATCGCCGTTTTTCACCAGATCTCCGGTGAGGGCTTCGCCGCGTTCAACCGCGCCGACGGAAAATCCTGCGAGGTCGTAATCGTCGTTGCTGTACATTCCCGGCATTTCTGCTGTCTCGCCACCAATCAGCGCGCAAGAGGACTGGACGCAGCCTTCGGCAATTCCGGCGATGATGTCACGCCCGGCTTCAACGGAGAGCTTGCCTGTGGCGTAGTAGTCGAGGAAAAACAGGGGTTCTCCGCCCTGGACCACCAGATCGTTGACACACATGGCAACCAGATCAATGCCGACAGTATCGTGTTTGTTGGCTTCGATTGCGACCTTCAGCTTGGTGCCGACACCGTCGTTACAGGCGATGAGCAAGGGATCGGTAAAACCGGCTGCACGGGGGTCAAAGAAAGCACCAAATCCACCCAGACCAGACATGGTGCCAGGACGATTCGTGGATTTCGCCAGGGGTTTAATGGCCTCAACCAGAGCATTTCCTGCATCGATATCGACACCGGCATCCTTATAGCTCAATGATCCCGGCTTATTAGGGACGGTACTTATGGCATCCTCCTGTAACTTCGAGTATTAATGTACTCAAGTGTCTGAACCTGATAGTAATCCCGACAAGATCGGGCTTTCGGGTCCCGAGCCTTTTAAAGGGCATGGTTCGGGATTAGTATCAGGTCCGGGCCTCATCTGGCGCAGTTGCGACAGGCTTCATAAATTGGGAAGATACTTTATCCGGGATGGTTTGCAATGCGGTTTCGCCGCTTTTTCTACACAGCAGGTATTCTAGTTTCATTTTTCGCTCTTGCCAGCGGGCTTTTTGCCGGAACAGCTCAGGCTGTTCCCGAGGTCTATACTGTCCGTAATATAACGGTTGATGCCACTGCAAAGTCCGCTACCGATGCCAAAGCCGAGGCTTTAAGTCAGGGATATGAAAAGGCTTTTCAGATTTTGGTCGAGCGCCTGGTGCCTCAATCCGATCTTGGCAAGGTGCCGCGGCTCAGCTCGAAAGATGCTCTGGGATATGTACTGGATATTTCCCTGAGTGAAGAGCGCTCTTCGGCAGTCAGATATATTGCAAAAATGACCGTGCGGTTTAAAGAATCGCAGACTCGGACACTTTTGCGCAACACCGGAGCAGCTTTGGCTGAGACAATCAGCAAGCCTGTACTGGTTCTGCCAATCCAGAACCGGGGGGGCGAATCCCTCTTGTGGGGAGACCGGAACGACTGGCGGACTGCCTGGTCCGGGCTGGAGGACTCAAACGGCCTGGTACCCCTGACACTGCCGCTGGGGGATCTGGAAGATATTTCTCTTGTTGATGCCAGAGGGGCTCTGGGCGGACAACCAGGCTTGTGGGATCTCTCTGCGCGCTATGGCAGCAGTGATGTCCTTATTTCTGTTGCAGAGCTGTCTGAGAATGGAAACAGCGCAAAGGTTTCTGCCGTAAGGGTTGGGCAGTTTGGCGAAGGCCGGACCTATCGTCTTGATGTCAAACGTTCCGAAGCTGAAACTGCCGGACAGATGCTGCAACGCGCGGCTCAGTCTCTGGACCGTATGCTGCAGCAGGACTGGAAGCAGGAAAATCTGCTGCAGTTCGGTGTTGAACGCTGGATACTGGTCCAGGTTCCTATCGACGGGCTTCAGGACTGGGTTCTGATCAACAATCGTCTGCAGGATATTCCCGCGATCAACCGAATGAATACCCGGACATTAAAACGGGATATGGTTAATCTGGATGTTTATTTTGTCGGCGATGAAAGACAGCTGACACTGGCTCTGGCCCAAAAGGACCTGGCTTTGTTGCTTAATGCCCAGAGCTTGTGGGAACTTCGTTTGCTTAACAAACCTGCTGCAAGCCAGACGCTTTCCTTACCAGAGCCAGGGCAAGGGGCAACTGCTCCCGCGCAAAATGAAGCTGTTATTGATGAAATCGTCGTACCGGATTCGGAAATCAATCTGGAAAACACACAGTAACGATAAAGATCTGAAGCCAAGAATATTTGAAGCCAAGAATATCTGACGGTGATCTGAAGGTTTGAGCCGGGTCCTGTATTGGGGGGAATATGACTGCTGAAAAACAACTACGTTTCTGGGTGATCGGGCTGATTGTCTTTTTGATATCAGTTTATTTCCTGCGGTCAGTTCTTTTGCCCTTTGTTGCAGGAATGGCGGTGGCCTATTTTCTGGACCCGCTTTGTGATCGCCTTGAAAAGGTCGGCTTATCCCGGACACTGGCGACGGTCGTCGTGACCTTTTCCTTTCTACTGGTGGTTTTTCTTGCCCTGGTGCTTCTGGTTCCGGTCATTGTGGGACAAATTGCCGACCTGCTGCATAGCCTGCCTGGTTTGCTGGAAGCGGCGCGCGGACAGATTGACAAGTTTCTGTTGATTCTTGAAACCAGAGTTGATCCCGTCAATATGGCCAAGCTTGAAGCGGTTTTCGGGGATGGCCTGAAATCCAGTGCAAAGTGGCTTTCCAGTCTGGCTGCGGGATTACTTGACGGGGGCGTTGCCTTTGCCAACCTGATGTCACTTCTGGTGATTACACCGGTTGTCACCTTTTATCTGCTGCGAGACTGGGACCGGATTGTTGATCAGGTTGACGGGTATATTCCACGGACGAACCTGGAGATCATCCGCAAACTGGCAGGACAGGTTGATACGACGTTGGCCGGATTTATCCGCGGGCAGGGAACCGTGTGCCTCGTCCTCGGAATTTTCTATGCGCTTGGCCTGAGCCTTTCCGGTCTGAAATTTGGACTGGTTTTGGGAATGATCGCAGGGCTGTTGTCTTTCATTCCTTTTGTTGGGGCAGGTATCGGGCTGGTGCTTTCGGTTGGGCTGGCTTTTTTCCAGTTTGACAGCTGGACTCCGGTTATTATTGTTACCGTTGTCTTCTTTGCCGGGCAGTTTCTTGAAGGTAATGTCCTGACACCGAAACTGGTTGGCGAGAAGGTAGGTCTTCACCCTGTTTGGGTGATTTTCGGGCTGCTGGCAGGTGGAGCTCTGTTCGGCTTTGTGGGTATTCTTCTGGCAGTTCCGGTTGCAGCGGTCATTGGCGTTGGGGTCCGTTTTGCCCTCAGTCAATATATGGACAGCACGTATTATTATGGTATCAATCGTCCCGCAGTGATACCGGATGTTACCCCGGATGAATCCGAAACAACCGAAAACACCTGATACCCTGTAACAAAAGTCAAAGATCCTGTTCGTAATGGATAGTTCACAGTTGCCCCTTGACCTTGGTCACCGCCCTGCACTGGGGCGTGAGGATTTCCTTATTGCCCCCTGCAATGAGGTGGCTGTTGCGTGGATTGACCGCTGGCCGGATTGGCCGGGACATGCCATGGGTTTTTACGGGCCATCCGGCTGTGGTAAAACCCATCTGGCCCAGGTATGGCGGGCTGACAGTGCGGCAGTTCTTGTAACGGCTGAGGGACTGGCTGAAATGGATGCCGACGTTCTTTTGGCGGGGCAACGCAACTGTGTCGTTGATGACATTGTCCTGGCCTTGACAGAGTCTTCCGAATTACAACGCCGTCTTTTCCATCTTTATAATTATGTCAGGGAAGAGAAGGGTTATCTTCTTTTTACCGGGCAGGAAGCTCCGGCACGCTGGGCCGTAGGGCTTCCAGATCTGGCATCGCGCCTTGCTGCTGTGCCTGCTTTTGCCCTTGGCTTGCCGGATGATTTTCTCTTTGAAGCTTTACTGGTCAAGCTTTTCTATGATCGCCAGCTGACGATCAGCAAGGAAGTTCTCAGATTTCTGGTGCTGCGGCTTGATCGTTCATTTGAGGCGGCCCGGCAGATTGTCTCAACGCTGGATCAGGCATCCCTGGCATCCCAGCGGGAAATTACCATTCCCTTTATCCGCGGTATTCTGGAAAAGGAAACCCGTGAATAAACTCTGGTGACGGGCGCTGATAAATTGGCAGATTCTTTTGCTTTCGTCAGGATAAACTACTCTCCCGGATAGGAAATCTGCTCAATCCGGGTATTGTTTTGCAGAATATCTGTCCATTCTCTGGCCGTACTTGTGAGCCGGGCCAGGGCTGCTGGAGGCAGCCCGCGGTAAAGTCGGTTGCGGGTTTCTGTATTTAATCCAGACTGGTTTGTTGCTTTGAGAAGAAAGTCACTTAATCCTGGATTGTGCCCGACAAGAAGAACGGAATTGATGTCTTCCGGCAAAGAATGCAAGGTCTTGAGAATTTGTGCCGACGGAGCAAGATAGAGTTGATCTTCCGTCTGGATCGGGAGTTCCGGCATAAGAGTTTCCCGGATGAGAATAGCGGTTTCTCTGGCGCGGTTTGCTGCCGAGACCAAAATCAGGGAAGGAATATCATTATGTACCCTGAGATGCTCACCTAACCATGCTGCCTCTGTTTCCCCTTTTCGAGTGAGTTCCCGGTCAATATCTTCCTGCCCCCGCTGGGCTGAGCGGGTCGAAGCATGGCGGGTTATAAAAATTGTTTTCATATTTTTCATCTTATCAATGGCAAGATTATTAAGTTCCTAGTCTTCTTTGAAGCATACTCTATACTGTACTTCCAGCCAGCAACTTGCAGCGTTTGATATATTGCAGTTGCGATCTGATGAAACATCAATCGGAGAAATTAATGCCCGTCAAGGTTGCTCAGGAAACTTCTAAAGAGAATAGTGCAGAAAACAAGAACTGTGTTTTGTCGATTGCCGAAGATTCTCCCAAACGCTTCATAAATCGTGAACTTTCCTGGATTGCCTTTAACGAGAGGGTTTTGCAGGAGGCGAGTAACCCCTCGCACCCTCTCCTCGAACGGTTGCGTTTCCTGTCAATTTCTTCGGGGAACCTGGATGAATTCTATATGGTTCGTGTTGCCGGCCTATTGGGGCAGGTACAGGCCAATGTAAATACGCACAGCCAGGACGGCCTTACACCGCAAAGACAGTTGAAGGCGATTGACGAGCGGGCGGCAAAGCTGATGCACAGACAGCAGGAAATCTGGTCGGCTCTGAGCAGGGAGTTGCGTGGGGCTAATTTTGACCTTGTCAAAACCACCGAGCTTGATGCCGCTGATTTGCAATGGCTGGATAAATATTTCCAGGATCAGGTTTTTCCCATATTGACCCCGATCGCCATTGATCCGGCTCATCCGTTCCCCTTTATTCCCAATCTGGGGTTTTGCATGGTTCTGGAACTGGAGGATGAAGAAGAAGACAAATTTATCAATGGTCTGATTCCAATGCCATCACAGCTCGACCGGTTTGTTCGCCTGCCGGGAGACCACCATCGTTTTATCAGGCTTGAGCAAATTATCCGTTTGCATCTCTCCTATCTTTTCCCGGGATTCGAGGTGAAAAGTGTCGGGCATTTCCGTTTGTTGCGCGATAGCGATATTGAAGTCGAAGAAGAAGCCGAGGATCTTGTGCGGGTTTTTGAAAGCGCTTTGAAGCGCCGTCGGAGGGGGAGCTGTATTCGTCTTTCGATTGATGCTGCCATGTCAAAAAATCTGCGATCTTTTGTGACCCGAGAGTTGGATGTCGATCGGGACAGGGTTTTTGTTCTGAAGGGCCTGCTGGGGTTGGTGGATACCAAACGACTGATTGTTAAAGATCGCCCGGATCTGGTGTTCCCACCCTATACACCGCGTTTTCCCGAACGTATTCGCGAGTTCGGGGGGGACTGTTTTGCTGCGATCCGGGAGAAAGATCTGCTGGTTCATCACCCCTATGAAAGTTTTGATGTTGTTGTTCAATTCGTTCGTCAGGCTGCCAGTGATCCGGCTGTGGTATCGATTAAACAGACACTTTATCGGACCAGTGAAGATTCTCCGATCGTCAAGGCTTTGATCGAAGCGGCGGAAAGAGGAAAGTCAGTCACGGCATTGGTCGAGTTGAAGGCCCGCTTTGATGAGGAAAGGAATATCCGCTGGGCGCGAAACATGGAACGGGCCGGTGTGCAGGTCATCTATGGTTTTATTCAGCTGAAAACCCATGCAAAGCTGTCGCTGGTGGTGCGTCGGGAAGGCAAGAATCTGCGTTCCTATGTGCATTATGGAACGGGTAACTATCACCCGATTACAGCAAAGATCTATACTGATCTTTCCTTTTTTAGTTGTGATCCGGCACTTTGTCGGGATACAGCCAAGTTGTTCAATTTTATCACCGGATATGCGAAGCCCCGGCCAATGGAAAAGGTGGTCTATGCCCCGCTTACCTTCCGAGAGAGGTTGTTGAGCTATATTGACCGGGAAACGGAACTGGCCAAGGAAGGGAAGCCTGCCACGATCTGGGCCAAGATGAATGCTTTGGTTGATCGTCAGGTGATTGATCACCTTTATCTGGCATCCCAGGCTGGTGTCTCGATTGAACTGGTTGTTCGTGGTATCTGCTGTTTGCGTCCGGGGGTGCCCGGTTTGTCCGAAAACATACGGGTTAAAAGTGTCGTGGGCCGCTTTCTTGAACATGGGCGGATTGTTGTCTTCGGCGATGGGCATGAAGTTCCGTCGCGGCAAAACAAGGTTTTCATTTCTTCAGCTGACTGGATGCCGCGAAATCTTGATCGTCGGGTCGAAAGCTTTGTCCCGATCGAGAACCCCACGGTCCATCAGCAGGTTCTGGAACAGGTCATGATTGCGACCCTGAATGACAGTGCCCAGTCCTGGGAACTGAAGGCAAATGGAAGCTATGAAAGAGAGCCCCGTGTTGAAGATGGTTTCTCTGCTCACAATTTCTTTATGACCAACCCTTCTCTTTCAGGTCGGGGATCCGCCATCAAGGGCACATCCGAGGCACCACAGTTAAAGCTGCACAAATAGTATGGGTCTATAATTATTCCGGAGAGTGGCGCAAAGCGGGCTATTCGTCCGGAGGCCGGGTGAAAATGCTCGGCTGTGGTAAAATTTCCATTGTATCATCAATGTTGATAATAACGTCCGGTGTATCCTGTTTTCCCGGACGGCGCAGTTTGTAGTTTATGTGATAGACCCCTGTCGGCAGAGGGATATTCCGGCTGTAGAAAAAACCGCGCAGGCCCTGGACTGAGCTGATCTTGATGCTGTCGCTTTTCTGATAGGTATCTCCATCGGGCAAACGGACCCGGAATTCTTCCTGATCTCCCTTGCGGATACCCCAGAGATTGACCCAGAAGTAGAATTCATTTGTGCCAGGGGGGTATTGGTTGATTTCCACATTTCCGGTTTCAAGCTCTTCATATCTGGGGAAGTGATCGGAAAATCCGGTTTTGAAAACACCGCCAGATTTATAGCCCAACTTGGCATTGGCATCTGCTGACCAGTAGGAGCGTCCTTCCGCAGCGGCTTCGCAGCCTTCCTTGCCCTCTAACCCTGTAAAGGGGTCGATATTGGTGCCTTTGTAGGACAGATGAAAATGCAGATGTGGGAAACTGGTTGAGCCGGAGAGCCCTACGAGCCCGAGCAAGGCCCCCTGTGAGACTTCTTGTCCGGCTTTGACAATAACACTGCCCTGGCGCATGTGCCCGTAATGGGTACGCCAGCCATCCCCGTGGTTTATCACAACTGAATTACTTGGCTTGGGCGCCAGTCCGCGAGACAAGCGAATTTCATCCTGGCTAAAAGCCCTGTCAGGTACACCGTCTTTGGTGAGTTCAACTTTTCCTTTGGCGGCGGCAATAACCGGAAAGCCCTTTTCCATCCACTGGGGGGAGCTAACCCTGATATCGATCCCCTGATGGCCATTATAGGTTAGAATACCGCAGGTATGATCCAGGGCTTCCGGGCCGGGGTCGTAGTCAAAGTAATGCTGGATAAAGCAGTCTTTGGAGGTGTCGCAAACGACAGGAAAATTGATCAGGGGAGGCAAGGGAACTGCTTCTTCAGCGTGAACTGTCCCTGATAATAATAAGGGCAACCCGGCTAAAAAAAAGGAACCAAGCCGGAAACGACCCGGCTTCCGGTTACCCAAGATCCTCCACAACAAGCTTTCCATCCTTGATGCTCAGTGCAACGAGCCCTTGTTTCAGGCGCAGAGCTTTTTCGCCAAAAACTTCACGCCGCCACCCAGAAAGTGCTGGCACATCTGCAGTGTCATCAGAAGCAATCAGCTCCAGATCACTGCCGTTAGCGATCAGTTTTTGAGCCACATCATATTCATCACAACATTGTTTCAGAAGGACTTTGAGAAGGTCAACAATTGCAGCCAGGCCATTGTTGTGCGGGGGTCGTTCTTTTGGTGCCGGGCAGTCTGCTTTTGGCAGTTGCATGGCAATCTCGATCGCAGCAAGGATTTCGCGCCCGAGACGGCCATCGGCCATATCAGGAGAAACACCCCGTGTCTTCGCGAGATCCTTTGCCGTCGTTGGCCGGTTCGAGGCGATGTCGTAAAGCTGCTCATCCTTGATGACCCGGCTGCGCGGCGTATTTCGGCGCTGGGCTTCTCTTTCCCGCCAGGCGGCGAGTTCTTTAAGGATGGCCAGATAGCGGCGGTCATTTGATCTGGTTTTCAGTCTCAGCCAGGAACGGTCTGGGTCCTGTTGATAGGTCTGGGGGTTTTCAAGAATTGCCATCTCCTCGCGTAGCCAGTGTTCCCGGCCACTTTTATCTATCTGTTCCCGAAGCTTGGCATAAATATCACGCAGATGTGTGACATCCGAAAGCGCATAGGAAATCTGTTTCGGCGTTAAGGGGCGGCGGGACCAATCGGCAAAGCGGGCTGATTTGTCGATCTCCTGATTGATCAGCTGGCGGGCCAGATTATCGTAGCCGATTGAGTCGCCAAAACCACAAACCATTGCTGCAAGCTGGGTATCAAACAAAGGCTGAGGCACTTCATCCATCAGGAGATAGAAAATCTCGAGATCCTGTCGGGCAGAATGAAAAACCTTCAACACAGCGGAGTTTCGCATCAGATCGTACAGAGGTTCAAGCTCTATGTCCGGTGCAAGAACATCAACCGCGGCAAAGTGGTTTGCATCGGCAAGTTGTACCAGACAGAGCTTCGGCCAGTAGGTCTGGTCGCGAAGAAACTCTGTGTCTACTGTAATGACTTCGGATTTTGCAAGTTCCTTGCAGAGGTCCGAAAGTTCTTGGCTGGATGTAATCAGGGTCATGGGCCCGACTATACTTGGCTGTTTCCTGCTTAGAAAGGGCAATGTTGAAAAGCCTCGATTCCAGTTCGATTTTTCAGGTCCTGAGGTTTTTGTGGCTGTTTATTGTCTTTTTTTGTTGCGCTTTATCTCAAAGGTGCCAGCCAATACCTTGACAAAAGCCGCTGTGAATGCCTTTTTCCAACGGAAATATTCAGGCTTTGTCAAAGACGCCGAATCAGCTGCCGAAATCCTGTGTTGAACAGGGGCCTTTCTCTCTTGGGGAAGATGGTTACTCTGCAACTGAAGGAAATCTGGTCGATCCCTGTTTCTGCTTTAATACCGAAGCTAATGCCAAAGGAAATATCATGCATCCTTATCGTTCCCATAACTGTGCAGCACTGCGCCTTTCAGACAAGGGCCAGCAGGTACGTCTTTCCGGTTGGGTTCACCGCAAGCGCGATCACGGACAGCTTCTTTTTGTGGATCTGCGCGACAGTTTCGGTATCACCCAGTGTGTCGTCGATGTATCCAGCCCGCTATTCCTGGAACTGGAAGGTACACGTGTTGAATCTGTGATTACAATCACGGGTGAAGTTGTTGCCCGAACCGCAGAGACTGTAAACCCGACATTGCCGACCGGCGAAATTGAAATCCGGGCCCAGGAGCTGACCATTCAGTCCCGGGCCGATGTTTTGCCGCTACAGGTAAACTCTGATGAAGATGCGGGTGAAGAAACCCGTTTGCGCTATCGGTATCTGGACTTGCGTCGCGAGAAGATGGTCAAGAAACTGAAGCTGCGTTCGAACGTGATTGCATCGCTGCGTCGCCGGATGATCGAGCAGAATTTTCAGGAAATCCAGACCCCCATTCTTACCGCATCCAGCCCTGAAGGGGCGCGGGACTTTCTGGTGCCAAGTCGTATCCATCCTGGCAAGTTCTATGCCTTGCCGCAGGCTCCGCAGATGTTCAAGCAGCTGTTGATGGTCGGTGGTGTTGACCGTTATTTCCAGATTGCACCCTGTTTCCGTGATGAGGACAGCCGTGCCGATCGCTCTCCGGGTGAATTTTACCAGCTCGATTTTGAAATGAGCTATGTGACACAGGACGACGTTTTTAACGCGATTGAGCCGGTGTTGCATGATGTGTTCGAAGAATTTGCCGATGGCCGCAAAGTAACACCTTATCCTTTCGTTCGTATTCCCTATGCAGAATCAATGGCGAAGTATGGATCTGACAAACCTGATCTGCGTAACCCGATCATCATCAGCGATGTGACAGAAGCTTTCCGCGGTTCCGGTTTTGGTATCTTTGCCCGTTCTGTTGAAGCTGGTTCGGTTGTTCGTGCGGTCCNCGCGCCGGGTGCTGCGGCGAACCCACGCAGTTTCTTTGACAAGCTGAACGACTGGGCGCGCAAAGAAGGTGCTGCCGGGCTGGGCTATATCATCTTTGACAAGGATGGTGTGCCGAAAGGACCGATTGCCAAAAACCTGGATGATGAACGTCTGGCCCAGATCAAGGAACTGGCTGGCCTCAACAATGGCGATGCTGTTTTCTTCACCTGTGACAAGGAACTGGCGGCAGCGAAATTTGCCGGTCAGGTCCGGATCAAGCTTGGCAATGATCTGGATCTTCTGGAGAAAGACATCTTCAAGTTCTGCTGGATTGTGGACTTTCCGATGTTCGAGCTGGACGAGGAAAACGGCAAGATCGATTTCAGTCACAACCCCTTCTCAATGCCCCAGGGCGGGATGGAAGCTCTGGAAAATCAGGATCCGCTCACAATCAATGCCTATCAGTATGACATTGTCTGTAACGGGATCGAGCTTTCCTCGGGTGCTATTCGTAACCACCGTCCCGACATCATGTACAAGGCCTTTGAAGTGGCTGGCTACAGCAACAAGGACGTTGAAGAGAGCTTTGGCGGCATGCTGTCAGCGTTCAAGTTTGGCGCCCCTCCGCATGGTGGTTCCGCGCCGGGTGTTGACCGTATGGTCATGATGCTGGCAGACGAGCCGAATATTCGCGAGGTTATTGCCTTCCCGATGAACGGCAAGGCTGAAGATCCCTTGATGCAGGCACCGGCAGAGATTGATCCTGCCCGGCTGCGTGAACTGCATATCAAGCTGGACCTGCCGCTCGAAGAGAAAAAATAACAGCTTTCCAGTCGCGTTTGCCCGGACGGGTTTCTGTGAAAAGGAAAGTGTGCTGTTTGTCAAAATGCCCTGGCCTCTGTGCCAGGGCATTTTGACTCGCAGGGGTTGGGAAGGGGTGAGGGTTTTACCTCCCGGAGTCGAAATTTGGGACAAATTCTAACTTTAACCATGTTTAAGGTTGCGCTGAATCCGAAAATGACTCATGATTCTCAAATGTTTAGTTTGTTCTGGGGGGAACAGAATGCGTCGATTTTCCGTAGCCGCAGCTCTGGCTTTTACCTTGTCAGGTTGCGCTTTGCCTCCGGCAATTGGGGTTGCATCAATTGCTGTTGATGTCGCAAGTTATTTCTTTAGTGGAAAGACACTGACAGACCACGGGATATCTGCCGTGGCCCAGCAGGACTGTGCCCTTATTCGGATCATGGAGGGGGATCTCTGTGACGAATACAGTGATTTTGAAACGGCGGAGGTCACGCTGGAACCACTTTCTCCGGCAGATGAAGTCGAAATCGCTGCCCTGTCTGATTTTGATACCTCTATTCACTACTTTGCAGAAGATGCGCAAAAGGGTGCTGCCGATCCGGCTGTATCTTCTTCCTATGCACAGGATATAGAGGAGATAGATAACAAGACGGATCACCTCTACCAGGAACAGGTTATTTCAGATGCCTTTGCTGTCGAGCTGTTTGGCGGCGCGGATTATCTGGCTGACAGAGTGCAGCCGCTGAGCTTTGCCAAATAATATCATTTCTGAATAAACCAGCTGTTCTTTTATCTTTGCTTCAATAAAGAAGCCCTGACGTATAAATCAGGGCTTTTTTATTGAGGTTTTTATCTTTCTTGTATCGGAGAGATTCATTCTTTTGTAAGGGTAGTGCCCTTGTTCCGGTACATCGAGCGATCAGCCATGTGGAGCAAATGCGAGGAGGTACTGCTTGCTGTATAGGTCTCGTGACCCACGCTGACCGAGACTGGAATTTTATGCTGGCCCCAATCCACAATCAGACGATTGAGCATTTTACTTAGTTTGCCAATGACAGGCTGTACCTGTCCGGCCGGTGTGTTGGTCATCAATACAGCAAACTCATCACCGCTAAGCCGGGCAATATAATCACTTTTGCGACAGTGTTTAACCAGTGTGTGGGCGGTTTTTTTCAAAACACAGTCTCCGGCTAGATGGCCGTAGGTGTCATTTATGGATTTGAAATAATCCATGTCACAAATGACCAGAACGCCTTGTTCCGATGTTCTGGCGGCCCGGTTGAGCGTGCGGTCGAGTTCACGTTGAAAGCCGCGTCGGTTCAGCAGGCCGGTTAATTCGTCGGTAATGGAAAGGGTCTCAAGAAACCTGATCCGTTCCTGCTGTTCTGACAGTGTCTGTTCGGCAAGAGCCGCGGCTTCAAGCAATTCCAGAACCTGCTGGTCTGAAATGCGTTTGTTGTCGTTGGGGCGTGAATAAGCAATGCGCCTGAGCCGGAACATAAGGTTCTCTCTGTCCGAAGAGCGCTGGGCATTGTCGGCGTTATCGAATGCTGCAGCGTTGAGTGCCTCAAAGCTGCTGAATGCTTCTGTATAGCTCACGTTTACCACCATTGCTGTTCACGTAACATACCGGGATTATGCAAATTGGGTGCCATATAGCGGGCTGGATTTAATGGTTTGTTTTATATTGATTATTTTTTGTAAGGTGGTGCGGAAAGTCACAGCGTTTCCAGATTTTTTTACAAAAGGGGCGCAAACTGCAGGGTGGCAGGCAATAATTGCATGTGCCTTTCAAGCAGGAGCTCGCATCAGCCGTATGCTCAGGGAGAAGGAAAGATCGCACTGATTTGGCGGGATGTACGCGGGGGGTGATAAAACATGCGTCAGGAGCGGAAAAATAACTGAAGAAATTCTCTTCTGTGTTATGAAAAGATACCTATGGTTAATTTCTGTTAAAAAAGTGAAGTTCTTGATGGTCACTGTTCCAAGGTTTTCGAAGATCTGTGTTTGGGAGGGAAGCAGGCTGCTGATCCCTTTGTTTATGTTTGTTGGGTTTATGTTTGCCGAAGGTCCGGGGCTCGTAACGGCAGCAGAAGCAAGCGGACTGCAATCTTCTTTCTTGCCGCATAAAGCTGTATATGATCTGCGTCTGCAGTCTTCGGATCAGGGCCAGGTCAGCAATATGAACGGATTTATCCGCTATGACTGGAGCGGTGACTGCAAGGGCTGGCTGACCAAAAATGAGCTCGAGATGAGCGTTGGTTATGCTGATGGGGGAATTCATGACTTCGCGCTGGGTTTCAGTACCTGGGAATCACGCGATGGCACACTCTTTCGTTTTGCTGTCCATGAAACCGGCGCCGACGCTGTTCAAAACAGTTTTGTCGGCAAGGCTATGCGCCAAGGGGAAGGCGCGGGGGTAAGGATTGAGCTGTCTCAACCGGAAGTTTCTCAGAAGGAGCTTGGCGCCGCAATTTTTCCCACTGAATTTCTGTCCGAGATTATTGTGGCTGCGAAGGAGGGAAAAAACACCCTGTTCCTTCCTGTCTTTGATGGCACAGGTGATCTTGAGGTCTTTAATGTTTCGGTTGCGATTGTGCCGGCAGAGAATACAGCGGACCGTTCTCCAGAACTTTTGAACAGCCGTTCCTGGCGAGTCTTTCTGGCTTACTATGAACAGCTCGGTGACAATACACTGCCCATTCAGGAGCAGTCCCTGCTGCTGTATGAAAACGGTGTTGTAACAGAGATCCTGCTGGATTTCGGAGAGTTTAGCGTGTCTGGTGAAATGATCCGGTTTGAAGAAATCCCGACAGCTGTCTGTGAGTAGCAGTGAATAAAATCAATCACTCTCGGGCTCTGATCCGGAAGGTCGCTTCCTGAAAGACCGGCCTTTGATGATGCTTTCCCGGCCAAGTTTGTTTCTGACGGCATCAAGAGCCTTTTCAATCTTTTTTCGTTTCTCTTTTGCCGGATCAAGCAGGTCGGGAGGGTCGGCGAATTCTGCAGAAACCAGATCGCTGCCGCCCACGCCAAGGAGCCGGAATTTCTGGCCGTTACAGAGCTCTTTGAGAAGTGGCAGGGTGGTCTGGTATAGTTCTTCTGCAAGCTGGGTCGGACTGAAACATTTCCGGCTGCGGGAGATCTGCCTAAAGTCCGAGGTCTTGAGTTTCAGATTGATCGTTGATGCTGCGTAGTTCTTTTTTTTCATACTGGTGGAAACATTTTCACATAGAGACCAGAGGATATCAGCAAGGGCCTGGAAGTCACCGAGATCGTCGTTGAAGGTTGTTTCATTTGAGATGCTTTTTGTCAGGGAGGTCGCTGTCACGCTTCGACCGTCTTCGCCGCGGGCAAAAGAGAAAAGGCGTTTCCCGATTACACCATATTTCAAAATCAGCTCCTCTTCGGTAAGGGGAAGAAGATCCTTGATTTGTCGCAAGCCATCCCTGTGGAGCTGTTGTTCAAGACTTTTGCCGACACCCCAGATCATGCGAAGGGGTTGTTCGTGCAAAAATTCCCGGGTGTTGCTTTTTCCCAGTACAGAAAAACCACGGGGTTTGTCTAGATCGGAAGCAATCTTCGCCATGGATTTGTTGTAACTCAGGCCGATAGAGGCCGAAATGCCGATCTGGGTCTCGATATTTTTGGCCAGTTTAACCAGTGTGATTGCGGCATACTGGCCATGCAGCTTTTCTGTTCCCGAAAGGTCAAGAAAAGCTTCGTCAATCGAGAGGGGTTCGACAAGCGGGGTAAGGTCTTGCATCATCGCCCGCACCTTGAGGCCAGTTTCGCGGTATTTCGATAGATCAGGACGGATGACAACGGCCTTGGGACAGGCTTTTAGGGCCTTATACATGGGCATTGCCGAGCGAACACCGTAGAGGCGCGCAAGATAACAGGCTGTGGAGACAACACCCCGTTTCCCGCCGCCGATGATAAGAGGTTTGTCGCGCAGTTCCGGATTGTCACGTTTCTCGACACTGGCGAAAAATGCATCGCAATCGAGATGTGCAAGGGTGAGGTCTGCAAGTTCTGAATGGATAATCAGACGTGGAGAATTGCAGCGGGAACAGCGTTTGGGGCGGTGTTCCTTGGCAGGTGTTTCATCAAGCCAATAATAACAATCTCGGCAAAGAACAGGCATCCAGAATCATTCTCGATAATGTTCTCTTTTTATATCCTTTTTGTTCTTGTTTTGGCAAGCTGCTATTGCAAAAGAGAAGGAGGGAATTTTTGCTGAAAAAATTACAAAACCGTGCTGAATTACACAGAAAAACTTGTATTTAAGTCCTTAAAAAACGTTAGAAAAAAATACCTTTTTATTAAAAAGCAAATTATTTGCGTTACCTTATGTTAACTAGAGACCTCAGCAAAACTCTGACCTTTCCCTAGACTGATTGATTAAGTATTTTTTGGCTATGAAACAAAGCTTCAAAACACAACCCGCCCTTTTCGCGACACATGAGCTTTTGGACCACCCAGCGCTGAACGCGCTTGAGGGTATAGAAGGTTTGATCAACTGGAACGCGCTGGAGCCGTTGTTACCGCAAGGCGAGGGTCGGACTGGTCGCCCGGGCTATGCGGCGATGACATTGTTTC
>NZ_KB893168.1 GCF_000374005.1 Kiloniella laminariae DSM 19542 | reverse complement strand
CTTTTCGCCGATCTGGGCGTGCGGCAGACAGCGGGGTTGCAGATGGTCACTATCCGAGGATTGAAGGAATTGAGGAGGAGTTTAAAAACCTGGTCCGGGTTGAGTCTCCGCTGATCTGGGGGGAGGTGGTTGCCCTGAGCTTTGATCCCGCGGTCCGTATTTCTGACTGGAATTCTCTGCGCAACTATTCGGTCGGTTACCCGGCGGACTGGATGATCTTTTCCAGCCGGACCGGGGACTATGGCCACCCTGCGCCGGTAGAGTTGGAAAGCAATATCCTGAGAATGCTCAAGGCCGGGCGGTTTCAGGTAGCTCTGGTTTGGAAAGAGCTTTTCCGCATATCTTCCGAACAGGAACAAAGCGGATATTCAGGCCTGACAGTGACACCGCTGGAACAGCGGAATGCCTATCTCTATCTGCATAAAAAACACAGCGCTCTGGCCCCTCTTTTGGCAACAGCGCTGGATGACATGCACAGGGATGGCAGCTTCGAGGTCATTTGCCCCTTTTGCAAAGGCCCCAATCAGGACAGTTCACAGGTGGAGTCATTCTTGATGCCGCCCTTTTCTCCAGCTTTATAAAGCTAGTAGACGGCTTTGTTCATGAATTGGCGTTCCCCTAAACAAGGGGCCATTTCAAGGCTTATTTGGGGGTGCATCCGCGGCAAGGGCCTTCGATGATTTGATCGAGGCCCTTGGCAAGATATGTGATCTCTACGATCCTTCCGAATGCTGGAATTCCTTCAAGGCTGCTAGATATGTCTCAGATTAAACGCAAAAATCTTTATTCTCCTGCTCTTGTGGCGATTTGTGCCAGCGCGTGGCTGAATGCTTGGCCGGCAGGTCCGAGTGGTTCGTCGAGGCGGTGGGCCAGGTAGGCTTCGGATATGAGTTGAGCATTCCGCCCCAGGGTCAGTGTGTCCAGGCGTACAAGACGTTTTTCGGCAAGATCAGAGGCCACCAGCCAAAGAGGTAAACGTCCCCATCCCAAGCCAGAGAGTATCAGCGCGTGTTTTGTTTCCTGATTGCTCACACGGCAGGTTTGGGGAGATATTACACCGAAATCACGCCCTTCCGATAGTGCAGTTGGGTCTGATAGAACGATTTGCAGATGGTCGGCCAGGTCAGTTACTCCAGCGGGTCGGGGCTGTAATCTTATCGCCAAGGGATGTTTTCTTGAGACGACGGCCACAGTTTCGATCGATGAAAGAGCCTCAAGGGTGATACGGGGATCCCGGAAATCCTCGCCTACGATGATAGCAAGGGTACTGCGCTTCTCTGTGAGTGCCGAGATCGGCCCTCCCAAAGGTTCCACGGCCATCTTGATTGATACAGAAGGGTAGAGCCTGCGCATCTCGACAAGGGCTTCTCCAACCTGCGCAATCGGGAATAATGTATCGACGATAAGCGAGAGCTCAAGTTCCACCCCTTCACCAAGGCCGCGCGCGCGTGCGCGCAGGGCATCGACTCTGAGGACGATGTCACGGGCATTTTCCAGTAAAGCCTGACCTTCCTGAGTAAGAACGGGACGATGTCCAGACCTGTCAAAAAGACGAATATTGAGTTCTGCTTCCAGATTTGCGATCGCATGACTTATCCCGGATTGGGCGCGAGAAAGGCGTATAGCACCAGAACGAAAGCTGCCGCATTCAACAACTGTCACGAAGATTCTCATCTGATCAAGTGTCAAAGCATCTAACATGATCTAGTCCACAGATAGGTTTGATAGATATTATGTCACTTATATAGATATCATGAAAGAGTCATGCTCCTGCAGAAAGCTCATTAGGACAGAAGGAAATGACAATGACGACAGTACTGGTGCTTTATTATTCATCTTACGGTCACATCGAGACAATGGCCGGAGCAATCTCAGAGGGGGTGAGGGCGGCTGGTGCTTCTGCAGTTCTGAAGCGGGTACCGGAACTTGTCCCGGATCATGTCTCAACAAAGGCAGGCTACACTCTCAATCATCAGGTGGAAACCGCGACCGTGGATGAACTCGCCGATTATGATGCAATTATTATCGGTACGCCGACCCGTTTTGGTAACATGGCCGCCCAGATGAAAAATTTTCTTGATCAGGCCGGTGGTGTTTGGGCCCGGGATGCTCTTGTCGGTCGGGTTGGCAGTGTCTTTACCTCATCCAGCAGCCAGCATGGAGGGCAGGAATCTACGATACTGTCCACGCATATTGTGCTGCTGCATTTTGGCATGGTGATTGCTGGCCTGCCCTATTCCTTCAAGGGACAAAGCCGGATGGACGAAATCACAGGGGGGTCTCCTTATGGTGCCTCCACGCTTGCGGATGATGGTAATGGGGGCGATCGCCAGCCGAGTACCAATGAATTGAATGGCGCTCGCTTCCAGGGGCAGCATATAGCCGAACTGGCGACTGCCCTAACTACCGCAAAGATGAGGAAGGCAGGATGACAGTAATGACGGGTATTAGTGCTTGGGAAGACAAGACAAGAAGGTTGACGGTGGCGATAGTGGTGGGATGCGGAATCGTGGCATCCCTGCAAATTGGCAAGGTAGCTATCGCTGCGCCTATGCTGCAGAGTGAGTTTAGCCTTAATCTCGCAGCGGTGGGGTGGATGACGAGTATTTTCGCCGTTATCGGACTTGTTGGCGGGATACCGTTCGGCGCTTTAGTGGCGCGGGTGGGGGATCGCCGGACACTGATCTTCGGTCTCGGCGCGATCGTATTGGGGGCTGCGATTGGTGCTAAATCCTCATCCTTCTTTATGTTTCTGTTTTCGCGGGTGCTGGAGAGCCTGGGTTTTTTACTGATCACGATTGCCGGCCCGGCAGTCTTGCAACGTGTTGTGCCGACCGGACAGCGTAACATCGCATTTGCACTGTGGAGTTGTTTCATGCCAACTGGTATCGCGCTTGCGATGGTTGCTGGGCCGCTTTTCACTGACTGGAAAACGATCTGGTGGACCTGTGCGTTCCTTGCCGCGACACTCGTTGTCGCGACATATCAGTTTATCGAAAAAACGGCAACTCCGTCTCCTGTTCAAACCTCGATGGGGGCGGATACACTTGCTGTTGTAGGTAAATCGGGGCCCGTCTTGCTGGCACTCTGCTTTGCTTTCTATAGCCTGATGTTCTTTGCGCTCTTTAGTTTCCTTCCAGTTCTGTTGATGGAGAGAATGGGGGTTACGCATGGTATTGCCGGACTGCTCAGCGCGTTGGCGACGGCGGTAAATATTATCGGCAATCTTTTTGCTGGATATTTTCTTACCCGCGGCACCAGCCGACCTGTTCTTATCGCTTTTTCCTGCGTCACAATGGGCGTCTCGGCGGTAGGGATATTTTTGCCCCTGTTCGGTGACACAGCAACATTTCTGCTCTGCTTGGTGTTTTCTGTCTCAGGGGGACTGATACCGGCGACCCTTCTTTCCTCTGTGCCGACTCTCGCACCTTCAACCAGGCTTGCTCCTCTGGTGATGGGATTACTGATGCAAGGAAGTAACCTTGGTCTGATTGTGGGGCCTGTTACTGTGGGGAGTGTCATTGATGGCTACGGATGGCCAGCCGCCTTGATCGTTGTTGTGATCGCGGCCCTGATGGCTACCTTCACCGCATTTGCCCTTCGGCGCAGTTTTCCAAGCAATTTATGATGATTTTGATTAACAACTGTCTAGGTGTTTAGTTCCTTGAACTGGATGAAAATGCCAGTGTTGCTCTGGTAGTATTTATGACAGGGGGGGTAGCAAGGCTTACTGCGGTATACAGCCGCTGATAAGTTCTGGTTTCTCTGCTGGCTGCAAAAATAAATGAAGCTTTAAAGCCTGTCTCAGAAATGAGTGAGGAGTTTATCACATTTTATGCGGCAGATTGAAAAATCAATAACAACAGAGTGTGAAATAAAGCTCATCCCAACTGTGGTAGTGAACTTCGAGGCGGGCAGGAAGTTGGCACAATTTTTCCGAGGGCTGAAAGGTGAGGGAGGAGGCAGTTGCCGCAACACAGGTCATCTCGTGGAAATCAACGAACTGTTGAACCAGGGGATAGATCGCTTTGTAAATGGCCTCTTTGGCCGAAAAAATGGCTGTCAGGGCTTGTTGCGGGGGCAGGATTTCCAAAAGCAGGGAAATTTCGGCCTCTGTGCAGACATACTTTCTGATGGTCTCATAGTCAGCCAGAGGAACAAGCTCCTCGACATCCAGCCCGATAGTCCTGTTCTTGCAGACTGCGGCGATGGCGTATCCGGCGGTATGAGAGATACTCCCCTGCAATCCCTTGGGCCAAAGTGGTTCGCGAGCGGCACCAATGGGGAAGGTTTCAAACGCACCTGTGATATTTTTGCAGGCCTTTCCAGCACAGTAACGCCCGGCGAGAAATTCGGCCTGACGTTTGGGAATCGCGTTGTTAAGGGATTCTGGCAGGGAGAGAGTACCAAGATCGGCTGTCTGGAGTGATTTTACAGGTTCAGTTCCGTGGGTGAAACGACAGGCATGAAACTGGATATTGTCTCTTTGAATCGTTACGGGAAAAGAGGCCTCAAAGATTTTCATGTTGTTTTCGTGGCCAGGGAAATCTGCAGAATACGGTATCCGATACAGCCAACAGGAATACACATCAGGGCAAGTCCGGCAAACAAACTGACCCCACCATAGTGATTGATCACCAGAGCCCCGGTAAAGGGTGCTATTGCTGCCCCCAGACCGGAAAGCATGGAAATCCCGAAAAAGCTGTTGCGCATGTCTGAAGGGGCCATCTTGTCGATCATGACAGTAAAAAGTGGCATGACAACAATCTCTGCCAGGGTTGCACAGCCGATTGCCAGCAACCAGATTGACATCCATCCTCCGACATTTGCGGCGATGATGGCCTCGGCAATCATCAGGAAAATCAATGCCAGGGCATAGGCTTTCTTTTCATCCAGAGTGACCAGCCAGCCCATCAGAAAGAGGTGGAACACCAAAACAACGGCTGTATTGGTGAAGTTGATCAAGGCGATGATCTGGTTGATATCCTGGACTTCAAGCGTCACCAGATAGAAGGTCAGCGGGTCTTCATTCTGGGCATAAACAAAGACCAACAGGAAGTTTACAAACAGTACGGCCAGAAAAAGCCGGTGGGAGAGAGCTGCTTTGAGAATAGCTGTTATCCCGGGTGTATCGGGTGACTGGGCAGCTGTTTCTTTTCTGGGGGCTGTTTTTGCCAGGAGAATACAGATTGCCAGCAGGAAGTAAGCCAGCCCTGCAATCAGGAAGACCAGATTGGTGTCCCGGTCAGCAAACCAGGCACCTAAAATGGGGCCGATAGCGACAGCAAGATTGACCAGATAATAGCGGATATGAAAAAGAAAAGCGCGGGTTTGGTCATCTCGGTCCAGGCTTTCGGGAATGGTCTCTCCAAGCCGGGCCCTCAAGAGTGGTTCAAGGAAACTGTGGGCGATGGCTGAAAGAATGATGGCTGTAAAATAGCTGGCGGGAGTATTTTGAAAAGCCATCAGTGAAAAGCAGAAAATGACAAGACCGCAGCTGGTCAGCATCAGGATTTTGCTGTTGAAACGATCACCGAGCATGCCAGCCAGCGGAGAAAGACTGATTGAAAGCAGGGCGGCAATCGAGAGCTGGGCACCGATTTCCGTGATGGGCGTTCCAAAACGCTTATACATAATGACGGCAATAAAAGGCCAGATCATATAGGCCGCAAACCGTGAGGCACAGATCCCCAGCAACAGCAATTTTGCCCCTTCAGGCAGACTCTGCAGTGTTGAGAAGGTGTTTCGAATACCACCAAGACTGCTGGTGCTCATGACTGGACTGCTTTCAGATAGGGGTGTCCGCTGCTGCAAAGAGACAGTCTCAGATTTTGTATAAAATGCGGTTCAGCAGATAGAGCATTTTCTTGGAGGATTTGCCGGATTGTTTTCGTTCCATCACAGTGTGAGAAAACCAGAGCTGCTGTGGGGTTAATCGGCGCCCGTGGAGCAGGACAGGGAATAGCCTGCGGGGAGAGTTCATAAAAGCCAGCCTCTTTCAGGACGTGGTTTTTTGTGGTGGTGCTTGCAGGATGAAACGCCGTATTGAGAAACTTTGCACAGATAGCTTTTTCGGTCAGGGCAGGGATCGGGCAGTCGGATTTTTGCAGATAAAACCAGAGCATGGGCGATTTTTCCCCCAACAGCAGATTTGTCGTCTGCCACTGATCGATTTCATCAAGCTTTGCATAGTTGAATTTCTGCTCTTCCCCGGCAAAATCCATTAACCAGTTGCTGTTGCCGCTGAGTTTGTCAAACTGATTAAGGCAATAGCTCAAAAGGGTCAGATTACAGTCTTGGGCCAGAGCATCCAGCGACTGTACCGTATAGCTGTATTCGACAGGCTGGAGCAGGGAGTCTGCGACAGCAGCTTCTGGCAGGGAACGCTGCAGGTCGAGGAAATCTTTCATCAGGCAGTCGGTGGGGAAATTTTGGACCAGATCCATAGTCAGGGGCAGTTCTTTTTCAACGTTTGGCTGACCACCCAGTCCACCGAGCAGACGGATTGCTTTTTG
This sequence comes from Kiloniella laminariae DSM 19542, assembly GCF_000374005.1. Taxonomy (GTDB): domain Bacteria; phylum Pseudomonadota; class Alphaproteobacteria; order Kiloniellales; family Kiloniellaceae; genus Kiloniella; species Kiloniella laminariae. The sequence goes on along the minus strand of NZ_KB893168.1, from coordinate 241,767 downwards.
AAAGGCGGTTGTATGGATCCGGTGATAATAATTGTAGACCATCAGTTCCATAATACCGTCCGCTTTTAAACCACGCATCAGGTTCTTGAGGGGGATGGAGGGATCGGCGTTGTGATGGATGACCCCGGTACAGATCACATAGTCAAATTCCTGATCATAACTGGTGGCGTTCAGGCTTTCCTCACGCAGGGTCAGATTGGTCAGGCCAATCTGTTCGGCAACACGGGCACAGGTATTGAGGGATTCCGTTGAAACATCACTGCCGAGAACCTGGGCCTGGGGGAATTTCAGAGCGGTCAGAATGGCCTGATTGGTCCCGCAGCCCCCAACCCAGATTTTCATATCCGGTTTTATCCTTGGGCGGTCCCAATATCCGAGATCGTGATTAAGGGAGGCGGTCCAGAAGTCGGGGTCTTCGTAGCTGGGAAGAAACAGAGGAACCCAGGGATAGTTAAACCTGCTGTAGAAGCTGTTGTTCAGGCGATCGACATCTTCGGGGTTCTGCTTGTTATCGACGTTGAAGTGAATGCTGTCGCTCATCTGCTGGACTCTTGTGCTAGGAAAAGGTCATCGGGCGTTAAAATCAGATCAGCGATCTGGATGGCGTTTGTACCAGTCATGACCGTGTAGTGATCACCGGGGAGAACCCGGCTCGCCAGAGGAAATTTGAAATATTTCTGCCAGCTGTCCTGTAACCAGTCATGACGATTGGAGTAACCCGGTTCTGGTTTTTCTCCTTCCGCGGCAATCACAAGGGTGGTTCGGGCCGATATTTGTGCCTTGGGATGGAAAGAAGTCATTGCCGTTGCATTTCTTGCGCAGGCAGACATGACGGCTTCGATATAGCTGTCGCCTAAAGAAGGCAAGCGGGTGATTTTTTCCGAGGATTGATTTTGCAAAACGGATTTGTCTGCAAAATCGGGATGAGCCTGCGCCAGTTCCTGTAAAAAGACCCTGTTGGCATCAAAAGTGCTGTTTTGCTGCTGCCCGATGACGGGAGGGTCAATCAGGACGAGAGACGGTAGAGGACGGCCCTGCTGTTCGAGTTGTCTCGCCATGTCCCAGGCGATCAGGGCTCCGAACGACCAGCCGACAAGGCTTTCGGGCAGCTTGTCGCCAAGAAGTTCAAGGTAGTGCTGTGCCAGTTCCTCTACACTGCGTTCCTGGGCCTGCGGGTTTGCCAGAACCGGATCTCTAAAGCCCTGCACCTGCTGAAAAGCCGGAAGATGAGAAACCAGAGGACGATAGCCGGAGAGATCGCCCCCAATAGGGTGGATACAGCAGATTGACGGAGCGGCACCAGAGCGCAGCAACACCAGACTTTCGTCATTCGGGGAAGAGGCAGAGCCGATCGGTTTGTCTGCATCACTTTCGGCTGTGAGATAATTGTGTATGGCGGAGGCGCTGCCAAGTTTCAATATATCGGCGAGCGTCAGTTTGCCGGGATAGAGAGGATCGAGCAGATCCAGAAGGTCGAGGGCAGAAAGAGAGTCGCCTCCCAGATCATAAAAATCCATCTCCTCATCCAGCTCTTCAAGACCGAGAACTTTCGTGAAAGCAGCTGAAACGCTATCGGGAGGCGTGTTACCTGAAGGGGAACTATCCCGAGATTTACGGTTTTTGGTTTTGAGGTGCTCTTCGATTTTCCGCAGTTCTACCGGGGAAATCAGCAGTCTTGGCAGTCCCAGAGACAGGGCGACCTCCATCATCTCCAGCCCTTCAGCCGCAGTAAGGGCATAGTCTTTCTCGATGACAGAAGAAGAAACATGGTGAGCAGCCATTCCTGTTCCCGCCCAGGTTGGCCAGTTGATGGAGATAAAGCGGGCTGGATTTTCTATAGCTGTGACCTTCCGGGACATATTTTCTGCCCAGGCATCCATATAGCTGTTGGCCGCGGCATAGTCACTTTGACCCGGCAGACCAAAGACGGCTGACATGGATGAGAAACAGAGGACAAACTCCGGTGAAAGAGGCAGCAGGTAGCGTTCCAGATTTTGCAATCCGGTAACTTTTGCGGCCAGCCCCTGTTTCAGGGACTTGGAGGTGTTCTGGCTGAGCAGGCCACCTCCGGCCTGACCGGCCAGATGGACAATACCGGTCAGCTGTCCGAAATGTTGCTGCAGCTCTTCGGCAACAGCCCTGACGTCTTGTGGCTTGCCAATGTCCGCGGTCAGGGCGTAGTGATCGGCTTTTCCCCATTTTTTTACATTTTCGGGGTCTAGGGAGCGACTAGTTCCGGAACGGGAAAGCGAGACCAGTGTAACCTGCTCATGTTGGGAAAAATGATCCATGACGTGCTGGCCGATGCCACCCAGGCCACCAATAACAAGATAGACTCCCTTGTGCGTTCTTGGGGAGGAAAAGCGTGGGGCAAGCATGGGGCTATAGGTCTTGCTGTAGAGCGTGTCTCCGCGCAGGGCAAAGTGTCCGTTTCGCCCGGAAAGATTATCCAGCAGGCTGAGGAGGCGGGATAAAGTCAGTTCTCCCGGCTCAACATCAATCAGACGAGACTGGATATTCGGATGCTCTGCGGCCGTTACCAATAAAGGCCCGTTCAGCAATGCGACCTGGGGAACAAGCTGTTCTCCGGGGGAAAGTTTGGCTGTCCCCGAAGTGATAAGGGTAAAGTCCAGTGGCTGATCTTTACGCTGATTGGTCCAGGCCTGCAGAATTTCTATCTGGGTCAGCAGGGCATTTTCATCTGTCGGTTCGGTAACAAAGAGAATGGCAATGTCTGTATTCCGGGGAAGATCAGCCAAAAGTACGGGCAGGTTTTCTGGTGAAGAGGAATGGTAGTTCTGGCAGTGAGCAGCCATCATCCCGTTCAAGTCAGCAGGAAGGCCGATCCCGATCAGGGTTTGAGGTCTTTGTTCACTGGCTTGCAGCTGCTGAAATGATGTCCAGCCCTGTTGATACAGCCACTGCTCCTTCGGGGCCCGCAGACCAGCAGAGGGGATCTCCTGAATGGCAGGGGTAAAGCGATATTCTTTCTTGTCAAAAGGATAGGGAAGGGTATCGAGAGGAAGTCTGCCATGTGCTGCAGAATCAGTTGGATTTTCACCCGCCAGCCAGCGCAGATCTTGATTGTTGCCTTGAGGGCTTTGATCTGGAGCTGCCATGTCCTTGCCACTGATCAGATCCGACAGTCTGGCAAGAGCTTCTTCTCTGGACTGACAGAGGAACCCTGCCCGACAGGGGTAATGTCTTTTCCCGCTGTTCTGTATGGTCGCAAGTTCTTGCAGATCAATCAGATCTCCGCTGAGCTTGGCAAAGGCATTCTCAAGACTGCACCGCAAAGCCGTTGGGGATTTGGCCGAGAAAGGAATGAAATGTGCTGATGCAGCCCTGTTTTTGACCTGTTGCAGAGCACTGGACAAGATGAAATGGGCATTGGTTCCGCCCATGCCAAAACTGCTTACGCCAGCAATTCTTGTTTGTCCTGGCCAGTGCCGGGCGGTTTTGTTGAGGTAAAAGGGGGAACTGTCAAAAGCGATACGTTCATTGGCAGAGCCAATCCCGATACTGGGGGGCAGGATAGAGTGATACAGCCCCAGAGCTGTCCGGATCAGGCCGACGACGCCTGCTGCAGCTGCCAGATGCCCCATCTGGCTCTTAACGGTGGCCAGGGCACAATAGCCATTTTTATGTTCGTTTTTGCTGCTGGATTTCCGATGGGCGCGGGTCAGGGCTTCGACCTCGATGGGGTCGCCGATTTCCGTCGCGGTTCCATGGGCTTCGACATAGCTGATCTGTTCGGCCGCAACCCCGGCATTTGTCATGGCCTGGGTGATGACACTGGACTGACCTTTTACCGAAGGGGCAAAAAAGCTGACTTTGTCCCGGCCATCATTATTGATCGCACTTCCTTTGATGGTGGCATAAATGCGATCGTTATCAGCCAGTGCCTTTGAGAGAGGTTTGAGCACGACCATGCCCATGCCATTGGCAGGTACAGTACCGCTGGCTTCCTGACTGAAGGACCGGCATCTGCCATCCCTGGAATATATCCTTCCCTGCCGATACTCATAGCCGTCCAGATGTTCCGGATCAGCAGAAACTCCTCCTGCTAGGGCGATATCGCTTTCTCCCAGCCGAAGTTGCTGACAGGCGATGTGAATGGCCGAGAGGGAGCTGGAGCAGGCGGATTGAACTGTCAGTGCCGGGCCATTGAGGTTGAGGTGATAGGCGATCCGGCTGGAGACAAAATCCTTTTCGTTCAGCAGGGACATCTGGAAACCGTCCCGTGGTGCAGCACCGGATTTTAAAATGGCCTGCTGATACCGGTTTTCACTGGAGCTGACCACAACAGCGACACGTCCGGTTGTCGCTGTTGGCGGCAACCCTGCATTTTCCAGGGCATGAACGGCACCCATAAGGATATGGCGCTGCTGTGGGTCCATCACTTCGGCTTCACTGGCAGTCAGGCCAAAATAGGCGGGATCAAAATCAAACAACCCGTCCATGGAAGACACGGAAGAAACGCGGTGTCGATCAGTTGCCCCGGGAAGACTGTCCCGGGAGGTTCTGTTTTCGGTAAGGGAGGTAACATTCGAAGTGTTATTATGGGAAATACAGTCATCTCCTTGCTGTATTTTTTCCCAAAAACTGACCAAATCCGGGGCGTTGGGCAAGTGGACTGCCATACCAATAATAGCAATTTCCTCTTCTAGGCCCGCTTTTTTCTCCTCCTTAAGCTGCTCTGTTTCAATCTGGCCATTACCCAGGTAGGAGCCCAAGGAAGAAATGTTTGAATAGGTAAAAAAATCAACAAGTTCCAGGTCTAATTTATGTTTTGACTTTAGCTCACTGTGAACCTTCATCAGGAGGAGGGAGTTCATTCCTGCCTCGAAAAAGTTCATATCAGGATCAACTTCATAGCCCAGGGCATTGTTTATTTCATTACCGAGAAGGGTTTGAAGTTTTTTACTTTCCTGCGGGGCAGGAGTTTCAATAGCGGGTTGTGGTGCCAGGGGAAGGGCCTCACGATCCAGTTTGCCATTGGGGGTAAAAGGCAGTTGGTCAAGATGAACAAAGCTGTCCGGTATCATATGAGACGGCAAGATTTTCTGGAGCTGTTCCCGAAGTGTTGCCGATGTCAGGTTGCTGTTTTTTGTAACGATGTAGCCAATAAATCGTGTATCCCCCAGTTCAGATGTTTTGACCGCAACTGCGGCCTGCTCAACATCGGGCAGGGAGAGAAGGTGGCTTTCCACCTCGGCAGTTTCAATCCGGTATCCCCGTACTTTTAATTGTTCGTCCCGCCTGCCGATAAAATGTAACTGGCCGTCTTCGGACCAGAAGCCGAAATCGCCGCTGGCGTAGTAGCGCTTGCCGTATCGCAAAGTGGGAAAACGTTCACCGGTCAGATCGGAGCGTCTGAAATAACCCTGACCAACCCCAGCACCGCCAATGAAAATTTCTCCGGGAATGCCGATCGAACAGCGTTTTCCCCGGGCATTCAGGATTTTGATCTGAGTGTTGGCGATGGGTTGGCCTATGGGAACATCCCGATAGGATATTTGACTGGAAAGATCTTCTTTTGGCAGGGCATAAACGCTGCAGCCAACGACAGTTTCTGTCGGGCCGTATTCGTTGATGATTTCTGCTTTGGGGAAGAGAGTTCGGTAATGACTGGCCAGAACCCAGGGGAAGCTTTCCCCGCCGATGACAAAACAATGGGCTGTCGTAGAAGGGGCTGTTTCCAGATACCCGCGCAGAGCCCAGAGATGGCTGGGGGTGATCTTGAGAAGGAGGCGTTTTGTTGTCTTGTTCAGAAGCCGGGCAAGAGCCTCGACCTCTTTGCCATCCTGGGGTAACAGCTGGATTGTTTTCCCGCTGTATAGTGGTGCCAGAAGTGTTGTAATGGTCGCGTCAAAATTCAGGGATGAGCTGACAATGGCCAGATCAATCTGTTGGCAATACTGCTGGTTTGCATGTTCCAGATAGTTGGCCAGCGCACTGTGAGAAATGATGACTCCCTTGGGTAGGCCGGTCGAGCCTGAGGTATACATCACATAGGCAGTATCTTCGGCAGCTATTGTCGGGTCTTGCACAGGGCTTTGGGATAACGGATTTGCTTCCTCCGGGTCTTTTTCCAGTTCCTTCTGATCAAGGAGGAGGGTTTCAACGTCACAGTTGGCAAGAAAAGCCCCGGCTTTGTCGGTGGCTTTCCCGTGGGTCAAGATCAGGGAGATATCACTGTCTTCAACCAGATAGTTCAGGCGTTCTCCGGGATAGGCCGGATCCAGCGGAACATAGGCTGCACCGCTTTTTAACACGGCCAGCAGTGCGACGATCATTTCGGGAGAACGGTCAAAGCAAAGTCCGATACGGTGCCCGCTGCCCAGGCCGCGTTTTTTGAGGCGTTGAACCAGATGATCAACCTGCCCGGCAAGATCATGATAGCTGATATCGCTGCCGTTCATCTGAATGGCGGGGAAGGCAGGACGTCTGTCAACCTGTTGCTGAAAGCGGGTGATCAGGTCATCACTTGGGTCGTCAGGCACGGTAGAGCCTTCCCAGCTTTCCAGTTGTTGGGTTATCGCAGTGGGCAGAAGGGAGATGTCAGCTACAGACTGATTTAGAACGGTTGGAATTTTTGAGAGAAGAACTTCGAGGCCGGAGGCCAGATATTTGACCTGATGCAGGGTTAACAGAGCATTGTTGTACTCGAAGACCAGATGGGCGCCCTTATCCCGTTCTGTAATAAAGAGTGTCAGCGGGAATTTGGCGCTGCCGTTGGAATAGGTAACAGCCGTTGTTTGGGTACCAGGCAACTGCAATGTTTCAGGGCGGGTATTTTCCAGCACTATCATGACATCAAACAGAGGGTTTTCCTGTGAACGCTTGCTGAAGAGGGACGCAAGGTTATCAAAATCGATGTCGAGATCCTGAAAAATTTCAGTCGTATGTTTATGTGTCTGGTGAAGAAGAGTGCGAAGTGACCCCTTCGTCTTGAGCGGCAGGTGGCAAGGAAGACTGTTGACACACATGCCGACGATATTCTCGAACTCTCCCAAACCCCGATTGGCCAGGGGGGTGCCGATGGCGATGTCATCTCGTCCGGTCAACTGTGCCAGGGGCAGGGAAAAAGCGGAAAGCAGAAGAGAGAAGAGAGTGATGCCTTCTGATCGGGTGAAGGCAATCAGCGGTTCCCAGATTTGAGGCTCTATTGTGTACTCGTAAAAATCCCCTGTTCCACCTTTGGTGGATTTATCTGTGAATTTTGTTGCAAAGAGGGGGGTAAAGACCCGGCCGGAAAGGGCTGGTTCCAATCTCTTGCGCCAGTTTTGCAACTGGTCGCGGGCTGCCGGACTGTTATTGAAAAGCTGTCTTGCCGCTGCGAAGTCAGCATAACCGGCTTTGCCGGACAGTTCCGGGGCGGCGGTATTCTGTTGCAGAGCAGAATAGAGAGCTGACAGATCGGCGAAGAGAAGGTTGATGCTCTGGCCATCAATCGCGATGTGATGAAAACAGAGAAATAGCCTGTGCTGTTCTGATGCTGTTGGGGCCAGAGCTGCCCTTACCATAAGATCCTTGCCCAGATCAAAGGGCTGATCGCAATAGTCTTGTGCAGCAGAAAGGGTATCACACTGTTTTAATTCAAAGATGGTGTTTTCGCGGGGTACAGCATAGCTGATACCATTTCTGTCTTCGAAAATGGTGCGTAAAACCGGATGTCTGGCCACAAGAAGCATCAGAGCTTTTTCAAGTGTCCCGATTGAGAGGGAGCCTGTTACGTCAAAAACAAAAGGAGCGTTATAGGCAATGGAGTCCGGTATCAGACGTTGCAAAAAAAGCAGCCGGTTTTGTTCCGGAGCGGCGGGATAAGCCTTATTGGCGGTGAGAGGACCGGAAAGGGCAGGTAGGAGATCCTGTTTTACAAGACAGGGAATAAAAGCGGAAATGGAGGAGGCACCTAGAAGTTGCCCCACCGTTGCCTGGTGCGACGTCTGCTGCCGGATCTTTCCGATAATGCGCATGGCTGCGAGGGAGTCTCCACCCGCGGCAATAAAAGCCTCTTCTGCTTTAATAGCATAACCCAATACTTCCCGGCATATCTCCAGCACTGATGACAGAAGGCTGTCGCTGATTTCGACATCCTGCTCCTCTCTGCCAATTGCTTTTGCATCGCTGCGGGACAGCTGGTTCCGGTCAACCTTGTCATTGGCTGTACGGGGAAGAGTGTCTATTTGAAAAAACTGCTGCGGAATCATGTAGGGAGGCAAATGGAGGCTCAGAAACTGCCGGAAATCCTTCCGGGTCAGATCACAGGCTTTTTTTCCGACCAGATAGGCGGTCAGCCTCTGGCTGTTCTGGTCCTGTTCACAGGTCAAACAAACCTGGGATACTTCGGGATGTTGCGCCAGCAGGTTTTCTATTTCAGCCAGTTCAATCCTGTGGCCCCGTACTTTGATCTGGCCGTCTTGCCGCCCGATAAATTCAATCAGGTCTTCGCTGTTGCGACGCACCAGATCCCCTGTGAGATAAAGCCGATCTGGTGTAATCGCGGGGAGAGAGACAAAACTCTCGGCGGTTCGCTCTGGATTGTTGCAATATCCGCGGGCAAGTCCTGCTCCGCCGATATAGAGCATCCCTGTCGCACCCTCAGGAACCGCAGCCCCGTCATCCCCGATAATATGTATAGCGGTAGCATCGATCGGGGTGCCAATCGGAATATTCCCGGTGTCAAGGTATTGCTGGACCTTGGTCGGATGGATCTGGTGGGTCAGTGAAAAGGTGGTGCATTCTGTTGGGCCATAGCCGTTGTGCAGACGGCAGGTGCTTTTCGGGTTCGCCTGGAAGAAAGCGGCAACAGAGGCAGGGCGAAGTGGTTCACCGCCAACCAGAACATCACGGGCCGTACCAAGACAGTTCGGACTGAGATCAACCAGAACATTAAACAGCGCAGCTGTCAGGAACAGGGTATCGATCTTTTCCTGTTGCAGCCCCTGTGCCAGCAAAAACGGGTCTGTCACCTGTTCCTGAGAAAAGATCACCAGGGTCCCGCCGTTCAGCAGAGCGCCGAACAGCTCAAAAGTCAGGGCATCAAATGTCGGGTTGGAAAGGTTGGCAAATCGGGTGCCGGGCAAGATCTCCAGATAATCAGGATTTGCGGTTGTACGCAGAATACCGGCCTGTTCGATCTCGACGCCTTTGGGTGTTCCCGTAGATCCGGAGGTGAAAAGGATACAGGCGAGGTGACCGGGATCTGTTTCAGGAAGAGAAACAAACCCGGCTGTGTCCGGTTTCAAAAGATCGGTGAGGGTGGTTTGCTGCAATCCCAGATCTGGCGAAGGTTTCTGGCAAACCAGAAGTTTGACATCGGCTTCCTCCAGGCAGATTTTCTGGCGGGAAGCAGGAGCATTGGGGTCGATGGGAACATAGTTGGCTCCCAATTTCAGAACAGCGAGTATCAGGGCGGGAAGATGGAGGCTGCGGGGCTGGAAGAGGCCCACGGAATGGCCTTTACTGATTCCGAGTAACACCAAGTTCCGGGCGATACGGTCTGAAAGCTCGTCGAGCTCTCTGTAATCAAGTTTGTGATCGTTTTCTCTTACAGCAGGTGAATTTGCATGACGAGCACAGACGGCTTTGAAAGTTGCGATAAGAGATTGTGTAACTGACATTGCTATAATTCCCTTGGAGCTGTGCAGGGGCCGTTTTTTTTTTCGGCTCCTGCTGCTCTCGATACTTATTCCTGGAGTTCTACCTGAAGCCGGTCGAGGACCTGAACAGGGTGTGATCATGTAAAATCACGGGTGATCTCTTTTTCCAGGATCTTTGCGATGTGCTGAACAGCCGGAGCTTCAAGCATGGTGGCATGATCGCCGGGGCTGGTTTCAAAAACCAGGTCACCTGCTGCGTACTTGCGCCAATACTCCTGCCCATAGGCCCGTTCTTCCGCAGAGGTATCATCGGTGGCTTGAACCAACAGGCAGCGCCCTTTACTGGTTTGGGCTTTAAAGCTGCGCTGTGAAACAAGATGATGGTTATAGATCTGGTGATATTGAGAGATCTGGGCGTCATCAATCCCGGGATACATGCCGTTGTAGCGAACAAGCTTTTCCCGGAAAATTTCTGCGGAAACCGGATTGATCAACTTCAGTATTTCCGGGTCTTCGGTACCTTCGGTATCCAGCATGACGACGCTGGTATTGGTGATGCCTCTTTCATGGAGAATTCGAACCATTTCATAACCAAGAAGCCCTCCGAAAGAAGCGCCAACAAGAACAGTCGGGCCATCAAGCAGGTGTTCTATGGATTCAATATGGTGGCGGGCCATGGTTGAAATATCAGGCAGGAAAGTTTCTCCGGGATAGACCCCACGCGCCTGAAGTCCAAAAACACCCAGTTCGTCCGGCAAGAGCTTGGCAAGCGACAGATAACAAAACGCTGTGCCTCCGGCAGGGTGAACGCAAATGATATTGCGGTCTTTTTTGCCGTTCTTAAGGTCAATAATGCGGGAATGTTCGCCACGGTTTGCCCGTCCGGAGCGGATCAGTTCTGCGACCTCCTCAATTGTTGTCGCCCTTAGTAGGTCGCCAACGTTCAGCTGTGTTTCCATCTGGGCATTGATAGCTGACATAACCTTGATCGCCGCAATGGAAGAACCGCCGATATCAAAGAAATTGTCCCGGATGCCGATCTTGTTATGCAAAAGAATACGCTGCCAGATCTTGTAAAGAGCCAGTTCGATCTGGTCTCGGGGACTGGCCGTGTTAACCTGATTGGTGTCGCCCTGTTCTGCCAGAACGGTATCAAGCTGACGCCGATCGACCTTGCCGTTTGCTGTCAGGGGCAGGGCATCAAGAATGCAAAAAATACTCGGGATCATATAGTTTGGAAGAACATGTCCAAGGTGGCGGCGCAGATCGCCCACAAGGGCATTTTTTTGTTCCGGGTTTTGGGGAACAACAAAAGCAACAAGCTGTTTGTCTCCACTTTTCTCTGTGACATGGACAAAAGCATTAACCACCTCGCTCTGTGCCAGCAAGTGCGCTGTGATCTCTGAAAGTTCAATTCGGAAACCACGGATCTTGACTTGCGTATCAATGCGCCCGAGACAGTCAATGGTGCCATCCTTCAGCCAGCGGCCGAGATCCCCGGTGCGATAAAGTCTTTCATGGCCCTTTACATCACAAGGGTTGGCTATAAAGGATTTTTCATTCAGGTCCGGCCGGTTGACATACCCAAGGCCAACACCGTCGCCTCCGACATAAATCTCGCCCACGGCCCCCCGGGGCAACAGGCGTGCCTTGTCGTCCATAATAAAGGTGGAGACATTATAAAGTGGTTTGCCGATAGGGGTTGGGGAGGGATCTTGCGGGGTGACTTCGTGACAGGTTGCCCAGACCGAGCATTCGCTTGGCCCGTAGATGTTGACAAGCGAAGCCTTGAGTTCTGGAGGCAGACAATATTTGGTCAGACGATCCCCGCCTGTAAAGGCGTGTCTGATGGAGGCGGGCCAGTTGAAATCAATGCTGCAGATGGTCTCCATCAATCCGGTGGGGAGCCAGAAATGGCTGGGTTGATGCTGCTGAAGATGCTCCGAGAGTTTAAGAGGATCTTTGAGTGTAGCGTCAGGGGTCATAACCAGACAGCCGCCTGAAGTCAGGGTGGGCCAGATTTCCCAAAGGACAGAGTCAAATGAGACGTTTGCAGAGACGGTCATGACCGTTTCCGGCGTCATGTCAAAACGATCTCTTTGGGAAAGGGTCATGTTGATAAAGCCCCGGTGACTGGCAATCGCCCCTTTCGGGCGGCCAGTTGATCCCGAGGTGAAAACGACATAGGCGGCATCCCCTGGTGTAAGCATTGCGGCAGAAGGAGCGCTATCGCTTACTGGTTGATTGGTCAAATCTGTGATGTCGAGGTTTTCTATGCCTTCAAGCACGAGATCTTTATCTGCCAGGAGATCATTGCGGCTTATCAACAACCGGAAACCTGTATCTTCGGCAATATCAGCAACACGTTTTCCGGGGCTTGAGGGATCAATCGGAATAAAAATGTTCCCGGATTTTAACACGGCCAGCTGGGCGCAGATAAAGTCGATGCTGCGATCAAGGGCTATGCCGATATACCCCGGTTGTTTTCCAGCCCGGCTTGAGAGCAGAGCCGCGATTTTGTCAGCTCGACTGTTCAAATCGCCGTAGGTGATTTCGCCTGTGCTGTCGCGTACTGCAACATGATCTGGCTGAGAGCTGACAAAGGATTCAAACAGTTTGTGGCAGTATTCTGTCTGGTCATAAGGAACCTTTGGGCCAACACTGAGCTTGAGCAGTTCCCGGTTTTCCTGTTCGGACATCATGGGAAGGTCAGAGATTGTGCTTTGGGGATCTGCAGCAATCGCCAAGAGAAGAATAGAAAAGTGCTCGCTCAATGTTTCCACGGTTTCGCGATCAAATAATTCAGTCGCGTAGGTCCAGTTTAGGGAAAGCCCCTCTGGAAGGTGGCGGATTGCCAGGGCGAGATCATGTTTGGCTGAAATATTTTCCGGTAATTCCAGGGTCAGCGTGACATCATGCATGGTAAAGCTGTCGGCGACAAAATTTTCCATGGCGATCATGATCTGGAAAATACTGCTGTGGCTCAGGTTTCTGGGCGGGTTTACCTGTTCAACAATCCGGTCAAAGGATGTGTCCTGATGATCGAAGGCCGTAAAAATATTCTGGTGGCACTGATCAATGAAGTCGCCAAAAACCTGTTCAGGATCAACTTTGGCCCGAAGTGGTAAGACATTGGCAAAAAATCCGATCAACTTGCTGAACTCTGTCCTTTCCCGGTTGGCAACCGGGGCTCCCAAAACGATGTCGTTTTCGTTCGAGTGCCGGGCGAGAAGTGCCGTAAAAGCAGCGTAAAAGACCGTGAATAGGGTGGTTTTATGTGTTTTGGCAAGATCTTGCAGGGCCGTAACACATTCTGGCGGAAGAGGTCGTTCGACTGTATCTCCCTCGAAACCCTGATGGCTTTTACGCGGATGATCCAGCGGAAGGCTGTGTACGACAGGTGCCCCTTCGAGGTTCTTGCGCCAAAATCTGTGATGACGCGCTGTTTCGGCGCTGGCCTCTTGTTGCTGTTGCCAGAGGCTGAAGTCGGAAAACTGGTGCGACAGGTCCTCTAGAGAGCTGGCCTGATCTGTAACTCGGGATTTGTAAAGCTCGGCCAGTTCCTTGCTGAGAACACCAAAAGACCATCCATCCATAACAATGTGATGTCCCGCCAGATAGAGCTTGTGGCTGTTATGGGCTGTCTTGACGAGATGCCCCCGGAAAAGCGGTCCCTTTGCCAGGTCGAACGGCAAATCGAAAATACTGTTCTCGATAACCGCTAACTCTGTCCCTAGATCCTGCTCCCCGCTCAAGTCGCTATAGTCGAGTACAAACCGGTAGTTCTCAAGTAAGGTCTGGTAAAGCTGATCGTCAGTAATATGGAAAACACTGCGCAGTGTTTCATGGCGCTGGACAATCGTTTCCAGAGCCAGTGAAAGTGCTTCACGATCAAGAGGGCCTGAAAGATCAGCTAGCATAGGCAGGGTATAGTGCAGGCCCTTGGCTTCAATCTCGTTCAAAGTCCAGAGACTTTGCTGGGAATGGGAAGCAAGGGCGGTGGTCAGGTGATGAGCCGTTGGTGCCCGGCCTTGCGTGGTGTCGGGGTTGCTGTTTTCCGAAAGCCACGCGATCAGCTGGGATTTGTTTTCTTTGAGTATGGGGAGGATCTCATGATTGACCTCTCCCTTGTGCCAGCGGACCGCCAGCTGATCATCCTTGAGATAAACATCGATAGAATTGTCGCGAATAAGGCGCTGAAGTTCGAGGGAGATCATTTTATCGTTTCCTGCGAATTGCTCGTGTTTATATCAGGGTTTCAACGGTCGTTTCCGACAGATTTCTGGAGGCGAGAACCGAGCTGACGAGCTGGGCCAGTCCCAAAATATTTGGTGTGCTCAAGAGACTGCGGAGCGATATCTTGACGCCGGTTTTATTCTCGACTTGGCTCAGCATCTTAATTGCGAGAAGTGAGTGTCCGCCGAGTTCAAAAAAGCTGCTCTGAATATCAACCTGGGCTTTATCCAGGAGATCCTGCCAAATCAGGGCCAGCACACATTCGATTTCGGAGGAAGGGAGTTCCTGATGAAGCAGTTTTGTTGTTGAGAAATCTTGTTTTGTTTCCAGCAGGGCTTTTCGGTCGGTTTTCCGATTGGCGGTCAGAGGAAAGCTGTCGAGCGGAATGATCTGCTGCGGTATCATGTAAGAAGGCAGTCTGCTGGACAGAAAATCCCTAATTTGCTGCGGACTTGTCTCGCTGGCCGAAGGATGCGCACCGCTATCCCCTGGAGGAATTCTGACAAAAGCAGTGAGCTGCTCCCTCTCTCGTGTTTCTCCTGTGAGGAGAACCACTGCTTCAAGCACGGCAGGGTGGGCGCAAAGATGCTTTTCAATATCGCCAAGCTCAATACGGTGACCTCTGAGTTTAACCTGAAAATCCAGCCGTCCGAGTATTTCAACGGTGCCGACGCGGTCGTCTATGGCCGCTGCCTTGTCACCAGTCCGCCAGCGGGCAAGATCGCCGGTACGATAGAGGCGTTCACCAGTCAGAGGGTGAGCAACAAAGCGTTCAGAGGTGAGTTCTTCCTGGTCATAATAACCTCTGGCGAGGTTGACCCCCGAGATAAAAAGCTCTCCGGTTACCCCGAGCGGTGTCGGGTTCATGCTGTCATCTAGGATATGAAACCGATTGTTCGGAAGTGCTCGGCCAACGCTTACCGTTTTTGCCTGAGAAGTCATTTCCTGCATGCTGACGTAGACTGTGGCTTCTGTCGGTCCGTAAAAATTCCACAATCTGTTGCCGGGACAGGTCGCAAGCAGAGAGTCTTTCAGATGGCAGGGAAGACTGTCACCACCACTGTAAAGCTTGAGGGGAGTGGCGGGTTTCCAGTTGTGATCAATCAACATCTGCCAGGTTGCTGGAGTTGCGTGGGCATGGGAGATTTTCAGCTCTTCAAATTGCCGGGCCATGATTTCCGGATCAGTCAGGGCGGGTAAATCCAGGAGTGCAATCGTTCCGCCGCAAGCGAGAACATGCTGGACTTCGACAACATGCACATCAAAAGAGGCGGCGGTAATCAGCGGTACAACCATACCCGGTTGTAAGGGCATATCCCGTTCCAGGCCGGCAAGGAAATTGTTCAGGTTGCCGTGTTCGACCATGACCCCTTTCGGTGTTCCGGTCGATCCAGAAGTAAAGATGACATAAGCCAGATCATCCGGAGCCAGATTATCCGATGTCGCGCTGATGGACTGATGACTGCCGTCCACCACATCCCGAGAGAGTGTGATCCTGTCTAGATCAAGAAAATACCCGGTTTCCTGATGAAGCAACTCGGGACTGTCAGCATTCCCTAGGATGATAGAGGGGCGACAGCTGTTGAGGATCTGGCGGAGCCGGGAAGGTGGGAATTGGGGATCAAGCGGAACATAGGCTGCTCCGGCTTTGTGGATTGCCAGTATGGCCAGAATCATCTGGAACGATTGCGCAAGAGATAACCCGATCAGAACGTCAGGACTTGCGCCCAGTGCCACGAGCTGTCCAGCAAGGTCGTTGCTGAGCCTGTCTAGCTCCTGATAGCTCCAGCTGTCTTGCTCTGTTTTGCAAGCGATTGCCTGGGGATGATTTTTTACTGAGCGGGAAAAGCGATCAAGGAAGGTTTCCCCTTCTTTGACCGGCAGATGATCACTGTTCCAGCGTGCAATTGCGGCTTGTGAAGCCTCGGGACAGATCGAAAGCGAGGAGACCGCTGTGTCCGGGGTGGTCAGGGCTCTGGACAACAAGGTAACAAAGCTGTTGTGCAGCTCGGCAATGGTTGAGGCTGAATAGAGTTTCTCAAGATAGTTCCAGGAAAATTCTATGTTGTCTTCGTGATCATCAACATAGAGCTCAAGTTCGAAATTTACATTATTTCGGTAAACAGTCTGGGGGGCACAGATGACACCGGGAATATCCAGCTGATCCGTCGTGCCGCTATTCATGGCAAAGAGGATCTGAATGACCGGAGGGAACCCGGGATCCCGGTCCTTGACCAGTTCACCGACAATAACCTCAAAGGGAATATCCTGATGGCGGAAGGTATCCTGAAGCTGGTTCTGAATTCGTGTGATGTAGTGTCTGAAACTTTCTTCGGCTTGCAGTTTGATCCGCAAAGGCAGGGTATTGACGAACAAACCAATCATGCCTTCCACGTCAGGTGTATGGCGGCCTGACACCGGCGTTCCTGTTACCGCTTCGCTTCGGCCTGACCAGCGGGAAATCAGAAGAGAGAAGGCCGCCTGCAGGAGGGAAAAAGTTGTGATCTGTTGCTTTTGGGCAAAGAGCTGTAGCTGCTTTGCAAGCTCTGGCGAGAGCATGCGGGTCAGGGATTGAGCCTGATAGCTTTGTTCCGGCGGGCGCGGGTAGTCAGTCGGAACAGAATTCAGGGATTCAACACCAGCGAGAGTGTTCTGCCAGAAGTCCAGAGAGGAGCGCGAGAGATAGCTGTCAGGGTTATCGTTTTGCCAGCGGGCGATATCGACCATCTGGAGAGGGACGGAAGCGAGAGTTTTCCCGCTGAAGAGAGTCGAAATTTCCCGGAACAGGATCTGATAGGACCATCCGTCAAAACAGATATGGTGAAACACAAAAAGCAGGGTGTTTCGGTCGCTGTCTTCTTGCACCAGATACACTCTGACAGGAATTTCCTTTTCAAGATCAAAGGGAATTTCGGCGAGTTTGGCGAGGGTTTCCTCGAGCGGGGAGCTGGGAGAAAGTGGGTGGTTTTGCAGAGGGAGGGCGCAGTCGCTGGAGATACTCTGGCGAGGCTCACCATCGATGAGGCTGTATCTTGTGCGCAGTACCGTGTGGCGGGCAAGGATCTGGGTGAGTATATCCTCCAGCTTTTCAACATCCAGCTGCCCTCTGAGCCTGAAAGATGTTGCCATGTTATATTGAGATCCGCCTTCAAGCAGCTGATTCAAATAAAACATTCTCTTTTGTGAATGGGTCAGTGGAGCTGGTGAACCATACTTGTCCGGCTGTGGTTCAGGGCCAGTTGTTACAGGCTCCTGATGATCTTGCAGGAAGCTGATAATCGCAGACTTCCGGGTTTGCAGGCTCTGTTTCAATTCCGGACTTAGAGGCTGTCCGTGCGCCCGGAAACGCAAGTTTCCGTCTTGCAGGTAGAGCTCGATACCTTCGGATCTTGCCTGTTGGATAAGAGAGACGACCATTACAGGCTTCCCTCTTCAACGACATTGCCTTCTAACTCGGAAGGATTGCGAAGGCTGTTGACAGCAAGAATAAAGTTGGCCTGTTCCCGGATCGAAAAGTGGGTGAAGAAATCTTCCAGTTTCATGGTCACACCCAGGTCTTTCCGGAAGCGGGAAATGATCTTGATTGCCAGAAGAGAGTGTCCTCCGATCGAGAAAAAATTGTCGAGGACGGAAATTTCCTGGCGATCAAGAACAGCTTGCCAGATTTCTGTGACCTTATGCTCCGTCGGGTTTTCAGCAACAGCCTTGGTATCCGTGGGAATGAAAGGAGAGGGCAAGGCCCGGCGATCCAGTTTTCCCTGGGGTGTCAGCGGCAAGGAGTCCAACACCATAATGGCGTTGGGGCGCATATAGTCCGGCAGGGATTTTCGCAGGAGTCCAGAGAGATATCTCGCCAGTTTCTGGGGTTTAATTGAGCCGGAACTTATGGCTTTCTGTTCTTTTTCTGATGGTACAACGTAGGCAACAAGTGAGCCGTTTTCGTATAGGCAGGCGGCCTGAGATACCTTTTCATCAGCCTGTAATCGGGTTGTAATCTCGCTCAGGTCAACCCGGTAGCCCCGGATTTTTATCTCGTCATCCTGACGTCCGATAAACTCGATCTGGCCCGAGGCATTCCAGCGGGCCATATCCCCCGTGCGATAAAGCCGTCCCTCAACAGCAGGAAAGAGTTCCGCGCCGTCAATGAAGCGTTCTTCGGTTAGTCGAGTGTTCCCCAGATATCCCTGTGCCACCCCGGCACCACCGATGAGCAGTTCACCTTCGACACCAACAGGGCAGAGAGTTTTTCCCTTGGAAATGATATAAGCTGATGCGTTGGTTATCGGGTGACCAACAGGGGGCGGGGTTTCGTAACTTTGGCAAACTTCAAAACACAGCGCATCAACCGTTGTTTCGGTGGGCCCGTACATATTGAAGAGGCGAAATCCGCAATCCGGGGGAAGGGTCACGGCACCAAGCCTGTCTCCACCAGTCAGAAGGGTTTTCAGGCTGATTGGCCAGAGGAAATCTGTTGCCATCGCGGTTTCAAACAGCCCGGTAGACAGGCAGGCATGAGTAATGGCATGTTGCTCAAAAAGGTCGGCCATCAGGCCCAGATTGTTCCGTTCGCTGTCGTCCAGGGAGACAACACTGCCTCCGGCAAGCAACAGCGGCCAGACCTCGGCCATATAGGCATCAAAACTTTGGTGGGCAATGCTGATCCCTTTGCTTTTTTCATCGAGACTGAAGGTGTCCTGGTGAAAATGGCAAAGGTTAAGCAAGGAACGGTGGGAAATCACCACCCCTTTTGGCTGTCCGGTAGAGCCGGAGGTGAAGATGATATAGGCGGAGGAGGAAAAGCTGTTGAGCGAACCAGAGGAATTCTCTGGAATCAAGTGAACTTCCTGGGTCGCTGATAAAATCACCTGTGGCCTTGCTTCGGTCAGAATGTAGTCCAGCCGAGCCCGGGGCAGGTTTTGATCAAGTACCAGCACGGTGGCTCCGGCTTTCCAGACTGCAAGCATGGCAATGACCAGGGCGTTGCCACGCTCATGTTCCAGTCCGACGATCGCCCCCGGTTCGAGTGAAAGGGACGAAAGCTTCAAGGCCAGTTCGTTTGCTGCTTCTTCCAGCTCAGCGTAGGTAAGCCGGGTTTGGCCGTTTATCAGGGCACAGTGCTCCGGTCTTGTCTTTGCACGATGGCTGATTGCCGACACAAGGGAGTTTTGCACGAAGCTCTCTTGTTTTCCCTGCGACCAGACCAGCAACTTTTGTTGCTGGGCGAGGGAGGGTACGGGAAGGGATTGGAGAGACCTCTTCTGCGATGGCAGCATGCCGAGGAACAGTTCTTTAAAGCTCTCCAGAAAAAGGGTTATTTCCTGAGTTGTGAAAATATCACTTCTGTATTCCCAAAGAAAATGGACTTCATCTTCTGCGTGAAACGATCCTTTTCTTGGTACGACGAGACAATCAAGATCAAACTTGGAAGATCTTGATTCCATGGTCTCATCCTTAACCCATGTCAGGTTTTCGGGGGTTGTGGCTGAGATTGGCGTGTCATGGAAGCCAAGCAGAACATTGAAAAAGGGATTGCTTCCTCCTTCTCGCTCGGGGTTGAGAGCCGCAACAATCTTGCCAAAGGGGTACTCTTCATTATGTTGGGCGTCCTCTATCATCTGCCTGGTGTTGAGCAGAAGCTGTTCGAAGGTTGATGCCTTCGCAAGATCCTGTCGCAACACGATGGTGTTGACGAGCATCCCCAGAATAGCGTGGCTGTTTCCCCGGTTCCGGTTGGCAAAGGCGGAGCCAAAAGCGATGTCCGTCTGGTTCGAATAGCGTGACAGGCAGAGAAGCAGGACAGCCGAGGTGTAACAGAAGGTACTGATGCCCAAAGTCTGGCAGGTTTCTTCCAGCCGGTCCCATTGGTCCCGGGTAAAAATCATGCGCTGGGAGGCGCCTTCAAAACCCAGTGCTTGAGATTTTTTACCAAACAGACGCACCCCGTTGGGGCAACCTTCCAGCTGCTTGCGCCAAAAACCGAGCTGCTCTTCAGCCACATCTGAGGCAAGGAACTGATCCTGTTCCCGGGCGAAATCAAGATACTGGGGAACAGGAGACGGCTTGTATTCAAAGGCAGGGTCGACTTCTGAGCGATAGAAATTCAGCATTTCATTGGTGAATTCACTGCCGCTCCAGCCGTCGTGAATGATATGATGTTCCTGATGTAACAGGACATGAAGATCATCGGCAAAGCGGATCAAAAGAAAACGGGCAAGGGGCAACTGCCCCAGATCGCTGATTCCGGGAAGAGCGGTTTCAAAAAGCCGGGCGATTTTGCGCGGGCGCGCTTCTTCGGCAGTCGTCGTGCAATCCACCTGCTCAAGTTTTAACTTAAAAGCAGCTTTAACTTCCTGAAGCGCCTCGCCATCTTGCTCAATGAATATCGTGCGGTATATCTCGTGACGCTGGATAATCTTGTTGAGGGCTTTTTCGAGGGCCAGAGGAGAAAAGGTACCCTTAAAGGTGATGGATGCTTCTGCCAGATAGGCTTTGCTGTCCGGATTGCTCTGATGAAGGAACCAGGCTGCATTTTGTTGGGGCGTAAGGGGAAACGGGTGTTCGGGACGTGTCTGTACTGTCACTGCTGGCAGGGCAGCGGGAATGTCTTGTTCCAGCAATCGTCTTGCCGCAGCCGCTGTCGGATCTTTCCGGAATTGTTTTCCGCTAATGTCGCAGGAAAAATTCTCCTTGATGGCGTTTAACAGGCGGATGAGAGCAATCGAGTTGCCGCCCATCTTAAAGAAATCATCATCTTCACCCAGTTTTTCGTGGCCGAGTTCCCTATGAAACAGAGACAGCAGAAGATCGGAACTGGCGACAGGACCCGGTTTCTGATGTGTACTTAAAAGCGCCTTCCGGTCGATCTTTCCATTTGCCGTAAGTGGAAAATGCTCAAGACAGATGAAATCTGTCGGCATGTAGTAGTCTGGAAAGCTTGAGGCGATCAGGTTGCGAACCTTGTCCTGAATATCTTTCTGGGGGGCTTTGGTGGCAAGGAATGCAAGCAGATATTTGTCTCCTTGTCTCGTTTCCGGGGTTAGGATCTGGGCATTTTCAACCTCGTCGAGAGTGCAGATCAACTGCTCGATTGCTCCGGGTTCAACGCGGTTTCCCCTGATCTTTACCTGGAAATCCTTGCGGCCGACAAAAATGATTTTGTTTTTTGCTCCGCTTATCCCGTCTTCGCCGCCCTGAATCCGTCGCACCAGATCACCTGTGCGGTACCATCTGGTGCCGGAGGAATCAGAGTAAAAAGCAGTCTCTGTAAGTGCCGGGGCATTCCGATATCCGAGGGCTACCTGGGGACCTCCGAGAACTAACTCTCCCTCATCACTTTCTTGACCGTTTTTATCCTCGATCCTGTAACGAACATTTGCCGTCGCATCTTCTATCGAGGCGCTTTGTCCCGGTTTGATCAGGGTCAGGCTTGCACAAACCGTGATTTCAGTTGGCCCATAACCGTTGAAAAGCCGATATTTTTCTGCCCAGTTGTGCAGTGTTTTTTCCGGGCAAACATCTCCGGCGACGACCAGTCCTTCAAGGGCATAGCGCTCGGACAGGGGAAGGTAGGGCAAAAGGGCCGAGGGCAGAATTGCCTGTGTAATCTTCTTTTCCACGAGAAAATCTGACAGTCCTCGGGGATCGTCTCTTTTGTCATCCGGCACAAGGAAAAGGCTGGCGCCGTTCGTAAGCGCCAGAACCCACTCCAACACCGCAGAATCAAATGCGGGGGCTGCATAGTGCAAAACATGTGATTGCACGGTTATGCCCAGCTTTAGTACTACGGCATCTGAAGTGCGTAACATGGCATCTTGCGTTAGCTCAACACCCTTGGGGCGGCCACTTGATCCAGAAGTGTAGATCAGAAAAGACGTTACGTCAGGCCGGAGAACTTCAGGCCGGAGAACTTCAGGCCGGAGATCTACACAGGAAAAATTGGGGAGCGGCTTGATGTTGGGCTGTTCATATATAAGTGGTTCAGTTGCGAGAGAGGCAAAATCATTTTGATGGGATCTTGTTGTAATGACGAGACCGCCACCGGCATTCTCCAGCAGAAACTCTTTATGTGATGTCGGATGGCGTGGGTCAATTGCAACAGAGGGGCGGCCAACAGAGAGGCTGGCAAGCGAGGCAATAATCATCTCACAGGAGCGATCAAGACAGACAAAGACCACATCCTCATTTTGGTCTTGTGCATCACTTTTTTCTTGTGAAGACAGCTGGATCTGGCTTGCCAACTGCGCCACGGCATTGGCGACCTCTTCATAAGTCAGGCTTGTTTTGCTATCAACAAGAGCAAGGTGCTGAGGGGTTTTACGAGCCTGCGCGAGGAAGCGGTTGTATATAGTGTTGTGCACGACTGAAGACATCCCTGATTATTTTATAATTTAGCAATCCTGCCTTCGGATTGCACCGTCTTGTATGAATTTTGGATACGTTGCCCAGATTCCTTTGGATCCATTCAGACCGGTTCGGTTTCGCTTACCCGTCTATAGTGGCGTAATTTTGGTACCACTGTGAGGACTGGTTGCAATAAAACCCCTGATGTGTCCCTAGGTCAAATCAGGCTGGATCAATGTCAGACTATGAAAATACGATGCAAAGCAGGTGAGATGGCGTGACATTCCTGTGGTGCAAATCGCGCGCCTGCAGTCGGATGTAAATGGGTTTTTCATATGCACTGACCTGTTCGTATTTTTGTGTTGCTCTGGAACTTTAGTTGTCCAGTTTTCCCGCGGCATTATATTGTTAAATTTTATATTGTATATTTTATTTTGTTAAGAGGTTGTGTTTTTAATATTCTCATCATTATTAAATTCCAATAGTGAATTGTATTTTAATGGATATATCAAAATTTAAACACTCAGTAGTTGTATTTTTATTTTTTCTGTTCGTGAGTCTTGTTGCTTTTTTGTGTTGATCGAATCCTAAGTTCATTAGGTTGTCTTGTCCAGTGATAACAAATGGGGCATGAGTATAAAATGATAATCCAGGCGGAGGGGAAGTGATGGATTGTAATCCAGGAGAGCATTGGCAGGAATATTTTCTGGAAGATTATGATGCGGATGAAAGTGCGAACAACCTCCGCCTCACAGGGATTAAAGAGCGGTTTTTGAGCCCGGATGAAAATGTCTTGCTGAGCCCGGTTATTCTCGGACGCAAGGAAACCGGGCAGGCTTGTCGTGATCTGCAGCGACTGGGGCAATTGCTTCAGGAAATGCCAGAGCTGTTTTTCCATTCTGATATGACGCAATGGGCCCTTGCTTTGGGTTATTCATCAGAGCAGGCGGCTTTTCTAACCGGAACATTGGCAGGGCGACCACCTGCGTTTGGTCGTTGGGATATTCTACCATCGATTGAGGGGTGGAAGATTATCGAGTTTAATTCTGGTGGAGCTGTTTCCGGTCTGGACTGTGATGCGATGCAGGATCTGTACGATGTCCTGTTGTCCGAACAGCTTGCCGAGTACCTTGCAGGGCATGATGTTCGAGGGGGGAATGCCCTGGATGCGTTGGGTGAGCTGGTAGCAAAGCTTGTTGCGGGAAGGGAGCTGTCTGATGTCGTCGTTGTTGATGATGATCAGCAGTACCGGAACAGTCCCTTCAGTGCGGATGGGGCTGCGCAGGTTCTGGCACGAATTTTAAACAGGCAGGTCCGGGTGGAGGTTGCAAGCAAGTTTGAGCCTGCAAGCAAGGGGGTAACGCTTGTCTTTGAGGTGTTTACGCTACGGGATGTTGCTGCCAGACCTGAGCTGTATCACAGGTATCTCTCTGCAGTTGGTCGGCAGGATGTTCTTTCGGTTAATCCTCTGGCAACAGATCTTCTGATGAGTAAGGCGGGCCTGGCTGTCCTCTATGAGCAGGCTCGAAAGGGCTCCTTAACGCCGGCAGATCAGGATCTTGTTCTGAAATACATTCCGGAAACCTATTGTGTTACCTCCGATCTGCTTGCCCGGGAGGGGGGATTTGATCGAGAAAAGTGGGTTTTGAAAGCTGCAATCGGCTATGGCGGAATGGAGGTGTTCTGTGGCTGGGAGCAGACAGAAGCCCGCTGGCAGGAGCTGCTGGAAGAAGCCGCAAATGGAGAGGTTCTTTTTGTCCTGCAAAAACGTGTCCAGCCGGTAAAGCAGACGGTTGTGGCCATGACCCCCCAGGGAGATTTTATCGAACGACAGGAAGCACCTGTTCTCGGAATTTTTATCCGCGAGGGGCAGTTTTCAGGGGGGCTGGCGCGGGCAGGAATTGGGAACTCTGCTGTCGTCAATGCTCATAATCACGCAGCAGTTGGGGTTATGCGCCTGGAGCAGGAGTGAGCTGTTTTGGGTGTGATGGCAATCGGAATCGCCGGTTGGGGAGGCGCTAGTCTTCTTGTTGGGCAGTGGTGTTTCGACTGCGCAGTCTTTTGTAACTAAGGTTGATGTGCATCCAGCGAATATAGCCTACGGCCTGGATATCGCCGCTCAGCAGGGCATCGAGCACTTCTTCCATTTCCCGGTGGAAAACCCGGACTTCTTCCCGCAGGCTTGATTGGGGAATGGAGTGCACCCAGATCCGGGATGTCAGGAAGTAAAGATTTTCACATATTTCCTTGAGGGGTTCATTGTCAGTGATCTGCAGGAGTTCCTGAAAAAAAGCGGCATTGATGCGGGCGTAGTCGGTTACGCAGGGCTCGTCTGGTAGAGCGAGCAGTTTGGCGATGAGCGGCTTCACCGCCGTTGCAATTTTTTGGCTGTCCGCCGTGGGTGACAGTCGAGCCAGGAGCAGAGAAAGCTCTTTGCGCAGTTCATAGGTCTGAAACAGGGTTTTATCCTGTATCTCGGTTACAATGGTTCCGACGCCATGTTGAGCCTGTACAAGACCGCGCATTTCAAGCCCGGCAAGAACCCGGCGAATAGGCGTTCGGCTCACCCCGAATTCATTGGCGAGCTCGATCTCACCCAAGCGGGTTCCCGGAGGATAGATCAGGAAGCAGATCCGATTGCGGAGCTCTTCAAAGATGGCCTGGGATCGTCCATTGGCTGTTGTGGAGCCTCCCGTTTTCTGTATGTCCATTTTCTGACTCCGTAACTAGTGTAATGACTGTTTCAGTTTTTCCAGCATTTCCCAATCCGCATCGCATTGGGCTGCGATAGCATAGTGGGGAGACATTGCCTGGTACAGCATGTTCAGTCTTTGATAAAAAGCTTGCGGGGAACCGATGCGAGGCATTCGGCAGGGCCGGTCTCGCGTATCGCGATTGTCTCGGTGATCTCCAGCCCCCAATCTGACATCCACAAGCCCGGCATAAAATGAAACGTCATGCCGGGTTCCAGAATGCTATCGTCATCTTCACGTAATGATATTGTCCGCTCGCCCCAGTCAGGGGGGTAGGACAGGCCAGTCGGATAGCCCACGCGTCCCTGCCGATCTATTCCCGCTTTGCGCAATTCGTTCTTGAGTGCCTTTGCAATATCCGAGGCGCGGTTTCCTGCCTTTGCCGCTTCCAGTCCGGCTTCCAGCCCTGTGATCAGGGCTTGTTCTGCGTTGATCAAGTGGGCTGGTGGCTTGCCAAGAAATACCGTTCTGGACATGGGGGAATGGTAGCGGCGGTAGCAGCCTGATATTTCGAAAAAAGTGGCTTCACCAGTGGCGAACTCCTTGCCATTCCATGTGAGGTGTGGCGCTGATGCATCTGCGCCACTGGGAAGCAGGGGAACTATGGCGGGGTAGTCCCCCCAGAGGTCGTCTACCCCATCAATCGCATCGGCGTAAATCTGTGCGACCAGTTTGTTTTTGGGGATGCCTGGTTCCACGCGTTCTACGATATTGCCAATAATTTTTTCGGTAATACGCGCGGCGTTGCGCATAAAGCCGAGTTCTTCGGATGATTTTACCGTTCGGCACCAGTTGACCATTCCTGTGGTGTCAACCAGTTCGATGCCGGGGAGAGACTGGCGCAAGCTGTCGAGTGCCTTGCCTGAAAAGTAATAGTTGTCCATTTCAACACCTAGGCGCCCACGAAGCAAATCAAGGTCACTTAACTTCCGGGCGAGATCCTGCATTGGATGGCAGGTGGTTGATTGTACGAAGGCTTCCCCGTAGGCAATCACACAGCCGTCTTCCATCCAGACAGTGCGCAGCGCTCCATTTGCGTCCTGCGCACGTCCCCACCATATCGGATCATCGCTCAGGGAAAGGATAACTCCCTGATGGACATAGAATGACCAGCCATCGTAGCCGGTAAGCCAGGCCATATTGGAGGGATCGCTTACAAGAAGTGTCTCGATTCCCGCAGCCAGCATTTTTGAACGGCACTTTGATATTCGTCTGTCGTACTCGTTTTTGCTGAAGGGAAGATCCTTTGATTTCAACATTTAGTGCTCCGAAATGCATAATCTTAGATGTATACATATAATTGTAAAGTTCACTTTAAACAACATAATATGATCGAAAATTGTCAATTATGGTTATTTTATTTGTTGACATGTTCCTGTTTTGATATTGTTGTATACAAATTAATAACAACAAAAATGTCCGTGAACAGTGAGGATCAAGCTATGAAAAGTAATTTCCTGAAGTCTTCGTTCGCAACAATTGCCGTCTTGGCAATCGGGGTTGTGTCCGCTCAGGCCGGACCACTTATGGACCGGATCGAGGCAGGTGAGACAATCCGGATTGGTTTTGCAAATGAAGTTCCCTGGGCCTATCCGGGTGAAGCCAATCAACCGCTGGGTTTTGTTAATGCGCATGTATTGGGCGTCTTGGGCAAGATGGGCTATGAAAATGTCGAGCCGGTTGTGACAGACTGGGGTGGGTTGATTCCTGGTCTCAAGGCCGGTCGCTTTGACATGATTACAGGCGGCATGTTTATCTTGAACAGCCGTTGCGAAAACGTGTCTTTCTCAGAACCGATGGCCCGGGTTTCTGACGCGTTTATTGTTCCTGCAGGCAACCCAAAAGGCATCGAGAACTACAAGGACCTGATCGAGAAGGATGCCATTATGGTGACCGGAGCAGGTTTTAATACTGTTGAAGCCGCCAGGAAAGAAGGTCTTGCTGATGCAAGCATCATGCAGGTTCCCGGACCAACCGAAATTCTGGCTGCTGTCAAGGCAGGGCGTGCCGATGCGGGCGCGGTAGCCTTCTTTACGGCAAAAGAGCTTTCTGCGAATTCTGGTGGAACACTGGATGTTACTGATCCGGGTGCCTTGCCGGAATGGACACAGAACTGGGTCGGAATTGCCTTCAATGGCGAAGATTCAGATTTCTTGACGAAATTCAACCAGGCGCAGACTGGTTATCTGGGGTCGGAAGCGATGCTTGAGGCTGTAGCCCCGTATGGTTATGACGAAAAAATCCTGCCCGGGGAAGCCACAACGGATTGGGTTTGTAATAACCGCTAAAGAACCTCCCTAAGTCTCGCGGGTGCCTGCACCCGCATTTTTTTGTGGCTTTTCAAGGAGGTGGCGCATGTCCTATTGGGAATTTCTTGTAGAACAGGGCCCACGTTTTGTTGATGGTGCCTTGATAACGGCGGTGCAGTTTGCCCTTGCGGCCGTATTGGCAATTGCGATCGCGCTGCTTGCCGGCTTGATGAAACTCTCGTCGAACCCTTTGATCAAAGGGAGCGCAGTCATTTACATCGAATTGTTTCGCGGTACGTCATTGCTGGTTCAGCTTTACTGGATCTTTTTTGTGCTTCCTCTGTTTGGACTGACGCTTGAGAAATTTACCGCCGGTTTTGTCGCTGTTGGCATGAACCTGGGGGCCTATGGTGCCGAACTGGTCCGGGGAGGGATACAATCTGTACCCAGAGGACAGTGGGAAGCGGCCTATTCCCTGTCCATGTCACCGGCCAAACGCATGTGGCGGATCATTCTGCCACAGGCTCTTTTGAATATGCTGCCGCCCTGGGGTAACCTGCTGATCGAACTGCTTAAAGGCACGGCGCTGGTTTCGCTGATCTCGGTCGCTGATCTGATGTTCGAGGCCAAGCAGATCAACGGGTCAACCTATCTGTCCGCACAGACATTCGGAACTGCACTGATCATTTATTATCTATTCGCTCGGGTGCTGGTAACGCCGTTCATGCGGTGGCTCGAACAGGTCATGTTGCGCAAGCTGGGGAGGACCGAATGATGTTTGACTGGCGCTGGGATTTTACATGGGAAATATTGCCGCGGCTGATATCAGCAACGGCGAACACGCTGCTTGCTGCAGGGGCTGGTTATGGTATCGCCATTGTACTGGGGCTTGTGTTGGCTTTGTCCCAACGCACTCCCTACAGGTTGCTCACCCTGGTCGTGCGTGAATTTGTCGAGTTCATCCGATCCACCCCTTTGGTTCTTCAGATCTTTTTTGTCTTCTTTGTCGGACCGCAGATCGGTATCCGGCTGTCGCCCTGGACATCGGGGATGATTGCTATTGGCTTGCACTATTCGGCCTATCTGTCCGAGGTTTATCGCGGTGGTCTGAACAGTGTGCCTGTGGGGCAATGGGAAGCCTGTTCCGCCCTCAGTCTTTCGACGCGCAAGACCTATTGGCGGATCATTATTCCCCA
This sequence comes from Kiloniella laminariae DSM 19542, assembly GCF_000374005.1. Classification (GTDB taxonomy): domain Bacteria; phylum Pseudomonadota; class Alphaproteobacteria; order Kiloniellales; family Kiloniellaceae; genus Kiloniella; species Kiloniella laminariae. Next base: position 213,385 of record NZ_KB893168.1, on the reverse strand, counting down.
GGCTTTGCCCGCCTGTTTTGCTGGAATGGGAAATTATCTCGTTGGTATTCTCAAGGACACACCGATGTTATCGGTGATCGGCGTGGCAGAGCTGATGCATACGGCCAATGCAATCGGATCAGAAAGTTATCGTTTTCTCGAACCCTACACCCTGGTGGGGATAATTTTTCTCCTGGTATCGCTGCCCACAGCAGGGCTGGTTCGAATTTCTGAAATGTGGGTTCGCAGAAAGTTAGGGGTGTACTGATGGAAGACATGTCACGCTATCCGTTACAGCTGGAGGGGGCGGATGTCCCTATGGTCAGCTTTAAAAACGTTACCAAGGCCTATGGTTCCCTGACGGTTCTCGAGAATCTTGATCTCGATATCCGTGAGGGTGAAATGGTGTCTGTGATCGGTCCGTCAGGCTCTGGCAAGACAACTGTTCTTCGCATGTTGATGCTGGAGCGCATCCAGCAAGGAGTGATCTATGTTAACGGCAAACCGATCACGCATATGGAAAAGAACGGGGGGCTGGTTCCTGCAGATGACAAGTACCTGCGCAAGGCACGCGAACCCATCGGCATGTGTTTCCAGCATTTCAACCTTTTCCCGCACATGACGGCGCTGCAAAACTGCATGGAAGGGCCTGTGCAGGTTCTGGGAATGTCAAAAAGGGCCGCGCGCGAAAGATCCGAAGATCTGCTTGAGCTTGTAGGGATGATCGACAAGAAGGATCAACATCCCTCGCGTTTGTCTGGGGGACAACAGCAAAGAGTTGCCATTGCGCGGGCTCTGGCGATGCGACCAAAGGTAATGCTGTTTGATGAAGTGACTTCCGCGCTTGATCCCGAAGTGATTGGCGAGGTTACAAATGTGATCAAGAAGCTTGTTGCAGAACATAATCTGACGATGTTGATGGTGACCCACCAGATGGGGTTTGCCAAAGATATCTCTGACAGGGTGTGTTTCTTCTTTGGTGGAAAAATCGAGGAACAGGGGCCACCCGAACAGTTGTTTGACCACCCGCAAAAGGAACGCACGCAGCAGTTCCTGAGCGCGGTAAAGTCAGCGGACTAGAGCATGAGCATAAAGATTGAGGATATTCTGTCCGCCCAGCAGATAATTAAAGGGGTGGCAGATAATACGCCGTTTATTCCTTCTCCCTATATGACCAAATATGCGGGGCAGGAGTTCCTGATGAAAATGGAGATCATGCAGCCCATCGGTGCCTTCAAGCTGCGCGGGGCCATGAATGCGGTTGCATCTGTGCCGGGTGACGCCGCCGGGGTGACCTGCTGTTCAACGGGCAACCATGGACGCGGGGTTGCTTTTGCCGCTGCGCGTCTGGGCCTGCGTGCGATTGTCTGTATGTCGTCCCTCGTGCCCCAGGCCAAGGTTGAGGGTATTAAAGCGCTTGGTGCCGAAGTCAGGATCGTTGGCAAAAGCCAGGATGACGCGCTTGCCGAAAGCCGACGTCTGGTGGAGTTGGAAGGGTTGGTGGAGATTTCGCCCTTTGATGATCCTCATGTTATTGCCGGGCAGGGGACGATCGGTCTTGAGATTATAAATGTACGCCCGGACCTGCACAGGTTGCTTGTCCCACTTTCCGGAGGCGGTCTTGCCGCAGGTGTTGCTGCTGCTGCCAAGGCTGTTAATCCGAAGGTTCAGGTTATCGGTATCACTATGGATCGAGGGGCTGCCATGCATCACTCGATTCTGGCCGGGAAACCGATTGAGGTAGAAGAAGTTGCCAGTCTTGCAGACAGCCTGGGAGGCGGGATCGAATTGAATAATAGGCTGTCTTTTGCCATGTGCCGCGATCTCCTTGATGGAATTGTTCTGGTGAGTGAAGAGGAAATTCGCGATGCCATGCAGGTGCTGTATTTCGAAGACCGGATTATTGCGGAGGGAGCCTCCTGTGTAGGTCTGGCGGCAGTCCTATCCGGCAAGGTAAAGGCAGAGGGATCCACAGGAACAATTATCACAGGGCGCAATCTCGACATGAATATCTTTACTGCGATCATGTCCGGGCAGGACGTGTTGTTGGGGGAACGCAGGTTGAAAGGAAAACTCTATGGCGCATGAAGTCAGGATCGTCACCGAGGCAGAGTTACGTAATGTGATCACGCTTGATCTGACAGCGGTAGAGGTCGTTGAGCAGGCTTTTGCTGCTCTTGCGTCCGGGGCTGTCGTGATGCCTCCGGTTCTGTCAATGGAGCTGGCAGCAGCAAATGGTGAAGTGGATGTTAAAACCGCCTATATCCCGGGGTTCGACGGCTTTGCAATCAAGGTTAGTCCGGGTTTTTTTGACAATCCGAAACTGGGATTGCCCAGTCTGAACGGCCTGATGATCCTGTTATCAGCAAAAACCGGTCTGGTTGAGGCTGTGTTTCTGGATAATGGTTATCTGACCGATATCCGGACAGCGGCTGCGGGTGCGGTTGCCGCGCGCCATCTGGCTCCGGCTGAGGTCGAGACAGCTGGTGTGATCGGCACAGGAGTTCAGGCGCGTTTGCAGTTGCAGGCGGCACATCTCGTGCGGCCGTTTTCGCGGGCATTAATCCATGGACGGAATGCGGAACATGCGGCGCGTTGTGCTGAAGATGTGGCCCGGGTTCTCGGTATTGAGACAGAAGTCGTCGGGGATGCAGCCGCTCTGGTGGCCCAAAGCCAGCTCGTTATTACAACCACACCCGCAAGAACACCGGTAATCTCTGCTGACTGGTTGCATTCCGGACTTCATATCACAGCGATGGGATCGGATCAGCACGGCAAGAACGAAATTGACCCCAAGGCGCTTGTACTTGCAGATGCCTATGTATGTGACCGTGTCAGCCAGTGTGAAAAGATGGGGGAGCTGCGGGCGGCAATTGACGCCGGATGCTGGAGCGGAAAACAGCCAGCAGAATTGGGACAGGTTATTACCGGCGTGTCTGTGGGACGAAGTCATGAGGATGACATTACGATCTGTGATCTCACCGGAACAGGTGCTCAGGATACGGCGATTGCGACACATGTCAGAAACATTATTGGCGATGCTGGTACGTCAATAAGCGCGCGTGCATAAAGACTGGAAATACAGGATTAACTTCCGGGAATAACTGTCGGGTGAACCAAGTGGCTTTGGCCGTCCCGCGCCAGTTATAAAAGCCCCCCGAACGCAGCCGGGTTTTGACAGCGTTCGAGGGGCGGAAGCGAAGATCAGGCCAGATCGAAACGATCAGCGTTCATCACTTTGGTCCAGGCAGCAACAAAGTCCCGGACAAAATCTTCGCCTGCGTCGTCACAGGCATAGACTTCTGCCAGGGCCCGAAGTTGCGAGTTCGAACCAAAGACCAGATCGACACGGCTGCCGGTCCACTTTACTTTCCCGGTGGAACGGTCCTGCCCCTTGAACTCCTGTTCTGAGCCTGAAGTGGCTTTCCACTCAGTGTTCATGTCGAGCAGGTTGACAAAAAAATCATTGCTCAGGGTTTCAGGACGCTTGGTGAAGACACCTGTGGCGGACTGACCGACATTTGCATTCAACACACGCATGCCACCGACCAAGACAGTCATCTCTGGTGCGGTCAGTGTCAGCAGCTGGGCTTTATCAACCAGAAGCTTTTCAGCCGGAACACTGTATTCGGTTTTGAGATAGTTGCGGAAACCATCTGCAATTGGCTCAAGAACGGCGAAGGAGTCTACGTCGGTCTGTGTTTGCGAAGCGTCAGTACGACCGGGTGTGAAAGGAACAGCTATCTTGTGTCCTGCGTTCTTTGCTGCCTGTTCGACAGCAGCGCAACCGCCGAGGACGATTAGATCAGCAAGAGAAACGGCTTTCCCGCCTGACTGGGCACTGTTAAACGCTTTCTGGATCTTCTCCAGGCCCGTCAGGACCTTATTCAACTGCTTGGGTTGATTGACTTCCCAATCCTTCTGTGGCGCAAGGCGGATACGCGCCCCGTTTGCGCCGCCGCGTTTGTCGGAACCTCGGAAGGTTGAAGCTGATGCCCAGGCAGTGGCAACCAGTTCGGAGATCGAAAGACCGGAAGCGAGAATACGGGTTTTAAGGTCCGTGATTTCTGCTGCTGAGATTACCTTGTAATCAGCTTCCGGGATCGGGTCCTGCCACAGCAGTTCCTCAGCGGGTACTTCCGAGCCGAGATAGCGGGTGACCGGTCCCATGTCGCGGTGGGTCAGCTTGTACCAGGCCCGGGCAAAGGCATCAGCGAATTCTTCTGGATTGGCATGAAAATGACGTGAAATCTTCTCGTAGGCCGGGTCCATACGCATTGCCATATCGGCTGTGGTCATCATGATCGGCATTTTCTTGGTCGGGTCTTCGGGGTCTGGGGCCATATCCTCTTGTTTCAACCCTTTTGGCTGCCACTGCTGAGCACCGGCGGGACTTTTGGTCAGCTCCCATTCGTAACCGAAAAGCACATCGAAATAGCTCATGTCCCACTTCGTCGGGGTTGGTGTCCAGGCGCCTTCGATGCCGCTGGTGATGGTATCGCGTCCCTTGGCACTTTTGTAAGTTGAGAGCCAGCCCAGGCCCTGTGCCTCGATCGACGCACCCTCTGGCTCGGGGCCGACATGGGCGGGATCACCTGCGCCGTGAGCTTTGCCGAAGGTATGGCCACCAGCGGTGAGGGCGACGGTCTCGTAATCATTCATCGCCATACGGGCGAAGGTCTCGCGGATGTCGCGACCGGATTTAACCGGGTCCGGTTCACCATTTGGTCCTTCGGGATTCACATAGATCAGCCCCATCTGAACGGCAGCAAGAGGATTTTCGAGGTCCCGGTCACCGCTGTAACGCTTGTCGCCAAGCCAGTCGGTTTCTGTGCCCCAGTAGATGTCTTCTTCCGGTTCCCAGATGTCTTCGCGGCCGCCGCCGAAGCCGAAGGTTTTAAAACCCATGGATTCCAGCGCGACGTTACCAGCAAGGATCATCAGATCAGCCCAGGAGATGCTGTTGCCGTACTTCTGTTTGAGGGGCCAGAGCAAACGGCGGGCCTTATCGAGATTGCCATTGTCCGGCCAGCTGTTGAGCGGGGCAAAGCGCTGTGACCCGGACGATGAGCCACCCCGGCCATCACCCGTACGATAAGTCCCGGCGCTGTGCCAGGCCATGCGGATAAAGAGACCACCATAATGTCCATAATCAGCTGGCCACCATTCCTGGGAGTCTGTCATCAGCGTGTTAAGATCTTTCTTTAATGCAGCCAGATCAAGCTTCTTAAAAGCTTCAGAGTAGTTGAACGCCTTGCCCATGGGGTTGGACAGGGAAGAGTTCTGATGGAGAATTTTAAGATTGAGCTGGTTCGGCCACCAGTCCCGGTTCGATGTACCACCACCTGCTGAATGGCCCATAGGACACTTGCCCGCAGTGTTTCCGGTCGTTTTGCTCATAAAAAGTTCTCCTGATCTGGTGGTTGGTTTTAATCAGTCTTGGGTCAGCTTATCATTGTGTGCTGTATCAAGGCAGCTTTCTTGGAAATTTAAAATATTGGGTCTGTGGAACTGGTGTTGTTATGTCCCTGATTTTTGATCACTTGTGGTATCCCGAATTCATTAGAAGAAATTTACGTACTTAATATAATTTTGTGAAACGATATAAATTTGATATTGTGTTCGGAATTTCCGAATTATAGAAAATGATAGATGAAGCCGTTACCAAGTCTTAAGCAGCTGCAATATCTGACAGCTCTTGCCGAAACCCGACACTTTGCCCAGGCGGCTGAACGCTGTAATGTCACACCTTCGACATTCAGTGCTGGCATCCGTGATCTGGAAAACGTTCTGGGGGTTGCTGTGGCCGAGCGAACCAAGCGGACGGTTTTTGTAACCCCCATTGGACTGGAGATTGCCGAACGGGCGCGTTGTTTATTACGCGATGCAGAAGACGTTATGCGGCTGGCATCCACCCAGAAAGAACCAATGACCGGGGATATGAAACTGGGAGCGATTCCAACAGTCGGTCCCTTCATATTACCGAAGATACTGCCAGAGATCGGGGGCAGGTATCCGAAATTAAGACTGTACTTGCGCGAGGAACAAACCTCTGTTCTTCTTTCTCGTCTACGGGAAGGTGAACTTGATGTTGCTCTGATCGCACTCCCCTACGACACAGAAAATTTGGCAGTGCGTGTTTTGTTTGATGATGCTTTCCAGCTCGCCTGTCATGCCGATCATCCCTTGTCCGACCATGAAACGATTACAGACGAAGATCTGATCGATCAGCCTCTGTTCCTACTCGAAGAGGGGCATTGTCTTCGGAGCCACGCCCTGGAAGCCTGTAGCCTGAACAAGTCTCCTGTCCGGGTTCAGTTTGATGCCACGAGCCTGCAAACTCTGGTGCAAATGGTGGCCTCAGGTATTGGTGTAACGCTGTTACCCCAAATGGCAGTGGACGCCGGGATGTCTCCCACAAGGGATATTCGCCTGATCCCTCTGCAAAGACGGACAGCCCGGCAGATAGGTCTGGTGTGGAGAGCCTCATCTCCGCGAGTTGCAGAGTTTGAACTTTTGGCGGAGTTGTTCAAAAACTCTCAGCCAATTGTGTAAATAAAAAAATAACTTTCCTATGGTTGTGTGTGGGGTTTATTCCAATAATGACAAGAGGATAGCTCTTGTTGCTTAATTAGGGGTGTTTCTGTACAATAGTTACAAAATTACGACAGCTACCTCCGTAAATTTGTTTGGAAGATCAATGGATGTTCCCTTTAAATTCAGGAGTTTGTTAGCCGGTAAAAATGGCCTTTGTTTGAGTGTCGCATTTTTGCTTTTGGTAAGTTTTGTTGGTAATCCCAAGGTTACATTCTCTGAAGAAATTTCACTGGAAGAGCGGCAGCACTTCCAGGCGCAACAATTACGAAAAGCCTCTGAAATCAGGGCTCAATCGCAGCTCGGTTATGAAAATATCTATCGCGATCCCAAAGATCGTCAGATTGATTATTATGCACTGACACAACAGATTAACACTCTGTCCAACATTGTCCGTGCTCTTGCAGAGGAGCAAAATCCTCAACCCAGTACAGAATCTCCTCCACACACATTGCCACGTGCACTTAGTGTCGTCCGTTCTCAGTCTTCGTCACCTCAGTCAGGGTCTCAGGTCGGGAATGTTTACGGACCCACTGGACCGAATGAGAAAGCGGTTCGTCTGCTGCTTGAATATCAGTTGATGGTGAATGGAAATCCACGGCTGAAAGTTGGTGATATAAGTGATGAAGAGGGTTTTATTGTTGCTGATGTGATCACCGTTGATGGCTCGCTAGTTGAAAGATATCGGATTGATAAAACAACCGGGATCTGGGTACCTCAATAGCCTCTGTTTTTGGGGACGGCTGTCGGGGTCTTGGTTTGCGGTATAATAGATCAGGAAAGGCTAACAACTATGCTAGGGCTTCAGTTGCATTCCCTCTCGAAAAGCGGACTGATTTTTACGGTGGCATCTTTGTTTTGTGCCCTGTCACTGTCCCCCGTCTATTCCCAGACTTCTGCCGATACTGGTGACGAGAAAGTCATGGTTCTGACCGAACCGGTACAGGAAATTGCCGGGCCAAAACGGGTGGTGTCGGTCGGGAAATTTGATGCCATTGGCGCTTTTGAGCAGAAGTACGGAGATTGGGATATCGGGGGCGGGCTTTCCGCCATGATGACCTCGGCACTGGTTGAGTCAGGCCGCTTTATTGTTGTTGAACGTGCCAACGTTCAGCAGGTACTGGCGGAGCAGCAAATGAAGGGTCAGAATATAACCAGCCCGACAACAGGTCCGGAACTGGGCCAGGTCACCGGGCTGAATTTTTTGATCTATGGCTCGGTTACCGAATTTGGTACCGATGACCAAGGCGGTGGTTTTGGCCTTGGTGTCTCTACCGGGACAATTGGCAATCTCTTCAGCGGTGGCCTCTCCAGGCAATCAGCCTCGGGAAAGGTGGCTATGGATATCCGGCTTGTCAATGCCACGACATCCCAGGTCGAGGAGGTCTACCGGGTGTCTGAACCGATTGATAACTCCTCCTGGGACCTGTCGCTTGGCTATGAGGGCGTCAGTCTGGGCACAAACCAGTTTTACAAAACCCCGCTTGGTGAAGCCACGAGAAAAGCCATTACCCATGCTGTTCAGCTGATTGCTGCAAAAACCAATACGGTGGCCTGGACAGGGCAGGTGGTCGATTTTGACGAGGGGCAGGTTTATATCAATGCTGGCAGCAGCTCGGGTATTCAGGCCAATGACAAGTTTATGGTTGAGCGGGTTGTCAAGAGACTGACCGATCCCCAGACGGGTGAAGTCTTGATGATCCGTAAAAAAGAACTCGGACTGGTGACGGTCTCCGATGTGCTTGAAAAGGTTTCCTTTGGAGGTTTTATACCTTTGGACATTGATGCACCGCAGAGGGGAGACGTGATTGTTCTTGTCCGCTAGTGGCTCGGCTGGTGGAAGGTGGGATGAAAAGCTTGCATATGGGTTGCTTCAGATTGAGGTGATGGCGAGATAAACAATACACAGGACAAGGCTTTGTAGCAGTAGGCTACGGTGGCCAACCGCTGTCGTCGAAGTAATCCCTGTCTGGACAGGATATGGGAGATTTGGTGATGGGCGGTTTTTTACTTACAGGGACGGTATATCCCACTCTTTCGAGCTATAGGGATTATCGTATTTTCCTGTTTTTGTTGGCCCTTTTTCTGTTTCCCAAAGAATCTCGGGGGCAGGAGATTCCCTCTATCTATCAAAACCAGGGCTATAGTGTCTTTACGCCGGGGCAGGCGACGACTTATGGCGGTGGTTATGCCACTCAGGCAACGCAAGCCACCCAGGCTACCCAAGCGCGACAGGCTGAAGGGTATGTATCACCCTATAGCCCGAGTCAGCCTTACCGCCCAACCTTGCCCACCTTTAATGTTATTGAGACACCGGTCCCGACCTATAATATTCAAACCTATAATGTCCCCTCTAGTGTTTCTTCTGTCACAACAAGCGAAACAACATCGTCTACACCTGTAATAGCCGCGCCTTATCAACCGAATGTGCTGGGGATGACGGTACCAGGAACAAGCCGCACGGAAACGGTAACCGGAGGAAATACCCGGATAACCGTTGCACCGCAGCCGCCTTCCGTTAATCAGGTCAATAGGGCCCCCGAGGTGGTATCAAGTCCCTCAGCTCCTGTAATCGCGATACAGAACCCTACCGAAGAAGCTGTACCAGCGGCACCTTCTTCTGTTGCAGCTGTCTCGAGTGAAGTCTCGGCAGAAAGCTCAGAGGTTTCATCAGATGCTGGAGCTGATGCCGAAGCCGCTGCTGAGGAAGTTATCGCCGAAAGTGGCGAAGCTGCTGCGATAACCGAAGAAGGGGGGAGTGTTTCCCAAGGGAGTAACGAGGTTCATCACGAGGAAAAGAAAAAAGAACCGGGCATGACGCTTGAGCAGATCACAGCCATGCGCAAGGCTTCGGAGGAGCGGGCGAAAAGAAACCTGGTCCGGGAAGATGTCGCCCCGATCAGCAGCATTGATACGGTCCGCGAATGGTCTGGCCCAAACCTGAACAGCCTGATCAATCAGGTTGGGGAGATGGTTCGTTCAGCTGGAAATGCCTCACTGGCCATGATTGAGAATGCAACACTCGAGATTGTGGTTGATCCCAAGGATATCGAAGCGGCGGCGGACAAGGAAGACAAAGAGAACGCTGAAAAAGCGAAGAAAATAAAAGAAGAGCTGGAGAAGAAGAAAAAGCTGAAAGAGAAGCTGGAAAAAGCCAGAAAGCGGATGAAAGAAGAAATGGAGCGCCGGGAGAAAGATAAAAAATACAAGGCGCGCAGAGAAGCAGAAGAAAAGCTTGAGGAAGAGCGCAAGGAGCTTGAACGAAAGAACAAGGAGCTGAAAAGAAAAGCTGAAAAGCATGAAAAAGACGGGGAGGATCTTGAACGCGAAGATAAAAATCTGCGTGAAATTGAAGATGAGATGCGCAGGGATGGGGACCCCAATTGCCGGAGTTCAGCCTGCCAGAATATCAGGCGACTTCGCGCGGATAACCAGGCCGCAAAACATGATCACAGAAATGCGGGGACTGCTCTGCAGAAAGAAGCCAAACAATTTAACAAGGACGTCAAAGAGCATCAGAAAGCCACACAGCTGGTTGAAGATATGAAAGACCAGAAATTTGGCATGAATGATGCCGAGTTTGATAAACATAAAGCCGATAAAAAGGTAAAGCAGCTTGCTGAACAGGAAGAGCAGATCAAACGGGCCATGGCGGATCTTCGTCAAAAAGCCGAATGGCAGAAACATGGCAAAGGTATTACGGAAAATGAGGCTTCTGATTTCCGCAAGCAGATGCGGGGACTGGAAGGTTTGCTTGAACAAAATGAGTCTGCCCAGGCTGAAGCAAAGGAAGCTGTCTTCGTTGCCGAGGCCAATGCACTGGGATTGGGTGCTGAACTGGATGCTGCCCAAAAAGCCTTTGATAAAAGCCAGAAGGGCAAGGGCTTTTTGTCAGGTCCAATCGGCCCGAATGTTGGTGGGGATATTCCCAAGGAGTTCATGGATTCTTTCTATGAAGCCAAATCCATTAAAGGAATGGAACTCGGGGAGCTTGAAAAGGTCGGGGCACAGTATGATTCGGCTCTTGAGCGTCTGGATGCAGCAGAAAAGGCTTTGGCTTCGGGTGAAATTCCCAAAGGAGGATCGCCAGAAAGTTTGGCAAAGTTCGGCCAACTTGCGGATAAGCTGGATGAGGTCGAGAAGCAGATCAAAGCCGAAAATGCAGACAAGGATAGCCGCTATACTAACGAGCTGAAGGAACAACGGCGCAGGGATCAGGTCCGCTTTGACGCTCTGGAGGAAGTCAAGAAGGCCCAGCAGGCTCTCGTTGAAGCTGGTGATACCGAATATATTGATTTTGATGTCAGCGGTATGCGCTCGGAAGAAGAGATGCGACAGCAGATGAACAAGACCTTTACAGGTCCCAAGGCCCTGCGAGAAAAGGTGGCGGAAAACCGGGCCAAGCTTTTGAAGGCAACCGAGGCGTTTCATGAAGCGGATCAGAACCTGCAAAATTACAGCGATGGTTTGCGGTCAGGCGAACTTCGGGATCAGGCTGATGCGATCCGTAAAGAGATGCGGGGGCTGCTGCCAGATGTCGAGGTTGATATTTTCAGCAGGCAAGTCGGGTTATACAACACGGATGTTGCCAGTGGGCTGGCTCTGGGGCCGGACGGAAAGGTTGATCGCAAGGCATTGGCGAATAATGTTGCGGCAGTCGCCGACCAGCAGATGAAGCTGGCCAAACTTGGAACCGAACTCGATACGGTTTCGCGCAAGCTGGCTTCTTTTCAATCTCAGGGAGGACTGACAGCACAGCAGGCTCAACAGACCGAGGTACTTGCTTTTCAGCGCGATCAAATTAAAGCCCAGCAAGATCAGGTTGTTGGTAAACTGGACAGCCTCGGGGTGAAAGGTACGCTGCAGGACGGGAAATTCACCCCGACCCCGATGACACGTGGTGGGGCGATTACCTGGAACACAGCCAGAGACCAGGTCATTGATACCTTCAAGGGCATAGAAGAAAATCGCCGCAAGGTTGCCGAGGCAACAAACAAGAAGGTCAGTCTTGCTGGACTTCCTGATGAGCCGGAAAAATCCGGGACAGGTGTCGTACAGAAGCTGCTTGATAAAGATCAGAAAGAACTGAGCGGAGTTGCTGCCGGTCTTGGCGGAATTGCGGGCGCGGCTTTATCCGGTTTGACCACAACGGAAGAGAGAACAGTATCTGCGGGAGATCTGGCCAAGTCAGCTGACCAGACAGTCCGTCAGCTGACGGTTACTGAGGCACCAAAGAAAAGTGAAGCGGTTATCAAGCTGGAAAATGCCATATCTGGCCTGGATGATACGATCGAAGCCGTGGAACAGACAATGACGGCTGCCAGATCGCATAAAATTCCCGGTCTTGAAGTTGGTCTGGATCTACAAAGAGAGGCTCTCTTTACCTCAAGGGCAACCCTGGAGAAGCAGCTGGATCAGGAAAAACAACAGCTCCAGACACAGAAAAATCAGGTGGACCTTGCCAGGGTGCAAACCAGAACAAGAACTGAATCACGTAAAGCAGAGCAGCTCAAGCAGGCACTCACCAATCTGGATTTGAATATTTCGGCGATTACCTCAGTTGAGGAGGCACTTGCAGGAAGTGAGCCCCAACCGCTGTCTCAGGGTCTTTCTGCGCAAAGGCAAGCTTTGGAAGCTAGCCGTCAACAGGTGGCAAAGGCGCTGGAAAACCAAAGGACGCTCGAGAAGGAAAAGACCAAAAACAATCCACGGGGATTAAACACGATTGATCGGTTACTTGGCAGAGAGGGAGCGCCCCCGCCGGTGGAGAAACCGGACCCTGTTGTGGTAACACCCGTAAAAAACCCAGATAATGCCAAGACCAAGGAGCTGAGCACTGCTATTGCGAGCCTCAACAAGTCAATCGAGACCCTTGAAGAGACGATGGCTGCGACAGAAAACAGCAATGTTCCCGGTTTGGCAAAGTCCTTGAACGATCAGCGAGAGGTGATGTTTGCCAGTCGCGACAGTCTGGCAAAGCAGCTCGAAAGTGAGCAGGAAAAATTACGATCCCAGGCCAATAAACCTGTAGAACAAAACCCAGAGCAGGCGAGCGAACTGGTTTTGAGCGAGAACATCAAGGCCTTTGAAACCGCTGCGGCGCACTATCGCGGGATTGGTCAGAACGGCCTTGCCCAGGTGTTCGAAACGCAAAAGGCCGCTCTCGAAGCAGAGAAAAAACGGATCAAGGCGACAAAAGCCAGTTACCCGGTTGGAGAGGAGGGGCGCAGTAAACCTTCCGAGCTGGAAGCGGTGAGTTCCCTTGTGCAATGGATTAACAAAGACATACTTCCAGCTTTCGCCAAAGAAGATCCGGCAGCAGGTATCTTACCCGGCGTGCTTTCTGATATGGCACAGAGGTTCGGGGCAGATATTACCGAACAGCTGCTTGACGAAGCACTTGATGAACTGGTTGATAATGGCCTGAAACCGGATGCTGCAGTTCTTCTCGATGCTCTTTTCCGAAGGATAAACCGGGAGCTGACCTCGGGTAATGGTGAGCAGCAGAAAGCGAGTGAAGAGCCACGTCTGAAATTTCTGGCCGAGATACTCGCAACACGGAAAAAGGGCAAGAATGATCGCGAGACGTCTTATCTCAAGGCCACCTACGAACAGCTCAAGTCAAGGCTTGAAGCCGCACAACATGAGAAACTGAATGTTCCGGGAGCTTCTGCTCTTGAGCTTCTGAATGCTGTTTCCTCGCTGGTTGATCTGGCGCGCCTGCCGGGAACAGATCCCAAAGAACTTCCGCCGCTTATCTCTCAATTACAGCGTCAACTTGCACGGGTTGAGAGCGGTATGAAACAAGGGGATGCAGAAAAACTGATGGTCGCCCTTGAGGCAGTTAATCTGAACGTCCGTCGTCTGCTCGCGCAAGTTCAGAAGGATATGGTCAAGGGGACAGAACAGACGCGTCTGACATCGGAACTGACCAAACAACTGGTCAGGATAAATGACATGCGTGCCGTTGTTTACGGGCGCAAGTTTTCGGCAGAGAAAAATAAAACCCAGGAAGAGTTGCGCAAAAAATATGCGGTTTCCCGCCTGGAACAGGTTCGCAATCTGGTGAACAGTGGTGATCTCGCGGGAGCAGTGGCGATATTGAAAAGCCTTGAGAGCGAAGATCAGTCGGTACAGCAAAGCCGATCGCTCGCTCTTATTGATATCGTTACACAGATAGAACAACGCTATGGTTTCCTGAATGCCAGTGAACGCGAGAAACTTGGCAAATTATCTGACCTCAAGGCATTGCGCGAAGCTGCCCTGAAAGGGTTCCTCGAAACAGCAAAAGATCCAAAGGTTATTGCCGGGATTTCATTGCATTGGGCCGAAAGGCTGTTGCGCGAAGGTAAATTTACGGAAGCTGGTGATGTGCTTAACAAGGCCCTTGTGCGCAAACCAAACGATCCGTCCTTGCTTGCGCTTCAGGTACGGCTGTCCCTGGCAAGAACGGGGAAAGAAGCCACACCAGAAATTATAAAATCTCTCTTGGGAAATATACCTGTTGAGATCGGACCCGTGGTTTCCAGTATTGTTCTGAACGGGTTCATTGAACAGGGCGCACATGTTAGTGCCCGCGCCCTTATCACTGTACTCAGAAGTGCTGAAGATATCGACGAAGCGACAAGGCAGCGCCTTAACATCCAGCTGGAATTTGCAGAAATCTCGCTTATGGCCAGTGGTTTGGGCAGTACGCAGGACGATTTGGAGTTAAAGAAAAAGCTGGAGGCCTTCATAAAACAACTGTCATCCACGGCAGGACTGGATGAAAAATATAAAACCGCTCTGGTTTCATCGAGTAACCGCCTGATGGCTGAAATAGACAAAGCCGCTGCCTGGAGAGGGGCTGTTGCCAGGGAAGGAACCTCGGCAGACGAACTTGGTTCGATTGCCAAAAATGCTGTGAACGCAGGGCGTTATGATATCGCTGGCACTGCATTGCAGAAACAGATTGAAAAACTGTTGAAGGAGAATGGCCCCGAAGAAATTGGTCGGGGTTTCCTTCAGGCTTTACGTCTGTTGGATGGTATCCGGATGCGGTCACAAGATCCACGGCTTAGCGAAGCCCATCAGAAGATTTTTGCAAAGTTCCTGAGCGATAATGGTAAAGCCATCACTGAAAAACTCGACGGGTATTTTAACGAACGCATAGCCGTTGCCGCAAAAACAGCGCGGGTTAAAGAGCAGAAAAGCACGCACCGGAGAAGTCTTGAACAAATCCAGCTTGAGTTGCGTTCTCTGGCCCAATTGAAATTACGCCTCGGCCTGCTGTCAGAAGATCCGAAGACACGGCAGAAAAAAATGTCAGAGCTTGTGGATTTGGCAAGTAAAGAGGTTGATCAAAAAGAAGCCCAGATCCTCAAGGCCTTTGATGGATTGGGTGATGTTCTGCGCGATAATGAAACCACTAAAATAAACTTGGCAGAACAGCTCTCCCGTTTGAACAATTTACGGGCCATCCGGGACGGCTTTAAAGATTATTATATTGAGAACGCAGATGTCTTCAATGCACCGGACTACCGGATGTATGGCATGCGTTATGGATCATTCCTGCCGGAAAACCACCGGGAGTGGGAGATTACCATCATCCAGCGCAAGGTTGCCGGGGTTTATGCAAACGGCAAGTCGGCGGACGAGATCTGGGATGAGCGGAAAAACCTTGGCAATTTTACTATTGGCAGGGGGCTGAGGGAGAAAACCCTGGCCAATCATAAAAACACGCCAAGAGAGCGGGAATACAAGGCCGATGAGAAAAAATACAGAAATCACTGGCTGACACTGGCGATGGACGATGCCGAGCTGAAGTACCTGGATCAAAGACGTGCCGAGTTGATTAACGAGGATAGGACCCGTGGCCGTAAAGAGCGCGGTGAGCTCTATGAAAAGCTGGTCAATGCCGAAGCGAAATACCTGCGCGCGCTGGTTGGCTCTTCGAACCCGCTTCTGGAAATGTTCGAACAGATGGCACAGACAGGACGCTTGATGAAAGGTGCGGCGCAGGAACTTGAGGGACGGATTGTCCTGAACCAGCAGCGTCTGTTGATTGAAGAGTATCAATCAGCTTTGATAGAAAAGGATGCCCAGAGGCTCTTCCGGTCCATGATCCCCTTGAGAGAAGCATCCCTTGCTGGAGAACTGGACAGCTTTGTCAGCTATCTGCATATCGAATGGTATAAAGCCGGACCCGCGCGGGCCGCAAATCTTCTGGGCGGGATGAAAGATACCCAGGCTGCACTGGAAGAGGTGATCGCCGAAAGCCAGAAACTGAACATTGCTCTGATCCGGGCGGGTCATAACCTTCCGGAACAGCTCAGTGAGGTCGATAAGGAAGTACTCCGCACCCATGGTTTCCTGAAAGACGGGGTTTATGTCATTCCAGAACAGATTGTGCTGGAGCCGACAAAAGTCGGAAGTACCTTTGTTGCAAGAACCCAGACTGGTGTGGCGGGAACAATTGACCGCTTTGTCAATGCTCAACAGGCCGGGGAACTCTTTGCCACAATTGCGGTTCCCGGAGGCATTGCCGGGAAGTTTGGCCGCTGGGCCACCGCCGAAGTCCTAGCCTATGGTGCCGTAAGGTCGCTTGGCGGTAAAGCGCTGGCCTATGGTACCGGCTTGGCCCTTGAGGCCGGTGCCTTTACCCTGTTAAACCGGACCGCCCAAGTGGCGCTGGATCCGGCACTTCTGATGAAGGATGGTTATTGGTCGAGTGAAACACTTCTCAAAGAATATGCACATAACCTCTTGATCATTGGTGCTTTAAAAGGTTTTGGAGCCGGGGCTGAAGGGTTGGCCAAGGCGACCAGCCGTGTGGGGTTGCAACAGATGGCTGCCTTTGTGAAAGGCAGTGCGATTTTCGGGGAGGCAGCGATGCTGACCCAGTTAAATGCCCTGCTGGAAGGCAATCAAATTACGCAGGAGGATTATCTTGGAAACCTCTTGACGATCGTCATGTTAAAGGGCACGGGCAAGGTATTGGAAGGTAAAGAAAAAACACCATTACAACGCCTGAATGAAGTACGGATCAACAGATGGCTCGAGAGCATCGGTAAACCACCTGTTGAAGGGACCGGGCCGACGACAAAAGTCAGCCAGCTCCGGGATTCCCAGATCCGGCAGATTGAATATCTGGACTGGTTGCTCTTTGTAGACAGGCCAACCAAAATCCTGATGGAAACCTACAAAGGTGACTGGGATGCAGCCCGAAAAGATTACGAGAAAGGCAATCTCTCCCCACAGGATATGCGTAAACTTGTCAATCTTCGTCGGCAAATTGTCGATAATCTGGCCAACGAGATCATACAGGAAATCGGGGGAGAGGTTCAGGCTTTTGGATCTGAAAATCTCACCAGTGATTATGATATCAGCTTTGTCGGACCGAAAGCAGCGCTGGGGGTGATCCTGTTCAACGCCCGTTTTGCCAGTCGTTGGAAGACGGCGAGTGAAATTGGAGGCAGGGAAACCGGGCTGGTTCTTGATACCAATGCCTATACGGAAANAATTCAGAGTCTGATCGAAGCAGGCAAGGGGGATGTCATTTTCCAGGATGCCTTTGCCCATCTCTCTGCGCGTAAGGCTCTACCAAAAGAGGCCTGGGATATTCACAAAAAATGGATACTGGAAAACACCGCAGAAGGAAAACGTGCCGAGGTTCTGGAATCCCTGAACCTGGCTGAAAAATACAACGCCGAATATAAACAGGCCATAGAGGCCCAAAAAGAGCTGTTGCGGAATGACAAGGACAATCCGGTTGGCGAAGCCGATTTACAGATCACGGCAGAAAACCGTCTCTATGAAAGTGCGTTGAAGGATATACTGCAACTCAGGGAGGCTTTCGAAAAGGCAAAGGGGCCTGAAAAAGAAACCCTGAGACAACAGTTGCGTAATGCCCAGTCCAAGGCGCTGTATTTTGCCCAGGAGGCTTATTACACCCAGGCGGCAATTGAACATGTGGTCTTCACCATTCAGGCGGCCAAACGGTCGATCACAGCGGAGAGCCTTCTTTCTGATACAGCGCCCAAATTAAAGATTGATCTGACACCCGAACAGGGCCGACAGTCCTATTTTGAACAGGTCGCCCATATGCTGCATGAAATAAGACATGCGGGTGATCCTGCAAAACTGGCCTCAAAGGGGGCTAAGTACTTTATCAGGGCGCTGGATGCGGCCCAGATCGCTGGACTGCGCCTGGGGGATCTGGAGAAGGTCGTTCGCGAAACTGTAGAGCTTAATGATAACAGGTCTGACCTTACAAAAGTTCGCGAAATTTTGGCCAAGGACTTGATTGAAGCGAAAGTAAAAGAGCTTGGACGAGAGCTCAACGATGCAGAACGGGAAGCCATCGAAAAAGAGGCCGGATTACAGTATCTGTCCGATGTGCAGAAGGCGGCAAATATCCTGACGGCTGCTCTCTATAGTCAGGCGTCGGGGCTGCGGGAAGCCAGGGTTGGTGAGAGCAAGGCCAATGAAGGTAAGGCCAATGAAGGTAAAGCAGAAGATAAACCGCTTGAAGCAGCCAATGATAACATTGATCCGGATATGGGCACCAGACCTGCGGCTGAAAACGCGGCGGAAAAGGCAGCTGAGAATGCAAAGGCTTTTGCCGATGCTGCTCCTCCAGCTCCGGCATTAAGGGGAGGGACAGGCGAGAGTGGGCCGAGGATACTGGTCAGTGACCCGGGGCAAACGGCAAAAGCCCAGACCGAATTCAATTTTACTGACCCAAGCGGCGCCAAACACTTCCTGCCACTGGGTAAATACCTTGGCAGTGGTTCAACCAGCTATGTCTATGAACAGGCAGGTAACAGTGGGCGGGTGGTCAGATTGACTGTGGCTGAATCCTGGGATGCACGGGTTCTGGATGAATTCGGGCGGTTTGCTCTTGAAAAGCTGGTGGACACGCGTTTTATCCGGATCGTGCAACGCTTTGCCCGTTTTGATGTAACACAGACTTCGACAAAATATTTTGAAGTGCGTCGGGCGCAATCAATCGAAATTAATGAAAAGGCAGAGAATGGTACAGCCCAGAACATGATGGCAGAGCAGGGTGGAAAAATGACCAAAGGACAAAGCCTGGCACTGGATCAAGCTGTTCGAGAGCTCAACCGCAGAGGCCTTGCCTGGCTGGATGTAAAACCAGACAACTATTCTTTCGAAAAGCTGCCAGGGACAGACAGATGGCGGGTTCTGGTGCTTGATCCCGGCGGCATTGTCGCAATGGAGGGAAAGTCACCACGCGAACGTTATGACAATGCCCGTGGAGTTCAGGAGATGATTAATAAACCGACGGCAGAACAACTGGATATCTGGCAAAAATTCACCAGTGCCAGAGAGCTGGTCCTCAACGATATACGTCAGTTGGTTCGGGAAAATTATGGCGCTAAATTCAACAGGGGGGCCATGAAGTTACCGTTTGATGGCAAGATTGCCTTCAATCCCGGCGGCAATATGGATCTGGTCGAGATACACAAGCTCTTTGAACTTTCCCCCGAGGCTTCAAACGATAACTATCTAGCGCATTATGGAACGCCACCGAAAGTTGCCTCACTTGAAATACGTTGAAAATAGCGGTCAAACGGTCGGGGCGTGGGCTCAAGGTTCCTTGGAACGAATTATTCTCCTGAAGTATGCTAGATATAGGTTCGTTCTGTGATCGGTGTTTTTTCAATCTGGGCCAGCAACAGGTCGAGAAAGGCCTGTTCTGCACGGTTCAGACGGGCTTTGGGGTTCCAGGCGACATAGACATCGACGGCGGGAGGAGACTCAAATGGTGGAAGCCGCCAGAGATGGCCGTCTTCGATATCCCGTTTGACCACGTGGATTGGCAAGGGGCCAATACCAAGCCCTGCGATAATCAGTCTGCGCACTTCCTCGAGGTTGGCAGAGGTTCCCACCACCCTGTCTTCCAGGTCAGCGTCAGCACGCATCAGGGTGACCGGCCTGAGGGCATCACTCATGTGATCTGTGACAAAGCTTACCGTCGAGTGCCCGGCCAAATCAGCTTTGTTTAGACCTTTCTGACCAAAAAGCGGATGTGAGGGGCCACAGAACAAGCCGAAATACTCCCTGAAAAGGCGTTTGTATTCCAGAGCAGGATTACGGTCCTTAACCAGGCAGATCGCGAGGGAGGCACGGCGGGCCATAATTTTTTCAATCACATGACGGCTGGCCGAGATATCAATGGTAAGGGTGCCATGAGGATAGCTTTTATGAAATTCAGTCAGCGTATTGTCAAAAAGTGGACTGATGACATGGCTTGCCATGGCTATTTCAACATGGCCGCGTACTTCATCCACCGTTTCGCGCATCAGGGTATTGAGCCGTAATATCGCACCGTGTATCTCGACAGCTTCTTTCTCAAGAAGTTCTCCGGCTTTTGTCAGGCGAAACTTTCCCGGTGATCGATCTATCAATCGTTTGCCGAGCCGATCTTCCAATCGCTTCAGGGCGCTTGAGACCGTCGGTTGTTTTAACCGCATTTTCTCGGCAGCCTCGGTCACACTGCGCGATTTTGCCAGAACAACAAAGGTGCGTAACAGGTTCCAATCCATGTCTCGGGCCAGCTTTTCCGCGCTATCTGTCCGAAATTCAGTCATCATAAATCTCATCAATACTTATAATTCTAACTATCTATTTGATCAATGATACGGCATCTGACAGGTTTTAAGGAGAAAAAAATAAAGCCGATAAATCCTTGAGTAAATTATCGGGTAAAGAGCAGGGTAAATTGATGGCACGAGAGACACGAGAAGCACGGCAACCCTGGTTGCTGCTTGCTCCGGCACTTACAACAATATTTTTCCTGCTGGTTGTGCCGGTGCTTTTTGTTGTCGTCTATTCCTTTTGGCTGCGGACAGCAAACGGGTCTGACCAACCCGGGTTTTATATGACCAACTGGGCGGAAGTTGTAACAGACCCCTTTTACCGCGATATCCTGTTCAATACCCTGAAGATCGCAGCTGTTACCACCTTCCTCTGTGCGTTGCTGGGGTATCCCACGGCCTATTTTATTGCCCGGTCTCGGGGAAACAAGGCGATGTTGTTGATGTTGCTGATGCTGCCCTTCTGGATCAGCTACATCATTCGCACCATGTCATGGATCAATATTCTGGGGGTGTCGGGGGCATTGAACTCTCTGCTGCTGTCACTGGGGGTGATCGAGACACCGCTTCAGCTGCTCTATAACGAGGCAACGGTTGTTCTGGGGCTGGTTCACTTCCTGCTGCCCTTTATGGTTCTCAATATTTATGTGAGCGTTGAAGGTATAGATGAGACGCTCGAAGATGCTGCCTGCTCGCTGGGGTCAACCAGATGGCAAAGCTTTCTTGAGGTAACGCTGCCGCTGTCTCTTCCCGGCCTGGCTGCTGGTGGCTTGCTGTGTTTCGTTCTGGCGGCAGGAACCTATATCACGCCCTTGGTTCTTGGAGGTCCAACGGACGCGATGTTTGCCAACCTTGTCTTTGAGGCAATTATCACACAGCTAGACTGGCCGCTTGGCTCTGCCCTATCACTGGTTCTTGTCGCTGTGCTCGGCGCATTGGTCTTTATCTACAATCGTTTCTTCGGAATGGCGCAGCTCATGAAAGGCTTAAGCTAATGGGTTGGTCAATTATCCGGGTGTGGACTGTCGCGGTTTACCTCTTCATGTTTCTTCCTGTCGCTGTCGTGGTTCTACTGAGCTTTAACGACAATCAGTTCGGCAGTTTTCCGATCACGGGTTTCTCTTTTCGCTGGTTTATCGAGCTTTGGCAGAACGATGCAATCCTGCGGGCCTTTAAAACCTCTATTGTTCTTGGCGCGCTGACAGCCCTGATCTCGACAATTCTTGGTGTGCTCGCCAGTCTGGCACTGGTACGCTACAAAATTCCGGGGCGTAATCTGATCTCAACGCTTCTGATTGCTCCGATACTGGTGCCCGAGGTCGTCCTGGCGGTTGCTCTGCTGCTTTTTCTGAACTTCCTTTCCTTTCACAAGAGCTTTCTCCTGCTGCTCTTGGGACATGTGATCTTCACGTTGCCTTTTGTTGTTTTGGTGGTTCAGGCCCGCCTTGTCAGTATTCGTCGGGATTACGAAGAGGCGGCGATGAGCCTGGGTGCTAATCCGGTTCAGGCTTTTTTTCAGATAACCCTACCGCTGCTTGCGCCAGCTGTCTTTGCCGGCATGCTCTTTGCCTTCACGATCAGTTTTGATGACATTACCGGGACCCTGTTTTGGAAGCCGGGAGGCATAGAAACCGTGCCAACGCAGATCTTCTCGATGTTGCGCAATTCAATTTCTCCGGAAATCAATGCCCTGGGATCCATCATGATTATCCTGACTGTGGGATTGCCGCTGATCGGGGTAGGGATCGCCCGGCGCATTGCGATGAAACAACACTAATCACGAAACGTCATAACAATAATAACCCTTAGAACAGAGAGATAAAACAATGGACAATTCAAAAAGATATGACCGTTTGCTCGACCGTTATAAAAGTGGTGATGTGGATCGTCGCTCTTTCCTGGGGCTGATCGGTGCTGCCGGACTGGCTTATGGAGTCAGCACGCCTTTTGCCAAAAATGCGTTGTCGGCGGTAAAAGAGGTTCGTTTTGATGGCTGGGGCGGCGTGGTATCCGAAGCGTTTCGCAAACATGCTTTTGACCCCTTTACCAAGGCGACAGGTGTCAACGTTGTCGATGGTACCTTTGGTAGTGGTGATGAATACATCTCCCGGGTGAAGGCCAGCCAAAACGGTGAGTATAATATTGCTCATCTATCGGGTGTTTTTGACTATGCCCGCTATCATGAACTGGGTCTGACCAGTACGCTGAACGAAGACAATATTCCAAATCTGAAAAATGTAATTCCCAAGCTGGTCGATGTTTTCCGCGGTGTTACCGATGGAAAGCTTTCCTGTGTACCTTTTGACTATGGGACAACCGGGATTGCCTATAACCGAAAACATATTTCGGATGAAGAAATGCAGGAAAAAGGCGCATCAATCCTCCTTGATGAGCGTCTGAAGGGAAAAATTGGCGGCTGGAGTGACTGGCGTACCCGCATCTGGTATGCGGCGCTTCAGACGGGCCAGGATCCCAACAATGCAACAGATATGGATGCGATTTGGGGAGCTATTCGCACACATAGGGACCTTTTGCTGAAGTACTGGGGATCTGGGGCTGAATTGATGTCTTTGCTGGCCGAGGAAGAGATTTATGTGACGGAAGCCTGGTCTGGCCGGGTTTTCGCTCTTCAGGAACAGGGGCACGATATCGGGTACATGGACCCACCAAATGGTTTTGGCTGGCAGGAATGTCTTTTTGTTCTCAAAGGCTCGCCCATGGAAGAGTGTGAACAGCTGCTGAACTTCATGCTTTCGAGCGAGGCATCTATTGCAGTGGCCGAAGGACAGAATTATCCACCGGCGCTTGATCCGGCAAAAGTAGATTTGGGCAAAAAAATTCCGACCCTGCCTGCTTTCGATCCAACAGGTACTCTTTCAGGCCTGACCTTTGCCAAATCAGACTACTGGAACGGCAATCAGCAGGCCTGGTCCAAGGAATTTGGCCGTATCCAAAAAGGCTACTGACCTTTTGACTGTCTGCCCTGCAACTTTCTCTGCCGCGGATGTCGCGGCAGAGAGTCTCTTAACAAATCCAGTTTCTGGAGGCTTTCTGTGAGCTCCGTCAGTTTGAGAAATATAGTCAAACGATTTGCCGATTTTACGGCTGTACACCCGATGTTTCTCGACATACCGGAAGGCAGTTTTGTAACCTTGCTTGGTCCATCCGGTTGTGGCAAGACGACAACCTTGCGGATGATCGCCGGTCTTCTTGACCCGACTGAGGGGGAGATCAGCATCGGAGAGCAGTTGGTAAACAACATTCCGATGCACAAAAGAAATCTTGGCATCGTTTTTCAGAACTATGCCTTGTTTCCCCATAAAACGATCCATGACAATGTCGCCTTTGGCCTCAAGTACCGGAATGTATCTGATGCCGAGGTGAAACGTCGCGTGGAAGATGTGCTGGAATTGGTACAGCTCCCTGATGTGGGAAGCCGCTACCCTAACCAGTTGTCTGGTGGGCAACAGCAACGCATCGCCCTGGCACGAGCAATTGTGATCAAACCTGATGTGCTGCTGCTGGATGAACCTCTTTCCGCGCTGGATGCGAATTTGCGCGAAAACATGCGTATCGAGTTAAAACGCATTCAGGAAAAAACCGGTATTACCACAGTCTTCGTTACCCATGATCAATCCGAAGCTCTGGCGATGTCTGACAAGCTGGTTGTGATGTCAGAGGGGCGAATTGAACAGGTCGGCGCGCCCAAAGACGTCTATGATAATCCGGAAAGCTCTTTTGTTGCTGACTTCCTTGGTACTTCAAACATTATTGATGTCAATTGTGAGAGCGCGGATAAAAGTGGTGTTTGCGTTGATGCCAAACATCTTGGTTCAGTCTGTTTGCCACGGGAAAAAGCCCGAAATGCTTCTGCTGGTCTGGCGGCAAAGCTGGTGATCCGCGCCGAGAAACTCTATCTGGTTGCGGCGGACACTCCTTCGGACCTTCGTTCCAGTGTGGAAGGCGTTGTCGAGACGGTCGATTATCAAGGGCAAGCCGTTCGGTATTTTGTCCGGGTCGGCGACCTGCAATTACAAGCCCTTAACATGATTGATAATCAGCCCTTTAATGAAGGGGACACGGTATCCCTACGCTTTAGACCACAAGATTGCGTCGCACTGAAAGGAGAGGGCTGATGGCCGAAAGAAAACAAAGTCACCTCTTCTATCAATCGCACAGCCGTCGCCCCGTTCTAGATCAGGCGCGGGGGATTTATATGTGGGATGTTGATGGGGAACGCTATCTCGACGGATCATCCGGGGCGATGGTATGCAATATCGGGCACTCCAATGAGATCGTACTGGAAGCCATGCGCAGGCAAATGGACAAGTCGACATTTGGCTATCGTTTGCACTTTGAAACGGAACCCGCAGAACGTCTGGCGAGCAAAGTCGCGGCCTTGTCGCCAGAAGGGCTGGACAAGGTGTTTTTTGTCTCAGGCGGGTCCGAGGCCGTAGAAAGCGCGATCAAGCTTGCCCGACAATACGCACTTGCTATAGATCAGCCCAAACGCTGGAAAGTGATTTCCCGTTTTCCCGGTTACCATGGATGTACTCTGGGGGCGCTTGCCCTGACGGGCTATACAACGCTGACCAAGCCCTTTGGTCCCATGATGCAGGCGATGCCGAAGATCCCGGCACCCACAGCTTATCTTGATGGATTGAACCCGGATGATCCTGAAACAGGGCATCACTATGCTGATATGCTGGAAATATGTATTCTTGAAGAGGCCCCGGAAAGCGTTCTGGCTTTTATCGTCGAACCGGTAGGCGGGGCGACCACCGGTGCTCTGGTGCCTCCAACGGGATACATGGAGCGCATTCGCGAGATTTGTACCCGGTATAATATCCTTTTGATCCATGACGAGGTTATGACGGGTGGAGGAAGAACGGGACGCTTTTTTGCGGGTGAACACTGGGATGTGTCGCCGGATATTCTGGTGCTGTCAAAAGGGTTTTCTGCTGGTTACGTCCCGCTTGGCGCGATGATTGCCCATAAGGATATTGTTGATGCTGTGATGGCTGATGGCGGTTTTTTACACGGATTTACCTATGCCGGTAATCCACTGGCCTGTTCTGCCGGGCTTGCTGTTATTGAACAGATCGAGACACAGGGGCTTTTAAAAAATGCCGAAAACGTAGGGGCGATCCTCAAGCAACGTCTGAGTGGGTTGATGGACCGCTACCCCTTTATCGGTGATGTTCGGGGAAAGGGGTTACTGCTTGCCTTTGAACTGGTCAGTGATCGCACAACGATGCGACCTCTCCCCAAAGAGCTGGCTGCTTTTGATCGACTGGTTGATATCGCATATTCAAATGGGCTTATCATCTATTCCCGTCGAACACGCGGCGGTGTGGAGGGAGATCACTTTCTGGTGTGCCCTCCGATGATCACAACAGAAGCTCAGGTCGATGAAATCATGACCATGCTCATTAAGTCCCTCGATACTTTTGCCGTTGAAGCCAAACTGCCCATCGAAAGATAAAGGCGCAATCCCATGAGCAAGATAATCATAACCTGTGCTGTTACGGGCTCTATACACACGCCTTCAATGTCGCCTTATCTTCCTGTTACAGGCGAGGAAATTGCAGCGCAGTCAATCGCGGCAGCGCAAGCTGGTGCTGCGATTATTCATCTGCATGCCAGGGAGCAGAGAACCGGAAAACCATCTTCTTCATTCAATGATTTCATGAGCTTCCTGCCTGAAATTAAACTCAAATCTGATGCTGTGTTAAATCTGTCAACAGGGGGAAGTGCCCTGATGTCGCTGGAAGATCGACTGGTTGCGCCGCGTCTGGTCGAACCGGAGATGTGTTCCCTGAATATGGGCAGCATGAACTTTGCCCTTTATCCGATTGCCGAACGGATTGAGGAATGGAAGCATGACTGGGAGAAACCGTTCCTTGAGAGTTCGGATGATCTTGTGTTTAAAAACACACCGCGTGATATCTCCTGTATCTTGACTGAAATGGGGGAGAAGCGCGGCGCGAGATTTGAGTTTGAATGTTATGATCTCGGGCATCTCTACATGCTCAAGCATTTTGTTGATCGCGGCATGGTCCGTGCTCCGCTGTTTATCCAGTTTGTTTTTGGTGTGCTCGGCGGAATGGGGGCTGATCCTGAAAATTTAACCCATATGAAGCGTATTGCAGACAAGCTCTTCGGCGAGAGTTATTCCTTTTCGGTGCTGGCAGCCGGGCGCCATCAAATGCAACTGGCCGCAATGTCTGCCACGATGGGCGGGCACGTCCGGGTAGGGCTTGAAGATAATCTGACCATCGCGAAGGGTACTTTAGCCCAATCCAACGCACAGCAGGTCACCAAGATACGGGAGATCGTTGAGCATCTTGGCCGTGAAGTTGCCACTCCTGATGAAGCCCGCGTCCTTCTTGATCTGAAAGGAAGTGCTCATGTCAAATTATAGAAAACCTTCCTTGTCCATCGTCTATCCATTGACCCCCGTAAATATCGTTAGAGGTGCAAGAT
Organism: Kiloniella laminariae DSM 19542; assembly: GCF_000374005.1. GTDB lineage: Bacteria > Pseudomonadota > Alphaproteobacteria > Kiloniellales > Kiloniellaceae > Kiloniella > Kiloniella laminariae. The sequence goes on along the minus strand of NZ_KB893168.1, from coordinate 186,725 downwards.
GAAATATGTCTTTGACGAGCGCCAGAAGAGGCATGATCCAAAGCATTTTTTTGCTAATGGGACCCCGCTTCCCAATCCCGAGCAGCCGGAGAGAACAAGATTGTTGCAAAAAGGGGCGAAAGCCGCTGGTTGTAAGCACGTTCTGACCAAGGATTTTGGTCTGGGACCAATCGCGGCGATACACTCGGCAGAATATCTGGCCTTTCTGGAGAATATTCATACGCGATGGCAACGAATAGACGGGGCTTCTGATGAAGTTATTCCGAACATCCACCCGATGGCGCGGAATGTTAATTATCCGAAATCTGCGGTGGGGCAGGCGGGGTATCATCAGGCCGATACGGCCTGTCCGATTTCTGCCGGAACCTGGGAGTCAGCTTACTGGTCCGCGCAAACAGCGCTTACCGGGGCGGATCTTCTTCTGGAGGGTGAAAAGGCGGCTTATGCTCTTTGTCGACCACCTGGGCATCACGCTTTTGCTGACATGGCTGGGGGCTTCTGTTTCCTTAACAATTCAGCCATTGCAGCAGAAAAAATTCTGCGGACAGGGCGCAGGCCCGCTATTCTCGATATCGATGTTCATCACGGTAATGGAACACAGGGAATATTTTACGAGCGCAAGGATGTTCTGACCCTGTCTATCCATGCTGATCCCGACCGTTTTTATCCTTTTTTCTGGGGGAGCGGGCAGGAACGGGGAGAGGGCGAGGGACAAGGGTATAACTTTAATCTTCCTCTGCCGCGTGGAACGGGAGACGATCACTACCTTGTTGCCCTGCAAACAGCTCTGGAACGGATAGAGTCATTTGGCACAGATGTTCTGGTTGTTGCGCTGGGGCTCGACCCCTACGAAAAAGATCCCCTTAAGGGCTTTTCAATCACTACAGCCGGGTTTGCCCGAATAGCTGGGGCGATAAAAAAGCTGGATATACCGACACTTTTTGTACAGGAAGGGGGCTATCTGTGTGAGGAATTGTCGGATAACCTTGCATCATTTCTGCAGGGATTTGAATCTACAGGGCTTGAAAAATAATGATGTTTATTTCGGATGTATTGGTTATCGGGGGCGGGATTGCAGGTATCGGGGCGGCGGCCAGAATAAGCCCGGAAGCAAGTGTGACCGTACTTGAGGGTATGAATGCTTTTGGCTATCACGCCACCGGGCGAAGTGCGGCCATTTTTATTCGCAATTACGGTAACAAGACGTTGCGGGCGTTGAATATTGCATCAGAACCTCTATTACTGGAGCCAGAGGGTATTTCCGATAGCAGTCTTCTTTCACCTCGCGGGGAAATACTGGTTGCGACGGAATCAGAACTCGATGATCTCAAGCGATATCTGGAAGGTTCCAGTGGTATCGAGGCCCTGAGTGCAGATCAAGCAGTAGAACTGGTGCCAATTCTACGCCGGGAAAAAATTGCTGCTGCAGCTTATGAACCCCAGGCACAGGATATTGATGTCGACAGGTTGCTGCAGGGCTTCGCGAGGATAATCAAACATAACAAAGGACAGATTGTCACCAATGCTGCGGCACAGACCATTGCCCGGAAAAACGGCGTCTGGCGGGTAGAAACGCCTGCGGGTACTTTTGAGGCCAAGATACTGATAAATGCCGCCGGGGCCTGGGCTGATGAAGTGGCCGCTATGGCAGAGGTCAGAAAAGTTGGTCTGGTTCCCATGCGGCGCTCAGCTGCCCTTCTACCACCACCGGATGATCACGACATCATGAAATGGCCTCTTTTTGCCAGTGCTTCGGAACAGTGGTACGCCAAACCGGAGGGCGGAAAGCTGATGGTTTCCCCCGCGGATGAGGATCCAGTCGATCCTCACGATGCTTTTGTCGACGATATGGTTCTGGCAGAAGGACTGGACCGCTATGAACAATCCGTCACCGTGCCTGTCACCCGGGTTGACAAAAGCTGGGCTGGCCTGCGCTCTTTTGTCAAGGATCGTACGCCTGTTGCCGGTTTTGCAGCGGATACTGAAGGCTTTATCTGGCTGGCCGGGCAAGGCGGATACGGAATACAGACTGCACCAGCCCTGTCAGCTCTGGTGGCTGACATTTGTCTGGGCAGAACACCCCGGTTGTCGCAGGAAACCCTGGAAGCACTCAACCCCGCGCGTTTGGCCATATAATATAGAGAAAAATCCTGTCGGGATGGCTGTTCGTGGCTGGGCGTATTGTTATATTTGAGAGCGATCTCAAATATAATAATCTCGGTTTTCTGAAAGATTTTTCAGGAAATTTCTTTAGTAAAGTGATGGTTTTAGATTATCCGCTCACCCCAGAAATTTTTCGGGGCGGATCACGCTGACATTGCTGCAATAGGTAATCATGGCGTAATTGTCATAATACTTCTGTTCCAAAAACGCGAGGATCTGTCTGGAAAGTTTTTCGCTGCAGACGATTTCAACCCGGATATTCCCGTCGATCCCCCAGTCGCCGGCACGATTTCCACGATGACCTCGACCACGCACATCTGTAATGGTGAAGCCTTTAACACCAAGGTTTTCAAGGTCGGTGAGAAGAGTTGTCTCAATTACAGACTCAGTAATGATGACAACGAGTTTGGGCTGTATTGTTTCAGTCATAAGGGAGTTCCTGAAATTTGGAGAGCCAGTTTGTGGTAGAGGGGAATGCCGACAAGAACGTTAAAGGGAAAGGTGATCCCGAGAGAGGCGGCGAGCGAAAGCGCCGGGTTGGCTTCAGGGACAGCGGTTCGAATAGCGGCCGGAACGGCAATATAGGACGCGCTGGCTGCGAGGGTTGCCAGAATAGTCGTGCCGCCGACAGACAGGTCCAAAAAACTTCCAAGCAGGGCGCCAATACAGGCAGACGCCAGAGGTAGCCCCAATCCAAACAGGATCAGGGGGATGCCATATTTGCGCAGACTGCTGACGTGCTGTGCCGTAATCAGACCCATTTCCAGTAGAAAGAGTGCCAGAACACCTTTGAAGGTATTGAAGAACAGACCTGACAGCGGCTCGACCCCTGAGGGCCCCACAGCCCAGCCGATCAATAGTCCACCGAGCAGAAGAACAATACTTTTGCCAAGAAAAGTCTCATGCGCCAGTGCTTTCCAGTTGGTCTCTCTTGTGATGCCTTTGGCCAGAATAATGCCGACGATAATGGCCGGGACTTCCAGCAGAACAACAAACAGCGGCATGTGGCTTTCGTACTCGATCTGCTGGTGGCCAAGATAGGCTACAGCGACAGCAAAGGTTCCGACACTGACTGAACCGTAATGTGCAGCGAGAGAGGCGGCATCAGCACGTTTGAAACGCCCCAGTTTAAGCAACAAAGGAAAGGAAAACAGGGGGAGAAGAAACCCCATGACAATAACAGCAGCCATCTGGGGCAGGAGCGTTGACATTGGCTGGGTCGCAAGTTCAACGCCGCCCTTCAATCCGATGGTGAGCAACAGAAGAACAGAGAGAAACTCATAGATGGCGGGAGGGAGGCGGAGTTCCGAGCGCAGGAGAGCCGCTATCAAACCCAGCAGGAAAAACAGAATTATTGGGTCCATCGTGTGATTTACTCTAGTGTTTGTTAAAGCGAAACCAGTTCACCGGAAAGCAGTATATCTGGCAAGGGGAAAAGGATAGATCATGAACTGTTCTCAGGCATAATTACAGATTTTTGCAAAGTGGAGTTCTGATTGAACAGCTATATGATCTAGAGGGGGAAGCTGTCCTCTTTACATCAATCCCGACAAGAAGTAGAAGTCGCTCTGCTTTCCACTGATTTATTTGATGATTGAACAGTTCTGTTCTTTGTTCTGGTGGAAAATTGAGAGTAAGCCTGTCTTTTAGAGCTTATTCTTAGGTGGCGCGCAATACCGTGTGCTATGTAATAAAGATGAGAGCCCTAAGCTTAACGGATAGTCCCATAGCCTGCTGCCTCACCCGTTCCTGTTCCGAAAGAAAAAACATGTCTGAATCTTCTACCCACTTCGAGGGTGTTCTTCCATCACTGGAGCAGGCTCTTGGTAAACGTGGTTATAAAGCTTTAACTCCGGTCCAGCAGGCTGTACTGGCACCTGAGTTGGTTGACGCAGATGCCCTGGTCTCGGCACAGACGGGGTCCGGGAAGACAGTTGCTTTTGGACTGGCCATTGCTCCGACATTGCTTGAAGGTGCTGAGCGCTTCACCAAGGCCCAGGTTCCTCTGGCTCTGGTAATTGCGCCGACCCGCGAACTGGCGCTACAGGTCAAAAGCGAGCTGGACTGGCTTTATGAAATGACTGGCGCGTCTGTTGCTTCCTGTGTGGGGGGCATGGACATGCGCAGCGAACGGCGGGAGCTGGATCGTGGGGTACACATCGTTGTTGGTACGCCCGGACGGTTACGCGATCATATCGAACGGGGATCGCTTGATGTCACGGCTCTGCGGGCCGTGGTTCTGGATGAAGCGGACGAGATGCTTGATATGGGTTTCCGGGATGATCTGGAATATATTCTGGATACAACACCGGAAGACCGCCGTACATTGTTGTTCTCTGCGACGGTGCCGCGTTCCATTCTGGGACTGGCAAAGCGGTATCAGCGCAATGCTGTGCGTCTCTCGACAGCAGCAGAAGAAAAACAGCATCTTGATATCGAATACCGTGCCCTGACAGTTGCACCGAATGATCGTGAAAATGCGATCATCAATCTGGTGCGCTATTACGAACCTAAAAATGCGATTGTGTTTTGTGCAACGCGTTTGACTGTAAGTCATCTTGCAAGCCGTTTAACCAACCGGGGGTTTGCGGTGGTTGCTCTGTCAGGAGAATTGAGCCAGGCACAGCGAAGTCACGCGTTACAGGCCATGCGCGATGGCCGGGCGCAGATCTGTGTTGCAACTGATGTTGCTGCGCGCGGGATTGACCTGCCAAATCTTGAGCTGGTTATTCATGCCGATATTCCCAAAGGGGCAGAGCCGTTATTGCATCGGAGTGGACGTACAGGCCGGGCCGGGCGAAAAGGTGTCAGCGCACTGATCGTCCCGCATAACTGGCGCAAGCGTACAGAACGTCTGTTGGATAATGCCAATGTCGTGGCGACCTGGGCCAAGACACCGTCGGTTGATGAGATCGTTGAGCGGGACCGCGAGCGTTTCCTGGCGAACCCCGCATTGAATGAGGCCGTGAAGGATGATGAGCTGGCTTTTGTTCAGGAGTTGCTTTCCCGTTACAGCGCAGAACAGGTGGCGGCGGCTCTGGTCCGCTTAAACCATGCAGGCTTGCCAGCCCCGGAAGAGTTGCTGGATACACCTGAACCTCACCAAGGGCGAGACCGCAGTGAACGCGGAGAGCGGAGCAGTTCCAATGAACGTGGTAATCGTCAGGACAGACGAGACCGGGAGCAGAGCGACGTACCTAGAAAACAACGTCAGGACTTTACTGACGGGGTCTGGATTTCTGTATCTGTTGGTCGAAAACATACGGCTGAGCCTCGCTGGCTCTTGCCGATGCTGTGTCGTGCCGGCCATGTGACCAAAAACGAGATCGGGGCAATCCGCATTTACGAATCAGAATCTTTTGTCGAGATCACTTCTGACGCAGTGGATAAATTTTTCTCTGCCTTGGGACCGAGCAGCAAGATGGAAAAAACCATCAGCGTGAAACGGTTGGAAGGATCTCCAGATGATGAAGTTGCGACCTTCAGATCCTCAAGAGGGGAAGAACGCGGCAAACGTGAAGCTCATCAGAGGGAGGAAGGGCTGAGTGGAAATAAAAAGCCCGGACGTAACGGAAGAGATCATTTCAGAGATAACTTTAACTCCAAGGCTGAAAAAAGAGATTTTGGCGATGGGAACTGGAAGTCGGATCGTCGACCGAAAGAACCGGTAAAGGCGGGCAAGGTTGATTTGCAAGCCCTGGCATCGAACATCGAAGAGAAAAACAAAAAATCTGCTTTCAAATATGATGCTGCCCACAAAAAATCAGGCAAAACAGCTCAAAAATCCTTCGGCAAGCCAAGGGCGGAGAAAGAGTTTTCCCCGATGAGTGGTGACAAAAAACCGGGAGCAACCAAGGCTGGAGCGGGGAGAATAGATCGTCCGGCTAAAAAAGAAAAATCCGCGGAATATGAAGGGCCTGATGATTCTGGAGAAATCTTTACCCGCAAACCCCGTTTCGACAAGGTCGGGGGTGCCGGAAAAGGTAAACCGGGGTTCTCTGCAAAAGCCAAAGATAAAACAGGGTCTTCAACCTTGAAAAGAAAGAAACCGAGAGCCTGATCCGGTTTTCTAATCCTGACTGGTTAATTATATAGAGGGGTAAGAGGCATCATTTGTTCTCTTGCCCCTCTGTTGTTTTTAATCTGTCCATTAACTGTCATCTTGTCGAAACAGCTGTGGGGTAGGGCTGGGATATAACAAAACCCGAAAGCCAGCGATCTGATTAGAGTCTGGCGTACGCAGGAGACGATGATGGAAAAAGAGACTACCCCGCTTTCCTTTGATGATTTTGATGAAATTCAGAACCCGGGCCCGGAACAAACCGATTTTGAGCAGGTTGTTGACAGGGCGATCAGCCGCCGTGGTTTTCTCGGGGCTGGTCTGGGGTTCGGAGCTGCAGCATTTGTGCTGGGCACGACGGCTCTCACACCAACAAAAGCCAGGGCATCCAGCCGCTTTTCTTTTGAGCCGGTTGCAGCCAACTCACTTGATACTGTCACTGTGCCCAATGGTTATAGCTGGCATGTCGTGAGTAAATGGGGCGACCCTCTCTGGTCAAAGTCCCTGGATTTTGATCACAAGACCCGTGGAACGGGGGAGAGCCAGGAACTGGCCTTTGGTGACAACAACGACGGCATGACGCTTTTTGCAGAAAATGGCCGGGATATTCTTGTGGTCAACAATGAATACACCAACCGTAATATCATCTATGGTAATCGGGAAAGCGAGTTGCCCGAGACTGCGGATGATATTCGGAAAGGCAAAGCTGCTCATGGGGTGACAGTGGCTGAAATTGCCCAAAAAAACGGTCAGTGGATAATCGTCAAGGATTCTGATCTCAATCGTCGCATTACTGCCGATACACCGATGGAAATTACCGGACCAGCACGTGGACATGCTTTGGTACAAACCAGAGCAGATGTCAGCGGAACACGCTCGCTTGGAACTTGGAATAACTGCGGTAACGGCCGTACGCCCTGGGGCACCTATCTTGCCTGTGAAGAAAATTTCAACGGTTATTTCTCCAGCAGTGATGCCTCTTACGAAGCAAGTGCAGAGCTCAAGCGGTATGGGGTGAGCAATGAAGACTGGGGCTATGGCTGGGCCAGGGAAGACGAGCGTTTCGATATCAGCAAGCACCCAAATGAAGCGAACCGCGCTGGCTATGTTGTAGAAATTGATCCCCGCAATCCTTCTTCCACACCAAAAAAACGCACGGCTTTGGGACGTTTCAAACATGAGAATGCTGAAGTGGTCGTCAATGGCGATGGTCACGTGGTGGTCTATATGGGGGACGACGAGCGCGGCGAATTCATCTACCGTTTTGTTTCCGAAGGAAAATACAGCGAAGGTGCAGACAACAGCAATCTGCTTGAGACCGGTCGCCTGTTTGTTGCCAAATTTCATGATGACCAGAAAGGTGAGTGGCTGGAGCTAACGCCTGAGACAACCGGTATGGCATCGCAGGCAGAGGTCTGTATTCATGCCCGACTGGCGGGGTCAGCCGTCGGCGCCACGACAATGGATCGTCCCGAGTGGGTCGCAGCGCATCCAAAGCGCGCAGAAATCTATTGTGCCCTGACCAACAACAAGAACCGCGGTAAAAAACCTAACGCCGGAGGGGATGATACCCCTGTCGGCGGGCCGAACCCGCGGGCAGCAAATCTCTATGGTCAGATTGTACGCTGGAAACCTGAAAACGAAGATCACACAGCGAAAAGCTTTACCTGGGACCTGTTTGTCATGGCGGGTAATCCCAACAGCCACAAAGATGCCTATGCAGGATCTGAAAATATTAATGCCAACAACATGTTTAATTCCCCGGATGGTATTTCCTTTGATAACAACGGCATGCTGTGGATACAGACAGACGGGGAATATTCCAACGAAGGAGATTTCGCTGGAATGGGCAACAACCAGATGCTGATCGGCGATACTGAAACCGGTGAAATTCAGCGGTTTCTGGTGGGGCCAAAAGAATGTGAAGTGACCGGGATTACCTGGAGCGGGGATCGCAAAACTGTTTTTGTTGGTATTCAGCATCCCGGTGAAGAAGGCAACAGCCACTTCCCTGAAGGGGGCTCTGCTGTTCCACGTTCGGCAGTGATCGCGGTAACCCGGGATGATGGTGCCGTAATCGGCTGATTTGTTATCCTGTAAACAAAGAACCCCCGGATTTCTGATCCGGGGGTTCTGTTATTTATAATAATCTGTTCAGCATTCCCTGATTGAATACTAAGCGATTTTGCCTGCACCGGGTGAGGCAAAATCCGGATGGGTGTTCTGTACGTGATGTTTCTCTTCAACCCTTTTGACATGCAGGTTGGCAAAGAAAGCAATAAGCAGCAGGGCTGCCATGGCATACATCGTCGTGTTGTACAGGCTTGGTGTCGGATCAAGCGTTCCTTCGGGTGCAATCTCCATCAGTTTGGCGACAGTCACCGTTTTGGCTGCAACAAGTTCCTGGAGCTTCTCAATACCTGCGCCAAATTTTTCCTGGAAAACAGCAGGATCAACTTTTGCTGCCAGATCACCGAGGGCACCATCAAGGGAACGCTGACGTAGATAGGTGATGGCGAAGGGGCCGAGAACCCCGGCCGTACTCCAGGCTGTGAGCAGGCGTCCGTGAATGCCACCAACATGCAGGGTACCAAAAACATCGGCAAGGTAGGCCGGAATGGTCGCAAAACCGCCGCCGTACATGGTGAAGATCACCATGGTTGCGCCATAGAACAGCACCAGCCACATGACGGCGGGACTCGCACTGACCTGATTGGCGACAAGGGGGATCGAGAGATAGAGGATCATCCCGAGAATAAAGAAACAGTGATAGGTATTTTTGCGTCCGATGTAATCTGAAAGGGAAGCCCAGATAAAGCGACCGACCATATTGAAGACCGAGATCATCAGAACGTAGGTCGCCGCAAAACCGGCATCCACAATGCCGGGCAGGGTGGAGCCGAAAATTTCGGTCATCATGGTTTTGGCGACACCAATAACCCCGATCCCGGCTGTAACGTTCAGGCAAAGAACAATCCAAAGCCGATAGAACTGTGGGGTCTTGAGCGCCTGATCAATATGTACATCATCGTGGGTAATCATACGCTTGCTGGAAAGATCTTTTGACGGGGCTTCCCATCCCTCCGGTTTCCAGCCGGGGGCAGGAATGCGGTAGGAGAAAGCTGCGAGGATCATGACGATGAAATAGGTAATCCCCAGCGTGATAAAAACACTGGCAACCCCGGTATTCCCCGTCCCGACCAGATAGACCCCTTCAGGGCCTGCGATCGGCATTTTTGCCATATCGGCAGCAGAAGCAATCACAACTTCCGCCTGGGTTCCGGCGACTTCGGCAAAACGCCGCCCGCTTTCGGTAATAAGATTGATATCTGTAACTTTACCCAGATATTCAGGGGCTTGATAAAAGACACCGAGGAGCCAGGTTTTAAGAGGCGCACCAATCATCGCGCCGCCACCAAAACCCATGATCGCCATACCCGTTGCCATGCCACGGCGATCTGGAAACCAGCGTAAGAGTGTGCTGACGGGGGAGACATAAGCCAGGCCGAGACCAACACCGCCGATTGCGCCGTACCCAAGATAAATCAGCCAGAGCTGATGGGTTGTGATCCCGATACTGCCGATCAGGAAACCACCACCCCAACAACAGGCAGCAAGCACACCGACAGCTCTCGGGCCAACACGTTCCAGCCATTTACCGCCAATCGCAGCAGCAAGACCCAGGAAAACGATGGCAGTGGAAAAAATCCAGACGACGGAGCTCAGGCTCCAGTCATCCGCTGCACTGGTAACCACGCCATATTCCTTGATCAGGGGCGTGTTGAAAATACTCCAGGCATAAACCGAGCCAATACAGAGATGAATGGCGATCGAGGCGGGGGGGACGAGCCAGCGGTTAAAACCTGGCTTGGCGATGATACGTTCTTTGGACAGCATGGCCATGAAGCCGGACATGAGTGTTTTCTCCTCAATTATTATTTGTTTATCGTTTCTTCTTGTTCCACCGGAGTTTCGAACTCTTTAATCCGGGATTCGGAATAGGAAACGATCTCCCTGGGTAGCAATTTCACCAAAATAACCAGCTGGGGCATGATTGGTGAAATCAGGGCCTAATCAGCAAGGGGCATGCCAGATGCCTGCTTTCCAGCTTTAGAGCCAGTTTTGTTTATTGGATAAGTTAATTGGAAAATTAAATCGGGACTCAATGTCTCGATAAAATTAATGTCGGGACATTTTGGCCCTATATGAAGGTGCTCAAAGAAATGATTGTCAGCATCGGCCCGTTAGAAATCGGACAGGTCGGTGATGACAAACCAGGGTTGAGCGCGTAGCCTCAGGTGAAAATGCAGGAGAGTGTGTGACTTGGAATCACTAATTCTCAGCTCATAAAAATGGGAAAGCGGGAAAATTGTCCAGCAAGGTAGAAAGAGTGACAGGGGGATATACCGGGAAAGGAAAATTTCCTGCGTCTTCTTCTGGGAAGGTAGAAGGCAAGGTCAGCTTTTCCATTCTGGTTGTTGATGACGAGGCGGGGATCCGCGACTTCCTGCAACGGGCTCTTGCCAAGACCTATAGTCTGGTCGAAGTGGCATCTTCGGCTGAAGAGGCGAGCGAACTGCGCTCGCGGATCCATTTTGACCTGATGATTGTTGATATTTGCTTGCCCGGAAGTTCCGGTGTTGACTGGCTTAAATCTATCGTGGAGCCGGGATGGACATCGGATGTGGTGTTCATGACGGCTTTTGCTGATGTGGACAAGGCAATCGATGCTCTGCGGATCGGGGCGTCCGATTTTATCCTCAAGCCTTTTCGCCTTGAACAGATGATCTCTACAGTGCGGCGCTGTCAGGAAAAACGACGACTGCTGCGGGAAAATTTTGTTCTGCACCGCCGGATTGACAATTTTTATCCCAAAGAGGGAATGATTGGTCGCAGCGCCCCTTTTCAACAGCTCTGCCAGATGATTTCCCGTGTTGCGCCAAGTCCATCCATGGTGCTGATAGAAGGCGAAACTGGAACCGGAAAAGAGCTGGTGGCCAGTGCAGTCCACAAGGAGAGTGGACGGACCGGGCCTTTTGTCCCGGTGAACTGCGGTGCGATTTCATCCGAGTTAATTGAGTCAGAACTTTTTGGTCATCTGAAAGGGGCCTTTACCGGCGCACAACAGGCTCGAGAAGGGTTGTTTTCCTACGCGGATGGCGGGACACTTTTCCTTGATGAAATATCGGAAATGCCCTTGCCATTACAGGCCAAGCTTTTGCGAGTACTTGAGGAAAAAACGATCCGGCCTGTTGGAGGCGAGCGCGAGATTGCTGTGGACGTTCGTATTGTTGCAGCAACAAACCGGGACCTGACAAAAGAAAAGGATGAAGGGCGCTTTCGAGCCGATCTGTTCTATCGTCTGAATGTGGTTACGCTTTTGATCCCGCCTTTGCGTGAACGCAGGGAGGATATCGTGCCCTTGGTTGAATACTTCACACAGGTGCTGGCAGGTCAGTTGGGACTGCAGGACGTCCCTTTTGATCTGAGTGATTTTCGAGAACTGGAAGCCTATAGCTGGCCGGGAAATGTCCGAGAGCTGAAGAATATGGTGGAGCGTTGTTTGCTCCTTGGCAGATTTCCATCTGAGCTGCTCAAGCCGGGAAAATCTGATAATAGCTCTGTGGCGGGCTATCCTGTTAGCTGGACACTTGAGGAAGCAGAAAAAGATCATATCAGGAAAGTCTTGGCACGATCAGGAGAGAACAAGACACAGGCGGCGAGAATTCTTGGTGTTTCACGCAAGACCTTGACCCGCAAACTTCATGCCTGGCAGCAGGGGAGGGAGAGCAAAGATCAATGATCATGCGTCTCTATGCGCTGATTACCCGCAGCCTGCGCCACAAAATGCTGTTCCTTGTTTTATTTCCGGTTCTGATTGTCATGCCGACGGTGATCGGGATGGCCTATCTCTGGAGTAACGATCTTAGCTATCGCCAGTTGCTGATGAAGGTCAACGGAGACCTTTCTGTTGCCCACGAGGCCTTTCTGCGTGCCCAGCAGGATTATCTTGCAAGACTGGGATTAATGGCTGAATCCCATAGCTTTCATCTTGCTTTGGATGAAGGTCTCACTCCAGAACAGCAGAAGCAGAAAGTTGGTCGTCATCTGCAAGAACTCAGAACGAACGAAGGTTTTGATTTTGTGTATCTTGTGGACCCCCGAGGGTGTGACTACTGGGATAGAACTTTCTGTGCAAGAAAGGATAGTCCCTTGTTGCAACAAGCTGAAAAACTGGGGGCAGCTACGGGTGTTGAAATTTTCAGCAGGGATGAGCTGGCGGCAATTAACCCGGCATTACCGCAAAAGATATACCTCCCGCTGATCCCGACACCCCGGGCAAAACCGACGGAACGTCTGATCGAAGACCGGGGGATGGTGCTGCACAGTTATTACCCGGTGAGGGATGAGGCCGGGCAAGACGAAGCAGGAAAAATCAGGGCCTATCTGGTCGGGGGCGTACTGGTGAACCGGGATTTTGGCTTTGTTGATCGTCTCAGGGATATTGTCTATAGCAAGGGCAGCCTTGCCGAAGACAGTCTGGGGACAATCACTGTCTTTCTTGAAGATGTCCGGATCAACACCAACGTTCCGCGTCAACTGGAAGTCCCCAGCCAGCGCGCTCTGGGAACCCGTGTATCCGAAGAGGTCCGCAACAGGGTCCTTGAACAGGGGGAGCGCTGGATTGATCGGGCTTTTGTCGTCAGTGAATGGTATATTTCTGCCTATGAAGCGATTACAGATGTCCGGGGTGAGCGGGTCGGCATGCTCTATGCCGGTTTTCTGGAGGCCCCCTTCAAGGATATTTATCTTGAAGGCTTGAAGAAGCTGTTGCTGCTTTTTGTTGCCGTGACCCTGCTGTCGGTTGTTCTGGCCATGCTGGTTGCCCGTTCGATCTTCCGACCAATTGAGGCCATGGCCAAAGTCATTACCCGCATCCAGAAAGGCGATGACCTGCGCATTGGCTGGATTAAAGCTGAAGACGAGGTGGCAGCCCTGGCGCAGCAGTTTGATGTGATGCTCGACCAGTTGCAGGAACAGCGTGACCAGATCCAGTCAGCTGCCGATGATCTGGAACGCAAGGTAGAGGAACGTACAGTACAACTTCGCAACCGCACCGATGATCTGGAGCGTAACATCGCCTTGCTCAATCACACCCGCGAGCAACTGGTGGTACGGGAAAAGCTGGCTGCCATCGGAGAATTAACAGCCGGGATTGCTCATGAGATCAACAATCCGACAGCTGTGATCCTGGGGAATATGGATCTAATGATCGATGAGCTGGGGGAACAGGCGGGGCCGATAAAACGCGAAACCGATCTGGTGATCCAGCAGGTCTATCGCATTCGCGCGATCATTAACAATCTGTTGCAATACTCCAGACCTTCCGATTATCAGAACCAGGCTATTCCGGTCGATATCAACCGGGTTGTGTCCGATACACTGGTTCTGGTGCAGCATGATCTGGAACGCAAGAAGATCAGTCTGGCTCTCGACCTGCGGTCTACGCGCCCGGTAGAGGGCAACCATCAGCAATTTCAGCAGGTCCTGATCAATTTAGTCGTCAATGCGGTGCATGCAACAGTGGCCGGGGGGCAAATTACCCTGCGTTCGCGTAACTGGCGCGATCAGGGTGTTTTACTGGTGGTGCGCGATAACGGCTGTGGCATCCCCGACGATGTTTTGCCCCGCATTTTTGATCCCTTCTATACTGGAACCAACAGTGGTACGGGTCTCGGCCTGTCCGTAAGTTACGGTATTCTGCAGCGCTACCAAGCAAAGATCGAGGTTCGTTCCCGCCCCGGTATTGGCAGCTGTTTCTATATCTGGTTCCAGCCGGCAGAAGGCAAGGTCATCGAAGGAATAGATGACTTTGATATATTGCTGGAACGGGAAGGGGGAGGATAAGGTATTTTAAACGATTAAAACTTTAATTCCTTCCGGTTAATCAATCAAAATATCAAAAACTTATGTCTCAAGGGTTTTTATGACAAGACGTCTTCCGCCATTGAATGCGATCCGAGCTTTTGAGGCAGCCGCAAGGTTGTTGAGTATCTCCAATGCTGCCGAAGAGCTGTCGGTAACACCTACGGCAATCAGCCACCAAATCAAGCAGCTTGAGGACCTTTTGGGGATCAAGCTATTCGAACGCTCTGGCCGGAATATTACCTTGACCAGACAGGGGGAACGCATATTTCCAGGTGTAACCCAGGGGATGGATAGCCTGGCGGGCGCGTTTGAAGAGACCTATGGCAAGGTTGATCTCAACACAATTACAATCAGCACCACCAGAGAGTTCGCCCGCTACTGGCTGCAGCCCCGGCTAGGTGATTTTTATGAACAGTTTCCATCCCTTGTGTTGAATGTATTCACATCGGAAAGCTGTGTTGACCTGTCTGGTCGCGAGGTTGATCTGGCGGTGAGATACGGCCCGGTGCCGGCCGAGGATTCAGGCGATGTGGTTCTGTTTCAGGAGCATTACATCCCCGTCATCAGGAAAAGCCCTGTTGATTCCAAGGACAAGACAGTCGATATCGCGGATCTGGAAACCAAACGACTTATTGATGTCCGATGGGAAAATGCAACCCTTGCTGCTCCATCCTGGAAAACCTGGTTTGAGCAGAGTGGCAAGGAGGGATTCCATCATTTCAAGCGGATGAATTTTGATTCATATCATCTGGCTTTTGATGCGCTGAAGCGCGGGTATGGTGCTGCTCTTTTAAGCCAGACGATTGTCAACTCGGATGAATTTTCATCTGAACTTGTCCGGATAGAGGGGCCACAGTTGTCTGGTTATTCCTATCGGGTGGTTGTTGCGCCTGCCAGCCAGCGGAAAAAGAATGTTCGTTTGTTCGTGGATTGGCTTTCGGGATAAAACCCCGTTATCCCCGTTATTTGAGACCCCTGAAAACCTGAGATTATCTCATCTATTCCTGAATAGTCCTCATTTGTGGAAAGCTGCCCTGTTCGTCACTGTGGTTTTGTTATCAACTTAATGACCTGAGGAGCCACCATGAAAACGCTATTGCAGATTGATGCGAGTGTCAGAAAAACCGATAATCCGGTTCACAAATACAACTCCATTTCCAAATCAATTGCGCAGTCTTTCATCAGGAGCTGGATGGATCGCGGCATAGACACAAATATCATCCAGCGTGACGTTGGGGTTAATCCTCCCGACTTTATCACAAATGACTGGATTGCAGCCGTTTTCACGGCGGAGGAAGTCCGTACGGAAGAGCAGAAAAGCCTACTGGCATTATCCGACAGCCTGATTGATGAGCTGGTTCAGGCTGATATAATTGTCATTTCATCGCCGATGTATAACTACGGCATGCCTGCCGCCCTGAAAGCCTGGTTTGACCAGATTATCCGGATCAACAAAACCTTTACCTTTGACCTAGCCCGGGGGATTACCCCTTGAGACCGATTTTATCAGGAAAGAAACTAGTTCTGATTACCTCAAGTGGCGAATTTGGATTTCACCCCGGCGGCATCCGGGAAAAAATGAACCACCTTGGTCCGCATATTAAAACCCTTCAGGCCTATCTCGGGGTTGAGGAGGCTTTCGAAATCAGTTCCGAATATCAGGAGTTCGCCGATGATCGTCATGCCTTGTCTGTAGAGAAAGCCCACAAAGCTGCTGCAGAGCTGGCAAACTGCCTTATATCCGATCTAACGCCTGCTTAATTTGCAATGCTTTCATCAGATACATCACTGAAAAAAAAGCCCTCACCGTTTCGGGTGAGGGCTGGCGTCTGGTTCGCTCATTGTTTTTGGAAGGCGGCGGTTTCAGACGTAAGTTGTGCTTTTGCAAGCAGGGTAAAGGGTTAAGCGCGTTCGAAGCCGCGGGCAACTTCCCAATCGGTGACACGGCGGTCAAACGCCCGCTGTTCCCATTCGGCTGCATGGGTGTAATGATCGATCACCTCGTCCCCCATGGCGGCACGCAGCATCTTTGACTGGTTGAGGGCAACGGCGGCACCCCGCAGGTTGTTCGGGATGGAACGGGCCTTTTCGGAATTGTAGGCATCGCCCTTGAACTCGGCTTCGAGCTCGCGCTTGTTTTCGATCCCGTCAAGTCCGGCTGCGAGCAGGGCGGCCATGGCGAGATAGGGATTCAGGTCGGAACCACCGACACGGCATTCGATACGGATTGCCTTGGTGCCATCTCCACAAAGCCGGTAACCGGCGGTGCGGTTGTCCTTGCTCCAGATCGCTTTGGTCGGGGCGAAGGTGCCTTCGGCAAAACGTTTGTAGGAATTGATGTAGGGGGCGAGGAAATAAGTGATATCACTGGCGTTGTGCAGCAGTCCGGCAACATAGTGACGCATCAGCTGGGACATGCCGTATTCAGCCTTCGGATCATGGAACAGGGCTTCCTTGCCATCCGCAGACCAGAGCGACTGGTGAACGTGCGAGGAGCTGCCCGCAGCATCGTTGTGCCACTTTGCCAGGAAAGTCAGGGCTTGACCTTTCTGCCAGGCAATTTCCTTACAGGCGTTCTTGATAAAGGCATGGTTGTCAGCTGAATTGATTGCATCGTCGTATTTGACGTTGATTTCTTCCTGTCCGGCAGAGGCTTCGCCTTTGGAGCATTCAACCACAATACCGGCACCATGCAGGCCGTTACGGATGGCGCGCATGACGCCTTCTTCCTTGGTGGTTTGGAAGATGTGATAATCTTCGTTGTACTTCCCAAGGGTTTCCAGCTTGTGGTAGCCGTCTTTCTGGGCTTCTTCGTAGGAGTTTTCAAAGAGGAAAAATTCCAGCTCAGAAGCCATGTAAGCTTTCATGCCCATCGCATCGAGACGTGCAACCTGCTTCTTGAGAATGGCGCGCGGAGAGTGGGGGACTTCTTTGTGAGTATTGTGATCAAGCGTATCGCAGAGCACAAAAACGGTGCCTTCGAGCCAGGGAACCCGGCGAAGGGTGCTCAGATCGGGTTTCATCACATAGTCACCATAACCAGCTTCCCAACTGGTCGATTTATAGCCTTTTACGGTTTCCATCTCCATATCGGTGGCGAGGAGATAGTTGCAGCTGTGGGTTTCGACATAGCCGCCTTTGACAAAGTAGTCTGCGTGAAAACGCTTGCCCATCAGGCGGCCTTGCATGTCAACCTGACAGACGAGAACGGTATCAATCTCGCCGCTGGAGACGGCACGTTTCAGGTCTTCAAAGGAAAGATTGCCGGACATTGTATTCTCTTATTCTAAAGGTGTTTAAAAAAGGGGTGTCACAGCCCGATAATGGGCTGTGACAGAACGCGGGATTAGCTGTAGCGATATGGCTTGCCAGCTTTTTCCATGGTTTTTGCGTACTTTTTGAAGATCTCGACCACGCGTTTGGCACGATCACTGGTTTCAGCGATTTCGTCCCAGAACTTGTAAGCTTCAGCTTCAACAGTTGCCCACTCTTCATCAGGAATAGTGGTCAGCTGCATTTTGGTGCCTTCGGTACGAAGCTGTGCTTCTCCACCCCAGTACCAGTGCTGGCGGTAGTAGTGCGAGCTGTCCATGCAAAGCTTAAACAGGGTTTTCAGATGCTCAGGAACTTCGTTCCAGCGATCTTCGTTGGCAAAGAATGACCCACACCAGGCACCGGAGATGTTGTTGGTGAGGAAATAGTTGGTCACATCAGCCCAGCCAACAGTGTAATCTTCGGTAATCCCGGACCAGGCGATACCGTCGAGTTCACCGGTCTGCATGGCGACTTCGATGTCTTCCCATGGCAGTGTTACCGGAACAACACCAAAGCGGGAGAGGAAACGGCCCGCGGTCGGGAAGGTAAAGACACGCTTGCCTTTCAGATCTGCAAGGCTGTTGATCGGATCTTTTGTCGCGAAGTGACAAGGGTCCCAGGCACCAGCAGAAAGCCACTTGACGCCTTCAACTTCGTTATAGGCTTCTTCCCAGATTTCATTCAGACCGTACTGGTTGAACAAGACCGGCACGTCGAGGCTGTAACGGGTTGCGAAGGGGAAGTAACCGCCAAAGACAGATACGTCAACGGGAGCAGCAATGGAATCATCGTCGCTCTGTACGGCATCGATCGTTCCGTTCTGCATCGCGCGGAACAGTTCACCGGTCGGGACCAACTGATCCGCATAATAAAGTTCGATGACCATTTCGCCATTGGCAGCTTTGTTAAAAGCATCAATAGCCGGTTTGATCACATGCTCACCCAATGCAGGACCAGCATAGGTCTGCAAGCGCCACTTGATTGTGGATTGGGCATGTACTGCAGGTGCTGCCAATGTGGTAGCGCCAGCGGCACCAACGGTCGCCAGACCTGCTTTTTTCAGAAACTCGCGTCTGTTATTCGTCATAATTTCTTACTCCCTAGTTCAACTTGTTTATCTCCGGACAGAATATCCGGATGGCCTGAAGCTCTTTCAGTTCTTCTTGACTATTCTCACCTAAATTATTTTTAACCTCCTGTATTCGTTCTGTTTTACCTTCCTATAGCAGATGTCAAGACTTGACATATTCTGGCAGCCACAGAGCAATCTGCGGGAAAGCCATAACAACCACCAGTGCTATGATCATGATGATGACGAAAGGAATCACGGAACGATAGATATCGACCAACGAGATTTCCGGCGGTGCCATTGCCTTCATCAGGAACAGGTTGTAGCCAAAGGGAGGTGTCATATAGGCAACCTGAACCGTGATGGTATAGAGAACACCATACCAGATCGGGTTAAAGCCAAGACTCATCACCAGTGGAATATAGAGTGGCGCAACAATCACCAGCATTGCGGTGTCGTCCAGGAACATACCCATCACGATATAGGACAACTGCATCAGGATCAGGATTTCCCAGGGGCTCAGGCCCCATTTTTCCAGAAACAGGCTTTCGATCGCCTTAACAGCACCAAGGCCGTCAAATACAGCGCCAAAAGCGAGGGCTGCAAGAATGATCCACATGAACATACAGCTGATGCCCAGGGTCTGGCGGATGGTTGTCTCCAGTACCTTCATGGTCAGACGTCTACGGAAGACCGCTGCGAGCAAGGCCGCTGTCGCTCCGACAGCAGAACTTTCAACCAGACTGGTAATCCCGGCGACGAAGAAGCCTGTCATGAAGACAAAGATCAGCAGAGGCAGGATACCCGCCTTGAGCAGCGCCAGCTTTTCCCGCATGGGAATGTCACGCTCTTCTTTGGCAAGTACAGGCCCAAGTTCCGGCTGCAGGCGGCAACGTACAACAATATAGATGACAAACATCGCTGCTAGCATCAGCCCCGGGACGGCACCAGCAAGCCAGAGATCACTGACAGGCTGTCTGGCAATCATGCCATAGAGAACCAGAACAACACTTGGTGGCACAAGAATACCCAGAGAACTCCCTGCCTGGATCACCCCTGTGACCATAACCTTGTCGTATCCACGGCGCAGCATTTCCGGCAGGGCAATGGTGGCTCCGATGGCCATACCGGCCACGCTGAGACCGTTCATGGCCGAAATGAGGACCATCAGACAGATTGTCCCGATGGCAAGACCGCCGTGCAGCGGTCCCATCCAGACATGGAACATCTTGTAAAGATCACTGGCAATCCCTGATTCAGACAACATGTACCCCATGAAAACAAACAGGGGAAGTGTCAGGAGCGGATACCAGCTCATAAGTTTCGAGGTTGCGGTAAAGGGCATTTCCACCCCTCCCTGGCCCCAGAGAAGGATTGCAGCAATTGCGGCAACAAATCCGATAGCACCGAAGACACGCTGACCAGTCAACATCATGACCATCATCGTGGAGAACATCAGTAATGCGATTAGTTCGTAACTCATTAAAGTGTTACTCCTCTGGCTTTTGCCAGGTCTTTAAAGAAGGCTGAAGTTGCCTGAAGCAGCATCAGAAATATCCCGATTGTCATGATTATTCTTATGGGGGCGAGAGGATAGGGAACCAGCGTACGGGTCGCCTGACCTGTCTTGACCGCATAAACCGAACTGGATATGGCCCCAATCATCAGGACGACCAGATAAAAAACGAGGAAGATGGATGTAAAGGCATCTGTTCCCGCCTTTCGGCGCGAGGACCAGCGGCTGTAGAACAGATCCATACGGACATGAGCGTTTTCCTGCATGGAAAAACCACCGCCTAGCAGATAGTAAGCAGACATCAGAAACTGGGAAATCGTCACGACAGAGTTGACGGGGGTGTCAAACAGGGTTCGCGAGATTGAAGAATAAAGTAAGATGCCGATCATCAGGAAGATGAGATGCATGGTCACCAGCCCTGTAAACCGGTTCAGCGCATCCACGGCTCGAACGTAGGATCTTATTATACTGAGCATTTCAGTTTCCCGTTTTTATCGGTTTTGTTGTGGGAGCTGTATGATTTTTCTTTTTCCCAAGAGTTTTTTCAGCCTGCAAGATTGCCTGTGCCAGAACCGTCGCCATATCCTGTTGGCTTTCCGGGTCAGTTATCAGATCATTTCTGATTTCCAGCATGACATTCCTGAGATTTCGGGGCAGGGCGTGTTCCGTAAGGGTGTGCGTAACGCCATCCGCAGGACCGTATGGCTCATTAAGACGTAGCACGAATTTATCTGTTTCTGCGGCAAAAGTCTTTATCAGTTCTTTGGCAAAGATATCATCCCGGTCATGAAGGAAGCCGATTTCCACATCGCGTTTCACTCCTTTATAGACAGGGGTGAAGGAATGGACAGTGATCACGACAGGCGACTGACCTCTGGCCTGGAGCTGGTCAAGGCAGTCTGTCAGGGCACTGCGAAAAGGGACATAAACACTGTTTGTCCGCATATCCCGATCAGCCTGGGAAAGATTGCTGTTACCGGGAATTGTGAAGATTTCACTTTGCGCCGGCATGGCGTTTTCGGCTTCAGGTGGACGGTTGCAGTCATAGATCAGGCGAGAAAGTTTCTGTTCCACCAAAGGGGCATCAAGTGCCTTTGACAAAGCCTGGGCAACAGCCAGCGCACCAGGGTCCCAGGCGACGTGGCTTTTGAGGACAGTCTCATCCAGACCCAGGTTGTTATAAGCTGGCGGAATGTAGTTTGAGGCATGTTCGCAGACAATAAGGAAATCCCCGGCACCAGCAAGGTTACTGGTTTCAACCACACTGTTGGCAGAACCGGTGTTTTCTGCGTTATGAGACTCAGTCGACAAATCTGTACCCCTGTTTTTATTTTTGAAATTATATTTTCAGACCTGAGAAAAAAGTCAAGATATTTTCTGAAAAGATATTTTCTTATAATAATGTTGTGGAGAAAATTACACATTTGTGATTAAAGTAGGCGCAGATAGAGAAAAACCGGAGTGAAATCCGAACAGATCGGAACGGGTGGTCATGGATAATGCAGAGAATCTGACGGTTGCAGAACGTATCCGTCAGCAGTTTGAAGACCTGACACGTGCAGAACGTCAATTGGCCAATTGCATGCTGGAAGATTATCCTGTTTCAGGACTGGGAAGTATTACGGCGGTTGCAGAATCTTCTGGAGTTTCCACACCGACAGTCGCCCGTATGGCACGGAAACTTGGCTTTGGCGGCTTTCCGCAGATGCAGGCCCAGCTTCATTGCGAACTCAAGGCGACAATATCCAACCCGATCAACAAGCACGATCTCTGGGCTGAAAATGCGCCGGGAACCCATATTCTGAACCGCTTTGCCGAAGCGGTAATGGAAAATATGCGGCAGACCCTGAGACAAATCAACCCGGTTGACTTTAATGCCGTTGCCCAGTTGCTGTCTGATCCCAAACGAGACATCTATGCCGTTGGGGGAAGAATTACCCGGTCAATGGCGGATCATTTTTTCACCCATATGCAGGTGATGCGAAGTGGTGTGACGCTTATGGCGCCAAATTCGAATACCTGGGCGCATTATGTTTTGAATATGAAAGAAGGCGATGTTCTGGTGGCTTTTGATATCCGTCGCTATGAGCACGATATTCTCAGGCTGGCAGAGGTTGCCAAGTCACGGGGGGTAACTTTTGTTCTTTTTACCGATCAATGGGGATCTCCTGCCGGAAAATTTGCCACGCACAGCCTCAATTCCCGCATTGAGGTACCCTCCGCATGGGATTCNCTTGTGGTGACACTGTTCCTGGTTGAGGCGGTTATTGCTGCTGTGCAAAACGAAACCTGGGATGAAACCAAAGACAGAATGAAAATTCTGGAGGAGTTGTTTGACCAAACCAAGATGTTCAAAAAATTTATCTGAATTTACGAAAGGTATTCCTGTGAGCTCAGGAGCAACAGGAGCTACCCTGTTGAACGGGGGGACAAGCGACTGTCCCGTATGAGCAATATACGCAACAATCCCCCGGTTTGGGCTTGAGTAATTCGAGACAACCCTTGCACTCGTAAAACCATTGGCAAGCATCTGTCGGCATTGTTTCTGTTTCCCTGTGTCCGCAGGCAGGGCAGGTGATTTTCGAAACAAGACTAATCATGGCATGACCTTTTTTCCACGGTCTTTTTCCAAAGTGCGTAGATTGTCAGCAACACGAAAATCAGGAGTGTCGGCAATAGCACAAAATCCAAATATCCGACGAGCCCTGACAATCCTGCTATCCCAAGCAGGATGACCAGTATCGGTGTGAAACAACATAATGCTGCTATGACTGTTCCAATGATACCAACGGTTAGCTGTTTATTTTGCATAGATCCCCGATTATTTTTTTGAACCAACTCAATACAAGGTTATAATTCCTGTAGTGACTACAGGAGCAAGAACATAATGACACAAGCAATTGGGGTTGCTGCTCGATTGAGTGGGGTTACGATTGAGACTATACGTTATTATGAACGTGAGGGAGTTGTCCCCAAAGCGGCGCGGTCTGTATCAGGACGTCGTGTTTATGATAAAGATGCTATAACCCGTCTCCGTTTTGTTAAGCGGTGCCGCGAACTTGGTTTTCCTCTCTCGGAGATTAGATCTCTTCTGGATCTTTATGGTGATGCCTCGGGAAACTGTGATGAAGTCAGGATCATTGGCGCAAACAATCTGAAGCTCGTTCAAGAAAAAATTGCTGATCTGAGGTCTATGGAGGCCGCATTGAAGACACTTGTCGTATCCTGTAAATCTGGCGGCAAAGATTGTCCCATGCTCAAAGATCTGTTTGCAGATTGATTGGGTACAGGCAGGCGGTCAGCACGGTCATGAGCGGTCAGGTCTTGCGCGTAGGGATATAAATCGAGACAGTTTCAGGCGAAGCCCGGATCTGTCCGGAACCTTAATCCAACGGCAGGCTCTGATCCATTTCCCGGGCAGGTTGCGGGCAGCAGCTGCCGACTATTTTGGCCGGAACTCCGACAGCAGTGCAGTGAGCGGGGACATTCTGCAGCACCACAGATGCTGCGCCGACCTTGGCGCATTCACCGACTTCGATGTTCCCGAGAATTTTTGCCCCGGAACAGATCAATGCGCCCTGGCGGATTTTCGGATGGCGGTCTCCGGTTTCCTTGCCTGTTCCGCCAAGAGTGACATTTTGCAAGAGGGAGACATTGTCTTCGATGACAGTGGTTTCACCGATCACAACCCCTGTGCCGTGATCAATCATAATGCCCTGTCCAATTTTTGCGGCGGGATGAATGTCGACTGAGAAAACCTCTGAAATACGGTTTTGTAGGAAAAGTGCGAGGGGTTTGCGACTGTTGTTCCACAGCCAATGGCCAATCCGATAGCACTGCAGGGCGTGAAACCCTTTGAAATAGAGCAGGGGTTCCAGGTGACTTGTACAAGCCGGGTCACGTTCGAAAACAGCCAGAATATCCGCGCGGATTGCTGCGATAATATCAGGGTCAGAAGCCAGGACCTCATCAAAAACCTGCCTCAGCAAGATAGAAGGGACAGCCGTGTTCCCGAGCTTTTGGGAGAGGTGGTAACTCAAAGCCTGTTCGAGAGTATCGTGATTGAGCATTGTGGAATAAAGAAAGCCGGCAAGAACAGGCTCGTTCTCAACCATCTCAACAGCTTCTTTCCTGATATAGGACCAGATCAGATCACTTGGATCCGTTTTCTCTGCTGTATGGGCCATCGTGCTTCCTTTTCCTGTACTGTCAGGGTTTGCCTCAGAGATATGATATAAGATCACAGGGCAATTTTTTAAATGATTTTTTGTGATCGAAGGTATCTCAGCATCACGAGAGCTGGACGCAAGATGCCTTTCATATAAATTATATCAGAATAAAGCGGTTTAATTTGTTAAATTAACAGTGATAAAATAATGCCAGAACCAACCTCCATTCTGAAATATCTCCCGCTGGAAACAGAACGTTTAAGAATTCGCCAGTATCTCGAAGAATATTTAACACCAGATTTGTAAGGTCACTTCCAAGCGAGGTCGGTTCAAATCAACTTTCTTCCAGAATTGTCTTTAGAAACTTTCTGGTTCGCTCTTTTTTGGGATCAGAGAAAAATTCCTTTGCGGGGCCTTCTTCGACGATACGGCCTTCTGCCATGAAAATTATCCGGTCAGCAACATCGCGGGCAAAGGCCATTTCATGGGTAACAATAATCATGGTCCGGTGCTCTTCAGCTAGGCTGCGGATGACGGCAAGTACTTCGCCAACCAGCTCTGGATCAAGCGCAGATGTTGGCTCATCAAACAGGATGACATCAGGTTCCATGGCAAGCGCACGGGCAATGGCAACACGCTGTTGCTGACCACCGGAAAGAGCGGAGGGGTAGGCGCTTTCCTTGTTGGCCATTCCGACTTTCTTCAGGAGATAGCGGGCGCGTTTTTCAGCAACAGCGGGTTCTTCGCCCTTAACAATAGTTGGCCCTTCGATAATATTTTCCAGGACCGTTCTGTGCGGGAAGAGGTTAAAGTTCTGAAATACAAATCCGGCATGCTGACGCAGTTTGCGGATATCGCGCTTTTGTTTTGATAACGAGAGCGCCGTATCAATTGTGATGTCGGCAACCCGGATTGATCCGGATGAAGGTGCTTCCAACAGGTTCAGGCAGCGCAGCAGAGTGGTTTTCCCCGAGCCACTCGGGCCGATAATGGCAAGTACTTCGCCCTTTTTTACGACCAGATCAATACCTTTGAGAACATCAGTTTTTTCAAAGGTTTTATGAAGGTCCCTAACCTCGATCATATTCATCTAGCGTGACCTCAAGTGACGGTTTGCCCGTTTTTCCAGGCGGTTTTGCAGCCAGGAAAGTCCTGTGGAAAAAATCCAGTAAATAACCGCGGCCGAGATATACATGGCAAAGATTTCATAGGTTCTTGCACTGATCAACTGGGCCTGACGGAAAAGTTCAGGGACCTGGATTGTTGCGGCAATGGCTGTGTCCTTGAGCAGGCTCAAGAAGGTGTTGCCAAGGGAGGGCAGGGCGATGCGGATTGCCTGGGGCAGAATTGACCGACGCATGGCCTGAAGCGGGGTCATGCCAATGGAATAGGCTGCTTCCCAGTGGCTTCGTTCAATGGCCCCGATGGCCCCGCGCAGAATTTCACCGGTATAGCCGCCGACATTCAGAGATAGTCCGAGAAGGGCGGCGGGAATGGGGTCAAGACGGATGCCGAATTCAGGCAGCCCATAATAGATCAGGAAAAGCTGAACAATCAGCGGCGTGCCACGGATAAAGGAGATAAAAAACTTTGCCGGCCAGTTAAGCAGTCGCAAAGGCGAAAGGCGCATAAAGGCAACAGCAAAGCCCAGAGCAAGCCCGAAGACCATGCTTCCGAGGCTTAAGCCCAGAGTATAGGCGGTCCCCTTCGCAAGGAAGGGGACCGAGTCGAGAATCAGTTTTGTGATCTCATCCATGAGTGATTACTTGGTTACGTCCAGTTTGAACCATTTTTGCGAGATTGCTGCCAGTGTGCCGTCAGCACGCAATTCGTCAATAGCCTTGTTCAGGGCAGCCAGCAGGTCATCGTTGTTTTTACGAAGAGCAACACCCATGCGTTGTTTGTCGAAAGGCTCGCCCGCGGCAACAATCCGGCCATCGGAATGTTCCAGCAGATAAGCGGCTGCAAGACGGTCATTGAGGAAGGCATCAATCCGGCCTACCAGGAGGTCCTGAAGCTTGGTTGCATTTTCATCGTAGGTGGAGACTTCAGCACCGGGAACATTGGCGGTGAGCCAGTCTTCGTAGTTACTGCCCAGGCCAACGCCAACTTTTTTGCCTTCGAGATCAGCAGGGGTGACATAACCATCCTGGTTGTCCTTCAGGGTGATGACCTGAATGCCGGATACCGTATAGGGTTGGGTAAAGTCATATTTTTTCAGGCGATCTTCGGTGATTGTTACCTGGTTGGTAATGACATCGAAGCGTTCTGTTTCAAGACCGGCCAGCATGCCATCCCATTTTGTTGGCACAAATTCGGCTGTCACACCAAGGCGTTCGGCAAGGGCTTTGGCAACGTCAACTTCGAAGCCGACCAGTTCGCCGTTTTCATCCTGATAGTTGAAGGGGGGATAGGTTGCTTCAAGGCCGACCAGCAGCGTGCCGCGTTCCTTGATTGCTGCCAGGAGCTCGCCTTTGGCATGGGCTGAGGCCGTGGAGAGGCCCAAGAGTGAGGCTGTCAGGACGGCAGCAGAAAAGAGATTTTTAACAGAGATGTTTAGCATGATGACTCGCAATCAGAGTAAAGAGGTGATGAACCGTTGGCGCAGATATGGCGCAGGATTATTTCGATTACAAGGTAATTTACAAAAAAAATAGTTATTATTATATTTTAACAATTATTTTGTGTTTAATTGTGAATTTTAAAAGTGAGAAAGCCTGCCATTTGGGGGTGAAAAAAACGCCCCTGAGGATCTATTCCCCCTGAGGAGTTATCTTGGATGTCTCTGGCCAGTGTTCATCGTAAGTGTCTGGGTAGTTTCAGCTGCTTTGGTTATAACTAACAACTTCTATTTCAGGGGGGAGATTATGCTGGATCTGTGGCATGGCGACTGTTTTCACATGTTCCTGGCAGATCCGGGCAAGTTGTTTGGGTAATTTGCCCAGTTCCCGATCCCGGGAGACAAGGGAAATCTGTCGCGAAAAACTGGCGAAGGGCAGGGGAAGGACTTTGACGTTGTCGAGAAAGTGGCGACAGTCCAGCAATCCGGTGGGGGTCGTAATGGTCCAGCCCTGTCCTGCGGCAACCATGGGCATGATTGCTCTGGTTGTATCCAGTTCGTATCGATGCGGAATATTGAGACGTAGCCGCCTGAGCTGCTGTTCGATCAGCTGGCCAATCTGAAGTCTGGGGCTATAGCGGATAAAGGGGAGGTTCTTAATCAGGAAACCGAGCAGATCCCCTTCTTTTTTCGCTGCTGTCGGGATCGCCAGAACAAAAGGTTCCCGATAGAGAGGGTAACGTTCCATTGCATCAATATCCTCCATCTGGTCCATGGTAATGATCAGATCTGTTTTTCGTTCCAGCAGCGCAGTGCGGTGGTCTCCGGTTTGGCCGCTCCAGATTTTAATTCTTCCTGCAGGATAGCGTTTACCCAAATCATAGGACAAGGCAGGTATAAGTGTGTCTGCCAGTGTATCAATAACTGCAACCCGGATTTGATATAGTGAATTTTGATCTGCCTTCTGTAAGGCATTCCACATGCCTGTTGCTGCATCAAGTGTTCTGATGGCGTGGTCATAATAGAGCTGCCCGGCAGGTGTCGGTGTTAGCGGTCTGACAGAGCGGTCCAGGAGTCTTACGGCAAAGAGGTCTTCCTGATTGGAGACTTGCTGGGAGATTGAAGACTGGGTCATCCCCAAAGCTTTTGAGGCATCGGCCATACTGCCTTTGTCTACGACGATGACAAAAATCTCCATCGCCCTCAGGTTCATGTTCTTGGTCATATGCATCTGCTCTAAGCCAATTTGTTCAAGCGGGTTGTTACCCGAATAACTTACACATCTTCGGTATAATTAATGATGAAATATTCATTTAGTTCAAGAAAGTTACATAAAATTAGCATCTAGATTGGAAAAACTTAACTGTTGAATTGGTTTTTGTGAGGTCGCTTTTCTTTCTTGAACTGTCCGGGCACACTTTTGCCTGTTCCATAGTCTTGCCGACCGTAGTGGTCAGACACTAGGGAGCAGAACCTTTATCTGTAGTCGAGGCTCATTGGGCTGAAGGAGAGATTTGAATGTCTGGAAATTTTGTGTTCGATCCGGCTACGGAGAATGACTTTCCGAACTTTGTCACACACCTTGAATGTTCTTATACAGGGGAGACTTTTCCCTCAAACCAGCTTCATGGCCTGTCTCCAGCAGGAAAACCCCTTCTGGTGCGGTATGATCTCAATGCTTTGGGAGCCTCTGTCAGCAAAGAGGATCTGGCGGCACGGCCGGGCGGGTTCTGGAAATACAGAGAGTTTCTACCTGTTCGACAGAGCTGCAACGTGGTCAGTCTGGGGGAAGTGATGACCCCGTTAATTCCCTTGCGCAAACTTGGTGCAAAAGGCGGTCAGTTGCTGGTCAAGGATGAGGGACGTCTGCCGACAGGATCTTTCAAGGCACGGGGGCTGGCCCTGGCCGTCGCGATGGCCAAAGAACTTGGCATTACCCGTTTGGCCATGCCGACCAACGGTAATGCGGGTGCCGCGATGGCGGCTTATGCCACCCGTGCGGGGATGGAAACCACCATTTTCTGTCCGGATGACACACCAGAAGTCAATGTTTCCGAGATCGAGTATCAAGGCGGCAAGGTCTATCGCGTCAATGGTCTGATCAATGACTGCGGCAAAATTGTCGGGGAGGGTAAAGAGCCTACAGGCTGGTTTGATTGCTCCACCCTGAAAGAGCCTTACCGGATTGAGGGTAAAAAAACCATGGGGCTTGAGCTGGCTGAACAGCTGGGCTGGGATGTTCCTGATGTCATCTTCTATCCCACGGGCGGAGGAACGGGGCTGATTGGTATGTGGAAGGCTTTTGCCGAGCTGGAAGCCATTGGCTGGATTGGCAGTAAACGTCCGAAAATGGTCGCGGTCCAGTCAAGCGGTTGTGCTCCTATCGTCAAGGCGTTTGAAGAAGGCAAGGAACATGCGCCTTTGTGGCCAGACGCCGATACACTCGCTTCGGGGATACGGGTGCCGGTTGCTGTTGGTGATTTTCTTATTCTGAGGGCTGTCCGGGAAAGCGGTGGTTTCGCTATTGCCGTGGACGACAACTCGATCGTTAAAGCTCAGGAAGAAGTTGCCCGTCAGGAAGGGTTATTGCTTTGCCCCGAGGGAGCCGCGACCTATGCTGCTTACAAAAATGCTCTTGCTGATGGGCGGATCAATGCCAGTGATCGCGCTGTTCTCTATAACTGTGCAACCGGCCTGAAGTACCCCATGCCCGCTATTAACCGGCGTTTGGACAAAAATAAGCCCGTTGATTATTCGACGATTTGAGAGAGCAGAAAGTCAGAGTTAATGAGGAGTTACACGATCTCTATGCGTTCTCGCGCCCGGAGGCCGTATAGGAGTAGTGATTGACATCTTCTCTTAAGCTCCAGCCTTTTGATTGCCAGAAGGCATTGGCGAGATCGTTGTTCTTGAAAACAAAGATGTGAGTTTTATCAATACCGAGGTTGGCAAGTGCTGTTAGGCATTTCTGAAACAGGGCTTCGCCCAGGCCCTGTTGTCGGAATCCTTCGCTGACAATCAGATGCTGCAGGTATCCTCTGCGACCATCGTGTCCACACATAACACAACCGACAATGACGTTGTTTTGCTCGACAACAAAATTCAGACCGGGATTCCGCTCAAGGTACCGTTCAGTTGCTTCTTTGTTGTCAGCCTCACGAAGCGTCACACCCGGAGTTGAGCTGAAGAGGGCCAGCAGAGCGCCATGATCTCCGGGTTGCATTTCGCGGATAGGATAACTGTTCATGATATTCCTGAGATCTGTGATGTTCTGTTTAGGGAGATACCCTGTGAATTTGACCTGTCAACATTGTCAGATCTGTTGAATATCAAAAGTAGTATATCCCGAAATTATTACAAAAAAAAGAGATTGATAAAATGCAATATGAAATCTCTCGACATTGTTGTTTTTACAGTAATAATGCTAATTCTTATCTGCCGTGTTTTCGCTCTTAATTGTTGTGTTCTTCAACAGATTTTCCTTATTGTTTCTATCTGTGATTCCTGGCGCAAAGGGATTCTACCTTGTTTACCCCAAGTCGAAAAAGCTCAGGGCTTTTTAAAACATTACGATGTGTTTTTGTTTTGCTGCTTATCTCAGGCTGTAAACCAGACAAGCAGGATCTTGACTTTGAACTGGTGACAAAAGGGCGCTCGACCATAGCACTCAAAAGCCTTGAAGGGCACGCTCTTAATGATTGCGCTGTTTTTCTCAATGGCATAAATGGTTTCTGGCATAAACCGGGAAACATCAACTTTCGCAAGGGCGAGCAGAGGATACTGGTATTATCAAATTTTTTCAGCCCGGTGAAACGTCAGTTTGATCCAAAAGTCAACCGGATAGAAGAGATTTCAATCAACTGTTCCAAGCCAAGGGGGCGGGCAATTCTGTTCAATTCCCGCAACGGGTTTGGTGATTTTCTGGGCTAAATTATTTTCGTTCGGAGACAGTTCTTACCGGAAACATTCTTTATACCTTTCCTGAGATGATTTATTAACCAGCATTCAATTAGACTTCACCACACCAGCAGGTATGAGACCACCTGCTGTTTGTTTGGTGAGGGAGATATACAGGGTGAACCTGAAGAACTGTTTGGTTTATTTGTTGAGTGCGCCATTTATATTGGCCGGATGTGACGGTTCCCAGGGGGATTATGACTTTACCCTTGTCTCACTGGGGAAAAGTAATGTGACGATCAAAAGTGAAGATAAGCGAACTATTGACGGTTGTATGATTCTGGTAAATGGGGCCGGCGGATTTTCCTACTCGCCTGAACAGGGAACATTTAAACCGGGAGAGACCAAAGTTTTTTCCTTTTCAAGTTTTTACAGTACGACGCGCCGGCAGTTTGATCGCAGGGTGGATCGTGTCGAAGAAATTGCGGTTTCCTGTCGAAGCCCTAATGGCTCGGTGATCGTCTTCAAGGCAAATGATGGCCTCGGTGGTTTCTTGAAATAGCGGATGCTGTTATCTGGTGGCTGAGGTGTCTGGCCCTGCTTGATAAAATAAAGCGGCTTTGTTATATAGCGGCCAACTTTAATTGCAGCTCTGGTTTTGCATTCCAGCCCGCACAAGGAAGAGTCATGACAAAATACGTTGTTTCGGCACTGTATCACTTTGCTGTCCTCGAAGATTTCGAAAAGCTTCGTGAACCCCTTCAGAAATTTATGCTTGAACAGAATGTCAAAGGGACACTTCTGCTCGCACGCGAAGGCATCAACGGGACCGTTGCCGGAACCCCGCAGGCAATTGCTGCACTTCATGGATATCTTCGGTCAGACCCCCGCCTGGCAAAGGTTGTAACCAAGGAATCCTACCACGAGGAACTTCCTTTTCACCGTACCAAGGTTAAACTCAAGAAAGAGATTGTAACCATGGGGGTTGAGGGAATTGATCCCAATGATATTGTCGGCACCTATGTGAAGCCGAAAGACTGGAATGCGCTGATTTCAGACCCGGATGTTGTGCTGGTTGATACCCGCAATGACTACGAGGTTGGTATCGGAACCTTCAAGAACGCGATTGATCCCAAAACCGCTACTTTCCGTGAGTTTCCCGCTTATGTGAAAGAAAATCTTGCTGATGCCAAAAGCAAGAAAGTGGCCATGTTCTGTACAGGGGGTATTCGGTGCGAGAAATCGACCGCTTATCTGAAGCAACAGGGGTTTGACGAGGTTTATCACCTTGAAGGTGGTATCCTGAAATATCTCGAAGAAGTGCCGGAGGAAGAATCTCTCTGGGAAGGCGAGTGTTTTGTGTTTGATAGCCGGGTTGCGGTGAAACACAATCTGGAAAAAGGCAAATACGACCAATGTTACGCCTGCCGGATGCCCTTAACAGAAGAAGACAAGAGAAATCCTAAATACCTCAAGGGAATTTCCTGTCATCTCTGTCATGACAAGCTGAGTGATGAACAGAAACAGCGCTTTGAAGAGCGGGCGAAGCAGGTAGAGCTTTCCCGTCAGATGGGCATAGACCATATTGGTGGGGAAGTTGCGGCTATCAAGGAAAAACGTCGTCAGGAAAAACTTCTGAAGCGTCAATCCCAGCAGCAGATCAATCAACAAGAGTGACAGAGCCCCGCGTGTCACTTGAGGGTTTGGGCTGGTTTGATTTCTTTCAGGAGCAGTTGGCACAATCTGAAATCCAAATGTTAGGCGATGGCGCTGAAACGTCCCTCATTCCCATGAGAATTTCCCGGGTACAACGTATCCGCCTTCGCGCCTTGTCTGTTTCGGGAGAGGGGGAAGAGATACTTTTTCCGCCCAAAGAGCAGACTACTGGGAGTTATGCTGTCGGTGATTGGGTGCTTGTTGATGGGGATAAGGGACAAGTTGTTCAATTATTGACACGCAAGTCCCTGTTACAACGATTGATTTCCCGTGCGGGATCTCGGACTGGAACTTCCGGGCAGGCCAGACATTGTCAGTTAATTGCCGCCAATGTAGATACACTTTTTATCGTCAGTTCCTGTAATGCAGATTTTAAACTTTCCTGGCTCGACCTTTTTCTGGCTCTGGCTTATGAGGCCGGGGTGCGCCCCGTAATAGTTTTAACCAAGGCTGATACGGTTGATAATGTCCCGCAGTGGATCGGGCAAGCTCAGGCCCTGTCTCCCGGTTTGGTTGTTATCGCCCTTGATGCCCGCAACAGGGATGATCTGAAACAGCTTGATCAATGGTGCGGCCCCGGGCAGACCGTTGCTCTGGTTGGTTCTTCCGGTGTTGGAAAATCGACGCTGTTGAACGGATTATCTGGTTTTGAACAGGCCACGGGAGCAACCCGGGAAAAAGATGATCGGGGGCGGCATACAACTACAGCCAGATCAATGCACAGGGCAGCGGCTGGCGGCTGGTTGATTGATACGCCGGGCATACAGGTTCTACGTTTGGATGATGTGATGGTCGGGATTACCCGGCTGTTTGGTGACATTACCGAGGCCAGCAAGAACTGTCATTTCCGTGATTGCAAGCACCAGAAAGAGCCTGGTTGTGCCCTGCAGGAAGCGGTGTTAAACGGAAAAATCTCTGCTGAACGTCTGGAGCGCTGGAATAATTTGTGCCTTTCGGATGAGGGCGAGGGTAAGGCGGATGGGGAAACCGCCTTAAACTGGAGAGAGCAGTTGAAGGCCGAAAGATCAGTCAAGAAGAGAAGAAAAAAGTAGTTCTAAATCAATTTAATACATTAAATATTTAATTTTTTAAATTAAATTTAGCAGTGCTTCATTTGCAGCAACCAGTGCACCTTCCAGATATCCGCCATCCCGACTGGCGACTTCTGTGCCTGTGAAAATCAGGCGTCCATCCCACAGCCTTTTCATGCTCTCTGGCATACTATAGTGCGGGTGGTTCTTGAGCGGCTGTTGGTCTGATATTGTTGCGGTAAAAGGGTCCTGTGCCCAGTCTTTGATTGTGATATCAAGTGGAAGAGTGGCTTCGTTGCCAAAAAGTCGATTGAGCTGCTCCTGAATTGCCTTGGTCATCTGGTCTTTGCCAAGTGGGGCTCTGGAAGCGGAGGTTCCACCAAGAAACCCAAAAAGACCATAAGGGCCTGTCCCTTCTGTCGAAGCATCGTGAATTTCCATCATTGGGCCAAGGCGACTGAAGGCTTGGCCAGATAAATGCTGATCGCGCCAGAAGGGGCGATCATAGGTGATCAGGGCTTTGGCCTGTCCTGCCATCCAGGTTGGGATGGCCATCATGTCCGACAGGGTTTTCTGGGGAAGTGTTGGTTGAAAGGAGATCATTTCAGCAACGAGGCGCGGTGGCAGGGCTAGAAAGGCCCGTTGGGCTGAAAATTTACGTGATGAGGCAGAACCTGCTGGCGTTGCGTCTATCAGCAGGTTTTCGCTGGCGCTGCCATCCCTGTTTTTAATGGATCGTACCTGATGGGATAACAGCAGCTTTTTCTGAGGCAGAGCTGCCCGCAGACTTTCAACAAGTCGAATAAACCCTCCATTCATCCGATAGGATGTCATTTGATAAGCTTGCGGGGAAATCCGTTCTGCGATTACGAACTGGTCTTCGTAAAGAAGGTCTCCCTGGTTTTGCTGTTTGAAGACAGGAATTTCCAGCGATCTTAGTAGTCTTTCCAGCTGTTCTTGCCCGGGCCAGAACCAGGTTGGTCCCAAGTCGAGGGCCGGGCCCTCCGGAACAGGAAGGTGGCCAAGAATACGTCCGCCAAGCCGATCTCTTGCTTCGAGCAGTAAAAAGTCTTTCCCGGTCTGCTGGAGCCGATAGGCGAGGTAAAGTCCGCTAAGTCCGCCGCCGACAATGATATTTTCGCAAGAGGATACAAGATGTTTTGGGGACACTAGAAATTTTCCTGTTGCGGGCGCAGGTCAATCTCGTGGGTCCAGGTCGAACGTGGTTGCTGGATCAATTGCCAGTAGATCTGGGCGATATCGTCGGGTTTCATCATGCGGTCAGATGAAAGTTTGTGCAGGGATCTGCTTGTATCTGTGTCAATAATTCCATCAAGAATAGCGTGAACAACGTGAATTCCCTGTTGCTGATACTCACGGGCGAGAGATTGGGCAAGTCCGCGCAGGGCGAATTTTGCTGAAGCGAAAGCGGCAAAATTTTTGCCGCCGCGCAGGCTTGCCGTTGCGCCGGAAATGATAATGTTACCTCGCCCGGCTTCTAGCATCTGTGGAAGCACTGCCTGACAGGTGTTGACTGCACTGAGCATCATGGATTTCCAGGCGCGTGTGAAATCCTCTGCCGAGGTCTCGAGAAAGGGTTTGATAACCAGACTGGCCGGATTGTGGATCAGGATTTCGGGCGTCCCGTATCGGGTCAAACAGGGAGTAAGAACTTCTTTCACAGCCTGGGTATCTGCCAGATCGACCTGGGCAAACAATATCGTGTCTGAGATAGAAGATGATGGTTTTGAGCGTGTTATGCCAAGGACGTTGTAGCCTTCCTGAGATAGCTTTCTTGTCAGGGCTTGCCCCAATCCCGGACCGGCACCGGCAACAATGGCGAAGGGTCTTTTCTTGGTCATCTCAAATCTCCTTGGCAGGTGGATTTCGGGCAGGAGTGTCAAAGCATCTTCTGCTTCTTTATTCGATAGCCTAAAGTCGGCTGCCATAGTGTTGCACAGGAAAGGCAACCGGGCTTTAGACATTATCGTGAGGACGGAGAAAGGAAGGGGGTGTTTAGTTACGGCCTGCCATAACGCCACCATCAGTATCCCAGATAGCTCCGGTTACCCAGGAAGCCTGTTCAGAGAGCAGGAAGACGATGACTGTGGCGATATCATCAGTTCTGCCTACCCGGCCAATAGGATGAAAAGCATCAAAAGCGCTGGTCAGTGCTGTCTCAATTTGCTCGGGCTCGATAAAAGAGCCAAAAATTGGAGTGACAACAACGGCAGGTGATACCGCATTTACCCTGATATTGTAATCAGCAAGTTCCATCGCAAGGTGCTGGGTCAGGGCGTGCAACCCGGCTTTGGCCATGGAGTAGGCCGATGAGGGCGTGGCCTTGATCGCCTGTTTTGCCCACATAGAACCGATATTGACGATAGCGCCGCTGCCGTTGGTTTTCATATTTTCTGCTACGGCTTGGGTGATGAAAAACAGGCTTTTGTTGAGCTGGTGATAGTTTTCGAAATCACTTGCTATGTGTTCAAGAAATGAAACGGGTTTAAAGGAACCAGCAGCATTGACAAGCTTGTTGATATGGCGCTGTTCTCTACTGATTTCCTGAATGAATGCTGTGACTTGTTCATCTGAATAAAGGTCCAGTTCTTTCACTTCGATATTGCCGCTGCTCTGGACCAATAACTCCTGCTTTGTCTTGTTCAGTTTTTCGAGATCTCTACCAATTAATATAAGCTGTTCCCCCCGGGCATGCAGGTGTTGAGCTGTTGCTTTACCCATCCCGCTAGAGCCACCAACAATAAGTGTTACTAGGTTAGTCATTTTCGAATCCAATCTATCTATAGGTAGGTTATCTGTTTTTTATAGATAGGCAGTTTCGAGATAAGGTCAACTTATAAATCTATCTACAGATAGGTAAATTATTGTGTGATGATATTATTTATTTAAAAACAAATTGTTATAGGGAGGTGCGGAGGTGATAAAGATTAATAATATGGGGTTGTAAGGAGCAAAGAACAGATAATGTGCTGTGAGTACCTAAAAAATGACTTCGAAAGAGAAGGAGATTATTCCCTTATTGAGAACAGTTCTGTTGTAATTTTACATCATGGTCTTTTTTTTGCTTGGTCACTAAGAACTCTGACTTGGCAAGGTTTGATTTCGAGGTTACAAGGTTAGCGTGTATTACCCGTTAAGACTTCAGGAGGACTGCATTTATGACCCGTATTTTTGCCTCTGCATATATCCGCACGAGTGCATATGGGCTGTGTGCACCTGAAGCTTTGTTCACTCGTGTTTCCAAATCAGCAATGAACCGACGTAATCTCGGCTAGTTTTATACCACGCCCCGATTATATCCGGCCTCGGCTGTCAGGAACGGTAATTCACCTTTCTCTATAATTACGTTAACAATTTTTCTATGCCTTGATTCTGCTTGTCTGATCAGGGCGGAAAATCTGTCTGTTCCCTTTGGGGCTGCTGCAGATAATCTGCGTTTTGTTTTATGCAGGGATTGATTATGCGTTTTTATCGTGAAGGACACGAGTGACTCTGTTCGTTTCCCGATAGTCGTGGCCTATTCTATGGAGAATAGACATGACCAGGCTTATCCAGCTTGTAAGCAACTTTTTCTTTAACCGTCAGGCAACCACGCGTTTGCAAGACCTGCCCCGCAGGCTGCGCCGGGACATTGGCCTTCCTGAAGATCCGGGACCACCGGGGATGACGGGCGACTACACCCGCTCATGGGAAAGATATCTGTAAGGTTCCATTCTTTCTTTCTGAATGCCAGCGAGTAGATGAGATCTTCAGGAGAGGCGGGGCTTTTCCCCGCCTCTTGTCTCATTACTGCACGGACAGGCTTTTGTTAAAAAAATCCAGGACTTCCTGATTGAATCTCAGATGAAATTCTGCGCGATCAAAAGCAATATTATCTACGCAGACCATATTCCAGATTCTGGGGTTGATCTCTTTTAATCGCGGGTTACAGGGAGGGAGAAAAGCGAAGTGCCCTGCATTTTCAATCTGATGATACTCCGGCTCCAGAGGAAGAGATCGGCGAACAATCGCCGTATTGCTTTTGTATGGTACATTTTTATCTTCAGCAGCTGCCCAAAGCTGAACCGGGATTGTTACCTGTTTTAGAGCCTGTTTGTTGAAGGCAAAACCAAGTCCCGGCGCAACAACAACCGCCGCAGAAATTCTGGGGTCATGTCCCCAACTTTCAGCGGGTGATGTTACCAGCTTAGCGATTGCCGGGTCTTCTTTCAGACCGAGAGTACAGGCCAGTTCTTCCGGAGTATTGGCGCAATGTGTGTGCATTGCCTTGATATCCGGTATTGCACCGGATGAGACCAGTGCAGTGTACCCACCTGCAGAAAAACCAAAAATACCGATTTTGCCAAGGCCTACTGATTCTTTGCCTTTCCAGTTTTTCAGGATGTAATCAAGAGTAAGGCTGATGTGGCGAGGGCGATCCCGCATCCAGCGGGAGGGCGGGTAGCTTTCATCTTCATAGTTGTTACCAGTGTGGGTCGGGGAAACCACAACATAACCGGCTTTAGCAAGGGTGAGGGCTGTATCCGCGTGCCCTGCCATCCATCCACCATAACCATGGGACATAACGACAAGGGGTAAATTGGTTCCAACCGGTTGACTATCGATCGCCAGGGCTTGGCGAAAGGGCGTGTTGGCTTCTTCTGGCGCTGTTGTATCTGTCGGATACCATATGCCGATTTCCAGTGGTTGATCATCTGGATCAGATATTTTGTAAAGCTGGAAGCCCACTGCTGAAGCAAAAGAGAGTTGAGAGAACAGGCAGAGGGCGCTGAGATAAATCGAAAGCAGGGAAGCGAATTTCATAGGGCGGGGCCTTTATATAATCAAATTTGTCTTTGTGGTACGGATGAGTGAAGTATTTGTGGTTCTCTGCACCTTTTGAGACCTTGATCATGTTTCAGGTCGTACTAAGTCGCGTTTAAGGTCATTTTATTTATCAAAAGAGCCCATCATTCTTTTGGGGTGAGGCGTGTATCTTGGTTTGAAACGTTGCCCGCGCTGCTTGTGGAAAGTGAGATTTATTGATGATTTTTGTGCCGCTGCCCTTTGTCGTCGCTTTGTTGCTTCTGGTTTTAATCTTTCAGTTACTCCGTCAGGATCAGGGGTTGGGGGCAAATCGGCTTTTTGTTCTTCTTCTGGGGTTTTATGTTGTTCTGTCGATTATGATCGGTGTTCGCTGGGGGTATGATATTCTAGAGTTCTTGCCTCTGCAGTCGATCCTGGCAGCAACCTGGGCTCCCCTGTCCTGGATTTGTTTCCGAAGTCTTTCCCGTTCTGGAGCAGCCGTGATATTGCCTGGAGATATCAAACATCTGGCGCCGCCGCTATTGGTTTGTGTACTGATTTTACTAGCTCCCCGCTTTATCGATTTCCTTTTGATCGGGATATATCTTATATATGCTATCCTGCTTGCCTGTTTGGCTTTTTCTGGGGCAGATAAGCTACGGATGGTTCGGTTGGTTGACGCTAGGAATGCGCATCGTGCTCTGGTGATCACGGCTCTGGCGCTGTTTTTTTTCGCCGGAATTGATATTCTGATTTCTTATGACCTGCGCTCTGGAGCAGGCGATTTTTCGGCCAGGCTTGTCGCCCTGGCCAATGTTCCGGCAATTCTGGTTCTCGGGATGATGGCGACCATAGCCGGGCAGGGGCGGTCTCCTGATATTGCTGCTGATTCTGTCATGGAACATGAGGCCCAACAGAGAGAAGAAGAGGATTATCAGGTTCTGGAGAAAGTCGATGACCTGATTTCAACCAAGGAAGTGTACAGGGATTTCGACCTCAACCTCGATCGTCTCTCCCGTAAAAGTGCAATCCCGGCACGGCAGATCTCAGGGGCGATTAATCGGGTGAAGGGGCAAAATATCTCGCAGTATGTTAATGGTTTCCGGGTTAATGAGGCCTGTCGGCTTCTGGAGAACAGAGAAATCAGGATAACGGACGTTATGTTTGAATCGGGTTTCCAGACAAAATCCAATTTTAATCGGGAATTTAGGAGAGTCACGGGGCTTTCCCCCAAAGATTGGCGGGCCCGATTTTCAGCTTAAATATTGTTAGGAAGTATGGAATCACAGCCAGTGTTATCAGGTGATACCTGCCCCTTGGAATGTTTTTGAGTAATAAAATTACAAATTAATCCTAAAGAAATGGATTGCTATTTCGAGTAGGCATCTGAAATCATATGTATATATCCTGTTTGGGGAGATTTGATCTGCGAAATTGCAGACCACTGCTGCAGAATTATGTGTTTATCTGCAAATCAGCAGATGACATTATGACCTTACCTAAGGTGACACTACGTAATAGATTAAAAAAAATATCATTAAAAACAATATTTTGTCACTGGGTATGAACAGAAAAAACAAGGCATCTTTATAAGAGAGTTCGGAAAATTCCGGTAAAGGTAATTGACTTTTACGTAAGATGTTAAAGGATCTGCAAATGAACGGGCGGGGATTCTATAGCATAACCGAACTGACAAACGAGTTTGGGATAACCACCCGGACCTTACGGTTTTATGAAGGGGAAAAACTTCTCAATCCCCAGCGGGAAGGGCGGAAAAGATTATATTCTTCACGTGATCGGGCGCGGTTGATTTTGATACTGCGGGGGAAACGACTTGGTTTTTCCCTGGCAGAGATCCGTGAAATTATTGAAATGTATGATCTTGAGCCGGGGGAAAGTGGACAACTTCAGCGCCTGCTTGGTTGTATCGCAAAGCACAGAGCCCTTTTGGAAAAGAAGCGTCAGGATATTGATCAAATTCTGATGGAAATGAACGAAGTCGAAACATCTGCAACACTTCGTCTTGGCGAGTTGGAGATGAATACAGTGGATAAGAAAGAGTCTGCAGAGGCATCTCTGGCCATTCCGACCAATTTTAATTCCCTCCAGGGATTGTTGGTCAGGAGCGGTAAAGACGGGCAGAATTAACGCGCAGAAATAGCAGAAACAAGTGACACAAAGTCACGCGGGACATAGGCAGCATAAAGCTGCTGTGGACAGGGAGAAGAGGTTTGGTTCAATCGGGCGAGCTTTTGCTTGAAGCGAAAGGGATTAACCTTCGTTTCGGTGGTATTCGTGCTTTAACAGATGTGAGTTTTAATGTTCGCAAGGGCGAGGTTTTTTCAATTATCGGCCCCAATGGTGCCGGCAAAACCTCTATGCTTAACTGTATTTCCGGGCGGTACAAACCCCAGGAAGGCGAGATAACCTATAAGGGACGCAGCCTGATCGGGCGTTCAATCAATGATCGCGCAGCCATAGGTATTGGCCGAACTTTCCAGAATCTTGCTCTTTTTGGCCATATGTCGGTGCTCGACAATATTATGGTCGGGCGACATCACCTGTTGAAAAACAATTTTCTTACCGGGATGTTCTACTGGGTCGGCGGGGCCAGAAAGGAAGAGCTGGAACACCGCCGGGCCGTTGAAGATATTATTGATTTTCTTGAAATTCAGCATGTCAGGAACGAGCCAGCGGGCACACTGTCCTACGGCCTGCGTAAGCGTGTCGAGCTTGCAAGGGCGATCGCAATCAACCCTGACCTTATCCTGCTTGATGAGCCTATGGCGGGAATGAACCTGGAAGAAAAAGAGGATATGGCCCGCTATATCCTCGACCTCAACGAGGAACTGGGGACGACCGTGGTGATGATTGAACATGATATGGGGGTTGTCATGGATATCTCCAATCGTGTGATGGTTCTGGATTTTGGTAAAAAAATTGCTGCCGGACTTCCTGAAGAAGTGATGGCGGATGAGCATGTCAGGCGCGCCTACCTAGGAGAGGAAGATGCGTTATTGCACGATGAAGAAGGGGAGGCTGCAGCACTATGAGAGATACAAGCCTGACCACAACAGCTCCCTCGCTTTCGCCTTCAAAGGTAATGCAGGGCAACGGCATTGACTGGGCACCAGCTTCCAGTAGCCATGCCGACGTAACAGTATACGATACCTTGCCAAAAATTCTGGCCTTTAACGCGGAAAAGTTTCCAGACGATGTCGCCCAGCGGGAAAAGGAATTTGGTATCTGGAACCGCTTTACCTGGAAAGAGTTTAACGATCATGTTGGCCGGATGGCTTTGGGAATGGTCAAACTGGGGGTGACCCGGGGAGATACAATTGCCTTGATCGGGGATAACCGGGTTGAGTGGGTCTGGGGAGAAATAGCGGCGCACAGTTGCCGGGCCATGAGCATGGGTATTTACCGGGATGCTCTGGAAGAGGAAATTGCCTATCTCACCGATTATACCAGCCCCAAAATTGTTATTGCCGAAGACGAAGAACAGGTTGATAAATTTCTTAATCTTGAAGATAAAATTCCCTCTATCACGCACATTGTCTATTGTGATCCCAGAGGGATGCGGAAATACGAAGACCCCCGGCTGATTTCACTCGAACAGCTGGAAGCGCTGGGCCAGGAAGTACTGGACAAGGATCCTGCTGCTTACGACAAGATGATCAAGGCGACGGATACTGATGATGTTGCTGTTCTCTGCACCACATCGGGAACGACCTCTAATCCCAAACTCTCCATGTGGCCACATCGGGCTTTTCTGGGACATGCCGCAGCCTATCTGCGGGCTGATCCAAAGACCTCAGAAGATGAATACCTTGCAGTTTTACCCCTGAGCTGGGTGATGGAACAGATGTATTCTGTCGCCTGGAACCTGATCTCACGCATGCGGGTCAATTTTCCTGAGGAACAGTCAACGGTAATGTCTGACCTGCGGGAAATCGGACCGACTTTTGTTCTGCTCGCCCCCAGAATCTGGGAGCTGATTGCTGCAGATGTCCGGGCCCGGATGATGGACTCTTCTGCCTGGAAACAGGCGACCTATGAATGGGGAGCAAAAAAGGGGCTGGCCGCCCTGGAAAAAGGTGAAAAATCCCTTGCGGCAGAATGGCTTCTGATGCGGGCGCTACGTGATCGCCTTGGCTTCAAAAACCTGAAGTCTGCGGCGACAGGCGGGGCTGCCATGGGGCCGGATACCTTCAAGTTTTTCCTCTCCATGGGAATTCCTCTACGTCAACTCTATGGTCAGACCGAAGCGCTTGGTGCGCATACAATCCACAAGTCGGATGATGTGAACCACGATACGGTTGGTTCTCCGATGCCGGGGGTGGAGCTGCGCATTGATAACCCGGATTCAGAAGGGCTGGGCGAAATTGTGGTTCAGCACGGTCATATGATGAAGGGCTACTATAAGAACGAAAAAGCAAGCAAGGAAACGTTTGGCGAGGACGGCTGGTTCCTGACCGGAGATGCCGGGTACTTTGATAAAAACGGGCATCTGGTGGTGATTGACCGGATCAAAGATCTGGCCAAGACCACCAAAGGCGTAAAGTTTTCGCCGCAGTATATTGAAAATAAACTGAAGTTTTCCACCTATGTTGCCGAAGCTGTCATTCTGGGTTCTGACCAACCCTATCTGACTGCCATGATCTGTATTCGTTATCCCATTGTTTCCAAATGGGCAGAAAAACGCCGCCTGCGCTTTACCACCTATACCGATCTGTCGGCCCAGTCTGAGGTTTATGAGCAGTTGCGGGCCGAAGTCGAGATGGTCAACGCGACCTTGCCGCCGGCTCAGCGGATCAAGAAGTTTCTTTTGCTTTACAAGGAACTGGACGCTGATGACGGAGAACTGACCCGGACCCGTAAGGTTCGCCGGGGAGTTATCGCCGACAAGTATGGTGATATTATCCAGGCGCTTTATTCCGATCAGGACAAGGTTGCTGTGGATACCGTGATCCATTTTCAGGATGGCACCAAACAGCGCATCGTTACCTCGCTGAAAGTCGAGACACTCGACACATCTGACAAAGAAAATAAGGGGGCAGGGCAATGAACTGGGATCTGCTGTTTCAGCTTTTGATCAATGGCCTGATCGTCGGGATGCTCTATGGTGTTGTCGCCATGTGTTTCGTCTTGATCTACAAATCGACCCAGGTGGTGAACTTTGCCCAAGGGGAATTCCTGGTGCTTGGGGCCTGGGTTTGCTGGTTTTTCATTATGAAAATGCAGTTACCCTTTGTACTGGCTTTCCTTTTTGCCATGGCCTTCATGACTATTTTCGGCATCATCGTGCAAATGGTGGTGCTGAGGCCCTTGATCGGAGAACCGATTATCTCAGTGATTATGGTGACCATCGGCCTGTCCATTTTTATGCAGGCATTGATGAACTGGATGTTTGGTAATTCTGCAGAACGTTTCCCGGCGGTTTTCGGTGAAAATACCGTCTCAATCGGGGGGCTGCAGGTTGAAACAGCTTACCTAATGTCTCTGGTGTTATCTGTGTTGGTGATGGGGTTGTTCTATTATTTCTTCAAGTTTTCCAGATACG
This sequence comes from Kiloniella laminariae DSM 19542, assembly GCF_000374005.1. Classification (GTDB taxonomy): domain Bacteria; phylum Pseudomonadota; class Alphaproteobacteria; order Kiloniellales; family Kiloniellaceae; genus Kiloniella; species Kiloniella laminariae. Next base: position 142,931 of record NZ_KB893168.1, on the reverse strand, counting down.
GTCTGGCGATGAGAGCGACTGCCTATAACCAGCAGGTAGCACAGAGTTTGGGAATTTCTGTCAAACAGGTCTTTTCCATGGCTTGGGCAATCTCGGCTCTGGTTTCCTGTATTGCCGGGGTTGTGCTTGGTTTGGTCAATGCCGTGTCAAATTCTCTGGCGATTATCGGGATCAAGGTATTTCCGGCAGTGATTGTCGGGGGGCTTGATTCCATTATCGGAGCAGTTGTTGGGGGTGTGATTATCGGTGTGCTGGAAAATATGGCCGAATTTGTTGATGGCCAGTTCCTGCATATTGGCAACATGTACACAGTTGCGCCTTTTTATGTGTTGATCATTATTCTGATGATCCGGCCTTACGGGCTTTTCGGCACCAAAGACATCGAACGTATCTGATAAAGGGAGCGGTTAAACTATGTCTCATGTTCCTCATCCGCGCCCTTGTGGTGATTTCCGGACCTCTTACAGTGATGATACATCGCTGTTTCGTACCAGATTTGAAGGTTGGAGTATCTATGCAGGGATCGCGGCCCTTCTGGTCGCGCCCCTGTTTCTGAACGATTATTATATCAGCCAGATGCTGATGATCGGGATCTTTGCTATTGCGGCTTTGGGATTAAACGTTCTGGTCGGCTTTACCGGACAGATCTCCCTTGGACATTCTGCATTTTTCGGGTTTGGAGCTTTTGCTTCGGCCTGGATTAATAATACGACAGGTCTGCCGGTTTTTATCTGTATTCCCCTGGCGGGTATTTTGACCACAGCAGTTGGTATGATCTTTGGTATACCGGCCGCTCGTCTGAAAGGGCTGTACCTGGCAATTGCCACGTTGGCATCCCAGTTTATCCTGCAGGATTTCTTTGCCCGGGCAGACTGGTTTTCCGGTGGGTCGTCAGGCTCCCTGGCGGAAACGGTCAATTTTCTCGGCATAGAGCTGGATACGGATCAAAAATATTTCTATCTCGTGCTTTTCTGGGTCATCGTCTCCTTTCTGGCAGTAAGCAACCTGCGTCGCTCACGAGATGGCCGGGCCCTGGTAGCGGTAAGGGATCATTACCTTTCAGCCGAAATCATGGGCATCAATCTGACACGTTATCGTATTCTGTCTTTCGGCGTTTCCAGCTTTTTTGCTGGTCTGGGTGGCGCACTTTATGGCCACTATCTCGGTTATGTGTCGGTTGAAGGTTTTACCATTCTTCTGTCGATCCAGTTCCTCGCCATGATCATCATTGGTGGATTGGGGTCTGTAACAGGATCTTTGCTCGGGACGATCTTCATCATGCTTTTGCCGCAGTTCATGGAAGAAGCCGCCAGTGCTATGGCAGTTGTCTTTCCGGCGATGGAACAGGGCAAGGCCTATATCAAGGAAATGTCTGTCGGGGCTGTGATCATTCTGTTCCTGATCTTTGAACCTGAAGGACTGATTCATCGCTGGCGCATGATCCGCGCAAGCTGGAAACTTTATCCATTCTCTCATTAAGAGAGGCTTCTCACGCTGCGGCGGCCAGGGTGAGAAATATAATAAGCCGCCAATAGGGAGGAAAGTATGAAGCAGCGCATTCTCGCCGCAACATTTGCCCTGGCGGCAGCAGGAAGCCCGGCTTTGGCCGAAGATTCTGTCTTTGTTGGGCATCTGGTCGACTACACCGGGCCAACGTCTTTTGTGAGCAAGTTTTATGGTCCCGGCGTCCGTGATGCCGTTGACTATATCAACTCGACCGGTGGCATCGACGGCACCAAAATCGAAATGGAAACCATCGATTACGCCTACAAGGTTCCAGAAGCTATTGCCAACTATAAAAAGTGGAAATCCAAAGGCATGATCGCCCTTCAGGGCTGGGGAACCGGGGATACTGAAGCCCTGATTTCTTTCGTTGCCAAAGATGAGGTTCCTGTCTGGTCAGCGTCCTATTCTGGTCACCTGACTGATCCGACCGGGAAAAATCCAAAAACGGCCAAACCGGCACCTTATAACTTCTTTTATGGTCCTTCCTACACTGATGCCTGTCGGGCACTGGCGCAGTGGGCGGCAGGTGATGCCAAGGAAAAAGGTATAGACAATCCAAAGTTCGTTCATACGGGGGATAACCATCCCTATCCGAATGCACCGAAAGAAGGCTGTGCTGAATATGCCGCAGAATTGGGTCTCGAAGTTCTGCCACCAGTTGTGGTGCCGTTGGGACCGGGTGATTTCAAGGCCCAGTGCCTGACCATCAAAGAGTCTGGCGCTAACTATGCGTATATCGGAAACTTGGGTGGCTCTGTTATTTCCCTGCTGAAGTCCTGTAATACCGTTGGGGCAGATGTGACCTATATGGGCAATATCTGGGCTGGAGATTATCTGACGATCGAAGCTGCAGAAGCCAAGGATTATGTCTTCCCGACAGCGACACCTTTCTGGGATGCCTATGCGCCGGGTATGGATCTGGTTTATAAAATCGCTGACATGAGTGGTTTTTCGAAAGATGCCAAACCAACCCATCATTACATCCGTGGTGTCTGTTCCGCTTTCTACATGAAAGAGGCCATGGAGTGGGCCAAGGCTAATGGTGGTCTGACGGGTGCGAACATCAAGCAGGGAATGTATGCCAAGAAAGACTGGGTCCCCGCAGGACTTGATGGTGTGTGTCTACCTTCCAACTGGTCCGCAGAAGATCACCGTGGCAGCACTGTTGTGTCTATCAACAAGGGCTCCTTTGAAGATGGTGGTGTCAACATCGAGCGTATTGCCGAGATGACTTTGCCACGTCGTGATGACTGGGTTGGGTATTAATCGTACCTGATTAGTTGACGAGAAACAGGCCCGTCATCGGGCGGGCCTGTTATTTCAATTCCGATATTCCCCGATACTCCCTGATATTTTGTGCCAGAGGTTCTGACCAATGAGTAGCGTTACACAGCTGAAAAACCAGACCCCCAAAAATCAGAATATGGAAGATACAATCCTATCTGTGAATAATATCGAAGTGGTTTTCAACGATGTTATTCTGGTCCTGCGTGGCTTGAACCTGAATGCCAAACGCGGACAGATTACAGCTCTGCTCGGCGCCAACGGCGCAGGGAAATCGACAACTCTCAAAGCTATTGCCGGGTTGCTTGGTTCTGAAGACGGCGAGATTACCCGGGGGGATGTGGTTTATAACGGCGTCGATATCACACGCTTGCCGCCAGAGAAAATCGTTCGTAACGGAACCTTTCTGGTGATGGAAGGACGTGGCATCGTCCAGGACATGACGGTGATCGAAAACCTGCGCCTCGGGGCTTTTACTCAGCCACAGGCGAATGTTGCCGGGGATATTGAAAAGGTCTTCAGTTATTTTCCACGTCTGAAAGAACGAACAGGGCTTGCCGGGTATCTCTCCGGAGGCGAACAACAGATGCTGGCAATTGGCCGGGCGCTGATGGCGCGCCCGAAACTGATCATGATGGATGAGCCTTCCATGGGACTGTCACCCCTGTTGGTTAAAGAGGTGTTTGGTATTATCAAGCGCCTGAACAAAGAGCTGGGAATTTCCGTTCTGCTGGTTGAACAGAACGCCAACATGGCACTGCAGGCAGCCGATTACGGCTACATTATGGAGAACGGCAAGATCGTTCTTGATGGCACAGCTGAAGAGCTGATGAACAATGAAGACGTCAAGGAATTCTATCTTGGTGGTGGAGGAAGTGAACGTAAGTCATTTAAAAACATCAAATCTTTCAAACGCCGCAAACGCTGGCTGTAACGCTGCCAGAAAGGCTCGACGGAGTATTTACGGGATTTATTCATGATCCCGGACTTTTGAAGGAACAGGTATTTCAGCGATGAGCGATTTTTTTGATGATAAGGAAACCCGTTCGCAAGAAGAGCGTGAAAATGATCTTCTGGGCAGGTTGCGGGATCTGATATCCTCAGCACAAAAAGCTGCGCCCTTTTATAAAGACACACTTGCCGGGATAGAGGCTGGGAAAATCAAAAGCCTCAAAGATCTCTCCAGGCTTCCGATTGTGCGTAAGTCGACCCTGATCGAATTGCAAGATGCGCAAGCGCCTTTTGGCGGGCTGGGCATGGTTCCGGCAGGAGAAATGGCGCGGTTGTTTCTTTCACCCGGCCCGATTGTCGAACCCCAGGGCAAGGACGAAGATATCTGGCGTATTGGCCGGGCGTTGTTTGCAACCGGCTTTCGCAAGGGCGGTGTTGCTCATAACTGCTTTGCCTATCACTTTACCCCTGCAGGGATTATGTTCGACTATGCAGCAAGAACACTTGGTTGCGCGGTCTTTCCCGGCGGTGTTGGCCAGACTGAAGGGCAGGTTGAGGCAATCAATCGTTTCCAGGCTGACGGTTATATGGGGACACCTGACTTTCTGAAGATCATTCTGGAAAAAGCAGATACGTTGGGAACACCGATTACCTCGATCAAAAAAGCCCTTGTTACAGGTGGTCCATTGTTCCCGGACTTGCGCAGCTATTATGAGCAACGCGGCATTTCCGTATTACAGTGTTACGCAACGGCAGACGTCGGCCTGATTGCTTACGAAAGTCCGGCAAAAGAAGGTATGATTCTTGACGAGGATGTGATCGTTGAGATTGTTCGCCCCGGCACAGGGGATCTGGTCGAGGAGGGAGAGGTCGGCGAAGTCGTTGTTACCTGCTTTAACCCGAACTATCCCTTGATCCGTTTTGCTACAGGGGACCTGTCAGCAATTCTGTCGGGTCAAAGCCCTTGTGGTCGGACCAACCGCCGGATCAAAGGCTGGATGGGCCGTGCAGACCAGACAACCAAAATCCGGGGCATGTTCGTGCATCCCGAACAGGTTGCCCGGGTTGTCGCCAGCCATGAGCAACTCGTCAAAGCCCGGCTTGAAGTCACCGCGCAAGGCGGCAAGGACAACCTGACCTTCCATTGTGAAGTCGCAAGTGGTGCGGATACTGCTGAACTGCAATCGGCAATAGAGGAAAGCATCAGGGTTCACTGTCGTTTACGGGGAGAAGTGGTGTTTGCCGCTGTCGGTTCTCTGCCAAATGACGGCAAGGTAATCGACGATACCCGACCATCGGCTGTTGGCTAACAGGCATTGTGCGAATAAAAAGGGCTGGATCAGTGGACCACCTTGATCCAGTCCTTTTTTATCGGTTAATTCTTTCTTTGAATGTCATCCAAAGGCTTCTTTAGTTCATGAATCTGCTCATGTAGCAACATATAATTCGGGAGTCTGGCCTGGAAAAAATGAATGAAGTAGGAGCTACCTCGATCGAAAATTGGCACAGAAAGAGCATGGACATTCATGTGAAGCAAAGAACAACTTATGGCGGCTGGACTGTGCCAACTAACTGATAGATAAGAGTTTGAAATATGAATTATTTGCGTCTGTGGGCTTTATCTGGATTGTGGATGTTAACTGCTTGTTCAAATTCAGATCTAACACATGAAAAATGTATCGAGCACGACATGCTAAAAGAGTTAAAGCAAACATTTAGCTCTAAAGAATATTTGTTAGAATTTCCTATTACAGTAAAGCAGGAGAAAGAAGTATATCAGGATCCGATTTGGTCAATTAAAATAATTGAGATTAAATTGGATGGAGAAATTGTCCAAATTCTACCGTCGGCAGTAAGTTTTGACTATGTAAATTTAAATACTCAAAAAGTTAAAAATAAGAAACTTGTTTACCAAGTGTCATTCCCACATATGGTTTTTGGCAAAATTTCGAACGGAAATGAGTATGAAGCATATAAATACCCTGCCCCCTTTGAAGTAAAGTTAATCGAAGTCAAATATTCATTTATGTATGTTGATGGTTCCTATAGTAAGGATTGTTATTCATTGATCGCAAAACGTGTTGATGATTAAAAATGTGGCGAAGGCGTTGTAGGCCTGCCATTTTCGGTTTCATTGCTGGCGTGATGTCGCCGATGTCCATGTTGGGGTGTTCGCTGTTGTAAGTCTAGAGCCATTATGTTGGCCAGATCCTCTGCCTCCTCAATTGTTTCAAAGATATATTGGTCAAGCCATTCGCCCCGAACCGTGCGGCTGTATCACGGATAACCTGTGATACAGCCCTTTTCTTTAGTTAAATCAGCTCAACGGCCAGTGCTGTGGCTTCGCCGCCACCGATGCAGAGGCTGGCAATACCTTTTGTGCCGCCGGTCTGTTTCAGGGCGTGGATCAAGGTCACGATCAGGCGGGTGCCGGACGCGCCGATTGGATGGCCGAGAGCACAGGCGCCGCCGTGGACATTGACCTTTTCGTGGGGCAGATTGAGCTCTTTCATTGCCGCCATGGTGACAATGGCAAAGGCTTCGTTGATTTCATAGAGATCAACTTCTTCGGCTGTCCAGCCTGCTTTGTCCAAGGCGTTGGAGATGGCACCGACAGGGGCCGTGGTGAACCAGCAGGGCTCTTGGGAATGGGTGGCATGAGCCTTGATCGTCGCCAGCGGTTTCAGGCCGCGTTTTGTTGCTTCGGACTGGCGCATCATAACCACGGCTGCCGCTCCGTCGGAAATCGAGGAAGAAGAAGCCGCGGTAACGGTGCCATCAGGGCGGAATGCAGGGCGTAGTTTGGGGATCTTGCTGATATCGACCGCATAGGGCTGTTCGTCCTGTTCAACAAAGTCTTCGCCTTTGCGGTGCTTGACGGTCAGGGGTTCGATTTCATCCTTGAACAGGCCTGCCTCGGAAGCTTTCTTGGCCCTGTTCAGGCTTTCGATGGCAAAGGCATCCTGCTCTTCGCGGGTGGCGGCATATTTGTCTGCGGTGTTTTCCGCAAAGGTGCCCATTAGGCCCCCCTTGTCGAAATAGGCATCTTCCAGACCGTCCATGAACATGTGGTCCACGACAGTGCCGTGGCCCATGCGCATTCCACCTCTGGCTTTGGGGAGAATGTAGGGGGCATTGGTCATGCTTTCCATGCCACCAGCAACGATGATCTCAACCGATCCAGCCAAGAGGGCATCATGGGCGAGCATTACAGTTTTCATGCCGGAGCCACAGACCTTGTTCACAGTGGTACAGCCTGCTGACAGGGGCAGACCGCCTTTGATGGCTGCCTGACGGGCAGGGGCCTGACCAAGACCAGCGGGCAAGACACAGCCCATCATTACTTCCTGAATATCGTCGGCGGCAAGGCCTGAGCGGGTCACAGCAGCTTTGATTGCGACAGCACCAAGATCAGTGGTTGAGAGAGGAGAAAGCGCCCCCTGAAAAGAGCCCATAGGGGTACGGGCAGCAGAGACGATGACAACGGGATCAGACATGATGTGTTCCACTTTGTTTCTAGTCGTTTTGGACAAGTTCTTTCAGGACAGGCAGCAGGTCAGGCAAGCCTTACCGAGCCGTCCAGACGAATGGTTGTGCCATTGAGGAAGGCATTTTCACAGATATGTGCGGCAAGCGCTGCGAACTCTTCAGGCCGTCCCAGACGTTTCGGGAACAGGCTCTTTTCAATCAGGGTTTCTTTGACCTTGTCGGACATCCCGGCAACCATTGGCGTTTCCATCACGCCGGGGGCAATCGCGACAACGCGGATGGCGCTTCGGGCCAGCTCACGAGAGAGTGGCAGGGTGAGGGAGGCCACGCCACCTTTGGAGGCTGCATAGGCTGCCTGACCGATCTGGCCTTCCCAGGCGGCGATTGAGGCCGTGTTGATGATCACACCGCGTTCGCCGTCAATCTCCTCATAGGTGACCATGCGTTCCGCCGCCAGACGCATAACGTTAAAGGCGCCGATCAGGTTGATTTCAATGGTCTTGCGGAACAGGTCAAGGTCGTGGGCGCCCTCGCGGCCAACCAGCTTCGCACCGGGGGCAATGCCAGCGCAGTTCACGACAATGCGGATAGGGCCCAGCATCTTTTCAATCATGGACACGGCAGAACGGATCGCATCCGGATCTGTGACATCAGCCGTAACCGCCAGTCCATCGATATCCGTGGCAACGCGGTTGACACCTTCATCATTCAGGTCGATCAGGCCACATTTTACCCCTTTGTCTGCGAGATGCCGGGCAACGGCCTCTCCCAATCCAGAACCGCCACCAGTGACCAATGCGGTAAGTCCAGATAGTTTCATGACTTTGATTCCTTTATATTACTGCAAGCTTTTCAGGCTGATTTTTTAATCTGTTCTTCCATGACACGGGCCAGTTTTGACCCCGGCGCTTTCCCGAGAACACCCGAGATGTACCAGGCGGTTTCAACCAGTTTGGTCAGATCAACACCCGTTTCGATGCCCATGCCGTTGAACATGTAGATCACATCTTCGGTAGCGACGTTTCCAGAAGCGCCTTTGGCATAGGGGCAACCGCCCAGACCGGATACCGAGGTATCAAAGACCCGGACCCCAAGTTCCCAGGAGGCAAAGATATTGGCCAGAGCCTGACCATAGGTATCGTGATAATGGCCCGCCAGTTGTTCAATTGGTACTGATCTGGCCACGGTCTCGACCATGCGTTTGGTCGCAAGCGGGGTGCCGACCCCGATGGTATCACCCAGGCTGATTTCGCTACAGCCCATGGCATGCAGTTCCCGGGAAACCTCGGCAACCTTTTCGGCGGCAATCTCGCCTTCATAAGGGCAACCGAGAACACAGGAAACATAGCCGCGGACCCGAATGTTTTCTTTCAGGGCGGTGGAAACGACCGGGGCGAAGCGCTCCAGGCTTTCCTTGATAGAGCAGTTGATGTTTTTCTGGGAAAAACTTTCAGAGGCCGCGCCAAAGACGGCTATTTCGTCAACGCCTGCCGCAATCGCTCGCTCCAGACCTTTCAGGTTCGGGGTCAGCACAGGATAGCGCACACCCGGACGCTTTTTGATGCCGGTTATGACCTCGGTGGCGTCTGCCATCTGCGGCACCCATTTGGGCGAGACAAAGGCACTGGCTTCGACAGCAGAAAGACCGGTATCGGAAAGGCGTTCGATCAACGCGATCTTTGCGTCTGTCGGTACCAGATAAGGCTCGTTTTGCAAGCCGTCTCTGGGGCCAACCTCGACGATTTTTACCCGCTCCGGGTTTATCTGGTTTGTTACCGTCATCGGTTATTCCTCGGCCTCAAATTCCACCAGACTGTCGCCATCATCAACCTGATCGCCTTCCTGGGCGAGGAAGGCGGTGATTTTGCCTTTTGCCGGTGCGAGAATGGTGTGTTCCATCTTCATGGCTTCAAGCACCAGCAACGGGGCGCCGCGTTCAACGATATCACCAGCAGATGCAAAGAGTTTGACGATCTTGCCGGGCATGGGGGCGCGCAAACCGCCAGTGTCATCATCGATATTTTCTGCCGCGACCAGCGGATCAAAAAGATCGAGCTGATAATGGGCACCCTCAAGGAAGATATGGCGTTCCAGCGCATTACTGACAACTGCTGCGACAATACGATGCCCATCGATGTTGGCCGTGACGATATCCCCCTTGACGCTGCCGGTGACTTCATACCCGGCTGCACCGATCTGCAGGGCATAACCTTCAGCGTGATAGATTGCGGTAACAAGGTGTTCTTTTTCACCGGTCATAAAACGCAGTAGACGGGTGGCCCGACCGCCCAGACGCCAGCCATCCTGGGCAATCCAGGGGGAAAAGGGGTCTGTCGCGGGTCCCTGCGGTTGATGACCGAGTAACTCGGTAAGGGCCGCCAGCACCAACACGGTATCGGGAAGCGCTTCTGGCGCGGGAAAGAGCACTGCTTTCTCCCGTTCAATCAATCCGGTATCCAGCTTTGCATTTTTAAAAGGCTCGAGCGATGCCAACCGCGAGAGGAAAGTGACGTTGGTGGTCAGGCCAACAATACGGGTTTCTCCCAAAGCGCCGATCAGACGATCCAGGGCACGCTCCCGGGTTTCGTCCCAGCTGATCAGCTTGGCGATCATCGGATCATAGTGTGGGGAAACGGTCCCTTTTTCCTCGACCCCTGCATCGATCCGGATGTTTTCCGAAGGTTCAGGAAAGGAAAGCCGGGTGAGGTGACCTGTTGCCGGGAGGAAGTCGTTGTCTGGGTCTTCGGCATAGATGCGGGCTTCAAAGGCATGACCCGTCAGGCTGATTTCATCCTGTCTGGCAGGCAGGGGTTCACCAGCGGCAACACGCAGCTGCCATTCCACCAGATCAAGTCCGGTGATCATCTCGGTGACTGGATGTTCGACCTGAAGCCGGGTATTCATTTCCATGAAATAAAAATCACCGCTGGGATCAAGCAGGAATTCAACCGTCCCTGCGCCGCGATATCCCACAGCTTCGGCGGCAGCGATTGCTGCTTTGTGCATGGCATCGCGGGTCTGGTCACTCAGCCCGGGAGCAGGAGCTTCCTCGATCACTTTCTGGTGGCGTCTTTGGGCTGAACAATCACGTTCAAATAGATGCACGGTATTGCCGTGATTATCAGCAAAGACCTGAATTTCCACATGGCGTGGATTGACGATGAATTTCTCGATCAGGACCCGTTCATCGCCAAAGGCAGCTTTGGCTTCGCGTTGACAGGAGGCGAGAGCCGCAGCGAAATCCTTTTCACTGTGGACAATGCGCATGCCTTTTCCGCCACCACCAGAAGATGCTTTGATCATAACAGGGTAGCCGATTGTTTTCGCCTGTTTTGTGAGGAGTTCAGGCGTTTGATCCTCGCCTTCATAGCCAGGAGAAAGCGGAACGGCGGCGTCGCGCATCAGGCGTTTTGAAGCAGACTTGTCGCCCATCGCAATGATTGAACTGGCTGGCGGGCCAATAAAAACCACCCCTGATTTGGCACAGTTTTCGGCAAAAGCTGCATTCTCTGAAAGGAAGCCATAACCCGGGTGAACAGCTTCTGCGCCCGTCAGTTTTGCGGCCTCAAGAATACGCTCTGCAAGCAGGTAACTTTCAGCCGGGGCAGGCGGGCCGATATGTATTGCCTCGTCAGCTTCTTTGGCGAAGGGCGCGTCCCTGTCCGCATCGGAATAGACAGCAACAGTTTTGACCCCCATCAGGCGGGCCGTTCGAATAATCCGCCGGGCAATCTCCCCGCGATTGGCAATCAGGATTTTTTTAAACATCTGTTTATCCTATCTCAGGCAACCCAGGAGGCTTTGCGTTTTTCAAAAAAGGCGGTTAGTCCTTCGCGTGCTTCAGGCTTGAGGCGCTGACGGGCGATCAGTTCAGCGGTCTCGTCCATCAAGGCAGCATCTAGCTGACGATTTGAAACAGAGCGGATCAGGTCTTTGGCAACGTCAACAGCATCTGGTGCCGCCAGACCAAGCGCGGAGATCAGGTCGCCTATTACTGAATCAAGCTGGTCATCAGCGCAGCTTTCGTGAACAAAGCCGATTTCCCGTGCCCGCTCAGCACGGATGATCTCGGCTGTAAGGAAATAACGCCGTGCCTGCCGTTCCCCCATTGCCGCGACCACATAGGGTGCGATGGTCGCAGGGACCAGACCGAGTTTGACTTCGGAAAGACAGAACTTGGCATGTTCTCCGGCAATGGCGATATCAGCTGCTGCCGTCAATCCAACACCACCACCAAAAGCCGCGCCCTGTACCCGGGCGATCACAGGCTTTGTGCAATGGGCAATGGCCTGAAGCATCTTTGCCAGTTTCAAGGCGTCCTGACGGTTCTCTTCTTCGCTAAAACCTGCGGCGCGTTTCATCCAGCCCAGATCGGCCCCGGCGGAGAAGCTTTTGCCGCGCCCGGCGAGGACGATGGCCCGAACCGAGAGGTCTTTGCCGAGAGTGGTAAAGGCGTCAGTCAGTTCGGCGATCATCACTTCGTCAAGCGCATTGTGGATTTCCGGACGGTTCATCCAGACCCAGGCAGCGCCATGTTTTTTTTCAATCTCGAGAGTTTGATAGCTCATGTCATTACATCCTGAAGACGCCAAATTTGGTGTCACTGATCGGGGCGTTGAGTGAAGCGGACAGACCCAGAGCCAGAACCCGGCGAGTCCGGGCGGGATCAAACACGCCGTCATCCCAGAGCCGGGCAGACGCGTAGTAAGGGGAGCCCTGTTCTTCAAACATGTCCAGCATCGGTTGTTTGAATTTGGCTTCTTCATCCGCTGACCAGCTATCCCCCTTGGCTTCGATGTTGTCCCGACGCAGGGTTGCCATCACAGAAGCGGCCTGTTCGCCGCCCATCACGGAAATGCGGGAGTTTGGCCACATCCAGAGGAAACGCGGTTGATAGGCCCGGCCACACATGCCGTAGTTCCCTGCGCCAAAACTGCCGCCAATCAGAACGGTGAATTTGGGCACAGCCGCGGTTGCCACTGCTGTCACCATCTTGGCGCCGTCCTTGGCAATGCCGCCTGACTCGTATTTGCGGCCAATCATAAAGCCGGAAATGTTCTGCAAGAACACCAGGGGAATACCGCGCTGAGCGCAAAGCTCGATAAAGTGGGCAGCTTTCTGGGCACTTTCGGAAAAGAGAATGCCGTTGTTGGCGACAATGCCGACAGGGTAACCCCAGATGCGGGCAAAACCACAGACGATGGTGGTGCCGTATCGGGCCTTGAATTCATCAAAGCGGGAGCCATCGACGATACGAGCGATGACTTCGCGGACGTCGTAGGGGGTTTTCAGATCACTTGGCACCACGCCATAGATTTCTTTTGGATCATAAAGCGGGTCTTCGGGTTTGCTCAGATTGAGCTGGTTTGGTTTTTGCCAATTGAGATTTGCAACAACATGTCGTGCGATGGTCAGGGCATGGGCATCGTTTTCTGCCAGATGATCCGCGACACCGGAAAGACGGGTGTGGACATCGGCGCCCCCGAGATCTTCAGCAGAGACAACTTCACCCGTTGCGGCTTTTACCAATGGTGGTCCACCGAGAAAGATCGTGCCCTGTTCCTTGACGATAATCGTTTCGTCAGACATGGCGGGAACATAAGCACCACCAGCAGTACAGGAACCCATAACTACAGCAATCTGGGGAATGCCTTTCGAGGACATCTGGGCCTGATTGTAAAAAATCCGGCCGAAGTGGTCCCGGTCTGGGAAAACCTCATCCTGGTTCGGCAGGTTGGCGCCACCGGAATCCACCAGATAAACACAGGGCAGACGGTTCTCCAGGGCAATCTCCTGTGCCCGCAGATGTTTTTTCACGGTCAGGGGATAGTAGGTTCCACCCTTTACCGTGGCGTCGTTAGCCAGAATCATGCACTCGACACCGGAAATCAGACCAATGCCTGCGATCACGCCTGCAGCAGCAATATTGGCATCATACATACCGTGTGCGGCAATCGGGGCGATTTCCAGAAAGGGAGAACCTGGATCAAGCAGGGCTTCAACCCTTTCTCTCGGGAGCATCTTGCCGCGAGCCAGGTGCTTTTCCCGGGCGTGATCCGGGCCACCTTTGGCTGTCTCTGCCAAAACGCTGTTCAGCTGATCGACCAGGCCTTGCATATGGGCTGCATTGGTCTTGAAACCCTCAGATCTCGGAGAGATCTTGGAACGGATAACCGACATCAGGCTGTCTCCCCAAAGAGTTCGCGGCCAATCAGATAACGCCGGATTTCACTGGTACCCGCACCGATTTCATAAAGCTTGGCATCACGCCACAAACGCCCGGTCGGATAGTCATTGATGTAACCGTTGCCGCCGAGAACCTGAATTGATTCCCCGGCCATCCAGGTGGCTTTTTCTGCCGAGAAAAGGATTGCTCCGGCAGCATCCTTGCGCGTGGTCTCGCCGCGATCACAGGACTGACCAACAGCATAGACATAAGCACGGGTCGCGTTCCAGGTGGCATAGATATCAGCCAGCTTACCCTGCATCAGCTGGAACTCACCAATGGCCTGTCCGAACTGTTTGCGCTGGTGCACATAGGGAATAATGACATCGAGGCAAGAGGACATGATGCCAAGTGGTCCGCCGGAGAGTACAGCGCGTTCATAATCCAGACCAGACATCAGGACGCGGACACCACCATTGAGCTGGCCGAGAATGTTTTCTTCCGGTACTTCGCAGTTATCAAAGACCAGTTCGCCAGTGTTGGAGCCGCGCATGCCAAGCTTGTCGAGCTTCTGGGCGACGGAAAAACCGGGGAAATTCTTTTCGACGATAAAGGCTGTGATGCCTTTGGCGCCTGCATCGGGATCGGTTTTGGCGTAGATGACCAGTGTATCGGCATCGGGGCCGTTGGTGATCCACATCTTGGTGCCATTCAGGACGTAGCGGTCACCTTTTTTCTCAGCTCGCAGTTTCATTGAGACAACATCAGAACCTGCACCGGGTTCGGACATGGCGAGGGCACCGACATGTTCACCGGTAATTAGTTTGGGCAGATATTTTTGTTTTTGTGCATCGGTCCCGTTGCGTTTGATCTGATTGACGCAAAGGTTGGAATGTGCGCCGTAGGAAAGACCAACAGAGGCTGAGGCCCGGCTGAGTTCTTCCATGGTGACGATGTGGGCCAGATATCCCATACCACTGCCGCCAAATTCTTCTGCAGCAGTAATGCCAAGAAGGCCCATATCGCCCATCTTGCGCCAGAGATCCATGGGGAATTCGTTGCTGCTGTCAATTTCAGCGGCACGGGGGGCAATCTCGGCTTCGGCAAAGGCCTTGACGCTGTCGCGCAACATATCGATTTCTTCACCAAGGTGAAAGTTCAGGCTGGGAAAATTATGACCGGTGCTCATGTTCTGCTTCTCCGCTTACGGACGTTTTGTCAATTGTGACAGAGCTTGAAGGAAAATGTATGGAAATTCGGGCTCTGTTATTTCTTTATGGTTGTATCGCTTTTGGGGCGAGAGGCTTAGCCGGGCTTGTTCTTCTGCAATCGCCCGATTGTCGCGGCGACATCGGGGGTGTTTTCCATGCGCATAAATGTTCCCTGACCAGCGGCAATGTGAACTTCGCTGCCGTCGCTCTGTTGGGCGAAAACATCCATACGGGCAATGGTCACACGACGACCTGGACGTAGTACTGTGCCTGTTGCGCGCAGTTTGACGCCAGCGCCAGGGGCCATCATGTTGATCTTATATTCAACGGTCAGCATGGAATCGTCGGCATTGATCAGGGTATAACTGGCAAAACCACCGGCATAGTCAGCCATGGCTCCGATCACACCCCCTTGAAAAAAACCGTGATGCTGGGCCAGCTCTTGCCGAAAGGGGAGGATCATTTCGACATGACCGGGTTCAATAACCGTAAATTCAGCCCCGAGAGTTTTCCCAAAACCAGAGTAATGATAGCTGTCCATAACCAGCTGCTTGTAATCGGGATTTGGTGGTACGAACCTGTTTGTCATTTTCCCCTCCGTGCTGTCAGTCTATGTGTTTTTTGTTGCGATTTTCCGCGTTTCTATTGGTTAAATTTGTTTCCCGTGATCAGGAACCAGTTTCATTTTTGCAGCTTTTCAAGTTCATTTATGCGGAGCAGCGCCAGACTTTCGACTTCAGCTAACTCTTTCAGCGTTTCCTCAATATCCCGGCGTTTTTGCTCAAGTTCAGCTTTGCGTTCATTGATGCGTTGCATCAGGATCTGCAACTGGCGGTTTTCTCCCGGTGCATGGTCATACATCTCGATGATTTCTCTGATTTCTGCCAGAGAAAAGCCCAGACGTTTGCCGCGCAGGATCAGCTTTACCCGGGTCCGGTCGCGCGGGGTATAAAGCCGCTTGCGTCCGTGCCGCCGGGGATTGATCAGTTTCTCATCTTCATAGAACCGCAAGGTCCGGGTTGTGATCCCGAATTCGGCTGTCAGTTCCGTAATGGTGAAATAGCGCCTGTCTGTCATATTTAAAGTTTTTACGCATCTTACGTAAAGGTCAAGAATATTTTATAATACTAATAATATCAATATTATATGTCGCATTTAATGAATGTGTTTCTTTGTTTTGTGACAGTTTTTTACAAGGAATCGATCTTAATCGATCTCCTCAAGTGTGTGCTTGGAATGGTGAGCTTGCGCTGATAGTATCTAGCCGATCAAGGAAGGACCCCGTTTTGACTGATATCATTCTTGATTGCTGGCAATCCTGTGCAGAGAGCGATGGGATCATACCAATTATCCCGGATGGTTGCCGGGATCTGGTTCTTAAATACTCTGTAAATGAAAAACCGGAGTGGTTTTTTTCTCCTCTTCAAGATCACACGCGAGAAGTGGCTGTGACCTCCGGTGTTCTCATGAAGGGGTATCGGCTTCATCCTGCTGTGAAAATTCAGGAAAGTGAGATACTGGCAAATATCGACGGAAAACATCTTGAAGAGGGTGATATCCGTTGTTTGTTGAATGATTTCTCTGTTCTGGAGAGGGCAACTGAAGAAGCCCTTATCTGTCTGTCTTCCGATATTGATACAGTAGAGCAGGCTTCGAGACGCTTGGGAATGAGCCAGCGAAGCCTGCAAAGGTTATTACGCGAACAAACGGGGAAACCTCCTTCTTTCTGGCTACAGTTGGCACGGGTAAGAAGAACTGCCCGAA
The DNA here is from genome assembly GCF_000374005.1 of Kiloniella laminariae DSM 19542. GTDB lineage: Bacteria > Pseudomonadota > Alphaproteobacteria > Kiloniellales > Kiloniellaceae > Kiloniella > Kiloniella laminariae. The sequence continues at coordinate 126,560 of NZ_KB893168.1, read as the reverse complement.
ATATCCAACTTGTGCCTTCCCTTGCTGAATTAGCGGATGTATCCGGTTATTCGGATCAAGCGCATATGACCAGGGAATTTCAACGTTGGTTTCGGGTGAGCCCCGCAAGGATGCGTCTTGGCGGGGCAGAGTTTGAGCAGTTACTTGTTCCGGCTTTCGGCTAGGCTCAAAAGTCGGGGCGCCGTTCAGGGGGCTGTTTAAGTGACCGGACTGCAAATCTCGATCAGGAAACCATTGGGATCACCCACATAGGCGGTTGTCTGACCCCAGGGCATTTCTTCTTCCTTCTGTATCAAGGTTGCCCCAGCCTTAAGCGCGGCCTTTAGTGCAGCGGAAACATTATCAGTTTCAAACGCAATCTCAAATTGAGGGCGCGCGGTATCGGGTTTTTCCGGTGATTTCCCCAGCTGTTGCATTAATGCATAGGATGAAAATGACAGAGTGGTCGAGCCTGTATCCAATTCACCATAATCACCGCTTTCATGGAGCATTTTTTGGGAGAAACCAAAAGCCCTTGCGTAAAAATCGAGAGTTTCAGAAACATTGTCGACATAGAGAATGGTATATTTTAACTGCATTGATGGCCTCTGGAATAGGTGTGTTTTTGTGATGGAATTGACTCTGCCCGGGCGATGGCGATCTGTATTGAAAATATGCGACAAAAGATAGTTTTCAGATGAAATAGAATAGTAGCTTCGCAAAAATGACATGAAACTGAAATTCGCATGACACCAAGAAGCTTCATAGCAAAAGGATAATTATTGAAATATTGTCCGGAGCTTTATTAATGAAACACCTTGCCAAATCAGCCAGCCTAGCGGTTATCGCCCTGGGCTTGGCCGGACCCGCCATGGCGGTTGAGGGCTTTAGCCGTCTGTCTTCCCTGCCTGTTTATAAAAACCTGCCCAAGGGCAAGGAAATGGCGACGGTCACCGGGGCAGAGATCGTGACCTCAGCAATGAACGGTACGATGCTGGTCTACACGGACTCGTCTCTTGAGGTTATTGGCAAGGTCGATATTTTCGATCCATCCAATCCCCAAGCGGCTGGCGTGGTGATGGTTGGTGGTGAACCAACCTCGGTTACTGTCAAAGGCGGTCTGGCTTATGTCGGGGTTAATACTTCCAAAAACTATATGGAACCCTCAGGATATCTCGCTGTTGTTGATCTCGCTAAAGACAAGGTTATTGCCAAGTGTGATGTGGCCGGACAACCTGATTCCGTTGCGCTGAGCCCTGATGGAAAGTATCTGGCTGTTGCGGTTGAGAATGAGCGCGATGAAGAACTGAACGATGGGCAATTGCCTCAGGGACCTGCAGGACACTTGGCTACATTTGTGCTGGGTAGTGAAGGACAGCTCTCCAACTGCAAAACAGTAACCAAAACCGATATGACCGGATTGGCAGAAATTGCTCCTTCTGACCCTGAGCCAGAATTTGTTTCAATCAACAGCTTGAACCAGGCCGTGGTCACACTTCAGGAAAACAATCATATCGTTCTGGTCGATCTGGAAAATAACAAGATTATTCGCCATTTTTCTGCTGGAACCTCAACTGTTTCCGGGGTCGATGCGACCAAGGATAAATCTATTTCCCTTACGGATGATCTGAAGGATCTGCGTCGGGAGCCGGATGCGGTTTCCTGGATTGATGATACCCGTTTCGTTACCGCCAACGAGGGAGATTACGAAGGGGGATCACGTGGGTTTACCGTGTTCTCAACCGCAGGTGATGTGCTTTATGATAGCGGATCCCTGACAGAAGAGCTCGCCGTTTCCATGGGGCACTACCCCGAGAAAAGATCCCATAAAAAAGGAACTGAACCAGAGGGGGTAACAGTTGGTACCTTTGGTAAGGACCGTCTGATCTTTGTCGGTCTGGAGCGGGCAAACCTGATTGGTGTGTTCCAGGATGTTGAGACTTCTGGCAAACCCAACAATCGACTGGATCTTGTACAGGGTTTACCAAGTGGCGGCGTTGGGCCGGAAGGCATTGTTGCTATTCCTGCGCGAGGCCTGCTGGTGATCGCTAATGAGAAAGACAGTGCTGAAGTCGGTTACAGATCAACCCTGACAATTTACAAACAGGGACAAAAGGGGGCTGCTGTGCCGCAGATTGTTTCTGTCGAGGGGGCAAATGGAAAGCCGATTGGCTGGGGTGCACTATCGGGACTGACAGCCAATCCAACGGACCCGAGCATTCTTTACGCAGTAAACGACAGCTTCTATTCCACTGCTGATATCTATACTCTTGATGTTTCTGCCAGCCCGGCCCGTATTGTTGCAGCTCGCCGTTTGATCAAAGACGGTAAGCCAATGGAAAATCTTGATCTTGAAGGCATTGCTGCAGCACCGGATGGATCATTCTGGGTTGTATCAGAAGCAAAGCCGGAAAAACGTAAAAGCTTGTTGCTACATGTCCTGCCAACGGGGCAAGTGGTAAAGGAGATTGCTTTGCCAACTGCTGTAGAAGCCCAGATGCTCAAACACGGGCTTGAAGGGGTAGCACTTGATGGTGATCAACTTTACATTGCCATTCAAAGGGAATGGAAAGATGATCCAAAGGGTTACAGTAAAATCCTGACTTATGACATCAAGAGAGAAATCTGGGGCGTTCTGTCTTATCGCCTGGACAAACCAGAAAGTCCTGCGGGTGGTTGGGTTGGTCTGAGCGAGATCACAAGTCTTGGCAATGGCGAACTTGCTATCGTTGAACGGGACAACAAAGGAGGTGAAGACGCCACAATCAAACGCCTTTATCGTGTCTCTGTTCGCCATACAGCGCCGGTACCTGTTGGCACAAAAGAAGTCCCGGTTCTGGAAAAAAAATTGATCCGGGATTTACTTGTTGATCTTAAGGGGGCGAACGGCTGGACACCTGACAAGCTCGAAGGCCTGACTGTTGCGGCTGATGGAACTGTTTATGCAGTTACAGACAATGACGGTGTGGATGATTCAAATGGAGAAACGCTCTTCATGAATCTCGGCCCGCTTGATAAGGTTTTGGCTCAGAAGTGATCGTCTTATACGTATCTGTTTAAACTGAATGTTATTAGAAGTGCTATGGCAGAAAACCCCGGTCTGATGACTGGGGTTTTCTGTTTTTAGGATTCAGGCATAAAGACTTTACGTGCGGCAGTGACTTTTTCCACGATAAAATCGACAGTTGCGCGGATACGGGCAAAGCCCTGCAAGTCTGCGTGATAGATCAGCCAGAAGGTGCGCATGATCTTGACCTCTTCCCGGAGGATCGGCACCAGGTTTTCGTGATTATCGGCCATAAAACACGGCAGGATACAGATCCCTGCACCCGTTGCGGTGGCATGCATCTGGGCGATCAGATTGGTGCTGCGCAACTGGGGCCGCAGCTCCTTGCCGACCTGCGGCACATAATCCAGTTCGGGTGAAAAAATCAGATCTTCGATATAGCCAACCAGCCTGTGGCTCTGGAGCTGGTCTTTGCTGGTGATGGGGCCGCGTCGTTTGAGGTATTCTGGTGAAGCGTAAAGCCCGAGGCGGTAATCCGTCAGTTTTCGAGAGCGCAAACGTCCTTCAGTCGGACGGCTCAGGCCAATGGCAATGTCTGCTTCGCGTTTTGAAAGGCTGAACATGCGGGGCATGGCGACCAGATCAATTTCCAGACCCGGATGGGCCCGGCAAAGATCACAAATTCTTGGGGCCAGGAAGTAGCTGCCAAAACCGTCTGGCGCACCAATCCTTACGGCTCCGGTCAAGGTAAGGTCAGCTCCGGCCAATTCGTTCTGAACGCCCATGGCAACGGTTTCCATGGATTCAGCTGCGCCGAGAAGACGTTGACCGATTTCCGTCAGGGCATAACCTTGCGGGCCACGTTCAAACAGAGTGGCGTTCAGGGCGTTTTCAAGCGCCTGTATCCGGCGGCTGACAGTGGTGTGATCCACTTTCAGCCGTTTGGCGGCGATGGTGAGCTTGCCCGTTCTAGCAACAGCGAGAAAAGGGCGAAGATCATTCCAGTCAAAGGTCGGGTTCATAATTGCATTTTCGCACACTGGTTTGTTGGTATTACCTATAGCTGTGCGAAAAAAACAATGCAAGTCTCTGAGCTTAGTTCTTTGTGGATGTATCCAGAACAACGAGTCTTCCGGGCGAAATATGATCTGTCGGGGAGCAAATGTTGCAAGAACACCTGATTTCAATTGTCGGTATAGCAGGGCAGGGTTTTGGAACTCTGCTCTGGTTCTGACTTCTTACGTATAAAGGAGATGCGGATATGACCGCTGAACTCTATCACCTTATCGGTGGCAAAAAAGTAAAAGGCACTTCTGGTCGTTTTAGTGATGTCTACTGGCCAATGACGGGCGAAGTTGCTGCAAGAGTTCCGCTGGCATCAGCCGCAGAGTTGCGAGCTGCTGTCGAGAATGCCAAGGCGGCACAACCAGCCTGGGCCGCGACCAACCCGCAAAAGCGTGCCCGTGTGATGCTGAAATTCCTGCAGTTGATTGAAGAGAACTATGGCGAACTGGCCGAGATGCTGTCGCGTGAACACGGCAAGACCATCCCGGATGCCAGAGGTGATATCCAGCGTGGCCTGGAAGTTGTAGAGTTTGCCTGTGGCATTCCGCATCTGCAGAAGGGCGAATTCAGCGAAGGAGCCGGACCGGGCATTGATATGTTCTCCATGCGCCAGCCGCTGGGTGTTGTTGCTGGCATTACGCCGTTTAACTTTCCTGCGATGATCCCGATGTGGAAATTTGCTCCGGCAATTGTTTGCGGCAATGCTTTTATTCTCAAGCCATCCGAACGCGATCCTTCTTTGCCACTGCGTCTGGGGGAACTGATGCTTGAGGCTGGATTGCCAGCTGGTATTCTCAATGTGGTCAATGGTGACAAAGAATCAGTCGATGCCATCCTTGATGACGAGGATATCCGGGCTGTCGGTTTTGTCGGCTCGACCCCGATTGCTGAATACGTCTACACCCGTGCAACCGCGAACGGCAAACGTGCGCAGTGTTTTGGCGGGGCGAAGAACCACATGATCATCATGCCGGATGCTGACATGGATCAAGTTGCTGATGCGCTTATTGGTGCAGGGTATGGCTCTGCCGGGGAGCGCTGCATGGCGATCTCTGTTGCTGTGCCTGTCGGTGAAGAAACGGCGGATCGCCTGATTGCCAAGCTTACGCCACGTGTCGAAAGCCTCAAAATCGGTTTGTCAACAGATCCGGATGCCGACTTTGGCCCGCTGGTTACGGCAGAAGCCGTCGAGCGCGTTAAAGGCTATGTGAATATCGGTATTGAAGAAGGTGCCAAGTTGGTTGTCGATGGTCGCGACTTTGTCATGCAGGGGTATGAAAAAGGCTTCTATATGGGCGGCTGCCTGTTTGATAACGTCACGCCGGACATGCGCATTTACAAGGAAGAAATCTTTGGACCAGTGCTCTCCGTTGTTCGTGCCAAGGACTACGACGAAGCTCTGCGCCTGCCAAGCGAACACGAATATGGGAACGGCGTAGCGATCTATACCCGTGACGGTGATACTGCGCGTGATTTCATGACCCGGGTAAACGTGGGCATGGTTGGAGTAAACGTACCGATCCCTGTTCCTTTGGCTTATTACACATTCGGAGGCTGGAAACGCTCCGGCTTTGGTGATTTGAACCAGCATGGTCCGGATGCCATCCGTTTCTACACCAAAACCAAAACGGTTACTTCCCGCTGGCCTTCCGGGGTCAAGGAAGGAGCCGAGTTCTCCATCCCGACGATGGACTGATGCAGGTTTGCGGGGCGATCTTCGGGTCGCTCCGTGTTCCAGTTTATAAAATAAATACGACCGGGCAGGAAAAAACCGATGAGCCAGTTTGACCTATTTGACCTCAATGAAGACCAGCGTGCCATTCAGGAGATGGCGCGTGATTTCTCTCGGGACAAAATTGCCCCCTTCGCCCTGGAATGGGATGAAAAAGAACATTTCCCGGTTGATGTCATGCGTGAAGCAGCCGCACTGGGTATGGGGGGGATCTACGTCAGGGATGATGTTGGTGGAACTGGCCTTGGCCGGCTGGATGCTGCCTTGATTTTCGAGGCTCTGGCCAGCGGTTGCCCGGCGGTATCGGCCTTTATTTCCATTCACAACATGGCTTCCTGGATGATCGATCGTTTCGGGACCGAAGCACAGCGTCAGAAATGGCTCCCCTCCATGATGTCCATGGATTTGATTGCCAGTTATTGTCTGACGGAACCATCTGCCGGGTCTGATGCTGCAGCCCTTAAAACCAAAGCCGTAAAAGACGGAACTGATTTTGTGCTCAATGGCACAAAGCAGTTTATCTCCGGGGCGGGAACTTCTGATCTTTATCTGGTGATGGCCCGTACAGGGGGCGATGGCGCTGCAGGGGTTTCCTGTTTTCTGGTGCCAAAGGATGCACCGGGCGTATCATTTGGTGCCAACGAGAAAAAGATGGGCTGGAAAGCCCAGCCGACCAGAACAGTTATTCTTGAAGACGTACGTATCCCGGCCGAAAACATGATTGGTGACGAGGGGCAGGGCTTCAAGATTGCCATGATGGGGCTTGATGGCGGCCGTCTTAATATCGGGGCCTGTTCGCTTGGGGGAGCGCAGGCTGCGCTCGACAAGGCGGTAACCTATATGGGCGAACGCAAGGCCTTTGGTAAAAATCTGGCCCAGTTCCAGGCGCTGCAGTTCAAGGTGGCCGATATGCTTACCGAACTGGAAGCTGCCAGAACTCTGCTGTACAAGGCGGCCTGCAAGCTTGATGCAAAGGCCCATGATGCGACCCGCTGGTGCGCCATGGCCAAACGTTTTGCCACGGACACCGGATTTTCTGTCGCGAACGAAGCGCTTCAGATCCACGGTGGTTATGGATATCTTGCCGACTATGGGGTTGAGAAAATTGTGCGTGACCTCAGGGTTCATCAGATCCTTGAAGGAACCAACGAGATCATGCGCCTGATCATTTCCCGTGATCTGCTGAAGGGAGGACAGGCATGACTGACGAGCTGATTATCCGTCAGGAAGGTGCGGCGGGCCGCATTACCCTGAACCGTCCCAAAGCGCTCAATGCCCTGACCCTCGAGATGGTCCACGGGATGCTGGATGCCCTTGAACGCTGGCTGACGGATGAAACCGTACGGATCGTTATTGTCGATGGGGCCGGCGAACGCGGTCTTTGTGCTGGTGGTGATATCCGGGCACTTTATAAATCAGCGCAGGAAAACGATGGACTGGCACAGAAATTCTGGGCGGATGAATATCGTCTGAATGCTCTGATTGCCAACTATCCCAAACCATACATTGCTGTGATGGACGGTATCGTTATGGGCGGCGGCGTTGGCGTGTCTGCCCATGGTAGCAACCGTATCGTGACAGAGCGCTCCATGATCGCCATGCCCGAGACAGCCATAGGGCTTTTTCCGGATGTTGGCGGGAGCTGGCTTCTTGCCAATGCGCCGGGAGAAATCGGCAGTTATCTTGGGTTGTGCGGTCAGCGGATCGGGGCTGTTGATGCGATCTATGCCGGACTGGCCGATGTCGAGGTTTCAAGCGATCGTCTGCCTCGTCTGATAGAATCCTTGGTCGCTGCTGATTATGGTGTGGATAGCCGGAGCGATGTTGATACGCTCATCAGAGGGTTTGTCAGTTCGAACGCTCAGGCACCCCTTGCTGCTTTGCGCGGTGCGATTGATGATGTCTTTTCCTTTGACCGGATCGAAGACATCCTTGCTGCAGCAGCAAAGCTTGGGACTGACTGGGGCGACGAACTGGTCAAGACCCTGCGGGGGCGGGCACCTCACTCCCTGAAAGCGACACTGGCAGCTCTCCGTAAAGCTCGCAATCTTGGGGGCATAGAAGAAGTTCTTGATATGGAATACCGGCTTGCGTTGCGGATGTTTGCTCTTCCCGATTTTTCTGAAGGAGTGCGCGCAGCGGTTATCGATAAAACCGGAGACCCCAAATGGTCTGTTGCCAGGGTTGAAGATGTTCAGGACGCAATGGTTGATGTTTGTTTTGACAGTCTTGGTGACCAGGAACTTGGTTTAAGTACCAGACTGGCCCGGTAGATCAGGTTGAGAAGGAATAATAATATGAAAACAATTGCATTTATCGGCTTGGGAAACATGGGCGGCCCGATGGCTGCGAACCTCGTTAAAGCCCAGTACACAGTCAAGGGTTTTGATCTGTCTGAAGAGGCCAAGGCGCATTCCAAAAGTCAGGGTGTGGAAATTGCTTCCTCCATGGAAGAAGCTGTACAGGCTGCTGATGCTGTTATCACCATGTTGCCAGCAGGCAAACATCTGCTTGCGGTTTATGGTGCAGCCCTGAAGGAAGCCAAAGCCGGGACACTTTTTATCGACTGTTCTACGATTGATGTCGACAGCGCCAGAGCCGCACACCAGTCCGCAACACAGGCATCCATGCTGTCACTTGATGCTCCCGTGTCCGGCGGGGTTGGAGGTGCGACAGCTGGCACGCTGACCTTTATGGCCGGCGGGTCAAAACAAGCTTTTGACAAGGCTCAAGAGCTGCTCACGGTTATGGGCGGTAAAATTGTTCACTGCGGCGGTGATGGCAATGGTCAGGCAGCCAAAATCTGCAACAACATGATCCTGGGTATTTCCATGATAGCCTCGGCTGAAGCCTTTAATCTGGCGGAAAAGCTCGGACTGGACCATCAGGCGCTGTTTGATGTTGCTTCGACATCTTCAGGCCAGTGCTGGTCAATCAACAGCTATTGTCCGGTGCCGGGACCTGTGCCAACCAGCCCGGCGAACAATGATTACAAGCCGGGTTTTGCGGCAGCCCTGATGCTCAAAGATCTTAAACTGTCTCAGGAAGCTGCCAAATCCAGTGGCGTGTCAACGCCTTTGGGGGCCCATGCTGAAGAGCTGTATGAGCTGTTTAATAACGAAGGTGGCGCTTCGACAGATTTTTCCGGCATTATCAAGTTTCTCAAAGGCGAGAAATAGGGTAGCTTGTCACCGTCCAGTGTCCCTGGAATAAAAAAACAATCCTGCGGGGAAAGAGTAATGTTACGTCAGGGGCCAAGCTATGAATCTGTTAAAGAGGCTTTTCACTGGGAAATTCCGGATAGCTACAACATCGGTGTAGATGTCTGTGACAAATGGGCTGAGCGCGAGCCAGACAGGCTTGCGCTCAGCTTTATTGATACTGCAGGGCAAGTATCTGATTATTCTTTCGGCGACCTGAAAAAGCTCTCAAACCGTCTTGCAAACCTATTGGATTCCAGCGGCATCGTCCGGGGAGACAGGGTTGCGATCCTGTTGCCACAGTCACCTGAAACGGCTTTTTCACACATTGCCGCCTATAAGATGGGCTGTATAGCCATTCCGCTTTTTATGCTTTTTGGTGTTGAGGCGCTTGAATATCGCCTGTCAAATTCGGGTGCCCGGGTGGTTATCACCAATACCGATGGTGTGCGGAAACTGGCAGAAATACGTGACCGTTTGCCTGAACTGGAACTGGTTCTGTCTATTGACGGCCCTGTCGAGGACGCAAGGGATCTGCATCAGGAAATCGCTGTTCAGTCCGATCTCTTTACGCCAGTTCTGACCAAAGCGGATGATCCTGCCGTGATTATCTATACTTCCGGAACAACAGGGCAGCCAAAAGGGGCGCTGCATGCACACCGGGTTCTGCTTGGGCATTTACCGGGTGTGGAGATGTCGCATGACTTTTTCCCTCAACCGGGAGATAAAATCTGGACTCCGGCGGACTGGGCCTGGATTGGTGGCTTGTTGGATGTTCTGCTTCCCGCCTTGCATCACGGCGTAACGGTGGTGGCCCGGCGTTTTGAAAAATTCACAGCCGAAGCGGCTTTTGAACTCCTTGAGCAGCAAAAAATTCGCAATGCTTTTATCCCACCAACCGCCCTGAAAATGATGCGAACGGTCAAAGATCCGGAGAAGCGCTGGAATCTTCAGATGCGCTCAATTGCTTCCGGTGGTGAAACGCTGGGGACTGAGTTACTGGATTGGGGACGCAAGACCTTTGGTCTGACAATCAATGAATTCTACGGCCAAACAGAGTGCAACATGATTGTCTCGTCCTGTTCAAAAATTATGCCTGCCCGTCCGGGAATTATGGGGCGTGCAGTGCCGGGTCACGAGCTGGCAATCGTTGATGACAGTGGCCAGAAACTTCCGACTGGCGAGCTTGGCAATATCGGGGTGAAAAGCCCTGATCCGGTGATGTTTCTGCAATACTGGAACAATCCGGAAGCAACCGGGAAGAAGTTTGCCGGGTCCTGGCTCCTGACAGGGGACAGAGGTATTCTTGACGCTGAAGGATGGATACAGTTTGTGGGCCGGGATGATGATGTTATTACCTCGGCCGGTTATCGTATAGGCCCCGGTGAGATAGAAGACTGTCTGATCGGTCATCCGGCGATACGTATGGCCGGCGTGGTTGGAAAACCGGATCCGCAACGTACCGAAATTGTGAAGGCCTTTGTTGTTCTGAACGATGGTTATCAGGAAAGCCCTGAACTGGTGAAAGAAATCCAGAACTTTGTCAAAAGTCAGCTTGCGGCGCATGAATATCCACGCGAAGTCGCTTTTGTCGAGGCCTTACCCATGACCACGACAGGAAAAATCATCCGACGTGAACTTCGCATGCTTGGGTGAATTTACTGAACGGCACTGTTGGTTACAGTGCCGTTCACTTTGACCATCAATTATATACCGTTCTGCCTTTGATCGGGATACAGCCAGCCTTGTCCGGCCAAGGCATGATCGATCAACGTCTTGTACAGATGGTTCCGAGCGGGGTGTGCTGCTGGATTGATCCAGTCACGCTCCAGCAGATTCCAGTTCTGGTCTTCCGGATCGAGCCCCAGCGTTCGGATATAATCAGCCTCGCATACAAGAAACTGGGTTTTGTAGGGCAGGAGATATCCCGCATTTTTCTGTCGGACCTGACGGGCCTCTCCGTAGAAAACATGCCAGATATTGGTGTAAACACCACAGCGGGGTGGATAGAGAAGTTTACCGTAATCTACTACTGATCTCTGGTTTTCACCAGGAGGGCTACCAGGCTCTTGCATGACTTTGAGCAAATGTGCCCAGCCCTGAAACCCCAAAAAGATAGCTAGCTGGGACAAGCAATGACGCCGCAGGGTCTGTTCGATCAGTTCAGCGTTGGATAACTTGACTAAACCAGGTTGTTTTCGGATGAAAGCCAAGCTTTGCGGCGTAGAAGTAAGGATATTTCGGTGAAGATGACGCGCTTTGTGTTTGAGATCTTTGATAATATCGACCATAGAGTTTTCTCCTTAACCCGGATCATTCCCGCTCAATGCGATCCAGAAGAATACTTTGGTGATAGTGAACGTCAGTGCGACATTTCAGCAGGGTGATACGACTTTTGGCGGTAGGCGTCCCTGAAAACCTGAGCCAAGCTAGAAGATTGGGTGCTGGTTTTCAAGCCTTTTCCGACAAGCCTGCTTTATCAGTCTTTTGTCTTGACCAGATCCAGAGGCAGGCCTGTTGTATATTTGACCTTTGAGACAGCAAAACGGGAATGTACTTCAGCAATATTTGGGATTTGCAGCAGATTGTCGCGCAGAAATCGCTCATAGCTGCGCATATCGATTGTGACGATGCGCAGGATGTAATCCATGCCCCCGCTGACGGTATAACATTCAGTCACTTCATCAAAGCGGCTGACCCTGCGTTCAAAATCCTCAAGTCCATGCTGAGCCTGCGCAGTTACCTTGACCGTGGCAAAAACCACTATTTCAAGCCCCAGACTGTCTGGATCAAGAATGGCGACCTTTTGTCTGATAATGCCGTTTTCTTCGAGCCTTTTGATCCGGCGCCAGCAGGGTGCAGTTGATAACCCTACCTGTTCAGCAATTTCGGCATTACTGAGGCCAGAATCCTGCTGCATCAGCTTCAGGATCTTTCTGTCTGTATTGTCGAGTGAAATCGGCATAATTTTTTCGCCATAATGAATTTTAGAGAAACCAGATTGCTAAAATACCGGAAAATTGAATGGAAAAGAAAGAACATTCCAGAAAGATTTTGGCAAAATTAAAAGAAGCCGTAAACAAACAGAACAAGCGGCAGCTGCAAGATATCTGCAGGGCAGGAGAGAGTGATCCAGATGATAATATCTTTCTGGCATCAACGAAGAGCCAGCTTGAACAGTATGATTCAAGTGTAAAACTCTTGGTTTGTTTTTCTCCTGCAAGGTCTGCCTGTTCTACGGATAATCAATAGAGACTGATCGTTTCGGTCATCCGGGGAAAAGTAAGATGAGCGTATTTAATCACGAGGCTTTTGCCGGGCACGAGCAGGTTGTTTTTTGCCATGATGCCATTTCCGGCCTCAAGGCAATAATCGCGGTTCATTCAACCGCTTTGGGGCCTGCAGCAGGCGGTTGCCGTATGTGGTCCTATGCCAGTGACGAGGAAGCTCTCAGGGATGCCCTGAGGCTTTCAAGGGGAATGAGCTATAAAAATGCCATGGCTGGACTGGAACTTGGTGGCGGCAAGGCTGTTATAATAGGGGATGCAGGCAAGGATAAGTCAGAAGCGCTATTTCGCTCATTTGGTCGTTTTGTCGAGGGACTTTCTGGAAAATACATCACAGCCGAAGATGTCGGCATCTCTGTATCGGATATGGAAATTGTCGCCCAGGAAACAGATCATGTTGGCGGGTTGAACTCCGGGCAGGCAGCAAGTGGTGACCCGTCGCCTTTTACGGCACGGGGAACCTTTAACGGGATTAGAGCTGCTGTCAGGCATCGTCTGGGAAAACAAGATGTCAGGGGGCTTGTTGTGGCCGTTCAGGGGCTGGGGCATGTCGGATGGCACCTTTGCGAGGAACTCCACAGGGCCGGGGCAAAGTTGATAGTTGCCGATATTAACGATGACATCACAAGAAAGGCTGTATCCGCTTTCGGGGCGACAGCTGTTTCCTGTGATGAAATCCTGTTTTGTGATGCTGATGTGGTCGCGCCCTGTGCTCTCGGGGCTATTATGAATGAACAAAGTATCCCGCGGATCAAGGCCAGGATTGTGGCTGGTGCTGCGAACAACCAGTTATCCTCAGCATCGGATGGCGATCTCTTGCGCCTGCAGAAAATCCTCTATGCTCCTGATTATGTGATCAATGCTGGGGGCATCATCAATGTGGCCGGAGAAATTATCGGGCGCTATGACCGTACTCTGGTTGATTCCAAAGTTGCCAGTATCCACGATGTCCTGCTGGACATATTCATCCGTGCTGATCGGGAAGGTCGTGCAACAAGTGATGTCGCGGACAGTATGGCTCAGGAAAAAATCTTGCAGGCCCGGCAACGTCAGATGAAAGGCACTGGTGCAGGCCGTACAGTAAAACACGTTGCCTGATTGCATCAGGGATATGTAATAAAAAAAACGCTGAGGCAGAGTAACTTTCTGCCTCAGCGGAGTTTCCTTGAGGAGATATCCATCAAGGAGGTATGGTTTTAAAGTTTTTCTGCTCCGTAATAGAGGCTTACAGTGTGTTTTGCCTCTGCAAAAAATAGCCAGCGTTCTGTGAGAATACCTGTTGTTCCCATCAGTATGGCCAGTATCATCACGAGATTGGCGAGTGTTGTACTTGCCAGAACTCCGACAAGAGAAATCAGAAAAACTGGCAGAACAAATCCACTGATAAAAGTGATCTTGCGTAAACGTTGACTGTGTTTTCGGGCAATCCTGAAACCCATTTCCTTCATCAGATAGTTGGCTTCACTGTGGGCGGCTTCGAGAAGGCGAACCTTGCCCAGCTTGCCAAGTCCTGTGGCTGTCCCGACAGAGGACCGTCCCCTGTGTTCGGCGATATGTTGCCAGTAGAGAAACTTGGTCACGAGAGATGCCAGCAACAGGATGATGGTGGTAATATCGGTGATCAGGTCACTGAGCCCCTGAAAGTGCAAAATACAGCTCAGGAGCAGGGCTCCGGAAGAGAGAGCAAGCACCAGATAACTTGTGGGCACCAATCGATTATACCAGGCGGGTATCGGCTTCAGGGATGCATAGATCATGGCTGTGCAGTAAACGGTTGCTGTGCAAAGCATCAGGCTTACCAGACCTGAAAATATCACCAGACCATCAAAGCTACCCTGTCCAACCACAATGAGCAGTGCATAAAGGCCTGCAGGAATAAAGCTGGATATGGCCAGAATTCCTTCCCGGCTCAGCCATGAACTTCGCCACTGGCTCAGAGCCCTCCAGGCTCTTTCCGGACGGCCCAGATGAAAGGTTGATGAAGCCAGCCCCAGGATAATCAGGAAAAAAGCTGTACCGAAGCCGCTGAAAGCCAGGGTACTGTTAAATGGAAGTATTCCAAGCAACTGACCTAACGTCAGCAGGAAGATCATGCCATATCCGGCCCCGGAAGCCGTGGTGAACAGAATAACGGACTTAGCCGGATGCATAGAGGGCCTCTTGCTTGGAGTGTATTGAATTAATTTTGTTCACAGGGACAATACCTTGTCGGCCCAGCGGGCAAAGAGTCCGGCTTTTTCTGTTGCGACCGGGGTAAGCTGTTTGGGCTTGTTGGCGGCACAACTGTGTTCATTCTGTTTCGGACGCGGAGGCAGATATTTGTTCACAGGTTTGTAGTCAAGCTCGGCCATCAGGTCAAAACCACCCCGGTCCGCGACCAACAGGCTGACATGGGATTTGGGGTCATTGAAATCCCCAAAAGATCTGGCTCCGACCGGGCAGGTGGAGACACAGGCAGGAACTCTGGAGGCTTCGGGCAGGTTCTCGTTGTAGATCCGGTCAACACAGAGAGTGCATTTTTTCATGATACCGACATCTTCATCATATTCTCTTGCCCCATAGGCGCAGGCCCAGGAACAGAGTTTACAGCCGATGCATTTGTCGGCATCAACCAGAACAATGCCGTCTTCTTCACGTTTATAGGATGCCCCGGTCGGGCAAACAGTCACGCAGGGGGCATCATCACAATGCAGGCAGCTTTTGGGGAAGTGAACTGTTTTACTGTCATTGTCCTCATCCACAACTTCAAAACTGTGAATACGGTTAAACCAGACACCATTGGGGTCAGCCCCGTAGGGATCAAGGTCGGTCAGGGGTGCTGAATGACCTCCCGTGTTCCACTCCTTGCAATTGACAGCACAGGCATGGCAACCAACACAGATATCCAGGTCTATAACCAGTCCCAGTTTTTTTGTCGGATTGACAACAGGAAGGCAGGTCATGATGCTTCCCCCTTCACATTTGTTTTGTATACCAGAGCTGGTTCTTTGTGCTCGGTTGTCGGGCTTTTTTTGTTTAGAGATTTCGCGGGTGGGAAATTTTCACCATAACGAAGAACAGCAAGCTGTTCCGGCGCATTGGGAATAGGGGGCAGAGTATCAAACAGCGGCTCTGTCACCGTTTCTTCCGTTGCATCACACTTTTCGATGCGCACTCTCAAATCATACCAGGCAGCTTGTCCTGTGACGGGATCTGAATTTGAATAGCGATAGCCATCTGCTCTGGGAGGCAGAAGTTCAGAAATGATATGATTGAGCAGGAAACCTTTGTTTGATTCCGGTGCTTTCGGATCAAGTCCCCAGGTTCCCTTGCGTTTTCCAATGGCATTCCAGGTCCAGATTGTATCGGGATTGACCCCGCTCATCAGGCGCACCTGGGTTTTGACCTTGCCATGGGGAGAGACAACCCAGATCCAGTCATCGTCTGCAATCCCCTGTTTCTCTGCAGTGTTCTTGTTTATGAACAGGCGATTCTGCGCTGTGATCTGGCGTAACCAGGCGTTCTGGGATCCCCAGCTGTGGTACATGTGCATCGGGCGTTGGGTGATGGCATGCAGGGGATAGTCATCGCCATCAAAAGCTTTTTCTTCAAGCGGCTGATACCAGAGAGGCAGGGGATCAAAATTTTCCTCGATCCGGCTGCGCAGGTGATCAGGCGGCTGGATCTCCCCATGTCCGAGCGCCGCAAGACGGAATTTCTGCATTGGCTCTGAATAGATCTGCATCACGATCCGATCCGCCGAAGGGATCCAGCCCATGCTCTGTGCCCGGTCGAGATAGGAGCGATTGGCAAATTTGAAATAAGACTGTTCTGCCGTGAATTCATCCGACCAGAAACACCCGTTATCAATATAGCGCTGAAGTTGACCCTGGTTTGGAGTTCCTTTGCCATGGCTGGTGCCGTCCTTGCCACGCCACCCTGCAAGCGGCCCGACACCCGGGGTTCGTTCATGGTTGGTGATATAGTCTGCATAGCCACCGGGATAGGCGGGGGACCCGTCTTCTTTCACCATACCAGGCAGACCGAGGCGGGCCCCAAGATCAAGCAGGACTTCCTGAAATGCCCTGACATCACGATCCGGCTTGACCACAGGTTGGCGAATAGAGTCCGCTGGCCCATGCGCACTGCAGATCGGACGGTCCAGCAGCGAGATACAGTCCCAGCGTTCCAAGTAGGTGGTATCTGGCAGAACCAGATCTGCATAAGCCACCATTTCAGAATGGTAGGCGTCAGAATAGATAATCCGGGGGATTTTGTACCCGCCATCTTCGTTTTTATCCGTCAGATACTTGATCGTTCCCGGCACATTCATGGAGCTGTTCCAGCTCATGTTTGCCATATACATGAACAGAGTATCCACCGGGTATGGATCTCCCTTCCAGGCGTTGTGGATTACCATGTGCATCAGGCCATGAGAGGCGAGAGGAAACTCCCAACTGTAGGCCTTGTCGATCCGTTTCGGGCTGCCGTCTTTTTCGACCAGCAGATCTTCCGGGCCTGTGGGAAAGCCCAGCGGCATGCCTGGTAGGGGCGTATTGGCAAGTGAGTCCTGTCCGGCAGGTTTTGGTCCGGGGGGGCAGGGGCGCGGGAAAGGGGGCTTATGTCGGAAACCTCCCGGCACATCAATCGAGCCAAGCAACATCTGCAGGACATGAATGGCGCGACAGGTATGAAAACCGTTGGAGTGGGCAGAGATCCCGCGCATGGCATGCATGGAAACCGGGCGACCAATCATCTTGTCCTGCTTGCGACCCGCCCAGTCAGTCCAGGGAACATCCAGAATAATTTCCTGCTCGAAGGCCACTTCGGCAATTTCAGCAGCAATGCGCCGAATGTTTGCAGCGCTATAGCCAATCTGTTCGGCAACTGCATCCGGCGCATACTTGGGATCAAGATAACGTTCGGCCATCAACTGAAAAGCCGGTACAGCTTTACGTCCATCCGGCAGGATATATTCTCCAACCAGAGCAGGCTGTGCCTCGGGATTGTTGGCTGAAGTCAGGAATTTTTTCTGAGCGTCATAACAAAGCGGATTTGTATCGACGTCCCGAGCAAAAAGACCATCGTCAGCGGCTCCTTGGTCCTGGATCACCAGCCAGGTAGCATTGGTGTAGCGCGACAGATATTGCCAGTCGACCTTTTCTGCCTTGAGCAGCTCATGGATCAGGGCAAAAACCAGAAGGCCATCAGTGCCCGGGCGAATACCGATCCACTCATCTGCAATACCTGAATAGCCTGTGCGGACCGGGTTTACAGAAACAAACTTGGTGCCCTTGCGGCCTTTAAGTTTGCCAAGGCCAATTTTGATCGGATTGGAATCGTGGTCTTCGGCAACACCGAACATCAGCAAGTATTTCGTCAGATCCCAGTCAGGCTCGCCAAATTCCCAGAACGAGCCCCCAGCCGTATAAAGTCCGGCTGCTGCCATATTTACAGAACAAAACCCACCATGGGCTGCAAAGTTGCGGGTGCCGAATTTGGCGGCCCACCAGCCGGTCAGGCTCTGCGACTGGTCGCGTCCGGTGAAGAAGGCGAGTTTGGCTGGATCCGTTTTTCGGATATTGCCAAGCCAGCCCGTCGCCAGTTCCAGCGCTTCTTCCCATTCTATTTCCCTGAACTCGCCAGAGCCACGCTCGCCTGTGCGCAACAGAGGCTTGCGCAACCGGGCAGGGGAGTTGTGCTGCATAATCCCGGCCGAGCCTTTGGCACAAAGCACCCCTTTATTGACAGGGTGATCCGGATTGCCTTCGATGTAACGGATCTGGTCGCCTCTTAAATGCACTTTGATGCCGCAACGGCAGGCGCACATATAACAGGTGGTCGTCTTTACCTCGTCCGATACGTGGGGAGAGGTCTCAACCTGCTCCTGTCTGGACGTGGGCAAGAAGCTCATATTTTATCTCCATCCTGTAGCAACCCTGTTGTCTTTTTTTATTTTTGGTCGAGTTATGACTGATTGTTAAGTTCGTTATTTCTTAAACAGTTGTTCAAGATGTTTATACATTTTGTGCAACTATGGTTGCAATAGCCATGCTGGCCAAACGTGCAGCAGGAGGGTCGGCACGACTGGTGAGGACGATGGGTACGGAAGCGCCTAGGACGATACCTGCAGCACAGGCGCTGTCGCAGTAAACCAGCTGTTTAAACAGAGCATTGCCTGTTTCAATGTTGGGGACCACAAGGATATCGGCCTGTCCGGCCACGGCATTATCTATGCCTTTTATCCGGGCTGCTTCGGGAGAGATCGCATTATCCAGAGCCATGGGGCCAAAAACATCGGCATGTGTGATTGAGGCTTTTGCCCAGCGTGTGAGTTCAGCAGCTTCCATGCTTGAGGGAATACGTGGATTTTCCTCTTCACTCGCCGAAAGCACGGCGACCTTGGGATGTTTGTTTCCCAGGGAATGAAGCATCTTTACCGCATTGAGAATAATTGACTTTTTGGTTTCCAGATCAGGTGCAATATTAATCGCTGCGTCAGTGATTACTACAATCCGGTCTGAATCTGGCACCGACATGTAAAAGGCGTGTGAGAGACGACCTTCACGCCGTAATCCTTTTGAGCGATCAATGATTGCTTTCATAAATACATCAGTATGAATCTGGCCTTTCATCAAGGCATCAACCATCCCGTTACGAGCAAGCTCGACAGCAGAAACGGCAGCGGTTTGTTCATCTGGAGCATGGTGAATTTCCAGATGGTTGATATCCCAGTCAAATCCTGCTGCCAGAGTTCTTACCGTTTCTTTATTCCCAATCAATATGGGCTCAATAAGCCGGGCTTGTGCTGCGAGAAAGGCACTTTCCATTGCGATGGGGCTCACCGCATTTACAATAGCCGTTCTTACAGGGCCGTGAGCCGCAGCCGTGCTCATCAAACGGGTTGGGCATTCTATGGGATGTTGGCTTAACATTGATGAAATCTCATTTTTATGCGTATCCGCCTGAACTGTGAAAAGTCGATTTCAAATGAAAAACCGGGAGTTCTTCCTGTTTCAGAGTCACTCCCGATGAGTTTATGCCGAAGGTCGTCGGGACACCTCAGCAGTTTCACTTCCGTTTGACAGGGATGTGAACCGGAGAAAGCAGGGTGGGCTGTCCTTTGGAAATGACAAAGGGCCTGATCTTTTTTTCTACTAAGCGGATGAGTTCAAAAATCAACATACAACACCTCCTGCGCAACCTGATGGTTTTGCTGTTTTTCCCAAATCGGTTTCGATGCAGGAAACGTCGCCTGATCAGGTTTACCTGTTCTGCTGCAATTCTTTATCGCCAGTGAGGTTGCGACTAGCTCCATATGGAGCCTTTCGATGGGTCCAGTTCTGGTGAACAGGTTCAGTCGGGGTCACTGGGATATACCGGGGGATGTGATCTTGTTATTTGGCAAGACGGTCAATCGTACTTGCCAGCTGCTTGATACCAGGTTCGATCTTGGCGGTTTCTATGGAGGTAAAACCAATCCGGATATGGGTGTCGGGGGCAGGGCGTTCGAGAAAAAATGGCCGTCCGGATTCAATCAGGACACCGTCATTGTATGCTTCTTTGGCTAATGTATCGGCACTGAGTTGCTCCGGGATCTGGACCCAGTAGGAGGTGCCACCGGATGAATGAGGATAACTGCATTGTGGTAGAAAGCTGTCGAGCGCCTCGCTCACCGCTTCCCACCGACGATGCCAACGTTTTCTCAAGCTATAGATGAGGCTGTCATAATAGCCGTGGGAAAGGAACAGGGCGACGGTTCTCTGGTTATTGCTCGGGGTATAACGGACGACGAGGCGGCGGAAATCACTTAACTGGGCAATCAGTTCGGGCGCTGCGACGACATAGCCGACCCGCAGCCCGGGAAACAGGGTTTTGGAAAGACTGCTGATATAGATAACCCGATTGTTGGTATCGAGAGCTTTGAGCGAAGGGCTGGCTGATTTGAAATAGTTGATCTCGTTTTCATAATCGTCTTCTATAACCAGAAAATCCTGTTCTTCCGCCTTTTCAAGAAGTTTGCACCGTCGAGACAGAGGCATGGTTACGGTTGTCGGGCACTGGTGGCTTGGTGTGACAAAAGCATAGTCACAGTCATTCAGGCGTTCATCTACCACCATGCCCTGTTCATCAACGGGAATTGCGGTAAGCTTTTCGGTAAAAAGCCGCATGATGTTTTTCGCATCCGGATAGCCGGGGTTTTCAACAGCAACCCGGGTATTTTTGCGCACAAGTAGTCCCGCAAGCATATAGAGCGCATTTTGCCCGCCCAAGGTAACCAAAATCTGGTCACTGGACACATGTATGCCTCTTGCCGGGAGCAGACGGGTTCTGATCTGCTCGACCAGCTGTGGATCGTCATAGATCTTGTCGTCGTGGATCCAATCCGCCATATCACGGGTACTGAGAGCTAACCTGCTGCATTCCCTCCAGGCTGTCAGAGGAAACAAGCCGCGGTCTGGCTGGCCATATATAAATGGATAAGGTTTGTGTTGCCAGTTTTTGGGAAGGTTTAGATAGTCGAGATCTGAAGGGCGGAGAAAAAGACGACTGTTCCAGTCCGGATCTTTATCCTGATTGCGGAGCGGAGCTCTTGCTTTTTCCGGTGTCAGGCGGGACTGTTCCAATCCCGCGACAAAATCCTTGTTCACAAAAAGACCACTTCTTTCGTGAGCAACCAGATATCCGTCATCCGTCAGGCTTTGATAAACCAAAATGGCTGTGTTGCGGGAAATGCCCAGATCTTTTGCGAGCTTGCGGCTGGAGGGCAATTTGAAACCAGCGGGCAGGGTGCTGTTGAGGATGGCATTGAGGATTGCTCTTCTAAGCTGGCTTTGCAGGGATTCACGGCTGTTTTTATCCAAATGGAAAAGTATATCGCTGGCCACCTGTATATCCCCTCAATAATTATCCGGATTCTTTACAGCAATCTAAGTCATTTGATCAAAAGGCTATATCACGCTTTCTCTCTGGACTCATCATGTTCTCTGCACTGGTTCTAACCGCAGGGCTTTTTCCGGTCTTACCGTTACCAGCGGATTTATAGCAAGTTTAGGCGATTTTTAGCTGGAGAAAGCTGCTCTGGAATCTTTGGGTAGGAAGATTTTAAGACATTTGCCCCTATGATCATCGCCTTTAAGGGGCCCTGTAGGGTGGTTCGGGCCAAAAATTTGTCTGTTGTGTATCAAATAGGGGAAGAAATCTGTTCAATCGGGGACCGGTTGGGGATCAGGGCTTCCAGGGGAGACGAATATGTCTGAAACCACTTCGGGTTCTCATGGTGACGGGGATCAAGCAACCGGAACGTCTACTCTATACGAAAACAAATCTATATTACCTGATGAGCTGAAGCGTGGGTTAAGTGTTAAAGTAAAGATGCTTCTTGCCGTAGGGAGTATCGTAGCGACAACACTCCTCGCAGGATTGGTCGGCTGGATCTCTTTTCAGGGGGTGAACCAGTCTCTGGAACAAATTTCAAGTCGCAGCATGCCGCAGATGACGACGGCATTAAAGCTGTCTGATATCGGAACAAAAATCGCCACGGCTGCGCCTGCCTTGATCTCGGCACCGGACCTGGATGTTAAGAACAGAGTTTATACCTCGCTTCAGGAGCGGGAAAAGGAGCTCGAAAATCTGACCGAAGAGCTCAAAGCCGGAAACTTTGACGCCTCTATTAGTCAGGGATTAAGCCGTGTCTCGGCAGATATTTCTTCAAATCTTTCTGAACTCAATAATTCTGTATCTCGCCAACTGGAGCTGGAAAATCAGGGGACGGCAAAAATGGCTGATCTTCTGGAGCTGAAGTATGCCTTTGATACTGTTGTTATTCCGTACCAGGAGCAGGCGAAGAAAACAGCAGAGGATTCAATTGATCAGGCCTTCGGTAGTTCCGATGTTACCAGTCAGCTGATTGAAATTCTGATTTCTGTAACCAGAAATCAGGTTTCATCTGGTTTGCGGGTCGATATTAATTTTATTTTTGCGCAGCTCGCGGAGGCAATTTCGGCAAAAGATCCTGTTGCGGTGGATGGGGCTGAAGAGCAGGTCAAAAATGCTGTTGCACGCAGCGAAAATAATCTGTCCCTGATCAGCGATGATATCTCTGCCGAGGCCGTTAAAATACGCGAGCTTGGTAAAAAGCTCTTCAGTCTGTTGACGACCGAAGAAACCGTCTTTTCCTACCGTCGTTCCATGCTGCTGGAACAACAAAAAATCCAAGTGTTATCTGCAAGAAATACCGAACTTTCTTTGGAGCTTACTGCCTTGATCAGCGAGGTGGTCTCCGGAGCAGCGGAAGGGGCAGTGGCCTCGGTTTCTGTTTCTGAAGAGGCTATTGCCGAAGGTAAATTCTGGCTATCAGCCATCTCGGTTCTGTCTGTCATTCTCGCGCTGTTCATCGTCTTCTTTTATGTTGGCCGAATGATAATCGAACGCCTGGTGGTGCTGTCTTCTGCCATGGGTGACATTGCCAATGGCGATCTAACCGTTGAAGTTGCTGCGGGACAGAATGATGAAATCGGGGCCATGGCCCGGGCACTGGAGGTTTTTAAGAAAAATGCTCTGAATGTCGAGCGATTGCGGCGTGAACGCGAAGAGGCGAAAGAAGTGGCTGAAGCGAAGCGCAAAGCTGATATGAATGCTCTTGCTGACCAATTCAATAGCCGGGTCAAAGCCATCGTCTCGACGGTTCAATCCTCTGTTTCTGATTTAAGTACAACGGCTCAAGGGATGAATGATATCGCCGGGCGGGCACAGCAAAAATCGTCTCAGGCATCACAGGCTTCGTCAGATGTATCCGTTAATGTTGATTCCGTTGCTGCTGCCTCAGAAGAGCTTTCCTCCTCGATTGAGGAAATCAGCCGTCAGACTGCTTTGGCTGCAACGGCTTCACGCGAAGTCAGTTCGGATGCGAGAGAGACCAACCAGGCTGTGGACAGTCTGTCTGAAGCCGCAGAAAAAATCGGAGCGGTTGTTGATCTGATCAGTGAAATTGCGGATCAAACCAACCTTTTGGCATTGAATGCCACAATCGAAGCCGCCAGGGCAGGGGATGCAGGCAAGGGATTTGCAGTTGTGGCGTCAGAAGTGAAAAATCTGGCAACCCAAACCGGTTCTGCTACCGATGACATCTCTACCCAGATCTCGACAATACGTTCTACTGTGCAACAGGCTGCGGATGCGATCAAAAAAGTTACCCTGGCTGTAGGGAATGTCGATGAGATCACCAGCTCAATTGCCGCTGCCGTGACGGAACAGTCATCTGCGACAGGAGAGATGTCGAGGAATGTACGGTTGGCGGCCGATGGAACAACCCGAGTGTCTCAAAATATCCAGGAAGTCATGCGGGCATCAGAAGAGACTGGTGGCGCTTCCGAGACGGTATTGAGTGCCTCGCGGAAACTGGCGGTTGAACTGGAGACACTGTCCAAAGAGGTAGATGGCTTTATGCAGGAAATTCGCAGTTGATGTCCTGTCCGGGAAAAAGCTGGTGTCTTTCCGTTTTTATCTGGACCCATCTTGTTTTTGTAGTTGGTACTAGATCGAATTTTCATTTCGATTACCGTATTAATAACAAGGCAGTTAAAGCCAATAAAACAAAGAACAGGTAATATTCAGATCTTTCGCGCCAAGAGCTGTTCGTGATCGTATCTTGAAATGGGGTTTCGTGTTTTCATAAATGAAAAATGCCTTTATTTATGATGGGGTAGGAAAATATGAAAATGCAAATATTTTCAGGATATTGATGAGTGAAAATTATAATATTCTTTTCAGAGTACGAAGGGTATTTGTAATTTTTTTTCAGAATTTGTCTATGTGGTGTATTATTCCCTGAGATCACCAGTATTTTGTTTGTTTGTGTATTTGAGCTGTGACGTAAGGGTTATCGGGCTGTAGGGGTGTAAATACTCGCCGATGACAAGTTGACCAAGGCAGCAAACGATTTTTCTAGTCGTTTTAAAGTGTTGTGCGATCTGACAAATGACGTAAGCCGTTTACAAGAACGCATGTCTTTCACAGTTGCCTTTTGGTCGGTTCAGGTAAGGAGCTGACAGTGGGTATGTCTGTTGTAAGTACCAGAAATCTCTTTGTGTCAGAGAATTCATTTTTGTTGCTGCTTCGGTGTACCTCCCAGTTTTTACAATTTTCCTTTTTATCAGAACTTATAGTGTTTTCTACGCGTATTTTTTTACAAAAAGAAGGTGCCTTTACTATATTTATCAAAAGCTTAAGAGGTGCTTTTTACAACACTCGACAGGGAGGTGTCTCGGCAAACAGGTCCTGATTCAAGCGAACATTTACCCAACGATAAACGAAACAGCTTTCTTGGCGCCAAGTACGTTCTACAGAGGCTGTGAACAGGGAAACGCCTTGCTTCTAATGGCAGGGAATTTGGGAGAAGTGATACATGACAATCTTAAACAATAAATCTGTAAGCCGTCGTAAAGTCCTTAAAAATGCTGCTGTTGCCGGAGTATCTGTGCTGGCTGCTCCGGCTTTTATAAAAAATGCTCTGTCTTCTTCAGGCGAAATCAACGTGATGATGTGGTCAGATTATTTGCCCGAGGAATTCAAGGAAGCCTTCACCAAGGAAACCGGTATTGCGATAAACCATACTGGCATTGGATCAAATGAAGAAATCATCAACAAGCTGCGGGCGACCCGTGGTCGGGGCTTTGATCTGGTTTCTCCAACCAACATGCGTGCCCAGCAATGGGAACCTCTGAACCTGTTGCAGGCATTTGATATGAACAAAGTGCCAATTGACCGGGTGAATGCCTCCATGGCCAAGGTCGGAGAAACCGACTGGAATTTTGGTGGGAAGGGATCCCACTGGGTTCCGCAGCTTTGGGGAACCGAAGCCATTGCCTGGCGCACTGACAAGTGGACCCCGGAGGGGGGAGTTCCCAGTTATGGCGATCTCTGGGTCGAGGGACGTGATAACGAAATGATGGGGCGTCCACATTCCATGATGCTCGGCGCAGGTCTTTATATGGAGACTATTGGGGAGCTGGCTCCTGGCGATGTTGTTCGCGCCTACAAAAGCGAAGACGACATGAAGGATGTATGGTCCAAGATTACCCAGTTCTGTATTGAGCGTAAAAAGAACGTCAAAAAATTCTGGAATGATGCTGATGGTCAGAAAAATGGCCTGATGCAAGAAGATGTTATCCGTGGGCAAACTTGGGATGGACCAATTTTGGCGCTCAAGTCAGAAGGTAATCCGGTTCAGTATCAGGCGCCAAAAGAAGGAGCACTTGCCTGGGTGGATGGTATTGCAATGCCGGTTGGCGCCAAGAACATTGATCAGGTATATGCCTTCCTCGAGTTTTCTTTCCGGCCCGAATTCGGGGGATTAACCGCCAATCTGACAGGATACAATTCGGCTGTGAACGGTGCGGATGCTCATCTTACCGAGGCGTCGAAGAAGAACTTTGCCGAGGCCTATCCTGGAGATGCCCTGGATAATCTCTTTGCCTGGCCCGCTGAACCAACCTGGTATGCGCAGCTGCGTACAGAGTTCCAGGACAAGTTTGTTGCGTCCTAGTTTCTGAGCTTAACTCAATTGAGAGGGGCACGGGTTTTCTGTGCTCCTCACTCTTCTTGAAATAACAAACCGGGCCAGTTGTTGAGCCCGTGAGAATAGTCTTGGGGGCGTCATGAGCTCAGGTGTCGATTTAGAACATGTATCAATTCGTTTTGGGAATTTCACAGCTGTAGATGATGCAAACCTTTCAATCAGAAAGGGAGAGTTTTTCAGTTTTCTTGGCCCATCCGGCTGCGGAAAAACCACGATCCTGAGGGCCATTTCTGGATTTAACGAGCCGACCGAAGGTGTCATCCGGATCAATGGATCTGATATGCGGGGCATTGGCCCGAACAAACGACCGACGGCCCTGATTTTTCAAAACCTGGCTCTCTTTCCTTTGATGTCTGTTGCTGAAAACATTGCCTTCGGGCTGGAGGTCGAAGGTGTCAAATACGCTGAGCGCCGCCGCCGGGCAGAAGAGTTACTCAATCTTATTGCTTTGCCCGGGCAGGGCGACAAGATGGTCTCGGAGCTGTCGGGCGGACAGAAGCAGCGGGTTGCTATTGCCAGGGCTCTGGCTGTTGAACCTCAAGTTCTGTTGCTTGATGAGCCGCTCTCTGCCCTGGATTTGAAGCTTCGACAACACATGCGCAGTGAATTGCGCAATATCCAGCAGCGTGTCGGTATTACCTTTATCTATATCACCCATGACCAGGGTGAAGCTTTAACCATGTCCGACCGGGTGGCCGTGATGTCTGCCGGCGTTATCCAGCAGGTTGGGGACGGTACAAGCATCTATAATAATCCGCAGACTGCATTTGTGGCCTCCTTTGTTGGGGAGAATAATCCTTTTTTTGGCAAAGTCGTTAAGGCAGATGCTCAGTATGCCCAGGTCGAAAATAAATTCGGGATACTGAGGGGGCGTAATACCCAGGGACTAGAGGAAGGAGATGCTGCCATTCTTTTTGTCCGGCCGGAATCCCTGTCTCTGGTTGAAGGTCAGAGCCCGGCAGAGAACAGCATAGAAAGCACTGTGCTTTCCGAGGAATTCGAAGGTCATTCCATTCATATTCACCTGGAAGGAGAGGGCAGCAAACATATTGCGCTTTCCTTAAGCAACGATGGTGTTGATACCAACATGCATGTCGGTGACAAGGTTAAGATCCGTTTTGATCCAGACCGTGCCATTGTTCTGCCGGAAGGAGAGTTGGCTGATGAATGATCCACTCAGCACCTTCTTTGTTGTTTTTCTGGCTGTAATTATGGCCCTGACACTTGCACCCGTCTTGCAAAACAATTCGGCCAGGGTCTGGGACAACCTGAGGCAGATCAAGTTTGTCCGAAAAAACGGTGTATTTGTCTCGATCTATCTGGTCGGGGCAGTTGTGCTCTGGGTCGGGTTGATGATTATCGCCCCCCAGCTTTATATGGTTGACTATTCCTTTCGGGATGGCGCGATTGGCGGAAATCTCGAAGGGCATACGCTGGTTAACTACTCCTATCTTATTTTTGGAAGGGAAAGTGACGAGGCGTGGTTTAACTGGCTGCATCTGCAGGTGTTTCTCAGAACTATTATCGCTTCAGTAATGGTGACACTCCTTGCTTTTGCGCTTTGTTATCCGATTGCCTATTACCTGGCTCAAACCGCAAAAGGCGGAACGGCAAGATTATTTCTGATTTGTCTTATCCTGCCGTTCTGGGTCAACGAAATCCTGCGGGCTTTTGCCTTTCGTATCCTTTTTGGATCAAGTGGTGTCATTAATGCTGTTCTGATTTCTATCGGGCTCATTGATGATCCGATTGACTTTATCAAAATCGATGTGGCGATGTATGCTGGCCTGAGTTATGCCTACATCCTCTTGATGGTTTTCCCGATCTACAATGCGATCGAAAGTCTTGATCACAACCAGATTGAAGCGGCGAGGGATCTCGGATCTCCCTGGTGGCGTATTCATTACCGAGTGGTCATTCCTTACGCCAAACCGGGGATTGCCTCTGGCTGCACCATGGTTTTCATGCTGTCAGCTGGTGCCTTGGCTGTTCCCCAGATTCTGGGCGGGCCAAGCAGTCTTTGGTTTACCCAGATAATCTACGACTGGTTCTTTTCCGGTGGTGATTGGGCGCGGGGTTCTGCCTATGCATTTGTACTGCTGTTTTCCTGCATCATCTTCGTTCTGACGATTATGCGTCTCTTCAAGGTTAATCTGGGGGAGCTGGCAAAATGACTTCAGATCGTATTCAGAAATACATGGTCCGTTTTTATATCGGGATGTTCTTCCTTTACCTTTTTGGTCCTTTGATTTTGATGGGGATCACAGCCTTCAATACACCAAAGTTTCCAACAGCAATACCGATTGAGGAACTTACGCTGGAATGGTTTTCGGTTCTTGCCAACGATAAGGAGATGATTACAGGGATCCAGAACTCGCTTTTGATTGGCGTCGGGGTTATTTTTCTTGCTGTACCAATCGGTCTGGCCGCAGCTTTGCTGATGTCCCAGGTGCACAAGAAGGTTCAACCGATCTACTACACGGTTGTGGTTTCTCCTCTGCTGACACCGGGCGTTATTCTGGGAATCTCCACTCTGGTTTTCTGGGATCGGCTTGGTGTCTGGATGGACGCTGATTACGACACAATTTTCTATAGCGGGATTTTTCTGACGATTGTGGGGCAATCTACCTTTATTTCGGCCTATTGCATGTTGATCTTCCTCTCCCGTCTACAGCGATTTGACCGGACCCAGGAAGAGGCAGCGCTGGATCTGGGGGCAACAAATGTGCAGGTGTTCTGGAAAATCCTGATCCCGTTCTTGAGACCTGCGATTGGCTCAGCTGCTGTGCTGGCGTTTCTAACCAGTTTCGAGAATTACAATACAACCCTCTTTACCATTCAGGCGGAAAGCACTTTGACGACAGTCCTGGCGGGTAAGGTGCGTTTGGGAACCAATCCTTCTCTCAGTGCTCTGGCCGTCGTTATTGTCTGTGTGACCTTGCTTGGTGCTATTCTGCACGAAGTCTACCGCCGTAAGGAACTGCGCAAGGAGAAGATTGCAGCTGAGGCCGCCAAGCGGGCAGCGGCTGAAGCAGACAAGGCAATGGCGCCAATCTGAGTGGGCTGTATAAAAAAAGATATGGCGCTTGAGCTAATTCTCAAGCGCCATATCTGTTATGTTTTTGAAACAGAGGATCAGCGGGAAAGTACAAGATCTCTGGTCAGGAAAGATACTGATTTGTCAGGCACCGCCATTGCCAAAATGTTCTCCGATAATTTCTGCTTTTGTATCAAGGGAAACATCGAGAACGGTTTTGTTTGGACCGATCTGTTGCCAGGCTATTTTCCAGAAGAGTTCTTTTTCAAGACGTAAAATATCAACAAAAGACTGATAGTATTTTATATCATAATAAGCGGTTGCGGTTTGCTTTTGGTGATCACCGTAAGGGTTTTGCGCATTGCTTTCGCCATAATCCTTGAAAACAGCAACACCACAGGTCTTATCTTCCTTGTTCAGCAATCGAACGATAATCTGTGCTTTCGGTGTATCGGCGTTGCCCTTGGTGTTCAGGATCTGGACAGTATATTTTAAGATGCTATGAACTGTAGTAGGCATCATTTACCGATTTCCTTTTGCCGTTGTTTATCGTATTTGACGCTAAAAATATCAGACTGGTTTTTACTAACAGAAACGGGCACAGGATCGAACTGAAAAGCTTGTTCCTCTTTGCCAAATTTTCAATTGAAAACTGGAAGACCCTATCTGATAATACCTAGCATAAAATGATAATTTTCACCAGAGAGGGTGAAAAACTGGACCCATAATATTATTGACTCTGGGTGTAAAAAAAATCCGGTGTATCCAGCTTGGTTGGCTGGATTCAGAATTATTTTACGATTTCCGTTGATACTGTTACCCAGTTGCCAGAATAGCGAGATTGAATGACCAGTTTTCATGGCTATCTGAAAAGAGCAATATTGTCCTTTTTGGGTATTTTTCTGGCGCAAGAGCTTTGGGCTTCTGAGCAAAGCTTTCGTGTGTGTTACGAAGACAGAAGCCATCCACCCTTTGTGTTAGGTGGCGACGATCAGGTCCCGGAGAGAGAACCTGGTATCTTCCCTGAAATGATTTCTGCCTCTCTCGCTCCCCTGAATGTTTCTACCGATTTCATAAGGCGTCCCTGGAAACGTTGTCTGGCTTTGTTAAAAGACAATGAGGTTGATGCTGTCTTTCCCGCTATTTATCAGAAAGAACGTGAAGCCCTGGGGCAATATCCGTTAGATGTTGCAAAAGGAGAGGGAAATCCGGACATTGATCGCCGTTTACTGAGGGTTTCCTATATGCTTTTCGCTCGTGAGGACACCTTGCTCAAGTGGGACGGAAAAGCTTTTAATAATGTCGGGATGTCTATCGGAGCTCCCTTGGGTTATGTGGTCGTCAAGCGGCTCAGGGAAGATTTTGGGCTTGAAGCAAATACGGTGCATTCACCGGAAAAGGGTTTGTCACTAGTCGCGGAAAAACACCTTTCAGCCTATATCATAGAGCGAAATATTGGTCGAAAATTACTTGAAAAAATAGGCCGGAATGATGAGCTTGTCGAGCTTGAACCAGCATTTGCGGAATATGACTGGTACATGATGATCAGTCATAAATTCTATTCGGAGAATAAAGGTCTTTCCGAGAATATTTGGGATGAAATCGCCCGTTATCGACGGGACTTAATAGAAAGGAAATTTGAAATCCCTCTGAGTAATTGAGGGGACATTTGTAATGGGAAAACAAATTTTTTTCTCTATTAATATTAATCGAGTGTAATTCCGTATTTCCTTAATTTATCGGCAACTGTTGTATGGGAAACACCAAGAGCCTGTGCAAGCTTTCGGCTGCTTGGGTGAAGTGGATAAAGCTCTGTAAAGAGATGCTTTTCAAAATTTTCCAAAGCCAGTTTATAGCTGGTGCCAAGTTGTATGTGCGAGCCCTGTGAAAGAGAAGGCGGGGTGGGAATTTGTAATGGTAATTCCAGATCAACGGCTGATAGCTGTTCTTTTTCACAAAGAGACACTGCCCGGAACAGGGCATTTTCCATTTGCCTTATATTTCCAGGCCAGGAATAGGCACTAAGCTGGTCTATTAGCGACTGGGATAAAACGGGTGTCCGGCAGCCAATCTGACGGGAAGCTCGTTTGGTGAAGTGTCCGGCAAGCAGAGGAATATCTCCAGCTCGTTCACGTAAAGGCGGAAGGGTGATCGACAGGACATTGAGGCGATAATAGAGGTCCTCGCGGAAAGTCCCTTTTGTAACCATCTCTTCGAGATTGCGGTTGGTGGCACTGATGGTTCGGACATCAACCCTGATTTCTTTTGTGCCGCCGACCCGCATAAAACTGCCGTCCTGTAAAAACCGCAGCAGTTTGGCCTGCAGATAGGGGGTGAGTTCGCCGATCTCATCCAGAAGAACTGTTCCAGTGTGAGCGAGTTCCAGCAGTCCCGGCTTGCCGCCTTTTGTGGCAGAGGTAAAAGCGCCGGGGGCATAGCCGAACAGCTCACTTTCTGCCAGATTTTCTGGTAGCGCGGCACAGTTTAAGGCGAGAAAAGAGTTTTTATTTCGGAGACTGGATTCATGGCAGGCGCGGGCAAAAAGCTCTTTACCGGTTCCGGTTTCTCCCAGGATTAGTAGTGGGGCATCAACTTTGGAAAGCCGAACTGCTCGATCCTTGATATGGAGGAATGCGGGTGTTTCCCCCAGTATAGCCGAAAAATCTTTAACAGCTTGTTTTGTATCAAGTGCACTGAAGGTTCGTCCCAGTCTGGCCGGACGTTGAAAAACCAGTACGCTGCCAGATATCTGGGTATTCTGATTTTCTTGTGCTTTGATTGGTTCTGCATGCAAGAGAAAATTCTCGCCGCCCAGCTGCATTTCAATCTCGGCTATTTGAAAAGAAGATTTTTGCAGCAAATGGGCGAGTGGTTGTGAGAGAAGTTGGTCCAGTGGTCTGCCTCTCAGGTCCAGTTCTGTTTTATTGACAATTTTTTGCGCTGCGTCGTTCGCCTGGGTTATGTCGCCCTTTGTGTCAATGGCAATAACGGGGTCAGGCAAACTTGACAGGACTGCGTGTAATTGCAATCGGCGACGCTCTGTCGGCAGAAGGTCAATGGGCATGATCTGGTGCACACCAGGAACAGCGGTTATCGCCGCTGTTAATGCTGATGGTAATGATGACGGGGCTTGAGCCCGGTCAAGCGAGGGTAAGTCGATATAGATATGATTGGTTGTGACCTCAAGGTTACGCAAATCCAGGCCTTGGGCAACCAGGACTGAGAGAACCTCCTGGGTCATCCCCAAACGATTATCGGTTCTTATTTCAATTCTCATGTAA
This sequence comes from Kiloniella laminariae DSM 19542, assembly GCF_000374005.1. Lineage (GTDB taxonomy): Bacteria > Pseudomonadota > Alphaproteobacteria > Kiloniellales > Kiloniellaceae > Kiloniella > Kiloniella laminariae. Next base: position 94,414 of record NZ_KB893168.1, on the reverse strand, counting down.
ATATATCCTTACGTACGAATTAATTTACACCATATTGATCTTTGAAAATCAACAGATTTACTGCACTTTTAAGATCCAGGCTAAAATAAGTGTAAGAATAAATTTACATTAATTTGATTTGAATTTATGTATCTATTTGATTTTATTTGATAAAATACTTGGCACGCTTGTTGCTTTTGTGGGTGTTAAAGACATTTCACTCTGGGAGCCAAATTCAAATGACTGATCTTAAAGGCAAAAAAGGTTTCGCGACACGCGCCATTCACCACGGTTATAATCCGCTTGATCACCAAGGGGCGTTGAACCCGCCGGTTTATATGACCTCGACCTTTGCCTTTGATTCTGCCGCACAGGGTGGCCGTCGTTTTGCCGAGGAAGAGGCTGGCTACATCTATTCCCGTATTTCCAACCCGACCCTGGCTTTGCTGGAAGAGCGCATGGCCATTCTGGAGGGAGGAGAAGCTGCTCTTGTTACCTCTTCCGGGATGGGGGCCATTACCTCCGTTTTCTGGACCCTGGTGAAGCCCGGTGATGAAATCATTGTGGACCGTACCCTTTATGGCTGCACCTTCTCCTATTTCCGCCACGGACTTGAACGCTTCGGGGTGACGACACGTCATGTCGACCTGACTGATCCGGCAAAGCTTGAAGCTGCAATCAGTGACAAAACCCGGATTGTATATTTTGAAACCCCGGCCAATCCCAACATGCGGGTTGTGGATATTGCCGCGATTTCCGAGATTGCTCACAGTAAGTCAGCAACGGTAATCGTCGATAACACCTATTGCAGTCCTTATCTGCAACGTCCCATCGAACTCGGGGCTGATCTTGTGGTCCATTCTGCGACCAAATATCTTGGTGGCCATGGCGATCTGACAGCAGGAGCTGTTGTGGGAACCGCAGAAGCCATGCACGACATCAGACTGATTGGCCTCAAGGATATGACAGGTGCGGTGCTGTCCCCCCAGGATGCCCAGCTGATCCTGCGCGGGATCAAGACACTGAACCTGCGGATGGATAGACATTGTGCCAGTGCAATGACGGTTGCCAGTTATCTTGAATCTCACCCGCTGGTTAGCCGGGTTTTCTATCCTGGTCTGGAAAGCTTTGAGCAATATGATATTGCCCAAAAACAGATGGACAATTCTGGTGGGATGATTGCTTTTGAGCTCAACGGTGGTCTGGAGACGGGGCGTAAAATGATTGATGGTTGCCAGATGATCGTCCGGGCAGTCAGCCTGGGAGATGCGGAAACCCTGATCCAACACCCCGCCACAATGACTCATTCGACCTATACAGCCGAAGAACGCCAGGAATACGACATTACAGACAGTCTCGTACGGCTTTCTGTTGGTCTCGAAGAGGTCGAGGATATTCTTTCCGATCTCGAGTACGCGCTTGATGTGGCCGGAGGCGGAAGCAAGGTCAAAATGATGGCCCGTTCAGCTTGATTTAATAAGCGTTGTCATAATCCAACGAAAAGTAAAAAAACAGGGGCAGAATAATGCAGGCTGTATTGGCAGAGAATCAAACCATGTTCGAAAATGCGTGGGATGGGGAAAACGAACAGGTCTTGGCTCTTCAGCAAATCGAGAACAAAGTCCGCTGGCTTGCGAGTTGGATGATCCACAATGCCAATCACCTGCGAGAAAGCCGCGATGGTTTGAAAGTCGGCGGGCATCAGGCCAGCTGTGCCTCAATCACCACAATCATGACTGCCCTCTATATGCATGAACTGCGCGCACAGGATCGTGTGGCGGTAAAGCCCCATGCCAGCCCTGTGCTGCATGCCATTCAGTATCTGCTTGGTAATCAGACCCGGGAAAAGATGGAGAACTTTCGGGCCTTTGCCGGGGCCCAGTCCTATCCATCGCGAACTAAAGACGGAACTATGATCGATTTCTCGACCGGCTCGGTTGGACTGGGGGCGGCAATCACTAACTTTGCGGCGCTGACCCAGGATTATCTGCGGTACAAGGATATCATTCCTTCGGATGAGGTGCCGGGACGGATGGTTGCGCTGGTTGGGGATGCAGAACTGGATGAAGGCAACATCTATGAGGCCTTGCTTGATACCTGGAAGCATGACATCCGCAATATCTGGTGGATTATCGATTACAACCGTCAAAGCCTTGATGGCATGGTCAATGAAGACCTGTTTCGCATCATCGGACGTTTTTTCCGGGCGGCTGGCTGGAATGTCATCACTCTGAAATACGGCAAGTTACAAAGAACCGCTTTTAACCGTCCCGGCGGTAAGGCGCTACGTCGTTGGATCAATGCCTGTCCGAACGACATCTACTCTGCACTGACCTTCCAGGGAGCTGCTGCCTGGCGCAAACAGATCATACAGGATTTACCGGATGAATCTGATCTACACCAGCTGATAGCCAGTTATGCCGATGATGATCTGCAACGGTTGATGACCAATCTGGGCGGGCACTGCATGGAAACCTTGCTTGAAGCTTTCCAGTCAGTTCCTGATGACAAGCCGACAACCTTTGTTTGTTATACTGTCAAGGGTTATGGGCTACCCCTGCAGGGTCACAAGGATAATCATGCTGGCCTGATGAACTTGCCGCAATTTGCTGAATTCCAGAAAACCTGCGGTGTTGAATCCGGGCAGGAGTGGGATCATTTCGCCGGGCTGAAGGGGGATCTGGAGGCAATCAAACAGATTATTGAGGATGCTTCGCTTGTCAGTAATGGTTCCCGACATAAAGATGCCCGGAAAATAGCCCTGCCTGAAAAGATGCCCTTTACAGTCGCGGATAAAGCCTCAACCCAGGAAACCTTTGGTCGTATCCTCAATGATCTTGCTAAGGCTGGTGGTGATCTTGCCGACCGGATTGTCACCACCTCTCCGGATGTAACGGTTTCAACCAATCTGGGCGGCTGGGTCAATCAGCGCGGGTTATTCGGCCGCAAAGACAAAAAAGATGCCTTCCGGGCGAACAAGGTTCCCTCCATGCAGAAGTGGGACCGCCATCCCTCCGGGCAGCATGTTGAACTGGGGATCGCCGAGAATAACCTTTTTCTTAATCTGGCAGCACTCGGACTGTCCGGAAGTCTGTTTGGCGAGCGTCTTTTGCCGATTGGTACACTCTACGACCCCTTTATTTCGCGCGGTCTCGATGCTCTGAATTATGCCTGTTATCAGGATGCCCGCTTTATGCTGGTGGCTACGCCATCAGGGATTACGCTGGCACCAGAAGGGGGCGCTCATCAGTCGATCTCAACACCGATGATTGGCATGGGGCAACCGGGGCTCACCTCCTTTGAGCCAGCCTTTGCTGACGAAGTGGCCGAGATCATGGGCTGGAGCTTTGCCCATATGCAGGATGAGAGCAATGGTGGTTCGGTTTACCTCCGCCTTTCAACCCGACAGATAGAACAGCCGTCGCGTACACTCGACGAAGAAACCCGAAAAGGGATCGTCAGCGGCGGTTACTGGCTGGTTCCTCCGGCAAAAGGATCAAGCAAAGCACTGGTCTATACAGGGGCTCTGGCTCCTGAAGCTTTAAAGGCTTTTGATGCTCTGAAGACTGATTTCCCCGAAATGGGGCTGCTTTCGGTGACCTCGACCGATCGTCTTTATAATGAATGGCAGGATCTTGAACGCTTGCGTTTAAAAGGCGAAGACAATGGTCAAATGGCGCATGTTGAAAACCTGCTCGAGCCTTTGGCGTCAAATGCGCGTCTGGTTACAGTTATCGATGGTCATCCCGCAGCTCTGGCCTGGATGGGGGGCGTAAGAGGCCATGCCGTCGCACCCTTGGGGATCAATTCTTTTGGGCAGTGTGGAGATTTGATCGACCTGTTCGATCATTATCAGATTGATGATAACTGGATTAGCAAAGCAGCGCGTCGTCACTAACCCGACACAATTGCTTGCTAGGAAAATGAAAAGCCCGCGAATATGGCTGAGAAACAAGAGAGAAGTCTATGTCATTGAATGATTGCAGGGGTGTCCCCGTTTCCTATGGAAATCGGGATGCGATTAAAGCTTTGGAAGAGGCACATCTCTGTACCATGACATTCTTTGGTGATCCGATCACCATGATCAACCGGACGCTTGAAGAACACCCTGATTTCATCATGGGACACTGCTTTAAGGCGGCCTGGCTGACCCAGACTCTGGAAACAAGAATTTATCGCCGAATGTTGTCTGCTCTTGAAAAAGCCGAAGCGCTCTGGGACAAGGCAAATGAACGGGAACGCGGCCATATCAAAGCTGTACGAGCCTGGGTTGATGGTGATTTTTTTGCTGCTGTTCAACACTGGGAAGCTGTCTTAACCTGCTATCCTCTTGATCTCCTTGCACTGCAGATGATTCACCTTGCTGATGTCCTGTTGGGTGATGTGGTTGGGCAACGCGACTGTGTTGCCCGGGTCTTTGCCCTCTGGGATGAGGACATGCCAGGTTACGAATTTGTGCTTGGTTTCTATTCTTTTGGCCTGGAAGAAAACAGCGACTATCTCCAGGCAGAAGAGATGGGACGTATGTCACTGGCGATCCGCCCTGACAATCCCTACGCGGTTCATTCGGTTTCCCATGTTATGGAAATGCAGGGCCGTCAGGCGGGCGGGATAAGCTTTATGAGAGAACGCGCGCCAAGCTGGTCGCGCAGCCACTTTGCCAACCATCTCTGGTGGCATCTGTCCTTGTTTCATCTGGATGTAGGGCAGGTTGATCGTGTCCTTGATATTTATGATAACAATCTGCGGACCCAGAACCAGACAGCCGACAAGTACGAAGAGCTGGATGCTGCGGCTCTGTTATGGCGGCTTAAGCTTCTTGGGATCGATGTTGGGGACCGCTGGACTTCCCTTGCTGATAAATGGGAGCCCAGTGCGGAAGATACGCTTTATGCCTTCAATGATGTTCATGCCATGATGACCTTTGTGTCTGATGGGCGGACAGAGGCTGCACAGCGGCTGCTCAATGCCAATGAACGTTATATCGGCCATGCAACAGATGCCAACGTGGCGATGAGCCGGGAAATCGGTCTACCATTCTGTCTGGCTCTGCAAGACTTTGAACGGGAAGACTATGGCAGTTGTGTTGATCGGCTTTTGGCTGTTCGTTACATGACGCACCGTCTTGGCGGCAGCCATGCCCAGCGCGATATAATCGGCTGGACCTTGCTGGAGGCAGCTCTTCGGGCAAAACGTTTTGACCTGGCCCTTGCCCTGGCAAACGAACGTTGTGCTTTGAAAAACACTTCAGTGCAAAACTGGAGTTATGTGGCCCGCGCTCACAAAGGGTTGGGGCATGTAAACCGGGCCGCCCGCGCTGACGCTCGGGCGCTCTCGCTGACAACCGGATAGATTTTCTAAAATCAGATATAAAAGATAAAGACCAGTTTTGACAGCTGGTCTTTATCTTTTTGTGGATCTTTTCTCTTCCAAAACGAGTTATCGCTTGGCCTTTGCCAGACTGGTTTCAACCAGCCGAGTAATCTCATTCCATTTTTTTTCTGTGACCATATTTTTGGGCGCCAGCCAGCTTCCTCCAACACAGATTACGTTTGGCTGGGAGAGGAAGTTGTTCAGGTTCTCTAGAGATACACCGCCCGTCGGACAAAAACGAACATCAGCAATAGGTGCATGCAGGGATTTCAGCATATCAATACCACCGACTACTGTGGCAGGGAAAAGCTTCTGTATCTTGAACCCCTGTTCTCGCAAAGACAGGACTTCAGAAGGGGTTGCAGCTGCCGGAACATAAGGCAAGTCAGCATCGATGGCTGCCTGGCTAAGGCGTTCCGTTGTTCCCGGGCTTAAGGCATAGCTTGCTCCAGCACTTTTTACCTGTGCAAATTGAGCTTGCTCCAACAGAGTTCCTGCACCCAGGGCCAGCTCAGGTAAAGCCGTGGCAATCTTCTCAATCGCTGAAAGTGCAGCCTGGCTGCGCAAGGTCACTTCAATGGCTGTGCAGCCTCCGGCGAAAAGAGCTTTGGCAAGTGCAACAGCTTCTTCCGAGCTTTCGATGACCAGAACAGGCAGAATAACCGCTTTTTCCAGTGTTTGCGTGAGGTAACTGTGATGGGCATCATTGGTCATTATAGGCTTGCCTGCTGGTTTTGTTAGAGTGCCGGAGCAATAATCGGGACAATGGCGCCTTGCTGGGCGATAACCTGTCGGGCGATTTCTCCGGCAATCGTAATAGAATTCTCAAGGGATTTCCCGCTGAGCCTAGCCCAGAGATACCCGGCGTTAAAGCTGTCACCTGCGGCTGTCGTATCCTTGACCACCTTCGCGGCCTCAACTGGAAAGACCTGAACTTCCCCGTCAGAATAAGAGGTGACGCTGTCCGATCCATTTTTCAGAATAATCTCGTCCACACCCAGCTTTGAAATCCGTTGGATTGACTGGTTTGTATCTTCCTGATCGAAAAGAAGTTTTTCATCATCATAGGAAGGCAAAGCCAGATCACAGAGGCTATAGGCCTGGTTCAATACATATTTTGCTTCATCTCTGTCCTGCCAGAGTCTGGGACGATAGTTGCTGTCAAAAGCTACTTTTCCACCCTTCGACCGGAAATCACGGCAAAGCTGAAATAGCTCTTCCCTCCCTTCAGGGTAGAGAATAGCCAGGGTAATGCCAGAAAAACATAACCAGTCTTTTGTCATCAATCCGGCTTTGAGCTGTTCGGTAAAGGCCGTTTGGAAGAGCTGCCGAGCAGGGGCTTGAGATCGCCAGTAAAGGAAACTTCGTTCGCCATGATCATCGGTCTGGATCATATAAAGCCCGGGAACAGCACCAGATATTTTTTCGATAAGATCTGTCTGGACACCTGCCGTCGCGAAGGTTGTGATCATCTCGTCACTAAGGCTGTCATCACCAAGAGCAGTGATATAGCTGACCCCTATTGCCCCCTGAGAACATTGCGCCAGATAATAAGCGGTGTTGTAGGTATCACCACCAAAGCGCTTTTTGAACAATTCGTCTTGTGAGGCAGAGGCTTCGGCGCGAAAAAGCTCGACCATACATTCGCCGATAATACCGATTGAGGTCATGCGGGCGGGTTCCTTGTTCAATTCAGCTTGCCTTGTTGACTCCAGGCGAGAATTTTATTGTATAACATGTTGTTAGAAATTGATTTTACTGCTTGACGTTAACCGTTTTGTCTCATTGTTCAAGATCTGTTGAACAGTACAGTCAAGGATTATTCAAATGATGGAGCGGTGGCAAAGATAGGCTAGTGGGAATGTCTGGGCAAGCCCTTGTTGTCGATAATGCGCAGATGCAGGGTGGCAGGCTCAAGGCAGGCTCCAGTGGAAAGTTGCCCGACCATGGACCGATATATATCCTGCCAGGGAGTCTGGTTATCTAGCTCGGGTAGCACCAGTTCTGACTGTCTTTTTGCCAGTTCTTCATCACTGATCATCATGTCGACCTTGCGGTCATTCAGATCCACACGGATCCGGTCGCCATTTTTAAGCAGGGCGAGCCCGCCTCCAACAGCGGCTTCAGGTGAAGCATTGAGGATGGAGGGGCTACCTGATGTTCCGCTCTGTCGTCCATCACCGGCACAAGGGAGAGAGGTGATACCTTGTTTGACCAGACTGTCCGGCGGCAACATGTTGACCACCTCGGCAGAGCCGGGATATCCCACCGGGCCGCAGTTCCTGATGAAAAGAATGGAGTTGGCGGTTACGCCAAGATCGGGATCATTGATCCTGTGATGGTAATCTTCGGAGCCTTCAAAAACGATGGCATCGCCAAAAAACACGTTTGGATGTTCGGGATCTTCGAGATACCGTTTGCGAAAGGCCCCGTCGATTGCTGAGGTCTTCATGACAGCGTTTTCAAACAGGTTTCCTCTAAGCACCATAAGGCCAGCGGATTGCAGTAAGGGAGTATCAGCTGTGCGAATGACTTCACGATCATGTGTGAAGGCACTTCGGCAGTTATCGCCAATGGTGTGGCCATTCACTGTCATTTGTGTTTCATGAATCAGGCCAGCTGAAATCAATTCGGCGAGGACTGCTGGAACACCACCAGCTTTATGGAAACCTTCACCAAGAAAACGGCCGACGGGCTGACAGTCTACGATCATCGGTACGTTGTAGCCGACCCTCTGCCAGTCCTCCATATCAAGCTCAACCCCCATATGACGGGCTATGGCAATGAGATGGGGCGGACAGTTGGTCGAAGCACCAAGGGATGATGCCAGGACAATGGCGTTTTCAAAAGCTTCTTTGGTCATGATTTCGGAGGGAGTTAGATCCTCCCAGACCATTTCGACGATGCGTTTCCCGGTGTGATAGGATATCTGGCCTCGCTCCCGATAAGGTGCCGGAATGGACGCACAGCCGGGCAGGGACATACCCAGTGCTTCGGCGAGGCAATTCATGGATAATGCCGTGCCCATAGTGTTGCAATGTCCTATTGACGGGGCAGAGGCTGCCGCCAGGTCCATAAAACCTTCGTAGTCCAGTTCACCTGCAGCCAGTTGCTGGCGGGCTTCCCAGATGATGCTTCCGGAACCAACAGTGCGGCCTTTGTGGTAGCCATCGAGCATTGGGCCACCAGACAGGACGATTGCGGGCATGTTCACAGTCGCTGCCGCCATAAGGCAGGCGGGGGTCGTCTTGTCGCATCCTGTCGTCAGAACCACGCCATCCAGAGGATAACCATGGAGAACCTCTACCAGCCCAAGATAGGCAAGGTTACGGTCCAGAGCCGCCGTTGGGCGCTTTCCGGTTTCCTGAATTGGGTGAACCGGAAATTCCAGCGGAATTCCCCCGGCGTCGCGAATACCTTCTTTAACCCGGGTCGCCAGATCCTGGAGATGACGGTTACAGGGGGTCAGATCTGATCCGGTCTGGGCGATACCGATAATAGGTTTGCCTGATTGCAGTTCTTCACGGGTCAGGCCGAAGTTGAGGTAGCGTTCGAGATAAAGCGCAGACATGCCAGGATCATCAACATCATCAAACCATTTTTTGCTACGGAGTTGTTCTTTGGTGATCGGGCTACGGGTCATGTCATACTCTATTTTCTGGGGCGGATCTTATTGTAGCAGGCAGATTATCAGGCTTAACTGTCGGCTATCCGGTTACGGCCAATCAAGGGATACTGTTCAACCTCCAGCACCGTACCGGTAACAGGTACTGACTTGTCCGAAAGCCAGAAGACGGCGTGTTGCGCAACCTGTTCGGGCAAGAGAATCATTCCCGTTGGTGCAGAAAGCGGGGAAAGGTCATCTAGCCAGTTTTCCGGGCGGCCTTCGGCCAGTTGCAGCTTGTGCTCGTTTTCAGTGTAGGTCCAGCCGACATTCAACTGGTTAACGCGAATTTTTTCTGGACCAAAGGCATCGCCAAGATTCCGGGTCATCGTCTGGAGCCCGCCCTTGGAAACTGAATAGATCAGCAGATCCGGTTGACCACAGTGTGCATTGATTGAACCGATATTGACGATACTACCGCTGCCCAGCTTACGGAAATTTTCCATGCAGGCCTGGATCATGAGCATCGGGGCGCGCAGGTTGATCGCCATGACCTGTTCAAAGGCCTCTGCTGTCAAACTGTCGATGTTGTGTCGGGGAGAGATCCCGGCATTGTTGATCAGACCGTCAATCCTGCCAAAATGACGAATGGCCGCTGCACATAGCTGAACCGGAAACTCCGGATTGGCGATATCACCAGCCAGCCCGCCAACCCGCTCCTGCCCATACAGGCTGCCCAGTTCTGTGATTGCTGCTTCAACCAGCTGTTCCCGCAAGCCATGCAGGAAAACGGATGCGCCTTCCTTGAGAGCTTCCTCTGCAATCTTTCGCCCAATGCCGCTGCTTGAGCCTGTTATCAATATATTTTTGTTTTCCAATATCATGTCAGATTTTTCTAATCTAAATAATTGACTAGGGTTTCCGGAAGACCTGCGATGTCGAGGTTAAGTTTGAACAAAGCCCCGGCGTCCGGATTACGGGATATTTCCTCTGGTGTCAGCCTTGTTGAAGCTGAGGTGATATAGAGTGTTTTGAGGTCTTTCCCGCCGAAACAAAGCGAGGTCGGGCGTTGAACAGGCAAGGTGATCTTGCGATCAATTGTGCCATCGGGAAGGTATCTGGTGATTGCCCAGCCATCCCACTGGGCATTCCACAAACAGCCTTCACTATCGATAGTCATACCATCGGGATACCCATCTGTTTCTGACAGCTGGACAAAAACTTCAGGCAGGCTGCTGATGCCATAATCCTGATCATAGCTTGCAGTCATTATTTTCCGGGATGGAGAATCAGCAAAATATATCCGGTCTCCGGCAGGGCTAAAGGCGGGGCCGTTGAAAACGGTAAAATGTCCTTTCTGTTGAACGATCTGTCCCTGCGAATATCGCCAGCAACCGGCAAGGGCTGATGTTTCTTTAAGGTGCTTGGCTCCAAAAAAGAAATTGCCATAACGATCTGCTTTGCCGTCATTCATCAGGCAGGCATCACCGGACAGGCTTGGGGCAAGTGCCGTGACAATTCCGGTTTCCATATTGATCAGGGATATGCCCTGGCCGAGGGCTGCGATCAACTCGCCGCTATCAGACAGAGCTATGCTCCCGGCAGGTGCTGGCAGATCAAGACTGTCGGTAACAGGCTGGTTTCCAGTTCCATCCTGTTTCTGGCGGAATAGCCTGGCGTTTTCTATGTCCAGCCAATAGAGGCAGCTGTTGCCTGGATCCCAAAGAGGGGACTCGCCCAGCAGAGCCGGGCCTTCCCAGATTGTCTCAACAGCGATGGTTTGCATGATTCTATGCCTATATCCGCAGTTCGCTTTTGGGGTCAAACAGGCTGGCTTTGCCCATATCGACCATAAAGGCCATGGTTTCCCCGGGATTGGAGGTATTGTAGGGATTAACCCTGGCAATAACTTCCCGCCCGCCCAGCTCGATATAGGTTAGCGTATCTGCCCCGGTTGGTTCCAGTACTTCCACCTGACAATCGAATGGTTGAAGCCTTTTGTTCTGGGACATTTCCGCATCTGAACGATGGGTAAGGGTTTCCGGACGAATGCCGAGGATAACCTCGCGCCCAACCCATTCGCCAATGTCCTGTAAATCATCGGGAAGGGCAAGGAAAACAGAACTGCGCTCTCCATTGGCGGTTCGCTCAATAGAAACACCAAGCTGGTTATCTTCACTGACAACAGTTGCCGGAATAAAATTCATGGCTGGCGAGCCGACAAAGCCTGCAACATACATGTTTGCCGGACGTTCATAGACTTCCTGAGGACTGGCAAACTGCTGGATTTCACCTTCACGCAGAATGGCGATCCGGCTGGCCAGGGTCATGGCCTCGATCTGGTCATGGGTGACATAGACCATGGTTGTGCCCAGGCGTTGGTGCAGTTTTTTGATCTCTGTCCGCATCTCGACCCGCAATTTGGCATCTAGGTTGGAAAGCGGTTCATCGAACAGAAAGATTTCTGGCTTGCGCACCAAGGCCCGGCCCATCGCCACACGCTGTCGCTGTCCACCGGAAAGCTGTGCTGGCTTGCGATCTCTCAAGTGATCGATCTGCAGCATGCGAACGGCTTCATCAACCCGCTTTTCCCGGTCTGCTTTTGTAACCTTGCGCATCTCCAGACCAAAACCGATGTTCCGTTCAACGGTCATGTTTGGATAGAGCGCGTAGCTCTGAAATACCATGGCAATGTCACGGTCTTTGGGGTGAACGTCGTTGACCACCTTGCTGTTGATCAGGATTTCACCATCCGTGATGGTATCAAGCCCGGCAATCATGTTCAGCAGGGTAGACTTTCCACAGCCGGAAGGGCCGAGAAGGACAAGAAATTCGCCGTTTTCCAGCTCCAGATCGATGCCTTTGAGAACATCGACAGCACCGTAGGATTTCTTGACGTTTTGAATGGTCAGGGTTGCCATGAGAGTTTTCTCCTTACCCTTTGACTGAACCAGCGGTCAAACCACGAACGAAATAGCGTCCGGCCAGAACATAGACGGCCAGTGTCGGGGCTGCCGTAATCAGGGCTGCCGCCATATCGACGTTGTAGCGTTTGACACCGGTTGTGGTGTTAACAAGATTATTAAGCGCAACGGTAACAGGCTGTCCGCCGCCTGTGGTAAAGGAGGCGCCAAACAGGAAGTCATTCCAGATCTGGGTAAACTGCCAGATAATTGTCACCACAATAATTGGCGGGGAAAGGGGTAACAAAATGCGCCAGAATATGGTGAAGAAACCGGCACCATCAATAGTCGCCGCCTTGATCAGGTCATCGGGAATACTGACGTAGTAGTTTCTGAAGAACAGCACGGTAAAGGGCAATCCGTAAACGATGTGAACCAGAACCAGACCGGGGACTGTGTTTGCCAGCCCAAGGAACCCCAGAGACTGTGCCATGGGCAGTAACACCACCTGGAAGGGGATGAAGCAGCCAAACAGAATCATGGCAAAAACCATGTTGGCACCAGGAAACTTGAATTTGGTCAGGGCATAGCCCGTCAAGGCCCCAAGAACTGTTGAAATGAGGACCGCAGGGATGGTCATCATGACCGAATTCCAGAAATAGGGTTTAAGTCCGGTGCAGGTGACGCCGATGCAGGCCTCGCTCCAGGCATAACGCCAGGATTCCAGATTTATTTCTGCGGGCAGAGACAGCAGAGTACCGTTTCTGATTTCGTCCAGATCCTTGAAGGAAGTAGAGAGAACGACAATCAGCGGCAGGATATAATAAACCCCGAAACTAAGTAGCAGAAAGTAGAGACCAAAGCGGCCGGCGCTGCGCCAGGGGCTGTTGCCGCCAGGCAGGGAAGCAATATCAGCCATGTTTGCGCTCCCTCAGTTCTGAATAGAGATAGGGGATGACAATCGCCATTACAGTCGCCAGCATCATCATGGCAGAGGCTGCACCAAGACCGATTTGATTGCGGCGGAAGGTCATTTCATACATGAAGTTTGCTGGCATGATCGAACTGTTTCCCGGCCCACCACCAGTCAGTGCGACGACCAGATCAAAACTCTTTACAGCCATGTGGGCCAAAATAAAGAAGCTACTGAGGAAGACGGGGCGCAGGGTCGGCAGAATAATTACAAGATAAATGCGCGAAAGTGAGGCTCCGTCCAGATAGGCGGCCTTGATGATTTCGCTATCAACACCCCGAAGAGCAGCAAGAAACAGAGCCATGACAAATCCGGAGGATTGCCAGACAGCTGCAATGACAAGCGTGTAGATCGCCATGTCGCTGTTGATCAGCCAGTCAAAGGAAAAGCTCTCCCAGCCCCAGGAATGAAACATTTTTTCAAGCCCCAGGCCCGGGTTAAGGATCCACTTCCAGGCAGTCCCCGTGATAATAAAAGAGATTGCCATAGGATAGAGATATACTGTCCGCAACAGTCCTTCTGCACGTACCCTTTGGTCCAGAGCGACAGCAAGCAGGCAACCAAGTACAATGGCGATCAGGATAAAGAGGCCACCAAAAACCAGTAGGTTTTCCATGGCAACATGCCAGGTGGACATTTTCCAGAGCCGGACATACTGGTAGACGCCTTCAAAGGAATAGGTCGGCAGCATCTTGGACTTGGTAAAGGAGACATATCCTGTCCAGGCTATAAAGCCGTAAACAAAGAATATGATCAGCGCAAAAGTTGGAGCAACAACCAGTTTTGCAACATTCCAGCGCAACCAGTCCGAAAGCGGCCGTTTTGCAGGTAGGGATTGTTCAGTCATGGGGTTTGTTTTCATTTCCAGAATATCCACTCATAACCCTAGTGAAATATTCAATATCTCAGGAACAGCGTTCACAGAAAATTTTGTAAACTGTGAAAAATGTTCTGTGCAGCTTTGGTCCTGTTCTGTCAGGAAGCAGAATAACCGAGAGGCGGTATAAAGATGAGATTATACCGCCTCTGGTCCGACAAGCTTATTCAGCGAGTTCAATGGCTTCAGCAAGTCGCTCTACGGCAGCTTCGGATGTCATGTCTGAGTTGAAATGCTCAGTTACCACATCAAGTACCGCCCCGCGAATAGCACCTGCAGCAGCAATTTCATGGGCAACTGAGCCAACAAGCTCGCCGCTTTCTGATGAAGCTTGCAGATCAATCATGGATTTGACCGCACACTCGTCAAACTTGTCAGTGGCAACACCCATGCGAGCAGGAATGGAACCTTTGTAGAGGTTGAAGGTTTCCTGAAATTTCTCTCCCAGGATCAGACGGGCAAGAAGTTCCTGGCCAGCATTGTCATCTGCACTGGTTACCTTGAACATGGCAAAACTGTCAGAGTTCAGGATGTAACCGCCATTTGATGGAGTTGAAAGACAAAGGAAGTCAACGCCAGGTTTTTTGCCCGCAGCAACAAATTCGCCCTTTGCCCAGTCTCCCATGATCTGCATGGCAGCTTCCCCGCGCATAACCATTCCGGTTGCAAGGTTCCAGTCACGACCCGGGAAATCGGCATCAACGTAGCCGCGCATTTTGCGCATCTGGTCAAACACTTTTTTCATGGTGTCAGATTTCAGGGTCTCAGGATCTTTTTCAACAAAGGCTTTATTAAAGAATTCTGCCCCGCCAAGACCAAGAGCGACTGTTTCAAAAATTGTCGCGTCCTGCCACGGCTGTCCGCCATGTGCGAGAGGGGTGATGCCAGCAGCCAGCAATTTATCTGCAATGGCGTTGAATTCGTCCCATGTACGCGGCGGCTCTGCATCTACTTTTGCCAAAACTTCCGGGTTAGCCCAGATCCAGTCAACCCGGTGAATGTTCACCGGAACAGCAACATATTTGCCGTCGTACTTGACAATATCCTGCAGCAGGGGAGGAAGGACGTTGTCCCATCCTTCTGCTGCTCCGACAGCATTCAGGTCACCCAATGCGCCAGTTGCAGCCCACTCGTGAATGTTTGGTCCCTTAATCTGGACAGCCGCAGGCGGGTTGCCAGAGAGAACACGAGAACGCAGTACAGCTGCCTGGGCATCTCCACCGCCACCGGCGACAGGTGCATCGATCCACTTGCCACCGTTCGCTTCAAAGTCCTCTTTCAAAGCCTGTACGGCCTTGGCTTCACCGCCTGAAGTCCAGTAATGCAGAACTTCAGCCTGTGGCTGAGCATGAGCTGTTACAGCGGCAAACATCAGAGTGCTTACAAGTGCTGTCGTCACCGTTAATTTATGTGTCAATATTTTCATCCCGATTTCCTCCCCGAGCTTTTGTTGACAAAGAACCGATCTACGTCCCATAGATTATTGTTAGCTGTTCAGGCCGTATCGGTTTCGATAGTTATAGTTAAACCCCGGGAGGGTCAGTTAAGCGATCTTTTTAGGGTAACAGAAGATTGCAGCCAGAGCTGAGTGTTACAAACTGATACATTAAGGTTATAAAAAAGTTTTGTTACAGTCTTTTCCCGCAAATGCGAAATTAAACAGGACAAGAGATGGAAAAGGTCAAACATCTTCTGATTGTTGATGATGATGCCGAAATCCGGGAGCTTTTGACCGGATTCCTGACCCAGAGGGGGTATCGGGTCTCGGTGGCGGGATCGGGGAGCGAGATGCGTCGTGAATTGTCCCGCTGGTCTGTTGATCTCATCATTCTCGATATTATGTTGCCAGGTGAAGACGGTTTGACTCTTTGTCGCTCGATCCGTGAAAGCTCAACAGTTCCCATCATTATGTTAACAGCCGTTACAGGCGATGCAGATCGAATTGTTGGGCTTGAAGTCGGGGCGGATGATTATCTCGAGAAACCTTTTAATCCCAGAGAACTGCTTGCCCGGATGAAGGCAATATTCCGTCGGGTATCCGGAGGAACCAATGATAGCGAAGAGGAGCCGTGTAGCTCTGTAAAAAACCGGCAATTTAAATTTGCAGGCTGGCAGCTGCACGAAGGCAAACGGGAAGTGCGCTCCCCGGAAAAATTTATTGTGCATTTGTCATCAGGGGAGTTTGCACTTCTTGTGGCTTTTCTTGAACGTCCACAAACAGTCTTGACGAGAGATGACCTGATTAATGCAACGAGGGGCGTGGAAGCTATCGCTTTTGATCGGAGTATAGACATACAAATCAGTCGATTACGGAAAAAACTTGAAGTTGATTCTGATAAACCGAACTTAATTAAAACAGTGCGCGGACAGGGCTACATTTTTACAGAGCAGGTCAAACAGCTTTCTGAAACTGTTTCTGGGCAGGATCGTCAGTCTTGAGCAATCGATGGCGATGGCTTTTGAGCTGGACACCAGAGCGGATCAGAGTGCGGATCCTGCTGTTCGGTTTCTTTTGTGGTTTTCTGGCCAGCTCATTTGCCGCGGGCGGAATTGGCGCAATTATCAACAGGAGAGCTGAAATCGCGGAGGCGACCTGGATCGGCCCCGTTATCGCCCGTGCGTTTGAAGAATTATCCCGGATGCCTGAGGAACGCAGAGCCGTTGCAGCTAATAATTTTAATCGAAGTAACTCTGTGCAGTTTGAATATTATACAGAAGAAAAGCTACTTCATAATAACGGCGAAGAATACTTTCTTGATCTAACCCGTGAATCCATTATCTCGCTCTACCCGAACATTCGCTTAGGGATGAAAAGGGGACAACCCAGATCCAAACTCCTGTCACCCACTTATCCACCAGAGGATCTCACTGCTCATTTAACGTTTTTGACCTCTGCAATCGCCCGGCATGATCGGCCAGCTTCGTTATATCTACGTTTGTCTAATGGGGATCAACTGATTGTGACCAGCCCCGTTTACTGGCGCGAACGGGTCACCGAGGTGCAATGGTTGCTTATCTTGCTGGGCGGCATGTCATTTTCGGCTGTCTTGTTTGTTTTGGGTATTCGCTATCTGCTTTATTCCTTTCGTTATCTTGGAGCTGTTGGGACAAGCAGCGGGATAGGACGCTCTGAGGAAAACAATATCAATAAAGATAGTCTGCGTTATAGATTTTGGCCTAAAGAAGCCAGAGAGATCGCTGATCAGCTGTACAGGGAACAGGAAGAAAAAACCGAGGCTATCGAGGAACGCACCCGAATGCTGACCGCAATTTCCCATGACTTGAGAACACCGGCAACACGCCTTCGATTAAGAGCAGAGTTTGTTGAGGAAGAGGAGCTTCGTAATAAAATTTTGGCTGATCTGGATTTGATGTTGTCCATGACCAAAGATGCGATCGATTTTCTTAAAGGTGGGATGGAGGCCGAAGAGCTGGAGCAGTTTGATATTGTCTCACTGGTTCAGAGTATCTGTGATGATTTCTCGGATGTCGGTATGCCAGTAACTTTTTTACCTATTCAATATCCAACCCTGCGAACATCAGGCACCGTTTTTAGCCGGCATGAAAAAACAGTGTCCCTCGACGGGCTTCTCAAAGGTTATATGGTCGGGCGTCCGAGAGCGTTGAAACGGGCAATAACAAATCTGGTCGCCAACGCCGTAAAGTACGGCTTTCAGGCAAAGGTCGGCTTGACGATTGAGCCCGGTCTTATTCTGGTCGAGGTGAGCGATCGTGGGCCGGGCATTCCCGAAGAAGAGATGGATAATGTCCTCAAACCCTTTTACAGGCTTGAGAAGTCGAGAAACCGGGAAACCGGGGGAAGTGGGCTGGGCTTGAGTATTGTCAAAAATGTTGCTGAAACACATAACGGCGAACTGGTGCTTGTAAACCAACCTGTTCAGGGGCTTTCTGCAAAACTTCTCCTGCCTCGCTCTCTCGACCCTGAGGTATCCTTTGTTTCTTGATTAATTCATATAACGAAAGGCCGGGTACATATTCTGCCCCGGCCTTTTGTGATTTAGTTTTCTGTAGGATATCGTTTTATTCTGCTGCTTTGGGCAAATAACGGGTGTCGTTGGCAAGCAGAGAAGGTTGAATAAAGCGCGAAAACAGAATGGGCAGTTCTTCGGGCGGACGGGTTTCTTCAGGGATCAGCAACAAGCCCTGGTTCAGAAGGAAAAGGCCGATTTTTTCCTGACCAAAAGCAACCGCCAGTGGCGCGCTGATAATCAGGCCAGTGAGGATCGGGGCAAGCCAGGGTAAAAGCTCTGGAGCTTGCAGATAATACACCGCACCAAGCCCCGCTGCTGCCAAGAGGTGCGCACTGTGCTGTTTAAAAGCTTCGCTCCAGGGAATATTTCGCCCGCTTCTGCTCTGGGCATTCCACTGTACCGTTTTCCCGAGAAGCAGGGCTGTGATGATACGAACATGAAAGATCATTACGACAGGCGCCGTGATTGCTGAAAATGTCATTTCCAGCAAACAGCTCAGAGTTATCCTGATAACGCCACCGTAGGCCTTGGCATCGCGATAACCGATAATCAAAGCAAAAATCTTTGGCATAAAGAGCATGCCCATCACAACAGTAAAAAGTGACAGTGGCGTCATTATGTGATTTTGCAGTGAAGGCCATTCAGCCGGGAGTTCAAGGACTGGACCCAACGGCATGGTTCTTTCCGTTACCAACAAGGCACTGAGTACCAGCAAAAGCATCCAGAGGTATGATGAGGCATAGCTCATAACCCCCATGAGCATGTGTAATCTGCTGATTGGTTTCAGGCCTTTAGTACCAAGAAGTCTGGTGTGCTGAAAGTTACCCTGGCACCAGCGCTGGTCCCGAATGATATGATCCAGAATATTGGTTGGTATCTGTTCATAGCTGCCTTTGCCTTCTGGAAAAATCCAGACATCATATCCAGCACGACGCAACCATGCAGCTTCGACAAAGTCGTGGCTCAGGATATCTCCGGACAAAGGTCCTTTGCCGGATAGTGTCGGCAAATTACAATGTTCCATAAAAGGTTTCAGGCGCAAAATGGCATTATGCCCCCAGTAATTCCCGTCGTTCAGGGTCCAGTAGCTCAGGCCAGTAGAGAAAAGCTCTCCGGTCAGACGGATATTGAACTGGGTCAGACGGCCAAACAGGGTTTTTTGCCCCATAGCACGCGGCTGTGCCTGTATCAGACCTGCGTTTGGATTGTTATCGAGCATTCTGGTCAGGTTGAGAATGGTTTCTCCTGACATAATGCTGTCCGCATCAAGAACGAGCATATAGTCGTAGCCTGTTCCCCAGCGATCACAAAAATCCTTGAGGTTACCAACTTTTCTGTGAGTGTTTTTCTCGCGGCGGCGATAGTGGAACCTGCCTTGCAGGGCATAGCGATGCAAGAGTTCCTGTGCCAGAATATTTTCCTGCGCAGCAATCTCGTCTTTGGTTGTATCACTGAGAACAAAAAAGTCGTAATTATTCCCATGGCCGGTTGCGAGAACCGAACGCAGTGTTTGCTCCATACCCTGAAAAACCATCTCGGGGTCTTCATTGTAGATCGGCATGACAATTGCTGTTCGACCAACGGGGCAGGCTTTTACATCAAGCCCGGCAGCAACAGGTGAGACCTTCATCGCGGCATTGCGCGGAAAGAAGAGGCGAAAGGCAAAACCGACTGTGGAAGTCCAGAAGGACTGGGCGATCCAGAGAAAGGCAATTGTGGAAAGGAAGATATAGCAACCTTCCAGCAGGCTCAGTCCATTTTCGAACAGATTGATTGTCAGGTTTGTACTGAGAATGCCAACTGTCAAAAAGAGCAGAACGACAAGAAACGATCGTCTTCTCACCCGCATGGCCGAGAGTTTTTTTGCATCAGATATAGTGATATCTTCGATGTTCATTGTTGTATCCTGCATCAGACGGGTTTGCCTGTATAAAGATAAGTCCAGGTCTCGGTTAGTGCCCTGTCGCCCAGCTTGAGGTATCCTCTGATGTCGCAAGAGCGATTTTCAGGGGTGCTCAGATTGAAAGAGACCCGCCATTGATTATTAACCGGGTTCTTCTGGCACTGCATGTCGTATATTTTACCATCTTGACAGGTGAAAATGGCTTCTATGGGGCTGTCTGCAGCAAGAGTGTCGAGGTCGGCTCCTTCAAACTCTACAATAAAATATCGGGCTTCTTCATGGTTTCCATAGGAAAACCCTGGACGATTGGCCGGGCCTTCTCTTGTACTCAGGGTTCGCCCAACCGGAGGCCATTGAGGGGCGTCAAGGAAACTTGTCAGCCGATAGGAATACTGGTGGGATTGGCCTGCTTTAAGTTGCGTATCCGAGACCCAGTAACAAACAATATTATCGCTTGTCTCCAGATCCGAATTTAATTCAACCAGTTCGACATGTCCCTTGCCCCATGAGCCTTTGGGCTCAATCCAGATGCTTGGTCTTAACTGGTATCTTGAATCCAGGTCGTGATAGCTGTCGTAGGACCGGTCACGTTGACAAAGACCAAATCCTTTGGTTCCGGCATCGACAAAGGACGAGATGGTTGGGCTGCGGCGACGGGCCAGAGGACGCCACAACCATTCATTCTCGGCGTTGTGAATCATCAGACCATCTGAATCATGAACTTCTGGTCGGTAATCATCCAGTTTTCTGGAGTTTTCGCCATAGAGATACATGCTGGTTAGGGGGGCGAGGCCAAGCTTGTTGATATCTTCCCGGGCAAAAAGGGAAACCTCGACGTCAATAGTGGTCTCATCACCAGGCGTGACGACAAAGTGATAGGCCCCGCTGATGCTCGGGCTATCCAGTAGCGCCATAATAACCAGCTCATTTGAGCCGGAGACAGGTTTCTCGATCCAGAATTCGCGAAAATCGGGAAACTCTTCTCCGGATGCTTCTGCGGTATCGATCGCCAGGCCGCGAATAGACAGGCCATATTGTTGGCCGCGACCAAGTACCCGAAAATAGTTAGAGCCGAGAAAAGAAATCAGTTCGTCATAATATTCATTGTTCATTTGGTGATGAACACGAAATCCGGCAAAGTGAAGATTGTCAAAATCCCTGGCTGTCGGCTGTTCGCCTTCATACCAGAACATGCCTTGCTGAAGGGTTTGATCTTTTTCTTTGCCGTTTTCCTGAAGCGTAATATTCACGGTGTGATGAAACCAGGGGCCACCGGGATGAAAAAATTGCATCTGGAAGGGACCGCCATCGTTCCATAGTGGTGCCTTTGGGTTGTAATAAATTTTAGAGAACTGCTCGACAGACATTTTCTTCCAAAAATCACTGATACGGTCATCAGGTTTTTGATAGGGAGACTTTGCCAGAGTCGCAGCTTTTTTCTGAACATCCGGAAAACGGGTAAGGCCAGCTGGCCCAGCTGAGCTCTCAGCAAGTATTCCAGGCAAAAATCCCGCACAAGTCAGGGCCATAGTAGATAGAAGAAAATCTCTGCGTTTCATCTGTTACAGTACTTCAGGATAGTTAGAATTCGACGTAGTTCGTCGTCGAACAGGAATTTGATCTAAAGTAGAAAATCTTCAAGGGGAATCTTTGTGTCATCTCACTTTTATTTCACTTTTTTATCTCTTTAAGCAGGGTGTAAAAACAAACCGGGGCTTGACAGTACTTTTAACCGCTTAAAGAGAGTGGGAATAAACAAGACTCATCACAAGTTCGCGAACAGGTTTTACTATAGATTCCATTGCTCAAATGCCATTTTAGTTATAGAGGGATGGAACAATTCTTAAGAAAACCGGGTTACCGTCGCATGTCACAAGAAATATCTGATAAAACTAACCTTCAACTGCCTGGAGTTCTTCCCAATGGAAAAAAGGAACGTGATCCGCGACTCGACTTCTTTCGCGGGCTGGCAATGCTTTTTATTTTTATTGCCCACATTCCGGAAAATTACTGGTCACGTTTTATACCGGGCAGGTTTGGACCAAGTGATGCCACAGAGATGTTTGTTTTCTGTTCCGGCTTTGCTGCAGCGATAGCATTCGGTGGGACTTTCCGTCGATCCGGATTTGGAACCGGCACCGCGCGTATCGTTATTCGCTGTATTCAGATTTTCTTTGCCCATCTAGGGTTGTTTTTTGCCGTAGCTGCTGTCAGCGCCTATGGCAATGCCGAGATATTTGGTGGCGATTATATCAACAAGATGAACCTGGGGTATTTCTTTGATCACACTGGAGAGGCTCTAATCGGGCTTTTCACACTGACATATGTGCCGAACTATTTTGATATCATGCCGATGTACATCGGTGTACTTGCCATGGTGCCTATCGTTATGTTCCTTGCCCGATTCAGTCCATGGCTCGCAGCAGCTTTTTCGCTCGGACTCTACGTTGCTACCTGGATCTGGGATCTTGGTTTCTCGGCCGAACCTTTTTCTGATCGGGTCTGGTTTTTTAATCCTCTTGCCTGGCAGGTTCTGTTCTTTTCCGGGTTTGCCATTTCTTCTGGCTGGATAAAAACCCCAGAACCAAACAAAATACTGCTTTCAGTCTGTGTGGTTTTTATACTGGTTCTGGTACCTTTCAGTAACTGGTCAATTATCTATGGCTACCCTGACCTTCTCTCCAGCAACCCTGACTTTAGTATGGATAAAATCCGTCTGGAACATTTACGGGTTGGTTATGCCAAAACAAATTTTGGTTTGCTACGCTGGGCACAGTTCTTTGCCCTGGCCTACATTTGTGCCTCTATGCTCAAAGGGCGGGCACATATTCTAAAAAGTCGCTATCTCCGGCCGATAATTGTCACAGGTCAGCAGGCTTTGCCTGTCTTTATTCTGAGCATGACACTTTCTTGGATCGGCGGAATGGTTCTGGATCTTGTCGGTCGGGATGCCATGGGGCTGCCTTTGGTGAATATCTCTGGGCTGGTTATTATAATTATCTTTGCTTATGCCATGTCGTGGGTCAAAGCTGCGCCCTGGACAAAAAGAGCTGCCCCAGTTGCTGGAGATACCTCTCCAGAAGCAGTTTCCACAAGCAGTCGAATAGAGAAAACTCTACCCGCACAATAATCTGCGGATAGGGAAATTGACTTATTTGGCGTATATGTTCTTCTGAAGATTGCGAGGAGGGGAGAGTGATGAAGAATGTCTCGTTTTACAGGATGTTGTTGCTCTCCTTCTGCCTGTCATGGCTCGTAACAGAAGCAATGGCACAAGGACGCATAGATTTTAATAGAACAATCGCCCTTGATGCTCTCGAAACTCCTCTGGACTATTCTATTTATCTGCCGGAAGCCTATTGCAAAAGCGAGGGTGCTCCCTATCCTGTGCTCTATCTTTTACATGGCTATGGCGGCGGGCATCACGACTGGCTCAAAGTTGGCAATATTACAAACACCCTTGATCGGTTAATCACAGATCAGGTTATTCCTCCTCTGATCGTTATCATGCCTGCCGCAGCCAAATCATGGTATGTCAATTCACCCAAGTATGGCAATTATGAAACAGCCATTCTCTATGAATTACCAGAAGCGATTGAGGCAGAATTTCCTGTGCAGACGAACAAGGGGGGACGGGTCGTTGCCGGGTTGTCCATGGGCGGATATGGCGCGCTGCGTATGGCTTATCTTGAACCTGATCGGTTTGCAGCTGTCGCTGCATTAAGCCCGGCCATCTTCCCCAATGCCAGTGGGCATGATGACTTTCGCCCGATCCAGATAAAATTGTTTAGCGGTGTTTTTGGAGAGCCGTTTGTTGTCGAGAAGTTCAATCAGAAAAATATTTTTTCCTTGATAGAAGATATCCCCAATCCTCCCGCTACTTTTTTAACGGTTGGTGACGATGATTCCTTTGGGCTTTATGATGGAACCTATGCATTCTACAAGTTGATGAGAGAGCAAAAAAAACCGGTTGAGCTCAGAGTAACTGATGGAAATCACAGCTGGAAACTTTGGTCCAGAGAAATAGAAACTGCGCTTTTGTTTCTTTCCAAACAACTGGAGAGACAGGATAACTTTTCATATATCCCGGAAAAGCCTTTGGACTCTTTTTGTTTATAAATACATCAATAGAATTTCTTATTACATAGTTGCGAAATAAAACATCAAATAAGTATAAAATGCAGCATAAAAATACTGTTTCAGCTATTAATAAAACATGTTATTTAATGCGGCTGCTGTACCCTAATGATTCCTGTTTAAAAATCAGAGAGAGACAGCTTTATTCTTCTTATGTTTTTTTGTGGTCTTAAGAGACAGTGATGGTTGTTACCGATAAAACCCCCGTTTCCTATAACGACAAACTTCCTGATGAAGTTGATGTCGTGGTGATTGGTGCAGGTATCATCGGTATCTCCATAGCCTATTTTCTCGGTCGCCAAGGCAAGTCAGTACTTGTCTGTGAAAAAGGCCGTGTTGCGGGCGAACAATCTTGCCGTAATTGGGGCTGGGTGCGTCAGCAAGGCCGTGACAGCTCCGAACTCCCCATCATGAAAGAAAGCCTGCAAATCTGGAAAAGATTGGCATCAGAGATTGGGGAAGATTTGGGTTTTCACCAGGGAGGCTGTCTTTATCTGGCTGAAAATGATAACCAGCAGCAGGAAAATGAAACCTGGCTTACTGTCGCCCGGGACCATGAACTCGATACACAGCTGTTAACTGCCAGTGAAACTGCAAGACTACTCGGCCAGGATCAATCCCGATGGAAAGGTGCGCTTTTTACACCGAGTGATGGCCGGGCGGAACCCTTTATCGCCGTTCCCAAACTGGCTCGTGCGGCGAAAAAACTTGGTGTCAGTATCATCGAAAATTGTGCTGTGAGGGCATTGGACGTTTCTGCAGGAAAGATTTCGGGCGTTATAACTGAACAGGGGCGGGTGCGGGCAAAACAGGTGGTTTCTGCGGCTGGAGCCTGGTCATCTCTCTTGGCTGGGTATCATAATATTATTGTACCGCAGCTCAGAGTAAAAAACTGTGTTGCCAGAACTTCCCGGGTGGATGGTTTTTTTGCGGGTAATGCCGTTTCAGACAAGATTGCCTTTCGACGGCGACAGGACGGTGGTTATACTGTCGCACTTGCAGATCATATGACCCATAACATTGTTCCGGACAGTTTCCGTTATCTGCCCAAATTCATTCCGCTGATAAAAAAATCCCTGAAGGAAATTAGCCTCAGAATAGACGAGAGCTTTTTTACTGACTATGGGCGCCGGAAGTCCTGGAATGAAGAGAAAATATCCCCTTTTGAGCGAAACAGAATCCTCGACCCCAAACCGGATCCAGAGTTACACAGAAAACTCAGACAAAGACTTAATGATTATGTCCCTGCTTTGGCCGACGTAACTTTTCTGGAGAGCTGGGCCGGGATGATCGAGACATCACCTGATGTCTTGCCGATTATTTCAAAAGTCGACAGCCTGCCAGGTTTGACAATTGTTGCTGGTCTGAGTGGACACGGTTTTGGTATCGGCCCCGGAATTGGACGTGTTGTCGCTGACATGGTGGCAGGGCGCCCGACGGGACATGATCTGACACGCTTCCGGCTGAGCCGATTCCACGACGGCTCTCCGATTATTCCCGGACCATCGTTGTAACCTTCTCGCTTACAGCAGCTTTTCAGGCCGGTATCTCGTTCATTTTGTCCCGTACCCGGGCTGCTCTATTCAGGGCCCATATATTATTGGGCCTTTCCTCAAGTCGTTTTTCCAGCAAGCCTTGGGCTGTCTCATGACGATCCGCGCGTATGGCAGCATCTATGAGGAGTCTGTGAAAGACATCTCTCTGGGCATGACTGCCCCCGATCTGTTGCAGTTGACCGAAAATAGGGAGTAAAAGATCCACACACTTCCCGTCTTGTCCGGTTTTGCTGGCTTTTATGGCCTTGGCAAGCGGCATGCCGATGTGTCGGAAAACAGACTGTGCAGTACCTTCACCCCGGCTTTTTTGCTCCATTGTTTCTATGAAACTGTCCGCTGCTGACTTGTTTCCTGCACCAAGAATAGCCAAGAGATAATGGGCATCAGCAAAAGCCAGACTGTGATCATTAACGTGAGACGCAGATAAGTGAGCCATTTCTTCCCACCGTTGTCCAACATCTACACCTTCAAGCTCCAGTCGATAAAGTAACGAAACACCATTGCTGATATCCCTGAAATCATCTGTATGATCCTTGCGGATATAATGGTCATAGAGCTTGAGAACTTCATCTTTCTGTCCCAACTCCAGATGAAACAGGGCCATATGCCAGTACATGTGAAAGGAAAAGTTATTGCACTTGTCCCAGCGATCCTGAAATTGCGAAAGCCAGTTCAGGCCATCCTGTGGGCGGGAAGACATCTCGAGCACATGTCCAACAGCGTGGGTTCCCCAAGCGTCATCCGGTTCCAGTTCTACAGCATGTTTTCCGGTTTTCTCTGCTTCCTTGTAAGAACCGGTTTCTTCCAGACCAAAGCAATGGCATCCAAGTATAAAGCCATAATCCCGGTCATTTTCTCCCCAAGCCTGGAGAGCCTTTGTTGTCGAGGCACGCATGGCCTGGCTTTTCCCGCGAATAAACTGGCAGGCGTGGGTCAACTTTACAGTCAGGGCATCAAGAGGATAACTGTCAAGCAGGTTGTCTAGCCTGGATATAGAAAGGTCGAGATGACCACTGCACCAGTCTTCCAGGGCTTTGACAAGCTCCCTTTCGCGCTGAGTGGCACCCCTTTCACGTAAACTCAGTTTGGCTTTAAAGAGCGATTCCAAAGCCACTGGATCAGCAGAGGATTTAGCCAACATTTTGTAGAAAAAACCTTTGGCTATCAAAGCAATGAGCAGTTGCGGATCTGTTTCAAGGGTTGTGTCGAGAGCCTCGGGTGTCTTTTTTGAATGTGCCAGAAAGAGGGAAACCGTATTGTCGAATTGATCAACAGCAAGCTGGCTTAAGGCAGTTACTTCATGGCCACGGCAATCAAACAGCACAGGAAACCTCCGGGTAAAACAATAAAATTCTTGAGTACCATATGGCATGAGCGCCCCTGTGATTTCCAGTGATGAAAATGTGTTGGGGCCGGGCAGTTATGAGACTTGTGATCGACGTGAGTTGTATTTTTTCCAGAACTAACAGGGTTTCCCGACAATTGTTCCTGCACTCCTGATCCGTGGGGAGAAAGCAGAACACAACATTCTGACACGATTGTGAAAAGAGGTTATCCGTTTTTCCGGTCTATAGTGATCAGGACGAGCAGTCTTATTACAAACCGCTCGGTTTATTATGTACGGGGAAAGCATATCTATGCAGCAAACCTCAAGACTTTCTATTTACAAATTACTGCCTCTTGCCTGTTCGATAGGAACTGTTGCCTATCTGGGGGGCTTTATCAATGAGCGGGCAGGCCTTGCGACTGGGATCGGGATTGCTTTGGGGATCTGTCTTTATCATGCAGCTTTTGGCTTCACCTCGGCCTGGCGACGTTTCCTCACGGAACGGTGGGGGGCAGGGTTGAAAGCGCAAGTGATCATGTTGGCCCTTGTGGTGATCTTGTTTTTTCCGGTGCTGGATGCAGGAAGTATTTGGGGGCAGAGAGTTTATGGGTTTGTTGCCCCTGCCGGCACCGGGGTTATTGTCGGAGCCTTCATTTTTGGTATTGGCATGCAGATCGCCAGTGGTTGCGCCAGCGGAACACTCTTTACAGTTGGAGGAGGCAGTCTGCGGATGGTTTTGACGTTGTTTGCCTTTATGATGGGGTCGGTACTGGCGACAGTCAATCTGCCGTTCTGGCACGAATTACCCAAACTGGCCCCGCTTTCAATGGTCACCCTCTGGGGATGGAAGGGAGCTCTGGCTTTTCACCTGGTACTGTTTGGGGGACTGTATCTACTCGTAACAAAAATGGAAAAAAAAGAGGAACCTTCGACAGTTCATTTTGTCGTTCCAGTAACAACTGTTCTTTTGCAGAAAATGGTGCAGGGACCATGGCCCCTGGTTTTGGGGGCAGTTGGTCTGGCCCTGCTGAACTTCGTCATGCTTGCCACTCTGGGACACCCCTGGGGAATCACTTCAGGGATTACCTTCTGGGGCGGAAAACTGGTTACCTTTCTGGGCGCGGATCTGACCTCGGTTCCCTATTGGAGCGGACAGGCAGAAGCACTCAAGGGTTCCTTGTTTGATAATGATGCCTCATCCAGCAATATTGGTATTGTTCTTGGGGCAATGAGCGCGGCGGTACTGGCGGGAAAATTTGGGAAAAATCAGAATTTGACAACAAGGGGTATTATCACAGCCCTGGTTGGTGGTTTGTTGCTTGGATATGGAGCCCGGCTGGCCTATGGTTGCAATATTGGGGCATTTTTTAGTGGTGTGGCTTCAGGGAGCCTGCATGGTTGGGTGTGGCTCATCGCTGCACTTGCCGGAAATATGGTTGGAATCCGGGTCGTCAAAGTGTTTCCCATACGCTGATTCCTGTACCAGATACTCTTTTGAAATATCAGGTGTAACTACCAACTAAAGTGAATTCTTCGCCGCCGACGCCTCTTTTAAAGGTGGTAACACCTGCCGCATCCTGCGGGTTGATTCCCCCCAGATCCAGCCAGTTAACCTGTCGTTTTTTTAATTCCATAATACTGTGCCAAATAAGGAAATTATGGGCTCTTTTATCACGTCCTGCCGGGCTGTTCCAGCCAACCAGATAAGTTGCACTGGCCTCGTGCAGGAAAATCAACACGGCACCTATGGCTTTGCCGCCGTCTAAAGCGCGTAACAGCAACATGTCCTCACGATCTTTTGTGAAGCGTTTAAGGTGGGCAACCAGGGCTGGGCTTGGACCTCTGAATTCTTTCAGGAGTTTGTCTGTCTCACTTAGTTTCAACAACCAGTTGAGATGTTCACCCTCATTATCGATTTCAAGAGTTAGTCCTTTCTTCAGTGATTGATTGAGAGGATTCCGCCAGTTGGATTTCAGGTTGGCGCGTAAAGTCTCTTCTTCCTGGGAAAGATCAAGCCAGATAGAACTGTAACCCTCTGTATCAATGCGTTTGAAACCAGCTGTTTCCATGAGTTGCCGATTTTCTACCGTGTCCGGCAATTCCGGTAAAAGGTAGGTGAAGCGCCAGGGGCGCACGGGATAACGTGTTCGAATTTCCTGCCAGAAAGCCAGATAAACGTAATCTGGCAAAGATTGTTCAAACCAGAGCGGCCCCCGATAGAGACGAACTTTATGGAATAGGCCGAGCAATCTCTGTTCTAGAACCTGACAGATACCAACAATGCGCCCTTCATATGAAATGGTCGCAAACTGTCCGGTTAAACGTTCTGTAATGAGGATTGCCTGTGCGTAGGGCCAGCTTTGTAACAGGTTGGATTTTCCCGATTGATGGACAAGCTCCCGCCATTGCCTGACTGAAATCTTGTTCCATTCGATTTTCACTGACTTGTCCTGTTTCACTGAATTTTCCGAGCTGTTATCAGGCATTATTTTTCCGCTATTTACGAGCTTCCCTTTATTATCCATAATAGGTAAGTACGGGATTTGTAAATGATTTCCGAGTGATTTCGTGCTATTCCTATAGCGAGACAGATTTAATTATTACAGGGCTTTCAGCGTAATGGCCAAGGTTGTTGCCGTATATAACAAAGAACGAAGACGGGATCACCGTCGCGCCGTAAAAATGGCGGCGATACTGAAGGGATTTGACGCCAGAATCAAAGGTGTCATGGTCACTATTCGGGATATCAGCCCGGGTGGTGTTGGCTTGACAGGAGAAGAGCCAGATCTTTCTGATTTTAACGATATGGATGTTTTGTTGAATCAGGAGGGGGAAAAGATTGATCTTAGTACCCTTGACCTCAAAGTAGGCGATATAACCACACTTGAAATCCTTCTGACCACAGACGAGCCTTTTATTATCGATGTCGAGATCAGACGGGCCGATAATGATTCCGGAAATCTTGGCGCTCGCTTTGTCAATATCGGCAACCGGGCATTTAATACTCTTGAGAAAATCGTATTGGGCCGTATTCGTTAAAAGCTATCGCTTTTCTCCATAGATAATTAAAGCTATCAGGCCGCCAGAACCGGGCGGCCTTTTGCTATGGCGATGATACGACTTTCAATGAAAAGCTTGTCGCCGCCTGCATCGAGGATAATTTTGTCTTTGCGGGTGATGTTCACCTTTACTTCAGCGGCACCACAGGCCAGAGCCAGATCACGAACCTGTTGATCGGCGGTGCTGGTGGCAAAGGTTGCTGCAAGCTCCAGATCTGTAAAGTCTTTCTGGGCGCCGCTGATATGAACGCGATAACGGCCTTTTTCAGGGGATGAAATCAAGGCTTTGACATTCTGCACAACTCCCCCGGCGACGGCTCCCACAGCGTTGGTTACTTCGGCATGCTCCGGCACCGAGAGTCTTGTGTTCAGGCGTTTGGCAACATCAGGGTAATAGGTGGCTGCCGGGGCTCCAATGGCAACGATCGGGCGACCAAGCTGGAGGCTGAAGTTGATCAGAGGTGATTTTTTTTCGGTCAACTTGTCACGCAAGGCATTTTCGATCAGGTTTTGTCCCAGCTGCTGCTCCTTGCTGAGGGCGGGATAACCTTCTTCGGACATGGCTGATTCAAGAATTGTTGTTCCTGAACGGGTGACTGTTTTTTCATAGATTTTTTCCGCCAGCTCTTTAACCGAGACATTCCGGAAAATATTCTCCCTGTCGGCGAAACGAAGGAAAAGCTGAGCAGAGAGTTCTGCTCCCTTAACATCCCAGGATTGGTGACGGCCCAGCAAATGACTGGCATCACTGGGGGTCAGTCCGGAGTAGATAACCAGTCCCCGATCGACCAGCCGCTGAAGGGGCGGGATCATCGCCGGTCTTTCCGCCAGTTCATTCAACGCGACGGGACCATCTTTGAGGAGGGTCCAGATCTCAGCCTCCATACGAGAGAGGCTGGTTTCACCTGTATCAAGCTTTCGAAGGCGCAGAACGAAGCGGCCATCTGTTGGACGAATACGGTCTGACTTCAGCTGCTTTTGCATGACATCGAGAACTTCAGGGTATTGTAGCGCCAGCAAGCTGATCGGTTGAACCCGTCTGGGACCAACAGTAAGTATGGCTTTGCCTTGTTCCAGGGCGACTTCGCTGTCCCCACCCAGGCCGAAAGTATGAACGGCCACAGCCTCGACCATTGTACGCCAGCCGCCAACCAGAGCCCCTTGATCGTTCAACAAAGGTTGGCCGTCTTCAAGAATAGCTATATCCGTTGTTGTGCCCCCCATATCGACCACGAACACATCTTTTTCACC
Organism: Kiloniella laminariae DSM 19542; assembly: GCF_000374005.1. Lineage (GTDB taxonomy): Bacteria > Pseudomonadota > Alphaproteobacteria > Kiloniellales > Kiloniellaceae > Kiloniella > Kiloniella laminariae. The sequence goes on along the minus strand of NZ_KB893168.1, from coordinate 63,480 downwards.
CGAGAGGAAATGTGCCCCGACAACAGAGGCAGCAGGACCGGAAAGGATGGTTTCCACGGGTCGGTTCAGGGCGGTTTCAGCAGTAATAAGCGAACCATCGCCTTTGACGACCATCAAAGGTGCTTTGATATTTTTCTGTTCCAGCATTGTACCAACAGCGAGAATCAATTGCTGAAGCTGGGGAATCAGACGGGCGTTGAGAACAGCAGTTAATGCGCGGCGAGGGGCGTCAAGACTGGAAGTAAGCTCATGGGCACAGGTCACGGGCAATCCGGTTTCTTCGCGGATCAGTGTTCTCACAGCTTCTTCATGAGCAGCATTACGTACCGAAAAATATCCTGCCACAGCAAAGGCAGCAACCTTGGGTCCCTGCTCCAGAACAGTTTTTCGAACGGCGGCAAGATCAAGTGGGGCCTGTTCATCCCCCATGGAAGTATGGCCGCCCTGAACAAATACATAGGGGTTTTTTCCGATTGCCTCTCCAAGATTGGAGCGCATGAGAGAACCTTCGTCGTAACCGATCATGATCAGGCACACAGGACTGCCATGAGATTCGACAATAGCATTGGTGGCGAGGGTTGTGGAAAGGGAAACCATCCGGATTTCTTCACCGCTTCCGGGCAGGATGGCATCGACGGCCTTGCAGATTCCGATGGAAAGATCGTGTTTTGTTGTCAGGGACTTGGAGGTTTTTATTACACCGTCTTCTTCGGTAAAGAGAACAGCATCGGTATAGGTCCCTCCGGTATCAATCCCCAGCAGCATTATCAATCCTTTCACTTGCCAGACAGGTAACGATTCGCATGAAACAGTGGCAAAGTCCTAGCAAATAACCCGGATAATTACTGTACTAAAAACGACGAGAACCGAAGACACGGAAAGATATAATGTTATTTTTTCAACTTTATGAACCCCAAAGCCCCAACCATACCGACTGTAACGACACAAACTCCGGCAAATTCCAGTGGTGAAAGGCTTTCTCCCAGAACAGGGTAAGCAAGCAAGACAGCAATGCCGGGCACCAGCGCAGCAAAGACAGCACCACGAGCTGCACCAAGCAGAGATACTGCCTTAGTATAGAAGAGAAGTGCGAGCAAAGCTGAACCAATACCTTGAAATAAGGCCTGAAAAACAACTTCATTCCTTGGAGCAGTAAATATCTGGGGGTCACCAAAGACAAAATATAATGGCAGATAACCAATCATTGAAATAACGGCAACAAGTGCTGTTGCGTGCAAAGGATCGGCTTTGAAGTATTTGCTTCCGATAGTATAGCAGGCCCAACATGCCCCCCCTGCAACAAATAGAAGGTCTCCAATCCACTGGTCTTCCTTCTGGCTGGACGTCAGGCCCTGCCACCCCAGAAGGCCAACGCCAAAAATGATAACAATCAAGCCGATAATCCGGGATCTGTCGGGACGATCCCCCAAAATAAACCAGCTGCCGATTGTTGATATGGTCATCATACAGCTGGGAGCAACGATGCCCATATGACTGGCTGGCGCATAGGTCATGCCAGACACGGTAATCAGCATATAGGGCACCCCTGCGCCAAAGGCGAGAATTAAAGCCCCAAGCCACCCGATACCCTGCACACCTCGCTTGACGATAAGAGGAAACAGAATAACCCCGGCAACACCAAATCGAAGGGCGGTTATATCGTAGGACGTCAGAACCTGTTCTCGTAACCCCAGACTGGAAACCACAGGCCAGGCGCCCCAGAGAAGTGCCGCGAGCAAACCATAAATAATACCGGGCACAACCGGGTTGTTTTCTATCTTAAGACTGACGAACATATACATTATACCCGATGTGATTTTTTAGGCTGAGAAGAGCAAGAGTTTATTGTATTTTAATGCTGAATAACTGCATAATTCTCTTCCTGCAGGTATAATTTATGCAAATTACCTGCTTAAAATGATTAATATCGGTGCCTACATGGATCTTGATGGCTTTGATCGCTCTATTCTGCGTTGTCTGCAGCAGAGTACCCGTTTTACTTCTGAACAGATTGCTGAAAAAGTTGGCCTGTCCGCAACAGCCTGTCAACGTCGGATCAAACGTCTTCGCGATACAGGAGCAATTGTCCGGGAAGTTGCGATCCTGTCTCCGGACGCCGTGGAAAACCGGCTAACTTTACTGGTCCAGATTGTTGTGAAACGGGGACGTTCCGATGTTATTGATGCCTTTAAACGTGACATGATGACTTATGCCGAAGTGCAGCAGTGTTATTATGTGACGGGGGCTTTCGACTTTATTCTGATTGTGACGGCCAGAGATATTGTCGAATATGAACATTTTACCCGGCGGGCGTTTTTTGATAATCCGGCAATCCACGAATTCAATACCACCGTTGTTATGGAACAGGTCAAGGTCGGCCTTGAATACCCTCTCTAATTCAGGCTTTAAGTCAGAAAAATATTAGTCGGTAAAAAAGCTTTCCCAGATGGATGATTCTGATAAAGCCCGGGCCATGGCCTGATAACCAACTGCATTGGAATGAAGACCGTCATTTTCTCTTAGGCCAGCAAGATAGTCTGGATTGTTCTGTAAAATGGAAAAGATATCCAGATAAGGGGTATTTTCTGCGGCACAAACCTGTTGATAGCCTTGAGAGGCCGATGCCAGGCTGTTGTTGCTAAAATAAAACAACATGTTTGACTGGGGCGACAGTACTGGCATTTTTGTTTCATCGACGGGTGTCGGCCCAAAAACCACAAGAGGGGCGATCTCCTGGAGCTGCTGAATCAGATTTTTAAGCTGTTGCATAGCTCGATGCGGCGGGGTTCGTGGCAGCCCCTGTTCCAGCATGGCAAAATCATTTGATCCTGTTGCCAGTACAATTCCTGTATCTGAGCTGTTCCCAAAGCGGGCTAGGCATTCCTGTGACGCCCGCAGAGATATTTCCCGCAGTGTTTGTCCTCTGATCCCGAGGTTATAGGGAATAAAATCTCTGTTCTTGCTTCTTTCCAACAGGGTTAAACGAGCAGGAAGACCGAGATTATCCTCATCCCCCATGCCTTCCATAATCGAAGCGCCAACAAAGCAGATACGTTTCATAATTCACCCAACAGTTTTCTCTATGGCCAATCGTTCAGTTAAAACCGCCAAATCAATAGTCTGGTCTTTCTTTGATCATCCAGCTCGATAACCTGATCCGGGAGGTGCCCGGGAACATCAAAAGAATTACTGATCAGTATGGCCCCACTTTTCAACTCCCTGGCCGCTTTTTCATAAACACGCGGCATTGGTTCAGGTGACAGAAAGCAATAGACGATATCCTGGGATGACAAATCCATCTGCCAGTAGTCGCCATAACAACAGGTGACATTCGGTGCCTGTGTCAGCTTTTGCCAGAACCATGAAATGATAAAGGGGATAGGGGCATTTTCTATCCCTGTGAAAAGACCCTGCGGCTGTTGTTTTCCCAGGTACATGACTGTGCCACCAATACCACTACCGATATCGACAAAAGAAACCTTTTCCTTGGCAGGCAGCAAATCAGAGAGGGCTTCCCAGGTTTTTTTATTGGTCAGGTAAAGGGGAACTCTTTCGCTGCCAACGTTCCAGAAAACAGCTAGACAAAGCAGAAATGCGACCAGATAAATCCAGCCCGGGAGAGCAAAACCACTGGCGATAAACAGAGCCAACGGAAAAACAAAATTGATAAAACCCCACCAGATCGGGAGGGCCAGAAGGCTTGATCCCAAAATTGCAGCTGTCAGACCCCACAGGGCCGGAAGCAACCAGATTCCTATAACCGTTTGTGTAAGTATTGGAACAGTTTTCCAGAGTAGAAGCGTTATTCCAACAGCAAAAATCTGAGCCAGAAAGGCACGGACAGCTGGTCTTTGAATAATTGGGGGCATGGATGGCTATTCAGGAACAAAAAGTGAAGGATAGGCACCGATTGCCTGCGCGCCACCCGTATGCAGGAAAATCACCGTATCAGATTTTTTAAAGCGACCCTGACGGATATGATCAAGCAATCCAGCAAAACCTTTGGCTGTATAGACCGGATCAAGCAGGATGCCTTCGATCCGGGCCAGAAGTTCCATGGCTTTTTGACCTGCGTCAGTTGGCAATCCGTAACTTTCCCCGCTGTAGCCTGTAACAACTTCAAGATCATGATCGGGGTCCCAGCGTTCAAAACGCCCGAGCTTTTCAAGGGTTCGGGGGACAATTTCCAGTATTGCCTCTCTAACAGGGTCAGCTTTGCCATCAACCTCGATGCCGATAACCGGGAAGGGGCGTTTGGCACTGATCAGTCCTGCAATGAGGCCTGCCTGTGTCCCGCCGCTTGAGGTGGCATGATACAGGGCTTTTGGTGTGGTTTTTTGCGAGCGGCACTGGTCGAGCAGTTCCATTGCGGCTGTTGCGTAGCCAAGGGCACCAGTAGCATTGGAGCCACCAACAGGAATAATGTAGGGTGTCTTGCCTTCTGTTTTCAGATTTTCTGCCAGATCAACCATTATCTGATCGCGATCAGTTCCTGCCGGATATACTGAAACTTTGGCACCGAGCAGGTGGTCCAGTGTTCTGTTCCCTGAGGTTTGATAGGCAGGGTCGGACCATTCAACGTTCCTGACGAGTATCAGATAACAATCCAGCCCATATCGGGCTGCTGCCGCAGCGGTTTGCCGGACGTGGTTTGATTGCAATCCTCCGGTCGTAATAATGCTGTCAGCACCCTTTTCAAGGGCATCAGCAATCAGGAACTCGAGTTTACGGGTTTTGTTGCCGCCACCGGCAAGGCCGGTACAGTCATCCCGCTTTATCCATATTCTGGGGCCGCCCAGATAATCAGACAGTCGATCAAGAGCCTGCAAGGGAGTGGGCAGAAAAGCAAGTGAGACGGAAGGATTGAACTCGGTCAGCATGGCAAACCAGATAATTGGGGAAAGGAAACCTGATTATTGTTAGCCGGGAAGAGGGAAGCTGTAAACACAATCCAATAAAACAAAAGAGGGAGCCAACAAGGCCCCCTCTATAAATCACAAAATTTAGTGGTATTCGTTATTTTGCAGCGTTATCAATCGCCTGCTGGATCATCTTGGCAGCAACATCAGCGCCTTCCCAGCCCTTTACCTTGACCCACTTGCCGCTTTCCAGATCTTTGTAATGTTCAAAGAAATGGCCGATCTGGGCGATAAGGTTTTCCGGAAGGTCCGTATATTCCTTGATGTTTTTGTAGTTTGGATCAAGCTTGGTTACAGGAACGGCAAGGATCTTTTCATCCTGACCTGCTTCGTCTTCCATCACCAGAACGCCGACAGGACGGACCCGGATAACGGCACCTGGCAGGATTGGCAAAGAACCAACCACGAGAACGTCAGCGGGATCACCATCATCGGAAAGAGTGTGTGGCACAAAACCATAGTTACAGGGATAGTGCATCGGTGTGTGCAAGAAGCGGTCAACTTCGATGGCACCGGACTCTTTATCGAGTTCGTACTTGACTGAAGAATGAAGCGGAACCTCGATAACGACGTTTACATCCCAAGGGGCGTCTTTGCCGATTGATACCTTGTTAATGTCCATAAGACTTCTCCTAATAGCGTAAACCAGCCCCGTGCAGGACTTGGAAACCCGGGCTGCCTGCAGTAAAGGCAGCTGTTAAAAATCGGCCTATTAGGAGCCATGAAATCACCGTCAACTCAAGTTCTTTTCGCGGATGCGGTAAAGATTGTTGATCGAAATCAGAGCTAACGGTGACTGAAGCACAGATTTATTCCGTAATGGCCTTGATCACTTTGTCGGTCGCAATGTTTCGGCCAGTGAGTACAACAGCAATTTTTTTGCCTTTGATATCGCCGAGTTTCCCGGCAAGCAGGGCCGCAACAGTAGTCGCGCTGCCGCCTTCGATAACCAGTCCCTCATTCTCGAAGGTATAGCGCAGGGCCGGAGCCAGGGATTCTTCACTGACCAGAACCGCCTGATCCATATAGTCTCTGACATAGGGGAAGGAATAACGGTTGTCCAGACCAATAGATCCCCCAAGGGCATCTGCCAGGCTGGGGTGTTCGTCAACATTGACCGGTTTTCCGGCTTCAAGGCTGCGAACCATGCCGGGTTCAATCTCCATCGACACACCAACAACACGGGTGTGGGAGGAAAGGGATTTTGTTGCCAAGGCAATTCCGGCAAGCAAACCGCCTCCGGACAAAGGCGTTACAATCATGTCGCAATCGGGCATATCCTGCAGAATTTCGAGACCGATTGTCCCCTGGCCTGTAATGATTACCGGATCATCAAAAGCTGAAATCCAGACCAGTTTTTTCTCCAGGATCAACCGCTCTGCTTCTTCCTGCGCCTCATCCTGGCTGTTTCCAGCTATATGAACAATAGCGCCATAGGATCTGATGGCCTCGACCTTGTTTTCAGGCACAAGCTTTGACAGACAAATGGTTGCTTCAATCCCGGCCTTTTGGGCCACCTGTGCTACTGCACGCCCGTGATTTCCACTGGAAACTGTTATAATTCCGCGCCGTTTTTCTTCTTCGCTGAGCTGGAGAATACGGTTTGCAGCGCCCCTTATTTTAAAACTGCCCGTGTTCTGGATGTTTTCCAGTTTCAACCAGATCTCTGCTCCTGTCTCTTTCGACAAAGCTCTGGAGTAGATCAGAGGTGTTCTGAGGATATAAGGTGTAATTCGGTTGCTCGCCAGAAGGATAGCTACAGCTGATATAGGGCCGGAAAAGGCACCTTTGGTCGAAGTGGTCTTGATGGATGTCATTGTCTGTCTGTCCAATAGGGAACCATATTTGATCGGGACAATAAATCACGAAATATACTAATTGTCCAATATAGACTTTTTTGTCCATTTGCTTTGTGTTAGATCTGCAAGGACAATTTGGCGTCCCTCTCTAACTTGATCTGGAAAGAGGGCAATTAATCAGAAAGGTTTTGTCCTGTGAAAATCGAAGAATTTTCTCTCGAACGTATTCAGTCCCTCTATGAAAATGTTGTTGAGTACAACCTTTCTGATAGCGGTGTGCATCCTTATTCTTTGCGGGAGCTTCTGAGCACGCAAGAACAGCAACAGCTGCTGGATATCGAGCTGGGCTATGGCTGGACCAACGGTGCGGTAGAACTGCGCCAGACAATCAGCCGCCTTTATCAGGCGAGAGACGAAGACAATGTAATTGTTACAAACGGATCTGCTGAAGCAAATTTCCTGATGGTTATGTCCGTGCTTGAACCAGGGGACGAATTGATTGTTTTTGTGCCGAACTATCTGCAGATTTGGGGGTGGGCCAGATCATTAGGTGTTGTCGTCAAAGAGGTTGTCCTGAGAGAAGAGCTGGACTGGACACCGGATCTTGAGGATTTGAAAAAAGTAATCACGGCAAAAACAAAAATGATTACAATTTGTCATCCGAACAATCCTACGGGCAGTCTGTTGAGCAGAACGGCAATGGATGACCTGGTGCAGGTTGCCAGCGATCATGGGCTCTATCTTCACGCCGATGAAGTCTACAAGGGATCAGAACTTGTGGGCCCGGAAACACCAAGCTTTGCTGATCTTTATGAGAAATCGATTGTCACGAATGGACTTTCAAAAGCAATGGCTCTGCCGGGTCTTCGGCTCGGCTGGCTGACGGGCCCAAAAGAGGATATCTACAAAGCCTGGCAACGCAAGGATTACACCTCGATCACAACCTCTGCCGTCAGTGAATTTGTTGCCCAGATTGCTTTGCAACCGGAATGCCGGGCCAGAATTCTCAACCGTAGCAAACGCATTCTCAAGGAAAATCTGGCGCTGCTTTCTGGTTGGGTGGAACGCAACGGCAACAGGTTTTCTTTTGTACCACCTAAAGCCGGGGGGATGGCTTTTGTCCGCTATGCCCAGCCGATCAACTCAACCAAACTGGTCCACCGTTTGCGCGAAGAACGCAGCATTTTGCTGTTGCCGGGTGATGTCTACGGACTTGATGGTTATTTTCGTGTCGGTATCGGTGCTCCGGCGGACCACCTTGAAGTCGGACTGGAGCGACTGGCAGAGTTCGTAAAAACGGAAATCGAAGACTAACTTCTTATCAAAAACATCAAGGTTTTACCCTATGAGCCCGGAATTACAGCGTTATGTTGATGTCTGTGAAGCAATTGCCAAGCTGTTCCAGCCCTATGTCGAGGTTGTCCTGCACGACTTGGAAAGCGAGACTGCGGCCCATATCGCCAATAACTTTTCCCACCGGGAGTTGGGCGAACCCTCCCTGTTACACGAGATAGATTTTCGGGGTGGAGAAGCCGTAATCGGGCCTTATGAAAAGGTGAACTGGGATGGACGGCGGATCAAATCCATCAGTGTTGTTGTCAGGAACGACAAAGCCAAAGCCATTGGTGTGCTTTGCATCAATATGGATGTTTCTCATTTTCACCAGCTTCAGCAAGTGATGGAACTGCTGTCTTCTGTTCCGCAGAATACCGAGAAACCTGAAGCTCTTTTCAAGGAAGACTGGCACGAGCGGATCAATGAATTCATTCTGAGCTGGACCTGGGAGCGCGGGGTAAGCGTAGAGACACTGACACGTCAGCAAAAACGTGAGTTGGTGGAGGAGCTGGCAGGGCAGGGAGGTTTCAGCGGCAAGAACTCAGCTAATTATGTGGCACGTATTCTCAATTTGGGTCGGGCGACCATCTACAACTATCTCAAGGATCAGAAAGAAAAATCCAGGATCAGTTAACCAGTTCAGAAAAATAAACAGCTAGAGATTACCATGCAGATAATTGAAAGATACCAGATTGAACAGGCGTTGGACTTGCCGGGCATCTATCACGCCCTGAAACAGGGCTTTATAGATTTTTCTGCAGGACTTGTTACTGTTCCACCTGTAGGGCATCTCGGTTTTGACAATCCTCCGGGCGATTGTCATATCAAATATGGCTGGATCAAAGGCGACCCGCATTTTGTTATCAAGATTTCCAGTGGCTTTTATGACAACCCCAAACAGGGTTTGCCCAGCAGCACCGGGATGATTCTGGTCTTTTCTGCCACAACAGGAGTGCCAGTTGCTCTGCTGAATGATGAAGGTCTTCTGACAGATATCAGAACCGCATTGGCAGGTGTTTTGGCAACAGAAACCATGAGCCGCCCGGACAGCCGAATTGCCGGGATTGTCGGCACGGGTATTCAGGCACATCTGCTGATCAATTATCTTGCCCGGTTGTCAAGATTTGATCGCTTTGTTGTCTGGGGCCGCAACAGGGAAAAGCTGGCGCGTTGCGTGGATAATCTTCAGGCAAAAGGACTTGATGTGGTTGCTGAACCGGAGCTTGAGCAACTCTGTGCTGATGTTGACAGTATTCTGACGGTCACACCCTCAGAAATACCCCTACTCAAACGGGGCTGGATCAAACCGGGGACACATATCACAGCGATCGGGGCTGATGCCGAAGGCAAGCAGGAACTGGATGTGGAGATCCTGGCCGCTGCGGAACGGGTCGTTGCCGATTCAAGATCGCAGGGCTGTCATCACGGTGAAATTTCCCATGCCTACAAGGCCGGAATTCTCACCGAGAATAATATCCTTGAATTGGGAGAGTTGCTTAACTCTGAAAAATCTTTTGTCCGTAATCCCGAGGCAATTTCCGTTGTCGACCTGACGGGTGTTGCAGTACAGGACATTGTCATTGCCAAGTCAGTTTATCGGGCTGTTAGCAAAACTGTTTGAGTGATTTATAAAGGGGACATCAAACAGCTGGTGCCTCGATGCGTTCGAGCAGATGGCCGGTCTTGCAGAAAAATGTACAGTCTTCGGGACAGTTAAACATCAGCCTGGTTGCTGCGGGGAAACGAAACCATGTTCCTTTCGGGTATATCCTTGCTGGATCTGCTGCCTCAATCAGGCGACCTTCAAGAAGCAGGATTTCCATTCCGCCATCGAATACCAGCCGGTCGATTTTACTTCCTGCCTGCCAGCGTTCCATAGTGACCACTTCATTTTTGAAATGGTGCAATTTCAGAATTTCCTGACCTGATTGATGGCCAGGTTTCCAGGTGGATTTGTGCGTATTAACGGAGATCTGTTTCTGGTCTTCCGGGTCAAATTGCCAGAGTTTTACAAAAATGGTGCAGCCCGGGATCGTGTGAGGAGAATGGCTGGTTCCAACCGGGTTTCGGACGTAAGTACCAGTCGGGAAATCCCCGTACTGGTCAGAAAACACGCCATCCAGAACCAGATATTCTTCGCCGCCATCATGGCTGTGTTCCGGGAAGAACTTATCCGGAGCAAAGCGGACAATGGTCGTTGCCCGGGCAATTTCACCGCCGATACGATCCAGCATAAAGCGCTCGACCCCGGCAACGGGCGAAGGAGAACTCTGTCGTTGCTCAGGAGTAATAATAACAGTCTGGTCAAAGTCGGCATTTAAACGCATGGACGGCTCCTTAATTGTATCAATCTATGCATAGATAGCTATGTAATTATTATTTAGGGCTTTAAAGACATTGCGCAAGAAGTTATCTATCAATCAGTAGAGAGAGGTTGATATGAGCAGTAATTCAGAAACCGCCACAAAAATTATGGATGCGGCCGAAGGTTACATCCGTACAAGAGGCTACAATGCCTTCAGTTTCCGGGATATTGCCGCAGACGTTGGCATCAAGACCGCCAGTATTCACTATCATTTCCCGACCAAAGGCGACCTTGGTGCCGCTGTTGCAAAGCGTTATACGGACAGATTTATGGCACATCTCGGTCCTGCTGACGCGCATTCTCCTCACCAACAGCTGGAGCGCTATGTACAGGCCTTCAGATCCTCTTTAGCAGATGAAGATAAAATGTGCCTCTGTGGGATGTTGGGAGCTGAAATATCCTCTCTGCCTGAGAATGTTGTTCTGGTGTCCAGGGAGTTCTTTTCAAAAAATTTGTCCTGGTTGACCGCAGTTTTTTTGAGGAATGAAACAAAATCGGGAACAATTACAGATCCAGAGACCAGAGCCCTGAAAACTCTTGCTCTGCTAGAGGGTGGACTTGTCCTTGCACGCAATCTCGAGGGACTTTCAACCTTTGACCAGCTGACGGCGGGTGTCTTTGATTAATCAGAAGCCTTTGAAAAGAAGTTCAAAATTCTGAATTTCATGTTGTACCCTAGTTTTATTTCGGAATGATAAAATCGTGGACAGATTTCCTATGGCTGTGTCATGGTTGCCCCTGTTCCCGTCAGGGTTAGGGTGATTGCGATTCCTGCTGGCAATGATGGCTGGAAATCCACCATTAATAATGTAGTACCTGGTATTTTTGTGGGGGATTGTTTTCCAGTGCTATTTTCTGGAGAAAATAACAAGATCAAGGGCTGGTTTTGCGCTTTAGGCAGAACGGTCTTTTTTTGCGTGTTTTTTGCCCTGTCAATACTTCAGGTTACGTTTTCCTCTTCGGCAAGTGCTGCGGCACCGGCCATCGAGGATGCCCTGAAAGACATCTATGCCGATCAAAATTATCAACAGGATCTCCCGCTTCGGGAGAGTGTCGGCTCAAGCAGTCAAAGTCCGGCCACCCCGCAAATAGAACCCGCCAAGCCCCCAAAAAAATCAGAACCAAGAGACCTGTCGGCTCTGGAGTTTCTCGGGCAGATCGTCCTGATCGGCTTTGCTGTTCTCGTTGGAATTCTTGTGATCAAGGCTCTGGGGAATTACCTGAAGGATCGCAAGCGCCGCCCGCAGAAACAAAAAATTGCAGAAGAACAGGTGTTATCACATTCCCGCTTTGCCAGTATATCCGAAGAACTCAGTGCCGAGACACTGGATTATGTGGATAGTCTGGCACAAAAGGGAGAGTTCGAAGCTGCTATCCGGGCGCTGCTGTTTTGTTGTTTCAAACACATCCGGGAAAGTTATCAGGCTGTTCTGCCGTCCGCCCTGACCAACCGCGAAATTCTGGCGCTCGGCTGGCTCCATCCTGAGATATCCCGGCAGCTTGCTGTTATCGTCGGTACGGAAGAGCTGACGCAGTTCGGTGGACGCTCGGCAGGAATGCCAGAGTTCACCACATGCCGTGAAGCTTTTATGGTTTTTGTCCAACCCCGGACTGACGGGGGAAAAGCACATGGATGACCGGATTTTTTCCTCCCGTACGCTTCTGTGGCTGGTTCTGATCGGTATTCTTTCTTTTGCGGGTGCTTTTGTTGCTTCGCTCTATCAGGACAAGATTATCCACTTGAGTTCGATCGGCACAAACTCCTATTCAAAGTCCGCTATTGGGCATAATGCCTTTAGCAGTTTGATGAAAAAGATGGAATACAGGGTTCGGACCAGTCGAAAAACCTGGGACAGAGCCGGTTATGTCGATGTCAGCCTGTTTATCGAGCCGGAAGATGCCAAGAGTGTAGAAGCCGTCCTTGAAGAATTTTATGGCGCAGGAACCCTTATTGTCCTGCCAAAGTGGCATGCCTATCCCGACCCGGATAATGAAAAATGGGTACGTTCTGCCATTTTGAAGTCTCCCGTTGAAGTCGAAAATATTATCCGTAGCTTTTCAACTGATATTGAGCTTGTACGGGGGGCATCCAAAGATGTGCTTGAGGACTTCAGCTGGGATAAGGATATCCTGACATTTGACCAGCAACCCTGGATACAGGCCCCACAGTTGATCCGGGCAGATGGTGATGTCTTGCGGCCACTGGTCTATAGCGATAAAGGCATTCTTCTGGCCGAACTTGTGCAGACCAATGATCTTCTGGATGGCATTGAACGCACCTGGATACTCAGCGACCCGGATATCCTCTCCAATCACGGGCTGGATAATGGCGGCAATGCCTATCTGGCAATCGGCATTATTGACGTCCTTACCCGAAACGGCGTTGGTGGTGTTGTGATTGATGAAACATCCCATGGTTATGCCAGCGAACCCAGTCTCTGGCGCCGGATGTTCGAGTTTCCCTTTGCTGTTGTCACCTTGCTGCTGGCTGTTGCCGTCGGGCTCTTGGGCTGGGCCAGTACTTCGCGCTTTGGCCCGCCACAGACAACAGAAAAAAGTTATCAGACGGGCAAGGGGTTCCTGATCGATAACACAGCAGATCTGCTGGCTTTTGGCGGGCATGGTGCCTTGATGTTAAAGCACTATGCCGAGCGCTCGCTGCACAGCGTTGCTCTGGGACTACACGCGCCAAAAGATCTGGAAGAATACGAGCTCTTGCAGTGGCTTGACCGTGTCGGACAGGCGCGGGGATCAGATCTGATCAGTCACGAAATTATACGAAACGCCCATTCTATCACCGAGGCTCCGGTGTTTGATGTCATGCAGGCACTCAAGGCAGCCCGGGATATTCATCGTTGGAAACAGGAGATGTTGCATGGAACTGGATGAACTCCGGACCATCAGTGAGAGTCTTAAAAATGAAGTGCGCCGCACCATTGTCGGTCAGGAAGGAGCGCTTGATCTGATGATGGTCAGCCTCCTGTGCAAGGGGCATCTGCTGCTTGAAGGGGTTCCGGGGACGGGAAAAACGCTGCTTGTGCGTTCTTTCTCAAAAGCCTTGAGCCTGAATTTTGGGCGGATCCAGTTTACGCCTGATTTGATGCCGGGTGATGTACTTGGGACAAATCTGTTCAACTTTCAGAGCAACGAGTTCTCCCTCACCAAGGGACCGATTTTTACGGATCTGTTGCTGGCCGATGAAATCAACCGGACCCCGCCGAAAACCCAGTCTGCCTTGCTGGAGGCCATGAGCGAACGCTCGGTGACGATTGATGGCACCAGCCATGATCTCGGTCCCGGATTCCTGGTTATCGCGACACAAAATCCGATTGAGCAGCAGGGGACCTACCCGCTGCCGGAAGCCCAGCTTGACCGTTTCATGTTCAAGTACATCCTGACTTATCCAAGCCGGGATGAAGAGAGGGCGATTGTTGCCCGTCATGGACATCAGACCTCCATGCCGGTTCTGGATGAATTCGGCATCAGAAGTGTTACCAATCTGGATAAGCTTGAGGAAATGCGCAAGCTTGTGTCTTCGGTGAAGATAAGTTCGGAAATTATTGATTATATTGTCGAAGTTGTTCGTCGAACCCGTGAGCATCCGTCGCTACAGTTCGGGGGATCCCCCCGTGCAGCAACCATGATTGCCGCTGCTTCTCGTGCCTATGCCGCACTGCAGGGCCGGGATTACGTCATTCCGGATGATGTGAAATTTGTTGCTGTTCCAGGCTTGCATCATCGGGTCGTGCTCTCCCCAAGTGCCGAAATTGAAGGTATCCGGACCACCCGGGTGATTGAAGAAATCCTTGAGCAGACGGCAGCACCAAGATAATGCGACCGACACTGCGAGCCGCTTTTCTTGTCGGTCTTGGTATTCCCCTCAGTCTTGTTCTGATTGTCGGGAATGAAGATCTCTGGCTGTTTGGCGTGCTCTATCTCTTTTTTGTCCTTCTTCTGGTCGGTTATGACAGCCTGAACATGGTTGTACCTTCCCGGTTGAACCTGCAGCAGGATATTCCTTCTTTGCTGCATGCTGGCGGGGATGACTATGCCTATTTCAAGCTGACGGTTGATACAACCCAGCGGGCTTTTGGTCTTGAAGCCCTTCTCGAGGTGGATGAAACCTATCTGAAGCGCCCGGAGCCAGCTTATGTTCCTCGCCTGGAGCGCAGTCTTCCTGTCGATCTGGCCTTTCCCCTGATGGTAAAAAGACGCGGCAGCTGTCAACTCTCGCGTCTTTGGCTGCGCTGGTACAGTCCCTGGGGATTGATAGAACGCAAAACAACCTGGAATTTGGAAAAGAACGTAACGATTATTCCGAATATTACCGCGGTTAAAAGTGCAGCTTTACAGCTGAGCAGTCGGGATGCTTTTCATGGTATCAAGGTGCAAAAACAACAGGGAGACGGGACCGAATTTGATGCCCTGAGGGAATACGTACCCGGTTTTGACCTGCGATCGGTAGACTGGAAACACTCCGCCAGGCACCGCAAGCTTGTCTGCAAGGAATTCCAGGTCGAACGCAACCACAATGTAATCCTGGCTTTTGATACCGGCCACCTGATGTGTCGCCCGCTCGATGGTTTGCCCCAGCTTGATCATATGATCAACGCGGGGTTGCTTCTGGGCTATATGGCTTTACGGGGCGGGGATCGTGTCGGCCTTTATGGCTTTAATTCGCGCATTCAGATGTTTGCCGAACCGCTTGGCGGCAGTCGGGCCTTTCATCACCTGCAAGCCAACTGTGCCCGGCTTGACTATCAGCATGATGAAACCAATTTCACCCTGGGACTGGCGAACCTTCTTGGCAAATTGCCTCGACGTTCGTTGATTGTAATTTATACTGATTTCGTCGATACGGTGACTGCTGAGTTAATGGTCGAGAACATAACCCGGCTGGCCAAACGCCATCTGGTTTTGTTTGTCACCCTTTCTGACCGGGAATTGATGAATATCTCGCAGCTTCGTCCCGGCTCCGTGACTGATATTGCCCGCTCTGTTATCGCCGATGATTTCCTGCGCGAACGCCGGATCGTTTTTGAAAGGCTGCGCCGTCTGGGGGTGCATTGCCTGGAAGCGCCAGCCGCATCCGTAAGTGCTGCACTTGTCGAACGTTATCTCGAGATCAAACAACAGGAACTGATATGATGAAGGAAAGATCAGGGAATGTCTGAGTTTGCCTTGAAGAGTTCTCGTTTTCGTGCCGAGCGGGAAAGTTCCTGGAAAGAGCTCCAGGCACTTGTCGAACGGGTTGAAAAGCAGGGGTTAACGTCTCTCTCTGCAGAAGAGTTGACGCGTCTGCCCAATCTCTATCGCTTTACTCTGTCCTCTCTGTCAGTCGCACGGGGCGTTTCACTGGATCGCAACCTGCTGGAATACCTTGAGCTGCTTTCTACCCGGGCATATTTTTGTATATACGGCGTCCGGGCAAGTTTTGGTGGAGAGATCATCAAATTTCTGGCCGAAGATTTCCCTGCAGCCGTCTGGCAAGTACGCTGGCGCACACTTGCCTCAACCTTGATCTTCTGCCTCGCTGCTTTTCTGGCTTTCTATCTGACAAACAGCAACGAGGAATGGTACTACACCTTTGTTTCTGACGGTATGTCGAGCGGGCGTACACCGGCAACCTCTACCGAAGACTTGCGTAAAGCTCTTTATGATGGTGGAGACGCCAATGCTGGTGATCTAAACTGGTTTGCTTCTTATCTTTTCTCGAACAATGCTTCTGTCGGTATGTTGTCTTTTGCACTGGGCTTTGCCCTTGGGGTGCCGACTGTCATGCTGATTTTTTATAATGGCGCTGTTTTGGGAGCTTTTGTTGCTCTTTACGTTGGCAGGGGCCTTGGGCTGGATATTGCAGCCTGGTTATCTATTCACGGCACAACAGAACTGCTGGCTATTATTCTCTGTGGTGCCGCCGGACTTGGTCTTGCCAAAGGAATTATCTCTCCCGGACGCGAAAGCCGCCTTGCCAACCTTGCCAGAGAAGGCCGGGAGGCTGGAAAACTGGTTATCGGCTGTGTCCTTATGCTGCTGATTGCCGCCCTTCTTGAGGCCTTTGGTCGACAGTGGATTACCGATATTACTCTGCGCCTTGTTATTGGCGGCGGCCTGCTTCTGTTTTGGCTGGGTTACTTCGGGTATCTGGGGAGAAAAGTATGTCTCGAACGCTAAATCCCGCCACAGGACATCAAACCAAGAGCCCCGGTTCAGGGGCGCAGCCCGAGGGGCAAAAGCCGAAACAGAAATACGATGAGGTTTGGCGTAACACCATTACCCCTGAGGGTGTTCCTGTCCGGATGGAACTGGGATCACGCGGGGATCGTCTGGGGGCATTGCTTATTGATCTGCTGCTGCTTTACGGCGCACCGATCCTTTTGTTGCTGGCGCTTCTTTTCTCCGGCGCATTTTCGCTTTTACCGGGCGGGGAGAATTTCGGAGCCACTTTGTTTGCCCTGATCCGGGTACTTTTGTTCCTCTGGTATAATTTCTATTTTATTTATTTTGAAATTCGCTGGCAGGGTAGAACACCGGGCAAGAGGCTTCTTGGATTGAGAGTTGTTGACCGGCGAGGGGGGCAGTTAACCTCTGGGGCTGTCTTCGCCCGCAATCTGATGCGGGAACTGGAATTGTTTCTCCCCCTGTCTCTTCTTTTTGTTCCAACCGGAAATACGGCTGAAATCCTGATTGCCCTGTTAAGTCTGACCTGGGTCGGCGTATTCTTCTGCATTCCTTTCTTTAACAAGGATAGAATGCGGGTCGGGGACATGATTGCCGGAACCTGGGTGGTTCGAATTCCAAAGACCGTTCTGATGGAAGATATCGTTCAAAATAAACCGGCTGTTGCAGACAGCAAAACAAACAGATCTGCGTCATCTCGTGAAGCTTATTCCTTTACTGATGAACAGGTCGATGCCTATGGCATCTATGAACTGCAGACACTGGAAGAAATTCTGCGCAAACCAGCAGTAACAGCAAAAACCATCCAGGAAGTTGCCGAACGCATTCGCAAGAAGATCAATTGGCAGACGGAACCAGCCCTGGAACAGGGGATCAATCGTTTTCTCAGTAAATCTTCCCGCTTCAGGGTTGAGGAAGACCGTGCGTTCCTTGAGGCCTACTACGCCGCTCTCCGTCGGCGTCTGGAAAACAGGATGCTCTTTGGTCAACGCAAGGAAAACAAACACCAAAAAGATTGATATAAATGTCGAGTCTTAAAGATGTCATGGAAGAGACAAGCCTTTTTCTTGAAATATCTTTTATTACTCCGTATTATTTTTGCGTTTATTTGAGTGCGTTAATGCAACTCAATTATCCTGAGGGGGATTATTAAAATGTCAGTTAGTGAAAATGTTGTCGGTCAAGAGTTCCAAATTGGCGAGACCATCAGCAAGACCTTTTCCGTTTATTTGAAAAACTTTGTACCTTTAACCCTGATCGTTCTTGTGCTTTCTGTGCCAAGTCTTCTGCTTTCCTGGTACTTTGGCCACTTTGATCAGGCGGCTTTACAGGCTGAACTGATGACAAATGGCTTTGGTGTAAGCTATTTCCTGCCTGTGTTTGTCTCCATGCTGACCATGTATCTGGTTGCAGCCTCCGTCACCTATGGTGTTTTCCAAAGCTTGAATGGTGGAACGGTTGTTTTGGGAGAATGTCTGTCAAAGGGTCTTTCCCGTATCGTTCCAGTAATTCTGGTCGGTATTCTGGCAACAATTGTTATCGGCATCGGGATGGTACTCTTGATCGTTCCGGGAATTATGGCGGCTGTAGCCCTGATTGTCGTTCTTCCCGTGGCCGTTATTGAAAATCCCGGCGCAATTGCGAGTCTGAAACGTAGCGCCGAACTGACTTCTGGTAGCCGCTGGATGATTTTTGGTTTGATTCTTATTCTCGGTATCGCCGTTGGTGCCATCGGTTGGGTGATTGGATTTGTTAGTGCCGGCCTGTTTATCTCTGGGCTTAGTATTGTCGCGATTTTAATCGGGGCAGTATTTAATGTTGTTGCGGGCACATTCTTCCAGGTGCTTTATGCCGTAGTGTATAACAACCTGAGAGTGGCGAAGGAAGGCATCTCGACTTCGCAGATTGCAGCTGTTTTTGATTGAGACACGTTAAATTAAACTTTGAAAAACCGGAAAGTTCATCTTTCCGGTTTTTTCTTTTATGAAGGCTTGTTCATTTTCTTGTCGAGATGATAAGTCAATGCCATGGAAATGCAGTGTTTTAAGGCTTGAACCGGAATGTCATCTTCAGCTCGGAAAACAACACAGCGGTTTCCTTCATAGGTCATGACCTCGGGGTAGAGTATTCTAAAACGATCAACAAGGTTACTCTGGCAATGAAGGTAAAGACCGTAGCTGTCCCTGGATGCCTTGATCTGGTCAAGGCGGATCGTTGTCCCACTTTTACTCTGGCTTGTCAGAAAGCTTGGCTGGCCCCATTTCAGAGTTTCTTCCAGCGGACCTACGCCAGCAGTTTCTGCGGCGGTTTGATAAATCAGGTCGCGTAAAACGAGCAGGCAATCTTTTACAGGAGGTGAATAGCTGTCGTAAACAGCCTTCATCTTTTCTGAAATTGGAAATATGGACATTTCTTGCTTACGATCAATTCAATATTAAACCAATTTGATCTTAACCAACCGATGAGTGCTCGGCTAGAGTTTCTCAGATCATGACTTCCGGGAGATCTCTTTCAGGTAAGCCTTGATTGCACCGTCCATACCATAAATCAGGGCATCAGCTGTCAGAGCGTGGCCAATCGACACTTCGTCGGTCCAGGGGATCGCCTTGAGGAAATGGGCTAGATTGTCAAGATTGAGGTCATGCCCGGCATTGACCCCCAAACCAGCATCCCGAGCTGCCTCAGCGGTGTTTTTATAGAGGGACAAAACCTGTTCACGATCATCCCGGAAGAAACATTCAAAATAGGGGCCAGTATAGAGTTCAATCCGGTCAGCACCAATTTCTGCAGCGGCAAGGGCCATTTCAGGCTCATGATCAACAAAGACCGAAACCCGGGCTTTCTGGCTGTGCAGCCTGGAAATGATTTCTTTCAGCCACGCGTGGTTACCTGGGATATCCCAGCCATGATCTGATGTTTTCTGATCGGGATGATCTGGCACCAGCGTTACCTGATCCGGCTTGGTCTCGGCAACCAGCTTCATAAAGTCTTCGGTGGGATAACCTTCGATGTTGAATTCAACTGGAGAGCCATAGTCTTTTTTGAGCATCTCTGCGAGTTCATAGACATCAGACCGCCGGGTGTGGCGTTCATCCGGGCGCGGGTGAACGGTGATCCCGCCTGCACCAGCATTAAGGGCAATACGAGCCATCCCAGTAACATTTGGGTAATCGACATCCCGCTGGTTTCGCAGTAAGGCAACTTTGTTCAGGTTGATGCTCAGGACAGTCATATCGGGCCTCGTATTGTTACCGTAACAATTTTTAGTATTGCTGTTCTTGTTTGAATAATGTTCTTATTATCAAGGCAGTCAATAGAATTATTGTTAGGGTAACAATGTGGGTTCCTCAAAATCTTGATCCGGATCTTTCCTGTTACCGGGCAATAACCGAATGTCTTGTCCGGGATATTTCGTCAGGTCGTTTGGCCGACGGGGACAAGCTGCCGCCGATGCGGGAGCTGGCAGATCATCTGGGCGTAACTGTGGGGACAGTGCTGCGCGCCTATAACCTGGCAGAACAGCGCGGAATACTGGTCAAGCAAACCGGCAGAGGCAGCTTTGTGCGCAAAGGCAAGATCGAAGCCTGGCAGAAACAACAACTGCTCGACGAAACAGGCACCGTGGATCTGAGCCGCAATGCGCCTCCCTTTATCAATCTGGAGGCCCTGCTGCGCCGCTCTCTCATGGAGATCAGTCGCGACAGCAATCTGGATGGCATGCTGGAATACGGGCAAAGCCAGGGGCTGCAACGACACCGGGAGATCCTCTGTCAATGGCTGGGGGGCCGCGGTTTTACCGCAGATCCTTCCCGGATTATTATTACCGGAGGAGCCCAGCAGGCTTTGACAACGGCTCTTGGAGCCTTGACGTCTCCGGGAGATACTGTGCTGGTCGAGGAGCTTTCTTATCCAGGCATCAAGAACTTTGCCCGCTTTTTCGGCATAAACCTGGTTCCTGTGGCCCTCGACGACGGAGGGCTGCTGCCTTCTTCTGTTGAACAGGCCTGTTTGCGAAATTCGGTCAAAGCACTCTATTGCATGCCCTTTGCCCATAATCCTACGACAGCCACAATGTCAGAAGAGCGCCGGGCAGATATTGCAGGAATGGCGGATCGTTATGGGTTTTATGTTGTAGAGGACGATGTTAATCCCCGACCTTTTTCCAGTGACTTTAAACCAATTGCGGCCCTCAATCCCGAACGTACGATCTATATCAGCTCACTGTCCAAAACCATTTCTCCGGGCTTACGTGTGGGAATTCTCATGCCCCCTGCAGCATTGCTGTCCCAGTTTCTTGCCGCCAGCCAAACCACCAGCTGGATGGCGCCTCCACTGATGGCCGAGGTTGCCTGCCACTGGATCAAGGATGGCACAGCAACCGAACTGGAACATCAACGTGCGACAATCACTGCAAATCTGCTTGATCAGGCAGCACAGTCTCTTGTTGGAATTCCCTATCGCCACAATGCTGCAACATCACATCTCTGGCTGCCTCTGTCCGGACCATGGAAAGCCGTAGAGTTTGCTGAAGCCCTTTCCAACCGCGGGGTGAGGGTTTCTCCTTCTGAACTTTTTGCCGTTGATCCGGTCTCTGCCCCTTCGGGTGTTCGGATCAACCTGACAAACATCGGCGAAGAACGCCTGAGGAAATCCCTGTCATCCATCGTCGAACTTTGGAACAGCAAACCCCAGGCGACCAATTTTCAGATGTAACTTTCTCTGGTCGATACCCTGCTAATCCATCGCCTGTTCTGTTAATTACAAAGCAGATTACACGAAGTACACCATATAATAATTATATGGAGCATCTGAATTTTTTGGACTGTCTTATAATCCTGATACAGCTATCTTTATGAAATAATGATGTTGGGGTTGAACAGGTGAGGCAGTCGCTATGGAAAAGGTAACCTTTACGAGATTACAAGATGGCACGGCAGAGGAATATGCTTTCCTTGAACCACTGGAAGAGCAGTATTGCCACGAGGTGGTGGACCGCCTGTTTGAACACCTGCGTAAACTGGATGACTCTTTAGGGGGCTATCAGGTATCCCGGTTGGAGCATTGCCTGCAGTCGGCGACCAGGGCTTTGAGGGCAGGAGAAGACGATGACATGATTGTCGGTGCCTTGCTTCATGATATCGGTGATATCCTGGCACCCTGTAATCATGATGAACTTGCTGCAGCCATTGTCCGACCCTATCTGCGTGAAGAGATCACCTGGATTGTTCAGTACCATGCCACTTTCCAGAAGTTCTATTACGCGGACAAGATGGGAGGCGACAAAAATGCCCGGAACAGATTTACCGGACATCCTTATTTTGACGCCTGTGTCCGCTTTTGCGAGGATTACGATGAAAACTGTTTCGATGGTTCTTATAACAGTATGAAACTTGAAGAGTTCAGGCCCTATATGGAACGCGTTTTTAGTCGAAAACCCTGGGATCAGGCGAATATCAAGCCTCACACTGATGTAACCAGGGGATAATCATAAAAATACAGAAGGAAACAGGCTCGTAAGAAAACTGATAACGTTTCTTCTGGTCGACAAATTATCTGATTTTTATTGACGCTGTCAGTTAATTCAATAAAATTAACAAAACGGTTAATTAACTTTTGGGTTAAGATGGATAATTTAAGTGAGGTATTTTTTGCTCTTTCTGATCCGACACGACGTTCAATCCTGAACAGACTGTCTTCGGGCGAAGCAACTGTCGGAGAGCTGGCCGCGCCTTTCACCATGTCTGCACCGGCAATCACCAAGCATCTCAAAGTCCTTGAACGCGCGGGGCTTGTTCATAAAGAAAGAGCAGGCCAGACCCTGCGTTGCACTCTGCAACAGGCTCCTCTGAAAAAGGCAACGGATTGGCTTTCATATTATAGCCAGTTCTGGGAAGACAGTTTTGATCAGCTTGACCAGTTTTTACAGCAGGAGCCCTCTGACAAAAAGACCGAGACAAAAGCAGGAAAAGGCTAGATGTCAAATCACCAAAGTGAAGCCGTCGCCGGGAAGAAGAGACCTGTTGATGACATAACATCCGATCCCTCTTTTCAAACACTGCAAATCAGTCGCCGATTTCCTGCTCCCCGGGACAGAGTGTTCAAAGCCTTGAGCCAGCCGGAAATATTCCAGCTCTGGTGGGGACCGAAAGGCTGTCATTGTACAGTTTGTGAAATTGATTTCAAAGTCGGCGGTAAATGGCTGACAATACTGGAAAATACACAAGATTGCCAAAACCATATAGTCGGGGGCGAGTACCGAGAAATCCTGCCACCTGAGCGACTCGTCTTCAGCTGGGCCTGGCGATCACCGGACGGTAATCTGGGGCATGAAACTGAAGTTTCAATCCAGTTACATGATGAAGGGGACAAAACGCTTCTGGTATTGATACAGAAGGTTTTTGAGGACGCAGCATCTTGTGACAAGCACCGTCAGGGGTGGGAAAGCTCCTGTGACTGTCTGGATTTGTATCTCACAGAATAATTTAAACTGTTTCAGCTTACGACAATTCTTCGCTATACAGGACTATGCCTATAATAATTGTATGGGATAGAAAGTATGTCCAGCTTGCGAAAACGTCTTCCATCCCTGAATGGTTTGCTGGCTTTTGAAGCTGCGGCAAAACATGAAAACTTTACCGAAGCTGCAAAAGAACTGGGGGTTCATCAGCCGTCAATCTCCAGACATATCTCCTTACTTGAACAGTTTATGGGGCGAAGCCTCTTTGTTCGCAGTAATAATCAGCTGTTGTTGACAGAAGAGGGACGGCGTCTGTGGCAAGCTGTTAATGCCGGACTGGGACAGATTGCCGATGCGACAGATGAACTGCGAGAGCCCCCCGATCAGGGCATCGTTACAGTAGCCTGTTCTTTTGGCTTTGCTCATCAATGGTTATTGGCACGGTATGGTGTGCTGCAAAAAGCAGTTGCACCAGTTAAAGTTAAACTTCTTACCACCGATCACCATATTGAATACGATCAGAAAGAAGCAGAAATTCTGGTGCGCTTTGGTCAGGGCGACTGGCCCGACTGCTTCGCCAGAAAATTGTTTAAGGAAGAGGTCTTTCCAGTCTGCTCACCAGATTTTCTCGCACGACATCCGGATCTGCAAGGAAATATTCCACAAAACAAGCTGGCCGAAAGACTTAAAAAACTGTCGTTGTTACATTATGATACCGGAGGGCAGGGATGGTTTACCTGGGATCAGTGGTTCAGGATACAGCGCGTTTCCTACCAGACACCTTCTGACGTCACTTATTACGAAAATTACCCGTTTCAAATCAGAGCAACACTCGATGGCGAAGGCATCTCACTTGGCTGGAGTTGTCTGGTCGCGGAACACTTGGAAAAAGGAGAACTTGTCTCTCTTTGCCAGCCGGTACAGCGGGAAAAATGGGGATACTATCTGGTCTGTCGAAAAAATCTTGCTACAAGACCGAGTATCAAGGCTGTCTTTGACTGGTTTTCCAATGCCTGTTTGATTATCAATGACAAAAGAATAGATTATGACAATTAAGCGATGCCTCTGGAAACCCGACAACAATACTGGAGTTTTATGGTATTATGGAATTAACAGGCGGTTGATGGATAAAATCGATAATACTGCCGTTCCTGATACAGTAACATAAAAAGATGTCTAAAGTCAGGGGACGAGGTCTTGGATTTGTGACTTTTAAAGTTCTTTGCTTAAATTTTAACGATACCCCTTCAAGCAGATCAGCTCTTTTGCTGGTAATGTTTTTTTTCTGTGGTTTTGTATCTTCAGCGGCATTTTCTCAGGATATAAAGCTGGTGACAGGGAAGGATTACCCTCCCTATGCCTCCCCCGATCTTCCGGAAGGTGGTGTCGTAACCGAAGTGGTATCAAGGGTTTTTGAGGCAACAGGCCATACTGTCAGCTTGAAATACTACCCCTGGAAACGTGGACTTGCCATGGTCCAGAGCTTAAAAAGTGATGCAACATTTCCCTATGCCAAAACGGCTGAGAGAGAAAAAAACTTTCTGTACAGTCGGCCAGTGAACGAGCATACGGTCAGTATATTTCAGAATGTTGAAACCTCCCGGCTTTTCCGGGAACCAGATGATCTGGTTGGTTTGGCTTACTGTCAACCACTGGGATATAAAACCGAAGAGGAAATCGAGGTCCTGATTGATGCGGGGGATATAAATCTGGTTCGCGCTTCAACTGTTGATGGATGCCTGGATCTGCTCGCGCAGGGGCATGTTGATTTTATCGCTCTTAACAGGGCTGTCGCCTGGGCTGTTGCCCACAAACGTTGGTCTGAAAAAGCAGTTGGAATACTTGATGAAGCAAAAATCCCCCTGAGATCGGCAACAGAGCATCTTATTGTATCCCGCAATCATCCTGATGCTGAAAAAATTATCGAAATGTTTAACCTGACATACCAGAAATTGCTGGAGAAGGGAGAAATCGCGGCCATTTGGAAACGTCATCTGGGCGCGGGAAGTTTTCCGGGAATGTAGAGAATATGACAGATGTCAAAGCCGAAAAGATGGCGGTTGTTCGTCAGAGCGGCACTCGAGAACTTTTAGCTTACTGGCGAAAAGCTGGTTTGTTTCGCTGCTTGAGCATAGCGTTTCCGGTAAATAGTCTGTCACCATAAGATCGAGATTCTGGAAGGGGGTAACCTTTACATTCGCGGCCCGGTTCCATTTGGAATGGTCCGCAACCAGAAATTTTCTGCGACTGTTTTCCAATATCGCCTGGGTAACATGAGCTTCGTCCGGCTTGAAATCCATCATGCCGAAGGCCGGGTCCAGCCCTCCGGTACCGACAATGGCAAAGTCAGCTTTAAAGGCATCAAAAAAACGGATGGTTTCCACACCAACCAGATCATGATCACTGTGCCGAAGCTTGCCGCCAGAGACATGTGTATCTATTTTTGGTTTTTTACACAGAATGGCCGCGACCTGGAGGTTGTTGGTAAGAACACGCAGATCGTTATGTTTAAGCAGCGCTTTCGCAACATATCCAACCGAGGTGCCAATTCCGAGAAAGATTGTCGAACCCTCGGGGATCTGCCTGGCGGCCAAGGCTGCAATGCCCTCTTTATTTCGGGCATTCATCACCTGACGGGTGCTGAAAGACAGGTTTTCTATGGCCGAAGGTAAACAAACCCCGCCATGAACCCGCCTCAGCATCCCGATTTCACAAAGAGCATTGATATCCTTGCGGATCGTCTGGGTACTCAACTGAAAGTGTTGGGCAAGATCATCGATGCTCAGGGCGTCCTCGCGCCCAGTCCATTCCAGTATCTGATACTGCCTTTCACTCAGACGTAATGTCATGTTCTTACCCATTATTCTCTGTTCAGAAACTAACAGACATCAATTCCTGATCAAGGTAAACGACTATTGGTCGTTGGATCAAAGTAGTGGAGTTTTTGCTGGTTGAAGCGGACAGAAAATGTCTCTTCTTCCTGAACAGTGGCCTTGTCACGGACCCGGACGACCAGATCCTCTTTCATGCCTTCACAGCTTCCATAAATCAGGCTGTCAGCCCCCAGAGGTTCGATAACCGAAACCTTGAGTGTCAAATCAGCTAGATCTGGTGTTGTAATTTCGATGTCTTCTGGTCTGATTCCCAGCAGCACGTTCTCATGGCCTGATGGGACAGAGAAATTAAGGTTCTGACCAGAAGGAAAGGTGGCGCCTTTTTTGTCGACCCGGACCGGGATAAAGTTCATTGCCGGGGAACCGATGAATCCTGCGACGAATGTTGTTGCGGGACGATCATAGAGTTCCATGGGAGAGCCGATCTGCTCTGGCAAGCCGCCGTTCATAACAATGAGCCTGTCAGCAAGTGTCATGGCTTCAACCTGATCATGGGTCACATAGATGGCTGTTGTTTTAAGTGCCCGCTGCAGTTTCCGGATTTCGATCCGCATCTGGACCCTGAGTTTTGCATCCAGATTGGACAGGGGTTCATCAAACAGAAATACCTTGGGATCACGGACAATCGCCCGTCCCATAGCAACCCGCTGGCGCTGTCCCCCGGAAAGCTGGGAAGGTTTACGATCAAGCAGGGCACCGATTTCAAGGATATCAGCCGCCCTGTTGACCTGCTGCGCAATTTCTTCTGTGGATTTTTTCCGGATTTTCAGGCCATAGGCCATATTGTCATAGACACTCATGTGCGGATAAAGCGCATAGTTCTGGAAAACCATGGCGATATCCCTTTTACCCGGCTCAACCTGATTGACCCGCCTATCATCAATCATCAATTCGCCATCAGTGATGGTTTCAAGTCCGGCAATCATACGCAACAGTGTTGACTTGCCACAACCGGATGGCCCAACGATGACAATGAACTCGCCATCCCTGATCTCCATGTCGATGCCATGAATAGCCTGAAAGCCGTTGGCGTAGGTTTTCTTCAGGTCTTTTAACGTTACTGTAGACATTTATCTTACTCCAACAGGCCTTATTTTTCTGTCTCGATCAGCCCTTTGACAAAGAGCTTTTGCATGGTGACGACAACGATAACGGGCGGGATCATACCCAGAATTGCAGTGGCCATGACGTAGTGCCAGATCGGGTCTGAATCTGGTACGGCCATCATCCGCTGAATACCCATAACCACGGTGTAATAGGAAGCATCCGTCGTCACCAGCAATGGCCAGAGATACTGGTTCCAGCCAAAGATAAAGAGAATGACAAAGAGAGCAGCGATATTTGTTCGTGAAAGTGGCAGAAGGATATCAATAAAGAAGCGGATTGGTCCGGCACCGTCCATTCTGGCCGCCTCAATCATTTCATCTGGAATGGTCATATAAAATTGTCGGAACAGAAACGTTGCCGTTGCCGAGGCAATCAGCGGAATGGTCAGTCCAGCATAGCTGTTGAGCATTCCCAATTGGGCAATGACTTCAAAGGTTGGAAGGATTCTGACCTCGACCGGCAGCATCAGGGTCATGAAAATCATCCAGAAAATTGCTTGCCGGAACGGAAACTGAAAATAGACAATCGCATAGGCCGAGATGATCGAAATGGTAATTTTTCCAACAGCAACACAAATGGCCATAACCAGACTGTTTGTGATCATCAGAAGAATGGGCGGTGCACCAGAGTTCTTTTCTCCTTCAAAAAGAATACTGCTGTAGTTTTCGATAAAATGTTCGCCGGGCCAGAGAGGAACCTGACCGGAAAAAAGAGCAGAAGCTTCCTGGGTTGAGACAACAAAGGCAAGCCACACCGGCAGTGCAATAAAAGAAATGCCGATAATCAGCGCCAGATGTGAAAAAAAGGTGAGGAGGGGGCGGTTCTCGACCATCAGTAGGTTACCTTCTTTTCAACATACTTGAACTGGAAGACAGTCAGCCCCGAGACAATAATCATCAGGATGACTGACTGGGCTGCTGAGCCACCAAGATCAAGACCGATAAAACCATCATTGAAAACCTTATACACCAGTATTTCAGTGGCCTTTGCTGGCCCCCCCTGCGTGGTCGCATGGATAACCGGGAAGGTTTCGAAAAAGGCATAAACCAGATTTACAACCAGCAGGAAGAACGTGGTCGGGGAAAGCAGCGGGAAAATAATGGTTTTGAAACGATGTGCCGGTCCTGCCCCGTCGATAGCCGCAGCTTCGATCAGCGGTTTGGGGATCGACTGCAGACCGGCAAGGAAGAAAATGAAGTTATAACTGATCTGTTTCCAGGCCGAGGCCACGATTACCAGTACCATTGCCTGCCATCCATTGAGGTAGTGATTCCATTCGTATCCCAGCGCATTAAGACCAAAACCAATGACACCAATGGTCGGATTGAACATCAGAAACCACAAAACCCCGGCAAGGGCAGGGGCAACGGCATAAGGCCAGATCAGGAAAGTCTTATAGAGCGTTTCCCCCCGGATTACCCGGTCGGCCATAATCGCCAGAAACAATGCCATGGATATAGCCAGAAAGGCCGTTGAAAAACTGAACAGCAGCGTGCGTCCAAATGCATCCAGATAGGTGCTGTCTGCAAAAAGCTCTTCAAAATTGGCAAACCAGACAAATTCACTCGAAAGCCCAAAAGGATCCTCGACGAGAAAAGATTGATAAACAGATTGGGATGCTGGCCAGATAAAAAAGATGATCGTGATCAGGACCTGTGGTGCGACCAGAAGATAGGGCAGAACTTTGTTATCAAAACGGACCTGTTTCTGCATTTCGTTATCCATAGGGGAAAGTAGAAGGAAAGGTGCCCGGTAAAATAACCGGGCACCTGACGTAGAGATTCAAAACCTGGAAAAAACCTTAATTTGTTTTTTCAAATTTGCGCAGAAGCGCGTTGCCACGTTCAGCTGCTGTATCCAAAGCATCCTGTGCAGATTTATCACCTGCCCATACGGCTTCGAGCTCTTCGTTGATGATGTCACGGATCTGAACAAAGTTGCCAAAACGCAAGCCTTTGGAATTGGCTGTTGGCGCCTTGTTGTTGATCTGCTTGATCGCCACATCAGTTCCAGGATTTTCTTTATAGAAACCTTGTTCTTCCGTCAGGGTTGCTGCTGCGTTTGTAATCGGCAGATAGCCGGTGAACTGGTGCCAGTCGGCCTGAACCTCTGGTGAGGAGAGGTAGGTGAAAAACTTGGCAACGCCTTTGTACTCTTCAGACTCACCTCCGGTCAGGACCCAAAGGGTTGCACCGCCGATAATAGAGTTCTGTGGTTCAGCAGCCAGTTCAGGCCAATAAGGCATAGGCCCGACACCAAAATCAAACTTTACGTTGGTTTTCACACCGGCATAGGCAGCAGAAGAGTTCATATACATGGCGCATTCTTCGCTATAGAACTTGGGCGCGGAATCCGAACGGCGTCCACCATAATCAAAGATCTTGCTTTTTTGCCATTCAGCCAGCTTAGAAATATGCTTCACCTGAGCCGGGCCATTGAACTGGAACTCTGTATCCAGACCAGCAAAGCCGTTTTCCTTGGTACCGAAAGGCAGGTTGTGCCAGGCGGAGAAATTCTCAAGCTGCACCCAGGATTGCCATGCAGTCGTCATGCCGCAGGTATAACCGGCAGCCTGAAGTTTCTGGGCTGCTTCTTCAAACTCAGGCCAGGTGCTCGGTGCCTTGTCTTCCAGTCCGGCTTTTTTGAAGGCATCTTTGTTATAATAAAGGACCGGTGTTGAGCTGTTGAACGGCATGGAGAGCATATTGCCGTCCGTATCGGTGTAGTAACCTGCAACTGCCGCCAGATAGTCTGCTGGATCAAAACTTTCTCCTGCATCTGACATCAACTGGTACACAGGGTAAACAGCACCTTTGGCACCCATCATTGTCGCGGTGCCGACTTCGAATACCTGAACGATATGTGGCTGTTGTTTCGCGCGGAAGGCGGCGATCGCTGCTGTCATTGTTTCGGTGTAGTTGCCCTTATATACGGGAACCAGTTTGTAATCAGCCTGGGAAGCATTAAAATTTTCGGCGATAGAGTTCACTTTTTCGCCCAGGGTCCCCCCCATGGCATGCCACCATTCAATTTCTGTTGCGGCATTGGCGGTTGAAGCCAGGCACGAAAGTGCGCCAACAGCTGCAAGCGTTTGTTTGAACATTGTATTCTCCCTGTTGCGAGGATCTTGAAAAATATGCGGGACCCACTTAATGCGAGTTCATTTGAGCTATTTATATGCTTCATATGAAACTAAAGCTACAACTATTAGTCAATTAAAAGACACGGTAGGAAATCTTTTTCTATCTTCATCTGTTCCTCTGTTCCTATTAATCCTTGGCCCGTGTATAAAAGGACCCTAGGAAAAGAAGCCAATGAATTCAGTATCTATAGCGATTTGGCATTTTTGACTTGAAATGCAGATTGACGAAATCTGCCCCAAAGAGCATCACTGAGCAGGGCAGAATCAAGGCTGTCAGATCTATTACTGTTTGTCTCGTAAAGCGGAGTCCCGAAAATATGTCCAAGTGGCGCAGAAACTTTAACAAACTTGGTTTGATACTGTTGGTCTGTACCTTTTTGCCACTCATTTTCTCTGCCGCCTCGGCAAGAGTTGATCCTGACAGCGAATTTGATCAGATGCTTCTTTCCTGGGAAGGGGTTATTGCCGAAACGTCCCTGTTTTTCAAGGAGGGGGAACCGGACAGCAAGGGCATCAAAAAAATCCGGGAGCGACTTGAACTAACCCGTAAAGAGGCCTTCACCTTTGTTGAGTCTCTGCGGCCGACAGAAATCCAGTTGCGTAAACAGATCAAGGATTTGGGGCTGGAAGGTGAAACGCCCGAGCTTCCACAGGCAGACAGAACCGCCACCATCAAACGCAAGCTTGAATCTGATGCTTCAATCATCAACGGAAAAATCAAACAGACAGAACTCATTATAAATGAACTCGACGAAGCCCTTGCCCTGCTCACCAGAGTTGAGGGGGAGCAGTTTGTTCAACAGGTTTTTATCAAAGGCCCCATACCTATATCTCCCGGGTTGTGGAGTGACTTTTTTGTGCTGCGTGGCACGGCCTGGGAGCTGTTCTTTGGGCAGTTGAAAGATGATCTGTCTTTGGTCCGTTCCGAATTTGATGCTGAACAGGTTGTGCCTCTCTGGCTGATATTTCTCTCTGGCATGTTATTGATTGTTTATTTCCTCAACAAGATGTCCAGCCGTTACGGAATTGATACATCGGCGGAAATGCCTGCCTATCACAAGCGTGTTCTCTCTGCTTCGATCTATGCCTTGCGACGCTCGCTCTGGACATCTGTTGTTCTCGGGTTGACCAGTATTGTCCTGTTCTGGGGCAATTCACTTGAACCTGCCATAATGGAAACAGGTACAGCCCTTCTGGTTGGTTTACTTTTCTTTACCATAACCGAAGCCATAACCAAGGCTGCACTCTTTCCTCATAACCAGCAGTGGCGTGTCATACCCATTCCTGACTGGGCGGCACGGCAGATCAGGGGGATTGCCCTGGTTATTGCTCTCATTTTCTCTTTTGATCTTTTCCTCAGTGTCATGATGGATGTTGCTCAGGCGTCAGCCAGCCAGATCCTCTTGTCAAAATTCTTTACCTCTACAGCAATGGCGCTGCTGATCATCTTCCTGCACCGGAAAAAACTGTGGCGGATTGCAGGGGAGTTGCCGAACGAGCTTGTCCAGGTTTCTGCCCTTTGGTCCCGGTTCCGTAAAATCATTGTTGTGTTTATGACAGCAATGATAGCAGCAGCCCTTCTGGGGTTTATTCCTTTGTCCCACTACGCAGTCTTTAATGTGGTTGAGACAATTGAACTCTTGCTCTTGCTGATACTGTTACATGTTTTGATCCAGGAAGTCGCTCGTTACGAATTATCTGGCGAAACCCACCTTGGCCGAAATCTGCTCAATATACTCGCACTCGACGAAGAGGGGGCAAACAGACTGTTTTTCTGGATTGTTTTTGTCGCCAACTGCGGAATCTTTGTCATTGGCTTTATTGGAATCCTTCTGGCCTGGGGAGTAAGTGCCCAACACCTTTTCAATGTCATCCAAAGTATTCTCACTGGTTTCAAAATCGGGGAAGTCAGAATTTCTCTGGTAGATATTGCGGTAGCTGGCAGCATTTTTCTAGGTCTTCTGTTCGTTACAAGGCTATTTGCCCGCTTTCTGGAAGAACGACTTTTACCAAACACCAAGCTGGATTCTGGGGTGCGGAACGCGATCAAGGCGTCGGTCGGCTATGCCGGACTGGGACTGGCTGTTCTTATGGCTGTTTCAGTTGCCGGGCTGGATCTGTCCAATTTGGCGATTGTCGCTGGTGCCCTATCTGTGGGGATTGGTTTTGGATTACAAAGTATCGTGAACAACTTTGTTTCAGGCCTGATTCTGATCTTTGAGCGCCCGATAAAACAGGGTGATTGGGTGGTGGTAGGTACTGAAGAAGGGATCGTAAAGAAAATCAAGGTCAGAGCGACAGAGATCGAGACATTCGACAGGGCTTCGGTAATTATCCCAAATTCTAATCTGATTTCGGGCACCATGAAAAACTGGACCCACAAAACCAAGATCGGACGTATTTCGGTTCTCGTCGGCGTTTCCTATGACAGTGATGAAGAAGAGGTCCGGGATCTGCTGGTTGAATTGGCTTCTGCGCATCCGGCACTGTTGAACAAGCCGGGACCTTATGTCCTCTTTACAGGTTTTGGCGCCAGCTCTCTTGATTTTTCTCTTAGGGCTTTCCTGCGGGATGTTGAGGATAGTGCCTCCGTTGCCAGTGATCTCCGCTTTGCCATTCGAAAAGCTTTTCGGGAGAGAGGGATCGAAATTCCATTCCCGCAGCACGACCTTCATATCAGAACAACAGCTCTGCCGTCCCCGGCAACGGCAGACAAAGGGGACAATAAATTACCCAAAACAGAGCAACCTGAAGAGAAACTCTGAACAGTCCTGAATACATCTGTTGTGGTTTCTGGTGAGTGTTTTTGCCATATATTTGGGAATAATGTGGGAATTGAGCTTTCTATCTTGCGTTGCGAGGGAGATGACTTCATAAAGAAAGTGGTTCTCTATCGCATTGTGAGGGTTTTATGTCAGCATCTTCTCGTCAACAGGAAATCATGCGGGCTATCCGTCTGAAGGGAACCTGTGCTGTGTCTGAAATTGCAGCCTCCCTGTCTGTTTCAGAAGAAACCATTCGCCGTGATATCAAGCCGATGGTGGCTGAGGGGCTGGTGATCAAGACCCACGGCAAGGTTACCATGCCAGATGATATCAAGGAGCCACCATTTCATCAGCGCATGCAGGAAAATATGGATGCTAAGGTAAAAATTGCCAAGGCAGTAGCGCGGCTGATTGAAGATGGAGAAACGGTTTTTCTGCACCCCGGTTCGACAACAAATTATGTTGCCCGCGCCCTGTGTGATCATCGTGATCTTGTCATCCTGACCAACTCTGCCGAGATTTCTCGCACTTTGGTCAGTGGGCCGGGGAATGAAGTCTATATGGCGGGGGGATTGTTACGAACCGATGATGCCGCGGCTGTCGGCCCTACGGCAATTGATTTCATTAAGAATTTCCGCGTTCAGACGGCCGTGTTTTCAATCGGTGCCGTCACGGCTGGCGGATTGATGGACTTTCGCTTGAGCGAAAAAGAATTCTGTCGGGCGGTAATGGACCGGGCTGAGCGGGTTATTGTCGCCGTGGATCACACAAAATTTGAACGCAAAGGTATTGTCCATCTGGCTGAACTGGGTGAAATGGATCTGTTGGTTACAGATCAGGAGCCGCCAAAAGATCTGGTCGAGGCTCTTGATTCCCTTGATGTCGAGTGGTTCGTGGCCAGTTGACTGTTCCCGGTTTTTCCGAATGCCGTTTTCTGAAAAAAAATTAACGGGTGACTGACTTTCTTTCGTTCCACCAATCGGTAAGCTTTAAGCCCCAATAAACGGATTGAGCCACCAAAGGTCCAGCAGGACCGCCATTCCACTGCAGATCAAACGCTTTAAAAAGTTTATATCTTGAGCTTTCCCCTGTAATGGCTTCAGCAATCAAACGTCCGCCAATCGGTGCGGTATTCATGCCGTGTCCCCCAAAAGCAGTACAGGTCCAGACACCCGGTTTGATTTCACCTATATAGGGCATTTTGTGACGAGCATAGGCCATCAAACCGGACCAAGCAGTTTCAATTTTCACTCCCGCCAGAGCCGGATAAACATCAAGCATGTCTTGTCTGAGTAACGCGGCTAGATCTTTGGGTTCACTGGTTCTGGTTGTAACCCTACCACCCCACAGCAGCCTGTCTTCATCGACAATGCGGTAATAGTCAGAAGCCATACGATCATCAAGGATTGCCGCACCGGTTTTGATACATTCTTGCAGTAAAGGCCCAATTTTTTCGGTGACAACAACATAGGTCGTAATCGGCAGAAGTGATCGCCTGACTTTATCGAAAACCTTACCTGAATAACCGCCGCCACAAAGAACAATATCCTGGGCGTTTACTTTGCCCCTGGCAGTTGTGACAGATTTGACTGGGCTGTCCTGATCCATAGAAAGGACTTCACAGTCCTCAAATATTTTTCCACCGCGTTGCTCGATTACTCTGGCCAGCCCAAGGCAATAGTTCAGGGGGTGAAAGTGGAAACCCTGAT
Organism: Kiloniella laminariae DSM 19542; assembly: GCF_000374005.1. Classification (GTDB taxonomy): domain Bacteria; phylum Pseudomonadota; class Alphaproteobacteria; order Kiloniellales; family Kiloniellaceae; genus Kiloniella; species Kiloniella laminariae. The sequence goes on along the minus strand of NZ_KB893168.1, from coordinate 28,808 downwards.
TATCCAGATACCCCTGATGATAGCGATCCGTATTCATATAGTCCGGCAGGTCGGCTTTTGAGAGGTAGGTTAGTTCATGACCGTAATCCCGGGCCATTTTATCACAATATCGTTGCAGGCTATCCGGGTCGTGATAGCGAATAACAGATATCTTTCCCGGGGAAGGGGAGGTTTCCTTAAGGTTCAAAGTTTGAATATTGTTCCTGACAATATCAACACCCTCGCGTGACAGATCGAACAGTTGTTTAGCCCCTGTCATACCAAGCCGTTGCTCGGCAAGCTCTTCTCCTCCGGCGAAACCAGCTGTGACGAAACCACCGTTGCGGCCTGATGCCCCCCAGGCCACACGCCTGGATTCAAGAACGACGACACTTTTACCCCGGTTAATCAGTTCCTGCGCGCAACTCAGCCCGGCAAGACCACCGCCAATAATACAGACATCTGCCGATAGTGTTTCTGTCAGGGAAGGTCGCTGTGAGACATCGATTGCCGTGCGGCTGTAATAGGTATCAGGATAGGTCATGGTTTCAAAAGCTTTGTACAGAGGGGAGGGCAAGAAGAGAGAAAAACTTTTACCGGTGGCTTCTCAGAACCACTCATCTTTCAACTGATAATAAAGGTAGGCAGCCTTGAGATAGGCCAACCGAAGTGGTGGCAGCGGAAAGCGAGAGAAATTCCTGTTTAGCATTGCCGGTAAAGCAGAGGAGCGGCCCTTGTCTTTGCCGACAATTTCATCCGCAAGTGCCTGTCCGGCCCAACTTGCCATAGCAACACCATTGCCGTGATACGCCAGTGCCGCCCAGGCAGAGCGGTCCATATTCAGGGGGCCGATATAGGGAATGAGGTCATTGGTAAGGCAGACAAAACCTTGCCAGAAATGGGTGTGCTCTACTGAGGCCCATTCGGGGAACATTTTCTCAAAATCATACCGCAGGTGTTTTTCTGCAGCTTGCCTGCCCTCGGGAGAAGCATCCGTGCCGCCACGCCCGCCGAAAAGAAATCTGCCATCCGGCAAGAGACGGAAATAATGCAGCAGTATGCGGCTGTCATAAACTGTTGTTGTGCTGTGCCAGCCCTGCTGTTTGATTTCGATTTCACTCAATGGACGGGTGACAAGGATACTGGACAGGGCTGGCAACAGCTTTCCCCTGGCATCTTCAGAGAGATCTTCAGGAGTGTAGCCGTTTGTTGCCAGGACGACCTGTGTGGCCTTGAGAGAACCATTGGGCGTTTGCAGGATATGGTACTTTCCATCACGTCGCCATCTGAGTACCGGACTGTCACCATAAATTTTTACATTTTTCTGACGAAGTTCTTCGGCAAGCCCCCTGGCATATTTCAAGGGGTGGAGCCCAAATCCTACGGGGTTGTGCAGCCCGCCGAAAAGCGAGGATTTCAACCCCTGTTCCTTCAATTGATCTGCTGTAAGCAGATGCGTCTCATGAGTAAAAGTGGATCTCAGGAAGTTCTGTTCACGGCGAAAGTCCTCCATTATTGAAGCTTTGTGGGCAAGCGATATCTCTCCCTGACCGGTTTGATCAGCAGCAATCTGATGCTCATCAAGAAACGATCCGACAAAGGCGACAGACTCTTTTTGGATTTGGAAAAAGGCCCTGGCATTATCCAGGCCGTAGCGACCAATAATTTGCTGATAACTCAGTTTTGCAGCACCCATACAGCAGAAGCCGCCATTGCGGCCAGAAGCCCCCCACCCAGGTTGTGCTGCCTCAAGTACTCTGACCTCAACTCCGTGCCGTTGTTGCAGGTGATAGGCTGCCATCATCCCGCTGTAGCCACTGCCAATAACGGCAATCTCACAACTGTCATCCTTGTCCAGAGCAGGAAAAGGCGCGATCTCGGGAGCACTATCCATCCAGTAACTCTTGGCCCAGTTAGACGGCGAAAAGGCTTCTGGATGGTAGAGATACTTCATGATGGAGGGCTTTCTGTTTACAGAGGGCAGCAGATTGGCACTGAAAAGTTCCTCAGCATCACAGTACAAGCAAAGAATAACGTCAAGACTGATCTGATGCTTCCTTTAGGGGGGGGGGCAAATTTTTCAAAAGATCGTTTTACATCTGACTGCGACAACTTGCGCCTTTGCCTCATGGCTCTTGATTGCTATAACATGTATATTAAATACATATTATGATGATTAAAATCACAAGGAGCAGCAGATGGCTTACATAGTAATCATTGCAGAGATTATGACCATTGCCTGGTTTTTGCTCTTTACCCTGATGATTGACGGGTTCTACCGGGAGGGACTTACTGTTCGTCGTCAGGTCCTTGATCCTGTTGTGACATTCTTTATCGCAAACGCAAAATGGGCATACATCACAGGCATATCTGTGGTTTATGTCGGAAGTATAGTTGTTCTTTATCAATTTGTTATGGGAAATTGATAAAGTTTTAGCTTAGGAGAAGCCCTATGGAAAAACAAGATCAGATGATGATGAAAGTATCTGCCGTCACACTTATTTGGTTGCTGGTACCTATGCCACTTTATATCTGGGGAATTTTAAGCCTTTATCTGTGATGACGTCCTGAAAACACCTATTCAGACTGATGTTTGGAAGCCTCTCTCAGGAGCCATCGTCTGAAAGTCTGAAGCCGGGGAAGTCCGCGTTTTTTTTCAGGATAGACCAGATAGTAGGCATTTTTGCCACGAATACTGTGCTCGAAGGGCTGGATCAACAACCCCTTGCTCAGTTCCTCACGGATCAGAAATGCGGGGAGAAGTGCTATGCCCAGACCACTTAATGCGGCATTGATAATCATATGAAACTGCTCAAATTTGGGACCAGCAGCAGGATTGATATCCTGCGCATCAGCACCTTTGAGCCACTCCTGCCAGGCGTAGGGACGGGAGCGCAATTGTAAAAGAGTGTGGTGGCGCAGATCATTCGGCTTGTGCAGTCCCTGGCCTCGTTCCATCAAGGTCGGATTGCAAACCGGGATCATTTCTTCTCCCATCAACTTGTCCGTTATTGCTCCCGGCCAGTTCGCATCGCCAAAATGGATCGCCGCATCAATATTTTCACTTTCAAAATTAAAAGCCTCGATCCGGGTGATGAGATTGACATTGATTTCCGGGTGTTGCGAGGTGAAGCGCCCCAGACGCGGGATCAACCATCGACTGCCAAAAGTCGGCAGGCAAGCAAGCAACAACTCTCCACCGACACCCTGATAGGCCAGAAGGTTAAGCGTCGCAGCTTTGAGGTGGTTGAGGCCAGATCTGACTTCCTCAACATAACTTGCACCTGCTTCAGTAAGAACAAGGCGTTGTCGTACGCGCTCAAACAACCGGATGCCCAATTCATCTTCCAGTTGACGGATTTGGCGGCTGACGGCGCTCTGTGTCACATTCAGTTCTTCGGCCGCTTTCGTAAAGCTCATATGCCGGGCAGAAGATTCAAAAGTCCGCAAAGCAGTCAGGGAAGGGACATAACGGTACATCAATGGTTTAAACTCGCCAGTTGGGATCAGGAATCCAAAGAAACAGTCTATCGCGCGACAAACAGTCAGTCATGAGTTTAATGAATGACATTGAGAAAATATATCATTGGCCTTTGCCCGCAACCCGGCACAGAATGATAATCACAATATTCTGCCTAAAGCGGTCCTCATGTTTCGGATACTGTTTGGACCACGGCTGAAGATGACCAAGCTGGATCAGAATATTTTCTGATAAGCACAGAACAGGAAATGAACACAATGTCAGCATCTGCCAAACTCGGTAAATTTTCATGGGAAGATCCCTTTTTGCTCGACGCCCAGTTAACCGATGAAGAACGCATGGTGCGCGACAGTGCCCATGCCTACGCTCAGGAAAAGCTGATGCCACGTGTTCTTGAGGCCAATCGCAATGAAATTTTTGATCGCGAGATCATGAATGAAATGGGCGAACTGGGGTTCCTGGGGGCCACCATTGACGGGTACGGTTGTGCCGGGGTGAACTATACCAGCTACGGCCTGATTGCCCGAGAAGTAGAACGGGTAGACAGCGGTTATCGTTCCGCCATGTCGGTCCAGTCTTCTTTGGTTATGCATCCGATCTATGCCTATGGGTCCGAAGAGCAGAAACAAAAGTATCTGCCCAAACTGGCAACGGGAGAATATGTCGGATGCTTTGGCCTGACAGAACCGGATGCCGGGTCTGATCCCGGCAGCATGAAAACCCGGGCGCGCAAGGTCAAAGGCGGATACGAACTTTCCGGGGCCAAGATGTGGATCACCAATTCACCGATTTCTGATGTGATGGTGGTTTGGGCCAAGAATGATGAGGGGATCATCCGCGGCTTTGTTCTCGAGCGGGGCATGAAGGGTCTCAGCACTCCCAAGATCGAAGGAAAGTTCAGTCTTCGGGCTTCGGTAACGGGTGAGATTGCCATGGATAATGTCTTCGTGCCTGAAGAGAACATGTTCCCGGAAGTAACTGGCCTGAAAGGACCTTTTGGTTGCCTGAACCGGGCACGTTACGGGATTGCCTGGGGCGCCCTTGGTGCTGCAGAATTCTGCTGGCATGCAGCCCGTCAGTACACGCTGGATCGCAAACAGTTTGATCGTCCTCTGGCACAGACCCAGCTGGTCCAGAAAAAACTGGCGGATATGCAGACAGAAATTTCTCTTGGCCTTCAGGGCTGTTTGCGGGCAGGACGGCTGTTTGATGATGGTATTATTGCACCGGAACTGATCTCGCTGATCAAACGCAATTCCTGTGGCAAATCACTTGATATCGCCCGCATAGCCCGCGACATGCATGGTGGCAATGGTGTGTCAGATGAATATCATGTGATCCGCCATGTCATGAACCTTGAGGCCGTCAATACCTATGAAGGCACCCATGATGTTCATGCGCTGATCCTTGGCCGGGCCCAGACCGGCCTGCAGGCCTTTATGTAATCGTCACTCAAACCGACATCCCCTCTCACTGTCAGGAGAAATCGATTGAGTGATCTTAATGCTGCAGATCAAGGCAGCGCCCCGCTAGAGGGGATCAGGGTCCTTGACCTTTCACGAGTACTCGCCGGGCCATGGGTTGGTCAATCTTTGGCTGATCTCGGTGCTGATGTGATCAAGGTCGAGCGCCCGGGGGCAGGGGATGACACCCGCGCCTGGGGCCCACCTTTCATTCAGTCACCCGAAGGGGAAAACACCGGAGAGTCAGCCTATTACATGGCAGCGAACCGAGGCAAAAGATCCCTCGCCATAGACATGACCAGACCGGAAGGGCAGAAGATCCTTCAGGATCTTGCCTGTAAAAGCGATATTGTGATCGAGAATTTCAAGGTCGGTGGCCTGAAAAAATACGGTCTTGATTATCAAAGCCTCTCTGCGATTAATCCCCGTCTGGTCTATTGCTCCATTACCGGGTTTGGTCAAACAGGACCCTATGCAGAAAAAGCAGGGTACGATCTGATGATCCAGGGTATGGGTGGTTTGATGAGCATCACGGGCGAAACTGATCGCCAGCCGATGAAGGTTGGTGTTGCCGTAGTGGATGTCTTTAGCGGCATGTACGGGCTTTCAGCCATTCTGGCAGCATTGTTTAAACGTGAACGCAGTGGCAAGGGTGATCATATCGATATTGCGCTGATGGACTGTCAGACGGCGATGCTGGCCAATCAGGCCACTAATTATCTGGTATCCGGAAAAGTCCCGCAACGACGGGGCAACGCGCATCCCAATATCTCGCCCTATGAGGTCTTTGGCACCAGTGATGGTTACATGATCCTGGCCGTTGGAAATGACCGGCAGTTTGTTGAATTCTGCAAGGTTGCCGGGGCAGACGACCTTGCCCAGGACCAGCGGTTCTCAACCAACAGCTTACGGGTTGAAAATCGGGAAATACTGGTGCCTATGGTCGCCGAAATTTTGCGTCAGAAAACAACGGCACATTGGGTTCGCTCTCTTGAAGGTGCCAGTGTTCCTGCTGGTCCAATCAATGATCTCTCCCAGGTTTTTGCCGATCCCCATCTGAAGCAGCGTGGTATTCTCAAAAACTACCCGCACCCGAGTGGAACCCGGCAGGATCTGGTCTCGACACCGATGCGGTTTTCACAATCCCGGTCAGGTGCAGAAAGGCCGCCCCCTATGCTCGGACAACATACAGATGAAGTGTTAAAAGAGCTGCTGCAGGCAAGCAGCGAGGAAATTGCTAAGCTACGCCGCGTTGGCGCGATTGCCTGAAGATGTAATCTGAAGCCAAAATCACCAAGATCAATGGAAGATAATCATGACAGCAGTAACATTGAAAAAACGTACCGGTGGCGAAATCCTGGCGCAGGGCCTCAAAGGACATGGTGTCGATACAGCGTTTTGCGTTCCGGGTGAAAGTTATCTTGCTGTACTGGATGCACTCTATGACCTGAAAGATGATATCAAGGTTGTGACCTGTCGCCAGGAAGGCGGAGCGGCCTACATGGCAGAAGCTTATGGCAAGCTTAAGGGCAAGCCGGGGATCTGTTTTGTAACCCGGGGCCCCGGCGCAACCAACGCTTCCATTGGTGTACACACGGCCTTTCAGGATTCCACGCCGATGATCCTGTTTATTGGACAGGTTGCCCGTCATCAGGAAGAACGGGAAGCTTTTCAGGAAATTGATTACCGCCGCATGTTTGGCCAGATGGCCAAGTGGGTTGCCCAGATCGAGACCGCAGAACGTATCCCAGAATATCTCAACCGGGCTTTTCATACGGCCACTTCAGGCCGCCCCGGGCCTGTCGTGCTTGCTCTTCCAGAAGATATGCTGACTGAGTTTGCTGAAGTCGCTGATGCTCCTGCCTACAAAAAGGTCGCTTCTGCTCCACGACCGGAAGACATGGAGCAGTTCCGGGGTCTTTTATCCGAAGCACAACGTCCCCTGCTGCTTATCGGTGGAGGCAGCTGGACACCAGAAGCGAGTGCGGGGATCACTCGTTTTGCCGAGGACAACCGTCTTCCTGTATCCTGTGCTTTCCGGCGACAGGACAGCTTTGACAACCACCATGAACTCTATATCGGGGAAGTCGGTATTTCCCCAAATCCTAAACTGGCTGCAAGAGTTCAGGAAGCTGACCTTCTTATCGCTGTGGGTCCGCGTCTGGGAGAGATGACCACCAGTGGTTACAGCTTACTTGACAGCCCCAACACCAAACAGAAACTGGTTCATATTCTGCCGGGGGCAGAAGAATTGAACCGGGTATATCGTGCCGAGCTGGCAATCCAGAGCGACCTGACCGCTTTTGCCCGTGCAGCCAGAAAACTGGAACCGATAAAAAATCCGGTATGGCAGAAAGGTCTTGCTCAGGCCCGTACTGATTATCTTGATTTCATGAATGTGCAGCTGGGCATCAAAGACTTCCCCATGCATAAGATCAGCAGTTATCTGAGAGAAAACCTTCCCAACGATGCCATTATTACCAACGGTGCGGGGAACTATACTGTCTGGGGACAACGTTTCTATCAGTTCACTTCCTACCCCAGCCAGCTTGCCCCAACATCCGGTGCGATGGGCTATGGTGTTCCTGCTGGAATAGCGGCCAAAATTTCAGCGCCGGAACGTACGGTTGTTACCTTTGCCGGTGACGGTTGCTTTATGATGAACGGGCAGGAGATTTCGACCGCTGTGCAGTATGGCGCAGCGGTTATTATTATCGTGGTAGATAATGAATGTTTTGGAACGATCAGGATGCATCAGGAACGTGAATATCCGGACCGGGTGATCTCGACAGCTTTACGCAACCCGGATTTTGCCGCTCTGGCCCGTGCCTATGGTGCCCATGCAGAAACAGTCGATAGTGCTGAACAGTTTGCGGCAGCTTTTGAGCGTTCCAAAGCCAGTAACCTGCCATCCCTCATTCATGTCAAAGTCCCCAATCTCTGGGATTAAGCCCCTTCTGCGGTTACCCAAGCAAAAAGGGCGTTCGGAAGAACGCCCTTTTTGTATTTCGCATTGCTTTAAACAGATCAATGCCCGGTATTACACCTGATATTATTCGGCAACAGCAATTGTAGAAACTGCCATTTTACCGTTACGGCCGCGCTCAAGTTCGAACTCTACGCGCTGACCTTCGTTTAGACCCTGCAGGCCTGCACGCTCAACTGCAGAGATATGAACGAAAGCATCGTCCCCACCAGCATCAGGCTCGATAAAGCCAAAACCTTTGGTAGAGTTAAACCATTTAACTACGCCAGTCGCCATTGAAGTGACTCCTAATAACAATTCTAGTGTGACGGCCATCTAAGCCGCGGATAAGGGTTCGGCAAGGCCGGGAATCTTCTTCAGTGACCAGTGTAGGGCAGGCAGAGGAACGCCGGGACTTTTAAAACCATGCTTTATTTATCCATGAACTGCGAATAAGTGCAAGTGGGAACAGCATTTTAAGCGGCAAAAAATTGCATTTTTCATATAACGACAACAGTAATGCCGTATTATATAGCCTCGATCTCTTCGAATTGTCTTTGAGATTTGATGACTAAGCTTTGAGCGTAGTGTTTATAGTTAAAGTTACTGTTCCCCAAATCGTGTCGGATAAAACCCCAGAGTGCGGAAATTACCCCTGACAGGCAGAAGTTCACCAAAAAGCTGTACTTTTGGTTCTCTGGAATCTCTCCCTCAAAGTAATGATACAGTAATACATTCTGTTTTTCAGGAGAGAGTTCTTCTGTTAAGGCGAGGTAAGCGAGATCCCACATAGGATTGGCATTGCCAGAATACTCCCAATCAATCATATAAACTTTTGTCCCGTCATCCAGAAGATTTCCAGCCACAGGGTCGCAGTGGGAAGGGACCATATATTTTTCAATTTCTCTGGCCCGTCTGGTTATCTTTTTACAAATATCGAGAAGTTCCGGTGAAAGATCAATTTTCATTTCCTCTGCCTGGTGCAAATACTTCCAGAGTGTATCCAGGGGTGAAAAATCATTGACAAACAACTGATCAGAACTGTGTAACTTCTGAAAAGCTGTCGCAATGCGGCTCAATTGCTGGTTATTGGAAAAAGAGCTTCTCTCTAAAACCGTCGCGGTTGAAAGATAATGGCTCAGCTGTACTCCTTCAGGCGAAAAATAGAGGATCTTGCTATTTAAACCGAGCTGTTCAGCAATCGTGGCATTGTGTTTTTCATGAGCGCGATTAACAAAAAGATGACCGTCTTCTCCGGGAAGCCGCAAGACAAATTTATCAGGCAGGTGCAGCATAACAGATGATGCAGGGGCATCAGCGGCTACAGAAACAAGAATATTGTAGTTAGACAGTCCCCCCAAAGGAGAAAATGTTAATTGTCTTCTCGGGATTTTATTTAAAAAGGGGATTTCATCAATCATTTGTAGAATCTCTTGAGATGAAGGAAACATGTTGTCCCACAATAAATGAAGCCCTGATCTAACCCGTAATTTATTTAATGTTTATATAGACAAATTATCAGGACATCACCAGCTTGATGACAATGCACAGTGTGTACATGTGTTGTTTTATAAAAAGTAATTCAAAAACTAAGGACATTCTGCTCGTGGATAAACACCATAAATTTATTGAGGACCATGGCGTACGGTTAGTCAAAAGCTTTAAACTGGCTACTGGCCGCGATCTGTTTCCTCTTCGGCAAGAACAACTTGGGACAGGAGATGATCTCACGGTGGGGCAACAGCTGTTTTCCGCTCCACAGATCATTGTGTCCCATGATGGATGTGAAGACCCTTTGCTGAATTATGGCAACCGGGCAGCACTGGAGTTGTGGGACATGACCTGGGATGAATTTATCGGCACACCCTCGCGTTACACCGCCGAACCCCAGGAGCGAAACGATCGCTCATCGATGCTCGAACAGGCAAAGGTGAAAGGATATATCGACAATTATCAGGGTATCAGAATCTCCAGTAAAGGACGGCGATTTATGATCCGGAATGCAATTATCTGGTCCGTTCCCGCGTTTAACAACGGAAAGACAGGGCAGGCGGCAACATTTAGTGAATGGTATTTTTGCGATTGAATTAAGTCGCGTATAGGATATAAAGCGACGTGAATATGGTTTTTGTTTTCTTGATAGCTGAACCCGAACCAAATCACAGTCAAAAATTTTGGTTGATATCTACCCGGACTTTTTACATCCAGTGAGTAAAACCATCTGATCTGTGAGTTATTCGAAGTTTACCTGCTGGATTGTTCATGAAACCATAAAACAAGTAATGTCCCTGCTGGATGCAAAATTCCTGCTGAAAACAAGATTAGGGGCTTGAGTTGACCCGAAGCGGTTAGGAGATACCAGATGCAGTTCAAGGTCTATAGCTCGGATCACACAGTGAACCGCAAGAACATCAAACGTGATTTACAACGCATTGTTCTTGTCGTTTTACCCGGGACAGCTTCCCTTGATGTCAGTCTGATGATCCAGGCCTTGAAAACGGCCAATGCTGTCACCGGGTACGCTGCTTTTCACTGGCGTATTGCAACACTGGATGGGAAATCTATTGATCTTGAAGACGGTTTTATCCTCCATCCTCAAATGCAGATCGGCGAAGATGAAGCTCTCGACCTCGCCCTGATCTATGGGGAATGGGGAATTAACACCGGACGCTCTGTCCTGCTGTCCAACTGGCTGAAGCGTCTGGATCGTCAGGATGTATATCTCGGTGCAATCGGCGGCGCCTGTTACGAGCTTGCCAATGCTAACCTCCTGAACGGATTTGACTGTGCAGTTCCCTGGTCGTATCACGACAGCTTTCGCGAACTTTTTCCTGAAGTTCATATCAAGGAAGCCTTGTTTTACTGGGATCGAAAACGCGTTACCTGCACAGGTCGTGCGGCTTGCCTTGATATGGTCCTCAGGGTCATTGACCACCAGTGCGGGGCTGAGGTTGCAGGTCAGGTGGCAGAAGCCTTTAACTACGAAGTACGTGGCGCAGCGGCCGTGCCATTGCGCCAACGTAATCTGACACTTCAGAAGATGTCCGGAAAATTGGCTGAAGCAGTCCGGATAATGGAAGAAAATCTGGAAATGCTTATGTCAGCCGAAGAGATAGCAGAAGAAATCGGCAGCTCCAAAAGGCAGCTTGAACGCCTCTTTTCTCGCCATCTGGATTGCAGCCCAAAACGCTATTACAAACGGTTGCGCCTAAAAAAAGCCCGTGCGCTCTTGCGACAGACTGCCTTGCCTGTAAGTGAAGTAGCCGTTGCTTGTGGATTCACTTCTTTTTCTTATTTTTCAAGGGCATACCGCGGTTTCTTCGGATCAACCCCAAAAGAAGATCGCATCTCCAGACTGGGGTAGTTTACCAGTTATAATCTGGCCGGATATATAAAAGCGGAAGCGTGAAGCACTTTACAAACTGACTTGCGATTCTGATCAGATAATGCTCTCATCCGTCAGATTTTCTAAGAATTTCCAGTGGAAAAGCTACTGGAAATTATGCAATTTGTGAAAATCTGCAGGATGAATAAATGGCTCTTCAATTGAACCCTCTATCCGGACAAAAGGTTGGCATCATCGGATTGGGCAAAATGGGACGACCAATGGCAACCCGGCTCAAAAATGCCGGGGCTGAGGTCTATATCCATGGTCGTAATCGCTCCAGGCTTGCTGAGCTGGAACGATCAGGAATGATCTACTGTTCTTCTGCCGCTCAAACAGCAGAAAAGATAGACAGAGGAACTCTTCTGGTTTGTGTCAGTGATACCGCTGCACTTGAAGATGTGATCCACGGAGATCACGGTATTCTTGCCGGATTGCTCCCGGGTACCCTTGTGATTGATATGGGGACCAGCCAGGTGATGAACACCCGTTCCATCGCCGCATTAGTCCAACAAAAAGGGGCCTGTTATCTGGATGCTCCGGTCAGCGGCGGGGCTGTCGGTGCGGAAGAAGGCAGCCTCTCCATTATGGTTGGAGGTTCTGAAGAGGGTTTTCTGCGTGCGTGTCCACTGTTTGAGGTTCTGGGAAAGAATATCAATCACATAGGGCCAAGTGGTACCGGACAAATCACCAAAACAGCCAACCAGATGATTGTCGCCATGACAATTGATGCAGTTGCCGAGGCACTGGTTCTGGCGCGCGCCGCCGGAGCTGATCTTGGCAAGGTGCAAAAGGCTTTGAAAGGAGGCTTCGCTGACAGTCGTATCCTTGATCTGCATGGTCAACGCATGATTGACCGGGCCTTTCAACCCGGTGCGACAGCAACAATCCAGTTAAAAGACGTCCATCAGGCCCTGGATCTGGCCAGTCAGTCCGGTGTAACACTGCCCGGCTTATCCAAAAATGCCGAATTATGGGAAGAAATGCTGGCTCAGGGATTGGGGCAACATGATCAGTCCGGTTTTATCTGCATGCTGGAAAACCTGCAATCTGAACGGAAGAACGACTAATCGATGATACGTTTTGCCGCGAACCTGACTATGCTTTTCACCGAACTGCCCTTCCTGGAACGTTTTAAAGCAGCACGCGACTGTGGCTTTGAAGGGGTGGAGTTTCTCTTTCCTTACGCCTGGTCACCGGAAACGCTCAAAGACAGGCTCGATACAGAAAACCTGAAGCAGGTTCTGTTTAATGCGCCACCGGGTAATTGGGATCTTGGGGAAAGAGGTATTGCTGGACTTCCCGGAAGAGAAACAGAATTTCGGGAAGGGATAGATCTTGCACTTGACTATGCCAGGGCCCTCGACTGCCGGAACATTCATGTTATGGCAGGCATCTGCCCTGAAACACATTCTTTTGAACAAAATTTTGAAATCTATACACAAAATATCGCCTATGCAGCAGAAAGGGCAGCCCCCCACGCTGTTTCTATTTTGCTCGAGCCAATCAATACCCGATCTTTTCCAGGATATATCCTTTCCCGCCAGGCCCAGGCACGTGAGATCATTAACAACCTCGGTTATAAAAACCTTCGCCTGCAGTTGGACTTTTTTCATGCCCAGATTATGGAGGGGGATCTGACCAGCCTGATCCGACAGCAGCTGTCCTATGTTGAACACATCCAGCTTGCAAGTGTTCCCGACCGTCATGAGCCTGATGAAGGAGAAGTAAACTATACCTGGATATTCAGGGAGTTATCTCGCTTGTCCTACAGGGGCTGGATTGGTTGTGAGTACATTCCCCGAGGGGACACCAAAGCCGGATTATCATGGCTGAAAGAAGCCAGAAGAATTTTCGACTGAAAAGATCAGTTTTCTCACTCCAGCTGATCAAATATACTCCCTTGATAACTTTCTGATTTGATACTTGTCGTTGTTGCCCCCATATCCAACTATGTGGACCAGACACGATAAATGGCACAAGGGCCCAAACAGCACATGCGATTGACGACCTATACAGACTACTCTTTGCGGGTGCTGATTTTTGTCGGATTAAAGGGTGACAGCCTTTCGACAATTTCCGAGATTTCAGAACGATACAGTATTTCTCGTAACCACCTCATGAAGGTCGTCAACCAGCTTTCCCAGGATGGATACCTCAAGACAATCCGGGGGAAAAACGGCGGGATGCTGCTTGCCCGTGCCCCGGATACAATTGGTCTCGGAGATGTTGTTCGCGATATGGAAGACAATCTTGATATAGTCGAATGCTTCGACAAAAAGAAAGGCTGCTGTCAGATTGACGGCTATTGTCAGCTACAGGGTATTTTGGGGGAAGCGATTGTCGCTTTTTTTGAAGTGCTTGATCGTTATACCCTCAAAGATCTTATGCACAACAGGCTGGATTTACAGCGTGCGCTAAGCCTCACATGAAACAAAAAAATGCAGGCAATACAATGATATATTGCCTGCATTTAATCCATTTAACTTGCGTAGTTTATCCTTTTTTCTGCTGCTTGCGTCGCGCCATTAGATACAGCATTTCAAAAGCCATCGTAGCACCTGCCAAGGCCGTGATATCACTGATGTCATAGGATGGGGAAACCTCAACCACATCCGCGCCAACGATATCAAGACCTTCCAGTCCCCTGAGGATGGTGAGGGCCTGATGAGGAGTCAGTCCGCCTGTGACCGGTGTGCCTGTGCCCGGGGCAAAGGCCGGATCAAGGCAATCAATATCAAAAGTCAGATAAGCTTTGCGATTGCCGACAATACGACGGATTTCAGCAACGACGGCTTCTGGGCCATTTTCATGCACCCAGGGAGCATGAAGAATGTTAAAACCATGGGTCTTGTCGTTATGGGTGCGTATACCCACCTGTGCTGAAGCAGAAGGGTCAATAATGCCCTGTTTTGCGGCGTGATAGAACATGGTGCCATGGTCAATACGCTGCTGGTCTTCTTCCCAGGTATCGGAGTGGGCATCAATCTGGATCAGGGCAAGCTGCCCATGTTTTTCCGCATGTGCCTTGAGGATCGGGTAAGTGACAAAGTGGTCGCCGCCCAGTGTCAGCATGGCGGTATCTGTCGCAAGAATGCGGCGGGCATGCTCTTCAATTGCCTCGGGGACACGCATCGGTTCACCCGGATCAAGGACCAGATCACCATAATCTGCCACCGCCAGAACTTCGAACACATCCAGGCCAGAGGGGAAATGCGGGGCCCAGGAGAGGTTGGAAGATGCGCGTCGCACAGCCTGCGGACCAAGTCGTGTGCCTGAGCGTCCCGTTACTGCACAGTCATAGGGAATACCGGAAATGGCAACATCTGCTTCTGCCAGGTCACGGGTGTATTTTCGGCGCATGAAACTGGTTGCGCCGGAATACATGGGCTCAACGTCAGTTCCATAGAGGCTCTTGGCCGTAAAGGCGTTGTCGCCGGCGGAATTTACACCAGAAATTTCTGTCATATTTTTAATTCTCCAGGTCGAATTAAGTTATCATCGGGCGCGGTTTCCCCCTGGTGGAGGATTGATCTTGTCCATAAACGAGGAGACAAGAGATCCTCTCTTTTATCGGGTACCAGCTAGAAAGAGGGAGGGGTGGCAGCACTGACCACTTCACACTCTTCATCCCCGATATTCCGAAAACGATGCGGGATTTCAGCACTGAAATAATAGGCCTCACCAGCAGAGAGAACCTTTACATCAGTTCCCACAGTAATTTCAAGCTGTCCGCGAATGATTACCCCGGCTTCTTCACCGGGCTGGACAATCATTTTATCCCCCGTCGTGCCATTCGGGGGGTATTTTTCATGCAGGACACGCATTTGCCTATTTTTTCTGTTCGCCCCGACCAGTCTTACAGACATGGTGCCGTCGGACATCTCGACCAATTCATCCTTGCTATAAAAGATCTTGTCTTCCTGCTCGGGCTCCATGGTAAAGAACTCGATCATGGTAATTGGAAAGCCTGAAAGAACCTTGGACAGGGAATCGATAGAAGGACTGACCCGCTCCTGCTCGATCATCGAAATTGCCGAGTTGGTAACACCGGCCCTGCGGGCCAGCTCACGCTGAGAAAGCCCGTGTATTTCCCGCAAGGCCTTTAATCGAATTCCAACACTCGTGGTCATATTTCGCGGTCCATCCTTGGCTAAAGCATTACTATCCATATTTTATAACAGATCTCTCAGTCGATAATAGGTCATGGCGAGGGCAAGAGCTGGAGTTCGCATCAATTTCCCACCAGGAAACGTCCGGTGAGGAATACGGGCAAAAACATCAAACCGTTCGGCATCTCCAGCAATACTTTCAGCGATCAATTTACCAGCAAGCCCGGTAAGCACAACACCGTGGCCAGAAAAACCGTGCGCAAAATAAGTAGAAGAGCTGATTTTACCAAAATGAGGCAGGCGATTGACAGTTATGGCAACATTTCCACCCCAGGCATAGTCAACCTTCTTATGCGCAAGTTGTGGGAAATACTCCAGCATGGTTTTTTGCATGGCCCTGCCGATATCAGCCGGGTCTTTGCCGGAATAACTGACCTTGCCGCCAAACAGAAGTCGACGGTCACCGGAAAAACGATAATAGTTCAGCACAAAAAGAATATCAGCGACAGCAGCGTTACCAGAAATAAGCTCTTCAGCTTCTTCCTTGCTAAAGGGATCAGTTGCCAAAATATAGGTGCCGACAGGCATAATCTTCCTGTCAATCTGCTGCTCCAGGCCATCAAGATAAGCATTGGCACAAAGCGCGACATGTTTGCACCGGACAGTGCCCTTGTCTGTATAAACCCGGGGAGAACTTCCATGCGTAATCTTGATAACCCGGCTGTTCTCATAAATAACAGCCCCTGCATTTTCAGCAGCCGAGGCAAGACCTAAAGTGTAATTGAGCGGGTGAAGATGTCCACCTCTGGGATCAAAAACACCGGCAAGGTACCGATCGCTGGCGATTTTTGTTCTTATCGCCGTCCGGTCGAGCAATTCGCACCCCTTGTAGCCAGCGCTTTCCAGATCGTCAGCATATTCCTGTAAATCATCTATATGTCGCTGCTTGGTTGCGACATGATAATGACCAGAGGCCAGATCACACTCAATATTGTGTTTGGCAATGGTGTCCCTTGCCAGATCCATGGCTTCTTCCCCCATGGTCCACAATTTCTGGGCATCATCACGCCCGAGCATCTTGATCATGTCCTGATAGGACTGGTTGTAGCCGATAATCATCTGGCCGCCACTGCGCCCCGATGCACCCCAGGATATGCAATTGCCTTCAAGCAAGATAACCCGGTAGCCTTTTTCTGCAAGATGAAGGGCAGCCGAGGTTCCTGTCATGCCTCCACCCACAACACAGACATCGCAGTCATGCTCCCCTTCCAGAGTAGGGCGAAGCGGGGCAGGGTTCATACTTGCGCTGTAATAGGAATTGATATGGTCGTGGCTCATGTTGTCACACTGTCCTGAGATACCAGTCAAATTCAACAGGAGAAATCAGACTGTTAAACCGCTGTCTTTCTGCACGCCTGCACATCGTGAAAATCTCACAATATTCCTTGCCGAGGTATTCCGGGAGGATCGTTGCGCTTTCAAAGGCATCAATCGCATCGGGCCAGATAATCGGCAGGGTGGTTTCCAACTGTTCGTACGCATTTCCTTTGATCCGTGGCCCTGGATCAATTTTGTTCTCAAGGCCATAGAGAATTCCTGCCAGAACAGCTGACATGACAAGATGGGGGCTGGCGTCGGCACCAGCAACCCTGTGCTCGATACGTGTTGCAGAGGGATGTCCTGCAGGGATGCGCAAAGCAACTGTTCTGTTGTTGATCCCCCAGCAAGGTGTGTGGGGGGCATAGGATCCAAGCTGAAAGCGTCTGTAGGAGTTGGCATTGGGGGCAAGCAAGGCCATTGATTCGACCATAGAGGCATTCATTCCCCCCATCGCCCATTTGATCTCGTCACTTAAGCGCTCTTCGCCATGCAGTCCGGGGCCCTGGAAAACATTCTTGCCGTTTTCATCCAGCAGGCTGACGTGGATATGGGTTCCGTTCCCAGATTCTGCGGTATAGGGCTTCGCCATGAAAGTTGCTTCCATGTCATGACGTTGAGCGACGTGTTTGATAAGTCTTTTCAGCAAAATTGCCTGATCACAGGCGAGCAGGGGGTCATCAACATGATGAAGGTTGACCTCATACTGCCCGGGAGCATATTCGGCAACCATCGTGTCTGCAGGAATCCCCTGAGCCTTGGCTGTTGCGGCAACTTCATCAATAAAATCATCGTAATCATACAGTTCATCAATGCCATAAACAGCAGGGGAATCATGGCGCAAACCGGATATCGGAGAAATCGGCGGTTGGGGGTGTCCGGCAGGTGTTCTGTTCTTGTCGATCAGGTAGAACTCCAGTTCGACGGCCGTTACCGGCTTGAGTCCCATTTTTGTGAAGCGGTCGATAAGGTTTTGCAAAACATGTCGTGGCTCTGCAAAGAAGGGCTCGCCGTCCTCTTCATGCATTGTCAGTAATACCTGGGCCAAGCCCTTGCGGTGCCAAGGGACAGGTTTTAGTGTCCCGGGAACGACCCGACACACCCGATCGGCATCCCCGTCACGCCATATCAGGCCAACACCTTCCACGTTGGCGCCAGTGGTATCCAGACAGAAAATGGACCCGGGCAGCAAAATTCCTTCTTCATATACAGCAGCCAGCTTGTCGCGGGTAATCCGTTTGCCGCGTAAGATACCATTGCCATCTGCGATCAGCAGTTCAATCAGGCCGATCTCAGGATGCTCCTCAAGAAAGGTAATGTGTTCAGAATTTTGATCTGTTGTCGTGTTCATTTTATTTATCGCCTTTGGGTACGAAACTCGGTAAATTATGCTCATTCCTGAGCTTACCTTGTCAAGAGATGTTAAAAAAAAAGAACTACAATTCTTGAATAACCAACAAATCACCATGCCCGTTCTATATTTTTTACACACATTTAATTGCATGATAATAAATAACAATATTTGTTTTTTGTAAAAAAATTGAATTATAATTTCTTTTTTTAGTTCTCTTTCGTAAAAATCAGCTCTATCATTTGTTCAAAATAACGATCATCGCGTTTTGGAGTCATGCATCCCATGCGTTCAAGAAAAGCTGTCATTGGCATATCAACCTGCCGAACATCCCGTAACGGCAACGAATATGACAGTGTCAGCAGGTATTATTCCGAAGCTGTGGCTTTTGTTTCCAAAGCCATTCCTCTTGGTATTCCCTCTTTGGGGGACAGGCTGGATAGCGACGAATTACTGGAACAGATTGACGGTCTTCTTTTTACAGGCAGCCCTTCAAATGTAGAGCCCGGCCTCTATGGGGCGCCCCCCAGTGAACAAGGAACCCTTCATGATCCGGCCCGGGATGCCACCACACTGCCTTTGATCCAAAAGGCACTTGATAAAAAGATCCCGTTTCTGGCAATTTGTCGGGGTTTTCAAGAGCTTAACGTTGTTTTGGGGGGTACCCTTCATCAAAAAGTGCAGGATGTGCCGGGAAAAATGGACCATAGAGCCGATTATGACGCACCGATTGCTGATCGGTTTGCTTTGGCTCACGAAATTGAACTTGCACCGGATGGCAGACTTTTTAATCTCATCAAAACAAACAAGGTTCAGGTAAACTCTGTGCATGCGCAGGGTGTGAATCGCCTTGGGGAGGGGCTGCTTGCAGAAGCTTATGCCCCAGACGGGTTAGTTGAAGCCGTCAGTGTTTCCGGGGCTTCTGCATTTGCACTGGCAGTGCAGTGGCACCCGGAATGGAATGTCAGTGATAATGAACTCTCCAATGCGATATTCTCGGCTTTTGGAGAGGCTTGCCGGGAACGGGCGAACCACCGGCAAGTTTGACGACAAACAAAACACAACAGGTGAATTATGACGTTTGAGGAATTGGAAAAATGGTGCAAGGATCGCCGGATTACTGAGGTGGAGTGTATGATTCCGGATATTTCCGGAGTGCCTCGCGGTAAGATCCTGCCAACCGAGAAATTCCTGCGCGGGATTGGCAGTCAGGGACACCGTCTGCCCGAGAGCATCTTTACACAAACTGTCACAGGCGAGTTTCCAGAAGAAGACACCTGGGTCGACATAGTGGATCGGGATGTTATCCTTGAGCCCGACCTGACAACCATCCGCCCGGTCCCCTGGTATAAAGAACCTACCGCCCAGGTGATCTGTGACTGTGTTTATCCTGATGGACGTCCTGTTGATATTTACGCCCGTCAGATCCTTCGCACGGTTCTCAAGCTTTATGAGGCAAAGGGATGGCAACCGATCATTGCCCCCGAGCTTGAGTTTTATCTGGTACAGAAGAACATCGATCCGGACCTTCCGCTAGTGCCACCTATTGGTAAAAACGGTCGCCCAGAAACAGCCCGTCAATGTTATGGCATTGATGCTGTGAACGAATTCGACCCGGTGTTCGAGGATGTCTATGACTATTGTGACGCACAGGGACTGGATATCGATACTCTGAACCACGAAGCCGGGGCAGCGCAGATCGAGATCAACTTCCTTCATGGGGATCCGCTGTCACTGGCAGATCAGGTTTTCCTGTTCAAGAGAACTGTGCGCCAGACGGCTCTTGCCCATGATATCTATGCAACTTTCATGGCCAAACCGATGGCAAATGAGCCGGGCAGCTCCATGCATGTTCACCACTCGGTTCTTGATGTCAAAACCGGCAAGAATATTTTCACCGATGAACAGGGTAATGCATCGCCACTGTTTGGAAACTTTATTGCGGGTCTGCAGCATTACGCCGGGGCTGCGACATTGTTTTTTGCACCGAATATCAATTCTTATCGTCGTTTTTCCTATGAAGAAGCGCCAATCAATATCCACTGGGGAGTGGACAACCGCAGCTGTGGTCTTCGGGTTCCCAATTCCAGCCCTGAAAGCCGTCGGGTAGAAAACAGACTCTGTGGTTCGGATGTTAATCCTTATCTGGCTATCGCAGGCAGTTTGCTCTGCGGTTATCTGGGGATTGAAAAGAAACTGAAAGCGCAACCTGAAATGACGGGCAGTGCTTATGGTCTGCCTCGGGGTGTTCCCATGTATCTCTCAGATGCAGCCGCAACGCTGATTGCATGTCAGCCAATTCGGGATGTACTCGGAGACCGCTTTGTTGAAGCTCTCTGTGCGACCAAACTGGTCGAGTACCAGAATTACCATACAGTTATCAGTTCGTGGGAACGCGAACATCTGTTGCTCAATGTTTAAGGACCGGATGTTCCCTGACCGGGAAGTCTGAGGAGGGTGTTATGAATCATATGAATAAAAGTACAGAATACTGGCAGGGCCTGGACCGGGAACATCATCTCCACCCCTTTACTGATGCCAAATCCCTGAATGAAAAAGGGGTGCGCGTCATGACCAAGGCGGATGGCGTTTACCTCTGGGATTCAGAGGGTAACCGGGTTCTTGACGGGATGGCAGGACTTTGGTGTGTCAATCTGGGATATGGACGCAAGGAACTTGTTGATGCCGCACAACGGCAAATGCTGGAGCTGCCTTTCTATAATACTTTTTTCCAGACATCGAACATTCCGGCAACTGAACTTGCGGGCCTCCTGGCAGAAGTCGCCCCTGCGGGTATGAAACATGCTTTCTTTGCCAATTCCGGTTCAGAAGCTGTTGATACGGCCATCAGAATGGTGCGTCGCTACTGGCAAGCAGAAGGCATGCCAGAACGCAATGTCATTATCAGCCGGAATAACGCTTATCATGGAAGCTCAGTTGCCGGTGCCTGTCTTGGCGGTATGGGAGCGATGCACGACCAAAGTGGCCTGATGATGCCAGGGTTTGAGCATATCATGCAGCCTTATTGGTATCAGGACGGCGGTGATATGAGCCCCGAAGAATTCGGGCTGGTAGCCGCAAGGGCTCTGGAAGAACGCATTCTGGCTGTCGGACCGGAAAAGGTTGCTGCCTTTATTGGCGAACCCATTCAGGGGGCAGGGGGCGTTATCGTGCCGCCGGACAGCTACTGGCCTGAAATCCAGCGCATCTGTACCCAGTACGGTGTTTTGCTGATTGCCGACGAAGTCATCTGTGGCTTTGGTCGTACAGGAAAATGGTTTGGATCGCAGACTTTCGGTTTCACGCCTGATCTTATGACCATGGCCAAGGGGATGTCCTCAGGCTACATGCCGATCTCTGCAGTGATGGTTGGTGAAAGAGTCGCCAATACTCTGATTGAAAAGAGTGGTGAATTCTATCACGGCTATACCTATTCAGGCCATCCTGTTGCCGCAGCAGTTGCCATCGAAAATATCCGCATCCTAAAGGAAGAACGGATCATTGAACGTGTCGCAGAAGACACTGGCCCCTATTTCCAGGAAAAGATGAAGGATTTTGAGGAACATCCACTGGTCGGGGAAGTTGTGGGCAAAGGCCTGGTCGCAGGCATGGTTCTGGTAAAAGATAAAAAAACACGTGAACTCTATGAAAATGGTTCGGATGTTGGCACCATGTGCCGGAACCACTGCTTCAGCAATGGATTGATTATGCGGGCTTGTGGAGACCGGATGGTACTCTCTCCACCTCTGGTGATTTCCAGAGCAGAAATTGACGAGATGTTGGACAAGGCAAAGTATTGTCTTGATTTAACTGCCAAAGATCTTGGAAAATTGTAACTGGAAATGGGAACCCAGACTCGAGAACATAAAAATCTTGGGTCTGGGGTTTCGAGTTACATTTGCAGGATAGATAAAAAACAACAGGAGGCTACATCGTGAAAACCTTAGGGAATGGTTTGTTCACCAGTATTATTGCATTGGGACTGACACTCGGAGCTCAGGCCCAGGCGGAAGAGGTTGTAAAGGTTTACAACTGGTCAGATTACATCGACGAAGAAATCCTCGCAGAGTTTGAAGCAGAGACTGGCATCAAGGTTATCTATGATGTTTTCGATTCAAACGATGTTCTTGAAACCAAGTTGCTCGCAGGCAGCTCTGGCTATGATATTGTTGTTCCGTCTGGAACATTTCTTGGTCGCCAGGTTCAAGCCGGTGTTTTCCAGAAACTGGATAGATCCAAGTTAAGTAATTACGGCAACGTATGGGATGTCGTCTCTGAAAGGGTTGTAAAGTACGACCCGGAGAATGCCTATTCAATCAACTATATGTGGGGCACCACCGGTATTGGCTACAATGTTGACATGATCAAGGAGCGCCTTGGCATTGAACGCATTGATAGCTGGGATGTTGTATATCAGCCAGAAAACATTGCCAAGCTTGCTGATTGCGGTGTCTTTTTGCTCGACGCGTCTGACGAGATGATCCCAGCTGCTCTGAATTACCTTGGTAAAGATCCTGATAGCCGCGACAAGGCTGACTTTGAAGCTGCAGAAGAGCTTTTGATGTCAATTCGCCCATATATCCGGAAATTTCACTCTTCTGAGTATATCTCCGCCCTTGCCAATGGAGACATCTGTCTTGCTGTGGGCTGGTCAGGAGACATTCTGCAGGCACGTGACCGTGCCGCAGAAGCAAACAATGGTGTTGTCGTTGATTATGCCATTCCTAAACAGGGTGCCCTGATGTGGTTCGACCAGATGGCCATTCCCGCCGATGCTGAAAATGTAGATAATGCCCACAAGTTTCTCGACTACATTCTACGGGATGACGTAATGGCGAAAGCCTCAAACTACGTCTACTATGCAAACGGCAATCTGCCGTCACAGAAACTCCTGAATGAAGATGTGATTGGGGACCCTGCAATCTATCCTGATTCAGAAACGATGCAGAAGCTCTATACTCTGACTCCATATGACCCTAAATCGCAGAAGCTGGTTACACGTTCCTGGACACGTGTAAAAAGCGGAAGTTGATTTGAAAAAAGCGCCGCCTCATGAAAATGGGGCGGCATTTTTTATGCAGGGTTTCGGATTGAGGGCATCATGAATATTTCACCAAACAAGAAACCATCAGCTCGTTTTGCGCCCTGGGAAGATCCCGCGCAAAAGCCGCTGGTGCGTTTTGGTAATGTTACAAAGCGTTTCGGGTCATTTACAGCAATCGACAATATCAGTCTGGATATTTATGAGCGTGAGTTTTTTGCTCTGCTTGGTCCATCCGGATGCGGCAAGACCACCATGATGCGCATGTTGGCCGGCTTCGAAAAGCCTAGCGAGGGAACAATCTCGTTAGGGGGAGAGGATATTGCAGATATTCCTCCTTACAAGCGACCTGTAAATATGATGTTCCAATCCTATGCACTCTTTCCCCATATGACCGTCGAGGCGAATATTGCCTTTGGGTTGAAACAGGACAAATGGCCAAAACAGCAAATTAGCGAACGTGTTGAGGAGATGCTTTCTCTTGTTCAGCTGACCAAGTTTGCCAAACGGAAACCGCATCAACTTTCCGGCGGACAACGTCAGCGCGTTGCACTTGCCCGGTCTCTGGCAAAAAAACCCAAGCTCCTTCTGCTCGACGAACCACTTGGTGCACTTGATAAAAAACTGCGTGAAAAAACCCAGTTTGAACTGATGGATATTCAGGAAAAACTTGGTATGACCTTTGTGATCGTGACCCACGATCAGGAAGAGGCCATGACGGTAGCAAGCCGGATTGCGGTGATGGACGATGGAAAACTGATTCAGGTTGCCACGCCAGAAGTCATTTATGAATATCCCAACTGCCGTTACGTTGCCGACTTTATCGGCGATGTAAACCTTGTCGAAGGGCGGATCAGCTCCAAAACCGAAGAGATGGTAAAGCTCGCCTGGGCTGAGGGGCAGGGGGACATTGATATTTCTAACAAAAATGGTTGTGCTGCAGGTGAGAATGCCTGTTTGGCAATCCGCCCCGAGAAAGTTCATGTCACGCGGGAAGAACCACAGGATGTTGATAACAAGATCAGGGGCGTGATTCACGATATAGCCTATATCGGTAATCTCTCGACCTACTACGTAAAACTTGGAAACGGGCAGATTTTCAGAGCCCAGGAATCCAACCGCCGCCGCCTTGCCAACCGCGAATTTACCTGGGATGACCAGGTTTGGCTGTCCTGGCGGAATACCGCAGGCGTTCTTTTACAGAAATAGGAGGAAACAATGGATAGAAAATCTGGACGTTTCCTTCTCATAGGTATTCCCTATCTCTGGCTTGGATTGCTTTTTCTCGTCCCCTTTTTTATTGTCCTAAAAATATCTCTATCGGATATTGCTGTTGCAATTCCACCCTATACCCCGACCTTTGATCTCGGTGCGGGATGGAGCGGTTTCATACAGTTTCTATCTGGACTGGATTTTGAAAACTACATCTGGCTGATTGAAGATGACCTCTATATCAACAGTTATCTGTCGAGCCTGAAAATTGCATTTTTTTCTACTCTGTTTGCCCTGCTAGTTGGTTATCCGATTGCCTATGCAATGGCGAAGGCACCATCTGAATGGCGACCGACACTTCTGATGCTGATAATCCTTCCATTCTGGACCAGCTTTCTGATCCGGGTCTATGCCTGGATTGGCATCCTGAAACCGGAAGGGTTCCTCAACCAGTTTTTGATGATGCTGGGCATCATTGATGAACCTTTGCAGATTATCAATACCGATACCGCTGTCTATATCGGCATTGTCTATTCCTATTTGCCCTTTATGGTTCTGCCGCTTTATTCCGCCCTCGAAAAACTGGATGGCGCTTTACTTGAAGCTGCCGAAGATCTGGGCTGCACAGCTATCCAGGCTTTCTGGAAAGTCACCTTTCCTCTTTCCATGCCCGGGATCGTGGCGGGTTGTTTCCTGGTTTTCATCCCCGCAATTGGCGAATTTGTTATTCCGGACCTTCTCGGAGGATCTGATACGATCATGATTGGAAAAACGCTCTGGGCGGATTTCTTCAGCAACCGGGACTGGCCTTTGGCATCTGCAGTTGCTGTGGTCTTGTTACTTCTCTTGATCGTGCCGATTGTTCTTTTCCAAAGACAACAAGAACGGGCACAGGAGGCTGAAAAATGAACAGTCGTTTTACCTGGTTTAACGCGACAAGCCTCACCCTTGGTTTTGTCTTTCTGTATCTGCCGATTCTGCTGTTGGTGATCTTCAGTTTTAACGAATCTCGCCTAGTTACGGTCTGGGCCGGTTTTTCGACCAAATGGTATGTTGAACTGTTTCAGGATGAAGCTTTTCTTGATGCCGCTCTGGTCACCTTGCGGGTCGCCCTGTTATCGGCAACAGTTGCAACAATTCTGGGGACTCTTGCCGCTGTTGTGATGATCAGGGCAGGGCGCTTCAGGGGACGTACACTCTTTTCCGGAATGATATATGCTCCTCTGGTGATGCCAGAAGTTATTACTGGCTTGTCATTACTATTGCTATTTGTTGCCATCGGGATTGATAGAGGATTCTGGACAATTACAATTGCCCATATAACTTTCTCCATGT
Organism: Kiloniella laminariae DSM 19542; assembly: GCF_000374005.1. GTDB lineage: Bacteria > Pseudomonadota > Alphaproteobacteria > Kiloniellales > Kiloniellaceae > Kiloniella > Kiloniella laminariae. The sequence continues at coordinate 3,107 of NZ_KB893168.1, read as the reverse complement.
GTTATGCGGCTGTCGTGGTATCTTCCAGAATGGTGACTTTCGATACTTCGCTGGAAGAGGCTGCCACAGATCTGGGCTGTACCCCTTTTCAGTCCTTCATCAAGGTTACCCTGCCGATTATGGCACCGGCAATTGTATCAGCATGGCTTCTGGCCTTTACCCTCTCTCTTGATGATCTTGTAATTGCATCGTTCACCTCTGGTCCTGGTGCCACAACCCTGCCCATGAAAATATACAGTCAGGTCCGCTTGGGTGTAACACCACAAATCAACGCTCTTTCAACCATTCTTATTTCGGTTGTAACGCTTGGGGTGCTGACGGCCTCTTTCTTGACCCGGCGCGCAGAAACCAAACGAAAAGCAGACGAGCTTCTGGCTGGCTCCTGATATAGGCCAGCTGTAGTCCAAAACAAATCCCTGCGATTTTTAGGTGAAAATCTATTATTGCAGGGATTTTTTTATCCAGAATCCTCACCTGCGTTATCTTGTCGCAAACAAAAAAATAAGTAGTGATTAATCTTTATATTCATAAAGTTATAAAAATATTTTCTTTGTCTTTGCTCTATATCAATCTCAAAAATTTAATTTTGCTTAATCATTATCCCTGATTGTAAAGCCGAAATTTGATCTGACCTGTCTAAAGCAGGGCAATCTAATTCGTTCACAAGATTCGTATGGGGCAAAAGTCGCCATCTGTGGCAACAGGCTTGTTTTTCCGAGGGAATGCCAATGTTCATTAATAATTTCCAGATCAAACATCTGGGTATGATTTTCTCCGCGTTGATGCTGGCTGTTGTCGGCGTCATTGGTGCCGCAAGTTATTTTAGTAACAATGAAGAAGCCAACGTCATCAACGACCTTGCAATGACAGTCGTTTTTTCATCTCTGCTTCTCATGGCCGTCATGAATATCTGGTGGACAAGAACCCACCTGACAAACCCCATGACAGCCTTGACACAAACAATGACCTCTCTTGCAGAAGGGAATCTGAAAATCGACGTTCCTGCTGTTGGCTGGAAAAACGAGATTGGTCAAATGGCGGGAGCAGTACTTGTTTTCAAAGAAAATGCCATTCGTATTCGCCAGATGGAAGCAGAACAGCAAGAACAGGAAAGCCGGTCTGCATCAGAACGAAAAGCCCTGATTGAAAAAATGGCCAGCGATTTTGAAACCCGGGTTGGAAAGACAGTATCCGAGGTAAAAGACGCTGCAAACGATATGAAATCTTCCGCACAGATTTTGACGGGAACAGCAGAAAAAACATCCGTCCGAGCCACGACGGTTTCTGCAGCATCGGAGGAAGCGGCAACAAATGTTCAGACGGTTGCTTCAGCCGCAGAAGAGCTTACAGCCTCCGAACGTGAAATCAGCCGTCAGGTCAATCGCTCTTCGGAAGTGGTTGCTGGTGCTGTTGAAAAAGCCCAGGGTGCCCATCAGACCGTTGGAACCCTGGTCAGTTCAGTGAGTGAAATTGGCAAAGTTATCGAGCTGATTACAGGTATCGCAGAACAGACCAACCTCTTGGCTCTCAACGCGACAATCGAGGCAGCCAGAGCGGGAGAAGCGGGAAAAGGGTTTGCTGTGGTTGCCAGTGAAGTCAAAAACCTGGCCAACCAGACCGCGAAGGCAACTGAGGAGATCAGTGGCCAGATTTCAGGTGTTCAGTCCGTTACCGAAGAAGCCGCTGCCGCGCTTGAAGCCATCGGGAACTCTATTCGCGAAGTCAGTACAATCTCGAATGCCATCTCCATTGCTGTTGAAGAACAGGCAGCGGCAACCCAGGAGATCGCGCGCAATGTCGAACAGGCTTCAGCCGGAACACAACAGGTATCCCGGAGTATCGAAGATGTAACGGAAGCTGCCAGCCAGACGGGCAAGACAGCACACATGATACTTGATGCATCAGAAAACCTCTCCAAACAGGCGACTCACCTACAGGAAGGCCTTGATCAGTTTCTTGCACAGGTACGAGCTGGATAGTTTCTGTTGCAGCATCAGAATATTGTGACCAATAAACCGGGTTCTGTCAGGGAGCCCGGTTTCTCTTTTTGACAATACAGCAATCTGCCGGGGACGTATTTTGCATTGTCGTTTTGCCTCTGGTGCGTAATTGGGCTACAAAGTGTCGCGCAGACGTCTGCGACACAACCTGATACCGTTTACTCAGGGTAAAACCCTGATAGGATCAGGGTTATTGATAACAAAAATTCATGGACAGAGCTTGTCTCTGCCTGCAAAACGGAGACCATAAACGATGACCCGCACGATCGTCAGTTCCGCCACGAAAGAATTTGCAATCGGTTTTGACGAGCCTTTCTGCATCATCGGCGAGCGTATCAACCCGACTGGCCGCAAGCTGCTGGCCGCAGAGATGGCGGCTGGAGATTACAGCCGGGTCGAGGCTGACTGTCTGGCCCAGGTTGCTGCGGGTGCGCACATGCTGGACGTGAACGCGGGCATTCCTCTGGCAGATGAGCCAAAGATCCTGGCCGAAGCCATTCAACTGGTCCAGAGCCTGACCGATCTGCCGCTGTCGATTGACTCCTCCATCATTGATGCACTGGAAGCTGGCCTGAAGGTCTACAAGGGCCGGGCGCTGGTAAACTCGGTGACCGGTGAAGATGAATCGCTGGAGCGGGTTCTGCCACTGATCAAGAAATACGATGCGGCTGTTGTCGCTATTTCCAATGATGAAACCGGAATCTCCGAAGATCCGGACGTGCGTTATGAAGTGGCCAAGAAAATTGTCCAGCGCGCTGCGGATCACGGTATTTCCCATGACCGTATCGTGGTTGATCCCCTGGTGATGCCAATCGGTGCCATGGGCACAGCCGGGAAACAGGTCTTTGCCCTGCTGCACCGTCTGAAAACCGAGCTGAAGGTCAACACCACCTGTGGTGCTTCCAACGTTTCTTTTGGTCTGCCNAACCGTCACGCCATGAACGCCCACTTCCTCGCCATGGCGGCAGCTGCTGGCATGACTTCTGCGATCATGAACCCGCTGCACGAAGAAGAGCTGGCCGGGATCCGCGCCTCTGACGTGCTGCTGGCCAAAGACGCAAACTGCCTCAACTGGATCAAGAAATACCGTGAACCAGCCCCTGAAGG
>NZ_KB893167.1 GCF_000374005.1 Kiloniella laminariae DSM 19542 | reverse complement strand
TATCGTGGTTGATCCCCTGGTGATGCCAATCGGTGCCATGGGCACAGCCGGGAAACAGGTCTTTGCCCTGCTGCACCGTCTGAAAACCGAGCTGAAGGTCAACACCACCTGTGGTGCTTCCAACGTTTCTTTTGGTCTGCCNAACCGTCACGCCATGAACGCCCACTTCCTCGCCATGGCGGCAGCTGCTGGCATGACTTCTGCGATCATGAACCCGCTGCACGAAGAAGAGCTGGCCGGGATCCGCGCCTCTGACGTGCTGCTGGCCAAAGACGCAAACTGCCTCAACTGGATCAAGAAATACCGTGAACCAGCCCCTGAAGGCGATGCCGGTTCTGCCAGAGGCGAACGCCGCCGTCGTCGCGGTTGATCTTAATTTTATAGATTTCCCTAAAAGGCGGCTTCGGTCGCCTTTTTCCGTTTTGTTCCTTTGCTTGTTCTCAAGAACAATACTGACTGTTGCCCTTGTTATCCCAAAAGACTAAAACCATCTTCGTGTGAGACGCCAGTTTCGAACATCAGATTTTCGGGATCGAATCATGTTCCAGTCGGGTAAAGCGGAGAAATAAAAGTGGTCGGCCTTTCCAGCTCTATTCAGGAATACCTCAAGGCTATTCCTGAGCCCCGTTACAGAATTTTGAAAAATTCAACTCCACTATCTGGGGGAATAATCAAGCGCGGCGAGATTCGTCTGGTGAACTTTGCCTCCAATGATTATCTGGGGTTGGCACAGGATCCTCGGCTGGTAGAACGTGCGACGTCTTATGCCCGGGAATTTGGCACGGGCAGCGGTGCATCCCGGTTGGTTACAGGGAACAGTCCCGCTTATGAATTGATCGAACAGAAATTGGCTGATCTAAAAGGAACCGAGGCAGCCTTGTTACTCAACTCAGGCTTTCAGGCCAATGCAACGGTACTGGCCTCCTTGTTGAACAAGTTTTTGCACCGGGGACCTGGAAAGTCAGAAGCGCTGTTGTTTACGGACAAGCTCAATCATGCCAGCCTGCATTTTGGCGCCCAGGCCGCACAGGCAAGACAGATCCGCTTCAGACACAACGATCTGGGCCACCTGGAAGAGCTGCTTGAAAAATCAAAAGAACAGCCCGGAAACCGGATCATTGTCACGGAAAGCGTCTTTTCCATGGATGGCGACATTCTGGATGTAGAGAGAGTCAGGCAGCTGGCACGTCAACATGACGCTTTTCTTTACATTGATGAAGCACATGCAACCGGGGTTTTCGGCAAAAATGGTATGGGGCTTTGTGCCGGAGGCATTTCACGGGATGAGCTGGTCCTCGGCACCTTTGGTAAAGGCCTTGGATCATACGGTGCCTATATTGCTTGTTCCCAGAATGTTCGGGACTATCTGGTCAACGCCTGCCCCGGTCTGATCTATGCCACAGCTCTGCCACCACAGGTTCTTGGGGCTATCGACGCTGCACTTGATCTGGTGCCTGGTATGGAAACACAAAGGCAATATCTGAAAGAACTTGGTTCTTTCCTGCGAGAAGGACTGGAGGCAAGGGGTTTTTCCACCGGGGGATCAACAAGCCAGATTATTCCAGTGATCATCGGTGATGATGCCACAGTCATTCAGGTTGCCCGTAAGCTCGAAGACAAAGGATATCTCGTGGGGGCGATCAGACCACCAACGGTTCCTGAAGGGTCCGGGCGTCTGAGAATCACTCTGAGTGCCGCACATAGCCATGATCAAGTTGCCGGATTGCTTGAGGCTCTGGTCTCAACGCTTGAAGAAGTGGGCAGCTGATGCGGATACTTCTGGTACATGGTTGGGGGTATGATCCTGAAATATGGCAAAGAGTTATCGCCGATTTGGGTAATGAGCATGACATTATCTGTGCAGATCTTGGTTTTAATGGCCAGGTGGTTATTCCAACAGGGCATTTTGAAGTTGCTGCCGGACACTCTCTCGGTGTCCCGTGGCTTTTGTCACAACAGGAGATTTCCTGGGATAAACTTGTCTCCATTAATGGTTTCACCCGCTTTTGCGCAGGAGAAGACTTTCCTGAAGGTATTTCGCCCAAATTTGTCGATAGGATGATGCGAAAATTACCCAAGGCCTGTGACAGCGTCTTGCAAGATTTTCACACTCTTTGTGAGCCCGTTGGTAAACGGCAAGGGGAGAAGATAAATTCTTTTGGCACTCCTGATGTCAAACGGCTTATGTGGGGGCTTGAATTCTTGCGGGATCTGGATTTGCGATCAAAAATCAATCCGGCCGCTACAATTATCCTCGCCGACAAATCTGATCTTGTTGTTTCTGAAGCCATGATAACGCAACTCTTTTCAAACTTTAAAATAAACTGGAGCGAAAGGGCCGGACATCTGCTTCCCTGGGAAGATCCCGGGTTATGTAGTCAATTTATCCTGAAGGCCGGTACCCGGAAATGATCGAAAAACACTGGAAAGACGGATTGGCCCGCCGCTTTGGTGCAGCAGCAGAGCGTTACGAACAGAATTCCGAAGTGCAGCAGAGCTCTGCAAAAATTCTGGCTGAACGGATAAAGAGAAACCTGTCCGGGCGCAAACCTGTAAGGATACTTGAGATTGGTTGTGGAACCGGATATTTAACAAAACACTTAATGCCATTTTTTCCTAATATAGAATGGGTTATCACCGACATCTCAAGTGATATGATAAAAAAATGCCAACATAATATCTCTCTGAATAACAGTGCCAAAACAACTCAAATCCATTTTAAGGTCATGGATGGAGAGACCCCTGATTTATCCGGTTCCTTTGATTTGATCTGTTCCAATATGGCTTTTCAATGGTTCCATGATCTCAAGGGATCAGTAGAACGGTTGGCTAAATTGTTAACCCCGGAAGGTCTGCTGGCTTTTACGACCCTTGATACCGGAACTTTCGATTGCTGGAACAAGTGCCAAGAGGAAATGGCTATTCACCGGCGTGCACCTGACTTTCTGGATGCCTCCACTCTCTGGTCGAATAATGATCTGTACTCGGTCAATGTCCATACAAAAACATTTTTGCAGCGTCATAACTCGGCACTCAATTTCCTCCGGTCCCTGAAAGAGATTGGGGCCCATTCCAGTGGTTTGGGACAATCCCCGATTGCCCCCGGACAATTGCGATCCCTGATGAAAAAATACGAAAGCTGCTTTACAGACGGGACTGTCGAAGCCAATTATGAGATTGCTTTTGTGCTATGCAGCAATAAAGGACGGCTGCTTTCTTAAAAACAGCCGTCGTATCATCTCTGATCAGGAATTTGCGTCCGTATGAGCAAGCAAGTTGAAAAAGGTGTCTTTATTACCGGAACAGACACAGGTGTCGGCAAGACTTTTGCTGCAGCTGCTCTGGTTAAACGACTAAAAGCGCACTACTGGAAACCAGTACAAACAGGCCCTGTCGAAGAACATGATGCTCCGGAAGTAAAGCGTCTGTCAGGTCTTAAAGCCGATCATATATTTCCCTGTCTCTATTCCTTTCCCGATCCACTGTCGCCCCACGAGGCAGCAAAGCGGGTGCAGCAAAAAATCGAATTTGAGAATTTCAAACTCCCCGATATCAAGGATGGAGAATTTGTAGTTGTCGAAGGGGCAGGGGGCGTGATGGTCCCGCTTGATGACAGGTACCTGATGCTTGATCTTGTGGGGCAACTCGGTTTGCCTGCATTGATCGTGGCCCGTTCCGGTCTGGGGACAATCAATCATACTCTTTTGACCATTACAGCCCTGCGCAACCATGGAATAAAGTTGGCTGGTGTGATTATGAACGGTCCGGAAAACAGGGCCAACCTTGAGGCAATCGAACAGTATGGCAAGACAGAGGTCCTGGCTGAACTTCCCTTTTGTACAGATGTCAGTCCGGAAAGCCTTAATACCTTGATGCCCCGGCTCGACCGGGTTGCCAAATATTTTGGAAGAGAATAACCGATGACAGAGACCTTTCTAGAACTGGATAAACGCCACGTCTGGCACCCTTTCACCCAGGCGCAGACTGCTCCGGACCCTATTGTTATCGATTCAGCCCAGGGTGTATTTCTACGCACCAAGGACGGACGGGAGATCGTCGACTATATTTCTTCCTGGTGGGTCAATCTCTTTGGTCATGCCCATCCCACCGTTTCCCAGGCGATAGCCGAACAGGCCGCACGTCTTGAGCAGGTGATCTTTGCCGGTTTCACCCATGAACCTGCCGTCAAACTAGCAAAAACGCTGTCTGATCTTCTTCCTGGTGAGCTAAACCGGGTGTTCTTTTCCGATAACGGCTCCACAGCTGTTGAAGTGGCAATGAAGGTTGCCTATCAGCACTGGCGCAACATCGGTCAACCCAACCGCAAACGCTTTATGACCTTTGATGGCGCGTACCATGGCGATACGGTAGGTGCTATGTCTGCAGGCATAGCCTCAAAAATGTTTGATGCCTGGGAAGGACTGCTGTTTTCCGTTGATATCATGCCCTATCCGGAAACCTGGGAAAATGATGCCGAGGTTGAGGCCAAGGAAACCGCTGCACTGGTTGCAGTTGATCAACATCTTGCCGAACATGGATCAGAAATCTGTGCCATGATTCTCGAACCTTTGATCCAGGGGGCGGGTGGAATCAGGATGGTGCGCCCGGCGTTTCTGAAGCAGCTGGTAAACAAGATTCAAGCACAGGGTATTCTGGTTATTTTTGACGAAGTCATGACCGGTTTCGGACGCACGGGCGAAAATTTTGCCTGCGAAAAAATCGGTGTTGTCCCTGATTTGATTTGCCTGTCCAAAGGTCTTACCGCAGGTTTCCTGCCACTTTCGGTAACGGTGGTGACCGATCGACTGTACGAGACTTTCCTGGGTGAGACCTTTGACAAGGCTTTCTGCCATGGTCATTCCTTCACGGCCAACCCTCTGGGCTGCGCTGCGGCTCTTGCCTCTATGGAACTGCTGCAACAGAAAGAAACCCGTGACAGCCTGAAACGTATTGAACAGGCCCATCACAGAGGGCTGGATTACCTGAGGGATCTGCCCCAGACCCGGCATCACCGTGTGACAGGTACCGTTGCCGCCTTCGACGCGGTTGTTGATGATGGCGGTTACACTTCGTCTCTCGGGGGGGAGTTGAAAAAATGGTTCTGGGATCGGGACATGTTGATTCGCCCCCTCGGCAATGTCCTTTATCTTCTGCCACCCTATTGCATTACAGACGAACAGATTGATGCGGGATGGAAAGCAATGGCCGAAGCAATGATAAAGCTGAACCCGCGATAAAAACAAACAAGGCATTGTTATTAAAAGAAGAGTTGCGACATAAACCGTTCATGTTCATACCCGAGGGATTTTTGCAAAACACTTAGGCAGAAATCCTGGGTTCTTCGGGCTGTTTTATGCGATAAAAGAATGAGAACAAAACTGCTTGTTGCTTGCCGTAACTGGTCGGGAACGTTAAAACAGCACAGCAAACAAACATGGGAGTAAAGGCCGCCATGGAAAATGAATCCCGAATTACGGATAGCCGTCATACTGACGCACCTGTTACCACACAGGTCATGATGGATACTCTTGCGGCTGAAGATGCAGTGACGTCCGCCACTGGCGACCTGCGGACGAACTGGACACGCGAAGAAATCGAGGCGCTTTATGATCTGCCTTTGATGGACCTGCTGTTCCGTGCGCAGACCATGCACCGCAAATACTTTGATCCGAACAAGGTCCAGCTTTCGACCCTGCTGAACATCAAGCAAGGCGGCTGTGCCGAGGATTGTAAATACTGTTCACAGTCTTCGCGCTATCAGACCGATGTTGGCGCCAGCAAGCTGATGGATAAGGACAGTGTTGTCGAATATGCCAAAAAAGCCAAAGCCAATGGCTCCGGACGTTTTTGCATGGGGGCTGCCTGGCGCAATGTCAAAGATCGCGACATCGACAAGATTGCCGAGATTGTAACCGCGGTTAAAGACCTGGGCATGGAAACCTGCATGACCCTTGGAATGCTGAACCGGGATCAGGCTGACAGCCTGAAAGAAGCGGGACTGGATTATTACAATCATAACATCGACACTTCGCCGGAATATTATCCGGAAGTGATCACAACTCGTTCCTTTGATGACCGGATCGAAACGCTTTCCCACGTGCGGGATGCCGGCCTGAATGTCTGTTCCGGCGGTATTATTGGCATGGGCGAAGAACGCAAGGATCGTGTTGGTTTGCTTATGGCTCTGGCTAACCTGCCGAAACATCCCGGCTCTGTGCCGATCAACATGCTGGTTCCGGTCAAGGGAACACCTTTTGGTGACATGCAGCGCATCGACAGTTTTGAAATGGTACGTACTGTTGCTGTTGCCCGCCTGATGATGCCCAAGTCCTATGTGCGGCTTTCAGCCGGACGGCGTTCCCTTGGTGATGAGGGACAGGCTCTTTGCTTTATGGCCGGTGCCAACTCGATCTTCTATGGTGACAAGCTTCTAACCACCGCCAATCCGGAAGAAAACGAAGACATGGCTCTCTTTGCCCGTCTTGGTCTGCAAACAGAACACAAGGGCGCTGTTGTCGAACACAAGGAAGAGCCGCCTCGCGGCTGTGGTTCTCCCGATTGCGGCTGTGTCTGATTTTTCTGGTCTTTCCATACGATAAAAAAGACGCCGTGAGCTGGTTACTCACGGCGTAAGAGAGGCAGGTAGCTTTACCGGTCCGGGTAAAGCTTGGTAGAAGACATATGAAATGACCTTCTGCCATCAAGGGCAAAGAGCCCTAGATTTGAATGAATATTAGGAGCTATAGCTCTCGCGGGATAACCTCCTGCCATTCCTTACTGAATATTTTTTCACCCGCTTCATAGGCATCAAGGCTGGCATTGAGAAAATAGTTATCTCTGTCAGTGTGCATTTCTGTCTTTCCGACAGTACGGGTCTGCCATTCTTTTCTGCCAACAGTCATAATCCAGGTTGCCTCTGCCGATGCAGACAGGGGATCATTGGGGTGAATGGTGAAACTTTCCTCCACATAACTACTCACCTCAAGGGCGTTTGCTGGAAAGGTTTTATGACCGAAATCCTCGGTAGTACGAACCGAAATTCTTCCGCTCTTACAATCATGTTCGATCTTGCGTGAAGAATTTGCTGCCCTATGAATAATGACATCATCCTCTTTTATCGACATTGCCGGTGGCATCTTCGACTGATTATTACTCTTGCTCTTGAGCAGCGGCAGATAAAGACAACTGCCCAGTGTTGATACTTTAGCTGTTGTCACTTCAGGGGAGGGCCAGGCAATAGGCCAATAAGTTGTTGAGATAGCAAGGCGCAGTTTATGTCCCGGTGGTATTCGATATCCGATATCATTCATCTTCACCTGAATACTATAGCTTTTGCCAGGCTCAAGTTCGGCTGGAAACTCATGGCTATCACGATGACAGAGGTTGAGCAGCCCGTAAGTTATTCTGGTTGAAGCGCCATCGGGATGAATATCACATAAGCGTACTGCGACCATTCCTTTTGGCTTATCGAGTGAAATAACCAGTGAGGCAACAGGAGCGCCCAACAACACGACCTCGTTTTCAAGCACCTCGCTGTCAAAACACAAGCTATAACAATCATCAGGGCGCTGATCTTGCGGGTTTTCCATATCAAGGCGCATGCCAGCGCACCACCTGCCAGCGTTCAGTCCGGTGTGTTGAGGAGAGCAGATTTCAAGTTCTGGCCCTTCGATCGGGCAGCCTAGGGAAAGACCAGATTCCGAAAGGTAAAACGACATATTGGTAATAGAAGGAGTTGGATATTCACTCTCTTCAATCCAAAAACCAGGACGATACTCATAATCGATAGAAGGTTTCACTGAATCCATAATATAGGCTCTGAATTTTGGTTCCTGATCGACACCATTTTCAAAGCCTTTTAGCCAATAATCCCACCAATGACGCATATCAGACAAAAAATCTAAATCAGGTCCTATCTTTGCAATATGCGGATATTTATGTTCCCAGGGGCCAATCAAGCCATGAACCGGGCTGTTCAGACTTTGCAGAAGGCGCGGGATTGCATTGCTATAGCCATCTGTCCAGCCACCGACTGCATAAACAGCAGCCTTGATATCGTTGTAGTTTTCACAAACCGATCCGTGCTTCCAAAACTCATCACGATGTTGATGACGCAACCAGTTCGCTGCCAATAACGGCATGTTTTCCAGGCGATTAAGCCACAGATTACGCCAACTTTCCCCGACAATGTCTGGATCAGGAGGTCTGGATGAATAGGCAAGCATCTGAGATGACCAGCTCATATTATCGTTTAGCAGGCAACCGCCCATATAGTGGATATCATCTGCATAGCGATCATCAGTCGAACAAATCGTAACAATTGCTTTGAGGGCTTCAGGTTGCATAGCTGCGATCTGCAAGCCATTGAATCCTCCCCAGGAGATTCCAACCATTCCTACCCTGCCACTACACCAGGGTTGAGCGGCCACCCAGTTGATGACCTCAACACCGTCATCAAGCTCTTGCTGGCTATATTCATCTTCCATCAGACCGTCAGATTCACCATTACCTCTGATATCAACACGAAGACAGGCATACCCATAACTGGCCAGGTGAGGGTACATTCCTTCATCCCGCAAGCGAGAACCGTCTCTTTTTCGATAGGGAATATATTCGATAATCGCAGGTACAGGATTTTCCCGATAATCATCCGGATACCACATACGTGCTGCAAGCCGACAGCCATCAGAAAGTGTTATCCAGAGGTTTTCTTCCGACCTTACTTTATATGTTCCCATTGGAAGGTTCCCCATATCTTCTCCTTCTTTGCCTCGACCAACATTACTTTTATTATTCTTGATGCTGTCGGCTGTTAGATTTCCTGCTTTCTTTACAGGAGTAATATCCAGGTACAGAACCGTATCGCACCAAATCTCGAGACAAGGTTAGTGGGGATAGCCTATAAAACCAATTTCGCTATTAAATTATTTTTTATGCTTTATAATACATAAATTGCTTCATATTGCTCAAGAAATTTATGATGGACGATTTTTCCTTAAACCTGAAACTGGCTTGTAGCCAACATCGTTCGATCTCGCATATCTGCCGTAAGATTGGGATCAATCGACAGCAGTTTAACAAATATCTTAGTGGGGCAGTTCAGCCCTCCCGTCACAACCTGGCCAAGATAATAGAATTTTTAGGGATCAGCGTTGGGGATTTGCATATTGAGCACAGTAAATTTTCTATCCTGCTCCATGAACGCAATCAGCGGTCAATGGGTGATTCTCGCCTTAAACTACGCCTTGGTTATCTTGATGAGGTGTATCAGAATTCAACCCAACGGTTGCAGAAATACCTGGGTTACTATCACACCTATTTCTATTCTCTGGCTGCGCCGGGTATGATTACAAAATCGTTGATCAATCTGTTTGAGGATGATGGAAGAATTTACAGCAAAGGCATTGAGGTGATCCGGGAACCAGGAGAGAGGTTATCCAACGCCTGTCTGTTCAAATATCTAGGGTCTGTTGCCTATCTGGAGGAAACAATCTACATCCGCGAACACGAGACACTTGTTAAAGGCACGATATCCCAAACAACCCTGATGCCCTCCTATCACAGTAGGGTAGGCTTACTATCTGGGCTTACATTGGGGGTTCCAAGTACAAGGGGGCGTGTACCAGCATGCGCCCGTGTCATTTTCGAAAAACTTGATCCCCAGTACAGCCTGAGATTGGCCTTGGGGGACTGTGGCCGCTTTGACGCGGACAGCGATGCTATCCCCAAAAGGATAGAGGAATTAATCAGGAATAATATCACTGGAGAAAATCAGGCTCTTTACGCAAACAATCAAATTTAACCATCCAGAGATCTATATATCTGAAGCATAGTGAAGCCATATAAAGACCCAAAAGCATAATTTATTTTTCAGTAGCGAAATTGCCTTACCAAAGGCTCTCCCTGTCTAATTAAAAGACAAAATAAAGGGCACCACAAATACAGAAGCCATCGCCCTAAAAAGCAGGGAAAAGATAAATTGGGAGTTTCTCTATGAAAAATGGACAGCACGATACTCAAAATACAAACAATACAGGACTGACACGTCGAGGATTTATTGCCGGAACAGCCAGTGTCAGCATTATCTCAGCTTCGGGCTGGTCACCAGCAGCTTTAGCAACAGAAACTCCCAAGAAAGGTGGCCACCTAACACTCGCCATGGGACATGGCGCTGCGACCGATAGCTATAATCCCGCCAGGTCAGAAAACAACTTTCAAGGTGTTGTTATCTTGGCCCTGACAGATACTTTGACCGAGATAGCCTCTACAGGAGAGTTAGTCCCTTCGATTGCCGAAAGTTGGGATGGTGGGGTTGATGCCAGAATATGGACATTTAAAATCCGTAAAGACATCACCTTTCATAATGGGAAAAATTTGAAAGCAAGCGATATCATCGCTTCATTAAATCACCATCGCGGAGAAAAATCGGAATCCGCAGTAAGGCCAATAGCTCAATCAATTGTGCAGCTTGAAGCACCTGATGATTATACAGTTACTGTTGAATTACTCGAAGGCAATTCGGACTTTCCTTATAACCTGGCTCTCCCACAATTTGCTATCTTTCAGGCAAAAGAAGATGGATCTCTCGATTGGATGTCTGGGGTCGGTGTTGGAGGATATCAACTCAAAGAATTTGAACCAGGCGTGAAAGCCTCCTTTGTCAGAAATAAAAACTACTGGAAGGCGGGACGCGCCCATGTCGATAGTGTCGATATTCTGGTAATTCATGATATATCGGCCCGTACCAACGCCTTAATAACCGGGGCAGTACAGGTGATTGACAAGGTAGATCCCAAAACAGCACGCCTCCTTTCGCGAAAGGCGGGCGTGAAGGTTGAGGAAACAGCTGGCCCCTTGCACTATACCTTCCCGATGCGAACAGATATCGGTCCTTTTACGGACAACAACGTTCGTCTCGCTTTGAAGTATGCCATTGATCGGCAGGAAATTCTCGACAAGGTACTACGAGGCCATGGCACTATTGGCAATGACAACCCAATTGGTCCGTCATACCGTTATTTTGCCTCTGAAATTTCTCCCCGCGCCTATGATCCTGACCAGGCAAAACACCATCTGAAAAAAGCAGGAGCAGAAGGTCTTACAGTCGATCTAAGCGCGGCTGATGCAGCCTTTGCCGGGGCTGTCGATGCAGCAGTACTTTATAAAGAGCAGGCGGCCCGGGCTGGTATTAACATCAATATCATACGAGAGCCAAATGACGGATACTGGTCAAATGTCTGGATGAACAAGCCATTTTGCGCCTGTTATTGGGGAGGATATTCGACTGAAGACACCATGTTTTCAACTGGCTACGCCACGTCTGCAAGCTGGAATGATACCTTCTGGCACCATGAACGATTCAATAAGCTTTTGAAAGAAGCACGTCCGCTACTTGATAAAAACAAGCGGCGGGAAATATATACAGAAATGCAATTAATCATTCGTGATGAAGGGGGAGTCATCGCTCCTTTCTTCGCCAATGCAATTATGGCCAAGAATGACACAGTTGAACATGGTGCTTTGGGAGCCGACAGGGATTTCGATGGTGCCAGAATTGTTGAACGCTGGTGGCTCGCCTGATCTATACAGAAAATGGCACTGAGTTACCTCAGTGCCATTTTCGAACTCACATTAAATACCAACTCAACATCGCTATTAACGCTGCTTTGTCTCCCACTCCGGATGTATCCAGGTTTCAGCATTTGATGGGGCAAGCGGTTCTTTTCCAAGAATAAGGTCAGCCGCTTTTTCTCCAACCATAATGGTTGGGGCATTCAGATTGCCATTTGGAATGGTCGGGAAGATCGAACTATCCACCACCCGCAGATTTTCAACGCCGCGCACCCGACATTCATTGTCGAGCACTGCCATTGGATCATCATCAGAACCGATTTTACAGGTACAGGAAGGATGATAAGCACTTTCAGCATTTTCTCTGATCCAGGCATCCAGTTCGTCATCTGACGTCAATGCGGCACCAGGCTGGATTTCATCAGCACAGTAGGGGGACATAGCAGGCTGTTCCATGATTTCCCGGCTCAGGCGAATACAGGCCCGGAAGGCCTCCCGATCATCTGCGTGTTCATTGTAATTGAACAGGATCTCCGGCTTGTCGTTTACATCACCGCTGGTGATATGAATATGGCCCCGGCTTTTGGGTTTGTTCGGTCCCACATGCACCTGGATCCCATGCCCGTCAAAGGCCGCCTGTCCGTCGTACCGCATGGCAGCTGGCAAAAAGTGATACTGGATATCCGGCCACTTCAATCCGGCTTTTGAGCGGATAAAAGCACAGGATTCAAAGTGATTGGTTGCCCCAAGGCCGCTCTTGAACAGCATCCAGCGGGCACCGATCAAAAACTTGCGCCACAGACTTAGCTCACCGTTAAGAGTGATCGGCTCTTTACAGCGGAACTGGAAATAAACCTCCAGGTGATCCTGAAGGTTACTGCCGACACCCGGCAGATCATGAACCACAGTTACTCCGGCTTTTTTGAGAACATCTGCTGGCCCAATTCCGGAAACCTGTAACAGGTGAGGAGAGCCGACAGAACCGGATGACAGTATCACTTCACGATTTGCCAGCGCGGTTTTATCAACACCGCCGACCTGATATTCGATCCCGCTTGCTTTTTTCCCGGTCATGACAATACGTTTGGTCAGGGCAGCGGAAACAACCTTCAGGTTCGGTCTGTCCAGAACGGGCTTGAGATAGGCATTGGCCGTAGACCAGCGCACACCGTCCTTGACCGTCATGTGCATGGGGCCGAAACCTTCCTGGCGGTATCCGTTATAGTCTTCTGTCGAACCATAGCCTGCCTCTACACCAGCCTGAATAAAGGCCTTGTACAGAGGGTTCTGCATCTCGTTACCGTTACAGGTCGCCAGAGGACCGTTATTGCCGCGATAGGCATCAGCTTTGCCTTTCCAGCTTTCTGCCCGTTTGAAATAGGGTAGACAGTGTCGATAGCCCCAGCCTTCAGCGCCTTTTTCTTCCCATTCATCAAAGTCACAGGCGTGGCCACGCACATAAACCATGCCATTGATTGAGGAAGATCCCCCCAGAACCTTGCCGCGAGGACAGTGCATCCGGCGATCATTCATATGGGGTTCGGGAACCGATTCAAATTCCCAGTTATAGCGGGACATGTTCATCGGAATGGAAAGGGCGGTCGGCATCTGGATAAAGATACTGCTGTCACTGCCGCCAGCTTCGAGCAGTAGAACCGAGTTTTTAGGATCTTCACTCAGACGATTGGCCAAGACGCAGCCCGCCGATCCGGCTCCGACAATAATAAAATCAAAAGTTTCGTTCGACATCTGTCTTTACTCCTGCTGCGCAGTGACCCCCGGGCCAATACGGAATAGATATATCATTTGTTATGAAACGCTGCCGGTTTTCGAATCAGCATGGCAAAATAATCCAGAACAATTTCCTGGGCCTTTTGCTTATCCATCGGTTTTTCCTGAAGTGAGGTTCTGACCCACAAACCGTCGATCAGGGAAACGATCCCCCTGGCGGCTCTGTCTGCTTCCTCGAAAGGCAGAATTTGTTTCAGAGCATGTCTGAAGGTACTCATCTGCCGCTGTTCATAAATCTTCTGTAACCGCCTGAGTTTGTCTGAATGGGGGATATGAGCCCAAAAGGCGAGCCAGGCCGAAACTGTTTCCGGCTCAAACAGGTAATCATCCAGATAGCTGTGGATCAGGGAAACAACCCGCTCTTCCGCGGTATTGGCCAAGGCAAGTTGCGCTAAAACCCTTATTCTCAGATCCTGCAGCAATTTGCGCATGGTAGACTGGAGCAAATCATCCTTGTCCCGAAAGTAATGGTGAACGATCCCGGGAGAGACCCCGGCAGCCTGACTAATCTGACGGATGCTGGTCTCGGAGAAACCTCGAGCGTGAATTGAAGCAATCGTGGCTTCAATCAACTGCTGTTTTCTGATCGGTTCCATTCCCACTTTTGGCATCATCAGCCCCTGACAAACCGGAAGAAATTCGTAACAACAAGCTGTAGGCAATTTTTATTGGACGATCAACCAAAAAAAATATCCGCCGTTCTGTTCAGAGAAAATCCATTGATTAAGACAGCATTAACCAGAAACAGAGAAAATATCCCTGTTGTGAATCCATTGGTATGCGGTAACAGAAAAACACACGAACAGAGGTCCTGAATGGATGCACTTCTTATAACAAAACTGGTTCTGGCAATTCTGGTCGGGGTGGCAATGTTATCCGACCTGATCCAGATGCGTATTCCCAACGTTGTCTGCCTTGCGCTGGCTTTACTGTTTGCCATAACTTTTGTCACAGGTGGATCATCGATTGATATTCTTGATCACCTT
The DNA here is from genome assembly GCF_000374005.1 of Kiloniella laminariae DSM 19542. Classification (GTDB taxonomy): domain Bacteria; phylum Pseudomonadota; class Alphaproteobacteria; order Kiloniellales; family Kiloniellaceae; genus Kiloniella; species Kiloniella laminariae. The sequence goes on along the minus strand of NZ_KB893167.1, from coordinate 263,778 downwards.
ATGGCAATGGGGATTGTTCTGGTCTCGGGAATTGTCCTGTTTTCTTTTCGAATTCTAGGCGGCGGAGATGTAAAATTACTGACCGTACTCGCGCTCTGGACCGGTTTAAAACTGCTGCCTGTCTTTATAACGCTTCTCTCGCTGGTGGGGGGCGGACAGGTCCTGCTTATTCTGCTGCTGCGCCGCTACAGTCACGTTTTTGAATATCTTCTGGCCAAGGTTAACGTCACCGACAGTATGCCGGGCTGGTTACGCAGGGGAGGCGAGGTTCCCTATGGTGTGGCGATCGGTATCGCCCTGTTTATCGTCATGGATAAGCTTCCTTTATTTTTATCATGAAGCAGGCGTTTCCTTTTATATCTCCTTTCCTTGTATCTGTGTTTTGACATATCGCAGATTTTCTTTTGGTCCGGGCATTGTCGGGTGCACATCAAGTGCTTTTTCCAGGGATTTTTGGGCCAGACGCCATTTTTCTTGGGCAATATAAATCAGTCCCTGGCCTGCCAGTGCCCCAAAATGCCGTGGTTCAAGTAACAGTGTCCTGTCTATATCGCTCAGGGACCTTTCCAGGTTCCCCATAAGATAATGGATCAATGCCCGTTTATTCCAGGCTTCGGCATAGTTCGGATTCCGTTCTATAATCGAAGTATAGTTTTGTAATGCTTCGTCATAAGCTCCTTTCCCGGTTGATTTTTCTGCCCCGGCCATCAGATCCGCGATAACCTTGTCTTCGGTTTCCAGCCAGATTGACCAGATCTTTCCTTCGATAAGAAAACTCTCCACTCCTGGCAAAGCCACCCCGAGCTTTTCAAAAAGAAGGGGCAAGCGGTTGTCTTTTTGGTCAGCCCGAACCTTGTACGGGCTGATGACAAGGCAGAGGGAGAACAGCACCAGATAAATCAGTTTGTTTTTCATGGGGTGAATCTTGCATCGCCAGTTCTAAAATAGAAAATCATCTGTACGTGATCGACAGTTATCTGTCCGGGGCTTTATCTGGTGTCCTCAAAACCAGCACAGTTTGTCCGCCACAATATATATTGTCTCGATACAAAAGCATTCAGGAAATAAAATTCACCAGATCAGAAACAATCTTCTGATTTATTATGCTAGATAAAATACGTGGTTAATAGAATCGAACCCCACAAGAATGTATAGACAAGTAATTGCCCTTCTTCTCCAGGTCTGAGTATTTATTTTCAAAGTCCGTAGAATATAACCGGAGAGAGTGACAAAGTACTCCTCGTCGCATTCAGAACAGCAAGCCGAGAGATGAAAGACATACTCGTTCATCGTGAGATAGATAACATATAATAAGAAATCCGGTTCTGCCGGAGGAGAAAAGCATGAGCAATCTGGGGCATAAAAAAATCAAACGTCTGCTCGTTGCCAACCGCAGCGAGATTGCGATCCGTATCTTTCGTGCCGCAACAGAGCTGGGCATAGAGACTGTTGCAATCTATTCAAATGAAGACCGCTTTGCCCTGCATCGCTTTAAAGCTGATGAAAGTTATCTTGTCGGTGAAGGGAAGGGGCCAATTCAGGCCTATTTGGACATCCAGGATATTCTGCGCATCGCAAAAGAAGCCAACATAGATGCGATTCACCCGGGCTATGGTTTCCTTTCAGAAAATCCGGATTTTGCCGATGCCTGCGAAGCTGCCGGGATTATCTTTGTTGGTCCTTCCGGTGATATCATGCGCGGGCTGGGAAATAAGGTTTCTGCCAGAGCTCTGGCCATTCAGGCTGGAGCCCCGGTAATGCCCGCAACCGAAGCATTACCCTATGATGATGCCGAAGTCACAACTCAGGCGGCAAAAGTTGGCTATCCGGTGATCACCAAAGCCAGCTGGGGCGGGGGTGGCCGCGGTATGCGGGTGATCGAAAACGCAGATGAACTACACGAACAGGTTGATGCCGCCCGCCGCGAGTCCATGGCCGCTTTTGGCAACGACGAGATCTACCTTGAAAAGCTGGTCCGCCGGGCCCGCCATGTGGAAGTCCAGATTATCGGCGACAGTCATGGCAATGTTGTCCATCTGTTTGAACGCGACTGTTCCGTACAGCGGCGCAACCAGAAAGTCGTTGAACGGGCACCAGCCCCCTATCTTTCCGAGCAACAGAGAACTGCCTTCTGTGATGCCGCTCTGGCAATCGCCCGGACTGCAGGTTATGTCAATGCAGGCACCGTCGAATTCCTGATGGATATGGACGATGACCGATTTTATTTTATCGAGGTCAATCCCCGCGTGCAGGTTGAACACACTGTAACCGAAACCGTTACAGGAATTGACATTGTCCAGGCCCAGATCAAGATTGCAGCCGGGGGCTCCATCGGCTCTCCCTCCAGCGGAGTTCCTGCACAAAAAGAAATTAAACTGCATGGCAATGCCATTCAATGTCGGGTGACAACAGAAGACCCGGAAAACAAGTTTATCCCGGACTATGGAAAAATTCTGGCCTATCGCGGTGCTACGGGCTTTGGCATCCGGCTTGATGGCGGGACTGCTTTTTCAGGCGCTGTCGTAACCCGGCATTATGACTCTCTGCTGGAAAAGGTTACAGCTTGGGGCGGGACACCGGACGAGGCCATTGCCCGCATGGATCGTGCCTTGCGCGAGTTTCGGATCAGAGGCGTTTCAACCAACCTGACTTTCCTCGAAAACGTGCTTTCCCACCCGAAGTTTCGCAATGGGGAATACACGACCAAGTTTATTGATGATACGCCAGAACTTTTCCATATGCCGCGCCGACGGGACCGCGCTTCCAGACTGTTGCGCTTTGTCGGCGACATTATGGTCAACGGCAACGAAGAGGTGGCCGGGAGAACACACCCGCCCCATCCCCATGTTGCAAAGCTCCCCAAAGCGCAAAATCTGGAAGTTCCTGATGGGGCAAAACAGCTGCTAGAGAGGGAAGGTGCAGCTGCTGTTGCCCGCTGGATGAAAGACGAACAGCGCCTGCTGATTACAGACACGACCTTTCGGGACGCGCATCAATCCCTGCTCGCAACCCGGGTCCGCACTGACGACCTTGTCAGGATTGCCCCTTATTATGCCGAAAACCTTCATCAGCTCTTCTCCATGGAGTGCTGGGGCGGTGCAACCTTTGACGTTGCCATGCGGTTTCTCAAGGAATGTCCTTGGGATCGCCTGTCCCAGTTGCGTTCCGCCATGCCCAATCTTTTGACCCAGATGCTGCTGCGTGCGTCAAACGGTGTTGGATATACCAATTACCCTGACAATGTGGTGCAATATTTTGTCAAGCAGTCCGCCGATGCAGGTATGGATCTTTTCCGGGTGTTCGACAGCCTGAACTGGGTCGAGAACATGCGGGTGGCCATGGATGCAGTAGGTGACAGTGGCAAGATCTGTGAAGCGGCGATCTGTTACACAGGGGATATTCTGGACCCGAAACGTCCCAAATATGACCTCAAGTACTATGTCACCATGGCACGAGAGCTGGAAAAGGCCGGTGCCCATATTCTTGGCATCAAGGATATGGCCGGTTTGCTTAAACCCGCAGCTGCCAGGGTTTTGATCAAGGCGCTGAAGGACGAAGTCGGCCTGCCGATCCACCTGCACACCCACGATACCAGCGGAATTTCCGCAGCAACAATTCTGGCAGCATCCGAAGCCGGGATTGATGCCGTAGATGCCTGTGTTGATTCCATGAGCGGCCTGACATCACAACCCAACCTCGGGTCCATTGCCGCAGCAGTGCGCAACTCGGACAGGGACACTGGCCTTGATGATGCAGCGCTACAGAAAATATCCGGCTACTGGGAACAGGTCAGAGCCAACTATATCGGTTTCGAAAGTGATATCCGCAGCGGAACATCCGATGTCTATCACCACGAAATGCCAGGTGGCCAGTATACCAACCTGCGGCAACAGGCAAGATCTCTCGGGATTGAGGAACGCTGGCCTGAAGTCTCCCGGACCTATGCCGAGGTCAATGACATGTTTGGTGATGTGGTCAAGGTGACACCTTCATCCAAAGTCGTGGGCGACATGGCTCTGATGATGGTGACAAGCGATCTCACCAGAGCAGACATCGAAAACCCCGAGCGGGAAATTGCCTTCCCGGAATCTGTGATTTCTTTCTTCAAGGGTGACCTTGGACAGCCCGCCGGTGGTTTTCCGCCGGTGTTACAGAAAAAAATCCTGAAGGACATCACGCCGATCGTCGAACGTCCCGGTGCCCTCATGCCTGCTGCAGACCTGACAGCGGAACGTGCTCTTGTCGAAAAGAAACTCGAGCGAACTGTCAGCGATTTTGAATTTGCCTCCTATCTGATGTACCCGCAGGTATTTCTCGACTATGCCAAACATCAGCGGGACTACGGCAACGTATCTGTCCTGCCGACACATGTCTTTTTCTATGGTATGGAAGTCGGGGAGGAGCTTTCGGTTCACATCGATCAGGGAAAAACACTGATCATCAGGTTCCGGGCAATCAGTGACCCTGATGAAGATGGAAGTTGCACCGTCTTCTTCGAACTTAATGGCCAACCACGTACCGTCAAGGTTACAGATCGCAGCCGCGCACCTATAAAAGCCGCCCAGCCCAAAGCTAACCCGGGCAACAACGAACATCTTGGCGCCCCTATGCCCGGATTGATCGTCAGTGTCACGGTTACCGAGGGACAGGCAGTAGAACGGGGCGATGTCCTTATGTCGATTGAAGCAATGAAGATGCAAACCTCGGTTCTGGCTGAGCGGTCTGGCACTGTAAAACAGATTCTTGTCTCTCCAGGTTCCAAGGTCGAAACCAAGGATCTTCTGGCCGTTATTGTTTAAGTCGTCATGCTCTATAGGCTCTGATCATGGCGATCAGAGCCTATATAATGATATATCAATATGATACGACGTATATGTAATGTGCTTTATCATTTTATACTGAGCCATTGTCCAAGACGCTCTTCTGGAGCCTGATGGTAAAGAACATCGGTAACAACACAGATGCAATCTGCCCCGGCGGCATAAATCTCCGGGGCTTTTTCAACCGATAGGCCGCCAATTGCAACAAGTGGAACCTGACCAACCCGTTTTTTCCACCGCCGGACATTCTCTGGCCCCTGTGGCGCCCAGGACATCTGCTTGAGAATTGTCGGATAAACCGGACCTAATGCCACATAATCGGGGGAAAGGGCCAAAGCCCGGTCCAGTTCAGCTTCATCATGGGTACTGATACCAAGTTTGATTCCGGCCTGACGTATCATTGCCAGATCAGCCTGATCCAGATCTTCCTGCCCCAGATGGATATAGTCACAGCCCAGCTCCAGAGCCAATTCCCAATAGTCATTGACCACCAGCCGGGCATTGTGTTGCTGGCAGAGATCACGGGCCTGTCGTATCTGTTCCCGGATCTCATCCTGTTCTTTATCTTTGATCCGCAATTGAACCAGTTTCAGGCCAAGTGGAAGAAACCGGGGCAACCACTTCACATCGTCAACAATCTGATAAAAAGGCTCAATCATGTTTCTGGTTCCAAAAGGGGAGGCCGATAACCGGCGTAGAAGGTGCAGCCATGTCTCTTTGTTCCATGGGATCTGCTTCATACGCCAGCCGGCCACTTTCGATAGCCAGCCCAAAAGCTCGGGCCATTGCTACGGGATCTCCGGCCTTGGAGACAGCAGTGTTTAACAAAACGGCGTCATAACCCAGCTCCATTGCTGCTGCAGCATGAGAAGGCAAACCCAGTCCGGCATCAACAACCAGCGGAATGGAAGGGAAATGGGCCCGCAAGCTCCGCAAGCCATAAACATTATTCAGGCCGCGACCACTTCCAATCGGCGCCCCCCAGGGCATCAGGACCTCACAGCCGACAGCAACCAGTTTTTCAGCAACCACCAGATCTTCTGTTGTATAGGGAAAAACCTGAAAACCTTCGTTACAGAGAATTCGGGCTGCTTCAACCAAACCAAAAACATCAGGCTGCAGCGTGTCATCTTCGCCGATAACCTCAAGTTTCACCCAGGGAGTATCAAAAACCTCCCGGGCCATCTGGGCTGTGGTAACGGCTTCTTTAACGGTTTTACAACCCGCCGTATTCGGCAAAATTCGCAAATTTGAGTTCTGGATCATGTTCCAAAATTTTTGCCCCGCGAGGTCCTTACCGGATTCACGTCGCAGAGAAACTGTAACAATCTCTGAACCTGAAGCCTGGATAGCATCAAGCATGATCGCCGGGGAAGGGTACAGGGCTGTGCCGATCAGAAACCGGGAGGTTATCTCCTGTTCATAGAACTGAAGTGTCATGATCTTTATTATCCCCCTTGCATCGGGGCAACAATCTCGATGTCATCCCCCTGACTTATCACCATCTCTTTTCGACAGCTTGCCGGTGCCAACGCACCATTTAAAGCTGTGGCAACACGGGCAGAGCCATATCCCTGCTCGTCCAGAAGATCAGCCAGGTTTTCAGCAGAAGTTTCTAGTGGCTGTCCGTTCAAACTGATGCGCATCTTTGAGGTCCTTGTGAGTTATGGCCGATAGAAATCAAGGATTTCCGGTCTTCCCGGATTGAGGAATAACCCTGCGTTACGAGATCTGCTGTCAGAGAGGCGATTGCCGGGGCGGCCAGGTACCCGTGGCGGTACATCCCATTTACATAAATAGTGCTGCCCGTTTGAATAATCGCAGGAAGATTATCTGGAAAAGCGGGGCGGGCATCCACACCGATCTCCAGAATTTCGGCCTCGCCAAATCCAGGGTGCAAGGCATAGGCCGCAGATAAAAGCTCGAGTATGGAGCGAACCGAAGCCCGTGACCGCTCGTCGCTTTCAATCATCGTTGCCCCGATCATAAAAACCCCGTCATCCCGGGGAACGATATAAAGAGGAATACGGGGATGGAGCAAACGTACTGGTCGGTTAAGCTGGATTTCATTGCTTTGAATCAGCAACATTTCTCCTTTTACACCTCTCAGGTCCGGTAATTTTTTCTGGGCAGCCAACCCCCGGCAATCAATCCTAAAATCTGCCTCTGTCGGAGCTTGAAGATCCGCTTCCTCAAGTAACCTGTTGTACTGAAAATGCACAGCCTTGCCCTTGAGAAAGTCTTCAAGTGCTTTCAACATTTTACGGGGATCAAAATGGGCCTCGGAAGGATAGAACAGTCCACTTTGGAAGCGACCAGCCAGGGCAGGTTCCAGCTCGGAAATCTCTTCGGCGGATACATTCCTCCACGTCTCGGTCCTGCGGCCGAAACGCTTCAGATCAGGTAGATCCCGGGCAGGAGCCACAACCAGCGTTCCCTTCTGGCTGTAGTGCCGGGAGGAAAAGCGGGACCAGAAATTCATACTTTCCACACCCAATTCCCCAATCAGCGGTTCGGCGCTTTCCATTTCACACCAGGGTGCGAGCATGCCGCCAGCCCACCAGGAACAGCAGCTGTCATCCGGGCCTTTGCTCCCCGAAATAACCGTTACCTGATGCCCCTGTTCGGCAAAAACGGCTGCACAGGACAGACCGACAATGCCGGAGCCAATGATTTCAATCCGCACTTTTCAAGCTCCCATCCAAAGCTTCTTTCGTGTTTTTTTCCTGCACCTTCGAGGGCACATAAAGTTCATTGCCCAGTTCCTGAAACCTGTTGCTCATCCGGGCCATTCCCTGAGTTTTATCGTTTAGCTTGCTCGCATAATCCCTGACCTCCTGCGAAATTTTCATTGAACAGAATTTGGGGCCACACATCGAACAGAAATGAGCAAGCTTGTGAGCTTCCTTGGGCAGTGTTTCATCATGGAAAGATCGGGCGGTTTCCGGGTCGAGGGAAAGATTGAACTGGTCTTCCCAGCGAAAGTCAAACCGGGCTCTGGAAATGGCATCATCCCGGATTTGGGCTGCCGGATGACCTTTGGCCAGATCAGCGGCATGGGCAGCGATCTTATAGGTGATAACACCGGTTTTGACATCATCCCTGTTCGGCAGGCCCAGATGCTCTTTTGGCGTGACATAACAAAGCATGGCCGTGCCGTACCAGCCGATCATAGCTGCCCCAATCCCCGAGGTGATATGATCATAGCCCGGTGCGATATCGGTTGTTAAAGGGCCAAGCGTATAGAAGGGGGCCTCACCACATTCCCTTAGCTGCTTGTCCATGTTCTCTTTGATCTTGTGCAGGGGAACATGGCCAGGCCCTTCATTGATGACCTGACAGCCCTTGCTCCAGGCGACACGAGTCAACTCGCCAATGGTTTCCAGCTCAGAAAATTGCGCTTTGTCATTTGCATCTGCAATAGACCCCGGGCGCAAACCGTCTCCCAACGAAAAAGAGACATCATAACGGCGCATGATATCGCAGATGTCGCCAAAATGCTCATAGAGAAAGCTTTCCTTGTGATGGTGAAGACACCATTTGGCCATGATCGATCCGCCGCGCGACACAATTCCGGTCACACGATCGGCGGTCAGGTGGATATAGGCCAGACGAACGCCGGCGTGGATCGTAAAGTAATCCACTCCCTGTTCGCATTGTTCGATCAGGGTGTCTTTAAAAACTTCCCAATCCAGTTTTTCGGCAATACCGTTTACCTTTTCCAGTGCCTGATACATCGGCACTGTCCCAATCGGGACCGGGCTGTTGCGGATGATCCATTCCCTTGTGTGGTGAATATTCCGCCCGGTTGACAAATCCATCACGGTATCCGCACCCCAGCGAATGGCCCAGACCATCTTGTCAATTTCCTCTTCAATTGAGGAGGTAACTGCAGAGTTCCCGATATTTGCATTAATCTTGACCAGAAAATTCCGCCCGATGATCATGGGTTCCAGTTCAGGATGATTGATATTTGCCGGAATAATGGCCCGGCCACGGGCTATCTCGCTGCGCACAAATTCCGGTGTGACAAAAGCGGGCAGGTCTGCCCAAAAACTTTCTCCCCCCGCAAGGGATTGCTGAGCTTGCTCCAGCTGCTGTTTACGCCCGAGATTTTCCCGCTCGGCAACATAGATCATTTCCTCGCTGACAAGTCCTGCACAGGCAATTTCATATTGGGTGAGGGGCGCTTCACCCGTTCCACGCAGGGGTTCATAATGGTGAGGAAATTTCTCTGCCAATTGAGCGGGATTTACGGTGCCGTTATCCTCGGGTTTTATCTGTCGCCCCTGATAAATTTCGACAGCCCGGGCCTTGATCCAGTCCTTGCGCACCCCGGGTAGTCCCTGATCAATATCTATCTGGAACTGGGGGTCTGTATAGGGTCCTGAAGTATCATAGACTCTGACAAGCTGGTCCTGCGGATCAGATGTTCTGACCGCGCGAAAAGGAACCCGAAGATGGGGAGCATCCTCTGGTGATGTGTAGGTTTTTTGAGAGGCAGGAAGAGATCCGGTCGTAACCCGGGGTCTCGGTTTTAGATTTATGTTATTTGTTTCAGACACGATAAAAGATCTCCCATTTTATAGTCAGGAGATCCGGGGCGCTATGGGGAGGTGAACAGAAAATCGTCGCGCGACTATCTGCTGCGGTTCCTATCCCTTCGCCGGCATGACCCGGATCAGGTTCAAAGAGTCCCGTGCAGTAACAGCACAATCTCAGCCCTCTTCTGAGGACACCCCTTGGATGATTTATTTATAGAACAGGCTCTGAATGGTTTCAAGCACGGGATTAGCTGAAACCAGTTTAATTTCAGATCCGGGTTTGATTTATGTCAATGTGTTTCGCCCGGATGGCTTTATGATGGATAATCGAATGAAAGCATTCCTAACGTATCACTCCAGGACTTGAGGGCAAATTTGTGCAAAATCTTGATGTGACTTCAACAGAACCAAGCAAGGGGCGGGAAGTAAGCCTGTTCCTCTTTCTCGCAGCCGTATTAATTCCTGTACTGACGATTGCACTGGTTGGGACCTATGGTTTCAGCATCTGGATGTACCAGATTTTTATTGCCGGTCCGCCAACAAACTGATTATTGACATCACGGCATTAAAAAAGGGAGGTCAAATCAATGACTTCCCTTTTTTAGTGCATTATTGCAAAAGTTAAATTCTACTCCCAACCCTCAACACCAGTCATGTCTGGCAGGTGATGTGCAATCCCCTTGTGACAATCGATACAGGTCTTTTCACCTGTAAACAGGAAGGTCTGGTGTGCCGTGGCTGCCCGGGCACTTTGAACTGTAATATCCATGGATTCAACGGAATGACAGTTCCGGCATTCAAGTGAATTATTCGCCTTGAGTCGGTCCCATTCATGTCCAGCAAGTCTGCGACGTTCAGCCTGAAATTTCTCGCGCGTGTCGATGGTGCCGAAAAGTTTACCCCAGACTTCCTTGGATGCCTGGGTTTTCCGGGCAATCTTGTCGGTCCAGTTGTGTGGGACGTGACAGTCCGGACAACTGGCCCGAACACCGGAACGGTTGCTGTAATGGATCGTTGTTTTCAACTCGGCAAAAACGTTGTCTCCCATCTCATGACAGCTGACACAGAACTCTTCAGTGTTGGTCAGTTCAAGCGCGGTGTTGAAACCACCCCAGAACATAACTCCGGCGACAAACCCGCCAATCGTCAAAAACCCGATTGAAAGGTGTTTTGCCGGGCGATTGGCCCGAGACCAGAGCCCCGCGACCAGACAGAAGATTTTTTTAAAAGGCGCCATTATTGTTCACCTTTGATCAGGTCTTCCACGTCAATGAATTCATTCTCGACCAGTGGCCGTGCAGATACCTGGGTAACATGACACTGGTTACAGAAATAACGACGTGGGGAGACCGTTGCCAACACCTGATTATCCCGATCCATATAATGGGTCACACTCACCATTGGTGCCTGGGATTCTCCTGTCCGGGTCCGGGCATGGCAGGAAAGGCATTTGTTTGCATTCAGTGTGATCTGGTAATCCCTGATTTGATGCGGGATTGTCGGAGGCTGTTCCGGGTAGTTTCTGACCCGTTTTACATCGGTGTTTTCCTCTTTGGTAATTGGAGGAGCTTCGGCTTCAGATGTAATGGGCGTTCCCTGACGCAGGGTTGCTGTGCCATCAGAAAATGCACTTGTTGCATAGAAGACAAGGCCAAGCGCTGTGGTTATATTGATAAGAATGCGTTTCATTTTACGCTCTCCCCGTGGCAATCACTTTGACAGCACATTTTTTATAATCAGTTTGTTTGGAAATTGGATCCGTTGCATCCAACGTTACCTTGTTGATCAACTGGCTGGCATCAAACCAAGGAACAAAAATCAATCCCTTGGGAGGTTTGTTTCTGCCGCGCGTTTCAACACGGGTTACCATTTCACCCCGCCGGGAGATCACCTTGATTTCCTGCCCACGACGCAATCCACGGGCAGCGGCATCATCGGGATGCATAAAGGCAACAGCATCAGGGAAAGCCTTGTAAAGCTCTGGAACGCGCTGGGTCATGGAACCGGAGTGCCAGTGTTCGAGCACTCGTCCGGTTGAAAGCCAGAGATCATATTCTTCATCCGGGCTTTCGGCTGCCGGTTCATAGGGGAGAGCGAAGATCACCGCGCGACCGTCAGGCTTGCCATAAAAGTCAAAATCACTGCCTGGCTTGGCGTAAGGATCCGAGCCCTCCTTGAAGCGCCAACGGGTTTCCTGACCATCGACAACAGGCCACCTCAGGCCACGTTCTTCATGATACCGTTCAAAGGGTGCCAGGTCATGACCATGGCCTCGGCCAAACTCGGCATACTCTTCAAACAGACCCTTCTGAACATAAAAACCAAAATGTTTGGACTCTATATTTTCATAGTCGGGATGTATTTCTGACAGCGGGAATTTTTCTACATTGCCATTGGCATAAAGCACTTCAAACAGCGTTTTTCCCTTGAATTCGGGGTTTGCAGACAAAACCTCTGCCGGCCAGACATCATCTGTCGTGATCCGTTTGGAGAACTCCATCAACTGCCAGAGATCTGATTTCGCTTCACCGGGCGCGGTAACAAGCTGGTGCCAGAACTGGGTGCGCCGCTCAGCGTTCCCGTAAGCCCCCTCTTTTTCCACCCACATGGCAGTGGGCAGGATCAGATCAGCAGCTTCAGCGGTTACAGTCGGGTAGGGATCAGAAACCACGATAAAGTTTTTCGGATTGCGATAGCCCGGATAACCTTCTTCATTGAGGTTAGGAGCTGCCTGCATGTTGTTGTTACACATGACCCAATAGGCATTGAGTTTTCCGTCTTTCAACATCCGGTTTTGCAAAACCGCGTGATATCCGGGCTTCTCTGGAATAACCCCAGCCGGAATTTTCCAGACTTTTTCGGCATAGGCCCGATGTTCCGGATTGGTGACAACCATGTCAGCAGGCAGGCGATGAGAGAAAGTACCAACCTCACGCGCCGTTCCACAGGCCGAAGGCTGCCCTGTCAGAGAGAAGGGGGAATTTCCCGGAGTTGAGATTTTTCCAACCAGAAGGTGGATGTTGTAGATCAGGTTATTACACCAGACCCCACGGGTATGCTGGTTAAAGCCCATGGTCCAGAAGGAGACGACCTTGCGATCCGGATCGGCATAGAGTTCGGCCAGTTCCACCAGGCGATTTTCAGGAACACCGGAAAGTTTAGATACCTTCTCCAGCGTATAGTCTGCAACAAAAGCTTTGAATTCTTCAAAGCTCATTTCGCTAGAGCCACCAACATCATCGGCATTTTTGGCTTTTTGTTCCAGTTCATGTTCCGGACGCAGACCATAACCAATATCATCATTACCACGACGGAAGTTGACATGTTTTGAGACAAAGTCATGATTTACCTTGTCGTTCTGGATGATGTAATTGGCGATAAAATTCAGGATCGCCAGATCAGTCTGGGGCGTAAAGACCATGGGAATATCTGCCAGGTCAAAACAGCGATGTTCAAAGGTAGACAGGACCGCAACTTTTGTGTTCGGGGCACTGAGGCGACGGTCTGTAACCCGGGTCCAGAGGATCGGGTGCATCTCGGCCATGTTGGAGCCCCAGAGCACAAAAGCATCTGTGGCCTCGATATCATCATAACACCCCATTGGCTCATCAATACCAAAGGTACGCATAAAGCCGCCAACCGCTGATGCCATGCAATGCCTGGCATTCGGATCAATGTTATTGGAACCAAAACCGGCTTTCAACAGTTTGGAAGCCGCGTAACCTTCCCATACTGTCCACTGTCCGGACCCGAACATACCAATCGATGTCGGTCCATTTTCCTTGACCGCCGCTTTGAATTTTTCAGCCATAATATCCATGGCTACATCCCAGGACACAGGCGTAAACTCGCCATCCTTGGCATATTTGCCGTCTTTCATCCGAAGAAGCGGTGTGGTCAGACGATCTTTGCCATACATGATTTTAGACAGGAAGTATCCCTTGACGCAGTTCAAGCCCCGGTTGACCTCGGCTTTGACATCACCGTGGGTCGCAACGACACGACCTTCCTTTGTTCCAACCATGACGCTGCAACCTGTCCCACAGAACCGACAGGGGGCCTTGGACCACTTCAATTCTGTTTTGGAACTGTCCGTTACCAGATTGGTTGCGGATACCTTGGTTGTCATGCCAGCAACACCAGCCGCAACGGCAATGGCATTGGCCTTGATATAATCACGTCTTGTTAACTTCATCACATGATGTCCTTGAGTTTTACCGGTTAAATCGAACCTGTCGTTCCGGTTCCTGCTTCTTCGTGTTGATAGACGGGGGAAAAGGAGTACACACCTTCTGTCGCCCTGATACTGTCAATTGTCGAGACGGCATCCCTGCTTGTCGGGGCATCAATCAAAATGACAATCTTTCCCTTGTCATCAACAAGGGGGACATCGGCAAAAGGATGTTTCAGGATGTCGGCAAGCACCTTTTCGAAAGCATCTGGTGATATTCGGGCAATGTGACTGGAGATAAAAAGATCAGTTTCATCATTCATAATCTGGACATTCCCCTGCCGGCTTCGCTTATTTCAACTCTGCTCGCTGAAAAAAAATCCGGTTTTGTGTTTTCATCTCTCGTTTCATGATGGTTTTAATCCACCTTCTAAAGAAATTATATCCAAGCCCGATACTGCGGCATTGATATGGATCAAGAGGGGGGCTTTATGAACAAGAATTTTGTCGGTTACAGACACAACAAAGGGGCGCCTGCAAAGACGCCCCTTTGTTGTCAAGTTTCTGATACGAATATCAGATAATTTATACCTAAGCTCTGCGGGGAGCAATATACCGGCTGTCTGTCGTGGTACGGGTAAGGGCTATGCCCGAGGCATTAAACACATGGACGGCGGAAAGGGCTGCACAGATATCAACGCTATCGCCAGTCCGGATTGAGCTGTGACCATTGGTTTTGACACAAAACGGTTCATTACAGAAGGGGTCATCCTCGCCGTTTTCCAGATAAAGATAACTGGCTTCACCAAGCTGCTCGACCACTTTGACCCTTGAAGACATACGAAATACTTCGCCGCTTCCTTCTTGCAGATGCTCTGGCCTGATACCGATTGAGACACGCGCATCCAGAGCAAGATCACCTGGAAGAACTGGCAGCCGTACCTTGACCTTGCCAGAAGACAAAACCACCTCGATATCCTCCGGACCGATATCCGTAACCGTCGCCTCGAGGAAATTCATGGAAGGAGAACCGATAAACCCTGCAACAAACTTGTTGGCTGGCTGGTGATAAAGTTCCAGTGGTGTGCCGCACTGAGCCACGTAACCGTCGTTAAGCACCACAATCTTGTCCGCAAGAGTCATGGCCTCAACCTGATCATGTGTCACATAGATGATTGTCGCTTCCAGCTCCTGATGCAGACGGGCAATCTCAAGGCGGGTGTTGACCCGAAGTGCTGCATCCAGGTTGCTAAGGGGCTCATCAAACAGAAAGACATTGGGATCACGCACAATAGCCCGTCCGATCGCAACACGCTGACGTTGCCCGCCAGAGAGTTCACGCGGGTATCTTTTGAGCAACGGTTCCAGCTTCAGACTTGCTGCAGCCTTGTGAACCTTCTCCTCAATCATCTTTTTGTTTTCACCACCTCCCAGCAGACCACCCAGCGGTCCTTTTTTGCCAAGAGTCAGACCAAAAGCCATATTCTGATAAACCGTCATATGCGGATAGAGAGCATAGGACTGAAACACCATGGCGATTTTCCGTTGCGAGGGGGTAAGGTCATTTACCTTTTGTCCGGCAATCTGAAGTTCTCCATCCGATATGGTTTCCAGACCGGCAATCAATCGCAGAAGTGTCGACTTGCCACAGCCGGAAGGGCCAACGAAAACGACGAATTCGCCATCTTTGACATCGATATCGATCCCGTGCAGCACCTCGCTGCTTCCATAGGATTTGCGGATGCCTGAAAGTTTGATATCAGCCATTTAAATTTAACCTCTCCTGATACACTGCTGTGCACAGCTTCTTCTTGAATTTTTGGGGATGGGGGCGCTCAGTGACAGCACTCATTTGACCGCTCCGGAAGTCAAACCTCTGATCAGTTGCCTTGAAAAGACAAGATAGAGAATCAGGATCGGCACGATAGCCAGGGTCAGGGATGCCAGCACAGCATTCCAGTCAGTCACATACTGGCCGATAAACTGCTGTATACCGAGAGTTACAGTCGCAGTGTCTTCTCCTGGGGCCAGAATAAGTGGAAACCAAAGGTCATTCCACACGGGGATCATGGTGAAGACCGCAACAGTTGCCAGAGCAGGGCGGATCAGCGGAAGAATAATCGACCAGAAAATCCTGTACTCGGTAACGCCGTCACAGCGGGCAGCCTCTTTCAGGTCATCCGGAATTTGGGCAATGAATTCCCGCAAGATAAAGATCGCCAGAGGCAATCCCTGCGCCGTATAGACCAGAACCAGAGCCGTCAGGGTATTGATCAGGCCAAGAGAAACAATAATCTTGAGCAGACTGACACTCCCCAACCGGATCGGGATCATAATCCCGATGGCGAGGAAAAGTGCAACAAAATCGCTGCCTGGAAAGTCGTATTCCGCCAACGCCCAGGCGGCCATTGCCCCCAGAACCAGAACAAAGGCCAAGCTCATGACCGTGACAGAGATCGAGTTGAGAAAGTAGACATCAAAGGAAGAACTGCCCAAAACCTTTTCAAAACCAACCAGATCAAAGGTATTGGCATCAGGCAGCGACAGCGGTGATTTAAAAATCGCCTTTCTGCTTTTGAAAGAGTTGAAGATGATCAGCAAAATCGGAAAAAGCGCGATGATGGTGTAGCTGATCAGCAGGGCGTGTACGGCGAGGGGACCGAGACGACGAGAGTTTCTCATTCTGGCCTCCTAAAGCTGATAACGGCGCAACCGCCGCTGAATGGCATAAAGATAGATCATTACTCCACAGAGAATGACCAGGAACATAAGACTGGCAACAGTTGCCCCCATGGAGGGATTGCCTGGCTGCAGTTGGAAACCAAAGAAGGTACGATAAAACAGGGTTCCCATAATATCGCTGGAGAAATTTGGCCCTGCCAAGGCACCCTTTACTGCATAAATCAGGTCGAATGCATTAAAGTTAGCAACGAATGTCAGAACAGAAACCATTGCAACAGTTGGTAAAATCAAGGGAAGCTTGATCCTCCAGAAAGCTGTCCATTGATTTGCACCATCAACAATCGCAGCATCTACAAGATCATCTGGGACGTTCAGGAGAGCAGCGTAAATCAGCATCATGGGAATACCGACAAACTGCCAGACCGAGACCAGAGACAGGGTCAGCAGGGTGGTTGATTCTTCGCCCAGTAAAGGCGGGAGACCATCGTTCATGCCAACAAAGCCAACCAGCGTATCGCCTACTCCCCAGATCGGGCTGAGGATGAGCTGCCAGATAAAGCCAATAATGACGACGGATAACATGGTCGGCATAAAAATCAGCGTACGATAAGTGTTTTTCAGCTTCAGTCGCGGCAAGCTCAGAAGCGCCGCAAGAAAAATACCGATCGGGTTTTGCACCAGCATATGAATAAGAAAAAACAGGAAGTTGTTCTTCAGTGCATTTACAAAATCAGTTGACCAGCGTTCATCGGTAAAGATGGTTATGTAGTTCGCCCAGCCAGCAAAGCTGGTTGCACCATCTGTCTCGATTGAATAGAAACTAAGCCGTAGCGTGTCGATCAGTGGCAATATCATAAAAGCGCTGTAGATCAGAACCGCTGGCAGGAGAAACACAAAAAGGTGTGTTTTAAAGGGGCTACCCTTGTTGCTTTGCGAGGCCATAAGGACGCATACTCCGGTAACACTTGCAGGTTATCGTCTTTCACACGACACCTTACAACAAATACAGACAAACGCCGATGCCCAGGGCACCGGCGCTTGCTTCAGGCGTCTTTATTGCTGTGGTTTATACCAGCTCGACAGGCCTGTCTGGGCTTTTTCAGCAGCTTCTGTTGCTGTCATCGTTCCATTAATTACCCCAACAGAGACATTCCAGAGATCGTTTTCAAGGCTTGGTGTGCCGCGTGAAAGGATCTGGTAGGAGTTACGGATGGTTGATTCACAGCTGTCCCTCCAGCCAACAAATTCTTTTGCAACCGGATCAGTAAGGTTGATCTTGTGGTTGGAAAGAGCAAAGAAACCGGGCAGGGCATTTGACATCAGCTCCCCTGCTTCTGCTGTCGTCATCCAGCTCAGGAAAGTCTCTGCAGCCTTGACGTTCTTCGAGGCGGCATTGATGCCCAGACCGATATCCGTGTGGTCTGAGATGTAACAGGTTGACTGCCCTTCAGGAACCGGGGGCGGGAAAGCACCAAATTCGAAGTCAGCCTGGGAATTGAAGGTTGCAATATCCCAGGAACCTGCAGGATAGATCGCGGCACGACCAAGACTGAACAGGTTCTGACTGTCCGGATAGGACTGGGCCTGATAGCCTTTGCCCAGATAGGGCCCCCATTCCGCAAGATGTTCGAACACCTTGATGTACTGGGCATCAGTCAGCTTTTCTTTTCCGGCAATGAGGGCTTTACGACCTTCTTCACCGTTCCAGAAGTTTGGTCCCACATTCTGGAAGCCCATTGTCGCCGCTTCCCATTGGTCAGCTGTTCCCATAGACATAGGGGCATAGGAGCCTTCGTCTTTGATGGCTGCCAGGACTTTCATAAACTCGGGAATGGTTTTGGGTACTTCCAGCCCCAGTTCCTTGAAGGCCTCTTTGTTATAGATAAAACCATGAATAACTGACGCCATGGGAAGACAGAAGGTGGTTGATCCATCATCCGTCTGCCAGGCGCTTTTGGCCACATCCGAGAAGTTTTCCATCCCCTCAACCGCATCAATCTTGGTCAGATGCCCCTGATTATAAAGATCCAGAGAGACATCGAAAGGACGACAGGTGATCAGATCACCCGCTGTTCCAGCCGCGAGTTTTGCATTCAGGCTGGCATTGTAATCTGCGGGTGGAGTAGGGGCGAAACGCACCTGAACATCAGGATGGGATTTGTTAAAAGCAGGAATAATCTGTTTGTTCCAGATGTCAATGTCATCATTACGCCAGCTTTCGATGACAAGTTCCTCTGCCTGGGCCGAAGCGACAGGTGAAAATCCAGTCATAGCTCCTGTGACAGCGAATGCAACAGCGGCAGCACCGCTACACAAAATAAGTTTTCTAGTGATCATGTTATCCTCCGAGTTAAGACAATAATTCCAGGTGTATCCCGGTTATTTTTTTAGTGTTTCAAGTGCCTTGATGGCTTGACGCAGTATCCCGACATTCTGATCCAGGGCTTGTTCTGCGTTTTGTTTGCTGTGCCCCAATGCAACAAGGCATGCCAGCTTGATATTATTTTCAGCTACTGAAAGTGCTTCTGCTGCCATAGTGGCCGTCACGCCAGTGATTTCCTGAACCATCGCCACGGCTCTTTTGACCAGTTTTTCATTGCTGATTGTCATGGAGACCATCAAACCGTCGTGAACATGGCCCAATTTTGTCATCACCAAAGTAGAGAGCATATTCAAAGCTATTTTCTGTGCGGTCCCGGCAGCCATCCGGGTTGACCCGGCAACCACTTCAGCGCCAGTTCCCAGAAAGATTTTGTGGTCAGAAAGACTGAAAAGAGGCGCTTCCGGATTGTTTGCAATGGAAACAACAAGCGCGCCAAGGCTCCGGGCATACTCGACTGCTGATAATGTATAGGGCGTAGAACCGCTGGCTGCGACGGCAATCACAACATCCCCGGAACAGAGATTGTTTTCTCTCAGTTTCCTGACCGGGAGAGATCTATCATCTTCGACGCCCCCCATAGAATAGAGAAGTGCTTCAGCTCCACCAGCAACCATAAGGATCGTTTTTTCAAGCGGCCAGCCATAGGTTGGATGCAGTTCCAAACCATCCTGAATTGCGAGATGCCCGGACGCCCCTGCGCCGATATAAAAGAGTCTCCCCTGTTGGCCCAGGCGATCGACAATATCGCCTGCAGCCTGCTCAAGAACAGGCAAAGCAGGCTGAACCGACGCGAGAGCCTTGGCCTGAGAGGCCCAAAGACTTTCGAGAATTTCTGTGTCTGACCAGCCATCCAGCCCCTTGTAACGGGAGCTGTTCTGCTCGGTATGTTTTTCAGAATTGGACAAGACATCGCTTTCAGTAAATTTTCATTGCACAACTACAATACCAAAAAGAAACCAATTTTAAATCTGTTTTTTTATTGTTATCATTTTTTTACAAATCAAATACACCTTGCCATGCAATTTTTTAATATATTTATTGTTTAATAATAGATAGATAATAGAAAAAAATTATATTTAAGAAAAATCTCACGGCTTTCCAATTTACCTGATCTATAAAATGCGTTAAATTGGTATTCGAATGGTTTTTAGTACTGGTATCTTAGTGGTCTTGGAGATTCGGGTGGATAACGAAACGCTCTTTGTCGGAGTAGATGGTGGGGGAACACGCTGCCGTGTTCGTATAGAGACGAGCGATGGACAGCTGATCGGAGAAGGTGAGTCCGGGCCCTCAAATTCCCGGCTTGGAGCTGCGCGCGTTTATTATGAAATCGAAAAAGCCTGTGTTCTCGCTTTACAGCAGGCAGGGCGTGGACGTGAAGATTTTTCCCGTCTGCACGTCGGTTTGGGTTTGGCTGGCCTCGGTCTTGAACGCGAACTGCACAATATGCTGTCTTTCAAGCACTCTTTCGCCTCAGTCTGCGGAGCAACCGATGCCTATACGGCCTGCCTCGGAGCCCATGCAGGGCGGGATGGCGGCATTCTTATTCTCGGAACAGGTTCTTGCGCCCTGGGTATTGTCAAAGGAAAAACAATAAACGTTGGGGGCTGGGGATTCGAAATATCTGATCACGCAGGAGGAGCCCAGCTGGGGTTGAGTGCTGTTCGCAGTGCACTTTTCGCCCATGAAGGATGTCGGCCCGAAACCGATTTGACCCGGGCGATCATGAAGCACTTTAACAGTGATCCCGAAGAAATGGTGAAATGGGCCGAAAAAGCCGAACCACATCAATATGGTGCTTTTGCTCCGTTGATTTTCGATAGCGCTGATCAGGAAGATCCGCTGGCCAAAAAGCTTGTTGCCAAAGCTGTATATGAGGCCGGATCTATGATCCGGTCCTTGCTGGACCAGGGCGTCACGAGTGTCAGTCTGATGGGCAGCGTTTCTAGACGTATAGGCCCGAGGCTCCCGGACGATCTGAGGCTGGTCCTCACTGAACCAGAAGGCGACGCCATGGATGGCGGCATCCTTATGGTGAAGTCCAGCCCCCCCAACACAGGAGTATCTGAGTGTGAAAGCTAGTACTTTCAGGGCCTTGCAGGTCAAGTCCCGTCTGGATACTGCCAACCCGACACCACTTTATAAACAGCTTCGCAGCCTTATTCGCCAAGCGATAGAAACAGGTGCTTTCAAAGTTGAAGACGCCCTGCCCAGCGAGAGGGATATTGCTGCAGAACTGGAAGTATCCCGGGTCACGGTACGCAAAGCCGTACAGGATCTGGTTAAGGACGGTCTTCTTGTACAAAAACATGGCGCTGGCACCTTTGTTGCTGCGCGCCTCGAACAGCCGCTCTCAAAACTGACCAGTTTTACCGAAGATATCTCCGCCCGGGGCATGCAGTCTTCTGTTATATGGATTGAACGAACCATCGGCTTGGCCACGCCGGAAGAGGCTATGGCTCTGAACCTCTCTCCTGGGGCCGGGGTTTCACGGCTGCATCGTATTCGCTGCGCTGACAATAAAGCCCTTGCAATTGAATTGGCATCCATTCCACAAATTTTTCTACCAGACCCGATGGCCGTCGAAGACTCCCTCTACAGCATACTCGACAAAACGGGTCTGCGTCCTCTGAGAGCTTTGCAACGCCTGCGGGCTGAGTTGATGCAACCCGAACATTCCGAACTCCTGGGCATGCCTCCCGGTGGCCCGGCCCTCTATATCGAACGACGCTCCTTCTTACCGGATATGCGTCCCGTAGAATTCACCAGATCACACTATCGTGGCGACAGTTATGATTTTATCGCCGAACTGCATCTGGATAATCAGAAAAGAAACGATTGATGACAAGAAGTACGCAACCCCAAAGCCTGATGTTGAAAGAAACAGAAGAAACTGCTGCAGTGGTGTCTCGACAGCTCCTGGCCAACAGGAATATCATCGAAGAACTTTCCCGGGAACTGCGCTCGAGAAACATCAGGTTTATTGCAACCTGTGCCAGGGGCAGCTCAGACCATGCCTGCGCCTTTGCCAAGTATCTGCTTGAAATCAATCTCGGCTTGCCTGTTGTGTCCTACGCTCCTTCGATTGCGACGCTCTATGGACAATCTTTGAAAATGCAGGACTGTCTGTTCCTCGCCATCTCCCAGTCCGGCCGCAGTCCGGACCTTGTTCAAGCAACACAGAACGCCAAGGATCAGGGAGCCTTTGTTGTCTGCATCTGTAACGATTCTGCATCACCGCTGGTGGCGTTGTCTGATTATTATCTGCCCCTCCATGCCGGTCCGGAAAAGTCTGTTGCAGCGACAAAAAGTTACATCGCTTCCCTGACCGCCTTATTACAGTTGAGCGCGGTCTGGGGCTATGACAGCGGCCTGCTCCCGGCACTGGATCGTCTGCCCGATCAACTCGACAGGGGACTGCGCAATGATTGGGCAGAACCTCTGGAGCTTTTTTCTTCGGCAGAAAATCTCTTTACCGTTGGTCGTGGGCCTGGCTTTGGTATTGCCCTTGAGGCCGCTCTAAAATTCAAGGAAACAGCCTATATTCACGCAGAAGCCTTCAGTGCAGCCGAGGTTAAACATGGCCCCATGTCCCTCGTTGCTGATGGCTACCCGGTTCTGATATTCCGTCAACGAGACCAGTCCTGGGATTCTGTCGGTCAACTGGCAACAGGCTTCCGGGAAATGGGCGGCGCCGTCTTTACCGTTCAGGAGGGGGAGGGCGGAAAAGGCATTTTACCAATTGAAACAAATGTTCATCCCTTCTGCCAGCTTCCGGTCATGATCCAGAGCTTTTACATCATGGCTGAAAAAATTACTGCATTACGCGGACTTAACCCCGATAGTCCGCGTAATCTGAAAAAAGTTACGGAGACAGTGTAAATGAAAACTGCTCTGGTCAATGCCCGCGTATTTACCGGCGACAGGTGGTTGGAAAAGGCAACTGTCACCCTTGATAAAGGCATCATTGAAACTGTTGGAACTGAGGCAAAAGCAGATCTCTCGGGATATAAACTTCGCGATCTCTCCGGTGATATGCTGGTTCCGGGCTTTATTGATATCCAGGTAAACGGTGGCGGAGGAGTGCTTTTCAACGATCAGCCAGACATCGAGGGCATCCGGGCCATTGCCCGTGCCCACAGGCGTTTTGGCACCACGGGTATGCTGCCGACGCTGATTACCGATGAACGTTCCGTTATGACCCGGGCAATCTCGGCGATGCGACAAGCTCTTCACGCCAAAGAACCAGGGGTGCTGGGAATACATCTGGAAGGGCCTTATCTCAATCCTTTAAGAAAAGGCGTGCATCAGGAATCCCGGATACGCTTTATGGAAGCAGATGCCCTCTCGGTTATCACAGGCCTTGAGCAGGGGAAAACCCTGATCACCCTGGCGCCGGAAAGGGCCGCACCCGGGGTAATACAGGAACTTGTCAGCAAAGGTGTTCTTGTCGCCGCAGGTCATACAGCGGGGGACTACGAAGATTTCCAGCGGGCCTTCCGCGAGGGATTATCCTGTTTCACTCATCTGTTTAATGCCATGTCCCCCCTGGGCAGCCGGGAACCCGGTGCCGTTGGTGCTGCTCTGGATCATAAAGAGAGCTGGTGCGGGCTTATTGTTGATGGCTATCATGTTCATCCGGCCAGTCTGAGAACAGCCATCAAAGCCAAAAACCCTGGCAAAATGCTGCTGGTAACCGATGCCATGCCAACAGTTGGCAGCAGTAAAGATTTTTTTGAACTTTACGGCCAAAAAATCTGGAGCAGGGAAGGGCGCTGTATAACCGATGATGGCGTCCTCGCGGGTGCCGACCTTGATATGGCATCTGCCGTGCGAAACAGCGTTTCCCTGCTTGGCCTTACACTCGATGAATCTCTGCGCATGGCATCACTTTACCCTGCGGAGTTCCTGGGGTTAGGAGAAAGCTATGGCCGTATTGAAAAGGGGTACGAAGCCTCGCTGGTTCAGCTAAGCAAAGACATTGAAGTCCAGGAATGCTGGATAAGGGGCAAGGATATGGCTGCAGACGGAATTGTATGATGAGGAAACCACAGAAGGTACTGGTCGTTGGTCTGGGCAACATGGGCATTTCACACGCCAAGGCTTATCATGCCCTCGCCGGATTTGAGATCGTCGGACTGTGCAGTAGAAGCCTGGACCAGCAGACTGTTTTGCCTGATGAACTTTCCAGATATCCCCGCTTCAGCGACTATGATGCGGCCTTGCAGCAACTGCAACCCGATGTCGTTTCGATCAACACCTGGCCTGACACACATGAAACCTTTGCAATCAAGGCTCTGGAATCTGATGCTCATGTGTTTATGGAGAAACCGGTTGCCGAAACTGTCGAGGGCACCGAAAGGGTTATTGCCACCGCAAAGGCCAAAAACCGCAAACTCGTGGTGGGTTATATTCTCAGGCACCACCCTTCCTGGCAGGAATTTGTCCGCCAGGCCAGAACCCTGGGGAAACCCCTGGTAATGCGGATGAACCTCAACCAGCAGAGCAGGGGGGATACCTGGCAGGTTCACAAACAGCTGATGAAGAGTATTTCGCCCATTATCGACTGTGGAGTGCACTACGTGGATATGATGTGTCTGATGACCGAATCCCGTCCGGTAAAGGTACACGCGATTGGCGCCCGTCTGAGCGACGAAATTGCCCCGGACATGTACAACTATGGCCAGCTTCAGGTTACTTACGAAGACGGGTCGATTGGCTGGTATGAAGCAGGCTGGGGCCCCATGATGAGCGAGACAGCCTATTTTGTGAAAGATGTCATTGGCCCCAAAGGCTCAGTATCCATTGTTGCGGCTGAACAGAACCCGGATATGGAATCGGACAGTATCGACAGCCACACAAAAACTTCGGCAATTCTCTGTCATTCCGCAAGTTTGGATAAAAAGTCTGGACTTTTTCACAAAGATCACTTGATTCAGATGCAGGATGAGCCTGATCATGACGCTCTTTGTTTGAGAGAGCAGGATTTTCTGCTAAAGGCAATCACGGAAGATTTAGATTTGGATAACCACCTGCAGGATGCGGTCAACAGCATGAAGATTGTGCTGGCGGCGGATCAATCGATCCGAAGCGGACAGGTGGTCTATCTGTAACAGGGTCAATGCCTGTTCTGGGCAGAGATGAAATACGACAAGAGGGAGGAACGGCGGTGTCCGAAAAACTTCGCCCCGGTGTGGTCACCGGTAAGGATTACGAGAAACTGGTGCAGGCTTGTAAAGCAGGGAATTATGCACTTCCCGCTATCAATGTAACCAGCAGCAGCACCGTCAACGCCGTACTTGAAGCCGCAGCGCGTAACAAGTCCGATGTAATTATCCAGGTCTCGAACGGTGGCGCTGCTTTCTTTGGTGGCCCGGCTTACCCCGATGGCATGAAAGGCAAAGTTCTGGGCGCAGTTTCCCTTGCCCGGCATGTTCACCTGATGGCCGAAGGATATGGGGTCTGTGTTGTCCTCCATACCGATCACGCCAATCGCGGTCTCTTGCCCTGGATTGACGGATTGCTTGAAGAGGGCACCAAATTCCGCGCAGAAACAGGGAAACCGCTTTATACCTCTCACATGATCGACCTCTCTGAAGAGCCAATCGAGGAAAACATTGAGACCTGTGCCAGCTACATGGAAAAGATGGCACCGCTGGATATGAGCCTGGAAATCGAGCTCGGTGTGACTGGTGGCGAGGAAGACGGTGTCGGCACGGAACATACCGGTGCCGACAATCCCAAACTTTACACCCAACCAGAAGACGTTGCTTTGGCCTACAAACGCTTGAGTCCACTGGGGCATTTCTCTATCGCGGCCTCTTTCGGCAACGTTCATGGTGTCTACAAGCCCGGCAACGTCAAGCTACGCCCTGTGATCCTCAAGGATTCCCAGGCTCTTGCATCACAGCGTTTTGATCTCGATGAAAATGCTCTGGATCTGGTTTTCCATGGCGGCTCAGGTTCTTCTGCAGAAGAAATTCGTGAAGCCGTGTCTTATGGCGTCTTCAAAATGAACGTCGATACGGACCTCCAGTACGCCTATTCTGAACCCGTCGGTGCCTATGTTAATGCCAACCAGAACGCCTTTCTGGCCCAGATTGACCCGGAAACCGGAAAACCGCTGAAAAGTGCCTATGATCCACGCAAGTGGATGCGGCAGGCAGAAAAAGGCCTTGGGGCAAAACTGGATGAAATCTTTACTGTGCTCGGCTCTCCCGGGAAAACCCTCGCCAGTTAATCTGGCGAGGCGACAGCAAGCAGAATAATGACCAGAACCTGGGTTCTCTGGGTTCGGGAGCAATTGTTTAAGGCAGGGTAATAATAATGAAGGCACTGGCACTGGGTGGGGCAACGGTAGACATCATCGCTTCGGTTTCGGATGATGAAATCGAACGCATGACAATGCACAACGCCATCACCAACTTTCTTTTGCTCGAGGAAGGCAAGAAGGTTGAGGCGGAAACGATTGAAACCCACACCGGTGGCGGTGCCATCAATGCCTCTGTCTCTATGGCCAAACTCGGCCTCGATATATCTTGTGTCGTCAAGCTTGGCGATGATATCGAAGGCCAGATGGTACTCAAACGTCTGGAACAAACAGGTATTGACAGCAAGTGGGTGATTAACGGCTCTGAACTGCCGACGGGTTGCGCAGTTATGGTTTCTTCCCACGTCCGCAATCCGACAATCTTTGTCGCCCGTGGTGCCAATACCCTACTTACACCCGATGAAATTACGCCAGAGATGTTTGCCGATGTCGGCCTTACCTATGTTACAGGTCTCAGTGGCGCATCGGCAGATTGTTTTCCAAAGATCGTTCGCCTGGCAAAAGAAGCTGGCAGTCTCGTCGTGGCCAACCCGGGAATACGTCAATTGACCTCGCGAACCCAGTCATTCTGGGATTCTCTTGCCCATATAGACGTGCTGGTTCTCAACGAGGTTGAAGCTGCCCGTCTGTTACCCTTTGTCTCGGCAAAATCGGAACAGGATTTTACCGGCTGCTGTGCCTATTCAAACGAAAAAAATCTTCCTGAACTTCTCAAGAAAGGGGTTGGTATACCCGGTGCACGTCTGTCTCTGGAGGGTTTCGTCTCGACCATTACCCAGTTTGGCCCCAAACAGGTGCTGGTCACGAATGGCAAGGAAGGCGCTTATCTTGGAACCGATCAGGAGATCGTTTTCTGTCCTGCGCAAAAAGCCAGGGTAATGGGGACGGCCGGGGCCGGAGATTCCTTTGCCTCGACCTTCTCTGCCTTTATTGCCGTGGGGCAGGGGGATGAAACAGCCCTGAAAGCAGCTGCTATCAACGCGGCATCAGTTGTTTCGGTTATGGATACCCAGTCCGGCCTGCTTGGCAAAGACGAGATTCTACAACGGATACCCAAGTCTGATTGGGGTAAATTCAATCGCTATCCGGCCAAAAACTGAATACCCCGTCTAGCGTAGATTTTACAGCAGATGTTTGTGACTGCCATCACAGAAGGGCTTCTTTGTGCTGTGTTTACATTGGCAAAGAAAGTGTTTTTTGCTTTTGTCCGCGGTAAAAGAAACTGGCTGAAAAGAAGTGCCTTTGTGGCTACCGTCGCAAAAGGGTTGTTTTTTAGAGCGCCCACAGGCACACCAGAAATAAGTTTTTCCTTCGACCAGATCAACAATCGCAGGAGCAGCCTCTGCAACAACAGGGGTTTCCATAAATTTCTCCTATTACTTGTATTGCTTTTTAACAAACAATTGAATTTTTTAGATATTTTATCATTAAAACACCCAAAAGAAGAATATTAAAATTCATTGCTTACATTTATAAATATTCAATATATTTCAATTAATTACCATAGGTAAGGAAGAAATCATCATAAGAAATAATCGGTAGATATTTACCCCAAAGCTGTGACTTTTTTGAGTAGAAGATTGAAAAGCGAACTGATCTCCAGTAAGGTACCTTCTTCAGCTACAGAGAAAGGTGGTTGTATCATGAGTAAGAAAACAGCGTATTTACCAGTGATACTTAAGTCTTCCGGCTGGGTTTTAAGCCGAATTGGAACTCTGTTGGCAACAATTTTTGCAGCCAGCGCATTTGCCAGTCTTGTGCCGAGTCTGGGAAATAATACTCAGTTACTATTGGAGCCTCTCCTTACATCAGCAGTTATTGCTGCTGTTGTTGCAATTGGAGGAATCGTTTTGGCCAAATGGGCCGACCACAAATATGGTGATCAATTTCAAGATCACACCGTTTCCCCCTAGGGAGACACAATCTCCATTCATTTTTGGCGTTTAATCCAAGTCAGAGGATAACAGTGTTATCCTCTGACTTGATTTTTCTCTGATCTATTTTTCCCGGAGATTATGAAATACAAGGTTCAGTCAGGTTAGTGCATTTCACATCTCTGTTTGGGAACAATGATGCTTGCTGCCCACAGCTCTGTAGAATGGGACTAAATTTCAGCCTGTTTTTGCAACCAGCTCAGGATCGCTTCATTTGTTTCTTCCGGCTTCTCTTGCTGGATGCAATGACCACAATCTAGGCTTACCACGTCAATTTTGGGAACGAAATCAGTTAGATTTTCAGATTTCGGGATTAAATCACGATCTCCGTAAATCATGAGAGCAGGTTTTTGAATGATTGGGTTAACATCCGCTAAGATTTGCCAGTTGCGATCAAGGTTCCTGTACCAATTTATACTGCTTGTGAATCCTGTTTTCTCGAAGGCGGAAACGAAAACAGCCAGTTCGTCATCATTCATAAGAGGTTGGCCAAGTGGAGCTTCTGCTCTGGCGAGATCGATCATCATCATACCTGGCTTTGGTGGTGCAGGAGGGACATTTTTACGGAACATATTGCGAAGGAACTGATAAATATTTTCATCCAGCACTGCATCCGCAATACCCGGCTGTCGGTTAAAGTGAACGAAATAGTAGTCGTCGCCAAGAAATTCTTCCATGAACTCGATCCAAGGTTTTTCAGTACGTGCTTGGTAAGGCAAGGCAAGATTTATGATTTTGCTCACCCGTTCTGGATGTAACAAGGCCATCCCCCAAACGACACTGGCACCCCAATCATGACCGACAAAGATCGCGTCTTGGTATCCATAGTAATCGAGAAGTGCGATCAGATCACCCGACAAGTGTTCAAGGTCATAGGCTGTTACTTCCGTCGGACGGGATGAGTTGCCATACCCCCGCTGGTTTGGGGCAATCACATGATAGCCTGCTGCGGCGAGAGCGGGTATCTGGTACCGCCAAGAAAAGGCATGTTCTGGCCAACCGTGGCAGAGAACAATCGGATTTCCTCCATTTTTTCGTCCTGCTTCAAAGACTTCGAGTTCGATACCATTGACAGCGATAGAGGTGGGTTTGGGAAAATCGATGGGGCTAAACATAACAATATCTCCTTTTAGGCATGTTCAATGGGTACCTAATTTGCAATGGTGCCAAATTCTGTCACCATAGAAGGATAGCCTTGCAAAATGAAACCTCGTCTCCGACATGACGTTATCGTACGCAGACTTCGGCGCAACGGCACTTCGACAGTCGCCGCCTTGGCCGAGGAGGTTGGCGCGTCCAGACGCACCGTATTGCGTGACATCAGCGTATTGCGGGATGAGGGTTTTGTCATTCATTCGGAACCTGGACGCGGCGGCGGCCTGCAACTCGACCCGCAGTCGCTTCAGACCACAACGCGGCTTTCGGTCGCGGAAGTATTTGCACTGCTTATCAGCGTGGCGTCCATGCGGGCCGCCGGAAATCTACCATTTTCGGACCTCGCAGATGCCGGACTTGCCAAAATCGAAAAAGCCTTGCCCTCTGACAAGGTACGCGATTTGCGACGCTTTCTGGATTGCCTGTACGTCGGACAGCTCTCACCACAGGTCGACATATCCGACATGGGAACAATGGACCCGGCGCTTTTACCTGCCTTCGAGACAGCTTTTCTCCAACGGCAACATCTGAGATTCCAGTACCGCGACGCAAAAGGGAGCGTAACCATCCGAACCGTTGAGCCACAAGCGATGCTGATCCTGCCACCACTATGGTATTTAGTGGCTTGGGATCCTATACGTAAAGACTTCCGGCATTTTCGTATGGACCGGATCAGCAGACCGGAATACGTCCAGGACACAACATTTCGGAGACGGCATGTACCATTCGAGGATAACGTCCGCCCAATTCAACTTTCACCTTTCTGACTCTTTTAATTTCTCTTTGCGCGCGGGTGGTTGCGACTGGAAATACAATGACAATCTGCTTTACTTCCATAAACTCAACATTCGCTGCGGTGCCGACTAGTTTGTAATGTCTATAGGAAAATATTTTCCATAATATAAATTATGCGAATTATCTCTATGCAAAATTCAATTAATTTTGTCCCCCGGGACACCGTAGTTTTGTTTCCGTAACGGCTTCCATTTCATCCCCCATCAACACGTAAGATTAATTGATCTCCCTGGAATTCGAAACTGTGCAGGCGTTTGAGGAACGACATGCCGAGCAAAGACGTCGACATTGGGGCTTCATTGATCGAGACAGGAATGCTTTCAAAGGTAGCAGTTCCAAGGGTCATGCTGCCCAGTTGAGCTCTGGCGCCCCTGCCCGTGCCGTTGGCTGTCTCGAAGGTCTGGTTGAACAGCAGCTGGTTAAAATCGAACCCCAGCCTGTCGGCGTCTGATGGACTGAGCACCAGACTGCTTGCGCCAGTATCAACCAGAAAACGTACCGCTGTACCATCTGCCGTGGCATCAATATAAAAATGGCCATCTCGGGATCTGGAAAAAACCAGCTCTCCATGATCTGTAACATGGGCCTGACCTGGCAAAAGCACAGAAGACATGCGTTGCCCGGCGTCACTGAAAAGATCCCTGTAGCTATACCCCAGTAACAGCACGGCAAAGATACAGACCCAGATCGCGATGTCCCGCAAGTATCTGGGCAAAGTTGCAACGCTGATGCGGCGCAGGCCAACTGCCGAGGACATAATCAACAGAAGGATTGCCAGCAGCCTGACCAGATCAATCTGGTTGTCTTCGTTGGTTAAGGTCGCGGGAAAACTCTCCGCAAGAAAATAAAGCCCGACGGCAGTTAATACCAAGAGAATCAGGACAAGTAGAAAAGGTGATATTCCTTTTTTTTCAATTACTTTTCGATCTTTTTTATTGTTGTTTGGAAAAGGATTGCCCGGGCGTTCTGACATGGTGAATATCATCCAGATTAACAGAGTAAGATAGCAGCGAAACACAAACAGACTAACTCTGGGCTAGCTTGTCATCAGCTTGAGGCCAAGTAACCCCATCAGGCTACCGGCAACACGATCAATCCCAGTTTTTGCCCGCAGATAGATAGTGCGAGAAACCGGTGCCGACAGGGCACAGGCAACAACAATATACCAGCTTGTCTCAAGCAGCATGATTGCTGGTAAAAGCACCAGCGGAAACCAGAAAGATGTCTCGCTTGGCAGGAATACAGCAAAAACTCCGCTATAGATGATCGCCGCCTTTGGGTTGCTGATCTGGGTCATAAAGGCATGGACAAAGGCGCGAAAACAAGTGGTTTTTTCTGCTGTTTCTTGGCTGATCCCGACCTCACACCCGGCTGTATCTACAGACACAAGGCTGTTTTTTGCCCCTCGCCAGATCCGGATCCCGAGATAAACCAGATAGAGACCGCCAAAGATCTTGAAAGCAGCATAGAGCCAGTCAATTTCGATAAAGATCATCTGCAGCCCGAGAAGAGCAAGTATAGCAAACAGAATTGCTCCAGCCCCCATACCCGCGGCAGCGGCGATACCATGGTTCCGTGAACGGGATAAAGAGATCTGGGCAACAAGAATAAAGCTGGGGCCAGGCGTGATCGCTCCGATGGCAATAACGCCAAGAATACTGAAAATTGCGATTATTTCTGTCATGCTCAACTCCCCTGCTCTGTTCAAATCATGTCAGACCTTTGGGGAAAGAGGCAAGAAAGAACAGAAAGAACATTCCTGATCAGTAGGAATGATACTGTTGTCGTAAAAAAAGGGAGTTTAAAAACTCCCTTTCAAGTCGTGCAAGTGAATCAAAGCCTGGTGATATAACCCAGTGATTATATGGCCAAATATTCCTGTCGCAGCCCGGCGTCATCCAGCACTTCCTGGGCCGTACCATCAAACACCACCTGCCCCATATCAAGAATGATGGCACGGTCTGCCAGATTGAGCGCTGCAATAGCGTTCTGCTCCACAATAATCGTGGTCAGGCCATGTGATTTGATCTCACGAAGGATGCTTTCAATTTCGTGTACAATCACTGGCGCGAGGCCTTCATAAGGCTCATCCAGCAACAGCAGTTTGACATCCCGCGCCAATGCCCGGGCAACAGCCAACATCTGTTGCTCCCCCCCGGACATGGTTATTCCCTCCTGGTTACGTCGCTCTGCCAAACGGGGAAAATGATCGTAAATTCTTTCAATCGTCCAGCCGACAGGTTCTGATATCTGCGCGAGTTGCAGGTTTTCCTCGACCGTCAGACCAGGAATAATTCTGCGATCTTCTGGTACAAGCCCGACACCATTCCTTGCTGCCTCAAAGGATTTCATGGAATGCAGCGGTTTATGGTCCAGCCAGATCTCTCCGTGAGTCAACATGGGATCTGCTGTTCGGGCAATTGCCCGAAGGGTCGAGGTTTTACCAGCACCATTACGCCCCAGGAGTGCCAGGATTTCGCCTTCGCGAATATCAAAGCTTACCCCCTGAACGATATAACTTTCCCCGTAATAGGCATGCAGGTCCCAGGCCGAGAAAAAGGAAGGGGCTCCGCCCTTGTTGGTAACGGGTTCAACGCGGGTCATACTCATAGGTGGGCTCCCCCCAGATAAGCTTCCTGCACACGAGGGTCTCCCTTGATATCCTCGGGCAGTCCCTCGGCAATTACGGTGCCCTGCGCCATGACACTGACCTTGTTGGCAAGCGAAAAGACCACATGCATATCGTGCTCGATAATGATCTTGGTAATCCCCCGCTTGCCGATACGCTTCAGCAGGTCGATTGTATTATTGGTATCTGCGCGGGACATGCCCGCGGTTGGCTCATCAAGCAGCAGCAGCTTCGGGTTTTGTACCAAACACATGGCCAACTCAAGGCGACGTTTGTCCCCCCGCGAAAGGCTGCCCGCAATGGCATCTTTCTTTTCGATCAATCCCACATCTTCAAGCATATGTTCAGCTTTTTCCCGAACTTCCCAGTCCTGATCCGCCCGCTTCCAGGCATTCAGGGTAAAGGAGCCGTCTCGGGTGGCAAATGTTGGAATAATAACGTTATCCAACAGGCTCAGATCACCGAAAATTTCCGGGGTCTGAAACACCCTGGCCACACCAGCCTGGTTGATTTCATGCGGCGTAATCCCCAGTAGAGATCCGCCGTTGAAGGTGACGCTCCCGGTATCGGGGGTGAGCCTTCCGACCAGGCAATTCAGGAAAGTGGATTTTCCAGCTCCGTTGGGGCCGATAATGGCGTGAACAGAGCCTTCTTCAACATTCAGCTGAACATTATTCAGGGCCTGCAAACCACCAAAGCTCTTGTTAACATCGCGAACTTCAAGAATACCCATGACATTCTCTCTTTATTTGAATTTTCTCTTTTGGCTATTCACCTGGTTGTGCCCGGGTTTTCACGGTGGGTTCTATTGTTTTCTTTTGGGAAAAAACACGTGACAGGCGACCGATGCCTTCCATGATTCCACCCGGCAGGAAAACGACGACAATAACAAACAGGGCGCCGAGCGTCAGATGCCACCCCTCTCCGACAAAGAGGCCAACAACGGCAACAACGCCGTCCTGAAGCACATCCGGAAGAAAAGAGAAGATCTCGTGCAGGGCATCATCATTAAAGGCCGAGAAAATATTCTCGAAATACTTGATCACCCCTGCCCCGATGACAGGTCCCATCAAGGTTCCAACACCGCCGAGGATAGTCATCAACACCACTTCTCCCGAAGCCGTCCACTGCATTCTCTCGGCCCCTGCCAGCGGATCTGTGACCGCCAGAAGCGAACCTGCAAGCCCGGCGTACATTCCGGAAATAACAAAGGCAGCCAGTGTATATGGTCGGGTATTCAGGCCTGTATAACTCATGCGGTTCTGGTTGGACTTGACCGCCTTGAGCATCATCCCGAAGGGGGAACGGGTAATCCGCATGGAGATATAAAATCCGATAATCATCAGGACAGCACAGAAATAGAAACCGGAATAGCCGCTCATTTCCAAACCAAAAAGATTGGTCGGCGGGATACCGCTGCCGCTTTCCATTGCTGTACCAAAAAGATTATCAAAAACCCGGGGATCTTCCTGCGCCAGCTGCAGTCCGGTTTCGCCGTTGGTAATTGGCGTCAGGACAGAATAAGCCAGGTTGTAGGACATCTGGGCAAAAGCCAGTGTGAGGATGGAAAAATAGATGCCGGAACGTCTGAGGCTGATATAGCCGATGACAACGGCAAAAAGTCCCGAGGTAATGACCCCGAAAAGTACGGCGGGGACCACACTCATGCTGAGCAGTTTAAACGACCAGACGGCAGTATAGGAACCGACACCGAGAAAAGCAGCATGGCCGAAGGAAAGATACCCGGTCAGGCCAAACAGCAGGTTAAAGCCAATCGCAAAAATCCCGTAAATTGCAAAACGTTGTAAAAGATCGGGATAGGCAGCCCCAATCGGAGACAGCCAGATCGGCATGGTGAGAATGGCAATGGCGAAGAACACCATTAACAACAAGTCATTACGTGGCGTAGCTGTAATCATGATTTAGGACTCCATTACGCCTTTTCGGCCCATCAGACCACGGGGACGAACCAGCAGAATGACAACCGCAACAAGGAAAATAATGATCTGGTCAATACCAGGGAGAATAGAGGTGATTTCGTTCATCGAGGCAAAAGACTGAAGAATTCCCAGCAGGAAACCTGCTGCAACAGCTCCGGTCAGTGACCCCATACCGCCAACGACAACGACCACAAATGAAAGAACAAGAAAATCCATGCCCATATGATAGTCCGGTGGCACAATCGGGGTGTACATAACTCCGGCAAGCCCCGAAACAACTGCTGCCAGACCAAAGACAATGGTAAAGCGCCGTTCGATATCAATTCCGAGCAAGCCGACAGTTTCTCTGTCCTGCATCCCGGCCCGAACCACCATTCCAAAGGTCGTAAACTGTAGGAAGGAGAAAACACCCGCGATTACAATTCCGGCAAAGCCGAGATACACAAGACGCCACCAGGGATAGACCACAGAGTTGCCAAGCCCCAGGAAAGATCCAATATCGGCTGACCCGGCGAAAATTTCGGGCGGTGGCATCGGTACCGGGTTGGCCCCGAACATCGCCTTGACAATCTCTTGCAGAACAATCGCCATACCAAAGGTCACGAGGATCTGTTCGGCATGGGTTCGCTTGTAAAAAAACCTGATCAAGCCACGCTCAAGCGCCAAGCCAATTAACAACATGACCGGTATGGCCAGCAGGATCGAAATTGGTACAGCGTAATCAATAATAATCGCCCCGGTATCCCCAAACCATATCTTGAGATAGGGCTCTTCCTTGAAAGCGTCAAAAAAGGTGATGCTTTCGTCTTTGACCAGTTTGGAAAGTGTCAGAAGCTGCTTCATTGCTACGGCACAAAAAGCGCCGAGCATAAAAAGAGCCCCATGGGCAAAATTTACGACCCCCAAAGTTCCGAAAATCAGGGTCAGTCCTAGGGCAATCAGGGCATAAGCGCCCCCTTTGTCGAGCCCGTTCAGGAGTTGCAGTACAAGTGCATCCATGTTTTTAATTTCGCTGCTGGTTTTGATGTCGCCAGTACAGGAGAAGGCTCACTGTCGACCGGACAAGCATCTTGTTTCTAAAATCATCAGTAAGGGTGGACCGGGCTGGTACAGCACCCGGTCCATGCCTATTGAATCAGACCTCGTATGGGCCTAAGTCACCGCCAAAAATGGCAGGATCGTATTCAACCTGAGCCCGTGGAACCTGCTGGACAACATTCAGCAGATCAAACTGGGTGGTTGGATTTTCGTTACCCCGTACGACCAGAACATCCTTGAAACACTGGTGATCAGCGGCTCGATATTCAGTTGGACCATTGCCCATACCATCGAACTCAAAACCTTCCAGAGCCTTGATAACTTCTGGCGGATAGAAAGTCCCGGCCATTTCACAAGCATTTGCATAAAGCAGTGTCTGAACATAACAGGTATGAGCAGCCTGTGATGGCGGGAAACCATACTCCTGACCAAAGGACTTCACAAAAGCCTGTGATCCGGCATCCTGCAAGGACCAGTTCCAGTTAGTGGTTCCCAGAATTCCTTTGATGTTCTCGCCAGCACCCTGCGCCATCAGACGAGAGAAGAGAGGAACAACAATTTCAAAATTCTTGCCGTTCACCTGTTTGTCTCTCAGGCCAAACTGGATTGCCTGGGTCAGGGAGTTGATCATGTCCTTACCATAGTGGTTCAGGATCAGGACATCGGCACCAGAATTCAGAACTGGCGTGATATACTGAGAGAAATCCCCAGCACCAACCGGCGTACGCACTGCGTTTACGGTTTCCCAACCCAATGCTTCTGTTGTGTTCTTGATCGACTCTTCCTGGGTCCAGCCCCAGGTGTAGTCAGCTGTCAGATGATACGCGCGGCGATCTGTGCCCATTTCATCTTTCAGAACCGGACCAAGGGCCGCCCCGGACATATAGGCGTTGAAGAAGTGGCGGAAGCCATAACGACGCTTGTCTTTACCTGTTGTGTCATTCGAGTGGGTCAGCCCACACATAAAGATCACACCCATTTCCTGGGCCAGGGACTGGGTTGCCACTGCAACACCGGAGGAAGATCCACCGGAGAACATGGTCACACCCTCTTTTTCAATCATCCGCTTGGCCGAAGCGCGCGCTGCATCAGATTTGGTCTGGGTATCACCCGTGACATACTCGACCTTCTTGCCAAGAATACCATTTCCCTTCAATGAACTAGGCTGCATGGTTGTCAGCATACCGCCATCACCTTCGCCATTCAGGTGTTTTACAGCAAGATAATAAGCCCGGAGTTCATCGGCCCCTTCATCGGCATAAGCACCGGTTTGAGGGACATTAAAGCCAAACTTCACAAAAGAATTGTTACCGGGGTCATTTCTGAAATTTGCTGCCCAGGCCCCTTTGACAAAGCCCATGGGGGATCCGCCAAACATGGCTGCCCCGGCACCCACCGCAGCCGCACCCGTAAGAAGCCGGCGGCGAGAAAGATGAAATTTTTTATTTGAATTATCGGTCATGTTTGTGCGTCTCCCAAGAATTCGCTCATTCTGTTCAATATCAAATGCCCGTGGATACTCCCTGAGCATCTTGTTCCATGATCGGGTTTCGTTAGCCAGAAAGGCACCAGGATCAAGAGTGATCCTTGAGACATTCATTTCCCGGGAGACGGCGGATGATCTGTTTCTCTCAGTCCCCGGCCCTGATCTGCGTTCCTGATCTTTTCTAGAAATTTGTCAGGATTAAAATTCGGCAGATAAGTCCCCATTGCTTGCATTAACGAACCCGATATCACAGACGGCATTCTTGTTTTTGTTCTTGCCGTTGTGCTGAAAATATCTGCCCCTTTAAAAACTCAAGCAACAGAGCTTTGTCTTCGATAAAAACATCAGTAAATAATTTTACATCATAAAAATCATTAAAGATAATTTGTAAAAGGCAAAAAAAATCCCCGAAGCATTCAGCTGCTTCGGGGATTTGAAGGTTGTTAAGTCAGAACAGTTTTTATGACTGTGCAGTTCTCAGTCGCCTCAGGAACTCATGAACCTGCTCTTCCAGTTGCAAGGCTTCCTGGGCCAGACTTGCTGCAGAGTTTTGTACCTCTTCTGCTACAGATCCTGTTGTATTGGCAGCTTCCCGAACCTGAACAATATTTGATGTCACCTGATCAGTCCCGTTTGCTGCCTGCTGTACTGATTTGGTAATTTCAGCGGTTGCAGCTCCCTGTTCTTCTACGGCTGAGGCAATAGCCGTGGCGACTTCATGGATGGAATCAATTGTCGTCGAGATACTGTGGATTGCATCAACTGTTTCACGGGTTTCATTCTGGATAGAGGTAATCTGTCCAGAAATTTCCTCTGTAGCTTTAGCCGTCTGGTTTGCCAGTGACTTCACTTCAGACGCCACCACGGCAAAGCCTTTACCCGCCTCACCTGCGCGTGCGGCTTCAATCGTTGCGTTCAGCGCCAGAAGATTGGTCTGCTCTGCAATATCATTAATCAGCTTGACGACTTCACCAATCCTGTCAGCCGCAGCAGCCAAACCCTCAACTTTTTGGTTGGTTCGGGACGTTTCCTCGACTGCATTACTTGCAATATCTGCAGACTTCTGTACCTGGGAACTGATTTCGTTAATAGATGCAGAAAGCTCTTCCGTCGCAGCCGCCACCGACTGCACATTTACAGATGCCGCTTCTGCAGCTTCAGTGACAACCGATGCCTGATTGGACGATTGATTAGCCGCACCAGCCATATTCTGTGCCGTTGTTCGCATACCGTTTGCAGAAGATGATACTGAAGAGATAATTTTTCCAACCGATGCCTCAAAGTCATTGGCCATGCTCATACGCGCAGTATGCCGATCTTCAGAAGCTTTTTGTTCCGCCAGAAGTTTTTCTTCCTCCATACGGTGTACCTGCTCGGCATTTCCCTTGAATTGCTCGAGTGCCCGGTTAATGTCGCCGATTTCGTCTCCCCGATCCTGCCCACTCACTTCAACTTTGTAATTTCCGGCCATCAAAGCCTCAATCACAGACATGGACTTCTGCAGAGGATTGCGGATCATGATCCGAACGATAATCAGCAGAGCAACATTAAGAACAATCAGTAATATTACGCCACCAATCACAGTAAATTGCTGCATGACAACAGCTTTTTCAGTAAGTTTACCAATCGGCACATTAACCAGAACAGACCAGGGAGCATGTGTATCCCTGACATTGACAGGAATAAACAGACGATAAAGATCTTCGTCTTCCCCCTCCAGGGATTTACCCTCCTCAATCAACGGCAGAGCAGTCGTAAACAGCTCTTTCTCCGGATTTAAAGGTTTGCCCAACAACTCGGGGTCACTATGTGCCACCCACTGGCCATTGTTGGATACCAGGTTAACCGAACCGCTTTCGAAAGGGGTTAACTTGTTAAAGGAAGCCGCCATGTCGTTAAGGTTCATGTCGACACCGACAACACCGAGTACCTTGTCATTCTCATCAAGAATGGGATAAACAAACGACGTTAGCGTGACAATATTGCCCTCGATATCATAACCGATAGGGTCCACAACGGCGGGTTTTTTTGTCCGCACGGGTAAATAATACCAGTCTGTCTCGGGAGTGTTTGGATCTTCTTCATAAGCCCCGATAGTGGAAGGAAGAACTCCCTTTCCAAAGTTGTAGTAATAGGTCAGATAACGACCGCTCTGATTTTTTTCCGTAACATATTCGCTATCTTTACCGTCCAGTGCATTGGGCTCATAACCCGCCCAGGCTCCAGCCAGAACCGGGTTTTCAATTAAAGTCTGCTTCAGAACTTCATCATAGGCGGCCCTGTCGGTGACGCCTTTTGCCCGCATTCCCACAAATGCCTGAGTCAGGGAGTGGGCGACGGTCATACCAATATCGAGTTGGCGCTGAACTTCTGTTGCCTCGGCCTTTCCGATAGCTCGCGCTTGGTCAAGTGTCAGGTCCCGCACGGTATTTTCCGTTGTACGGGCCATCAGAACAATGCTTATTGTCAAACAAATGACAACGATAACTGCACTCGTAAGTGTAAGTTTGGCACTGAGGGAAAGCTTTTTTAACATTGTCTGTTCCATTTTCCTGCAAAGGAGCCTGCACTGGATTGATTACTCATCTCTTGAACCCGAGTTCTCTCGTTTCAGGTGCGCTATGGAATTTAAAGGACTGGTATTAAAAAGATGTAAATTTCCACGTGCGCAAACGGGATAAGACAGAAGTCCGACTGTTTTCCTTTCGGAGTTTCTTTAAACAATCAAAAGCTTCTGATAGATCTTATGAAGAATTCAGGTAAACAAGAGACCGACAGGACCAACAGATGAGCAAAGCTATTCCGGATCCGGCCAGAAGAGGCATTGATCGCCTCATTGATTTGATGCGGGATCTCAGATCTCCTGATGGCGGGTGTCCCTGGGATATAGAACAGACCTTTGAGACGATTGCGCCCTATACCATAGAAGAGGCTTACGAAGTAGCGGACGCCATCGAAAGGAAAGATCATGTTCATCTAAAAGATGAGCTCGGCGATCTTTTACTTCAGGTGATTTATCATGCCCAAATAGCCGAAGAGTTAGACCTGTTTGATTTTGACACCATAGCCCAGGCCATTACCGAAAAAATGATCGGAAGGCACCCTCATGTATACGGATCGGCCTCTCACAGAACGGCTGACGAACAGATTGTTGCCTGGGAAGAAATCAAGGCCAGAGAACGTGAGGCAAAAAAAGGCACACCGGAAGAGTCCGTCCTCGATGGCATAACCATTGGCCTTCCCGCTGCGACCCGGGCCGTAAAATTGCAAAGAAGAGCCGCAAAAGTCGGGTTCGATTGGCCGGACCTGACCCCTGTCATCGCCAAGATCCATGAAGAAATTGAAGAGCTGAAATACGAGTTGGAAAACAAGGGATCGAAAGATCGCGCAGAAGATGAGCTGGGAGATGTCCTTTTTTCCGTTGTTAATCTGGCCCGGCATCTCGATCTTGATCCGGAAAAAGCATTGCGACGGACCAATGCCAAGTTCGAACAGCGTTTTCGGGCCGTAGAGGAAGCTCTCAGAAACAGAGGCTCAAAAATCGAGCAGACGTCCCTGGAAGAAATGGAAAAAATCTGGTCGGAGCAAAAGCAGAAATAAAATTATCTGCTCAAAAGGAACTGTCTGATTTCATCCGTAATATAGCTATAGCTATAGGTTCTGCTGACATCATCTTTATGAAAATATTCCACATCATATCGATAGACAGAAATGCTCATGATAAACTCGCTCCTGTCAGCTTCTTTCAGAGGCAGAATTACATGCAGGGAGGGAATGATTTTAACCGAGTGGTGAAGTTCACAAGAAACGATCAGGGCTTCTTTCCTTGAGCGCACAGAATTCCAGTGTGT
This sequence comes from Kiloniella laminariae DSM 19542, assembly GCF_000374005.1. Taxonomy (GTDB): domain Bacteria; phylum Pseudomonadota; class Alphaproteobacteria; order Kiloniellales; family Kiloniellaceae; genus Kiloniella; species Kiloniella laminariae. The sequence goes on along the minus strand of NZ_KB893167.1, from coordinate 223,020 downwards.
TCTGATTGTTCTGAACTGCTCATCCGGATAAAGCACTGAAAGATACTTGCCCTTCATTCTCTCGGCATGGGCATCTGAAACATCCTCCCCGGCAAGACGACAGTAATAATCATCGCCATCCGGATCGTATTTAAAAAGAGATATATGAGGAAGTGCCTTGGGGAAACGGACGGGATCCATGTCCTCCAAACTGGGAACCGAACCTATCTTGCTTAAGGAAAGCCAGTGACGGGTAACAGCCCCGGTCTCGGAACAATCCAGAATGTCTTTGGTCTTAAACACTATTTAAATAACCTGCACACGAATGGGGAATTTATAAACCTCGTCCAGTTATTACCCTTTAGGTCTTTTTCCTAGGCCTGGAGGACATACCACATCAAAACAGGCAAGCTTGCGATAGACAGGGTTGTGGATATAACCACGAGGCTGGCAACTTCTTCAGGCTGCCGATTATAGAGTTGAGCAAAAAGATAACAGAATACGGCAACGGGCAAAGCACACTGCAAGATAACCACGCCTCTTGCAACGCCTTCAAGATCCAGTCCCCAGGAGACCGCGAGACCAACAGCGAAACCAATACCCAGTCTAAAAAGAGCCAGCCAGATACTACGCGTGACGTTGACAACCTTGAGACTGGCCAGAGAGACCCCCAGGGTAATCAACATCAGGGGAATGGTTAGGTCGCCGATAAGTTTGGTAGTACTTAAAATCCATTGCGGAACCGATATCCCCCAGACAAGTATCACCATGGCAATAACCGTTGCCGGAATAATCGGCATGGAGATCAGAGATTTTGCCGTGAATTGTCCGGAAACAAAAGCAACGCCGATTGTAAGCTGGATCACCACATAAACCGCGAAAAAACCGATCGCCAGAGCCAGGCCTTCCTCGCCAAAAGCCAGCAGACAAAGCGGCAGGCCAATATTGCCGACATTCGGCCAGGTCAGTGACTGGAGAAATGTTCTTTGCGATAATCCTGCGATAGATAAACAGGCTGCACCAAGTACCGCGAAAAGGATATTGGCAGCAACAGCGGCCCCCCCCATGGCAAACAGAGCATCAAGAGAGAGATCGACAGTTGAAAGTGTATAGAAAACAAGGGCTGGCGTACTGAAATAGGTCACCAGAAAAGTGACCATCGGCGTATCAAATTTCCGTCCGGCTTTTGCCCAGATGAAACCAATCGCGATACAAATGAGTACTGGTGCAATAATTCCAAGAATTTCAGCGATCATAATATCCACAAGTCTGTTTGAAAATGGCAAGAAGCAAGATGAGACAACGACAACAGTTTCAGTAATCCTTTGACCTGTCAAAGAAAAGTCTGAAAAGACGAATCTGAAAATAAAAACCGGAAAAGAAAAATCCTTTCCGGTTTTTTATACTCTTTTATAAAAAGAGAAATGATCAGAAGCAGCTTGCTTTTCCAGTCATGGAAAAACTTTTCGGGAATCCTTGGGGGCCTCTTCTCTCTCAAACATCCCGTAATCCCGCTTCACCTCGGCAACCCGCAAGCGATAATCAGAAAAAACCCCGGCACGACCTTTTCCCTGTGTACCGCGATGCTTCCCGTGATTACGCCAGTTGGTGACAGCCTGTTCATCCCGCCAGAATGACAGGGAAAGGAGCTTCCCTTCTGTCGTCAGGCTCTGAAAGCGTTCAATGGAAATAAATCCGTCCATTCCATCAAGATCTGCCTTCAACGCCGCTGCCAGGCCAAGATAGTCCTCCTGCTGCCCCGCTGCGGGCCAGACTTCAAAAATAACCGCAATCATTTTGTCCTCAACGGGGTATGAGGTGCCGATGCCAGCTTTAAAAACAGGCGATCTTCCTTGAGAATAAACCGTTCACCTTTGGCAAACTCGTAATTCTCTTTCCCAAGAGGATGGGCCATCAACCGGGCACGATAGGCTTCATACTCGGCAAGGTCCTTTATGTTATAAACCCCATAAGCTGTGGTTGCGGAACCTTCATGAGGGGAGTAATAACCGATAAGGTCGGCGCCGCACTGTGGAATAGCCTGCCCCCAGTTTCTGGCATAGATATCAAACTGATCCTTTTTATAAGGGTCGATTTCATAGCGAATAAAACACGTAATCATAAAATTATCTCCTTAGGTTATAGAGACAATTTTATAGCAGACCTTCTCTGAAATATGCTTCGCCACAGGACGAAGTATTCATGATTTATTTAGCCACCGGAAGCCATAAGGCCAAAGATTTCATTTCCCGGGAACGGCAGGCACCAAAACGTCCCGGATTTCGGTCCAGATCTGCCTGTTTGGTGCCAGTAACAGACCTTCCTTGGCATAAGAATCTGCTCGGTATGCTTCTCCATCGAGACAGGCGCTATAGCCTCCGGCTTCCTGATGGATCAATATGCCCGGCAGGTGATCCCAGGGCATCAAGCGGGTAAACAGGGCGAAGTGGGTCTCGCTACAGGACAAGCGTTCATAATCAGCACCGGCACAGCGCAACGTCCTGACAACATTCAGTTGATTCCGATTTCTCTCGACTGTTTTGGCCAGAACAGGGTCACTATTTTCAGACCCATGTAATGTGCCGATGCAATCAGACGATTGCAGAGGAAAAGGTATACTCAAGACAAGAGCTTGCCCGTCAAGTCGAGCTCCCTCTCCTTTTTGCGCCTCCAGCAGAACGTTCCTTACTGGATCGTAAATCCAGGCGGCAATCGTTTCCCCCTGGTATAACAGAGCCAGCATGGTTCGAAAGGTTTCGCTGCCTCTGGCAAAGTTATTGGTGCCATCAATCGGGTCAATTACCCAAACAAGCTTTTCATCCGGTAAATTGTTTAGAAGGCCAGGTTGTTCTGCCGCCTTTTCCTCACCAATCACATAGCTACCAGGGAAAAGGTTCAACAGCAGACGAGACAGATGTTTTTCCGCTTCCAGATCAGCAATGGTAACTGTTTCACCACCTTTTTTCTGCAACACCTCCCCCTGCGCCAAATTGCGAAAGCGGGGCATGATTTCAGTTTCGGCGACATCTTTAAGAAAAGAAGGAATTTGATCAAGTTTTATGAACATCTGCTCTTCTACGGAAATTGCGTTGTTGTGTCAAAATATGACGATATCCTGTTGTTTTAATTTAATCTCTTATTTGCTTTTCAATAACCCAACTAACAATCCCAAGGCTGAAGCAGAACCTGATCTATAGTAGCAATATGCACTGCTTTTTCCCCCTCAGTCAAAAAAGAGCCGACAATTGAATTACGGCACAACTGAGCGATATCCTGTTTTGAAAGATCAAGAGCCTGGGCCACAGATAAAAAATTTGCCGTCATATAGCCCCCAAAATAAGCCGGGTCGTCAGAGTTAACCGTCACCTTCAAACCTGCATCCATCATCCTGCGCAGGGGATGCTCTTTCATGTCCGGGACACCGCAAAGCTTCAGGTTGGAAAGCGGACAGACGGTAAAGGTTATCCCTGATCGAGCGAGCGTTTCTGTCAGTTCGATATCCTCGAGAGTTCTGTTCCCGTGATCTAGGCGGTCAATTTTCAGGAGCTCGACAGCCTCGCGAACATAAGCCGACGGCCCCTCTTCCCCGGCGTGAGCAACCAATAAAAGATCCATTTCCCGCGCCGCAGCGAAAACGCGCTGAAACTTTGAGGGCGGATGTCCCAGTTCACTAGAATCCAGCCCGACACCAATAATACGTCCATCAAACCAGGGCTCTGCCTCGCGCAAGGTCGCGAAAGCCTCCTCTTCGCTCAGGTGACGCAGAAAAGACATGATCAGCTCTGAGCTGACCCCATAATTTTCACGGCCATCATCAAGCGCGCGTAAAATGCCATTTGTAACCACGGAAAAAGGTATCCCCCGGCCTGTATGCCCCTGTGGGTCATAAAACACTTCCGCATGAACCACCCCTTCCCGGGAAACCTTCTCAAGATAGGCCAGGGTCAGGTCATAAAAGTCCTCTTCGGTCTGAAGGACACTCATACCTTTGTAATAAATATCCAGAAAATCCTGGAGATTGGTAAAGGCATAGGCCTGACGAATCTCTTCAACATTTTTATAGGGAAGATCTATGTCGTTCCTCTTTGCCAGATCCATCATCATTTCCGGCTCAAGGGATCCCTCAAGGTGGAGATGAAGCTCTGCTTTCGGGAGGGCATTAATGAAACTGCTCAGGTCCGTCATGTGTTTTTCCTTTTTCTTTCAGGGGAATTTTACTGCCTTCTCCAAAAAATGGAAATAAACACGAGATATTTCCAGGTCCATAAGAACATGCTTCTCTTGCAAAATCATTAAAACACGCTCTCATCAACAGAGAGGATTAGGAAAATATACAGTTTGATCGAATATAAAATATTTTGTATGTTCACTTTATGTTCTCAATCATTTCTGATTCAAAAAAAACACTTCCGTTCTTTACATCTGTATCGGCAGGTTTCCCCTCGCCGGCAGCAGACCATATGGAATGTGCACTGGATTTAAATGACTATTTGATCGAGCGCCCAGCAGCCAGCTTTTTTGTCAGAGTAAGCGGGCATTCCATGACAGAGGCAGGTATTTATGACGGGGATATACTGGTCGTAGACCGCAGCATCAAACCAGCACACAAACAGATTGTTCTTGCTGTGATCGATGGGGATTTCACTGTCAAATACCTGATGGAAGAAAATAACCGCTGGGCACTTGTCCCTGCGCACAAGGACTATGAACCGATCCAGTTAACCCACCGCACAGATTGCCAGATCTGGGGAACAGCTGTTGGCGTAATCCGGCGCCTGGTTCCATGAACAAACCAATTTTTGCTTTGGTTGACTGCAATAATTTTTACGCCTCCTGCGAACGTCTTTTCAAACCCTGGCTCGCAGATAAACCGATTGTTGTTCTCAGCAACAACGACGGCTGCCTCATTTCCCGCTCTGATGAAGCCAAGGCCCTGGGGATTCCCATGGGCGCTCCCTACTTCAAAATCAAACCGATGATAGAGACATCCGGGGTTCGGGTCTTTTCGTCCAACTATCCCCTATACGGAAACATCTCCGAACGTGTACAGGATCTGCTCGAAGAAGTCTGCCCACAGGTGGAACCCTACTCCATAGATGAATGGTTTATCTCTTTACCTGACTTGCCGGAAAGCGATCTTGAAACCTTTGCCCGTGACCTGCGGGTCAAGATTCTCACCTCGACAGGCATGCCTGTCTCCATTGGTATCGGGGAGAGCAAAACTCTCGCCAAACTGGCCAACCAGCTGGCAAAGAAGACTCCCGAAACGGGGGGGACCCTGAATCTGAGACCTCCTGATAGAAAACAATCTGCTCTGGAGAAAACCGATGTACGATATCTATGGGGAATTGGCTCTCGCTCTGCTCAGAAGTTGGAAGAATTTGCTGTCCAAACGGCACAGGATTTTTACAATCTCCCTCCTGCTCTGGTTCGAAAAGCGATGGGGGTGACAGGTCTGCGTATTCATCAGGAGCTTCGGGGTATAGCTTGTATACAGCTGGATGATTACCCTGAGGATCGAAAAAGTGTCCTGGTTTCCCGGTCTTTTGGTTCTCTCGTCACAAAGCGTGAAGAACTTGACGAGGCCGTAAGTGTGTTCTGTAAGCTTGCCAGCCAGAAACTCCTTCGGGGGAAGATGCTTTGCCGAACCGTCTCGGTTTTTCTGCGCACAAACCGGCATAAACCGGATGCTCCACAGTATCGCCCGAATATCGTTATGGGCTTGCCAACTGCCAACAGAAGCACAGGTGAGATTACCAAAGCAGCGCTGGCAGGTATCAGGGAGATATACAGAGAGGGTTACTCTTATAAAAAAGCAGGACTTTTTCTTCTTGATCTCGAAAATGAAAAATCAGTACAAAACAGTCTATTCTCCCCCCAGGATCAAAAATCAGAAAAGCTGTCCTGCGCTCTCGACCTTATCGACAGGGATTTTGGGAATGCCGCCATACACTATGGCACCCGAGACCATTATGACTGCTGGAAAATGAACCAGAATTTAAGATCACAAGGCTATACAACACAATGGTCTGGCCTGTTACAGGTTAAAGGCTAAAACGGTGTAGGTCAGTTGATTGTTCTCAACTTATTTGTATTGAAAGGAACCAGATGGAGACCCAGAAAAGTATATGTCTTTGGGCAGAGGAAACATTTGGCCCTGTAGACGATCCCGTCAAGCTCGTCACCAGAGCCATGCAGGAGATGACCGAATTACTTGAGGCGGTCAAAACTGGTGACAAAAGCGAAATCGGCAAGGAAACAGCTGATGTTGTCATCCTTTTGAAGAGGTTGCTTGCGCAGTATGACCTCACATTTTCAGAAGAGATCAACAGAAAAATGGCGACAAACCGGGCACGAAAATGGCGAGCTGCAGGAGATGGTACAGGAAAACATATTCCTGATATTTGAGTTTCTGCTTTTGGTCAAATTAGGGCACAAAATAAAGAAAGGGAGGCCGAAGCCTCCCTTTCCAATAACGTGAACGTCTGGTCTGGCAGGCTTAGAAGCCCATGCCACCCATGCCGCCCATACCACCCATGCCGCCCATATCAGGCATTGCAGGAGCGCCTTTGTCTTCTGGCTTGTCAGCAACCATTGCTTCGGTTGTGATCATCAGGCCAGAAACAGAACCTGCGTCCTGAAGGGCTGTACGAACAACTTTAACCGGATCAATGATACCTGCTTTGAAGAGGTTCAGGTATTCGCCAGTCTGGGCATCGAAACCGAAGCCAGCTTCTGTGCTTTCAGATACTTTACCAACAACGATGGAGCCTTCGAAGCCAGCGTTTTCAGCAATCTGACGGATTGGAGCTTCAAGTGCACGACGAACAACGTTGATACCAACGTTCTGATCGTTGTTTGCACCTTTAAGGTCGGCAAGAGCTTTAACTGCATTGAGCAGAGCAACACCACCACCGGCAACAATACCTTCTTCAACAGCAGCACGTGTTGCGTTCATGGCATCTTCAACGCGGTCTTTGCGTTCTTTAACTTCCATTTCGGTTGCACCGCCAACACGAAGAATAGCAACACCGCCAGCCAGTTTAGCCAGACGCTCCTGCAATTTCTCACGGTCGTAGTCAGAAGAAGTCTCTTCAGCCTGTGCACGGATCTGGTTACAACGACCTTCGATCTGATCACGATCACCAGCACCATCAACAATGATGGTGTCTTCTTTGGTGATGTTCACACGCTTGGCAGTACCGAGCATATCGAGGGTAACGTTTTCCAGTTTGATGCCGAGGTCTTCAGAAACCACTGTACCACCAGTCAGGATCGCGATGTCTTCAAGCATTGCTTTACGACGATCACCAAAACCTGGAGCCTTAACAGCAGCAATTTTCAGACCGCCACGCAGTTTGTTAACAACCAGAGTTGCAAGCGCTTCGCCTTCCACGTCTTCTGAGATGATCAACAGAGGACGGCTGGACTGTACAGCAGCTTCAAGAAGCGGCAGCATGGACTGAAGGTTGGAGAGTTTTTTCTCGTGCAGCAGAATGTATGGGTTTTCCAGTTCGGCAACCATTTTCTCTGCATTGGTTACGAAGTATGGAGAAAGGTAACCACGGTCGAACTGCATACCTTCAACAACGTCAAGTTCAGTTGCCAGAGATTTTGCTTCTTCAACAGTGATAACGCCTTCTTTACCAACGCGCTCCATAGCTTCAGCGATCATATCGCCAATTTCTTTTTCGCCGTTAGCAGAGATAGTGCCAACCTGTGCAACTTCAGCAGTTGTAGAAATCTGTTTGGCATTGCTCTTAAGGTGAGCAACGGCTGTCTCAACAGCCAGATCCATACCACGCTTAACGTCCATTGGGTTCATGCCAGCAGCAACAGCTTTTGCACCTTCGCGAACCAGACCCTGGGTCAGAACGGTTGCAGTTGTTGTACCGTCACCAGCAACATCGTTGGTTTTGGAAGCAACTTCACGAACCATCTGTGCGCCCATGTTCTCGAACTTATCAGAAAGTTCGATTTCCTTGGCAACAGAAACACCGTCTTTGGTGATACGTGGAGCGCCGAAAGACTTGTCGAGAACAACGTTACGGCCTTTTGGACCGAGGGTAACTTTTACAGCGTTAGCGAGGATATCAACGCCGCGCAGCATCTTGTCGCGTGCGTCAGTACCAAATTTTACTTCTTTAGCAGCCATAATATTCTATTCCTTAAACTCGGATCCAGATTTACTGAAGGATGCCCATAATGTCGGACTCACGCATGATCAGCAGTGTTTTGCCGCCAAGCTTGACTTCGGTACCGGACCATTTTCCATAAAGGACGGTGTCGCCCTCTTTAACGTCGAGTGGAACAACTTTACCATCTTCGCCACGAGAGCCAGTACCAACGGCAGTTACTTTACCCTGCATTGGTTTTTCTTTTGCAGTGTCAGGAATGATGATGCCGCCGGAAGTTTTTTCTTCCTGGTCCAGTGGCTCAACTACGACACGATCGTGAAGAGGCTTAAAGTTCATGGATTAGCTCCATCCAGAGTGGGATTAAAATTGAATTTCGGACACACAACAGCGAGAGTTTTTTTAATTGTTAGCACTCTCGCTTGATGAGTGCTAACAGCGATATAGGATGAGGGGTGCCGGATGTCAACTCGAGACATAAAAAAACATCTCAAAAAATGGAAAATCCGGCTTATTCCTTGCCCAGATGCGGAATACGGAACTTACTTTCAAACTTGTCCATCTCTGCCTGGGAAATTGAAAGAGATATCCTCACCCCCTCTTCATGATGCTCCTGTTCCAGAACCTCACCATGTTCATGAAGCCAGGAAAGGGCAGCGCCATTCTGATAGGAAATATCGAATTCAACCACCTGATCCTGCGTTTGCAGGATCTCGTCAATCTTGAGCAGAAGTTCAGAACACCCCTGTCCAGTTACCGCCGAACAGAGCATTGTCAGTTCGTTATGCTCGGCCTGTATGCCCAGAGCGATCCTGGCTTCTTCCGAAAGAAGATCCGATTTGTTCCAGATTTCAAGCATGGAATCCTGAATTTCGGAATCCAAATCCAGTCCGGTTAAAACAGCTTTGACATCATCCTTCTGCGCCTCGGTATCCTCATGCGACATATCCCTGACATGAATAAGGATGTTCGCTTCACGCACCTCTTCAAGGGTCGCCCTGAAAGAAGCAATAAGAGTTGTCGGAAGCTCCGAGATAAACCCGACCGTATCCGAGAGAATGATCTCCTTGCCCGAGGGTAGAGTTACCCGCCGCATGGTTGGATCCAGCGTGGCAAAAAGCAAATCCTGGGCAAAGACATCCGAGTTCGTCAAACGGTTAAACAGAGTAGATTTCCCCGCGTTGGTATAACCAACAAGAGAAACGACGGGACAGGAAACCTTTTTCCGGGCGGAACGGTGCAGTTCACGGGTTTTTTTGACAAGTTCAAGGTCTGCCTTCAGACGAATGATTTTCTCGTCAATCAAGCGGCGGTCAATCTCGATCTGCCGTTCACCCGGCCCGCCCATGAAACCTGCTCCCCCACGTTGCCGTTCAAGGTGGGTCCAGGAGCGAACAAGCCGGGAACGCTGATAGCTCAACTGGGCAAGATCAACCTGCAGCTTGCCTTCCTTGGTTCTGGCCCTTTCGCCAAAAATCTCGAGAATAAGGCCAGTTCTGTCTATAACCTTGGCATGCCAGGCACGCTCCAGATTTCTTTGCTGGGCTGGCGTAAGAGAGGTATCGACGATAACAACCTCGATTTCCTCTGTCTTGATAAAGTCATGGAACTTTTCAATGACCCCGGACCCCAATAGCGTTGCAGGTTTGGGGCGGGCGACAGCTACGACCTCCTGCAGCCGAATATCAAGGTCAATTGCCAAGGCAAGACCATAGGCCTCTTCAAGACGCGCTTCCGCAGACCGTGAAGATTTACGCCCCTTTTTGAGCTCGGGGTGAAGCACAATGGCGCGGACCCTTGTATCACGGTCCACGCCATCATCATTTTGCTGAGAAGCCATCTATATTTCAACCAACCCCTGATGGGTCAAGATGCGGCTCCAGCTTCTTCTTCTTTAACAGGGTCAAAGAGCTGAACTGGTGTCGCAGGCATGATTGTGGAAATTGCGTGTTTGTATACGAGCTGCGCATGCGCATCACGTCGTAGCAAAACCGAGAAGTTGTCAAACCAGGAAATAATACCTTGTAATTTGACACCATTGACCAAAAAGACCGTTACCGGGACTTTGTTTTTGCGAATCGTATTCAGGAAAACATCCTGTACGTTCTGTGATTTTTCCGCGGCCATCGCGTGTAATCCCCTTTTGTTTTTTTCTTGGGTGTTTTTATTGGTTTGTCTTGTTAGCTTTTGGGGTTATGCCCACCAAAGACAGGCATGTGAGATTCTTTAGCATTCTAGCAGGGAATTACAACCCCCCATCGTCAATCACCGAAGAAAAGGCGCAAACGATTCACAGAAGTAACTCTTTGAGTTCATCACAAGAAGAAACATACTGTGACGGGGCATGCCCCAGGAACTCTCCGACAGCCGGGGGCTCAGGCCGTACCAGAACCGGATAACACTGGGCATTATGTGCGCAGATCAGATCAATATCTGTATCTCCAACAAACCACACATCCTTGCCGGCAGAAAGGCCGCTTTCTTTCAGGGCAAGCTCAACAACATAGGGGTCCGGTTTGTCTTTTGGGGCATCTGTAGCACCAATCAACTGACCAAAGAGACTACTCCAGCCAAGATGTTCGGCTTCTTTTCTCAAAATACGTCCCTGTTTGTTACTGACAACCGCGAGATATATTCCCTTTACACGCGCCAGATCCAGTAACTCCCTTGCGCCGCTCAGCGGCGTAAGAACGTCGAGATGACTTGCCTCATAGGTGTTATAGAAAATTCGGGTCGCAACTTCTGTATCCTTGCCAAAAATTGCCGGGAAACTGTCTCTGGCCGATGCCCGGACCCGGTCTTTTGCTTCATCGAGGCTCCAGGGTGTCATCCCCATTTCCTGAAAAGTCACAGACAGTGCGTGATGAATGATCACCCAGCTGTCAATCAGGGTGTTATCCCAGTCAAAAATCATCGCCTTGGGTAAAATATGAGTCATCGCAACAATATATCTTTCAAATACGTATCTGATCTGCAGCCGTAAATTACTTTTAAATCAGAAAATTCAGGCACAAATTGGGCTGAAGCCGACCTTCCCCAAAAAAGTACGCTTTAGAAAAACTCCAGCTTAACAGCAAAGAGTTTTTCAATTTTCTTCACGTCTTCGGCCGAAGAGAAGATCACCACCAGATCCTGGGACCGAACGACGGTCTCTCCACGAGGTATAATGACTTCCCCATCTCGGACAATCGCCCCGACAATCACGCCAGAGGGCAATTTGGCATCCCGCAAAGGAACGCCGACCAAACTGGAAGTCTCAAGTGCTTCGGCCTCAATCACCTCGCCAAACCCGTCCGCAATCGTGTGAACAGAACGAATACGCCCCCGCCGAACATGCTGGAGAATATTTGAAACAGTAATGCTGCGTGGATTGACGACCGTATCAATTCCCAGAGTACTGATGAGGGGTGTATAGGATGTTGTATTGATCAGGGTTACCGCCCGGCGACAGCCATGTCTTTTGGCCAGCAGAGATGTCAGGATATTGACTTCATCATCGTTAGTAACAGCAACAATGGTTTCCGTGGTCGATATATTTACCTCATTAAGTATTTCTGCATCCAGCGAGTCCCCGTGTATGACCACGGTTTTTTTCAAGGATCGCGCAACAAATTCAGCACGTTTTTTATCAAGCTCGATAAGCTTGAGTTTCACCTGGGGGTGTTTTTCTTCCATCGTCTTGGCAAGGTAAAGCCCGATGTTGCCTCCACCAATAATGACCACACGTCTGGCCTCAGTCTCGGAATGTCCAAAAGCATCCATCGTCCGGTTCAGATGCGCATGATCCAGCACAAGATAGATGTCATCCCCAGGACGCAATTCATCATCTGGTGTTGGTACAAACCCCCTGCCCTGCCGAGATATTCCAACCACAACAACATTGAGGGTCGGGAACAGTTCGGTCAGTTGTCGTAGCGGCGTATGAATAATCGGTGTTTCTTCAGTACAGTGAACTCCGATCAGGCTTACCTTCCCGTCCGCCAGCGGGTAAACATCAAAAGCCCCCGGAATTTGCAACCGGCGCTCTATCGCTTCTGCAACTTCAATTTCAGGCGAAATAATCACATCAATCGGCATATGGTCGCGGGTAAAGAGATCAGACCACAGCGGATCGAGATAGTTTTGTTCGCGAATACGGGCAATCTTGGTCGGAACGTCGAAAAGCGAATGGCAAATCTGGCAGGCAACCATGTTCACCTCGTCAGCGTGTGTCACAGCGATAATCATGTCCGCGTCAGAGGCACCGGCTTTTTCAAGAATATTCGGGTGCGAAGCAAAACCGAGAACACCTTTGACATCAAGAGAGTCCGTGATCTTGTCGATCAGAGCCGGATCGCGATCAATAACAGTGATGTCGGCGTTCTCACTGGCAAGATAGCGGGCAATATTAAACCCGACCTGGCCAGCGCCACAAATCACAACTTTCATAACGGGTTCCTAACTTCCTGGATCAGATCAACCACGGTCTGTCGAGATACCGAGAGTCCGGAGTTTGCGATGGAGTGCGGATCGTTCCATACCAATAAAGGTAGATGTTTTCGAGATATTTCCACCAAATCTGAGTATCTGGGCTTCAAGATAGCGCTTTTCGAAAAGTTCGCGCGCGTCCCTTAAAGACAGCGACATCAGATCTTCTTGTCCTGCCTCACCTGAACGAACAGAAGGTGAAATTGATCCTATATCAGGCGGCATCATATCAGCAGAGATTGTGCTGCCACCCTCGCCCGGTGCCATGATCAGCAACCAGTCAATGACATTGCGCAGTTGCCGCACATTCCCTGGCCAGTCATAAGCCTGAAGCGACGTCATGGCATCCTGGGCCAGGGGGCGGGATGCCATGCCATTGGTCTGGGCGGCAAGATCCATGAAATACTCAACGAGCAAGGGAATATCCTCCCGCCGCTCCTTTAGAGCAGGAATATTAAGAGGAACGACATTCAATCGATAGAAAAGATCTTCTCTGAATTGACCTGCCGCAATCATGGCCTGAAGATCCTTGTTTGTCGCAGCAATTACCCGAACATCAACTTCGACCAGAACATCCCCCCCCACCCTGGAAAAGGCCTGCTCCTGCAGAACACGAACAATCTTCCCCTGGGTTTCAAGCGGCATATCAGCCACCTCATCCAGCAGAAGGGTTCCTCCATGGGCCTGTTCAAAGGTACCAACGTGAATGGATACCTCGCCGCTTTCTCCCTTGATTTCAGTACCAAAGAGTTCGCTTTCCAGCCGGTCCGGATGCATGGTTGCACAATTCAGGGCAACAAAAGGGCCACTTCCCCGTTTGGACTGCTGGTGCAACTGTCGTGCAACCACTTCTTTTCCTGCTCCTGCCGGGCCTGTGATCAGCACGCGGCTGCCGGTCGGTGCCACTTTATCCAGAGCCTGCTGCAGGTGCTGGACCGGAACTGAAGTCCCAATAAGGGAGGACTGGACCGCAGCCCGGACCTTCAAACGCTCATTCTCCCGGCGAAGATCGGATATTTCAAGCGCCCGATTGATGATCAGGAGCAAACGGTCAGACTTGAAGGGCTTTTCGACAAAATCATACGCCCCGATTTTGATCGCGCTCACGGCAGTCTCGATTGTCCCGTGACCGGACATCATAATCACAGGCAAATCCCGATAGTCATGCTTGATCGCCTCAAGAATGCCAATCCCGTCAAGCTCCGAATTGTTAAGCCAGATATCAAGGACAACAAGGCTGGGTTTCCGAGAGTGAATTGCATCTAGTGCTGTCTGGCTATTGGCGGCCTCACGAACTGAATAGCCCTCATCTTCCAGGATGCCTCTAAGGGCCATCCTGATATCTGCTTCATCATCGACGATCAGAATGTCACGTGCCATGAATTGTCTACTGCTCAGAAGTTAAAACAAGAGTGAACGAGCGCTACGCTTTATCAGGGAAAATCAGTTGTACCCGGGCACCAATCACCTTGCCATTTTGATCGAAATTATCATCAAGAACAAGGTAGCCTCCGTGGTCCTCCATAATTTTCTTCACAATTGCCAGTCCTAACCCTGTTCCCTTCACTCTATTGGTAACATAAGGTTCGGTCAGCTGCTCTCTGTTGCCTGCAGGAAGTCCTTTTCCGGTATCAGCGATGGTGATGGTGGTTCGGTTTTCACTTTGGTGCAAGGTCAAAGAAATCACCGCCGAGTCATCAGCAGGATTCTCTTCTATTTTTCCTTCGATAGATTCAGCTGCATTCAACAACAGGTTCGTCAATGCCCGGTTGACCTGTTCCGGATCACATGAATGGATAATCTCCTGATCAGGAAGATTGGTTTCATAACGAATAGAACTCTGGGATGTATCATGGAGGAAAACAGCTTCCTTCATCATCTTGGTCAGGCTGGTATCTGTCATTACCGGCACAGGCATTCTCGCAAAGGAAGAAAATTCGCTGACCATTCGACCAATATCCGTAACATGACGTACGATCGTATCGGTGCAAAGGATGAAAGTCTCCTTGTCGCTTTCAATTTCCTTCAGATACTTGCGCTTTAACCGCTCTGCCGAAAGCTGTATCGGGGTCAACGGATTTTTAATTTCATGCGCAATACGCCGCGCAACATCCGACCAGGCTGCTTTTCTCTGGGCAGAAACAAGTTCAGTAATGTCATCAAAAGTAATCACAAACCCGATGATTTCAAAATCATCGCCCAGTTCAGCGACAGTCCTGACAAGAAGCGTACGCTGGTTGCCATTTTCCTGGATATAGGGAAGATGCTTTTCCACAGGGCGCAAGGGACGATCCCGGGCTTCATTTACAAGTTCGGTTACTTCAGGCATGACAGCAGAAATTGGCTTGCCCCGAAGCTCTTCGATATGTTCCGCAAAAAAAGCAGAAGCAGAACGGTTTGGCAGAGTAATAACCCCCTCTACATTCAACCCGATAACCCCTGCGGTGACCCCTCCCAGAACCGCTTCGATAAAGCGCGTCCGTTCATCAAGCTGATTGTTCGCGCGCAAAAGCTCCTGCTGTTGGCGTTGTAACTCCCCGGTCATGAGATTAAAGGTGCGGGAAAGTTTCCCGATCTCATCATCAGTTTGGCTGGAGGTAACACGGGTCTCCAGATCGCCTTCTCTTACTTTTTCAGCCGCAGCGATCAGATTACCGATCGGAACCGACAGATTATTGGAAAAAGCCAGGCCAACCCAGACGGAAGCCAAAAGAATCATAAGAGCAACAATCGCGAAGATCAGTGCAAAAGTCAGCACAAAGCCCGAACGTTGCCCCTCAAGATCCGTATAGAGCGAAACCGCTTTTTTCGCTCTTTCGATATGCTTCAGGATGTTGGGGTCAATCAGACGTCCGACCAAAAGAAATGACCCGTCAAACCCTCCCAGATAAACCAGGGCCCGTACGCGGTCATCATTATCAGCAGAAAGAATAACCACCTCGCCATTAATGGCATTTTTAATAGCAAACTCAGGTATTTCCGGAGAAAAATTCAACATAAAGCTGAAGGCGGCCTTGCCTTGGACCTGGCCTGACTGGTCAAAAACAACCAGCTCTGTCAAATTAAGCTGGTTCGCCCGATCAGTAAGAAACTCATCAAAGAGTTCTTCATTTTGGGTCAGAGAATTCAACGACTGGCTGATGTCAATAGATACGGAAAGAGCATCCGCCGTTATCCCCTGCCGATGTTCCTGCAGATAAGATTCTGCAACAGCATAAGATTCTTTAACGGCTGTGCTTACCCTCTCATTGAACCAGCCCTGCAAGCCATATTCAAAAAATCCCACGGACACCACAGCAACAATGATGGTTGGGGTTACGGCAACAATACTGAAAAGACCAACAAGGCGGGAATGAAGTTTCGATCCAGCCAGCCCGCGTTTTCGTTCAATCCACAAAAGAACCAGCCTGCGCACAACAATCGCGATCAGACCCATCAGCAGAATGAAATCCATCGTGAGGAGGAACAGCAGGGATTTTGGATCAATGGCCTGGGATAAATCACCCGTAAGAGCTGAAAAGGTGGTTATCCCACTGATGCTTGCACTGATCAGCAGGACAACAGCAAGTTTACGCTCCAGCCCGACACGTTTGGCCCAGACAAGAAAGCGTGTCCAGAAACCCGGACGAGTTATCGCATCACTCCCGACGTCCTGCCGGGATTTGAGAGTTTGGTCTGCAGGACTGTCAGTAACCATTACCGCCCTCCTTTTATCAAGGGAACATCAAGCTCCTTGATTTTTTTACGGAGGGTATTTCTGTTTAGACCCAACAGTTTTGACGCCTGGATCTGGTTACTGTTTGTTGCAGATAATGATAATGATATCAAAGGCTTTTCTATCTCTTTCAAGATTCTGTCATAAAGACCGCTTGAAGGAAGTTCAGGGTAGTGGGCGGCAAAATATTCACTGAGATGACGCTCAACGGCCTCCCCCAGAGATTCATTAAAAGCCGGAGCCATTCTTTCCGTAGCCCCTTCCCTGTTTTCATTTTTTGAAATCAGGTTCAGCTCTGTTTCAACCACTTCACGAGTAATGGTATCCTGACTATAGAGCACCGTCAGGCGACGGACGATGTTTTCCAGTTCCCGGACATTCCCAGTCCAGTAATGATTTCTCAGAGCGGCCATCCCACTTTGATCAATTACTTTATTGGGAAGCCCTTCTTTCTCACAGAGCCGGAGGAAATGCGACACCAACTCGGGCACATCTTCGGACCTCTCGCGTAAAGGGGGCAGCCGCAAAGGCACAACACTCAAGCGATAATAAAGATCTTCACGGAACAATCCCTGCTTGACCATCTGTGTCAGATCTCTGTGTGTCGCCGTGATAATCCTGACATCAGCCTTTATCGCCGTCCGCCCTCCGACTGTCGTAAACTCATTTTCCTGTAAAACCCGGAGAAGCCTGGTCTGTGCCTCAAGCGGCATGTCACCGATCTCATCCAGAAACAGTGTCCCGCCAGCAGCCTGTTCAAACTTTCCGGAATACCGCGATGTCGCCCCCGTAAAAGCCCCTTTTTCGTGGCCAAACAGTTCACTCTCAATCAGTTCTTTGGGAATTGCCGCCATATTGATAGCGACGAAAGGACCGGATTTTCTTTTGCCATAATCATGTAATGCGCGGGAAATCAGCTCCTTACCCGTACCGGATTCACCCGTGACCATCACAGTTAGGTCCGTTGCCATCAGCCGGGCCATTACCCGGTAGATTTCCTGCATGGCGACAGAACGGCCAATCAGTGGCAAACGTTCTTCCGGCTCGGGCACCGGAGCTTTCTGGGGAATAGTCTCCTGTGGCTCGGAAAGAGCCCGGCGGACTGTTTGGGAAAGTTCCCTCAAGTCAAATGGCTTGGGCAGATATTCAAAAGCCCCGCGCTCCGTCGCCTTGACCGCAGTAAGCAGAGTATTTTGCGCTGACATGACAATAATACGCAGCTCGGGTCTGATCTTTTTTATTCTGGGGATCAGGTCCAGTCCGTTTTCGTCAGGCATCACCACATCGGTGATCACAAGATCCCCTTCGCCGCGGGCAACCCACTGCCATAGCGAAGATGCACTACTTGCGGCCTGAACACGATAACCCTCCCGGCCAAGTGCGTGTGTCAGTACCGTACGGATTGCTTGATCATCATCAGCGATGAGAATTGTCGCCTGTTTCATAATCAGTTGATATCCTTGTTCTGATTACCAGAAACAGGGGAACGTTTTCCTGATCCAGCACTCTTCCCTTGCAGAATAAAGTCTTCTCTCATTTCCTTTGGTGCCAAAGGCAGATTTATGGAAAAACGCGTAAGACCGGAAGCACTTTCCAGTTCGATGACACCACCATGATCTTCTATCACCTTTGATACCAGCGCCAAACCGAGCCCCTTGCCCCCAGCCTTGGTCGAGACAAAAGGATCAAAGAGGTGGCGATGCAAGTCCTCGGGAATTCCCGGGCCATTGTCTTCGACCGTTACAAGCATGGGCAATTCCATACGCTCACCTCCACCAGGCAATCGCATACGCACGCCTTGCTGGTAACTTGTCGTGATGATGATTTCCCCGCTGCTTTTACCAATCGCCTCGGCCGAATTTTTGACCAGATTGAGCAATGCCTGAATCAGGAGATCCCGATTACCATATACCTCGGGCAAAGAAGGGTCATAGCGCTCGGTAAAGAGGATCCCCTGACCAAATCCGGATTCAGCCAGAAGCCTGACATGAGACAGGACCTCGTGAATATTGACCGCGGTTTTCTCAAGCGGGCGCGTATCGGAAAACATCTCCATTCGATCAACCAGCTTGACGATACGGTCTGCCTCATCACAAATCAGGCGTGTCAGCTGGCGATCATCATCATCGGCATTAAGTTCCAGAAGCTGGGCTGCCCCCCGGATCCCCGATAGAGGATTTTTCACCTCATGTGCGAGCATGGCTCCCATAGCGGTTATGGAACGGGCGGCATTACGATGAACCAGCTGGTGGTCAATTTTGCGGGCAATGCTCTGCTGCTGCACAGTAACCACGCAGTGATCCGCTTGGTCCTGAACAGGCGAGATAACCAGTGCAACCAGGTGATTTCCAATACGCGGGGTATCCAGTCGCACCCCATATTCAGCAACAGAGCTCTGTTCTCTTCGGGTTTGCTCAACCAGCTGGACCAGCGGGGAATCCCCGACAAAATGACTGTTCAGGTTGCTGCCAATCAGGACAACCGTACTGCTGTGCAAAAACTGTTCTGCCGCCTGGTTCGCAAAGGTAATCCTGTTGTCACCATCAATTACAAAAACCGGATCTGTCAAAGAATTGAGGATTGCAAAGGCCTGATCGACAGGTTTGGTTACTGATTGTTGATCAACCGTAGTGTTCTGAAGGGAAGAGGTATTTACAACAGCTGCTTTCGTCATGTCAGGCAACTTTATCCAGATGGGGAGCAAAGTAAGCCTCCAGCATTTCCTTGACCTGATCTGGTTCTGATACCTTGTTTATTTCGGCCCGGAAAAGTGCTGAATCCGGCAAGCCCTTGCAATACCAGGCAAGATGTTTTCGCGCAATTGCGACCCCTTTTCTCACCCCGTAATAATGGAGCATCTCGTCGTAGTGCTCACTGATAAGATCAAGGGTTTCGCGCAAGGAAGGAGATGGAGGAATTGTTCCATCACGAAGATAGGACATGACCTCACGCAGCAGCCAGGGTTTGCCATAACAGCCCCGGCCAATCATAACGCCGTCAGCTCCAGACTTCTTCAATGCATTCGCAGCGTCAGCAGGTGTCAGAATATCACCATTCACAATGACAGGAATGTTAACAGCTTCTTTTACTGCCCGCACAGCTTCCCAATCCGCCTCGCCCTTGTACATCTGGTTCCGGGTCCGACCGTGTACTGTAATCAGCTGGATACCGACATTTTCTGCCCGTTTGGCTAGCTCGGGAGCATTTTTATGATCATCGTCCCAGCCCAGCCGCATCTTGACCGTGACAGGCACTTCGACGGCACGAACTGTCTGAGCCATAATTTTTTCGGCAAGCAACTCATCCTTCATCAAGGCTGAGCCCGCGAATTTGGTGACAATTTTTTTGACTGGACAGCCAAAATTGATATCAATGATCGCAGCGCCCCGATCAACGTTCATTTTGGCAGCTTCCCCCATAATTTCGGGATCACAGCCAGCCAACTGAACCGCCATGGGAAACTCTTCAGCACAGTTTGTACTCAGTTTCAGAGATTCCCGACTCTCCTGGAGCATCGCACGGCTGGCAATCATTTCCGAAATCACCAGACCTGCCCCATATCTCTTGACCAGGCGGCGATAGGGCATGTCGGTTACACCAGACATGGGTGCAAGGAAGACCGGGTCATCAATCTTGAGAGGACCGATAGAAATGCTCATTTGTTGGGCACCAAAAGTTATCGCCTAACAATTAGGCAGGGCAAAGCTCTTATACAGCTTTTGACCGGAATTGCGAAGGATTTATAAGCCAAACTGAAATGTGTCACTGCATTGCTCACCGTCCCTGTATCAGCAACAGATGTCAGGATGTTTCCGGCAAGATAAAATCAGTGACAAACTTCACCCCGGGATAGGCAAGCGTCAGCAACAGATATACGGCGAGGACAAAACGGACAGCATTCTGCCCCCTGATGCCAATATATCTGTGCAGGGCAAGAAGGACAGCAATCACGACAAAAGCAATAAAAGCCAACAGCGTTTTGTGATCTATCTGCAGCAAAACAGACGTTTCACTATATTGCCGAGCCATTCCTGTCAGAATTCCCAAACCGAGGATGACCTCGGCCATAGTCAGGAGACTGACCTGAAAACGATCTGCATCATATACAGAAGGCAACAGCCCCAGAAATCTGCTTTCCATCTTCTTGGCTTTCAAGGCCCGCTCTCTCAGCAAAACACTGAAGGCCGCAATTGCTGCCAGAGTACAAAGAGCATAGGTCACAATCGAAGCGATGATATGGACAGTGAGCCAGAAGTCTGCTGCCGACTTGATATTCTGATGAGTTACATGCCCTTGCCAGATAACAGCAAAAATCGCGAGAACAAAAAGATATGGCAATAACAGGGGAGCAAGCCGACTGAACTGCTTTTCCATCAAGGACAGGCAAAAGAACATCAGAAGGCTGAAGGATACAGTTAGCCACAGGGATATGCTGATACCACTGTCCCAATGCCCGCCAAGATGCACTAGACTGACAGAGCTTGGCCCCGCCAGAGCCAGAAACAGTGCCCCCCGGTAAACAAGCGACTGCTCTTCAGTTTTTTGTGTCCAGGATAACCAGACAGCTGGCAGCATCAGAGCCAGTGCAAAAATACTCCAGAACACGGTCATCTTGTCACCTTTTCTTCAGACATCACTGTTGGCCTTTGCCTCAAATCTCTCTACTAACTACTGTAAGAAGGCCTGTACTGGCAAGAATCGAGATGAGTAGGAGAATAGATATATGCCAGGAATCTGGGCTGTAATTGTTGCGGCAGGTCGAGGCAGTCGTTTTGGCAGTCCCCTCCCCAAACAGTATACTCCCCTTGGACAGGAAAGCATTCTTTCTCTGACACTCCGTAAATTCTCCCAACATCGGCTGATCAATGGTATTTTGGTTGTAATCCATCCGGAAGATATCGAGTTATTCCATCAAAGTTGCCCTGATTTCAGCACACGTGTAAAGCTGACAACAGGTGGAGATACAAGACAGGTCTCTGTTTTCAATGGCCTCAAGGCTCTTGAAAAGGAATGCCCCACATCTGTTCTGATCCATGACGCAGCACGCCCATTCATCAAAGAAGATGTTATCACCAGACTGATTGAAAAAGCTGAATCTGGTGAAGCTTCAATTGCCGCAACTCCTGTTGTTGACAGTCTGAAATTTTCTACCGGAATGACGATTGAAAAAAATATAAGCAGAGATGGCCTTTGGCAGGCCCAGACCCCGCAGGCATTTCCTTATGACAGGATACTTTCTGCGCACCAGCAAGCCGCGGGCAGAAATGATTTTACTGATGATGCTGCAGTGGCTGAATATGCGGGTCACCCCATTTCACTGGTCGAATCAGGCAGGGAAAATATAAAAATCACCACAGCCGACGATCTTATTTTGGCAAGAAACATGATAAAACTAACGGATACAGATGGACATCTCATGGAAAGCAGAACCGGCCTGGGCTACGACGTCCATAGTTTTGAAGAAGGAGACCATGTCACACTCTGTGGTGTAGATGTGCCTCACAGCCGTAAACTCAAAGGCCATTCAGACGCTGATGTAGGCTTACACGCCCTTACGGATGCCCTGCTCGGCGCGCTTTGTGAAGGGGACATTGGCAGTCATTTCCCGCCAAGTGACCCACAGTGGAAAGGCGCAAAGTCAGATCAATTTCTGATTTTTGCCCGCGACCGGGTCAATGCCCGGGGAGGAAAAATTATTCATGTTGATGTCACGCTTGTCTGTGAGCGCCCCAAAATCGGCCCGCATAGAGAGAGCATGACCAAAAGGATGGCCGAAATTCTCGCGATTTCCCCAACCAGAGTAAGCATCAAAGCCACGACTTCCGAACGGCTTGGTTTTACCGGGCGTGAAGAAGGCATTGCGGCCCAGGCCGTTGCAACCATTCAGCTGCCTGCAAGCGCAGATTAGGAAAAATACAGCCGATGCAATCACGTTCTATCCCTTTTCTACATCCTGCCAGCCTGATCTCCACCTGGTTTGGCGCAGGCCTGATCAAAATAGCCCCTGGAACCTGGGGCTCACTGGCTGCACTGCCCTTCGCCTGGGTTATCTCCTACTATACAGGGTATCTTGGTCTGATCATCGGATCTTTGCTCGCCTATCTTGTCGGAATTTGGGCCAGTGGTGTTTACTCCAGAGCCATCGGTCGGGAAGATCCTGGTCAGGTCGTCATAGATGAGGTGGCTGGCCAGTGGCTGGCACTGGCTTTTGTGCCACTTGATCCTGTTTTTTATCTGGTCAGTTTTGCCCTCTTCAGATTTTTCGACATTGTAAAGGTCTTCCCCGCAAACTGGATTGACCGGAATGTTGAAGGCGGATTGGGTATTATGTCTGATGATATGGTTGCAGGGGCTTATGCCCTGATTGTCTTCTATCTACTGGGCCTGTTTTTAATCTGACCCGTAAATTATGACTGGCCAACCTGAACCCTGAACTCTCCTGGACCCAAGACTTTTCAAGGAAGTACCATGTTTTCAACCGAACTTGTACAGACAGCAGAAAAGTTGCTCGAACTTTGCCGGAACAAAAGCATCATGCTTGCGACGGCTGAATCCTGTACAGGTGGCCTTATTGCCGGAGTTTTGACAGAAATTGCCGGCTCTTCCGCTGTTGTTGACCGTGGTTTTGTGACCTACTCAAACGAAGCAAAACACGAAGCGTTGGGCGTGGGTACAGGTCTGCTGGACCAATATGGCGCAGTCAGTGACGTCGTTGCCAAAGCAATGGCAGAAGGCGCCCTGCAACGCTCCCGAGCAGCCATGACGGTTGCGGTCACCGGAATTGCCGGGCCCGGTGGAGGCAGTAACACAAAACCGGTCGGGCTTGTATATATTGCAACAGCCTTTAAAAATCAGGAAACCCAGTGCCGGAAAATGCTTTTTGAGGGTGATCGGTCAGCCATACGATCTCAAACCATAGCTGCTGCCCTTGATTTTATGAAAGACAGAATTACGTGATCCCGACAGAGCAGGAAACCGGATCAACAGAACACTCCCCGGAAAACAGACTGGGGAAAGTTCCCTTTATCGATCTGCTGTTTGCCCTTGCCACCTTGATAATCGTGATGTTTTTTGTCTGGCCACTTGCTTTCGATTACCTGAAGGATGGTCTGGGGCTTGAGGCTGTTTGGGTTGTTGCCTTAACCGTTATTTTCCAAAATTCCCTTCTTCTCTGTGCAATCCGCTTCTTTATTCTGCGAAAAAATCAACTGGAATGGAGCGACATCGGCTTTATAGCCATTCCATTAAGCAAGTGTCTGCAAACACTTTATCTGGTTCTTCCGCTTGTCGTTCTGGTTGGCGCTGTGAACGCCACCATGATCTATCTGGTTGATCGCGATTTCAACAACCCCCAACTGTCCTTGTTGGCTCCGCAAGGTTTTAGCTTGCAGGCTTTTCTCCTTATGGTCCTGGTGACAGGAACCATTGCACCTTTTGTCGAGGAGATAACCTTTCGGGGAGTGTTGTTGCGATGGCTGGAGCCTCGCTTCGGAGCTGTTGTTGCCATAGCGACAAGCTCCCTGCTTTTTGCCACGGTTCACACAGTACCGATGCTTATCCCAGCCCTGACCGTTGCGGGGATTGCCTTTGCCCTGATCTCCCGCCGAAGCGGTTCACTCTGGCCAGCGATTATCTTGCATGGTGCCTTCAACATGACCATGACCTCACTGCTGTTTTTTGCTCTGGCCCAGCAAGAAGCACAGGGCAACAGCCTGACAGGATTTTGAGATTTCAAATTCTATGATTTACGGGGTTTCAGCGCTCTTACATGGTGTAAACAATACTGCCGCACGCGTCTCAAAAGCATGGACCATCCGCCGCACAGCCTCGTGAAACAACGGTTCCATCAATATCTGCAACATCTTTGATTTGAATTCAAAGTCCACGTGAAAATCAACCAGACAACCTTTGGGGTGAGCCTCAAAGATCCAGGTATTGGTCAGATACTTAAAAGGGCCATCCAGATAGGTGACCTCAATCCTGAGCTCTTCCCGGTTAAGGTCAACCTGGCTGGTAAACTTCTCCCGGATCATCTTAAAACCGATGACCAGATCGGCAATTATTCTGTTTTCCTGACGCCGCTTGATACGCGAAGCCACGCACCAGGGCAGAAAATCAGGATAGCGCTCAACATCAGCGACCATCTCGAAAATCTGCTCCGGTAAAAAGGCAAGAACCTTTTTCTCTTCATGTACAGGCATAACGTCTTTCCAGCTTCAGGAAACAGAAAGTTTCTGTTCTCTCGCTTCTCTCAGCTTTTGGAAATCCTCATCCGCATGATAGGAAGATCGGGTCAAAGGAGAAGAGGCAACATGCAAGAAGCCTTTGTTGTATGCCATTTTTTCGTAAAATTTGAATTCTTCAGGATCAACGAAACGATCAACGGGATGATGTTTCGGTGTCGGCTGAAGATACTGCCCTATCGTCAGGAAATCGATATCGGCCGCCCGCATATCATCCATCACCTGAAGCACTTCTTCCTTGGTTTCTCCCAGACCAACCATAAGACCTGATTTGGTAAAGAGAGAAGGATCAAGCTGTTTTGCCTGATCGAGCAATTTTAGACTGTGGTAATAACGTGCGCCTGGTCGTACCGAGATATAAAGACGTGGCACCGTTTCCAGATTGTGGTTGAACACATCTGGCTTGGCCTTAACGACGACTTCAAGGGCACCCTCTTTGTGTCTGAAGTCCGGTGTCAGAATTTCGATGGTTGTCTCTGGCGCTTCCTTGCGGGTAGCAGCAATGACCTTGGAAAAGTGATCAGCGCCCCCGTCATCAAGATCGTCACGGTCAACAGAAGTGATCACCACATGCCTAAGTTTCAACTTGGCAACAGCAGTCGCGACACTGTAGGGCTCAAAAGGACTGAGTGCTTGTGGCTTGCCCGTTGCAATGTTGCAAAAGGAACAAGCCCGGGTACAAATCCCGCCCATGATCATCATGGTCGCATGTTTTTTGGACCAGCACTCGCCGATGTTTGGACAGGCTGCTTCTTCACAGACCGTATGAAGATTGTTGTCCCGCATCAGTTTGCGGGTTTCCTGATACCCTTGTGAAACGGGTGCCTTCACCCTTATCCACGAAGGTTTTCTCAGAACGGGGGTATCGGGACGTTTGGCTTTTTCTGGATGCCGCATCTTTGCACGGTCATCTTTAGCGGAAATAATGCGCTCTGCGCGCTCTTTTCCTTCGAGCTGGGATGGCGTCTGGTTCGAAACTGTCGTTTCTGTCATCAACTCACTCCGACCTGTCAGGGATAATCAGTCTATCCGCTTCAGGTTTACATTCTGTTATTAACGGGAGGGCAGTAACCTGCCTTCCCGTAATCTATGCCATCTTGGCCAGTACTCTAGAAATGGATAGCACGGCCATAAGCGTCAAGAACTGACTCGTGCATCATTTCAGATAACGTCGGATGCGGGAAGACCGTATGCATCAGATCTTCTTCCGTGGTTTCCAGCCCCATGGCCACAACAAACCCCTGAATAAGCTCTGTCACCTCGGCTCCAACCATATGGGCACCCAAAAGTTCCCCGGTTTTCGCATCAAAGATCGTTTTAATCAAGCCCTCAGCTTCACCAAGTGCAATGGCCTTACCGTTGCCCATAAAGGGGAAGCGGCCAACCTTCACAGCCCGGCCTGCTTTTTTGGCTGCCTGCTCGGTCAAACCAACCGATGCAATCTGCGGGTGACAATAGGTACAACCCGGGATTTTCGACTTGTCGAGAGGATGCGCAGAAAGACCCGCGATCTTTTCAATACAGATCACCCCTTCATGCTCGGCCTTGTGTGCCAGCATGGGCGGTCCGGCAACATCACCAATTGCATAGATGCCAGGAACAGACGTGCGGGAGAATTCATCAGTGACAATACAGCCCCGATCGGTTTTGACACCGACAGTTTCAAGGCCAATATTTTCAATATTGCCGACAACACCAACAGCAGAGATGACCCGATCAACCGTGATCTGTTCACTCTTGCCATTTTTCTCCAGCGTAGCAGTAACCTGATCGCCTTTTTTGTCCAGCTTGGTAACCATTGTGCCCGTACGGAACTTCAGACCGTGTTTGCCCAAAAGCTTCTGGGCCATCTTCGAGATCTCGTCGTCTTCAACCGGCAGGATCTTGTCGACAACTTCGACCACGGTTACATCTGCTCCAAGCGTGCCATAAAAATCAGCAAACTCGATACCAATCGCACCAGAACCAACCACCAGCAAAGATTTTGGCATCTTGTCAGGGTTCAAAGCCTCACGATAAGTCCAGACCAGCTTTCCATCGGGCTCGAGACCCGGCAGGGTTCGTGCCCTTGCCCCTGTTGCAATAATAATATTCTTTGCCGTCAGGTCACTTTTTTTGCCGTCTTTACCGGAAACAGAAAGTCTACCGGCAGCAGTAATTTTCCCAGTCCCGTCAATGACGGTGACCTTGTTTTTCTTAAGCAAATGCCCGACGCCACCATTAAGCTGCTTTGACACCCCACGTGAGCGCTCGACAATCTTTTTAAGATCAAAATCAACCCCTTGGGCTGACAGGCCGTAATCTGCTGCATTTTTCATATTGCGATAGATTTCAGCTGACCTCAGCAAAGCCTTGGTCGGGATACAGCCCCAGTTCAGGCAAATCCCGCCAAGATGCTCTTTTTCAATAATGGCAGTCTTCAGTCCAAGCTGGGCCGAACGAATGGCCGTCACATAACCACCAGGACCGGCACCGAGGATGATCACATCAAAATTTGTGTCACTCATACTCCTAGCCTCCTAAAGCAGCATTGACAGGGGATCTTCGACCAGCGCCTTGAATGCGGCCATGAATTCCGCACCAACAGCCCCATCAACAACGCGGTGGTCCACAGAAAGTGTACAGGTCATTACCGTTGCAATAGCCAGCGCACCATCTTTGACCACGGGACGCTGTTCTCCTGCGCCAACAGCCAGGATGCAGCCTTGGGGTGGATTGATGATTGCCGAGAAATCCTTGATCCCGAACATTCCAAGGTTGGAGACAGAGAAGGTCCCCCCCTGATACTCTTCAGGTTTCAGCTTTCCATCACGGGCCCGACTGGCCAGATCTTTCATTTCCCCAGAGATCGTGGCAAGTCCCTTGCCTTCTGCAGCTTTTATGATCGGTGTAATCAAACCATTCGGCGTAGCAACCGCAACAGAAACATCGGCGTGCTTGTAGGTGAGAATACCCTCTGAACTAAAAGAAGCATTCGCCGCCGGAACTTTCTTCAGCGCCAGAGCAACAGCCCGGATAACAAAATCATTAACCGAGATTTTCACCCCGTCTTTGGCGTTAAGCTCTTTACGGAAAGACAGAAGCTTGTCGAGTTCACAATCAACGGAAAGATAAAAATGCGGAACAGTCTGTTTGGACTCGCTCAAACGGCTGGCAATAACCTTGCGCATGGAACTCAAAGGCTCCAACTCGTATTCCATTCCCAGCATATCAGCCAGTTCGCGGGCATTCGGGCCGGATGCTGTTGCTACAGGAGCCTTAGCAGCAGGTGCTGCTTCAGATTTCGCAACCGCAGGGACTTTTCCAGTCCCCTGCGCCTGTGCATTTTCAATGTCGGCTTTAACAATGCGGCCATGCGGACCAGAGCCCTGTACTGCAGCCAGGTCAATATTTTCCTGAGCCGCCATCCGTCTTGCCAGCGGGCTGGCAAAGACACGATCTCCCTTTGCGGCGTTAGCCGTTGCAGGACTTGATGGCGCAGGACTTGATGGCGCAGCCGGAGCTGCTGCAGAAGCAGAAACCGGCTCTGTTACAGCCGCGGGGGCTGGTGTTGCGGCAGGAGCTGGAGCCTTGTCCAGAGCAGAAGCATCTTCACCTTCTTCCAGAAGAATGGCTATGACGGCATTTACCGCCACACCTTCTGTTCCATCTGAAATCAGGATTTTGGCGATTGTCCCCTCATCGACGGCTTCAACTTCCATTGTCGCCTTGTCGGTTTCAATTTCCGCCATAACGTCACCAGAATTAACCGTGTCGCCTTCTTTCACCAGCCAGCGGGCCAGCGTACCTTCTGTCATGGTTGGCGACAGCGCGGGCATAAGAATATTGATTGGCATCGTATATCTCCCCTGCCCCGCTTAAGCGCGGTAGCAGACCTCTTTGGCTGCAGAAACAATGTGTGAGCTCTGTGGCAGAGCAAGCTGTTCCAGATTGGCCGCATAAGGCAGCGGCACATCAACACCGGCAACACGCTTGACTGGCGCATCCAGATAGTCGAATGCCTGCTCCATCACCATGGCTGAAATTTCGGACCCGACGCCAGAGAAAGCCCAGCCCTCTTCAACGGTTACAAGACGGTTGGTCTTGCGTACTGATGCAAGAATTGTCTCGGTATCAAGCGGGCGAATTGTCCGCAGATCAATTACCTCGGCAGAGATACCTTCTTTTGCCAACTCTTCAGCAGCAGCAAGCGCCTTGCCGACCATCAGCGAGAAGGTCACGATCGTGACATCGGTCCCCGGGCGGACAATCTTGGCCTTGCCAATTGGCACAATCCAGTCATCCGTATCCGGCACATCAAAACTCTGTCCGTACATCAACTCGTTTTCGAGGAAGATCACAGGGTTTGGATCACGGATGGCAGACTTAAGCAAACCTTTGGCATCTGCGGCAGAATAAGGTGAGACGACCTTAAGACCCGGGCAGTGCGCATACCAGCTGGCATAACATTGCGAATGCTGTGCCCCCACGCGAGAAGCAACGCCGTTTGGACCACGGAACACAATCGGGCTGCTGACCTGGCCGCCAGACATATAGCGCGTCTTGGCCGCAGAGTTGATGATGTGATCGATTGCCTGCATGGCAAAGTTGAAGGTCATGAACTCGACAATCGGGTTCAGGCCATAAAAAGCAGCCCCGACACCCAGTCCGGCAAAACCATGTTCGGTAATCGGCGTATCAATGACACGTTTCGCCCCGAACTCATCCAGTAGTCCCTGGCTGATCTTGTAAGCCCCCTGATACTGGGCAACTTCTTCGCCCATCAGAAAGACCTTATTGTTACGGCGCATTTCCTCTGCCATAGCATCACGCAAGGCATCCCGAACCGTTGTCTTGATCACAGGTCCGTCCCAGTCACTTTCAGCGGCGACTTCTGGTGCGGCTGGTGCGGATACGGTTGCAGCTTCTGTTTTTGTTACCGGAGCTTCTGCTTTAGGCGCAGCAACTGGTGCTGGTGCAGAAGCCTTGGCCAGATCAGCCTCGCTCTCGCCCTCTTCCAGCAGAAGTGCAATGGGTGTGTTCACTGCGACATTATCGGTATCCCCTGCAATCAGGATCTTTCCGAGAACGCCTTCGTCAACGGCCTCGACTTCCATGGTTGCCTTGTCAGTTTCGATTTCGGCCAGGATATCACCCGATGATACCTTGTCGCCTTCATTTTTCATCCAGCGCGCCAGTTTCCCCTCGGTCATGGTCGGGGACAGCGCAGGCATAAGAATTTCTATTGGCATAATGTTTGGTCTCCGGAATTCTCGGACAGCTTACGCGTCAGCGTACACATCGGTGTAAAGTTCAGAAGGATCTGGCTCAGGGCTAGACTGGGCAAATTCGGCAGACTTTGAAACGATCGCCTTCACTTCCTTGTCGATCTCTTTCATACCGGCTTCGTCAATTGCCTTCTGCTTGAGCATGACCGCACGAAGGCGCTCAATTGGATCGCGTTCTTCACGAACCTTCTGGACTTCTTCTTTGGAGCGATATTTGGCTGGATCAGACATGGAGTGACCACGATATCTGTAGGTCATCATCTCCATAATGTAAGGCCCCTTGCCGCTGCGCGCATGTTCGACCGCAATCTTGGCGGCTTCTCGAACGGCAACCACATCCATACCGTCAACCTGCATACCGGGAATACCATAGGCATGTCCACGGTGATAAAGTTCGGTGGAATTGGCCGAAGAACGTTCTGTCGAGGTTCCCATGCCGTAGCGATTGTTCTCGATCACATAAACAACGGGCAGCGCCCAGAGCGAAGCCATGTTAAAGGATTCATAGACCTGTCCCTGGTTCAGGGCACCATCGCCAAGATAGGCAACGTTAACCGCATTTTCTTCCAGATACTTGTGGGCGAAGGCAATACCAGTGCCGATTGGAACCTGGGCGCCAACGATCCCGTGGCCACCATAAAAGCCTTTTTCTTCGCTGAACATATGCATGGAGCCGCCCTTACCTTTGGAATAGCCACCGCTACGCCCGGTAAGTTCAGCCATGACACCATCCGGATCCATGCCGCAAACCAGCATATGGCCGTGATCGCGATAGGAGGTGATGATTGTGTCCCGATCTTCCAGCGCAGACTGGATACCAACCACAACAGCTTCCTGGCCGATGTAGAGGTGACAGAAACCACCAATCAACCCCATACCATACATCTGGCCGGCTTTTTCTTCAAAGCGACGGATCAAAAGCATTTCACGATAAAATTCGAGAAGAAGGTCGTTGGTTACATCGGAAGGGAGTGCAGAAGAATCACTGCGTTTTCTTGGTGCCCGTTTTGCGGACGCTTTTTGAATCGCCATGCGTGGTATCCCGTTAGATCAAGTGTGAATCACTTAGGATGAAGAATTTCCACAGCAAGGATAGGCGAATTGAAAGATTATTACAACAAGATATATCTTATTGAAAAACAAAGAATAATTCAATGTTAACCTGAAATAGGTAAATTAATAAATAAATTGCTGCATTGCACAATAGTTAGTTAATTACCGAGAACCCGGACTTTGTAAAATAACATAATCATTCTCGCGTCCAAAATTGAGAACCTCCCTCGCCCGCTCTTCCAAAAGGTCAGGATCTAGATTATCCGGACGCAACAGGGCCACTCGCGATTCGAGTTTATCAAGATCATCTGAAATTTTTTGCATCTCGACAGTTTTAACAGCGAGATTTTGCTTGAGATGCATCCACGACCAGAACCCTCTCTCCCCCTCAATCGTATGATAGGCAAAGTAGGCAACCAGTGATGCGCCCAGTACCTGGGGAATAACCAGGCGAGAGCGCTTATGGATTTCTCTAAACAAGGACATTCAGGAATCGAATCACATTTGGAATTAAGATGCAAGCCTCAAGTTAACAGACAAAGTAAGCTTAGGAAACAAACAAAGCGTTAATCCCCCAAGACAAACCCCTCCTCTCCAAATTGCTTATGGAATGATCGAACAGGAAACATTTGACAGTCTTCATTAAATGTAATGTTATAACGTACCATTAAATATATCTGATCATATCAACCGAGAATAAAATGCGAAAACTCCCCGTTATGGTTTTATCTGGTTTCCTCGGAGCCGGGAAAACGACTCTTCTAAAAGACATACTTGCCAGAAGAGATCAGAAAAAGTTCGCTTTAATTGTTAATGATATGGGTGAAGTGAATGTTGATGCCCAGCTCATAAGAAATCACGATAGCCAGATCACCCGAACCAGCGAAACTCTTGTGGAAATGACCAATGGCTGCATCTGCTGCACCTTACGCGAAGACCTGTTAAAGGAAGTCTCCAGGATCGCTTCCCAGGGAAACTGTGATTATCTGATCATTGAATCTTCAGGTATTTCAGAGCCCCTGCCCGTAGCCGCAACATTTGAATTCAGGGATGAAAATGGATTTAGCCTGTCTGATCTTGCCCAACTGGACAACATGGTAACCGTCGTTGATGCTTCAAGCTTTCTGGAGCACTACTACTCCTACAAAACCGTAAATGATACTTTCTCCGAAGCAGAACAAAACAGCGACCGGAACATTGTTGATCTCCTCGTTGACCAGATAGAGTTCTCCAACACTCTCATTCTGAATAAAACCGACCTCGTTTCCAGTGACGACCTCATTCGGATTATCGCAACACTTAAAGCCCTTAATCCTGATGCCGAGTTGTGTCTGAGCAACTATTCCAAAGTGCCGACTGAAACGCTTCTCTGGACCAGACGCTTTGACTATGACAAAGCACAGGAACATCCGCTCTGGGCAAAAGAACTCTACGGTTATGCCGATCACATTCCTGAGACCGATGAATATGGCATTTCCAGTTTTGTCTATCGGGCGCGGCGCCCGATGATTCCTGAAAAATTTCAACAATTCCTTGCCGCAAGGCAATCCGGGGTCCTGCGGTCAAAGGGGCATTTCTGGTTGGCAACGCGACCCGACTGGGTTGGAGAGATGTCACAAGCCGGACGTCAAACCAGCACAACAGCTATTGGCAGGTGGTGGAGCACCATTCCCAACGATCGCTGGCCACAGGACCAATTTTTTAAAGAACAGCTGGAGAAAAACTGGGATCGTGTCTTTGGGGATCGACGCAATGAAATTGTCTTTATTGGCACAGACATGGACCGGGACGAGATAACGGCGTCCCTTGACGATTGCCTGGTGCCTGATGACAGCTTCACCCCGGATAGCTGGCACAGCTATCAAGATTTGTTTCCAGTCTGGGACAATTAACAGGGCGCTAAATCCCCCCACCTCCTACTCCAGCAAGAAACCTTCACCTTTTTCCTACCCGTTCCCAATTTTATTTAAGGACTTATTTCGTATGAAAAGAATACTGCTTACCTGCCTCACATTGCTGATCCTCCCTGTAAATGCCTCTGCTCATGGCATCTGGATCACAGAGAGATTTGGCAACCAGGCAATTGTCTACGGACATGGCGCCTCTGACGATTATTATGATTTTGAAAAAATCAGCGAAGCCCATTCCCTTGATCAAGAGGGAACAAAATCACCAGTGACGATCAAAAAGACAGCTGCTCACGCAACGCTAAAGCCTCTAAAAAACACCGCCGTTCTCATTGCGACTTTTGATAACGGTTACTGGTCAAAAACCAAAGATGGCAAGTGGCACAACACTGCCAAAAGTGAAACTCCGGGCGCTGTTTTTACCGGGCATTATTCAAAATTCACGACCAGCATCCTGGACAAGACTGTCGCTGCCTTCACGCCATCCGGCATGAAGCTGGAGATTGTTCCCCTCATAAACCCCTTGACGCTCCACCAAGGCGAAAGTTTGCCTATTCAGGTTTATTACAATGAAAAACCAGCAGAAGGTCTAAAAGTTATTGGCGAATACACCACTGATGGCGAGACAACATCCGGTACAACGGACGGACAAGGTAAAGCCACTGTCACAATTCGTAATCAAGGACTTAATGTTATCGCCGTGAGCCATACATCGAGCATTGACAATAACCCAGAACTTGATGAAGAGGGATATTTCAGCACCCTCTCCTTTTCACTTGATCACAGCCATGACTAAGGCCTGTTCTCATTGATAGCACAGTAAAGGGCACAGCTCAGACTGTGCCCTTTACTGTGGACATATGGTATGGTGCCTGGTGAATTTTGCCCTCAAAGAAGCACTTAGTGACGGCAAAGCTGCACCGTTTCGCCTTGGGGTATCAGATCCAGACGATGATAACCAGATAGGCCGTGACGTATCTTGTCCAAAGATACTGGTTTATTAATATAACCAACCACACCAAGGTTTCGCGCATGACGGATATCACGATCATACGTTGATGTAGTACACATAATAACGGGCGTGCTCTTTAACACCGGGTCATCTCGTAATTTCTGAAGAAACTCAAAGCCACCCATCACCGGCATATTGATATCAAGCAAGACAAGGTCAATAAAACTGGGAGGAAGAGATCTAAGTATCTCGAGTGCCTCTTGACCATTACGAGCTCTTTTTAAATTGAAACGTATTTTGTCTCTGTCGAACAACATGATTTTTGCTAATTTAACATCCATCTCGTCATCCTCGACCAACAAAACATTGGCCAGTGCTTCGGTTCCACCTTCCTTTTTTTGATCCTGCTCCTGCTGTTTACCATGGAGCCCTATAGTTTGCTCGGTTCTCTCAGCCTCTGCATAAGGTAAGGTAAATTCAAAACTGCTCCCTGACCCCAACTTGGATTTGCACCAGATGTTTCCTCCCTGATACTCGACAATTTTCTGACAAATGGCCAACCCCAGGCCAGATCCCCGTCCATTAGGGTTAAAGCGGGAAAAGGGATCAAAAACACGATTTAGGTAGTCTGCTTTTATACCTGGACCATTGTCTTTGAACTTAATCGTCGCCCAAGTACCCTCAACAGTACAATCAATCTTAATCCTCGTTTGATTTGAACTATTGTGAATAATTGCGTTCAACATTAAATTTTGAAACAACTGGACCAACTGGATGTCGTTTGCAAATACGTGAGGAAGAATTTCAGCTTCAATAACAGCCTTATTCTCCTTAATCGTCTGGGCCAAATTGCTCAAGACTGAACGAACGACTTTATTCAGGTCAACAGCAGCCCGATTATCACCTTCATTAAGCGAATCAAGTCGGGTATAATAATGGACCATGTCAATCAACGCATCCATATTACTGGTTGCCGTGATTACATGCGAAAAAAATTCTTGATTCTTGTCACTCATCCCCTCTTGCTGATCTATAAGCTGTAAAAAGGAGCGGATCATACGTAGGGGCTGCTTCAGGTCATGCGTTAAAACCCTGGTAAAGGTCTCCAGGCTGTCCCGCTGTTTCTCGATGCATTTTAACAAAGCACATCGCTCAATTGCCATCAAAACAGTGTGCGAAAGGCTCTCGCTTGTGATGCCCGTTTTGGTCAGGTAATCTTGGGCTCCCCCCTTCATGACCTTCACAGCAATAGCTTCGTCCCCTTGCCCAGTTAAAATTACGACAGGCAAGAAGCTGTATTTGGCCCGTATAGCCTTTAAAGCTTCGAAACCACTTTTCCCCGGCATAGAATAATCCAAGAGGACACAATCATAGGGCGATTCAATAGCCAGCGCCTCAAGAGCCTCGTCCGCATTACAACTCTCTTGGGTAACAAAATCCAAATGCTGTGCTTTCTTAAGTGCTCTGCAGCAGAGTTCTCTGTCATCAGCTGAATCATCAACAACCAAAATGCGCAGGGTCTCTTTCATAACCTTACTCTCCTGGCAGTAAAGCGATACCGAACCAGTATTCTTTAATTCGGTTGGTTGCTTGTATCAGGCCATCAAATCCTACTGGTTTTTGGATATAGGTACTGGCCCCCAGCTCATAGCATTTATCGACATTTTTCTCATCTGCTGACGTCGTTAAAATAATTATTGGTATTTTTTTAAATACAGAGTCTTTCTTAAGAATTTCAAGTACTTTTCTTCCGTCGATGCCGGGCATATTCAGATCAAGAAGAATGATTCCTGGCAAGGGATCTCTATTGTCGCCATACGCACCTTCTTTATGAAGATAATCCAACGCATCCTGACCACTCTTACACCAGTACAAAGGGTTCATAAGGGATGATTTATGAAAACTGCGTAACGTTGCTTCATAATCATCCCGATTATCATCAACCAATAGAATTGATTTTAATGCGTGATTTTCCGGCATAACGGTTCTCATTTCAAAGTGAAATAAAATGTTGTTCCTAAACCAGGCTTTGATTCTAACCAGATTTCACCACCATGGCGATCAATAATTTTTTTTACGAAAGTCAAACCGACGCCATAACCTTGCACATCATCGTCTTCTATATTTAGCCGTTTGAATATTGTAAAAATATCGCTATAGAACTCTTCAGCGATCCCAATTCCATTATCGCTTACAGAAATGACATCTTTTCTTCCATGAACTTCGGGGTGAAACCCTATATCTATCACCTTGTGTTTACTTACATTATACTTAATCGAATTGGTAATTAAGTTACGGAAAACCTCCCCAAGACGGACAGAATCACAAACAATTACTGGTAATTCACAAGTCATGTTTATTTGTACATTCTCTTCCATAATCAAGGTTTCGATCATGGACAATATGTCCCGAATAACATGATTTAAATCCGTTGGCTTGATCGCCAAATCTTGCCGGCCCAATCGGGAAAAATACAACAGATTATCAATAAGTTTTTCCATCCGCTGGCTTAATTTACGCATACGGGCGAGCCGTGCCACCCCAACCTCATCCAGTTGTTCTGTGTAATCTTCCTCCAGAAACATTGCATTATTAAATAACCCCCTTAAGGGCTCCTTCAAATCATGCGATGCGATATAGGCAAATTCGTCAAGTTCCTGGTTGCTTCTGGTTAAGGCTGCAATCAATTTCTCTTGATTTCGAGCAGTTTCATGTTTCACGGTAATATCCCGGATAATGCCAACATAGTGTCCGCTGGTTGTGGCATCCTTGATCTCGCCAACACTCAACTCCATCGGAAAGGTACTGCCATCCTTCCGGCGCCCTGTGACTTCCCGGCCAATACCGATAATCTTTGCGGTACCGCTCTCCTGATAATTCCGCAGATACTGATCATGTTCACGCGCATAGCTCTCCGGCATCAGAACCTTGACATTCAGCCCCGTGACTTCACTCGCATCATATCCAAACAACTTTTCACAGGCCGGGTTAAAATCCTGAATAAGTCCCCGATTATCAATAATGATGATCCCGTCAACNGCAGTATCAATCACACTCTTCAGGTGCTGGGTCAGCGCCATAAAGCGCGTCTCTGCCTCCTTACGCTCGGTAATATCCCGGATGATACCAACATAGTGTCCACTGGTTGTCGCATCCTCAATCTCACCAACACTCAGCTCCATCGGAAAGGTACTGCCATCCTTCCGGCGCCCTGTGACTTCCCGGCCAATACCGATAATCTTTGCTGTACCGCTCTCCTGATAATTCCGCAGATACTGATCGTGTTCACGTGCATAACTCTCCGGCATCAGAACCTTGACGTTCTGCCCCGTGACTTCACCCGCATCGTAACCAAACAGTTTTTCACAGGCCGGATTAAAATCCTGAATAAGTCCCCGATTATCAATGATGATGATCCCGTCAACGGCAGTATAAAAAGCAGCAATCATTGACAAAGAAGATCTTTTATTCAAATTGATCAAAGACTTGTTATCCACAATGTTTCTTTCAAAATATTATTGGGGACCACTTGGTGTGTATCTTAAACTTTCAGTAAACCAGGGAACAATTTCATCGGCAGATAAAGCCGAACTGTATAAAGAACCTTGCATATAGCGACAGCCAAATTTCTTAAGACACAGTAGCTCTTCTTCTCGCTCCACCCCTTCAGCGATAACGGAAACTCCGAGTTGCTTGGCCATCCTGATTACATGCTCAACAATAATTCTGTTCCGGGGATGGTGATCGAGCTCTGAAACAAAGGATTTATCAATTTTCAAAAAATCAACTGGAACGGTTTTTAAAAGAGAGAGAGAAGAATGACCTGTACCAAAATTATCCAGAGCAATCTGTGCACCCATATCCCGCAGTTCGCAGATCCCATTCAAGGTGGTATCCATGTCTTCAATCACCATACGTTCCGTAATTTCAAACATAACACCTTTTGGGGGTACGTTATTCTTTTGAAAAACACAGGCGATTTTTTCAACAAATCCTCGTTGATATAACTGGGCAGCGGAGAGATTAAGCGAAACCATACCGCTTTTAAGTCCCGCTTCCTGCCAATATTTATAATGCTGGCATGCCTCCTCAAGAACCCAGTCACCAATTGGAAGGATCAATCCTGCTTGCTCTGCAATTGAGAGAAAATTATCGGGAAAGATGTATCCCTCTGCCGGGTGTTGCCAGCGTAATAATCCTTCAATTCCAATAAGCTTGTTCTTCTCAATATCGATCAAAGGCTGATAGCACATCGCAAAATCACGCATTGTTGTTACGGCTTCACGAAGCTCAGCTTCATCTCTTTTTCTTGAGCTTAAACTCTCCTGCATCGAAGATTGAAAAAATTCATATGTAAAGCCACTTCGCTGTTTAGCCTGATATAGAGCAAGATCTGCATAGCTCAACAGTTTTTCCGGATCAGAATGATCCTGTGGGAACAGCGCGACGCCAATGCTAAGACGGAGAGCAACAGTATGAGCGTCTGTTATCGACAAGTCCTCAAAACAGGTACATAGCTTCTCAATAACAGAGACGACATCTTCGCGATGCCCCAGATTACCGAGAACAACAACAAACTCATCCCCGCTCAAACGCGCCACAACATCTGATGCTCTGGTATACTCTCTAAGTTTTTGAGCGATGTTTTGAAGGACAGTATCCCCTGCATGATGCCCCATTGTGTCGTTGATAAACTTGAAATTATCGACATCAAGATACAGAACAGCGACTATTTTATTATTACGTTTTGCATTTTCCAGGGCCTGGGGAAGAAGCTCACAAAAAGCCAATCGATTATAAATACCCGTTAAAGGGTCCCGTAAAACAAGATCCTGTAGGTTCGCTTCATAAATTCGTTTTTCCGTAACATCTAGAACCGTTAGCAGCAAACTTCCCGAATAGCTATCAGAGGAGGAAATTGGTGCGGCAGAAAGAACTATATGCCTCTCGCCCTCCATATTATCCAGGCTGAGCATTTCAGCCTCGACAGTATGGCTTTTACCGCTTGCCCAAAGGCTCAAGGCTCTCTTGATTTTCGGACGATCATTAAGAGAGAAATAAAGTGGTAAATCATTTAAATGAGGGATGGTGTTCAGCTCAAACCCGAACAGGTTCTGGACAACCCTGTTCGTATAGATAGCCTCCCCTGTTGTATCAACATGCCAGATCCCGACACCACGATCTAAATTATGAGACTGGGTATGGGCTTCAAAAAAGTGACCTTCCTGTCCTGTTCTTGAGTGAACCGTGGTCAATAGATAGTTGGTCAGCATGCTGATGCTAGCATTTTGCGCTTCAAGGTGCTGTCTGGCAGCTGTAAGGCGGATATTTTGTTGTTCGAGCAGACTCTGATGCTCTTTCAACTGCTGTCGTGCTTTGTCCCGTTCAATGGCATAACGGATAGTCCTTTCCAGTAAACTGGTTGTCATTTCTCCTTTGGAAAGAAAATCAATTGCTCCTGCCCGCAAGCTCATCGTATCAAGAGCGTCTTCTTTATTTTCAGTCATTATAATCATTGGAAATGAGGCCACATTCTGACCTGCACTCACAAAATCAAGGCCGTTACCATCACCTAGATTGTAATCCACAAGAGCAACACCGATATCAGGAGAATTAATTTTCTCTATTGCCAACTCAAGTGTCGCGACCCAGAGAAATTCATATTTAAAATCTGGTACTTTCTTAAGCAGTTCCTCTATGAGGATTTTGTCACCCTCATTATCTTCGAGAATAAGGACTTTAGTCATAGACGGAATACCTCTGGTACACGCTGTCACAAAAAAATTTTCTATGCCGAATATAAAACTTCACTCTACGCAGACAATTATTCACTCCACATATTAAACTACAATTAACAAGAGCGAATTACAAATTTAAATACCCATGGTTGTTATTTTCAATATGAAAATTGGCTATCTTTGTATTTTCCAGAAGTCATATTTCGAACTTCGTCAACCAAAAGCAAAAGGGGCAGTCTGAAACTGCCCCCTCTAAATCTAGATTCAATCAGGAAAACCAAAAACAGGTTACCGGAGTACACTCCGACCAGCGTAATGCGCCATAGAACCAAGTTCTTCCTCGATCCGGATCAACTGATTGTACTTGGCAATACGGTCTGAACGGGAAAGCGAGCCCGTTTTGATCTGACCACAGTTGGTCGCAACAGCAAGATCAGCAATCGTGCTGTCTTCAGTTTCGCCAGAACGATGCGACATCACAGAGGTGTATCCAGCTTTATGCGCCATATCTACGGCTTCAAGCGTCTCTGACAGAGTACCAATCTGATTGACCTTGATCAGGATAGAGTTGGCTGTACCGGTATCAATGCCCCGGATCAAGCGCTTCGGATTGGTGACGAAGAGATCATCGCCAACAAGCTGAACCTTATTCCCGATTGCCTGGGTCAAAGACTTCCAGCCATCCCAGTCATCTTCAGCCATACCATCCTCGATTGAGAGGATCGGATAACGGTTGGCCAGATCTTCCAGATAACGGACCATCTCGTCAGCCCCGAAAGACTTGCCCTCACCCGTCATTTCATACTTGCCGTTCTTGAAATATTCGGAAGAGGCACAATCAAGCGCCAGCATGATATCATCACCGAGTTTATAACCGGCCTTTTCAACAGACTTGGCGATAAAGCTCAAGGCTTCATCGGTGGACGCCAGACTTGGTGCAAAACCACCTTCATCACCTACGTTGGTGTTGTGGCCAGCATCGCTCAGAGACTTTTTGAGAGAATGGAAAATCTCCGCGCCCATACGGATCGCATCTGAACCAGAGGCAGCACCGACAGGCATGACCATAAATTCCTGGATATCAATCGGGTTGTCAGCATGCGCACCGCCATTGATGATATTCATCATTGGTACAGGAAGTGTCCGGGCAAAAGTACCCCCAACATAGCGATAAAGCGGCAAGCCGGCATCTTCAGCAGAAGCCTTGGCAACAGCAAGGCTGACACCAAGAATAGCATTCGCCCCAAGGCGGGATTTGTTTTCTGTACCATCAAGGTCAATCATCACCTGATCAATCAGCAACTGGTCTTCGGCATCCAGACCAATCAGGGCTTCCAGAATTTCCTCATTAACGGCTTCCACAGCCTTGAGAACACCCTTGCCAAGATAGCGGCCTTTATCAGCATCCCGAAGCTCAACAGCTTCGTACATACCAGTTGAAGCACCAGAAGGCACAGCCGCCCGTCCGAATGCGCCACTCTCAAGTAAAACGTCAACTTCTACAGTGGGGTTACCACGTGAGTCGAGGATTTCACGACCTTTGATGTCAATGATCGCCGTCATGTTAGTCAATCTCCGTCAAGAAAGTTGAGGCGCTGAGAGGGGGCGGGCCTCTGAAGTAAAAAATTAAGCGATAGAAACAGGATGCTCTTTCGCCAGTTTATCAAAAGCCATCAGAACTGGAAGCAGTTCCGGCAGCTGCTGAAGAGGAACCATATTCGGACCATCAGAGGGCGCATTGTCCGGATCCTGATGGGTTTCCATAAAGATCCCGGCAACACCGACAGAAAGGGCTGCCCGGGACAGAACAGGCACAAACTCGCGCTGTCCGCCTGTTGTGCCCCCCTGCCCGCCTGGCTGCTGGACCGAATGTGTTGCATCAAAGATTACCGGACAACCGGTCTGCAGGCCCATAATCGGCAAGCCACGCATGTCAGATACAAGCGTATTATACCCGAAAGAGGTGCCGCGTTCACAAACCAGTACCTGGTCATTCCCTGAATCGATGATCTTCTGGGAAACATTTTTCATGTCCCAAGGGGCCAGGAACTGTCCTTTTTTCACATTAATAGCCCGGCCGGTTTTAGCCGCGGCAATCAGCAGATCCGTCTGGCGACAAAGAAACGCCGGAATTTGCAGGATATCAACAACTTCAGCCACAGCAGCGCACTGCTCGGGTGAATGCACATCAGTAATGACCGGACAACCAAACTTGTTTTTGATCTCTTCAAAGATCGGCAAGGCCTGCTCAAGGCCAATGCCCCGCTGGCTTCCCAGACTTGTCCGGTTTGCCTTGTCAAATGAGCTTTTATAGATCAGGGGAAGAGAAAGCTTGTTACAGACATCATGCAGGGCCTCTGCCATTTCCAGTGCGTGTTCGCGGCTTTCCATCTGGCAAGGCCCCGCAATCAGCACAAACGGGAGGTCATTTCCAAAGGTAACATTCCCGACTTTAATGTGGCGAGACTGGAGACCTGCATGCACTGTCATATATCTTACTTTCTCTTCTATCCTGTATATTTATACCAATCGTGACTGTTCAATTGCCGCTTTTACAAAAGAAGTGAACAGTGGATGAGGATCAAATGGTCTGGATTTCAGTTCCGGATGGAACTGAACACCGATAAACCAGGGATGCTCTTCCAGCTCAACAATTTCCGGCAGTTTGCCATCTGGCGAAAGTCCAGAGAACTTCATACCGGCTGCTTCGAGCTTTTCACGATAGTTGATATTTACTTCATAACGATGACGATGACGTTCCTGGATGGTTTCAGTACCGTAAGCCTCGCGGACCCGGGACCCTTCACTCAAGGCACAAGGATAGGCACCAAGGCGCATTGTACCACCAAGGTCACTTCCATCACTGCGTTTTTCAAGATCATTCCCCCGCGCCCACTCGGTCATGATACCAACCAGAGGCTCGTCACAGGGGCCAAACTCGGATGAACTTGCGTCTTTGATACCGGCAAGATTTCTGGCGGCATCAATAACCGCCATCTGCATGCCAAAGCAAATCCCGAAATACGGAACATTACTTTTGCGCGCAAAGCCCGCAGCCGCAATTTTCCCTTCGGAACCACGCTCGCCAAACCCGCCAGGTACAAGAATACCATGGACGTTTTCCAGCGCTTCAACAGCGCCTTCGCCTTCAAAAATTTCGGAATCAAGCCAGTTGATATTGACCTTGACGTTATTGGCAATCCCCCCGTGGACCAGAGCTTCTGCCAAAGACTTATAGGCATCAAGCAAAGAGGTGTATTTACCAACCACACCAATTGTAACTTCACCATCAGGCTCGCGAATGGTCTGGGTTACCTTGTCCCAACGATCCAGATCAAGCTTTCCATCCATCTCCAGACCAAAGTGACGGCAGACTTCTTCGTCAAGACCGCGCTCGTGATAGGCCCGGGGAACCGCATAGATCGTATCAACGTCAAGTGCCGGAATCACGGCTGTCTCACGCACATTACAGAACTGGGCAATCTTGCGCAGTGCACCTTCCGGAATTTCCTGCTCACAGCGACAGAGAAGCATATCAGGCTGGATACCTAGCGATTGCAGTTCTTTGACAGAGTGCTGCGTCGGCTTGGTTTTCAACTCACCTGCTGCACGCAGATAAGGGACCAGCGTCAAGTGAATGAAAAGACTGCGCTCACGCCCCAGTTCATTGCCAAGCTGACGGATCGCCTCAAGGAAAGGCAAGCCTTCGATATCGCCAACAGTTCCCCCGATTTCACACAAGATGAAATCTTCGTCACCAAGATCGGACATCACAAATTCTTTAATTGCATTTGTAATGTGCGGGATAACCTGGATTGTTGCCCCGAGATAATCTCCGCGACGTTCCTTCGCCAGAACTTCCGAATAGATCTTTCCGGTCGTTACATTGTCACTTTTACGAGCAGACACACCCGTGTAGCGCTCATAATGACCAAGATCGAGATCGGTTTCCGCACCATCATCAGTAACAAAAACCTCACCATGCTGGTAAGGGCTCATGGTACCGGGGTCTACGTTGAGATAAGGATCAAGTTTGCGAAGGCGAACCTTGTAGCCGCGCGCCTGAAGCAGCGCACCGACAGCGGCGGAGGTCAACCCCTTCCCGAGAGAAGAAGTCACACCACCGGTAATAAAAATAAAGCGCGTCATGAAACTCGTTGTCACTTAAGCAGTTTCAACAAAACCGGGACCCTCTCGGTCCCGGTCAATGATAATCTGTAACGGATATAATCCGAAACTTATTCTGAAACCGGTGGAGCAACAGGCTGCTCGACCTCAGTTTCAATCGCCGGAGCGATGATATCATCCGTAATTGAACGGGTGCTGCGACCTGTGTCTGCCAGAATCGTCAACAGAAGGCTGGAAGCAATAAAAGCTGTCGCAAGCGCAGCTGTTGTCCGTGTCAACAGGTTCG
This sequence comes from Kiloniella laminariae DSM 19542, assembly GCF_000374005.1. Classification (GTDB taxonomy): domain Bacteria; phylum Pseudomonadota; class Alphaproteobacteria; order Kiloniellales; family Kiloniellaceae; genus Kiloniella; species Kiloniella laminariae. The sequence goes on along the minus strand of NZ_KB893167.1, from coordinate 179,150 downwards.
CGGTTCCGCGCCCTGTCAGGAATCCACCGAAACCGCCAGCACCGCCGCCACCGCTTCCGCCGATCCCCAATGCACCACCCTCACTTTTTTGAACAAGGATAATGCCGATCAACGACAGTGTAATCAGCAAATGAATGACCAAAAGGACTTCGTTCATCTTAGCAGTCTTTCAAACTTTGTGGGCATATCACCCAGGTCATCACGCAGAAACTCCCGACATCCCGGATGCAAGGAGGTAATCTGTGTGCCTATAGAAGATCTTTAACAGGCTATTTAGCCTGTTCAGATCGATATGGCTAGGGTCATCTGACACCAATTGCCCAAAAATCTTCAACCTTCAGGCTGGCGCCTCCGACCAGAGCACCGTCAACGTTAGATACACCAAGCAATTCAGCCGCATTGGAAGGTTTTACAGAACCGCCATATAAAATCTTCAACTTGCCGTCTGTCGCTTCATCAAAATGACGATCCAGCAAACCGCGGATGAAATTGTGAACTTCCGCGACATCATCAGGTGTCGCCGTTTTTCCTGTACCAATGGCCCAAACCGGTTCGTAGGCCAAAACCACGTTTGTAGACGTCGCTTCAACAGGCAGAGATTCGCGTACCTGTTGCTCGACAACTTTCAGCGTATCTCCGGATACACGTTGTCCTTCGGTTTCACCAATGCAAATTATCGGGATCAGGCCTGCCTTGATGGCGGCACTGCTTTTTGCCTGTACATCTGCATTGCCTTCTCCGTGATCTGTCCGTCGTTCGGAATGTCCCGTCAGAACATACTGACAACCAAGATCCTTCAAAAGCTCTGCAGAAGTATCACCAGTGTGAGCACCAGAAATGTTCGCGTGGCAATCCTGCCCGACAACGGCAAGAGCAGTCCCCTTGGCCAGCCCGGTTACCTGTCCGAGAAGAGCCGCTGGAGGGCAAACAGCAAAGTCGGCAGCCGTGGAATTTTGCTCTAGCCGGGACAGAAGTCCCCCAACCAGCTCTGAAGCAAAAGACAAAGAGCCGTTCATTTTCCAGTTACCGGCAATGAGTTTACGCGCCATATTTCGATTCTCCTGCATTGATATTCGGCATAGCTATATAGATTTTGTACAGACAAACCAAGTCTGGACGATGAATTGTTATTGAAATTGTTGTTCTTTCAGGTTTTTACACCTCAAAAGCAGTTGTCCGCTCCGATCTTGAAAAACGCTGTTGCTCCGGCTTGGCCGCATCCCTAATATGCCGGACACGATTACCAATCAAAAAAACACCATCTTACGGATAGGTTATGGCGAGCAAAAAACCAGGCATTCTTAAACGCATTGTCATTATGGCACTGTTCTCTCTCTTGATCCTCAGCTTTGCAGCTTGGGGAATTCAGGACATTTTCCTGAATCTGGGGGCGAACAATTCTGTTGCCACCGTTGGTGAGATGGAAGTGACCCAAAGCGAGTTCAGCTCGAATTTGTCACGAGAGACAAACGCAATCTCTCAACAGGTCGGGCGGGCACTGGACTTCCAGGAAGCTCAGCAGATTGGCCTTGTAAGTCGCGTTATCTCCCGCCTGGTTGGCCAGACACTTTTCCGGGTTCAGTCCGAAGAAATGGGCCTGATGGTGACCGAGGAAACACTGAAGAAGGAAATCCTGGACATTCCCGCTTTTCGGAATGAAGTTGGGGTCTTCGACGCCAACCGTTTCCAGAATACGTTGTATCAGGCTGGCATGTCAGAAAGCCAGTTTCTGTCTGATCTCGCCAAAGATATTGAGCGGGAACAGATTTCCAATGCCGTGACCGGTTCTGTTTCAGTGTCGAAACAGCTGGCAGAACAGCTTTACACCTACAACGCCGAGAGACGTGTCGTTGATTTCATTGAAATTCCTTACGCACGTTTCGAAGGGCTTGCCGGACCAACAGATGAAGAAATGTCGGCTTATTACGACGAGCAGAAAAACAATTTTCTGGCCCCGGAGTATAAATCAGTCAGCTATCTTCACCTTGATCCAAAGGAAGCGGCCAAGACAGTTTCTGTAACCCAGGAACAGATCGAAGAAGAATTCGCCGCACAAAAAGATGGCCTTTCCACCCCGGAACGCCGAAAGTTATCCCAGATTGTCATTGACAAACAGGAACAGGCCAAAGCAGCTCATGACCAGCTGGTAGCAGGCGCAACTTTCTCGGATGTCGCAAAGGAATACACAGGTTCAGATGCAATTGATCTGGGCAATATGTCCCGGAACGATCTCTTGCCAGAACTGGCTTCAGGCGTCTTCTACCTCACCGCACCAGGTGTAACCGAGCCAATTCAGTCTCCCCTTGGTTGGCACCTTGTTTCTGTCGAGGAAATTTCCCAGGCCAGTGAAGCCAAACTAGAAGATGTTCTGCCACAGATCACGGAATCAGCTGCTCTGCGTGTTGCCACGGATGAGCTGATTTCCCTCGCCAACCAGCTGGATGATGAACTCGCCGGTGGAGCAACCTTGGCAGAATCAGCAGCCAAACTGGGTCAGACCATTAAAAACTACGTAGCAATTGATGCCCAGGGCCTTGGCAAAGACGGGACACCACTGGAAGGCCTGTCCGGCAACGAAAAATTCCTGGAAATTCTCGGCCTGACTGCTGCCGGAAATGACAGTCTGCTGACAGAACTGGGAGACGGTGGCTACTTCATTCTCAAAGTAGAAAATGTCACACCGGCAGCTCCACGAGCACTCGAGGAAATTCGCACCGAACTAACTGACCGCTTGCTTGAAGATCGCCGCAAGGCAGAAGCTGAAGCCGTTGCCAAGAAACTTGTAGAGGAAGTTCAGAACGGTACAGCGTTACAGGCCGTGACTGACGAAGCTGCCGAACTGATTACCTTTGCCATTGAAATCAACCGCTCTTCCAGCAATATCGGCAATGCACTTGCCCCTGGCCTTGTGCAGGACATCTATAAAGCAAAACAGGGCGATGTACTCAGTGGTGAGGGTGATGGCGGCTACCTGGTCGTAACAGTCACAGGTATTCTGCGCCCCAACCTTTCGCTTGATTCAGAACAGGTAAAGTTGCTTCAGGATCAGCTCGAAGGATCTTATCGCAATGACATCTACGCCCAGTACATCAAAGCACTGGAAACTGATTATAATGTCCAGATTAATCAGGGCGCGATCAATCAGATCATCAACCCCTACGGCACAACAGCAAACTGATGACGAACCCCATTACATTCGAGGCTTTCTCTAAAAGCTATCAACAGGGAAAGCCTCAGGTCGTCTGGACGACCCTTATTGCTGATCTGGAAACCCCCGTCTCTGCCTTCCTCAAATTGGCAGAACAACGGGCAAACAGTTTCCTGTTTGAATCCGTCGAAGGCGGAAACACGATCGGTCGCTACTCTTTTATCGGCTTTGACCCCGATCTGGTGTGGCGTTGTAATGGGGCAACGGCTGAAATCAACAGAGATTACAAAAAAATTCCGTCGGCCTTTGTGCCAGAGCCGCTAAGCACTCTTGAAAGCTTGCGTCAGCTTGTTGCAGAGTGCCGGTTTGATCTTCCGGCTCATCTTCCGCCTATGGCTGCAGGTATTGTCGGCTATATGGGATACGAAACAGTCCGGCAGATGGAACATCTTCCCTCGACAAACCCGGATACACTCGGATTACCCGAGGGTATGTATCTTCGTCCGACAGTAACAGCGATTTTTGATCGGGTCGAAGACCAGATACTGGTTACAACGCCAGTCTGGCCTCACGAAAGTATTTCTGCGCGCGACGCTTTTGAACAGGCAAATGACCGTCTTGCAGCAGTAACAGCAGATTTCAATTCTCCCCTGGTACAAAAGCCGGAAATACTTGAGGGGGATATCCTCCTCCCTGAAGCAGATTCAAACCTTTCCCGGGAAGAATTTCACGACATCGTCCTCCGCGCCAAGGAATACATCCTGGCCGGGGATATTTTTCAGGTCGTGCTCTCGCAACGTTTTTCCGTGCCCTTCACTCTGCCCCCCTTTGCTCTTTACCGGGCATTGCGCAGACTGAACCCCTCACCCTTCCTGTTTTATCTCAATTTTGGTGATTTCTCAGTCGTCGGATCAAGTCCGGAAATTCTGGTTCGTGTCCGAGATGGCAAGGTTACCATCCGGCCGATTGCCGGAACACGCAAACGCGGGGCAGATGCGGCAGAAGACAAGGAACTGGCTGCTGATCTTCTGTCTGATCCCAAGGAGCTGGCTGAACACTTGATGCTGCTCGATCTGGGGCGCAACGATGTCGGACGCGTAGCAGAGGTTGGCACGATTTCCGTTACAGAGCGGATGATTGTCGAATACTACAGCCATGTCATGCACATTGTCTCCAATGTCGAGGGCGCACTGGATAGCAAACGGGCTGATGTCATTGATGCCCTGGCGGCAGGCTTTCCGGCAGGTACCGTATCCGGCGCCCCGAAAGTTCGGGCTATGGAAATCATCGATGAGCTCGAACCTGAACGCCGCGGCATCTATGGTGGGGCCATCGGCTATTTCGGTGCTGGCGGCGGCATGGATACCTGTATTGCGCTCCGCACGGCGATCGTCAAGGACAAGACCATGTACATTCAGGCTGGCGCTGGTGTCGTGGTGGACTCTGTGCCTGAATCTGAGTATCAGGAATGCCACAACAAGGCCCGGGCCCTGATCCGCGCGGCCGAAGAAGCTGTCAGATTTGCTGCCCAGAAAAGCAATCTGTAAGGCCTGAGGAACAGTTTCTTCAAAACAAAGCCGGAACTGGATTATTTCAGTTTTCCGGCTTTTTTAATGCCATGATTTTTGAAATAGGGACAACGTCAATTCCACGTCCTTCAGCTGCCTTGATCCAGTCGTGAAGAACCCTGACCGTGGTTTCGTGCGGATGACCAATGGCGATTGCATGACCATGTTGCCGTGCAACCCGTTCGGCCAGCATCAGCTGTGCAAGAATTTTATCTGTATCTCTGTAGTTATTATCGATGAATACGTCCCTGCTCAGCAACGACACGCCTGTTTTGACAGCACTGGCTTCAACCACACTGTCCGAAGAGGTTCGTGAATCCAGGAAGAAATAGTCTGTCTTGGCAATCTCGGCGAGGACCAGCGTCATTCCCTTATCCCAGGCAGTGAATTTACTGCCCATATGGTTATTGATACCAATATAACCTTCAAACTGCCTCATTCCCCAGTCCAGCCTGCTCAGAATCTCCTGATCAGAAAGGCCTGTCAAAAGAGCCTGGGGGCCAGGATCAGCCCGACCTACGGGCTCCATCGGCACGTGCAGCATGAGTTCGTGCCCCCGGCGACGGGCTTCTTCTGCCATCGCTTTCACCCCGGGGGCATAGGTCATAAAAGAGAGCGTGATTGCCCCGGGCAGCTCGATAGCCAGCTCGGCCCCTCTCCGGTTTACCCCGACATCGTCCAGCACAACCGCCACTCTTGGACGTTCAGGCCGGATCCAGGATGTTTTCGAGCGTGGCGCAGCAGACTGGTTATCATTTGTCTCATATTCTTGAGAGGGTAACGCGGCAACTTCTGTTCCACTGTCATCAGCAGGCTTCATTTTTTTGACGGGATCAATAATTTTGACCGAAGATGAACCTGGGCGAGGAGTTGTGTCTGTTCGGGAAGTTTGTTCTGCTGCTGAANAAGAAGAAATATTGCTTCGGCCGGGACCTGTTTTTACAGCTTCATCCTTGCGACTGGAAAGAAGCCCCGAAGGTTCACCAAGCTGGTCACCAGACAGATCACTGGAACCATCGTCAATAATCGTATCATTAACCGCGATATCCCCAAGATTGATCGGATGAGGCTTGTTTGGACGCGGAGCCTCCAGCGCCTGTTGTTTCGCTTGGGAAGGCGTTAAAATCTGTTCCGCTTGCTCTTCAGGAAGACTGCTTTCTGTACGTTGTAAAACCAGAACAGCGGCAACAAAAAGAAAGATAAAAAAAACAAACCCGATGCCAATAAACAGGCTCCACAAGCCGTTACCGTTTTTTTTCTTCCTGCTTGCTTGAGATTTCCTCTTAGCGCCGCTTTTTGTACTTTTCTTCATGAATCCGCCCAGGTGAGAGGCTCCATATGTATATCAGCAAGCAGGAGGATGGTAGCAGAAACTCGATCTGATCTGTGCCAAAATTACGCCCCCCTGCCACACGAACTTTAGCGCCCGTCATTTTTTATCCTGCTCCCCCGCCAGCAGGAGTCAGCGGGCGTTCGCCAGATCGTTGAGGATAGGGCAGTTCGGCCGATCATCACCATGACATTTATCAATCAAGGTACTCAGCGTTTCTTTCATACTCTGTAGCTCGGCAACTTTCCTGTCAATTTCTTCAACATGACGTTTCGCCAGCTCCTTGACCTGCGCCGAGGCACGATTACGATCATTCCAGAGCATCAAAAGTGCAGAAACCTCCTGAATACTGAACCCCAGACTTCTGGCTCGTTGAATAAACTTGAGAGTTTCAAGATCATTTTTATCGTATGCCCGGTACCCAGCCGCCGTTCGACCTGCCGGGGCGATCAGTCCGATTGATTCGTAATAGCGGATCGTTTTGGTTGGCAGGCCTGATTTGTCAGAGACTTGTCCTATTTTCATGATCTTAATCTATCCTTTTCAGGGAAGAATATAGTGAAAGTGAACTCGCCATCACTGTTACAGAACTCAGGGCCATTGCCAAACCAGCCAGTACAGGGCTCAACATCCCCGAGGCCGCCAACGGCAAGCCAATCACATTATATACAAAAGCACCAAAGAGGTTCTGGGCTATTTTCCGACGGATAATCCGCCCCGCCTTGATGGCCCTATGGACAAGAGTTGGATCACTCTTGGTCAATGACGCATCCGCGGAACTGATGGCAACGTCGGTACCATCGCCCATCGCCAGACCGATATCTGCACCGGCAAGAGCTGGAGCATCATTAATGCCATCCCCGACCATTACGACGATTTCGCCTTGCGTATGAAGCTTCTGCAGATAAGTCAGCTTATCTTCTGGCAACAGGTTGGCTTCAACCTGGTCAATGCCAAGTGAATGAGCAACAGCCCGAGCAGAAGCCATTTGGTCACCGCTTAACATAACAACCTTCAAGCCATCCTTTTTCAGGGCAACTACCGCGTCATAGGATTCAGGGCGGAGCTTATCCCTAAGAGCAAACACACCAAGTGTCTTTCCAGCAGTCCCTTCTTTTTCCGCCAACCATACCAAGGTTGCACCCTCAGCTTCATTGCGTTTAATGAAAGCATTATATTGGGTAAGATCGATTGCTTCCTGGAGCATCAGTTTGCTGCTGCCCATATAAATTTTCCGACCTTCATTCTCGGCTTTAACGCCAAGCCCAGGCAGGGCATGAGAGTTTTCCAGCTGCAGGGTTGCATCTGATAACGGCTGTACTTTAAGGACTATCGCCTTTGACAGGGGATGCGCACTGTCCCGCGCCAGGCTTAAGGCCAGCGATAGGGCTCTGCTGGAAAGTGCTGGCTCTCCAATCATATAATCCACGACTTCCGGACGCCCTTCGGTCAGAGTACCTGTTTTATCAAAGACAACAGTGGTCGCTTTGGCCAAGCCATCAATTGCATCAGCATCCTTGACCAGAATACCCATTCTGGCAGTCTGGCCGGACCCAACCATGATCGCTGTCGGTGTGGCCAGCCCCAAGGCACAAGGGCAAGCGATAACCAGAACCGTTACCGCATTGATAATCGCTGCTTCGACAGGGATTTCAGCCCAAAGCCACCAGCCTAGGAATGTTGCTGTAGCCAGGAGCAATACAGCAGGAACAAAAACAGCACTGACCTCATCAACCAGCTTTTGTATTTTTGGCTTGCTGGTCCGGGCAGATTTCACCTGTTCGATAATTCTTGAAAGACGCGAATTTTTACCAAGTGTGGAGGGCTTTATCCGCAAGACCCCTTCCCCGTTGATGGTTCCTCCGATCAGCGCATCTCCCGCCTTGCGTGCGACTGGCATTGATTCTCCGGTCACCATCGCTTCATCAACCTGGCTAACCCCAGAGATAACAACACCATCCACAGGAATAGAATCACCGGGTTTTACAATAACAATATCATCTGCCCGGACAGCGTTTGCCGTGACTTCAATCTGCGCTCCTCCCCGTTCAACGGTGGCTTTGGAAGGCTGTAGCTTCATCAGTGCCATAAGGGCCTCATTGGTTTTTCCCTTGGCTTTTTCTTCAAGAATTTTACCCAGTAAAACCAGAGTAATCACAGCAGCTGATGCTTCAAAATAAAGGCTGTGAGCGATATGGGAAGACCAGGATAACCACTGGGAAAAATCGCCCAGCATCACGGCAAGAGATAAACCAAACGCTGCAGAGGTTCCGACAGCAACCAGCGTGTCCATATTGCTTCGCCCATGCCTTAGTGCGCTCCAGAATCCTTTATAAAACCTTGCCCCGGCAACAAGCTGAACTGGTAGCGCCAGGAGGAGTTGAAACAAGGGGGGCAACGTTGCTGTAACACCAAAAGGCATCAGGATCATCTGCCCCACCAGCGGAGCCGTCAATAAAGCAGAAATCACCAGTAGTCTGTAGGTTTGCGATTTCCTCTCGTCCAGACCAATATCGACAAGAACATTTTGCTCTTCGCTTACAGCCGAGGCTTTATAGCCAGCCTCGGAAACCTGCCCGATAATTGCTTCTTGTACAGTCTCAGTGCCGCTCGGCTCCACCATTACTCGCGCAGTGCCCGAAATCAGGTCAACATCAACAGATCGAACACCTTCTGCGCGGGCAATTGCCTTTTCGACAGAAGAGACACAACCGGCACAGGTCATGCCTTCGATCTTAAAATCAAGCATCACATTTTGGGTTAAACTCTCGGAAACACTGGGCTCAACAAGGCGGGCCTGATAACCCTTCCCAGCAAGCGCCTGTAACAACAGGTTATTGTCAAGATCCGCAGCAGAAACAACCGTCGCACTTCCTGTCAATAAATCCGGAGACGCACTCAGCACTCCCTCTACAGAAAGAAGTACTTTCTCGATAGAGCGTACACATCCGGCACAGCGCATTCCCTCAATCGATAATTCTATTGTATTTTCCATCGCAGTAATCTTTCAAAAATCACATCTGCATCAGATATGGAGCTTCCAGTAATGGGAAGGTCAAGTCTTCTTGATTACTTTTTTTTCCAATACAGAAAAAACCGGCCATTCCTTATTTCCTGTAATGGTCTGAACTGATATAACTTCCGGGATTCATTATAAAAGACTTTTTGTGAAAGCCTGCGTGCCGCAATGTTACTCCTGATCGATAACTATGACAGCTTTACCTACAACCTCTACCACTACCTGGGAGAGCTTGGAGCCACGATATCTGTTGAACGGAATGACCAGATTTCCGTCGATCAGGTTCTTGAAATGAAACCGGAACGGATTGTTATATCTCCCGGCCCCTGCGACCCTTCTTCAGCCGGGATATGCCTGGAGTTGATCGAGCGGATTGCAGGCGCCATCCCTGTTCTGGGTGTCTGCCTTGGTCATCAGTCAATCGGCCAGGTTTATGGCGCAAAGGTTGTTCGGGCCCCTGTTCCCATGCATGGCAAGATCAGCGCCATCCGCCATAATGGAAAGAGCGTTTTTAAAAATCTGCCTGATCCGCTCAACGTTACCAGATACCACTCCCTGACCCTGGCGCCGGAAACTATTCCCGATTGTCTGGAAGTGACAGCCTGGACGGATGATGGCGTTATTATGGGCTTGCAGCACAAGGATCTGCCTGTCCACGGTGTTCAGTTCCACCCGGAAAGCATTGCATCCGAAAAAGGTCATGACCTTCTGAAGAACTTCCTTACCGTATAAACACGCATCTTTGTCTCAGGAGGCCTGTTCCATGACATCGGAACTGAATGACATTAAATCCATCATTGCCTACACCGCAGAAGGCAACAGTTTGTCTGTCGAGCAGGCCGAACACGCCTTTCTTCTTTTGATGACCGGAGAAGCAACACCTTCCCAGATCGCAGGTCTGCTGATGAGCCTGCGAGTTCGCGGCGAAACCGTCGCGGAAATCACAGGTGCCGCCCGGGCAATGCGCCACAAGATGCGCACGATCAACGTCCCAGCCGGGGCCATTGATGTCTGCGGCACTGGCGGTGATGCCAAAGGAACTCTGAATGTTTCGACGGCCACGGCTTTTGTTGCCTCTGCGGCCGGGGCAATTGTAGCTAAACACGGGAACCGGGCAGCCTCATCCAAAAGCGGTGCTTCCGATGTTCTCGGCGCTCTGGGTATTGGTATAGAAGCTTCTGTTGAAGTGGTTGAAAAGGCTCTTGACGAAATCGGTACCTGCTTTTTAGCAGCCCCCCTGTATCATTCAGCCATGCGTCATGTTGGACCAACCCGGGCAGAATTGGGCACAAGAACAATATTCAACCTTCTTGGCCCTCTTTCCAACCCGGGGAAGGTCACACGTCAATTAACGGGCGTTTTTGCTCGCGAATGGGTTGAACCGGTTGCCCTTGTACTCAAGGCACTCGGTCATGAAAAAGCCTGGGTTGTCCACGGTGCAGAAGGCCTGGACGAGCTTTCCATTTCCGGCTTGAGTTATGTCACCGAGCTTGACCAGGGGAAGATCCGCCACTTAGAAGTCACTCCAGAAATGGCCGGGCTGGACTGCTCTCCCATATCCGAGATTATCGGAGCCGATGCCGAGTACAACGCCAAAGCCATGCGCAGCATGCTTTCGGGTCAGAAGAACGCCTATCGCGATGCGGTTTTACTGAACACGTCGGCTGCCTTGATCGTTGCGGGTATCGCTTCAGATCTCAAGGAAGGCGCAGCGCTGGCGGCCAAAGCGATTGATAGCGGCGCAGCTTTGGCAAAACTTGATGCTCTGGTTTCCCTGACAAGTGAAGAGGCACTGTCGTGAGTGATGTTCTAAAACGTATTTGTGACGACAAGACCGCCTTTGTTGCCGCCAGAAAAAAAACGGTCTCTCTTGGGGATCTGGAAAACAGGGCGAAGGAGCAGTCTCCTGCCCGCGGTTTTTATAAGGCCCTGAAACAACGTTTTGACCTTGGCAAATATGGACTTATTGCCGAGATCAAAAAAGCATCGCCAAGCAAAGGCCTGATCCGGGCGGATTTTGATCCTCCAGTTCTGGCCCGTGCTTATCAGAATGGTGGCGCAACCTGCCTCTCGGTCCTGACAGATGAGCCTTATTTTCAGGGGTCTGACAACTATCTCGTCGCGGCAAGAGATGCCGTTACCTTACCGGCGCTGCGCAAGGATTTCATGCTGGAACCCTATCAGATTGTGGAATCCCGGGCTCTTGGGGCTGACTGTATCCTGCTGATCATGGCTGCTTTGTCTGACAACCAAGCATCCGAGCTGGAATCCCTGGCTTTTGAACTGGGCATGGATGTGCTGGTCGAAGTTCATGACGCTCAGGAAATGACCCGTGCCTTGTCCCGGTTATCATCTCCCCTTCTTGGGGTAAACAACCGTAACCTCAAAACCATGCAGATAGATATCGCCACGACTGAAGAGCTGTCGCGTATGGTCCCTGCGGAAAAACTGCTGATCGCCGAAAGCGGACTGCACACGCCAGAAGACCTGAAACGCATGAAAGCGACGGGTGCGACAACTTTCCTCATTGGAGAATCCCTGATGCGTCAGGATGATGTAGCAGAAGCAACACGCAAGCTGTTGCAACAATAAGGCAAGCCCAGGAAAGGCGTAAAAAATGTCCGGTGGCGAGTTCACGCATTTTGACAAGGACGGCAAGGCTGTCATGGTGGATGTGTCCGACAAACAGGAAACATCCAGAAGCGCCACGGCCAGCGGACGGGTCCTGGTTCAGCCGGAAACAATGGCTTTGATCCGGCAAGGCGGCCTGAAAAAAGGTGATGTTCTTTCCGTCGCCCGCCTGGCCGGGATCATGGGGGCAAAACGTACGCCGGATCTGATCCCGCTTTGCCACCCCCTGATGCTCTCCTCGGTCAAAGTCGACTTTGAACTGCTGCCAGATCAAAACACCATCAAGGTCACAGCCACCTGTAAACTAACCGGGCAAACCGGCGTCGAGATGGAGGCTCTTACAGCTGTGTCCGTTGCTGCATTGACCATCTACGACATGTGCAAGGCTGTTGATAAAGGCATCCAGATCACCGACATCAAGCTGGAGAAAAAAACAGGCGGAAAATCAGGCACCTACGAGGCTGTATAATGTTATCAGTTGAAGAAGCTCTCAGTCGTATACTCAAAGCCTTCGATACTCTGGCTCCTGAGACGATTTCACTCAACGACGGCTTGGGAAGAGTCCTGGCAAGTGACCTCAAAGCCAGACTAACCCAGCCTCCTTCAGATGTCTCTGCCATGGATGGCTATGCTGTTCGCGCCACAGATATTCGGAAACTCCCAATTGAGTTGACGGTCGTGGGCGAAGCCCCTGCCGGTGGTTGCTATCCCAAAGAGCTGCTTGCCGGACAGGCAGTAAGGATCTTTACTGGCGGCCCGGTTCCTCGCGGAGCTGATACCATTATCATTCAGGAGAATACGCATCAGACTGATCAAATTGTTCTGATCAAAGAAGGTGAAAAGCCCGGTCGCTATATCCGCCCTGCCGGACTTGACTTCAAAGAAGGCGAAACCGGCCTTGTGAAAGGTACATTGCTCACAGCCCGTGACCTCGCCCTTGCTGCAGCTATGAATCACCCCTGGCTTGAAGTCTATCGCAAGCCCCGTGTGGCAATTCTGGCAACCGGGGATGAAGTCGTCTTGCCCGGGCAAGATATTGGGCCGAACCAGATTGTCAGCTCGAATACAACAGCCCTGATGGCTTTTGTCAGGGAATGCGGGGGCGAGCCCATCTCTCTGGGGATTGCGCCGGATGACCGCGATGCTCTGGCCAGACTGGCCCGCGGTGCAGAAGGTGCGGATTTACTACTGACAACGGGCGGAGCTTCGGTCGGAGATCACGATCTGGTGCGATCGGTTCTCGGGGAACAGGGGCTCGAGCTTGATTTTTGGCGTATTGCCATGCGTCCTGGAAAGCCGCTGATTTTTGGCAAGCTGGGTAAGACCCCCATACTTGGTCTGCCGGGCAATCCGGTTTCGACTCTTGTCTGTGCCTATATCTTTGCCCGCCCGGCTCTGAAAAAAATGACCGGACAAGATCCCGATAACCAGCAAAGCGAAACCGCTGTTCTGGAATTCTCTCTTGAAGCCAATGACAAGCGTCAGGACTATCTCCGGGCAAGTCTTTCCAGAAACAAGGAAGGACAACTATCAGTCACCCCTTTCCAGAAGCAAGACAGCTCAATGTTGAATTTGTTGAAACAGGCAAACTGCCTTGTGATACGGCCGCCCTTTGCTCCAGCAGCAGAAAAAGGAACTGAAGTAGAGATTATCAGGCTCTAATTCCCGGTTTTCTGCACTTTCAGCTTGACCACAAATGAGAACTAAAGTAGAACAAATCTATGTGTTTTTGTTTTGTTCTATTTAAAAAATAGACAGTCCCGGGGGAAGAGCGATGTTGACCAAGAAGCAACGAGAACTGCTGATCTATATTCGGGATCATCTATCAAAAACCGGGGTTTCCCCTTCTTTTGACGAGATGAAGGACGCACTTTCTCTCAAATCAAAATCTGGTATTCATCGCTTGGTTACTGCGCTGGAAGAACGCGGTTTCATACGACGCCTTGCCCACCGTGCCCGGGCAGTCGAGATCTTGAAATTGCCCGAAGATCTTGCCAGTACCTCTGCGCAGCCTCACTCCCGGACAGCAGTCAGAAACCCTCTTCTGGGCACCACAGTCGAAGCCGCCAACCAGTCTTCGCAGGATGATGACACATTACAAATCCCGCTCTATGGCAAAATTGCTGCAGGAACGCCTATCGAAGCTTTGAGTGACCCCTCTTCCTACCTGGATGTCCCCTTTGGATTGATTGGAACTGGTGATCACTATGCGCTGACAGTCGAAGGAGATTCCATGATTGAAGCTGGCATACTGGATGGGGATACTGTCCTGATCCAGCGCTGTGACGTCATCGAGAATGGCCAGATTGGCGTAGCATTTGTCGACAATACTGAAGCAACCCTTAAACATGTCCGCCGCAACAAAGGCCGTGTTGAACTGATACCTGCAAATGCTCTTTATGAAAGCAAAAGTTACGAATCTGATCGGGTACAGGTACAGGGGAAGCTTGTTGGCTTGTTAAGAAAATATCACTAAATAATAACATCAATTACAGTGACTTAAAATAAAATATTAATGTAAATTATTAAAGAATTCTTTCGCCCCTTACATCCAGGGGCGAAAATCACTTTCTTTTTTACTATAGTTTATTCGCAGACCTTCCTCGGCAAGAAACAGGTGGTGAGCCCCCTGTTTCTTCAATTGATCATAACCAATCACAGTCCTGTTCTCACCTCCGCACCACTTTGGCACGCGGAGCAGAGAAATAATATAATCAGCATTTGAACAATCCTCTTCAAACGCCTCTCCCGCATGTATCAAAGCAATTTTCTTATCTGCCAGATCCAGTCGACAGGCCCAGGCGTCACAGCGAAATTTGTCTGGTGGCAACTTTACCCAGTCCAAAGCTTGCACACTCGCTGTTTCCTTTTGCCAGATACCAGATACAAAACGGGCACGCCGAGGATGATTGAGGTATAGTTTTTCATCCTGCCGTATCGCGATCAGTCCACTTTTCCCATCAACAAGAATATCCGGCTTTGTTCCTGTAAAAACAACAAGCCCGACAAAAAGAACAATCAATCCTCCGCCCCCGTATCTAAATATCCCTTTGAAGAGACAGAGCCATAATCCGCCAAAGATAAACAAAACAAGATACCAGACAGGAAAGACCGGAACCCTCATCTCTCCCTCAGGAACAGAAGCCACCATTTCCCCGATCAGAACCAGAAATTCAAACGCCCAGCCAAGCGGAACCAGTGCAAGTTGCTCTAATCCCAAAGGCATCAAAAGATAGCTCAAGAGCACCAACGGCATCACAATTATCGCCGTTAAAGGTACAGCAACCAGATTGGCGATTACGCCCAATAAAGGAATGCTATGAAAGTGATAGGCGATAAAAGGAGCCGTCGCGACAGTTGCGGTTAAAGAGCAAAGAACCGTCATGCTTAAATAGTCGAAAACTCGGCTTCCAGGGTTACTGTCCTTTATCCGTGTGTTCCCAAACGCCTTACTGTTCCGGTATTCAAACACTGCGACCAGAGAAATAACCGCCGCAAAGGAAAGCTGGAAGCTGGCTGATATCAGAACTTCCGGTGTGATAATCAGAAGAACCAGAGCCGCAACAGAAACCGTGCGCATCGAAATCGCCTGCCTGTCCAGCAGAACTGCCAGCAGGGTAATCGCAACCATGACAAAAGCGCGTTGAGCTGATAAGGGAGCTCCGACCAGTTCAAGATATCCATAACAGATGCCCAGTGTCACCAGCGCTGCAATTTTCTTTGTTGGATATCTCAGGGCAAGATAAGACCAGCAGGTCAGCAGAAAACGCACCGAGAAAAAAACCAGGCCCGCAACCAGTCCCATATGCAAACCGGAAATTGCCAACAGGTGCGCCAAACCGGATTTTCTGATGTTCTCCTGATCTTTTCTGGAGAGACCTGTTTTTTGCCCTGTCATAAAGGTAATGGCGAGATCTTCGGCAACACCATCAAGCACACTTTCTATACGGCGTGTAACCTGATGTCTGGTGACGTTCCAGAAAGCCCTGTACTGGCGATCCGTTCCTTTTGCAGGAGCAGAAATCGTCTCTACCCTGCCCCAGATATAGCCGACCGCACCAATCTGTTTGAAAAAGGCCAGCCTGCCAAAATCAAACCCTTCGGGTGACGAAGGCCCTGAAGGTGGGGCCAGCACAGCAAGAAACCGAATGCGAGATCCAATCTCAATTTCTTGCTGGATTAGATTAGATCTTACTCTGATGAATGTCGGGACCGGTTGCCTGGCAAAGCCCTTGTTATCCAGCCCCGTCAGTAAATACCTCTGGCCCGGTGATGCCGGTTCGACGGCGACCACTTCACCTTCAAAATACCGGGGCCCAATTTCATACAGAAGTTTGGGAGCGTTCACTATCGACGTTCTCCAGCTTGCTAGGGCAAGCCCCGACAGAACAAGACTCACGACCAGAACCATCCCCCAACCAACAGGTTTTTTTGCCTTTCTCCAGAGCAAGGCAAAAATACACCAGAATAGCAGGCACAGAAAAGCAAGCTGATTAAACACAGGCTCAAAAGAAAGCAGAAAATAAAGGGCAATACCACCCCCGACAGGAACCGGGATCCAGTTCGCAAGCCGAAGACTTCCTTGCCCATCCAACACCTTAATAAATGCAGGTAATATACTGTGAATCATATACAAATCGCATATTCAGTCAGATATTATGTTTTATGCCCGCCAGGCCAATCAGTATTGTTTCATCTTCACCCTGACTTTCTTTCAACCCGGATTTCTGACAATACCATGCAAGTATCTGCGAGAATAACTGGAATCCAAACAAAACAAACAAACCGGCATGGGGGGTAAAAACTTCAACCACAAAAGCAACCAGCCCAATAAGAAGGGCCTTAAACCCCAGCATCAAACTGGGAACTGTCGTCATAACCCGCCCAAAAACCTGAGGATCAATAATGTTCATCATCCAGTTATTACGGGCAACCCTCAGAGCGCTATTGGAAAACCCCAGAAAAAAAGCCATCCATACAATCGTCCAGACACTCGGCCAAACAGACTGCAACGCCAGAACGAAGGTATAGAGCGTCATATTGGCAAGGATAATTCTAGTGGAAAGCATATCCTTAAAAAGAACAACGATACCAAGACCAGCGACAATAGCCCCTGCCCCGAAGACAATCTCATAAAGCGCAAGTACTTCGACCGTTTCTCCCAGAAGGCTGATTAAAAGGACAGGTACCAGGTAATTGGCTGTCTGGACACAGTTGTAAGGCGTAAAGCTGGCAAAGATAAAAATAGTTTCTTTAGGATGACGTACCAAGTACTTCAGCCCGACGATAAATTCTTGACCAAATGAACCATGATTTTTGGGGTCAAGGGTCCTGAGGGTATACCCAATCGCCAGAATTGTAACCAAGGAAAGCCCCAATACAGCTATGTTGAGACACAATATATGTTCCAGGGACCAGCTGGACAATATTACAGCCGCGATAGCGCCAGTAATCACCGCAGCCGATTGTCCTTCAACCTCCATGATTGAGTTTACTCTGGCATACTGTTTTTTGGAAAAAATCTCCTGAATAAAGGCCGAACGTGAAGACTGGTTCAGAATCAGAAAGAAGCTCCCGCAGGTAAAATACAGAGCAAGAAACAAAGAATATTGATCAGGATAAAACTTTACGAACAATAACAGCACCAGAAGCAGGGAAATAAATCCCAATCGAAGACTGACAAGAATTTTTTTCCGGGAAAATCTGTCAACCAAAACCCCAAACCAAGGGGCTGTCAAAAAAATCAGGACATTTGTAGCAAAGGCAACAATTCCAAAAAACTCTGAACCATTCTGGTTGTTAATGATGAACCATGGAGTAGCGATCAAGGCTATACCCTGTCCGATAGAAGTCGCCAGATTGGAAACGACAAGCAGGTACAAGCGCATCGAGCAGGCAAGAGAAGACATTCAGTTGTATCCAATAGATCTTTAAAAATAGGATCTACTGGATACTATTTCCTTTTACCCCTGATAATTACCTATAATATCGACTTTATAATTCTTTTATGGAAACAGTTATGCGTCGATATTCGGATAAATTTCACCTGATGTCCGTCTTTGTCAGAGTAGTGGAATCTGGAGCATTCAACAAAGCCGCTGACAGCCTGGGACTAAAGGCATCTTCGGTCAGCAAGGCAATTTCGCAACTTGAAAAAGACCTCGGTGTTTCTCTTCTCTATCGAACCACGCGCCAACTCAGCCTGACGGATGCCGGAAAGTTCTATTATCAGGACTGCAATGATATTCTGACACGTGTTACCTCACTTGAGGGGACAATCAGTGTGATGCAACAAGAGCCTGTCGGAAATCTCCGTATTACAGCCCCCACTGCTTTTGGGCAATACTATCTGGGCCCACAGCTGCCCCTCTTTCTTGCTCGATATCCGGAGGTATCCGTAGAACTTGATCTTACCGAGGAGCTACGTGACATAACGCGTGACGGTTATGATCTTGCCATCAGATCCAGCGATGGCTTGCCGGACTCATCTCTCTATGCCCTTAAACTTGTCTCTCAACAAAGATATCTGGTTGCTTCCCCGGCATACCTCGAAAGAAAAGGATCTCCTACCAGCCCCAGAGACCTGCAACAACATGACACCCTGATCTATTCAGCAATGAAGCAGCCCAACCAGTGGAGCTTCACCAGAGCCAGCCTGTCTTATCGCATCAGATTATCGCCAAGGCTTGAAACCAACAGCTATTACATCCTGAGGGACGCGGCCAGAGCAGGTCAGGGAATCGCCAATCTAAACGACTATATGGTCGCCGAAGATATCAAGAACGGTGCTCTTGTTCCCCTTCTCCCCCAATACCCTCAAATCGCCCGGGATCGTTACGCCGTATATCACCAGAAACGAGAGCTGGTCCCAAAGCTTCACGCTTTTCTCTCTTTCCTGAACGAAACACTGGAAGAGATCAGGTTTTGAACTTCAGCAACAGGCCACAAACACCCTTTAAATGTTCAATCAGGTCCGGTTTTCTTTCTCTATCAGATCACATGGAATGCAACAGCATTTGCGACAAGCAAGACAGTATGCTAAACATTTCGCGAAACAACTGTCTCAATTGTTTGCTGAACGGATAAAAAATTATCCTGTCTCGACGCGAACAGTCCCTCGTGAGACAAACACCCTAAATACTTATTAATTATCGGAATATCTGTAATGAGCCAGTCCACGAAACAGGTCGTGACCCGTTTTGCACCTTCCCCCACCGGTTTTCTGCATATTGGAGGAGCCCGTACTGCCCTGTTTAACTGGTTGTTTGCAAAGCATCACGGTGGACAGTATCTTCTTAGAATTGAGGATACAGACCGCAAGCGCTCGACCCCCGAAGCCATTGAAGCAATTATTGATGGTCTGAACTGGCTCGGTCTTGATCACGACGGTGAAATCACCTTCCAGTTTGCCCGTGCCGAGCGCCACCGTGAAGTTGCCAATGAGCTGCTCGCGTCGGGTAAAGCCTACAGATGTTACTGCAGTCCGGAAGAGCTTGAAGAAATGCGCGCCCTTGCCCGTGCAGAAAGCCGTCCGATCAAGTACGATGGTCGCTGGCGCGACCGTCCGGCTTCTGAGGCCCCTGCCGGAATTGATCCGGTAATTCGTCTGCGCATGCCCCAGGAAGGTGAAACGGTCATCCGTGACCTGGTTCAGGGTGATGTGACTGTAGCAAACAGCCAGCTCGATGACATGGTGCTCCTGCGTGCCGATGGAACACCAACTTACATGCTTTCTGTCGTCGTTGATGATCACGATATGGGCATCACCCATGTGATCCGTGGTGATGATCACCTGACCAATGCCTTCCGGCAAAACCAGCTTTTCCTTGCCATGGGCTGGGATGTTCCCGAGTTCGGGCATATTCCTCTCATCCACGGCTCAGATGGCGCGAAACTTTCAAAAAGACATGGCGCTCTGGGTGTTGAGGCCTATCGGGACGAAATGGGCTATCTGCCAGAAGCGCTGAGAAACTATCTGTTACGCCTTGGCTGGGGTCACGGCGATGAGGAAATCATTTCTACCGAACAGGCAATCGAGTGGTTCGATATTGATGCCGTCGGCAAATCTCCTTCCCGATTTGATTTTGCCAAGCTGGAAAATCTGAACGGACACTATATCAGGCATGCTGACAACAAGTATCTGACAGATATTATTGCTCCAAAAATATGTGAAAAAGAAGATATCACACTTGATGCGGGTGGACTGGCAAGACTGACAGCAGGGATGAACGGTCTTAAAGAGCGTGCTAAAACTGTACATGAACTGGCTGACAGTGCGGCTTTTTATGTTCGCTCTCGTCCACTGATTCTTAATGAAAAGGCTGATAAGCTTTTGTCCGAAGTCGCCAAGACACATCTGGCCGGGGTCTTGCCTCTTCTGGAAAATCTCGAGTCCTGGACTGAAGAAAACATCGAAGCCACTATTAAAGATTTTGCCCAGTCGCAGGAACTTAAACTCGGTAACATTGCACAACCTCTTCGCGCTGCACTAAGTGGGTCCAATGTATCACCGGGAATTTTTGAAGTAATGGTAATCCTTGAAAAAGAAGAGACCCTTGGAAGAATTTCAGACCAGGTTTCACAAAAAAATTAATAAAAATATTGCAGCGCACAAATTGATATTGACCAACAAACGTAATATGATGGTCCCAGATAAACGACTAAAAAAATAACAAAGAGCAGAGGTTCCAGAACATGACAGCTACCAACAATAAAAACAGCGTTACCGTGACCGATAACCGAACGGGACACAGTTGGGATATGCCAATCCTTCAAGGAACCTGTGGCCCTAATGTTATCGACATCCGAAAGCTCTATAGCGAGTCCGGTTGCTTTACCTATGATCCTGGCTTCACTTCTACGGGAAGTTGCGATTCCTCCATTACCTATATCGATGGAGATGAAGGTATCCTGCGTCACCGGGGCTATTCAATCGAAGACCTCGCGGCAAAGAGTGACTTCATGGAAGTCTGTTATCTCTTGTTGAACGGCGAGCTGCCGAACCAGTCAGAGAAATCGGAATTCAAAAACCAGATCACCTATCACACCATGCTGCATGAACAGATGCAGTATTTCTATCGGGGCTTCCGCCGTGACTCTCATCCCATGGCCGTCATGGTTGGTGTTGTTGGGGCTCTCTCCGCGTTTTATCATGACTCGACAGATATCCGGGACCCACATCAGCGCCTGATTGCCTCGCACCGTCTCATTGCAAAAATGCCAACAATTGCTGCTTATGCTTATAAGTATTCAATTGGCCAGCCTTTTGTATATCCACAGAACAATCTCAGCTACGCGGCAAACTTCCTGCACATGACCTTCTCGGTTCCCTGCGAAGAATACGTGGCAAGCCCCGCGCTTGTCCGGGCTATGGACCGTATTTTCATTCTTCATGCCGATCATGAACAGAATGCCTCGACCTCCACTGTCAGAATTGCCGGGTCAAGTGGTGCCAACCCCTTTGCCTGTATTGCAGCAGGTATCGCATCCCTCTGGGGCCCAGCCCATGGCGGCGCCAACGAAGCGGTTCTGCGTATGCTCCAGCAGATCGGACACAAGGACAACATTCCAGCCTTCATCGAACGGGCAAAAGACAAAAATGATCCCTTCCGTCTTATGGGCTTTGGTCACCGTGTTTATAAAAACTACGACCCACGCGCCTCGGTTATGCGGGAATCCTGTCATGAAGTTCTCACAGAACTTGGCATCAACGATCCGCTTCTTGAGCTGGCGATGGAGCTGGAACGTGTCGCTCTGGAAGATCCTTACTTCACTGAAAAGAAACTCTTCCCGAACGTGGACTTCTATTCCGGTATCATCCTCCGTGCCATGAACTTCCCAACCTCGATGTTCACAGTTCTCTTTGCCCTGGCAAGAACTGTCGGCTGGGTTGCCCAGTGGAAAGAAATGATTGAAGATCCAAACCACAAAATCAGCCGTCCGCGCCAGCTGTATCTTGGGGCTGACGCCCGTGAATTTGTCCCAATGGACAAACGGTAATATCCCCTGAACTCAACAAAAAAAGCGCTGCGTTTCCACAGCGCTTTTTTTATCTTCTGGTCAGTACCTTGCTCAGGAACGTTCAATCAGCTCGATTTTATAGCCGTCCGGATCTTCGATGAAAGCAATAACAGTTGTTCCATGTTTCATCGGTCCTGGGGCACGGCTGATAACGACACCTTCTTTTTCCAGTTCAGCACAGGTGCTGTAAATGTCCGGGATGCCAAGAGCCAGATGACCGAACCCCGTGCCCAGATCATAAGCCTTGTCCTGCCCCCAGTTATGGGTCAGCTCCAGAACGGTGTTGTTGTCTTCGTCGCCATAGCCCAGAAAAGCCAGGGTAAACTCACCGCTGGGATAATCAGATTTTCTCAGCAACTTCATTCCAAGGTGGCGACTGTAAAAATCGATTGATTTCTCAAGGTCCCGTACCCTGATCATTGTGTGTAAAAATCTGAACGATTTGCTATCAGACATCTCAGTCTCTCCTGAATAATAAACTTAAAGAAATTTTACCGAAGTATTTTAACGATTAGAAATAACGGCAAGAATGGTTTCTGCTGCTTTGTCACTTGGCATATCATTCCCGGATTTCAACAGATTTACTGCGGCTGTATAACCTTCCACCTGGCGTTTCCTGGCTTCGGGATCAAGCATAAGCTTTCGAAGATCTTCAGCAAGGATAACAGCTTTACAGTTTTCCTGTATTCGCTCTGGCTGAATTTCCCTGTTCATAAGAATATTGGGAAGACTGACAAACTTTATAGAAATAAGAAACTGGGCAAGAAAAGCTGTCAAAGGGGCAACTTTATAAGCAATTACAGCAGGTACACCATCAACCGCAAGTTCCAGAGCAACAGTTCCCGAAGCCGCAAGGGCTGCATCAGCGCAGCTGAATGCTTTATGTTTACCATCTACACCCTCAATCACCCGAACTGGAACCGGCCAGTCCCCAACCAGTTCACTGACAGCTTCGCGAACATTAGAAACGGTAGGGATTACACACTGTAGATCAGGAATGGACTGTGCCAACAGAGCGACAGTTTCTTTAAATACAGGACCAAGACGTGCAACTTCTCCTCGACGACTCCCCGGAAGAATTACAAGCGTCGGCCGGTTCTGTGTCAGCCCCAGCTCCTGGCACAGAAGATCACGACGGTTTTTACCAACAACATCAACAACTTCAATAACCGGATGCCCGACAAATGTCGCAGCAAGGCCGTGTTTCTCAAAGTATGGCGGCTCAAAAGGTAAAAGTGTCAGAAGGTGATCCAGATAGGTTGAAATCTTCTGTGCCCGTTTCTTTTTCCAGGCCCAAACAGAAGGTGCAACATAGTGAATTAAAGGAATACCTTTTCCCTTAAGCGCTTTACTTACTCTCGAACAAAACCCGGGGGCGTCAATCGTGACAAGTGCAACCGGCGCTTTCGTTTCAACATCAGCAACTGTTTCCTTGATCCGGCGCAAGATAGCCGGAATATGGGGCAGAATTTCGGCCAAGCCCATAACGGCAATTTCACTCATCGGGAAAAGACTGTTCAGCCCTTCGGCTTCCATTCTCTCACCGCCAACTCCTGCAAACCTTACACGCCCATCTGTCGCCCGCTTGAGAGCTGCCATGAGCCGTGCACCAAGCTGATCCCCGGAAGGCTCACCGGCAATAAGATAGATCAGGGGAATATTGTCATTTTGATCATTCATAGTCTGAAGGAGAGATCCCAAGGACAAAAAGACCGAGCTTGTCGGCTTCGAGAGAGAGAGCATCCCGATCAACCACCAGAGCGCCCCCTGCCTCAATTGCAATACCGCGCAGCCCGGATTCAGCTGCGCGACGCAAGGTCTCGATACCTATTGTCGGCAAGTCAGCACGCCGTTCCTGTTCCGGTTTTTTGAGCTTGACCAGAACGCCTCCGGCCCCCTCTCGTTTAAGGTGACCACAGCGGATTAACAGAGCATCTGTACCTTCAATGGCCTCAACCCCCAGCACCAGCCCCTGCTGAACGACCACAGACTGTCCAACATCGACCCGGCCCATGGCTTTGGCTACCTCAACACCGCGCCTGATATCACTATAGGCCTGTTCATCAGGAACAGCGTGACCATAAAGTCCTTCGGGGGCAATCAGATCCTGTAATAAATCATCCACTCCTCTAAAGAGAAAACCTTCCTCCTCAAGTGCAGAAATAACCGATCGCAAGAGACTGTCATCACCTAGGCTTTTGGCCCCAACTCTGGCGAAAAACTGCACGGCCCTCCAGTCAGGGCGCAACTCTGCCATAGAGGGACGTTTGATTGGTCCAACCATGACCAGTTCACGAACATCTTCTTGCTGAAGTCGCTTGATGACCTGTCCTGCTGCCCCGAGACGGGTCCAAAGGTGGTCAACTCCAAGGGTGGTTTCCGGGTCAGTTTGCCCCGTAAAAGCAACTAAAAACACTTCACGACCAGTTTCGTGACAAAGCTTGATCAGACGTCGGGGAAGTTCACCGCCCCCCGCCAATATGCCAAGTTTTGCGGTCATGTTATTTCGGTTGGCAAATAGCTCTGGAAGAGTCTTCGGTAATAAAGGCAATCACTTCCATGGCTGTTTTATTATCGGAAAAACTCGACTGGGTTCGGGCCAAACGTTCAGCGAAAGTCCCTTCATCGGCAAAGAGCATCCTGAAGGCAGCCTGTAGCCCCGAGATATCCTCTCTCGCAAACCCATGTCGCTTCAGACCAACCAGATTTAAGCCGCTTAATCTTGCCCGATCCCCCATAACCAAGCCAAAGGGAATAACGTCATTCTCAACTCCGGACATCCCGCCAATCATCGCATTGCGGCCAATGCGCACAAACTGGTGCACGGCAGAAAGTCCGCCAATAATTGCAAAGTCATCGACTTCGACATGCCCGCCCAAAGTTGCGTTATTTACCAGGATAACATTGTTACCGATAACACAGTCATGTGCGACATGTGCCGACATCATCAAAAGGCAGTTATCGCCGATACGGGTCACCAGCCCACCACCGGAAGTCCCTGGATTGATCGTGACATGTTCACGGATTTTATTATTTTTGCCGATGATCAACTCGGACTTCTCACCATCAAACTTCAGGTCCTGAGGTTGATGTCCAATAGACGCAAAGGGAAAAACTACTGTTCCTTCACCAATAGAGGTTCGGCCTGCAATAACAACGTGGCTATGTAAAACCACGTTGGCTCCAAGCACAACATTGGCACCTACGATGGAGTAGGGTCCAACCTGAGCGCTCTCATGAACCTCTGCACCATCTTCGATAATCGCTGTAGGATGAATGTTCACTGTCAATCGTCCATGATCATTGCGGCAAACTTTGCTTCGGCAACCAGTTTGCCATCAACCAGCGCTTTGCCTTCAAATTTCCAGACATTGCCCCGGCTCCGGGTTTTAGTTACATGGATCCGAATTTGATCCCCTGGTCCAACCGGTTTACGGAATCGGGCCTCGTCTACAGTCATAAAGTATACAAGTTTGCCAGCAGCCGCGCCATCGAGTGTTTCGACGACCAGAACGGCCGCCGTCTGGGCCATAGCCTCAACAATCAAAACACCCGGCATAATAGGTTGGCGCGGAAAGTGACCTTCAAAAAAAGGTTCGTTAATCGTAACATTTTTAAGACCAACAGCACTCTGGTCTTTTAGAATATTGTCAACGCGATCAATGAGCAGGAACGGGTACCTATGCGGGATCATTTCCTTGATCTCCAGAATACCGACAGAGCGCCCCTCTTCCGCTGTTACGGCTTCTTCACTCATTCTCGTTACCTTTCTTTTTTGTCTTCAACTGCTTTTGCCATAGCGTGCAAAGGCGAAAAAAATCTTTGATTGGCATGGCGGGTGTACCTGCAACCGCCTGACCAGGCTCAACATTTCTCATAACCCCGGATTGTCCTGCCACCTGGACACCCGTCCCGAGACGAATATGGCCATTGACCCCACACTGTGCACCAAGCACAACATAATCCTCAAGAACAGCACTTCCGGCAATTCCCGCCTGGCCGACCACAACACATTGTTTTCCAATCTGAGCGTTATGGCCGATCTGGACCAGGTTATCAATTTTGCTGCCGTCGCCAATAATTGTGTCAGGCCCAGCCCCCCGGTCAACAGTCGAATTCGCACCGATCTCAACACCGTTTCCGACCAACACCCGGCCAAGCTGAGGAACATCAATATATCCTTCAGCTTCCATAGCAAACCCAAATCCGCGATTTCCAATACGGACACCGGCATGGATCTGACAGTCGTTGCCGATAAAACAAAACTCTAAAGAAGCGTTCGAACCAACAGTCGTACCTGATCCGATGATTACCCCATCACCGATGACCGTGTTTGCTCCAATACGACAGCCCGTCCCAATTTCAGCATTTTGACCAACAACGACACCTGCTCCGATATGACAATCATCGGAAATCTTGGCACGAGGATCAATAATGGCAGATGCATGGATCTGAGCCCCTCCCAAAACTGCAGGATAAATATTCTGGGCAATCAAGGCATAGGCTTTATAGGGTTTGGCAGTCAGTATCAGTGCAGTATTTTGTGGTGCGATATCGGCAAATTTGGGATCGACAATACAGGCCGCGGCCTTAGTACTTTTAAAGGCAGCAAGATACTTTTTATTATCCAGAAAGCTGATTTGCCCTTCACCCGCTGTTTCAAGGGGGGATACATCATCGATCCGCAACTGCCCATCAGCAGGTGCCGAAAGCTCCCCACCAACAAGGTTGGCAAGTTCAGCCAAAGTGAAAGGGCCAGCCTTTTGAAAAAATCGAGAATCAGCCATGGCACATTACTTTTCTATATATTATTGAATAGACACAGCAGGTAGTGCCGCATTGAGTTTTTGAACGACCTCGTCCGTGATATCCAGACTGTTGGCTGAATAGACAATTGTATTCTTGGCAAGAATAACATCATAACTCTTTGCCTCAACAATACTTTTGATGATTACATCAAGCTGATCCTTAACCTGGCTCAAACCTGAATTATGTATCTGATTCAAACTATTTTTTCTGTCTTTTGCTTCACTCCGGATGATCGCGGCCTGTTTGTCGAGATCTGCTTTTTTCTGAGCGAAGACTTCTGATGACAGGATAGTTTTCTGCTTAAAAAGTTCCTGATTCTGGGCAATGAGCTGCTGTTCTTTTTGGCTGAATTCTTGCTGAAACTGAGTACGCATGGACAGAACTCTCTGGTTGACCTGCGCCATTGCCTGAGAAGAATCCAGAACCTTTTTGGTATCAATAACCGCAATTTTCAACTCTGTTGTTTGCGCCCATCCCTGGGATGAGAATGATAAAGCGCAAGCAACAACAGCCACTAAGGCAAACCAGCGAAATTTAAAGTATACGCAGCTATTCATAATTTAGAATTGTGTTCCGAAGCTAAAGCTAAAGATTTCAGTTTCATCAAAATCTTCTTTAAGAGTGGCAAAACCAAGATCGGTTGCCAGAGGACCAAAAGGAGACGACCAGGTCAAACCTGCTCCGATGGAAAGGCGTGGTGTTGATTCATCATCCACACCGGAATCATTACCATCAATATTCCAGGTTGCACCAACATCGGTAAAGACACGGCCTTTAACGGCAAATTCTTTGGGCAAGCCCAGCGGGAAGCTCAACTCCAGGCCTCCAGAATAGAAGTGCTTGCCACCAAGCGCATCGTCACTTTTTCGATCTCTCGGACCAACACCGCCGGTCTTGAACCCGCGCAGCTTGTCCCCGCCAAGGAAGAAGCGGTCAACAATACGTGTATCTTCACCCAAGCCGATAATATTGCCTACTTCTGCACGAGAACGGAGTGTCCAGTTCTCTTCAAAGGTATAGTAGTGCGTTCCGCCCATGGAGATCTTGAGATGTTTAACGTCTCCACCAAGTCCGGCAACTTCGTTTTCAAGCTTTAGAATATAGCCTTCCGTAGGCTCTGTACGGGAATCAAGTTTATCATATGTCAGTGTCGAGGAAATGGACGACTTGATGGTTTGCCCTTCCTGCTCCTTGACCAGAGACGCGGCATCTGAATCAACGTTCTCAATTTCGATATATTCGAACCTGTAACGTAAAACCTGACGCAATTCCTCTGACAGATCATACCCTACACGTATGGCTCCCCCGGTTTTCTTTTCCTCAAAAGACAGGCTGTCTTCGTCTCTCGTGGTTCTGAAGATATCAAAACCTGCCGCAATTTCCTTATCCAGGAAGTAAGGCTCGGTAAAGCTGACATCTGCTTCGGAACCGGAACCGGCCAGGGCGATATTAAACCGCAGGTCCTGACCACGTCCAAGAAGGTTACGCTCACGGATACCAATGCTGCCAAGAGGTCCAGAAGATGAAGAGAAGCCAGCTCCAAAGGTCAGCTCTCCGGTAGATTGTTCTTCAACTTCGACCTTGATGACTGTCCGGTCAGGTGTGCTGCCGGGTTCGTTGTCAACGTTAACTGCCTTGAAGAAACCAAGCCTCTGGATACGACTTTTTGAACGACGCAATTTGGAACTGTTAAAGGCATCCCCTTCTACCAGACGAAATTCACGACGAATTACCTTGTCAATCGTACGGGAGTTGCCTTCGATATCAATTCTTTCAACATAAACCTTAGGACCCTCGGAAATGTTATAAACAAGATGGATGATCTTGTTTTCACTATCTTTGTCAGGAGATGGTCTGATCTCAACAAAAGCATACCCGAGGTTACCAACAGCATCCGTCAGGTTATCAACAGTCTTGTCGACTAGGCTGGCATCATACCATTCATTTTCTTCGGTAAGAATCTGATCCTGAACCGTTGCCGGATCAAAGTCTTTAAGGGCGCTTTCAACATCAATAGTGCCAAATTTGTATCTTGCACCTTCCGAAACGGTGAAGGTCACGACAAAAGCTTCCCGGTTTGGCGTCAGTTCTGCAATAACAGACTGGACTTCAAAATCAGCATACCCCTCTTTGAGATAGAACCGGCGGAGGAGTTCACGGTCAAAAGTCAGACGATCGGGATCGTAGGTGTCGCTATCAGTGAGGAAGTTCCAGAATACGGTTTCGGTTGTCGAAACAACATCCTGAAGCGCGCCATCTGAAAACTCCCGGTTTCCGATGAAGTTCACTGTTGTAACGTAACTCCGGTCGCCCTCACTGATTTCAAAAACCAGATCAACTCTGTTTTGTGGCAACTGGATAACCTTTGGCTCGACGGTAGCGGCAAATCGACCGGAGCGACGGTATAGTTCAAGAAGCCTCTGGGCATCGGCCTGTGCTTTGGTTCGGGTAAAGACAACACGTTCGCGAAGGCTGGATTCAGCCTGCAGGATTTCATCTTTTATCCGCAGGTTCCCTTCGAAGGCGATACGGTTGATGATCGGGTTTTCGACAATCACGACAATAAGATCGTTGCCCTGACGTTTAAGCGAGACATCGGCAAAGAGACCCGTAGCAAAAATGCTTTTCAATGATCTGTTCAACAGAACAGGATCGAAAGTATCGCCAGGGTTCACAGACATGTAGGAACGAACGGACTCTGGCTCAATCCTCTGGGTTCCCTCAACAACAATATTGTCAATGGTTCCACCTGACATCAAAGCCTGAGCCAAGACATGTTTTTGACCACTTACAGGCTCAAGAGCCAGAAGCAATCCCCCAACCAACAACGAAAAAAGCGCTTTACGTAACACGTCTACCCCCGGGTAATCCGCATGAGTTTGATCTCGTTAGCAGATTCAGAACAATTGAAAATATCCGACATCGTTCCAGGTCACAAATAACATTAAGCTCAATACCAGAGCCAAGCCAATTCTGAAACAGTATTCTTGCGTTCTATCACTAATCGGCCGACCAAGAGCCGCCTCAAAGCCATAAAAGAGCAAATGTCCGCCGTCCAACATGGGAATCGGCATCAGGTTAAGCAATCCAAGATTTATCGAAAGAACAGCCATCAGCCAGATGTAAGTTGCCAAACCGGCTTCTGCAGCCTGGCCGGACATATGAGCAATCCGAACTGGTCCACCAAGCTCATCAACAGATCTTTGCCCCTGAAAGATCTGACCGATGGCTTTGAAAGTCCCGATTGACAGATCATATGTTTCCACACCAGCCTGAACGACAGCAGTCCAAGGATCGTGTTTTTTATAACTGGATCCCTTGCTTTGTATCCCCAGCAACAGACGCTTCACTTCATTGCCGCGAGAATCAAAAGAGATATCTACTTTCGGCGTTACAGTCAGCTCGACAACCTGCTGGTCTCGTTCCACATGAACTGTAATCGCGTCTCCGGTTCCAAGCTGCACGATCCGCTGAAGGTCTTCAAAGCGTAAAACACTCTGACCATCGGCCTCAACGACAAGGTCGTCGACCATAAAACCCGCTTGTTCAGCGGCACTGCCTTCCATGACATTTGAAACGCGGGGAACCGAATAGGGCTGCCCGACAAAAATAAAGAGTCCTGCCAGAAGAATTATCGCCAGAACGAAGTTGGCTATCGGTCCTGCTGCGACAATTGCAAAGCGCTGGGATACCGACTTGGCCTTGAAAGTTGTGAGATATTCTTCTTCACTGAGGTTTCCGGTTTCATGGGTCGAGCTGGAAACGTCACTGTCCCCAAACATTTTAACATAGCCCCCCAGAGGAACGAGGCTAAATTTCCAGCGGGTCTGGTTCTTGTCGGTATAGCCGAACAGCTCGGGGCCGAAGCCGACAGAAAAGACATTCACTTTAACGCCGTTTTTTCTCGCGACCCAATAGTGGCCAAGTTCGTGAAAAAAGACCAAAATGGTCAGAAGTACCAAAAAAGAAAGTGTCGTCGTTATCAGGTCCATGTTGCAGTCTGGTTTCTGTTGCTGAAAAAGTAAATTAAAAGGCACGGCATAGTAGCCTTTTGCGGGTCTATTCAAAAGCCCCAATAGTAATTAATTAACAGGCTAATTTTTTAACGACCTGTTGCACCAGCAGCGCACCTCTTCATCAAGTGCTATGATCTCTTCAAGAGATGCTTTTTCAAGACCAGAAAATCTGTCCATGGCTCCTGCAACAAAGCGGGCAATAGAAGCGAAATTTATTTTCTCGGACAGAAATGCTTCTACTGCAATTTCATTTGCCGCATTAAAAACAACCGTCTTGTGCGTTTTCAGCGCCACCCTTGCCAGATCAAGCGCAGGGAAACGTTCAGGATCAGGTTCTTCAAATGTCAATTGACCTATCCGGGCCAGGTCCAGTGGTGCAACTGGTGTTTTTATTCTCTCGGGCCAAGCCAGCGTGTAGGCTATTGGTGTCCTCATATCAGGAGAACCCAACTGCGCCAGGACAGAGCCATCCACATAACTGACCATGGAGTGAATGATTGATTGGGGATGGATCAGAACCTTGATCTGTTTTTCCGGTAATCCGAACAAATACGCCGCTTCGATCAACTCCAATCCCTTGTTCATCATAGAGGCAGAATCAACAGAGATCTTTTCACCCATCACCCAGTTTGGATGAGCCAGAGCCTCTTCCCGGGTCACATGCTCCATCTGCTCTTTTGAGAAAAGCCGGAAGGGACCACCGGATGCTGTTAGAGTTATGTGCTCGATACCGGACTTCCGCTCGAAATCAAATACCTGAAAAATGGCATTATGTTCAGAATCTACAGGAAGAATTCTCGCTTTGCTTTGTTGCACGGCAGCCATCATCAGCTCACCCGCACAAACCAGAGCCTCCTTATTGGCCAGCAACAACGTCGCCCCTCTTCTGATCGCCGCAAGGGTTGGAGCCAGCCCGGCAAAACCGACAATTGCTGCCATAACAAGATCAGATGGTCGCTCTGCTGCTTCAAGCAAACCTTCGGGCCCGGCAGCGGCCTCTATCCCTGTACCAGCCAAGGCATCCTTGAGAGCAGCGAAACAGCCAGGATCAGCAACAACAGCCAACTTTGCCTTTAGGGCAACGGCCTGCTTCGCCAGAAGGGTTACATTTTTGTTGGCAGTTAGAGCCTCTACCCGGAAGAGGTCCGGATTTCGTTCGATCAAATCAATCGTATTGGTGCCAATAGATCCAGTCGACCCCATAACGCTTATAGAACGCGGAGTTGGCGCAGAAACAGCTTTCAGTTCCGCAGAAATGTTATCGGGGTGCATTCAAAACCTATCGTACACTAGAGGTACTGGAAAAAAACAACAAAGATCGCGCAAGAAACAAGGCCATCGACCCTGTCGAACAAGCCGCCATGCCCGGGTATCAGGTTACTGGAATCCTTCGCATCAAATTTGCGTTTGATATGGGATTCAAAAAAATCACCTACCTGGGCCACGACGGCAAGAACAGCTCCGGACATCATAAGGAAAACAGCGTTGCTGCTCTCTTGCCAGAAAGAACAAAAAAGACTGACCAAAGCCGCAAAAATCATCCCGCCAACCAGGCCTGACCAGGTTTTTTTGGGACTGATACGGGGAGCAATTTTCGGCCCGCCAATTTTTCGCCCCGTAAAGTAGGCGCCGATATCTGTGGCCCATACAACCAGCAGGACCCAGAGCAACATAAAGAAGCCGTTGCCTGATGGATTGTTTCTGATCCAAAGCAAAGCCAGGCAGCCTAAAGAAATATATATCAGGCCTGTAATGAGCCAGAGAGTATTATTCTCCTGTCGTGGTTCGGTTTTGCTGGAGACAGAGAGAGACTGCAGCAACATACAGGACGCAGCCACGGGAATAGCCCAAGTTGCCGCAGAATAATATCCAAAGACACCAAGAGCTGTAACCGCCAGAACCGAGCCAATCAAAACCGTCCCGTTAATCCCGACAACCTTTCGGCCACACAGCATGGCCCATTCCCAGGCAAGAATGCCGGCACAGGCAAAAATCAGAATATCGCTGAAGGGAGAGCCCAGATATACAGCCGCAAGAACTGGCGGCCCTAGTACAATTGCAGACAGCGCCCTGATCGCAAGATCGCTGTTTTTTTTATCCGGCTTCGGCTGCGGCTCCATAACGTCTGTCACGCTTTTGGTACTCCTCTATAGCCCAGACCAGATCATCCCGGGTAAAATCAGGCCAGTTCTTTTCAACAAAGACCATTTCACTATAGGCCAGTTGCCATAAAAGAAAGTTACTGATCCTCATTTCACCGCTGGTACGGATCAGCAGATCAGGGTCAGGAATGTCTTTGGTGTAGAGTGACCGCTCGAAAAGCTCTTCCGATATATCATCTGGCGAAAGTTCATTATTACTTACCCTGACGGCCATCTGACGAGCGGCTTCAACAATCTCCTGACGCCCGCCATAGCTAAGTGCCATAACAACCGTCATCTTGTCATTTTCTGCCGTTTGTTGCTCGGCATCGTCAATAAGCTGTACGATGTCTTTTGCCAGCCGGGACCTTTCACCGATCACCTTCAAGCGGATCCCCGCCTTGTGAAAGGTTGCAAGCTCGCTTTGAAGATAGCGGCGCAGCAGGCCCATAATATCTTCAATTTCACTTTGTGGTCTGCTCCAGTTTTCTGACGAAAAACTGTAGAAGGTCATATAGGGAATACCAATATCAATGGCAGCCTTCAGCAATTCACGAAGCGCTTCCGCGCCCTTCCTGTGCCCGAAAGCACGCGGAAGACGGCGTGCCTTGGCCCATCTGCCATTGCCATCCATAATAACGGCAATATGATTTGGTATTCCCTTGGTCATCTTTGCGTACAATTAATCATGCAAGATTATACCTGCATGATCTCCTCGTCTTTCTGGGCGGAGACATCATCAATTGACTTGATATGTTTATCAGTCAGCTTCTGGATATCATCACCCACGCTGTGCATTTCATCCTGTGAAATGTCGCCGTCTTTTTCCATCTTCTTCAAAGCTTCCATTCCGTCACGGCGTACGTTGCGGACAGCCACCTTGGCCTGCTCTGAATATTTCCCAGCAATCTTGACCAGCTCCTTGCGGCGCTCTTCGGAAAGTGCAGGAATTGGTACACGAACAAGTTGTCCGTCTGGTGACGGGTTCAGGCCAAGCCCGGATTCACGAATGGCTTTTTCAACAGCGCCAACCATGGATCTGTCCCAGACCTGAACAGCAAGCATCCGCGATTCAGGAACAGTAATCGTTCCAACCTGAGTAATCGGCATCGATGCGCCATAGGCCTCAACCATGATCGGCT
This sequence comes from Kiloniella laminariae DSM 19542, assembly GCF_000374005.1. GTDB lineage: Bacteria > Pseudomonadota > Alphaproteobacteria > Kiloniellales > Kiloniellaceae > Kiloniella > Kiloniella laminariae. The sequence goes on along the minus strand of NZ_KB893167.1, from coordinate 145,326 downwards.
CAAGCAGAGCCGTGGACGCACGGCCCGTGCGCAGTCCCGCAAAATCTTTTTTCAGCGCATCAATGGCGCCGTCCATGCGTCGGGACAAATCTTTCATGAGGGTATCTTGAGACAACGTCTATCCCCTTTTATTCAACAATTGTAAAACGGCCCTGGCCACAAACAGCTTTGGCAAAAGAGCCTTTTTCATAAATCGAAAACACCATAATCGGTATATTATTTTCACGCGTCAGTGCAATAGCCGAATGATCCATAACCCCAAGATCCTCTGTCAGGACCTGTCTGTAGGAAAGGCTCTCGTACCTGGTTGCGGTTGGATCTTTTACTGGATCTGCCGAGTAAATACCATCAACTTTTGTGCCTTTCAGCAGAACTTCGCAATCCATTTCCGATGCCCGCAGTGCAGCAGCCGTATCCGTTGTAAAATAGGGATTACCAGTTCCTGCCCCAAAAATCACAACACGGCCTTTTTCCATATGTCTTTCAGCACGGCGGCGAATATAAGGTTCTGCCACAGCGTCCATGCGAATGGCTGTCTGGACACGCGTCGGGATATTGATCTTTTCCAGCGCGTTCTGCATGGCCAGAGAATTCATGATCGTCGCCAGCATTCCCATGTAATCAGCTGTCGAACGCTCCATCCCGGCAGCCGCACCAGAAAGGCCACGGAAAATATTTCCACCACCGACGACGACACAAACCTCAACACCCATATCAACGACTTCTTTGATATCGATGGCAATCTGATCGACAGTTTCAGGATCGAGACCGAATTTGCCCGCCCCCATCAATGCCTCACCAGAGAGCTTCAATAAAACACGCTTGTATCGTGGTGTATCACTCACGGAAATCTCCCGATCTTTTCTGCTCTTATCAGTAACTATCCCGGCATTATGCCTAAATGATGGCTACTGTAGTCGATGTTGGTGATTTTGGATATGAAAATGGCCGCGCCTTGACTGAGTCCCTCAGCAAGATCACGGCCATCGTCAAAAAATCTTAGTTGCCGAGTGTAGCAGCTACTTCAGCAGCAAAGTCTTCTTCTTTCTTCTCGATGCCTTCACCGAGCTGGAAGCGGACAAAGCCGGTCAGGGCAACCGCAGTACCAAGATCTTTGGCAAAAAGCTCAACTGCTTTACCGACAGTGTTTTCACCATCAATAACGTAGTTCTGCTCAAGCAGACAGACTTCTTCGTAATACTTGCGAAGACGACCTTCAACCATTTTGCCAATGATTTCTTCTGGCTTGCCGGAAGCACGTGCCTGATCCGCAATAATGTCTCTTTCACGCTCAAGAGCGCTGGCATCAACAGCAGAACGATCCAGAGCAAGCGGGTTGGTTGCAGCAATGTGCATAGCAACCTGTTTGCCGAAAGCTTCAAGCTTGGCAGCGTCACCAGCAGATTCCAGAGCGACCAGAACACCGATTTTGCCGAGGCCATCTGCTGTCTGGTTGTGAATGTAGGATGCAACAACGCCCTGCTTCACTTCAAGAGCAGCAGTACGACGCAGGCTCATGTGCTCACCAATCGTCGCAATGCGGTTGGTCAGAGCTTCAGCAACAGTGCCGCTCTCGCCTGGGAAAGCTGCAGAAGACAGAGCTTCAACATCACCACCGGCATTGAGGGAAAGCTCAGCAACGGCTTTGACAAAAGACTGGAATTTTTCGTTACGGGATACAAAGTCGGTTTCCGCGTTCACTTCAACGGCAGCGCCTTTAGTGCCGGATGTTGCAACAGCAACCAGGCCTTCAGCAGCAACACGACCAGCTTTTTTCGCAGCGGCAGCAAGGCCATTTTTACGAAGCCAGTCAACGGCAGATTCCAAGTCGCCATCATTTTCTGACAGCGCCTTTTTACAATCCATCATGCCTGCGCCGGACTTTTCCCGGAGCTCTTTAACTAGGGCAGCAGTAATCTGGGCCATTTTCGATCTCTTTTTAGAAATTAAATATCATCATTGATACAGGTACGAGAACGGCGGCATAGGAGCCGCCGTTTCGCAGAGTTCATTCGCGAACAGCTTAGGCTTCGGCAGCAACTGCTTCTTCAGCAGCTTCTACTTCTGGCAGCTGCTCAACAGGGGCTTCTTCTGCTGCACCGATGTCGGTACCGGATGCAGTAAGCTCCTGCTGAAGGCCGTCGATAACGGCATCAGCGAAAAGATCACAGTAGAGACTGATCGCGCGGATCGCATCGTCATTCCCTGGAATCGGGAAAGTGATATCAGCAGGATCAGAGTTGGAGTCGAGAATACCGACAACAGGAATGCCAAGCTTGACTGCTTCTGCAATCGCAAGGTGTTCTTTGTTGGTGTCGATAACAACGATCACATCAGGAATGCCACCCATTTCCTTGATCCCGCCGAGAGCGCGTTCAAGTTTGTCGCGCTGACGTGTCAGGTTGAGCAGCTCTTTCTTGGTCAGACCGACATGTTCGTTCTCAAGACGTGCATCAAGCTCTTTCAGGCGACGGATGGAGTTGGAAACAGTTTTCCAGTTGGTCAGCATACCGCCGAGCCAGCGATGGTTCACATAGTACTGGCCACAACGCTTGGCTGCTTCAGCCATTTTCTCGCTTGCCTGGCGCTTTGTGCCAACGAAAAGTACACGACCGCCACCGGCCACAACTTCACGTGTGAAAGCAATACCCTTGTGCAGCAAAGGAACAGTCTGCTCAAGATCGAGAATGTGGATGCCGTTGCGCTCGCCAAAGATGAAAGAAGACATCTTCGGGTTCCAGCGACGGGTTGTGTGACCAAAGTGAACACCAGCTTCAAGCAGCTGACGCATTGTAAAGGTAGGAAGCGCCATAGAATAAACCTTTTCTCTTCCGGTTAAACTTCCGCAGGCTGTAATCTCCGCCTTTTCAAACGGAAACACCAGAAACGAAGAACGGAAAACCGATCCCGTTAAGCCCACGTGTTTTTTAGTGATGTTGCGGGTGATACTCCCCCTCAACAGAGGATGCAAGTATTTTTTGCATTCGTAACCCAATCATCACATTTTGCCATGAAACACTTCCGAAAACAATCAGACTTCTTCCAGGTCGATACCTTCAATCGCCTTGATAGCCTGACGGATGGATGGAGAGACCGTATAGCCTTTCGGAAGCTCCAGTTCGAGTTCCTGACCATCTTCGAGCCCGAGCATCAAAGAGATTTTTCCCCTCCCGGGTGAAGCATGTTGTTCCAGCACTGTTTTTAACGGCTCAAGCGGGTTTTCACTGCTGATATAAAGCTTCAAACCCGTGTCGGTCAGGGATGCAGCCTCATCAAGCGGTTTAACGGCCTGAAGTAGGAAACGCGCTTCATCATCATCAGGCTTTACTTCCCCTGTCAGGGTAAAAAGCATAGGCACGCCACTCTCCAGAACGTCACGTGATGCCATTAGCACATTGGAAAACACCATTGCCTCAATCGTACCATGGGCGTCTGATATCTGGATAAAGGCAAACTTGGACCCTTTTTTCGAGGTCCTCTCCTGTTTACCGATCACAATGGCGCCAACCTTCAACGGACCGCCCTGCCCCTTGGTTTTCTTGGTCAGAAAGACGGCTTCCTGTGTTGTCTGGGCCCGCAGTCTTTTCAGGATCTGCTCATAGGTATCGATCGGGTGCGCGGAAAGATAAAAACCGATCGCATCATATTCATGTTTCAGGCGCTCCAACTCTGGCCAGTCAGGAACTTTGGGCAGAGAGAGGTCAATCATGGGTCCACTGTCGTCCCCGCCAAAGAGATTTACCTGATCACTTGCCCTTTCCTGGGCCGCAGCAGAAATATTCCGGACAATATTTTCTGCCCCGAGAAAAACCTGCTGGCGATTTTCTGTCAGACTATCAAAGGCACCCGCCTTGGAGAGATTTTCCACCAGTCGCTTGTTGATCGACTTGGAGTCAACCCGGGCCACAAAGTCGGTCAGGTCTTTGAAAGGACCGTTCTCACTGCGTTCTTTGGTAATGGTTTCAATCGCCTGCTCTCCGACATTTTTCACTGCCGCCATAGCATAACGAACAGCCTTTGAGCCATCTTCACGAGTTTCTACGACAAACTCGGCATAAGACTTGTTAATATCTGGTGGCAAGAGCAGGATATTCAGACGGGACAGTTCCTGCCGGAAGACATTGAGTTTGTCTGTATTGGAAATATCATAAGTCATGGTCGCCGCCATGAACTCTTCCGGATAATTTGCCTTCAGATAGGCTGTATGATAGGCCACCAGGGCATAGGCAGCCGCATGGCTCTTGTTAAAACCATAACCTGCGAACTTGTTGACCTGATCAAAGATTTCATCCGCCTTTTTGGCCGGAACTTTTTTCTCGACAGCACCATCGACAAAGATTTTGCGCTGGGCATCCATCTCGGCCTGAATTTTTTTACCCATTGCCCGGCGCAGAAGATCCGCACCACCCAGCGAATAACCGGACAGCAACTGGGCAATCTGCATGACCTGTTCCTGATAGATCATGATCCCGTAAGTTTCCTTGAGGATATCCTCAATGAGCGGGTGCATGTAATCAGGTGTCTCTTCCCCTTTTTTACGCCGAATATAGCTGGGAATATTCTCCATCGGTCCGGGGCGATAGAGCGCGACCACCGCAATAATATCCTCAAAGCGGTCAGGCTTCAGCCGCTTGAGCACGTCCCTCATGCCTGTGGATTCCAGCTGGAACACCCCGACACTGTCCCCTCTGCCCAACAATTCAAACGAAGCGGTGTCATCAAGTGGAACCTCCGCGAGGTCAATCGGTGTTCCCGCCGCTCTGATAAAATTACAGGCCCGCTCTAAAACTGTCAGGGTCTTAAGCCCCAGAAAGTCGAACTTGACCAGCCCGGCCTGTTCCACAAACTTCATGTTGAACTGGGTCACGGGCATATCTGACCGCGGATCGCGGTAGAGCGGCACCAGCTGATCCAGCGGACGATCTCCAATCACCACCCCCGCTGCATGCGTCGACGCATGGCGGTACAACCCTTCAAGCTTTTGAGCCACCTCAAGAAGCTTACCGACATTCTCGTCAGCCCGGGCCATTTCCCGTAACAGAGGTTCCTGAGCGATTGCTTCAGGCAGGGACGTCGGCTTGGCCGGATTGTTTGGGACCAGCTTGCACAGGCGGTCCACCTGTGGGTATGGCATTTGTAACACCCTGCCCACATCGCGAAGCGCCGCCCTCGCCTGTAACTTACCAAAGGTAATGATCTGGGCGACCTTGTCCCGGCCGTATTTGTCCTGAACATAGGTGATAACCTTGTCCCGGTGATCCTGACAGAAATCCACATCGAAATCCGGCATCGAGACACGTTCCGGGTTGAGGAACCGTTCAAACAGCAACCCCCAGCGCAAGGGGTCGAGATCGGTAATGGTCAAAGCCCAGGCAACGACAGACCCTGCTCCCGATCCACGACCGGGACCAACCGGAATGGAGTGATCCTTGGCCCACTTGATAAAGTCGGCAACGATCAGGAAGTATCCCGGAAATCCCATCTGGATAATAACATCAAGCTCGTAAGTCAGCCGTTCCCGGTAGGGTTTTGCCAGAGCTTCCTTTTCCTCTTCCGACATTCCTTCAGTAAAAATATGACGGACCAGACGACCTTCCAGTCCCTGCTCTGACTGATAACGCAGCTCATCGGTTTCCGAGCGACCGGCGCCAGTATCAAAGGGCGGCAAGATAGGTCCGATCGGCTCGACAAACCAGGAGCAGCGCCGGGCGATCACCAGCGTATTCTGGATTGCTTCGGGTATATCAGCAAAAAGCCGTTTCATTTCATCAGCAGATTTAAAACGGTGTTCTGCAGTCAGACGGCGTCGCTCACTTTGGGAAACGTAGGCACCTTCGGCAATACAGATCAGGGCATCATGGGGCTGATGCATATCCTCACTGGCAAAAAAGGCTTCGTTTGTCGCAACCAGCGGCAAAGTATGTTTATAAGCCAGATCAACCAGTCGATCTTCGATGGCCCGTTCTTCCGGCATCCCGTGACGCAACAGCTCAACATAGAGACGCCCGGGAAAGATTTCCGCCAGGGCGCAAAGGTGTGTTTCCGCATCCTGATCCTGGTTTTCCAGTAACAGACGCCCCACGGCACCCTTGGGGCCTCCCGTAAGCGCGATAAGACCTTCATGGCAGCCCCGCAACCCTTCAAGAGAGATCTGCGGCGTCAGCCCGGTTTCTGTCTCCATAAAAGCATGGGAGATCAGATGCATCAGGTTCATATAACCCTTCTGGTTTTGCACCAGCAGCACCAGTTGATCCGGCTCGGGTATCAAAGCGCCGGGTCGTTGGTCGCGATCTTCTCTGCCAACCATGATCTGAGTACCCAGAATGGGCTGGATACCTGCAGCCTTGGCAGCAAGCGAGAACTCCATTGCGCCAAAAAGATTACTGCTGTCGGTTATCGCAGCAGCTGGCATGTCATGCTTTTTACAAAGATCAACAAGCTCCTTGGCCTTGATCGCTCCCTCGGAAAGAGAATAGGCCGTGTGAACCCGAAGATGAACAAAATCAGCAAACGCCATAAACCAACCTCAACAAATCATCCCCATCAATTCCGCCTGGACATCGAAATAATATGTCCGGGGCTGATTGATATTTATTTTTGCATTTTCCGACCCATTGATACCTGTTTCCTCAGCCCGCGCCAAGGAAGGAACCAATAAAAGCATTTATCAAATCAAGAAAAAAGTTCGCCGAATTTTCCGGCGAACTTTTTAAAAGTAATTATAAAATAATGCGTTACAGAGATTTTCTCAGAATTATCAGCAGATTTTACCACCTTCAAAATGAAGTACCCTGTCCATACGTTTCGCCAACTCGTGGTTATGGGTGGCGATCAGGGCCGTCAAGCCAACAGAGCGGACCAGATTGAGCAACAGATCAAAGACCTTGTTCGCAGTTTCAGGATCAAGGTTTCCAGTGGGTTCATCCGCAAGCAAAACCGACGGCGCATTGGCCAGCGCCCGGGCGATCGCCACACGCTGCTGTTCCCCACCAGAAAGCTCTGCCGGGCGATGTGTGACACGATCAGCCAAACCAACGGTCGTGAGCAGGTCAACGGCCCGGTCCTGTGCTTCTTTACGGGACAGCCCCGTGATCATCTGCGGCAGTATCACGTTTTCCACTGCCGAGAATTCGGGTAGCAGGTGATGATACTGGTAGACAAAGCCAATGGTATCACGACGCAGAGCAGTTCTTTTTTTATCATTCAGCCGGGCAGAAGACTCTCCGTTAACCAGAATATCTCCGCTGTCCGGTTTCTCCAGCAATCCGGCGATATGCAGCATGGTTGATTTACCTGCGCCGGAAGGTCCGATGAGCGCAACCAGTTCACCCGGCTTGATGTCAAAACTGACATCGTTAAGCACGTGAAGTTCATTTGTGCCTTGACGATAGGTTTTGCTCACGGAGGCAAGAGAGAGCCCCTTCATTGAATTACTCATAGCGAATGGCCTCTACCGGATCGAGACGTGCGGCACGCCAGGCGGGAAAAATGGGCGCAAGAACCGAGAAAAACAAAGCCATCCCAACAATCTGAATCACCTCTCCGCTATCGACAATGGCCGGAAGCTTGGAGAGGAAATAAATCTCGTCATCAAACAGGTTGGTTCCCGAAAGACCTTCAAGCCATTGACGAATGCTCTCGATGTTTGAAGAAAACGACAGACCAAGAATAAAGCCAATCAAGGTACCAAACACACCGATCGAAGCTCCGCTGAGGAAGAAAATGCGCAGGACCATACCACTGGTGGCCCCCATGGTCCGAAGGATCGCAATATCACGTCCCTTGTCCTTGACCAGCATGATCTGGCCGGAAACGATATTAAACACTGCGACCAGGATAATCAGCGACAGGATCAGGAACATCACATTGCGCTCTACCTGGATCGCATTGAAAAAACTTGCGTTGTTCTGCTGCCAGTCCCGCGTGATGATCCCATAACCGATATCATTGTGGATTTCCCGCCGGACAGCTGTTGTCTGCTCGACATCATCGACAAAAACTTCGATGGTATTCACCTGATCCGGCAGCTCAAAAAAGATCTGCGCCGCCTCAAGCGGCATATAGATAAAGCTGCTGTCGTACTCGTACATTCCCACATCAAACAGGGCGACAATGGTATAGGCTTTCAAACGCGGTATGGAGCCAAAGACCGTAATGGAGCTGTTAGGAGAGACCAGTGTGACGCTGTCTCCAACGCTCAGCCCCAGATTTTGAGCCAACCGTGCACCAATAACAACCGCATCGTCCCCGACAAAATCGTCCAGGGTACCACCGACGATTTTCTCCGAAATCAGCTTGCGGGCCTTGAGGTCTTCATTGGCCATTCCACGGATCAGACCACCGGTTGCGGTTCCTTGTGCCGTCACCATAACCTGCCCCTGTACCTGGGGCGTGGCACTGGCAACACCGGATATCGCTGCAATGCGCTCTGCAATTGTCTTGTAGTCGACCAGCTCACCTTCAATGGCCGTAACAGCCAGGTGACCATTAATTCCGAGGATGCGCCCCAGCAGTTCCTGACGAAACCCGTTCATCACTGCCATGACAATAATCAGCGTAGCAACACCCAGAGCAATCCCGACAAGCGAGAAGCCCGCGATGACAGAGATAAAACCTTCCTTGCGACGGGAACGGAGGTAGCGCCAGGCCACCATGCGTTCAAAGGCACCAAAAACCATTACTTCCCCCTCTTCCCGTCTCGTCGTGACCTACAGGCCCAGTTTGTTCAAAGCAGCATCCAGTGACAGCTCTTCTTTTTCACCACTGGCCCGATTTTTCAACTCAACTGTGCCATTTTTAAGGCCGCGGGGACCAATAACCAGCTGCCATGGCAGACCGATCAGATCCATATCCTTGAATTTGGCCCCGGCAGAGGTATCTCGATCATCGTAAAGAACTTCAATCCCGGCCGCATTGAAACGGTTATAGAGATCATCACAAGCCTTGGCACAGTCTGCATCGCCTGCCTTGAGGTTGATCAGACCAACCTTGTAAGGTGCAATTGCTTCGGGCCAGATGATACCATTTTCATCGTGGCTGGCTTCAATAATCGCCCCGAGAAGACGGGAAACCCCAATACCATAAGACCCCATAAAGACTGGCACATTTTCGCCGTCCTTGTTCAGAACATAGGCGCCCATTGGTTCGGAATACTTGGTGCCGAAATGAAAGATGTGCCCGACTTCAATGCCCCGGCACTGCATGCGTTTGTCTTCAGGGACCGAGCTTTCAAACTCGGACTGAACATAGATTTCATCAGTCGCAGCATAGATACTGGTCCAGTCATCAACAATCGACTGAAGATCGCCGTTGTAATCGACATCAGCAGAAGGAGAGGCTTTGGTCAGGAAGTCAGCGTGACAGAAGACTTCAGACTCACCAGTATCGGCCAGGATAATAAATTCATGGCTCAGTTCTCCACCGATAGGTCCCGTATCTGCTGCCATGGGAATGGCGCGCAGCCCCAGGCGCTCAAAGGTCCGCAGATAGGAAACAAACATGCGGTTATAAGCTGCCTTGGAATTCTCGAAATCGATATCAAACGAATAGGCGTCCTTCATCAGGAATTCACGCCCACGCATCACACCAAAACGAGGGCGAACCTCGTCGCGGAACTTCCACTGTATGTGATAGAGGTTCTTTGGCAGGTCCTTGTAACTTTTGACCGCGTTGCCAAAAATCTCTGTGATCATTTCCTCATTGGTTGGCCCATAGAGCATATCACGGTCATGGCGATCCTTGATCCGCAACATCTCTTTGCCATAGTCATCATACCGACCGGATTTCCGCCAGAGATCAGCAGGCTGGATCGTTGGCATCAGCACTTCCTGCGCCCCGGCACGGTTCTGCTCTTCCCGAATAATCCGCTCAACATTGCGGAGGACTTTCAGTCCCAACGGCAGCCAGGAATAAATCCCGGATGTCGCCTGTCGGATCATCCCGGCACGAAGCATAAAGCGGTGTGAGACAATCTGTGCCTCGGTGGGGTTTTCCTTCAGCGTGGGAAGGAAATAAGCGGAAAGGCGCATTTCAGTTTCCTGGAGCGTTATAGAGATACAGTCGATACGGCAGTCGGATCAGCTTTTCAGCCGTTTGATATGGTGCACATGTATATGGGATCAAAAGATGATTGTCCATGCCATTGACGCGGTAAAAATCTCGGAAGCAACCGTCATGAAAACAGCTAAAGACTGGAGACATTCAGTTAAATATCAACATATTAAGGATTATATAAAACCTAAAACATTAAGGGGATTTCAGAATTTCCTGGCATTTAATGGATAACTCACGCTGCTCAGCGCTCTGCAAGGGTGTTCCATTGAACAATGCTGTACCGTCTTTATGAACCTCAACCACACCTATCTCGGCTTCTGCTTCAAAGTTGTTTGGGTTGGCAGGAATATTAAAGCGGTTAAACAGATCTACTGTAATAGGAATACGAATAACTTCAGGCAAGGTGATGGTCTGGGCATTTAGATCTGCAGGAACGACTTTCTCGCCCCGTGCCGTGACACCCGGTGTATAGGCCACATCATCGGCAGGCACATGGGCAACAAGATGCTGGCAATCCTGCCGTGTAATCCGGATAAGACCAGCCTGCTCATCCGCAATCCCCGGGGAAAGCAGAAAAGTTGTTCCCACCAAGACCGGGCCAGCCAGGATTACTTTACGGATAGAGTTTCTATAGTTCATTCTCATCAGCCACCTTTTCAGCCACTGTTGCAGGAGGCATAAAAAAATGCCTGTGGCTAAAGAATACCCACAGGCAGATTATATAGAAAGAAGTTATCTTATCCCTTCCCTCAACAAATCGGGTTCCCTGAGAGGATTTCAGCCGAAGTCCGCTTCGCCGATAGTGATCAGCTTGTTGGTAATTACGTAATAGGCGACACCCCAGAGCACAGCGGCAATCACACTGGTGATCAGGGCTTTTTTCAACAGCATCGGATTTGCCGGAGCAGAAGGCTCATGGCCAACACCAGGGTTTTCCGTAGGTTTCACCCCAAAAGGCAGGGCCATAAAGAAAATCAGCCACCAGATGATAACATATACAAGCATACCGGTTACCCAGTTCATCGTATGTCCTTGCAAGAAAAGTATCAGAAAAATCCGAAAAAATCAGGAAAACAGGGTCATCAGCACTGCTCGAGTTCAATCAGGGTGCCAAAGAAATCTTTAGGGTGTAGAAAAAGCACGGGCTTGTTGTGGGCCCCGATCTTCGGCTCCCCATCCCCTAATATCCGGGCTCCTTCAGCCTTGAGCTTGTCGCGCGCGACCAGAATATCATCCACCTCATAACAGATGTGATGAATACCTCCTGAAGGATTTTTCTCCAGAAAATTGCGAATAGGAGAGTTTTCACCCAGGGGATAGAGCAGTTCAATTTTTGTATTGGGCAGCTCAATGAACACCACTGTCACACCGTGAGCCGGCTGATCTGTTGCCTCTGTAACTTTTGCCCCCAGACCATCCCGGTACTGGGCGATTGCAGCCTCCAGATCCGGCACAGCAATCGCGACATGGTTTAACCGTCCGATCATGACAGATCATCCTCCCCTATCTACGTTAAAGCTCTGGTCCAGTTATTCAAAATAATCCGTCAGGCGGACAATATGAACATCTGTAACCGGCTTCTTGGAAAAAACCTTGTTGCAGTGACGGCGCAAGGCCCGAACCGCAACTTCACGAACCAGCTCATCTCGCTTCATCTCTGTTTTTTTCAAAAGCCGGACGCCATTGCGTACAGCAATAACAATATCCTTGTACTCATCGGGCTCATCTTCGCTATCAACAACGCCCTGAATGCTCACATCAGGCATTGCTGCCAGCTTTCCGTCCTCATCAATCACCAGAGTAATCATGGCGGCGCCGTTATACATCATTTTCTGGCGGCTTTTGATGATCGGACTATCAATCGGCACCAGGCGGTCGCCCTCGATTGCCAGCAGGCCACTGTGTACATCATCAACCTTGTCCGGCTTTCCGGGCGCAAGGCGGATAAGATCACCGTTTTGGGCAACGATCTGGGTTTTCACCCCACATTCACCGGCAAGTTTGGCGTGTTCGTGCAGATGCCGGGCCTCGCCATGAACCGGAATGGAGATCTGGGGCTTGACCCACTGATAAAGTTTCTTCACCTCATCTCGCCCGGGGTGTCCCGAAACGTGAACGTGCGCATCCCGGTCGGTGATTATTTTCACGCCTTTTGCTGCCAGGGTGTTGTGAATATTAAAGATCGTTGTCTCGTTGCCCGGAATAATCCGCGAGGAAAAGATCACCGTATCTTCTGCGTCTACATGTACATTCTTGAATTCATCTCTGGCCAGACGGGTCAGGGCTGCCCGCGGCTCTCCCTGACTTCCGGTACAGAGGATCAGTACCTCGTCACGGGGTGTGTAGGAGAATTCCTCTTCAGACAAGAGAGGAGGCATATCGAGCAGATAGCCATTTTCGCGCGCAGCAGCATAGATCCGCTGCATGGAACGTCCCATAAGCACAACCCGTCGTCCGCATTCCTGCGCGGCTTTCATAACCGAAGCAACCCGTGCCACGTTACTGGCAAAACAGGTAACCAGCACCCGGTTCCGCTGCTTCGAGATAACCTCGACCAGTCCGGTACGAACCGAAGATTCCGAGCCAACTTCACTGGATGACATGACATTGGTCGAGTCACTGATCATCGCCAGAATATTTTCATCCGCCAGGGATTCCAAGCGTTTCTGATCAAAATCAGGTCCAACCAAAGGATCAGGATCAAACTTCCAGTCGCCGGAATGGAATATTTTACCTGCCGGGGTCGTGATCAGAAGGGCAGAAGGTTCGGGGATCGAGTGAGTCATGGAAATCATTTCCACCTCGAACGGGCCCGCTTTAAAGGAGCCCCCAACCGGGATCACCGTAATCTCGGCCTGATCTTCCAGCCCCGCTTCCACCAGTTTGGAATAGACCATAGTCTTGGTGAAAGGCGTGGCAAAGATCGGACAACGCAGTTCAGCCCAGAGATGGGGAATGGCCCCGATGTGGTCTTCATGGGCGTGGGTCAGAACCAGCCCAACCAGATTTTCGCGCTGGTCTTCAATAAACGAGGGATCAGGCATGATGACATCAACCCCGGGAAGCCTTGCCCCGTCGGCAAAGGAAATTCCCAGATCAACCATCAACCACTTGCCGTTATGCCCATAGAGATTGAGATTCATACCGATCTCGCCGGTTCCGCCAAGCGGTAAAAACAACAGTTCGTCGCCTTTAGGGACTACTGGTTTACTCATATACTTTACCTAACTTTTTTATCCCGGGTATTCAGTTCATAGATGGAAATAAGCCCGCGGAGTGTCACATCTTTATCAAGATGATCAATAACTTCTGTAGCTGCTGTAAATAGCTGGGCCAGACCGCCGGTTGCCACAACCTGCATCGGGGCGCCATATTCTTCACGAATGCGTTTAACCATGCCCTCTACCATACTGATATATCCCCAGAATATACCGGATTCCATGGCAGGAATGGTTGCTTTGCCAATAATGTTTTTTGGACGACGTATATCAATTCGCGGCAGCTTGGCCGAAGCCATATAGAGCGCCTCAACCGAAAGATTGACCCCCGGGGCAATAACACCGCCCTCATAAGCGCCATCGTCACCGACAATATCAAATGTAGTCGCTGTCCCGAAATCAATCAGGATCAGATTACCACCATATCTCTGATAACCTGCAACAGCATTCACCAGACGGTCCGCCCCTGCCTGTTCCGGGTGATCAATTCTGATCGTCAGCCCAAGGTCAATTTTCCCCAGCTCCACCAAAAGGGGAGTCGAATTGAAATAGATCTCGCACAGCCGTGTTAGGTTATAGGTCGAAGCCGGCACCACGTTTGCCAGAATACTGCCCGTAATGTCACTCGGAACCAGACCTTTCAGTGCCATAAGCTGGGTCAACCAGACAGCATATTCGTCTGCCGTTTTCTTGCTGTCACTGGTGGCCCGCCAACAGCCCTTCTGTTCTTGCCCTTCGTAAATGGCAAAAACGACATTGGTATTCCCTGAATCAATCACAAGCAGCATTTTGCCTATAGATCCTAAGAAGCAAAAAAGACGTCACCGGCAGTGACCAGACACTGTTCACCACTATCAAGCTCCAGATCCAGAGCCCCGTCCTTGTCTATTGTAACAAACCGCCCCGAAAGTGTCTGATGCGGCAGGCGAACATAAATGGTCTTGCCAATTCCGTGAGCCTGATCGAGCCAGGCAGACCGGATGGCAGTGAAACCGTCTTTCTTCCACACTTTGTACCAAGGGTCAAAGCTATTAAGGAAAGCTTCCAGCAGTTCTCCGGGAAGCAGATCTTGCCGCGCGCCCTGTTCAACCAGAGATGTCGCCGGATAACGGGCATCATCGGGATAAGCCTGGATGTTCACGCCAATCCCCATAATCAGAAAATCCAGCGTGCCCGCTGTTGTCGATTTACTTTCAAGCAGAATACCGGACACCTTCTTGTTCGAAATAAGAACATCGTTCGGCCATTTCAAGCTCGGAGAGATTGCCGGATTTAACTGCCTGATCGCATCCGCCAGAGCCAGAGCCGCAACAAAGCTGAGATTGGCCGCCTCTGCAATTGGAACATCGGGGCGCAGTAAAAGTGAAAAATAAAGATTTCCCTCTGGACTGACCCAGGTTCGCCCCTGTCGTCCCCGCCCCGCAGATTGACGAAGGGCCCAGACGACTGTGCGATCCTGGGCCCCTGTTTCGGCAAGGAGGCGAACTTCATCATTGGTGCTTCCGACTTCTTCTCTGGCATGCAGGGTAAAAGAAGCCGGAATATCCAGGGACAAAGAGCCCTCAGTCATATGTCACTATCCCGCAAACAGGGCAGAAGCCGCCAGCGCAGCCCCGTCCATTATCGGCGAAGAGAACAGAATGAAAAATACGATGAAGACAGATGAAACCGTCAGTACCAACGTCATTTCACCCCCGATCGGCTTGTCAAAAGACGCCGTTGGCTCATCGAAATACATCACCTTGATAATACGCAGATAGTAGAAAGCACCAATCACCGAGGTCAAAACCCCGATAACGGCCAGTGTAGTCAGGCCCGCATCAACCGCGGCAGCAAAGACCACATACTTGCCAAAGAAACCGGCAAGAGGAGGAATACCCGCCATGGAGAACATGAAAACGGTCAGGGCAAAAGCCATCAAAGGACTGGTTTTGCTCAATCCCTTAAGGTCTTCAATATTCTCGACCATGGTTCCTTTCTGGCGCATGCTGAGAATGCAGGCGAAAGTTCCCATGTTCATAAAGATATAGATGGTCATGTAGATCAGCAGACCTTCAATACCCGCCTGGGTTCCCGCAGCCAGACCAACCAGAGCATAACCGATATTACCAATCGAGCTATAGGCCATCAGACGCTTGATATTGGTCTGCTTGATCGCGGCAAGAGATCCAAGGATCATCGATGCCAGGGCAACAAAGACAATAATCTGCTGCCACTCACCAACCAGCGAACCAAAAGGATCGCTGAGGACACGGGCAAAGAGGGTAATTCCGGCAACTTTTGGTGCCGAGGCAAAGAAAGCCGTCACCGGTGTCGGCGCACCTTCATAAACATCCGGTGTCCACATGTGGAACGGCACGGCAGAGATCTTGAAGGCAATCGCGGCGCAGATAAAGACCAGACCAACAATCAGGCCGATTTCGGGAACGCCTCCGGTTGACAGGGCAACAGAGAGATTTTCACCGATAACGGCAAAGTCGGTTGCACCGGTAAAACCATAAACCATGGATGAGCCGTACAGCAACATTCCGGAGGACAGCGCCCCAAGAACAAAGTACTTCAGGCCCGCTTCGGATGACTTCAGGTTTTCCCGACGGATGGCGGCAATAACATAGAGCGAAAGGCTCTGCAGTTCGAGACCGACATAGAGCGACATCAGGTCATTGGCCGAAATCATCATGAGCATGCCAAGGGTTGCGAGAACCATCAGCACCGGAATTTCGAAACGGTCCATCCCTTCGCGTTCAATGAAACGCTGCGTCATGAGAATACCGAAACCGGCAGCCACCAGAACCACAAGCTTCATATAGTCGCCATAGGCATCGACGACAAAAAGCCCACCAAAAGCCACACCTTCCGGGCGATTGCCCAGGAAAATCAGGCCAAAGGCAATCGCCAGAACGGCAACAGACAACGCGGAAATAAAGCTCGCCCCCTGCTCTCCCCGGAAAGCCCCGAAAAGCAGCAGAGTCGTTGCAGCACAGGCCAGGAAAATCTCGGGCAATGCCATGGTCAGATCTGTTGTGATCATCTTGATAGCCCCTCTATTGACCAAATACCTGCGCAAACATCGGCGCGGCATTAGAGGCGGTAATGGCTGCCTCGTAGTTGTTGACTAGATTGCTTACAGAAGCAGACATGATGTTCAGGAAGCTTGGCGGATAAATCCCCATCCAGAGCGTGATCAGCAGCAAAGGCAAAAAGATTGCCTTTTCACGCAGACTGAGATCCAGAAGCGATTTCAGATCATCCTTTTCAAGTTTGCCAAACACGACCTTGCGGTAAAGCCAGAGCATATAGGCCGCCCCCAGAACCATCCCTGTCGCGGCAAGTGCGGCAACCCAGGTATTGGCTTTGAAAGCACCAACCAGAACCAAAAACTCACCAACAAACCCGCCTGTACCGGGCAGACCGACAGAGGCCAGCATGAAGACCATGAAGACAAGTGCATAGTTCGGCATCTTTTCAACGACACCGCCATAGCGATTGATCTCGCGGGTGTGCATACGGTCATAAACAACACCAACACAAAGGAAGAGCGCTGCAGAAACAACTCCGTGAGACAGCATCTGGTAGATTGCACCCTCAACGCCCTGCTGGTTTGCTGCAAAGATCCCGATGGTCACATATCCCATATGGGCAACCGAAGAATAGGCAATCAGCTTTTTCATGTCTTCCTGCGCCAATGCCACCAGTGACGTATAGATCACCGCGACAATCGACAGGGCATAAACCAGCGGAGAGAAATAAAGCGACGCATCCGGCATCATTGGCATAGAGAACCGGAGGAACCCGTAAGCACCCATTTTCAGCAGAACACCCGCCAGAATAACCGATCCGGCAGTTGGCGCTTCAACATGAGCATCCGGCAACCATGTGTGAACCGGCCACATCGGCACCTTGACAGCAAAGGAAGCAAAAAATGCAACCCAGAGCCACTTCTGCATCTCTACCGGGAAGCTGTAGGCAAGCAATTCGACGATGTTGGCAGTCCCTGATTCAAAATACATTGCCAGAATGGCAACCAGCATCAGAACAGAGCCCGCCAGGGTATAAAGGAACAGCTTGAATGCCGCGTAGACCCGGCGTTCGCCACCCCAGATCCCGATAATCAGGAACATCGGGATCAGAACACCTTCAAAGAAGACATAGAAGACGACGATATCAAGGGCACAGAACATGCCGATCATCATCGTTTCCAGAATCAGAAAGGCGATCATGTATTCCTTGACGCGTTTTTTAACAGCGCCCCAGGACGAAATGATACAGATCGGTGTCAACAGCGTAGACAGCAGGACAAAAAGAACGGATATCCCGTCGACCCCCATATGGTAGGTCAGACCAAGGGATGGCATCCATTCAACCTGTTCGACAAACTGGAAGTCTGACGTCCCCTGTTCAAATCCGGTCCAGAGGAACAGCGATACCAGAAAAGTCACACCGGAAACCCAGAGGGCTACCCAGCGGGAATTTTTGGCAACGGCTTCTTCATTCTCGCTTCGAACCAGCAGAATGATCGCCAGCGCACCAAACAGTGGTGCAAAGGTCACGATAGATAGAAGATGATCTTGCATAACTCTTACACACCTGCGTTGGTAACAATGTACCAGGTGATCAGGGCAACAACCCCGATCAGCATGGCAAAGGCATAGTGGTAGACATACCCGCTCTGCAGGCGACTTGCCCGACCTGCAAGGCGGCGGGTGAGAGCAGAGACCCCATCCGGACCATAGGCATCAATCACCGCCCCATCACCGGATTTCCACAGGAACCGGCCAAGTTTACGGGCTGGTTGAACGAACAGGAAGTCATAGAGTTCGTCAAACATCCACTTTTTGTAGACAAAGCTGTGAACCGGCTTGACCATGCGAACAAAGGCTGCGGGCAGTCCCGGTGCAAACATGTAGAACACATAAGCCAGTACAATCCCGCTGATAGCAGCGATCAAAGGCACAAGCTTGACCCAGGTCGGCACATGATGCGCGGCCTCAACACTATCGTTTGCTTCCAGAACAAAGATTGCCTCGCCCCAGAATTCAGCTCTCATATCACCAACGAAGTAACTGTAGCCAAGCCAGCCAGCAAACACCGCTCCGAGCGCCAGAACCAGCAGAGGGATCATCATGGTCATCGGAGATTCATGAACACCTTTCATGGTGTGCTCGTCGGCACGGGGATTGCCATGGAAGGTCATGATCAGCAGACGCCAGGAATAGAAAGCCGTCATGAAGGCAGCAGCTGTCCCGGCCCAGAAAGCGAATGTTCCCTGAGTAGAATGCGCGGCATAGGCAGCTTCAAGAATAAGATCCTTGGAAAAGTACCCGGCAAAAGGAGGCAGTCCCGCCAGAGCGATAGAGCCAACCCACATCAGCAGATAGGTTGCCGGAATCATCTTCCAGATCCCGCCCATCTTGCGCATGTCCTGTTCGTGATGCATGGCGTGAATAACCGAGCCCGCACCAAGGAACAACAGGGCTTTGAAGAAAGCGTGCGTCATAAGGTGGAAAATCGCACCACCATAGGCCGACACACCGATTGCAAAGAACATGTATCCCAGCTGGGAACAGGTTGAATAGGCAATCACGCGTTTGATATCAAATTGGGTCAGACCGATTGTTGCGGCAAAGAATGCTGTCGCAGCCCCAACATAGGTCACAACCTCAAGGGCGAAGGGAGCATATTCAAACACTGGCGAGAAACGACAGAGCATGAAGACACCCGCTGTCACCATCGTCGCCGCATGAATAAGCGCGGAAACCGGTGTCGGTCCTTCCATCGCATCAGGCAACCAGGTGTGCAGCCCCAACTGGGCAGATTTCCCCATGGCGCCGATGAACAGCAGCAGACAGATAATCGTCAGCGCATGGCCTTCGAAGTTCAGGAAAGTAATCTGTGCTGTTGAAAGGGCTTCTGCCTGGGGAAAGATCGCCGCGAAATCTACGGTCCCAAAGAGAACATAGACCCCCATGATGCCAAGAGCAAAACCGATATCGGCAACGCGGTTGACCAGGAAGGCCTTGATCGCTGCAGCACAGGCTGACTGTTTTTCGTACCAGAAACCGATCAGAAGGTACGATGCCAGTCCCACCCCTTCCCAGCCAAAGAACATCTGGACCAGATTGGAAGAGGTCACCAGCATCAGCATGAAGAAGGTAAAGAGCGACAGATAGGAGAAAAAGCGGGAAATCGATTTGTCTTCGGACATGTAACCGACTGAATAGAGGTGCACCATGGAGGAAACCACAGTCACAACAATCAGCATGACAGCCGTCAGGGTATCGATATTCAACGCCCAGGAGAGGATGAAATCGCCGGAGTTGATCCAGGTAAAGAGGTCGGTGGAACGGCTGTTGCCGTCCAGAGCCACATCTTTGAAAACCAGAATGGACAGGAAAGCAGATACAAGCAGTAACCCTGTGGTTACAACCTGCGCCCCGCGATCTCCGATAAAGCGCCCGAACAGTCCGGCAATAAAAGCACCGAGCAAGGGCAGAAAGACAATATAGTTTTCCATCGTCAAACTAGCCCTTCATCACGTTGATGTCTTCAACCGCGATAGATCCGCGGTTACGGAAGTAGATCACCAGGATCGCCAGCCCGATCGCAGCCTCAGCGGCTGCAACAGTCAGGATGAAGATCGAGAAGACCTGACCAACCAGGTCACCCAGGTGAGTTGAGAACGCCACAAAATTGATGTTTACGGCAAGCAACATCAGCTCAATGGACATCATGATAACAATGACGTTCTTTCTGTTCAGAAAGATGCCAAAGATACCCATTGTAAACAAAACCGCCGCAACGATCAGGTAATGGGCCAGACCAATTTCTAACATGGTTAGATGCCACTCCCGCTGGATACTTTTTTGATTTCAACGGCCTCTTCACGGCTCCGGTTCACCTGATCGGCAATTACCTGACGGCGGACACCTTCGCGTTTACGCAAGGTCAGCACAATGGCACCAATCATCGCAACGAGAAGGATCATCCCGGAAGCTTCAAAGAGATATACGTATTTGGTGTAGAGGACCTGCCCCAGAGCACGGGTGTTATGCACATCGTCAATCGCCGGGATCGGTACAGAGGCAACCACACTCACATCGGTAGAAACAACGCTGCTGAGGATCAAGACCAACTCAACCAGCAGGACCAGTCCAATCGCCCCACCGATAAAGAGATACTTCTTAAACCCCTGCCGTGCTTTCTCGACATTGATATCAAGCATCATCACGACAAAAAGGAAGAGAACAGCAACAGCCCCGACATAGACCACAACCAGGATCATCGCCAGAAACTCAGCGCCCATCAGGACAAAAAGTCCGGCAGCATTGAAGAAAGCGAGGATCAGGAACAGTACAGAATGTACAGGGTTACGAGCCGTGATAACCATCAGCCCTGCGGCGATGGTAACAGCAGCAAAAACATAAAAGACGAGAGCCTGTATAATCATTTGGCTACCCTTTCTTTACGAGCCCGGTTTCGGCAAACAGTGTTGTATTTTGACACAATCTCAATCCCAAGCTCTTAGCGGTAAGGCGCATCCAGTGCGATGCTCTGGGCAAGTTCAGTTTCCCAGCGATCACCATTCTCGAGCAGCTTGTCCTTGTTGTAGAACAGCTCTTCACGTGTTTCGGTCGCGAACTCAAAGTTCGGACCTTCCACAATGGCGTCAACCGGGCAAGCTTCCTGACAGAAACCGCAATAGATACACTTCGTCATATCGATGTCGTAACGGGTCGTCCGTCGACTGCCGTCATCACGAGGTTCGGCTTCAATCGTAATCGCCTGAGCCGGACAAATCGCTTCGCACAGTTTACAGGCAATGCAGCGCTCTTCACCGTTTGGATAACGGCGCAAGGCATGCTCGCCGCGAAAACGCGCACTGATTGGTCCTTTTTCATAAGGATAGTTCAGGGTTACCTTTGGCTTGAAGAAGTACTTCAAGGTCAGGGCCATCCCGGAAATCAGCTCGGTAAGGAGAAGACTGCGGGCGGGGTTTCTCATAAATGCCATAGTCCTCTATCTCTCCATATTTCTTTTTATTTGTTTGTTATCCATCACCAGGCCTCAATGTGCAGCAGGTAACAGGTCGAAGCCAACCAGCACGCCCGCCGTCAAGAGCACCCAGAAAAGAGTGAACGGCAGGAATACTTTCCACCCCAGACGCATCAGCTGGTCATAGCGGAAACGCGGGAATGTGGCACGAACCCAGAGAAAACAGAAAAGAACAAAAGCGATTTTCAAAGAAAACCAGATTGGCCCGGGGATCCAGTTGAACGGTGCAATATCAAATGGAGGCAACCAGCCACCCATGAAGAGGATTGCAGCCATGGCGCTCATCAGGATCATGTTCGCGTATTCCCCAAGGAAGAAGAGCGCAAAGCTCATCGAGGAATATTCAACCATAAAACCAGCAACAATCTCGGACTCGCCTTCCGGCAAATCAAAAGGAGAACGGTTGGTTTCAGCCAAAATGGAGATGAAAAAAATCACGAACATCGGCAGAAGTGGAAAGGCATACCAGTTAAGCAAGCCGTAATCGCCCTTCTGTGCCATCACGATATCAGACAGGTTCAAAGACCCGACACACATCAGCACAGTGATAATCACAAGTCCCATGGAGACTTCGTAGGAAACCATCTGGGCCGCAGAGCGCAATGCCCCGATGAAGGGGTATTTAGAGTTCGATGCCCACCCCGCCATGATCACCCCGTAAACACCGAGAGATGAAATAGCAAAGAGGTAGAGAATTCCAACATTGATGTCACTGACAACCAGACCTTCGCCAAAAGGAATAACCGCCCAGGCAACAAGGCTGAGAATGAAAGTAAGCATCGGGGCCATGATGAAAACAATCCTGTTTGCCCCGGAAGGCATGATTGTTTCTTTCATCATCAGCTTTACAGCATCGGCAAAAGGCTGCAACAGGCCAAAAGGACCAACCACGTTGGGTCCCTTGCGCAGCTGCATCGCACCAATCACCTTGCGCTCAGCCAACGTCAGGTAGGCCACCGCAATCAACAGAGGTCCGACGATTGCCATGATCTGTGCAACGATAATAATCGTCGGCAGAGCGTATCCTTCCCAGAGTTCAGCCATTTGTTCCAGTAGCTCCCTGCTCTTTGCCCAATACAAACTGTGCTGTACAGGCAGACATCGTTTCGGATGAACGGCTGATTGGATCAGTCATATAGAAGTTCTCAATTGCCAGAACAAACGGGTCCGAGCTGATCTCTCCCTTGTCTGAGGCCTTATCATTCCAGTCACTCTGGCCAATCTGGTCAACCGCAGCAAAAACCGGATTGACTTCAATCAGGCGCTGACGAAGCTGACCAAGGTTGTCATAAGGCAATGCCTCACCAACCTGTTCCGAGAGAGCTCGGATAATGGTCCAGTCTTCTCGTGCTTCGCCCGGAGGGAATGCAGCCAGACGTCCCAGCTGTACACGACCTTCAGTATTCACATAGGTACCGTTCTTTTCGGTATAGGCAGCCCCCGGCAGAATGACATCTGCAACCGAAGCTCCTTTGTCACCATGATGCCCCTGATAGATCACAAAAGCGTCTTTCAGCTTTGAAACATCAAGTTCATCAGCCCCGAGCAGATACACAGCCTTGATCTTACCTTTTTCAGCAGCAGCAAGTGTTGCCTCGACATCAAGGCCTTTCTTGCCGGGGACAAATCCCAGATCCAGGGCAGCAACCCGAGAGGCCGCTGTATGCAGAACGTTAAAACCGTTCCAGCCTTCGTGAACCAGATCAAACTTTTTACTAATTTTCTTGGCCAAAGCGAAAACCCCAGCACCGTCTTTACGTGCCAGAGCGCCCATTCCAAGAATGATCATCGGTTTCTTTGCGCCTTCAAGAACTTTGGCAAAGGCATTTTTACCCTCAGCAACTTCCTTGAGTGTGTCAGGACCCGCCCCAAGATAATCGTAATCATAAGTCAGATCGACCGCTTCCCCAATGACACCAACTTTGAGCGCACCAGTCAGGAAACGCTTGCGAAGACGGGTATTGATCAAAGCAGCTTCCCAACGCGGGTTACTACCGACGATAAGAACGGCGTCCGCCTCTTCAATACCGGCAATAGAGCTGTTGAAAAGATAATCAGCCCGGCTTGAAGCATCCAGTTTGGCGCCGTCCTGGCGACAATCAATATTCTCGGAGCCAAGGTTCGCCATCAGATCCTTGAGCGCCAGCATTGATTCTGCATCACAAAGATCACCGGCAAGAGCTGCAATTTCAGTACCTTTAAGGCCTGTGATCTTGTCTTTGATCACCGCAAAAGCTTCATCCCAGCTCGCCGCACGCAGTTTGCCATCAACACGAACATAAGGACGGTCAAGACGCTGGCGCTTCAGACCATCGGTAATGTAACGGGTTTTATCGGTAATCCACTCTTCATTCACATCTTCATGAATACGGGGAAGAACACGGAGAACTTCTCGCCCACGAACATCGATGCGAATGTTGGAACCAAGCGCATCCATCACGTCAATGGAGTTGACTTTTTTCAGCTCCCAGGGACGGGCGTTGAAAGCATAAGGCTTGGACGTCAGGGCACCAACCGGACAGACATCAACCAGGTTTCCGGAAAGTTCGGAATTAACTGCCTTCTCCAGAGTGGTGATCTCGACTTTTTCACCGCGATGAAGCAACCCGACTTCCTCGATACCGGCAACTTCGGTGGAGAAACGCACACAGCGGGTACACTGGATACAACGGGTCATGATCGTCTTGATCAAAGGCCCCATGTATTTTTCTTTAACCGCGCGTTTGTTTTCCTTGTAGCGTCCGTGATCAAGACCAAAGGCCATGGCCTGATCCTGCAGGTCACACTCACCGCCCTGGTCACAGATCGGACAGTCAAGCGGGTGGTTGATCAGCAGGAATTCCATCACGCCCTTGCGGGCTTTTTTCACGAGATCGGTATCGGTTTTAATAACCATGCCTTCGCCCACAGGCATCGCACAGGATGCAATGGGCTTCGGCGCCCGTTCCATTTCCACCAGACACATCCGGCAGTTTCCTGCAACGGACAGACGTTCGTGGTAACAGAAGCGGGGAATTTCCGCTCCGGCAAGTTCGCAGGCCTGAAGCACTGTCAGGCCGTTAGCGACTTCGATTTCCTTGCCGTCAATCGTCAACTTTGGCATCAGTATCTCCTATTCCGCGGCCCGGCGAGCTTGCTTGTATGCCTCAATCCGTTTTTCCATCTCGGGACGGAAATTGCGGATCAACCCCTGGATTGGCCAGGCAGCAGCATCACCAAGTGCACAGATGGTATGACCTTCAACCTGCTTGGTAACATCCCAAAGCATGTCAATCTCGTCGACATCAGCCTCACCGCGAACCATGCGTTGCATCAGACGGAACATCCAGCCGGTTCCTTCGCGACACGGTGTGCACTGACCACAGCTTTCATGCTGATAGAAGTGTGACAGGCGGCAGATCGCCTCAATCACATCCGTAGACTTGTCCATCACAATAACCGCAGCTGTCCCGAGACCGGAACCTGCTTCACGCAGGGCGTCAAAGTCCATTGTCATGGTATCGCAGACATGTTTTGGCAACATCGGCACCGAAGATCCACCTGGGATCACCGCAAGAAGGTTATCCCAACCGCCACGGACGCCACCGGCATGTTTTTCGATCAATTCTCGCAACGGAATGCTCATGGCTTCTTCAACGTTGCAGGGACGGTTTACATGGCCAGAGATCGAGAAGATCTTGGTTCCGGTATTGTTTTCCCGTCCGAACTGCTTCCACCAGTCTGCACCACGGCGCAGGATTGTCGGAGAGACAGCAACCGTTTCAACGTTGGTCACCGTTGTTGGGCAACCATAAAGACCACAGGCAGCAGGGAAAGGAGGCTTCAGACGAGGCTGGCCTTTTTTACCTTCAAGGCTTTCCAGAAGCGCGGTTTCTTCGCCGCAAATATAGGCCCCTGCCCCGCGATGAACATGCACATCAAAAGCCCATCCGGAGCCACAGGCATCCTTGCCGAGCAACCCGGCTGCCCGGGCTTCTTCAACTGCAGTTTCAAGACGGGTTGATTCGAGGTAATACTCGCCCCGAATATAGATGTAAGCCGTATGAGCCCCCATCGCAAAACCAGCAATCAGACATCCTTCGATCAGACGGTGCGGATCATTACGCATGATCTCGCGGTCTTTACAGGACCCTGGTTCGGACTCATCCGCGTTCACAACAAGATAACTTGGACGCGACTGATCTTCCTTGGGCATAAATGACCATTTGATACCTGCAGGGAAACCCGCACCACCACGGCCACGCAACCCGGAGTCTTTCATTCGGTTGACAATTTCCTCACGTCCCAGCGCAACCAAAGCATGGGTGTTATCCCAGATGCCACGTTTCTTGGCACCTTTGATACCCCAGTCATTCTGGCCATAAAGGTTGGTAAAGATACGATCCTTATCTTCAAGCATCTGCATCGCCACCCTCCTTCAGGGTTGTTCTCTCGCCCTCAGGGGCAGAGGTCAGACGTCCGGTCTGTGACCCGATCGCGACCTCCTTGCCTGCCCGCAACTCGTCAATAATTCTCGAGATGCTTTCAACTGTCAGGTCTTCGTAATACCAGTCATTGATCTGCACCATCGGCGCATTACAGCAGGCACCTAGACACTCGACCTCAACAACAGAGAAGAGACCATCTTCGCTGACATCTCCGGCCTTGCTCACGCCGATTTTCTCAAGCGCAGCCTTGAGGATCTCTTCGGATCCGCGCAGCCAGCAGGGTGTGGTACGACAAACCTGGATAAAATAAGTCCCGACAGGTTTGAGATTGAACATGGTATAGAAAGTCGCGACCTCATGCGCACGGATAGGCGCGATGTCGAGATATTCAGCAACATACTCAATGGCTTCAGGTGGCAACCAGCCGTCGTTCTGCTTCTGAGCCAGATAGAACATACTGATAATTGCACTGGCCTGACGGCCTTCGGGATATTTTGCGACGAGTTTTTCGGCTTCGCGAAGATTCTCTTCGGTAAACTTGAAATCGCCGGTTTTTGCTTTTGGAAAACTACTGGTTTTCATCGGTCGACCTCGCCGAACACGATATCCATGGATCCGAGAATTGCGACACTGTCAGCCAACATATGGCCACGGCACATGTAATCCATGGCCGCCAGATGGGCAAATCCCGGTGCTTTGATTTTGCAGCGGTACGGTCTGTTTGATCCGTCAGCAACAAGATAGACACCGAACTCTCCCTTGGGAGCTTCTACGGCTGTATAGGTTTCCCCTTCTGGCACGTGGAATCCTTCGGTATAGAGTTTAAAGTGATGGATCAACGCCTCCATCGAACGCTTCATATCATCGCGTCGAGGTGGAGTGACCTTGTGATTAGGCGCCAGAACAGGCCCTTCAGGCATTTTTTCGATGCACTGCTCAATAATCCGCTGGGACTGGCGCATTTCCTCGATGCGAACGAGATAGCGATCAAAACAGTCCCCGTTTTTACCAACCGGGATATCAAAATCAATCTCGTCATAGCAATCATAAGGCTGTGACTTGCGAAGATCCCAGGCGATACCGGAGCCCCGGAGCATCGGACCAGAGAAACCCCAGTCCATCGCTTCATCAAAATTGATCGTGCCGATATCGACAGTACGCTGACGGAAAATCCGGTTTTCCGTAAGAAGTCCCTCAAGGTCATCAAGAAAGGCCGGGAACTGCTCACAGAATGTCAGGATATCAGCAAGAAGACCTGCGGGCAGATCCTGATGCACACCACCGGGACGGAAATAAGCTGCATGGAGTCTTGCACCACAGGCTCTTTCGTAAAACTCCATCAGTTTTTCACGCTGCTCGAAACCCCAGAGAATTGGGGTCATCGCGCCAACGTCAATTGCGAAGGTCGTGATATTCAGAATGTGGTTCAGAATACGGCCGATCTCGCAATAAAGGACCCGGATATACTGGCCGCGTTTTGGCACCTCGATGTTCAGCAGCTTTTCAATAGCCAGGGCATAAACATGCTCCTGGTTCATTGGTGCGACATAATCGAGACGGTCAAAATAAGGCAAAGCCTGCAGATAGGTCTTGTATTCGATCAGCTTCTCGGTGCCGCGATGCAGGAGTCCGATATGCGGATCTGCCCGCTCGATGATCTCGCCATCCATTTCCATAACAAGGCGGAGAACACCGTGTGCGGCTGGATGCTGCGGACCAAAGTTGAGCGTAAGCGGCTTGATTGTAGCTTCAGCCATTTAAGCAGCGCCCCCTTCTTTTTCCTTCTCGGCTTTCTCGTCACCGGGAAGCTGGACAATCCCTTCCCAAGGGCTGGAGAAATCAAAGTTACGGAACTCCTGACTGAGCTTGACCGGCTCATAGACAACACGCTTTTGCGTTTCGTCATACCGGACCTCGACATAACCAGTCAGCGGGAAATCCTTGCGCAGAGGATGCCCCTCAAAACCATAATCTGTCAGGATACGACGCAGATCGGGATGGTTGGCAAAGAAGATGCCGTACATATCCCAAACTTCGCGCTCATACCAGATTGCGGAACTGAAAAGAGAAGTAGCCGAGTCAACCGGCTCTTCTTCGGTCGCAGCAATCTTGACCTTGATCCGCTGATTATGTGTCAGCGAAAGAAGACAATAGACAAGTTCAAAACGCATTTCACGGCTGGGATAATCCACAGCCGTTACTTCTGCCAATTGCCGGAACTGGCAATTCTGATTGTCTCGAAGGAACTTCAACACCTTGAGAAGCGTATCTGGTTTTGCCCAGAGAACGAGTTCGTCGTTCTTAAGCTCTGTGCCAGTAATCGCTTCTCCCAAGGCGGAGGCGATATATTCGCCCAAGTCCAATAAAGCCTGATTCATATAGTTCACCAGTTTTTTGGGATGCCGTTAGGCTTACCTGCGGAACTTCGCGGTACGTTTGATTTTCTTCTGCAGCTGCAAGATACCATAGATCAATGCTTCAGCAGTTGGAGGACAGCCAGGAACATAGATATCCACCGGAACAACACGGTCGCATCCACGCACCACGGAATAGGAATAGTGATAGTACCCTCCCCCGTTGGCGCAGGACCCCATGGAGATCACCCAGCGCGGCTCCGGCATCTGGTCATAGACCTTGCGCAATGCCGGCGCCATCTTGTTGGTCAGAGTTCCAGCAACGATCATAACATCAGACTGACGCGGAGAAGGTCGGAAAACCATCCCGAAACGGTCCATATCATATCGGCTACAGGCCGCATGCATCATCTCAACCGCACAGCAGGCGAGACCAAAGGTCATCGGCCACAAAGAACCTGACTGGGCCCAGCCTGTCAGCTTGTCCATCTGTGCGAGAACGAAACCGCGTTCTGCCAGTTCCTCACCAACACTTTTCAGGATGAGATCCTGTGCTGGCCCAGGAGGCAGAGGCGCTCCTTCCTTGAGAGCCGGATTAGAGATTACTCCCATTCCAAAGCCCCTTTCTTCCATTCGTAAGCAAACCCGATCGTCAAGATAACCAGAAAGATCACCATCGACCAGAAACCGAACAGGCCGACATCACTCAGTGAGACGGCCCAGGGAAACAGGAAGGCAACTTCAAGGTCAAAAATAATGAAGAGGATTGCTACCAAGTAGAAGCGAACATCAAAGCGGCCACGCGCATCGTCAAATGCCTCGAAGCCACATTCATAAGAACTGATCTTTTCTGAATCGGGGTGCTGCTTTGCCATGATGACGGAAGCCATCATCATAACGATAGCAAGACCTACCGCAATTCCGAGGAAGATCAGAATTGGCAGATATTCTGCCAACATCCCATCTAAGCCCATCTCTCCAATACAATCTACACAATGGGAATTGCGTAAATCGCCTTTCATGTCGAAAATGACAAGATGCCTTAACCGGCCCTATTTTTTTGGTACGTACTTAATATCGCCCATAGGCGACATAAGCAAACATAGAATCGCCACAATTCCTAAAAAAATCGTGTATTCCGAGTAAAGGAATCAAGTATAACCCGAAGCAGACCATGTTGCCTCAAGTTCTTTAAATAAGTATTATTTTCGAAGGGAATATATTTTGAGAAGTGATGGCGAGGATGACGAGACTTGAACTCGCGACCTCTGGCGTGACAGGCCAGCGCTCTAACCAACTGAGCTACACCCCCGCAGCAGGTGCCATCGATGAACGGTTGTATGGCGAGGATGACGAGACTTGAACTCGCGACCTCTGGCGTGACAGGCCAGCGCTCTAACCAACTGAGCTACACCCCCACAAACCGTCCCTGCGGACGAGGGTTTGTTTAATGTAGTGTCCTGCCCCTGTCAAGCAACTGAATCCAATTTCGAAAGTTTTTTTACAGCTTTTCTGAATAAAGTCACAAAAAGGCAGAAAATCCTTTTACTTCAATAGAATGACGAATCGATTTACGGGGAATAAAAGCAGCAATCCAATGCCCGAAACAGTGGAAAACAGAATCCTTTTTCCCTCTGCTATCAGAATAAACATGGGTCAGAATAAACCCGGGGAAGCGATACAGTGAATAGCCCCCAGAAACAGTTACGGACTTTCCAACAATTAAATAGCCCCTCGCCTTCGAAAAGAAAGCCGCTTCTCAAAAGAAGTACAGCCTTTTTTGCCCCTCTTCACCATACTACCAAGGAGCCATAATAAAGACGCAAAAAAAGCGCTTCACGAATGAAGCGCTTTTTATCAAGACGTCTGGTGGGCGATGACAGGCTCGAACTGCCGACCCTCTCGGTGTAAACGAGATGCTCTACCAACTGAGCTAATCGCCCACCAGACGTCCCGTCTGATGAAGGAGCTTTTAAGGTGATTCGCCGGGCATGGCAAGAGGAAAATATGACAAAATAAAAAAAAACCGGCTGGCATAGTGCCAACCGGTTTTTTCTAATAGCTACAAACAGTTAAACTTAGTTTACAGCGTCTTTCAGGCCTTTGCCTGCTTTGAACTTTGGCTGCTTGGAAGCAGGGATCTGGATAACCTCACCTGTACGTGGGTTACGACCCTGTGAAGCTGCCCGAGCTGCAACACTGAAAGTACCGAAGCCAACAAGGCGAACCTCATCACCACCTTTCAGTGCATCTGTCACAGCGTCAAAAACGCCATCTACAGCTTTGCCAGCATCTGCTTTAGACAGACCAGTTTTCTCTGCAACTGCAGCGACCAAATCATTTTTATTCATGTTGACCCCCCCTCTATTTAAACGGGATAAGTTTGAAAAATGTCTCACGACTTCTTGATTGTGCGGTGATTGTAGATCGCTTCCTATCTCGACGTCAATGTAAGAAACGACCGAATCTCAAGGGTTTTGGCGGCATTTTATCTATCTCCGCCAAACTTGCCCCACAAAAAGCACAAACTAGTGCGTAATAACTCCCTCCAGGTCTGTTCCATGACGCTTTTCAACATCACTTCCCTCAACCCAGTCCTCAATAGGCACCAGAGTCTCTGTAAGTGCCTCTTTCAACACCTGATCTACCGTAGAACAGGGAATTATGGTCAGTCCCTTCAGGACATTCTCGGGGATATCAGCAAGATCTTTTTCGTTTTCCTTCGGGATCACGACCGTCTTGATATTCCCGCGAAGAGCCGCAAGAAGTTTTTCCTTCAAACCACCGATTGGCAGAACCCGACCACGCAGTGTGACTTCACCAGTCATCGCGACATCGTGTCGAATCGGCGTTCCTGTCAGGACAGAAACGATGGACGTGACCATCGCCACCCCTGCTGAAGGACCATCTTTGGGCGTAGCTCCCTCGGGAACGTGTACGTGAATATCCTTTTTATCAAAGAGCGATGGCTTGATACCAAAATCAAGACTGCGACTTTTGACAAAATATTCTGCTGCCTGGATCGATTCTTTCATCACATCGCCCAGTTTACCCGTCGAGGAAACCTTCCCCTTTCCGGCAACAGTAACAGATTCGATGGTCAGCAACTCACCACCAACTTCTGTCCAGGCCAGACCAGTAACAACACCAACCAGATCTTCTTGCTCAGCCTCGCCATAGCGATAGCGCTGAATACCGGCAAAATCACCCAGATTGTCCACTGTCACGTGAACCGACTCTGTCACACCCATCTCGATGTCCTTGATGGCCTTGCGCAACAGCTTGGCGATTTCCCGCTCAAGATTACGCACACCGGATTCCCGGGTATAGTGCTGAATCAACTTGCGCAGTGCTTCGTCGTCGACCTTCCACTCTCCAGCTTTGACACCGTGGTCTTTTAACTGCTTGGGAATCAGGTGACGAATGGCAATCTGGAGCTTCTCGTCCTCGGTATAACCAGGAATCCGAATGATTTCCATCCGGTCCAGCAAAGGCTGCGGCATGCGAAGTGAATTCGCGGTCGTCACGAACATCACATCAGAAAGATCATAATCAACTTCCAGATAATGATCGTTAAAAGTGTTGTTCTGTTCCGGATCCAGAACCTCAAGCAGTGCAGAAGACGGGTCACCGCGCCAGTCATTGCCAAGCTTGTCAATCTCGTCCAGCAGGAAAAGCGGATTGGAAGACTTCGCCTTCTTCATCCCCTGGATCACCTTGCCCGGCATGGAGCCAATATAGGTCCGACGGTGTCCGCGAACTTCGGATTCATCCCGCACACCACCAAGGCTCATGCGGACAAAGTTCCGGCCGGTTGCCTGGGCAATAGATTTCCCCAGAGAAGTTTTACCAACACCAGGCGGCCCAACCAGACAGAGAATCGGCCCCTTTACTTTTTGCATCCGCTGCTGCACAGCGAGATACTCAAGGATACGTTCCTTAACCTCTTTGAGGCCGAAATGTTCTTTATCAAGAACCAGTCCGGCATTGGGGATGTCTTTCTTAATCTTTGTGCGTTTTTTCCAGGGAATAGAAAGCATCCAGTCGAGATAATTCCGGACGACCGTCGCCTCGGCTGACATGGGGCTCATATTGCGGAGCTTTTTCAGCTCGGCAGTGGCCTTTTCCATGGCTTCCTTGGTCAACTTGGTTTTGGAGATCTTCTCCTCGATCTCCGCCAGCTCGTCGCGCCCGTCTTCACCCTCACCCAGCTCTTTCTGAATCGCCTTGAGCTGTTCATTGAGGTAATACTCGCGCTGGGTCTTCTCCATCTGCCGCTTCACGCGGTTACGAATACGCTTCTCAACCTGCAGCACCCCGATCTCGCCTTCCATGAAGCCGTAGATCTTCTCCAACCGCTCGGCGATCGTGGCACATTCAAGCAGCTCCTGCTTCTCGGCAATCTTCAACGTCAGGTGCGAAGCGACTGTGTCTGCCAGCTTGCCAGATTCGTCTATCTGATTAATCGAGACAAGAACCTCGGGCGGAATCTTCTTGTTGAGCTTGATATATTGCTCAAACTGCGAAACCACACTGCGAGAAAGCGCATCAAGTTCCTTTTCATCCCCTTCGCTATCATCAAGGGGAATGGCTTCCGCCTGGAAAAACTCATCATTTTCCGAGAACTTGGTAATCCGGGCACGCTTGGCCCCTTCCACCAGAACCTTTACAGTGCCGTCCGGCAGCTTCAGAAGCTGAAGCACGGTCCCGATGGTCCCGACACTATAGATATCAGACGGGCTTGGATCATCCTGTGATGCATTCTTTTGTGTGACAAGCAGGATCTGCTTGTCGTCTTTCATCACGTCTTCCAGTGCCCGGACCGATTTATCGCGGCCAACAAAAAGAGGCACAATCATATGTGGGAAAACCACAATGTCGCGCAGGGGGAGAACGGGATAAACATCACCGTGAGAAATTTCTAACATGTATCCTCACAAGCACACTGGCTTAAAAGCAGGTTCGGGGGATGAAACAATCACCCCCCAATAAAACAAAACAAATGATAGATATGAAACCTTCCTTTATCTTCAAGTGCCGATCAATGGCACCTACGAAGATAAATCAGGAATCTGTTCCGGTATCTTCCTTGCTGTCGCCATAGATGTGAAGCGGCTTGGCTTTACCCACCACAACCTCACTGTTAATGACGATTTCCTCGACACCCTTCAAACCAGGGAGCTCATACATCGTATCCAGAAGGATACTTTCCATGATAGAGCGCAGTCCGCGTGCTCCGGTTTTACGATCGATCGCCTTTTTCGCAATCTCAAGCAAAGCCCCATCCGAGAAACTCAGATTTACATTCTCCATCTCAAAGAGACGCTTGTACTGCTTGACCAGCGCATTCTTCGGTTGCGAGAGAATTTCGATCAGAGCATCTGCGTCCAGATCTTCCAGAGTAGCAACAACAGGCAGTCTTCCGACAAACTCGGGAATCAATCCGAACTTGAGAAGATCCTCAGGTTCAATTTCCCGCAGAATATCGCCCATACGACGCTCATCCGGCCCCTGCACATCAGCACCGAAACCAATAGAAGATCCCTTGCCTCGTGTTGAGATAATCTTGTCGAGACCCGCGAAGGCCCCACCACAGATAAAGAGAATATTCGTGGTGTCGACCTGGAGGAATTCCTGTTGCGGATGCTTGCGTCCACCCTGAGGCGGAACCGAAGCAACAGTCCCTTCCATAATCTTCAGAAGTGCCTGCTGGACACCTTCACCCGATACATCCCGGGTAATCGAAGGGTTATCAGACTTCCTGCTGATCTTGTCCACTTCATCAATGTAAACGATCCCTCTTTGGGCACGTTCAACATTGTAATCGGCAGACTGCAGAAGCTTGAGAATGATGTTTTCCACATCCTCTCCGACATAACCAGCCTCGGTCAAGGTCGTTGCATCTGCCATGGTAAAGGGCACATCAAGAATACGGGCCAATGTTTGGGCCAAAAGCGTTTTACCGCAACCCGTCGGACCGACCAGCATGATGTTCGACTTTGCCAACTCCACATCGCCAGTTTTATTCCCATGCGCCAGCCGCTTGTAGTGGTTGTGAACCGCGACCGAGAGAACTTTTTTGGCGTGTGTCTGACCAATGACATAATCATTTAACACATCACAGATATCCTGAGGCGATGGCACTCCGTCGCCCGATTTTACCAGTGATGATTTATGTTCTTCACGAATGATATCCATACAAAGTTCGACACACTCGTCACAAATAAAGACGGTGGGTCCCGCAATAAGCTTGCGGACTTCATGCTGGCTCTTGCCACAGAAGGAACAGTAGAGAGTATTTTTCGAGTCGTTACCGCTCGATTTTGACATTACGTTTGAGCCTCGAAATCAATTCCCATCAAGGGTATGTTGACAGACCGACCCGACCCACACAATGGTAAATTGTCCATTATCAAAGCAAATTCGGGATTAACACCCATCATATTCGCCCTCTTTTCCCGAAGGATAACAAACCTTCGTTAATGAACTCTTCCCAACAGGAAAATACCTATCCCTGTGAATCGGGTCCGCCCTTATCAGGATGAAGAACCTTCACTCTCCACATCAGCCTTGCGGTGCGAAACCACCTCATCGATCAGACCGAATGCCAAAGCTTCTTCTGGAGACATGAAATTATCACGCTCCATACCGGCTTCAATTTTCTCAATCGGCTGACCTGTGTGTTTGGCGTAGAGATCATTCAGACGGGATCGTGTCTTGATGATCTCCTTGGCATGGATCTCAATGTCTGTTGCCTGCCCCTGGAAACCACCAGACGGCTGGTGGATCATAACCTTGGCATTTGGCAAGGCATAGCGCTTGCCCTTGGCACCAGCCATTAACAGGAGAGAACCAGCAGAAGCAGCCTGACCGACACAAACGGTCGAGACCTGCGGCTTGATGTACTGCATCGTGTCGTACATAGCCAAACCAGCTGTCACAACACCGCCCGGAGAGTTGATGTAGAAGGAAATATCCTTTTTAGGGTTTTCTGACTCCAGAAACAGCAACTGAGCGCAAATCAGACTCGCTACCTGGTCATGAACCTGACCAGTCAGAAAAATAATACGCTCTTTTAGAAGCCGGGAGTAAATATCGTAAGAACGTTCCCCTCTGCTCGTCTGCTCAACGACCATGGGGACAAGTGTATTCATAAATATATCGCGGGGATCACTCATGGCTTCCTCTTAGAAATACGCGTGTCTTGGACAACTTAACTATATGTCTCAGAAAGTAATATGGGTTGCGCGATAGATTCGCACAACCCATACAAACACGTTAGCTTTCAAAAGCAGAATTCTTATGCTTCCGCGTCAGCTTTCGCTTTCTTGGCAGCAGGCTTTTTTGCTGGTGCTTTTTTAGCGGCTGCTTTTTTTGCAGGCTTATCATCGGAAGTCGAAACGCCTTCCGCTTCAAAGGCCTTGCGCAGCTCGTCAGGAGACATTGATTTCTCAGTTACCTTGGCGAGGTCAACGATGTAATTGACGACCTTGTCCTCAAAGACTGGCGCACGCAGATTGGCAATTGCCTGCGGGTTCTTCTGATAGAATTCAAAGACAGCTTGCTCTTGACCAGGGTAGTTGCGCGCTTCCTGCAACAGAGCTGAATTCAGCTCATCCTGGGTCACTTCAATCTGGTTCTTAGTACCGACTTCAGACAACAGCAGACCCAAACGTACACGACGAACCGCAATCGCCTGATATTCCGTTTTCAACTCATCATCTGACTTGGCGGCATCTTCTTCATCAAGTTTGCCCTGATCTTTATCAGACTCAATCTGACGCCAAATGCCTTCGAACTCTGACTCGACCATCGATTCCGGAACGTCAAAATCATGACTTTCTGCTAGCTTGTCGAGCAGGTCACGCTTCAGGCGGGAATGAGCAACACGGTCATATTCACCTTTGATCTGCTCGGCAACACGTGCCTTGAGCTTCTCAAGGTTTTCTTCGCCAAGCTTCTCGGCAAGAGCATCATCGATTTCAGCAGCTGCTGTTTCTTCGATATCCTTGACCTTCACTTCGAAAACAGCGTCTTTGCCAGACAACTTCTCGTTACCATAACCTTCAGGGAAGGTCACATTAACAGTCACATCATCATCGACGTTTGCGCCAACAACCTGGTCTTCAAAACCCGGAATAAACTGGCCAGAACCAAGTTCGAGTTTGAAATCATCCCCGGCCATACCTGGAAGCGCCTCTCCGCCGACAGTTCCCTTGAAG
This sequence comes from Kiloniella laminariae DSM 19542, assembly GCF_000374005.1. Lineage (GTDB taxonomy): Bacteria > Pseudomonadota > Alphaproteobacteria > Kiloniellales > Kiloniellaceae > Kiloniella > Kiloniella laminariae. The sequence goes on along the minus strand of NZ_KB893167.1, from coordinate 109,000 downwards.
TCAATAGTAACGATGTCACCTTCACGGGCCTTGCGCTTACGCTTGAGAGCAACAGTTGTCTTGTGGTTTGATGCAATACGCTCCAGCGCTTCATCAACTTCAGACGCAGGCACTTCAACAGAAATCTTTTCCAGCTTCAGCGTCGAGAAATCCATTGGCTCAACATCAGGAATGATCTCGAAAGCAATTGTGTACTCAAGATCTTTTCCTTCATCGAAGGAAGTCACTTCGATTTTTGGCTGCATTGCTGGACGCAGGCTGCGCTCGGAAATAATATTCTGGGAAGTTTCGTTCACCAGTGCCTCAAGTACCTCACCCATTACGGATTTCCCGTAACGCTGTTTCAGCATTGTCATGGGTATTTTACCTGGACGGAAGCCAGGGAGCTTAACTTGTGAGCTCAACTCGACCAGACGGCTATCGATTTTTGCGTCGATGTCCGTGGCGGGTACGACCACCGTGAATTCGCGTTTCAGATTGTCCGCGTTAGTCTCAGTTACCTGCATTTGCCGGCGACGCCTTTCATAATATTCATGGCAATAACCTGAAAGGCGCAAAAGCAAGCTGCCCGGGCAGCGCTGGCCTTCCAGGGTCTTAACAATAATTTTCGAATGGTGCGGGAGAGAGGACTTGAACCTCCACGCCTCTCGGCGCCAGAACCTAAATCTGGTGCGTCTACCAATTCCGCCACACCCGCGCTCTTTTCGATTTTGGGGGTTTAATACATCCCCGCAGACTGCGCAACCAAGACTTTTCAGTTTTCCGAGATTTTTTTCGGAATAACACTGTCAAGAAAAGAGATACAACAAAATATTCATTATTATCAGTATATTAGCTTAGCGCCCAATGCTATGGTCAGTTCGCACCGAAGACTTCCCGCAACAGCTCTGTTGTTCTTGCAGCCGGATTCTGGCGAATCTGCTCTTCTTCCTTTGCCAGGTAATAAAACAACCCTTCAAGAGCCTTTCCCACCGTATAGTCCGTCAAATTCCCTTTTACATCGGGCACAAAAGGAATGGTTTTATAGTCATCTATCATTTTATTGTAAGTACTTATAGCACCAACATCAGCCAAATTCTCACTCACAATTGGTCTGAATTTATCTGTAAGTTCCGGTGTCATTTTCTTCTGAAAATATCGGGTTGCCGCATCTTTTTCCCCATTATAAATGCGCTGAGCATCCTCCAGAGTCATTTCAGAGATCGCCTCAACAAAAAGAGTTCGGGCCTCGATGGCGGCTTTTTCCGCCCCCTGATTGAGCTTCGCTTCAAGTTCGTCCGCCAATGAGCTTTGACCAATCGTCTTCAAAGCCGTCTGAACCGTCTGAAGATTTTTAGGAAGAGGAATGTGAATGGAAGGGTCATTGCCATAGCCTCCTGCCTGACTGATCTGGTCGACAACTTTCCCGGAACCGATACGCAATGCCTCTTTAAGACCGGAAGATATTTTTTCAGAAGAGAAATTTCCGCCCTCCTGCTCTGCCCCGGAATCTTTCCTCAAAAGCTTAAGCCCCTGATCAAGAAAACTCCCCTGCGCCAAGGCGACCTGAAATGCCAGTAAAGAAAAAAGTGGAAAAAGCATAAGTACACGAATCATGAACCCCTCCTGGTAATGAGCCCGAGAGGTCCAATAGCCCCTCTTTATCCAGAAGGGATAACGACTTTCCACTGCAAGTGAAAGACATCTGTAAAAAACAGGAAAACACCCGCGATCAGAATTGGATCACATCCATAGCCGTATGATGAGCGGGGTGAGATTTGGCCTAGACGGCCTGGCGATAGCGTTCAGAAAAACTTGATATTCCAAGCGTCCGGTAATCTTCAAATCCAGTAAGGTGATCCCCATCCACCGAAATAGAAAAATGAACATGGGGAATACCAAAGGTATCCGTCTGAACCTTAAGGACCTTAGCCGTCTCAATGACCCGATGCGGACCAACATAACGATAACTTCCGCCGACTTTCACCTCGTCAGAATTACGTTTTACTTTACGGATACTATCTATAAATGACATGACTTTACCTGCAGCAACGAACACACTTTATCAAAACATTCTATCAAGAATGACAGAAAGCAATTAATTAAGAGTAAATATATAGATCAAATACTTGGGAATTTTTCTATTAATACAAATCACAACTAACGCGAGACAATAAGAGATATTATTTACTAAAAAAATCCAGCATTCACTTCTTTTATGCCAAGAAGCAAATCTTCCGCCAGCATGCCTCTTCCGGCGACTTTGGCCGCCTCACCATGAAACCAAACCGCGGCAGCAGCAGCCTCGAAAGCTGGCATCCCTTGAGCCAGAAATCCACAAACCATTCCGGCCAAAACATCCCCGGTTCCTCCTTTTGCCAGCCAGAAAGGTGCATTGGCGTTAATCACCAGACGTCCGTCCGGTGCCGCGACAAGAGTATCCGCCCCCTTGAGTATCACAACACAGTCGGCCCGCCGGGCTGCAATCCGAATATTTTCGATTCTGCTCTGTTTCAGATCCGGAAAAAGTTTTCTGAATTCTCCCTCGTGTGGCGTAAGAACCATCTTGCCATGGCAAAGTGCAAATAACCCGGCAGGATCTTCTGAAAAGACAGTCAAGGCATCCGCATCCAGAACAATCGCTCTCTCCGGGTCATCTGCTGCAGAACGAATTTCGGCAACAACTTCCTCTGAGCACCCGGCTCCCGGCCCGACAAGCACCGCGTTTTTCCGCTTATCCACGAGAAGCGCTTTCAGTGCGCCGCCCCGTTCCCTCTCCTTGATGATCAGGCTTGGAGAAGCCAGGGCATAGATCAGTTTATCGGCCTGCGGACAGGTAACCGTGACAAGCCCGGCACCTATACGGAGCGCCGCCAAAGCAGCAAGACGTGCTGCACCTGACATTTCACCACCATAGATTACCGCATGGCCAAAATGATACTTGTGTTTATCAAAACTGATGTCCGGCAGCGTCTGCCGCCAGAGAACAGGAGAATTCTCCGCTACTTTCGGTTCCAGAACATCAAGGCAGCTTTTATCTATCCCGATATCAGCGAGGATGATCTCACCACAATGCGCTCTCCCGGGGAAAAGCAGGTGCCCGGTTTTTTTCCTGAAAAACGTCACTGTTCTCAAGGCCGCGAAAGCTCCTGCACCAATTACCTGCCCGGTATCTCCGCTAATGCCGCTTGGTATATCAACCGAAACCACTTCTTTTCCGACTGCCCAAACAGAAAAATCAAGAAGCCGCTTTTCCAGGGGGCGCGCCAACCCTGTTCCGAAGAGGGCATCAATAATCAAGGAACTTTCATTAAAATCCTTTTCGGTCAGAGAAAAATGAATTCCCCCAGACCATCGCCGAGCCATAAGTCGGGCATCACCTTTCAGTTTCTCCCCTTCAATTGACAGAAAAAGTTTTACCTTCCGACCACTTTTTCGAAGAAGCCTTGCTGCGACAAAACCGTCTCCACCATTATTTCCCGGGCCACAAAGTACAAGAATTTGCCCTTCGCCATGGCAGGATTGCACCACCTCTGCCACCGCCGCCCCGGCTCGCTCCATCAAAGCACAACCAGAAACCCCGTCTTGAATCGTGGAACGATCAGCAAGGTACATTTCCTCCACTGTAAGAAGCGGCGTTTTGTTCCAGCTCATTTTAGCTGTTCCTGATTGCAATACCGGAACTATGGCTCTTGACTGAAAATATGAGAACTGTGGTTCCCCCTATAGATCCAGCATAGATACTGTGAAGATATACCATATTCTATCGTCGGGGATTCGGTTTGGGCTTTGCTGCAACATCACGACTATTCCCCTCATACCGGCGAGGGTTTCGAAGGGGAATAGGTGCAGTGCCTTCAAGCAGGGCAACCGCCTCCTGTCCATCGGCCCCAGCCTCGACAACGGCAATTTCAACAGTCTTCGCTGCCCCAGGGACAACGGCGCCTGGATCAGGAGCATCCGGGAGAGCACCAGCCACCGGAACAGAAACAATAGTTTCTGATTTACCCTGCAAAGCTGCTGAAGCTTCTTCATCATATGAATTTGACAGGTTCTCTTGAGCTTGCTCGAGATTATTTATTGATGCCAGGCGATCAAGCATCAATTCTGCTCTAGTATCACCCGCCTCATACGCCAACCTGTACCATTTCTCTGCCTGCTGCCGATCTGGAGGAACAGATATCCCCAATCTGTACACCTCGCCAAGGGCAAATTGGGCACCCGATTCATTACCATTCGCTGATTGATGGAACCAGAAGACTGCCTGGGTTAGATTCCGGGGAACACCCTCCCCCCGCAAATAAGCCAATCCCAGATTATATTGAGCCATGGCATGGTCCGCCTGCGCAGCTCTCTGCCAGTACTCAACGGCCTTTTCCTGATTGGGAGCAAATCCCTTACCCTGGGCATAGAGCCGTCCAAGATTGTTCAGGGCTGCCACAACATTCTGGTCCGCCGCCTTCTGATACCAGTGAATAGCTTCTTGATAGTGAGGCGTCACCCCTTCACTCTCGGATTCAAAGAGTTTTCCAAGACTGTATTGCGCGCGGGCATCTCCCGCCTCGGCCAGAGGCAACCAATAGGCTGTTGCCGCAGACAAATCGCCACTTTCATAAGCATCAACCCCCTTCAGATATTCATCGGGCAGAGCCGGAGAAAAGGTAAAGAGAATAATACCGCATGCCGCTGCGATGCCTAAAAGGGTCTGTTTCATTACTTCACTACTCTGATAAGACCAAACTGCTTCATCAGAGTTTATATGCAGAAACAATATGGCTCAACCAAGGCCTAATTTAATCCACAGCGTCCTGGTTCAGGAATCTTATTTAATCTGCGCCGGGATATCCTTGTCAGGGTAGAGCGCCAGACATGTGTACTGCAGAAGCTTTTCCCGATCACCGGATGACATGATCACCCGAACACCGATCTGGTCTCCCCTGTGCCACATAACTTCTCCCTTGAATTCTCCGGCGATTGAATGAGTTAGGGTCACCTGCTCGCCAACTCCGGAAAATTCATCATTACTCTTGAGACAAAATCCGCCAAAAGAAAGATCTGCAATAGTCGTAATGACCACTTTGCCTTCCCTGTCGACCACTTTAAGAGAGATGGGATCAGAAGCAGGAAATCGGGGAGCCAATCGACGATCTTCAGCTGAAAGCCCGTTGTTTTCCATTATCCTAGCCTTTTCAAAACAATATTTATCCCCGACAGGATAGATCTAAATTGACTAAATAGTCGTTAATCCCGAGCGGTCTGGCAGCGTGGCAATCCTGCCGATAGAAACCACAAAAAAAAACAGGATAATAAAAACAAAAAACGCGGCGCCTGAGGCTGCCGCGTTTTTGTAAATCATGGGGTGGCTGAGGGGACTTGAACCCCCGACCCCCGGTACCACAAACCGGTGCTCTAACCAACTGAGCTACAGCCACCATAAGATCTTTACCTGCCGAAACAAGTTCGGCTGATGAGCGCGTTTTATACACAACAGACAAAGGCGTCAAGCACAACTGCGCTCCAGTTTTAAAATTCTTTATTACGGGCTTTTTTCAAGAGATACCAGTCAGCGAGAATCGAAAACCGGAGCCCGCTTTTAAGCGACTTCAAAATCATCCCCACCCCTTATAATGGCCCGAGATCATAAAATCGGCCCCCTGCACGTCTCCTGACTTTACAATAGCTGCCCCCTCCTCCAATCACCCGGTCAGTCAAATAACTGCCGAGGCGACATCGGCCTTCTGCACAAAAAAAATCATGCCGCCCAATTTTTATACAGATCCTGTCTATTTTTTAATCATGATTAGGGTAACAGGCTTATAAAGCTGATAATTTCTGGAAGATAAAAGTTGGCATACATCCTGCAGTACTATGGTCAAAATATAAATGGACGAAAGAGCCAACCCCTCTTGCTGCTGGAGCATTCGGACAGATGAAAAAGATCGAAGCGATCATTAAGCCCTTTAAACTCGATGAAGTGAAGGAAGCCCTTCATGAGGTCGGGATCAAAGGGATCACCGTAACCGAAGCCAAAGGTTTTGGACGACAGAAAGGCCACACAGAACTTTATCGTGGTGCTGAATACGTTGTCGACTTTCTTCCAAAGGTCAAAGTTGAAATCGTTATCGAAGACGAGTTGGCAGAACGTGCAACAGAAGCCATCCAACAGGCTGCACAGACAGGCCGCATCGGTGACGGCAAAATTTTCGTCAGCACAATTGACGAAGCCATCCGTATCCGGACAGGGGAACGCGGCAGAGATGCCATCTGATCCTGTCTGTTAAAATCATCAAAAAAATACCTATCAAAACAAAGGAAAGAGTTTATGTCTGACGTGCAGAGCGTCCTTGACATGATCAAGGAAAACGAAGTCGAGTTTGTTGATTACCGCTTTACTGACCCACGTGGTAAATGGCACCACATGACCATGTGTGCCTCCGCTGTTGGCGAAGATGAACTGGATGAAGGGATCCTGTTCGACGGCTCCTCCATCGAAGGCTGGAGAGCGATCAACGAATCAGACATGATCATCAAGCCTGACCTTACCTCCGCCGTGATGGATCCCTTCTCTGCACAGGCACAGATCATTCTTACCTGTACAGTGTACGAGCCGGATTCAGGCCAGCTTTACAACCGTGACCCCCGTGCGACTGCTGTTCGTGCTGAAGCCTATCTGCAGTCAACCGGTATTGGTGATACTGTATATTTTGGCCCGGAAGCCGAATTCTTTGTTTTCGATAACGTTCAGTTCGACACCAACAGCCATCACAGTTTCTTCAAGCTGGACGACGAAGAGTCTCCCCACATGAACCGTGCAGAGCAGGATGGCGGCAACTGTGGTCATCGCCCGCGCGTCAAGGGTGGTTATGTTCCAGTTGGACCAGTAGACACAGGGATCGACCTGCGTGCAGAAATGGTTACTGTCCTGAAAGCCATGGGCGTTACTGCTGAAAAACATCACCACGAAGTTGCTCCTTCCCAGCATGAACTCGGGGTGAAATTCAATACGCTGGTTCGCGCTGCAGACGAAATGCAGATCTACAAGTACGTGGTTCACAACGTTGCCCATGCCTACGGCAAGACAGCAACCTTTATGCCCAAACCAATCTCCGGCGATAACGGTTCGGGCATGCACTGTCACCAGTCCATCTGGAAAGACGGAAAAGCCATGTTTGCTGGCGAAGGCTATGCCGGCCTTTCCGAGACCTGCCTCTATTACATCGGCGGCGTTATCAAACATGCCAAAGCACTGAACGCTTTCACCAACCCTTCAACTAACAGCTACAAGCGGCTGGTTCCCGGTTTTGAAGCACCTGTTCTGCTGGCTTATTCCGCCAGAAACCGCTCTGCTTCCTGTCGTATTCCACACGGCTCGAACCCCAAAACCAAACGTGTAGAAGTTCGTTTCCCTGATCCGGTTGCCAACCCCTATCTGGCCTTCTCTGCTCTGTTGATGGCTGGCCTTGACGGTATCCGCAACAAGATCCATCCAGGCGAAGCAATGGACAAGGATCTCTATGATCTCCCAGCAGAAGAGCTGAAAGACATTCCAACAGTTTGTGGTTCCCTGCGCGAAGCTCTCGAAGCTCTCGAAGCTGATCACGAGTTCCTGTTGGCTGGTGACGTCTTCTCCAAAGACCAGATTGATGCCTACATCAACCTGAAATGGCACGAAGTACAGCGCTTTGAAATGGCGCCGCACCCGATCGAGTTCGATATGTATTACAGCGCCTAAGACTGTTTGACTGATAGCTCCCGGTTTCTGCAGCAGCCCTGCAAGGCGCAGTAACCTGGGTATCAAGCAACTTGAAAGCCCCCTGACTTGTTCGGGGGGCTTTTTATTTTGCCTTTGGCCCAATGTGCCAATCCTCAGCATGACTTCTTCCGCAAACAGAAAAGGGGCTGGTCTGATAGACCAGCCCCTTTTCTAACGGAAAGCGAGGGAGCCAGGCTCCCACGAGAAATTAATCAGCCGTAAGGACCTTTCAGACCGAGCTTCTCAATCAAGGTGATGTAACGGTTACTGCCCAGAGTCAGCTGGGCACCATAGCGCTCGACCAGATCCTGACGACGGTCAGCATCCTTGGTTACAGACAGGGCACCCCAGATCGCAGCCATGTCTTCGGTCAACTTGCGAAGCTCTGCTGCAGTTTCGTCCGCAGCTGCCACAGCAACCAGAGCATTGGACGTAACTTTACCAACACCGTTCACCGTTGTTGCACCGGCATCACTATAGCCTGCTGGCAGATCTCCCTTAAGGTTCATTACAGACTTGAACTGGATCACATCAAAAATCTGGTCAACAGCCTGCTTTGCGCCCTGCACCCGGGACATATGCTCTGTATCCGCTGCGGCATGCGGTAGCAGCTCGAGCTTATCTCCATGACGTTCAACCAGATCAAGATAAGGAACCATTGGCCCGCTCAGGGCGCCAGTTTCTGCATTCTTGAACAGATCGGCATCAATCGCGGCATAACGAACCTTGCCGGAAGTCAGTGCCGCATCCAGTGCAGCGACATTGATCACTTCACCCCGGTCATAGTTCACAATCACAGCACCATTGTTAAGCAGAGAGAGAACAGCTTCTCCAACCAGGCTATCATTGGCAAACTTGCCAGTTTCTGCATTCAAAGGCCCAAGCCCTGTATGCGGACTGAGAACATCTGCTTCTCTGGCAGCTTCCTCTGCGGTTTCTGCATAGATAAAGCCTTCAGATTCAATCCACGCCTTGTGATGCGGACGGGCATGGATTGCTACTTCCATACCAAAGGCCTTACCCAAGTGGGCAAGCTCGCGGCCGATATTACCATAGCCGATAACGGCCAGACGCTTGCCTTCAAGCTTTTCAGTCGGAAACTTGCAAAGATCCTTACCGGTATCGAAATCACCTGCAATAACCAGCTTGTGCATTTCATCCACAGGCAGATCCGGCATAACCTTCAACAGGGCTTTCATCGCCATCTGGGCCGTAGCCCGGCTGTTGAAGCTTGGTGTATTCATCAGGGGAGCTTCACCCCCGACACCGTTACCGCCGCCCCAGGAATCAGATCCCATATTGCCAGTACCTGCGCCGATACGCACACCACCATGCTTGAAGACAGAAGCCTTTGGCAAGAAAGTTGCGGCAACAATTGTTGCATCATACTGCCCCTTATCAGTCTGCGGCAGCAGTTCTTCTTCCCTGCTCAGGTCCGGCTGATATGAGAAGTGAATTTTTCCGGCTTCAAGTTTGGCATCATCGGCAATAGGGCCGTCATGAAACACCCCGCCTTTGGCTTCGATATAACGGCGCACTTCAGAGTGATCCGGCTTGCCCTGGACATCGAATTTCAATCCAACCAGATCAGCAACCAGCACCTTGTAGGCTTTGCTCGGGTCATCCTGACGTACTTTGACATTGGCATTGGCTGTGGCAGAAGCCTCAAAGATTACGCCCTGTTCTGCCAGGATTTCTTCCAGAACAACGATCTTGGCACGGTGATAGGCGTATTCTAGGTTCTCAAGCAACGCCACAACATCAGCAGCCGGACGAATACCGCCGATCCAGGCACGATAATCCCCCGGAGTACCGGGGAAGGCATTTACATAACGCGCGACATCAAGGCCTTTTTCATGTTCACCGTTCGGATGCGTCAGACCTTCGTAACCAAGAATCTGTTTGGAACGGGCGATAATTCTGGCGTGCAACTCGGGATCAGCTGTATTGCCTTCAGTTACCTTGAGCAGTGTCACAGCAGCACCCCGGTTATCAGGGGCGGCAACACCGAGTTCCAAGGTTGGATTACTGTCAATCCATTCATTGATTTTTTTACGATTTTCAGCCGACCGTTTGTTCATTTCCCGGACAGAACCAATTGCTTTTTCAGCCCGCAGCAAACCGAATGTTGTCTCGGCAAAAGCAAGGGTGGAATAGGTGTTGATAATTCCCCCCAGCATCTTGTGTTCTGCCGGGTCATAGACGGGGCCGAGAGCAAAGGTCTTTTCACTGCTCAAAGGATGTCTGGCATCTTTTGGAACAGCGATCTTAAGCTGGCGTGGAATGGCCCAGGAAGGATCTTTCTGGTTCGCATCAATCAGCGCCATTGCCTGTGGTGTATAAGAGGCGATGAAGTAACCGGAAATACCGCCAATTGCCTTCTGGAACGGCATAAACATACAGCACTTGTCAAGAACAGCCAGAACCACTTCTTCCGCCCAGGGCATGGCGCCCAGCATGGAAGTACTGTCGATAATTGCATGGTGTTCTGCCGGGTTACGATCAATCCATTCAAGCAGGTTTTTAATTTCGGACTCTCTATAGGTCGTCGCCCCTGTGGTTTCATGACCAACACCGACAAAAATCTTTGTGCCCAGCGCAACCAGTTCATCAGCCGTCGGAATAGAGCCTTCACCCTCGCTAAAGCTGATGCGGTTTACATCACCTTTTGCCGCAAACTGTTGCAGTTCAAGGATCTGAGAGCCCCAGGACTGACGGAAAAACCCACCGGCTTTGGCTTCTTCTGATTCAGGGCGGGGGGTATCAACATACAGCCGCTGGCTTTCGTCATTGGCATTCATCAGATGGAGAATGGAAACCGTGAAGCCGCTGTGTCCTCCGCCCAGACCAATGGCCATCTTGTTTTTCTTGGGGAATTCGAAATAACGATGAATTTCGCGGGCCATGTCCAGCAGCACCTTGTCGGCAGGGTATCCCCGGTGCATGCTGCGGCCAATTTCAGAAGTCGTAAAACTACCGATACGATTGCCACGATCATCTACCTTGGCATAGTTGTTTTCCAGCCAGGCATCGAATTGAAAACGCAAACGACGACCGTCAACCTCGTCAGAAGTCATATCTGTAATCGGCCCCACACCAAAGAACTGGTTCGACGTCCTTTTGGGTGCTCCGTTCGCTGTAATTACCATTGACGCTGCGCGCTGGGCCTTAAGGTCATCAATCGAAGGCATGGCTTTAGTTCCCCTGTATTTTCATTGGCTTTTGTGGTGTGGCCTGTAGGTATATAAGACCCCTTGTTTTGTTCCTAATCCAAGAAACAAAACAGCTAATCCGCTATTGAAATCAAACAGGATCAAGGTCTTTTTTCAACGACATTTCTGTTGTTGAAAAAGCTGGATAATCCCGCTGCCCCTTTTCAGGCTATTCAATGAATATATATACGTCCCAGTCGCAAGGTGGATGTCGCTGAAAGCGCAGCCTAATGTGGCAAATACGACCACACCTTCTTAAAAAGGGCGCAGTTCTGGGTATTTCCCCCACATATAGGTCGGGATCGCCACAGATTAATCAGGCTGATGCAGATCAGCTATCCATGCACAACCAGGCAAAAACCCAGGTTTGAGACAGTTAATTTTACTCGACAATCAGTCGTTCAGACCCGTGCTATTATCATGAGAACGGCACGAATAATCTTTTTGTTCCTCAGAGGATCAGGACATTTTAGCCCTGCGACAAGGTTTCCGTATCAAGGCCAGCCGTAAAATACAGTCGAACAAGATCAGGCAGACTTCTGGCTTCAAGCTTTTCCATTATTCTGGCGCGATGGACTTCAACCGTACGGGTACTGATGCTCAGTTCATAGGCAATAATCTTGTTCTGCAACCCCAGAACCAGTTTTGTAAGCACTTCAGCTTCCCGTGGTGTCAACTTTGCCAAAATTTCCTCGGCATTTTGCCGCTGACTTGCTTCTTTTTCATGGCTCTGGCTGTCCTGCAAAGCCTCTGAAACCACAGAAATGATTTCAGTATCAGAAAAAGGCTTTTCGACGAACCCGAAAGCACCGGCTTTCATTGTTTCAACGGCTTTTGGGATGTCTCCATGTCCGGAAATCATGACGACTGAAAGACTGCTGTTCGCCTCACGGACTTTTTTAAGCACTTCTACCCCGTTCATTCCCGGCATGCGAATATCCAGCAAAACACACCCGGATGTCGCCAGCAGGTCTTCGGCAAGGAATTCCTCACCGGAGGGAAAAGTACGGGTCGTGGCCTCCAGCCCTGAAGATTGCAGGAGCATCTGCGTAGATTCACGTACAGCATCATCGTCATCAACAATGTATATATACATCTATCAACCTTCTATATTTCACTTTGCCCTGCCGCTCAGATGACAAGAAAGTGCCCCAGCTTGTCAAAGAGCCTAATCATACAAAGCTTGCCTTTGCAGCCGACGAAACCAGTGTACAAGAATGTGTTGCTTCTATTTACTCTGTTATAAGACACATAAAAGCGTGGTATCGCACTAAGCACATGACAAGGTAGAGTAAAAGGCGTTTCAGTTCAATCTCATGAGGAAGAACAACACAGCTCTTGCGCTTTTAATGCGACATCTGACATTGAGCCGCTTTCTGGCTCTGATTGTCATAACAACTGTACTTGTTCGTTTTAATGATCCCTGGCCCTTGCAACTCTTACGCTGGAACATCCTCGACAGCTATCAGCAAATCAGCCCCAGGCAAACAACATCTGATCAGATCGTTCTGGTACAGATTGATGAAAAAAGCCTGATGACTCTTGGCCAATGGCCCTGGCCCCGGGATCTGCTGACAGAATTGATTGAACAAATTACCAGGCAGAACCCAAAAGCCTTGGGGGTAGACATTCTCTTTCCCGAAGCAGACAGAAGCTCCCCCGAACAAATCGCCCTTTCAAATCAGCACCTGCCCGAGGATTTGAGACAACAGCTCTCTCTCGCCCCTTCAAATGATCAAAAACTTGCCAACAGCATTGCCAGGTATCCCGTTGTCCTCAGCTTGGCGGCAGGATTTGGCCCGGAAAGCAACATCCCCTCTCCCAATCTGAACAAAATGGTCATGATTGGCAAAGATGGTCGAAAGGTGCTCCCCGCAGTCGGGAATCTCCTGCGCAACATTCCTCTTCTGGACGAAGCTGCCATCGGTCAGGGGATATCCAACCTCGCTCCTGATCAGGATGGTTTGATTAGGAAAATCCCTCTGCTCTACAATATCAGCCACAGCCTGATCCCCTCTTTTGAAACAGAAGTCCTCCGTGTTGCCTCTGGTGCCGCATTAGGCGAAGCCTTCATGACAGAATCCGAAGTTAAAAAAGTCAGGATTGGTCGCTATAACATTCCAACGGATCAACATGGGCATGTCTGGATCCACTTCACGCCAAACAGCAACATTCAACATGTATCTGCCAGACAAGTTCTCGCCGGTGAAATCACTGGCGATCTCTTTTTTGACAAGATCGTCCTTCTTGGTGTGACTGCTGTGGGCATTGCCGACTATACCCTTTCTCCCACGGGCGAGAACCTTTCCGGCCTGTCCTTTCACGCCCAGGCCCTCGACAGCATCCTGACCAATTCCCTGCTCGTCAGCACACCTGCGATGATGGCAATTGAGCTGGGCCTATTTCTTGTAATCGGCCTTTCCTTGATTTTCATTGCCCAGCGCTATAGCGCGCTGGAGCTGACAGTCACCTTCGCTGTTCTAGGCTGGACGACAATCCTGCTTTCCTGGGGAGGATTCTATTTTCGCGGATTCCTCATTGATCCAACACTGCCCTTTTTGCTCACTCTGGTAATGTTTCTCGTCTCGGCCACTTCGGGATTCATTACCGAACAACGCCAGCGGCACTTTGATGCTCTCGAAGCAGCCAAACGTGAACGCGAGAAGGAATCCCGTATTCGACGGCTGCAAAATGAACTTATGCACACCATTGGCAAAAGCTCCGTCCAGAAACTTTCCTCCTCGATTGCCCACGAGATGAACCAGCCTATGGCGGCGATCTGCAATTACACCAACGCCGCCAAAAGACTGCTTGAAAATGCTCAGGATGATCCGGAAACACTTAAACCGGAAATCCTCAAGACAGCCCTCGAAAAAATCCTGTCCCAGGCCCACCGGGGCAATGATATTCTCAAAAGCATCAGGGAAGTCGCCGAAACCGGCAGCACGACAGTGAGGGCTGTTGATGTAAATCAAATTATTCAGGAAGAAATCGAGCTGATCCACGACGTCGGAGACAGTGATCTGGTATCTCTGCATTTCGAGCAATCCCACGATCTTCCAGCAGCCAGCGCCAATGAAATCCAGCTGCACCAGGTCGTAATGAATCTGATCCGCAATGCCATGCAGGCCATTACGTCAAGCGGTGAACCGGGGAAGATTACGGTTCGAACAAGCCAGACCGAAAACAACATGATCCTGGTCTCGATCAGAGACACAGGACCTGGCTTGAGCAAGGCTGAAATGAAGAACCTTTTCAAACCCTTCTACACAACCAAGATGCATGGAATGGGGCTGGGTCTTTCCATTTGCCGCTCAATCATCGAGGCCCTCGGTGGGGCGCTCTGGGTGGAAAAAAACAACGAGATGGAAGAAAAAGACAAAAGGGGAGCCGTCTTTCTCTTCACCCTTCCCATTGATCAGGCAAAAGATTAACAGATTTTTACCTCAGCAGTTGGCGCTATTCGTTTTTATCTCAAAACCATTACGACCCGACGGTTCAAAGCACGCTGGTCAAGTCCCTCGTCAGCCGCAAGCGGGCTGTCCTCACCAAGGGATTTGATATCGATCAGGGACGATGGAATGCCATTATCAACCAGTTGCTGACGTAACTTGTCTGCCCGCTTCAAGCCAAGTTCCCGGTTATATTCAACGGAACCGGTTGAATCAGTATGTCCGATCAAACTTATATCGACCGTCTCACGGCTTTTGATATTCTCAAGAACTCTGGCAAAGATAACATCGGAATCTCCGGTAAGTTCCGTGCTGTCAAAACCGAAGAAGAACACAAAGTTCAAAGGTTTGGGAGGCTGAGCCGCCTCGGTTTCTGCTGTCAGCTTTGCAACAGTTTCCGCTTCCAGCTCCCGCGCCTTCTTTGGCGCTTTTTGACGAGGAACTTCGACCACAGAATTGGCCGCTACAAGAGTGGATTCTCCCTGGGCGTTGCTTACACTGGCTTGCCCCACAGTTCCGTCTTCTTCTGCCAGGAGGATAACATAGTTCCCCCGGGGGGCGGAACAAGCTGCCAGTAACAGTAATGACAAGGGAAACAGAAACTTGATAAAGGTTTTATCTAACATCGAAACAGCCTCTTTCTTACCCGTCATTGTTCAGCATTGATGAACAGTCTTGTCCCGCGGACAGTCACTGTTCCCGCAGGTGTAGTGATCCTCAATTCTTCCTCCGGTTTCTTTGTCAGCTTGGCTATCAACCCGGAAATATAGAGCAGGGTTCCTTCAAACAACTCGACAGCAAAAGCCAGTTGATTGTTATCCGGATCGAACTCGAAGTTTTCCAGCTTCAGTTGGCTGCTGCTGCCAAGGGAAATCAGGGTATTGTCGCGAAAGGAAACACCCAAAGAAGATTCTTTGCTGGTTTTTAGAACATCCGCTTTAAACAGGGGGTCTCCGAGGTTGAGCGGCCGCTCTTCGCCTTGCTGTATTGCGATGCAGGTGCCATTGACCACTTTTACATAAGCAATAGGGCTTTCCTCTGCCCGTACAGAAAAGCAAAACATGTTTGCCAAAGCAAAAGCAAAAAGGAGGGAGCAAGAGATCTGTATTTTCCGGGAAGCTATCGCGGAAGACTTTACAAAGGATATCACGGATGACATCCCGGATAACATACACGATAAGATCATAGTATCAGAACCTCGGGTTTTGAGTACAGACGTCCACCATAGTCTAAATTATGACGAATTTCTTCTCCTGATTGCACGATCAGCAGAATTCGACACCAGACTGAATTATAGTGATAACAAAACCTGAGAAGACTTTACAACAAGAGAGATCAAATCATCCGTTCGTTTATAGCAATCAAATCAATTGATTACTTTCTATGTTGAAAATTTTACGGCTCCATCTGCCAGGGCGAAATTACGATTTTCAAATTACGCCTTTATAGTACTCTCTGCAAAATTGTCTGACAGACCTTCTCCCAGAAACCTCTCCCCTGCCTTCTCTATTTCATCTGGATAATAATGTATTTGAGCCGTTATTATCAGAATATTTCCAAATACCTTGACTTGGCGTATACTCCTGCCTGCGCCTTGCGACAAAAGTCAAAATACATAAGACACATCAGGAACAGTGTGGCATGGGTTATTCCTTCGTTTGAGGACAACATCCCGCAGTTACCTATAAGCTGGTTCGCAGCATATTATGAAGCATACGTCGTCTCAGGCAAAACACCTATTGCGCTAGTCACTGACAAGTTTTTAAAGACATGGATTTAAATCAGTGCTACTGACTTTATTGTTAACATTTCATTAACTATGTTTGCAGCGGGATCACCTGATGTATATCCCTCCCCTCTACACCAGGACGGGAACACTGATCACCCCAGAGCCCCCGCCGAACAGGGGACTGGCGTTCAAGACAGCAAAAGATACGGTGCTGGAAATTCAGGCCACAGAAAAGTCTGCCAGCAGCACAAAAAAGCTGCTGCCACCGCCCTCTGATGGCCGGGGAAGCCGCGTGGATATTCTGGTTTAACAAATCACCCGGCAAGACCATCGCGCAAGGTATTTTGATGAATTATCCCCCGAAAGCTGTTCCTAAAATTCACCTGCGAAACCGCCAGCGAGAGCTTCTCGACAAGAGCCCTCCCTCGTTTCAACATACTTGAGAACAGGATAATTTATTGTATTCAGGCTGCGAGGAGAGCCCGACAGTCTGATGGCAGATACAACAAAAGCGCGGTCTAAAAGAGCCGCGCCTTTGTTGTATGCCCGCTGTCTTGAAATTTAAGACTCAGGCAGCAATAGCTTAAGCAGCAATACCCTCGCGCCAAGCTGTCGAGGACTTGCAGGTTTTGCAAATGCGCTCACCAGGCCATTCGCTCACGAATTTTTCCCGGCACTTCAGGCAGTTACGCTTCTTTTTTTCATACACCCGGTCAGAAACCGGCTTTGTATTGGACTGATCGCTCATTCATCCCTCCGTAGGATCCGGCATACTTACGCCTCTACGAATTGTCGTCAGGGTCATACAGACACAATTCTCATTCCTTCCGAAGAAGAAACAGCCTCCAGGCCCTATCAAGAGCCAACACAAACGATACACAATTCCGACAGAGCAGCGACGTGTAAAACCGAAGAGGATGTGACTAGATATCCTTTCCGGTTACATATCCGACTGCGTCAGTGATTGTAGCGATTCCGACAGTAGACCACAAAAACAGTATGCGAATCAATACGGAACGGAGACACACCAAAGGCGCTTTGTGCAATGCACAACTATTAAATAAGGGATGTTGGAAAAAAAATCAACTGCAGTCCTGTTATATCTGCCATGTCTTTTTCAATCCGGACACAGGATTTTATTCCAGATCGACAATTTTCTCAATGCCACCAAGGCCATGGACAGTGTCATGTGCCCGAACAATTACCCGGGTTGTGCCCTCGGGCAAGATCACGCCAGACAGAGAGCGGACAAAGGGTTGCTCGTTCTCATGAGGATGGTGTAGCACACGTGTGCCAAGAACCAAGCCCTCTTGTGAAACAATTTCCCATTTGTCCGCGTAGTGGTCCCAACCTGTGTCATCATGTCGCACAGAAACATTAAACCGCCAACTGCCTCCACGCTCCTTTACCGCTTCAACGGACAACACATCCGCTTCTCCGGCAAAAACAGGCCCGGACACTCCCCCAATCAAGACGGGAGCAAAGACAAAAGCAAACAGCAGTGAAGCAGTAAAAAGAATCTGGTTCCGGCGGTTCAAGTCATACTCCCTTTTCACACCAGCTCGCTGGTTTATCCAGCCTTGAGGACTTCACAACACTACCCGCTCAAAGCCAAAGGTCAAACCGGGGGAAAATTACATTGAACAAACTCTTAAATCAAACCACCCACAAAAGGGCCAAAGACAGACGGAGCATCAAACAAATTTCACTAAAAATTAGCTCAATCCCCTCAAACGATCTTGAACAGATTTGGGCCTGAAATCCAGGGTCATTCCCCTTTAATCAAGGTCGCGAATCTTGCCAGAATAAATAAACGCTCCCCAGCAAGAGCATCTTGCCTTCCTTTTGCGGTCACCACATAATGCGCCCCATGTCAGATCTATTTCAATCCGCCCCTCAGACCGATTCCCCCGTTGAATACTCAGCCAAGGATATCGAGGTCCTCGAAGGACTAGAGCCCGTTCGCCATCGCCCCGGTATGTATATCGGCGGCAACGATGAACGCGCGATGCATCACCTTGCCGCCGAGGTGCTCGACAACTCCATGGATGAAGCGGTCGCCGGGCATGCAACCCGAATCGACATCGAACTTGCTGCGGACAACGTGATCACCATCCGCGACAACGGTCGGGGTATTCCGGTTGATCCGCATCCAAAATACAAAGACAAGTCGGCGCTGGAAGTAATCCTGACGACCCTGCATTCCGGGGCCAAGTTCACCCAGAATGCCTATGCGACCTCTGGTGGCCTGCACGGCGTCGGAATATCAGTGGTTAACGCCCTTTCTGATGCCATGTCGGTCGAGGTCGCCCGCGACCGCAAGGTTTTCAAGCAGGACTACAGTCGGGGTCACCCCGTGACCAAACTGGAGCTGATCGGCAATACCAACAACCGTCGCGGGACCAGCATTACCTTCCACCCGGATGAAGAGATCTTTGAGGAAGGCAGCCATTTCCGCCCGGCCCGTCTCTTCAAGATGGCCCGTTCCAAAGCCTATCTCTACCGCGGTGTCCAGATCCGCTGGACCTGTGATCCGGCATTGGTTGAAGGCACAAAAACCCCTTCGAATGAAACCATTCATTTCCCCAACGGACTGAAGGACTTCATCACGGGCGAGCTGGGCAATCGTACTGCGATTACCGCTGACAGCTTTGCTGGTGAAGCCGCCTTCCCTGACAACGAAGGTCGGGTCGAATGGGCCGTCTGCTGGCCACGGGATGAAGAAGGTTTTGTCAATTCCTACTGCAACACTATTCCGACCCACGATGGTGGCAGCCACGAAAGCGGCATGCGCAGCGGCCTGTTGCGAGGGCTCAAGGCTTATGGCGAACTGACTGGTAACAAGAAAGCCGCCCAGATCACTGCAGATGACCTCGTGAATGGTTCTATTGCCGTGCTCTCGACCTTTATCCGTAATCCCCAGTTCCAGGGACAGACCAAGGATCGTCTGGCCACACCTTTGGCGGCAAAGCTGGTTGAGACCTCAATCAAGGATCACTTTGATCTCTGGCTCTCCAGCAATCCTGAAAGCTCGCGCGTTCTTCTCGAACGGATTATCGAACGCTCCGAAGAACGTCTGCGCCGACGCATGGACAAGGAAACCAGCCGCAAGACCGCGACGCGCAAGGTTCGCCTGCCCGGCAAACTCGCCGATTGCAGCAGCGGCAAGTCAAACGACACCGAAATCTTTCTGGTCGAGGGCGATTCCGCGGGTGGTTCCGCCAAACAGGCCCGAGATCGCAAGACCCAGGCCATCCTGCCCCTGCGTGGCAAGATCCTCAACGTGGCTTCGGCCACCGCCGACAAGATCAAGGCCAATCAGGAAATTGCCGACATTATCCAGGCGCTGGGCTGTGGCACCAAGGGACAGTTCGATAAGGACAAGCTGCGTTACGAGCGCGTCATCATCATGACTGATGCGGATGTCGACGGAGCGCATATTGCCTCGCTGCTCATGACTTTCTTCTATCAGGAGATGCCGGGCCTGATCGAAAGTGGGCATCTTTATCTGGCCATGCCCCCCCTCTATCGCCTGACCCAGGGCAGCAAAACCGTCTATGCCATGGATGACCAGGACCGCGAGCGGCTGGAGAAAACCCATTTTGCCGGCCGGGGCAAGATTGACGTCAGCCGCTTTAAGGGTCTGGGCGAAATGCCGCCGCGCCAGCTCAAGGAAACCACCATGGATCCGGCCAAGCGCACCCTGCTGCGCGTGATGATCCATCATGTCGATGACTTTGACCCGGCGGAAAGCCAGCGCGATGCCGCTGACCGGGTTAACTGTCTGATGGGTAAAAAACCGGAACTGCGCTTTAATTTCATTCAGGAAAACGCCAGATTCGTTTCCAACATTGATATCTGACCTCTTTCAGAGGTTCAAAAAGTACAGACAAGAACAAGAGGCCCGAGACAAAATCTTGGGCCCCTATTTTTTACTGCTCAGACCTGTCCTGCCTCAGGCAGCGTGTTTCTTGAGATAATCATTCGTTATTCCTGCCAGCCGGGCTTTTTCTTCTGCCGAGATAAAACTGGCTTCAATCGCGTTCAGGGTAAAGCGGGCGATCTCGGCGTGGCTCATGGGGTGTGCCTCGGCAACAGCAAGAAAATTGGCGTTCATATAGCCGCCGAAATAGGCCGGATCATCGGAATTTATGGTCACACAAAGCCCCTGCCGCAACAGCGCGACAATATTGTGCTGTTCCATCCGCTCAAACACCTTGAGCCGGGTGTTGGACAGCGGACAGACCGTCAGCGGTGTGCGATCGGCAATCAGTTTTTGCACCAGTTCGGCATCATCGACACAGCGCACCCCGTGATCAATCCGCGTTACTCCCAGCAGTTCCAGCGCACCGTGAATGTTACTGGCCGGGCCTTCTTCACCGGCATGCGCCACGGTCAGGAAACCAAGCTCGAGCGCCCGGGCAAAAACCCGTTGGAATTTTTCCGGTGGATGCCCGACTTCCGATGAATCCAGCCCGACCCCGATGATCTTGTCCCGATGCGGCAGCGCCTGTTCCAGCGTGGCCAGTGCCGCCGTCTCATCCAGATGGCGCAGGAAACACATGATCAGCTGGCTGGTGATGCCCAGCTCGCGCCGCCCCTGCTCCAGCGCGCGGTGAATGCCACCGATCACAACATCAAAGGCAATGCCCCGGTCCGTATGGGTCTGCGGGTCAAAAAACACCTCGACATGCACCACATTATCGGCCTGACAGCGCAGCAGATAGGCCCAGGTGAGGTCAAAGAAATCCTGCTCGTTGATCAGGACATTGGCCCCTTGATAATAGATATCGAGGAAGGATTGCAGATTGTGAAAATCATAGGCCGCGCGAACCTCATCCGGCGAGGAAAAGGGGATCTCGACCCCGTTGCGTTTTGCCAGCTCAAACATCAGCTCGGGCTCCAGCGAGCCTTCGAGATGCAGATGCAGTTCAACCTTGGGAAGTTTTTCGATAAATTTCTGTGTTGAAAAGGTATTCATGGAATTGCTCTTAACTTGTGTTGATCGAAATCAAGAGCTTTTCAGTCTGCCGGACCCGGAATAATCATAAACCATTCAGCCATACAAAGAGAAAAGCACTTAACGGGCTTTGCTCTTCGTAATCAGAATTTATCGGATCCTGGTAGAGACCCCCGAACCATATTATCGGGGTTATACGAAGCGGTGAAAACAATCCGACACAGGTCGGACTGATCTCTGTTCCTTGTTATATCCCCTTGTCTGGTAAAATTCAAGCAATCCAGAACCTCCCTTCCGCCTTCCCCAACCAGTACCCTGTTCAGCGATCGATGTGGGTTGCGATAATCACATGGGTCTGGACACGCTTGACCAGTTCATGCGCACTGAATTGCTCGGTCACTTCCTGCAGACGTTCGATCGTTGGCACCTGCAAGATCATGGTGGCGTCCAGCTCCCCTGTTGTTGACCAGAACTTTCGGATCTCTGGCAGATGGCCAAAGGCCGCCTTGATCTTGCTGCAAAAGGCCCCTGTCAGGGTCAGCATGACCACGGCCTTGATCGCAGTTTCAGTTTCCAGCCGGGCTGTGCGAATGGTGTAGCCCTCGATCACACCATCGCGTTCCAGCCGGGCAATCCGCTGACGCACCGCCGTCGGCGACAGGCTGATGTTACGGGCCAATTCACTGATCGTCGTTCGGGCATCCGCTGACAGTATCGACAGTATTTTTTGATCGCGGTCATCAAGCTGATTTTTGGCCATTATGCGGAATCGAACCTTGTCCTGGTGGATCTGACATCTTTACGCAAAACAATGGCGCGATCGCCATATTGAGCAAAGGTCTTATTTCCCCGATCATAATCAACAAGATGAGCCTTGCAACCAAACGTTTTCCCCAACCCGGCAACCGCCCACAAGACTTGTCGATCCCCTGCTTTCGTTCATAACCTTAAGGAAACCCCGATATGCCAGCTATGCCAAACACGAACCCGCCAGTCCTCCTGCTCATCGATTGGCAAAACGGCTTTAAGGATTGGGACTATTGGGGTGGAAACCGCAACAACCCCAACGCCGAACAGCAAGCTGCCGCGCTGCTGAACCACTGGCGAACCAAAGGCTGGCCCATCGCCCATGCCCTGCATCACAGCCTCAACCCTGACAGCCTGTTGCGACAGGAAAAACCCGGCGGCGAAATCATCGCCGAACTAACGCCGTTTGGCGATGAAGCGGTTTTTGTAAAGCGCCAGAACAGCGCCTTTGTCGGCAGCGATCTCGATGGATTTTTACGTCGGGCTCAGGCCCCGCAACTGGTGATCTCCGGGCTGACAACCAATCATTGCGTTTCAACCACGGTCCGAATGGCGGGTAACATGGATTACGATGTGCGTCTGGTCGGTGATGCCTGTGCAACCTTTGACCGTGTGGGGCCAGACGGCACCGTCTATACTGCTGACATGATCCATGCAATGTCCTTGTCTGATCTGCATAACGAATTCTGTCAGGTTGTCACAACAAAAGAACTTTTGGCCTCATAGGACCTCAATAAAGGCAAACAAGACAAAACCAGACCACACACTGGCAGGGTTGAAAAATCCGGGCGTCATGCCACAACCGACATAAACACGCCCAAACAACGAATGGCGGCCCACATGGTGAGCCGCCATTTTTATGGAAATTCCGCTACCCCGTCACTCCCGCAGAACAAACGGGATCAACAGAACCAGCGCCCTTTTCTTGATCCCTTCTGTCCTTTGGCAAAAACCTGGCCATATTAGGCCACGCCATGCCCCCCGGAATAGGGAGAAGGCCGCGACGGGCTCCAGCCCTCCAGCGTCCCGGCCTGCGGCTTGTAGACCTCAACTTTCATGGGATAACAGGCCGCGGCATCGCCCGAATGCGATGATCCGCAATCCCCGCCCGGACAGGCCGACATGCCGCCCAGCAGATCGGTTTCGGCAAAGAACTCCAGATAATCCCCCGGGCGCACCGGACTGGCTTTCATAAAGTACTGGTGGGTATCTTTGGTAAAGCCGGTACACATAAAGACATTGAGCACATCATGGACCAGCAGTTCCGCCTCATCCATCGGCAGGCTGCAATGTGCCGCCAGCGCCCGGGTCAGATTGGAATGACAGCAATAGTGATAATCCGTCCCCTGCAGCACCGCATTGGTATAGGGGTCACAGCGTGTACCGATCACATCGTGTACCCCGCCACCAAATTCATCAAAGCCGTACCAGTCCAGCGTGTCACGGGTCACCGTCGCCAGCGGACGCAGATGTGGCAAGGTACTCCAGAGCCGATCCCCGGTACTGATATGGGTACCGTGCAGCGCCCGGGTCTTGCCACTGAAAAACCGCTCGGTCAGATCGTGCGCGTTCCAGAAATTCAGATCACCGACCTGCGGCCCTTCAATCGAGACAATGCGGACAAAATGCCCGGCAGGTACCTCAAAACAACGCGCATCCCGCGGCGGGATATAGGTCTCGGCCACCAGTTCCATCCCCGCGCGCGCGCGATCAAAAAACGCAGCATCAAAGGCAGGCAAGGTCGTATTGGGATAACAGATCACGGGCGCGACCGCCTTGCGGGCGTCGGCGTCTTTTGGGGCGGGATGATCGTGGATGGTTTTCATTTCGGGTCCTGGAGTTGATTTTTTATCCTCCAGACTGTGACGGAAACTCTCAGCGCGGGCAAGAAACGGATTTGCCCCAAACCGGGGTTTGGTTTGCTCACCCTGCCAACCACAAGACCTCCCCCACAAGAAAACACTCAAAGTCCCGATAGCTGCTCACCATCAGGGCATTATTTGGACATCACGGCCCCTTTATAGAGCGCCTTGACATCAACAGTCTCCTCAACAACATTGTGACCATCTACGGTCAGAACGGTTCCTGCCTGCCGGATCCAGTTGTTCGCAGCAGGTCCGGCGCTCCCTTCTCCCCAGAAAAGGTTATGGGCTTCCAGGGTGGGAAAGCTATAAGATGATTTCTTGATATAGGTCATCAGTCCAAACAAGGTGACATCGTCTATACGTGTCTCGCTGATTTTCACGAGACTGCCGTCTTTGGACGCCGCCGCGACCCCCACAGATCTGACAGACCCGCCGATCACATCCACTGTCGAGTTTTCGCCCGCAGAAATCGCCTTGTCGTGCACAGAAGTAATCTGCGGGCTTTGGATCCAGCTTCTGGTTCCCGAAAGATCAATCGCGTCCCCACCGATGGTATGGAACACGCCGTTGTTGATACTTCCCTGCGAGAAATCACTGTCCAGCGCGTCCGAACGCATGTTTTCAAATCGCGTGTGCGCAAGCGAGAATTCAGAGTTGATGATATTCAACCCGTCCTCAGCCACGGAGTTTTTAAAGTCACTGTTTGTGATTTTCAGGGCCGATTTATAAAACGTCACCCCTCCGGTTAACTTCAGATACCCGTCTTCGAACGCTGTGGTATCGGAAATAATCACATGATCCAGTTCAGACAGATTACCTGCATCATGAACATATATTCCTTTCCACAACTGATCTTTCTGCCCCCGCAGAACGACAGGCGCATCTGATGACCCCAGAGCCGTCAACGCCCCCCTGACCAGAAGGTAGCTGTTGGCGGAAAAATTAAGGGTTGTTCCGGGCTGGATCAGCAAAGATCCATCAAGATTAATAGGGAAATCAATGTCATGTACCCCGGGTTTTATCTCAAGGACACCCTGGTTATCTTGAAAGATGTCCGGGTGTTTCCGGGCAAAAAACAAGGAATTGCTCGACAGCTCCCCCACCAGAAAAGGCTGCTTGCTCAAGTTTAGATAGCTTGAGGTTCCCACATCACGCAGTGTTTCAATAACCTTTTCCACTGAAACGGGGCCCGGGATCACCCCCGATATATTTGCGACGGAAAGAATGGAAACCGAGAAAATCGACAATGTGAACAGTCTATTGAGTTTCCGCTTTTTAATCATAACCGCTTAACCATCCCTCTTGATCTGCTGAAACCTGATCTCGAGCGAGAAGTTAAGGCATTCTACCTATCCCCAATGTGGTTGAATTCTAAATTTTTGTTCATGTTGTTTATTCATCTTTTCCCCGTGTTATTATCCGCGCATAACAAACGGACCCAGGCGGTTCTTGTCCGGATTTACCGATCAGGAGGACTTACCCGTCTGGACTTACTGGCCGGATTCCCTCTCAGACAGCTATGAAATGACCTTAAGAAATGCGAGCGCTGATAATCGAAGATGACCTCGAAGTCGCTGATTTTGTTTCCCAGGCTCTGGCTGAATCCGGCTTTGTTACCGACAGCGTTCACGATGGCCGCGAAGGTCTCTATATGGCCGCGAACGAAAATTACGACATTATCATTCTCGATCGCATGCTTCCCGGCAAGGACGGGCTGTCGCTCTTGCGGACGCTTCGGGCGACCGAAATCACCACCCCGGTTCTGTTACTTTCCGCATTGGGTGAAGTCCGTCACAGAATTGACGGCCTGCATTCCGGGGGGGATGACTATATGGTCAAACCCTTTTCTGTCGCCGAGTTGGTTGCCCGGGTACAGGTTCTGCTGAAAAGAACCCTGCCCTCTGGCGGGGAAACCGAACTGACGGTCGGGGACCTGCGCATTGACCTGCTATCGCGCAAGGCCACCCGCGCGGGTAAAACAATCGACCTCAAGCCCAAAGAATACAAATTACTGGAATTCCTGATGCGACATGCGGGACAGGTCGTCACGCGAACGATCCTGCTTGAACAGGTCTGGGATTATAACTTTGCTCCTCAGACCAATGTTATTGATGTTCATATGAGCAGACTGCGCAATAAAATCGACAAAGGCTTTAACGTCGAACTCCTTCATACAATTCGTGGCGCGGGGTATTGTATCCGTGAAGATTAAGCTTCCCCGTCTTTCCCTTTCCCTCAAATTCGCCCTGAGTATTGGCGGGGTCTTCTTTCTGATCAATTTCATTTTTGAGGGCATCGTTTCAGAAACTTCGGAACACTTCATGGAAAAGGAAATCGACAGCCGCCTCCAGACCAAAATCAATGATCTGAACGAAGTCTATGATCTGGGGGGAATAACCTTGCTCCAGACCCTGATTGATCGCCGGGCAAGGCAAGAGCTTTCAGCGTCAAAGATCTACCTCTTGACCGATAAAACTTATAGAAAGCTCTCGGGAAACATCCCCGCCTGGCCTGAAAAGGTGCCCAAAACCGCAGGTTTTACCGAGCTTGAAGATGATCATACAACCCCTCTCGAGTACCGTTTTTTAAGCAGGCCTCTCGGCGGGCAGTATCACCTATTGCTCGGCCTGGATACGACCAAGGAAGAAGAGCTCGAAGATCAGGTTTTTATTGTTTTTCTGGGCGCCCTGCTTTTGAGCCTCTGTGGCGGGACGATTGCCGGCGTTATCCTTCATCGCGGCCTGAAAAAGCGTCTCTCCCTCATCAGTGCGACCTGTTCTGAAATCATGCTCGGGCGCTTTTCCAAACGCATCCCCGTCTCCCGGACCAGCGATGAAATCGACGTCATGGGCCATACCCTGAACTCCATGCTTGACCGTATCGAAACCCTGATGGATGGCATCCGTCATGTGACCGACAACATCGCACATGATCTAAGAACCCCTTTGACCAGATTGCATGGCCGTCTTGAACGCCTGGTTCCCCTGACTGAAAATGACGAGAACAGAAAACTGGTTGAGGCGGCAATCGCCGAAGTCGACCAGCTGCTCGTTACCTTTTCCGCTCTATTGAGCATCACAAGACTGGAAACCGGAGAACTTGAGACAAACTTTGCCCCCATGCCTCTGGGATCGCTGATCGAAGACGCGATTGAAATCTATGAACCCCTTGCCGAAGACAAGGGGCAAAACATTATCCTGAAGGATACCCTAAGTGGACAGTCTGTTGCGGGCCAGATCCTAGGGGATCGTGACCTGATCACCCAATGTTTTACCAACCTGATCGACAATGCCGTCAAATACGGCCCGGCCAACAGCACAATCACAATTACCCTCTCCGCTGTCGAAACGGGCGCAGAAATCGTTATTCATGATGCCGGGTCTGGAATACCGGAAAACGAACAATCCAACGTTCTCGAACGCTTTTATCGGGTTGAATCAAGCAGGAATCTCCCGGGTAACGGCCTTGGACTGTCATTGGTTGCCGCAGTGCTTCGCATTCACAATGGTCAACTCAAACTTGAAAACCATAACGGCTTTCAGGTTACCATTATCTTGCCAAGCCAGTAGGCTTAATCTCTGAGCTGGATTTTGAGTAAAGACTAATCGGGCATCTTGTCGGAAACATCTCCTACCTGCATCGAGACAATGTGGTCAAAGTGCCCGGCAGACACCTCAAAACAACGTGCATCCCGCGGCGGGATATAGGTCTCGGCCACCAGTTCCATCCCCGCGCGCGCGATCAAAAAACGCAGTATCAAAGGCAGGCAAGGTCGTATTGGGATAACAGATCACGGACGCGACCGCCTTGCGGGCGTCGGCATCTTTTGGGGTGGGATGATCGTGGATGGTTTTCATTTCGGGTCCTGGAGTTGATTTTTTATCCTCCAGACTGTGACTGAAACTCTCAGGCGGGCAAGTATCACCCATTGGCATCCAGTTGTTGCAATATAAAGAATACCATTCATCACCTCACGTAAATCCGTTGTCCGAGTACGACCCTGAAATAGGGAAACGGCATGAAGCCCTTTATCAAATCCCATTCCGGATCAGTCAAATCACTTGCACAACCGCAATTAGGCCGATCATAATCTCGCCGAGTGGTTGCAGTCCGAACCATGGTGAGATCCATTTGTTGTTGAAAACCAATAAAACCATAACCAATTGTAATCACTCAAATACTTTCGGGCCAAGTTCTAGGATCACTTCAGTTGGACTGGGCGTTCTGCTTTAATTTTTCCGAATAAGATTGGTTATCAGGCATATAATGTAATGGGGTTTACTTCGCTATTGGGTGGGGATCATGACTGAATTGAAGGTACAGATAAAGTCTGGGGAAGAGTTTTATGACAAAGTATAAAGATATAATCGAGAGCTCTCTACTCATTGAAAAATACGATTCTTGCCTAACAACCGGGGACATTGAATATGAAGGTACAGCCCTGGAGATAATGGATCAAAATGGGGAGGAAATATTTCATATCGTTGTCGATAACCGAGGGGTACTTCAGGTTTTGATGTTTCCAAGAGATGAACCCTTCCGGCTAGATCTTGATATGCTAATTGAAATTATGGTGAACTCGAAAGGTATTGTGAGGAAGTATGACTTTGATTAGGTGTTGAAGACGTGTACAGGAACGGTAATTGGCTGACGATCACCTAACCTTAGTTCAACAATTTTTCCGGCCTCTGGACCGCCCCAGGATTGCCGCTTTATTAGTTATAAATAACTTCGTTTGGGCATAAAGCGCATCATAATCGTGTCCACATTTCCTCTATCAAAATCATCAATATGATATTTTCTTAATCGAGGGGATAACAATAAAACCAAAAACAGAGATGCGAAAAAATACAAACATAGATTTTGCAAAATAATAATAGTATTTAGCGTGAACTTCTCTGTATTTAAAACGAAATTTCAAACGCCAGAGATATAAATCTCCAAATAAATGATGATTTCTTTTGTGTTCATCCCTAAAGTCGGATTGAACAAATTGGCCATATTCAAAAAGATATTTTGATAAAAAATAGATAACCAACCAGAGGTAAAGGGTATTTTGATGATCTTAAATAATGGGTATTACTGTGGAATTAGATAAGATAGATAATGGTAGAATAATCATAAATGTTTCTCTTGAAGAGTTAATAATTATCAACAACGCTTTGAATGAAACTTTTGATGGACTAGATGATTTTGATTACCATCCACGTATGGGTGCGACTCAGGCCGAGGTGATGAATTTACTTAAAGAGGTTAAATCAATAATAGAAATCATTTAGCCTTTTTAAACTGTTCACTTGTCGACATCAAAGCACCCGTCAGACCAACAAGCCGCCAAAAACACGTTAATAGAAGTGTCCATTTTCCTAACATGCACTTCGAATACATTTGAGATCATTTATATTTTATATAAATGCCGTTAGAGATAAGAGGATTGAAAATAAATATATCCTCTATCAATAATTATAAAGCTCCGGTCTAACTTTGTTCTCGATGAATGGAAACAGGCAGGGAACATACCTACGCCGAGGCTTTCTTTCGTGTTATTCAAATCACTCCATAAATCATCAGTAAAATCTTTATAGTCATATACTTGTTTTGTGAATCCCAAATTCTCACAGTTGTTTATTATATCCTGAGACTCAATATCTGATATTTTTATCAAATAAATTGTTGTTCCACCAAAAACACCTTTATCTCTATTACTGTAAAGTATCTCATGATCAGTAAAATCCAACATTGGTACAGCCGATTTGATTATATTGGCTGGTTGTTCCGAGTAACATTTCCAGACCAACAAAGATCCTGCCGCTAGGAAAATCAAAAACAAAGCTGATATCATTTTTTTGAACATTTTTTATTCCAATAGCAAAAATCCTCCCTGACGATAGCACCCAAACAAAGACCTAGAGAATGTTTGATGATTTATTGAAATACGAATTTGCAGATAATGTAGTTGAAGCATTTTTTTATGATTCAGAAGCTAAAGTAATCGAAATGTACTATGATTATATTTATGAAAATGAGACTATAGAAAAACCTTGTAAGCTTGTTATCAGTAATTGGAAAGATGCTCGAAGTAAGCAGTATGGTATAGGAGTATATCAATCCTTAGAATCTCATTTGGGTATCATAGACATGATATTACATGTAGAGGCCCAAGGTAACAGGGTAGAAATGATTGTTACTATGCTTGGTGGACGGGATATTATTTTAGTTTTTACGTCACCTGAGGTGAAGTTGGATTTTGAAAATTTAAAACGCTGAGACAAGTACCGTTTTAGTGCAGAGATAACCAACAACAGACAATAGCGGCTCCCACAAACTCCCCCTGATATGGCCGTTTTTTGGTCATAAATGACCTCGGTTTGGGCATAAAGTGCGCCCAACATCCTCCTGTTGAAAAAATAAATTCAAAACCAACAGGGCCGTGTCATGGGTATCTCTCGCTGCAAAACTTCGCTTCTTTTCGTATCCCGTTCCTTGTCTGACAGATTCTGCAGACGAAACAGCCGGAGATGGCTCTCTGCGCTGGCTCTGGCGAGCAGCTTTGCCTTTCCCTCGGTTGGCTGGGCCAATAGCCCTCTCCCCAATGTTGCACCCAGTAATGGAACGGCTGTGGTGAAAGCGGGGGAATCCACCCGTGGCTCGTTGCTGCTTCAGGGGACCGAGCCGGGTTTGATGGTCGAGGCACCGCAGCTGGCGACCTCGGTCGAGATTGATATCAACGGCCCGATTGCCCGGACCAAGGTCACCCAGCGCTTTCGCAATCCGACCAATGGCTGGGTCGAGGGCAAATATGTCTTTCCCCTGCCCGAACAGGCCGCTGTGGACAGTCTGAAGATGCAGATCGGTACACGCTTTATCGAAGGGCAGATCAAACCCCGCGAAGAAGCCCGACAGATCTATGAGGAAGCAAAACGCGAAGGCAAAAAAACCGCCCTGGTGGAACAGCAGCGCCCCAATCTTTTCACCAATGCGGTTGCCAATATCGGCCCCGGTGAAATCATCGTGGTCCAGATCGAATACCAGGAAACTGTCAAACAGTCTGACGGGCAGTTCTCGCTGCGTTATCCCATGGTGGTGGCCCCGCGCTACAATCCCAAACCCCGTTTGGTCGAAACTGTCTCTTTTAACAACGACCCAAACAATGGCGACAAAAGCCAGTGGGGCAGCGTTGAAACAGCAGATGAGGCTGCAAACGATCAAAACAGCACAACAGGCAAAGATCCGGTGCCCGATCGCGACACAATCACGGCCCCCGTGCTTGATCCCCGGGTTTCTGCCCCAAGCAATCCGGTTTACCTGAGCGTTCATCTGGCCGCAGGCTTTCCGCTGGGCGAAATCAGAAGCCCGTTTCACGCGGTGACCATTGATCACGACAGCCCTGACGATACCCGGATCAAACTCAGCGAAGACGTCGTGCCCGCAGACCGGGATTTTGAGCTGACCTGGCAGGCTGACAAGGGGGCAAGCCCCCGTGCCGCCCTCTTCAGTCAGAACACAGACAAGGGCGATTTCCTGCTCGCCTTTATCACCCCGCCCAAGCTGGTCGATCTGCAAGCCAAAGACTTTGCCAACCCTGCGCGCGAGATTATCTTTGTCATTGATAATTCCGGCTCCATGGCGGGTCCCTCCATGGTCCAGGCCAAAGACAGCCTGCTTTTTGCCCTGGACAGGCTCGCCCCGCAGGACCGTTTTAACGTTGTGCGCTTTGACGACACCTATGATGTGCTCTTTAACGGGGCTGTCGATGCCTCTGCGACAAACCTTGATCAGGCCCGGCGTTTTGTCTCTGGCCTCGAAGCCAACGGCGGCACCGAAATGCTGCCCGCGCTCAAAGCCGCCCTTCAGGATGGTGATGTCAGCAACAGCGATATCCTGCGGCAGGTGGTTTTCCTGACCGACGGGGCGATCGGCAACGAACAGGAAATGTTTGATACCATCGTCAAACAACGCGGCCGCTCGCGGATCTTTACCGTCGGCATTGGTTCCGCCCCTAACAGCCACTTTATGGCCCGGGCTTCGGAAATGGGCAAAGGCAGCTTTACCCATATCGGCTCAGAACAACAGGTGCGCGAGCGTATGGCCGCCCTCTTCACCAAACTGGAAAACCCGGTGATGACCGATCTTGCCCTCACTTGGGAAGGAAAAAAGGCAAGCTCAGCCACCTACGAACTCAGTCCCGCGACCCTGCCCGATCTCTATAGCGGTGAACCGCTGGTGATTGCTGCAAGACGCAAAGTGCCCCCCTCTGATGAAATTTCGGGGAACAACAGCCCAGCGGACACCCCTTCAGGCCAGCCTGATGTAGGCCAGCCCGAAGACTTTATGGTGCTGTCGGGCCGTTTCAACGATCAGCCCTGGTCGGTGCGTCTGCCACTGGCACAGGCCACGGTTTCAAGCGGGATCGACAAGCTTTGGGCCCGGAAGAAGATCGCCGATTACGAAGGTCAGATGTTCCTTGGCAACAATCCCGCAGAGCTGGATCAGCTCATCACCACCACAGCGATGGATTTTCACCTGATCAGCCGCCTGACCAGTCTGGTCGCCGTTGACGTAACCCCCAGCCGCCCACAAGACGCAGAGCTTGGCAGCACAGAAGTTCCACTGAACCTGCCCGCAGGATGGGATTTTGACAAGGTCTTTGGCCCGCTGGAAAAGGGCACCCCGGATCAAGGCACCCGTCCTTTACCTCAACAACCGGGTCAAGCCGAACAAAGGGGCTTCGAAAATGATCAGGCCGCACTCTCCCTGATTGCGACCAGCCCCACCCGCGTGACAAGCCAGAGCAGTGGCAAAAAGTCTATCCCCCTGCCCGCCACGGCAACCGATGCGGAGACCAGAATGCTGATCGGCCTGCTGCTGTTGATGTTCAGCCTGCTGTTCTGGCTGATTCGTCAACGCCTTGACCACGCCCCGATCAGCCACGTTGTTAACGGTCATCGCCTGAACGTCAGAGACCAAAACAACAGAGCCCGTGACAACAGAGAAGGAGAAAGCTCTTGATCGGGGGTTCCTTGATGAAGAAGCCTCCCCGGCACCTCCAGAAAGATAGCGCGGAAAGCCTCTGGTCGTCTAAATATCTCCCCCGTCTGCTCCGCCGACAGGCAGTGAATTTTCTGCTGCTGGGGTCTTTCCTCATTGGCATTACCCTGCTCGGGCAAGGTCTCTACATCAAGGCCAAGGCCGGATTGGCCCAGCTGTTATTGCAACAGGCCTGGAGCGAGACCCTGCATTCAGGTCGCCCGGCCAAGGCCTGGCCCTGGGCCGATACCTTCCCGGTTGCCAGTATCGAGATCCCGGCGATCTCCAGCGGGAAGACCATTGTCCTAAACGGCAGCAGCGGTGAAGCCCTGGCTTTCGGTCCCGGTCACCTTGGCAATTCGGCCAGCCCCGGCGAGTTTGGTACCGCCATCTTTGCCGCGCACCGCGACACCCATTTTGCCTATCTCGAACAGGTCAGCAAAGGTGATATCATCACCGTGACCAACAACCGGGGGCAACAGTTTGACTATGCGGTGGATCAGTTGCGTGTCGCGCCATGGGATGCCTCGGCACTCTATGGCGATGATTATGAACGCCGGATTGCCCTGGTGACCTGCTGGCCCTTTGATGCGCTTGAACCCGGCCCTTTGCGTTATATTGTCGAAGGGCATCTGGTCAATGAAACAGGCCCTCAATAACACATAAATATATTTTATTATCAGCCCATTAAAGGAAATATATAATTCAAAACATCAAGATGTTTTCAGCCAACTTTTCAGTGTTTTATTGACCAGATCGGGCGCTTCCAGATTGGCGAGATGGCCGCAATTTTCAACAACCAGCAGCTCTGATCCGGCAATCCCCGCCTGTATTTCCTCGGCACAGTCCAGCGGGGTAATCAGGTCCTGTCGTCCACAGATAATCTGGGTCGGGCATTTGATTTTCGCCAGGACATCCAGATGACTTTCCCGCGTCAGGATTGCGGTCTGCTGACGGACAAAGGCTTCCTGCCCGACCTCTTCGGCCATCTGGTATATCGGCCCGGTCAGGCTTTCATCCGCCATGCGGTCGGGGTGGATCAGCAGCGGCATCAGGTGGGGAGTCACTCCCTTGAAACGCCCTTTGCCCGCCAGCGCCAGCAGCCCGCGGCGACGGCGTTGCTGCTCAGGCGTATCCGCCCGTGCCTTGGTATCAATCAGGGCCAGTCGCTTTACCCGCTCCGGGGCCTGCCGTAGTATCTCCAGCGCGACGTAGCCGCCCATGGACAGGCCAACCAGATTGAACTTGCCCCGGATCTGCTGCAACACCGAAAGCGCCAGATCAGGAATGCTGTCCTGCCGCGTCAGATCCGGCACGTTACAGACGTAATCCTCGCCCAGAAAGGTGATCTGAGGCCGCCAGAGCCGCTGGTTGCACAGTAGGCCGGGCAGGAAAACAAGGCGTTCTTTATCGGACATGCTGTTCAAAGTTCGCTTTTATCTGTCTTCAGCAGTCGGGAAAGCGTCTTGAACTCAGGGGTTCCCGCTTCGCGCAGCAGCTCAAACAGAACCATCTCGGCCGAAACCACCTCGGCACCAGAGCGGATCATGCGCTCAAGCGCCAGCTGCTTGTTTTCCGGCGTACGTGATCCGACAGCATCCGCCACCACAAAGACGTCAAACCGCTCGTCCAGCAGCTCCAGCACCGTCTGCTGTACGCAGACATGGGCTTCTATGCCGATGATGACCACCTGCTGACGCCCGCTCTGTTTGAGCTGCGCCATAAAAGGGCTACAGCCGACCGAGCTGAACGACATTTTCTCAAAGACATCCCCCGGTGCATAGTAAGTCTTCAGCCGTTCGATGGTATGACCCAGACCGCGCGGGTACTGTTCTGTCACCAGTACAGGCACATTCAGCTCACAGGCACTTTTCAACACCAGTTCACTTGCCTTGAGCAAAGGCTCCAGCTCATGGATCGCCGGAACCAGTTTTTCCTGGACATCGATCACGACAACCAGGGCCTTTTGCGCGTCAATCAGCATCTCTTCTTCCGCCTGCAGCTGTTGAATTACCTCTTTGTCCTTAAAGCTTACCCGCAGGGAAAACAAACTTAATTCCTGCCCGAAAGCTCTGGAATAATAGATTAACAATAGATTTTACCCGAAAATCAAAGCAGAAATTGACTTTTTCAAAGCTTTACGTATTATGCGCACGTCGCTTCGGGAATATCTCCGCAGTTTACCTGCCTCTCCCGTTGCTTTTATAGACTAACGCTCTTGCGTGCTAAGGAATACATGAGCTTTTCTGATCTTGGATTAAATCCAAAGCTCCTGCAGGCCATCGAGGAAGTCGGCTACACGACACCTACGCCTATCCAGGAACAAGCTATCCCCTACGTATTGATGGGTCGTGACGTTTTGGGCTGTGCCCAGACAGGAACCGGGAAAACCGCTTCTTTCACCCTGCCAATGATTGAAATGCTGTCCAGTGGTCGGGCGCGGGCAAGAATGCCGCGTTCTCTGATCCTGACACCAACCCGCGAACTTGCCGCCCAGATTTCGGAAAACTTCGAAAACTACGGCAAGCACAGTAAGCTGAGCAAAGCTCTGCTGATTGGCGGATCGTCTTTTGCCGACCAGATCAAACTGCTGGAACGCGGGGTTGATGTTCTCATCGCCACGCCGGGCCGCCTGCTTGATCTGTTTGAACGCGGCAAAATCATGCTGGTCGACACCAAACTTCTGGTGATTGACGAAGCAGATCGCATGCTCGACATGGGCTTCATTCCCGATGTCGAAAAAATTGTTTCCCTGTTGCCACCGCTGCGCCAGACCCTGTTCTTCTCGGCGACCATGGCCCCGGAAATCAAGAAACTTTCTGACAAATTCTTGAGCAATCCCAAAGAAATTTCTGTCTCCAAACCGGCATCAACTGCCGTAACCGTTGAACAGAAGATCATCAAGATCAACGGGGATTCCAAGGATAAACGCGACGCTTTGCGAAAGTTGATGCGCGACGAGGGCGATATCCTGTCCGGCATTCTTTTCTGCAACCGCAAAAAAGACGTCGACATCCTGAACAAATCGCTCAACGTTCACGGTTTCTCGGCTGCAGCCCTGCATGGTGATATGGCGCAGTCATCCCGGACCGAAACTCTTGAACTCTTCCGCGATGGCAAGGTCAAGCTTCTTGTTTGCTCGGATGTTGCTGCACGCGGTCTCGATATTCCGGCCGTGTCCCACGTCTTTAACTTCGATGTGCCGATCAACGCCGAAGACTATGTCCACCGTATTGGTCGTACCGGTCGAGCTGGTCGGGCGGGCAAGGCCTTCACTCTGGCCATGATGGAAGATTACA
Organism: Kiloniella laminariae DSM 19542; assembly: GCF_000374005.1. Classification (GTDB taxonomy): domain Bacteria; phylum Pseudomonadota; class Alphaproteobacteria; order Kiloniellales; family Kiloniellaceae; genus Kiloniella; species Kiloniella laminariae. Next base: position 72,917 of record NZ_KB893167.1, on the reverse strand, counting down.
AATCGCTTCGGAATGTGATCAACATGATCGGCAGCGACGTCCCTGTCGAGAGCCTCGAAGGTTTCGAAAGCTGGACTGACGAGGAAGCTGAAGCCAACAAAGGCCGTCGGCGCAAGCGCCCGGCGCGTTCTGATTCAGCGAAACCCTCTGGCCGGGAAAGACCTGCACGTCGCCCGGCAAGAGCAGCATCTTCGGAAAAACCCGCTGTCGAGCCAGAGAAGGCCGAGATTGCCCTGGTCGAAACCACGACAACAGAGCGTCCGGAACGGAAAACTTCTGCAGCTGCTGACCGGAGAACCCCGGCAGCATCCCGCAGAAGAGCAAAACCCTCTGCGACAATCGGCGAAAGAGAACCCTCTTCTGAACCAAGTAACCCGACCAGCTCTTTCGGTGATCACACCCCTGCTTTTATTCTTCGCGAAGCAAAAGTAGCCTGACCCGAGAAGTTGTTGTATCTGCCACATTCCTAGGCAGGATAAAGATTGCAAAGGCGGCTGTTTCAGCCGCCTTTTTGCATCCCGACTGCTTCTTTATCCCCCTCATCCTTCAACAAAAAGTTGCAAGCTCTTTCCTGGGTGATAGGTTGTATTTCCTTAACGCCGGTCATCTGCCCAGCTTCGTAAGCTACCTCTAGCCAGAATTCCGGACAGATCCCTATCAGCACGAGGTCACAGTGAAGCACCATCTGGGTACCCCCTATTCTATTTTCTATATCTGTGTCTTCATGATGATGGGGATCGTTCTGCCCTTCTGGCCGCTCTGGCTCAAAAGCCGGGGGATCTCAGAATCCGATATCGGCCTGATCCTCTCCATTGCCCCCTGGATCAAGATCCTTGCATCCCCGAGCATCGCCTATCTCTCAGATCGCAGCGGACTGCACAGAACCATTCTTTCGGCAACGGCACTCGTTTCCGCTGCCTGTTTTCTCGGGTTCTATTTTTCAAACAGCTTTATTGCCTTTTTGGTTTTGCAGGCCTGTGCCGCTTCAACCTACCTCTCCCTGATTCCTCTTGGTGACAGCCAGACTCTCCGCGCCGTCCGGCTGCATAATCTGGACTATGGCCGCATCAGACTCTGGGGCTCTCTTGCCTTCATCCTCACCAGCTTTGCTATCGGTTATGTACTCGAGAGGGTTGATGTTGACTGGCGGCTCTGGTTCATTCTTATCTCTCTGGCCTGCGTCGCCGGAGCCAGCTGGTTACTCCCTAGCCTGCCTGTAGAACCAGCCAATAAGAACATCAAGCTTCTGTTAAAGAACCCAAAATTTCTGCTGTTCACCCTGGGTGCCGGTATGATTATCGGCAGTCATGCCGCTTACTATGCCTTTATCTCTCTCTATATGCAGTCGCTTGGCTATAGTGAAAGCCTGATCGGCACTCTCTGGGCAATTGGTGTGGTTGCTGAAATTCTGCTTTTTGCCTTCAGTGACAAGCTGTTCAAAAGCGCCCGCTCTCTTCATCTCATCACACTAGGAGCTGCTGCAGCTTTGCTGCGCTGGGTTGGTCTTGGCCTCAGCGAGAGTCTTGTTATCATCATCGCCCTTCAGCTGCTGCACGCCCTAACTTTCGGCGCGACCCACCTCGGCGCAATGGCCTTTATTTCCCGGCACGCCCCCGCAGGCTTGTCCGCTTCGGCACAAAGCCTCTATTCCGGGGTTGCCAATGGTCTTATGATGGGCATGGCCATGCTGCTCTCCAGCTGGCTCTATAAAATCCAGCCGACCTATGCTTTTTTCGCCATGGCCGGATTCGCCTCAATCGGCGGCCTGGTTATCCTCTATCTTGCAAGCAGAGTCCCTATGAGTTCCAAACGCACAACCGAGAATGTTACAGGCCAGGAGCATCCGTAACCCTGCCTGTTGTCGAATACATGGAATATTCACTTAAATCCTTGCACTTAAACAACAATAACTATCAACCCTTCATTGAATTACATAACAATATCCCCGTCACAAAAGGTAAGATTTTATAAAGTTTCTTGACGTTTACTTGATATATTATGAATAGTATTTCGAGTTACTCATCCGTGAAATGGCAAAATCTGATATTTGCAGCTCTTTTTCTGATTTCTCTGCCTCTGCAAACAAGCACAAGAGACCAAGCGTCCTGTCAACATGGCCTGCAGTCCCTTTGCTCCCTACAAGATAGGAACAGCTGAACAAGGCCGAGAAGGGATTGATGTCGAGGTCATGCGCGCTGCTTTTGCGCAGAGTGGTCACGAAGTCATTACGACATTCTACCCCTGGAAACGTTCTGTTAAGCTGGTTGAAACCGGCCAGGCCGATGGTCTTTGCGGCTGTTCATATCTGCCCGAACGGGAAGGTACCTTTCGCTTTTCCGACCTTTTGGGTAATCACAGCCAGGGGGTCTTCCTGGCCAAAGGAGCAGAGTTGGGGGCATTTGACTCCCTCAAAGACCTTCGGGGACTGACCGTCGCAGCTGTACGGGGTTATGCCCCTCATCAGGAACTCCTGGATCATGGCATCAAGGTACAGGAAGCCACAGATGACAAGCAACTGCTCTCCATGTTGCAAAACGGGCGTGTACAGGCCATCTACAGCTATCGCGATATTGTCCTCTATACAATGTCCCATCAGGGAAGCCCGGATAATGCTCAATCCGGTAATGTTCAGTATCGTGAGCTGAACAGCCAGCCTTATTATCTTTGTTTTTCAGAAAAACTTGAAGATGTCGATGAACTGCTTGAAGACTTCAATCACGGATTGAGAGTCATCCGCTATAACGGTACCTACCAGAAAATCTGGAAGAGTTATCAATAAAACACTGTTCTTCTCTTCTGACTTAACAGAACAAAAAGGGCTCCGAAAATTGCGGAGCCCTAAAAATTTATTGCCTGAAACACAGACACCAGAACCGGTTATTTTGTCCCGTAAATACGGTCCCCGGCATCGCCCAAGCCTGGTACAATATACCCGTGCTCGTTGAGTTTTTTATCAACTGATGCTGTAAAAACAGGCACATCCGGATGGCCTTTATGGAATTCCGCAATTCCTTCCGGTGCGGCCAGAAGGCAAAGGAATTTCAGATTTTTAGCACCATCCTTTTTCAGTCTTTCAATTGCTGCGACAGCAGTATGACCCGTCGCCAGCATCGGATCGACAACAATAACCTCACGATCAGCAATATCCGAAGGCACCTTGTAATAGTATTCAACAGCCTCAAGCGTCTCATGGTCCCGGTAAAGCCCCACATGCCCGACACGTGCAGAAGGCAAGAGATCCATCATACCATCCAAAATACCGTTTCCAGCACGAAGAATGGAAATAAAACAAGGCTCTCGATCGCGAAGCACAGGAAACATTGCACGCTCAATCGGCGTTTCGATCTCGCGCTCGGTCAGGGCAAGATCACGGGTTACCTCATAAGCCAGCAAAAGAGAGATTTCCTTGAGCAGGCGACGAAAGTCAGAAGAAATGGTCTCTTTCCTGCGCATCTGGGTCAGCTTGACCTGCACCAGCGGGTGATCGACTATGGTAACATTTGCGGGCACGCTTTTGTTCATGAGGCCTACCTTTTCTACAATTTCTGAAACTCGATGATTTTCTCTGTGATTTAAGTGTTACTTACCCTCTTACACACGGCCTGTCGAGCCCTGGTCAATCCTGAAAACAGGAGTCCTCTATACCACAGCAAATTCCTTGCCTCTAAGCTTTGAGTTTTTCTTTTCTCTTTTTCGACCAAACTAAAGATGTATTTTATAGGCGACAAATAGTCGCAAATTAAATTATGAATTTCCTCTATCTTTTTGGCTAGATTGGTTTTTCTGACAATTTCCAGCAATTACCGTCCATTAGAAGGATTTCTTGAATCAGAAAAAATTGAAAAAAAGCAGTTGCAATTTGGCATTTTTGAGCTATTTAAAAAATCGGACTAAATTAGTCCAGTATGGAGAAAAACCATGTTTCGCCTTACCCGGCTTACGGATTATGCAGTTGTTGTTCTTGGACAGATGTCACGGAAAAAAGAGCGTGTTGTCACCGCGCTTCAATTATCCGAAGAGACAGGATTGCCTCTGCCTACTGTTGCCAAGATTCTTGGCCTTCTCTCCAGACAAGAACTCATCACTTCGCTGCGCGGTGCCGGAGGCGGATATATTTGCCATCAGGAAGCTACAGCCATTACCGTGGCTGATATTCTCCAGGCAATGGAAGGCCCGATTGCCTTGACCGCCTGTGTTGATGGCGCAGCAGACAACTGTACAGTTGAGAACCTTTGCCCAATGCGGGGCAACTGGAACCGGGTTAACAGTGTTGTCGCGGAAGCTCTGAAAACCGTCACACTGGCGGACATGATCGACTTCGAAAACAGTTTTATGATTGATAAACAAAAACCGGAAACAAGACCCAAGGGCACTGTCGACGCCTGACAGGTCCGAAAGCAAGAAACACATTCCGGTAGGAGAGTACTAGATATGGCAGCCACATTAGAAACCGTCGAACAGGTCAAATCTCTTGAGATGGAGAAATACAAATACGGTTTCGTTACTGATATAGAAAGCGACAAGGCTCCCAAAGGGTTGAGCGAAGACACTGTGCGCTTTATCTCAGCAAAGAAAAACGAACCGGAATGGCTGCTGGAGTGGCGTTTGAAGGCCTATCGCCACTGGCTGACAATGCCGGAACCAACCTGGGGCAAACTGCAGCATGCACCAATTGACTACCAGGACTCCTACTATTATGCGGCTCCAAAAAGCAACGAAGACCGTCCACAAAGTCTCGACGAAGTAGACCCCGAGCTTTTAAAAACTTACGAAAAATTGGGCATTCCAATCCGCGAGCAGGAAGTTCTGGCGGGTGTTGCAGTCGATTACGTTTTTGATTCCGTTTCTGTGGCAACGACGTTCCGCGAGCAACTCAAGGAAGTTGGCGTTATTTTCTGTTCGATCTCCGATGCGGTTCAGGAATATCCAGAACTGGTTAAAAAATACATGGGATCGGTGGTCCCCTACGGTGACAACAAACATGCCTGCCTGAACTCGGCTGTCTTTACCGACGGGTCCTTTGTCTACATTCCCAAAGGCGTCCGCTGCCCCATGGAACTGTCGACCTATTTCCGCATCAACGAACTCAACACCGGCCAGTTTGAGCGCACACTAATTGTTGCAGACGAAGGCTCCTACGTGAGTTATCTGGAAGGCTGTACCGCTCCGATGCGGGATGAAAACCAGCTGCATGCAGCCGTTGTCGAACTCGTCACCATGGATGATGCAGAAATCAAGTACTCGACCGTCCAGAACTGGTATCCTGGTGATGCAGAAGGCAAAGGCGGGATTTATAACTTTGTCACCAAACGCGGTATCTGCCGGGGAAAAAATTCCAAGATCAGCTGGACCCAGGTTGAAACCGGTTCGGCAATTACCTGGAAATACCCCAGCTGTATTCTTCAGGGAGATAATTCTGTCGGCGAGTTCTACTCTGTTGCCATCACCAATGGACGTCAGCAGGCAGATACCGGCACCAAGATGATCCATCTGGGTAAAAACACCACTTCGCGGATTATCTCGAAAGGGATCTCGGCCGGAAAATCCCAGAACACCTATCGCGGTCTGGTCCGGGTAAGTGCCAAGGCTGAAGGAGCACGTAACTTCACCCAGTGTGATTCCCTTCTGGTCGGCGACACCTGTGGTGCCCATACCGTGCCCTACATCGAAAGTAAAAACCGTTCTGCCCGGCTCGAACATGAAGCCACGACATCAAAAATCAGCGAAGACCAGCTGTTCTATTGCCGCCAGCGCGGAATTTCCGAAGAAGACGCGGTTGGTTTGGTTGTGAACGGCTTTTGCCGGGAAGTGCTCCAGGAACTGCCGATGGAATTTGCCGTTGAAGCCCAGAAACTGGTGAGTATCAGCCTGGAAGGCAGCGTCGGCTAGACGCGCCGAACCATAAACCAGACTGAATTTTAAAGATTAGAAAAGAAGAGTTAAGCGCTATGTTGGAAATCAAAAATCTTCACGCAGAAGTCGAGGGAAAATCCATCCTTAAAGGCATCAACCTGACCATCAACAAAGGTGAGGTTCATGCTATCATGGGCCCGAACGGATCAGGTAAGTCAACTCTCGCCAACGTTCTGGCTGGTCGTGATGACTATGAAGTCACCCAGGGTTCCATCTTTTTTGACGGCAAGGATATTTCCGAACTAGAACCTGAAGAACGTGCTGGAGAAGGGATTTTCCTGGCGTTTCAGTACCCGGTTGAAATCCCGGGTGTAACCAACACAACCTTTCTGAAAGAAGCCCTGAACGCCCAGCGTAAATATCGCGGTGAAGAAGAACTTGATGGCATGGAGTTCGTGAAAATGCTCCGCGGGAAAACCAAAGAGCTCGGCATCAAGGACGATATGCTGAAACGTGCTGTAAATGTTGGCTTCTCAGGTGGCGAGAAAAAACGTAACGATATTCTTCAGATGGCCGTTCTTAACCCCAAACTGGCCGTACTTGACGAAACCGATTCCGGACTGGATATCGACGCCCTGCGCATCGTGGCTGACGGTGTAAACAAACTCCGCTCTGAAAATAATGCGATCCTGGTGATTACCCACTATCAGCGTCTCCTCAATTACATTGTTCCAGACCAGGTACATGTACTTGCCCACGGCGAGATCCGTCGGTCCGGCGGCAAGGAACTGGCTCTCGAGCTGGAAGAGAAAGGTTATGCTGACTATTCCGGTGAGGCAGCCTGATGATGACATCCGCTAACGATCAGGACGTATTCATTGCCCATTTTGATCAGGCAAGAAATCGTCTTCCCGGTGCCGATATCGATTGGATTTCCGATTTGCGCAATACTGGCCTGTCCTTGTTCAAGGAAGTTGGTCTTCCCTCTGCCAAAACCGAACTGTGGAAATTCACAAGTCTGAATCCCCTGCGTAAACAACAGTTTCTCGCACCAGTATCCAGGACAGAGGAAAAGCTTTCAGTTAAGGACCTGCCCCGGTTACTTGGTGAACAAAAATCACACCGTCTGGTCTTTGTTGATGGTTTCTATTCGGAACACCTTTCCGACACAGACTTACCCAAAGGCGTAAAGTTACAGAGTTTTTCTGCAGCGCTACAATCAGATTCCAACGAAGTAAATAATCTTCAACAAAAGCTCCAGCCACGGGATCTGGCGCAGGAACAGCCACTGGTCGCCCTCAATACCGCGCTGATGACAGACGGATTTATTATCGAGATCGCCAAGGATATCTCTGTAGAAAAAATCATTGAAATTCTGCATTACGGGAGCGGTACACCACAGAGTTCCTATCATAATCGTAATATGATTATGGTCGGAGCCGGCAGCAAAGCCACAATCATTGAACAGGTCGCAGACAGGGAAGCCCACGTTTATTTTTCAAACTCTGTGACCGATGTCACCTTGGCTGAGAATGCAACACTGCATCATTATCGTATTCAGGAAAGCACCCCCTCCGCTTTCCACGTCTCCTCTGTACAGGCAGATGTTGGCAATGGTTCCAGCTATGACAGCTTTATTTTGAATACAGGCGGTCGCATGGCCCGTTCGGATATCAACGTCAATCTGATTGCTCCCAATTCATCTTGCCATATCAACGGTGCCTATATGGTCAAAGATGACCAGCACTGTGATATCACCACACGTGTTGATCATAAAACACCTCACACCAGCTGTGACGAGGTTATCAAAGGCATTCTGGCTGGTAAGTCGCGCGGTGTGTTTCAGGGCAAGATCATTGTTCACGAACAGGCGCAGAAAACTGTCGGTAATCAGTCTCACCGGGCGATGCTTCTGTCTGATACAGCAGAAGTTGACGTCAAACCAGAGCTTGAGATCTTCGCCGATGACGTGATTTGCAGTCATGGTTGTACCTCGGGCCAGATTGATGAGGATGCCTTGTTTTATCTGCGTTCCCGTGGACTGAGCAGGGAGCAGGCCCAGTCTCTGTTGGTGAATGCCTTTCTTGCAGATGCTGTGGAAGCACTGCAAAACGAAGATCTGAAAGATCTTTTTCTGACAAGAATTGCTGACTGGCTTGGCAAAAACCCTCAATAGCCCTGTTTGTTGGCAGAGGATTAAGTAGAATGAGTACGAATAGCACAATGGACAAGCCCGCCACGGTAAACAAGGCAGGAGACAATTCCCTCCTGGCATTTGATGTGGAAAAAATACGGGAAGATTTCCCGATCCTTAAACGGGAAATTTATGGTCGTCCCTTGGTGTACCTCGACAGTGCAGCTTCGGCCCAGAAACCACGCCAGGTACTGGAACGTATGCAGGAAGCCTATGAAACCTACTATTCCAATGTCCACCGTGGTGTTCATAGTCTGAGCCAGGCCTGCACTGAAGCTTTTGAATCCGGACGTAACGCAGCGGCCCGCTTTATCAATGCGGAATCTCCTGAACTTTGTGTTCTGACCAAAGGCGCAACCGAAGCAATCAATCTGGTGGCTCACAGTTACGGCAGGCACTTCCTCAAAGCCGGAGACGAGATCATCATCTCGCATATGGAGCATCACTCCAATATAGTTCCCTGGCAATTGCTCAGAGACCAGATCGGTATTGTTATCAAGGTTGTCCCGATTGACGGAGATGCCAACTTTCTGTTCGATGAATACGAAAAGCTCTTCACTCCCAAGACAAAGCTGGTTGCCATTACCCATATCTCCAACGCGGTTGGGACAGTCACCCCGATCAAAGATATTATCCGCGTTGCCCATGAACATGGGGCAAAAGTCATGGTCGATGGCTGTCAGGCCGCCCCACATGCGATCATTGATGTCCAAGACCTTGATGCCGACTTCTACTGCTTCTCCGGTCACAAAGTCTATGGACCAAGTGGTATCGGTGTTCTCTATGGTAAACGAGACCTTCTCAACAGTATGCCTCCCTATCAGGGGGGCGGTGAAATGATTGACCTCGTCACCTTTGAGAAGACGACTTACAAGGATACCCCGCACCGCTTTGAAGCCGGAACCCCGGCCATTGTCGAAGCCATAGGTCTGGGAGCTGCCATTGAATATGTCGAGGCTCTGGGCAAGGACAATATCTCCGCTCATGAGCATGGCATTCTGGCCTATGCCACCGAACGGCTCAGTCGTATTCCTGGCCTGACAATCATTGGCAGGGCAAAAGAAAAAGCCAGCATCCTGTCCTTTATCATGGAAGAAGCACACGCCCATGATATTGGAACAATCCTTGATCGCCGGGGTGTTGCCGTTCGGGCAGGACATCACTGCGCCCAACCCTTGATGCAGCGGTTTGATCTGCCAGCCACGGCCAGGGCTTCATTCGGGATATACAATACCCGTGCAGAAGTCGATGCCCTTGCAGATGCTCTGGAAAAAGTTCGGGAGCTTTTTAGCTGATGTTTAATGATGGAAAAACCCTGAGTGACTTCCTGCCAAATGCCGAAGAAGGTTTTATGGCAAAAGCAGGAATCCCCTTGCCTGCTGGCAGCGCTATTGCATCCAAAACTCAGGTTATTGATGCCCTTCAATCCGTCCATGACCCGGAAATTCCGGTGAACATTTATGATCTTGGCCTGATTTACAAACACGACATTGCCGAAAACGGGGACGTTGATATCAGCATGACGCTTACGGCTCCGGCCTGTCCCGTCGCCGGAGAATTGCCGGGTCAGGTGGCTGAAGCCGTTGCAGCCGTTGAAGGCATAGGAGAGGTAACCGTCGTTCTGACTTGGAGCCCACCCTGGAACCAAAACATGATGAGCGAAGATGCCCAACTGGCCCTGGGGCTTTTCATGTAGAGAACAGCACCTACATATAGTAAACTATATTCCGGTTACCCATTAAAGAAGAAGGCGCCAAGAAGATGATGCCAAAACTGATCACCCTCACAGATGCAGCAGCCGCGCGTGTGAAGAAACTGATCGACCAGAGCCCTGATGACGGGGTTTTGGGCTTGCGCGTTGGCATCAGCACCAAAGGCTGTTCTGGCCTGAGTTATGTTGTCGAATACGCTCACGAACAGAAAAAATTCGAAGATGTCGTCGAAGACAAAGGTGTAAAAATCTTTATCGCTCCGACGGCAGTTATGTATCTGATCGGCAGTGAAATGGATTTTGTTGAAGACAAATTTCAGAGTGCTTTTGTTTTTAGCAATCCCAATGAAGCAGGCCGCTGTGGCTGTGGCGAAAGCTTCCATGTCGCACCGGAAAGTAATACAGCAGAACTCCCCGTCTGATTTCTCGGGACCTGAGTTTTCTAAATTTAAGTTTCTCAGGACTTAAGTTTTCTGGACCTGATTTCCCTTCCCCTCTCCTGTAAGAGGTGCTTTTATCAGTTACTGTTTCTGATAATGAGCATCCCATGACATACCTTTTCGAACCTGCAGCAATTACCAGCCTCCCGATTGTCGGAAGTGAAAAACTGTTTCCTGTCCGACGCATTTTTTGTGTCGGCAGGAACTATGCCGAACACACCCGAGAAATGGGTGGAAACCCGGAAACGGAAACTCCGGTTTTCTTTTTGAAACCGGCTGAAGCGCTTGTTGCTGAAGGAGGAGATATCCCCTACCCGTCAGCGACAGAAGATTTTCATCACGAAGTTGAGCTTGTTGTCGCACTCAAAAGCGGAGGAACGAACATCTCTGCCACAGAGAGCCTGCAGCATGTTTTTGGGTTTGCCGTCGGCGTAGATCTGACTCGCCGGGACCTGCAGAAAATCTGTAAAGACAATCGCCACCCCTGGGATGTTGCCAAAGCCTTTGAACATTCTGCTCCCTGTGGAAAGATCACCCCCAGTGAAAAACAGTCCACATTGCCGGATTCAGCTGCAATCTCTCTTACTGTGAATCTGGACATAAAACAGAAAGCCCGGCTCGGCGACATGATCTGGTCCGTCGAGAATATTATCGCCCACCTTTCCCGCCTCTTCGAACTTCGCTCAGGCGATATCATCATGACGGGCACCCCCGCAGGTGTGGGGCCGCTCCATCGTGGAGAGACTGTCACAGCGACAGTTGAAGGACTGGAGCCTCTGGTCTTCAGGGTCAGTTGAGACAGGAAGACTGTTTCTCTTAGATACCGTCTAATGTATCTGATTAATAACCTGGACTTCTGGAATACCAGAGCGACCATAAGAAGATAGATATTTCTGCCGGTCAGCCCGCGGAGAAACCCCAAACCGGGTTTTATAGGCGCGTGAAAAATAGGGTGCAGAGGCAAAGCCGCTGGCAAGAGCAACCTCGAATACAGACATCGATGTTTGTTGCAACAATTCGCGGGCAGAACGTAAACGCAATTTGAGATAATACCCGGTCAGGGTGTCATTAAGATGTTTCCGGAAAAGCCGTTCAAGTTGTCGACGAGATATAGGCAGATCTTTGGCCAGTTCCTCTATCTCCAGCGGAAATTCTATATTCTGTTCCATGATTTCGACAACTTTGATCAGGCTCGGTTCATGAACCCGTAATCTCAGGCTCACAGTACGCTTATCCCGTTCCCCATCTCTCAGAGCGAGGACCTGGGGGTGGTGAAACTGATATCCCACTTCTGTTGCCAGGCTTGTATCGTAAAGGCAGCCAACGAGCTTGAGCATCATTTCAAGCGTGGCAGTTCCACCCGCCGAGGTGAAACGCTTGCCATGAATTTCGTAAGGATCATTGGAGATATCTATTTCAGGATAACGCTCTCTCACATGTGCCAGCATTTCCCAGTGAATTGCCGTTGGAGAATGCCGAATAAGTCCGGCAAGAATAAGCACGTAAGATGCACTCTCCACCCCGCCAATAACAATACCTTTACGGTCTGCCTTACGTAACCAGGCTTTGATTGCCGCTGTGGTGTAGAGGTCGATCTGATAACTGGCGCAGACAATAATCATGTCTGTATCTGTCATGTCCTCTTCCGACATAACCTTTGTATTATTAATAGAAGTTCCATTGCTTGCCGTAACCGCGCCCCCCTGCTCACTCAGCAGTTGCCAGCGAAAGATTTCCCGCCCGCTGACCCGGTTAGTCACCCGCATAACGTCAATAACCATAGAAGCATCGGTTTGAGGGAACTCGGGCATCAGGAGCACCTTCACGTTGATAGGTCGCCCTTCATAACGGAAATCAAGCATCACCACGCCCTGTAAATTTTCAACAATCCCCTGCCCTAGATTATCTGAGGGATCGTTCGACCTGTTCCATACAAACGAAAACCCAAGCCAGTATTTTGCACCAGAACACCAGAAAGATATCCACAAACGACATCAACGACATTAAATTTACACTACTGGTTTATAACCAGCAATTTCCAGTATGCGATCGATATCAACATGCTCTTCCAGATGGTTTGCCAGGGCATCAAGTGTCACTTCAATTTCAGCTTCATAAGAGAAATCCTGGCTCGTCCGGCTTTTTATTCGATCAAGAAAACTATTCCTGAAGCCGTCAGAAGAGAACAAACCATGCAGATAACATCCGGAAATTTGCCCTCCCCTGACAGAGCATCCCTCTGGCCGATTATCATCTTCCAGGTAAAGCATCGGCATCATATTTCCAACACCGGCACGAGCCGTTGTGACCCCCACATGCATTTCGTACCCCTCCAGAGACGTATTATCCGCTGCGTCCCGGCCAGAAACCTCCATCAGTTTTTTCTCCGGCGTCAATACGGTATCTACAGGCAACAGCTCCAAGCCGGGCACGGTCATGGGATCTCCTTCAATGCCGTCAGGATCAGAGATCGTCATCCCCATCATCTGATACCCCCCACAGATACCAACAACATGACCTCCCCGGCGGACATGGGCAGCCAGATCAACGTCCCATCCCTGTTCCCGCAGAAAGGCCAGGTCAGAAATCGTTGCTTTTGACCCGGGCAGAATCACCAGATCACAATCCGCAGGAAGAACTTCCCCGGGATGAATAAAGCTGAGTTCGACTTCTGTCTCAGCAATCAGGGGATCCATATCATCAAAATTTGATATCCGGGAAATCAGCAACACAGCAATCCGGATAGATTTTGGGGAGAACCCGATCCGCGAGCGAGCAGACTGAACAGCAACGGCATCCTCATCCGGCAGCTTACGGGCTGCTGGAAAAAAAGGAATAACGCCAAGAGAAGGAAAACCACTTTTTTCTTCGATAATTTTCAGGCCAGTCTCAAACAGAGCTAAATCTCCCCGAAATTTGTTGATCAGCACTCCTTTTATACGGGCGCGTTCTTCCGGAGAAATCAGGTAAGCTGTTCCAACGATAGAAGCGATAACGCCCCCCCGGTCTATGTCTCCGATCAAGACAACCGGAATATCTGCAGCCTCTGCAAATCCCATATTAGCAATATCACCAGACCGGAGATTAACTTCCGCCGGGCTCCCGGCACCTTCGACCAGAACAATGTCCGCATCTGATGAAAGACGCTGAAAGCTCTCCAGAACTGTTGCAATCAATTCATGGCGCTTCTGCCAATAGTTGCTCGTGGTTGTATTGCCCCAGATCTTCCCCTGTACAATAACCTGTGACCCCAGATCGGTTTGTGGCTTTAACAGTATCGGGTTCATATCCGTCGAGGGCCTGACCCGGCAGGCTCTGGCCTGAAGTGCCTGGGCCCGGCCAATTTCACCGCCTTCAGCCGTAACAGCCGCATTATTTGACATGTTCTGAGGCTTGAAAGGGCGCACTTTAAAGCCCCTATTGCTCAACGCCCGGGCCAAGCCCGCAACCAGCAAAGACTTCCCAACATCAGATCCTGTTCCCTGAAACATTACTGCGTACGCCACCGGACACCTCGCTTAACCACAGAAATCATTCTATTTATTTAGCTTCTACATTGTTTCCTATGTTTATCAAAGACACCAAAGGCCACACAGAAATCAAAACTTCGGAACAGGAATCCTATGCGTCTTCTCACAAAACAGTCACCACTTAATATAAAATTTTACATACATACATCATAAAAGTATTTTCAATTGTCATTACTTGAATAAAAAAGAAAACTTAAATATAAATAAAATGTATTCTATAAAAAATTACAGTCATTAATTTTATTTACTATTTGTTAATAAGTAAGTGCCAATATGATCGCAGGTTTTCGAGAGGAACAGGAGCCCCGAACATGAAAAAATTTGCTAAAGATTTTCTGAACGACGAAAGCGGTGCAACCGCAATCGAATATGGCCTTATTGCCGCTCTGGTATCTGTTGCAGCAATTGGCGCCCTCAGTGCGATGGGTGATTCACTTAAAGACATCTTCGGTGTTGTTGATGGTGAACTGTCCAAAGCTTCGACTGCGGCAACAACTCCATAACAGCCATAGAATCAGCAAAAAGGCTGGCTCATTCGAGCCAGCCTTTTTTTATGCAGAATCGGGGCGTTAGCATTCATACACCGCATATATTTACGAAGCATTTACCCTATTCCCTTACCATGGCTTCATGATGGCACGCAGACTACTTCTTATCCTGATCGCACTCTTGCTAAGTGCAGGAACAGCCTTTATCGCCAACAACTGGCTTAAGGCAAATCGCAAGCCTGTGCAAACTGCTCAGGTTACGGTTGAAGCAGCCCAAGCAGATGTTCATATACTGGTAGCCAAAACTTCCATTCCTCTGGGAAAATTCGTTAACGAATCCGATTTTTCCTGGCAACCCTGGCCAGGAAAATTTGCGACTGACCAGCACCTGACAAAAGAAGACTTCAAAATGGATAACCTCAATGGGAGGGTATCCAGATCTAACATTGACGCAGGAGAGCCTATCCTTCTCAATAAATTTGTCAGTCCAGGAGAAAGAGGATTCCTCGCCGCGGTCCTCAAACCCGGGCAACGTGCAGTTTCAATCGGGATATCCAGTGACACAGGGGTTAGTGGACTAGTTTTCCCTGGAGATCGTGTAGACTTGATCCTTACTCAGAACCTGCAAAATACTGAAGATGCAACAGATCAACGCAAGGTGAGCGAGACAATCCTCACCAATGTTCGAGTTCTGGCTCTTGGCACAGACCTGCAGACTGAAGAAGGCCAGACAAATGCGAATGCCAAGACGGTTACCCTGGAAATGAACCCCGCCCAGGTCGAGATCGTCGCCGTATCAACAAACCTGGGACGCATTTCCCTAAGCCTGCGGCCATTGGCAAAAGACGATGAAGAAATGCAGATAATTATTGAGACTGGTTCAGCTGTTACAGAAGAAGAAACAGTAAAGGGCGATAGCTATACTTGGGATTATGAAGCAAGCAAGGTTCTCTCCAAAGGAAAGACCCCATCGGGTGGAGGCGGGTTGGTCGTCTCCCGCGGGAACAGTTCTGTCATCGTAGGTGACCAATGATTCAGTCAATCAAGAAAACCTTGTTTATTTTTTCACTTCTGTTTTTCGGATTTCTAGCTACTCCGGTTTTATCGCAACAAAGCGTACAGACAATAGAAGCCGACTCTGAAGCTATCGAAATAGAGATCGGCGAAGGTAAACTCATCAAACTCCCCCGGGCCGCATCCAATATTTTTATCGCAAATCCTGCTGTAGCAGACCTCAATGTGAAATCAGCCCGGTTAGTCTATGTCTTCGGCCTGAAATCGGGAACGACATCACTTTTTGCTGTTGATGGCGCAGACCAGGTAATTGCCAGTATTCCTGTCAAAGTCACACACAACCTGACGTCACTTGGTGAAGCTTTGGAAAAGGCCATTCCAGGTAACAACATCGAGCTGACCTCGATCACAAGTGGCATTCTTTTGACCGGCGAGGTTAAAAACCTTGTCGACCTAGATAACGCACGACGTATTGCGACACGCTATATCGACCAGGAAACCGAACGCATAATTTCACAGATGAACATTGCGGCATCCGACCAGGTACACCTTAGAGTAAGGATTGCTGAAGTAAGAAACGAGGTTATTGAACAGTTCGGTTTCAACTGGTCACAGACCAGTTTTGGTGACGGAACAACCAATATCCCTTTAACAACAACAACTTCGACATATCTTGCAACCAGCCCTCCAAACTTTATTGGTATCACCTCCACTATTGGAAAATTTTTCAACCTTGATGTTCTTATTGATGCTTTAGCCCAAGACGAACTGGTGACAATTCTTGCAGAACCAAACCTCACAGCTGTCTCGGGAGAAACTGCGACTTTCCTTGCTGGAGGGGAGTTTCCAGTCCCTGTAGGTCAGGAAATTGATGAAGGCAATCGGGTAATCACAATTGAATTCAAAGAATTTGGGGTCAGTCTGGCTTTTACACCGACAATTATTGGGGAAAACAGGATCTCTTTAAGGGTAAGGCCAGAAGTCAGCCAACTGTCATCAGACGGTGCCGTCATTCTTGGGGATTTGGAAATCCCCGCACTTTCTACCCGCAGAGCCGAAACGACAGTTGATCTGGGATCAGGTCAAAGTTTTGCTATCGCTGGTCTGATTCTGAACAATCAAACCCAGGTCACCAGCAAGGTCCCGGGCCTTGGTGATATTCCGATTCTCGGTCGTTTATTTAAAAGCGAGCGGTTTCAGAATAATGAAAGCGAACTTGTTATTGTAGTTACACCTTATCTGGTGACTCCATCCAACAGGCCGATTTCCCTGCCAACTGATCCCTATATAAAAGAAAACAAGTTAACGGAAGCACCATCTCGCCTTGCCGGACCTTCAACAACAACCCCGACTAACGGTGGGGGAAATAGTACAGACAGCAATCTGTTTCACTCAGAACCCACTTTTATTGTGGAGTGATCGATGTTTAGTAGAGTTCACCTACCAGTTATCCCGCTTTCTTTTTCCTCCTTGGCAATCGCCTTTCTGTTCGCCTGTGCTTCCGAAAAGGGCTACCAAACGATTTCTCCTGAAAAACAAATCGTCCAGGCAGGAACAAATTTCATGGATACCGGACGATGGCGTCCGCTACCCTCCCCCCAAAGAGCCAAAAGTTACAGTTACATTGCCTCGGAAGGGTTCTTAATTCCAGCCGAAGACCAGATCAATAGCTCGCGCCTCAGACAAGAGCTTCAGGAAGTGGTAAGAACTTATAACATTACCAGCGCGGATGAGCTTGTTCTTGACGGTCTTTATAATTCCACAGGTAAAAAAACACCTGAATCTCTACAGGCGATTGCCATTATTTCCCGATCATTGACAGAAATGGGCCTTAACAGCTCCACAACCAGCAGGCCTGTGGCCATCCTTGATCCTATTCGTTATAACAGCGCAATTCTAATACACAGAAAAGTAATTGTCGGCCCCGATTGCCATGTCCCGACGCCTCCTGAAGGTGCGAGGCCCCACAGGAGCACTTTTGGCTGCAGCCAGGAGGCCAACCTGGCAAGCATGGTTATATCTCCGGAAGCCCTTGACGGGTCGAAGCCACTTTCTTCTCCTGATTCAACAGCCGTCACACTCGGAATCGATCGCTATCGCAGAGGTGAAGTCAAAGCCCTGACTTCTGATCTTGCAACGACCAGTGGCACTTCTCTTGGAGGGCAGAGCAACAACAATGCCAGCCAGTAAAATTGATGATATTTTTAACGAGCTGGATACAGAGCCCGTTTCAGCACCTGAGCTGGTAGCATTCGTTGGCGACGGACAGACCCACGATGTCACCTTGTCAGTCTCAAGACAACTTGGCTACCCAGCCGAAGTAAGAGACGGCGAATGTCATGACGCAATGTCCTATCTTGCAGATAATCCTGCTCCAAGGTACCTCGTCATTGATATCGGCAATGATGAACTTTCTGCAGCAACATCAATTTTCTCTCTGGTTGCCGCTCTCCCCGAAGGAACCAGGGCGATTGCAGTCGGTGCGATAAATGATATCGGCTTTTACCGTGAAATGATTGAAATCGGCCTCACGGACTACCTGCTCAAACCTCTTACAGAAAAAACGATGTTAGCAGCGTTCCACAAAGCCGAAAGAGCGGAAGAGGCCAATCGTGATCGTGAAAATAGCCTTCAAGTAACCGGCAATAACAATAAAACAGTTGTTATTGGTGCCCGCGGTGGCGTAGGGGCCAGCACAATAGCAGTAAATCTTGCCTGGCTATTATCCGATCAATTGAACTGCAAAACAGCCCTGCTTGATATGGATATTGAATTCGGCACGATTGCTTTGGCTCTTGACGTTGAGCCAACCCGGGGATTGCGGGAAGCTTTGGAAAAACCCGAGCGTCTGGATAGCCTCTTCATTTCCAGCACGACCGCCAAATTATCAGACAATCTTGCGGTAATGGCTACTGAAGAGAACCTGACAGAAGATATTTCGTTTTCTCCTGATGGCATTGCCATTTTAATGGAAGCCCTCGCCAGAGAACATAGCCAGCTGATTATTGACTTGCCTCGTACTGCGGTAAAGCTGAGGAAAAGTATTTTATCCGAAGTCGGCACTATTATTCTTGTAACAGACTACAGTCTCCCCAGTCTTCGTGACTGCATCAGAACACAAAGTGCAATCAAAACAATCAACCCCAGCTGCAAGCTGTTAATTGTTGCGAATAAAACAGGAGGTCCTTTAACAGCGATGCCCCCTGCTGAATTCGAAAAGGCTCTTGGCACAAAGATCATTGCCAACATCCCCGATGACACAAAACTGTCTATCAAAGCCGCTAACACCGGGAAACCAGCCGTTGCAATTGATGCAAAATCAAAAATGACCAAGGCACTCGCTGCTCTTGCTAAAGAAATTGCTCCTGAAATGGCCGCCAAAAATAAAAAGACCACCTGGTTTAAAAGAGTGGGACGTAAATAAATGGAACAGGAGATCGACACGGTCAATCACAGTAACAAGGATCAGGACGGGGTACTGAAAGAACTTTTGTTATCATCACTCCCTCAAAAGTCAGCAACAGAAATGTCCCGTCCTGAGCTAAGTCTGAAGATTGGACAGATAGTAACAGAGGAGCTGGAGAGTAAAAAAAGCCCTCTAAATCTTCTGCAACGCAGAGCCTTGATTACAGAACTGATCTCCTGGTACCTCACAAGCTCTCAGACAAAGAATGAAGCCACGGCAAAAGCCGAGCAAATTCCTATTCCTTCCCTTACCAGTTTCGAACAAAGACCCCACCCTTCAACACGCCCGAAAGCACCTGGGAAGCGCAATGAAGTCCAGGCCAGTTCAGCTTCTGATACTGTCGAAGAAGCAAAGAAAATTATCCAACCCAAAGTCATGGACCGCCTGGATATTTCTGCCGCATCGCGTTTACCACGGGATGAACTGACAAGTCAGCTCGGTGAGATTGTCAGTGAAATTCTTTTTGAGGATAAGATTACCCTCAACGCACCGGAAAAAGCGGCTGTAATAGAATTGATCCTGGCAGATATGCTTGGTCTCGGCCCCCTTGAACCGCTTCTGGCCGATGAAGGTATTACCGATATCATGGTCAATGGCCCTTATCAGGTTTACATAGAAAAAGGCGGGAAGCTTCAACTTACTGATGTAAAATTTCGTGATAACGACCATGTCATGAACATTGCACGCCGTATTGTTGCCCATGTTGGCCGCAGAGTAGATGAAACGACCCCCCTTTGTGACGCACGTCTCGCAGATGGAAGTCGTGTCAATATTATCATCCCGCCCCTGGCTATTGATGGCTCTTCGATTTCCATCCGGAAATTTTCCGCCAAAAGTATCACACTGGATATAATGCGGAAGCAGAACAATATATCCCCGAGCATGGCAACCGTAATGAAAATCGCCGCTCGATCCAGATTGAATATCTTGATTTCAGGCGGAACCGGCTCAGGGAAAACCACTCTCCTCAATGCGCTTTCTCAGCTGATTGACCATGGAGAACGCATTGTCACGATTGAAGATGCCGCCGAACTTCAACTCCAACAGCCACATGTTGTCCGTCTGGAAACACGTCCTCCAAATCTGGAGGGAGAAGGCGCAATAACCATGCGCGATCTGGTTAAGAACTCACTGCGTATGCGGCCCGACCGGATTATCCTTGGCGAGATCCGTGGATCTGAAGCTGTTGACATGCTTCAGGCAATGAATACAGGCCACGATGGTTCCTTGGGCACCATCCATGCGAACAGGCCTCGCGAGGCTTTAACCCGTCTCGAAAACATGATTGGTCTTGCAGGTATCAATCTTCCGGCCAAGGCAGTACGCACCCAGATTTCTGACGCTCTGGATATGGTTATCCAGGTATCGCGTATGCGGGATGGCATGCGCCGAATTACCCACATCACCGAAATCATCGGCATGGAAGGGGATATTGTTACAACCCAGGACCTTTTTACCTTCGAGTTCAAAGGCGAAGACGAAAATGGTAATCTTTATGGGGAATTTGCCTCTACCGGATTGCGTCCTTACTTCATGCCCAAAGCAGAGTATTACAATCTTGGTAAACATCTGATGGAAGCCATGGGATGAACGAGTTGTTGACACAGATTCTTACTGGACAGGTATCTGATATCACACTCCTTACATTGCTGTCCGGGGTGATGTTTATTCTCCTGGTTATTCTTTTTTTTATACTGAATCCATCCAGTGATATTTCAAAAACCAGGCTGGAAAGAGTGATCCACAAGGCAGCTGACGGACGCTCAACAGCAGCTTCGAATATCAGTATCAGACGGAATATGGGCGGAAGCGGCAACCCGACCCTGGACAAGATTGTCCAGCAACTAACACCCCGGCCTGAATTGCTAAGGGCAAAAATGCAGAAGGCCGGTCTTGAGCCCAATCTGGGGCGGTTGTTACTTATCTCAATTTTGCTAAGTATTTCTGCAATTGCCATTATAAACGTTTTTTCATCTCGCCCCCTTATCGTCAGTATATTGTTAGGTTTCGCTATCGGTTTTGGTTTTCCTCACTTCGTACTCTACGTCATGAAAAACCGACGACAGAACAAATTTCTGGAGCTTTTCCCGGATGCCATTGATCTGATGGTTCGTGGCCTGAGAGCAGGGCTGCCCATAACCGAAGCGATCAAAAACGCAGGAGACGAAATCTCTGCCCCGGTTGGATTTGAATTGGCAGCTGTTACCGATGGTGTGAAATTAGGTGGAAAGCTTCCTCAGGAGCTTGAGCGGGCTCAATATCGAATTGGTCTGCAAGAATTCCAGTTCTTTACTGTCGCACTCTCAATTCAGACTGAAACTGGGGGAAACCTGGCGGAAACTCTCGCCAATCTTTCAGATATTCTTCGAAAAAGAAAACAGATGAAACTGAAAATCAAGGCACTTTCTTCAGAAGCCAGAGCCTCTGCTTATATTATTGGCTCCCTGCCTTTTATCATGTTTGTCATTATTTATCTCATGACCCCTTCCTATGCGCTTGAACTATTTACAGACCCTAGAGGGCAAGCCGCTGTCGCTTTCGGCCTATTCATGATCGCACTGGGCAGTGGTATTATGTATAAAATGGTGAAATTCGAGATATGAACCTGTCTGATTTCATACCTGCCGGATTTACAGAAGACGAGTTCATCGTTCTCGGGGCGACCCTTTCAGTCCTTGCAATATTTCTCGCGCTCTGGTTTTCTTTGATCGAGAAAGATCCAAGCAGTAAAAAAGCAAAAGAGTTATCAGAACTGCGTAAAGCTATGCGCGGGGATTATCTAACCCCCACTCAACGCAAGCGAGGGAATGAAAATTCGTCCACCTATATGAAAAAGGTAGTCGAATTTTTTAAGCTGTTAAAAAATGAACAGGCCAGCAAGTACGCATTTCATCTCTCCCAGGCAGGAAGACGAACCCCGGAAGCACTTTATCGACACCTGTTTTTTAAGTTGATTGCGCCTCTTTCCAGTGCAGCTTTGGCCTATTTTTATATTTATGTAGTCAAGGCGGTTGATTTTCCACCCCTTGGAAACAGCTTTGCCTTAATTTCGGTTACTTTCATCGGCGCCAAGATACCCGATATTCTTTTAAAAAACGCGATTATGAAGCGTCGGGAGTTGGTCAAAAAAGCTCTCCCCGACGCACTGGATCTTATGGTTATCTGTACCGAAGCAGGCTTGAGCCTTGATGCAGCTTTTAATCGTGTTGCCCGTGAAATGATTACCGCGGCACCGGAACTTTCGGATGAACTTAGTCTGACATCTCTGGAGTTAGGTTTTCTTCAAGAAAGGCAAAAAGCCTTGATGAATCTGGCTCTTAGAATTGATATTCCTATGATGCGCAGCCTTGTAAATGCTTTGATTCAGGCAGAAAGATATGGAACCCCTCTCGCCCAGTCATTACGGGTGATGAGCTCTGAACTTCGACAGGAAAGATTGCTAAAAGCTGAAGAGAAAGCAGCGAGACTGCCTGCAATCATGACCGTCCCCATGATCATATTCATCCTGCCACCTCTTATGATCGTTCTGCTTGGCCCTGCTGTCATGCGGACAATTGACGGATTGAGCGGAATGTGAAAAAAACTACCTAAAGGGAGGCCTTCAGGTAGTTTTCATGAATCTGCTCAATATTTCAAATCAATTTGGAAGAGGTTCAGGCTCAATCGTCTCAACGGTAACGGCCAGTGTCGGGTGTTTTTTACTGGTATTTTCTGAAGGGTTCAGGCTGTTAAAATAACGCATGCGCTGAGCGACATCAGCATCATCCATATCAATACGCGACGTCTGTTCTGCAGCCTCGAGATCCCCGGCGAGGGTATAGGCCATTGCAAGCATCTGACGGTGTGCAATCGTCGCTCTCGGTTCTTTTGAAACAGCATAGAGCAGGGTTATCGCCTCGTTATGCTGTCCTGCATGTGCAAGTGACAGCCCGAGATTGCTGCGCAACGTCAGGTTATCCGGATCTATTTCCAAACCTTCTCTATAGTATTTCTGGGCAGTCTGTCGCTCTTCTTTTTTATCATAGGCAACGCCCATGACATTCAGGAGCTTGCTGTCTTTTTTGATTGCCAGTCCTTCTGAGAACTGTTCAATCGCGAGATCAACCTGCCCCCGACTGAGAAAAGAGACTCCAAGGCCACGCTTGGCTTCTGTATTCTTGGGCTCAACAACAAGCGCCTGGCGATAAGCCTGCCCCGCAGCCAGATGTTCACCTTGCCTGATCAGAATCTCTCCTATCCGGATCATTGGTCTCGGGTTGGAGGGGTCCAGCTCAAAAGCGCGCTGATAAAGCCCAATTGCAGTCCTTACATCACCTCTTTTATAGGTTTCTTCTGCAATATTATACACCTCTGCGGTCGCAGGATCGACTTCATCTTCAATGGAAGTTGCAGTGCTCCCCTCCTCAGAAGGAGAATTCTTTTGAGTCATATCCTTGAAAGCCAGGGAAATATCATTAATAACCGAGCAACCGGTTAGTGCCAGCAGCGCGGAACCAAGAAATATTGTCCGTTTAAAAGAACAGAGATCCATAGAGATAGCCCCACTGGTACCAGAAAAAATAATTCACATTACTCTAACGAGGATCTTGTTAAGTATTGGTTAAGCATCAGGCATTATCAACACGTCGATTAATGCTTGAGTTGTTTATTTACTCACCTTGTGAAAATCCAATACTTTGCCCCCGGGCAAAAAAGAAACTGCCAACCAAATGCTTTAAATCATACTTTGGATCAATTTCCGGTCTGGGAGCAATGTCCCAGATCCACTGCTCCCCTTGCGAGATCAGCTCGACACCATAAAGAGCATTGTCACGGATAACCGGGCCCTCCTGTCTATTTACAGGAGAAAGAAGACGCTCCAGATCCGTCACAAGCAACAGTGAGCTATTAAAACGTTGTATCCAATCAAGGTGGCTGACAATGATCTTGCGGCAATAGCTGTCCAGGGTCGGGTTTTCCTGGTTCTCTATACCCCCGACAAGATGGTTTCTGATTTGAATGGGGAGCTGAGATAAAAGATTACAAGAAATAACCAGATCCGTAGGAATGAGAAGCTCTTCAGGAGGACGGGGCAGAGGAAACTGATCCCGTTTCACACCTGGCTTTAACGGAGTAATTCTGTTGGCGAGCCCCGTAACATCCTCTTCAACAAGATTCAAATTAGATGTTTTTTGTGCAAGTTTCCTCAGGGGCTTAAGAAAAACAACATCGACGAGAACAACCTGCGTGAATTCTTTCAGGAGATATTCCAAAGGAATATCATGGGCAGCCCCTGCCCCCAGAACAACCACCCGCTCACGTCCATCTGTCGCCTCAACGGCTTTTCGAATCTCCAGCTTTGTTTTGGACAGATGCTCATGCCAGCTTTTGTGACATCTCCTGTAACGGGCCTCAATGGCGATGGCTTCGTGAAGATAACCAAGACGTTTGAAATCTTTACGACAATCCGTAAAAAAATATTCAAACGCCTCGCGCAGCATTATTGCTGTTCCTCGAAGAGAATGTCATCAAAGCATTTACGGATAATCACAACGGTCGCCGATAGCCTGCATAAAACCACGTGCACCGGCTTTGAGTGTAAAGCGATATTCCGAACCATTGACGACGACAGATTTATGTAAGGGTAATTCCCCGGAAATCTTCACCTGCTCTCCGCCAAGAAGTGTGAAAATAACATCAATCGGCTTCGCCGGATCATACCAGGCCTCAACTTTACCATCAGAACTATAAGCAGATTCACCCTGAGCGGTTATTGTCACACTGCCCCGCGCATAATCGATATTGTCATGAGCCCCTGTATAAAAGGGTGTGTTGACAAAGAAACGCTTTTCAATCGGGTCATTATCACAGCTTTGAGTTTTGGCCGCTGTGCTGATCAGAAATTTGATCCGGTCTAATGAAACACCATTTTCAAGCTTGTTATTAATTTCATTTACCAGAATTTTAATTTCCCCGGTCGGGACATCATTCTGATAACGGCTCTCCAGTTCCGCGGAAACCTGCTTTGTTTCTTCGAGCTCAAGATTAAGCTGATCACGCAGCCCCATTAACTCCTGAACAGTTTGATCAAGCTCTCTGTTTTTGTTCTGAAGCTTGCTGACTTCCTTGTTTGCAAGATCATTACCGATCAAATAGGAATACCATCCAGCAGCCCCGATCATTATCAGGGCAATAAGCCACTTGAGCAAAGTCCAGCGAAAAGTTTGGGAACGACGACGGCGGGTTTCACGCAGACCAAGAGACATCTAGATTTCTATCCATTTATTTAACGTTTTACTTCAAGTCTATTAACTGAGCAGTAAACAGACACAGGGCTTGATATACATTAACAAAACATGATGGCAACTTTAAATTACCGGCTTCTCTGTTCAAGTAAAATCCTAGAAATCCAGAGAGCTGAAACAAGTTGATAAGGACCACAGATTTATCATGATAACCAAGATAGAACGATACTGACTCGATTATCTTATCAGATAAAAAGAAAAATATGCGGTAGTTGTGACTATTCCGTGGCAGAATGCAAAGATACATAATTTTATATCTCTGTAATCACACCGAAAGCAGAAACAGATGTCCGATGAACAGATCAGGGACAAGGTTATTCAGGACCTGAAAAAACTTCGTAGTAAACTTGATCCCGAAGTGCTCAAGGAGGTTGAGCTGCGTATGAACGGACAGGTTCCCTATGACAAGAAATCTGCCCGAAAAACCGTAGAGCTTTTCCTCAGAGACCGCCACGATCAGGGAGCTTTTGCAGAAAAAGTTCTCAAGGCACTGAAAGACAAGCCTGAATAGCTGGATCTCCCTGGCAACAACCTGTCGGCAAAAAGATCTTCACATCATATTAGAAACTGGTCATTGATACGCCATAAGGCTATAACGCCTTATTCGCAGGAGAGAAAAAGTGACCAAAAATTCCCGAAACGTCGCGATTATTGGCGGTGGTCCGGCTGGACTGATGGCAGCAGATCAGCTTTTGTCACAGGGATATCAGGTAACATTATACGAAGCAAAACCTTCACTCGCCCGTAAATTTCAGCTGGCGGGTCGTGGGGGCCTTAACCTGACACATAGCGAGCCTCTTGAAGACTTTGTGAAAAAATATGGCGAGCATGCCGTTTTTTTTGAGCAGATTATCAAGAATTATTCTCCGGGAATGCTGCAGGATTTTTGTAAAAAACTGGGTCAAGACACATTTGTCGGAACCAGTGGTCGAATTTTCCCTGTCAAATTCAAAGCAACTGAATTGCTCAGAGCCTGGATCAATGATCTTGTAACCCGCGGCGTTATATTGAAGTTGCGCCATAGATGGTTGGGTTTTGGTCCCGGGCAAAGCATCTCTGTTGCCATACCAGATGGCTCTGTAGAGCAATTCAGCCACGATGCTGTAATCCTTGCTCTTGGCGGCGGCAGCTGGCCAAGAATGGGATCAGATGGATCTTGGGTAGAAATTCTCAAATCGCACAACATCAGAGTTAATCCACTCAAAGCAACCAACTGTGGTTTTGAAACAGACTGGCCCTCCTCCTTTTCACCAGATTACTTTGGTAAGCCTCTAAAAAATATCGAAGCCTACCTCGGAGATTCTCATGTAAAAGGGGAGATAATGATTGCGTCTTATGGCCTTGAGGGTGGGGCAATCTATGCATTGAGCAAAGAGATAAGAACCCGGATTGAAGAAGAAAAAATTGCCCAGATAACAATCGATCTAAAACCTTTGCTGTCTTTGGAGGGGATCACACAGAAACTTTTGGAGCGCAATATTTCCAACTCTATAGCTGCAGCTTTGAAACAGAGTTTAAAGATTTCTCCCCCCGCTCTTGCTCTCCTCAAGGCACTTACGACAAAAGAAGAGTTTAATTCGCCCGCATTACTGGCGCAGAAAATCAAACGGCTTCCCATAAAACTGGCAAGACCTCGCCCCCTTGACCGAGCCATCTCAACAGCAGGTGGCGTTCCTTTCACAGAATGTGATGAACAGCTTATGCTAAACGCACTGCCTGGTGTTTTTCTTGCTGGAGAAATGCTGGACTGGGAGGCACCAACTGGCGGTTATCTGCTACAAGGCTGTTTTTCTATGGGTGTTCACGTCGCCGAGGGGATTGATAAATACCTGACTGCAAAAAACAGAACATAAAAAACCGGCTTCAAATCAATGAAGCCGGTTTCTCTTACATTGCTCTAGGCTATAATATTTTAGCTTAGATCACCCTGTACCGCCTTGCACAGGATCGTTGCATATTCTGCAGCAGTGAACTGGATAGGATTTCCACCAGCAGAAGGGTCCTGAGTAGCAAGAACGCCAATTTCATCTGCACGGTCAAGATCAATCCCGATTTCTTTGAGTGTATTTGGAATCTGCAGGGTAGAGCGCAGATCAAGAACCCAATTCAGGAAAGCATCAAAAGTTGCTGTCTCAAGATCAAGGCAACGCGCTAGATAACCTGCACGCTCTTCAATAACAGAGCGGTTTGCAATCAAAACGTAAGGCATCAATACGGCATTAAGCATCCCATGGTGGGCATCGTAAATCCCGCCCAGGGGATGCGCCAGAGCATGCATACCGCCAAGACCTTTCTGAAAGGCCGTTGCACCCATGCTTGAGGCAATCATCATATCAGAACGCGCAACCAGGTCGCTTCCATTCTGGACAGCCTGTACCAGTGACTTCTGGATCAGCCGAATACCCTCAACCGCAATGCCGTCTGCCATTGGGTGATACCCTGGCGCACAGAAAGCCTCAAGATTATGTGACAACGCGTCCATGCCTGTTGCAGCAGTCAGTTTGGCAGGAAGGCCAACGGTCAGCTCCGGATCATCAATCACCACAGAAGGCATCATTTTAGGATGGAAGATAATTTTCTTCAGGTGAGTTTCTTCCTGAGTGATGACCGAGGCCCGGCCAACTTCTGAACCTGTGCCTGAAGTTGTCGGGACAGCGATAATCGGCGCGATCTTGGAAGCATCAGCCCGTGCCCAGTTATCACCAACATCTTCAAAATCCCAAAGCGGACGATCCTGGCCAACCATCAGAGCAACAGCTTTCGCTGCATCAAGGCCACTACCGCCACCAAAAGCAATCACACCGTCGTGCTTGCCTGCCTTGTAAAAGGCAACACCATCATCAACATTTTTACCAATCGGGTTTGGTTTGATTTCACTGAACACACCACAGCCAAGACCGTCTGCCTTACAGCGGGCGACGATATCTGTGACCATTGGCAGGGCAGCGAGGCCCGGATCAGTAATCAGAAGCGGGTTTTTCATACCAAGGCCTTTACAGACAGCGGCAATTTCCTGGATCCGGCCAACACCAAAACGGACGGTGGTTGGATAATTCCAGTTCCCTTTCATATTCTCGATTTTATAGCTCACGGTTATTCTCCGTTTGAATTGGAAGGCGTTACGTTTTGTACGCATATTGTTTATAGACCGGACAGACAAATCCGATCGCAGATTTGTATGACAAAATCTGCGGGAACACCAATAAATAATCATCCGGGAAATCTCATCTGGCACCAAAAAATACGGATCAAACACTGATATGAATGTACCTTTCAGCGCCAGATTGCGCCCCTGGCAAAAACCGTCAGGGATTACTGTTTAATTTTCTGCATTTCCGGATCGTAAAGAGCTTTGAACTGTATAGCGCAGTCAAACAGCTCGGTCCCGACTTCCAGCTGATAAGAACCAGACTTCAGATATGCCATATCGACACCGTCCCTACAGCGGACATAGCCATAACCAATATTCTTCTCAATGGTGAAACCATAGCCGGCAGAAGTCAGCCATCCCACACGTTGCCCATTACGATAGATCGTTTCCCGACCAAGCAAGACTACATTCGGGTCATCCACAGTAAAGCAGCACAACCGCTTTTTAACGCCGTTTTTAATCTGAGTTTCCAGGGCACTGCGTCCCTTGAACGCTATATCGCTCTTCAACTTGCAGGCCCAGGACATCCCCGCTTCTATCGGAGTATGATCAGGCCCAATGTCTGACGCCCAGGCACGATAGCCCTTTTCAAGTCGCAAGCTTTCAATCGCGCGATAGCCTGCATTACGCAGGCCAACTTCCTCACCAGCCTTGCTCAAGGCCTCAAAAACCGAGGCTGCAAACTCTGTTGGAATATGGAGCTCCCACCCCAATTCCCCGACATAGGTCACTCGCAATGCTGTGACCGGCGCTCCGGCAATACCAATGGTCCGTATGGATCCAAAAGGAAAATTGTCATTATCCAGTTTATCTTCAGTGATTTTCTGCAACAGCTTTCGGGCATCGGGCCCCATAACTGAAAGTACAGCAAAGCCGGAAGTCACGTCCACCAGGTGAGCATTCAGACCTTCTGGTATATTGCGTTTTATCCAGTCAAAATCATGGGTCGCATACCCGGTTCCCGTGACAATATAAAACGCGTCTTTCGCCAGGCGAACAACTGTGAGATCACACTCAACACCACCTCGGTCATTGAGCATCTGGGTATAAGTCAGACTTCCCGTTTTTTTGCTGACATCATTGGCACAAATCCAGGATAAGGCCTTCTCGGCGTCCGGGCCGATGAGTTTGAATTTGGCAAAGGAAGACTGGTCAAAAACCGTTACAGCTTCGCGTGTTGCCTTGTGCTCTTCACCGACATTGTTAAACCAATTTTGCCGTTCAAAACTGTATATATCCTTGGGTTCCTGTCCTTTTTTAGCAAACCAGTTTGGTCTTTCCCAACCCAGTTTTTCACCAAAACAGGCCCCCTGTTCTTTCAAACGTTCGTATAGAGGCGAGCGACGGTTCGGCCGACCGGTTTTGTGCTCTTCGAACGGCCAGGCCATGGTGTAGTGTTTACCATAGGCTTCCAGCGTCCGCTTCCGGACCCAGTCCGTATCGAAGTGGGCCTGCCCAAACCGACGAATATCTGCAGGCCAGAGATCATAGGGAGGCTCTCCGTTCACCACCCATTCCGCCAGGGCCATACCCGCACCGCCACCTGCAGCAATACCAAAGGCATTAAATCCGGCACCGACAAAATAGTTCTTCAGCTCGGGAGCCTCGCCAAGAATGAAATTTCCATCCGGGGTAAAACTTTCAGGACCGTTAATCAGCTCTCGAACGCCCGCGGTCTCCAGAGCGGGAACTCGCCCCAAAGCCAGCTCCATCAACTGTTCAAAATGATCCCAGTTTGAATCCAGCAAAGAGAAGTGAAATTTCTCGGGGAACCCTTTAACCGCCCAAGGAATGCCGTTCGGCTCATAGCCCCCCATAACCAATCCACCAACATCCTCTTTATAATAGGTCAGGCGATCCGGGTCTCTCAACGTAGGTAGATCAGATGTGATACCCTCGATTTTTTCGGTAATCATGTACTGATGTTCAACAGATACCAGCGGCACGTTAACTCCGACTTTTTTTGCCTCCTGCCGCGCCCATTGCCCGCAACAGTTTACGACCTTCTCACAGGCAATACGGCCTTTATTCGTCAGAACCCCGGTTATCTTTCCGTCCTCAACCAGAACCTCAAGAACCTCTGTGTCTTCCATTATTGTTACCCCCTTCATTCTGGCCCCCTTGGCCAGAGAGAGGGTAATGTCTGAAGGGTTTGCCTGTCCGTCTGTCGGTAGAAATGCTGCCCCGACAACATCATCAACATTCATCATTGGCCAAAGATCCTGCGCTTCCTTTGGGGTAAGAAGCTGCATGTCCAGTCCAAAGGAATGGGCTGTGGTTGCCTGACGTTTGACCTCTGTCCAACGTTCCTGATTACAGGCCAAGCGCAATCCGCCATTCATTTTCCAACCGGTCGCCTGCCCCGTTTCGGCTTCAAGGGTTTTATAGAGATCGACAGAATAACCAAGCAACTGGGTGATATTGGCATTTGATCGCAACTGGCCCACAAGCCCGGCGGCATGGAATGTCGTTCCAGAGGTTAACTTGCCCCGTTCAATCAAAACGGTATCGCTATATCCCATTTTTCCAAGGTGATAGGCCGTCGATGCCCCGACGATCCCTCCCCCGATAATGACAATTTTGGCATCAGATAGAAGCTCGGTCATTTTATTTACTCACTTTTTGGAAGGCAAGAAGCTGCTGTTTGAATTTCACCAGGTTGTTGCTGGTGTATTGTCGAAAATCAAAATCGATATCTGAATGAACCTCGGAAACCATGCTCCAGAGGGTTTCCCTTAAGAGCGATGCACATTTCATTGCCGCATATTTCCGGTAAAGCTCATCGGTTACTGGCTGTTCGAAATAATTTTCAAGCAGCCAGTTTTCACTGTCGCCTCCCAGGCCCGAATTCGAGACCAGACCACCAAGGTCAAACAGGGGCGAATTATATCCCGCATAATCCCAGTCGATGAGCCAGAGACGTTTTCCGTCGTCCATAAAGTTGGCTGCAAGAAGGTCATTATGGCCAAAAACCAGATCAATCTGCCCCACTGCCGTTTCAAGTTCGGCAGCCACCTCAAGTAACCATCCCAGCTCATCGGCCCCATGAGGCTGGTGTTTTGCCCCTCTTAGGGTCGCAACATAATCCCGGATGACATGAAACACCCAAAATACCAGCGCAGGTCCGCGAAAATTATTGGGCAGCTCCCGATGTACCCGTTTGAGTAGAGGCAAGATCCGTTCAAGATTATGCTGCTGTCGAACGGCCTCTTCGTCAAAACAGATGCCATCAATAAACCGCATCACCAGGATGCCCTGTGAGGTAAAGACCACTTCCGGAGAAATCCCGGCTTCAAAAGCGGCTTGACTGGCAGCCAGTTCGTTAAAACGCATGACGTGGTGGACAGGAATATCCTCACCAAAGCGAACGACATACTTCCCGCTCTGGTCCTCGACGACATAATTGTGATTGGTTATTCCACCGCCAAGTGGCTTGGGGTCTACCGGTCCTCTCCAACAGGGCAAACGGCGTATTTTATCCATGCTATTGGTCATAGTATTTTATCCCAGTCCCAGGCGTTTTCTGGCTTTTGCAGATCCCGCAGCAATCATCCGGTCAGCGATGATGGCGATGAAGGCAATCGCCAGACCCGCAACAATTCCGCGTCCGGTATCAGCCTTGGTCAGGGCAATATAAACTTCCTGACCAAGATCCCGTGTCCCGACCAGCGCTGTAATAACCAGCATCGACAGCGCTAACATAATGGTTTGGTTAAGTCCCAGCAGAATTTCCGGCAGGGCCAAAGGCAACTTGATTTTCCATAACAACTGACGTTTGGTACAACCAGAGGTGATACCTGCCTCGATCAGAGCAGGAGGGATTTGTCTTATCCCATGAACGGCATAGCGAACGGCAGGTGCTATGGCATAGAGAACCACCGCAACCATGGCAGAAAAATCGCCGACCCTGAAAAGCATGACAACCGGGATCAGATATACAAAGCTGGGGAGGGTTTGCAGGGTATCAATAATTACCTGAACAATCCGTCCAAGACGTTCGTTTTCAGCCGCAAGAATGCCCAGAGGAACTCCAAACAGAGTTGCGATAACAACCGAAACGCCGCAAAGATAGACCGTTATCATGGCTTTTTCCCACATCCCGGTCACAACAATGAACAGGCTGAGACAAAGGGTCAGCAAAACCAGACGAATACCGCCAAGTTGCCATGACAGAACACTTAGCAAGAAGATGCTCCAGGCCCAGGGCATCTTCAGCAGAACCAGTTTTACCGGCACCATGAAATAAACCAGAACAACCGTCTTGTAGCTTTCCAGAGCATCAAAAAAGGTAATGTTAATCCACTTGACGGCTTCGGCCAGAGATTCCCCGATCCCGATCTCGAGACTTTCCGGATAGCTTTGAATAGAAGGTACAAACATTCCCAGAACAAATGTTCCGGCCGTTACGATAGCCACAGTGGTTAACCAGGGATGGTTTTGGACAAAGCTCCCCTTGCTTTCATGATAGGTCGGGCTGCCTCGTTGCGAGAAGGCCTGGCTAAGTCGATCAAGAGCTATTGCCAAAACCACAATGGCAATTCCGGCTTCCAGTCCGCCCCCCAGATCAAGACGGCGCAAAGAGGAAAGCACGTCATACCCCAGCCCCCCTGCACCAATCATCGAAGCAATGATGACCATATTGAGCGAAAGCATGATGACCTGATTCACACCGACCATCAGCCCTGGCATGGCCGAGGGAACCAGAACCTTCCACATCAGCTGACGTTTGGTACAGCCTGCCATATTACCAAAATCGAGGATCTCGCTCGGAACCCCTTTAAGGGACATAATCGATATTCGGATCATTGGCGGCATGGAATAGATAACTGTTGCAATCATTGCGGCAACAGGACCAAAACCGAACAGAAAAAGGATAGGTACAAGGTAGGCAAAAACAGGAACTGTCTGCATCAAATCTAATAAAGGAGAGATGCTTCGTTCAAATGCTGGCCAGCGATACCCCGCAATACCGACGAGCAAGCCTGCTGCAACACCAAAAGGGACTGCAATAGCAATTGAGGCCAGGGTTATCATTGCACTGTCCCACTGTCCGAACACGGCAAGATACAGAAAACAGCCCCCAACCAATGCTGCCAGTTTCCAGTCCCTTGCGTAATAGCCCATGGCAATGACAACAGTGACAACCGATATCCAGGAAAGTGAAGGAAGGACCTGAACAGCCTGGCTCCCCTGTCCCTCCAAAAATCCTGATGACAGCAGGCTCGTTGCAAAAGAAAGGGGCCATTCCAGAAGTCCGGCAAGCCCCCTGGTCATTTCCTTGAAAGTAAAAAATCCGAAACTCGCGTCTTCTGTCAACCAGATCATGAAGTCGGAGACATAGTCTTTAATAGGCCACTGCCATTTCCGTGGCAGGGAAAACATCCATTTGGGGAACAGTCCCTTGCCTTCTATATAGAAGAAGACGGATATGACAAAAGCACTCAACCAAAACCCTTTGATACCGATAAAATTCCGGATCTCTGGTTTAAAATTCCGGGCAGCAAGGATCATGCTGTTACCTCGCGGCCAACCAGGACATCCAGGACGCGCTTCCGGCTGATAAGTCCAACCGGTTTACCTTCGGCATCAACAACAGCAAAGGGTTTGCTTGATTGCTCGACTTTGTCTGCAATATCGGCAATTACCGCATTAAGCTGGATGTTTCCGGCGGTCTGGACTAGCTCGTTAAAGCTTTCCTTCACCAGTCCTGCTGTCAAAACCTTGGCACGGGGAATATGACGGGTAAACTCGGCTACATAGTCGGTTGCCGGGTTCATCACCAGTTCAGCCGGGGTTCCGATCTGGATAATCTTGCCGTCTTTCATGATTGCTATGCGATCAGCCAGGCGAATGGCTTCGTCAAAATCATGTGTGATAAAAACAATCGTCTTGTTCAGGACATTCTGCAGCCGGATAAATTCGTCTTGCATTTCCCGCCGGATCAAAGGATCCAACGCGGAAAAAGGCTCGTCCAGAAACCAGAGTTCTGGTTCAACTGCAAGGGATCTCGCGATCCCGACCCGTTGCTGTTGTCCGCCCGATAGCTCCCGCGGGAAATTATTCTCCCTTCCTTTCAAGCCAACCAGTTCAATAACACTGCGCGCCTGTGCTTCACGTTTTTTTAAGGGGACCCCCTGAACCTCGAGAGGAAAAGCCACATTTCCCAAGACGGTCAGATGGGGGAGCAAAGCAAAATTCTGAAAAACCATGCCCATCTTGTGACGTCGGATCTCAATCATCTCCTTGTCACTTGCCTTCAGAAGATCCTGTCCTTCCAGTAAGATCTCTCCACCTGTCGGTTCAATCAGACGTGAAAGACAACGCACCAATGTCGATTTACCCGAACCGGACAGCCCCATAATGACAAATATTTCACCGGAGTAGATTTCAATATTTGCATCGCGAACACCACCAATCAGTCCGGCGGATTTCAGATCCTCCGAACCCGGTGCATTGTTATGTGTTTTGAGGAATGATTCAGCATTATGACCAAATATTTTCCACACGCCTTTGCAGGCCAGCTTGACGGAAGAAGCCATCGAGAGGATCCATTTAATTACCGAAACGTGTCTTGTTTATGATTCAAAAGGGAACAGCATCAATCAGAACGGTGTTGAGCTGTTCCCTGCATCACTCTATTGTCCGCTCCAGCCCTGCCAGCGGTCTTTATTGGCATCAACCCAGCTGGACACGACGGCGTCGATGTCCTTGCCATTAAGATCGACCTCAATAATCATGTTAGACATTTCATCATTCGAGATAGAGAACCCCTGAATGGCTTTATAGGCTCCGGGCCATTTGTCTTTCACACCAGTCCAGGCCACTTTCCAAATCGGACCGGTTGGTTTGCCACAGTCATAGGCCAGATCAGGATTGGATCCCCAGGAAGGATCTGAATAACATTCACTGGTATATTTAGGAAATTCGACCCATTCACCCTCAAATTTTGCCGGGGCCCAATGTGGCGCATAAACCCACAGCAAAACCGGCGCTTTACGCTGGTAGGCTGATTCCAGCTCGGCGAAAAGAGCAGCATCTGTCCCCGCGTGTACAACCTCGAAATCCAACTCCAGAGCTTCAACCCGCTCGTCATCAAAGCCACCCCAGGTAACAGGTCCTCCCAGATACCGTCCTTTCGGCGCTGTTTCTGGCGTTGCAAAAATTTCTGCGCAATCGTTCAGGGCCTGCCAATCCGGCAAACCGGGACAGACATCCTTCATGTAAGAGGGATACCACCATTCCTCGATCGCCTCCATGCCGGTTTCGCCAAGATTTTCCACCGTGCCTGAAGCCACAGCTTCATCCATAGCTTCTCGCCCGGTGGTCTCCCAGATCTCCATCGCAACGTGCAAATCGCCATTTTTCAATCCGGCAAACTGAGCAATGTAATCGGCCTGAACGTATTCGACATTATATCCGGTGTTCTGGAGAACACTGCCCATGATTTTTGTCGTCAAAAGCTGACCGGTCCAGTCGTGTAACGTCAACTTGATCGGATCGTTGGATTCTACATCAGCCTGAGACGTGGCAACGTTGAGCGTAGAAAGTGCAAGGCTACCTAACAAGGCAACAGCAAAACGGGATGTCCTGTTCATAGATATTTCCTCCCTGAGGATTATTTTGTTTTTGTCATTATATCGCACCATGTTTCCATGGTAGAAACGATATCAACATATACCCACGAAAGTCAACATATATCCAACAAAACCATTACAACAAGGACCACGCCCGCAAAGATTGTGGTAATCACTGGAGACAAGCCATAACAACACGACAATTCAGTCGCGCAGGGTATAGAAAAGGAAAAGAAAAACAGAATCCTGGGATGTTTCTGAGAGGTTATCGGTACGAAAAAACTAACCTCTTTGCTCAACCATCATCGTCGAGACTGTTTGCTAGCGGGCTATAATAACCTTGACCTCTGCTTCTCGTAAACAACGAGACAATGCTTCGTCTGGTTCAGCATCTGTGATAAGCAAGTCAATTCCCTCTAACGGGCCAATCTTTACCAATCTGGCGCGATTGAACTTGCTTTTATCAGCCACAACAATGGTTTTTTGTGCCTGGGCCATTACCGTGCGTGAGAACTCGGCTTCTGCTAGATGATCAACCATCAACCCACGAACAGGATCAATTCCACCAAGAGACAATACGGCATACTTCACATCGAATTGCTCGACGAAAGAAATTGCTGACGGGCCAAAAGCTGCAGCATCATCCGCGCGTAATTCTCCGCCTGCGATATAAACACGATTGCCATTCCGGGTAGCCAAAGCCCGCGCGGTTTCTACAGAATTGGTAACTACTAGAAGATTGGAGTGCTCTCTTAAAGCATGAGCAGCAAAAGCAGTTGTGCTCCCTGTATCAAAGATCAGAGAATCCCCGTCGTGAATGATTTTTGACAGAGCCTGGCCAATCTTTTTCTTAGCTTCCTGGTTTTCAATCATTCGCCGCTGAAAAGGGGCCTCGTGCTCCTCGTCTGGCACGATAATGCCGCCATGGACTTTTTCAATCAATCCGGATGATACCATCGGCTTTACATCCCGGCGGATGGTCTCATCCGAAACAGAAAACTGTTCAGCGAGTTCAAGAATAGTGCAAAGCCCTCTGCTCCGCACGGCTCTCAGTATTTCTTTTTGTCGTGTCGTGGGATGCATGAAATCCACAAATCTCCAAATTCAATAGCAAGGAATAAGATATTTTCGACCAGAAATCAAATACTGCTCTGACCAAACCGACCACCTATTCCTTTTTATTCATATGCTTTTTAATTCTGGTTGTCGCTTCGGCCTCCAGGGGGTCATCCGGCCAATAGTGCCGGGGATAGCGTCCCTTCATATCCTTTTTCACTTCATGGTAAGAATTCTGCCAGAATCCGGTCAAATCACTTGTTACCTGAAGAGGACGACGGGCTGGCGACAGAAGATGTAAAACCAGAGGCACTTTTTTCCCAAGAATTGAAGGTGTTTCTGACAGCCCGAACATTTCCTGGAGGCGAACCTCAAGTCTTGGCATTTCCGGATTGTCATAATTAATCCGGTGTGTCTGCCCACTTGGCACCCTGTAGCGCTCGGGAACCTCTCGCTCCAGATACTGTGTTTCCTGCCACGATAACCGGGACAGCAGGATCTGTTTCAAGCCGAGCTTTACCAGCTGAGAAAGGGACGTGATATTTTCAAGATATGGTGCAAGCCACTGTTCCAGTTCGGCAATGAGGCTGGTTTCTCGCCAGTCAGGCCAAAGATCTTCCCCTTCAAAATGACGAAGAGAGGCCATTCTCTGGCAAAGCTGGGTAAAAGAATCTCCCGGCTCAAGCAAGGACAGACCTTGCCGCCTGATTCTGGCCAGCAACTCTGTCACCGCGACATCAGGTTCGATCTCTTTTGTCCGCTGGGAAGAAAGCACCAATGCCCCCAGCTTCTCTCTCTGCTCTCCCTGCAGCTGTGTCTGCTGCTCGTTCCACCGAACCGACCGCTCACGGACAATATTCTCATAATGCAAATCGCGGATCTGCCCTTCGCTCAAAGCTGCTGCCAGATAGACTTTAGCATTTGCCCCCATGCCGCCGAGTTGGGCTATCGTGAGGTAGGGTTCTGTCGCCAGTCGGTCCAACTCGTCAAGTATCGCCCCTTTTCCCCCAGAGAGCTTATACCGCCCCGATGAATCAGGACGCAGCTGGGCAATCCGGTCTGGATAAGCAAGCGATAAAATTGCCCCAGTCATCGATAGCTTTGCCGGACTGTTTTCCTTCACACCAATCAGGCGGGCATATTGCCCGGCAGAAATCCGAACTCTTTTCAGGCGAGAACGATCGATCTGAAATCCCTTTCCCTGATCAATACCGAGCAGCACTTCAAGACGCAGAGCAAGATCAACCGCTGTTCCCGAATTTACAGTTTTGAAAATATCTCTCTCATCCAGTAACGCCGCCAGAAGGCACGCCAGCCACCCCTGCCCCAAGGCCTTGGCCCGAAGGAGCATATGAGCGAAGCGAGGATGAAGGGGCAGAATCGCCATCTCCTTGCCCTGCGTCGTAATCCTGCCTCCCTGATCAATCGCCCCCAGCCTCTGAAGCAACTCGGTCGCCTGGAACCAGGCGGCTCGTGGTGGTGCATCACACCAGTTTAGTGTCTCCGGCCCTGAAGCACCCCAGTTCAACAGCTCAAGCACAAGAGAACAGAGGTCGGCTTCCAGTATTTCAGCTGTGCTTTGCTGGGCTAGGGAACCGTTTTGAGATTCAGGCCACAGACGATAACACACACCGGGTTCAATACGTCCGGCCCGTCCGGCCCTTTGGTCTGCAGAAGCTTTAGATACCCGCAGTGTTTCAAGTCGTGACATCGCGCTTGAGGGATCAAATCTTGGACTGCGCATGTATCCGCAGTCGATGATAACCCGGACCCCGTCAATCGTCAGACTGGTTTCAGCAATCGCAGTTGCCAGGACTATTTTTCTGCGCCCCGCTGGCGAAGGCGCTATGGCACGACGCTGATCCTCCAGGGACAAATCCCCAAACAAGGGAAAGAGATCTACATCAGCAGGAAGTCCTTCTTGCCTCAATAGTTCGGCCACAGCATTGATTTCTCCCACTCCAGGGAGGAAAACCAGAAAACTGCCTTTTTCTTGTGGAAGTACTTCAACAATTTTGCCTGCTACAGCCCCGGCAATTGAACGGCGTTGCGTCTCCTCTCCATATACCAGCTGGACAGGAAAACTTCTGCCTTCACTGGTCAGGATTGGAGCATCCCCCATAACCCGGGATACTTTCTGCCCATCCAGTGTTGCCGACATAACCAGCAGCCGCAAATCATCGCGCAGAGCTGCCTGAACTTCCAGACAGAGCGCCAGACCCAGATCGGCCTGCAGACTCCGTTCATGAAACTCGTCAAAGATCACAAGCCCGATATCCGTCAATTCAGGATCGTTCTGAAGCTGCCGCGTCAAGACCCCTTCAGTAACAACCTCAATCCGGGTTCTGGGGCCAACTCTGCTTTCATGCCGTATTCGATAACCAACTGTATCGCCAACTTTTTCACCGAGAAGGTCAGCCATCCTGACAGCGGCAGAACGCGCAGCAAGCCGCCTCGGCTCCAGGACGATGATCTTCTTCCCCCTAAGCCAACCACCATTCAAAAGTGCAAGCGGCACACCTGTGGTTTTACCAGCACCTGGAGGGGCCTGTAATACAAGAGTGTGCCGTTGCTGTAGGGAAGCAGCAATTTCAGGAAGTAAAGAGTCGATTGGCAGAGCTATCATCTGCGCGTTATATCATCACAGTAAAAACAACATCCAGCTGAATAGTGGGTTTCATTGGACAAAGTGCGGTAAAGCTCGCCGTGAAAAGAATCAGGTCCCTTTACCCCCGTGTGGCGTCACAGTTAACCCGACCGTCCGCCTTGCATTGAAATCTCTGTATCGCCTCGTCCCCCTTAAGCCGCACTTCTTCCGCAATACATTTTGACCAGTTATCCAGATTTTCCAGATAATAGTTCACCTCGCGTTTGCAATTGTCGTAATCTTCAGAATCAGAAAACTGGATCTCGATATATTGTTTGGTACACACCGGGGGCGTATAGCTTGGTTTCTTGCAATCCGCGACCGCTAGAGTGGACAGTGATATACTTCCAAATGAAGTCATCAAAAACAGCATGGGTAATGATTTCCGAGTCATGTTTTAGCTCTCTAGCGACGGTCATTACGATACAGCCTAATAAAAGGCATAAGTATTTCTATAGCTCAGAGATACCCTGAAAGAGTAAAGCAAACTCTAATATAACCTGATCAAGAAGGATTATTTCAAAACTAAAAAGGCAGCCTGGAGATCACCAGTCTGCCTTTTTGATAGTAGAAATAGACAATTATAATCCCAGGATCTGATTTATTTCCCACCGGGTTTTTCACTAAAGAACTTTTCGTACTTCCCGCTTACGCCATTAAACTCATCAGCATCAGCAGGCGCTTCGCCCTTCTCTGTGATGTTTGGCCAAATCTCGGCAAACTTTGTGTTCATCTCCAGCCATTTTTCTGCTTCTGGATCTGTGTCAGGCAAAATCGCCTCTGCCGGACATTCCGGCTCACAAACACCGCAGTCAATACATTCATCTGGATGAATGACGAGGGTATTTTCCCCTTCATAGAAACAGTCAACCGGGCAAACCTCAACACAGTCCATGTACTTGCATTTAATGCAATTATCCGTGACGACATAGGTCATAACACACTCCTATTGATGCCCTGTATGTCATACTTCAGCATCGGTTCTTTCCAGCGGCTGTTTCAAGAAGCCTTGCCGTAGCCCAGTTCTTTATGGCTATCAAGCAATCTGCGACGCAAAGAGGAAGCCGTCTTTTCACCATCTGCTGTCGGCTGGTAGTAAACCTTCACATCAGCAGACTTATTCCGGCTCAAGGACTTCAATGCGGTTTCGCTGGTCACTTCAAAAGCATCAAACCCACAGCGCCGCATCAGCTGTATCTGGTCAAACAGGACGTTACCAACAGCCCTTACCTCGCCTTTGAAATCATAACGTTCCCGCAAGATCCGGGCATAGGAATAGGCCCGGCCATCGCCAAAGGATGGAAAATTCAGGGCGACCAGCGAAAGATGTCGCAGATCCTGTTCAAGCAGTTCCGGCGACTGGTCACTTTCCAGCCGCACGGCAACAAACCGTCCTGCCGAAAGGATTTTGTCTTTTTCTGCCTGCCACCGGGCCAAAGAAACCAACACATCGCCTGTATCTGGCAAGGCTTCTTCATCAGTCAGAAAAATCCAGCTGTCTGTGACCTGAAGTCCATCTTTAATGAGCGGCATATCACCCTCTTCTTTCATTTCGTGACCGCTCAGCGGTCACCGTATATTTCAGCCCAAAGGCCTGTCTATTTATTGCTGCGCAGCCCGGCCAGCAGTATCACCGATGAAGTGAATACCACACTCGGTCTTTTCCTGATTTTTCCAGCGACCACTGCGCGGATCATCTCCCGGAGCCACCTTATCCGTACAAGGCATACAGCCAACGGATGGATAGCCATCAGCTTCCAACGGGTGACGCGGCAGATTGTGACGCTCGAAGTAAGACGTAATCTCGTCCCGGTCCCAATAGGCCAGCGGATTGATCTTGATCCGCGTCCCTTCCGCCTCGACCATTTCAAGCCGGGCACGGGTGACAGACTGAAAACGCTTGCGGCCAGAAATCCAGGCGGAAAGACCATCAAGGGCCCAGTTCATTGGCTCGACCTTGCGCACCCAGCAACACATATCTGTATCTTTGGTCCAGAGAATACCATCCGGGTCTTTCCCCGCCAGCCTTTCCGGGTCAGGCAAAACCTGTCGCACATCTGTCAACCCCAGGAACTCTGTCAGCTGCCGACGATATCTTTGTGTCTCGCCAAACAGCTTGCCGGTATCCATAAAGATGACAGGCGTTGAGGGGTTAACCTGCGCGACCAAATGCAACAGAATGGCGGATTCCGTCCCGAAAGAGGAAACCAGGGCAACCTCCCCCTTGAACTCATCCTCGATCAGGCGAACCAGCGCATCATGCGTTGAAAGACCTTTTACAGATTCAAGCAACTCAGTTGCGCGAGATCTGGTTGTCTCAAGCCGTTCTTTCGCATTGGGCTCCAGAGGCAACACTGCAGAAGCACTAGGCATATAACCTCTCCTTGAACGGTGCCAGACCAACCCGGTTATAAGCCTCGAGGAAGCTTTCCTCTTTGCCATTGCGGATCTCGAGGTAGGTGTTCACCACAGTCTCAACGGCATCGACGATGCTGTCGTAGGAGAAGGACGGGCCAACGATCTTGCCGATTGCGGCGTTCTCATTCGCATTGCCACCCAGCGTGATCTGATAGTATTCCTCGCCCTTGCGATCCACACCGAGAATACCGATGTGGCCAACGTGGTGATGTCCGCAGGCGTTGATGCAACCCGAAATTTTCAATTTGAGTTCACCAATATCAAACTGGCGTTCAATATCGGAAAACCGCTTGCTGATTGCCTGAGCCACGGGAATGGAGCGGGCATTCGCCAGTGCGCAATAATCCAGTCCGGGGCAGGCAATCATGTCTGAAATCAGCCCAAGATTGGCTGTTGCCAGACCTGCTGTGTTCAAAATGCTGTATACCTCGAACAGATCATCCAGCTTTACATGGGGCAGAACCAGATTCTGCTCATGGGTGGCACGGATTTCATCAAAGCTGTACTTCTCGGCAAGATCCGCAACAACTTCCATCTGGCTGTCGGTGATATCACCCGGTGCTTCACCTTCCGGCTTCAGCGAAATATTGGCAATGGCATAGCCCGCCTGACGATGCGCCACGACATTGGCCTTGACCCAGTTGGCAAAGCCCCGGTCTTCGAAGCGCTTGACTTCAAACAGACGTGACGTTGCATCAAGTTTTTCCCAGGCAGGCGCCGCGAAGTAGTCATTGATCCTATCAACTTCATCCAGAGGAAGTTTCAGCGCGCTATCCTTGATCCGTTCCCACTCGGCTTCAATCAGACCACGCAGCTCTTCAATACCGGTTTCATGAACCAGAATTTTAATACGTGCCTTGTACTTGTTATCACGACGGCCAAGCTGGTTATAAACCCGCAGGATAGCTTCCAGATAGCTCAGTAGATGTTCCTTGGGCAGGAAGTCACGCACCGCCTTGGCGATCATCGGGGTACGCCCCTGTCCGCCGCCGACGTGAACCTCAAAACCTACTTCACCTTCAGCGTTCTTCTTGATTGCCAGGCCGATATCATGAACCCGGATTGCCGCGCGGTCTGTGGTCGCCCCTGTTACCGCAACTTTGAACTTGCGGGGCAGAAAGGTGAATTCAGGGTGCAGCGACGACCACTGGCGAATGATTTCGCAATAGACCCTGGGGTCTTCGATTTCATCGGCGGCAGCACCGGCATACTGATCAGAGGTCGTGTTTCTGATGCAGTTCCCGCTGGTCTGGATCGCGTGCATCTCCACCGCGGCCAGTTCTTCGAGAATGGTCGGGATGTCCTTCAGCACAGGCCAGTTATACTGCACATTCTGCCGCGTTGTGAAATGGGCATAACCCTTGTCATACTTGCGGGCGATATGGGCCATCTTGCGCATCTGGGCAGCATTGAAAGTGCCATAGGGAATGGCAACACGCAGCATGTAGGCATGCAGCTGCAGATACAGCCCGTTCATCAGACGCAGGGGTTTAAATTCGTCCTCGGTCAGATCTCCGGCAATCCGGCGCTCGACCTGGTCACGAAACTGTTCGACGCGCTGCTGTACGAAGTCGGAATCAAATTCATCATAGCGATACATGTTTTCTGCTCCTTACCGCGCCTGTTTGCCCAGGTCATAACGGACTGTAGGCCCCTTGGCCCTGATCTCTTCCTTGACGGATAGTGTCTGGATACCCGCTGCGTCTCGTGCAACCTTCATCAGATAGGCGCCCACAATCTTCTGCGTGGCTTCTGCTTCCTTTGCCGCAGCCAGAAGGTTTGCTTCGCCATCAGCATCATCAACAGTCTTTGCGCCGGACAGGTTTTCAATCCACTCGGCATTCTCGCCCAAATAGACCACTTCTCCATCCAGCAGACGATTTGCGGTTATAATCTGTAGTGCCATTGTGTTTCTCTCCTCGACGCCCCGGTTTAGATCCCGGCGACAGCCGCTTCTCTCTCACTGGAGGAAGTCTTGTTATTTTCAAAATGTTCGACAGCAAACTGCCCCAGATCCTGTTGCCGGGCGAAAGCAGCCACAGAACCAATGACAATCAGCGCTGGACCTGTAATCACACTGTTTTCAACCAGATCACTCAAGCCAGACAGTTTTCCGGGGAGAACCCGTTGATCCGGACGTGTCCCGTTTTCAATGACAGCAACAGGGGTGTCACCGGAAAGACCGTTAAGCATCAGTTTGGCCGAAATGTTGTTTGCCTTGGAAATCCCCATATAGAAAACCAGTGTCTGTCGGGAGTTTGCCAACCCGCTCCA
Organism: Kiloniella laminariae DSM 19542; assembly: GCF_000374005.1. Classification (GTDB taxonomy): domain Bacteria; phylum Pseudomonadota; class Alphaproteobacteria; order Kiloniellales; family Kiloniellaceae; genus Kiloniella; species Kiloniella laminariae. The sequence continues at coordinate 28,817 of NZ_KB893167.1, read as the reverse complement.
GTCTGCTTCGGCAATGCCATCACCATTCTGCCCCGCAACAAATGTCACCATCGAGGCATGATCGCGATGGGTCAAAGGCACAGCCGCAGCAGCAGCACAGCCAATAGCCGCTGTAATGCCCGGCACGATGTCGACTTCGATCCCTGCGGCCTGCAGAACTTCCATTTCTTCTCCGCCCCGGCCAAAGACAAAGGGATCGCCGCCCTTTAATCTGACCACACGCAGACCTTTACTGGCTTCCTGCACCAGAATGTCGTTGATTTCTTCCTGGGTTTTACTGTGGTTCCCCGGCCCTTTGCCCACATAGATCCTGTCGGCATCGCGGCGGACATAATCCAGGATCTCATCACTGATCAAACGATCATAAACCACCACATCGGCCTGCTGCATAAAGCGCATGGCACGAAAAGTCAGAAGATCCGGATCACCAGGACCAGCGCCAACAATTGCCACGTGCCCTGCTGCGTTCTTTTCTTTCCAGTTCAAGTTGATCAGCCCAAGCATCCGTTCCCGGGCGAAAACTTCCCGACCAGCAAGAACTGATTCTGCTACCGGACCGTCAAAGAAGTTCTCCCAGAACCTGCGACGATCGCCGCCGCGGGTGATTGTACCTTTTACCGCACCACGAAAGCTGTCCGCAAAAGAGGCAAGGCGTCCCAGCGCAGGCGGCAACAACCCCTCAATCTGTTCACGTAAATTACGTGCCAAAATTGGCGCGGAACCACCGCTGGATATTCCAATCACGATTGGAGAGCGATCAACAATCGCCGGCATGATAAAATCTGACAGTTCTGGCCGATCAACCGCATTCACCTTGATACCACGCTGTCGCGCTGCCTGACTGACAGCTGCATCGACCTCTTCAATATCTGTCGCGGCAAAAACCAGAGACGCACCATCCAGATCATCGCTCCGGAACTTGCGTTCCTGATATCCGACAGCGCCCTGCTCGACCAGCTCATGAATTTCTGTGCAAGCGGAGGGAGCAATCACAGTAACAGCTGCTTCTGCTTTTCTCAGCAGGCGCAATTTTCTGGTCGCGAGCTCTCCGCCGCCAACCAGAATGACCTTCTGCCCCTTCAGGGACAGGAAAATCGGAAAGTGATCCATAGTACCCTCTTACACATTTAACACAAAAATATGATGTTATTATTTTTATATCACATCGTGACACTGGTAAATAAATGACACGTTTTCAGAAAAATACAAGAGGGAATGAGAAAAATTATTTATATACATTTTATTTATGTATATTTAGCATAAAGACGATAACCACTCAATGATTCTATCAAGAGAAAAATGTAGGAAATAACTTATCTTATTGAAATAGCTATATTAAATAATATATTTGCACAGAGAAATTAAAATATAACTTTCAATTGAAATTTTCACTTAACTCTTATGAATCAGGTTTTCAGAGTTAGAGAATAATAAAATCACATATTAATAAGTGTGAATTCAGAGTCAACTTTTAATATACACTTATAATTTGTTGTTAAATTCAATTCAGGTGAACCCGCCATAATTGCCTGCCTGATAATAGCATATACTGCAGTTACTGCCCGTTGAGCAGCAACCTCAACGGCCTCCCCTTTCAAAAGCCAACCGACCAGAATTGACGTAAAGAGATCTCCTGTGCCGGAGAAATGCTGCCCGAAAAAGGGCGTTTCAAGCAACCAGGCTTTATCCTTTTTGATCACAAGCACTGCTGTTTTCTCCTGCAGAGTGCTTTCTGTGCTTTTGCCGGTCTCAACTGATCCGTTAGCGGAAGTGACAACAACGCAGTTAATCGCCTTGGCAATCATCAATGATCGGGCAAGGGAGATTGTTTCCCTGTAATCTGCCGCTTTTTTACCGACCAGGATTTCAAACTCAAAACTGTTCGGGGTGATGATATCCGCCAGGGGAAGCAGTTGATCCGCAATCAGACCAGGTATCCCCTCCCTGACAAAGAGCCCCTTCCCGTGATCCCCCATAACCGGATCAAGAATATAGATGCCGGAAGGGTTTTTCTTTTTATACTCTCTCAGGGCCCTGGCCAGAACCTCGCCATTTGCCACGGAGGTCAGATAGCCGCTCAAAAATCCAGAACTGCTGGCAAACGCTCCGCGCTCGGCCAGGCCTTTTAAAAGCCCCTCCAGCAACTCGGGTTCAACCTCTCGCCCATAAACACTCTGATGCGCCGGATGATTGGACAACAAGGTCGTCGGCACAGCATGCACATCAATCCCCAGAAGTTGCAGCGGAAAAGTTGCTGCCGAATTTCCGACATGACCAAAACAGACCTGGGATTGAACTGATATAAGCGACGGCATATTTTCTCCACAAACTTCGCGCCTTTTCTACTGTTCAGCGCAGACTTCCCAAACCTCACTCAAGCATCAACCCCAGCTTTTCGGTTTGAACTGCAGCCTTTACAATCATCTGGCTGTCCGGACGGCCATATTCCCTCTGATAGTCTGGACAGTATTGAGAAAGCCAGCGCCGCACCGGCTCAAGAGCCTCATCAGACAATGCCTCGGTCAGCAATCGCAGAACCCTTGGTAAATGTTTAAGATATCCAGCTTTGGCGTCCCGGGCATAGAGCCTGGAAAACAGACCAGCGACCTTGGCGTGGCGCTGTGCAGCCAAAATGCGATACCAGCACATAAAATTCTGGCGGCTCTCCTCACTGGAGTAGTCACGGTTCATAAGCGTAAAATAGCGGGCAATCATCTGCTCTCGTAAATCCGTGCCGATATCCCGGCGGGCATCCTCAACCAGCGACATCAAGTCATAGGGCGGCGCGCCGATCCGTGCAGTCTGAAAATCCAGAAGCCCACAGGCCTTTACGCCCGAACGCCCCTCGAGGATCATCAGATTATCAACATGGAAGTCGCGAAGGACCAGTGTATCCGGCAAAGCAGCGGGCTTCTCAATAACTTCCTTCCAGGCATTTACATAAGCCTGTCGAGCTTCCGCAGACAGCCCCTTCCCCATAACGGCAGGCAAATACCAGTCTGCCATGATCAGGGCTTCTTTTATCAGGAAGTCCAAATCGTAAGGTGGCATGGTGATCCCGGTAATTTCCGGTGCTGAATGCATGGCAGCAAGCACATCAACAGCCAGTTCGTAGAGACCCGTTTCATCAACACCTGTTTGCAGCAGTCTGGCATAGGTCTGATCACCAAAATCTTCCAGCAGCAAAAAACCCTGCGCAATATCTTCGTTATAAATAACGGGTGTGGAAATGCCGCAAGCCATCAGGTGACGGGCAACCTGGGCAAAAACCTCTACAGGCTCAGCAATACCCGGCGGCGCGTCCATCAGTATCCGGGTTTCTGGTTCCGTTTTTGCACCCTGCTCAGGACCGCTTGTCCGGGACAGTCTGTAATAGGATCGGGCCGAGGCATCAACGGGCAAAGCTGTAATCCGGGCGCCTGCCCAGCCGACAGCTGAGACAAATGCGATTCTCTGTTTTTCTCTCTCTTCGGATTTTTGAATCACGCCAACCCCGGTCTTGATAAATAGTGATTATTACAGCGACTTAACTGCCATAACAGTTTTCACACTATCCCCCAAAACACCAGCTAATTTCACCCTCTTGACAAGATGTATATACAAGTTAATTTGTACAGACATAATGTGGAGCTGGAATCATGAAAAAAAATACGCGCACCATCCGCGCCCCTCACGGCACAGAACTCTCTTGCCAGAGCTGGTTGAGCGAAGCCCCGCTTCGTATGCTGATGAACAATCTGGACCCTGATGTTGCTGAACGCCCGGAAGATCTGGTTGTCTACGGCGGTATCGGACGTGCTGCGCGAAACTGGGAATGTTATGACAAAATTGTCGAAAGCCTGCAAAATCTTCAGGATGATCAAACACTCCTGGTACAGTCCGGAAAACCTGTCGGCGTTTTTCAAACCCACGAAAATGCCCCGCGCGTTCTGATTGCCAACTCCAACCTGGTTCCCAACTGGGCCAACTGGGAGCATTTCAACAAGCTCGATAAAGCTGGCTTGATGATGTACGGCCAGATGACTGCAGGGTCCTGGATCTATATCGGCAGCCAGGGCATTGTTCAGGGAACCTATGAAACCTTTGTCGAAGCCGGACGTCAGCACTTTGGTGGTGATCTGGCTGGTCGCTGGATCCTGACTGGTGGTCTTGGTGGGATGGGCGGCGCCCAGCCTCTGGCAGCAACAATGGCCGGTGCTTCCATGCTCGCCGTTGAATGCCAGGAAAGCCGCATAGACATGCGACTGCGTACAGGATACCTCGACAAGAAGACAGCAAACCTCGATGAAGCTCTTGAGATGATCAACGAGGCCGTTGCCAACAAAAAAGCCATCTCTGTTGGTCTTTTGGGCAACGCAGCAGAAATCTTCCCGGAACTGGTCAAACGTGGCATCAAACCTGATATCGTAACCGACCAGACTTCGGCACACGATCCTCTAAACGGATATCTGCCACTTGGCTGGAGCTGGGCAGAATACTGCGAGCGTTCGGTCAAAGACCCGAAAGGTACGACCTCTGCAGCAAAAAAATCCATGGCGATACAGGTCCGCGCCATGCTCGACTTCCACGTTCAGGGCATCCCTACAGTCGATTACGGAAACAATATCCGCCAGATGGCGCTCGAAGAAGGTGTGGAAAATGCCTTTGATTTCCCTGGCTTCGTTCCGGCCTATATCCGCCCGCTCTTCTGTCGTGGTGTCGGGCCCTTCCGCTGGGCTGCGCTTTCCGGCGATCCGGAAGACATCTACAAAACCGACCAGAAGGTCAAGGAACTCATCCCTGATGATCCGCACCTGCACAACTGGCTCGACATGGCGCGCGAACGCATCCACTTCCAGGGACTTCCTGCCCGTATCTGCTGGGTCGGCCTGGGACAGCGCCACAAACTTGGTCTCGCTTTCAACGAGATGGTTCGAAATGGCGAGCTTTCTGCCCCGGTTGTCATCGGGCGTGATCACCTGGATTCAGGATCCGTCGCCAGTCCAAATCGGGAAACTGAAAGCATGATGGACGGCTCTGATGCCGTGTCCGATTGGCCCTTGCTTAATGCCATGCTCAATACAGCCAGCGGCGCAACCTGGGTTTCCCTGCATCACGGTGGGGGTGTCGGCATGGGCTTCTCGCAGCACTCCGGCATGGTAGTCTGCTGCGATGGAACAGAAGAAGCTGACAAACGGGTTGGACGTGTCCTCTGGAATGATCCGGCTACTGGCGTCATGCGTCATGCCGATGCTGGCTATCAGATTGCCAAAGACTGCGCCCGCGAACACAACCTCAACCTGCCAATGGAGTCAGGGAAATGAAAACACTGGTCCTGAAACCCCGTCACCTGACCCTTTCTCTTCTGCGTTCCGTGACCTTTGATCAGGTACAGATCCAGCTTGATCCCTCTTGCAAGGAAAAGATGGATGCCTCAACGGAAACCGTAAGTGCCGTCCTGCGTGATGGTCGCACGGTCTATGGCATCAACACCGGTTTTGGTCGCTTGGCCCAGACCCGAATTGACGACGCCCAGCTGGAAGAATTGCAAAGCAATCTGGTTCTTTCTCACTGTACAGGCATGGGTCCCTTGCTGGACGACGAAGCCGTAAAGTTGATTCTGGCGTTAAAAGTAACCTCACTGGCTCAAGGTTTTTCGGGCATCCGTCAGGAGGTCCTTGATTATCTGATCGCCTTCTATAACGAAGGCCTCTACCCCTGTATCCCTTCAAAAGGATCCGTTGGAGCATCTGGTGATCTGGCCCCACTGGCCCATATGTCGGCCCCGATCATCGGGTCGGGAAAAGTGCGTTACAAAGGAGAAATCCTTCCCGCAACCGAAGGACTGGCAAAAATCGGCCTCAAACCAATGGTCCTTGGCCCCAAGGAAGGTCTCGCTCTTCTCAATGGGACACAGGTATCAACTGCCTTGGCTCTTCTTGGTCTCTTCCGGACCGAAAACCTGATGACAGCAGCAACTCTGGCAGGTGCCTTGAGTGTTGAAGCCGCCAAAGGGTCCCATGTGCCTTTTGATCCGCGTATTCAGGAAGCCCGCGGACAGGTCGGCCAAACCGACATTGCCGCTGTCTTCAGAGATATTCTCTCGAACAGCCCGATCAAACAGAGCCACGCCGATTGTGACAAGGTTCAGGATCCCTACTCCCTGCGCTGCCAGCCACAGGTTCTCGGTGCCTGCCTGGATCACATGCGCTTTGCCGCAACTATTTTTGAACGTGAAGCCAACGCTGTCTCTGACAACCCGCTCGTGTTTTCACTCGAAGGCGATATTCTTTCCGGTGGAAATTTCCATGCCGAACCGATTGCCATGGCATCCGATGTTCTGGCCCTGGCCATCGCCGAAATCGGGGCGCTTTCCGAACGCCGTATCGCCCTGCTGATGGACAGCTCCATGTCTGGTCTTCCTCCGTTCCTCGTCGCGGGAAGTGGTTTGAATTCCGGATTTATGATTGCCCAGGTCACCGCTGCAGCTCTGGCCTCTGAGAACAAGTCACTGGCACATCCTGCTTGTGTTGACAGCCTGCCGACCTCTGCCAACCAGGAAGATCATGTCTCCATGGCAACCTTTGCCGCGCGCAGACTGTCTGATATGGCCCAGAATACAGCAGGTGTTCTGGCAGTAGAGTTGCTTTCAGCTGCCCAAGGAATTGATTTCCACAAGCCGTTGAAAACCTCGGCGGTTCTCGAAGGTGTTATGGCCCGCATCCGTAAAGATGTCCCTTTCTTCGAAAAAGACCGTTATTTCTCGGGCGACCTCGAACTGGCTTCGGACCTGATCTGGAATGGTGAACTCAACAGCCTGACAAAGGTAGATTACCTGCCAAGTCTGACTGCATAAAGGGCACCTTGACCCTTGGAGTTCCACTCTGGATAATTTTATGTTGCTTGATTTTGGTATAGAATGAAAAGATACAGTGTATTTTTGGCAGTTTTTTGAAATATTGCTGGAAATACACTGTCTTCCTATGCATTAAATACCCGAAATAAAGAATATAAACGCAACTTAAAGCGTGGGAACACCACTATGACCATTGGGAGCGAAGAAAAAAAAGTCCCCCTTTACCAGAAGGTCAAGGATCTAATCATCGGTCATATTCAGTCCGGAGACTGGAAACCCGGATTTCAGATACCTTCTGAAAACGAGCTGACGGTTAGTCTGGATATGTCACGGATGACTATTCACCGTGCCCTGCGGGAGCTGACGGCTGACGGCTGGTTAATGCGGGTGCAGGGGGCTGGAACTTTTGTTGCGGAACCCAAGCCACAATCCGCTGTTTTGTCTCTGCGCAGTATTGCCGAAGAGGTCCGCTCCCGGAATGGCAAATATTCCAGCAAGCAAATCCTGATGACAGACGAAAAAGCTACGGCCTACATTGCTGGCATGCTGGAAGTAGAGTTAGGGAGCATGGTATTTCACTCCACTATTCTCCACCTTGAAAACGGCACCCCGATCCAGCTTGAAGACCGTTACGTAAACCCGGCCGTTGCCCCGGATTATCTCGAGCAGGATTTTCAGGACATCACCCCCTATGACTACCTGATCAAGGTAGCTCCCTTAAGTAACGCCGAACACACAATTACAGCAATAGCACCAGAAGCAGACCAGGCCATCTTACTGGGCATCCCTGCGCAAAGCCCCTGCCTGTTACTACGTCGGCGAACCTGGTCTGGCGGCAAAACGGTCACCTATGCAAGGCTCTTGCACCCCGGTGACCGATACAGCCTGGGCGGAACGTTTCAGGGATAATATTGAACAGATAACAGTGCTGTAACTAGATTTTGCCGCGTTTGAGATCACGAATTGTACAACGTCCCGGATGTACAGCTGCCATAAAGCCCTCTGGAATCGGTGAAGTACCGCTACAGATCAGTCCCGTTAGGTAATCCGCCATCATCGGTGCAGTGACAAACCCCCGGGAACCATATCCAGCAGAGACGTAGAGGTCGGGGTAATAAACAGGATCTGGCCAGTTTCTCCCCGCGGGCCCATTTTTCAGACCAACGTAAGATCTCAGGTAATCCTCATAGACCGGCAAGGGGCCGACAAAGGGAAAACGATCCATCGTTGTTGCCCGCACCGCGGTTCTGCCCTGAAGCTTTCCGCCATCCACCGCTGCTGCAAAATCGGGTACCATCTCGTTGATCATGGCAAGATTCTCCTCATGCTTCTCTAAAAGGACCCTGCGGTCTTCAGCTTCAGCAAAGGTTTCAAGCCGCTCAAAACTTGCCCCCAGAATATGTCGCCCTTCGATCAAGGGCGTTATATAACCCGATCCGCTGATAATACACTTGATATCAGAACTGTACTTTACCGAAGGACTAACGGTCACCTGCCCCCGGTTCATGTAGATCTGCAGCTCCCGGGCGCAGGTAAATTTTCGGGCCTCAAAAGCATTGGCCAGAACAACAGCATCAAACTCCAGCTCCCTGTTCTTTAGCGGGTTCTTTCCTCCCAACTCAACAAGCCACTTTCCTGTGTTTTGTTCCTCATTCTCGGCCTGCTTCAAACCGATGACTTCTTCACCCAATCTGACAGTCACATTCGCCGTCAAGGCCCGTGCGAGTGCTACGGTGTCCAGGCAGCCCGCTTCGGGATACCACAGAGCCGGGCTGGTGATTTCTATTCCGGCAAGCTTTGAGGCCTCAGCAGCAGAAACCAGAGAAAAATATTTCTTTGGCAATTCATTCTTATGTCCAAAAGACTGCTTGCGCAGCAATTCTTTCTCATCAGGAACAAGGCTGAGTGCTCCACACTGATGGTGCCATAATCTTTCTCCGGTCTCCTGTTCAAGCGTCTGATAAAATCGGCAGGCATAGAGATAGGCCGACGTCAGATACTGCCCCAAAACAGTTCCGGGCCGCATCAGTTTCGGCTCAAAGATCGCTGCCGGGTTGCCAGAAGCTCCCTGAGCCAACGCGGTCTGTTTATCAAAGAGAGTTACTTTCATCCCGGCTTTCGCCAAATGATAAGCAAGCGTATTCCCGGCAATCCCTCCGCCAATCACCGCTACAGTCTTCGAAAGTGGATTAGGCCCGGGAAGATTAAACCAGGGTGTGGAGCTTCTCTTTCCTGCTATCACTGCCTTCTCAGGATAGACACCGATCAGTCGCTCGCGCTTGTGGGCGAAGCCCTTGACCTTCTCCATAACAAACCCGGTTTCAGCCAGGCCTCGGCGAACATGTCCGGCTGCTGTAAAGGTCGCTAAACGTGTTCCCGGTTTTGAAGTACGGGCCACCAACCGGTAAAGCTCATCATTCCAGAGCTCAGGGTTCTTTTTGGGTGAAAAACCGTCCAGATACCACGCATCAACCTTGCCATGGAATTGGGGAAGTATCTCTTTCGCTCCTCCAAACAGGAGCAAGAGAGAAACCCTCCCTCCCTCAAACTGCAGATGGTGGAATCCAGGAACGATCTCTGGATAAAGCCCCAACAAGGCCTTACTGAAGGGAGCAAGTTCCTGCCAATGAGAATGAGCCTGTTCAAGCTGCGTCCGATCCAGTGGATAGCCTTCAATGGAAATAAACTGAAGTCTTTGGTTCGGACCTGCGGTTTTACGCCATGCCTGCCAGCTGGCCAGGAAGTTCAGCCCCGTACCAAATCCGGTTTCTGCAATGACAAAATGGGACTTATCCTCCCAAATTCTCGCCCCGCCAATGCCGCCAAGGAAAACAAAACGACTTTCCTCCAGACCATTCGCCAGTGAAAAATAAACATCATTGAATTTTTTGGATACTGGCGTGCGATCATCCCGCCAGTCAAGCTCGGCTGGAATAAAGTCGTCGGTCATTATCGAGTTACCCGTATCAGTTCAAACTGTTTGTACTCATTTGAACCTGTTTTGCAAAGATCACTTGCTCAACAGGATAACGATCCAGCTGTTTAAGATTGATAGAACTACCCAAAAAGAAAGGCCGACACTCCAAAGGAACGCCGGCCTAAATTTGAGACAAGTTCTGTCTAGTTACCAAAGAGACCTTTCAGCACTTCTTTTGGCTTTTCCAGGACTTCCGGAGCAATGGATTCACCACCATCACCCAAGGGGATTTTTGGCAGCTCAACTCCGCCTTCTCCACCGGTCACGCCTTCAATCAATTTTGACGGATCAGAAAGTTGGTCAGTTAGAGCTCCGGCAAGGTCTGGTGCAATTTTGGGGTCGCTCCAGGAGCCTGTTATGAGAAGCGGTACGGCCAATCCTGCAGCGTTGCTATCGCCCCCCTGACCTTCGATATCACCGACAAGTTTTGGCTCAACACGGTAATTAACCGTTTTCGGAGGCAGCGGGACAGTTCCTTTACCACTGAGACGGAATAGAGGCGCAATCATGCTCAGGTCCTGATTATCAACGACACCGTTGGTAATTTTATAGGTACCTGACAACTCGGCAAAATCTGTCTGTTCAGCATCATCAAAGGATTTATTCAAAGCATCCAGAGAAATATTTCTGATCAAACCGGCAATGTTGATCCCCTTGACTGCCCCATCCTTGAACAGAAAATCCCCTGTACCGTTCAGGTTCGATACCAACTGCATCTCACTGGCACCCTGGGTGGTCAGGTTTGCGGTTGAATTCAACGTGCCAAGAAGTTTTTCAAAATCAGCACTGTCACGTAATAAAGGTTCAGCCTGTACACCTGAGAGAACAAAATTCACCTGGCTTGTTGGGGTGGATGATGCAGCATTGAGCACGACTTTGCCTTTTGCCATCCCTTCGTACAGCGACAATTCATTCAGATCTGCTGTCAACTTGCCATCCTTTAGCAGAATGCCCAGATCGCTGGCTCCGATCGTGATTTTTCGGATTACCACGCCTTCTGATTTAAGAGACAGGTCTGCATTAACAGCCTGAAGTCCTGAAAAATCAATCGGCTCGTTACTCCAGCCCTGATTTTCTGAAGTTGCTGGCGGTTGGCTTGCCGTTGTCGAAGCAGCATCCGCAGAACTTCCGGTATTTTCAGTTTCCGCCGGAAGATAAGGGGTAACATCCAACACGCCAGTGGACAGCGAGGCGCGAATATCCGGCTTTGCACCAGAACCATCAATACGTAAGCCGCCTTCAGCAGACAGGGCGTCAAAATTAATGGCAACATTATCAAAAGCGATAACAGCACCTTTCAGATCAAGATCGCCCTTAACCGACAGCTTTTCAAAAGTATCTTCGCTTTGACGCTCCAATGGCACACCAACCCAGCTGGTCAAGCCAACAACAGATGGCACGTCCAGATTAAGTGCACCTGCGAGTGCAAACTCCGCCCCCTGAGCAGCAACGCCCCGGAAATCAAAATTGACTGGAGCAGAAGCAATCTGGGCTTCAAGATCCGAACTGCCACCATTCATCAGGCTTTGCAGATTGGCTATGCCCGCTGTAAGGGCAATGGTTTGTGCTTTCCAGTCAAGCTTGCCATCCAGAGCCAGAGGCTGGTCCAGGGCTTTAAGGGCAATTTCCAGATTGATCGCACTCAGATCTTCTGAAGCACCTGAGGCAAGATCGACATAGTGCAGCTCTCCATCAACAATACGAACATCGCCAAGGGAAAGACCAGCGAGAGCCATCCCCTCATCACTGTCGCCCGGTGTTGTTCCGCTATCCGTTGCCGGAGCAGATGGCGCGGCAGCCTGCTCGAATACCCAGTTAGGTTTTCCAGCCTTGTCGACCTCAAGATTAATGACGGGCTTTACCAGAACAAAACGGTCAATCACGACTTCTTTTGACAAGAGAGGCATTACCTGGAGTTCCAGTGCCATTTGGTCCAGAGAAACCATTTCCTTGTTTTGTCCCTGTGCATAGTTGGACAGGGAAACATCATTTACTTCAATCGCCACACTCGGGAACAGGCTGAGAGAAATTTCTCCACCTATCACCAGATCCCGACCAGTTGCTTCTTTTACTTTTTCAGCAATAAGAGGCTTTTGATCTTCCAGCGAGATAAACATCGGGACGATTAACAGTGCCGCAATAACAAGAACGACAAGCCCCCCAATAATGATCAGAATTTTCTTCATTTCGATCTCCCTTACGCAGCAGTCATCAGCACACCACGCAGCCTCAAAATCATTTTTTAAAGATTCTCGTTTTTAAAGATTCAAGGCGGTGCCGACACCCTGTCGATACCGCCTTGAAATGGTTACTGATCCAGGATCAGTTGATCTTCCCGTTATTTGACGAGGGTAACAACCACGCGGCGGTTTTTAACCTCGGCAACACCGTCGCCGGTATTTACAGCCGGAGCATTCTCACCAAGAACATGGCTCTGGATGTGATCAGCAGAGACACCGTGCCCTGCCAGGGCCGCAGCAACGGCAGCAGCACGTTTTCCAGCCAGTGTCTGGTTGTAATCTGCATCACCTGATGTATCAGCATGACCAGCGACAATGACCTTCGAAGGAGAAAGTTTCTGGATTGTCGCAGCAACCACGGAAACCTCAACCTGTGCATCGTCGGTCAGATCGGCAGAATTGAAATCAAAATAGATGAAATATGGGTCAGGCATCGCAACTGGAGCCGGGGCTGGCGCAGGAGCAGCAGCTTTCGGAGCCAGAGCTGCATCTACTTTTTCCATTGCGGCAAGGAAGCCATCGCGGCAGCCAGCAATATGATCCGGCTGGATGTTTTCTTCCTGTTCCTGAATCCAGCAGTCAAACATCACCTGCGCAGTTGCAGCAGACGAAGGAGCCTGATCTGCGGCGCCGTTGTTCAGTGCATTCATCAAGCGTCCCCGAGCGGAACCCAGTTCATCAACAAAGGCAGCATCCAGATCCCAGTTAGCAAGTTCTTCGGGTGCAACGGCGTTGCCGTCAGCAGCAGCAAGAGCCTTGTTGGCAAAAAGATCCGAATCAGTCCAGTCCTGCTCAGCACGTTCATCGCCAGCAAGGCCGACATATCCCTTGTAGAGTTCACGGGTAAAAGAAGAACCAGTAGGTTCTGCATTCGAAGCATCTTTGTATAAATCAGCACAAGCCGAGAGAGTAACGGATGCTACACCAGCGACCAGAATAAATTTTAAACCCTGCATTAGATCCTCCATAGAAGGTTTTGACATCAGTAGAACACGAGCCAAATGACAACCAGACCAAAACAATAGTGTTCCAAGCGCATCCACGGTTAGTTGAAAATAGTAGCACAACCTGACACGGCTCTGTTACCGTTTTCTTTGGCAGAAACAAAAAGAACACATTCCCATTACAGCTTCAAAAGCAACAAATAAGATTTAAAAACATAGCCTTACAGAAAGAAAACTATCCTTATTTTTCTTCTGCTCTTACCTGTTACTGATACATCAAACTTGTAGCTCATCCGAAAAACTACCCTTGGTAGCTAAACGATAGCATATATTAACGTACTGTTAACAATAATACATCACTCATTTAAAAGATCATCTTGGTATAACTACTTATTTTCATCCATTTGATTTAAATGAATTTATTTCCATTTACCCCAACCAGATTCCCCTCTCCTTTTTTCGGTTGCAACGCTTTGAAACAAGAGTTCTTGCCGACTGATCTTGTTAGGGTATGCTGTAGCTCATTTCGATTTTCAACAAATGAGTGACCTGTTTCATGATCCGAATTTCCAGTAATTTTGATGCTGGTAACATCCGTTGCCTTGCCTGTGACACCTCAACAGATATCCAGCTGGAAATTGAAGCCGACAGCAACTCCCATTTTTATCAATGGTTTTATTTCAGATTAACCGGGGCACAAGACCAGAGTTGCCATTTGAAAATTCTCAATGCGGGTGGCGCCGCTTACCCGGCAGGTTGGGAAGGATATCAAGCGGTTGCGTCCTATGATCGGGAAACCTGGTTTCGTGTTCCCAACACAAGCTTTGACGGGCAGATCCTGAACATCGAAATCACCCCGGCCTATAATTCAATTTATTTTGCCTATTTTGCCCCCTATTCCATGGAACGGCATGCCGACCTTATCGCTGATGCCCAACATTCAAGTCTTGCCTCTCTGGAAATTCTGGGAAAAACGATTGATGGACAGGACATAGATCTTCTAACTGTCGGTGAGAGTGACGGAGATAAAAAAGCATGCTGGATCATTGCTCGCCAGCATCCTGGTGAAAGTATGACAGAATACTGGATGGAAGGATTTCTGGATCGCTTGCTGGATGAGAATGACCCCGTCGCCCGGGAGTTACTGAAAAAAGCAGTCTTTTATATCGTTCCCAATATGAACCCGGATGGCAGCCGACGCGGGAACCTTCGTGTCAACGCAAGCGGCGCCAACCTCAATCGGGAATGGCAGGCCCCCTCACCGGAAAAGAGCCCGGAAGTCTACTATGTCCGCAAACGCATGATGGAAACCGGGGTTGATTTCCTGTTTGACATCCATGGCGATGAGGCAATTCCACACAACTTCATTGCTGGTACCCATGGAATCCCATCTTTTGATGATCGTCTTCTGAATCTTCTCGACCGCTTCAAGGCCTATTACAGGGAAGCCAATCCTGATTTCCAGACGACTCATGGCTACCCCCAAAACGCCCCTGGGCAGGGGAACCTTACCATGTGCGGGAACAATACAGCCGAGACACATGACTGCCTGTCGATGACACTGGAAATGCCTTTCAAGGATACGGCTGATAATCCAGACGAGTTTGAAGGCTGGTCCCCTGACCGATCCATCAAGCTTGGTGCAAGCAGCCTTGATCCGCTCTATCGTTTGATAGATGATCTAAGGTAACCATCAAGGTTTTCTGATATAATAACAAAAGCTTCGGGGGTGGCGATTTGGATCAAGATAACCCGCCCGCCACCTGGGCGGAGTCAGTCAAGACAATGAGGGCAGAATGAAATCAAGATCAGGGCTGCAAAAATTCTTTCTTGCAGCCGCCAGTATAGCGGCTCTGTTTTACCATGTGACCGCTCGGGCTGACAGCTACCAGTCACCTGTTGCTGATTTGTCTTCTCTTGTCTTCCAGGAAACACCCAGTTTGCTTGATCAGGTTGCCAGTGGGAAACTCCCCCCGGTAATCGAGCGACTGCCTCTAGCTCCTTTTGTTGTAAAGCAAAGTCACTCCTGGGAACCCGGCAAACATGGAGGCACCATCAACAGCCTGATTGGGAAAGCCAAAGATGTCCGCCTGTTCGTTGTTTATGGCTATGCCCGTTTAGTTGGCTACACCCCTGAGCTGGAGTTTACGCCCGATATCCTCGAGAAAATGGAGGTAGAGGACGGCCGGGTCTTCACAATGACGCTTCGCAAGGGGCATAGATGGTCTGATGGCGCCCCCTTTACCTCGGAAGATTTCCGCTACTACTGGGAAGATGTTGCCAATAATGCCGAGTTGCAGCCCTTTGGTCCTCCGGCAGAACTCATGATTGACGGCCACCTGCCAACCGTAGAAATCATTGACGAAGTTACAGTCCGTTACAGCTGGCCTGTCCCAAATCCTTTTTTCCTATCCCAACTGGCTTCAACGGCCCCAATTTTTATCTACCAGCCTGCTCATTATATGAAGCAGTTCCATGTGCGTTATAATCCAGCGGACGAACTGGAAAAGAAAGTCCAGAAAGCTGATGCGCGCAACTGGGTTCAGCTGCACAACCGCCGTGCCAGTCAGTATAAATACACCAACCCGAAACTTCCTTCACTGCAGCCGTGGGTCAATACAGTCAAGCCACCTTCCACGCGCTTTATCGGTGTGCGCAATCCTTTTTATCACCGGGTTGATGAACTGGGACAACAACTCCCCTATGCAGATGAAATGATACTCTCTGTCGCTGGGGGCGGGTTGATACCGGCCAAAGTAGGCGCAGGTGATGCCAATATTCAGGCCAGAGAACTCAGTTTTTCTGACTACACCTTTCTCAAACGCGGTGAAAAACAGAACAATTATCTCGTCAGGTTATGGAAGACTGTTCGCGGTTCTCACTATGCTCTTTACCCTAACCTGAATGTAAATGATCCTGAGTGGCGGGCGCTTAATCGGGACAAACGTTTTCGCCATGCGCTCTCACTTGCCGTAAATCGACGTGAACTGAACCAGGTTCTTTTTTACGGCCTCGGGCTTGAGGGGAACAATAATGTTTTGCCTGACAGCAGCCTCTACAAGGAAGACTATTTTAAACGTTGGACCAGTTATGATCTAAAGCAGGCTAATCTTCTCCTTGATGAAATCGGCCTGACCACTCGCAATGATGAGGGGCTGCGCCTTCTTCCCGATGGCCGCCCGATGCAGATCATTGTTGAGACTGCAGGAGAGAGCAGCGAAGAAATCGATACTCTGGAGCTTATCCACGATTCCTGGCTCAAAATCGGGATAAAAATATTCCCCAAACCGTCCCAACGCGAGGTTCTGAGAAACAGAATTTTTGCAGGCGAAACAATCTTGTCGCTCTGGTTTGGTAATCAGAATGCCCTGCTCACGTCTCATTCTTCACCAGAAGAATTTACGCCACGAATGCAGCAGTCATTCCAGTGGCCCAAATGGGGACAGTTTGTCGAAACCAAAGGCAATGCCGGAGAAGAGGTCGACATGCCCGAGGCTCTAGAGCTAAGCAATCTCTATGTCTTGTGGCTTAAGTCACACAGCACTGCTGAAAAGAAAGCTATCTGGAACCGCATTCTGGAAATCAACTCAGAAGAAACTTTTTCCATTGGCTTGGTCGCAGAAATCCCCCAGCCAGTGGTTTTATCTGCAAACCTTAAAAACCTGCCACTGGAAGGTTTTTATAACTGGGAACCCGGGTCACTTTTCGGGGTTTATAAACCGGATGGTTTCTGGTTCGAGTAAGATCAAGGAATAAAGGTGCTAAAGTACTTTTTGGTTACTCAGAAACGAGAAAAACCTTAGCACTCAATAATCAAACCATCATATCCCGGTTCAACACCTTCAGGACATTTTGAAAGCAGATCATCATAGTCTACCTGCTGATTAAGATGCGTTAAGACAGCCCGCTCGGGTTTAAGCCGCTCGATCCAGCTCAGGGTTTTTTCAAAATGTGCATGGGATGGATGCGGCTCATATCGCAGGCAACCGACAATCCAGTATTTGATACCAGCTAAGGTTTCAAATGCTCGCTCATCAAGGTCAACAACATCAGTTGAATAGGCAAAATCACCGAAACGGAACCCAAGCGATTGTACAGACCCGTGGTCCTGATAAAACGGGGTAATATCGATTGCCCCAACTGAAAACGGCCCCTCAATCAATTGGTCGTTCATCATGGGTGTATAGCTGCTTTCCGGGTCACAGGAAGACGTGAAAGCATAGGGGAAGCGTTTAATAATTGTATTCCTGTCAGCCTCATCCATGTAGGTTTCTATCGGCCCCCCAGCCTTATAGGCAAGATAGCGGAGTTCATCCAGTCCGTGAGTATGGTCCGCATGGTCGTGGGTATAGAGAACAGCGTCAATACATTCCACACCAGAATCCAGCAACTGGACTCTCAGATCTGGGCCTGTATCAACCAGAATAGTTGTCCCCTCGTGTTCAACCAAAATTGAAACACGACGTCGCCGATTTTTGGGATTATTCGGATTGCAGTTGCCCCAGTTCCCTCCGGGTGTTCCGGAACAGATCGGAACGCCTCCGGAACCGCCACAGCCAAGCATTGTGATTTTCATAAGATCAGTCAGTCGTTGGTCGTTTTGCCTTTGAAAACAGACGATAAAAATTATCTGTCGTCGCAGTATGTATTTGTGACAAGCTTACATTCTTCACATTAGCCAATGCTTCAGCCGTGTGACGAACGTAAGCTGGTTCGTTCCGCTTTCCCCGGAAAGGAATGGGCGCCAAATAGGGACTGTCGGTTTCTATCAAGAGCCTGTCAAGAGGAGCTTCCGCAACAGTTTGCCGAATTTCTTCGGCCGACTTGAAAGTAATCACCCCGGAAAGGGAAATATAGAAGCCCATTTCCAGCGCTGCCCTGGCTAAATCCGGACCTGCAGTAAAGCAGTGTATCAAAGCCGGATATGCCCCTTTTTCATATTCATCACGCATGATTGAGACAGTGTCATCATCAGCATCACGGGTGTGGACCACCAGGGGTAATCCGGTCTCTCTCGCCGCAGCAATATGAGCCCGAAAGCTTATCGCCTGTTCCGCACGTGGAGCATGATCATAGTAATAATCAAGGCCACTTTCCCCAAGCCCGATGACCTTGGCATGTTGTGCTTTTTCAATCAGAATATCAGGTGAGGATAGGCCTTCGGTACCGGCTTCGTGCGGATGAACCCCAACAGTGCAATAGATGTCATCATGTGCTTCAGCAATGGATTGAATCGTCTCAAACGTTGAGATTTTGGTGCCAATAGTCACCATACATCCGATCCCGGCATTGCGGGCTCGATCCAGGGTTTCTTCCAGATCTCCATCCCGAAGAAAATAATCAAGATGGCAATGAGAATCGACAATCATCACTCTTCTTCCACATACCTAGGGAAAACGCCCTCAGGCTTGCTTATCTCTGTACCTGAAACCAGCGGAGTTCCCAATGTCTGAAATCCGCGTTGATCCGCAGACAAGCTTAACTGACCAAGCATCTTTTCCATAGACTGAGGCATCACTGGCTGGAGCAAGACAGCAATCTGTCGAATGACTTCACTCAGGACATACAGGACTGTTCCCATACGGGGAGGATCGGTTTTGCGCAGAGTCCAGGGAGCCTGTTCATCAACATATTTATTCGCAGTCGAGATGACTTCCCAAACAGACTCAAGCCCCCGATGGAAACTCTGTTTGTCAAAATCGTTCCGCATCTTTTCCAGCAGTCCCCCCGCTTTTGCGAGAAGCTCCTGATCTTCTGCAGAAAAGGTGCCATGTTCCGGAATTTTCCCGTCACAGTTTTTGAAAACCATGGAAAGGACCCGCTGGGCAAGATTACCAATATCGTTGGCGAGATCACCGTTCACGCGGGAGATCATAGCCCGGGTCGAATAGTCTCCATCCTTCCCAAACGGAACCTCGCGCAACATAAAGTATCGTACCTGATCCAGCCCGAACTGTTCAATCAGGGCCAAAGGATCAATCGTGTTGCCAAGGGATTTGGAGATCTTCTGCCCTTCATTGGTCCACCAGCCATGAGCAAAAACCCTCTTCGGCAGCGGCAGGTCAGCCGCCATCAGAAACGCAGGCCAGTAAACAGCATGAAAGCGTACAATATCTTTTCCGACCATGTGAAGATCTGCGGGCCAGAACTTCTTGTAAGAAACAACATCTTCATCCGGATAGCCCACAGCTGTCAGATAATTTGTCAGGGCATCAAGCCAGACATACATGATGTGCTCATCGTTACCTGGAACTGAAATGCCCCACTTGAAGGTCGTTCGGCTGACTGACAGATCCCGCAACCCGCCTTTAACAAAGCTGATGACTTCATTACGTCGGCTGTCGGGGCCGATAAAATCAGGTTGTTCCTGGTAAAGTTTGAGCAAGGGTTCTTCAAAAGCAGACAGCTTGAAAAAATAGGACGGCTCTTCGACCCACTCAACCTCTGCGCCAGTTGGCGCGATGAACTTGCCTTCAGCAGATTTTGTTAATTCAGTCTCGGTATAGAATGCCTCATCCCGGACTGCATACCAGCCTGCATAGCTTCCAAGATAGATAAAACCTTTATCTTCAAGAACCTGCCACAGTTTTTGACAAGCAATTTTATGACGCTCTTCTGTTGTTCGAATAAAGTCATCATTCGAGTAATTACAGATTTCAGTCAGATCACGGAAATTCTGCGAGACACGATCGGTGAAAAGCTGCGGATCAATCCCTGCTTTCTCGGCAGAGGCTTCAACCTTCTGGCCATGTTCATCTGTCCCGGTCAGGAAGTTCACATCAAAACCGTCCAGCCGTTTGAAACGCGCCAAAACATCACAGGCAAGCGTTGTGTAAGCGTGACCAATATGTGGCTTGTCATTCACATAATAGATGGGGGTCGTAATATAGAAGGCCCCTTTGTCAGATCCGCTCATCAAAAACTCCTGATACCAGCACAGCCGGCCGCACAGGAGTTATCAGGACAGCCGGGATTGGAGCTCCATAAAGGTTGTCACAACCACTTGCTTCTTGTCCAGATTAGCACGTGTGGCACGGGCATAATTTGTCGAGCACTTCTCCCACAGGCCGAGCCATTGCGCAAGACCATGCCTTTCAATTAATGATGCAACCAGTTTTCCTTCGCCGGGCAGCACCATCTCGGCAACCTTGCCCTTACCAGCAAGTTTGATCAATCGAGCCAGCCACCAGAGAAAAAGCTCCATCCCTGTTTTGAAAGCCAGAGGGTCAGCAACAGACAGTTTATCTGCAAAAGCATAAAGACGTGCAATATCAAGCCGCGGCAATGTCCCCAGTAGTTCGATCATCTCGCGATAAAAATCCAGCCCCCCGCTCTGCCACAGATCCAGAGCCTTCCCGACACTTCCTTCGGCAAGTCGGGCAAGTTGTAGAGCGTCTGCGTCAGAAACTTCCGGCGCTTTCTCCTGTAACAGAGCGACAACCTGCTTTTCGTCCAGAACAGTAAGCGGCAGGTGACAACAGCGGGAATGGATCGTTTGCAGGATCTGGCCTGGCAGATGGCTGATCAAAAGCAGAACGGTTTTTTCAGGCGGCTCTTCGAGAACTTTGAGCAAGGCATTGGCCGCGCTGTTATTCATTTCCTCAACGGCATCGACAATAACGACGCGCCAGCCCCCTTCGATAGAGGTTTTATGGGTAAAGTTGACAATCTTGCGCACATCCTCGACAGGAATGTTAGAGCGCATCTTCCCTTTGTCATCCGGACTGAGCTCCAGCGTGACCAGATCACCATGAGATCCTGCGGCCACTCTCCGTGATACGGGATTCTCTGCACTTACAACAAGAGAGGTCGGGGCTATATTTTCTCCAAAAAGTCCACCACCTCCCCCGTCAGGATTCTCATTCATTAAAAAGCGGGCGAAACGGTATGCCAGTGTAGCTTTGCCAATACCCCGAGGACCAGTCAGCATCCAGGCATGGGGCAGGCGGCCTGAACTATAGGCCTGCAACAACACCTCTTCTGCCCCACTGTGGCCGAAAAATTCATTGCTGTTACGGGGATGAAGCGGGGATGGACCGAGTTCTTCTGCACGAGGTTTGGTGGATTTAGCCACAGATCAACTCCCCGCTTCAGGATCAGGTTTTGTTGTTTTGGCGATGACCGCCTTCCAGATATTCTCCGCCACCACGTCCGCTGAAGCCGTTGCATCAATCACAATACAGCGTTCTGAATTTGCCTTGGCAATCGAGAGAAAGCCCTGACGCATTCTTTCGTGAAACGCCGTGTCCATCCCCTCAAAGCGGTTTTCCCCGACCGAATGCCCCTGTGTTCTCGACAAGCCAACCGATACCGGCAGATCCAGAACAAGCGTCAGATCAGGTCGAAAATCCCCAAGAACCCAGTGATTCAAGGCAGCAATCTTGTCAACTCCCAGACCATGCCCAATCCCCTGATACGCCATGGAGGAATCAGCAAACCTGTCACAAAGTACCCACACCCCTTTTTTGAGAGCGGGTTTTATCACCTCCTCGACATGCTCCTGTCGCGCAGCATACATCAAAAGAGCTTCAGTTTTCGGGGTCCAGCGGGCCGCATCGCCCCGGACCAAAAGGTTCCTGATTTCCTCGGCTCCCGCTGTACCGCCGGGTTCACGTGTGCAGATGTTTTTAATACCGGCATCCCGCAAACGATTGGACAGACTGCGCAACTGGGTGCTTTTCCCCGCGCCCTCACCGCCTTCAAGCGAGATAAAAATCCCCTGTTGCATCCCTATGACTTGCCAAATACCAGATAATTCAAGGCCGACATAATCCGGCCAAAACCGCCCTGTCTTTCCACAGAGTTTGCCGCAACCAAAGGAATTTCAACGGGTTCAATATCAGCTGCTTCAATGCGGAGTGTCGCGAGACGCTCGCCTTTTTCAATCGGCGTTTGGATAGGGCCAAGATAATTGACAGTTGCCTTCATACTGTTTTTGGCATTCCGTGGCAGAGTGAGCAAAAGGTCTTCCTGCGGCACCAGGTCAATGCTTTCTTCTTTACCCAGCCAGACATCAGCAGTCTCGACCACTTCACCTGCCTTAAACAGGTTAAAATTATCAAACTCGCGAAATGCCCAGGAAACGAGCCGTTCGGACTCTTCTGCTCTTTCCTTTAAACTGGACAAGCCGTTTACCACAAGAATGATCCGTCGATCGCCCTGTACAGCAGATGCCGTCAATCCGTATCCGGCTTCTTCAGTGTGACCTGTTTTCAGCCCGTCCGATCCGATGTTTTTATAAAGAAGGGGATTGCGATTGCCCTGGGTTATCCCCGCCCAAGTAAAAGATTTTTCGGAATAGACATCATAATATTCGGGAAAGTCGGTAATAATCCGGTCAGCGAGTGTTGCTAGATCCTTGGCAGTCATTCTTTGGTTTGGATCAGGCCAGCCGGTGGCATTCACAAAACTACTGTTTTCCAGGCCGATCTCTCTGCCTTTTGTTGTCATCTCTGCGGCAAAATTCTCTTCTGATCCCCCAAGTCCTTCAGCAACAACGATACAGGCATCGTTACCGGACTGAACAATAATTCCACGCAAAAGATCATGGATCGAAACCTGGTTGCCGACTTCAACAAACATTTTCGAACCGCCCTTGCGCCAGGCTTTTTCGCTGACAGCAAGCTTGTCGTCCAGGGATAATCGGCCATCTTTCAGACGTTCAAAAACCATATATGCCGTCATGATCTTACTCATCGAAGCCGGTGGCATCGACTGGTCACCATTTTTATCAAGCAGCACTGTTTTTGTTGTGTAATCAATCAGATAAGCTTCTCGTGCCAGGGTGTCCAGTGCCTGTCCCGGCTGGATTGCAGCAAGCAAGCAGGCCGACCCCAGCAACAGAGACTTCATCGCGCGACGAAAATTTATTTTGTGGAAATTTGTTCTGTTTTTCATGAGCACAGTTAGCACCTGATATTTTGAAAGTCCGACCTATAGAGAATCAATCTCCAGATCATCAATAATGAGAAAATATGCCGTGAATAGGGCTGATATCAATGGTTATTATTATTCGACCACAACCCGAGCATCTGTATAGCCGTTATCATGCAAGACCTGAAGCAGCTTGTCCGCTTCATCCACCGTTGTCAGTGGTCCCAGCCTTACCCGGTAAAAAGTCTGCTGATTAACTGCCGCATTGGCAACCTGTGCCGTTCCAAGCGAAGAAAGCTTCACACGGAGACGGTCCGCATTATGCATCTGCAAGAAAGACCCCGCCTGAACAAAAATTCCGGTCTCAGCGACCGGAATTTGTGTAACAACTCCATCAGGGTTATAGGCGGGATTATAAGCAACTGGCTCTGCTTTTATCTGAGGTGGAGGAGGAGATTGGGGCTGCTGTGCAACGGTTCCTCCCGCAGCTGGCGCGTCAAGTGGTTCCGCGACAACAGCCTCTGTCGGTGCGCCGCGCGTTGATGTGTCACTTGAAGCGATCTCTGTTTTATAGGCAGTAAGATCTTTATCCTGGGAAAGAGCAGCCAGTTGGCGGCTTTCTTCTTCAAGGATTTCAACCCGAACCTTTGCGGTCCCAGCCAGCTCAAAACCTAACAGTTGAGCTGCACGACGGGAAACATCAAGAATACGGCTGTTGGAAAAAGGTCCCCGATCATTAACCCTGAGTTTGATCGAACGCCCGTTACCAAGGTTTGTTACCCGGATTAATGACGGCATTGGCAAGGTGCGATGCGCCGCTGTCAGGGCTTCTTGGTCGTACTGCTCTCCATTAGCTGTCAGCTTGCCGTCAAATCCGGGGCCATACCAGGAAGCAATCCCTGTCTCGCTGTAGTCATAATCCACCGCCGGATAGTACCAGAGATTTTTCACCTGATACGGCGATCCGACCTTGTAGCGCCCGACTGGTTTGACCGTATCAGGTTTACCAAGCTGTTTTGTTGCATGTGACGCCAGCTCAATCTCAGCACACCCTGCAAGGCCTACTGCCAGAGCAATAAAAAAGCCACTTATGATATGTAATTTAGCAAAGCGCATTGAGCCCCCCGTAACACTGCAATTCTTTTGTCAGTTTTCATCACTTCCATTCAGACCAGCCTGACATTTCCATCAGTCTGGCATAGTTGAGTTGTTTTTTAAACCGTCCAACTGTCATGAAGCCCGAAGCCTGTTTAACAGGTCTTCATCTGGATAGCCATCCCCGGGAAGACCAACCTTTTTCTGGTATGCCCGTATCCCCTCCCGGGTTTTTTGCCCGACAATACCATCTGGTTCACCGACATCGAATCCCTGTTTTACCAATAAGCTTTGAATTTCTTCGACTTCAGTTCGGTGCAAGGCCCGCTCATCCTGCTGACGAACAGTTTGCAAGGGGCCAGCTCCTGCAATTCTATCCGAAAGATGCCCAACGGCTATGGCGTATAGTATTGACCGGTTCCAGTTCAGTATTTTTCTATAGTTGCTGTACACTAGGAATGCTGGCCCCTTGTGTCCCGCAGGAAGAATCAAAGAGGCTTCAATCATGGCATCTGGCAAATTGGTTCCATCGATACTTCTCACCCCCTGAATCTGCCATTCTGCCAGGGGTAAATTTGTTTCCAGCCCCGCAAGATCCCAGTTAAAATCAGAGGGAATTCGCACCTCCCTGCCCCAGGTGTATTTATCCGTCCAGCCTATTTGTCCCAGATAATTTGCAGCCGAGCCAAAAACATCAGGTAAACTTTGCCAGATATCCTGCCGTCCGTCCCCGTTCTCATCAACAGCGTACATGGTATAGGTCGAGGGAATAAATTGCAGATGCCCCATCGCTCCAGCCCAGGACCCCGTCATTTTTTCTGCCGAGATATGCCCCCCCTGAACAATTTTCAAAGCTTCAAGCAACTGGGTACGGAAAAAATCACTTCTGCGAGTATCATAGGCCAGGGTCGCATTTGCTGCGATGACAGAAAATCCGCCTGTGTGTTCGCCAAAATTGCTTTCGAGCCCCCAAAATGCCAACAGGAATCGTTTTTGAACACCGTATTTCTGGCTGATTTGATCCAGCAGTACTCGATGTTTCTGTTCCAGTTCCTGGGCTTTTTTTATCCGGGTCGGATCGACTGCCCGATCAAGGTATGACCAGAATGTCCGTGTAAATTCCGGCTGCCGACGATCATATTCAATAATTTTAGGGATTGGCTGAACGCCCTGGAAACTTTCCTCAAGCGTCTTGTCCGATATGCCTTTTGTTCTGGCTTCACGTTTGAACTCGCTGAGCCACTGGTCGAATGACTGTGTCTGAACAGATTCGGAGACAGGCACTACGGCAGATACCCCTTCAGCAAAAACCGCTGTCGAAACGGCCAAAGCGATAAAAACTCCGCCTGAGAGAGCAGGGCGGATAACATGACGCAGGGATGGAAACAAAACAGGCTCCGAATCGCAGGAAGTTACTGACAAGAAATCTTTGACGGCCCAACCTTAGACGATTGTGTCAGGTAAACTCCATCATGAATTACCCAAAGCAATCCCAAAAGATTGTGTCAAAATTATATCAGCTTGTGAAAAACCTGGCAGTTCGATGTCCCCTGGGACTTGAACAGATAAATCCGGTCCTTGTCTGCCAGTTTTTTGGGATCATGAATCATATTCGGGCGATAAAGCGCCGCACCATACTTTCGCCCATCAACAACCGCTATATACTGCATCTCCTTGACCTGAAGAAACCGCCCGCGCTGACATGCCCGACTGAGACCGGCATCATTGGTAAAAAGTTTGTCCAGCGTATCCGCAGATTTATAAATGAGCCGGCTCCCCAAATAGGGTTCATTTTTGGGAAGAGACGAATTGAGGCCCGGCTTCAGGAGCGGCTTCCTGACAATGCTGTTGGGCGTCATATAAGCTGACTGGGCATAGGCGGTTGCAGGAACGACTATTACTGACACACTTGAAATCAGCGCACAGAACAGAGCAGCCATCCATTTGTTTGTTGTCTTTACAGTCATAATGTCACAGCAACCCTAAACTCTATCAACAACTGATGATAAGGGCGAAAAACAAACATACAGTTAACAACTTGTTTTCTCTTTTGTGGGACTTTAGGACTGATGATTGAATAAAGTCTCTACCGCTTACTTTTAAGGATCAACCTCAGCATGCTCAAAACCCTGCTGGATAAGCTCTTCGGAAAACCGGAAGTCAGGCGTGAAGGACGTGAATTTGGCTTGATAGGTCATATTACGCTTGATGGCTATACCTATGTGCTTGAGAACTGGAGCTCGAGTGGTTTTGCCGTTACAGGTTACCGTGGACCTCTTTTACGCGGTGACAGGCCAAGCATTGAGTTCCATTTGCAACTTAATGATGCCACATTAGACTTCCAATGCAGCGCTATCATCGTGCGCGTTGACGAGGAAAAACAAATACTTGCCGGTGCCTTTGTCGAGATGGACAAAGAGACCCGCGTGAAACTTGCGAATTATTTTGATAGCTAACTTCTAGAAGCAGGCGTATCCTGTAAAACGTTTCAGATCACATAGTTAGAGAGCTCGCTTTATGCCTGGCGAAGAAACCCCGAAAAATTCTGTCGATGATGTTGCTAAAAATCGCTCAGACATCGATCCCCCCGCAATTCATGGCGTCGGGCTGGAAGTTTCCGCAATACTCGGCACGGCCCAAATGCCGGTAAGTCAGCTGTTGAAAATGGGTCGAGGTGCGGTTGTTGAACTGGACAAATACATTGGTGATACCATTGACATCAGCATCAATGACCAAATGATTGCCCGCGGAGAAGTCATGATCAAAGACGACCGACTTTGTGTCGAGATTACTGAAATGATCAAGCGTACTGGTAACAAGCGGCAGAAAAAAACTGCCGAGAAACCAGCAGAGAAATAAATTTCAAGGTTATAAAATCCCCCCCTTCTGGCCTTTCCATCAAAAATAATAGCTTTTTATAATCTAAGCATTTGACAGGCGAAGTGAATAAAGATAATTCAATGCCCGGCGAAACAGTCGGACGCGATCTAACTGTTTCAACAGACGAATGACGAAATGTCATTCGCATGCGGAAGGTTGGCAGAGCGGTTGAATGCACCGGTCTTGAAAACCGGCAAGGGTGCGAGCCCTTCCAGGGTTCGAATCCCTGACCTTCCGCCATTCTCCCCAAACACATCTTCCTTCAAACTTTAAAAACAATTTCATATTGCCACAATTCGCTGTGGGCGCTCATCTTCTCCCTGTATCAGCCATTTCAACAGAACTTCATTTGAGCAAGGTCAAATTTTCACAAGCTGAAATTGTAACAGCAATGCAATCCTCATCTCTTCTTCATTAAAAATTTGGGAGATGAGTCATGCGTAAACTCAATTATTTTCAGGTTATGAAAATAAGAGACCAGTTTGTCGAAGAATTCTTTCAGCTCTGTGAAAAGGGAGGAGATGATTTTGAAAATCGCTGCGCATTGTATATGCAGGAGATTCAACGCCTCAACCTGAAACTGAAGGCGGAAACCCCCTTTCGTCAAGTGAGTAACAGCAGATAAAAAAGGCTCCTGTACTAATCAGGAAGCCTTAAATTTTACCAATAAGTTGCTACTGTCGCATTCCAGCAGGCCTGCCTGCCGGAATGCGCAGAGATTTATCCTGCTTATTTGTTATGGAGATCGACGAGATATCCCGCACCTGCCCCCACAGCCCCGCCGATGACAGCACCACAGGTAACACAGCCCCCTGTCAGAGCAGTTCCGGCGACACCAACACCTGCGCCAATAGCACCACCACTCAAAACACGTTGCTGGGTTTTAGACATATCACTGCACGCCCCCAACAAAAGGGCGATCGTAATAACAACAGGAAAAAGTGAAACTCTCTGGCGCATGTTAAAGCCTCAATGGTAAAAATATTGCCTGGACAATACCCTGAACTACGACAGGTCAGTTGTAGTTTATTTGTGGCAAAATTTTGCGCCCTGGCAGGCCACCGCCCTTACCTGAGGTAGATCTCACGCATAATAAAAGCCCCGCTTTCCGGCTGGATCGCGGGGCTTTTTGTTTTTAGATCCGTCCCCTCGTTTTCGGGCAGGATCTGGTCTTTTGGTTGGGAGCCCAGCCCCCCTAGTGTTCGATGCCGAGATCCTTGCCCGAGACGGCATCCCCACGTTCACGTGCAGCCAACAGATCATCAAGCCAGTCCGTGCGCATCTCCGGCTTCGACGACAGCAGCAGATCGGTGTAGGGGTGGTGTGGCGGCTTGAACATATCCACCTTCGCTCCGGAGTCCTTAACCTCCCCCAGCTGCATTACAACAACCTCGTCGGCAATGTTCTCCACCGTCGCCAGATCATGCGTGATAAAGAGATAGGCAACTCCAAGCTCCCGCTGCAGACGATCCAGCAAAGCAAGAATCTCTTCCGCAACCAGCGGATCAAGCGCAGAGGTCACCTCGTCACAGATCACAAGCTCAGGCTCCGCCGCCAAAGCCCGCGCAATACAGACACGCTGCTTCTGACCACCGGAAAGCTCCTGCGGGAAACGTGTGATATAGTCCTCCGGCAGATCAATCAGCTGCAGCAGCTCCTTCACTCGCGCGTTGCGCTCCGAAAGACCCATGTTGAAATAAAACGTCAGTGGACGACCGATAATCTCGCCAATCGTCTGACGCGGGTTCATCGCAACATCCGGCAGTTGGTAAATCATCTGCAGCTTGCGCAGCTGATCCTTGCTCCGGTCCTTCAGCTTCGCTGGCAGAGCCTCCCCCTTGTAGAGGATCTCCCCCTCAAGCGGCGGTAACAGCCCGGTAATCGCCCGCGCCGTCGTCGACTTGCCCGATCCGGACTCCCCCACAACCGCAACCGTCTTGCCGTGACCAACTGAGATATTTACATTCTTCAGA
>NZ_KB893166.1 GCF_000374005.1 Kiloniella laminariae DSM 19542 | reverse complement strand
CGGCTCTGGGGAATGGGCCGCTCCCGCTTTATGGGGCTGGCTCGAACCCATGTACACTTTACACTCGCAGCTATCGGATGGAATTTAAATAAGGGCGAAAGGTTTCGAAAAGCCTATGGGTAAAGCGACTAAACAACCCAAAATGATCTCTTTGTGACAACGAATAATGTGTAAAGCCTTTGCTCGAAGCCAAAAGCATTACACATTATTCGTAAATTACTCAGATAAAGACGTTTTGCTGAGGTCTCAACTAAAGTTGAGTACTTTGACATTCAAGGGTATTGTCAATTCTAATATCTGTAATAAATCATCACACAGGTGATTTGGTTCTGTGCATCGTTTCTAGGCGGTGTGCAATTTGGAGGCATCGTCGGGACTCATCTATGCAGGATAGCACAGCAAAAACGGTACTCGTTGTTGAAGACAACGAACTCAACATGAAGCTTTTCCATGATTTGCTGGAGGCGCAGGGGTATAACATCCTGCAATCCAAAGATGGTATGGAGGCGCTTTCAATCGCTCGGACACATAAACCTGATCTTATCCTCATGGATATCCAGTTACCCGAGGTTTCAGGACTGGAAGTCACGAAGTGGTTGAAAGAAGATGATAATTTACGGGCAATTCCCGTAATTGCCGTAACGGCGTTTGCCATGAAAGGTGATGAAGAAAAAATCAGGGAAGGCGGGTGCGAAGCCTATATTCCCAAGCCGATTTCAGTTACCAAATTTTTGGAGACTGTTGAGCGTTTCCTGAGATAGACCTGTAATCGATTAGTGAAAGAGTACGATATTCATGGCGGCAAGGATTCTGGTCGTAGACGACATACCTGCTAATGTCAGGCTTCTCGAAGCCAAGTTGATGGCAGAGTATTTCGAAGTTATTACTGCTTCTGATGGCCAGTCAGCCCTAGATATAGCCGCCAAGGAAATGCCTGATATCATCCTCCTGGATGTAATGATGCCTGGAATGGATGGATATGAAGTCTGTCGACGCCTGAAGAATGATCCCAAGATGCGCCACATTCCGATCGTCATGGTCACGGCTTTAAGTGAAGTCAGTGACCGGGTGAGAGGTTTGGAAGTCGGTGCGGATGATTTTTTGACCAAACCTCTGAATGATGTCGCTCTCTTTGCCCGTGTCCGGTCCCTTGTTCGTCTGAAAATGATGACAGATGAATTGCGAGTTCGACAGGAAGCATCCTCCCGGTTTGCCTCTCTGTCAGGTGCAGATGCTGATGATGAAGCTGCAATTGCGAATGCAAATATCCTTTTGGCAGAGACAAATGATTTAACCGCAAGCAAGATTATGAATTT
This sequence comes from Kiloniella laminariae DSM 19542, assembly GCF_000374005.1. GTDB lineage: Bacteria > Pseudomonadota > Alphaproteobacteria > Kiloniellales > Kiloniellaceae > Kiloniella > Kiloniella laminariae. The sequence continues at coordinate 317,030 of NZ_KB893166.1, read as the reverse complement.
CCTGCGCGAGCTGGATCATAATGTTGATCATGCGAGAAAACCATCCGAAGTGATCGATCTGGGGAAGGAAAGCAGTTATGATCTGTTTATTGTTGCCCTTGATCTCGGCGGAGAGGATGGCTTGAGGCTTTGTTCCCAGCTCAGAGCCCATGAAGAGACCCGACACGTTCCTATCTTGCTTGTGCTTGAAGAGGAAAACCTCTCCCAGCTTGCCAAAGGTCTGGATATCGGTGTTACCGATTATCTGGTTAAACCGATTGATCCCAATGAGCTGCGCGCCCGTTGCAAGACGCAGATCAAGCGCCGCCGCTATCATGATCGTTTGACTGATATCCTCAAGAAGAGCGTTGCTCTGGCTTATACCGACCCCTTAACAGGAGTCTTCAATCGCCGTTATATGAACGCGCATCTGGATCGTGCTGTTATGGAAATTGCCGAGACGGCAAAGCCTGTTTCGGCGTTGATGTTTGATATTGATCATTTCAAGAACGTAAATGACACCTATGGACATGCGAGTGGCGACGAAGTGCTCAAGGTTCTTGCCCGACGTGTTACAGATGCGATCCGGGACTTTGATATGCTGGCCCGCTATGGTGGGGAAGAATTTGTCGTTGTTATGCCCAGTGCCACAACAGAACAGGCCTTTACGGTGGCTGAGCGTATCAGGATGAGGATTGGAGAAACACCTATTGAAATACCAGGCTCCTCAACGCCGCTGACGATTACAGTCTCAGTTGGGGTCGCGACGACCTCGGATCCGATGGAGATGGCTGACAGTCTGCTTAATCGTGCTGATATGGCTTTATATGAGGCGAAATCTCTCGGCCGGAACTGTGTGTGTGTGGAGCATTCCGGGCCGACAGTAAGTGGCTTAACAAACACCCCTTAATAAGAAAACAGGCTGTTATGCCAGAAGTAACCGGGCCCTGAAGTAGACCAAGGAGGGTCGGCTTCGGAGGCTGCATTCAATGCGCACAAAAAAGGCTGCCGAAGGGCAGCCTTTTTTCGACCTGAAATGAATCAGTCTTATTTCATTTTCGCTTCTTTGAAAACAACGTGCTTGCGTGCGACTGGGTCGTACTTACGCAGCTCGAGTTTTTCAGTAAGCGTGCGCGGGTTTTTCTTGGCAACATAGAAGTAACCAGTGTCCGCGGTGCTTACCATGCGAATCAGTTGTGTAGCCGGTTTAGCCATTGCGAAAATCCTTATCGCGCTAACAGTGAATATTACAGGGCCGAAACATAACGTTTTGAGCCTTTGAGTCAAGCCCAGAAACATCTTTTTATCTTCTTATTGTACTGCCTCTGGTAACTGGGCATTTACTTCTACGCTCTCATCGGCAATTTCTCTTGCTTTTCCACGCTCTAGCTCACCTTTGGCAAGAGACAAAAGTGCAGGTGTCGTCAACAGCATTTCCGCCACATCCTCTTCCAGATCGGATGGCTGGGCACTTTGCGGGCAGGTTGCTTTAAGTTTTTCGAGTGCATCTTCGTCTTCAGGCAAGAGCGATAATGTACGTGTCTCACTCGAAATCGGGAGCGTCCCTGATTTTAACTGGGCAATAACGTCGTCTACTGTTCTGGTATTGGATCTTGTTGTGCAGATATCAGGAATAATACCCCTTCCTTGAATTGCATACCCGGACGGCGCGTGAAAACGGGCCCAGGTAACGGCAATCTCTGAACGATTAGGAAGCTCGAAAACCTTCTGCACGGTTCCCTTGCCAAAAGAATTGCTTCCGACGACGATGGCTCGTTCGGAGTCTTGCAATGCAGCAGCGAGAATTTCCGAAGAAGAGGCCGAGTAAGCATTGACCAGAACAATAACCGGTAATCCCTGGGCAAAATCGGTGCTGTGAGCATCGTTATACTGGTGACTGTCAGGATGCCTTCCCCGGGTTGAGACGAGAGTGCCACTGGGAATAAAAAGGTCTGCAGCAGAGATTGCCTCGCTCAATAATCCGCCGCCGTTATTTCTGAGATCGAGTATATACCCCTTGAGATTTTTGCCCATTTCCTTCTGGGCTTTACGAACCTTGCTCCGCAGGCTGGTTGTTGTTGATTTGTTGAAGCCGGAAATCTGGATATAGGCGATGTTATCATGAGGGGTATAGGTGATTGTCTGGATAACAATACGTTGACGGGTCACCTCGAATGTCAGCTGCTGTTGCTTCAAGGAGGACTCGGCTTCTTTACGAAGAACAGTCAAGCTGACGCGAGAGTTTTCCGGCCCCTTGAGCAAATGAGTTATGCTGTCTTCTGAAAGCTTTCTGATGTCGCTGTGATTGACCTCAATGATGATGTCGCCTGCTTTAAGTCCCACAGATTCTGCGGGTGTGTTTTCCATCACAGAAATAATGTGAGCGCCCTGTTCTTCCTTTACATAGCGGATACCCAGTCCACCAAAACCGTTTCGGCTGTCCCGATTATTTGTCGCCTGTTCAGGAGCAGAATAGCGGGAAAATCGATCCAGTTCCCCGACAACACCATCAAATACAGCAAGATAGATTTGCTCACCGGTTGCTTGCTGAAAATCAGGAGATTGTTGTTTGACAGACTCGATTGCAGAAGCTGTCAGCAAGGCCCAGGAGCGGCTGTTGAGATTATCTGGATAACTGTAGCGCGACAGGGGGACACCATCATAGCTGACGGTTAGTGCATTGCCACTGTCGAGAATTTCAACATCGGGGTCTATGGTTGAAAGATTGTCCAAACCAGCCAAAGCCAGTCGGGATACATCAATCTCATCAATATAGTACTCCGTTACGTAATCAAACCCTTGGGAAAACAGGCTAGTGGCCGTTTTCTTGTCGTAAATCTGATTTGACGGATGATAAGGAGCACTGCAGGCTGTGATCAGAAATAACAGAGCCAGACGGGAGATCCAGCGGCGCAGGAACAAGGGACTTTTAAAACTGCGCAAGCTGAAAAATGAGCAAAAGGGCATGAACCCTGTCTCCTACCTGTTGTCTGTCGAGAGTCTTAAGGGATTTCAATGCCTAGCATAAAAAGAAATGTAGTTAAAATCAAAGCTTATCCATTGCCTGATCAGATGGAGGAGCTTTCCAATTCAAAAAAGGGGAGGAACCGTGAAGTTAATCTGCCCGGCGGTTCCTTGAACGCTTCTTTGTTGTTCCGGGCTTTTTAAAACCTGATTTTCCCGCAGTTTTGTTACGAGAAGAACGTGGGGACCGTTTTCTGGTATCGGACGTGCCAGAAATCGAGTTTTCGTTATCGCCATCTTCGACCAGCCGGAAGGCAATCCCGCCCGAAACCGGGTCTGATTCTGTGACCCGGACCATGACCTTGTTGCCAAGATGGTATTCCCGCCCCCAGCGACGTCCTGTCAGGATGTGCTCTTTTTCATTGTGGATGTAGTAGTCATCAGGAAGCTGGCGCATGGGGACCAGTCCGTCAGCCCCTGTGTCATCCAGAGTAATGAAGAGTCCTGCCTTGGTGACGCCGTTGATCTTTCCGGGAAATATTTTTCCGATTTTGTGCGAGAAGAAAGATGCCGTGAAACGGTTGATCGTGTCTCTTTCTGCAGCAGCAGAACGTCGCTCTGTTGCTGAGATGTGTACGGCAATATCGTTAAATCTGCTTTCTTCTGCATCGGAAAGGCCGTCACTGCCGAGCCCAAGTCCTCTGATCAGAGCCCGGTGTACCATCAGATCTGAATAGCGCCTGATCGGGGAGGTAAAGTGACCATAACGTGTCAAGGCAAGGCCGAAATGGCCAAGGTTTTCCGGGTCGTAACGAGCCTGACTTTGAGCACGAAGAATAAGTTCGTTGACCAATTTGGCTTCGGGAAGATCTGCCGTGCGCTCCAGAACTCTTGTGAGGACCTTGGGTGTAATGACCTGTCCTTTGGCGAAAGAAACTCCCATACCGTGCAGGCTGTCGGCAAGGCCTTCAATTCGTGCAGGGTCCGGTGATTCATGGACACGGTACATGCAAGGCTGCCGACGATGTTCGAGCTCGATTGCCGCGGCGACATTCGCCATGATCATGAATTCTTCAATCAGCTTGTGACTTTCCAGCCGTTCCCGCTTGATAATCTCGGTGACTTCGCCGGCCGCATCCATACGGACCTGAAATTCCGGAATATCCAGCTCCAGCGTTCCTCTGGCATGTCGTGCCTTAAGCAGGGATTGATAAGCACCTTCAAGAGGTTTTAGTGCCGTCGCCAGCAAAGGTTGGCTCGTACTGTCAGGACGGCCATCCAGTGCCTCCTGTACCTGTTCATAGGTTAGACGTGCCCGGGAGCGCATCAGGCCGCGAACAAACTTGTGTTTGACCAGTTCTCCCGTACTGTCAAGCCAGAGATGGACAGCCATGCAGGGACGGTCTTCGTCAGGATTAAGCGAACACCAGCCATTGGACAGCTCTTCGGGAAGCATCGGGACCACCCGGTCGGCGAAATAGGTTGAGTTGCCCCGGTTCTGTGCTTCTTCGTCCAGAGGACTGCCGGGGCGGACGTAATGAGCAACATCGGCGATCGCGACCAGAATGTGCCAGCCTTCTCCTTCGTCCAGAGCTTCAGCCCAGACGGCGTCATCAAAGTCCCGCGCATCTGCCCCGTCAATGGTGACCAGGGGAATATCGCGAAGGTCGGTGCGTTTGCCAAGTGTAGCCGCCTTTGCTGCTCTGGCTTCTTCTACGGCTTCAGGCGGAAAGACATTTGGAATGCCACGTTCATAGATGGCAACCAGACTGAGGGCGCGCGGGTTATCAATGCCACCCAGACGTTCGACCACCTGGACTTCTTTGAGGCCCTTGCGAGAACGGCCTTTCCTTATTTCACAAAGAACCAGTTCACCATGGGTTGCCTCTTTGGCATATTCCGGGTTGAGAATAAAATCACTCTTGGCTTTTTTGTCGACCGGCCGGACAAAGCCGCCTTCTTCGGTGACCTGGTAAATCCCCAAAATTTTCAGCGCTGCCGTTTCAAGCTTGCGGATCGGGATTGCCTGATAGCTGTTGTTGTCCAGCCGCTTGAGTTTGCCCAGAATTCTATCCCCAACCGAGAGATCAAACTTGCTCTTGCGTTCCGGAATCACATAGATGCTGGGAGGGGCGTGTTCTTCCTCCCATGAGGCGGGCACGGCAACTAGTTCGCCATCACCGTCGATGCGGGTAATCTCGACCACGAGAACGGGCGGGAGCCTGCCGTCGAGATTGTTTTTCTTTTGACGGGCTTCCCGGCCAAAATGACCGTCATTTTTTAACTCTTTCAACAGCGCCTTGAGCGGTATCTTGTCTTCACCCCTCAGGTTGAAAGCACGGGCAATCTCCCGTTTGCCGACAGCGCCGGGAGATTGCTGGATAAAGTCGAGCACCGCTTCCTTGGTAGGAAAGGGCGGGGTAGTTTTATTTGATGTCACGCCCTGATCCTAATCAATTGTTATGCATCTGTTTCAGCTTTTGCAGCCGCTGATTTGGCGGGTGCTTTTTTTGTAGTGGTCTTCTTAACAGCTGTTTTTTTTGCGGGAGCTTTTTGGGCTGCAGGTTTCTTGGTGGTCGTTTTTTTGGCAGTCGCTTTTTTTGCAGGAGCTTTTTTAGCGGCGGCCTTTTTAGCCGCAGGTTTTTTTGTGCCCTTTTTCTCCATCTGCCTGATGAGAAGCTCTACAGCTTCCGCCATGGTAAGGTCTTCTACTTCCTTGTCTTTGGGCAGGGAAGCATTGACCTTGTTCCACTTTACATAAGGCCCATAACGACCGGAATGGATTGTTACATCGACACTGTCGTCCGGATGAGCGCCAATGGTGCGCAAGGCTGCTGCCGCACCCCGTTTGGGAGCTTCCGCAATCAGGGAGACTGCCCGGTTGAGGCCGATGGTCAAGACGTCATCGTCCTTGGCAAGGGACTTGAAAACCGAACCATGTTTGATGTAAGGGCCAAAACGCCCGATCCCGGCGATGATCATCGCTCCGTCTTCCGGGTGCGGACCTATATCCCGGGGCAGGGAAAGCAGGCTTTGGGCCTGTTCAAATGTCACATCGCTGATGGCAATGCCTTTGGGAATGGACACGCGTTTGGGTTTGGTCTTTTCAACGGCTTCGCCCAGCTGGACGTAGACGCCGTAAGGGCCTTTACGCAGGGTAACGGCAAAACCTGTTGCCGGGTCAGTCCCAAGTTCTTTGGGTTGGGAAAGATCGTCCGGGCCACCTTCGCCGTCCGGCAGGGTGAGAGGGCGGGTATAGCGGCAGTCGGGGTAGTTGGAGCAGCCGATAAAGCCCCCGGTTTTACCAAGTTTTATCCCGAGGCGACCTGACTCACAGGTCGGACATTCGCGGGGATGTTTTGCTGTTGGATCTTCGGGGGTCGGGAAGAAGTGGTCACTGAGATCTGCATCGAGAGCTTCAATCACTTCGGTGATGGTCAGTCCCTTGGTTTCTGAAACGGAGGCATGGAAAGCATCCCAGAAGCCACGGAGTACTTTTTTCCATTCGGCTGACCCGGCGGAGATGTCATCCAGCTGGGTTTCTAGATCGGCGGTGAAATTGAATTCGACGTATTTGCTGAAAAAATTGCGCAGGAATGTCGTGACAATTCTGCCGCGATCTTCGGGCAGGAAGCGCTTTTTGTCGATGATGACGTAGTTGCGGTCCTGAAGAACCTGAATCACAGATGCATAGGTTGATGGTCGGCCAATGCCGAGTTCTTCCATCTTTTTAACCAGGCTGGCTTCGGAATAGCGTGGTGGTGGCTGGGTGAAATGCTGTTCCTTGAGGATTTCCTGACGTTCCGGACGGTCCCCTTCGGTCAGTTTCGGCAGGCGACGATCATCGTCCTGCTCGTCCCTGGAGTCATCCTTGTCTTCCTGATAGAGCTTGAGAAAACCATCAAAGCGCAGTACCGAACCATTGGCCCGCAACACGGCCTTGCCCAGAGCGACATCGATATCCACGGCGACCTGGTCCAGCACAGCGCTTTCCATCTGGCTGGCAGTGGTCCGGTTCCAGATCAACTCATAAAGCTTCTGACTTTCCTCGTTGAGATACTGCACGGCGTCTCTGGGAAGCAGAGAGAAGTTGGTCGGGCGGATAGCTTCATGCGCTTCCTGGGCGTTTTTGGCTTTGCTTTTGTATTCCCGGGCGTTGGCCGGGAGATAATCCTTGCCGAACTGCTTTGCAATCAGCTCGCGGCTGGCGGTAATGGCTTCGGAGGAAAGGCTGACACCATCTGTACGCATGTAGGTGATCAGACCGACTGTTTCGCCGCCAAGATCAACACCCTCATAGAGCTTTTGCGCGATCTGCATGGTCCGGGTCGCCGTGAAACCAAGTTTGCGCGAGGCTTCCTGCTGCAGGGTTGAGGTCGTGAATGGGGGTTGAGGGTTACGTTTTGTCTGTTTGCGATCGACTGTTTTAACGGTGAAGCTCGCAGCTTCTTCCAGTGTTTGCGCAGCAGCATTGGCAGCCAGCGCATTTCCAAGATCGAACTTGTCGAGTTTCTGTCCATCAAGATGGGTCAGGCGCGCAGAAAATTTCTGGCCGTCCGGGGTCGCAAGTTTGGCTTCGACACTCCAGTATTCCTGTGGTTTAAATATTTCGATCTCTGACTCACGATCACAGATCAGGCGCAGCGCCACGGACTGCACACGTCCGGCAGAACGGCTGCCCGGAAGCTTGCGCCAGAGAACCGGGGAGAGGGTAAAGCCGAAGAGATAATCCAGCGCCCGGCGGGCGAGATAGGCTTCGACCAGTTCCATGTTCAGTTCGCGCGGCTGGGCAAAGGCGGCCTGGATTGCAGTCTTTGTTACCTCGTTGAAGACAACGCGGGATACCTGTTTCCCGACGAGTTTTTTACGTTTCTGCAGTTCTTCGGCAATATGCCAGGAAATGGCTTCACCTTCGCGATCCGGGTCGGTTGCGAGAATCAGCTGATCGGCTGATTTGAGCGCCTGGATAATATCTTTCAGACGCTTTTCAGAATTGCTGTCAACCTCCCATGACATGGCAAAATCTTCGTCCGGTGCGACGGACCCATCCTTGGCAGGGAGATCGCGCACGTGGCCGTAACTGGCGAGAACCTGATAGTCCTCTCCGAGGTACTTGTTAATGGTTTTGGCCTTGGCGGGAGATTCTACGACAACAATGTTCATGGCTTCAGGTGTTACCTACATTAATTTTTTATAATATCGCCAACAGCATGTTGACGTAAGGTATCTGCTGTTCGAACGGCTGGATTATCCGACAGCAAAAATACTCATGAAATCAGGGCGACCCGGTTTCCGGGCTGCCATTCAACCAGTCCTGCCAACTCAAACTCAAGCAAGATACTGTTCAACTCTGCGGGCGACAATCGGCTCTGCCGGAGAAGATCGTCAACACATACCGCGCTAGGACCTAACAATTCTTTTACATAAAGTCGAGCGTCATCGTCGGATGGGGACAGATTTTTCTTTTTTGAGGCAGGATCCAGTCGTTCTTCGGTGAAGGATTTTGTTACGGGCTCAGCCACGAGACCGGGCAGAAAAATTTCCTGGGCTGTTTGAGGTGTTCGAGAAATAACAGGTGGATCAAATGGCCTTTCCAGAGCCTCTATGACATCCAGGGCGGTTTCAATCAGACTTGCGCCCTGTTTGATCAGTTGGTTTCCACCTTTGCTGCGCGGGTCAAGGGGGCTTCCGGGAACAGCGAGGGTTTCACGCCCCTGTTCCTGGGCAAGACGGGCGGTGATCATCGAACCGGATTTAAGCGATGCCTCGATGACGATCACGCCACGGCTCATACCGGAAACGATGCGGTTGCGACGGGGAAAATGTCTGGCTTGCGGTTCGCTGCCCAGGGGCATTTCCGAAACCATCACCCCCTGTTCCCGAATGGCCTGATAGAGTTTTGTATTTTCCCGTGGATAGATAATGTCAAGGCCGCCAGCAACCGCGGCAATGGTGCCTGTTGCCAGCGCTCCCTCATGGGCGGCGGTATCTATGCCTCTGGCCATACCCGAAGCAATCAGAAAACCTGACTGTCCCAATTCTCTTGCGAGATCCTGGGCAATGTTCCGACCATTGGCTGACGCGTTGCGGGCACCAACAATGGCGACGGTTCGTTTCTTTAAAAAAGCGGGGTTACCCATGACCTGTAGCAGAGGAGGGGCGTCGTCTATATGGGCAAGCAGAGGGGGATAGTGTTCTTCGCCGCGGGCGATCAGCTGTGCCCCAAATTTCTCCAGCGCCTTCAGTTCTTTTTCAGCCTCTTTTTTCGGGAAGATATCAATCTTGCTCTTGCCGGACTTCGCGAGGGAAGGAAGGGCTCCAAGAGCATTGCGGGCAGAGCCGTAATACTGCAGCAGCTTGTAAAAGGTGATCGGGCCAACATTCGAAGAGCGAATGAGCTGCAGCCATTCAATTTTTTCTTCGAGTGTTGACGGGGGGGTAACACCGTATGACATGCCCATCATTTGGGAGGTAATGTACAGATTAGTCAAGTCCTGGGCATGACCTGTGGGATTTTACTCTCGGGTATGTTCGGTATAAGCTGGAGCTATTTTTTACCGATACGGGGTTCCTGACCCTTGAGAAGCCGGGAAATATTCTGGTGATGTCTGGCCCATACAATGACGGCGAGAAGGGCGGTCAGCTCTGCCATCTGAAGGTCTCCGTGCAGAAACCAGACGGCCAGCGGGGTGGCAAGCATGGCCAGCAGGGCAGAAAGCGACGATATTCTGAAGACCAGGGCAGTCACAAGCCAGGTCAGACAGGCAACAAGACCAACCTGCCAGGAAAGCGCAAGGACAACGCCAAGTGTGGTGGCCACGCCTTTACCACCCTTGAATTTCAGCCAGACCGGAAAGAGGTGGCCCAGAACTGAGCCCAATGCGGCAATGAGGGCGAGATCAGGTCCCCAGAGGGCGGCTAGGATAACGGCGAGAGCACCCTTGCCGCTGTCACAGATCAGGGTCGCCAGGGCAAGCCCCTTGCGCCCAGTGCGGAGAACATTGGTTGCGCCGATGTTGCCGGACCCTATTTTCCGGATGTCACCAAGCCCAAAAAGCCGGGTAATAACCAGCCCGAAAGGAACCGATCCCAGTAAATAACTGCCAGCAAAAGCAGCAATCAGATAGGGGGCGGCGTGACTCCAGGAAATGGGATCAGGCATGGGGCGGGTTCCTTAAGGCTGCTTTAGCTCTTGTTGTCAGTTTTGTTCGGTTGCCCGGTCATAGATTGTCCGGCCATCCACAACAGTTCGCAGGACTTTTCCCTGGGCCGGAAAACCGGTGAAGGGCGAATTCTTTGATTTGCTGCGGAATTTTTCCGGGTCAATGAAAAACGGGCTGTCGGGGTTGAAGATAACCAGATCTGCCGGGCTGCCAATCGCAAGGGTCCCTGCAGTAATCCTCAGAATTTTTGCGGGCTTGCAGGTGACTAGAGCCAGGGTTTCCAACAGGCTGAGAGCCTTTTTGTGATAAAGCTGCAAGGCCAGCGGGAAGAGGGTTTCAAGTCCGACGATCCCAAATTCCGCTTGGGCGAAGGGCAGGCGTTTTGAATCCTGGTCATGCGGGCTGTGATCGCTGGCAATGGCGTCGATTGTACCATCAGCCAAGCCTTCAAACACCGCTTCGCGGTCTGCTTCCGATCGCAGAGGCGGGGAGACCTTGGCAAAGGTACGGTAATCCAGCACCGAATTTTCGTTCAGACAGAAGTAATGCGGAGCCGTATCACAGGTCACGGCAAGGCCGCGTGCCTTGGCCTTGCGAATAACATCGATGGCACCGGCCGTTGAGATATGCGCGGCGTGATAGCGTCCGCCCGTCATTTCAACCAGTCGGATATCACGTTCGACCATGATGATCTCGGCATGGACGGGGATGCCGGACAAACCCATGCGGGTGGCGATCTCGCCGCCGTTCATCACGCCTCCGGCGAGGGTTGGTTCTTCAGGATGCTGGACAATCAGGGCATTAAAGGTTTTTGCATAGCTCAAAGCCCGGCGCATGGTCTGGGCATTGGCAATAGCTTTGGTGCTGTCGGTGAAAGCTACAGCGCCGAATTCTGTCAGCAGGCCAAACTCTGTCAGTTCCTTGCCTTCGAGATTTCGGGTGATTGCACCGTAAGGGTAGACCTTGACCATCTTGGCTTCGCGGGCGCGGCGGGCGACATATTCCACAGCGGCAACATCATCGAGAACCGAGGAGGAATCCGGCAGGGCGGCGATAGAGGTAATGCCTCCTGCTGCAGCGGCCTGTCCGGCGGTGACGATGGTTTCCTTGTGCTCTTCCCCCGGTTCACGCAGGTGAACACGCATGTCCAGTAATCCCGGGGCGAGACACTGACCTTCACAGTCAATAACCTCAATTCCTGACGGGACACCGCCCTTGAAAAGCTGCGGGCCGAGGTCGGCAATTTTTCCGCCGTCACTTAACAGCGCGCCTTTGACATCAAGTCCTGTCGCCGGGTCAAGCAGACGGGCGTTGATAAAGGCGCGTTTTGTATCTCTGTCCGACTTGCTCATGCGGCGGGCTCCTCGTTAAGAGTGCCCTGGGTCAGGGCATGCAGGCAGGCCATACGCACGGCAACACCCATTTCAACCTGGGTTCTGATCAGGGAGCGATCAAGATCATCCGCCAGTTCACTGTCGATTTCCACGCCACGGTTCATCGGGCCGGGATGCATCACCAGCGCATCTGGTTTGGCCATGGCGAGTTTTTCCTGATCGAGGCCAAAATAGCGGAAGTATTCGCGGGTCGAGGGAACAAAAGATCCCTGCATCCGTTCGAGCTGAAGACGAAGCATCATCACGATATCGCAGCCCTCCAGCCCTTCTTTCATATTATGGAAGGTCTCGACACCCATGCGGTCGACCGCAGCAGGCAAAAGGGTTGGTGGCGCAATAAGGCGGACTTCAGCGCCCATGGTGTTGAGCAGGTGAATGTTGGAACGGGCTACCCTGCTGTGGGCGATATCACCACAAATCGCAACCCGCAGGCCATAGAGATCTCCTTTGCGCCGACGGATGGTCAAGGCATCGAGCAGGGCCTGGGTCGGGTGTTCATGGCTGCCGTCGCCAGCATTGATCACCGAGCCGTTGACCTTCTCCGACAGCAGTTTGACCGCGCCAGAGTCAGAATGTCGCACGACCATGACATCGGGATGCATGGCATTCAGCGTCATGGCGGTATCAATCAGGGTTTCGCCCTTCTTGATCGAGCTGGAGGCCACCAGCATGTTGATCACATCAGCCCCCAGCCGTTTGGCAGCAAGCTCGAAAGACGTCAGCGTTCTGGTGGAATTTTCGAAAAAGAGATTAATCACCGTGCGACCACTGAGAAGATCGGTGGTTTTTTTCACGGCGCGGTTCTGGTCAACATAGCCATCGGCCAGGTTGAGCAGGTAGGAAATCTGATCAGCTCTCAGGCCCTCTATACCTAGCAGGTGCCCGTGGTTGTTTAAGCCAGCAGCGATCGTTTCAGCGTATGTCGTCATTAAAGCGGCAATATGTCATTGATGATGCGTTGATGCAATCTGTCTGTTGGGATTCGGTTGCTCTGTTTATTCCATTTGTTCAAGTTTATCCGCCGATTTTGCCAGTTTACGAATTATATTGTTTTGTTCTTTTTAAATCGGGTCATTTCCTGTTCGGATAACTCTGCCAGTTCTGACAATACCTCCACTGTATGTTCGCCCATGCGGGGAGGGGCTTGGCGGTAGTCAACAGGGGTTTGCGAGAATTTCATCGGGCTGCCGATCAGGTCTACTGTACCACTTTCCGCTTCGGGATGGGGCAGGGAGATTTTCATCTCGCGGGCCGCGGTTTGCGGGTGGGCAAAGGTGCCCTTCATGTCATTGACCGGACCACAGGGCACCCCAAGAGGCGGCAGGTTCTCGATCCAGTCCGCCGAGGAACGGGTTCTGGTGACCTCGTTGATGAGAGGGTAAAGTTCTTCCCGGTTTCTGATGCGGTTCTGGTTGGTGCTGAAGCGGTCGTCGTTGATCAGTTCTGGACAACCGGCAAAGTCGCAGAATTTGCGGTACTGCCCGTCGTTGCCGATAGCGAGGATAAAGTATCCGTCGCTGGAGGGGACAACGTTGTAGGGCACGATATTGGGGTGACCGTTGCCCAGACGCGGAGGGAGTTCGCCTGAGGTTAGGTAGTAGAGCCCCTGATTGGCGAGCCAGGCGACCTGGGTGTCAAACAGCGAGACATCGATAAACTGGCCCTGGCCTGTCTTGCTGCCTCCGGTCATGTTCCGGTGATGCAGCGCGGCGAGGATTGCGTTGCTGGCATACATACCGCACATGAGATCAACAATGGCAACGCCGACCTTCATCGGTTGTCCATCGGGTTCGCCCGTCAGGCTCATGATGCCGCCCATACCCTGAATCAGGAAATCGTATCCCGCCTGGGGGGCATAGGGGCCGGTCTGACCAAAGCCGGTGATCGAGCAATAGATCAGCTGCGGAAACTCTTCCTTCAGGTCTTCATAAGACAGGCCATATTTGGCGAGGCCGCCGACCTTGAAATTTTCCACCAGAATATCGCATTGGCTGATCAGCTGTTTCGCCAGCTTTTGCCCGTCCGGCTGGGAAATGTCGAGACTGACGGAACGCTTGTTACGGTTGGCCGAGAGATAGTAGGCACTTTCACTGGTATCTTCGCCTGCCTTGTCTTTCAAAAACGGCGGACCCCATTTACGGGTGTCATCCCCTTCGCCCGGGCGTTCTATCTTGATCACATCTGCGCCCATGTCGCCGAGCATTTGCGTGCAACTGGGGCCAGCCATGATGCGGGAGAGATCAAAAACACGAAGGCCAGAAAGAGGGCCGCTGGAAGTGGTCATGAGTTTTCCTGTCGTGTTTTTTAAAGAACTGTGGATGATCAAAACTGGAAAGAGTTTTCTCTTTGTTAAGTGTAGTAAATACCGAGGGGACCATGCAATGGGAGGTGAGATATTATCCGGATTTTGTCATCACATCTTTCAGCTTCGCTCTCAAATGGTTGGCAGTGAGTGGACAAGATGGATAGACGCTCGCGATATTACAGAATTCTGTAATGCCATCCAGTTATTAAATCAGGGTTTTTTGGGCTTGATTATTTATTTCTGAGATGGATTATCATTCTCATCTTATTGCCAGGGTTGGAATGTATGAACAAGCAGCGTCGATTTATTGTTTATGGTCTCTATGGGCAAATTGCAGTGGCAATCAGTCTGACAATCGCCCTGACGCTCGGCATTCTCTGGTTTGCTGCTGACAAACAGGATGAGGTGATTTCTGACAATTACTCCGCTTTGATCGAGCATCATTTACAGCAGGATCTTGACGAGCTGATTTATCTCACGAATGAGCACAGTTATAGTGACCAGACATTTCACCAACTTTTTAATCCGGCAGATCTTGAGTGGGCTGAAGAGACTTTTGACTCTGCCTTTATAGATAAAAACGGATTGGAAGAGGTATTGTTGCTGGGGAAGGAACTGGAGACTCTCTACCTTTCTAAGGCTTCAGGAGACGCGCTGGATAATCTGGGCAATAAGGCCATGGCTCCCGAGTTATTAAGTGAAGTGTTGTTCCTGGCTTCTGCGGTCAGAAAACGCGGGCCGGAAACGGCGACAGCAGGAAGTTTTTTTGTTTGGCAGGAAAAACTTTTTTCACTCTCTCTCGGGCGCATACATCCAGACAGTTATGAACCAGATTCGTCGTCGGAACATCTTCCACAAGGTTATCTTCTCCTCATTCGGGAAATTAATTTAAACCGTATCAACGCTTTGACGCGGTTTTTAGGATTGAGCCAGCTGCAGTTTTCCTCTCCTTCAACCAAAAGTCAGCCGACAAACGGCTTCGAGGTGAAAGGCGGATCCGGGAAAGTTGTCGGTATTCTTGACTGGCAGCTGGAGTTAACCGGCAGCAAGCTTTTTGAAGAAAGCGCTTTCTGGATCATTACTGTGCTTGCGGCTGTTGCCTTGCTTTTGTGGCTGATTGTCAAACGTGGTCATCGGGTCATCAGCCTCTTGTCTGATGACAGCTCTGTACGGGCCGTCAAGCAGGAGAAGCTGGAACGCCAGGCCCAGGGCCTTAAACTTCTCGTACAGGAAAGTCTGAAAGAAAGCAGCGACGGGGAGGCCATGCTCAGGTTAACAGCGGTTGTTCTCTGCGAAGCATTGCAAGCTTCCCATGCCAGTATCTGGCTCAAGTCTGAAGAGGGAGGGATGATTTGCCACAATCGTTATCAACCGGGCTCTGGAGAATATTGTCAGAAATCTGACCCTATGCGGAGGGCTGGCTGTGAACAGTTTTTCCAAACTCTTTTAGAAGAACGTGTTGTCATGGCGAGCTCTTTTTCCCAACAGGGATTGAGAGGGAAGCTGACGGATATTGCGATTGGGACCGTTGAAGGAGTCAATTCGCTGGATGCCGGCATTTTCCAGCAGGATAGCTTGAAGGGTGTTCTCTGTATCGAACGGAAAAGTTTTTCTGAACAGTGGCCGGTTGAAGAGATTTCTTTTGTTGAGTCTGTGTCCAGCCTCTTGTCTTTGATGTTCGAGCGGGGGGAACGTCGGCTGGTTGAAAAGGAGTTGATTCGAGCAAAGGATGAAGCTGTTGCTGCCAATCGGGCAAAGTCAGAATTTCTGGCAAATATGAGCCATGAGTTGAGGACGCCATTGAACGCCATTATCGGGTTCTCGGATATTATTCGTAAAGAGCTGGGCGGCACGATTTCTCCGTCCAAGTATAGGGACTATGCGGAGGATATACATGAAAGCGGCAGCCATTTGTTAAGTCTGATTTCCGATATTCTTGATATATCGAAGATAGAGGCGCGCAGTTATCATATTTCCCCTGAGGTAACTGATTTAAACGAAGTTTTCAGATCCGTGATAAAGCTGCTTTCCGAGCGGGCGAATGAAGGTGATATCACTCTTCTGTATCAGTCAGACTTTCAAATACTGCCCGTGCTGGCTGATCCGCGCGCGCTTAAGCAGGTCCTGATCAACTTGCTTTCGAATGCGATCAAGTTTTCCCCTGCTTCAAGCCATGTCCAGTTGTACAGCGGGGGGCATGGAGATGGCGAAGCGAAGGTTGTCATTGAGGATTGCGGTGTCGGAATCGCGGAAGAACATCTGGAGAAAATTGGTCAAGTCTTCTATCAGGGCGACAGTTCTATCAGCAAAAGCTATGGGGGCTCGGGATTGGGACTTTATATTTCCAAAAATCTGACCGCGCTCCATGGCGGCAGGCTGGAAATTGAAAGCCAGGCAGGGAAGGGGACCCGGGTTTCGCTTTATTGGCCTGGAGTTGACAAGCATCTCGCAGGAGAAGCCAGCATCGAAGCTGGCTTCTCCAAGAATAACATTCTGGAAAAAGAGACCCAGACAATACTTACGCCGTCCCTGTCTGAGGGAATGATGCCCCGGATCGATCTGGTGTAAAATTGCTTGTGCTGAAATTGGTCCAGCTTTATTTGGGCCCCATAAAATACCAGAGAATAAGGCCGAGGAGAGGAAGCAGCAGGACCAGAACGATCCAGAGTACCTTGGCGCCGGTTGAAGCATTGCTCTGGAAGATTTTTACGATCGCCCAAATATCGGCGATGAGAACGAGGAGACCAAAGGCTCCTCCAGTTTCTATACCTGGCATGGTGTTTCCTGACTTTGCATATGGAATCGTTTGACCGAGGTAAGGCTATCCTAAAGAACGATGCTCCGAAATTCGTATGATTACGGATAGCTTGCTTGTCACAGAAAAATTCTTTTTGTATCAAAGATGTGTTCTGTAATCTTGAGAGGAATGGTCAGAAAAACTCATTCTAGAGATGATGCGAGATCTGTTCTCTGGGGCCGACAAAATACCAGAAGACAAAACCCAGGAGGGGAAGAAGGACGACAGTGGCAACCCAGAGAATTTTTACTGTTCTGCCTTCCTCGCTATAGAGGATCTTGGCAATGGCCCAAAGCGAAGCCATAAGGATGATTACCCCTATAATACTACCGGTTTCCAGGTTGAACATAAATCTTTCCCTCGGTGTTGTCGGGCCGTTGACGCTGTAACGGCAGGTTTTTATGAACCATTTGGACAAGGTACACGGATTGCGGGAATGTAAACATTCGTATTAATACGGATTTTCCCCAGAAACATGTTCGTTTCTGAGGAATTTTATCCTTTTCGAGGGACGTAATCCAGAACACCAGAAGAGGTCAGAGATTAATTCGTCTTTGAAGAGCATCGAGGGCTCCCTGAAGAATGTAAGCTGCTGCTGCTTTGTCTACGACTTCCGAACGGCGTTTTCTGGTCATATCAGCCTCGCCGATCAAAAAACGTTCGACAGCCGAGGTGGACATGCGCTCATCCCAAAAGACTATTGGTATGGTGAACCCTGCCAGTTTATGCAGATTTTCCGCAAGTGTGCGAACGGATTGGCAGCGCGGACCTTCTGTACCATCCATATTGACCGGTAGACCCATAACCAGAGCCCCAATATTTCTTTCTTCACAGATCTCTTTCAGTTTTGCGGCATCAACCTTGAATTTACTGCGCAGAATTGTTCCGATCGGTGAGGCGACTTTGTAGTCTCTATCTGAAACAGCCATGCCAATTGTTTTGCTTCCGGGGTCGAGACCAAGCAGGCGCTGGTTTCTGTCGAGAAGTTCAGGCAGATCATAGAGGTCAATATCTTGCAAATTTTACTCACAGTACGGGTTGTCGGAGGCGACGGTAGCAGGAAGGGTTGAATGAAAGAGTGTAGTGCATCAAAATTTCAAAATCCACATAGCCTTTGTGGGCGTTCGGAGCAATAAAAGGTTTTGGAACTTGAGAGTTACTGCGCGACAGTCTGTCATCTGGGCAAAGGCAAGAGGATAAGAGATAGAGGTAGGGGCGACAAATCGGTGATTTGTTCTCTGTCATGCTTTGTGACAGCAGGTGATCTGGTTAGAGTAGGGGAAAAAGCATGTTCGGTGGTTTTGGTGAGCTTGTGGCGGCTTTCGCTATTTTTCTGTGCCTGCATTCCATTCCACCGATGCGTCCGGTTAAACAGCGCCTGATCAGCCTGCTTGGCAAAAGAGGATATTATCTCGGTTATTCGCTGTTATCGTTACTGGTGATCGCCTGGTTATTACAGGCTGTGTGGCATGCGCCTTATATTGAGCTCTGGTCCTATGAATATTGGGCTGCACGGGGGACGGCTTATATAATGCTTCCTGCCTCTGTGCTGTTTCTGTCCGGATTTTTACGGCCCAACCCCTTGTCAATTGGTCCTGCGGCCGGGTATCGCGCGGATCAGGCCGGTTTTGTCGGGGTTGTCCGGCATCCTGCCTTATGGGGTTTTGCTCTCTGGTCGGGAGCCCATCTTCTGGTAAATGGGGATCTTGCCGCGGTGATATTTTTTGGTGGCCTGTTGCTGCTTTCGCTGGGGGGAATGTTTATTGTCGATCGGAGAAGGAGAAAAATACTCGGGGATGATACCTGGCAGATACTGGCTGAAAATACATCCAACTTTCCATTTCTTGCTTTGTTGAGGGGAGGGAATTGTCGCCCGGTTCGGGCAGATATCTGGGCAGTTGTCGCCGGTGGTTTGTCTTATCTGTTGCTCATTTGGCTGCATCCTTTTGTCATTGGTGTTTCTCCTCTTTCCGGGTTTTTTGAATAGTTCACTTGTCTTTTAGACAATTTTAAAATTCATTGGTTGCGATAGATCTTTGATATTCTCGTTATGGGTGGTATTTTCTTCAAGTGCCACACAGGAAGAGACGCAGGTCTCTTAAGTGAGAGATGATGCTTGAAGAATGTAAGGTCGGTCCCATTGAACGCTTGCGACTGAAAGCCAAGTATGGCGATCTCCGTGAGGCCTATTCCATTAATGACGATTTTTCTGTGATGCTGCTTGAACAGGGCAATGGCATGAGTTTTGTGACCCGATTTTCTCATCCGGATGGTGCCCAGTATTACAAACTGTCTGATGAGGAGCTGCTGTCCTTTAACGAGATGATTACGCGCTTTCTCTCCAGCAGAAAAATCTAGCCTGCTCCCTGCCTGTTTCAGTAGAAACCGACGGTATCAACTTTGGTGTTGGTAATCTGAAGCTTCTGTAAAGTGAAGAAAATTTTTCCGGGCAAGTCTCTCGTGCGAAAGTGATCTCTGCTCCCCTTGTCTTGCTGGAATTCTCAAGAACTTTCCAGCTGTGCGATTGTGTCTTCTTGCACGGAGAGAGCGGGAATGTAATTCTTCCAAGAGGAGTGATGATGTCGGCAAGAATCGCATATTTTGATGCAGGTTCTTCGTGGCGGTTGTCTATCCCTGATTTTCTGTTCGATTCCTCTTTGACACAGGCTCTTCAACCGTATGTTACAAAATGAGAATACCGGAGACAGCGGAGAAGAGAAGCTCGGGTTTCGCCGCATCCTGTTAATGGCTTTTGGCTGTATTTGTGTTCTGTTAGGGGTGATTGGTCTGATCTTGCCTCTTTTGCCGACCACACCATTCCTGCTGGTGGCGCTCTGGGCTTTCTCTCTTTCCTCAAAGCGGTTTCATAACTGGCTTTATTCTCACCGTTTTCTGGGGCCACTGGTCCAGAACTGGGATCGTTATCGTGTGATCCCGCGAAAGGCCAAATTTCTGGCAGTAAGCATGATGACAGCAAGCTTACTGCTGGTGGCCTATAAAGGTCTTGTACCACTGTGGGGGCTGGCTTTGATCGGTGTCTTCTTTCTGCTGATTGCCGGTTTTATTCTCTCTTGTCCCAGCGACAAGCCGGGGAAAGACACTCAAAATCCTGTCGAGTGACCCACGCGGTGTCATCGGCGGATCTGGTCTGTTGTTCCAGCTAATTACCGGGCTTCATTACCGGGCTTCATTACGGACACGAAGGGCTTGCTCCCCGTCTTTGGGAAGCAGCAAAGAGATGGCTTTCTCGTCAAAGTTATCAAAACAGCTGAGAATCGTTTAAAAATGCGTAAAAATGCGTGTGCCGGACGTTGCAGCAAAGGCAGGCCGATGCTACTTTCCGCACGAATTTATTTAACGAGACTTTCGATATCCACAAAAGATTGGAACCGAGCATGTCTGTCGACAAAAATACGGTAGCGAAAATTGCCAAGCTGGCACGCATCCGGGTTGATGAAGCACAGCAAGAAGCCCTGTCCGGGGAACTGAACCAGATCCTTGGCTGGGTTGAACAGCTTTCAGAGCTGGACACAACGGGTGTTGAGCCCATGACATCTGTCGTTGAAATGACCCAACCTCTGCGTGAGGACGTCGTTAATGACGGGCATTATGTGGATCGGGTAACGAAAAATGCTCCTGATTCCGCCCACGGTTTCTACGCTGTTCCAAAGGTGGTTGAATAATGAGCAACCTGACCCATCTGACTATTGCTGATGCCCTGTCTGGTATGGACAAGGGGGAGTTCACCGCGCGCGAATTGACCGAAGCGCATGTGAAAGCCGTTGAAGATACACGTGCTTTGAATGCCTATATTGTCGAAACGCCGGAAATTGCCTTGGCCCAGGCCGATGCGTCCGACAAGCGCCGGGCTTCGGGAACTGCCGGCGTGATGGAGGGAATTCCCATCGCCATGAAGGATCTCTTCTGTACTGAGGGGACCCAGACAACCGCAGCGTCGCATATTCTCGAAGGTTTTGTCCCAACCTATGAATCCACAGTATCCGGAAACCTCTGGAATGCCGGGGCTGTGATGCTTGGGAAAAGCAACCTGGACCAGTTTGCCATGGGATCTGCGAACATTACCTCTTATTTCGGTAATGTGATCAACCCCTGGCAGCGTGAAGGCAGTGATGCCCAGTTGACCCCTGGCGGGTCATCCGGTGGCTCTGCCGCAACAGTAGCTGCGCGTGCCGCGATGGCAGCGACAGGAACGGATACCGGTGGCTCCATCCGTCAGCCAGCAGCTTTTTCCGGCATTGTTGGCCTGAAGCCAACCTATGGACGCTGTTCACGCTGGGGCGTGATTGCCTTTGCTTCGTCGCTGGATCAGGCTGGCCCTATGACCCGTTCCGTGCGGGATGCCGCGATCATGCTGGAAGCCATGGCCGGATATGATGCCAAGGATTCTACTTCGGTGAACCTGCCAGTCCCGCGTTATCAGGATGCTCTGACGGGTGATATCCGTGGCTTGAAAGTCGGTATTCCAAAGGAATACCGTATTGATGGCACGCCGATTGAGATTGAAAAAGCCTGGGAACAGGGTATTGAATGGCTGAGGGCTGCCGGGGCCGAACCTGTCGAGATCAGTCTGCCGCACACCAAGTATGCTCTGCCGACCTATTACATTATTGCTCCGGCTGAATGTTCTTCGAACCTGGCACGTTATGACGGTGTACGTTATGGCCAGCGGGTTGAAGGCAAAAGCCTGGACGATATGTATGAAAATACCCGGGCCGCCGGCTTTGGCGATGAGGTCAAACGCCGTATCCTGATTGGAACCTATGTGCTGTCAGCAGGCTATTACGATGCCTATTACAACAAGGCGCGTCAGGTTCGTACCCTGATCGCGAATGATTTTAAAAAGGCTTATGAAAGCGTCGATGTGATTCTCACTCCGACAGCCCCAAGCCCGGCTTTTGGCATTGGTGAGAAGATGGATGATCCGATTGCCATGTATCTCAATGATGTCTTTACCGTTCCGGCAAGTCTTGCCGGATTGCCGGGAATTTCAATTCCTTCAGGACTGTCCAGTGAAGGCACACCCTTGGGGCTACAGCTTCTGGGTCGTGCCTTTGACGAGGAAACGCTGCTGCGGGTGGCAGGTGTAATGGAACAGGCCGCCGGGTTCTCGGCTCTGCCGCAGTTGATCGCTGGAGGTAAGTAAGATGAGCTATCGCATTAAAGGGAATACCGGCGATTGGGAAGTGGTTATCGGGCTTGAGGTTCATGCCCAGGTGATTTCGAACTCCAAACTTTTTTCCGGTGCGGCAACAGCCTTTGGCGCCGAGCCAAACTATCAGGTGTCTCTGGTGGATGCGGCCATGCCGGGCATGCTGCCTGTCCTGAACAAGGAAGTGGTTGCCCAGGGCGTCCGTACCGGGCTTGGCCTGCGTGCGAAAATCAACATGAAGTCTGTTTTCGAGCGCAAGAACTACTTCTATGCTGACTTGCCGCAGGGTTATCAGATTTCCCAGTTTCTCGAACCAATTGTTGGCGAAGGCGTGCTGACGCTGGATCTGGATGGCGGGGAGACCCGCGATGTCGGGATTGAGCGCATGCATCTGGAGCAGGATGCAGGGAAATCGATCCATGACCAGCACCCGACCCAGTCCTATATCGACCTGAACCGGTCCGGTGTGGCGCTGATGGAAATCGTGTCTCGCCCGGACCTGAGGTCGCCTGAAGAGGCCGGTGCTTATCTGCGCAAGCTGCGATCTATCCTGCGTTATCTCGGTACCTGTGACGGTAACATGGACGAAGGCTCCATGCGCGCCGATGTGAACGTTTCTGTTCGTAAACCCGGCGAAGAGCTGGGCACTCGTACCGAAACCAAAAACGTCAACTCGATCCGCTTTGTGCAGCAGTCGATTGAATTTGAAGCCAAGCGCCAGATCAAGGTCATTGAAGACGGCGGAAAAATCGTTCAGGAAACCCGTCTGTTTGATCCGAGCACAGGAACGACCCGGTCCATGCGCAGCAAGGAAGAAGCGCATGACTACCGCTATTTCCCCGATCCGGATCTGCTGCCGCTGGTTCTGGACCCGGCCTGGGTCGAGGAAATCAAAAAAACGATCCCCGAGCTGCCAGATGAAAAGAAAGCCCGCT
This sequence comes from Kiloniella laminariae DSM 19542, assembly GCF_000374005.1. Taxonomy (GTDB): domain Bacteria; phylum Pseudomonadota; class Alphaproteobacteria; order Kiloniellales; family Kiloniellaceae; genus Kiloniella; species Kiloniella laminariae. Next base: position 294,323 of record NZ_KB893166.1, on the reverse strand, counting down.
TTATTAAGGATTTTGGTCTTTCGGCCTATGATGCGGGTATTCTGGTCACAGATCGCGATCGTGCGGCTTTTTATGAAGCTGTTGCCGAGGGGCGGGATGCCAAACTGGCAGCGAACTGGGTGATGGGTGACTATTTTGGTGCGCTGAACAAAAGCGGACTTTCTCTGGAAAACAGCCCGGTTTCTGCCAAACAGCTTGGCGGTCTGATCGGTCTGATTTCCGATGACACGATTTCCGGTCGTATTGCCAAGGAAGTGTTTGAGGCAATGTGGGAAAGCGGCAAGGATGCCGATGTCATCGTTGAGGAAAAAGGCCTGAAGCAGATCACGGATACCAGTGCGATTGAAGCAGCGATTGACGAGATCATCGCCAACAATCCCGGCCAGGTCGAAGGCTACAAAGGTGGTAATGAAAGGCTGATCGGCTGGTTTGTCGGACAGACCATGAAAGCGACTGGTGGCAAGGCCAACCCGGGTATGGTCAATGAATTGTTGAAAAAGAAGCTGGCTGAATAAAGCCCTCTTTATTTCCTGATCAGAAAAGGGGGGCTTCGGCTCCCTTTTTTGTTGCTCACTGATTTCTGGATCTATTGCCTATGGCAGGAATTTGGAGAACAGGAGTGATGTTTATTATGGGCCTCTAGAGGATGGGCATGATGGTGCCGATGATGTAGCTGACCTTCTTGTCTTCATCTAAAAGCGGGCAATCAAGGGATTCATATTTGGTATATTTCCTGTCCTGACAATGAAGATTTCCAAGGTTTTTCATGCAGGCCGGCTCCCTCATTATCTTCTGATAATAATGAGCAAGCCGAAGTTCCTCGATTTGCTTTTCGGTCGTCGAGGGGCCATCAGTTGTGATTATTCGCCCGGTCTCATCTCTGAAAATAGAATTTGCATTTTCACCGTGTACTCTGAACTGAAAAGAGTTTTCGTCCAGACACTTTATGAGAAATATGTCAGGGGCGATAGAAATGTGATCGAGGATATCAAAGTCTGTTTTTTTGGGTATCTCGGGTGCAAAAGACAGCCACCATCGGAGCAATAACTTATTGCACGTCCCGACGAGTAACTCCTCGCTGGAGACGGGGTAGTATTCTACGAATTCGTACTGGTTCTGTTGCACGCTTATGCTTCTTCTGTGGCGAAGATTAAGGGGACGAGCCTTACATCTGCGTGTAGTTTAGGGGGGAGGCGTTATTATTTACTTAAATTTTTTGACTGTTTTTATCAAAAACTGGCAGGACTTGAGATAGAGGTGAATCCGGAAAGAAGATACTGGTCGCTAACAACGACAAGGGTATTTTCTTATTAAACACCCGGTCGTCAAAAGGGATGAAGGGGCGAATTCAGAAAGAACCAAACTCTGTTCTTTCTGAATTCGCAGCAGTATTTTTATTCAACGTTAAATTCTGCAAGTGCTTTGGCAGAACAGGCACGACTGGAATAGGCACAAACATAGGTGCTGAGGCCATCAAAGTGCCGAAGTTCATAGTCGCTCCGCAACGCCATGACCACAAGACGTCCGGCAGTTATTTTGACAAGTTGCTGTATCAGATCCTTCTGGGCTTCGGTGTCATAATCCAGACCGGGCAACGGGTAATCTTCGGTGACAGCAACCAGGGTTACATCAACTGGAATGGTCTCTTCTCCCATGCAGAGTCTTGCGAGCTGCTCCGGGGATAGTACTTCTGCATCCGGATGGAGTTTACAGAAAACTTCGCGGAAAACATCGAAAGCGGGGCGCGGCTCATTCGGTCCAATGCCTCTTGTTGCCGCAACCATGTTGCTGGCATCGTCGCTGCTTATTCCTGCGAGGATAAGTTTTCCCTGAAGGGGGAGCAACGACTGGTCATCCCGGAGTACTTTGATGGCCTTTTCTGCAGCCAAAGCAGCCGTATTTTGATGTTCTGTGGTGCTCACCCGAGGCGATAGCTGAACGAAATCAGAGATGTTCTTGTGGAGCTTCAGTTTGAACGTGTAAATCCTGGCGAGCGATTGCTCTACACGCTCAAGCGCCAGGCGACCTTCTTTCACAGCAGCAATAACCCCGTCGATGGTTGCAGCCTGTTTGGCTTCGTAGTCACCCAGACTGTTTTCATAATGTTCTTCTGAAAGCATGATGATATCGCAACCGGCGATCAGGGCCTGAACAGCGGCTTCGGCCGGGCTGTAGTTTTTCCGCATGCCCCACATGTTCATGCTGTCTGTGACGATAACACCGTCAAAGCCCATCCGGTCCCGAAGCAGTCCGGTCATGATCTTGTGGGAGAGGGTTGCGGGATTATCAGGGTCAATCTGCGGAAAGATGATGTGTGACGTCATCATCATTGGCACACCGGAATCAATAGCCGCCTGGAAGGGGGCAAGATCCTGTTCCAGAAGATGCTCAAGGCTTCGATCAACAACGGGAAGGGTACGGTGGCTGTCGAGCCCTGTGTCACCATGGCCGGGAAAATGCTTGCCACAGCAGGCAATCCTGTTTTGAAGGGCACCTTTTACAGCCGCCTGAACGTGTCTGGAAACCAGTTCGACACTGTCACCAAAAGCTCGTGTACCGATAATGGGGTTGTCCGGATTACTGTTGATATCAGCGCAGGGAGACAAAATGACATTGTAGCCTGCAGCCATAATTTCCCGGGCATAGATACCATAGATCTCGGTGGTTAATCGGGGATCATTGGCAGAGCCGAGGGCAAGGTTGCCCGGGCCAGTGACGGTTTCCGGGACCAGGACACCCCAGGCACCTTCCTGATCCGTTGCAAAGATCAGAGGCAGATCAATTCCGGTTTGGTTTGCGGCAGCTTGGAGGCGATGGGTTAACTCTTTTGCTTCTGCAAGGGTTTCGGCATTGTCTTGGGAGAGATAAAAGCCGTTGATAAAACGGTTTTTGACCAGGCGTGTCGGATAGTCGAGATCCTTGCCTGTAAAGGCGAGCATAAAGAGTTGCCCGATTTTTTGCTCGAGAGTGAGGGAGCTGATCAGGGAGTGGATCTGTTCTTGTGAATCTTGTTTTTTCATCTCTTCTGCTCCTTTCAGGCAGCCTGTTTGGCACCGGTGATCAAGCCGACAAGGTCATCGGGGGTGATCTCTTCAATCGCGACATTTGCTGCAATACGGCCATGGCGCAGGACAACGGCGCGGTTACAGACCTCCATCACATGCTGGATGTTATGACTGATGAGCAGCACCGAAACACCTTGGGAACTGATCAGTTTGATCAGCTTGTTTACCTGGGCGGATTGTTCGACACCCAAAGCAGCTGTTGGCTCGTCCATTATAACCAGATCGGCGCCCCAGTTGACCGCCCGGGCGATTGAGACCGCCTGACGCTGGCCGCCGGAGAGATTGCGGATCTCTTCGTCGATGGAGGGTATCCGCGAGTTCAATCGCCGGAGGGCAATTTCGCTTTGTTTTTTCATCTCCTTGTGATCGAGCCATCCAAGCAGACGCAGGAGAGGATTGGAGGAGAGGATCTCCCGGTTGAGAAAAAGGTTACGGACAACATCAAAGTTTGGAATAACGGCCAGATCCTGAAATACGGTTTCAATCCCGTGAGACCGGGCGTCATGTGGGCTGTGAATGTTGACTTCCTTGCCCTTGATCAGGATTTGGCCCTGATCGGCGGGGTGCACCCCGGAAATACAGCGGACGAGGGTTGATTTACCCGCGCCATTGTCGCCGAGAAGACCGACGACCTCTCCCTGGGTGATTGAGAAATTCACGCCGCGCAAGGCGTGTACACCACCGAAAGATTTATGAACTTCACGAATCTCGAGGGCTGTATCTGGAACGTGAAAGCGGGGTGTCATTTGCGATCCTCCTTTACACCGATTGCTACGGCGACGATCAGGATAAGCCCACGGGCAATGATTTGTTCGTTGGTCGAAAAGCCCCAAAGGATCAAGCCATTATTGATAATTCCCATCAACCAGGAGCCAACCACTGCCCCTGTGACGGATGCACGCCCCCCGAAGAGACTGGTGCCGCCGATAGCAACAGCGGCAATAACCGTCAGAAGATCGGCTTCTCCGAGGCTGTAGCGTGCACCATGCAACCTGCCGGCATAGAGCAGACCTGCTATTGAGGCTGTTGTCCCTGCGATAATCATGGCCGTCATGCGAACCTTGATGACATTGATCCCAAAGGCACGAGCTGCACTGGGGTTGCCGCCAACAGCAAGTAGATGAGCCCCGAAACGGGTTTTGGACAGGGCGATCCACCCTATGATCAGGGCAATGGCGGTCCAGACAAACATGACCGAGATTGATGCAAAACTGCCGGAGCCAAAGATGGTGGTAAAGGTGTCGTTGGTAATGGGAATGGATTCAAGGTTGGTGAGGACTCTTGCAAGTCCGGCGACAATTCCCATGGTTCCCAGGGTTACAAGCAGAGAGGAAACCCTCAGCCATTCTGTAAGAATACTGTTTACAAGTCCGGTCAAAATGCCAACGGCGAGGCCTGCGGCAACGGCGATTGGCCAATAGGTAATATCCAGAACCAGGGCGCAGACCAAAGCGGAAAGAGCGACGACCGAGCCGACAGACAGATCGATGTGCCCGACAGCCAGTGCGAAGGTCATACCGATCGCCATGAGCGTAATCGGTGTGGTCTGCCGGATGATATTCATGAAATTGGCGAGGGAAAAGAAGGCGGTGTCTGCGAGAACAGCAGAAAAGAACAACACAACCGCGATCAGGGCGTAGTACACGAAATACTCACGTTGAAAAATTCTGCGAAAAATCCTGCGCAGAAAGGGCAGTTGTCCATCAATGGCGTTGGTGAGGCTGGTCATCTTGTTTTATCCGGGGGTGTACCTTTTGCCGCGGCTGATTGGCAAAAGCTGGAAAGCTATCAGGGCGTTTTTACAAAAAAAAGGGAGCTGGTCTGGTCAAGCCTAACCAGCTCCCCGGAGGATAACCTAGTTCAGGGCTTCTTCAAGCTTTGCCGGCAGAGGTCGGTGCAGGGATTTTTCCCAGGTTTTTGCGATGTTTTCTTTCACAACCTTATCAAATCCAACAACGGAGAAGGCGGGAGATTCTTTACCAAGCAGGCCATAAGCGCCGAGAGAAGCCATGGCCTGACCGATTTCAAAGGGGCGGTCTGCGATGGTTCCGTACATGCTGCCACCCTTGATCATATCCAGAGCATTATTCTGCCCCAGATCATGGGTGATAACCTTGATGTCCTGACGACCCTGGGCACGTAATGCCCCGATAACACCTTCCGCGGCAACATCCCAGGCAACATAGATACCGCTAATATCAGGATTTTGCAGGACCATTGCCGAAGTAAGCTCAAAGGTCTGACCTTCTTCGGTAAAGCCCTTTTCAGCCACAATTTCCAGACCGCTGTGCTTTTCCTTTATTGCCGAACGGAAGGCATTGTCCCGGTTGTTGGTGATGAAATAATCGGCATCATGATAGATGAACCCTATGGATCCCTTGCCGCCGAGCGCGTCGCTCATCATCTCGGCCGCTGCAGAGCCCATGCCATACATGTCATCTGTGACAATGCCAGTGTATTGGTCATTGGCCTGATAACCGGAAATCGGGTTGGACAGCAGAACCAGCTTGGTTCCTTTGTCAATTGCGGGCTGGAAGGTTGCAGCACCGCTCACCGGATCGACCACAAGTGTCAGAATAATGTCTGGTGTCAAGGCGAGTACGTTTTCTACGTCGCTGGCCTGACGGGCGGAGTCAAACTGGGCATCTGTCGTTGCGACGACTTCTATTCCCAGTTCCTCGAATTTTGATTTTGCCCCGGCGGTAACAGCATTCACCCAGTCGCCGGATGCGTGCCAAACCAGGGCTGCCTTGTAGTTTTGGGTTTTAAGTTGTGCAATCTCATCGGGGCTGAGTGTTATTTCGCTGGCGGAAACAGCCGGGTTCCCATTTGGTCCAACCGGTGCTTTGGTCAGATCTACGTCCTGAAGGGGACCTGCTGAAGCAGAGGAAAAGAGCCCAATGAAAAGGGAGGTGGCGAGAAGTGATCTTGTGGTCCTAGGTTTTGGCATCTCAAGCTTCCTGTTCGTTTATTATTGTGATTTTCATATAGTTTTGTGAAAAAAATATTATTTGTCAAATATTTTTACAAACTAAATTATTTTCTTTAATATCAAATATATAATAAATTAAAGGTCAGTTATTTGAGGGATTGGCAATCTGGTGTTGCCAGACAAAAGATCTTCCCCAATGCTTTTTCCCTGTGCTTTTTGGGGGGGATGAATAAGGTTAAGGTTCCCCGCTGACAGGGCGTAAATAGGATGCCCCGGCGGGTTTGTTTTTAAAAAAGGCGATAATGATGGCGCGTAGAGGAACCAATCTGGAACAGACCAAGGCGCAGAACCTGCGCCTGGTCTTGAGTCAGATTAGGTCTGGTGATGCTATTTCACGTGCGGATATTGCCAAAAATACCGGGCTGACCCGGCAGACGATTTCCAATCTGACCAATGATCTGATCGCTGTCGGTTTATTGGAAGAACTGGGTCTGAAAAAAAGCGGTGCAGGAAAGCCATCCCGGCTTCTGGGGTTTAGTGCCAAAGGTGCTTTCAGCATCGGAGTGAGGGTCGGAAGGAGCAAAATCGAGGCTTCTCTCTGTGATCTTGCTGGAGATGTTCTTGAAACGCGTGTTCTTCCTTTTCAGGAACCCACCGAAGTCGAGCTGGTAAGCCTGCTGGAGTGTCTTTGCCTCGATCTGATCCGGCCTGCGGGAACGGATATTCGCCGGATTGTGGGTATCGGTCTGATAATGGCAGAACCCAGTGATTTTGCGGGAGAAGACGAGGGGCCTCAAATTTTTCCCCAGACAGTTGCCCGTTCCCTTAGTGAAGAACTGCATCTACCGGTAATGTTGGAAACGGCGGCCGCCGCCGCCGCACTTGCGGAGTTTCTGCAAGGAAGCGCTCGTGATTTCCAGAATTTCATCTATCTGTTTATTGGTCAGGAAATAAGCGCAGGATTGATGGCTGATGGCAAAATCTATGGTGGTCGGTCTGGTCGATCCGGATCTATTGGTCATCTGGTTGTCAACATTAAGGGGCCTCTTTGTGCTTGTGGTAATCCTGGCTGTTTGAACGGGTATGTTTCTCTTGGGACGCTTTCCCGCCATCTCGAGGCAAGGGGACGTTCGGGGGAGGATATTTTTAAAGACTGTACTGTTGATGATCCGACTATTCTGGCGTGGCTGGGGGCAAATGCCGAATATCTTAGGATCGGGGTTAACGCACTTGAGAACTTGTATGACCCCGAGACAATCATTCTTGGCGGAGATGCGCCAGAGTGGTTTCTGGAAGCGGTTATTCGACATCTTCGCCCCTTTATGAGATCGGTTAGTGAAAAGGGAGAACGGGAAATTCCTCGACTGGTTCGTTCACCAAAAGCTGAACAGATGGTTCAGAAGGGAGCTGCGACCCTGCCGGTGTTTGCTGCCTTTGGTTCGGAGGACGATACTTACCGTAAGGGGGAATGTTTTGGCGATCCTTATGCCCGGTTATCGGCCTTGATCGAAGGCCTGTCTTCTTCGATCAAGTAAGAGCTGGTATAACTTTTTCCTGCAGGGCAATTTGTTTTGAGCCAAACCTGGAAAAGAGATTTGCAAGCAGACTATTCCCGCTTAAGATCCTGACAACAATCGACCTTGAGACAGGATAACAGGAATGATGGGCAAAAAGAACAACGCCGAAACACTTCTGGCGCAGGCGGGGCACTATCTGGACAAAGCAACTGGTTCTGTCGTTCCCCCGATACAGCCTTCCACAACCTTTGCCCGGGACGAAGAAGGGGCGTTATACGATACCAACCGGATCTATGCCCGTGACCAGAGCGTAAATGCCGAAATGGCAGAAGCTGTGATCTGTGAGCTTGAAAGTGGTGAAGCCTGCAAGCTTTTTGCCTCTGGTATGGCTGCTGCGACAGCGTTGGTCCAGACGCTGCGTCCGGGTGAACGGATTGTTGCCCCAAAGGTGATGTACTGGTCTCTGCGTGCCTGGCTGATTTCCTTTTGTCAGGATTGGGGGATCGAGCTTGCTTTCTATGACCCTTGCGACGAAGTCGATATGGCGCAGGTGGTACGGGCTGCGCCGACGCATCTGCTCTGGATTGAAACCCCAGCCAACCCGACCTGGGAGGTTGTGGATATTGCCAAAGCTGCGGAGTTGGCACACTCCGTTGGAGCCCAACTGGTTGCTGATTCCACCGTCTCTACGCCGCTCCTGACCCGCCCGCTTGAGTTGGGGGCGGATTATGTGTTCCATTCGGCGACAAAATACCTCAATGGCCACAGCGATGTGGTGGCTGGTGCTGTAATCACAGCCAAGCAGGACCTGCGCTGGGAAAGGCTGTGCAAGATCCGAGCTCAGCAAGGGGGGATTTTGGGACCTTTCGAAAGCTGGCTTTTGTTGCGGGGGATGCGGACCATGCATGTTCGTGTCGAACGTGCCTGCCAGAATGCACTGGAGATTGCCCGGCATTTTGCAGACTATCCCGGGGTGTTGGAGGTTCTCTATCCAGGTCTGGTTTCCCACCCCAATCACGAAACCGCCGCCAGACAGATGTCCGGTGGTTTTGGTGGGATGCTATCGATCCGTTTTGATGGCGGACGCGAGCAGACGGCCCTGATTATGGGACGGCTCAGGCATTTTGTCCGGGCGACATCCCTGGGCGGTGTTGAGAGCCTGGTTGAACACAGGGCGCTGGTTGAAGGCGAGAGCAGTCCTGTTCCGGATGATCTCCTGCGGTTTTCAATCGGTATTGAAGCGGTACAGGATCTGATCGAGGATCTGGAACAGGCGATCAAGGGCTGATCAGAAAAAACCGGGCTTAAGGATTTCTCAACCAGCCCGGTTTCTTTGATGATTAGAAAGCTTTGACTAGAGGTAGGCTGAAAAGCTGGAATAGTTCAAAATGCAATAAATGGTGGCGAGCGGTATGATGATCCAGCCCAGAACTTTGGTGGCTTTCTGGCTGTCAGAGCAGAACCGGGCAAGCAGAAAATATAGGATCAACGCCACAGTGGCAGTGATGCCTGCCATGACCAGTCCATCAGAAATTCCCATTTTCTGAACGATTGCCCAGAAGTCTTCGGAATAGTCGTTTCCGCTGGCTTGGGACCAACGAATGAATCCTGCAGCCGTCGCAAGGGCAGAAAATAGCCCTGTTGCCAAAGCACTTCCCAGGCAGATGAAAACAGCATTTTGATGCCTGTTCAAAATAACCTCCATAGAATTACAGCTTAAAGGAGAATATTTCTGCCTGAAATCAAGTTTCGTGTCTAGTTGCTTGGGCCAAGAATGTTGCGGATTACCCGATGGAAAATCCGGGTGCCGGTTTCGATAAGGTCGTCGGGGAAATCAAAATCCGGATTGTGCAGCTGGGGTTGGGAAAGGCCTGATCCCAGAGTGAACATTGCACTTTTACTGATGTGACCAAACTGGCCAAAGTCCTCTGACCAGCGCATGGGGGCGGTCATGGTATGAAGGGTGATTTCTTCGGCCTTGAAAGCCTTCAGAAGCTGCTCACTGGCATCCGGATTGTTGGTCGAAGCGGTAAAGATATCTTCGTAACCAAGGGCCGTTTCAAGATTGTGGCGTTGCCCGATCTGCTTGACCAGTTCTTCAGATTTTTCCTGTAACAAGCCCATGACCTGATCGTTTTCACTGCGCAGGGTAACCATCAGTTTGGCAAAACCGGGGGCAATGCCGAAGGCCTCTTCGCCCAGACGGGCATGGACGACGGTGACCAGGGCGAATTCTCTGTCAAAATCGCGGTCCTGTGGCAACTGTGCAAAGGCCGTGATCAACTCACACATTGCCAGAGCCGGGCTTCGGCCATCTTCGGGATTGGAGGCGTGGGAGGTTTTGCCATTCAAGGTGATCCAGAGGCCTTGCGAGGCGCAGTTGAAGGCACCGGGTTTGAGGCCGACATGGTGCAGTGCCATGCCCGGCAGGTTGTGAAGTGCAAAAGCGTAATCCGGTTTAAGTATGGCGAAGGCAGGGTCTTCTATAACGGCCTTTGCCCCGGCTCCGGTTTCCTCTGCAGGTTGGAAAAGCAGAATGACCCGTCCCCTGGCAGGGCGCGTACGCTGGAGCAACATGGCGAGCCCGGCAACAATCGTCATATGTCCATCGTGGCCACAGAGATGTCCCTTGCCGGGTATTTCTGACCTGTAAGGGGCTGTGCCCAGTTCTTCAATAGGCAGGGCATCCAGTTCACAACGGATCAGAACACAGGGACCCGGAGATTTGCCCTTGTAGACGGCTGCCAACCCATAACCGCCTAAATTGCGGTGGAGTTCGTCCGGGGTGTAGTCTTCCAGAAATGCTGCTATACGGTCGCTGGTTTTTTGCTCGCAGCCCGACAGTTCAGGGTGGCGATGCAACTCCTGTCGCAGTGAAACGAGTTTGGCGTGTGTATCGTTATCCAGCAGCATAATGGAAGTCTCTTTGGAGGGGAAAGGGCAGGACAGGGGAAATAACACACAGGCCTGGCAGAACTCAGGCACCAACCAGCGTTTCATTGTCCTGCAGGATCTGGAAAATCTCGGGAAGTGAACGGAGGAGTATGTCCTGAACGTAATCATTGCTGATCTTGTCGGCTCTGGCGATAATTTTGTCAACTTTCCCGGCTGCGTCGGCTAGTGCTTTTGGATCCTTAAGGGATAAAAGTGCATCGTATTCTTCTGGCGTCAGATGGGCAAAAGCATCGGCACTGTTCTCATGCTCCTGAAGTTTGGCGAGAGCTCTGCCGAGCAGGTCAAAGTCCTCAATGCTGTGGAGGGCATTGATCTCTGCTGTGGTGAATTCCTGTGTGAAAACAGTCGCGAGCTGAACAACGAGATCCCGGCGGGTTTTATGGATCTCCCGGCTGAGTACGGCGGTAAGTTTATCAAGTGTTTCATCAGACAGGCGTTCCGACGAGAAGCTGTATTCCTTTCTATAGTTCTCCATCGACTGAGCGAGGGCAGTATCGATAAAGCCGGGCGTAATGATGCGCTCAATCAGGACAAGGGACTTTTCGTATTTGTTTTGCTGGACTGTTTTGCCTGTCTGGGCACAGCCTGAAACCGCAAGCAGCAGAAACACAAAGGCGAAGAAGCGTACAGACATGTTTCTTTTCCGAAGCTGTTTAGTCCCCAGTGATAAAGAAAAGCTTACCGAAAGAGACGGAACATGGGAAGAACAAGCTTTGATGCGGGCTCATCAAAGGGGGCCGTTCAACGTGACCCCGGGTTGTTGAAGTGTTATGGACCTCTCCGGGTAATACGCTCAAAAGATACAGGACGTCAGATGCTTTTGGTTCAAGTGGGCCTTTCAACAGGTATGATTAAAGGGATTTTAATGCGCTTTTTTTATGTAATTGCTCTTTTTTTGGTTCTTTCAGGCTGTAAAACCACGCCGGATAATCAGCAGGCTGTCAGCAGAGAGGTCTCAAAGCTTGTTGCGGAGGTAACGAGGCCTGATTTTAGCAAATTCTCTGCAGAAACTCTGCAGTTATTGAAAGAAGACGAAGCTCTTTTTTACCAGGAAGGGCAGGCTATCCCCTATCAGATCTGCCTGAGTAATATTCAGGATAACGAAGAGGTTATCTCTAAAATTTCTTTGTTACGCAGCGAGATAGAGATGCATAGTCAGTTGACCAGACATCGCAATGCTATTGAAAGCCTTGAGAGGCGTCTGAAAGGGATAACAGGCGAAGAAAGTGCCGCGGCCTGTGCCTGTAATGTGCGGGAAAAGTGGTCCGAGATTGATCCTGAGGTGCGGAGTATCATGAGCAAAATGAGCCAGGGCAGGAATATTACAGGCAACGAGCTGGTCGCTTTTAAAAACCAGGGACAAATCAAGGGGTCATTACAATGTCTCTTGAAGTCATTTGATCTTTATCAGGAATTCCAGAGGCTGTTTAATCTCAGGGGGTAGCTTGGCATTGTTGTGGTGCCTATTCCAGGAGGGGCGATGATCATTTTTACAATGCATTATATGGGGATGACCTAGTCTGTGTGTATCTTTCCAAGGGAACGTCGATTCTCAGTGTCTGATGGTAACAATTAGACAGGGGAGATGTAAAAACCAATAGGATTTGTATTGGGAAAAAGGGAGATTCCTGCGTTGTTGGTCGTTTGGCGGGTTTTTTTTATTTTTTTACCCTTTACAGATATCCCAGAAAACCTTAGTAATTCCGCCGTTCGCACATTGCGGAGAGTTGGCCGAGTGGCTGAAGGCGCTCCCCTGCTAAGGGAGTATACCCTAATCCGGTATCGAGGGTTCGAATCCCTCACTCTCCGCCACTTCCCCTTCCTGAAAATAATTTGCCAGTAATATATCGGTGCCTCGTCATTCGGCCCGAAATATTTGTCAAAATTTTACCGATTCAGCTATTCTTCCCTTATTATTCGGATCTACAGGATTGTGATGGGGGAGACCTTTGGCGCAGCAACTGCGTGAGCTTCTGGCTGTCGGCGATCGAAAGGCGATCGGGCGGGCGAGTGAAGTGGCCTTTCTGGTTCGCGCCGAACCTGAATTGTTGAGTGAGCTTCTGGGTTGTCTGAAGGCAGGAGATACTACGGTGTGTTCGCATGCGGCCCATGCCCTGATGCAAATCGCCCTTGAGCAGCCAGACCTTATACAGCCCTATCGGAAAAGGCTTCTTGCTGAAACCTGTCTCGTGGATCAGTGGGAAATTCAGGAGCAGCTTATGAAAATCTTGCCACTTCTGCACTGGACAAAGGGGGAGCAGGAAGCCGTACTTAATCTGGTAAGGGGGAACCTTGGACATAAGAGCGCAATTGTCCGAACCTGTGCACTTCAGGCTCTTTACGATTTTTCCCGGCTGGACAGGACGCTTCTAGCTGAACTCAAGAAACTGTTGCAGCAAATGATGGACAGTGGGGCGAAATCGTCCCAGGCGCGCGCGAGAAAACTGCTGAAAAAACTCTGAAGGTTGGCATTTGGGTGTCAATTTTTCTGTGGAGGTGGGGTTGGACAGCGGTTACGTGAACAAGAGCTATCGACAATTCTGCGCTTTCGCGATAAGGAACCGGGATGAACACAGATGATAAACTCGAAATTTTCCTTGTAAGCGTTCCGGGCCTGGAGGCTGTCCTTTGCGAAGAGGCGGCCGAGAAAGGCTTTCGCGAGCCTGTTGTCGTGAACGGTGGTGTGACGATTGCCGGGGATTGGCGTGATGTCTGGCGGGCCAACCTGGAGCTGCGCGGGGCCAGCAGGGTCCTGGTGCGTCTTGGTGCTTTCAGGGCAATGCATCTTGCTCAGTTGGACAAGCGCGCCCGTAAATTCCCCTGGGGAGAAACTCTTCGCAAGGATGTCGCCGTTCGGGTTGAGGTGTCTTGCAAGGCGTCACGGATCTATCACAAGGGGGCTGCAGCCCAACGCATTGAGCGTGCCATCCAGGAAGAGTTTGGAGCAGCTATTTCATCTGAAGCGAGCGTTTCTATCAAGGTGCGTATTCACGATGATCTCTGTACTATCAGTGTAGATAGTTCTGGTGAAACCCTTCATAAACGTGACCATAAGGTTGCTGTGAGCAAGGCACCAATGCGCGAAACTCTCGCGTCTCTTTTCCTGCGACAGTGTGGTTACAATGGGACTGAGCCTGTGGTCGATCCCATGTGCGGCTCTGGTACCTTTATCATCGAAGCGGCAGAAATAGCAGCAGGCCTCAAACCTGGCCGCTCACGACATTTCGCGTTTCAGGAACTGGCAGGTTTTGAGCCGGAAGGCTGGGAGCGACTGCGGGCGAAGGGAACCAGTACAACGCCGACAGTAAGTTTTTATGGCAGCGACCGGGATCCCGGTGCTGTCCGTATGAGCCGCGAAAACGCCAAAAGGGCAGGGGTTGAAAATTTTACCGAATTTCAGGAGCTGGAGATCAAGAATATTGCCCCTCCTGCAGGACCAGCGGGACTGGTGATCATCAATCCGCCTTATGGTACAAGAATTGGTGAAGTCAAAAGCCTCAAACCACTTTATCAGGCGCTAGGACTGGCACTTAAAACGCGATTTTCAGGGTGGCGTGTTGGTCTGATTACAACAGCAGACCCCTTGGCAAAATCCACCGGGCTTCCTTTTAGTAAGACGAGTGATCCGGTTTCTCATGGTGGGCTTAACGTCCGCCTCTATTCCACAGATGCTCTTAAGTGATGCTTTCCTGAAACAAGGCAGGATGAGCCAGTTCATTCCTTGCCGTGTAACATCTTGAGTTTGTGACCGACCTTGACAATGGCGGCGATGGCCGGGATCAGTTCCGCGCCCAGCTCGGTCAGGGAATATTCAACTGACGGCGGAGACGTTGGTTTTACTTCGCGAAAGATCACGCCCTTTGCCTCGAGATCACGCAGGCGGGTTGTCAGAATTTTTGCCGAGATCCCGGGCATATCAACCCGAAGCTCGCTGAACCTTCGCGGTGCTGCGGAAAGATACCAGATCAGGTTGGGCGTCCAGGCTCCTCCCAATACAGACATGCATTCAGTCAAGGGACACTGCTCTGGCGGTAACTTACTCTGATTTTTGCGAACCTTTAGCGCCATAAAACTCTCCTGATGACTTTCTTTTAGTTACCAAATGGAAACTTCATTCTTAAGTATCATATAGTTCTATGGTTTACAAAGGTAACTTTCGTTCCTAGATTTTCTTCATCGACACGCTCTACTTCCAACAAACTTATCTGAAGGTGTTTAAAGATGAAGCTCTATTACAAACCGGGTGCCTGTTCACTGGCTTCGCACATTGTCTTGCACGAGCTGGGTGAAGGTTTCGAGATCGAACAGGTCGACACAGGCACAAAGAAAACGGCCAGCGGTGAGGACTTCTTGCAGATTAATCCGAAAGGCTATGTTCCGGCTCTCAAACTTGCTGATGGTCAGGTGTTGAGTGAAGGGGCGGCTATCTTGCAATATCTGGCAGACCAGAAACCTGATCTGGGTCTTGCGCCTGCAGCGGGAACTCTTGCCCGTGCCCGTCTTCAGGAACATTTGAACTATGTGGCGTCCGAACTACACAAGTCCTTTGGGCCTTTCTTTTCCGGAAATGCACTGGAAGGAGAAGCCAGAGAAAAAGCAGAAGCTAACGTCGCGAAAAAGATGGCCTATATCGAAAGTGTTCTCTCGGATGGCCGGGACTATCTGCTGGGTAATAATTTCAGTGTTGCCGATGCCTATCTTTTTGTCGTGACGAACTGGTCCAACTTTGTTGGCATCAAGCTTGATAACGTTCCTTTCCTGGCTGCTTTTGTTGCCCGTGTTGCCGGACGGGAAAAAACCCAGTCCGCTCTGAGAGCTGAAGGTCTGCTAAGCTAGGTTCATCATAGGGTGCTTTATTGAACAGTTTTCCCGTAGAGCACCCGTTTTGCCAGTGAATTAAAGAGGAATTTTTATGACTTCGCTCTATCTGGCGGTCGAAAACACTCTCGGCCTCTATTTTGACGGACTTTATCATTCGGATACCGATCTGCTCAAACAGGTGTTTCATCCTGATGCCCGCTATGTCTGTGCCTCTGGGGATGATCTGCTTCAGCTTGATATGGTGAGCTATTTTCCAATCGTTGACGCGAGACCATCCCCGGCGAGCAGGAATGAGCCGCGCCAGGACAAGGTTATCTCGATTGCTTTTGCCGGAAACAAGACCGCCTTTGCCACGGTAAATTGTGCAATTGGCGACAAATTTTTCACTGATTTTCTTACCCTGATCTATCACGATGACCGCTGGCAGATTATTGCCAAGGTATTCCATTACGATCTTAAATCTGCATAGTGAGGAGCAGCATATGCCTTATGTGAACATCAAAATTACCAACGAAGGTGCCACCAAGGCACAAAAAGCCGAACTGATTAAAGGCGTAACCGAGTTATTGCAAAAAGTGCTGAACAAAAATCCGGCAACAACTTTTGTGGTGATTGACGAGGTGGAAATGGAACATTGGGGGGTAGGCGGTCTGCCCGTTGAGGACTACCGAAAGAAAATTTCCGGGAACTGACTCTTACTCGATAGCCTGCATTTCAAAGAGGGGACTTTTAGCTCCCCTCAATAACGCCCCTCAAGAGATTTTTGGCCTCCTGCCTACTTGATCCAGATCATGTTTGCAGGAGGTTTTTTACTGTATATTGCCTGAAAATGCCCCGTTATAACCAATTTCAGGAGGGTCACCGGGATGGGTTATGACCGGTTGCAACAAAACAGGACAAGCCGCCATACGGCAGTTCATGGTGACGGGAACAGCAAATCCCGGGAGAACAAGGATCTGGGGATCAAATCCCCCTTTCTTGAACTGGCTGCGGAAAAAAAAGAACTGCTGTTGCCTCTGAGCCGGATTGAAAATTATCCGGCGGGAGAAACAATCGTCGAGTATGGGGATCCTGCCGAGAATTTTTTTCTGATCGAAGACGGTTTTGTCCGCCTGTTGCTTGCCTCTGCCTGCGGGGGGAAAAGCTCGACGATTGATGTGGTCGGGCCCGGCGGCGCTTTTGGCGAGGCCGCCGCCACCAATACAGGACGGTATGAGTTTACCTGCGTTGCTCTGGACGATGTGGAACTGCGGGTTATTCCGGGGGAGGTTTTGCGAAAAATTCTGTCAGAGGACCCGGAACTGGTTTTTCGGATGATGGGGCGTTTGTCGGTGAACATGCATTCCCTGATGAGCCAGATTGCCGATTTGAAAATGCGCACGACTGCGGAACGTCTGGCCATGTTTTTGATCGAGCTTGCCGGACAGGTCGAGGGAACTGCAAAAATCGTACTGCCCTATGATAAGCGGATTGTGGCTGAAAAGCTGGGGATGACACCGGAAACTCTGTCGAGAACTTTTGCCAAGCTGCGCAAAATCGGTATCAAAACGGGGGCGGGAAACCAGATCGAGGTCGACGATATGGAAAAGCTGGTTGATTACTGTGGCTATCCCGTTGGCATTGGGCCGCTTGATCTGGGGGAGGTGTGAATGCGCCATCAACCGATCGGACAAAAAGAACTCCAGATCTTGTCGCGGGTTGTGATCTTTTCCCAGCTGCCCCGAAAGCTGCTCGCGGAGCTTTTTGACAAGCTATCTGTTTCGGTTTTTGATGAAAGCACAATCCTGTTTCTGGCGGGGGATGAGGCGGATGGCTTTTTTGTGGTACTTGAAGGAGAAGTTCATCTCACTGCGCTGACAGCCGAAGGCGCCCAGAGTTTGGTCCGGATTGTTGAGCGTGAAGAGAGTTTTGCCGAAGCTGCCATGCTTGGCTTGGGGAAATTCCCGATTAATGCAACGGCGCAACCCGGAACAGTGGTGGCCAAGGTTCCCAAAAAAATATTTGAAGAAAAAATCATTCCCGATACAGAAGCCTCGCTTCATCTTCTCAGTGCTTTAATTCAACGGCAACAGTATCTTATTCGGGAAATCAAAATCCTGAAAAGCCTGTCTCCCTGCCAACGTGTGGCGTCCTATCTGCTGGCGATTTTTGAAAGCCGGGAGTGGAAAGGGCATGGAGCCCTGCCGCGATGCAAGCAGGTGATTGCCGGTCATATCGGGATCGATCCGGCAAGCTTTTCCCGGGCCTTACGCAGGTTGGAGGATGCAGGTATTGTCTGTGAAGGACACGAGGTGCTGATCAAGGACCCGGAAAAACTGCGGCGTTACTGTGCCGATTTTGGCTATGTTTTTGATCAGGAGAAAATCCTGATGTCGGCTTGATCATGCTCAAGGAAAAACACCAGAATTTCCCTTAAAGAGAGAAAACCCTTTAACAGGGATGGTAATTATCAGGGGGAATGACGGTGTCTCTGGAGCAACATCGAGAAAATATCTGTGAGTTTTCAGTGGAAAGCCTGCTGGCTGAAAGCCGCATTCCTCTGGACGAGGTTATTGACGCCCTGTTTGGAGAAAGCCCCTATTCTTCGGTTCTCCTGTCTTCTGCTTTTGATCCCTTGCCATTACGACAAAAATTAACCGAATTGGGATGTGATATCGTTCGGATCGACACTGGTCAACATGGCTGGCTGTTCTCTATCAAACCCGGAAGATTTAAAGATAACGCGTCGGAAGAGAAGGGATCAGGCGGGAAACCTGATTTTTATTTCACCGATGGTCTTTTGCATATGGATGTTCGGAAAATAGATCATCCGGATGATTTCCTTGCAATCTTGCGGTTTATCGACAGTTCTGAGCTGGATGATACGCTCTGCATTATTCTCTCCTCACTTCCTGATCGTTTCCTGCCGTTGCTGAAGGAAAGAGGCTGGAGTTGCGAGATTATATCTGCAGTGGAAGAGCAGATCGTTCTTGCGCTTGAGAAAAGTGGTTCCTGACCATTTTGTGCAGAGAGTTTTCGGTCAGAAGTCCGGCGATCAAGGTGGTCAGTTCAGGCATATCACCGATTGCTTCCATCAGATGCAGGGATCTCTGCTCTGCTTCTGTTGTTTTGTAGAGTGCCTGAGGAATATCGATTTTTGTGTGAATCCCGCCACCGGCCAGAAAAGGCAGGACGATGATGTTTTTGCGTTTTGTCAGTTTAGCCCAGTCTGTAAATCGGGGGGTGTTCTCGATAAAGGCAGGAATGACATGAAGATCAGGGCTTAAACATTGAAGTTGCCGCGCCATGGCATCGGCGGGTTCTGAAAATGTCCGGGCCCGCAAGGCTCCATGTCCGACGACAATAACGGCTGTATCAAGTGAGTTGAACTGACAAGCCTCCAACTGCTGCAAGATCTTTCTGCGGATCAGCGCTGTCAATCCGGGAAGTTTGAAAACCGGCGGCAGCAATTGTACCAGATTACTTTTCTGCCATTCGTTCAGACAGGCTGGTAAACGCTGCCGCAGAAAAATCCCGTCCGCATAAAGATTTGGGAAAACGGTTACCTCTCCGTTGAATATTCTTTCTGGTCCATCACTCAAGTGGGGAGACCGCACCAGGTACCGACAGTCAATAGTCCAGTCTGACAGATGTCCAGCGAGCTTTCTGGCTAACTGATAGGTGGGTTCTGCCCCAGGTTCGATATGTCGGTTGCCGTGCGCAATAAGTAGCAGGGTTCTGCCTTCTGACATTTCTGTTTCCTCCTGACTGAGGCGGCCTGATTTCTTTTTGCCGTCTCGATAACGCAGTCTCCCGATTAGCTTCGCGAGTTTTGCAAAAATCATTTTAACGGGAGGCATCCGGTTAGAGGTATGACGCTGGTCAAGGAGGGATTTGAGCAAGGCCTTTACAGGAAAAATCGGGAGGAGTCCCCATTGACCATCGTCAAAGCAGGGGTGTCGGGCTCGTGTGATGTTGCTTTCAACACGTCAGGAGTCCCCAACAGTGACAAAGACAATGACTGATCGGGGGAGTGAGGTGTGTTGGATAAAATCGACCCGCTTTGGAGGGTGAGTCATGTACAGAAAATTTTTAATGAACACAGTTACGCCAATGCTTGTTGGTGCGGGGTTGGTTCTTGGTAGCGGGGCAGCCTGGGCTGAATCAGGGCATACGCCGGATGGTTCTACCTATGAGCCTTCGCTGGAATCCATGCCGCTGGATGGGGAAGCACCCGGCGTCAAACCTGGTGTTCCGACCATGACCGAGGAAGAGTTTGCCGCCAGCCGCAAGATTTTCTTCGAGCGTTGCGCCGGCTGCCACGGTGTCCTGCGTAACGGAGCGACCGGCCCGGCACTGACCACGGATAGAACTCGTGAGCTGGGTATTGATCATCTCCGGGACTTTATTACTTATGGGTCCCCGGCCGGGATGCCGAACTGGGGGACTTCCGGTGATCTGAGTGAAGCCGAAGTGGACATGATGGCACGCTATGTCATGCAGGATCCGCCGCAGCCTCCTGAATGGGGCATGAGCAGCATGAAGGAGACCTGGGAGGTTCTTATTCCGGTCGACAAGCGCCCGACCAAAAAAATGAATGATATCGATATTGATAATCTCTTCTCGGTGACCTTGCGTGATACTGGTGAGATTGCCCTGATTGATGGGAAAAGCTACGAGATTACCTCGATCATCAAAACCGGCTATGCCGTGCATATTTCCCGTGTCTCAGCCTCGGGTCGTTATCTCTTTGTCATCGGTCGGGATGCCAGGATTGATATGATCGATCTCTGGATGAAAGAGCCGGGAAAAGTGGCGACGATCAAGGTTGGTCTCGAAGCCCGTTCGGTTGAAACCTCGAAGATGAAAGGCTGGGAAGACAAGTACGCCATAGCTGGTGCCTACTGGCCGCCACAGTATGTGATTATGGATGGGGAAACACTTGAGCCCCTCAAGATTGAATCAACACGCGGTACAACCTATGACGAGCAGGAATATCATCCGGAACCACGGGTGGCATCGATTGTCGGGTCTCATTACAATCCCGAGTTCGTGGTCAACGTAAAGGAAACCGGAAAAATTCTTCTGGTGAACTATGAAAACCTTGATGCGCTTCAGGTGACAACAATTGAAGCTGAACGTTTCCTGCATGACGGTGGGCTTGATTCTACTGGTCGTTACTTCCTCGTTGCTGCCAATGCCCGTGACCGGGTGGCGGTTGTGGATACGAAAGAGCGGAAGCTGGCTGGGCTGGTGGATGTTGGTGTGAAGCCACATCCAGGACGTGGTGCCAACTTTGTTCATCCTGAATATGGTCCTGTCTGGGCAACCAGTCATCTTGGCGATGAAACGGTGGCTTTAATCGGAACAGACCCTGAAGGTCATCCGGACAATGCCTGGAAAAAGGTTGAAAGTCTGGAAGGCCCTGGGGGTGGATCGCTCTTTATCAAGACACATCCAAAATCCACAAATCTTTGGGTTGATACGCCTTTGAACTCTGAGGCTGAGCTTTATCAGTCTGTTGCGGTGTTTGATATCAATAACCTCGACAAGGGTTTTGAGACGCTGCCGATTGCTGAATGGGCTGATCTTGGTGATGAGGGGGCCCAGCGTGTGGTTCAGGGGGAATATAACCAGGCAGGAACCGAGATCTGGTTCTCGGTCTGGAATGGCAAAGAACAGAATTCCGCAATTGTTGTCGTCGATGACAAAACCCGGGAACTGAAGAAAGTCATCAAGGACCCGCGCCTGATTACACCAACAGGCAAATTCAACGTCTTTAACACCAGAGAAGACGTCTACTAGAGGTTCTTCTTATAGAACCTCTAGTTTGATCACAGCAGTGCTGGCGGGGTGGCCAGGGAAACAAATCCTTCCAGCGCTGCAGATCAAGCCGACGTCTTGCGGCTTACGCCGTGATTATCCTGCTATTGGAGGATTGATATTATGGAAGCAGCCGGACCTGTATATCTGGTTGGCGCGGGACCGGGAGACCCCGAACTTCTGACAGTCAAGGCTCTACGCCTTATTCAGGAAGCTGATGTGGTGGTTTATGACCGCCTTGTTTCGGACTCTATTCTCGAGCTGGTCCCCAGCAAAACCAGAAAACTGTATGTTGGCAAGGAAAGCGGACATCACAGCCTGACACAGGACCGTATTAACGAGGTTCTGCTCAATGCCGCCGGACTTTATCGGTCGGTTGTGCGTCTCAAGGGAGGTGATCCCTATATTTTTGGCCGGGGTGGGGAAGAGGCGCTCTTTCTCAAAGAACACGGAATCTCTGTGGAGGTTGTCCCAGGCATTACTTCTGCCGCTGCCAGCAGTGCAGCAACGGGTATTCCTTTAACACACAGAGGATTGGCGACAGGTGTCCGGTTTGTAACAGGGCATCTGCGGGAAGATCATAAACTCGATCTTGACTGGGATAGTCTTGCCCAAGAGGACACGACCCTGGTTATCTATATGGGCCTGTCTGCTTTGGCGGTTATTGCCCGTCGTCTGATTGCAGCTGGCCTGCCTGCCGAGACGCCAGCTCTGGCGATTGAAAATGCCACCACACCACAAGAGCGCAAAATCATTGCCCCGCTGAACCGGATCTCACGGGCAGTACGTGATGAAAAATTCAAACCTCCTACTTTGATTGTTATCGGAAAAGTGGTCTCCCTGGCCGACCAGAAGGAAAAGGCGGAATTGCTGCCTGAGCTTTTGGCGTCAGCGGGGGCGGGTTATGCATGAGATCTTTCGCCTGATTGCTGCTGCTGGCCTGAGCTGGGCTCTGCTTTTACCTTTGTCTGGGCCTGGGCATGCAGCAGATAAACCCGAAGCAAGGACCGAGGCCGATCTGTTGCGTTTGCTGCATCAGGATTGTGGCTCCTGTCACGGGATGACCTTGAAGGGAGGGCTGGGGCCAGCACTTTTACCTGACGGTCTTACTGCTTTCGAGGATGAGGATCTCTTCAACATCATCCGGGATGGTCGAGCGGAAACAGCGATGCCGCCCTGGCGAGACATTCTCACTAATGATGAAATCAACAAATTGATCGGGATTTTGCGCGGGAAAACAATCGCTGCAGATCCGGGAGAAAATTCATGAAATTTGAACGCAAAAGAAAAGTTGGTCGCGCGATCATTCTTGCAACGGTGCTGGGGCTTGCTGCCTGTAGTGCAGGTGGTGACAAACAGAACTTGCGCGGAACGGGTGATCTGGGGGTTGTGATTGCAAGGGCCACCGGAGAGCTTGCGGTTCTTGATACAAGCAATCGTGCATTCCTCACCCAGGTGTCTGGTCTGGGGGATCTTAGTCANGCCTCTGTCGTTTATAGCCGGGATGAACGTTATGCCTATGTTTTTGGCAGGGATGGTGGTCTGACCAAGGTTGATATTCTGGCGGGGAAGATAGAAAAACGGATTATTCAGTCCGGGAACTCTATCGGCGGAGCGATATCCCAGGATGGCGCGTTGGTTGCTGTCGCCAATTATGAGCCGGGGGGGGTAAAAATTTTTGATGCCCAAACACTGGAGCTGATTGTTGATATTCCTGCTGTTTCCGATGCAGGAGGCGCCAGTTCCAAAGTCATCGGTTTGGTTGATGCGCCGGGAAACAGGTTTGTCTTCAGTCTATGGGACCATGATGAAATCTGGGTTGCCGATATGAAAGATCCCCGGAAACCGGAAATTCAGAAGTTTCAAAATGTTGGACATAATCCTTACGACGCGCTGATAACGCCGGATGGGCGCTACTATATCGCAGGCCTGTTTGGTGAAGACGGAATGGCTCTGCTGGATCTATGGCATCCTGAACAGGGGGTGCGCCGTATCCTGGGGAGCTATGGCAAGGGGGAAGATGATAAACGCCCGGTCTATAAAATGCCCCACCTCGAAGGTTGGGCAGTGGCCGGGGATCTTGCTTTTGTTCCCGCTGTCGGCAGACACGAGGTGCTGGTCATCGATATGACAAGCTGGAAAGAAATCCAGCGTATTCCAGTTGCCGGGCAACCGGTGTTTGTCATGGCCCGTCCGGACGGGCGTCAGATCTGGGTCAATTTTGCCTTTCCCGATTATCACCAGTTGCAGGTGATCAGCGCCGAGAGTCGGGAGGTCGTCAAGACACTGCCAGCCGGCAAAGGTGTTCTGCACATGGAATTCCACCCCAGGGGAGAGATTGTCTGGGTTTCGGTGCGGGATGAAAACAAGATCATAGCCTATGACACAGAGACGTTTGACAAACTTAAAGAGCTATCTCTGGAGAGCCCCAGCGGTATTTTTTTGAGTGCCCGGGCGCACAAGGCGGGTTTGTGAGGAGAGTTTGATGATTGAGCAACTAAGCGAGCTTGAGGTTCGACTGCTGAATAACTGGCAGCGTAACTTCCCGGTTTCCTCCCGGCCCTATGCCGAGATTGCAGCAGAGGAAGGGGCAAGTGAAGAAGAGGTTATCAAGGGCTTTGCCCATCTTGCCGAGCGCCGGATGCTGTCCCGGATCGGAGCAACCTACTGTACGGGGCGGGCGGGAGCCTCGGTTCTTGCTGCCGTCGCAGTTGAACCGGATAAGCTGGAAAAAGTTGCCGCGCAGATCAACAGTTTTGCCGGAGTGAACCATAACTACGAGCGGAGTAACCCGCTCAATCTCTGGTTTGTCGCGACGGCGGCAGATGCCGAGACACTCGACAGTACGCTTGAAGAAATCGAAAGAAAGATCGAGCACGAAGTCCTGATCATGCCAATGGTTGAGGCCTATCGTCTTGATCTGGGGTTCAGGGTGACATGATGCTGGACACATTTGAGAAAAATCTGATTGCACGCCTCAAGACCGGACTGCCTCATACAGAGCGGCCCTATCAGCAACTGGCAGAAGGGCTTGGTTGTGATGAACAAAAAATCGTCAGAACAATCAAGAAACTGCAGGTGGAGGGGGTGATTTCACGCTTCGGCGCAATCCTGCATCACCGGGAGCTGGGGTATAAAGCGAACGCCATGTGTGTGTTTGACCTGCCGGATGTCCATGTCGCGGCTTTTGGCCGCCAGGTCACGACCTATCCCTTTGTGACACTTTGCTACCAGCGCAAGCGGGTGCTGCCCCAATGGCCCTACAATCTCTATTGCATGATACACGGCAAGGACCGGGATATTGTCCTGCGTCAACACAACCAGTTGGTCAGCGATCTGTCGCTGGAGGAGGTGCCCAAACAAATTCTGTTTAGCGACCGGCGTTTCAAACAGACAGCAGGAAATTACGGGATAGCAGGAGGTGCGGGATGACTGATGCTTTTGCTTCTGCTGATCTCGACGAAGCAGATCGGGCCTTGATCAATGGATTACAGGGAGGTTTTCCGGTTTGTGACCGACCATTTTCAGAAACAGGAAACAAGTTTGGTCTTTCCGAAGATGAAGTGATTTCGCGGATATCCCGCCTGTGCGACGAGGCAACGATTTCGCGCTTTGGGCCGCTTTATAATACGGAGGCCATGGGGGGCGGGGTGACACTCGCGGCGATGTGGGTGCCGGAAGAGAATTTCGAAGCGGTTGCCGAGCTTGTGAACAGCTATCCGGAAGTCGCGCATAATTACGAACGCACCCATATTTTTAATATGTGGTTTGTGGTTCTGACAGAGAACCCGGAGCGTATAGGAGAAGTCCTGCAAGAGATAGAACAGAAGACGGGCTTGAGAGTATATAACATGCCCAAAGAAGAGGAGTTCTTTCTGGAGTTGAAGCTTGAGGCTCTGGCGGAGGAGAGGTCATGAAGAGCGAACTCCTCACTGTTTTCCTTGATGCTTTTGATCGAGACCTGATTGCTCTGACCCAGACGGGATTACCGTTGGTGCCGCGTCCCTATCATTATCTGGGCGAACAACTGGGACTTTCTGGCGAGGAGGTGGTGCTCAGGATCAAGGCCTTGCAGGACAAGGGGGTGATACGGCGTATCGGTCTGATCCCCAATCATTACCGCCTGGGATATCGCGCCAACGGGATGACCGTCTGGGATGTACCGGATGAGCAAGCATCAGATTTGGGGCCGCAGATCGGAGCTTTGCCGTTTGTCAGCCATTGTTATCGCCGCCCCCGCTATCTTCCGGAATGGCCCTATAATCTTTTTGCCATGGTGCATGCAAGAACCAGAGCCGAAGTTGAAGATCTGGCCGGGGGGATTGCCGATATTCTGGGAGAACACAGGCGCGGCCATAAAATTCTCTACAGCACCCGGATCCTGAAAAAGACCGGGCTGCGCCTGACCGGGAGTTACTCAAACCAGATCACCAAACCGGATCACCAAACCGGATCACCAAACCAGATCAAGGGAAAGGGAGTACAAGAATGCTTAGAATAAGCCAGTATATGCGCGCTGCGCTTGCTCCGGAGACCCGTTCTCACCGGACCACCAGTCCGGCGGCCAGAGCTGATGGTCCGGTGGTTATCTGGAACCTTCTGCGGCGGTGTAATCTGAAATGTCGTCACTGTTATGCCTTTGCGGCGGATTTTGATTTCCCCGGAGAACTTTCGACCCCGAAAATCATGGAGGTGATGGATGACCTCAAAGGATATGGTGTTCCGGTCCTGATCCTTTCAGGGGGCGAGCCGATGATGCACCCCGATATCATGATGATCCTGGCCCGGGCCAAGTCCATGGGATTTTATGTCACGCTCTCAACCAACGGCACGACCCTGACAGAGGAAGATGTTGAAGTCCTGGCCGGACACAAGGTCGATTATGTCGGGATCAGTCTTGATGGGCTGCGTGCGCGTCATGATTATGTACGACGGGAAGAGGGCAGCTTTGACAAGGCTCTGCATGGTATCCGGTTATGTCGTGATGCCGGACTGCCCGTGGGTGCCCGTTTTACCCTGACAAAGGATAACGCGGAAGATCTGCCCGGTTTACTTGAGTTGGTGAAAGAAGAGAACATCGACAAGTTTTATCTGTCCCATCTCAACTATGCAGGCCGGGGTATCGGCAATCGCCGCGATGATGTGATGCTGCAGACAACCCGGAATGCGGTCGAGATGGTGTTCGAGAGCTGCGCAGAAGACATCAGAAATGGTGTCAAACGGGATTATGTCTCGGGAAACAACGATGCAGATGGTGTGTTTCTCAAGATGTGGCTGGAACAGCACCATGCGGTTGAAATCGGACCGGAACGGATGGACAGGGTTGTTGGCATGCTTGAGCGCTGGGGCGGTAACTCGACCGGTGTGAAGGTCGCAAACATCGATAATATGGGGGATGTTCACCCCGACAGCATGTGGTGGGGACACACGATCGGGTCAGTCAAAACCCGGCCCTTTTCCGAGATATGGAACGATCCTCAAGACACCATCATGGAGGGCCTGCGCCAAAAAACCCGCCCGGTGACCGGTCGCTGTGGAGAGTGCAAGTTTATCTCTATCTGTGGGGGCAATACGCGCACTCGCGCGCTTCAGGCCTGTGAGGATCCCTGGGCTTCTGATCCCGGCTGTTATCTGAGCGATGCTGAAATCGGTGTTTCTCACCCGGAGAAAACCCGAGAAACACCGCTGAAAGAAGAGGCTGCAGAATGAACAGTATTACGAAAATTCTGCTGGTTGCAGCAGTCGGAGTTGGTGGTTCTCTGGTTGCACAAATGGCGCAGGCCCAAAGATCAGGAGAGCAGGCTGGGGCTGCCCTCTATGCCACGCACTGTGCCGCCTGTCACAGCGGCGACAGATTTGGCGGTCTTGGCCCGGCTCTTCTGCCGGAATCAATCTCTAAACTCCGGGGACCAGCCTTGGCAACGATTATTGCCAGAGGACGCCCGGCCAGCCAGATGCCAGCTTTCGGGAGTGACTTGTCATCCGAAGAGATCGAGCAGATCGCAGTTTATTTGAGAACGGAACCGGATGAACAGCCCGTCTGGGAACTCGAAGATATTCAGGCGACCCACAGTGTGTTGGTTGATAGAAAAGATTTGCCTAAAAAACCTGTATTCAGGGGAGATCCTCTCAACCTTTTCACAGTGGTCGAAGCAGGGGACCACCATGTGACCATTCTTGACGGTGACAGAATGGAGCCGATCGCCCGTTTTGAAAGCCGCTTTGCCCTGCATGGCGGTGCCAAGTATTCTCCGGACGGGCGCTTTGTCTATCTGGCCTCGCGCGATGGCTGGGTTACGCTTTATGATCTCTACAGCTTGCAGACTGTGGCCGAGGTCCGTGTCGGACTGAACACGCGTAATGTGGCGGTTTCGGGTGATGGCCGCTATGTTATGGCCGGGAATATGCTGCCACACAGTCTGGTGGTGCTGGATGCAAAAGATCTGAGGCCTTTACGGGTTATCCCGGTGACGGGGGATGATGGTGAGAGTTCCAGAGTCAGTGCTGTTTATACAGCACCGCCTCGCGCCAGTTTTATCGTTGCACTCAAGGATATGCCGGAAGTCTGGGAGATCCCTTACAGCAAACCGAAAAAGCCGGTTTATCCAGGATTTGTGCATAACTATGAAGCGGGAATGGTTGAAGCACTGGGGGTGCAGGATCAGGCTTTTGCCTTGCGGCGGATCAGGCTGGAAAGCCATCTTGATGACTTTTTCTTTGATCAGGATTACCGTCACCTGATTGGGGCATCGCGCGATGGGCAAAGCGGACAGGTGGTTAATCTTAACGTGGGGCAGAAAATTGCGGATGTAGCACTCGATGGTATGCCTCATCTGGGATCGGGGATCACTTTTGACTGGCAGGGGCGTTCGGTTCTGGCGACCCCACATCTTAAGGAAAGCAAGATTTCGGTTATTGATATGACCGACTGGTCAACGGTCAAGGTGCTGGAAACACAGGGACCCGGATTTTTTATGCGCAGTCATGAAAACAGTCCCTATGCCTGGGCGGATGTGTTTTTTGGCCCGAACAAGGACGTGGTCCATATCATTGACAAAAAGACGCTGGAGATCGTCAAGACCCTGCGGCCAGAACCGGGCAAGGTTGCCGCGCATGTCGAATTTGACCGCTCCGGCCGTTATGCCCTGTTGAGTATCTGGGATGATGAGGGGGCAGTTATCGTCTACGACGCAAAGACACTTGATGAGGTCAAACGCTTGCCCATGTCCAAACCCGTTGGCAAGTACAATGTTTACAACAAGATCACCTATGAGGAAGGAACCAGTCACTAGGTTTCTCCTTTTACCGAACAAAGATCCGGTAAAGACATTTCCCATTCCTGTTGCGATCACAATTCCTGGTCTCGTGGTCGAACGGGTAAGGCGGGGAGCCTCCCGGGCTCCCCGCCTGTAATTTTATTGCAGTTGAGCGGGAAAGATGAAACTTTTGGATATAGTGTTCGTAGCCTGGTGCCGCCCCGCGGATATTACCTTAGGGAGGCTGCCTCGTTGTTTTGCCGCTGTTTGCTGCGGAACAGATTGGTGAGGGACCGGCTTGAGACGCCGAAAGTCTCTCTGATCTCCTCACGTGACATTCCCTTGTTGTAGGAGGAGACGACAAGAGCGCGCCTGATTCTTTCAGACACACCCCAGGGCGAGGGAATTTCCAGATAGCCGCTACTGTCCGAGAGGTGCATGATCTGGTTGTAGAGCTGTTCTGATACCGGAAAACCAAATTTTTTTGCCAGATCTTTCCAATCGTTCCGGATATAGAGCTTTCGCCCGCCATTTTCATAAATGAATTCCAGTGTGATCTTGAAGCTGACCTGCTCAATCAGCTCTGAGACAAGCCAGGGGAGAGCTGCGAGTATTTGCCCCCTGTTTTCATTAAAAAGATCTTCGAGTGTGCTGAATGCCTGGTCGTCATAAATCGGTATGCCCTTGAATATTTGACGTTTCATATCGGTATCCTTGTCCCTGTTGCCGATTGAGACGTCTTAATGCATATGTAACTAAATCATAAGTGGAATGATTCCCGTTATAGGTGTGTATTAATTTTTAATATGTCCTTAGGCGAGCAATGACGCTCTGTGTTTTTGAAGACTTAGGAGACTGATATGGATTATACACTGACATTAAATGTTGCACCGGCTGATCTGGAAATTATCAATGGTGCCCAGCAGAAAATTGCTCTGGCCAAACCTGTCGGGAATTCAAAGGTGGATGTGATCTGGCTGGCCTTTGATCCTTTTGAAAGCAATACGATCCAGTGGTCAGAAGAATACTGGCTCTATGCCAGTACAGCAGCGGTCGGCAAGTCCGGCGAGAAAATCACCAAGCTGTCAGAAGTCCAGCCTGGACCGGCGATGAACGGGTCGATTTATCCCTTCAGTAACAACGCCACTTTCGGGACGCCGGTAAAAAGTCCGGATGTTGCGACTGATACTTTTGCAGCCGTGAACAACATGTCCTATGAAAAATATCCGGCACTGACTTTCGGTCTGGCACAGTCAGCCCAGGTCAACCAGGAAATTCAGGACCGGAAACCCCTGTCCGCCAGTTCGGTTCTCGCGACACAGTCCATCCAGATCACTCCCTTTACCCATGTCTATATCTGGCTTGAAGGTCATTTCGAGAGCTCGACCATTATTACCGATATCACAGGGCTCAAGTCTGTAGCCAAGTTTGGCGGCGGCATCAATGAAATCGCCATGTCCTATGACGGAAAAAGCGGTTCTTTCCATCAATAGGCAGAGCTCAACAGTTTGCTGCTATCTTTAATCATCCTTACGTGTTGGTCGACAGGACGCTGCGGTGGTATACCCCCTGCCTGCCCAGGGCTTGTCGGCTGACGCGTGCCATGAAGGGAACAGTTTTATGAAGATCAGAAATATTTATTCAGCTTTTTGCTCTCTTGCCCTTGTTGCAGGAGCCTTGTTGGTCATTCCGGCTTCAGCTTCGGCACAGGTTGCCTGTGACGAAAATCAGCAGGAGAGAGTGGCGGTCAATGTCCCGAACACCAACCCGCAACAGGTAGTCGAGATCAATCGGAAACACATTTTCTGTGGCGAAGTCGGTAATAACCGGGCAAAGGGTTTTCACTCCCGTCCAGGCGGACAAAACCCGGTTACAGTCAATACAGATGATGCGGATGTGGTTCAGCACCGGGTTCTGGTCAATGGTGTCGAGGTGCCAAGTGGGCTTTATAATCTGAGGGATTTCGAGATCACCGATCATGGTGTCACTGCGGTTAAGGCGATTTCGACAATGTACCCAGACCACTGCAGCTATAATGATGTGCTCACGGCGATTGCCTATGCGTCGAATAACCAGAACCGTCTTTCAGGCGGGACCTGTTTGACAGATCAGGGAGAGGAATTCCCGATCCAGATCTATTGGCTCAACGGTTATATCAACACGGCTTTCCCGATTGTGCAGTAAGACACAGTAAGGTGAGAGGAAGGTGGGTCTGGTCCCACCTTCTTTCGGATCTGTTTCTGATCGAACTTGTACAGAATCTCTTGCCAGATAAGCTAGCCAGACAGGAAAGAGTGCGAGAATGAAAAAAACAGTTGGTGAGATCATCCGGAGTATTGGCTGGCAGTTCCGATATGTATGGAGACTACGGGGCTACAGCAAGGAAGGGAAAATCCGGATCCGCGAGTTTCTGGAGCAGGATGTGCAGTTTGATACCAGCTGGGCCAGGCTTCTTATCGCCCAGAGCCAGGTCGCTTCAAAGCAGCAGAACTACAGCTGGGAAGGGGCGGCGAATGCCAATGCAGTTGTGATCAACCATTCCGGCGTGCGGATTGAACCCTTACATGACCAGTATTCTGGTGATCTTTTTCTGTCGCACGGCACCTTTGTGATGCTGCTTGAAAAGCGGATATCCGGGTTGAAGAGAGGCGGGGAAGATCGTCCCCCATCGTAAGCAAAAGATAATAGCCCTACTGAATACCCGATTATCTTCCTCGGAAATTTGTCTCTAACTTGACCGACGTCAAACCCGGGACTCTTCAAAGGGCGTATCCCTGTTGGGGATGGAGGGGTTTTCCTGCGTTGTGCAAATCTCCTCGCATCCGTCTAGCAATGGGGGAGATCCATTATGAATGAGCGCTTATCAATCAGCGCCGCCCGAAATATCTTCTACGGAGGAACGATCTTTTTTGCCGTGATCTTTATCGCACTGGTCATCAATTCGGTGAACTATGCGACAGACAGTGAAACGTCAAACGCCTCGGAACTTAACGAGAAAGTTGCCTTGGGCAAGGAAGTTTGGGAACGCAATTCCTGTATTAATTGTCACACCCTGTTTGGGGAAGGTGCGTATTTTGCACCGGAACTGGGCAATGTCTGGGTACGTCGCGGTGGTCGTGAAGATGCCGAAGGAGCCGCAGATTTTATCAAGGAATGGATGAAATCACAGCCAAGCGGTGTCGAGGGACGCCGCCAGATGCCACAGTTCAACCTCAGCGAAGAAGAGCTGGAAGGTCTGGTTGAATTCTTCAAGTGGACCAGTGGGGTTAATACCCAGAACTGGCCGCCGAATGACGAAGGCTAGGCCGGAAGGAGAGGTTCCATGAAATATCAATCACAAAAAGTCGCACTATACTATTTTGTCGGTGCGCTGGTTTTGTTCCTGTCCCAGGTCTCTTTCGGAGCTCTGGCCGGAGCAGTTTATGTCTGGCCAAACCTTTTGTCAGAAACCATTCCCTTTAGTGTCATCCGCATGATCCATACCAACAGCCTGATTGTCTGGCTCTTGATGGGATTTATGGGGGCGTCCTATTACCTTATTGCCGAGGAAGCGGAAACCGAGATCTATTCTCCGTTGATTGCCAAGATCCAGTTCTGGCTGTTCCTGTTTGGCGGAGCCGCAGCGATTGTCGGCTATCTGATGGGAATACATGGAGGCCGTGAATTCCTTGAACAGCCAACCTGGATCAAGGTCGCGATTGTTGTCGTGGCGCTGATGTTCCTGTTCAACCTGACCATGACCGTACTCAAGGGCCGCAAAACTGCGGTATCCATGGTTTTGATTGTCGGGCTGTGGGGCGTGGCACTGCTGTTTCTCTTTGCTTTCTATAATCCGGTCAACCTTGTCCTCGACAAGATGTTCTGGTGGTTTGTGGTCCATCTCTGGGTTGAAGGTGTCTGGGAACTGGTGATGGCTTCTATCCTTGCCTTCCTGATGATCAAGCTGACCGGTGTTGACCGCGAGGTTGTGGAAAAATGGCTCTACCTGATTGTCAGTCTGGCGCTCTTTACCGGTCTGCTCGGTACAGGACACCACTATTACTGGATCGGGACACCGGGTTACTGGCAGTGGATCGGATCTGTCTTCTCCACACTTGAGGTTGCTCCGTTCTTTGCCATGGTCCTCTTTACGTTCTATATGGTCTGGAAAGGTGGCCGGACACACCCGAACAAGGCGGCATTGCTCTGGTGTCTGGGCTGTTCTGTCTTTGCTTTCTTCGGCGCGGGTGTCTGGGGCTTCCTGCATACCTTGTCCAATGTGAACTATTATTCTCATGGGACACAGATCACAGCGGCCCACGGTCATCTGGCTTTCTATGGGGCCTACGTCATGGTCAATATCGCGATCATGACCTATGCCATGCCAAAACTGATTGGCCGGGAACCTTATCGCCAGATGCTCAATATGTGGGGTTTCTGGGTGACGTCATCCGGTGTCGCCTTCATGACCTTTACTCTGACCTTTGCCGGAACCATCCAGGCACATGTGCAGCGGTTCCTGGGTGAGTCCTATATGGATGTTCAGGATCAGCTTGGTTTCTTCTACATCCTGCGTCTGGGGTCCGGACTGGTTGTGGTTATCGGTGCTTTCATGATCGTCTATTCCCTGTTTGTACCGGGACGTGAAGCCCGTCGGGTCAGCCCGTCTGCCCATAGTCAGGCCGCCGAATAATTCCGGTCTGATGTTCTGCCGGGGCTCTGAGCCAGAGCCCCGGTTATTCCCGGCGCAAGCAGCCAGGATTTTGTGAATTCTTTCTTTTATAATCTAAATAGCGGGTAAGTGTTATGGCCCAATCCATCTCTGACAATATTGCAAACTTTGCTGATACCTCGAACAGTGCACCCTATTACGAACCGACAGCCAATGAGTGCCAGCTGTTCGAACAGGCATTCAAGAACAAGCTGCCGCTGTTACTCAAGGGACCAACAGGTTGCGGGAAAACCCGGTTTGTTGCCCATATGGCGCATAAACTCGGGATACCTTTACACACGGTGTCCTGTCATGATGATCTCAGCGCGTCTGATCTGACCGGACGTTACCTGCTCAAGGGTGGGGACACGGTCTGGGTCGATGGTCCCCTGACCAGAGCGGTACGTGAAGGGGGGATTTGTTATCTCGACGAGGTGGTTGAGGCGCGCAAGGATGTAACCGTGGTGCTTCATCCCCTGACAGATGACCGCAGAATTTTGCCGCTGGAGCGCACGGGCGAGCTGTTGCAGGCTCCGGATAACTTCATGCTCGTGGTTTCCTATAACCCCGGCTACCAGAACATGATGAAAAGCCTCAAGCCCAGCACCCGGCAGCGCTTTGTTGCTGCCGAATTCGATTTTCCTGATGCGGGAACCGAAGCCAGAATAGTCACGACTGAAAGCGGACTGGATCTGGATCGAACCCTGGGACTGGTAAGGCTGGCTGGAAAACTGCGCGAGATGAAAGGGCAGGACCTGGAAGAGGGCGTATCCACCCGTCTTCTGGTTTACTGTGCCACACTGATCCAATCGGGTATGAGTTTCGACGAAGCTATTCGCCATGCGATGATCGAGCCTCTGACAGACGATCTGGATGTCAAACAGGGGCTCGAGGAAGTTGTTCGGGTCAGTTTCGGCTAACCTGCGTCGGGCAAAGATATATTATAGCAAGTCCAGCGGTTCCCTGAGGCACGGGGATGAGCCGGGACGAGGCGGGAGAGCCGTTTATGAGTATTATGGAGCTCATCGAGGTTGAGGAGTTTGTCGGCCGCCAGTGGCACAAGTTCATTGCAGGTGCGGAGAGTTATGCCAGTTTTCCCGAACAGGTAATATCTCTGGAACAGGTCCGTGGTGCACTGACTGTTTTTTTTCGGGCGCTTGGGGGCGAAAGCGGGGTCGAAATTGCCTCTACGGGGCAGGAAAAATCGGGGCATCGGCTGTCTTTCCGACAGAAGCTGGGGATGGACATCGAGAAGATGCAACGGGCGACGCTGGACGGGCGAACTCTGATGTTGCCGGAAACTATTTCCTTTTTTCCAGAGAGCCGGGCAAACCGGGATCTCTATTTCTGGCTTGCAGCTTTCTTTACGGCAGAAGATCCACAGGGGTCACTCCATGAAAAAGATCTCTTGCGACATGATCTCTGTTTTATTCGGCAGTCCTGGCAAAAGTCTGGGGTTTTGTTGCAGGGGTTGAAGGGCCTGCAAAGTATCTATGGTGATCTGGCGGCTCTGTTGTTGCAGCTGCGGCCGCAACGTCAACAACTTCCCTCCCAGGAACTGGCTGTAGAGGCTGTCATTCGCCACCTTCTGGGAGAAAGGGATGACCTTTCTCCACTGGCAGAGAGATATCTTTCATTTGTGCTGTCTTCCACCCCTGATGAGGGCCACGATCTGGTCGCATCGTCCAGATATAAGCCCTTTCTGCCCGTACCGTTGTGGGGGGAACTGATTGACGGAGCCATCAGCAGTGATACAGCAGGAAATGAATCTGGCGGGGGCGGCAAGAGCAGGAAAAAAGCGGAGGATCGACGCAAACGTCGGGCCGAGCGCCGGGAACTGGATCAAACGAAAAGAAACGACGGATTTTTTGTCAATGTCTATGACAAGCTGATGGCTGTAACTGACATCGTCAACGTCAACCGGAACATCAAGGAGGATGATGAGGATTCCGCCCTGGAGACGGCGGATGATCTGGATCGTATCACACTTACGGATCATGAGGAAAAGGTCGCGACCAAGATCAAGATTGATCTGGACCTTCCGGCGAATGAACTGGATGAAAGCCGGATTGAAGCCAAAAGGACGGTTGCCGAATGGCATTATCGCAAACAGGCATATTTGCCGGATTACTGTGCGGTCACCCTGCGCGAGGCTGAAGAGGAAGGGGGAGACTGGAAGCTGGATGATGTCACCGCACGGCGCATCCGTCTGGTCCGGCGGCAGTTTGAAGCCTTTAGAAACAATCGGCAACAGTTGCGCGGACAACCGGAGGGAACCGAGCTTGACCTGGAGGCGCTGGTCCGGGCGCGGGGAGATCTTCAGGCCAGTGGCGCCTGTTCTGATCGCTTTTATATCAACACAAGAAAGCTTGAGCGGGATATCGCTGTTTCGATTTTGATGGATGTATCGCTCTCTACCGACAGTTGGCTGGATGAACGGCGAGTGATTGATGTGGAAAAGGAATCCCTGGCTATTCTGGCCAACGGGCTGGATGCCGCCGGAGATGATCTTTCGATCCACAGCTTTACGTCGCGCAAACGCCACTATGTCCGGATTGACCGGATCAAAGGTTTTGATGAAAAGCTGAACAATCAGGTCATGCGGCGTATCTCTGCGCTCAAGCCGGGTTATTATACCCGAATAGGGGCGGCCATCAGGGTGATGGCTGAAGAACTGGAAAAGCGGCCCAACCGCCAGAAGCTTTTGCTGATCCTCACAGATGGCAAGCCAAATGATGTCGATCATTATGAAGGGCGTTATGGCATCGAGGATGCCCGTAAGGCGGTCCAGGAATGTCGTCGCAAGGGTATCACTGTTTTTGGGGTGACAATTGATCAGGAGGCCAAGGATTACTTCCCGATTGTTTTCGGGCGGGGAGCCTACCAGATTGTCGGAAACGTTGCCCGGCTGTCGCAGGCCTTGCCAAAAATCTATCGCCAGCTTGTAAAAGAGAGCAGTTGAACCTGTTTTATTCCAAAGGATGTTTTACCTGGATAGCCTGACAGTCAGAAAAATCAGTAATCCCATTTCCAGTAGACGCCGACCTTGCTTTCGGCGCTTTGGCCGGTTTCACTTTCGACTGTGACGTTCGGTGTCAGCTCGATCTGGACCTTGGCCCGGGTGCTCCCGGCTCCGGCGCCCTGATCAACACCGATATAGATATCGTCGTTGATATATTTGCCGACACTGACTTCCGGTGCTCCGGTTGTTTCATTGGTTCCGGCGGTAAGAACATCAACCCCGAGAGAGTCCCGGGCGAAATCAAGAATACCGCCCCCGGTATCGATTTTTCCAGAGAGGGAGGCAACGGCGGTTGCCAGTTGCAGGGCTTCGACAGCGGAGAGTTTTCCGGCAGCCTTGCCAAAGAGAACCTGTGACAGAACTTCGTCCTGGGGCAGGTCATCAGGAGAGGTAATGGTGATCTTCGGGTCGGAAGCGGTGCCTTCAATACTGACAACAGCAGTAACGTTGCTGGCTTCATAGACGGCTGAAAGAGAAAGCTCTGGATTGATCACCGAGCTGCCGACGAGAGAGATCTTGCCTTTCTGCAGTTTGAAGTTCTTCCCGGCAAAGGAAAACTGCCCCCGCACCGGGCTCAAATACCCTTCAACGCGGGGAGCATCGGCTGTTCCTTTGACCTTGAACTGGCCTTCCCATTCAGAATCAAGCCCGCGGCCACGGATAAATACCCGGCGGGGCAGGGAAACCAGGAGATCCAGAGCGACTTTGTTTCCTGCTTTTGGCTGATTGTTCTCTGGTGCATCAGGCAGGGCACCGGGTCGGTTGACCTCAATGACATCAAGCTCGACAACACTTGGAGCAAGAGCTTTGTCTATATTGATGGTCACATCGCGGGTGGTGATGTCGCCTTTGACATCAAGTCCCGTCGCCTGACCCGAGATCGTAATATTTCCATCTGTCTGCAAGATGATCTGGTCGTGGTCCAGTGCAGCAAGGTTATCCAGCTGAATGGTCAGTGCAACGAGTGGATCTGTCATATTCTTGAGGTCGACGGTTCCCTCAGAAGACAGGGTTCCGCCTTTAGGGTCCTGTGCCCGGGCCTTAAGCAGCAGTAGGGTGCTGTCCTGAATATCGGCGTTGAATTCAAGTTGCTTGAGGATGGTGCCGAATTCAATGTTTTCATACTCTCCATCACTCAGGCGAGCCTGGCCATTGAGTAAAGGATTTGCGAGTGTCCCTGAAAGCTTTGCATCCGCCTGAAGACTTCCGTTCAGGATCTGGGTATCAGAAGCCAGATATTGCCAGAGGCTGGAGAGATTACTGTTGGTCGCAAGTTCTGCTGCGATGGGCTGTCGTTCCGGGATTGTCAGACTGAAAGGGGTGAGGGTGATGTTCGCAGGCAGATAACCTGAGGCAGTGAGAGTTGTCGCCTGGTCGCTGTTGATATCAGCTGAGAAATCGATGCGTTGGTTGCGCAGTTCAGCGGAAAATACACCGTGGAATTCGGGAAGGTCCTGATTTTTTTCCCTGTTCATGCTTACAGCTGTTGCTCGCAGATCGAGCTTTCCGGTGCTGCTCCCCTGTCTGAGCAGCAGATTTGCCTCTCCTTCGACTGTCCCCTCAGGACGTAGATCCGGCACCAGGATTTCGGCCAGATCCAGCGGCAGGGATTTGAGCGACAGCTGGGCGCTGATCTCTTGCTCTGTCAGTCGAGCGGATGCGATCAGGTTGCCTTCACCCAAGGCAAGGTCAAATGCCTGTAGGGTTGTTGCGGTCGGGCTTTGTTCCAGAATTAGAGGAGATCGCAACAATATTTTTCTGGTCGCGAGTTCACCGTTCAATCGGGCCAGATGAAACAGGGTTGCTTGCTGGCCAGCTTGTAAATTTCCTGCGCCATCAAGTCGAAGTGATGGCTTTGCTGTGCCTTCGAGACCGAAAGTGAAATCCAAATCTGAAGGTTTGCCCACTGCGTCCAGATTTACCCGGTCTAAAGTCATGGTATCGAAAGTTAGCCCGGTCGATTTGAGGGTAAGTGACAATTGCGGGTCGTTAAATGCGCCAAGAGAACTGGCGTGGATCTGCAGGCTTTGGATCTCGGTATTTTCGCCCGTCAATGCCAACTTCTTTGCCGCAAGATCGAGGAGGGCCTGTTGCTGCTCTTGCTCTGCCGTGAGGGTTAACCTTAAGGTCGCTGAACCAGAAAAGGGGGTGTCGACCAGTACATTGAAGGCAGAAAGTTGAGGCAAGCGACCTGTGATTTCACCCTTTAGAGGCTGGCCGTCGAAAGGGACAGAAAGATCGCCGGAAAATTTGTTTTCCCCTGAGCGTATCTGCAAGCTTGTCAGCTCAAGGCTGCTGTAGTCGGGAAGTGCAATATCAGAGGCGAAATCTAAAGGTGTTTGCGGGTGGCTGATCCGCGCTCTGAAGTCTCCTGCCGGGCCTGTTCCAAGGGTGGCGATGTCGAAAGAGCTGTCCAGGGTTCCGATTGTCGCGCCCCCCAGTCCCAGCTGTTCGATTATAAAGCGCCCTTCTGTCGAGGGGTTGGCGAGTTCTCCAGCCAGATGCGTTGTCAGCGTGGCTTTTCCAGCCAGCTCGGTGCCTGCTACCTTGTTCAGCTTTGCCAGATCGTCGATGACTGTTTTGAAATCACCCGTGACTGTCTGAAAGTCCATCGGCAGAACAAGAGCGCCTTCGAGAGAGGCAACAGGCAGGGGCAGCAAGATATCTTTGATTTCAAGCGTGTCTTGGACCAGAGAAAACGTGCTTGTGAGGGTGGGATTTTCACCGACCAGATACTGCAGGTCTGGCATTTTGAGGTCGAACTGTTTTAGGCCAAAAGCCAGCTGTCCGGTCAGGTCTTTTGCAAGATTACTGCTTTGCAGTCTCAGATCTGTCTGCAGCTGCCCACCAAAGTTCGAGATGACTTCAAGGCTGTCCAGTTGGCTCGAGAGTGCCGCTTTGGCACTTTGATTAAGGGTGTCAACCTCTCCTGATGCCTGAAGTGTCAGGTGTTTCCCGGCGGCGTTGAGCCCCTCAAGCCTTATCACTCCGGTGGTCAAAGCATAATCGAGGTTTAGATCAAGCAGCAGTTCAGAACCAAGTAGGGTGAGTGCTGCTTCTGGTAATCCGGAAATCTCGCTGAGGGCGACTGTTCCGTTCAAGGGAAGGTTCTCAAGCTTTTCGAAAGAAAGCCGGGAACTGAAAGTGCCGAAAACTTCTTCTATTGTTGCGGCATCCGACAGTTTGACCCCACCGAGCTGCAAAGCTGCGGTTAAAGAAAGAGTGGAGAAGCTGCCGTCTGCAGAGAGATCGACAGTTGCTCGATCAAAAGA
Source organism: Kiloniella laminariae DSM 19542 (assembly GCF_000374005.1). Taxonomy (GTDB): domain Bacteria; phylum Pseudomonadota; class Alphaproteobacteria; order Kiloniellales; family Kiloniellaceae; genus Kiloniella; species Kiloniella laminariae. The sequence goes on along the minus strand of NZ_KB893166.1, from coordinate 254,991 downwards.
GACAGGAGAGAGCAGCGGCGTGAGGGCCCCGGTGTCGAGCAGTTCCAGCGACAGGGCGAGATCCAGTGCCTCTTCTTCTAGGCCGACGGTTCCTTCGCCAGAGGTTTTCAGGAGCGAATTGACAAGCTGTATTTTTTTAAAAGAAATCAGATTGTTATCTTGATTCAAGTCGAGCTGGATTTCAAGATCTGTCCGCTCGTTTTTGAGAAGGGGAAAGGGGGCGACAAAGCTTTCTGAAGGGGTGAACCCACCATCAAGCTGAAGAGTTATGATATCTTTTCCACTGCTCTCGAGCTGGACATCGGCCTGAAGGAGATTATCTGCCGAAGCGAGAAATTCTCCCCGCCAGTTGTCCAGAGGACCTGCGCCCTTGAGAGTGAGCGAAATTTCCGGGTAGCCCGGAAGGTCAAGGCTCCGGGCAATCAGTCCACCCTGTGGTTCTGCCAGCTGGATATCAACGGTCAGATTTTGTGTCGTCGGGACAAAATCAATTGTTGCATTGACGCTTGCGCTGCCGCTGTCCAGCTGGACAATGCGTAACTCGCTGTGAATGACATCCTCAAGCTGGCTGCGCAGGTTCATCGACAGGGACAGGAGGGCTTCCTGTCCGAGAAGGGGTTCGGCAAGGCGCAGGCTTGCCAGCTCTACTTTACCAAGGCTGATTTCAAGCGGGAGAGGGAAGAGGCTCCCGCTATCGGTTTCTGCCGGAGAGCCAGGGAGGTCTGGAGCGCGGGTAAAATCGAGTGAGCTTAAGGTCAAGCTGTCGAGTTGTAATCTGCCTCGTATCAGTTCCCAGAAAGACCAGCTGACCTTGAGGTTCTGCAGCTCCAACCAGGGGCCAGCTTTGTCATACAGGGTGAGTGAGGTCAGGGTGAAATCGGAGAAGAGGTTTCCTTCGAGCTGGCCGATCTCCAATCCTAGACCTTCAGGATCTGTAACGCTGTTTTCAAGTTGGGAAGTCAGCGTTGTCNGGCCATGATCAGTTTGCAGGTAGAAATAGAGCCCTGCGCAAATGATCAGAACAAGCAGGAAAGGGGTAACAATTACGGCGGCAGCCCGTCGGCCTCTGGACAGCCTCATTTCTAAAACGCCTGTCCGATGCTGACATAAAACTGGACAGCGTCGTCAATATCCTTGCGGTGGTTCAGCGGCACGGCGACATCAAAACGGATTGGGCCAATGGCCGTGTAGTAGCGCAGGCCAAGACCGGCACCCCACTGGAAATTTTCCGAGAAATCTGGAACCATGCTGTCGTAGACATTTCCGCCTTCAATAAAGGGGACCAGACCGATGTCTTCTGTAATTTTGGTTCGTGCTTCAAGGCCGACTTCTATAAGAGAACGCCCACCAACCGGGTCGTCACTGTCGTTCAGTGGCCCAACTGTCTGGTGCTTGTAGCCCCGGATAGACCCACCGCCGCCGGAATAAAACCGCTTGGATGCAGGGATATCACTGGCAGTATCCCCGGCCATCAGGCCAAGTTTTCCCCGGGCGGCGAGAACCAGACGGTTATCATCGAGTACAGAATAGTAGGTTGATCCGTCAATCTCGTTGCGCAGGAAGTTAGGTGTAACTTCGTTCAGGCCAAGATAGGGAACCACTTTTGTGCTGACCCGAAAACCTTGTGAAGGATCAAGCAGATCGTCGGTTGAATCGTATCTAGCGGTCAGGGGCAGGCCAGCCAGTGCATAGCTTTCTTCACTTTCTGTATCTTCAATCTGCGCAAATTCAAAGGAAAGTCCGGCACCAACCGTCCAGTTCTCCTGCCATGGCCGATCAAGGCCGACAAAAGCAGCAACAGAATTTTCGTCAAACGCATCGGTTTGTTCCTGCTTGATGTTCAGATCTGCCGTGAGGTTTTGTTCAAGTCGACCATAATGAGGTTTGACAAAGGTGACGTTGAGCTGGCGGCGGATTTCAGCGACAGTCAGATCTGCTCTCAGTTTTTCACCGTTGTCAAAGAGGTTGCGGTTTTCCCAGAAAAACTCTGTACCCGCGCCTTCACTGGTCGAGAAGCTGGCACCAAAACCAATGGAGCGGTGGTCCCGTTCGATAAATACAAGTGTAATAGGGACAGTACCGTCTGCAGATCCCATGTTGTCTGGATTGGCCCGGGGCTTGAGCCGGACAGCCTCAAAAAGGCCGGTGCGCAAAAATTTGCGACGCAGCTTGTCGATGGTTTCGGCGTTGTATTGTTGTCCCTTTTGCCATTCTGCCAAACGATAGAGATGCTGAGGGTCAACTTCGGTCAATCCCTCAAAGACGAGGTCTCCCATTATCAGATAGGGACCTTCATCAATGGTCAGGGTGACTTCCATGCTCTCAAGTTCGAAATCGACGATTGCTTCCTGATCCGAGAGTTTGGCTTCGGGAAAACCAGTGTTGGCCAGTTGTACAATTAGTTTGTTCTGGGCATCAATGATGGCTTGGGAGCGGGCGTTCATCCCGATTTTAATCCCCAGCGTATCAAGCGTGATCGTTTGTGGCAGGGCATGGCCCCGCGTGGTTTTAACCTGAAAGCTTGAAAGACGAAATTGGGGGCCGGGTTCAATATTATAAGCAATATCTATCGGTGTTTTTGTCTCGTCGAGATTAAATGCGACAGCATTGTCGTAGAAACCTTCAGAACGCAGAACCTTGTTGAAACCTTCCTCGTCTTCTCTGGCCCGACGTTTGAGGGCTGCAAGGGAAGAGGGGGGCTTGTCCTGTAGTTGCTGAAGACGGGAGGACAGCTGGATCAGTTCAGTCAGTTTTTCGTCGGGTATGCCGTCGATGGAAACTTTGTATTCATAAGGAGGCGTTTCAGTCAGGCTTGGAAGCTGGATAGCCTGAGCATGGGAGAGTCCAACAGAGAGGTTCGCCAGAAACACACCGGCTATAAGCTGCGAGGAGAAACTGGTCGCGAGATATTTCAACTGATTTTATTGATCCTGAAAAGGTCGGGTCGATAAGTTCTTGGCGGGACCAAACAAGTTTCCTTCCAGCGGGAACCACGAGCTTCAACCTAGTGTTTTCCTAAGAAAAAGTCCAGAGAGGCCTCGATAGAATCTGAAGAAAATCTCTTATTAAATCTCCTGTTTACTTTGGATTGTTGCCTTAAAGCCGTATCGGGAAAAACAATAGGCGAAGTCGGTGAGTGAAGCCGGACGGCTAAATATCACAGTCGGCTTCAAGGGGACCAGGATGGATATAGAGTTCCATGTGACTTCGTGAAAGATCCCAGTGTGCCTGGGTAATGCTGACTGTACGATCTTCATCGCGTTGTTCTATGGCTTCGATAAACTGGTCGTGATGGTCACAGGAACTTTTGAGGTTCTGTGCTGACTGGGCATCCGTTGGACGGTAAAAGGTCTGGGCAATCCGGGCATGATCAATCAGCAAGCGGTTCAGGCTGGGGAGAAGATACTGGTTATTGGCCATTTCCCCCATCTGCGCATGAAATTGATTGTTATAGGTCACCATCGCTTCAGCATCTTCGGCCTTGACGGCTTCCTTGAAAGAGCCCTGGATTTTTTTCAAGACAACAATCTGTTCCGGTGTTGCGTTTTGTGCCGCGAGGCGACCAATGACGGAATAGATCATAGGGGCCGTGCGGAAAAAATCCCGCAAGGTCTTGTGGTTCATCGAGGCAACAGAAGCCCCCCGGTTCCCAACAAGCCTGATATAGCCTTCACCTGCAAGTTTTTGCAAAATTTCCCGAACAGGTGTCCGGGACAGACCAGATTCCTTGCAGATGGTGGCTTCGTCCAGATCTGATCCCGGTTCGAGCTCAAGTGTGAGAATACGGCGCTTGATAAGATTGTACTGTACTTCTTTATTATTCACGTGCCACCTGAAGCCAAGATTATTTTGAAAAAGGAAAGTAAACCTTTTAGAGGCAGCAGTACAGCCTCATTATCAGCAGTAGTTATCACCAATATTTACAATAAGTTTTTGGTTATGATTTGCTGAAGAGCAGTGAGCATTCACTTCTCAGTAATGCTTTTTGTACTTTTCCCATGGTGTTACGGGGCAAGTCTTTATAAAATAAAATCTTTTTTGGGCATTTGAAACGTGCAAGCTGGCCTTCCAGGCTTTGGAGGACTGTTTTTTCGGTTAGGGAATGATCTTCCCGGGTTACAACAACGGCAACGACGGCCTCGCCAAGATCCGGGTGGGGGGCTGCAATAACGGCTGATTCCCTGACGCCTTCGATGGCATCGATCAGCAGCTCTATTTCCTTGGGGTAAACATTGTATCCGCCAGTGATGATCAGATCTTTTGCCCGGCCAACGATAGAGATGCGCTGGTCATCTGCCAGGCTGGCGATATCACCTGTGATAAAGTATCCATCATCTGTGAATTCCTCGGCTGTTTTCTCTGGCATATTCCAGTAGCCCTTGAAAACATTGGGACCCCTGATTTCGAGTACGCCAGTTTCTCCCGGTGCTGTGGTTTTTGCCAGCCGGGCAGAAACGCCCGGCAGGGGGAAGCCGACTGTCCCGGCAATTCTTTCTCCTTCCAGGGGATTGGACGTAATCATTCCAGCTTCTGTCATGCCGTAACGTTCAAGAATGGTCATGCCTGTCCGTTGTTCGAAACGGACAAAGGTGTCTTCAAGCAAAGGGGCAGAGCCGGAAATGAAAAGGCGCATGTTTTGGCAAGATGTCTTGGTGAAATCATCCTGTTCAAGCAAGCGGGTGTAAAAGGTCGGGACCCCCATCAGAACAGTGCTGCGGGGGAGAAGATCGATTACTTCGCGGGCATCAAATTTGGGGCAAAACCACATGGCAGACCCGTTCATCAGCACACAGTGGATCGCGACAAAGAGACCATGCACATGAAAGATTGGCAGGGCATGGAGCAGGATATCCTGAGAATTCCATCCCCAGTAACTGTGAAGAACCGTGGCATTACTGGCCAGATTTTCATGAGTCAGCATCGCTCCTTTGGAACGTCCTGTCGTTCCGGAGGTGTAGAGAATTGCCGCGATATCGTCTTTTGAAACCTCGGCAAGTCTGGTTTCGGCCTCGGCCATGTGGAAATGGTCTATCAGGCTACCTGTACCATTTCCGTCAAGTGTCAGCAGATGTGCGACATTATGAGCTGAGGCGATTGATGCCAGCTGTTCGGTTTTGTCAGGATCGCATACCAGAAGTCCTGGCATGGCATCCCCAATAAAATAGTTCAGTTCATCCGGTGTGTAGGCTGTGTTCAGGGGCAGATAGATTGCGCCGATCCGTAAGCAGGCAAGATAAAATATGACGGCTTCGGGAGTTTTCTCGACCTGAACGGCGACCCTGTCAGCTTTCGAGATCCCCAGAGAAACAAGTGTTCCTGCCATCTTTGCCGTTTGCTGCTCGAGATCAGCGTAGGTGAGCACTTTCCCGTCGGCCAGCAGAATAAAGGGCTTGTGTTCATCAGCGGGAAAACGGGATTTGAAACAGGCATAGAGATTACGGTTCATAGGTTAAGCGCTTCTTGTCTGAAAGGGCGTTAGGTAAACGCATTTGAAGTTGATAAAACTACAGGCCTGAACCAAGCTGGTGCAACAGTTTGCTTTAAAATTCGCGATGTTCCAGGCGCGACATTTTCTCGCTCTCGGAGTAGGTTTTTCCCAAAATATACTCAGCTTATAAATCCTGTTGCCAGGGGAGGGGCAGTTACAGAGTTTTGTAGAAATAAATGCAGGATACAATAAAACGAAAAGAAATAATAATTGCTGCAACTTCATACCTGTAGGATAAACTGGCAGAATAACAGATAATTCTGTTTCCTTCATGATCAGGAATTCTGGGGCCTATGAGCAACGAGAGTATTGACTTTCAGGGGATACTCGAAGAGATCCTGGAAGAGGTTCAACCCTTCTTTGGCAAGGGCAAAAATGCCGATTATATTCCCGTGCTTGCTGAGGTGCCGGGAGATAAATTTGGCATGGCTGTTCGGACCATTGATGGTCGGGAATTCTCGATCGGCGATGCAAAGGAAAATTTTTCGATTCAAAGTATTTCTAAGCTTTTCACGCTGATGCAGGTCCTGGGATTCAGCGATTGTGATATCTGGAGCCGGGTTGGGCGCGAGCCTTCCGGGACGGCGTTTAATTCTCTGGTTCAGCTGGAATATGAAAAAGGCATTCCTCGCAATCCCTTTATCAATGCCGGAGCACTGGTGATTACCGATATCATCACCAGTCGCAGTGCCGATGCTTCGAGGCGTATTGATGACTATTACCGACTTCTTTCCGGCAATCCGCAGAACAGGGTCGACGAAGTGGTGGCAACATCTGAACGCAACCATGGTTATCGTAATGCTGCCCTTGCCAACTTGATGTGTAGTTTTGGTAATATTCACAGCCCCATAGCAGAAGTTCTGGAGGTCTATTTTCGCCAGTGCGCTCTTGCGACCTCCTGTGTTGATCTCGCACGTGCCGTGCTGCCACTGGCTTGTGCAGGCTATTCGTCTTTCGCCGGGGAGCAAATCTTAAGTGCCCGTGAAGCCAAGCGCATCAATGCTCTTCTTCTGACCTGTGGACTTTATGATGCAGTGGGGTCTTTCGCCTATCGGGTCGGGCTTCCGGCCAAGAGCGGGGTTGGCGGGGGTATTGTTGCTGTTTTGCCGCAACATCTGACGGTTGCGGTCTGGTCTCCAGAATTGGACAGATATGGTAATTCGCTGGTCGGGGCCCAGGCACTGGAGCTTTTTACAACCAAAACCGGGTTGTCAATTTTCTGACTTAGTTCTTTGTATTATGTCATCCCGACGATAATGGGCGTTGACTTTTCTTTCATTCACCTTTTAAATATGTATATAAAATGCATCTATATGAAGGAGACTAATCCATGTCCCTGTTACATTGGCTCGCCACTGGTTTCCTCTTGCCTGGAGATCTTGTGATCAGAAAGCTGGATATTTCGCTGGAAGAGGACGGCGGTATCTTGCGTTCCTTCGTCAATATGTGTTTTTGGGGAATTATCGTTGGGCTGTTCGCCTTGGGGGTTTACTGATTTCCACTGGGTAACAAGACTACTCCAGCAGAATAGATAGTGCGGAAAATGTTGGTGTATTCATGAGGTGACAAGTTCGTGTGACGAACTGTTGACGGCGCTTTTTGTGTTCTGTTTTTTCTCAACCCATTATTTTTTCCGGCATACGGGATTTCAGCGCTTGTATTTTATCCCGGAAGAAGAGGTCGAGAACAAACTGGCTGAACCAGAACAGCAAGCGTAGGACCAGAGATAAGGCGAAAAGCTGGTCTCAGAATGAGCTACAGCCCCTGTAGACCAATATCATTCTGATTTGCCTATACGATAAAATTCGAGAGAACCTCGTTGTTGGTGATGTCCTGGTACTGGATACCGGATTTTTCGAATTTCTCCATCAGGATCTTGAAATTTTCCGGGTCTTTGGTCTCGATGCCGATGAGGATTGAACCAAAGTTCCGGGCAGATTTCTTCAGATATTCAAAGCGGGTGATATCGTCATCCTGTCCAAGCAGAAACAGAAAATCTTTCAGAGCGCCGGGGCGCTGTGGCATGCGCAGAACAAAGTACTTTTTCAGGCTGGCATATTTCAGGGCGCGCTCTTTGACTTCGGGCAGGCGTTCGAAATCAAAATTGCCACCGGAAGTGACACAGACGATATTTTTGTCTCTGATTGCATCGGGATCGAGATCAGCGAGTGCATCGATTGAGAGAGCTCCGGCAGGTTCAAGCACGACACCTTCGATGTTGAGCATCTTGACCATGGTGGCACAAAGTCTGCCTTCCGGAATGAGCAGGACCTTCTCGACCGGAACAGATTTTAGGATGTCAAAGTTATGTTCCCCGATTTGGGCGACTGCTGCACCATCAACAAAGTTATCGATCTTTGCCAGTTTGATCCGCTGACCGCTATTCAGACTCTCCGTCAGGCTTGGTGCGCCAACAGGTTCGACAAAACGAAAATCGGTTTGCGGAGAGAGCGGCAAGAGTACCTTCATCACACCTGCAGAAAGGCCGCCACCACCAATGGGCATGATCAAAAGATCGAGATCTTCCCCTTCAAGCTGTTCCAGGATCTCCAGCCCGACAGTGGCCTGTCCTTCGATGATATCGGGATGATCAAAAGGCGGGACCATATGGGCGCTTTCACTCTCGGCATAGCGATGGGCGGCGGCATAGGCTTCGTCGAAGATATCTCCGACCAGCTTGACCTCGATCCAGGATCCCCCAAAAGCACGGGTCTTGTCGATTTTCTGCTGGGGAGTTGTGGTCGGCATAAAGACCGTGCCCTGCTTCTGGAAGTGATTGCAGGCATAGGCAAAACCCTGTGCGTGGTTTCCGGCCGACGCGCAGACAAATTTTTCAGCATGGCCATCCGGGTGTTCCAAAGCCTTGCTGAAAAAATTGAACGCCCCGCGGATTTTGTAGCTGCGAACCGGCGTCAGATCCTCGCGTTTGAGATAGACGTTACAGTCATACTTGTCCGAGAGAAAACGGTTTAGTTGCAGCGGTGTTTCGGGGAAAATCGCGGCAATTTTCAACCGGGCTTTTTTTACGGACTCTTGAAACGCGGACATAAAACGGCCTTATGGAACAGCAAGGGGAGAATGAGCTATTCTCGAGCTATACCTGCTCGCAGGGGCAAAGTATAGACGCTTATCCAGTTAACGGTTTTTTGTTCTGTTGGTTTTGCGGTCATTACTTGAGGAAATCCACGGTCTCTTGCTGCCCGGCAAGGTCCAGTTCAGCCGTTACCGGAGCTGTTGTGCTGATGACCTTGCCACGTCTCAGGACAAACAGGCGGGCCGGGCGCAGGCGGATGGCCTCGATCGGGTCTCGGGCCTGAAGGATCACCAGATCAGCGTACTTTCCCTTTTCGATACCGTAATCTGGTAGCTGCATGACCCGGGCAGAGTTCTCTGTGACAGCCGCAAACATGGCGCGGGTTTCCGAGACGCCCGTCATCTGACCGACATGGGTGGCCATGTGGGCGACTTCGAGCATGTCGTGACTACCAAAACTGTACCAGGGGTCCATCACACAATCATGGCCGAGGGCAACATTGATGCCCATGGCGGTCATCTCCTTGATCCGCGTCATGCCCCGGCGTTTTGGGTAGCTGTCGTGCCGTCCCTGAAGGGTGATGTTGATCAGGGGGTTGGGGATGGCGGTGATATCGGCTTCGCGCATCAGCGGCAGCAGCTTGCTGACATAATAGTTGTCCATGGAATGCATGGAAGTCAGGTGCGATCCTGCCACTCGGCCCTGTAAGCCCAAACGTATGGTTTCTGCGGTCAGGGTTTCAATGTGGCGTGACAGTGGATCGTCGGTTTCATCACAGTGCATATCAACGAGGAGGCCACGTTTGGCGGCGATTTCACACAACGCGGTGACTGAGCGTGCACCATCTTCCATGGTACGCTCGAAGTGCGGTATGCCACCGACAACATCAACGCCGAGATCGAGGGCTCGTTTGAGATTATCAGCTGCCTTGCCATAACGGAAATAGCCGTCCTGGGGGAAGGCGACCAGCTGGATATCAATCCAGGGGGCAAGCTCCTTGCGCACTTCAAGCAACGCCTCAACCGCGAGCAGACGATCGTCGCTGGTATCAACATGGCTACGGATGGCAAGAGTGCCGCGGGCGATTGACCAGCGGGCGAGGGCGTGGGCGCGTTGTTTGATGGCTTCGGCTGTCAGGTCGGGTTTCAGTTCGCCCCAGAGCTGAATGCCTTCCAATAAGGTGCCGCTTTCGTTCAGGCGTGGCAGGCCAAGGCTGAGGGTTGAATCAAGGTGAAAATGTGGATCGATGAAGGGAGGGCTGACCAGATGACCTGCAGCATCAATAATCTTTGTTTTACCGACTTCCACTCCGGAGGTGATGTTCGGTTCAACAGCCACGATGCGGTCTGCGGAGATGGCAATATCCATATCCTTGCGTCCATCGGGTAGACTGGCGTTTTTGATGAGGAGATCAAGCATGGGAAAGTCCGCTGGTTAGAAAGTTGTCGTGGTTATCGTCTTTATTAGGTGCGCTCCCCACGCCGGAACGGCGTGAGCAGGGCTTGGGGGTAACTGGCCCGGCGCGCCATGATCACCATGGCAACAATGCTGAGAATATAAGGCAGCATCAGGAAAAACTGATAGGGAATAATCGCTCCGGCCATCTGCTGGGCCCGGACCTGCAGGGCGTCGAGTCCGGCAAAAAGCAGGGCACCAATCAAGGCCTTGCCCGGTCGCCAGGAGGCAAAGATAACCAGCGCAACACAGATCCAGCCACGCCCATTGATCATACCAAAATAGAAGGCATCAAAGGCTGACATGGTGATGAAGGCTCCGCCGACTGCCATAAAGGCACTGCCGACCATGACAGCTCCGGTCCGGATGGAGAGGACATTGATCCCTTGAGCCTCGACCGCCATGGGATTTTCACCTGCCATACGCACGGCAAGTCCAACCGGAGTTTTGTAGAGTACATACCAGACAGCAGGAACCAGCGATAAAGCCAGATAGGTCAGTGGTGTCTGGGAGAAGAGGGCCTCTCCAACGATCGGGATATCCGACAGGAAGGGGATTTTGTAGGGCTGAAAGGGTATGATTTTTGGTGGTGTTGTTGCATCAGGCAGAAGCATACGAAAGACGTAATAGCTTAAGGAGGAGGCAAAAAGGGTAATGCCGATCCCGGTGACGTGCTGCGACAGACCAAGATAGACCGTAAAGCCGCTGTGGAGCAAACCGAAGAGAGCGCCAACGAAGGCTGCGAACAGGACACCGCTCCAGAGGTCACCCCCCATGTAGACCCACATCCAGCCACACATGGCGCCCATGGTCATGATGCCTTCGATCCCGAGGTTGAGCACACCGGCTCGCTCGCAGATCAGCTCGCCCAGTGTTCCGAGGATCAGGGGGCTGACAATGCGCAGAGTAGCGGCCCAGAAACCGGCAGAGACCAGAATGTCGATAATATCCAGCATGATCCTATCTCCAGCGCAGGCGGTAGCGGGTCAGCATGACGCTGACCAAAATGGAAAGGACGGACAAGCCAACCAGAACATCGGCGATATAGGTCGGGATATTGACTGCCCGGCTCATGGAATCTGCGCCGACATAGATCATGGAGATAAAGAGGGCAGAAAGAATCACAGCCATGGGGTGGAGCTGGGCCAGCATGGCGACAGCGATGCCAGTATAGCCAAAGCCGGGGGAAATATCGAGGGTGAGGTAACCTTTCAGTCCGGCAACTTCACTGACCCCGGCAAGACCGGCAAAACCGCCACTGATCAGGGCTGTGCGGATGACGGTGGTATTGACGTTAATCCCGGCAAAACGGGCGGCAGAAGGATTGTGTCCGACTGCCCGTATTTCGTATCCCCAGACGGTAAAACGCATCATGGTCCAGCAAAGAACCGATCCGATTACAGCGAAGAGCAGGCCAAAATGAAGACGGCTTTTATCAACCAGTTTCGGAAAAACGCCTTCGTCTATGATGGACTCGCTCTGGGGCCAGCCCATGGACATGGGGTCTTTCCATGGTCCCTCAAGCAGGTATCCAACGAAGAGAAGAATAACAAAATTCAGCAGCAGAGTGGTGACAACCTCATCAACTTTCAGATGGGTTTTCAGCAGAACCGGCACTGCCAGTGCGGCCCCCCCGGCCAAGGCCCCGACCAGCATGAGAAAGGGGATCATCAACAGAGGCGGTAAAGTAATCAGCCCTGTGCCAAAAAAAGTTGCGGCAAGAGCGCCGCAATAAAGCTGGCCTTCAGCGCCGATATTGTAGAAACGCGCCCGAAAGGCGATGGCGGCGGCCAGCCCGGTGAAAATCAGCGGGATAGAGCGGGTAAAAGTTTCTGTCAGAGCAAAGCTGGAACCCAGTGCTCCCTTGACCAAAAGCAGATAGGCCTCGCCGACCGGAGCACCAACCCAGAGGATCAGGATCGACCCGAGTAAGAGAGAGGCAGCGACAGCTGCAACAGGGGCTAAAGCGATGCGCCAGGGAGCAATCTGTTCCCGTAATTCAATCTGCATGGGTCTGTGTCCCCTGGTTCTGAAGGGCATCTGTGATGGATGCTTTTGCCTGTTCTAATGTCTGTCCTGAGGGAAGCTCTATATCCCCGGGGTCTTGCCCGGCCATCATCAGGCCAAGCTGTCCTGCTGTGACGGATTTCGCATCAAAACTGCGGGTCAGTTTGCCGTGGTAAATCACCGCGATGCGATCACAAAGTGAAAAGAGCTCATCAAGATCTTCGGAAATCAGCAGAATACCTGCGCCGCGTTGGCGGGCGGCCAGCAACTGCCCGTGAACATAGGCAATCGCCCCTTCATCGAGGCCGCGCACAGGTTGATTGGCGAGGATAAAACCCGGGTTCGGGGAGAGGGCACGTGCCAGAATAAGTTTTTGCATGTTACCACCAGAAAGCAGTTTGGTTTCTGCTTCAGGTCCTTCACAACGGATATCAAACTGCTCGATCAGCTTTTCAGCGCGTTTCATGCAGGCTTTCTGGTCGATGAGAAAACCTCCGCGAGAGACAGGCGGAACACGCAGGTCTTCGCTGATCAGATTTTCCCAGAGGGTCATGTCGCCGACCACACCGCTGTGATGACGGTCTTCGGGGATGCGTCCAACACCCCTGTGAACAATATTTGCGGGCGAAGCTCTGGTGACAGCCTGGTCAAGCAGTTCAAATGTGCCGCTGGTCGGGCTGGATAGGCCGCTGAGGAGATCAGCCAGAGCTGATTGCCCGTTCCCGGCAACACCCGCGATACCGATGATCTGATGTTGATGAACGCTAAGGCTGATCTGGTCCAGCCTGGGGACTTCGTTTCTGTTCTGGAGGGTTACGCCCTCCAGCCTGACGACAGCTTTGCCTATTGGCATGGGGGCAAGTCTGGGGCGCTCAACTTTTCGGCCAACCATCATTTCAGCCAGGCTTGAGCGATCAGCATCAACTGTTGCCACGGAGCCGACAATCTGTCCACGACGGAGAACTGCAACCCGGTCACTGATGCGCAGGATTTCGTGCAGCTTGTGCGAGATGAATATAATGGCAAAGCCCTGTTTTGTCAGGCTTTCCAGTGTAGTGAACAAGCTTTCTGCTTCCTGCGGAGTCAGAACGGCTGTGGGTTCATCAAGGATCAGGACCCGCGCATCGCGGTAAAGCGCCTTGAGGATCTCAACCCGCTGGCGTTCGCCGACGGAAAGTCTTGAGACCGGGGTATCGGGAGCTACCGCGAGACCATAGTCCTTTGACATCTGTGCCAGTTTTTTTCGGGCCGGTGACTGTTTTTGCGAGAAAGACCAGAGACTTTCGGTTCCCAGCATGATGTTTTCAAGGACGGTGAGGTTTTCTGCCAGCGTGAAATGCTGGTGGACCATACCAATACCAGCTTTGATCGCCGCATCCGTCGACCCGGGGGGCAGGGTGGTGCCATCAACCTCGATATGTCCTTCGTCGGCGGTATAGTGGCCGTAGAGAATATTCATCAGGGTGGTTTTGCCCGCACCGTTTTCCCCGAGCAGGGCGAGGACCTCGCCACTTTCAAGCGACAGGGTGATGTCATTGTTGGCAATCAGAGAACCAAATCTCTTGGTGATATGATGAAAAGCCAGAAGCGCCATTTGTATCCCCGGTTATTTACGGGTTCCCTGCAGAGATGGTGCAGAAAGAACCCGTTCGCATCGGAAAGCAGCTTCCCCGGAGCCGGGAAGCGTTTCAGCTCCGGGAATACAAGTGCTGTCAGTAAGTCGATTTGGGTTCGTTGTCATTGATCTCGACGACAAAACTGCCGGAGAGGATGTCTGACTTGACCTGTTGAACCTTGGCTTTAACATCTGCCGGGATTTTATCTTCGAACTCATGATAGGGGGCAAGCGACGCGCCACCCTTTTGCATCATGGTCCATTCTTTGTAATCCGCGGCTTCGAAAGTCCCTGCCTTGACCTGTTCAATGGCGTGTCCGATGGCATTTTCCATATGCCACAGGGCAGAGGTGACAACGACACCTGTGCCGTTTTCTTCCTTGTTCATGTCATTGACATTACCAAAGGCGAGAATGCCTTTGTCTCTGGCCGCATCAACTACTCCGGCGCGTTCGGCATAGAGCACATCAACACCGGCTTCGATCTGGGCAAAGGCCGCTTCCTTGGCTTTGGGAGGGTCATACCAGGAACCGATGAAAGTGACCTTGAACTGAACCTCGGGATTAACCGAGCGGGCTCCGGCCATAAAGGCGTTGAACAGGCGGTTGACCTCGCCGATGGGGTAACCGCCGACCATGCCGATTTTGCCAGCTTTGCTCATGCTGCCTGCAATAATGCCCATGAGGTAGCAGGGTTCATGGATGTAGTTATCAAAGACGGAAAAGTTGCTGCCATGGGCTTTGAAGGGGTCGCCCATGAGAAAGGCAACTTCCGGGTAGTCATCTGCAACCTTGCGCGCTTCCTTGCTGATGCCAAAAGCCTCTCCGACGATCAGGTCAGCTTTGCCTTCTGCATATTCCCTCAGAACACGGATGTAATCGGTATTGGAGACCTTTTCGGAGAAGACATACTCGATTTCACCTGCTTCCTGAGCTGCGACCAGCGCCTGATGCAGACGAGCATCCCATTTTTGCTGAATGGGCTGGGTATAGATACCTGCGACTTTCAGGGTCTTGGCAAACCCGGGTGTTGCGCCAAGAGCCAACGTTGTTAAACCTGCCCCGGCAAGCGCAAGCAGTGTCCGTCTTGATAAAGTAGTCATGAGATCCCTCCCTGGATTCATTGTGCGATTTAATCAGAAACACAGGGCAGAAAGCTTCCATAAGCAGGGGCAATCCAGCTGTTTTCCAATAATTTCATTCTTATTTGTTCGACCGGAACATTCGCTGCGAAGGGAAAATTCCGTATACGGATAGATGAAGAATAGAGTATTCGTACGCCCCTGGTTGATCCGGGCGCGTTTTTATTTAACCGCAAGAGCAATGCTAGATTTATTTGATCAAATGGTCAAATAAAACGCAAAAAATTCAAAATAATTCTTTATATGATCTTCAGGAGGGAGTGCTAAAGCAAGGATCTTGCTCGGGGTATCTGATATTCTTCCTTTCCTGCCGACGGAAGGTTTCCCCGGTAAAAGTCGATGAATCTTCTCCGAAACTTCAGAATTGATATCTGTTCTGGTAAACTTGTTATCTGTTGAATGGTCTTCCTTATACCATTAGTGACGCTGATTATGCATGGTTGCTCTGCGTCTTCGGCCCAAGGGAATACTTGACCTTGGCGCTCAAGTAGTTAAAACAGGCAGTGAAATGCCGAACGCTGCCCTGAATGAGGCGCGAAACCGGATGATCGTCAGCGAGAAATTACATAAGGCGTGAGTTATGCTCGAAGCCAAGAACCTTTTTTCCTATCGCAAATACTGGGCGCAACGCTTTGGCATTGCCCCGTTTCTGCCCATGTCCCGCGCCGAAATGGACGAGCTGGGATGGGACAGCTGTGATGTTATTCTGGTGACTGGGGATGCCTATGTGGATCACCCGAGTTTTGGCATGGCCATTATCGGTCGCCTGCTCGAAGCCCAGGGGTTCCGGGTTGGCATTATTGCGCAGCCTGAGTGGGATACTGCGGAGCCTTTCAAGGCACTGGGGAAGCCGAACCTCTATTTCGGGGTGACGGGCGGCAATATGGATTCCATGGTCAACCGTTATACTGCTGACCGCCGGATCCGTCATAACGACAGCTATACCCCCAATGACGAAGGGGGAAAACGCCCGGATCGCTCGGTGATCGTCTATTCCCAGCGTTGCCGGGAAGCTTACAAGGATGTTCCGCTGATTGTTGGGGGGATCGAGGCGTCCCTGCGCCGTACAGCACATTACGATTATTGGTCGGACAAAGTGCGTCGCTCGGTTCTGATTGACAGCAAGGCAGACCTGCTGTTTTACGGCAACGCCGAGCGCGCTATTGTCGAAGTAACACACAGGATCGCCGCCGGTGAGCATCCAAAAGATATTATGGATGTGCGGGGCACCGTTATTGTGCGCAAGGACATGCCGGAAGGCTGGACCATCGCTGATATGTCTTCGATTGATGACGAGAACGATCTGCACCATATTCCTGATCGCGCAGAAGCCCGTAAAAAACTGCGCGAAGCTGACAAGGATAAAACAGCCGTTCGCTTGCCATCCTATGAAGAAGTGATCGCAGACAAGGCGCTTTATGCCCAGGCATCGCGCGTGGTGCACCTGGAGAGTAATCCGGGCAATGCCCGTGCCATGGTTCAAGGGCACGGCGATCGCGATATCTGGATCAACCCGCCCCCTATTCCCCTGACCACACCGGAAATGGACGGGGTTTTTGATCTGACCTATGCCCGGGCACCGCACCCGGTTTATGGCGATGCCAAGCTGGCGGCCTGGGACATGATCCGCTTTTCGGTCAATATCATGCGCGGCTGCTTTGGTGGCTGTTCTTTCTGTTCGATCACCGAGCACGAAGGGCGGGTGATCCAGAGCCGTTCCGAAGAGTCGATCCTCAAGGAAATCGAGGATATCCGGGACAAGGTGGATGGCTTTACCGGGCAGATTACCGATCTTGGTGGTCCGACAGCCAACATGTACCGCATGGCCTGCAAGGATGATAATATCCAGAAGGTCTGTCGCCGTTTGTCCTGTGTCTATCCAGAAGTCTGCAAGAACCTGGACACAAGCCATGAAAGCCTGATCCAGCTCTATCGCAAAGGCCGGGACCTCAAGGGCGTCAAGAAAATCTCGATCCAGTCAGGACTGCGCTATGACATCGCGGTCAAGAGCCCGACCTATATCAAGGAACTGGTGACCCACCATGTCGGCGGTTACCTGAAGATTGCCCCGGAACATACGGAAGAGCGCGCGCTTTCCAAGATGATGAAACCGGGCATTGGAACCTATGAACGTTTCAAGTCGATGTTTGATGCCGCGGCGAAAAAAGCGGGCAAGGAACTTTATCTGATCCCTTACTTCATCGCGGCGCATCCCGGCTGTGAAGACGAGGATATGATGAACCTGGCGGTCTGGTTGAAGCAGAACGGTTTCCGTGCGGATCAGGTGCAGAATTTCATTCCTTCACCGATGGCGCTTTCAACCGCGATGTATCACAGCGAGCGCAATCCCTTGCGACCGATCCGTCGCCACAGTGGTGAGGTGGTCAAAACTGCCAAGGGACTGAAACAGCGTCGTCTGCACAAGGCTTTCCTGCGCTATCACGACCCGGAAAACTGGCCGATGCTGCGTGAAGCCCTGCGTAATCTGGGGCGTGCCGATCTGATCGGGCCAGGGAAAAAACATCTGGTACCGGCACATCAGCCGCTGGGGACGGGTGACAATAAAATTGGCGAGGGACGCCGCATGGGCAAGAAGAAAGGTGAGCAGACTTTCTTTACCACGCATGCGGGTAAGGGGCGTCGTCGACNTTTGACCAGTTCCCGGGCTAAAACCTGAACCGGTCAAGCTGTTCAGGTGAAGTCCGGGAGATTAAATGAACATGGCGGCGAGATATTTTGATCTTGCCGCCATGTTATTGAGATTGATAAAAATTCGTGGCTGTTATCTGAGTTGTTCCTTGAGTGTTTCGGCAACAACCTGATCAAAACTGTCTGCTTTGGCCGGGGCATCTTCCCGGGTTTTGAGTTGCTCGGCGACATAGTCGTCATGCTTTTTAATCAGGCTGGCCATTTCCTGTTCCAGCTCTGCTCTGGCAGCAAGCTTTTCTTCTATGTAGGCCTGTTTTTTCTCTGGTGACAGGCCCTGCAGCGGTTCAGGCAACTCTTTGTCTTCAATCTTGTCGAGTGAAACAGCTTTGTTGCCGACATCAGCAACCAGATCACCCCCGCCCGTGATCACTTCTTTTTCCGTGGCGCGCTTGGCATAGAATTTTGAGTTTTCGACCTGAACGGCTTCTGGAGCGGATGACTTGAGGGACATCTTGTTGCGGACTTCGGACTGCTCCCTGTCGGAGCCATAGGGGATGACTGTTGCGTCAATACGTCGTTGCAGGATGATGATGTCATTGTCAAAAGGCGTCTCGATAATGGTGATCTGTCCACCATCCTGGGGGATTGGAATGTACCTGCCGTGGCCGCGCTGGGCTATTTCTTTCCAGATGTCTCGTGTTTCACGGTCTTCTCCGGCCTGTACAGCATTGATAATGATATCTTTCTTGTTCGCAAGCTCGATGATTTCCGGGTATTGTGGCGCGTTGGCGTAATTCATATGTGGCGGGGCGTCGCCGACCAGAAAAATAATCCTCCGGGTCGTATTGTCATCGCTCCAGTCAAGTTTGCGTACGGCAGTATTGAGAGCCTCGTTTACGGCCTCTGGCGTATCTCCACCCCCGTCTGCTTCAAAGCGGACCAGGTTGCCATAGAGACCCTGGATATCCTTGTTCATTTCAAATGGTTTAACCACATAGTCATCGCCGATATCGCGATAGCCGATAAGGGCCATGCGGATATCCGCATCCGGGTGAATGTCGACGATTGTATTGGCAATTGACCAGATCTTTCGTTTCGCACCATCAATCAGGTCAGCCATCGAACCTGTGGTGTCGAGCACAAAGGCGACCTCGACACGGTTCTTTCCGGAAGAGTTCTGCTGAGGGGCAGCCATGGCGGTTGTACTGCACAGGATTGCTGCAGAAGTCATTAATCCTGTGAGGAGGAGGCGAGGTGATTTGAGCATCGGTTGAGCCTGTCTCTGTTGAAGATCTGAATTAAAATCGGACCCAAGGTTGCCGTGTTATTGTGGTTTTAAAGGGAAAGTTTTATGTCAGGAAAAAGGCCACTGAACCCGGCGGGAATTCCCCGTGGGTAACAGTGGCCTCTGGTTCGTTAATGATACCTGTCTTAACTGGCTGGGCCGAGGCAAAAAGCATTCGATACCAAATTGTTACCTTCGCCACCCTGTTCCAGGTTGTCCTGATGGTAATCAGCGGCAAATCCGAAAGTGACGCTGGGGTGGGCTGTTGGTGTCCAGGAAATCGCCGGAATTGCATAGGCCATCTGGATTTGCTGTCCCGGTGCCAGTGCTGGCACGTTGATGACCTGATTTGTTGGGTATTTATCGCTCCAGGGTTGGCCAAGCGGAACCGCAAAACCAAGACTAACGACGCTGGAAGCTGCCTGGGCGGTTCCAGTATTTCTGACAATCCAGCGTACGCTCTGGTTGCCACCATTCCAGCTGCCGCAATAGCCTGTATTCGGCATGCCGCTTGATCCGCCGTATGCAGGGAGAACAACAAGGTCAGGAGTTCCGGTGCCACCAGGGGCGCCAAAAATTACAGGACCGGGGGCCGTAGGCCTGCTACTGCGGTTGGACAAGGATTGTGCCTGAGGGCGAAGTATCCTTGTTGGTGTTGTCCTTGTTGGCGCTGTTTGTTTCAGGTTTTCAACAGGCTGTATTCGGTTCTGGACCTGAGTTGTTGTTTTGACTTGGAGCTTGGCTTGTGGTGGGGGGAAACGTCCACAGTATGTCTGGCCATTCCCAAGTGGGACGCACTCAGCCATGGCTGATCCTGAAGTAAGGGTTATAAGGCCTGCCGTGATCAGACTGGTACCCAGCCCAGCAAGAAGTCTGTGTGAGTTAAAATTTGTCATGATCCCAATCTCCTCTATTTGGTTAAACTGGAGGGAGGCAATGGATGCTTGCTGCTTCGCCTCCTTTTATCTGGTCTGTCGGAAAGAGAGCGGATAGGGTTCAAAACAATTCCAAAAATGAGTCAGAAACTTTTTTGATTGGGGGGGGCACATGAAAGTTTGCGGTGTTGAGCTGAAGGGGAATGAAGCAATTTTGGTGTTGCTGCAGGGGGAGGCGGATCATTTTGACTATGTTGATCCTAAGATCCGGAAAATTGCCCTGGGGGAGAGTGATTGCGCCGCTGAGGTGTGTCTTTTCAGGAAAGCAGCAGAAGATTTTTTCGTGTGTAACGGGGTTGAAAAAATCCTGATCAAGAAACGGGCAAAAAAGGGAAAGTTTGCCGGGGGGCCGGATACCTTCAAGATGGAAGCGCTTATCCAGATCATCTCCGGTGTCGAGGTTGTCCTGGTTTCGCCGCAGGCTCTGGCAACACTGGAAAAGAAACGGGATATCAGCTTTCCAACAGCACTTCTCAAATATCAGCAGACTGCTTTTCTAGCCGGGGTTTGGGGATTGACAAAAATTTGAGTTCTCCCGTCGCCTGATGCTTTTCGAAATGTCAGACTCTGGCGTTTTCTTTTCTGATCTTCGTTTTTCAGAAAAATAGTTATTGCTGCTAACCCTCTTTGCAGAATGGATAAATTCACCGTCAATATGAAACGATACAAAAATATGAAACGTTTCATATTGACGGTGAAAAACAAATTTGTTTAGCTGGATTCATTGCATAAAGAAGCCGCCAAAGGCTCTGAAGCCTGAACAGGGTGGCATAACGGGAAGAGGTATCATGAAAATCATAAAAGTAGCAGCTGCTGCTGCAATGACGTTTGCCCTGGCGACTGCCACGGCAATTACCCCGGCAATGGCTGATGACAAACCGGTTGTCGGACTGGTGATGAAGTCTCTGGCCAATGAGTTTTTTAAAAACATGCTTGAAGGGGCAAATGCCCATGAAGCCAAACGTGGTGATTACGTTCTCAAAGCTGTGGGCATGCAGTCAGAGGCGGATATCGAAACCCAGATCAATGCCGTTGAAAACTTCATTACTCAGGGTGTTGATGCCATTGTGATTGCCCCGGCTGATTCCCGGGCATTGGTGCCACCGCTGAAACGGGCTATGGAAGCGGGCATCGTTGTGATCAACTTTGACGTTGCACTGGATGAAAAGGCCAAAGAAGAAAACGGTGTTGATCTTGCCTTTGTCGGCCCGGACAATCGAGGCGGGGCAAAGCTGGCCGGGGATGCCCTGGCTCAGAAACTGGGCAAAGGCGGCAAGGTTATTATCATTGAAGGTAACCCGGGGGCTGATAACGCTCACCAGAGAAAGATGGGCTTTGAAGATTCAATCAAGGAAGGTGGACTTGTTTTAGTTGAATCCCGTACAGCCCATTGGGAGACTGAAGAAGCAAACACTGTTGCCACCAATATTCTGACAGCGAACCCTGATATCCAGGGGATTATGGCTGCGAATGATTCCATGGCAATCGGCGTGGTTAAGGCATTGGAATCAGCCGGACGTTCCAAGGACATTCTGGTTGTGGGTTTTGACAATATTCCTGCTGTTAGCCCGATGCTGTCCGATGGCCGTCTTCTGGCGACCGTGGATCAGTTCGGTCAGGAAATGGCAGCGAATGCCATTGATATTGCCCTTGACGTTCTTGCGGGTTCACCCAAGCCACAGGGCTGGGTCAGGACCCCGGTAACGCTTGTGACTGGCGAAAAGTAATATCTATATGGGACCAGCAGCCGGACGATGTGAATAGAACAGCCTGCTGGTCCTGTTTTTCTGATTTCAGACTGACAAGGCCCGGATTATGGATATTGTCCAGACAAGGGAAACCTCCCACCGACAAGCGGATAAAATGGACACACAGCGGGATATCTCTCCAGATATTCTCTGCGTCAGAGAGTTGCACAAAAATTTTGGCGGGGTAAAAGCCCTCAAGGGGGTGAGCCTTGCCCTCCGTGCCGGGGAAGTTCATGCGTTGGTGGGGGAAAACGGTGCGGGAAAATCCACCCTGATCAAGATTCTGACGGGGGTTTTCCAACCGACTGCCGGAGATATCCTGCTCGATGGGCAGGCCTATAAACCTGCAGGCCCCCGGGATGCCAAATTTAAAGGTATTCAGGTGGTGCATCAGGAATTCAATCTCTTGCCTCACCTTTCTGTGTCTGAAAATATCAGCTTTGAGCAGATGCCCCGCACGCGGCTGGGACTTCTTGATAGAAAAGAAATGGACCGCCGGGCACGGGTTGCGCTGGATGCTATCGGGTTGCTGGACGTGGATGTCAGGGCTCCGGTCTATACGCTGGGGATTGCACATCGACAGCTGATCGAGATTGCCAGAGCTCTGCAATCTGACAGCAGAATTCTGATTTTGGATGAACCTACTGCGACCCTGACCGATCGGGAAACCGAGCGACTGTTCAAGATTGTTGCAGGTATTCGCGCACAGGGCGTGACGGTGGTCTTTGTTTCCCATCATCTAAGCGAGGTCTTTGCCAACTGTGACCGGGTGACGGTTCTCAGAAGCGGGGAGACCATTGTCACGGAAGACATTTCGGTCACCTCGCCAGATCAACTGGTTGCGCATATGGTCGGGCGACGCCTTGCCAGGGAAATGGCTCAGGAAAAAACAACGACAGAGCCGGGGGCTGTTGCTCTCTCGTTACAGAATTTCAGGGTCGAGAAATCCCCGTATGAAGAGGGCGTTTCTTTCAATCTGCGCTATGGTGAAATCCTCGGGATCGCTGGTCTTGTCGGGGCGGGACGTACAGAGCTGTTGCGCGGGATTTTTGGGATTGATCCAGTGATCTCAGGACAGATGCTGCGTGAGGGCGTTCCGGCTTCTTTTGCCTCTCCGCGGGAAGCGATTAAATCGGGTATTGGCTTTGTGACCGAAGACCGTAAAGACGAAGGCCTCATTCTTGACATGGCAATCGCAGCCAACGTCTCTCTGGCGGCGCTGGAGAAAGTGTCTAAAAATGGCCTTCTTAACCGGTTGGCGGAACTGAGCCTGGCCGACCGGCTTGGCAGTATGTTGAAACTGAAGAGCGGCGGCCTGTCTGACCGGGCGTCAAGCCTGTCCGGGGGGAACCAGCAGAAGGTGGTTATCGCCAAGTGGCTGGCGAGAGATCCAAGTGTTCTGCTGCTTGACGAGCCCACCAGAGGCGTGGACGTCGGGGCAAAGGCCGAGATCTACGCGATCATGCGTAACCTGGCCCAAAAGGGCGTTGCGATGCTGGTGGTTTCTTCTGAACTACCTGAGCTGATTACACTTTGTGACCGAATACTTGTCTTGTCGGACCACAGGGTGCAGGGAGAAATTCCGCGTGAGGCCTTTTCCGAAGAAGCTATTTTACGTCTGGCGTATCAACGCAAAGATCAGGGAACCAAAAAATGAATGTTGAAGCGACAGGACTTGCTCAGACACCCTTTACCGGACGAAAGAAATTCTCTTTCAAGTCGGTATTGCGCGAGGCCGGGATCGGTCTGGCGCTGGTGGCTCTGGTTATTATCTTCTCGGTGACGACAGAGCACTTTCTGACGGCGAATAATATCACCAATATCCTGACCCAGGTCACGATCAATCTGGTGCTTGCCGTGGGCATGACCTTTGTCATTCTGATCGGGGGCATCGACCTTTCTGTCGGGTCGTTACTGGCGCTTTGTGCTGTTGTGGCAGGCAAGGCGATATCGCTGGATGTTGGTGTGCCAATGGCGATCAGTCTTGCGGTGCTGGCGGCTGTTCTGGCGGGAACCCTTTGCGGGGTGCTGAACGGTGCCATCAGCGCTTTCTGGGCCTTGCCGTCTTTTATTATTACGCTCGGGATGCTCAATGTGGCCCGGGGGGCTGCCCTGCATATTTCCGACGCAAGAACGATCTATTCTTTCCCGTCAGAATTCAATGCCTTTGGCTCTATGACCTTCTATGGAATCCCGGTGGTCTTTCTGGTTGCTCTGATGTTGGCGTTACTGGCCTGGTTTGTTTTGACCAGAACAGTCTTCGGGCGGCTGCTCTATGGACTGGGAAACAGTGAAGAGGCGGTTCGACTGGCAGGGCATTCAGTTTTCTGGTGCAAGGTTGCTGCCTTTACCATCTGTGGCTTTACGGCGGGGATTGCGGCCATCATCTATATGGCGCGGTTGAATATTTCCAGCCCTATTGCCGGGGTTGGCTTTGAACTCAATGCCATTGCTGCGGTGATTATTGGTGGTACAAGCCTCAGTGGAGGACGCGGGTCGGTCCTGGGGACACTGTTGGGCGCCTTTATTATCGGAGTGCTGGCCAATGGACTGATCTTGCTGGGATTAAGTGATTTTATGCGCCAGATGATTACAGGTGTGGTGATTATTGTCGCGGTTATTCTTGACCACTATCGCGCCAAATACACCCGAAGCTGATCTCTGATAATGCGAGATCCATTTGGGCAGGCTTGTTTTTTTGCCTCGTAGCGTCACCTTTTCTTTTTCCTCCCTAGGGTGACGCTACCTTTTCCGGCTAAGGGCTTTATAAATACCCGGGTTCATGTACATATAGTTGGCTGTGCAGGGAAATGAGACAGTTTGTCTGCTGCAGTGAAAACCGTATTTTCTGACAGTGGTTCAAGATGGCAACAATCAAAGATGTAGCACAATTAGCGGGGGTATCCGTTGGAACGGTATCCCGGGTTTTGGCCAAAAATGAGACGGTCAAACCAAAGCTGCAGGAAAAGGTTGAAACTGCTGTCCGCGAACTGAGATACAAGCCAAATGCGGTTGCGCGGGCTCTGCGAACCAACCGGAGTGATATCGTTGGGCTAATTGTTCCCGATATTACGAACCCGTTTTTTGCTCAACTGGCAAAACATGTCGAGATGCTTGCTGCCGAGCAGGGATTATCCGTGATGTTGGCCAATACGCATGATGATCCACTTTACGAGAAACAGCAGATCGAAACACTGCTGGACCGTTCGCCCTTGGGAATATTGGTTGTTTCTGCATCAGAAGACAATGCCCAGCAACTGGCAACGGATATCCCTATTGTCGCTCTGGACCGAACTTTTGTCAGCTATCCCTGTATTGCAACAGATCATGAAATCAGTGCCAGCCTTGCTGCGCTTCATTTGCTGGAAATGGGACACCTTCGTATCGGCTACGCTGCTGGTCCTTCGGAAACAAGGGTTGCACGGGCACGAGAAAGCGGTTTTGTCGCCGGATTGACCATTGGTGGACAAGACCTGGGGGTGAAGCCGGATCTGGAAATTTTGCGGGGTGCGTTTGATTTTGCTGCTGGTGAAGAGCTGGGTCGAATTTTCCTTAACCGTCCTGTTGGACAAAGGCCGACTGCAATCGCGACCGCCAGTGATCAGCAAGCCATCGGGGTCATGCGGGCAGCACGGGATCTCAAGATTGAGGTGCCGCAAGAACTAACGGTGGTCGGCTTTGATGATATTCCTCTGGCTGTTCTTGTGACCCCGCGTCTTTCGACTATTCGCCAATCGATCTCTCAGATGGCCAGTTCTGCTCTGGATCTTCTGGTACAGTCCAAGGGGATTGGTGAAGATATCAAATACCCGGGACGCCTGATCGTTCGGGGATCTTCGGGACCTGCCCCTGTTGCTTGAGCTAGGTAAAACGAAATGATGAAAGCTTCAGTGCACGATCTGGATAAAATCCCGGGAACTTGCATGTGTAGCGATAATTCGCTCTATTGATTGTTTATGATCTATTTGACTCTCTATGTTGTTCTTTCCCTCTTTATGGGCATAGCCACGCTTGTGCCTCTGTTGCCACAGGCTCATGGGTTGGTGCGAACGTTTGATTTCCCCAGAGTGCAACTCGCAATTATGCTTTTGGGACTTTTGTTTCTGGGCCCATTTTGTTTTGGCTGGACAGTAATCCTGCTGGTCTTATATGGCCTCTTGGGATTTTGCCTGGCAATTCAGCTGGTGAAAATTGTTCGTTATACCCCGCTGGTGAAGGTTCAGGCACGAACCGCAAAACCACATACAATCGAGCGAGGTCGTGTAATCAAGTTCCTTGTTGCTAATGTACTGCAATACAACCGCCGCTATGAAGACCTCTGTGATCGTATCTCTCGGGAGAATGCAGATATCTGCGTTTTTATGGAGACAGATCAGCCATGGGTAGATGCGCTGCAAAAGAGGGCAGAGGGATATGAAAACCGTTTGGAGCGTGCACAGGATAATACCTACGGCATTATTTTATGGTCCAAATTCAAGCTTGAAGAAGCAGATATCCGTTTTTTGGTGAGAGAAGATATCCCGTCAATACATGCTACGGTATCTGTTCCGGACAGCAGCTTTAGATTTCGGCTTTATGTCGTCCATCCCGAACCTCCTGATCCTGTATCCCAAACGGTTGAGCGGGATGCCGAACTTGTTATGATCGGGATGGAGGTTGCTGATGATTCTCTTCCCTGTATTGTCACCGGAGATTTGAATGATGTTGCCTGGTCACGCACGACAGAAAGATTCCAGAAACTAAGCGGTTTGCTCGATCCTAGAATTGGACGCGGGTTATTCTCTTCCTTTCATGCAAAGTACTGGTTTGCCCGTTGGCCACTGGATCACCTGTTTCACAGTGATGATTTCAGTCTGGTGAATATCAAACGGCTTGCCTATACGGGATCAGATCATTTTCCTATGGTTTTTGAATTGATTTTCGAGCCAGAGACCAACAGCGAGAATAAACCTGTGACGGCCAATGATACTGATAAACAGGAAGTAAAAGACCTGTTACAGACTGTGAAATAGTTCGGGGACAATGTACGCAGAGTTGATGATTTTATCGAGCTGATACTTGATTCCCGGGCAGTAGGGAATTTCCTGTAAAACAGCTGGAAAATAACTTATTATAGTTGAATAAATATTCCGGAAATATCAGTCCAACAAAAAGATCCCCTGGTACTCAGGAGTGTGATTATTTGAGAGTTATTCTGCTCACTGCATTTTTATCGTTGATGCCGTTTTCTCTCCGGGCGGATCCCCTTACCTTTGCTTTTCCAGACAGTTATGCTCCTTTGGTCTGGAATGATGCCGGGCAGATAAAAGGCATCGGGGTGGATGTTTTGAACATTGCCCTGAAAGATAAACTCGATCTTGAGGTCGTTTATAAAAGCTACCCCTGGGCCCGCGCACAGGAAGAAGTTCGCAAGGGAGAGGCTGATGCCTTTGTAACTGTGCCGACTGCTGTCAGGAGCAGCTATACAACCTGTAGCAAAGAGCCTCTCCTGGTACTTGAGGTTGGTGTCTACACCTATAAAGGTCATCCTCGGCGAGATGAACTTCTCCAAATCCGGTCTTATGATGATCTTGGCGATTTTATTCTGGTGGAATACCGGGGTAATGACTGGACCAGAAGCCAAGAAAAGGATTTGAAAGTGATCTGGGCAGATTCTCTGGAACTGACCTATCGTATGCTGGCTGGGAAGCGGGGAGATCTCGTTGTGAGGAACAATTTTAACTTTGACTATTTTATGCGAAATAGCGAACTGAAAAATGAGATTGAAAAAATGCCGGGTATTCTCGCATCTTTACCTTTGCATCTTTGTATCGGTAAGGAATCGGAATATATAGGGATACTGCCAGCTTTTGATGAGACAATAAAAGGAATGAAGGCAGACGGAAGTATTGACAAAATCTTTGCTAAATATGGTAAAGAGATCCTCCCTGCAGGCTCTTAATCGAATAGCTGGGGCTTATTCTTCGAGACATTTAGAGCAAAGATTAAGGGATATAAGGTAGATCCTGACCAATCGAACTGTGTCGGCCCATGACCCCGGTTTGGCACTTTTCGCAGACAAATCCTGCTTCTGAGCCCTCGTGGGTTCCCAGGAGTTCATGCCAGATCACGAAATCGGGTAACGAGAAAAGCCGCTGGGCCATCCGGAAGGCGAAATGACAGTCGTAGTAGGCCCATTCGCCTGCCATTTTGCTCCAGGTTAATCCCTGTGAAATTTTTTTGATACCTGCGCGTTCGGTGAAGGCCATAATCGGAAGCAGGTGTTCACAGGGCATACTCTATGCTCCGACAGACAATTCCAGTTGATGATTACTTATTGTACACAGATTTTCCAGCAACATAAGTCGCTCTGACTGCGCGGTCATCGCCCAAGATCATCAGAGAGAAAAGAATGTCTTCCAGAGTTTCCGAGACTTCCTGACGGCTTTCCAGAACGGGTGTAGCTTTTGGGTCGAGAACAACGATATCGCCCCACTTCCCGACGTCAAGACTGCCGATTTCCTTGTCCATTTTCAGACGCTGGGCATTGCCCAGTGTTGCCATGTAAAAAGCATCATGAGCGGTGATCTTGCGGCCCTTGAGCATCGCTACTTTATAGGTTTCACCCAGGGTTTGGAGCATGGAATAGCTGGTTCCGCCACCAACGTCTGTGGCGACACCCACACCGACAGGTCGGCGCTTATCTCTGACATGATCGATATCGAACAGGCCGGAACCAAGGAAATTGTTGGAGGTCGGGCAGTGTACAACAGTCGAGCCAGCTTCGGCCAGGCGGGCACATTCACGCTCGGAAAGATGGATGCCGTGCGCAAAGAAAGAGTTTGGCCCAAGCAGACCAAAATGATCGTAGACATCGGTGTAGTCTTTGGACCAGGGAAACTGGGACTGCACGGTTGCAATTTCGCCGGGACTTTCAGACAGATGTGTCTGCATGATGCAGTCGGGATGGTCTCGGTAAAGTTCGCCGCTCAACTGGAGCTGGGCATCGGTAGAGGTTACAGCAAAACGGGGCGTGATGGCATATTTCAGCCGCCCCTTGTTATGCCAGCTGTCGAGCAGCTCTTTTGATTCGCGTGCGCCGGTCTCGGGGTCGTCGAGAACAGCATCCGGTGCCAGCCTGTCCATCATGGTCTTGCCTGTGAGCAGGGCCATCCCCCGTTTTTCAGCGGCAGAAAAGAGAGCCTCGGCACAGACTTTATGCACGGAACAAAAAGCAAGAGCCGAAGTGGTCCCATTGCTGAAAAGGCGGTTCAGAAAAATGTCTGCGGCATGGCTGGCATGATCCGGGGAGGAATAGCGTGACTCTTCGGGGAAGGTAAAGCGGTTGAGCCAGTCAAGCAGATCTTTGCCGGGTGCTGCGAGAATACGGTATTGAGGAAAATGAATATGGGCATCGATAAAGCCGGGCAGAATCAACTGTTCACCAAAATCGTCACAGGGAAGGGCCTTGTAGGCACTTGGCATGTCAGCAAAGTCACCTTGCCAGAGAATACGTCCGTTCTGAGCCAGGACAAGTGCACCTTTTTTGATATAAACGGTACTTTTTACATTCCCTTCTGTGCGGGGATTGGCAAGAAAGTTGACCATTGATCCCCGAAGGAGTCTGGATGGCTTCTGGTCGGTTATTGTCATGACATGACCCTATCTGTAGACGTGCTTCTTGTTTCTGGCGCGCAGGATATTCCTGCGATTGTCACCAATCACACTCTGAACCCGTTATGTTTACCTGCTTGTTCTTTTCAGTCCGGGGATTTCATGCATCACACGTCAGACTGTCTTTTCCCGATATCAGCCCCTGCACGGGCAGGGGCTGACTTCATCCGGTTATTCCGGGACTGTATCGAGCCCCGTTTTGTATTCTATTCCGGTAAGAACCGGTATTTTATTGTGGCAGCTGGTCATCAATACCCTTGACGTACCAGTTCATGCCCAGGAGTTCACCATCAGAAATGGTTTCGCCTTCTTTAGCGGCTTCTGTGCCATCCTGCTTGAAGATCGGGCCCTGGAAGGGGTGCAGTTTGCCGGTCACGATTTGTGCCGTGGTTTTTCCTGCCGCAGCTTTGATATCATCCGGCATGTTGGTGAAGGGCGCCATGCCAACCATCTTGTCGTTGATACCACCCCAGGTGTCGGTTGATTCCCAGGTGCCATCCAGTACTGCTTTGGTGCGGTTGACATAGTAGCTCGACCAGTCGTCAACGATTGCTGTCAACTGAGTGTTTGGTGCAAAAGCAACCATGTCTGAGGCCTGACCAAAACCGTAAACACCCTGTTCACCTGCAATCTGAAGCGGTGCGGTGGAATCTGTATGCTGGGTAATGATATCAGCGCCCTGACCAATCAGAACTTTGGCCGCATCAGCTTCCTTGCCTGGATCAAACCAGGAGTTTACCCAAACAATTTTCAGTTTGAAATCAGGGTTAACTGACTGAGCCCCAAGCATGAAGGAGTTGATGCCACGCACCACTTCCGGAATAGGGAAGGAGCCAATATAGCCTGCTACGCCGTTTTTGGACATTTTGGCCGCGATCTGGCCAATGATGTAACGGCCTTCATAAAAACGCGAAGAATAGGTGGAGACATTGTCTGCACGTTTGTAACCAGTGGCGTGTTCAAACTTCACGTCGGGAAAACGCTTGGCGACTTTCAAGGTAGGTTCCATGAAGCCAAAGGAAGTCGTGAAAATAAGATTGGCACCCTGACGGGCCAGACGTTCAATGGCACGCTCTGCGTCGGGGCCTTCGTCAACTTTTTCGATATAGGAGGTTTCCACCTGATCGCCAAGAGCGGCGTCAATTGCAAGACGTCCCTGTTCATGCTGGTAGGACCAGCCATGATCCCCGATAGGCCCGACGTAAATAAAACCGACTTTTAGTTTGTCTGCAGCAGACGCTGACGTTACCGCAAAAGACATTGCGACAGCAGCGGCAAATCCCAACCATTTTTTCATTGGGGCATTCCTCCCTGTTAAGCTAACACTGGGTTAGGCGAACACTCAACGGCCTGTTCATAGGTGGTTCGTCTACGCTGGCCGTTTTGCGCGAAGACGCCGAAAGAGTTTGTATTATAATCCGGTTTATCGATCAGGAACAAAGGATTGACCAATACACGCAGGGGTATTTACACGAGTGAGAGTCTTGTTTCCAGAAATAATAACCAGAGCAATGATTGTCACCAGATAGGGTAGTGACGACAGGAACTGTGATGGTATACCCAAGCCCTGCGCCTGTACATAGAGACCCATAATCCAGACGGTACCAAAAAGGTAGGCACCAATTGCCAGGCGTTTGGGAAGCCAGGTGGCGAAGACGACTAGAGCGAGCGCAATCCAGCCACGTCCTGCAGTCATATTCTCGATCCATTGTGGTGTGTAGGCCAGGGAAAGGTAAGCTCCGGACAGGCCGGCACAGGCTCCACCGAAAAGAATACAGGCGTATCTTACCATAATGACGTTATAGCCGAGGGAATGGGCAGAGTGGTGGTTGTCGCCAACCGCGCGGATGATCAAGCCGATCCGGGTTCTGAAAAGAACGTAAGTTGTTGCAACGACCAGAGCGAGAGAGGCGTAGACCAGAATATCCTGACCAAAAAGAATACGGCCAATAAAGGGGATATCGCCCAGAAGCGGAATGGAAATCGGGGTGAGTTTGACACCGGGGAGACCAACAAAGGATTCGCCAATCAACCCCGAAAGCCCTAGTCCGAGAAGGGTTAGTGCAAGGCCAGTGGCAACCTGGTTGGAAACCAGGGTCTGGGTCATAAAGGCAAAGATAAATGCCATACCCACGCCAGCCATGATTCCAGCGAAGATACCAAGGGTCGGCGATCCGGTTGTGTAGGCTGTAGCAAAGCCACAAACGGCCCCCATAACCATCATGCCTTCCA
Source organism: Kiloniella laminariae DSM 19542 (assembly GCF_000374005.1). GTDB lineage: Bacteria > Pseudomonadota > Alphaproteobacteria > Kiloniellales > Kiloniellaceae > Kiloniella > Kiloniella laminariae. The sequence continues at coordinate 223,749 of NZ_KB893166.1, read as the reverse complement.
CCCCAAGATTGAGGACCCCGGACCTTTCAACCACAAGCTCACCAATTGCCGCGAGAAGCAGGGGGGTCGAGGCAGTAATGATCGTCAGAATAATTGCCTGTGTACCATCCATTTGATTTACTCCGCCGCTGCTTGTTGTGGGGTAACCGAGCCAAGAAGTTTGATCCGGTAGAGAATAAGGGTGTCACAGGCGAGAATGAAAAAGAGCAGAATGCCCTGGAACACCTGGGCGGTTTTATCTGAAACCCCGAGGACTACCTGTGCGCCTTCTCCCCCGATGTAGGTGATGGCCAGCATGATGCCGGCAAAAAACACACCAATTGGGTTCAGGCGGCCAAGGAAAGCAACAATAATGGCAGTAAAACCATAACCTGGAGAAATGGAAGGTTGAAGCTGCCCGCTTGGACCGGCAACTTCACCTATGCCTGCAAGGCCTGCGAGCCCCCCAGAAAGCAGCAGGCAAAACCAGACCGTTTTCTTGCGGGAAAATCCTGAAAATCTACCTGCGCGGGGCGAATTACCAACGACCATGATTTCAAAACCCTTGAGAGTTCTGGACATCAGAATGCTCAAGATAATCACTGCAACAATGGCGAGAATAATTCCGATATGAACCCGGCCATCTCCGAGAGTCGGCAGAAGTTGCCAGTCCTCGAAAGGAATAGACTGAGGGAAATTGTAACCTTTTGGATCACGCCAGGGACCCCGGACCAGCCAATCGAGGATCAGCTGGGCAATGTAGACGAGCATCAGGCTGGTCAGAATTTCATTGGCATTAAAGCGGTTTTTAAGAAAAGCAGGGATGGCTGCAAAAGCGGCACCCCCGATCGCTCCACAAATCAGCATGGCCACAAGTGTCAGAGGAGACTGCCAGCTGGTAAAGAATATGGGTACGATCGAGCCAAAAGTTGCGCCCATGGTCAACTGGCCTTCTGCGCCAATATTCCAGACGTTAGCCATATAACAGATGGACAGTCCGACCCCGATCAGAATCAGGGGGGCGGCCTTGACTAGAACTTCCTCGATCGACCACATGCTTGTTACTGGTTCGACGAAGTAGACGTACAGCGCTTCAAGCGGATTAAGCCCCTGAAGCGCAAAAATGATAGCCCCGGTAATCACCGTCAAAAAGATAGCCAGTAAAGGCGACATCAGGGTCATGAATTCCGAATGTTCGGAACGCTTTTCCAGAATCAGTCTCATGCGCTTGCCTTTTCAGTGATGTGGCTGTCTTTTTTCTCGTGTGCGCCGGCCATCATCAGGCCAATGCTTTCAAGCGAAAGCTCGCTGGCGGGAAAGGCCTCTGACAGCTGTCCGCGAGAGATAACGGCAATGCGGTCGGCAATTTCAAAGATCTCGTCAAGATCTTGTGAAATAACCAGAACTGCAGAACCGGATAGTGCAAGATCAATCAGGGCCTGCCGGATAAGCGCAGCAGCACCCGCATCAACACCCCAAGTCGGTTGGTTGATCACCAACACCTTTGGTTTGCGATCAAGTTCACGGCCAACAACAAATTTTTGCAAGTTTCCACCGGAAAGTGCCCGGGCTTCCGGGTCCGGTTTTCCTTTGCGGACATCATAGTCCTTGGTGATCCGTTCATTGATCGCAATGGCCTTGGCCCGGTCGAGAAATCCCGACCTGGAAAGGCCGTCATCGTCAGAATGGCGGGTCAGGATGATGTTTTCGGAAAGAGTGAAACCGGGAACAGCCCCATGGCCCAGGCGTTCTTCCGGCACAAATCCGGATGAATGGCGACGGCGTAAGGTGATGTTGTCCAGACCACAGTTCCGATCGTTGATGCAGATACTTTCAGCTGTGCTTGAAAGACGTTCGCCGGAAATGGCATCAAAAAGTTCAGACTGTCCGTTCCCGGCAACGCCTGCAATGGCGACGACTTCGCCAGCTCTTACATCCAGTTCAATATTCCGCAAGGCAACACCAAAGGGGCCATCGGCTTTTTGGTTGAGGTCGTTCAGTTTCAGCAGACTTGCTCCAGGAGAGGATACCCGGTTGCTGTTAATGGCATGGACATCAGCACCAACCATCAGACGCGCAAGGCTGGCGGCGGTTTCCTTTTGCGGGTTGACCGTGCCGACGACCTTGCCGTGACGCAGGATGGTCGAATCATGGCAGAGCCTTTTGACTTCATCCAGACGGTGGGAGATGTAAAGAACAGCACAGCCTTCGCTGGCGAGCCGTTCAAGCGTGAGAAACAGCTGGTCGGCTTCTTGAGGCGTGAGAACCGCTGTAGGCTCATCCATGATCAGCAGACGGGGTTCCTGGAGCAGGCAGCGTACAATTTCGATACGCTGGCGTTCGCCGACGGAAAGATCTGCAACCAGCGCAGTTGGTTCCAGAGGCAGGCCATACTCGCTTGAAACCTGGCTGATTTTTTTGGAAAGTTCGTCAAGATCAATGTCGCCGGGCAACGCAAGAGCAATATTTTCCGCGACGCTCAGGGCTTCAAACAGCGAGAAATGCTGAAAAACCATGCCAATCCCGAGTTTCCTTGCGGCAGCAGGGTTGGCAATGTTGACTGTTTCCCCCAACCAGCTGAGTTCGCCGACTGTGGGTTGCAGCGCACCATAAATAATTTTGACCAGCGTTGATTTCCCGGCGCCGTTTTCGCCAAGCAGTGCGTGGATTTCTCCGGGGGCTATTTTCAGGGTTACATTACTGTTGGCTGCAAGGTCACCGAACATTTTGGTGATGTTGCGTGCTTCCAGTAGATACTCTGCTCTAGCCGCAGTTCCACCTTTTACGGACATTTTCTCCGTCACATGCCGGCCCTCCCGTTGCCGTGATTATTTCCTGGTCTTAGGCTTTTTAGCCTTCTTCGGCGATTCTGAACACCGATTGTTGTTTACCAAGAATTTCTTCATCCCGCACGAGCAGTTCCGCCGTTACGGATGCCGCGATTGCAGCGGGATGTTTTGAATTGATGCCCGCAATACCGATGGGGCAGATTAGTTTGTCTAGCGTTTCTGTTTCAAGTCCTGCTGTACGTAACCTGTTGCGGAAGCGTGCTTTTTTTGTTTCTGAACCGATAACACCAACATAAGCAAATCGCTTTGCCGCAAGGGCAGCATGAACAAGATCAAGATCCAGTGCGTGGCTGTGGGTCATGATGACCACAAAGCTCTCGTCCGGTGCCGTATCCAGAGCCGCAACGGGATTGTGTGTGAAACACTTTTCAACATTGGCAGGCACCAGAGCAGGAAAAGATTCTGCTCTTGAATCAATCCACTGCAAGTCGAATTGCAAAGCCGCCATATTGAGCATCAGGGCGCGGCCGATATGACCTGCGCCAAAAAGGTAGACCTTGCGCCGGTCTTCGCCGAAACGCTCCTGCAGGTTGCCTTTCCTGTCGAAAGAAATGGCGATTGGCTGATGTGCAGGACTGGTCGTAATTTCTCTGCGGATTGAAGATTGTTGTGCCGTCCCTGTTGTAAAAAAGGGTCCGTTGTTTTCCTGTTCAGCCAGAGAACGCACTTCGGGGAGCTGCTCTCTGGAGAATACCTCGATCAGCAGGCGGACCACGCCGCCACAGCACTGGCCCAGTTGCGGTCCGAGCGCATGCTTGCTCCAGTGAACCTGGGCGTGGGCAGACTTCATATGTTTCTGGGCGTCAGCCAGAACCCGCCATTCCAGTGTTCCACCGCCAATGGTGCCGTGAAAGCCTCCATCCGGGCGGATAACCATTCTGGTTCCGGCTTCACGCGGGGCTGACCCCTGAACCTCGACCATGGTCACAAGGGCACAACAGCTGTTCTGTTCCAGTTGTTTTGCAAGAAGTGACCAGACCTTCATTTCAGTCTCCGCTTTTCATCAGCTTGACTGCTGCCAGAATATTTTCCGGTGTGGCAGGAGCGCTGATTTGGGGCAGAACGCCGGGCTTCAGAGACGCGATGGCATTGGTTATGGCCGAGAAAACGGCTGTTGCCAGCATGACTGGAGGCTCACCCACTGCTTTGGAGCGATAAATTGTATCTTCCCGGTTGCCCGGTGAATCCCAGAGTTTGACCCGGAAATCATCCGGTAAATCCGATGCTGTCGGGATTTTATAGGTTGAGGGGGCGTGAGTACGCAGACGACCCTGGTCGTCGTAAACCAGTTCTTCTGTCGTCAGCCAGCCCATACCCTGGACAAAGCCACCTTCAATCTGACCGATGTCCAGCGCAGGGTTCAGGGATTTGCCCACGTCGTGCAGAATATCAACCCGGTCGATCACCATTTCCCCGGTCAGGGTGTCGATTGTAACCTCGGCACAGGCAGCACCATAGGCAAAATAGAGAAACGGTCGTCCGCTTTTGCTGTCGCGATCCCAGGTAATGTTGGGTGTGGCATAGTATCCGGTCGAGGAAAGCGACACTCTTTGCAGAAAGGCCTGTTGGGTCAATTCGGCAAAGGGGATTTTTTGTTGCCCGATCTGTACATGATTATTGGCAAAGGAAATTGCTGATTTTTCTATCTGGTAAAGCTTGGCCGCGAGATCAATCAGGCGGGATTTAATGGTTTCCGCGGCCAGCTTGGCAGCCATTCCATTCAGATCCGTACCGGAAGAAGCTGCCGTCGGGGCCGTATTGGGAACCTTGTCCGTTGTGGTCGCGGTGATTTGCACATTCTCGAGGTCGATGCCAAATTCCTCGGCGACAACCTGGGCGACTTTGGTATAGAGGCCCTGACCCATTTCCGTTCCGCCGTGGTTCACCTGAACTGAACCGTCGGTGTAGACGTGCACCAATGCTCCGGCCTGATTGAGATGTTTCAGGGTAAAGGAGATACCAAATTTCAGCGGGTTCAGCGCCAGCCCTTTTTTAAGGAAGGGACTTCGGGTGTTAAAGGCCTGAATTTCCTGACGACGCTTGCGATAGTCACTGGTCTGTTCCAGTTCACCCACCAGCTCTTCCAGAATGTTGTCTTCGACCTTCATGCCGAAAGGCGTGATATCCCGGCCTGAATCGCCGTAAAAATTGGTTTTGCGCACATCCAGCGGGTCGAGGCCCAACTTGATTGCGATGGCATCCATCATCCGTTCAGAGAAAACCATGCCCTGGGGGCCGCCAAAACCGCGAAAGGCAGTGTTGGAAACGGTGTTGGTTTTGATCCGGTGTGACGTGATCCGGTTTTCGGGGTAGTAATAGGAGTTGTCCGCATGAAACATGGTGCGGTCATTGACGCCGAGAGACAGATCTGCAGAACAGCCACAGCGAGCCAGAAAATCAACTTCAACCGCAGAAATTTTTCCCGTCTCGTCAAAGCCTGCCTGCCAGTCACAGCGGAAATCATGACGTTTCCCGGTCATGATCATGTCATCGTCACGGTCGAGGCGCATCTTGGCCGGGCGCCCGGTTACATGGGAAGCCAGCGCGGCGAGACAGGCCCACTGGGCCGCCTGTGATTCCTTGCCACCAAAAGCGCCACCCATTCGACGGCATTCACAGACAACGGCAGCGTCTCTGATCTTGAGCATCTTGGCGATGAGGTGCTGGATTTCTGTTGGGTGCTGGGTCGAGGTGTGAACCAGAATTTCTCCCTGATCCTGCGGGATCGCCAGGGAGACCTGGCCTTCGAGATAAAAGTGTTCCTGTCCGCCAATACGAAAAGAGTCCGAAAGCGCAAGTGGAGAAGCTTTGATCGTTGCTTCAGGGCTACCCCGACTGAATTCGTAGGTCGGGAGAACCGAGGCTTCCCGGGCCAGGCCATCTTCGGCAGTGACCATGGGCGTTTCTGCTATGACTTCTATATGAGCCAGCTTTGCAGCTTTTCTTGCTTCAAGATGACTGCGGGCAACGACCGCAAAGACCACCTGTCCATGGAACTCGATCCGCCCGTCAGCGAGAATCGGGTCACCGCCAAAGGAAGGGCTGCAGTCATTCAGGCCGGGTATATCCGAGGCGGTGAGCACAGCCACGACGCCGGGGGCAGAACGAACCGCATCGAGATCAAGCGATTTGATTTTCCCGCAGGATTCCCTGGCATAACCGGGGGCGAGATGGAGGGTGCCGCGGGGTTCGCGAATATCGTCGATATAAAGCGCATTGCCGCGAACATGACGGTCAGCACTGTCGTGTTTGGTTGCTTTGCCAACGTTAAGAGCAGGAGCGGGAGAGGGGATTTTTTTCAACATAGCTTAAACCGCCTCTCTCAAACTGTTATTTCTCTGTCCGATTACCCGGGTTTCTGGGCTGGCTGTGTCTGAAACGGCGTGAGATATTTCATGAAGAGCCTTGAGCAAGAGCCCTTTGGCGACATCATTCCGGTACTCCTTGCTCGCCCGCATGTCTGAAATGGGCTGGTAATCCTGTTCCAGAGTTTCGGCTGCTTTGGTCCAGCCGCTTTGATCGGCAAGATCCAGTCCAACCAGAATTTTTTCGGTTTTAGCCGCCCGCTTGGGTGTGGCAGCCATACCCCCGAACGCGATGCGAGCTTCGGTTATTCTGTTGTGCTCAACTGTCAGGCGAAAGGCGGCCAGCAGCGCCGAGATATCCTGATCAAACCGTTTGGAAATTTTGTAACTGCGCAGAAACTGGTTCTTGGCAAGTTTGGGGACTTTAACATAGCTGACAAACTCACCCGGTTGGCGATCCTGTTTGCCGTAGTCGATGAAGAAGTCTTCCAGTCTGATTTCCCGTTTGCTGTCCGCTTTTTCAAGGCCAAGTCTGGCATCAAGTGCGATCAGGAGGGGCGGACTGTCGCCAATGGGAGAGCCGTTGGCGATGTTGCCCCCGATGGTGCCTGAAGCACGCACCTGGCTGGAGCCGATGCGCCGGACGACCTCGGCAATATCCGGATCAATTGTTGCAAGTGCATCCTCTGCCTGGGCATAGGTTGCGCCAGCGCCAATGAGAAGTTCAGCCCCGTTATCTTCGACCCTGTCGAGGCCTTCTACCCGGCCAAGGTGAATGATTTTGGGCAGGTCCCGCAGCTGCTTGGTTATCCAGAGGCCGACATCGGTTGCACCTGCAACAACAATGGCATCGGGATGCTGACTGTAGAGTTTGGCCAGAGAGGCTATCGAGGCCGGGGCGGCAAAAAACCGTTCGGGAGTACCAAGAAAAACATCTTGTCCGTCATCAAGTTTGTTCAAAGTCTCGGTTGTTGCTGCATAGGCCTGAACAAAACGATCATCAAGCGAACCGTTACAGCTTTCAAGGGCAGCATCAATGATTGGCCGGTATCCGGTACAGCGACAGAGGTTACCTGCGAGCTGGTTGTTGATTGCCTGCCGATCAGCCTTAATCCCCTTGTGATAGAGGGTAAAGAGCGACATGACGATGCCGGGGGTACAAAAGCCGCATTGTGAGCCGTGATGACGTACCATGGCGTCTTGTACGGGATGCAGAGCCTCCTGTCCGCGAGACAGGTCATCAACGGTTATGATTTCCTTGCCGTCAAGCATGCCGAGCAGCTGGATACAGCTGTTCACTGCCTGATATTCCAGCTGACCGTTTTTATTGATCGCGCCAACAGCAACGCTACAGGCGCCACAGTCCCCTTCGGCACAGCCTTCTTTGGTGCCGCGGGATTCCTCTGTCAGTCGCAGATAATCAAGCAGGGTATCATTCGGTCCGATGTCCGTCAGTTCAACCGCTTTTCCGTCTCTGACAAACCTGATGCTCTGACGCATTGTCATCTTAACTCCCGCGGTAGGTCGAATAGCCATAAGGCGAAATCAACAGAGGCACATGATAGTGGGAGGTGGTATCCGCAATCCCGAAACGAATGGGAATAATATCCAGAAAAAGTGGATCCGGCAGGGCCTTGCTTTCAGCACGAAGATAATCGCCAGCCATAAAGCGCAACTCATATTGCCCGCGTTCAAGCTGGCTGTTTTCGAGCAAGGGGCCATCAACCCGTCCATCATCGTTGGTGATGACAGACTTTATCAATGAGAAGCTGCCGTCCTTTACCCGCCAGAGTTCAATGGCCAAGCCTTTGGCAGGGACACCTTTGGCGGTATTCAGGACATGTGTTGTAAGTCGCCCCATGCGACCAGTACTCCCCTAGACAGGACTGTTCTCCTGTGAACGAAGACAGTCCTAATTGTTTATTTTGAAAATAGTATGACAGGCATCTATGGCTCTAAAAAGAACAAAGTTTAGATATCAGAGGTCTAAAAAAAGCATCAATTAAGTGGATGAGTCTTCAGGTGTTCAACCACATGTTTTTCAAAAATCTGGGTTGCGGGTGAAGGCGCACGGGTGGATTGTCTGACCAACATCAGGCGATCCCTCGGCAAGTTGGTGTCAGACAGAGGGAGAAAAACCAGTGTTCCTGCCTTGAGGTGCTGTTCAATGCCGACACGGGTCTGAAAGGCAATGCAGCGTCCTTCCCGTGCCATGGCCGCCATAACCCGCAGAGAATTGGCTTCAAGCACAGGTTTTCTGGGGCTGGGCAGATCAGACATTGTGGCATCCAGAGCCAGGCGAAGGCTCAGCCCGCGTGCCGGATAGGCGTAAGGATGTGCGATACAATCGCGTAATGTAACTTTGTCCTGTTTGATCAAGGGGTGGTCGGGTGAAACAATCGCGCCGACTTCCAGGCTTTCTTCATAGGCGACATCAAGGCCGTCCAGGGCGGAAGGATTATAGGTAAAACCAAGGTCGGCTTCGCGGGAGCGCACCATTTCGGTCACGGCATCGGCCACAGTGACGGTGAGAAAGATTTCTATCGAGGGATACCTTTCGGAGAAATCAGCCAAAATTTCCGGGAGAAGGCTGACCGAGACGGATTCTGCGGTGGCGATTCTGACCCGACCACGCTGCAGGCCGCGCAGTTCATTGATGATACCCAGGGCATCTTCATAGTCACGTAGAGTAGTCTTGGTTTGTTTGAGCAGAACAGTACCAGCTTCGGTGAGCAGCATTGCTCGCCCCGTGCGTTCAAACAGCGGCATTCCCAAAGCTTCTTCCAACATCAAAATTTGGCGGTTTACTGCCGAAGAGGCAATATTCAGCTCTCGTGATGCCGCCCGGATGGAACCGGCTTCAGCCGTGGCGGCGAAGTAGCGGAAAGCCGTTGAGACAAAGGCATCGTCTATGCGCATAAACGGGTTCCTGTTCGTTCTGATGGCGTCATAATCTGGCTCAGTTTTTTGCCATGATTTTTTATCGGGTCTTCTGCTTGAGGCTTTCGCATCTTAGGCTATAAGAAAAGGTACTCTTTTCAAGCCCCTCTGTTTTAATGAATAAGTCGGGCGACGTTTTCTGAGGTGTCTCCCCTATGAAAATCGAACGCGCGCATACTCTTTATTCTCCGGCTTTGCGATACTTTGTAGCCGTTGCAGAATATGGATCCATTCGCGAGGCGGCCCGCCAACTGAATATTGCTTCTTCGGCAGTAAACCGCCAAATCTTGGGTCTTGAAGAAGAATTTGGACTGCAGTTCTTTGAGCGGGTGGGGCGTCGGCTTCGCCTGTCAGAGGCAGGTGAGTTGTTGTTGCGTCACGCCCGTTCGGTTCTGACGGATTTTGATGTATTGTCGGAACAGATTGGTGATCTGCGTGGCCTAAAGCAAGGGGTGGTACGGGTGGCCTCGGTAGAATCTGTTGCCGATGCGATCTTGCCCCAGCTTACCCACAGTTTTCAGAAGCTTTATCCTGGAATTACGCTTGAGGTGACCATTACCAGCTCACTCAAGGTGGCCCGCCTGATTTCGACGGCAAAGGCGCATATCGGTTTTACCTTTAACCCGCCAGACCATGAAGCGCTCAAGGAAATTGCAAGCTGGGAGCTGAAAGTAGGGGCTGTCGTTGCACCTGATCACCCACTGACCCGCTCAAAAAGCTGTTCCTTTGCCGACTGTCTTGACTATCCGCTGGCTCTTCCGGCCGGAAATCTCTCGCTTGCGCGGATTCTGGAAGTGCCTCTGACGCGGTTAAAATGCAAACCGGCGGCTTTTATCAAGGCCAATTCCCTGCGGTTTATGCGCAATCTGGCACGCAAGGGACACCATGTGACCTTCCAAACAATTCTGGGCATCGAGCAGGAGCGACAAGCCGGGCTTCTAGCCTATGTAAACCTGTCAGATGCTGATATTCCAAGGGACAGGCTGGTGGTTTTGACGAATGACACTCACGAGCTCTCTCTGGCTCCCTCAACCTTTGCCAGCCATGCAAACAAGGCCCTTACAGCATATTTGGCGAACAATTGATCTCTATTTGGCATCATGGTGATCTAAAATCACTTCTTTTGTGATCAATCTGACTGCGACATACTGCCTCACATAAAAATAATAAAAGGCAGGATGAGGCTTATGGGGTGTCTGACGACGCATGTACTGGATACGGCTAGGGGAATAGCCGCATCCGGTCTGAAAATAGAACTGTTTCGTGTCGGAGAAACAGCCCCCTTGCGGGAAATTATTACAAATGAAGACGGACGGGCGGACGGCCCCCTTCTGGACCAGGGCAGTTTTGTTCCCGGGGTCTATGAACTTCATTTTCATGCTGGTGATTATCTGAGAGAAGGCGGCACTGTGCTCAGTGATCCTGCTTTTCTTGACCTGATAACCATTCGGTTCGGTATTTCAGATGCCGAACAGCATTATCATGTTCCCCTGCTTCTCTCGCCCTTTGGCTATTCTACCTACCGGGGGAGCTGATCTATCGGTCAGTTTCCTAAAACGGTCTAGAAAGGCCTGCCATAGAAGAAAACCGGAAAAACCCGGTGTGATAAATGAACGGGGAGAAAACAGAGTATGACTGAGATAGCAAAATCGGCAGCAACTGCCGAGCAGCTGAGAGACCCAAACTATTGCCCGCCAATGAAAGAAGCTATTCCGCTGGGGATACAGCACGTTCTGGCGATGTTTGCCGGGAACGTCACCGTTCCCATTATTATCGCGGGGGTAGCCGGTCTGTCAGGGGGCGACAAGATCTTCCTGATCCAGACAGCCATGTTCGTTGCGGGTATTGCGACCTTGTTACAGACAATCGGCATTGGTCCGGTTGGCGCCCGTCTGCCGATTGTGCAGGGAACCAGTTTCGCTTTTATTCCGATCATGATCCCGATTGTTAAAACGGCGGGGATGGGAGCCCTTTTTGCTTCTGCTGCCATCGGCGGGGTGTTCCATTTTATTCTTGGGACCTTTATCGGACGTTTGCGTGGGATACTACCGCCGCTGGTGACAGGGATTGTGGTTCTGTCCATCGGTTTGGCCCTGATCCCGGTGGGTATACAGTATGCGGCTGGTGGAGCAGGCAAGGTTGAGGATTTTGGGGCTCTGCACCATATCTCTCTGGCTATACTGGTGATGGTGGTCACGCTGGCGGTCAAGTTCCTGACCAAGGGATTTCTCTCTGCTTCGGCTATTCTGATTGGATTGATTGTCGGTTATCTGGTTGCTATTCCCATGGGAATGGTGGATTTCGGACGGGTTGCTTCTGCGGGCTGGTTTGCCCTGCCTTCGCTCTTTTCCTATGGCTTCGAGATCAACACGGCAGCAGTTATCGGGATGTTGCTGATGTCTGTGGTCAGCGCGATCGAGACTGTCGGGGATATTTCGGGAATTACCACAGGCGGCGCGGGTCGCGAAGCCACCGATCGCGAGATTTCAGGCGGAACCATGGCTGATGGTCTGGGGACAGCACTGGGAGCGCTTTTCGGGGCGATGCCGAATACTTCCTATAGCCAAAACGTCGGGCTGGTTGCACTTACAGGTGTGATGAGCCGACATGTGGTAACCTGTGGTGCTGTGTTCCTGATTATTGCGGGTCTGTTTCCCAAACTGGGCGCGGTTATCTCTGTCATGCCAAACGCGGTTCTGGGCGGGGCGGCCATCATTATGTTCGGCATGATTGCCGGGGCAGGCATGAAGCTTCTGGCCATGACCAAACTGTCACGTCGGGATCTGGTGATTATTGCTGTGTCTCTGGGGATTGGTCTTGGGCTCAAGTCTGTGCCGGAAGCCGTGGCAACTTTACCAGCAACGGCCAAGATACTTTTAACCTCGGGTCTGGCTCCCTCTGCCTTTCTCGCAATTCTGCTTAACCTGATCCTTCCAAGAGAAGCTGATCTCTAGAAAGTAAAAGAGCTGAAGAACGATATGAAAACGCTGTTGATCAAAAACGCCCGTGTCCTGGTAACGATGGATCAGGACAGGCGAGAGCTGAAAGAGGGTGCTCTTTATGCTGTGGATGGCGTCATCAAGGCTGTGGGTAGTTCAGATGATCTGCCGCAGGATGCTGATACAGTCCTGGATCTGAGTGGCCATATCGTTCTTCCCGGTCTGGTGAATACGCATCACCATCTCTACCAGACGCTGACCCGGACCTTTGCCCAGGATGAGCCGCTGTTTCCCTGGTTGCAGTCGCTCTATCCCGTCTGGTCGCATCTGACACCAGAAGCAATCAAGGTCTCTGCCCAGGTCGGTATCGCCGAGTTGTTATTGTCGGGCTGTACCACCACCAGCGATCATCTCTACCTGTTCCCAAATGGCAGCCGACTGGATGATTCCATTGAGGGGGCGATGGAGATGGGTATCCGGTTCCACGCGACCCGGGGTTCCATGTCGATTGGCGAAAGTGATGGTGGCCTTCCACCAGACAGTCTGGTGGAAAATGAAGAAGCGATTTTGAAAGACAGCCAGCGGTTGATTGAAAGCTATCATGATGCTTCTGATGGATCGCGGATCCGGATTGCCCTGGCGCCCTGTTCGCCTTTTTCTGTCTCCCGGGATCTGATGCGGGAATCAGCCTTGCTCGCACGTTCATATGGCGTGGGATTGCACACACATCTGGCCGAAAACGTCGAGGATATCCTCTACAGTCAGGAAAAATTTGGTCTGCGTCCGGGCGATTATGCTGAAGAGTTGGGGTGGGTTGGCAATGATGTCTGGCATGCCCATTGTGTTCAATTGAACCCCGATGAAATTTCGCTGTTTGCCCGTACCGGAACCGGGGTAGCCCATTGCCCTTGTTCCAATATGCGACTGGGGTCGGGCATTGCGCCAGTGCGGGAAATGTATGATGCCGGGGTCAAGGTTGGACTGGGGGTAGACGGATCTGCATCGAATGATTCCAGCCACCTTCTGGCTGAAGCCCGTCAGTCGATGCTGTTGCAGCGGGTCAAACATGGCGCGCGGGGACTGAAGGTTCGGGAAGCCATCGAAATTGCGACACTGGGCGGGGCAAAGGTTCTTAATCGGAGTGATATCGGCATATTGGCTCCGGGCTATCAGGCGGATTTTGCCGCTTTCAAGCTCGATGAACTCTATCATTCCGGGGCTGAACTGGACCCCGTTGCTGGTTTGCTACTCTGCCATCCGGTCAAGGCAAACTATACCGCCGTGGGCGGAGAACTGCTGGTCAGTGAAGGTCGGATTACCCGTCTGGATCTGCAGCCGCTGCTGCAGCGGCACCGGAACATCGCCATCGATCTGGCGAACAAGGCACAATAGCTGTCTTTCAGAGGCAGACAAGACGAACAGATAAAAGACAAAGAACCACCCGAGGGTGGCAAGATGCATCAGGAAGGATGACGTAACATGGAATCATTTGCGGTAGACTGGCTTAACTTGATTTTCCGCTGGGCTCATCTTATTGCAGGTGTGGGCTGGATTGGTACCTCCTTCTATTTCATTGGCCTTGATCTGTCCCTGCGCAAGCGCGAGGGGCTGGACAAGGACGTCTTCGGATCTTCCTGGCAGGTGCATGGCGGGGGATTTTACAATGTTGAAAAGTATCTGGTCGCCCCCAAGAAACTGCCGGATGATCTGGTCTGGTTCAAATGGGAAGCCTATCTGACCTGGGTTACCGGTTTTGCCCTTCTGGTGGTTCAGTATTATTACAACGCCAGCAGCTATCTGATTGATCCGAGCGTTATGGTGCTGGAACCTTGGCAGGCGATTGCTATTTCGGTTGCAAGCCTTGTTGGTGGCTGGCTGATTTATGACGGGATCTGCCGTTCGCCGCTGGGGAAAAACACTGCTGTTCTGGCGCTTTGTGTCTTTATCCTCATTGTTGGTGCGAGTTGGCTGTTCTCTCAGGTGTTTTCCGGACGCGGGGCCCTGATCCATGTTGGTGCTTTTGTCGGCACCATGATGGCGGTAAACGTTTTTGGCATTATTATCCCCAACCAGAAAAAGGTTGCGGCTGCACTGATGCGCGGGGAAGAGCCTGATGCCAAGTATGGCAAGATCGGCAAACAGCGCTCGGTGCATAACAACTATCTGACCCTGCCGGTTCTGTTGATGATGGTAAGCAATCACTATCCCATGTTGACCGGGCATCCGCACAGCTGGCTTCTGGTTGCGCTGATTATTGTTATCGGTGGTTCTGCCCGCCACCTGCTCAACCGTCATGAAGCCGGGGATGTCTTTAAACAGTACGCCTGGACACTTCCGGTTGCGGCTTTGGGTTTGCTTGCTGCTATTATTCTTACAGCACCGCAAACGCGGAATTACGGCAGCGACAAAGTGACAGACACGGCTGTCCTTGAGGTGCTTCAAACGCATTGCGCCAGCTGTCATGCTGTGACACCAACCAGCGAGGTCTTTGATGAAGCACCTCAGGACATTCATCTTGAAACCATCGAAGACCTCACGCGTTATCTGGACCGGGTTAAGGCACAGGCGGTTGATTCTGATGCGATGCCTCTTGGCAATGAAACGGGGATGACAGATGCTGAACGGACAACTCTTGGTGCCTGGATTGCCCAGCAGTAACCCGATGTGCAGAAGCGGAGAAACAGTTGAATGAGTAAGTGTTATTCTCTTGAGGCAGTGAATGCTATGGATGCTCCTGATTTTGCCGGGGCATTCGGCGATATTGCCGAACATTCCCCCTGGGTCGCCGAACTGGCGGGAAAAGAACGTCCCTTTGCCAGCCGGGATGCCATGATCGGGGCTTTTGCCCAGGTGATGTTTGCGGCAGAACCTGATGCCCAGCTGGCGCTGATCAGGGCGCATCCTGATCTGGCAGGCAAGGCGGCACTGGCGGGTGAGTTGACCGAAGATTCAAAAAAAGAACAGGCCGGAGTTGGTCTGGACCAGTTGACAGCTGAGGAATTCGAACGCTTTACAGCTTCAAATGACCGCTATCGCGAGAAGTTCGGCTTTCCTTTTATCTTTGCCGTCAAGGGCGCGACCAAATTTATGATCATGGATGCTTTTGAAGCCAGACTGGAAAACGGCACAGCAGAAGAGTTCCGCACCGCTCTGGAACAGATTGCCCGCATTATCCGCTTTCGACTTGAGGACCGGGTTCAATGAGTGAAGTAGAAAAGGATTATCCTCGGGATTTGGTTGGTTACGGTCCGCAGCCCGCAAAGGCGAACTGGCCTGAAGGCGCCCGTGTGGCGGTCCAGTTTGTCCTGAACTATGAAGAGGGCGGCGAAAACTGCGTACTGCACGGGGATCCGGCCTCGGAAGTGTTCCTGTCCGAAATCATTGGCGCGGCAGCTTTTGACAAGGCCCGGCACATGTCGATGGAATCAATCTATGAGTATGGTTCCCGGGCTGGTGTCTGGCGCATCCTCAAGCTGTTCCGCGAACGGCAGATCCCGATCACGCTTTTTGCTGTGGCCATGGCGATGGAACGCCATCCGGCAGTGATCGAAGCTGCCCTGAAAGACGGGCACGAGATCTGCTCACATGGTTATCGCTGGATCAATTACCACGGTATGTCCAGGGAGCAGGAGCGCGAGCATATGATCCGCGCGATCGAGATTCAGAAAAAGATCACCGGTGAGAGACCGCTGGGCTGGTACACCGGGCGTACATCAGAGAATACCCGCCAGCTGGTCGCTGAAGAGGGGGGCTTTGTCTATGATGCGGATGACTATTCCGATGATTTGCCCTTCTGGTCGCAGCTGGTTGACCGTCCGCATTTGGTGGTGCCCTACACGCTTGATACCAATGATATGCGTTTCGCCACGGCACAGGGCTTTAATACCGGGGATCATTTTTTCCACTATCTGAAGGATGCCTTTGACATCCTTTATGCAGAGGGCGATGAGGCCCCGAAGATGATGTCTATCGGCCTGCACTGTCGTCTGATTGGCCGCCCCGGCCGCTTCGCCGGATTGAAAAAATTTGTCGACTATATCCAGTCATACGACAGGGTCTGGTATGCGCGGCGGATTGATATCGCTCAGCATTGGATCAAACAGCACCCCTATGAGGGAGCATGACCATGCCGGACCCCTTTGTTCTTCGTCCTGTGCCGCTCACGGTTGAGGCCTTCGCGCCCTTCGGGCAGGTGATCGAGACGGACTATGAAAAAAGTTATCTGATCAATGAGGGCACCACGCGACGATTTCACGATCTGGCACAAGTTGATGTTACGGGAGACGGGGCCGAGGTTATCCTGTCGATTTTCAGGGGAACACCGCGCGCCCTGCCCATAACAATTTCGATGCTGGAGCGCCACCCGCTGGGCAGCCAGGCCTTCATTCCCATGCGCCCGGATCCCTGGTTGATTGTCGTTGCACAGGGAGAGAGCCCGACGGCAGAAAACTGTCGGGCTTTTTATGCATCAGGTCAGCAGGGTGTCCAGTATGCCCGGAATATCTGGCACCATCCCCTGCTGGTTCTGGCTCCGACACAGGAGTTTTTGATCGTTGATCGCAAGGGGGAGGGTAACAATCTCGAAGAACGCTGGTTTACGGATCAAACAACGGTTGTGCAAATCCCGTAAATTACCCCTACCGTAAAGCCTGTCTTTTGCTGTATTGATAAAAGAACATATTCATAAAATACGATAAAAAGGGCTGCCAAAAAGCCCGATAACAAGACCCAGACGAAAGAAAGTTTATCAATGACTGATCGGATTAAGATCGGCGCGCTCCATATTAAAAAAATTCTGCATGATTTCCTGATTGAAGAAGCGCTGCCCGGTACTGGCATCAAACCTGCTGACTTCTGGCAAGGTTTCGAGAAAATGTTGATCGAACTGATGCCAGAGAACAGGGCGCTTCTGGAAAAAAGGGATCAGTTGCAGCAGAAGCTGGATCACTGGCACAGGAGCCATCCCGGCCCGATTACAGATCACAAAACCTATAAAAGCTTCCTTGAGGAAATCGGGTACATCGTACCTGTGAGCGCTGACTTTTTCATAGAGACCAGCAAGGTCGACAGCGAAATCACAACGGTCGCCGGACCACAGCTGGTCGTGCCTGTGCGCAATGCACGTTATGCTCTCAATGCGGCCAATGCCCGTTGGGGCAGTCTCTATGATGCGCTCTATGGAACCGATGCGATTGCGGAAACCGCGGGGGCTGAAAAGGGCAGTTCGTTTAATCCAAAGCGCGGGGAAAAGGTCATAGCCTGGGCCCGGTCCTTTCTGGATCAGGCGGCGAAGCTGGAACGGGGATCACACAGGGACGCTGTCTGTTATAACATTCGTGATGGCAAATTACAGATAACCCTTGAAGACGGAACCCGAACCGGGTTGGCAACAGGAACAGAGTTTCTGGGCTATAGCGGTGATCCGAAAGGGGCCTATAGTCTTTTACTCCGGCACCATAACCTGCATTTTGAGATTGTTGTGGATCGCAGCAAAGGTATTGGCCGCAATGATCCGGCAGGGGTACTGGATGTTATTCTGGAATCTGCGCTTTCAACCATTATGGATTGCGAGGATTCCGTTGCCGCGGTTGATGCCGAAGAAAAGGTCGAGGTCTATCGCAACTGGCTTGGGCTGATGAAGGGCAATCTTTCTGTCAGCTTCGCCAAGAGAGAAAAGACCATTACCCGCAGCCTTGATCCGGATCGCTCCTATACCTCGCCCGAAGGGACGGCGTTTGACCTGCAGGGGCGCAGCCTGATGCTGGTGCGTAATGTCGGTCATTTGATGACCAACCCGGCCATTTTGGTTGGCTCGGAGAAGCGGGAGGTTCCTGAAGGCCTGATGGATGGTCTGGTTACAGCCACGATCGCCCTGCACGATTTGAAAAAAGACAAGGGGCTACGCAACAGTCGCAGCGGATCGGTCTATATCGTGAAGCCGAAAATGCACGGCCCGGAAGAAGTCGCTTTTGCCGACAGGATTTTCAGCCGGGTCGAGGATATTCTTGGGCTGGAACGCCATACGTTGAAAATCGGCATTATGGACGAGGAGCGTCGGACCACGCTGAATTTGAAAGAAGCCATCCGGGCAGCAAAAAACCGGGTGTTTTTCATCAACACCGGTTTCCTTGATCGTACCGGAGATGAAATTCACAGCGCCATGGAAGCCGGGCCGATGGTCACCAAGGCGGAGATGAAAAACACCCGCTGGATCAAGGCCTATGAAGACTGGAATGTCGATACGGGCCTGGCCTGTGGTCTCAGGGGCAAAGCCCAGATCGGCAAGGGCATGTGGGCCATGCCGGATCTGATGGCGGATATGCTGGATCAGAAGATTGGTCATCCCAAAGCTGGAGCATCCACAGCCTGGGTGCCTTCACCAACCGCCGCGACCCTGCATGCCACGCACTATCACCGGGTACTGGTTCAGGATCGACAGTGCGAACTTGCCGGGCAGTGCCGGGCGTCACTGGATGATCTGATCTCGGTACCGGTCGCTGAAAACACCAACTGGTCACCGGATGAAATTCAGCGGGAGCTGGACAACAACGTTCAGGGACTGCTGGGCTATGTTGTGCGCTGGATTGATCAGGGTGTTGGCTGTTCCAAGGTGCCGGATATCAATAACGTCGGCCTGATGGAAGACCGCGCCACCTTGCGGATTTCCAGTCAGCATATCGCCAACTGGCTCTATCACGGGATCTGTACAGAAGAGCAGGTTCGGGCAACGTTGGGGCGTATGGCAGAGGTGGTGGATCAGCAAAATGAAGATGATCCAGACTATCGACCCATGGCAGTTGATTTTGAAAATAACATCGCCTTTCAGGCCGCCTGTGATCTGATTTTCAAAGGCAGAGAACAGCCCTCCGGCTATACTGAGCCGATCCTGCATGCCAGGCGGTTGGAACTGAAACAAAATTCCTAGAAAGCAAAAAGCTTCAGACAGTATCAAAACCGTCTGAAGCTTTTTTCATATTCCAGATGTAATCAACCTTAACTCAACTGGTAACCCGGGGTTGAACGGGACAGGGCGATTTCTTCTTCGTCCATGTCTTCGGCGATGCTGTCAAACAGAGGCGTTGTCATGTAGCGCTCGCCGGTATCGGGCAGCATGCAGAGAATCACAGATCCAGGGGCGGCTTTTTCGGCGACTTTCATGGCAACGGCAAAGGTGGCGCCGCCGGAAATTCCGGTCAGGATGCCTTCCTTGCTCGCAAGCTTTTGCGCCCAGTTGACCGCTTCGCCGCCGGGAATGGGCAGCAGTTCGTCATAGCTTTTGCTATCCAGAAGTTCCTGCAAAACCTGCGGGATAAAATCAGGGGTCCAGCCCTGAATCGGGTGGGGTTCAAACGCGGTATGTCCGACAGATGCTGTGCCGTCTTCGTTGCGCTCCTGCGGTTTTCCACTGCCGACCAGCTGTGCATTGGCAGGTTCAGTCAGAATAATTTTTGTTTCCGGGCGCTCTTTGCGAAGCACACGGGAGACCCCGGTGATGGTGCCGCCCGTACCATAACCGCTGACAAAATAATCGAGGCGCTGTCCAGCAAAGTCAGCCATGATTTCGCGCGCTGTTGTCATCTCGTGGATATCAGCATTGGCGGCGGTTTCAAACTGGCTGGCCAGGAACCAGCCATTTGCCTTGGCCAGTTCTGCGGCCTTTTGGTACATACCAAAGCCTTTCTGGGCCCTGGGCGTCAGAACGACTTTTGCACCAAGAATGCGCATCAGCTTGCGCCGCTCGACTGAAAAGCTGTCGGCCATGGTGACGACCAAGGGATAGCCTTTCTGGGCGCAGACCATGGCAAGACCGATACCAGTGTTACCGCTTGTCGCTTCGACAACGGTCTGGCCGGGCTTAAGGGTGCCATTACGTTCCGCTGCTTCGATAATGTTGAGGGCGAGGCGGTCCTTGACGGAACTCAACGGATTGAAGAACTCGGCCTTGACGTAAAGAGACACGCCTGCGGGGGCAAGGTTGTTGATCCGGATAGAAGGTGTATCACCAACTGTCTCAAGTATGGAGTTGAACAGCCTGCCCCGGCCCTTGGTGGTTCTTGTTTTGTTGTCCGCCATTGTATTTCCCCGTTTTAAAAACACGATATCTCTATAGATGGTATCGAAAATGCGTTGTTGAAGGTGTACACCCAAGCTGGATTTAAGGGAAGAGCCAAGAGCCTGCCCAGAAGAGGGAAGTTGGGTCTTGTTGCTTCAGATATATTTGCGAATGGCCCGGTCGCTGACCCGGGTGAAAAGCTCGTAGGCGGAAGTTCCGGCCATGGCAGCGGCGTCCTCAACCAGACTGTTGGGGCCAAAAATCTCGACCATGTCGCCCGTTTTGCAGGCGCCTTCCGGCAAACCGGTCAGATCAATCGTGATCATATCCATGGAGACCCGCCCAATAATAGGAGCTTTGTGTCCGTTCACGGTGACTTGATGGCTCTCGCCGCTGAGCGGTTTGAACAAGGCGCGCATCATGCCGTCAGCATAGCCGCAGAGGATGACACCAAGACGGGTTTTTTTTGCGACAGGTGTCGCTCCATAGCCGACGGCTTCTCCGGCCTCGACCTGTTTGATTTGCATCAGGGGCGCAAGGAAACTGACCACGGTCTTCAGGCGGGACTGGCCCTTTTCAAAGTAATGCGGGTCGTGACCATAGAGACCGATCCCGGGGCGAACGAGATCAAAATGGTACTTTGACCCAAGCAGGGTTCCTGCGGTGTTGGCGAGACTTGCCGGGACGCCAGGGAAGGTTTTCACGATGCGGCGAAAGACGGCAAGCTGACGGGAGTTTTCAGCCGAGGCCAGGCGATCAGCACAGGAGAGGTGGCTCATGACGAGCCGCAGGTCCAGTTTGGCCAAATCTCTTTTGTCGTTCAGCAAAAAGGAGAGTTCTTTTTCCTGAATGCCAAGCCGGTTGATCCCGGTTTCAAAGTGCAGGGCAGCGGGTGCAGCTTTGTCATGGAGGCTGGACCAGTTGCGGATACCTTCGATATCGTAAAGACAGGGGATAAGGCTGTTTTCCTGAAGCAGGCTGCCGTCAATGGTGATGAAGGGAGAAAGGACAAAGATCCGGGCTGCGGGGAACTGGCTGCGCAGTTCAATGCCTTCCCGGGTCAGGGCGACAAAAAAGGTTCTGCAGCCCTCGTCATAGAGTGCCTGTGCGATCTTTTCACTGCCGAGCCCATAGGCATTGGCCTTGAGAACCGCAGCGCAGTCACCGAGCGCAGTTGCTTTCAGGGTTCTGTAGTTGCCTATTACGGCTTCCAGATCGACGATCAGTTCCGGACAGGTGCCTTGAATACTTTCCATATGCCAGTTCAGTTTAATGCCCAGTTTCATGCCCGGTTTAATACCCGGCTTGATGCTTGGTGTAACTTCAGTCTCTTACTCCGGGTCATCGCTTATAATATGAGGGTGGTCCGGAATAAGATCAACGTAACAGCTTCAGCTTTTTAAGGCCTGTTCGATATAAAGCTGGCGCAGGCGTGTTGCCAGCGGGCCCGGTTTCCCAGACCCGATCTGCTTGCCATCAAGGGAAACAACCGCCGTAACAAAGGTCGTGGCAGAGGTGACAAAAGCTTCGGCAGCATCTGCTGCCTCTTCAAGAGTGAAGGGGCGTTCCTCTATCTTGATGTTGCTTTCAGCAGCTAGGGCAAGTACAGACCGCCGGGTAATGCCATGCAGGATCTCGTTGCCAAGTTGTCGGGTTACAATGCTTCCGGCTTTGGTGATGATGTAGGCATTGTTTGAGCTGCCTTCGGTGACAAAACCGTCTTCATACATCCAGGCGTCATCCGCACCCGCTGCGACCGCAGCCTGTTTGGCCAGTGCCGGAGCGAGCAGGCCGACAGATTTGATATCGCGGCGCTGCCAGCGGATATCGGGGACAGAGATCACCCTGAGGCCCTTTTCAGCAACAGGACTGTTGATCAGGTTCTTTACCTGGGTGAACATCACAAGCGAAGGTTTGGTGTCTTTGGGAAAGCCAAATTCACGATCAGCTGCGCCCCGGGTTACCTGAAGATAAAGTCCGCCTTCAACCAGATTATTCTGTTTGATCAGCTCTTTTTGTAGCCTCACCAATTCGTCCATGGTTACCGGGCAGCCCATTTGCAGCTCATCAAGCGAACGCTGGAGGCGGGTCAGGTGGGCCTCGTTATCGATCAGGCGTCCCTCGAGAACAGTAGAGACTTCATAGACCCCATCGGCGAAGAGAAATCCCCGATCAAAGACAGAGATTTTGGCGTCTTCCTCGGGCAGGAACGAGCCGTTTACATAAACTGTTCTACTCATTTATCTTCTTCCTTAACCCCAAAGCTCTTTTTCAGGCGGGGCAATTTCTACTCCAGTGAAAACCAGGCCGGGTTCACAGTCCTTTGACAGCAGCAGCGGCGCATCAAGATCCACCAGCTTGCTGCCTTGGGCCACGACCATGGCCGGGGCCATGGCAAGGGACGAGCCGAGCATACAGCCCGTCATGATTTCGAAGCCAAGGGCTTCTGCTTCTTTTTTCATGGCAAGGGCTTCGGTCAGGCCACCGGTCTTGTCGAGCTTGATATTGATCATGTCGTACTTGCCAACGAGGCCCGGCAGGGACTTGCGGTCGTGACAGGATTCATCGGCACAGATGGTAATTGGACGATCAAGCTCCCGCAGGGCTTCGTCATCCGCCGCCGGGAAGGGCTGTTCGATCATCTCTACGCCCAGTTTAACCAGTTCGGGCACCAGCTCCAGATAAAGATCCCGGCTCCAGGCTTCGTTGGCATCAACCACGATCCTTGCCGTGGGATGGCCTTTGCGTACGGCGGCTACGCGTGCCAGATCACCCTGTCCGCCAAGCTTGAGTTTCAGGACTGGTTTGTCCTGGTTGTCCCGGGCATCCTGTTCCATTTTTTCTGGCTCAGCGAGAGACAGCGTATAAACCGTGGTGGCAGGCACCATGGAAACCCCGGCAATTTCCCAGGCCCGTTTCCCGGTTTTTTTGGCTTCGAGATCCCAAAGCGCGGCATCAACAGCAAAGCGGGCTGCGCCAGGGGCAATGGCATCCTGAAGCTCAAGGCGGGTCATGCCGCTTTCCAGAGCAGGGAGGATTGCCTCGATCTGTTGGGTGACCGAAGCAACACTCTCGCCGTATCTGGGGTAGGGCACGGACTCTCCCTGGGCCCGGATACCGTCTTCTTCAATGTAGACATTGAGGACAACGGCCTCGGTCTTGGAACCGCGAGAGATGGTAAAAGCCCCACGGATCGGCCAGGGAGTTGAGGAAATTGTGATTTTCCGGCTCATGCGAAGTTGTCCACAATCTTGGCAACACCAGTTCGCACAGGATCAACCGCGGGCAAGCCGAACTGGGCTTCGATTTTTGTAAGGTAAGCTGTCGCTTCCGCGTCGCTTAGCTTGGCGGTGTTGATCGAGATACCGACAAATTTGGCATTCTTGTTGGTCAGATAAGCTGCCCGAAGATTGGCCTCCATGCAGTCTTCAAGGGACGGCAGGGTAAAGTCTGGCAAGCCGCGCATGTGGGTTCTGGTCGGTTCGTGGCAAAGCACAAGAGCGTCCGGCTGTGAACCGTGGATCAGGCCAAGGGAAACCCCGGCAAAGGAGGCGTGATAGAGGGAGCCTTGACCTTCGATAATATCCCAGTGGTTCTCATCGTTGGCGGGCGAATGTACTTCGACAGAGCCGGAGATAAAGTCAGAAGCCACAGCATCAATGGAGACACCATCCCCGGTGATCAGGATACCGGTCTGGCCTGTTGCGCGAAAATCAGCGGGAATACCACGATCGCGCAGTTCCTTTTCTATGGCGAGCGTGGTGTACATTTTCCCACAGGAACAGTCTGTGCCGACAGCAAGAAGACGTTTGCCGGAGCGGGGTGAGCCTGCAGCAACAGGGTACTGTTTGGTTGGATGGCGTACATCGTGGATCTTGCGCCCGAGGCGTTTTGCAGCTGCTGCAACTTCGGGAACATCGGCAAGTTTATTGTGCAGGCCTGCGGCCAGATCCAGTCCGGATTCAAGGGCCTGAACCAGGACTGTTACCCAACTGGCATCGATTACGCCGCCGCGGTTGGCCACACCGACAACCATGGTTTTTGCCCCTTCGGCAACAGCCTGTTCCGGCGACATGTCTGTCAGGCCAAGGTCGGCGTTGCAGCCGTCAAGGCGAAGCTGACCGACGCAGTTTTCCGGACGCCAGTCCCGGATACCCTGGGCAACCTTGGCTGCAAGCGGATCGGCAGCGTTTCCGAGGAAGAGGAGATACGGTGTTCTGATGCTCATGTAATTACTCCCAGAATTGCGCGATCCAATCACGCAGGATTGTAAGGTTTGCCGGATGTGTCGTGGGTTGCCTGCTCCGTGATCTCTTGGGTCAGATTCTCGGGAACTTTCTTCCGGGTGTAGAAGAAGGGGCGCAAGAAGCATAACCAGAACCGGGAAGGGTTCAACCGTTCGTTATCAAAGCAGAAACCTCAGTTGAGAGGATATTGTCAAACATTTGTTTGAAATGGATCTTGAATTTCGTAGGGTGTGACGAGATTATTGGAATAATATTCGATTTTATTGATAAAAATGAGGATTATTTATTGTGGATAGAATTGATGTTAAAATTTTGTCATACCTGCAAGAAGATTGTCGCATGCCAATTTCGACTCTGGCGGATAAAGTCGGGCTTTCAACTTCGGCCTGTCACAGACGGATCAAGTTGCTCGAAAGTGGTGGACAAATTTCGGGATATGTCGCGCGGCTTGATGCAAAGGCGTTGGGGTATTCTATCGAGATTTTTGTGGAAATAACTCTGCATTCTCAAAGTGAAGACACGCTGGAACAGTTCGAGATAGCGGTGCAGAAAGCACCAGAGATTTCCGAATGTCACCTTATGGCGGGACAGGCGGATTATTTGCTCAGGGTTGTTGCCCAAAATGTTGCTGACTACGAACAGATCCACCGCAATGCTTTGTCGCGCTTGCCTGGGGTGGCTCATATGCAATCAAGTTTTTCCCTGCGTACTGTCCGTCCCTGGGCAGGTGTTCCTGTCATCCAAAGGTAACCCGGAGCTGGCCAAGCTCTGGGTATTTGGGCTACTGGTATTTTGCCAAAATGGTTTCGATGGTTCCGTCCTGATGCATTTCCCTGATAATCTGACCGAGTTCGCTGGTCCTTGACTGGTAGGTTGAGGCGCGGGAGAAGGCGAAGTAGACAGGAACCTCAACACCGGGGTTAAAGGGCGCTTTTACCAGCTTGTCTTTGTAGCCGAGTGTTAAAATCTCATAGGACGCATTTGGATCAGTCCCGACATAGGTATCAATCCGACCTGTATTGAGCATGGGAAGCAGTTTTTGTTCTTTGGCGACTTCGGCCTTGGCAATTTTTTGATCAGTGTTGAACGGCTCAAAATAATGAGAAGAAACCACTGCCCCTGTTCTCAGATTATAGAGATCATGGTACTGTGTTAGTCGATCCTGCTCTCCGGCCCTGACGAAAAAAACCACGGATACAGCATGATAAGGCGTGTCAGCATAGTTCATATAAACTGCACGCTCGTCATTTCGGGCAATGCCTGACATCAGGTCCAGGTCGCCCCGTTCCATTTCTACCAGACAGCGTTTAAACGGGCAGGCCCGTACTTCAAAGGGAATACTTATACGTCGGGATATTTCCATAGCGACATCATAGTCAATCCCGGCGGGTTGTGGCTGTTCTGTTAAGGCGAAAGGAGGCCAGTGTGAGAGGCCATAGCGGATTTTGTCCTCGGCCTTTGCCGTCGAAAACAAAGCCGTCGAAAACATCGTCAGAGAGCAAAAAAACAGACGGACAATATCGCTGCGGGATCGCAGGTGACGGTCTGACAAAAGGGCAGTTTTATCAGGAGAAGGCATGGGACAAGAGCCCATAGCGCGCGTGAAAAGCATGATCAAAGAAAACATTCTGGCGTATCCCGGCTTTGTTCTGTCGCGAGCCTAGGGAGTATATCATGGGGTAATTAAAGGTGGGATATATAATTATACGCGATTTGTTTCAAAGGGTTGAGTTTGTCTTTGTCGAAGTTACAGTTTAAGAGGCGGTAAAAAAATTTATCAAATGATAAAAAAATTGACTGTATGATAAATTTATACTTATCATACGGGGAACAACAGGGATGACACCGCGCCAAAAAAGAGAGCGGGTCGTGTGCCGAAAATAAAATCAAATTACAAAATAATAAAAACTAACGTCACAAAAATATCCGTCAGGGAGTATAGGGATGAGTATAAAAACCGGTGAAGGGCCGGATATCCGATCCAGTCGTCTTGCTCAGGAAGACTACAGCAAGAATTTTGGCGATATCCATCCACCACTTGCCAGCCACGAAGCCTATGTAGAAGCAGACCGTTGTTACTTCTGTTATGACGCACCCTGTACCGTGGCTTGCCCGACATCAATTGATATTCCCATGTTTATTCGCCAGATTTCTGCGGATAACGTGAAGGGCGCTGCAAAAACAATCTTTGAAGAGAATATCCTCGGGGGCATGTGTGCCCGTGTTTGCCCGACAGAAACATTGTGTGAGCAGGCCTGTGTTCGTCAGGAAGCGGAAGGCAAACCGGTCAAGATCGGTCTGCTACAGCGTTATGCAACGGATCATCTGCTTGAAGAGGGTGACAAGGTTTTTGAACGCGCTGCTTTGACCGGGCGAAAAGTTGCGGTGGTTGGTGCTGGCCCTGCCGGACTTGCCTGCGCACATCGCCTCGCCATGCACGGACATGATGTCACGGTCTATGATGCGCGCAAAAAGGCTGGTGGCCTGAATGAATATGGAATCGCAGCCTACAAGTCGGTTGACGGTTTTGCCCAGCGCGAAGTTGAATTCTTGCTGTCTATCGGCGGAATTACACTTGATCTTGGCAAGAGCCTTGGAAAGGAACTCTCTCTGTCGGATCTGCGTCAGAAGTACGACGCGGTGTTTCTGGGGATGGGCCTGGCGGGTGTAAATTCCCTGCGTGCCGAGGGAGAAGAGCTTGACGGTGTTGTTGATGCTGTCTCCTATATTTCAGACCTGCGCCAGAGTACGGATCTTTCCCGATTGCCGGTTGGTCGCAAGGTAGTGGTGATCGGCGGTGGCATGACAGCCGTTGATGCGGCCGTACAGTCAAAGCTGCTTGGGGCAGAAGAGGTGACAATCCTATACCGCCGCGGCAAAGAACAGATGAATGCCAGTGACTATGAGCAGGATCTGGCGCAAACCAAAGGGGTCACTATTCGCCATTGGGTCAAGCCAAACCGTCTGATCGGAGTAAATGGCAAAGTCAGTGCCATCGAATGTGAATATACCGAAGAAAAAGCTGGTTCACTTAAGGGAACCGGTGAGACCTTTACTTTGAACGCAGATATGGTTTTCAAGGCGATTGGTCAGAACTTTGTTGCTGCTCCTCTGAACGGATCAGCGGAGGTTGTTGAACTTGAGAGTGGACGAATTCGGGTGGGTGAAGACCGCCGAACCAGTCTGGGGGACGTCTGGGCCGGAGGTGATTGTATCGCTGGCGGTGAGGACCTGACAGTTGCTGCGGTAGAGGATGGCAAGGTTGCAGCTGAAGCAATCAATGCTTTCCTGAGCCGATAGGTAACGACTGAAACCCTCTCCGGTAAAATCCGGACTATCACAAGGAATATGAACATGGCTGATATCAGTAGCAATTTTCTGGGTATTAAATCTCCCAACCCGTTTTGGCTCGCCTCTGCTCCGCCGACGGATAAAGAATATAACGTTGTCCGGGCTTTTGAGGCTGGCTGGGGCGGTGTTGTTTGGAAAACCCTGGGTGAAAACCCGCATGTGGTCAACGTCAATGGCCCAAGATATGGAGCGATCCACGGGAACGACCGCCGTTTGCTGGGGTTAAACAATATCGAGTTGATCACTGATCGTTCGCTTGAAATCAATCTGGAAGAGATCACCCGGGTCAAAAAGAACTGGCCAGACCGGGCCTTGATTGTCTCGCTGATGGTTCCCTGCGAGGAGCAGAACTGGATCGACATTCTCAAGCGGGTTGAAGATACCGGTTGTGACGGGATCGAGCTGAATTTCGGTTGCCCGCATGGTATGTCGGAACGTGGCATGGGCGCGGCTGTTGGTCAGGTGCCAGAGTACGTCGAGATGGTGACCCGCTGGTGTAAAACTCATTCGGATCTGCCAGTGATCGTCAAGCTGACTCCCAACATTTCCGATGTTCGCCAATCTGCTAGGGCTGCGCATCGCGGTGGTGCAGATGCTGTTTCCCTGATCAACACAATCAATTCGATTGTCGGAGTTGATCTGGATCTTATGGCGCCAACCCCAACTGTGGATGGCAAGGGGACACACGGCGGCTATTGTGGCCCTGCAGTGAAGCCGATTGCTCTGAATATGGTTGCGGAAATTGCCCGTGATCCGGAAACACAAGGCCTGCCTATTTCCGGCATTGGCGGGATCACTACCTGGAAAGATGCCGCCGAGTTTATGGTTCTGGGATCGGGTAACGTTCAGGTCTGTACTGCGGCTATGACCTATGGCTTCAAGATTGTCACTGAACTGGCTGAAGGCCTTTCTAACTGGATGGATGAAAAGGGATACAGCTCGCTTGATGATTTTGTCGGTCAGGCCGTTCCCAACGTCACGGACTGGAAGTATCTCAATCTGAACTATATTGCCAAGGCATCGATTGATCAGGATCTCTGTATCAAGTGTGGGCGTTGCCATATTGCCTGTGAAGATACGTCACATCAGGCGATTACTGCCACGGTTGATGGAGTTCGCAAGTTTGAGGTGATTGATGACGAGTGCGTCGGTTGTAATCTCTGTGTCAGTGTCTGCCCGGTGGAAGACTGCATTTCCATGGTGCAGATGACCGAAGGGACAGATCCGCGTACCAACAAACCGATTGATCCGGGCTATGCCAACTGGACAACCCATCCTAATAACCCGAGTGCGGTAAAAGCTGCTGAATAAACTGGTGTTTTCTGACTGAGTGGATAGTCTGGCCGACCATCCCCTGCTAAGACGAAGGTTGGTACCGTGTCCCTCAGTACAGAAACTGCACCTTTACAGGCTCAGGAAGAGAAAAAAGCACATCGTGCGATGCTGCTTTTTATCTTTCTGGTCAGTACTTCCTTTCCGGTTGGCGCCGCCATTACTCATGAGCTTGACCCGACCGCTTTGACCTTCTTNCGTTTCTGTATTGCTTCCACGGCTTTTGGTATCCTGTTGGCTTTTAAACGGGAGTGGCACTGGCCGGGGCCTTTGCTCTGCTTCAGGTATCTTTGTCTGGGGGCATTGCTTGTTGTCTTCTTCGTTACAATGTTTGAAGGCCTGCGTCTGGGCAGTGCTGTCAGCCTTGGCGCGGTCTTTACCCTGATCCCGATGATGACGGCGGTCATCGCCTATTTCCTTGTCGGGCAAAAAACCAGCCGAAGGCTTTGGGGCGGATTGTTGATTGCTGCTGCGGGTGCAGTCTGGGTTGTTTTCGGCGGGAGCGTCGAAGCTCTTCTCGAGTTTTCCTTGGGGCGTGGAGAGTTGATTTTCTGGGTTGGCTGTTTGTCTTATGCTGCCTATTCCCCCTGTGTTCGGCGCTTCCATCAAGGGGAAAATCTGCTGGTGCTGACCTTCTGGACACTTATCGCCGGGACCGTGATTTTGGCTGGTTATGGCTGGCAGGAAATTATTGATACCCCTTGGGCAAAGTTACCTTTTTCTGTATATGGAGCAATTACTTATCTGGCTGTTTGTAACACGGCGATCAGCTTTTTTCTGCTCAAGTATGCCAGTTTTAAACTGCCTGCAGCAAAGGTTATGGCCTATACCTTCCTGACCCCGGCAATCGTTCTGGCCATTGAAGGGATAGTCTCTCGCCAGATACCGGATATGTCACTTGTGCTCGGTGTGCTTGTTACCGCAATGGCAATGATTTTCCTACAGAGAACCGTTAGCGATTAGTGCCAAAGATTGTGAGGTTTTTCAGCCTCTTGGTTTCAGCCCTTCCAGGAAAATCGCGCTGATGGTTGTACCAGCCTGTTCATAATAGTCAGGCGCGTCGACGGTTTCGCCCAGTATCGCGCGCATCTGGACTTTGAAGTCGGCATAGTGCTGGGTCGTGGCCCAGATCATGAAAATCAGGTGATAAGGATCGACCTGGGCCAATTTCCCCTCTCTGACCCAATTGCGGATCACAGCAGCCTTTTCATCAACCAGCTGTTTGAGGGATCCTTTGAGTACATCTTCGATCATCGGAGCGCCGTGCAAAATTTCGTTAGCAAAAAGACGGGAAGCTGTCGGATTTTTACGTGACATCTCCAGCTTGAGAGCTGTGTACTTGCTGATTTCTTCCAGAGGATCACCCTTGGGGTTAAGCGCGGTGAGGGGCGTTAGCCACTCTTCCAGAGTACGCCGTAAAACCGAGATGTAGATATCTTCCTTGCGTCTGAAATAATACAGAAGGTTCGGTTTAGACATCTCGGCCTTCTGGGCGATCTGATCAATGGTCGTGCCCCGGAAGCCAAAAGTGGCAAAAATCTCCAGGGCTGCCTCGACAATTTTCTCTTCATTGATGGCCTGGATGCGGGTACGTTTTTTGGTCTGTCCGGCTCTTGGACTCATGCCTTGTCACCCTTTTCTTGCTGATCTTTTGGACTGTTATCCTGAAGCAGGTTGCTGCGGCGGCGTTGGACAGCGCCGATGCCGGTGAGAATGATCTCGATGACATTGTCCTTGGCAACCCGGTATTGGGCATCACTGAGGGGCGTGCCGCCATTGAGGGTTTCAATCTGATGGTTGAAATCGGCGTAGTGCTGGGTGGTCGACCAGATCATATAGAGCAGGTATTGCGGATCAACCGGGTTGATCTTGCCTTGGGCAATCCATCTGCGAATGATCACGGCACGGGATTCTGTCCAGTCTTTCAGTGTGGTTTCAAGGTAGTCCTGGATCACGGGCGCGCGCTGGATAATCTCGTTGGCCCAGACTTTGGACCCCATGGGATTGTCCCTGGAGATATCCATTTTTTTCTCAATGTAGCGACTGAGAGCCTCAACCGGGTCATCGCAGTCGTCAAAGGAGTCTGCTGCCTGGAGCCAGATGTTGAAAATGTTGTCCACAACCTGCCGATACAGTGCCTCTTTGGTCGGGAAGTAGTAGTGCAGGTTGGCTTTCGGGATGTTTGCCTGCTCGGCAATCATGCTGGTGGTCGCCCCGCGGAAACCGTATTCGGCAAAAACACTTTCGGCAGCTTTGAGGATTATCTTTTCATTTTCCTGTCTTATTCCAGCTTTGGCAGTGGTTTTTTTGACTCTTTCCGATTTTTTCATCCGTGTTTCCGGCTTATTTTTATTATTGACCAGATGGTCAAGGTTTAGTAGCGTAACTTGACCAAATGGTCAGGAAATAAAATTTGACCACCAGGTAAATAAATCTTCAAGGCAGGTTAAACAACTGCCAATATAAAAACAAGGCCCCGGAATTGTTCGAGCCGGGTCTACAGGGAGAACAGGTACGTGCACGGAAAAGGTGGTAGCGTCTGAATAATCCAAGATTTCGCCGATAAGTCATAAAAGCAATAAAACAGCCCTACGGCGTAACTTGCAGAGTTTAAAGATAGAGCAATGAACCAGCTGTCCTGTCAGGAAAGCCTTTGTTGCTCCTGCTTTCTGTTTCCAGGATTTACTACCTGTCTGATCAGGCGTCATCGTCTATCTCTGTAACCTGTTTGTCTATCAATTCTGTGGTCCAGGAGTGATGCGATTCATTTGTATCATTCAAGATAGAACAACAAGTGATTTCCGGGAGCGACCTGATGAGTAAACCAGCTGATAACATGCATATTAATTCCCCCAGGCTTTGGGAATCCCTGATGGAAATGGCCAAGATCGGCCCCGGAGTGCGCGGCGGTAATAACCGTCAGACCCTGACAGACGAAGATGCGGAAGGACGCCACCTTTTTGCGCGCTGGTGTGAAGAGGCTGGTATGACGGTCGGGATTGACAGCATGGGCAACATGTTCGCCCGTCATGAAGGGACAGATCCAAGTCTTCTGCCAGTGATGGTTGGCTCCCATCTGGATACACAGCCAACTGGCGGCAAGTATGATGGTGTTCTGGGCGTTTTGGCGGGGCTTGAGATTGTTCGCAGCCTGAATGACATGGGGATCAAGACCAAACGCGCCATTGAAGTGGTCAACTGGACCAACGAAGAGGGCACCCGCTTTGCGCCCGCAATGCTTGCCTCAGGGGTTTTTGCTGGCGTTCATACTCAGGACTGGGCCTATTCCCGGGAAGATGCCGAAGGTAAAAAATTTGGCGATGAACTGAAGCGGATTGGTTTTATTGGTGATGAACCGGTGGGGCAGCGTAAGCTTCACGCCATGTTTGAGCTGCATATCGAGCAGGGTCCAATACTGGAAGACGAAAAAGTTGATATCGGTGTTGTGACCCACGGTCAGGGGCTGAATTGGCTGCAGGTAACCCTGACAGGAAAAGAAAGCCATACCGGTTCCACACCCATGCCCAAGCGGGTCAATGCAGGTCTTGGAGCCGCCAGGATTACGGAGCTGGTCAATGATATCGCCTGGCGTTTTGCCCCCCATGCGGTTGGGGCAGTCGGCCATATGGATATCTATCCTAATTCGCGTAACATCATCCCAGGAAAAGCGGTTTTCACTATCGATTTCCGTCACCCGGAAAAGGATGTGATTACGGCAATGGAGCAGGCGCTTCGCTATGAAGGGCTGGAGCTGATTGAGGAGCTAGGGCTGACGATGGAGATCGAGCAGGTCGGAGCTTTTGATCCGGTCAAGTTTGATGAAACCTGCGTTGCTGCCGTTCGCAATGCAGCGATCCGTCTGGGGTATAGCCACCGTGATATTGTCTCTGGCGCCGGGCATGATGCCTGCTGGGTAAACCGGGTTGCGCCAACAGCTATGGTAATGTGTCCCTGTGTAGATGGCCTGAGCCATAATGAGGATGAAGATATCTCACCTGAATGGGCAGCAGCTGGTACAGACGTTCTGTTCCATGCCGTTGTTGAAACTGCCGAAATCGTCAAATAAGGAAAGGACAAGTCATGAGTAAAGTCATTAAAGGCGGAACCGTTGTTACAGCTGATCTTTCCTATAAGGCCGATGTAAAGGTTGAGGGCGGCAAGATTGTTGAAATTGGCCAGAACCTTTCAGCCAATGAGACGCTGGATGCGACGGGCTGTTATATCATGCCGGGCGGGATTGACCCGCACGTGCACCTTGAAATGCCGTTTATGGGCACGCACTCTGCCGATAATTTTGAAAGTGGAACCCGGGCCGGACTTGCTGGCGGAACGACGATGGTGGTGGATTTCTGCCTGCCGTCTCCGGGGCAGTCCCTGATGGAAGCCTTGGCGATCTGGCAACAGAAGTCGGGTTCTGCCTGTGCTGATTATTCCTATCATATGGCTGTGACCTGGTGGGGCGAAAAGGTTTTTGATGAGATGGAAGAAGTGGTTGGTCGCGGGATCAACACCTTCAAGCATTTTATGGCCTATAAAGGCGCCTTGATGGTTGATGATGACGAGATGTTTGCCTCGTTCCAGCGCTGTTCAGCTTTGGGCGCGATGCCGCTGGTTCATGCCGAGAATGGGGATGTTGTTGCCACCTTGCAGCAAAAACTTCTTGCGGAAGGCAACAATGGTCCCGAGGCCCACGCCTATTCCCGTCCTCCAGAAGTCGAAGGCGAAGCTGCCAACCGGGCGATCATGATTGCTGATATGGCCGGTGTTCCCTTGTATATCGTTCATACATCCTGCGAGCAGGCGCATGAAGCGATCCGCCGGGCACGGCAGAAGGGCATGCGGGTATTCGGGGAGCCCCTGATCCAGCATCTGACACTGGACGAGAGTGAATACGCCAACCCGGATTGGGATCATTCTGCCCGGCGTGTCATGTCTCCGCCCTTCCGAAACAAACTGCATCAAGATAGCCTTTGGGCCGGTCTTCAGTCGGGATCGCTACAGGTTGTCGCAACGGATCACTGTGCCTTTACAGCAGAGCAGAAGCGTTTTGGTGTTGGCGACTTTACCAAGATTCCTAACGGAACCGGAGGACTGGAAGATCGCATGCCGATGCTTTGGACGCATGGGGTTGCGACGGGCCGTTTGACCATGAACGAATTCGTTGCTGTAACGTCGACCAACATTGCCAAAATTCTGAACATGTATCCGAAAAAAGGTGCTGTTATGGTCGGTGCCGATGCTGATCTGGTTGTCTGGGATCCAAATCGTTCCAAGACCATTACGGCAAAATCACAGCAATCCGTTATTGAGTACAACGTCTTTGAAGGTAAAAAGGTCACCGGACTGCCACGTTTTACGCTGACCCGCGGCAAGGTTGCAATCGAGGAGAGCACGGTCAAGGTTGAACCGGGTCACGGTGAATTTGTTGCACGCGAGCCCTATCCGGCTGTGAACAAGGCACTTTCAAAGTGGAAAGAAATCACGGCACCGCGTAAAGTTGAGCGCAAACCTGAAAATATGCCGGCCGGAGTGTAACTGGATAATACGATAAGGAGAGGGGAGAAAACTTCCCTCTCGTCAGAACGATAACTGCCGCTTAACGGCAGAGTTCAACGAACAGGGAGTTAAACCATGCTGCAGGTTTCGCAAGCGGACGCAAAGAGCGGCGTTCAAAACAGCGACTTTAGCCAGCTTGACAAGATGGGTATGGAACAAAATTCAATGGCAACAGACAAGGCAGTATCCCCGGTAGTCGAGATCAAAAATCTCTCCCTAAGCTTCGAGACCAATGACGGTCCCGTTCATGCCTTGTCAGAAATTGATCTTTCTATCGGGCGGGGAGAGTTTGTTTCCTTTATTGGTCCTTCCGGCTGTGGCAAGACCACATTGCTGCGGGCGGTTGCAGATCTTGAGCAGCCAACAGGCGGTAGTTTGCTGGTTAACGGCGTGTCAGCGGAAGAAGCCCGGCTAAACCGGGATTACGGCTATGTCTTTCAGGCTGCGGCTCTTTACCCCTGGCGAACAATTGCCGGGAATATTGGCTTGCCTCTGGAAATCATGGGTTACCCAAAGGCCGAAAGGCAGCAGAGAATTGCCAAAAATATGGAGCTGGTCAATCTGGCCGGCTTTGACAAGAAATTCCCCTGGCAGCTTTCTGGTGGCATGCAGCAGCGGGCCTCTATTGCCAGAGCGCTGTCTTTCGATCCGGAACTGCTGTTGATGGATGAGCCCTTTGGTGCACTGGATGAAATTGTCCGGGATCATCTGAACGAGCAGCTTTTACGGCTGTGGGACAAGACCAACAAGACAGTATTGTTTGTAACTCATTCTATCCCGGAAGCCGTGTTCCTCTCATCGAAGATTGTGGTCATGTCACCACGTCCCGGACGCATCTACGATGTCATCGACTGTAACCTTCCCCGTGATCGGTCTCTTGATATCCGGGAGAGCCCGGAGTTTCTGGCCATTGCCCACCGGGTACGCGAAGGATTGCGGGAAGGACACAGCTATGACGACTGACGCTCTGCTGTCTTCGGGACACTCGAGACGCGAGAGCCTCTGGAGTATTCTTATGTCGGGCAAGACCGGTCCTGTGATCGTGGTTGTCTGTGCGATTATCGCCATCTGGTATGGCTCGGCTGTGCTGTTGAACACTGCTTTTCAAAAAGATATCTACGCCCGGGGAAATGTTGATTGGACCACCAGTCAGCTGATTACAGATACTCTGGCACAGGAAAGACCAGTCTTGCCTGCTCCGCACCAGGTGGCGGTTGAACTATACAAGACGACGATACTTACAAACATTACATCAAAGCGCAGTCTGGTCTATCATGCCTGGATCACCTTGTCTTCGACCCTGATGGGTTTTGGTATCGGTTCGGTTCTGGGTATTCTTCTGGCTGTGGGGATTGTGCATAACCGGAGCCTGGACAAGAGCCTGATGCCCTGGATTATTTCTTCCCAGACTATTCCCATTCTGGCAATTGCTCCGATGATTATCGTGGTACTCAATGCTATTGGTATCCAGGGTCTTTTGCCCAAGGCTTTTATCTCGACCTATCTGAGTTTCTTCCCGGTTACAGTTGGAATGGTCAAGGGATTGCGCTCACCTGAAACAATCCACCTTGATCTGATGCGGACCTATAACGCATCGAACTGGGATCTGTTCTGGAAACTGCGCTGGCCTTCTTCTGTGCCTTTCCTTTTTACCGGCATGAAGGTGGCGATTGCAACCAGCCTTGTTGGAGCCATCGTTGGGGAATTGCCAACGGGGGCGGTCGAGGGACTGGGAGCACGGCTACTGGCAGGTTCCTATTATGGACAGACCGTGCAGATCTGGTCGGCGCTGATTGCAGCGGCACTGCTTGCGGCGGTTCTGGTTTCTCTGGTTGGCGTTGCCAATAAGGTGGTTCTCAAGCGGATGGGGATGGCGCAATGATGACTTTTCGCAATGTTCTTGCCCTGATTGCAGCCGCCCTGTGCCTGCTCGCGCTTGCTTCGCCTTTGGGGAGCGTCGCAGGGGTATCGCTTTCCCTGTGGGATGACGTCGGGTTGCTGGTTTTTGCCCTGGCTCTGATCGCGGCAGTTCTTGGGATTGTTAGCCGAAAGCTGACAGGTGGAGCCGCTGATATCGTGATGCTGGTATTGCCCCATTCAGGGGCCTGGTATCTCATTGCCCGTTTGGGAATTGCTGATCAGGATCTGCAGGCAGGTTATTGGTGTCTGGTTATCGCGTCCTGGCTTGCGGCCTGGATCTTTGTTGACCAGCTGTCGGCGAAGAAACCCAAATCTCCTTCCTTGCAAAGGTTTTATGGCGTTGTCGTACCTGTACTTTTTGGAGTATGGCTGTTGATTTTATGGGAAACGCTCGTCCGGGGATTTCAGGTGCCAACTGTGCTGTTGCCGCCACCCAGTATGATTGGAGCTCGTTTTGCTGCCTCAACGGCCATCCTCTGGGCCGATTTCCAGCAAACTTTTCTCAAGGCGGTCCTGATTGGTTATGCTCTGGGCTGTGGCAGTGCTTTTCTTACGGCGATCCTGATTGACAGGGTGCCTTTTTTACAGCGCGGCTTGTTGCCGATTGGCAATCTGGTTAGTGCCCTGCCGATTATCGGCGTTGCGCCGATCATGGTGATGTGGTTCGGTTTTGACTGGCAATCAAAAGCTGCTGTTGTGATTATCATGACTTTTTTCCCAATGCTGGTGAACACCGTCGCCGGGCTTTCCATTTCATCCCAAATGGAAAAGGACATGATGAAAACCTATGCGGCTGGCTATTGGCAAAGCCTGATCAAACTGCGGTTGCCCTCAGCTTTGCCGTTTATTTTTAACGCTTTGAAAATCAATTCTACCCTGGCCATGATTGGTGCTATCGTTGCGGAGTTCTTCGGGACACCCATCGTTGGAATGGGGTTCCGTATTTCAACCGAGGTAGGCCGTATGAATGTTGATATGGTCTGGGCTGAAATTGCAGTGGCTGCTCTGGCAGGAACTGCGTTCTATGGTGTCATGAACGTAATCGAGCGGGCATGCACATTCTGGCATCCATCTTTCCGTAACGGATGAACCCAGCAATTTTTAACGCGGGTTCATTCCATGGAATGGCTGGAACCAACAACAGGGAGAGTATAATGAAAAAACTGTTACTAGGTGCGGTTGCTTTGGCGGTTGGGGTTGCCGGAGGATCCGCATTGGCGGCTGATACAGTAAACCTGCAGCTCAAGTGGGTTACACAGGCTCAATTTGCCGGCTATTATGTGGCGGCTGATAAAGGTTTCTATGAGGCCGCAGATCTGGATGTGAACATCAAGCCAGGCGGGCCTGATATTGCCCCTCCACAGGTGATCGCCGGTGGTGGTGCCGATGTGATCGTTGACTGGATGCCTTCTGCTTTGGCATCCCGTGAAAAAGGTGTTCCTCTGGTCAATATTGCCCAGCCATTCAAAACATCCGGCATGATGCTCACCTGCCGCAAGGAAACCGGTATTACTGGTCCGGATGATTTCAAAGGCAAGACACTGGGGGTTTGGTTCTTCGGGAACGAGTATCCGTTCCTGAGCTGGATGTCGAAACTTGATATTCCAACCAATGGCGGTGCAGATGGTGTTTCCGTTCTCAAGCAGGGTTTCAATGTTGATCCGCTTCTGCAGAAGCAGGCTGATTGTGTTTCTACGATGACTTATAACGAATACTGGCAGGTCATCGATGCAGGAGTTCCGGAAGATGAACTCGTTGTCTTCAAATATGAGGAGCAGGGTGTTGCTACGTTGGAAGACGGGCTGTACGTGCTTGAGGATAATCTGAAAGATCCGGCCTTTGTTGACAAAATGGCACGCTTTGTTTCTGCCAGCATGAAAGGCTGGGAGTGGGCGCGTGAACATCCAGAAGAAGCGGCGATGATCGTTCTCGAAAATGACGGCACAGGTGCCCAGACAGAAAAACACCAGGTTCGCATGATGGGTGAAATCAACAAGCTGACAGCTGGTTCTGACGGCAAACTTGATCCTGCAGATTACGAACGGACAGTTGCTACCCTGCTGGGTGGGGGGTCTGATCCTGTGATCACGAAACAACCGGAAGGTGCCTGGAGCCATGCTGTTGTCGATATGATCAAATAAGATCTGTCATATCTGTTGTATCGATCCCTTGTTTCGGGGCAGGCTTTTTAAAACTGGTCTGCCCCGGATACGTTGTACCTCTCTGCGGTTTGTATCCGGTTTCAGAGGGCAGATTTTCTCGAATGATTTTAGATCAGGGGATGGACGTAAGCGGCAAAGGTGCCTAGTCTTTCTCTCTTAAAACAAGAATAACTTTCTTTGGGAGTCTCTCATGAAAAAGCATCTTGCCGGTGTTGCCAGCCTTGCTGCCGGTCTTTGTCTTTTTGCTGTTTCAGCACAGGCTGATTACTCTTTAAGCATTCTCCACATCAACGATTTGCATTCCCGTATTCTGCCAGTCAACAAGTATGATTCAACCTGTGGTGCAGAAGATCTGACCGAAGGTAAATGCTTTGGCGGTTTCGCGCGTGTTGCCCAAACGATTAATGATCGCCGTTCTGCCCTCAAGGCAGCGGGTAAAAATGTCCTGGTTCTTGATGCCGGGGATCAGTTTCAGGGATCACTGTTCTATACCAAATATAAAGGTCAGGCGGCAGTCGAGCTGATGAACATGACCGGTTTTGATGCCATGACCATCGGGAACCACGAGTTTGATGATGGCCCGGGAACTTTTCTGGAATTCCTGAATAAGGCCAAGTTTCCTGTGATTAGTGCAAACACGATTGCTTCACAGAAATCAGAACTCCGCGGCAAGTTCCCGACCTCGATCGTTCTTGATCGTGCCGGGGAGAAAATCGGCATTATCGGCGCCCTTGCTGAAGATACCGACGAGACCTCCAGCCCGGGAAGTGAAATCAGCTTCTTTGATACGGCAAGAGCCGTCCAGCCGATTGTTGATCAGATGGAAGCCCAGGGGGTGAACAAGATTATCCTGCTGAGTCATCTGGGCGTACCAAGGGACAAGGTTGTTGCCAGCCAGCTGACCGGTGTTGATGTCATTGTGGGTGGCCACAGCCACACCTTGTTATCAAATTCCGATGAAAAAGCAGAAGGTCCCTATCCGGTTGTTGTAAATGCGCCTGATGGAAAAGCGGTTCCGATTGTTCAAGCCTATGCCTATTCTAAATTTATGGGGGAACTGGAGCTGACATTCGATGATGCAGGCAACGTGACCGGCTGGTCTGGTGATTCTGTGTTGCTGGACAGCTCTTTCCCGGAAGATGCTGTCATGAAAGCACGGATTGCCGAGTTGAACGAGCCGCTGGCTGAAATTCAGAAACGTGAAGTGGGGGTTGCTTCCAAGGTCATTGACGGAGATCGGAACTCCTGCCGTTCCGGCGAATGCGAGATGGCAAACCTTGTTGCCGATGCCATGCTTGCCCGGGTTAGAGAAAAAGATGCAACAGTCGAGATTGCTCTGCAAAATGGGGGCGGTGTTCGTGCCTCGATCGATGAAGGCCCGGTAACGATGGGTGAAGTTCTTAGCGTCCTGCCGTTCCAGAACACCATTGCGACTTTCAAGCTTACCGGTGAGGATTTTATCACGGCGCTGGAAAACGGACTGTCAAAAGTCGATGAGGGTGCGGGGCGCTTCCCGCAGCTTGCAGGTGCCCGCTATACTTGGGATCCAAAAGCAGAAGCTGGTGCCCGAGTTGTTTCTGTTGAAGTTGGCAACGATGCCGATGGCTTTGTTCCGCTTGATCCGGGTAAAGTCTACAGCATGGTTACAAACAACTATGTTCGTAACGGTGGTGACGGATACGATGTACTGGCTGAAAAAGCGATAGACGCGTACGATTTTGGGCCAAATCTGGAAGATGCGCTGGCCGATTATATCACAGCTAACAGCCCGGTTAAGGCAAGTGTTGGCGGCCGTATTATGACGGTTGA
This sequence comes from Kiloniella laminariae DSM 19542, assembly GCF_000374005.1. Classification (GTDB taxonomy): domain Bacteria; phylum Pseudomonadota; class Alphaproteobacteria; order Kiloniellales; family Kiloniellaceae; genus Kiloniella; species Kiloniella laminariae. The sequence continues at coordinate 183,307 of NZ_KB893166.1, read as the reverse complement.
ATAGGCTAAAAAGCTGATCTGTCGATACTGTTAAAAGGAAAAGGCCCTGATAATTCGGGGCCTTTTCTGTTTCTGGATGCTGGCTGTTTTATGATTACGAGCAGAAGAGTCTTTCTTCAATCTGGATCAATGCTGGTTTCCCTGAAGCGGCAAGACGTTTGAGGGTTGTTGGAAAATCCTCTGCTGAGCTGAGATGTTCTGCCTGCAGGCCATAGGCTCTGGCGATGGCAGGAAAATCAGGTGTCGTCAGATCGACCCCTTCGGGCACGATGGCATTGTCTTCCATGTAACTCTTGATTTCCTGGTAGCCATCGTTATTCCATACCAGAATGATTACGGAGGTATTTGCATCTATGGCAGAGCCCAATTCTGCTAGCGTAAACTGCAAACCGCCATCCCCGGTCAGGCACACGACCGGTCGTTCCGGACAGGCCAGTTTTGCCCCGATTGAAGCAGGCAGAGCATAACCCAGCGTACCGAACCCGGTGGCAGAGTTGAACCAGCCCTGTGTCTGGTCGGGGGAGAAACAGAGGTTACCGGCATAGACCGCTTGAGTAGAATCCCCGACAATCACGGCACCGGGCAGGGCGGCGGTAATCTGGTGCAGGAAACCGATTTGCCGATTCATCTCAGGGGATAATTCTGTAGCTACTTCTGCACGAGCTTTTGCTGCTCTGCTTGCTCCGGAGTATTCTTTGCGGGCTATCGCACTTTTATCAAGACAGGCAAGTATATCGGTTGTTGCGTGAACTGCATCGCCGGTCAGGGCCAGATCAGGGGTGACATTTCGTTGGAGCTGGACAGGATCAATATCAACCCGGACAAGAGTACCGGGGATCGAGAAATTTCCGTCAACGTACATATCGAAATCTGTGGGGCCAACTTCGCTGCCCAGAACAACAACCAGATCTGCGTTTTTTATCAGCTCCCGGACGGCTTTCAAAGAGGGACTTGCTGGTACGGCGAGAGGATGATCTCCCGACAGGATACCCCGGGCATTGATGGTCATGATCACCGGGCTGTCTAAAGTTTGCGCAAGTTCCTGTACCACCGAAACATCGCCTTTGACGCCACCGCCAACAATCAGAAGGGGAGCTTTGGCCGCGGCGCAGAGCCTTGCCGCCTGTTCGATTCCGGTTGCTGAAGGACGAGGACGCCTGAAGCCTGCAGGGCGAGATGGCAGGGGAAGGTCGTCTGCAGCAGCAGACATCAGATCAACCGGTATTTCGATATGTACCGGACGAGGACGTTCTCCCTCAAACAAGGCAAAGGCTCGCGCCATAGCCTGGGGCAGGTCCGAAGGCGTTGTGATACTGTAACTGAAGGCAGAAACCTGACTTGCAAAGGCAGACTGGTTCGGGAGTTCGTGGAGGTTGCCGTTGCCGTGCCCCAGATCCTTGAGCCTGTTAACACCGGAAATAACCAGCAGGGGGATGGAATCAGCATAGGCCTGTCCCATTGCCGTGGCGATGTTGGTCAAACCTGGGCCTGTAATGGTGAAACATACACCGGGCTTGCCGCTCATCCGGGCATAACCATCGGCCATAAAGCCTGCGCCCTGTTCGTGACGGGGAGTGTGATGGCGAATGCGGGAATTTGCCAGGCCGCGATAAAGTTCAACAGTATGAACGCCGGGGATGCCAAAAACACGTTCAACATCATAGGTTTCCAGCAATTTAATCAGGTATTCACCAAGAGTGGTCATTTAGCGTTTCTCCGGCATGGTCAGGCTGCAGCCTGCTGTGCATTAGCAAAGTCGGCAATACGACGGCAGCCTTCGGCGATCTGTTCCTCTCCGAGGGTAAAGGACAGTCTTATATGTCCCGCAGCACTGGAACCAAAAGGTGAAGCGTCGAGAACACAGACATTCTGTTCTTTATAAAGCCGTTGGGCAAAGTCGTTACTCTCCATCCCTGTCGATCTGATATCAACCAGCAGGAACATGCCTGCTTCAGGGCAGTGGCTGACAAGGCCAGGGGCAGCTTTGAGACATTCCAGCGCAAGGTCACGGCGGCGCTGGTAAATGGCTTTCATACGGGCAGGTTCATCTGCCATATCTGTCAGAGCAACAAAGGCAGCCTGCTGGGAAAAGCCGGGCAGACCATAGAGCATGCAAAGGGCCACCTTTTCCATTGCCAGGATAAGCTCAAGCGGGCCGATGGCCCAGCCAACCCGCCAGCCAGTCATGGCATGAGACTTTGACAGGCTGCTGATGGTGACTGTGCGCTCTGCCATACCGGGCAAGGAGGCAATCGAGAGGTGTTGGCCCGAAAAAATAAGATCTGCATAAACCTCATCAGAAATCACCCAGAGATCATGTTTCTTGGCAAGGTCTGCAATGGCTTCAAGCTCATGTCGCTTGAGGACAACCCCGGTGGGATTATTGGGGGTTGTCAAGAAAATGGCTTTGGTTTTTGGGGTGATTGCGGCTTCTATGGCTGGAATATCTGGCCGGAATCCCTGCTCGGCTTTTTGGCCAACGGGAACAAGCGTTGCTCCTGTGACCCTGATGCTGGCTTCATAGGTGATGTACATCGGTTCCAGAGCGATGACTTCGTCACCTGTTGTTGCAAGGCAGAGAGAAGCAGTGAAAAGACCACATTGAGCACCAGCGAGAACAATCACATTGTCAGCAGTGACAGACTGTCCTGATTGTTGTTGATGCTTACGGGCAATGATTTCCCGTAATGGCGCGCGACCAACGATTTCACTGTAATGGGTGTCGCCGGATTTGAGGGCATTGCAGGCTGCGTCAGAAATCTGGTCCGGTGTTGCAAAGTCCGGGTCTCCAACACTCATGATGATGACATCTTTTCCAGCGGCCTGTTCGCGCAGAGCCTTGCTATGGAGGTCCCAGGCAGAGGCTCCTGAACCTGTAACCCGGTCAGTCAGGGGGGAAAGACGCATATCTAAAATCCTTTATAACAATCCTTAGGCTTTAAGGCGGTGTGTTCCGGACCATTTTTAAACACATTGGTCATTGGGGAGCAGATGAAAATACCATAATTGAACAAATGTTCAACAGTAGAATTTCCCCGCAGTTGTAAATTCCTTGTCATCAAGTCTTTCTTTTTCCGGGGGATGATGAATACACTGGCGGCAATTGAGATTAAATTTTCTGGACAGCATGACTGATACCCCCAAATTTCGCCGTCAAATTCCTGAAGAACGAAAAAAAGAGATGGTAGAAGCGACTTTGCGCTGCCTGGGACAGAAGGGAAGTGAAGGGCTCTCGGTCAGGAATATCAGTGCGGAGGCCGGAATATCGATTGGCTTGATCAATCATCACTATCCTAGCAAGGATGATCTGGTTGCTGCAGCTTATGAAAAGCTGGCCACTGACCTACTTCACTATGTTGTGCAACTGGTTGAACAAAGTGGCGGAACGCCCCGCGAACGGATGAGTGCTTTTTTCAGAGGATATTTTTCGTCGGAAATTCTGGACCAGAAAATCCTGAGAGTCTGGGTGGTTTTCTGGAATATGTCGGAAAAATCCGAGAAGGTCCGACAATCGCATGATCGTACCTATGCCGGTTTCCGCGCCCAGTTGGAGCAGATGCTGTGTGATCTGGTTAATCATCCCGGTATTCCTGATTTTAATCATCGTTTGGCAGCAATCGGCTTGTCGGCGATGCTGGATGGTTTATGGCTGGAGTGGTGTTTGAACCCGGCGACCTTTGCCCCTGAAGAAGGGTTGCGTATCTGTGAGGCCTGGGTGGATGGTCTGGTTTCCGGAGCTTTTGATCTTTGAATATGAGCAAATATTAAACCATCAAAAAATTATTAGTTGAACATGCGTTCAGCTATGCTATCGTTTGTCAGGCTGAACAACAAAGTTTTGGCCGATAACATGCGAGAGGGCTGAGGACGAAAGAGCGGGAAAACCCGTCTGTCCCGGAAATCCACAGGGAGGAAATGGAATGAAACTTTTCAAATATGCGCTGTTGGCTGGTGCTGTTGCACTCGGTGCGACCTCTGCTTTTGCCGGAGAGTCACTGGACCGGGTGATGGGTAATAACAAACTGGTTATTGCCACCGATGCGGAATATCCCCCGCAGTCATCCATCGATGCAGACAATAATCTGGTTGGTTTCGATGTTGATGTTGGCCGGGCAATTGCCGAGCGCATGGGCGTAGAAGCTGAATTTGTAACACCGGGATGGGATGTCATTACTGCTGGCCGCTGGGCTGGCCGCTGGGATATGTCTGTTGGCTCAATGACACCAACCAAAGAGCGCGCTCAGGCCCTGGATTTTCCGGTTGTATACTATTTTACACCGGCAGCTCTGGTTGTGCATGAGAAGAATGAGACCATTCTTCAGTCAAGCGATGCTTCAGGCAAAAAGATCGGCGTCGGGGTTTCAACGACCTATGAAAGCTATCTGAAAAAAGACCTGGTTATTGATGCCGAAGATGTTCCGGAATTCTCCTATATCATTGATGATGCAGACATTCGCACTTATGATTCCGACGTTCTGGCGCTGGATGATCTGCGCTTGGGAGATGGCGTGCGTCTTGATGCGGCTTTTACTGCGTTGCCAACAATTCTTGAAGCCCAGAAAAATGGCTATCCGATCAAGATTATCGGTCCGGAAGCTCTGTTCATGGAGCCACTTGCTATCGCCACAGACAAGGGTGATGTTGAACTTAACGCCAAGATTAAAGAAGCGGTTTCTTCCCTGCATGCGGACGGCACGCTTTCGAAAATTTCCGAGAAGTGGTACGGCGGCGACCTGACACAGTGAGAACCGGGCTTTGAATTATATCCTTATGGAAATACTGGAACGACCGTCGATAAGACGGTCGTTTTTGTTCGCGATGGCTTATCTGGTTCTACTGAGCTTTGATTTTGCAGGGCTGTTTAAAGATACCGAGATTGCCCTTGGGCCAGATATGATGGGCGGCCTGCTGCGTGTGGCCATTGCGGCCGCTGTCGTCGGCAACTTCATCATCGTAAACAAATTCCCTCACCGTACCCAGTTGATTGTGACCTGGGTACAGTTGTTCGGTTTGTTTATGTACTTCTTTTACAGCTTTGATCTGTCTTACGAGTATATCTGGGAACGTTTGCCGCATCTGCTCGGTCTGGGGCTGAAAAGCGATTTTCTGATGGGCGCAGCTTTGACTGTGTTTATCTGTGCTGTTGCGATTGCCGCTTCGACAATCCTCGCTTTACTCGCGGCTCTGGCGCGTTTGTCCAGCAGCGGTATGGCTCTGGGGATTTCGACCTTTTATATTTCGTTTTTCCGCGGTACGCCGCTGCTCCTGCAGATTCTGCTGATCTATCTTGGGCTGCCCCAGATAGGGGTTATTATCAATCCGATCCCGGCTGCGATTATCGCTCTGTCACTTTGTTACGGGGCTTACATGGCCGAAATTTTCAGAGCTGGTATCCAGGCCATTCCGGCAGGTCAACGTGAAGCGGCCAAGGCTCTTGGACTTAAGGACGGACAGGTGATGCGTCTGGTGGTTTTGCCACAGGCGATCAGGCTGATTATTCCGCCAACCGGGAATCAGTTTATTGCCATGCTCAAGGACAGTTCGCTGGTGTCAGTTCTGGGGGCATGGGAGCTGATGTATATGGCCCGTACCCATGGACGGGCGGAGTTCAAGTACATGGAGATGCTGATTTCGGCTGCGCTGATTTACTGGGCCTTGTCTGTGACTTTCGAGATTGTTCAGTCCAGGATCGAAAAGCGCTATGGCAAAGGGATTGATATCAGTCGCGTATGATCGGGAGAAAACTCTAATGCTCTCCTTCGGGTTTCTCTGGTGAGGTCTGTTTCTTTAACAGCCTCGCCAGAAAAATCGGGACGATAAAGACAATCACCAGAAGCCTGAGAGCATGGTGGGTTGTGACAAAAGCCGGATCAATTCCCATTGAAAGAGCAGCAAGTGTCATCTCGGCAAAGCCACCAGGTGATAGTGCCAGGATGAGGGCTTCAAAACTGGCGTCGGTTATTTGTGACAAGAGAGCGGATACCAGCAACGTAACGGCCATCATAACAAAAGCCATTCCGACAGCCAGGAGCATGATCCGTCCGATCTGTCTGAAAGAGTAACCAGCAAAGCGTGCCCCAAGAGCACTGCCAAGGGTCAACTGCAGAATTATTTTGACCAGGTCAAACGGTTCGTGATCAATCAGACCAGCAGTATGGACGATTGCACTGATTAAGAGGGGGCCTGTCAGGTGGTGGGCAGGGAAACCCAAGATTTTACCCAAGCCCAGACCGACGATGGCTGTGATGATCAAAAACACAATATCCTGCAGGTTCCAAAAAGGACCGGATTGCAGGGGAGCCACTGTCTCAAGACCAGCCCAGTAAGTCAGAAACAAAGGGATGGCGAGGAGGATAGTTGCGACACGGCAGGCATGGGTGAGTGTCAAAGCCTGTACATCGGCTCCGGCCTCTTCCCCCAGCAGGGTCATCTCGGAAAGACCTCCGGGAAAGCCTGAAAAAATGGCCGTGATCCGGTCCATTCCCAAAACTTTGCGGCAATAGGTCTGGGCCACGAAGGTAATTAGGCCCAGATAAACCACGGCGGCAATCAGGGTTGGAACCCATTCACCGATATGGGCCAGAACGTCTGGCGAGAAAGCACCGCCCAGCATAACACCCAGAATGACCATAATATAGAGACGGATTGGTTTGGTTACTCCCACAGGTGCTCCGGCAAGAGAAGCCAGAGCACTGGCTGACAGGGCACCGAGTAACCAGGGAAGGGGGAGACCTGCAAACTTGAACAGCAGGCTCCCCGCCAGCCCGACCAGCAGGGTCAGGAAGAAGCGGAGCGTTGCTCCATATTTTTTCATCTCTTAACTTTCACCGTCATTTGCGGCAAGGGCGCGTTGCTTGCGAATATCCATAATATTCTTGGTTAGAGGAGCAAGCAGGATGATCACGGTGATTGCCAGAATAGCTGCTGTAATTGGACGTTCCCAGAGAAAGGAAATGCTGCCATCGTTGATGTTCAGGGCACGCCTCAGGTTTTCTTCCATCATACCGCCCAAGATGAATCCCAGGAGCATCGGTGCAAGCGGGAAGTCAATCAGGCGGAAGAAAATCGCGATAACTGCAACAAAAACCATGATGTGGATGTCAAAGGTATTGTTGGAGACAAGATAGACACCAACGAGAGAGAAAAACAGGATCAACGGCGTTAACAACTGTTTGGGCAGGGCCAGAAGTCTTGCAATGTATGGGATCAGGGGCAGGTTCAGTACCAAGAGGATGATGTTGCCAATATACATGGAAATAATCACCGACCAGAAAACCGCAGGGTTTTCGACAAATAGGCGCGGACCAGGTTGAACCCCATAGGAAATCAGTGCACCGAGCATGACAGCAGTGGTTCCTGATCCGGGTATTCCAAGCGTCAGAAGAGGAACAAAGGAACCAGAACAGGCTGCATTGTTCGCTGTCTCCGGTGCTGCCAGTCCGCGTAGACTGCCTTTCCCAAATTTGAGTTTTTCCTTGGCACTGGCAAAGTTACGTTCCATGCCATAGGCGAGGAAGGAGGCAATTGTGGCCCCTGCGCCAGGGAGTACGCCGATAAAGAAACCGAGCACGGAGCTTCGGGCTATCACCGGGGCAATCTCCTTAACCTCTTCCTTGCTCACCTTCATGCTGCCGAGATTCCCCCGGGTGGCTTCTTCTGCTTCTTTTGAGCGGGCTGCGGGTTTGAGGATAACCATAAGGGCTTCGGACAGGGCAAAGGTTGCCATGGCAAGCAACAGGAAGCTGATTCCATCCATCAGATCCAGAGAACCGAAGGTAAAACGCTGAAGTCCTGCTGTCTCATCAATACCGATTGTGGAGAGCATCAAACCCAACAGGGTCATGAGGACAGCAATAAGAAACTTTCCTTTCCCGGCAAAGGCAGAGACTGCGGTAAGACCAAGAACCATCAGGGCGAAATAGTCGGCTGATTGAAAACTCAGTGAAACAGAGGCGAGGGCCGGGGCGGCAATAAGAAGAAAGATTGCGGCAATGGTTCCACCACTGAAAGAGCTGTAGGCAGCAATGGCCAAAGCTTTGCCCGCGTGCCCCTGTTTGGCGAGAGGATAGCCATCGAATGAAGTGGCAACCGTTCCGGCAACACCGGGAGCATTGATCAGGATAGATGAGGTCGAACCGCCAAAGATGGCACCATAATAAACCCCGGCCATCAGGATCATGCCGGTTGAAGGATCAAAGCCATAGGTAATGGGGATCATCAGGGCAATCGCCGAAATCGGACCCAATCCGGGGAGCATGCCAATAAAGGTTCCGGCAAAGCAGCCCACAAAAACCATCAGAAGATTGACGGGGGAAACCGCTGTGCTCAATCCTTGTAGAATACCGTCCAGCATGATTATGCCCCTAAGTTAAGTGCAAGGAATATCTCACCTGGAGCGAGATAGACATTGAGGAGTTTTACGAGAATGAACCAGAAGCCGACGGCAGAAGGAACAGCGGTAAGCAGGATAATCTTCCAGCGTCTTTCACCGAGCGTATAAATTCCGGCGATAAGGAACAGGACTGTGGACAGCAGGAACCCCAGCGGGGTGAGGGCCAGCCCATAGAGAACCATCAATACCATCATCAGGATCGTGGGTGGCCAGTTCAGGCCTTGAAAAACCCTGGTAAAGGTCTCGCCTGATCCTTTTTGAGGAAGGACCAGGACGAGAAAGGAGACAAGACCTGTCAGCCAGGCCAGGGCATAGGGCATTGTTCTGGCGGTGAAGGCTTCAAACTGATCACCGGGCAACAACCGGATTTGCTGAGCTTCAAAGCCATAGGCAATTGCCAGGATAAAAAAGCACAATGCACCGAGCTTTTCTTTACTGAGAGTCATGTCTCCATTCCTTCCGTTCGACTTTTAAACCGGTGAGGGCTTAAAGGAAGCCGAGCTCTTTCATGAGATCGCCGATAATACCTTCCTGCTCTTCAAGGAAAGTGGTGAACTCTTCGCCCGGACGATAGAACTCGACCCAGCCATTGCGGGAACGAACAGTTTCCCAGTCAGCTGTTTCGTACATTTTCTCGAGCATATCGGTGTAGATCTTTACCTTTTCGGGAGAAGTGCCGGGGGCAGCAAAGAAACCACGCCAGTTAACGAATACAGCATCAATACCCTGTTCTGTAAGCGTTGGTACATCTGGAGCATCGCTGATCCGGTTTTGTCCGGTCATCCCGAGGATACGGATCTGGCCGCTTCTTTCCAGTTCGAGGGCTTCGGAAAGACCGGTCGAGAGGATCTGGGTTTCGCCAGACAGCAGGCCAGCCATCGCCTTGCCGCCAGCATCATAGGCGATGTACTTTACGGCATTTGGGTCACCACCAGCCGCTTTGAAAGCCTGGGCCGCAACGAGGTGATCCATACTGCCACGGGTAGAGCCGCCGCCAATTTTGACAGAGTTGGGGTCGGCTTTGAAATCAGCGATAACTTCGGTAAAAGAAGTGTATTTCGAATCAGCAGCTACGGCAAAAGCAGCATAATCACCGATCACACCCGCAACGGATGTCAAATCACGGAAAGACTGTGGAAAAACCTTGGTCAAGGAGCGGATAACGATGGGTGTCGAGTTGACCATCAGGGTATCACCCTGACGCTCTGCTGTCTCGATCAGGTGCGCAATGGCTTTCCCGCCACCGCCACCGGACAGGTTCTCATAGGATGCTGTGCCCAGAAGACCTGACTTTGTCAGAGCTTCTCCAATACCTCTTGCTGTTCCGTCCCAGCCACCACCTGCACCACCAGGAATGATGAAGTGGATCTGTTCAACCTCTGCTGCAGAAAGAGTTGAAACGGGCAGGGCGGCCCCAAGGCTGATAACTGCTGCGGCAGCAGAAAGCATAAAGCGTCGTGAAATTTTTGAATTCTTGCCAAACATAAAAGGCCTCCGGTTCTGTTTGTTCTGTTTGATGAACGTCAGACCGCCGGAATATGATTCCAGCCGTAGAGGCAGTTGTTACCGGGGAGTTCCCTTCCCGGTCTATGTGCATTCCTCCCGGACCGCTTTATTGTTTTTTTAAGCGCGGCCTGCAATCCATTACGATTATATTACAGTTGGAAGCTGTCACCTTCCTGTCGTGGTTAGAATTCTTTTTCATGAAGGGTGATTTGGGGGGGGGGAATCGGGATAATATGTTGTTTGGTAATGCTATTATTTTTGAGGGAAATTAATTCCCTCGTAATGTACTGTTCCACTTTCTGATAATGCGCCCCCGTTTGGCCTGGTCGAGATACACCAGTAATCCGGGGCCGACCTTGATCGGAATCATATTGTTGCGCGAGGTATCACTGAGGCTCATCTGCCCGAGAGGGAGGTTAATATCCGGGTGAATTGCGTTGAGTTTTGCAGTTTCCACCATCACTGACTGACCATGTTCAGAGAGGAGATAATCAAGAAAAACCACCCCGAGTGCAGGAGCTCTGGCTGTCTTGGGGACAAGGGCAATGCGCGAGAAAACCACGGTATAGTCTTCTGGCAGGAGAATGCCGAGCTCTGGTGAACTTTCCATCCGCGAGAGAGCATAGGAGCCCAGAACGTTATAGCCGAGGACAAATTTTCCGCTGCTGACGTTTTCGATAATTGCAGAACTGCTGCTATAGAGCTTCACTCCATTGAGCCCCATGGCTCTGACCAGATCCCAGGTTGCACTATATTTTTCTGCGTCTACAGCCAAAAAAAGATACCCCAGACCACTGCGCTCAATGTCATAGGTGGCGATACGGCCAAAGATGTCAGCAGGGCGTTTCTCAAGAAAATTCAATAACTCGGTCCGGTTTTTCGGCAGAGGGTGCTGGTTGAAATATTGCTTGTTGTAGATGATAACCGAGGGCTCAAAGGTGACACCAAAAGCCTCGTTCCGCCAGACGGACCAGGTGGGCATGTTCTGGGCTGAAGAAAGTTCGACGGGCTGGGCAAAGCCGTCGTTGGCCAGTTTCATTTGCAAGTCCATTGCTGAAGATATGGCCAGGTCCGCGGTTTGTTGTCCGCTGCTGCTCTCGTCCTGTATGCGTTCATAAAGTTCCAGTGACTGGAGTTCATGATAGATGACCGAAATACCGGGCAGGGTTGTCTGAAAGTCTTCGATCACCCCTTGAAAAACATCAACATCAGTCGAACTGTAGATAACAACTTCGGCCGGGGGAGAGGTTGTATCCGTGGCTCCTTGTTTTGGTGCGGGGAATGAAAATACCTTGGCGCTGATCTCTTTGGTGTGTGAGAAAGCAGCCATAATCAGGAGTATAGAAAAAATCCCGAGGTATTTCATATCTGTTCCTGTAGTGAGGGATGTCCGCAAGTAACCGAAAACGATCCTGTTTTCTTCATGACGACTTAACAGAATAGTTTGATCGGGAAAGCTGTCGTTTACCTGTCATAGCAGATTTATTTACCAAGAGCTTGATTTTTAAAACTGGTGACTTTCCAAATGGCCCGGGACAGCGCTAAGCTCTGTGCATGAGAATACTGGTTGTTGAAGATAACTCTGCCCTGGCGGATGGTATTTCGAGTGCGCTCCGGCGCATGGAGATGGCTGTTGATGTTGTAGGTGACGGCTGCGAAGCGGATCATATTTTACGTACCCAGGAATTTGACCTCGTCGTGATGGATCTCAATTTGCCAGGCTATGACGGGCTGGAAGTCCTCAGGCGATACAGGCTGGACGGGGGGCGAGGGCAGGTCCTGATTTTGACTGCCAGAGATGAGTTGCAGGATCGGGTCAAAGGACTTGACCTCGGGGCTGATGATTATCTGACCAAACCCTTTGAACTGAGCGAGTTTGAAGCAAGGGTGCGGGCCCTTCTTCGACGGCATAGCGGTATGAAATCACCGGAAATCAAGGTCGGGGAGCTGGTTTTCGACAGTGTTTCGCGCCGGGTTTTACTCAAGGGGGAGGCGCTGGATATTCCCCGGCGGGAATTCTGTCTGCTGGAACTGATGATCAGTCGGGTTGGACAGGTGATCAGCAAGGAACAGATTGCCGACGGCTTGGCCAATTTTGATGATGATATCAGTCCGAATGCAATAGAGCTTTATATCAGTCGCCTGCGAAAACGTCTTGCACCGGCAGGCGTGGAAATCAAAACAGTCCGGGGGCTGGGCTATCTGATGGAAAAATAATGAGCTGGCAGCGAAAATCCCTTCGGCGACGTCTTCTGCTTTGGCTTTTGGGGGCTCTGGCTCTGATCAGTACCCTGATGTTGCTTGATGTCCGCGCCAGTGCGCATAAAGCTGCGAATAAAGCTTATGACAGGGTCTTGTTAGGCTCGGCACTCGCTATTGCCGAAAGGGTTGTGATTGTTGGTGATGAGCTGGAGGTTGATGTACCTTACGTTGCACTGGAAATGTTGACTTCTGCGGCGCAGGACAGGGTATTTTATCAGGTCAGCGGTCCGGGTAATACCTTTATCACAGGGTATAATGACCTGCCTCCTTTGCCCGGGGATGCGGATCTCTCTTCAGAGGCACCGGTTTTTTTTGATGCGCTTTATCGCGGCGATAAAATCCGCGTAGGTGTGCTTTCCCGGCATCTTTCCAGCCCAAGATTGTCGGCCCGTTACAGGGTTATGGTTGCGGAAACACTTGAGGCCCGTAATCTTCTGATCCGGGAAATGGTGACTGGTGCTCTGATTCGACAGATTATTATGATACTGGTTGCGGGGATTGTGCTCTGGATAGGTATCAGTTGGGGACTGAAACCCTTGCAACGTCTTGAGGCAGCATTAAATCGCAGGACACCGCATGACCTGAGACCTATTGAGCATGAAGTGCCTCGTGAAGTGAGACATCTGATCGAAGCGATCAATGATCTGATGCACCGGCTTGGGGCCAGTCTTGATGCGATGCAGCGCTTTACCTCGAATGCGGCACATCAGCTGCGAACGCCGCTGGCAGCGATCCAGACCCAGGCGGAACTGGCGATTGACGAAACGGAACCGGATGAACGGCGTAAACGGCTGGAGCATCTCAGCCGCAGCACAAAACAAACTTCTCGGCTGGTGAACCAGCTGCTCAGTCTGGCACGAGCCCATCAGGGAAAACAGAATTTTCTCGACAGCGAAATTGATCTGAACGAACTGAGTAAAGAGGTGACAACAGGTCTGGTACCCCAGGCCGTAAGCCTGAACATAGATTTGGGATTTGAAGGTCTGGAAGCTGCCTGTAAAATCAGAGGCAATCAAGATCTGGTGATGGAGGCTTTGAAAAACCTGCTTGATAATGCCTTGCGCTATTGCCCTCCGGGAACAGCTGTGACTGTCCGACTGGAAAAGCTCGATAAAGCGGTCCTGCTGGTGGTCGAGGATAATGGAGCGGGTATTCCTGAAGGGGAGCGGAACCGGGTTTTTGAGCGTTTCTATCGTTCCCCGGGGCAGGACGATGAAGGCTGTGGCCTTGGCTTGCCCATCGTAAAAGAGATCATGGAGCAGCATGGCGGGCAGGTGGAGTGTGTGGGTCGGGAACAGGGACAGGGTGCAAGTTTCCGTCTTCTTTTTCCTCAGGCCTGAGAAATGACCCGGTTTAAGGCGAGAAGTACTTCCAGCACCCTTTTCAAAGCCAGGTTCTTTTCTGCCGGTTTGGCGATCCTGATCATGAGCGAACGTTTAAGGGGCAGTTTATCCGGGAAGGGGGCGACAAGTTCGCCTAGATCCAACAAGCGGCGAACCAGAGGTTCGTGTCCGATCAGGACACCTGCGCCATTGCGGGTTTCTTCGAGAGCCAGACTGTAAAGTGAAAAGACTGGCCCTTCACTTTTGATTCTCTGATCGGGAGATTTGGATTTGATCCAGTTTCCCCAGTCTTCAGACCAGCTGGCGTCGTGGATTAGAGGGAGGTTCATAAGGTCGGTTGGGTTTTTTAACTCTCGAGACAACTCAGCTGTACAAACCGGAAAGATACTGTCCTGGCATATCTCGATCCCTTTTGGGGTAACGGGATGATCTTCAAAAAATATGCTGAGATCATATGGTTCACGAAGCAGATTGGGTGCTGTCTCCATCGCCGTGATCGAGACGGTGATGTCTGCGATTTCCTGCCTGATCGCGGGCAGTCGGGGAGAAAGCCAGAGCTGGGCAACCGACGGCAAAGCAGCAATGCGGATATGTTTCGGGGCCGCGCGCAGTCTGAGGTTCTGGATGGCTTCTCCCAGACAGTCAAAGGCATTTGTAAAGTCGTCAATAACAGCTGCCCCAAGCGAAGTGAGTCGTACGCCTTGAGACTGGCGGACAAACAGGTCTGCTCCAGCCCAGGCCTCCAGTGATTTGATATGCTGAGCTATGGCGCCGGGGGTGACACAAAGTTCTTCCGCGGCTGCTGAAAAGCCGTTTAGTCTGGCTGCGGCTTCGAAAGCACGCAAAGCATTTAGAGGAGGGCCCTTGGGGCGAGGAGGAGATACGGTCATTTAGGGAGCCATAGTTTTTCTAGGCCTAATAAATAGCAAATCTGGTTTGCCAGTACCAGTGGCTCCTGCAATATTTTGGGGGAAACAATCTTTATCGGGAGATTATCATGACCTCACTGTCTTCACGTCCCTGGGTGCCCAAGCTCTGCGAAACCTATATTCAGGATCTGGCAGAGCAAACCTCACGTTCTGCTTCAGATACACTGACCAACCGGATTGATGAACTGGTCGAGCAGAACCGGGTCATTCATGAGGAGGAGTGTTTCAATCTCAATCCTGCTACCAACGTAATGAACCCCAAAGCCGAGGCTGTACTGGCGCAGGGATTATCGTCTCGTCCGTCGCTGGGCTATCCCGGCGATAAATATGAGATGGGTCTTGAGGCCCTTGAGAAAATCGAGGTGATTGCCGCGGAACTCAGTGCCGAGATCTTTCAGGCGCGCTATGCAGAAATTCGGGTTGGTTCTGGTGCTCTGGCCAATCTCTATGGTTTTATGGCGACCTGTCAGCCTGGAGACAGCATTATCGCTCCTCCTGGATCGATTGGCGGGCATGTGACCCATCATCAGGCGGGTTGTGCCGGACTATATGGGCTGAAGAGCCACCCGGCACCGGTTGATCCGGATGGGTACAGCGTCGATATTGATGCCTTGCGAAAGCTGGCCCATGAAGTGAAACCCAAACTGATTACAATCGGGGGCAGTCTCAATCTTTTTGCCCATCCCGTGAGCAAGGTGCGTGAAATAGCAGACGAAGTCGGGGCCAAGGTTCTGTTCGATGCGGCCCACCAATGCGGCATCATTGCAGGAAAGGCCTGGAAAAATCCGTTGGCTGAAGGCGCGCATCTTATGACGATGAGCACTTACAAGAGTTTGGCTGGACCCGCGGGTGGACTGATCGTTTCCAGCGATGCCGGGATCGCGGAGCGGCTGGATGCGATTGCCTTTCCCGGGATGACGGCAAATTTTGATGCGGGGAAATCGGCGGCATTGGCTTTGACCCTGCTGGACTGGCGTGATCACGGGGCTGACTATGCGCGTACAATGATCGAGGTTGCCCAGTCTTTTGCTGGTTGTCTCTCCGCAGCTGGGGTTCCTGTCTTTGCCAGGGAAAGGGGCTTTACGACATCACATCAGTTCGCCATTGAGGCTGCCAAATATGGCGGCGGTCAAGCGGCATCGAAAAAACTGCGCAAGGCTGGGTTCCTAGCCTGTGGCATCGGCCTGCCGGTTCCTGCTGTCGAGGGAGATATGAACGGTTTACGTATCGGGACCCCGGAACTGGTGCGCTGGGGTGTCGGTAAGGCGGATGTGGAAGGGATTGCCGCTCTGGTTGCTCAAGCCCTAAAGAGCGATAAGCCAGAAACGCTGTTGCCTGAAGTTTCGGCGTTGCGAGCAACGTTTGACCAGCTGCACTTTATCCGAAACTGAATAAAAAAAACAGGCAAGCTGAGTTTCCATGGCTTGCCTGTTTCGTTCAGGAGGGTGTGGTTATTTTAACATCCATTCATGGGCGGGATCGTTATGAAATTTCCAGACCCGTTTTGGTCCTGCCATGACATTCAGGTAATAGAGATCGTAGCCATGCGGGGCACCGCAGGGGTGATAGCCTTCGGGCACCAAAACGACATTACCGTCTTCCACAGCGAGGGTTTCATCAAGGGAGCGGTCATCGGTGTAGACCCGCTGGAAAGCAAACCCTTGTGAGGGATTAATCCGGTGGTAGTAGGTTTCTTCCAGCAGGGATTCATCCGGGAGTGCATCACGGTCGTGTTTGTGTGGCGGGTAGGAGGACCAATGTCCCCCGGGAGTGATGACCTCGACAACCAGCAGGCTTTCGGCTGGGTCGGTTTCCGGCAGGATATTGGCGACATGGCGCACGTTGGTACCAACGCCGCGTTTCTCCATTCCGGCTTGTTCCGGGCTTATGATTCTTGCCGGGAGTTTGTCCTTGCCTGAGTTACCGGGAGCGGAACAGACAGCCAGCTCGACAGCGGTTTGTCCGCTAACCTGCCAGGAAGACCCGGCAGGAACATAGACCGACCAGGGCTTGCCTTCGAAAGGAGACATGCGTTCACCGACAAGGCCAAAATCCTGATCATCAACTCTGACCTGGCCCTTGCCTGAGACGAACACCAGACAAACTTCACGCTCGCCGGTTTCACCTGTTACAATCTGATTGTTTTCCAGCTTGTGCAGGTCAAAGCCTACGTAGGTCCAGCCTGCATTTTCAGGGGTGATGTTGAGGACACGACCACTTGCGTCAGGAGCAGAAGGTTTTACCAGAAGCTTGCTCATAATATTTCCCTGTCTTTATCTCAGGCCGGAGATTCGATGAGACCAGCTTCTCTCAGATAACGCGAGAGGTTGCTATAGCCAAGTTTTGCGAACTCGAGGGCGCTGATTTTATCCGAGTACTGCTCCGCTTCGACAATGACCCAGCCACTGTAGCCCGGAAGTTCTTTGAGTACAGAAACAAAATCGATCATGCCATCGCCGGGGACAGTATAGACACCAGCGATAACTGCCTTGAGGAAACTGAGATCTTCGACCGCAGCTTTTGCCATAACGTCCTTGCGTACATCCTTGCTGTGGACATGGCTGATCCGGTTGCGATAGCGCCGGGCAAGGTCTGCCGGATCTGCTCCACCCCAGGTCGCATGCCCGGCATCGAGCAGCAGATGAACTGATGGTCCAGTACAGGCCATGAAGGCATCAATGTCTTTCGCAGACTGTACAATGGTCCCCATATGATGGTGGTAAACCAGACGGACACCTTCAGCCAGTGTGGCATCGGCAACCTCGGTAATCTTCCGGCCAAACTCGGCCCAGTCTTCATCTGCCATAACAGGGCGCTGTGACAAAGGTTTGTCGATATCACCGTGGATCGCATTGGAAGTTTCGGCAAAGACCAGTACGTTGGAACCACAGGCCTTGAGAAGGTCGAGGTGGGAGCGGAGGTTGGCAAGTTCTTCCGGGACTGAACGGACCAGAAGTTCAGACGAATACCAGCCGGAAACCAGGACCTGGCCATGGGCTGAGAGAACCTGTTTCAGGGCGGAGGCTTCACGCGGGAACTTGTTACCAAGTTCCATGCCGACAAAACCGGCCGCTTGGGCTTCGCTCAGGCATTGTTCCAGGGAGATATGCCCCCCCAGTTCAGTCATGTCATCATTTGACCAGCCAATAGGATTGGCACCGATACGAATGGTCATGCGGGTTAATCTCCGATACGTTGTTTCTTGAGCGCGGTGAGGTAATTCTCACGCGCTGATATGACTTCCTTGCGAACCGACACCTCAGGCACCGCAACATCCCACCAGCATCCGCCCTCTGCTGTCGAGATCAGCGGGTCTGTGTCAATGACGATGACGCTGGTGCGGCAGCTGGCCCGGGATTTGGCAAGTGCCTCTTCCAGTTCTGCGATAGCGGATACTTTTGTTGCTTCAGCTCCCATGCTTTGTGCATGGGCCCGGAAGTCGATGTCAGGCAGGGATTGATGGCGGGTGTGTTGCAACAGATTGTTAAATGATTCACCACCGGTGCCTTGCTGCAGGCGATTGATACAGCCGTACCCCCGGTTGTCGAGCAGGACAATGGTCAGCGGTAGATCGAGCAAAATCGACGTCGCAATTTCCGAATTCATCATGAGATAGGAACCATCGCCGACCATCACGATCACCTCCCGATCGGGAGCTGCCATCTTGACTCCAAGCCCTCCGGCGATTTCGTAACCCATACAGGAATAACCGTACTCGACGTGATAGCCCCCCGGTTTCCCGGCCTGCCAGAGTTTATGAAGTTCACCGGGCAAACCGCCTGCGGCACAGACGACAATACTGTCTTCTGTACTGTGACGCTGAACCGCGCCGATCACCTGTGCATCACTGGGAAAGGGACTGTCACTTGTTGCAGTAACTCTGTCAGCGGCAAGTTGCCATTGTTTGAAACTCGTGGCGGCCTGCAGGGTCCAGTCGGACGGAGCAGACCAGTCGGCGAGTTTCTGGTCGAGCAGTTCAAGGGTGACAGCGGCATCGCCGACAACAGGCAGGGATCGATGCTTGGTGGCATCGAAAGCCTGTATGTTGATACCAACAAACTTGCGGTCAGGGTTTTGGAACAGGGACCAGGAGCCGGTGGTGAAATCCTGCAGTCGGGTGCCGACGGCCAAAATCAGATCAGCCTCTTGGGCCAGCGCATTGGCGGCTGAAGTTCCGGTTACACCGATAGCGCCCATAGTCAGGGGATGATCATGCGGGAGGGCAGACTTGCCAGCTTGGGTTTCGGCGACGGGGACGGCATGTCTTTCAGCAAAGCTGCGGAGTTGTTCTGTTGCCTGGGCGTAGTGTACTCCGCCCCCGGCAATGATTATCGGCTTTTTTGCTGCTTTGAGAGCCGTCAGAGCTTCATCAAGTTCACGCAGATCGGGCAGAGGCTGGCGGATACGCCAGATTTTTTCAGCAAAGAAACTCTCGGGATAATCATAGGCCTCTGCCTGGGTGTCCTGACAAAGAGCCAAGGTTACCGGGCCACATTCTGCAGGATCGGTCAAAACGTTCATCGCCCGATTCAGGGCAGGGATGATCTGCTCCGGTTTTGTAATCCTGTCGAAATAACGCGAGACAGGCTTAAAGCAATCATTGGCGGAAACGGTGCCATCAGCAAAATTTTCGATCTGTTGCAGCACAGGATCGGGGTTGCGATTGGCAAAGACATCTCCCGGTAAAAGAAGAACCGGGAGGCGGTTGACATGGGCGAGTGCTGCGGCAGTAACCATGTTGGTGGCGCCGGGGCCGATAGACGTTGTACAGGCCATCATCCGGCGGCGGTTTGAAGCCTTGGCAAAGGCGATGGCAGCGTGGGCCATTCCTTGTTCGTTGTGCGCCCGATAGGTGGGAAGCGCTTCCTGAACGTGATAGAGAGCTTCCCCCAGTCCGGCGACATTCCCGTGGCCAAAAATCGCCCAGACACCACCAAATATCGGTAATATCTCGCCGTTTATCTCGGTCTTCTGGACGGAAAGGAACCGCGCCAGAGCCTGTGCCATAGTTAGTCTGATTGTCTTCATGTCTTTAACTTTCAACCTGTCCGACGAAGAATGCGTCGGGATCTCAAATTATTTTTTGTCACTGCTATTGCATACTTCTAGCCAGGCATCGGTCAAGCGGCGAAAGCGGTTTTCCATATCGTTGATGGCTTCTTCATCGCTGATTTCACCTTTTAGCCAAGCCTCTGCCGCCTGGGCAAAGATTGTCCGACCAACGGCAAAGCCCTTGACCCAAGTCGAAGAAATCGCCGAGGCAAAAGCAGCCTTTAATTCTTCTTCAGGCGCTTCAAGGCCAAGAAGAACAATCCCGCGGCAATAGCGATCATTTTCTGCAATGACGGCACCGATGTTTTGCCAGGCTGTCTTGCTGGTCTGCGGTTCCAGTTTCCACCAGTCTGGCTTGATGCCCAGATCATAGAAGCGGCGCATGGCTATGGGGATTGTATCATCCTTCAACGCGCCATGTTTCCCGGCGATGATTTCAATCAGCAGCTCCCGCCCAACCCTTCTGGCTGCTTCGTATAGCCGCAAAAGGGACTGCTCTTGCTGTTCACGAAGATCGGCAGGGTCATTCGGGTGATAGAAACAGAGACACTTGATGACATGATTGACTGGCCACTCACTCAGATGTGATCCGAGATCTCTGATCTGGTCAAAGTCGAGCGGGCGTGAACCCGGCAGTTCAACCGGACGCCCAATCCAGAGAGGATGCTTGGCAGCGTCGTATAGCGCCTTGGTGCCATAGGTACTGTCGAGCAACATGCCATAGTCGGGGCGTCCGTCAGCAACACGGGCTGCCGCACGGACGGCCAGTTGTTTTATCTCGGAAATCTTGTCTGGGGAGGCGCCAGCGCGTTCGGCCATTTCTTCAAGCTGGGAACGGTGGTCAATGGCAAAGGCCATCAACATTTTGTCAGCTGGTCGGCGTGTTGTCGCCCAGTGGACGTGATTGATCTCTGTGTCTTTGCGTAGAGCTTTATGTTTGCTGCCATTATTCAGGAAATACTGGAGTTCGTCCCAGGTTGGTATTTCGGGGGAGCAGAGCAAACGGGAAACGGCAAAGGCACCACAGGCATTGGCCCATTGGGCACAGGTCTCATAGGGTTCGTCGCGCAACCAGCCGCGCAGGAAACCTGACATAAAGGAGTCACCCGCACCGAGCACATTATAGACTTCAACCGGAAAACCGGGACCTGTGATGCCTTTGTCGAGATTGTCGGGAATAGTCGCTGGGAATACCACACAGCCCATGGGACCACGTTTAAGAACAATGACTGCTTCACTGAGAGAGCGAATGCGTGACAACGCCTCCAGAGTATTCTCAGACCCTCCGGCGATATGGACTTCTTCCTCGGTCCCAACGATCAGATCACAATCAGGCAAGATGGACTGAAGGTGTTCTGTCACCTTGTCTGAACGGATATAACGTTCTTCTCCGGCCTCATGTCCTGCCAGCCCCCAGAGATTAGGGCGGTAGTCGATATCAAGAATAACCTTGCTTCCTTGTGTTTTGGCAAGGGAGATCGCTTTTTTACTGGCTGCGGCAACTGTTGCTGTCGAGAGATGGGTGCCGCTGATCAGGACAGAACGGGCCCGTTTGATGTAATCGGGTGCGATGTCTGTTTCGCAAAGCGCCATATCAGCACAGTTTTCGCGGTAGAATATCAAGGGAAATGTCTCGTCGTCCCGTACACCAAGCAGAACAAGCGCAGTCAGGCGCTCGGGATCTGTTGTGATCCCCTCCACTGCGACGCCTTCACGTTGCATCTGTTCGCGAATGTAGCGCCCCATCTGTTCATCACCTACGCGGCTGATAAATCCGGACTTTAATCCAAGCCGGGAGGTGCCGATGGCAATGTTGGCCGGGCAACCGCCTACTGATTTGGCGAAACTTGCCATGTCTTCAAGTCGTCCGCCTATCTGTTGGCCATAAAGATCGACAGAGGCGCGGCCGATGGTGATTACATCCAGATCATGTTTATTCGTCATATCCCTGTCTTGGCTTTCCCGGTTCTTGGCTTCAGGGTGGCTTCTCGACACAGTGTAATGTGGAGAAGAGGAATCGGAGAAGAGTATGTTCCCGCGAAATCTTTCGTCTTGTTAATATGAAACACATATTCTATATTTAAGTCAATTCAGAATATATATTCTTTTTGGAGGTTGTGTTGATTGGTTTTGGATTGATCGGGGCAGGCCGTATTGGCCAGCTCCATGCCGAGAATATTATGGCAAACCCTCGGGCGAGACTTGTGACGGTGTCGGATGTGTTTGCGGATGCAGCACAGACTTTAGCCGACAAGACAGCTGCGGTGGTTGCTTCGGTTGAGGAAATGCTTGCACGTGAGGATGTCCAGGCAGTTTTTGTTGCCTCTTCCACGGATACCCATGCCGGTTTTATCGAAGCGGGGGTGCGGGCTGGAAAGGCGGTTTTCTGTGAAAAACCGGTTGATATGGCCGCCGAGCGTATCCGGGAGTGTCTCAAGGTTGTTGATGCCAGTGGCCAGCCGCTGATGATCGGTTTCAACCGTCGCTTTGATCCCAACTTCTCTGCGTTGCAAAAACGTCTTGCTGCCGGGGAAATCGGGGAGGTGGAGATCGTGACCATCCAGTCTCGCGATCCTGCCCCCCCTCCGGTTTCCTATATTGAACGCTCGGGTGGTCTCTTCCGGGATATGATGATCCACGACCTGGACATGGCGCGCTTTCTTCTTGGAGAGGAACCGGTTTCCGTCTATGCGACAGGTTCTGCACTTGTTGATCCGGAGATTGGTGCAGCAGGTGATGTTGATACTGCGATTGCGGTGCTGAAAACGGCCAGCGGCAAGGTCTGTCAGATTTCCAACTCTCGCCGGGCGACCTATGGCTATGATCAACGGATCGAGGTTCATGGATCAAAGGGCATGCTGCGGGCTGGAAACGTGCATGAAACAACAGTGGAAGTCGCGACGTCAGAAGGTTTCAGGGCTGATCCTGTTCAACACTTTTTCCTGGAGCGCTACAGTGCAGCATATCGGGATGAGTTAAATGCCTTTATCGATGTCGTCGAAGCAAAGAATGCTCCGGCGCCAAGCGGGTATGATGGCCTGATGGCCCAGGTTCTGGCTGATGCAGCGACAGAATCTCTGAAGACTGGTTTACCTGTCGTGCTTTAAGAAACGCAAAACTAAGGGAGAGCAATCTGGTTTGCTCTCCCTTATTCTGTTGTTTAGATGTGAGCACTGGAATTTTACGCGCGTTTGACCAGCTTGATTACAAACAGAAGAATAACCGCACCAATGGTCGAATGAATGATCGCAGCCAGGAAGCCTGACCCAAGGGACAGTCCAAGGGTTGGGAAGATAAATCCGGCAATAAAAGCACCAATCACGCCGACAACAATATTGCCGACCAGGCCAAACCCGAAACCTGATACCAGCTTTCCTGCCAGAAAACCTGCAATGGCTCCAACAAGGAGGAAAATAATAAGGCTCTCAATACCCATGAAGTAACTCCGTCTGTTTTGTTAGGCTGATTTATTCTGAGTAGAACCTTATTATTGTCATTTATAGGCGGAAGAGTCGATTAAATCTGGCAAGGCAAAGTCCTATCTAGGCGGTCAAACCCGTCATCACGCGCAGATCTGCAGCAACCCCGCTGGCAGAAGCAAGGATGGGGTTACCCTTGTTCAGACCATCGTTATCAAGAAAAGGCGAACACCAGCCGCCAGCTTCTCTGATGAGGATAATTCCGGCGAGACAGTCCCAGCCATTAATATGGGGCTCAAAATATCCAATCAGACGGCCTGCTGCGACATAAGACATCATGAGCGCACAGGAACCATTGCGAATGAACATGCCCCCGGATGACAAAAGTTTGTCAAGGAAAGGCAAAAGTTCAGCGGCAGGCACACGGTGGGAAATGCCGACGCCCATAACGCCTTCGGTTACGGATTTTGAGTTCTGACTGTGAACAGGGGCATCGTTCAAATAGGTGCCCTGTCCGGCAAGAGCAGAGAAAAGCTCATCGGTATTGGGATCATAAACCAGACCCGCGGCAATTTTATTGCCTTTCATCAGGGCCACAGAAATACACCAGGGGCGCATGCCTGTCAGGAAACAGGCCGTACCATCAATAGGGTCAATCACCCAGAGAAAATCATTTTTTCCGACTTCCTGGCCGTGTTCTTCCCCCATAAAGCCGTCGTCGGGGAAGAGTTGCCGTGTCATGCCCCGGATAATGGTTTCCACATCCTTGTCGGCAATACTGACAACATCCTGTGGGTCGGCTTTGGTTTCAATGGTCAATTCATCCCGGCGGTTAAAGTAGTCCAGGGCTTTTTCGCCAGCAGCCCGGATAACTTTCCGGGCATGTTCAAAGCGCTGTTCCAGTTCAGGGGTAATGTCATGAGCGTCAAGATACACGCTTTTATTCCTTTATAAAAAATATCAAGAGGCGAGGAGATACATGCCTCTGCTTGCGAAAGTCATGGAGATATCACTGCCCGCGGCAATGGCCCGGTCAATCCGATGATCGACGACAAAGAGTTCACCCAAGCCACTGTCGATGGTGTACTGAATTTGGTTGCCGAGATAGGTGGCATGAATAATGTTCCCCTTTATTCCCGTGAGTTCGGGAGAGGCCTTTTCAAGGATCACGGAATCAGGGCGTATGGCGATTTTGACCGGCCCCACGGATAGTCCCCGGTTAGGTAGATTGCACTGGAGTGAAGCAATGCGTACGGTGGCTTCATTCTGGCTGTGAACATCGACTATTTCGCCTTCGACCAGGTTGGCATCGCCAATGAAATCAGCGATGAAACTGGAGGCAGGTTTTTCATAAAGCTCACGCGGAGTACCTTCCTGGGCAATCACCGAACGGTTCATGACGATAATCCGGTCCGAGACAGCGAGTGCCTCTTCCTGGTCGTGGGTGACATAGACGGCGGTCAGGCCCAGTTTCTGTTGCAGCTCGCGGATTTCTTCGCGGACCTTGCGGCGCAATTTTGCATCCAGATTGGACAGAGGTTCGTCCAGCAGCAGAACCTCGGGTTCAAGCACAAGTGCCCTCGCCACGGCGACACGCTGTTGCTGGCCTCCGGAAAGTTCACTGGGCAGTCGCTGGCCATAACCAGCAAGACCAACCAGCTCAAGGCCTTCTTCAACCCGTTCGCTGGTTTCCTGTTTGCCCAATCCGGAAACACTGAGGCCATAGCCGACGTTTTCAGCGACGCTCATGTGGGGGAAGAGGGCGTAGGACTGAAAAACCATACTGACATCACGGTCGGTAGCGGGCAGGCTGGTGACATCCTTGCCACCAATCAGAACCCGGCCACTGGTTGGATGTTCCAGACCTGCAATCATCCGCAGGGTAGTGGTCTTTCCACAGCCACTTGGTCCGAGCAGAGTAACCAGATGCCCGGGTTCTATAGAAAAGGACACATCGTCGATTGCCGTGACCACCCCATATTTTTTGGTGATATTTTCAAAGACAACAGATCCCGGCCGAAGGTGCAGGCTCATGCTTGTTTCTCCTTGAGAGAATTTGATTTCCCGGACACGGCTTCAAGCCGGTTGTCCCGCCGTAACTTCCGCTCGCCAACGACTTTCTGAACCAGAAATATTGCCAGAAGCATGACGATGATAAGGACGGATGAATAGGCAATAGCAATGCCGTACTGGCCGTTCTCGACCAGACCAATGATATAGGAGGTCGCCATGTTATGGTCGGCGCTGACGAGGAAGATAACGGCACTGACGGAGGTGATGGCCCGGACGAAACTATAGACCAGTGCCGCAATGATAGCTGGGCGCAGCAGGGGAAGAATAACCCGGCGCAAGGTGGTCAGGCTGTTAGCGCCCAGGGTCAGGGAAGCTTCATCGAGGCTTTTGTCCAGCTGGGTCATGGCCGCAATTCCCCCCCGAACACCAACGGGCATGTTACGGAAGATAAAACAGAGTACCAGAATAACGCCGGTTCCCGTCAGTTCAAAAGGGGGAACGTTAAAGGCCAGAATATAGCTCACGCCAATAACAGTGCCCGGAATGGCAAAGCTGAGCATGGTGCCAAATTCGAACAGGTTCTTGCCCCGGAATTTCTGACGAACCAGTAAAAAGCTGGTGAGAAGACCCAGTGCAGCCGTTAGCGGCGCGGCAATAGCCGAAATGGTAATGGTGGTCCAAAAAGAGTCCCAGGCTGTACCTTCCCAATGCAGGCCATGTTCGGCCCAGCCAACAGAAAAAGCATTGCTGTAGTGCTGAAGGGTCAGGCTGTGGTCACGCCCCCAGCTGATGACAAATCCGCCAAACAGGATCATTCCATATATGGCCAAGGTAAAGGCTGCCCAGGGAATGGTGACGCCGAGGCATATGTTGCGCAGTAAGGGGTTCATACCAGCATGCGCCCCAGATTCCGCCTTTCCTGCTACGGTGGTGTAGGATTTTTTGCCGAGCCAGACCCGCTGTGCAAAGAAGGCGCTGAGGGTGAAACAAAGCAGCAGGATTGCGAGAACCGCAGCGCGCCCTTGATCGTTTTGTGCGCCGACAATAGCAAAGAAAATCTCGGTTGAGAGAACTTCATAATTCCCCCCCAGCACCATCGGATTCCCAAAATCTGCCATGCTTTCGATGAAGCCGATCAGGAAGGCATTGGCGAGACCGGGACGCATCAGGGGCAGAGAGACCCGTTTGAAGGTGTTCCAACGGCTGGCACCAAGAGTTTGCGATGCCTCTTCCATTGAGGGGCTGACCCCCTCGACCACGCCGATCAGCACGAGAAAGGCAATGGGGGTAAAGGAGAGTGTCTGGGCCAGCCAGATCCCCGGTAGACCATAGAGCCAACGTCCGGGTTCTATGCCGAGTAGATCCGATGCGAATTGAGTAACTGTTCCTGCGCGGCCAAATAACAAAATCAGAGCAAGGCCGATGACAAAAGGCGGGGTGATAATCGGCAGAACCGTGAGCGTTCTTAAGGATTTTTTCCAGCGAAAATCAGTACGGGTTGCCACCAGGGCAAAGGCAAGGCCCAGCAAGGTGGTGGAAAACCCTGTGGCCAGAGCAAGGAAAAGAGAGTTCCAGGCCACGCCGCAAGAAGCCGTTGTGGTGACGCAGGCAAGCCCCCAGATTTTTCGGGTAAAGAAATTTTCGCCAAAGGCAGCGAGGGCATAGGTGCCGGTTTCGCTGATAAAAGCGGATATAAGGACCTTGCCGACGGGCAGGAAGACGAATGTTGCGACCAGGGCAATAATAATACCGATCGCAGAGGTGACAAAAACATCCCCCCGCAGGCAGCCCGCAGCGGCAAGACCGCTGGTAAAGAGAACAAGAAAAGATGCTGCCGTTAACAGGGCGCCATAGCCCATGCCGTATTGGCGGCTGTCCATCGGGCCAAACAGGTTTTCCAGAAAGGCGTATTCCCAGCCGCCAATCCCGACAATGAAACCCTGTGCCAGAAGATAGGCCAGACCAAAGCCGCCGGACAGGATCAGAACCCGGGCATAATCCGGGTCTGTCTTGGTTCTACGGGTAATAAAAAGGGGGGCCAGAAGAGGAAGCAGCAAAGGGAATAACCACACATTTCCCAAAGCAGCCTGAACCAGAGCCGGTGCATAGTCACTATCCAGCGGATAGCCGTCTATCAACCATTGAAAAGCCCAGAACCCGTCTTCGACCAGATACCACGGCAGGACAGCAAAGCCGACCCAGCCAAGTATCAGCCATGGCAAGAAAGCAGCACGCACGAATTTTCCTCCTTCGGCCCCCATAGTCCCTGCTTTTAGCGGGGCAGGGACTTGATTTCGTCATCCCAGCGCTTCAGCAGACGCTTGCGGGTGTCGCTGGAGCCATAGGTGGCGAAATCATACTCGATCAATTTGATGTCAGTCAGTTTTGGCGCTTCTTCAGGGACGGTGGCGCTGGCGTTGGAGGGAACCTGATAGGCTTCTGCATCCGCAGCCAGGGACTGGATGTCGGCCCGCAAGGCAAATTCGGCAAACTTCTGAGCTGTTTCAGGATTTCTGGCTCCTTTAACGATACTCATGGATCCAACTTCATAGCCGGTGCCTTCGCAAGGAGCGACGACTTTGATCGGGAAGCCTTTTTTGACCTGTTTGACCATGTCGTGCATGAAGGTAATCGCGAGGGTGGTCTCTCCTCTTGCAGCAGCCTTGACAGGAGCAGAACCTGATTTGGTGTACTGGTTGATGTTACCGTGCAGTCCGGCAAGGAATTCAAACCCCTTTTCTTCTCCGAACAACTGAACCACGGTTGCCAAGGCGGTGTAGGCCGTCCCCGAGGAATTCGGGTTGGCCATCTGGATTTCACCTTTGTAGGCAGGGTTGGTCAGATCAGCCCAGCACTTTGGAACGGGCAGACCTTTGGATTTGAGCAATTCTTCGTTATAGCCGATGCCAAGAGCACCAGCGTAGATACCAACGGTTTTATAACTTCCATCTTTTGCCTGGTTTTGAGCCCAGTCGAGCAGAGAACCCAGTTGGGGCGATTTGTATTCAACCGTCAGATCTTCGGCAGCGGCCTGCAGATGAGGATCGCCTGTGCCACCCCACCAGATGTCCACTTTAGGGTTTCGTGATTCTGCCTTGATCTGGGCAAAGATTTCACCCGAGCTTTTGCGGACCATTGAAACATCGACACCGGTTTCTTTTTCAAATGTCGATTCCATCAGATTACACCACTGATCGTCTGCGGCGCAGAGGACTGTGAGTTTTTCTGCCGCCTGTGAAGGAGTGCCGGTCAGCGCGCAAGCTGTGGCAACGGCGATACCGAAAGCAAACTGTTTTGTCTTCATACCCTTGACCTCCCGTTTGGTCGTTTATTCGGATTTTTCCGATTGAGTCTCGATTATATCTTGGCTGTACTGTGATTGTGCACACGTTTGCACAAAAAACTCAAAAAAACTCACACACACAATCGAGCTTTAGATGATGATAGAGAGGTAAAAATAAAAATGAAAGAATAATTTCAAAAATAATTTTTATGGAATTTTATTTCTATCGATGATTCGTAAGTTGTTTATCCCCGGTTCTCGTGCGCTGGTGCTGCAACACTCTGGCGCGTGATGAGCTCGACGGGGATGGAGATGCGCAAGGGATCTGTTGAAGAGGGGATGCCCTGAATACATTTCACCGTTGCCTCAGCTATGGCTGCGGGACATTGGCGCAGTGTTGTTAGTCTGTAGGCGGGTTGTCCTGCCAGGGGGATATCATCAAACCCGATAATTGAGAGGTCCTCAGGAATTCTTAGGCCAAGCTCGTAACGCAGGGCATCCATGAAACCCAGGGCGATATTGTCGTTGGCACAGTAAATCCCGGTTGGCGACAGGTTTCGGTAAAAAGAATTCGGATTGGGGAAAAGATCAAGAGCTGCCTGGAATCCGCCTTTGTAATCGGAACTGCGACAGGAGATGCTCTGTAACGAGATCTCGCCGGAAGCCAGTTTGAGGGCAAGGGCCTGTTCAAAGAATGCACCTCTGGAATTGCCGCTGTAAGTGCTGTTGTTACTGTTGACGAAGCCCAGCCGTCGGTGGCCGGCATCAAGTAAAGTTTTGGCGGCCAGGGTGCTGCCGGTTTTGTTGTCGCAGTTGATCAGATGTGCCGCGTCCAGCTGTCCCGCACGGTTCAGCAAAATAACGGGGACATTGAGGCGAATGAATTCGGCCCCGATAGAGGAGGAGGGGCTTCCCGAAGTGATGATGATGCTGCGAACCTGGTATTGGGCGAGTTTTTTTATGGAAAGCTCAAGCTGTGCCGTGTTGGAAGCGTCCAGCAAAATCGGATAGAGGCCCATTTTTTGCAGTTTTTGGATGAGCTGATTGACCAGAACTACGGCAAAAGGGTCGTGCAAACCCGCAGAAACCAGCCCGACCAAATCGCTTTGACGGGTGATCATGGAGCGTGCAATCTTGTTGACCTGATAGCCGAGCTGATCAGCGATTTCGATCACACGTTCCCGGGTCTTCTTTGAAATACGGCTGTCTGCCTTGAAGCAGCGTGAAACCGTAGATCTGGAAACTCCGGCCATTCTGGCGACATCAGCCGAAGTGATGTTCTTGTGGTTCACTGGATTATTCCTGTCCTGATGGCATGTTCCGGCTCCGGTCATTACTGGGGCTGCAGGATGTGTCCTCTAAATTAAATAATGCGGCTATGCAATCGTTTGCGCAAAGTAAATATTTGTGCAGCTTTGGCGAAGAAGTGTTTTGGTGGTTCGAGGGAGGGAGAAAATATATTTTCTGTTGTCTGCAAGGTCGTTGCCCGGGATTGTTATCGTTTACTGTGTCTATTTTTATTTATCTGTTTTGTTGTGGAACCGATTTCACAAGTGTTAATCTCCTGTTTTTCCGGTTCCTTGGTCAGGTGATTGTTAATGGCGCGTGTAAAGAATGTAATTCGGGTAACTGTTGGTGATGTCGCCGAGCTGGCGGGTGTCTCCAGATCTGCTGTGTCCCGGACTTTTACGCCAGGTGCTCCTGTTTCGGCAGGTACCAGGGAGAGAGTTCTCTCTGCAGCCAAGGAGCTGGGCTATCGGCCAAACGCACTGGCAAGAAGCCTGACCCAGAGTCATACAAATATTGTCGCGATCGTGATGGGAGAGTTTGATAATCCCTTTCAGCCATGGATGTTTGATGCTCTGACCCGACACCTGCACCGCGGAGGGAAAATGCCGATGCTGGTGACAGTTGATTCGACGGGGGATCCAGTTGAGCCGATCTTTCGTGCTCTGGATTTTCGTGTTGATGTTCTGGTGGTTGCTGCTGGGTCATTGCCGGATGAGTCTGTTGCGGCCTGTATAGAATCTGGTGTGCCAGTGATTATGCTGGGGCGGTCGGTAGAGACTGATATCGTGGATGTTGTGCTCTCAGACAATCATATGGCGGGAGCCCAGGCGGCGACCACTTTGATCAACAGCGGTCATCAGAGATTAGCCTATGTCGGCGGAAGCGAGAATCGCCTTGCATCGAAAGAACGGGGAGAGGGATTTGTCCAGGCTCTGAATGGTATGGATTGTCCTCTGTCACAGATGGTCTTCTGCGGGTCTTATAGCTACCAGTCTGGTTATGAAGCGGCTCTTTCCATGCTGACGCTGGATAAAAAAATCGATGGTATTTTCTGTGCCAGTGACTCACTTGCTTTTGGTGTCATGGATGCTGTTCGTGATCATCTGGGGCTCAAAATTCCCCAGGATCTCTCGGTTATGGGCATGGATGATGTGCCGATGTCGGCCTGGCCGGGTTATGGCCTGACCACCATACGCCAACCTGTAAACAAAATTGCTGAATTTGTGCTGGAGCGGATTGATTACTGGTCCGTTCCAGGTGAAAAAAAACCTGTACTTCAGCGCATTCCTACGGAGCTTATTGTCAGGAATTCCGTCCGGTTGGGGTAGCTGTGAGGCGCCGTGAGCTTGAGGGCGGTGGAATATTTGTTATTGCACTATTGACAGGTTCATCACTTCTCTTTCATATTAAATGAAATCGATTTCATAAAATCATAATAAAAATAACGTCTGAAATTCACATTTTACTGAGACAAACCACCAGTTATGAAAGTTTGATCCAGGAATATGGTGAGATTCTGGGAAATAATGAAATCGATTTCACAAGGGAAATTAAGTTAACTAGGGCGGTCGGAATGAGTGTTTTTCTGGAAATTGAAAATCTGTCGGTATCCTATGGGGCAGTCCGTGTTCTTCACGGAACATCTCTATCAGTTGAGAAGGGAGAGCTGGTTGCGCTGCTTGGGGCATCAGGCTGCGGCAAGACAACTTTGTTGCGTACAATTTCCGGTTTTATCGAGGCAGAGAAGGGGCAAGTCAGACTTGAAGGCGAGGATATAACCTTTCAGCCCCCTGAGAAACGCGATACAGCGATGGTCTTCCAGTCCTATGCACTTTGGCCGCATATGACAGCTTTTGAAAATATTGCCTATGGGTTGAAGCTCCGTAAAAAAAGCAAACCCGAAATCACAAAAACAGTTTCCGAAACACTTGAGCTTCTTGGCCTTTCCGAATTTGGCGATCGCCTGGTTGCGAACCTCTCAGGTGGACAGCGTCAACGCGTTGCCCTCGGGCGGGCTCTGGCGGTGAACCCTTCATTATTACTTCTCGACGAACCTCTCTCCAACCTGGATGCCCGTATTCGCCAACATGTCCGTCATGAGATTAAGGCAATCCAGAACCGTCTGGGTATTACGGCGGTTATGGTCACTCATGACCGTGAAGAGGCTATGGTTATGGCCGACCGGATCGTGGTGATGAACAAGGGAAAAATCGAACAGATCGGTTCGCCTGAAGAGCTGTATAACCACCCCGCGACTGCCTTTGTCGCTGACTTTATGGGGGCGGACAATCAGATCGCGGTGGAATGGCGTAAAGACAAAAACGGTTGCCAGATCAGCTCGGTTTATGGCGAGCCGGTTGCTTTGAAGCCCGGAGAAGAAAGCGGACTATCTGCCCCGACTGGGAAAGGTAAGCTTTTTTTCCGCAGTGAAGCCGCGATGCTGGTGGAAGCTGGTGCCCAGCCAGCAGAGAAATGTTTTCTGCTCAAGGGAAAAGTTGAGCAGATTACCTATCCCGGAGGCTTCTATCGACATGCCGTTCGGGTGGGCGAACAAACTTTCCTAGTCGACCACGAGACTGCTTTTGCGCAGGACACCCTGGTCCATCTGCAGATTCCTACTCATCGGGTGCACCTTTTTGCAGCCTGATTCACTGAACTTGCTCGGGATTAAGTGAACGAAGAGCAGGACTTGTAAAACCTATATCAACTCTCGTTTATGATTACAGGAGACAGTTATGAAGAAGAATGCTTTCAAAAACTGGTCAAGTGCACTGGTTCTGGGGGGATCTGTTATTGCTGCTGTGCCAGCACAAGCAGAAGAGGTTGTTCTGAATGTCGTTACTGCCGGGGCGCAAAATATGCTCGACTATGTGACGGACTATCTGGGGCCAAAATTCGAGGAAAGCCACCCGGGCGTGAAGGTAAGGGCAGTTTCTACCGGAGCTGGTTCTGCTGGAAGCCAGGCGATCTACGAAAAACTTTCAGCGCAAAAAGATCAGGACAGCTGGGATATCGATGTTGCTGTCGTGCATCAGCTCAAGGCTGGAGAACTGGTCGAAGAAGGTTTACTGGCGCGTTACAAAGACGAGATCTCTACTGGAAAACTGGCAACCGATGACAGTTCGACCAATGCTCTTGGGGCTGATGTAACCGGTTTTGTCATGCCGATGTTCCACAGCCAGACCGCTATTGCCTATAACCCTCTGTTGGTTACGGATGCTCCTGCCAGCTATAATGAACTGGAGAGCTGGGCTGGGAAAAATCCAGGTAAGTTTGGTTATAACGGCATTAAAAACGGGATGTCAGGGGTCAGCTTTGTTACGGGCTGGATCTATAATTTCGCTCCGGATGGTGAAAAAATTATTACCGGGTATGACGCTGGAACAGCGCAATCCTGGGAGCCAGCTCTGGCGCGTCTGAAGCAATTTAATGAAAACGTTACCTTCACACCGGGAAATGCCGGAACGCTTGATATGCTCGGACGTGGCGAGATTGCCATGGGGCCAGTCTGGGTTGATATGTTTTACCAGTGGCGTGATGAAGGCAAGCTTGATCCAAATACTAAGCTGAAACTGATCGGTCCAGGCATGCCGGGCCAGCCGATGTATTATGTGGTGCCGAAGAAGGCAGCTCATGGAGATCTGGCGCGGGAATTCATTGAACTGGCAACGAGTCCAGCCATACAGGCAGAGGGGATTGTCAGTCGTTTTTCCTGGTACCCGGGTATTGATGCAGAACATGTGAAAGATGATCTGGATGCTTCTGTCTGGAACAAGCTTTTTGTCGATGTGACGCCGGAAGATCTGGCGAATAAAGGCAAGGCTTTCCCGGTGGCAAAGCATCTGGATGAAATTCGTGAGGCTTATGAAGCTCAGGTAAGTAACTGATTGCATTAAGAACGGGGTGACGTCGTTACGGTGTCACCCCGGTTTTGTTCTGTTCGTAGAGTGAGGTGTTTCCATGCGCGAGTCCAGATTTGTGTCGATGACACTTGTTGCACCGGCGCTTTTTCTTGTCGCGGGTCTGTTCCTTTGGCCGCTCGGAAAATCGTTGATCGGTGCTTTTTTGATCGAGCCGGACGGTGAAGTGGCAGCCAGAATTGGTCTGGATAATTTTATCAAGGCCTTTTCTCTCTATGGACAGGATGTCCTTTTTACCGTTGGTATCGTGACCACCGCGACCCTGTTGGTTGGATTAATTTCCGTAGGTATAGGGGGCTATATTACGCTCTGTGGCCGCCCGGTGATGGTTGCTGCCCTGAAATGGCTTTATCGCTGGCCTCTGTTTATTCCCTTTGTTGTTGTCGGGCAGATGATGCGTACTTTTTTGGCCAAAAACGGCTTTATGAATAACTCTTTTGAGGCAATGGGCCTGATCGATGGCTTTACTGCCTCAGGGTATCTTGACTGGCGCGGGATTATTATCGCTTTTGTCTGGAAACAGACGGCTTTTGCAGCATTGCTTGTCAGTGGCGCGATGGCAGCTCTGGATCGTTCGACGATCGAAGCAGGACGCGATCTGGGGGCGTCACCCTGGCGCATTCTGGGGCAGATTATCGTGCCGCAGATCAAGACCACACTGATGGTTTCTCTTATCCTTTCTTTCGTAACCATGCTGTCCGTGCTGTCTGTTCCGATGATGATCGGTACAGGTACACCGACCATGATGACAGTTGATATGGCCTGGCGCATCAATGGTTATTCAGATTATGGCGTGGCCAATGCTCTTGGTTTCATCTCCATGGCCATGGCGGGAACAGTCGCCTGGATCTACCTCAAGCAAGCTGTAAAAGAGGGAGGACAGAACTGATGCGTCTTTCGATTAAAAACCTGCCGCACATTCTTCTTATTGCTCTTTTTGCCTGGGTGATTTTTGGGCCACTGCTCAACATGCTGATCTGGGCCTTTACCGAAAGCTGGTTCTTTCCGGCCAAGTTGCCGACGGTCTGGGGTTTCAAATACTGGGAGCGTGTCTTCAGGCCACAGGCAGGAGCAATCGACAGTCTTGTGACCTCGGTTCACATTGCGGCCTGGACTGTTGTAGTGTCGCTTCTCGTGGCTATTCCTGCAGGTTATGCCCTGGCCAGAAGATCTCTGCCGGTGCGAACCCTGATCATGCTGACTTTCCTGATTCCACAGGCCTTTCCTTCCGTGGCTGTCTTTATCAATATCGGACGTATTTTTTATGACATTGGCCTGAATGGTACGATTTTTGGTGTGGTGATGGTCCATTCAGTTCAGGGCCTGGTTTATGCCGTCTGGATTTCTACGGCAGCTTTTTCCGCTGTAGATCGAGATCTGGAGTTGGCGGCGCGGGATCTTGGCTCTTCTCCTTTGCAGAGCTTTCGAACGGTTAGCTTGCCGATTGCAGCGCCAGGTATTATGGCCAGTGCCATTTTTGTCTTCCTCAACTCACTGGATGAATTTACCGGGACTTTCTTTGTCGGAGTGCCTGATATCACGACGCTGCCCTTAATGATGTATACCGCGAGTATGGAAGGAAATTATCAGATCGCTTCAATTACAGCGCTGTTCCTGCTTATTCCCTCGGTCGGTTTTATGCTGGTGGTTGAGAGATTTCTGAAATCCAATGTGGTTTCCAAGATCGGGGTATAGATAATGGAAATCGATGTTCTTGGTGCGGGAGAGGCTTTCTCTCCCCGTGATCCGAATGCTTCTGTCCTGATCAGGGAAGAAGGGTTCTGTCTGTTAATCGACTGTGGCCCGACCGTGCCCCAGCAACTCTGGAGCCGGGATCTCTCGGCGGATGCTATTGATGCCATTTATATCACGCATCTGCATTCAGATCATTGTGCCGGGCTTGGTCCTCTGGCCAACCAACTCGAGAGCCGTGGCCGGACAAAGCCGTTGGATATCTATTGTCTGCCCCAGGGGATGGAACGTCTGAAAGCTGCCTTTGATTTTGGACTTTGGCCCCGACCTGAAGCTTGTCCTTTCCCGCTTCGCTGGCACGATATAAGGAACAGTGGAACCATTGGGCCGATGCAGTGTCGTGTTGCCCCAACAGCCCATTCGGTAATCAATCATGCTATCCGGCTGGATGCCGCAGGTAAAAGCCTGTTTTACAGTGGAGACGGTGCTGCAACCACAGCAAGCCTCGAGCTGATGAAGGGGGCGGATCTGGTGTTTCAGGAAAGCTGGGCTGATGGGCCGGAAAATCTGGAGCCTGGACATTTCGATGCCAGATCTTGTTTAGAGATCGCTGCTGAAATGAAGATTCCCTCGATGCGGCTGTATCATATTCGAGATGATCTTATTGATCAGGTTGAAGCCCTTGTTGCCAAAACCGATAATGTACGCGTGGCCCGAGCCGGAGAAATAATCATCCTTTAGGAAGGCCTTCTGGAAGATAATTGGTCTGTGTATTCTCTTCGCGGAATTTTTATTCCATTTTTCTTGTAGTCTGCTATTCCTTAAGCAGAAGATAATCATGAGGCTTGTATGACTGCTCCGACTATTCCTCCGGCGACCTATGAAGAACTGCGTAATGAACTGGCAGAAAAACACGAGGGGCTCAGCAAGCGGCTGAAACAGATCGCCGAATATGCTCTGGATAATCCAAACGATATGGCGTTGGAGACGGTTTCGGGGATCGCCGAGCGGGCCTCGGTTCAGCCGTCCAGTCTGATCCGCTTTGCCAAGGCTTTTGGCTATTCAGGTTTCAGCGAGATGCAAAGGGTCTTCCGCAGTTATCTGGTCGAAAGCGGAGCAAACTATAAAGACCGTATCCGCTCGTTTCGGAATGAGCAGGGGGAGGATGGCGCGCCTCGTAATATCGTTCTGGAGGACTTTATTGATGGTGGCATTGCTGCGCTGAAAAATCTGCGTGATGTGGTCGACCCCGAACAGTTTGAAGCGGCGGTTAAAATTCTCGGCAAGGCTGATGTGATCTATCTGGCTGCCCAGCGCAGGGCTTTCCCGGTAGCAAGTTATCTGGCTTATGCCTTTGCCCAGCTGGATAAACGCTGTGTTCTGGTGGATGGAAACGGGGGGATGTTTTTCCAGCAGGGACATTCGATCCGGTCGGGAGATGCTCTCCTGGCGATCAGCTTTAAAAGTTATTCACCGGAAGTGATCCAGCTGGTCAAGGAAACTCGGGAAAAATCCATCCCTGTTGTCTCGATCAGCGATGGTCTGCTCAGTCCTTTGAGCCAGAATTCGGATGTCACTCTTGAGGTTGAAGAGGTTGAGGTCCACGCTTTCCGGTCGCTCAGCGCGACCATGACTTTAGCGCTTACGCTGGTTGTTGCTCTGGGGCGGGAACTGCAGAAATAGGCAGCGAAAAAATCGACAAGGTAGTGAGATGACAAGGGCCGGAACAGTCCGGCCCTTGTCGGTGGATTAAGCGGCAGATTTGTCTTTCTTTTCACCTTCGATCAGCTGCTTTGCCTTGGCAATAAGGCTTTTGGGTGCAGATTTTTTGATCTCAATAATGCGCGGTTTTTTCTCTTCAGGAATCTCCCGCACAAGATCAATGGTCAGAAGGCCGTTTACCAGATTTGCGCTTGTCACTTTGACGTGGTCAGCGAGCTGGAATTTCCTCACAAAATCGCGATTTGCAATTCCTCGGTGAAGGAAAAGTGTTTCTGGTGTTTTCCCGGATTTTTGCCCCGTGATTGTCAGGGCCTGCTCGCTTGTTTCAATAGTGAGCTCTTCTTCAGAAAACCCGGCAGCAGCAACACTGATGCGATAGTGGTCCTCACCATCGGCCTCTATGTTGTACAGAGGGTAATTCTGCGATGAGTCCGCTGTTTCCAGCGCTGAGTCGATCATTCTCGCCAGACGGTCAAAGCCGACGGTGGAATGGAACAGGGGGGTAAAGTCGTACCTAGTCATGGAACATCCTCCAAAAGCAATGTAAACACGATCTAGAACCCCGGGATAAGCCCCGGAAGTCTTTGATATCGGGCCTTGGTTAAGCACCCGATAGCTAAAACCTAGGTACGTCATTTATGATATCAAGAGGGGTATTATATCTTTTTTTGAT
This sequence comes from Kiloniella laminariae DSM 19542, assembly GCF_000374005.1. Lineage (GTDB taxonomy): Bacteria > Pseudomonadota > Alphaproteobacteria > Kiloniellales > Kiloniellaceae > Kiloniella > Kiloniella laminariae. The sequence goes on along the minus strand of NZ_KB893166.1, from coordinate 145,811 downwards.
TTTTTTTCAGGCCGGTTTTTGTTGAAAATTGAGACTGTATTTGCACATCTTACGGAGAAAATTTGGAGCTGGAACGCTAAGAGATGCTAGTCAACTTTAGACTGTTTCTATCCACTGCCCCTTGCGGGCCGAGGTTGCAATGCTGTGGATGACCTGCTCGATTTTTTGTCCTGCAGCAAAGTCCGGCCAGTTTGGTTTTTTACCCGTGATGGCGTTGAGAAATTGAGCCGCTTCGATGATCTTGAGCTCATTAAAGCCAATTTGATGTCCGGCTGCGGGGCAGTACTCTCCGTAGGGAGGGTGTTCAGGCCCGGTAAGAATACGGGTATATCCTCTTGTTGATTTGTCGCCAGTCGCTTGAAAGAGTTCCAGCTCATTCATGCGCTCCTGGTCAAAAACAATCATGCCTTTGTCGCCGTGGATCTCTATACGGATCATGCTCTTGCGGCCCCAGGCCACCCGGCTGGAGCTAACCAGACCACTGGTGCCGTTTTTAAAACGAATGACGGCCTGTGCCATGTCCTCGTTTTCAACGGTTGCGGTTTCTCCGGAGTTGTTATCGGGCAGCGGGCGTTCTTTGTGAACAGTGTCCATATCAGCGAGAACTCTGGCGATATCACCAACCAGGTAGTGAGCCAGACTGATCAAATGGCAGGTCAGATCACCAAGAGTACCCAGCCCGCCGCTTTCAATTTTACAGCGCCAGGTCCAGGGAAGTTGGGGATCGGCCATATAATCTTCGTCGACTTGTCCACGGAAGTGGATGACCCGGCCAATGGTGCCGTCCGCGATCAGTTTTTTTGCATGGCTGATGGCGGGGTTGTGGACATAGTTATAACCAAGTTGGGTTTTTATGCCCGAGAGGGCGGCCTTCCCGGCGGCTTCGGTCATGGCTGCAGCCTGTTCCAGTGTCAGGCCCATTGGCTTTTCACACCAGACATGTTTTCCCGCTTTCAGCGCGGCAATAGCCATTTCCGGATGCAGGCCATTGGGCGTGGTAATCGAGATGACAGCGACCGCCGGGTTATTGATGAGCTCGTGCCAGTTGGTTGTGCTGGATGCAAAACCAAAAGCACTGGCACAATCCCTTGCAACGGCTTCGTTTGCATCACAAAGAACTTCTAGCCTAGGGCGGATGACCGATGCAAAGCGGGCCTTGACGCTGCCCCAGGCTGTTGCATGGCACTTGCCCATATAGCCTGTTCCGATCAGGCCGACCCCAATACTGTCCATCTTATTATTTCCTAAAAGTTTGCTTCTACTCAGATCATGCCGCCGAGTTCATCCGAAAGCTCCTGCAGTTCCTTGCCACCCGCCATCAGGTTCTGCAGCGCATCAATTTCGATTTCGTCTTTGCTGTAGGTGCCCAGTGTTTTCCCGCGGTTGAGGACAGTAAAACGGTTGCCGACAGCGTAGGCATGACGGACGTTGTGGGTGATGAATATCACTGCAAGCCCTTTTTGCCGAACCTGATGGATATACTTCAGGACCATGGAAGTCTGGGCGACACCAAGGGCTGAGGTGGGTTCATCCAAAATGAGAACCTTGGCACCAAAGTAGACCGCGCGGGCAATGGCTACGCATTGACGTTCGCCGCCGGAGAGCGTGCCTACCGCCTGTTGCGGATCGCGGATATCAATGCCGATCTTGAGCATCTCTTCGCGGGTAACCCTGTCTGCCTGTTCAAAGTCAATCGACTTGAAGGGACCAAAGCCCTTGAGTGGCTCGCGGCCCATGAAGAAGTTCCGGGTGATCGACATCAGAGGGATCATGGCCAGATCCTGGTAGACGGTGGCAATCCCGGCATCAAGGGCTTCGCGTGGTGAGTCGAAATTCACGGGTCTGCCCTCAACCTTGAACTCTCCGCCTGTGGGTTTGTGGACGCCCGAGAGTGTTTTGATCAGGGTCGATTTTCCAGCGCCGTTATCACCGAGCAGGCAAAGAACCTCGCCGGGGCTGACGGAGAGGGAAATGCCATTGAGAGCGATCACCAGTCCGAAGTGTTTGACCAGATCATTGACTTCAATCAGAGGTGTTGTGTTCGTCATCTTATCGCTCCCCGGTAACACGTTTGCGGACATAATTGTTAAACAGCACCGCGATCAAAAGCATGCCGCCGAGGAAAACCAGGTACCAGTCCTGATCGATATTGGTGTAGGTCAGTCCAATGAGGACCATACCGAAGATAATCGAGCCAAAGAAGGCACCAATGGCAGAACCGTAGCCACCTGTGAGCAGACAGCCACCGATCACTGCGGCGATAATGGCTTCGAATTCCTTCTGAAATCCCCTGCGGGCATCGGTAGAGCCGGCATCAAGAACTGTCAGGATGGCGACCAGTGCAGCCGCACAGGCGGTGAAAATGAAAAGGGTGGTCTTGACCCGGTTCACCGGAACGCCCGAGTTGCGGGCAGAGGCAGCGTCACCTCCGGCAGCAAAAATCCAGTTCCCGAAACGAGTGCGGACAAGAACCCAGGTGGCTACGCCCGCAAGGACGACAAACCAGATGATTTCAACAGGTACACCAGTAACCTTGGGCAAGCCGGTTTTAAAGGTGTCAATCAGGCCCATTTCTGCAAACCAGAGGAAGGGACCTTCCAGAACATCGCCAGAGAAAAATTCTGCCAGAGAAGAGCCTTCTATGGCTTCCTTGACGCCGCGAAGCTGGGTAGAGCCACCTGTTGCCCACTTGAGTCCGACAAGGGTCAAACCACGCAGAATAAAGAGAAAGGCGAGTGTGACAATAAAAGAGGGGAGGCCTGTCTTGAGCACGATTTGCCCGTTAATAGCACCCATCGCAGCAGCAAAAGCAAAGGTGATCAGGATTGAAACGGCCAGAGGAAGCTGGAAAACAACCAGCGCCGTGGCAAAGATCAGTCCAGCAAAAGCAACCATTGAGCCGACAGAAAGATCAAACTCTCCACCAACCATCAAAAGGGCGGCACCAATGGCCAGAATCCCGAGTTGGGCGGCAGGGGCAAGGAAGTTCATTATCCCGGCCAGTGTGAACATGGATGATTTTCCGGCGATCATAAAGAAGACCGTAACAAGGATCAGGCCCGCGAGCGCACCCAGTTCCGGGCGTCGCATCAGGCGGGTGATCAGACTGACTTTGATAACGCGTTCATCAGCGCTATGGGCTGTGACAGCCTGATCAAGTTCGTTTTGTGCTGCCTTGGGCATTAACATTTCCTCCCACAGTCGCTCCTTCTGTCGGGAACGCTGTTACAGATTAGAAAAAGGGGCCGCTTTCACAGCCCCTTTCTGTTCGGCTTAACCGAGATTAACGGATGCCAACGGCACTGAGGTCAACTACCTGAGCCGCTTTTTCTTTGGTGATCAGGTTTGGACCAGAGGGAACATTGCCACCCGGGATCAGACCGTAACGGGCATTCAGAGCCAGGAATGATACGGGAAGATAGCCCTGGAGAAACTGCTGCTGGTCAATGGCAAAGGCCGCTTTCCCATCTGCGATGTACTGCAGGAAACCGGCAGACATATCAAAGGTCGCAACATTGATTGAACCAAGTTTTCCGGCTTCTTCTACGGCGAGGATTGAGGGTTCGCCTGCCGTTGCAGCTCCAAGAGCAAGGATTGTATCAATGGCTTCATCTGAATCGATTGCAGCACGCACCTTGGCGGAAATTTCTGCAGGGTCATTGGAGGTTGGCAGGACGGTTACAGCACCGCCAAAACCTTCGGTAAAACCGGCGCAGCGCTGATCAAGCGATACGTTACCGACTTCCTGGTTGACGCAGATACCTTTTTTGCCACCAAGTTCCGCGAGTTTTTCACCAGCGGCCTTACCAGCGTCGAATTCCTCTTGCCCGACATGAAGCAGGGCGCCGAGAGATTTGGAGACATCGGAGCCGGAGTTCATCGATATCACTGGGATGCCTGCAGCAACAGCTTTTCTGATCGCATCACCGAGCGCATCTGCATCAGGAATGGAGACAATAAGCCCATCTGGTTCCTGATTGACGGCCGCTTCGATCAACTGGCTCATGGCAACCATGTCAAAGGTTTCCGGTGCCCGGTAATCAACGGTGACTTCCATGTCTTCAGCAGCTTTGGTGACACCGTTTTTAACGACAGACCAGAAAGGGTCATTCGCCTGGCCATGACTGACAACGATGATATTCACATCCTGGGCAAATGCGGCGGTGGTTGCGGCACCCAGTATCGCAGAAGCTGCGATGGCTTTCTTGAAAGTACGTAACATGTCTTGCTCCCTGTTGGGTTATATCTGGTTTGCTTGGCCCGGTTATGATTTTTGCTGTTCTGTCTGAGGCAAGCGGTTTGTTCAGGCGGCTTTATCTTTCATGAGTTTCCTCAGGTAAGAGACGCTTTCTGAAAGGTAGGAGGCAACGATATCTTGAGTGTTCGTGCCTTTTATTGCCGAGAAAGGATTAGGTCCCGGCGCATTGATTTCAAGAATGACGGGGCCCTGATAGGCAATATCGTCAAGTGCCCTGAACTGTGAAACAAAATCTATATGTCCCCGACCGGGGGCTTCCCGGTTAGAATCTGCCACATGGTAAAGTCCCAGTGACGTCCCGGCCTCAAGAAGGCTTCTGGCGGGATCGGGTTCTTCTATATTCATGTGATAGGAGTCGAGCAAAAGGGCCAGATTCTCCTGTCCGGCAGACAAGAGCAGGGCCTTGGCTTCTTTGTAGTTTCTGATCTGATGGGTTTCATATCGGTTCAGGACCTCGAATACGACAGAGATTCCTGAACTCTTTGCCCGGTTACAAATAGATATGAGGGAGGAGAGAAGAAGCTGGTCTTCCTCTGCCGTATGCGTTTTTGCAGCAATCCGCCCAACCAGGCCATGGCAGGAAATAACCGGCGCGCCAATTTGACAGGCGTAATCAATCAGCCAGTAATAACAATCAACCGCTTTGTTTCTGATCAGGGTATCTGCAATGGAGATGTCGGCATCAGGAGGTGTCAGCGAAAAAATCGCGAGGCCATGATCTGTAAAGATCCTCTTGGCTTCCCGCGCATTGTTCACATCCATCACCGGATTGTATTCAATACCGTCAAGTCCGGCTGATTGCCAGAACTGTGCAATTTTCCGGCTGTCTGTGTCACCAAAAATCCAGCTGCACGCTCCGATTTTTCTGTGCATTTTTTTATTCCCCGTTGCCCGCATCAACGCATATTGGAATGATTTTGTTTTATTCTTATTATTTAGAATATTTATTCCATAATGATGTTTTGCCGATGGAAGTCAAGATCTTTAGTTGAAAAATTTCATTATTGTGGTTTTCACGCAAAATGAACTTGTCACCTGATCTTGTCGCAGCGGGATGCAAAGGTCACAGTTGTCAGATTTTCCCAGAGCAATTCGGATAAGGACAGAATATCTGGAGGGCCTCAATTGGAGGTAAAAGGTAATTTGTTGTTTCTCAGGGGCAAGGCTGTGTATGATCGGCAAAATTGAAATCTGTTATTTACGAGAAAGTTTACTGTGCAAAAAAAGACCATAATTAATGTGGGGTCTATTAACGTTGATCACGTATACCGGGTGCCTTATTTTGTGAAGCCCGGAGAGACGCTTCCCACTATTTCCTATCAACGGGTACTGGGTGGAAAAGGAGCCAACCAGTCTGTTGCTTTGGCCCGGGCAGGAGAGAAAGTGAGGCATGTCGGAGCGATTGGCGAAGACCATCGCTGGATTCTTGCAGAACTGTCCCAAGCCGGGGTCGCCGTTGATGATGTCACTGTTGCCGCTGTTCCAACAGGTCACGCGCTTATTCAGGTCGATGACAAGGCAGAAAATTGTATTCTGCTTTATCCTGGGGCAAATCAGGCGCTTGCTCTGGATACTATTGGCGCGGTTTTCAAAACAGCAGAACCGGATAGCTGGGTTCTGTTCCAGAATGAAATGCCAAATCTTGGCGAGATGATTGTTCTGGCGAAGGCTGCCGGGGCGAAGGTTGCTGTGAACCCCGCCCCTTTTGACAAGGCTGCAAAGGATGTTCCTTTCGACAAGATCGATCTTCTGATCGTGAATGATATCGAAGCTGAAGAGCTGACAGCTTCTCTTTTGGGGGGAGACGGACAAGCGCTGACCCGCCTTTGTCCGCTGGTCATTATTACCCGCGGAACAAAGGGGGCAGTTTGTTACGCCAGTGGTGAAAACATTGAAGTCCCGGCTTTTGCTGTCGAGGCGGTTGATACTACCGGGGCCGGGGATACCTTTGTTGGTTATGTACTTTCGTCACTGGCAAGCGGGATGAATATTGCCAAGGCCATGCAGCGCGCCAGTGCCGCATCAGCTCTTGCTGTGACCAAACCCGGAGCATCGGTTGCAATCCCGACTTCTGCAGAAGTCCAGGCATTTTTAGATAAGCAGAACGAGGCCTAAGATGAAAAATCCAGTAATTTTTGATACAGACCCAGGCATTGATGATGCTTTTTCCATACATCATGCGCTGTATCATCCTGAAATCAATTTGATTGGCCTGACCACAGTCTTTGGCAATGTGCCAGTAGAGATTGCCGCAAAGAATGCCAGGATTCTTGTTGAAATGGCAGGGCAGGATATTCCCGTATTCAAGGGTGCTGCTGGCCCGCTTGTGGCAAAACATAAAGGTTTTCCGGATTTTATCCACGGTGCGGATGGCTTCGGCGATATTAATCTTCCCGATCCCCAGGGGGCTGTCGAAAAGACTTTTGCCCCGCAATTTATTATTGATGCCGTTCGCAAACAGCCGGGTGAAGTCACGATCATTGCTGTCGGCCCTCTGACAAACCTGGCCATGGCCCTGCGTATGGATCCGGGGATTGCGCCTCTGGTCAAACAGGTGATCATTATGGGCGGGACAGCCAAGGAATATGGCAACATGTCTGCCGTGGCTGAAGCGAACATCTTTAACGATCCTCATGCGGCCGATATCGTGTTCCGGGCAGACTGGCCGATGGTAATGGCTGGACTGGATGTTACCCATCAGGTCATGTTGCTGCGCAAGGATGCGGAAGCGCTGGCAAAAACAACGCCGCGCATCGGTGGTTTCCTGCTCAATGCTGCAGACCTTTATTTCCGGTTTTATCAGGGGATATTCGGTATCGATGGCTGCTATTTCCACGATCCCTGTGCAACAGCCTATTATGTGAACCCGCAACTGTTTGGAACTGTTGAGGCTTCTGTCCGCGTCAGCTGTGAAGGCCCGGCTTTTGGCCAGACAATTATCAAGCCTGCCGGACATCCGAGCCCTTCAACAGAGTGGGATGGTTGTCGTCTGCACAAGATCTGCATGCAGGTTGATGAAAAGCGGGTGAAGGAAGAAGTTCTTGGCACCATTGCCAAATACGCAGACTGATTGAATTTCTGCGTCTATTATGTGGTTTGAAAGGGTGGCGGCAAGCCACCCTTTTTATTGGTGGACAGTAAAGCCGTATCAAAGTGGATCTATACTCTGCTTTGCCGCATGGTGTTAAATTCCGGATGAAAGTAATCCTGGCGTAAGTAATAAAGCCCTTCCAAAAAACAAGAGACCAGAAACAGAGGTCGTATCATGGCAAAAAACGAGATCCGAAACATCCTGCTAATAACAGCGGATCAGTGGCGAGCGGACTGTCTTTCTTCAGCCGGGCACCTGGTGCAGACCCCCAATCTCGATAAATTGGCTGCCGATGGTCTCGCCTTTCGCAAACACTTTACCCAATGCTTGCCCTGTGGCCCTTCCCGAACCTCGTTACTGACCAGCATGTATGCCATGAACCATCGGCATGTTCAGAACGGAACACCACTGGATGCGAACTTTACCAATATTGCCAAAGAAGCCCGCAAGCAGGGGTATGATCCCATCCTTTATGGTTATACGGATACTCCGGCGGATCCGCGAGGCCGCGCCGAGAGCGATCCGGATCTTCTGACCTATGCGGGTGTCATGCCCGGTTTTCGGGTTGGCTCACTGGTAAGCGAAGAGCTGGCAATTGATTGGTTTGGCCAACTGGAGCGCGAAGGTATCCGCCTGCCTGAAAACCAGTTCGATATTACAATTGGTAGTCCTGATTACCCGGGGGCAAAAGCGCGAGGGCACGCCTATGCCCCACCAGGGTATGGCAAGGAAAACAGTGATACCGCCTTTATCGCGGATAAGCTGGTTGATTTTATCAAGGTCTATCGGCAGCCCTGGTTTGTCCACGGGGTTTTTCTGCGGCCTCATCCGCCGCTTTTTGCGCCAGAGCCTTATAACTCGATGTACGATCCGTCTGATGTGGCCTTGCCGCACCGGGCAGAGACTGTTGGCAAAGAGCAGAGGCAGCACCCTTATCTTGAACAGGCGCTGGAGAAAATGGCCGAGAGCGGCAATTATATGGGACACGAGTATAATGTCCGGGATCTGCCTGATCACGAGATCCAGCAGATGCGAGCTGCCTACTATGGTCTGATTTCTGAAGTTGATGACCAGTTGGGGCGGGTGATTCAGACTCTGAAAGATACGGACCAGTACGACAATACCCTGATTATCTTTACTTCCGATCATGCAGAACAGCTGGGGGACCACTGGCTTTGGGGCAAACTGGGTTATTTTGACGAGAGCTGCCATATTCCCCTGATTATTCGTGACCCACGCAAAGAGGCAGATGCTTCAAGGGGGCAGACTGTCGAGAGCCACTTCACCGAAGCTGTTGATATTATGCCCACAGTGCTTGATCTAATCGATGGTACCGTGCCGATGCAGTGCGACGGGCATTCTCTGCGCTGTTTCCTCGAGGGAGAACAACCTGAGAAATGGCGCTCGGAAGTCCACTGGGAATACGATTTCCGTGATCTGAAAAACTTCAGTCTGGAACAGAAATTTGATCTGACCAGTGACCAGTGTGTCATGACCATTATCCGGGATGACAGCTATAAGTATGTTCATTTTACGGCCTTGCCACCGCTTCTCTTCGACCTGAAAAAGGACCCCGAAGAGAGCCTAGACCTGGCAAAAGACCCAGAGCATTTCGAGGTTGTTCTACGCTACGCGCAGAAAATGCTGAGCTGGCGTCAGAACTATGCCGCGCGGGGCATGAGCCACATGCAGATCACCACTCAGGGGATGATCAACAGGCAGTATAGCCGGATTTAATGGGCGCGTGAGTGTTCCCGTCAGGAAGTCTTGTCGAGCAGATTCTGGTATTCGGTGAGACGTTCGTTGAGTTTGGTTGCTTCTTCGCCAAGTTCCTTTGAGGTGCCGAGCAGGCTTTGCGCCGAGGTGCCGGTATTAAGAGACTGGCTGTGTACGGCATTTACAAGCTCGACAATCTGATGAGACCCTTGGGCCATACTTTCAATATTCTGGGCAATTTGGCCAGCGGCACGATCCTGTTCGTTGATTGAGTCTGAAATCTTGTTCTGTGTCTGCCCAACCTGCTTCATGACTGTATCGATATTTTTCATGGTGTCGGTTGTTGCCTGTGCATGCTCTTGCAGCTCCCGGATCATTGACGCAACCTGATCTGTGGCCGAGGCAGTCTGTTCAGCCAGAGCCTTGACTTCGGAAGCCACAACGCCGAAACCACGTCCGGCTTCACCAGCCCTTGCCGCTTCGATCGTGGCGTTCATGGCCAGAATTTTTGTCTGGTTGGTGATCTTGGTAATAAGCTCGTTGATCTGGTTGATCCGGTCACTGGAATTTTTCAATTCAGACACCGTCTCTGAGGCTTTACTCAGATGCCCGATTGCTTCGTTAGAGGTACTACGGGCGCGATCTGATTCTGAGTTGATTGTACGGATATCGAGAGACATGGTCTCAGTTGTTTTGGTTACACCCTGAGCTGAGTCATAGCCATTCTGTGCCAGTTCCTGGGCATTCTTGGCCTGCTCTGTCACGGTGTCAGACTGATTGTTGAGGGATGTTGATGTCTGTTCAAGGTTTTGCGACAGGTTACTCACCCGGTCAGCAACTTTTCTGACGCTATTGATGAGTTGACTGGCCGCTTCCCTATTGGTTTCCCGATCTGTAACATTCACCCATGTCAACATACTGGCTTTTATATCACCCGAACTGTCAACAACCGAAGAAGCTGATACTTCAAGCCGCTGGTCCTGGACAGTGACAAGCTTGGTCGTTGGGAGCTTGTCTGAATTTGTAATCTCGGCATAAGCCTCACTGTCCAGAGCAAAAAAATTACCGTCTGCACCGCTGATATCCTGATCCGGATTATCTGAATTGATAAACTGGCGGGCCTTGAGGTTGGCAAAGGATATGCGCCCCTCCAGATCAATCATGACAGTTGCCATTGGGCTGGTCTCAACCATGTTCTGGAGTTGGAAGACCTGGGAAACGCTGTTGCTTAGCCGTGCCAGAGCATTGGCCATGGTTCGGAATTCATCGGGGCCGACGGTAGGGGGAGCTACATCGACATTGCCATCACTGATACTGGTCATGGCTTTGGCAAAAGCCTTAAGCTTGCCAAAGACGGCAAACCTGAGCATGAGAAAAGCAAGAAGCCAGGTGGCCAGGAAGACGCCTGCGAGCACCTTGATTGCATCTTCTGTCAGGTCGCTGGTCCCTTCTGCGAAGTCACTGACGTCCCGAACAAGTGTTGCCCGGGCCCAGATTGTTCCATTATTGCCGGGGATGCTGATCGTGATGTTCGCAATCGAGCCAACAAGAGTAAGTCCATCTTCGAACTCAACAGTTTTATTTGTTGATTGCTCTGTTGCTGAATCAGGTTCTGATGCTGGTTCATCCTTGTTTGCGGCTTCGGCCGTACTCTCTTCTGTCGTCATCTCTTCTGCTGGGGCCGTTTGTATTACCACGGGTTTTGGCCGCTCTTCGTGAAAGGCATAACCAGTTTCTTTGTTGGAAGGGTCATAAATGGTAATATCAGCACCAAGAGTTTCACTTAGGCCGCTCAGGTATTGCATCGGGTCGGTAACCAACTCAACAAAACCCGTCACCTTGAAACCACCAACCGGGAAGATCGTTGAATGAAGCGGTCTGCCATTTGCGTCGGCCCAGATGTAGCTGACAGGTTTTCGTTGTGCGGCCTTGTCGCGGTTTTTAAGCTCATCAAGTATCAGGGCTGTATCCGTAACGCTGCCGTCCTGAGAGGAAACAATCAAATCCATCTCGGGGGTGTAGAAGTGAGTCGAGATCAGCGAGATTTCGCCGTTCTGTATTTCCTTGTTATCCCGGTACCATTTATCAAACAGGGCAACTTCAGCAGGGTCTTTTCCGGCAATAGCTTTAACCAGACGGGATTCTCGCGCCCAGTCAGAACCAGCGGTATAGAGGAAAGGTTCGTATTTTTGACGAATTCTCTCTTGAATCATCAGGCGAAATTGGCTGGCATTTTCTCTGTTCAGGGTCTCAAGTGAAAAGTTTTTATACTTCTCAAATGACCAGAACTGAGCAGCAACAATTGCTGCTGAAGCCAACAATCCGATAATCAACAGGATCTTCCGCAAAGTCCAGATGGTTGTTTTTGACGGATGACTGGACTCGGGCATGGAATTTTACCTCTGCTGGTTGCACGTGATTTCTTATGCTGCAAATTTGTTCATACAAGTGTTGCGATAAGGTAAATAAATTTTCCTATGGCATATATTGCGGGCAGTTATGCAGCTTATTGGTTATTTTTGTCACTGGATGGAGCATTATTGGTCGTAAAGAGAAGGGAATCCTGTTGATTTTGATGAATCCCTTGTAGCCGGGATCTTGGTTATCTGAGGTGAAATATTACAGAATTCAGGGGGATTGGCTAATTGATTTTCGACGGTTATCAGCTGGATCGGAGGGGGAATATCGAATCCGGAATGAATTATCCGGGGGGATCAGTCATATTGTAATGGAGTTCTTTAGAACAAAAAGCTGCAGTATCTATTATCTATAGTCCGAAATAGTTATTCCTGCTTAAAGGATTAAAGAAAAATTTTGAGAAATGAATTTCTGAAAACAGCCTGAATACTCGGCCAAGAGTTTTGTAAACGGCCTTTTAAGGTTACAAAATTAAACTAGGTAGAGCACCTGGATATTGAGGCATCCTGGCACACTATTGCTTTCTCTTTGAAAGCTGGCGCATGATCAGGTATAAATTCGTCCCATAATTCTATCGAAGTGTTTTATTGTTCCTTTCGCCCTTACAGGATCTGTTACCTGGGGGAGACGTCGGGGTATCAGATGAGGGGGTAGTGAAGGTGAAGGCTTTCACACATAGGGTCAGTTCTGCAATAGACCGGTTTTTCGCGCCACGCGAGATCCATATCCGATCGCATGACCGAGTCCGGTTCATTCGCCTTACTTCCGGTTTCCAGAAGAGTGTCACGGTCTGTGCCCTGGTTTTGTCCAGTTGGGTGATGTTCACATCGGGCAGCATGCTGGCGACAGAACAGCGTCTTGCCGACAAGGACAGTGCTATCGAGGAGCAGAAGATTGAATATTTTAATCTTCTGCAGCAGGTTGGTGAATACCATAATGAATTTTCCAAAATTACAAAAAATCTGCAGGAAAACCAGGAGCAGCTCCTGAGCTTGCTGGATGGTGATCACATCAGTGAAGAAACAGCTGCGGAACAGGTTCATCTGAAAACCTCGGAAGACGAGCGGGCCCGGGTTGCCTTGGCGCGGCAGGCACTGGAAGACAAATTCAAACAGTTTGAAGGGGATCTGGAATCTATCGCCGGAAAAAATCTCGCCCTTGAAACACAGGCAAAACAGCTGAAACAGGTTCTCGAAACATCTGAAGAAGAGCGCAGCAAGGCTGCTCTTGCGAAGAGAATGATGAGTGACAAGCTTGCTGAGGTTCAGACAGAACTTGAGAAGTTTGTTCAGAAAAATGCTCAGCTGGAAGACGAGAAAAAGGCTCTGGATAACAGTCTAGATGAGCTGAATCACGAATTGGCGAGTTTTAAGGGACAGCTTTCCGAACGAGGCGAGTTTGTCGCGGAGCAGCAGGCTCAGATGACCTCTCTGCTGGAAGGCAAACGGGTCGCCTTGCAAGAAGCTGAGGACGTTAGCCAAAAACTGCAAGAAACAACCTTGTTTTCAGAGCAGCTGAAAAGTGAAAATATTGAGCTTTCCAATGAAGTTGATTCGCTGAAAAACTCTCTGGTCGAGGTTTCCAATATCCAGCTCGAACTGGTTGAACGCCTGACTGAGCGTTCAAAATCCAGCGTTGATGTGATTGAGAAAACGGTGGCCATGACCGGACTTAATCTGGAAACGCTTTTAGGCTCCGACAATCTCGAAACCGGGCAGGGGGGACCTTATATCCCGCTCGAGGACAATCAGGAAACAGCTGAACTTGAAGCTTCTGTTGCGTTGCTCGATATGCAACTTGTCCGCTGGGAAGCCTTGCAGGATGTTGTTGGCAAGCTGCCTTTGACAACGCCACTGGACCAGTATCGGGTTACCAGTTCTTTTGGCAAACGCCGCGATCCGGTGACGGGTAAAACCTCGGTGCACAATGGTCTTGATATGGCTGCACCAATGAAATCGTCCATTTATGCCCCCGCGCCGGGTAAAGTGGTGTATGCTGGCTGGCGCGGACGCTATGGTCGTCTGGTTGAGATCGACCATGGAAATGGCATCAGAACGCGTTATGGGCACCTGAGAAAGCTGCTGGTTACCCAGGGGCAGGAAGTGGCACATAATGAAAAGATCGCTCTTCTGGGGAATTCTGGTCGCAGCACCGGACCGCATGTACATTACGAGATACTTTTTAACGGTAACCCTGTAGACCCCCGTAAATTTCTATTGGCAGGTAAAAATGTTTTCAAAGTCCAGTAAGGCAAATGCTAAAAACGGAAAAACAGATTCTTCGAAGAGACTGGAAACATCAGGTATTCCTTCTATTCTTAGCCCGGATTTGAATTTGGTTGGCGATTTGACTTCATCTGGAGATCTTCAGATTGATGGAACTGTTCAGGGGGATGTTGTCTGCCGCTTTGCCACGATCGGTGAAAAAGCCGTCGTGAAAGGTTCTGTCAAGGCTGAGGAAATTCGTGTCTGCGGGATGGTTCAAGGCCAGCTTAATGCTGATGTCATTTCTCTTGCCAGTACAGCCAAAGTTGTTGGAGACATTCTCCACAAGTCTATAGAAATAGAAGCCGGTGCTCATGTTGAAGGGCAGTTCCGGAGAGTTTCGGAGGAGGCAAAACCTGAGGACCAGAAGGTTGCGGCTCTCTCTCACCAGTCAGTAGCTCAACTTGGAAGTTCAGATTCTGCAAAAGACGGGTTTGTATCCCCGGTCAAGCCTGCCGAAGTTTCTTCTTACTCAACAGGAGCTTCATCGTTTGCTGCAGGGAGTAATGGTTCTAGTGGATCGGGAACTTCTTCCGTCAAATCAGCAGAAAGCTCAAGCTATAGTGGGGTGTCTGCTTCACCCTCATCTATCGCTTCTGGATCTGTCACTTCTGGCACAGAAAAAAATGACGACAAGTCATCTGACAAAAAGTCATCAGTGGTAAGTTCCTCTTCCTGGGGCAGCTCAAGCTAGGCAATCTTCTGCATAGCGTTCTGCCCAGTGTTGCTTTGTTTCTAGGCAAGCAGCAGTTTCTTGAAAGTTTCAGTGTCGACATTCCCCCCCGAAAGGGTGAGAGCGATCGTTTTTCCCTTCGTCTCGAGCTTGTTGCTCAGTACAGAGGCGAGCGCAACAGCGCCGCCTGGTTCAACAACCAGCTTGAGGGTGCGAAAAGCATAGGTCATGGCGGCACGGACTTCCATATCTGATACACACAAGCCCCGGTCCAGGAATCCCAGGCTGAGCTGAAAGGTCAGCTTTCCCGGGGTGGGTGTCAGGATCGCATCACAGATGGAGCGGGCTTCAGGAGAGTTTTCTATCCTTCTGGCTGCGGTGAGTGATTTGGCCATATCATCAAAATTTTCCGGCTCGGCACTATAAATCTTGGTAAAGGGTGAGAGCTCGTTTAATGCCAGGCCAACGCCAGAGACAAATCCCCCGCCACCACAGCAAACAATGGCGGCATCCAGTTCAAGATCAAGTTCAGCTACCTGCTGCGCTATTTCGAGCCCGCAGGTGCCTTGCCCGGCAATAATATTGCGGTGGTCATAGGGGGGGACAAATATGGCCCCCGTTTCCTGCAGAACCTTGTTGCCGATATCCTCGCGAGAATCCCGAAAACGGTCATAGAGAATAACTTCTGCCCCAAACGCGCGGGTATTATCGATTTTGATCTGTGGGGCATCCTTGGGCATGATAATGGTGGACTTGATCCCGAACAGCTGGGCTGAATAGGCCACTCCCTGGGCGTGATTTCCGGATGAATAGGCAACAAGCCCGCTTTTTTGGGCGGTTTCGTCCAGTTGGCTGATAAAGTTGTATGCGCCGCGGAATTTAAAGGAACCTGTGTGCTGAAGCACCTCGGGTTTGATCAGGATACGACCGCCGGTGATCCGGTTCAGCTCGGCATTTTCCAGAAGGGGGGTTCGAACGGCTTTGCCTTTCAGGCGCTCTGATGCCTCAAGCACATCGCTGAAACCGGGAAGCATATTCTGATGCATGGGTCGATCCTTGGTTCCGGATTTTACAATAATTTTGATCAGGGGGCTGGAATATACTGCGAGATTTTAACCCAAAGGTGCAAGTTCAGAAAGACTCTTGATGATCAGATCCGGCCCACCGGGGAGTATTTCTGGGGGGCGATTGAAGCGATTGATCCAGGCGACCCGGAAGCCAAAGGAACTGGCACCAGCAACGTCCCAGGCATTGGCCGAAACAAAGAGTACTTCCTCTGCGCGGCAGGTTTTATGTCGTCGGCTCATGTAATCCAGCACCAATTGATAGACCCTGGGGGCGGGCTTGTAGATCCCGACCTTGTCGATACTCAAGGCAGAATCCAGAAATCTGTCCAGCCCGGCGAAACCCAGTGCCTCCCCCAGCATGGCCTGTGATCCGTTGCTGAGTACCAGGGTTGTGTGCTGTCTGGCTTTCAGGAACTCAAGCGTCTCAAGGGCATCATTATAGGCCAGAAGTTTTTGATAAAGGTTCATCAAGCGGTCGTGACGTGCCTGATCTTCCATATCATGACAGCGCAGGGCAAAGGTGAGGGCATCTGCTGTTATCTGCCAGAAGTCTGCATGTTCGCCCATCAGGCTGCGCAGCCAGCTGTATTCCAGTTGTTTGGTGCGCCAGATTTCAGAAATTGCCGGGGCGGCATCACCCAGATCATCAAGTGATCGCGCGACAGCAGAATGAACATCAAGAAGCGTGCCATAGGCATCAAAAACAAATACTTTGATAGCAGACATCTGTGCCTGCGGATCCAGTTGTTTCATTCTCGACTATCCTTCTGCTAATACGTGATCCTAGTCCTTGCGTTTTGGGCGGTGTTGCTTTGAAAATCCTCTGCCCTGAGAGTGAACCCGGGGGAGGGTTATCCCTTGGGCTGATGTCCCCAAAGAGTGAAGGGAAGTTCTGTCGCCACGACTTTGGTCGCAGGTGTGCCTGTATTCAGTTTGTTTCTGTAGATCAGATGGCTTTCCAGTATCCGCTGAACATAGTTCCTGGTCTCGTTGAAGGGAATCTGCTCCATCCAGTCGATCACGTCTACATCGGGGTCTCGTGGATCGCCATATTCCTTGACCCACTGCCTGACCCGGTAGGGGCCGGCATTATACCCGGCAAGCGCCATGACATAGGAGCCATCAAAAGAACCAAGAAGCTCTGAGAGATAGGCCGATCCCAGCCGGACGTTATAGGCCGGATCATCCGTCAGGCGCTGTTTGGTATACTTGAGCTTTTCTTTTTTGGCGACGCCCTGAGCTGTCGCGGGCATCAGCTGCATCAGTCCCCGTGCTCCGGCATGACTAATCGCGTTTTGCTTGAACTCGCTTTCCTGGCGAATAACGGCAAGAACAAGCGCTTTCTCGGGGTCCTGTTTGGTATTGGCCTTTACTGCAACTTCGGGGAAAAGAATATCGGGCAGAAGAATATCTTTTTGTCGTGCAGATTTGGCCGCACGCAAGGCCAGATTTGGGTGCCCGGTATCAATAGCGAGGTTTGCTGCCAGAGTGTAATCTTCCGCGGTCTGAGCATCGAGGCGCAGGCGGGTCAGAAAGATGACTTCAAGATCTGTTTCGTCCATTTTATCCAGAAGCCGAATAATGCGGACAATCTTTTTATTTTCAAACGAACTGCGTCTGCTGGCGGTAATATCCGGGCTTTGAAAGAGGGAAACATCAGGGCTTTGTCCCAGCATGTATCCGGCTTGCTGCCCATAGAAGGTGGTCGGGAACTTGGCTGAAATTCCGAACCAGCTCTTTGCCCAGTCGTCCTGGCCGATATCCTTGGCTGCACGGCCAGCCCAATAGGCTGCCCGGGCCTTGCTGATTGGTGAACCAACACCTTCATAGAGCGTATGGAAATGTGTATAGGCCCTTTTGGGCATATCGAGTTTGCGCAGGGCGATCCAGCCTGCCAGCCATTCACCTTCGGCAAAACCTTCGCCGCTGGTCATGCCGTGTCCGGCTGCAATGCGATAGGATTTCTCATATTCCTTGCTGATCAATAGCTTGCGTGCAGCCCAGTGGCGGAGCGACCACCATTTTTCTGGTTCCGGGACATTTGCAATCGGAGGGTCCAGCAGTTCGATTACCTCGTCGTTCCGATCTGCATTCAGCCGCCATCTGGCCCGGGCATAAACCAGACCGGGGTCTTTTTTCAGCGCTTTGGGGACCTTGTTGATCAGGCCGTCAACATTGCCTTCTTTTTTCAGCAGGCCAAGACGGGCTTCGCCAAGCGCTTTCATGTCCTTGGAGACGCGGGCGAGCTGGCGGTCAGCGGCACTGTACTGTCTGTTCCAGATCAGCCCGTCGAGCCTCTTGTCATGGTCTTCTTTTTTCAAAACCGCTTTATGGGTCTTGAGGAAGGCGGTTTCGTCGGTTTTGCCAAGGTACCCTTCCTGCCAAAAGGTGCGAATGGCCAGGATAGATTCAGTCTTCTTTCCGGACTTTTCCAGGGCACTGGCATAGCTGTTGATACCTCCCAGAGATGAGGGAGGGTTTTCCCGGAACCAGGTTATAATCTCTTTTGTACTCAGATTGTCAGGCAGCTTGGCTTCGGCAGTGCGGCGCAAGACTTCCTGACGGGGCCAGTTGTCCGGCTCGGCAATGTAGCCGTTCAGGGTTTCATAGCTGCCCAGCCCGACGTCACTGCTGTGAATCAGCCATTGGGCCAGCTCTTTCATCAGCGGATCGCTGATGCCGTCAGCCAGACTTGCTGCCCGGTCATACTGCTTTTGTTTGATATGCTGATCGACAGATTTGAAAATCGCCTTGTCAGCTTTAAAGTTTTTGGCGTCCGGAGCTTTGTTCGCCGGCGGGGTTGCTGCCACCGCAGGATCGGCGAGCACCGAGGAAAGTGCTGTGGGCAAGATCTGGACAGCAGTCAGCGCTCCGCAAAACAGAGTGGCTCTGCATAAGGATAAAGCAAGTGACGGGCGCGTTTTTGGGGTCATGGTCCGAATTCTATCAGCCTGTTGTTAGTGATGCTACAGTGGAAAGGTCAATCAATCGTTGATAACGAAAATATTATCTAAAAAACGGATTTAAGAAGGCGGTTTCGGGAGTGAATTTCTGACAAGAACAATCTGGACACACCTTTGGGGACATCTGCTTTTGTACCCTGACATATATGGTCCGAATCAGGGTAAAGGCAATAAATGTCTTGTGATCTTTTCTTTTATCTTTTCGCAGTGCGAAACTCTCGTTATTCTCCCGCACGTAAATTAAAGGCATTTGGCTCTTTTTTGACAACCACACGATGATATTTGAGGTATCGCTATGACCGGCCCGCTTTTTAAAGGTTCTTTTCCCGCGCTCGCAACGCCCATGTTGGAAAATGGTGACGTTGACGAGAAGCGGTTCCAGAACTTTGTTGAATGGCAGATCGATCAAGGAAGTCATGCGGTTTGCCCCGTCGGTACTACGGGGGAATCGCCGACCCTGGGTCACGACGAACATAAACGCATAACAGAGCTTTGCCTCGAGGTTGCCAAGGGCAAGGTGCCTGTGATTGCCGGGACCGGGTCCAACTCGACCCGTGAGGCGATTGATTTCACCCTGCACGCCCAGAAAGCTGGCGCGGATGCGGCGTTGATTGTTGCGCCTTATTACAACAAGCCTTCGCAGGAAGGTCTGTATCAGCACTACAAGGCCATTCACGACAGCACCGATATTCCGATCATCGTTTACGATGTGCCCGGACGCAGTATCGTGCATGTAACCGTGGAGACCATGCAACGTCTGTCCGAACTGCCGCGTATTTGCGGGGTCAAGGATGCGACAGCAGATCTGGCGCTGCCCGTTCGCACACGTCTGGCTTGCGGTGACGATTTCACCCTGCTCAGTGGTGAAGATGCGACCATCGTCCCGTTCCTTTCACTGGGTGGACACGGATGTATTTCCGTGACCGCAAACGTTGCACCGCGTCTCTGTGCGGATCTGCATGAAGCTTGGTGGGCAGGGGATTACGAAAAAGTCAGTAAGATCAACGATCTTCTGACCCCGCTGCACGAAGTGCTGTTCCTTGAGTCCAGTCCAGGCCCGGTCAAATACGGCCTGAGCCTGCTGGGCTGGGGCGCGAACCGTCTGCGTCTGCCGCTTCTCTCTGTCAGCAAGCAGACCGAGGTGCGGGTGCGCGATGCCATGGTTCACGCCGGGCTTCTCAACGGATAGGGTTATGTCCAAGACCAAAAAGAAAAAAGACCATACAGGTACGACCGTGGCGGTGAACCGCCGTGCGCGTTATGACTACCAGATCGAGGATACTCTCGAAGCTGGCATGATGCTGGTGGGCACCGAGGTCAAATCCCTGCGCTCTGGCAAGGCCTCCATCCAAGAGGCCTACGCCAGCGAGGAAAATGGCGAGTTCTTTTTGATCAATGCCAACATTCCCGAATACGCCGCGGCCAACCGTTTTAATCACGAACCAAAGCGCCCGCGCAAACTGCTGGTGCACCGGAAAGAGCTGGCCAAGATGGTTGGCCTCTGCCGCCGTGACGGCTATACCATTGTGCCGCTATCGCTCTATTTCAACGATCGTGGCATCGCCAAGATCAACCTCGGTTTTGCCCGTGGTAAAAAATCCGTCGACAAACGCCACACGGAAAAAGAACGCGACTGGAAACGCCAGCAAGCCCGGATCATCCGCGACCGGGGATAGGCTTTAACGATCTCAGCGCATATGTGGAATAAAAAAAGAGCCGCGAAATCGCAGCTCTTTTTGCTTTTGGATTGATGTTTATAGCCTAGTTCGGTGCGTCCTCGAAGTCTTCGTCGTCCTCGTCGTCGTAGTATTCGTAATCATCATCGTCTTCAACCGGCTCTGCCTGATTGGTGACGGGGGGACGGTTGTCGGAGACCTTGCGACCGACTTCGGTTTTCAACTCGACTAGATCAACAAAGATATCGGCCTGACGGCGCAGTTCATCGGCAATCATGGATGGCTGGCTGCGCACGGTGGAGATTACGGTGACGCGCACGCCTTTGCGCTGGACAGCTTCGACTAGGCGGCGGAAGTCACCGTCGCCGGAAAACAGCACGATATGTTCGAGGTGCTGGGCCATTTCCATCACGTCAATCGCCAGCTCGATGTCCATATTGCCTTTGATCTTGCGCCGGCCAGTGGCATCGGTAAATTCCTTAGTCGGTTTGGTGACCATGGTATAGCCGTTGTAGTCGAGCCAGTCGACAAGGGGGCGGATCGGGGAGTATTCCTGATCCTCGATCAGAGCAGTGTAATAAAAGGCGCGGACCAGATTGCATTGATCGGAAAAGAGAGAGAGCAGGCGTTTGTAATCAATATCAAAGCCCAATGCCCGGGCGGTAGCGTAGAGGTTGGAGCCATCAATGAAGAGGGCGACCCGCTCCTGCTGGTAAAATTTCATAACTAAATCCTTTTTTTATAATTCGCATTTGAAATATAAATTCGATCCAAGAGGACGATAGAATAAGATGATCGTCAAAAATAGAAGCCGGAAGATGAAAAAGATATTGCCTCTACACATGTCCTGAACAAATGTAATGGCACTCTTGCGCCGACTTCTTATAGTAATTTACTCCCTTTTGTGGGGGTATCAAGAACGAATTTAAAGTAAAGGGCTTATAAAACGTGATTATTATCGCTCTGGGAGCCAATCTGGAGAGCCCTGAATACGGCCTCCCGTTGCAAACTTGTCTGTCAGCACTATCTAGGCTGGAAGAACTTGGTCTTGGAATTGTCAAAACCTCCCGCTGGCTCAAGACGGCACCTGTGCCGGTTTCGGATCAGCCCTGGTATGTGAACGGTGTTGCTGCGGTCGAAACCGATCTTGCCCCCGCAGCATTACTTGCCCTTTTGCATCAGGTCGAGGAAGAATTTGGCCGGGTCAGGACTGTTACCAATGCACCACGGGTGATCGATCTGGATTTGATTGCCTATCATGAGGTTATCAGCTCGCCGGATGAGCATCTTGTTATTCCCCATCCCCGGATGCAGGAACGGGCTTTTGTTTTGTTGCCACTGCTGGATCTTGACCCGGAGTGGAAACATCCTTTGTTAAATAAAACCGCCCGGGAATTGTCGCAAGTCTTGCCTGATGACCAGGAAACCATGCTCTTTGCCGAAGAATGACTTCTGCCGGAAGACAGGGCAGGGCAGCCTTGCGGGATTATTTTGTTGAATATCCTTGCCATATGTGCGAGCGATTCATATATTGCGTCGATTCAGTGGCCCGCTTTGGGTCACCACACGAGACTGGAGTTATGATTAATGGCACGCGTCACAGTCGAAGATTGTATTAAAAAAGTTCCGAACCGTTTTGAACTTGTTATGCTTTCAGCGCAGCGCGCAAGAGATATTGTTTCTGGCGCTCCTTTGACCGTTGAGCGGGACAATGACAAGAATGCTGTTGTTTCCCTGCGTGAAATTGCCGATGAAACCATCAGTCTTGATGCTGTCCGGTCCTCTCTGGTCCAGGGCCTGCAGAAACAGGCTGTTTTCTCGGAAGTTGATGAGGACGAGCCAGAGTTCGATGCAATCGGTCCTGAGGCCCAGCTAACTGCTGATGCAGGCGAGCAGTTTGCCAATGCAGACGGTATGTCTGTCGAAGAAGCGCCATCAGATCTCGGCGACGATCAGGCCTGATCCCGATTTATCGGTCATTATCAAAAAATACAGCCTTCCAGAGCTTGGCGTGCGCCCTTTCCCGGCGTATCTTTTCTGGAAGGTTGTTTTTTTTTAGAAAGCTGTTAGATCCACGATGATTCGTCAGTTCGAGCTGGTTGAACGCGTTAAATCCTATGAGCCTGACGCAGACGAAGATGCGATCAACAGGGCGTATGTCTTTGCCACCAAATATCATGGGTCGCAAAAACGCGCTTCTGGTGATCCCTATTTCTCTCACCCTGTTGAAGTTGCAGGAATTCTTACTGATCTGAAGCTGGATCACAACTCGATCATCACTGCTTTGCTACACGATGTCGTTGAAGACACCGAAGCTACGCTGGAGACCGTTGAGAAGGCTTTCGGATCGCATATTTCCCGCTTGGTTGACGGTGTGACCAAGTTGACCCGTCTGGAACTGCAGTCGGAAGAGAGCAAGTATGCGGAGAATTTCCGCAAGCTGGTTCTGGCGATGTCAGATGATATCCGGGTCCTGCTGGTAAAGCTGGCGGACCGCCTGCATAACATGCAGACGCTGCATTTCATCAAAAAAGAAGACAAGCGCCGCCGAATCGCCCGGGAAACCATGGACATCTATGCGCCATTGGCCGAGCGCATCGGGATGCATCGTTTCAAGGACCAGCTGGAAGATCTGGCTTTTGCCCAGCTCAATCCCGAGGCGCGGGATTCCATCGTCAAGCGGCTGGAATTCTTGCGGGGCGAAGACAGTGATAATCTGGCCAAAAAGATTATCGATCAACTGAACAAAATTGTTTGCGAAAACGGGGTCGAGGGCGAAGTTTCCGGTCGCCTGAAGGCACCGTATTCAATCTGGCGCAAGATGCAGCGCAAGGCTGTGACCTTTGAGCAGCTTTCCGATATTATGGCTTTTCGTCTGATTGTTCCGGATTTGGGCAGCTGTTATCAGGCGCTTGGTATTCTTCATGCCAACTTCCCTGTCGTGCCGGGGCGCTTCAAGGATTATATTTCGACCCCGAAGCCCAACGGCTACAAATCAATCCACACCAGCATCATCGGCCCGGAGCGGCACAAGATCGAGGTACAGATCCGCACGGCGGAAATGCATCAGGTTGCCGAGATGGGGGTGGCGGCGCACTGGACCTATAAACAGGGTGGCGAGCATATGGAGGGACGGCAGTATCGCTGGCTCCGTGAACTGCTCGATATTCTAGAACATGCTTCAAACCCTGAAGAGTTTCTCGAACACACCAAAATGGAGATGTTCCAGGACCAGGCTTTCTGCTTTACGCCCAAAGGCGCGCTTTTGTCGCTGCCGCGCGGGGCCACACCGATCGACTTTGCCTATGCGGTCCATACTGAGGTTGGCAATACCTGTGTCGGGGCCAAAGTCAATGGCCGTATGGTTCCTTTTCGGTCTATTTTGCAGAACGGTGACCAGGTCGAAATCCTGACCTCCAAGAATCAGAAACCTTCGCCGGATTGGGAAAAGTTTGTTGTCTCGGGCAAGGCCAAGGCCTGCATCCGGCGCTATATCCGGCTTCAGGAGCGGGACCAGTACAGTACGCTGGGCCACCAGATGGTTATCAAGGTCTTCCGTCAGGAAGGGTACGAGTTCACTGAAAAGGGCGTGGAAGGGGTTCTTGGCAAGTTCCACATGGACCACATCGAGGATCTCTACGTCAGTGTCGGGCAGGGACATCACTCGGCCCGCGAGGTTCTGGTGGCGGTTTACCCCGGTGCCCGGGAAGTTCCCAAACCGAGTACAACGACGACAACCAAGAAAAAGACCAAGAACGCCAAAGACAACGCCCTGCCGATCAAAGGGCTTATTCCGGGTATGGCGGTGCATTATGCCCGCTGTTGTCATCCCCTGCCGGGGGACAGGATTGTTGGTATCGTGACTACCGGTAAAGGGGTGACGATCCATACGATTGATTGCGATAATCTGGTGAACTATCAGGACACGCCGGAGCGCTGGATTGACGTGGCTTGGGATTCGACCGAATTTGACGGGCAACACACCGGACGGCTCAAGCTGATTGTAGCCAATGAACCCGGCTGTCTGGGCGGATTGTCAACCGTGATTGGCAAGAACCAGGGCAATATCAGTAATCTTAAGATCCTGAACCGCTCGATTGACTTTTTCGAGATGATGGTTGATGTGGAAGTCAGTGACGTCAAACATCTGTCCAATATCACGGCGGCTCTGCGCGCCATGTCCGTGGTCAATTCTGTCGAACGGGCAAGAAATTGATCCTCGGTATTGGAAATGATCTGGTGGATATTCGCAGGATTGAAAAATCTCTTGCCAGATACGGGGCTCGTTTTATCAAACGGGTTTTCACCGAAGAAGAAGCTCGTGTTGCCCAGTCGCGGCCCAATCCTGCTGCGACCTTTGCCAAACGATTTGCGGTCAAGGAGGCCTGCGCCAAGGCTCTGGGGACAGGCTTGTGGCGTCATGGTGTCCAGTTTACAGATATTGCTGTAAGCAATCATGCGGGGGGGCAGCCCCGGTTGCATCTGTCTGGCGGGGCAGAAGCACGATTGGCTTCTATGTTACCCGGGGGGATGACAGCCCGGCTTCATGTCACTATATCTGATGACTATCCCCATGCGCAGGCTTTTGTGCTTATTTCAGCCGAACCTGAAGAACTGAATAATTAAGGATGAGTTTTTGATGTCCAATCACAAGCGGAAAGTCGATGCGAGAAATCTTGAGCTGGAAGATCCGAAGGATGACGGCGAGAGTGAAGCGGTGACGGCTCCTGTGAAAGAAGAGGACAGCTGGATCAAGACAATCGGCTATGCACTTCTGATCGCCTTGACTGTGCGGACACTGGTGTTCGAGCCTTTCAATATTCCCTCCAGTTCGATGAAACCAACCCTGCTGATTGGGGATTATCTTTTTGTTTCAAAGTTTTCCTATGGGATTAGCAAATATTCATTTCCTTTTGGGGACAAGATCTTTGGTGGACTGTTTGAGGGGCGTATTCTGGGGCAGGAACCGGAACGAGGCGATGTGATTGTCTTTCGCAAACCAACCAATCCCTCAATTGATTTTATCAAACGATTGATCGGTTTGCCGGGGGATACAATCCAGGTTATTGGCGGTCAACTACATATCAATGGTACGGTCGTCAGTCGGGATCTCGTCCGGATTGGTGATGGCAGTGACGGCCTTGGGCTCGGCGAAAAAGAATACGAGGAAACTCTCCCCAATGGAGTCAAACATCTGATTTGGGAGCGCACGGATCAGGCCTGGCAGGATAATACCCGGCCCTATACTGTTCCGGAGGGTTATTATTTCTTTATGGGCGATAATCGGGATAACAGCACTGACAGTCGTTTTGACGAAGTGGGTGTGGTTCCCTTTGAAAATCTTATTGGTCGAGCTGATATGCTGTTCTTCTCGCATCGCGGTGATGATGGCGGAGAAGATTATGGCGACTGGTGGGAGATCTGGAAGTGGGGCGAGATGATCAGGTTCGGACGCATTTTCAATGGCATCAATTGATCCAAGAAGTTTTGGCGAGCTGAAAACCGTTGCCGAAAAACTCGGACATCGGTTCGAGCGTCTGGCTCTGGTACAACAGGCCCTGACGCACCCAAGTGCCTGTAACCGTAACCAGATGGTTGAGGACAGCTATGAACGGCTGGAATTTCTGGGGGATCGGGTGCTCGGGCTTGTAATTGCAGATCTGCTGTTGCGACGCTTTCCGAGTGAAAGTGAAGGGGCTCTGGCAAAACGCTTTACCGCGTTGGTGCGGGGGGAAACCTTGGCGCAGGTCTCGGTTGCTCTGGGCTTTGACCGTTATATCGTCCTTGCCAAGGGCGAAGAGGAAAGCGGGGAGCGCGATAACCCGGCCTTGCAGGCAGATGTTTGTGAAGCTCTGATCGGGGCGCTCTATCTTGATGGAGGCTATGCTGCGGCTCAGCGCTTTGTCGATTTGAACTGGGAACCCCTGATCAATCTGAAACTGGCCCCGCCACAAGATGCCAAGACAACCCTCCAGGAGTGGGCGCAAGGGCGCGGTTTGCCTTTGCCCGCCTATCGGGAAGTCGGACGCTCTGGACCACCACATGCGCCGATGTTTGAGATCGAGGTTACGGTCAAGGGGCTGGAGCCGCTGGTACGTGAGGGCAGTTCAAAGCGCAAAGGTGAGCAGGCTGTGGCACAGGCCCTGCTGGAGCTGATTGAACCTGCTGGTAAATAAGCCAGAAACAAATTTAGGCCTGAAAAGACAGGTATTAAGGAAATCGGTGTGACCGAAAATACAGAAATAACCAGTAATCCCCAGAATACCCGCTGCGGTTTTGTCGCCCTGATTGGTGCGCCAAACGCTGGAAAATCTACCCTGATGAACCGGATGGTCGGGGGCAAGGTCTCTATTGTCACCCACAAGGTTCAGACCACCCGCTCCCAGATCAGGGGGATTGCGATGCATAAAGATTCTCAGCTGATTTTCGTTGATACGCCGGGAATTTTTCTGCCAAAAAAACGTCTGGAGCGCGCAATGGTTTCTGCCGCCTGGAGCGGAGCAGGGGATGCAGAGATTATTGTCGTTCTGCACGATGCAGGACGGAAAAAAATCGGTGAGGAAACCCGGAGTATTATCGAAGGGCTGCAGAAGCGGGACCGGAAGGTAATTCTGGCTTTGAACAAGATTGATTCAATCAATCCCGAGAAGCTATTGCTATTGGCCCAGGAATTTATGGCGACTGAGGTTTTCTCGGATATCTTCATGATCTCGGCTTTGGAAGGCAATGGGGTCAAGGATCTGATGGATCATCTTGCCAAAACAGTTCCTGCCGGAGTTTGGCTCTATCCGGAGGACCAGCTGTCCGATTTGCCCATGCGTTCGATTGCCGCCGAGATCACACGGGAAAAGCTGTTTTTGAATTTGCACGACGAACTGCCCTATAATCTGACAGTTGAAACTGAAAGCTGGGAAGATTTTGAAGATGGCAGTGTCAAAATTACCCAGATGATCTATGTGCAGCGTGAACAGCACAAAGCCATGTGTCTAGGCAAAGGCGGACGTACTATCAAGTTGATCCGGTCTAAAGCCCAGGCTGATCTTCAGGAATCGCTCGAGCGTAAGGTACATCTGTTTCTATATGTGAAGGTCCGCGAGAAGTGGGCGGATGATCCGGAAAGATACCGGGAAATGGGGCTTGATTTTAACAGTTGACCCTGAAGGCTTCAGGGCAATCAGAGCTGGGTTTTGGAAACGTTTTCCGGTATAAGTTCCTGTAATGTTCTTATTGTTTCTGGGGGCTTCATGATTCACTGGGAAGACGAAGGCATACTTCTTTCAGCGCGCCCCTTCGGGGAAAATGATCTGATTGCCCAGGTTCTCACGAAAGAACACGGGCGTCATGCTGGATTGGTGCGCGGTGGTCAGAGCCGAACAAAAAGGGCAACCTTTGAGCCAGGTAATCGGCTGCATGTTCGCTGGAAAGGGCGTTTGGCCGAACATCTTGGCAATTACGATGCCGAGGTTCTGGATAACATTTCCGGACGGCTTTTTGATGAACCGGGCCGTTTGGCTGCCCTGTTATCTGCTGCTGCAATTTGTGAGCAGGCTGTTCCCGAGCGCGATCATCACCCTGTTTTCTATGAGGGGTTTCTTGCCTTGCTTGCTCACCTGGAAAGTGAATTCTGGGGAGAGGTTTATGTCCGCTGGGAACTGGCACAGTTATCGGCATTGGGTTTTGGAATCGATCTCTCCGGCTGCGCCGGAGGCGGGGATAACGATCAGCTTGCCTATATCAGCCCCAAATCGGGGCGTGCTGTTTCTCTTGCAGCCGGGGAGCCCTATCGTGATCGGCTCTTTACTCTTCCGCTTTTCCTGCTTGGTAAAGGAAATGGGGGAGGAGATGAAATTGCACAGGGTTTAAAGATCTCCGGTCATTTTATTGAGCGCCATCTTTTTCATCCTCATGATCGCTCTCTCCCCAGTGTACGGGACAGATTACTGGAAAATTTCCTGTAAATTCGTTATACCAAAGAAGGAAAACACAGAAGCTTATCTTTTGTGAAGGTTTTTTGTGCATACTGTTGTATGTTTCACGACCTTGCCTTTCTATAACTTTGAGGTTCTATAGTGTACAGCTGGACGCAAGTGGTCCTTATTGTTTTCTCCCTGCTTCTTACGTCTGTTGCCCGGTCAGAAGAGGTACAGGCCAACAGACCCTTCAAGGTGGCCTATGCTGAATCCTGGGCTCCGATTTCTTCCGGGCAGGGGGAAAGTGTTCAGGGTATTCTGCCTTCTATTATTGATGAAGTTGTTTCCAGGCGGATGGGAATTGAAGTCGTGCATCAAGGATTTCCCTGGGCCAGAGCACAGGAGATGGTGCGGTCGGGAGGTGTGGATGCTTTCATCACCACTCCGACGATGGAGAGGATGGTATTTTCCTCGGCTTCGAGAGAGGTGGTTTTTACCCTGCGATTTCAGCCGGTGGTTCGAGCTGGATCAGAAGAAGAGAGGCTGTTGCGTTCTGAAGAGGATCTGACAAGGCACCTTGCTTCCCGCCGCTATTGTGATGTTCTGGGAAATGGCTGGGCGGCTCAGTTTTACAAAGACAAGGCATTGGCTTATGTGGTGGTGCCGACAATTGATATCTGTCTTAAACATCTGGCTGAGGGAAAAACTGATATTGTGGTTCATGCAACCCCGGTTGTTCAGAGTTTCATAAGCCAGCTTGATCTGACAGAGCAGATTGTGATTTTGCCGTTGGTTATGTCATCCAGTCCTGATTTTCCTTTGTTACTTTCAAAGGAATCGTCTTTTGACAAAGAGTTCCTCGAGAAATTTGATGAAACTCTGGCTGAAATCAAAGCACTTGGGATCTGGGAAGTACTGGTTAATCCTGGTGCGGTTTCTTCCAACTGACCGGACTCCGGTTTTCCTGCTGACAGTAACACTCTTGCTCATCCAAACAGTTGCCTCTTGCGATCTGGTGAGTACACTGTCGTGAAGTTTGTGAGGGTATATGAGTAGTTCTGCCGATTCTGTTCCATCCGGGGAAATCCGGGATATCCGCCTTGTTGATGCATTGTCTGACCGATACCTCAGCTATGCCTTGTCTACGATCATGTCACGGTCTTTGCCAGATGTTCGGGACGGGTTAAAGCCGGTTCATCGACGCCTGCTTTATGCCATGCGGCAGTTGAAACTGGACCCGGGTTCCGGTTACAAAAAATCTGCCCGTGTGGTTGGTGACGTCATTGGTAAATTTCACCCCCACGGGGATCAATCCATTTATGACGCCCTGGTCAGGCTGGCCCAGGAATTTTCCCTGCGTTATCCGCTGATCGATGGACAGGGGAACTTTGGGAATATCGATGGCGATAACGCAGCTGCCATGCGTTATACCGAGGCACGTCTTACCGATGTTGCGGGGGAATTGCTCCGCGGGATTGATGAAGATACCGTCGAGATGCGACCGACTTATGATGGTGAAGCGGAAGAACCCTGTGTGCTTCCTTCCGCTTTCCCCAACCTGCTGGCCAACGGTTCCCAGGGAATTGCAGTCGGTATGGCAACCTCGATCCCGCCCCACAATGTTGGTGAAATCTGTGATGCCCTGCTCTATATGATCAAGGTGCCTAATGTGGGTTTCGAAAAGCTGGTTGATTTCATGCCAGGCCCGGATTTTCCGACAGGCGGAATTCTGGTCGAGGGGCGTGAGTCAATTCTGCAGACCTATAGCACCGGGCGCGGCTCTTTCCGGGTCCGCGCCAGATGGGAGACCGAAGATCTCAAAGGTGGGCTTTATCAGATTGTTATTACCGAGATTCCCTTCCAGGTACAAAAATCAAAACTGATCGAAAAAATCGCGGAACTGATCAACAACAAAAAGCTCTTCCTGCTGAATGATGTTCGCGATGAGTCGGCTGAGGATATCCGGGTAGTTCTTGAACCCAAGAGCCGGAATGTCGATCCTGCTGTCCTGATGGAATCCCTGTTTAAACAGACAGAGCTTGAAGCGCGGGCCAGTCTGAACATGAACGTTCTGGACGCGGATCAGACCCCCCGGGTTATGAATCTGCGGGAAGTGCTACAGGCATTTCTGGACCATCGTCATGAAATGTTGGTGCGCTCAAGCCGTTTCCGTCTGGGCAAGATTGCCAATCGTCTGGAAGTTCTTGAAGGCTATCTGATTGCCTATCTCAATTTGGATGAAGTCATCCGGATTATCCGCGAGGAAGATAAGGCAAAGCAGGCCTTGATTGCCCGTTTCAAGCTGACCGACGTTCAGGCTGAAGCCATTCTGAATATGAGGTTGCGGGCCCTTCGTAAACTCGAAGAGATCGCCATCCGCGATGAACATGCGGCCCTGACAGCAGAGAAACTGGACCTTGAGGATATTCTCGCACGTGAAGAACGTCGCTGGGAAATTGTCGGGGACCAGATCAAGGACCTGCGCAAGGCCTTTGGCCAGAAAACCGAGCTTGGCCGTCGCCGCACGGATATATCGGATGTGCCGGATGATGTTGTTGTGCCACTGGAAGCTGTGATCGAACGGGAACCCCTGACTATTCTTTGCTCAGAGAAGGGCTGGATCCGGGCGATGAAGGGGCACCAGGAAGACACGGGAGACGCCAAATACAAAGAGGGTGACAGCGGGCGGTTCTTCATACATGCACAGACGACGGACAGGTTGCTGATCTTCGCCAGTAATGGCCGTTTTTATACTCTTGGTGCAGACAAATTGCCCGGAGGACGTGGCTTTGGCGAACCGCTGCGCCTGATGCTGGAGCTGCCAAACGATGAGGATATCGTGGATATTCTGGTATATCGCCCCGATCAGATGCTGTTACTGGCTTCTTCGGATGGGCGCGGCTTCCAGATCAGTGAAAATGACGTCATAGCCCAGACGCGAACAGGCAAACAGATCCTGAACCTTGGTGAGGGTGCGCAGGCCATGATCTGTTATCAGATCGGTGAAAAGGATGATATGGTTGCCGTGATTGGCGAAAACCGGAAGCTGCTGGTATTCAAGTTGGAAGAACTACCGGAAATGGCCCGGGGCCGCGGTGTGATTTTCCAGAAATACCGTGACGGTGGCCTGTCTGATATCAAGACCTTCCGTTCTGGAGCTGAAAAGGGGGAAGGGTTGACCTGGACCGATACTTCCGGTCGTACCTGGACCCGGACCGAGATTATTGACTGGCTTGGTCGACGTGCCAGTGCCGGACGTTTGCCCCCTACCGGTTTTCCGAGGAACAACAAGTTCGCTTGAACGGATGTCTCTCTCATCGGGATCTTGTAAAAAAGGGTTTGTCACATTTCAGGTGGCGAACCCTTTTTATTATGTCCTGTAAAGAGCCGACTATGCAGGAGCTTTGGCTTTGGCCCGTTTCTTGGAGATGCTATCGGTGATCCAGAAAATCAGACCTCCTGCGAGTAAGCCCCAGAAAGCTCCCGAAACACCATAGAAGCTGACACCTGATGCGGTGACCAGAAAGGTGACGGCAGCGGCTTCCCGGTGTTCCGCATCATTGAAGGCGAGTACTGCAGAGTTAGAAAAAGCCCCGATGAGTGCCAGTCCGGCAACAGATTCAATTAAGATCGCCGGGGCAATGGCGGCAAAACCTGTCACAAGTCCGGAAAATAGCCCAAGGATAACGTATCCGGCTCCGCTAATAATCGCAGACCAATAGCGTTTCGCGGGATCAGGGTGGGCATCTTCATTGGCACACATTGCTGCGGTAATTGCTGCCAGATTGACTGCGTGCCCTCCGAACAAAGCGCTGATGCTTGAAAAAATACCCGTAAAAGAAACCAGTAATCCGGTTTTCGGTTCGTACTCATGTATCCTGAGAACGGCAATCCCGGGGACATTTTGTGAGGCCATGGTAACGATAAAAAGGGGCAAAGCAATGCCGACAAAACCTGCGAGGGTAAAACTTGGGGTAACCAGAGTAAAAGAAGGAACTATATTTTGAAACAGGCGTGCAGTGTTTTCCTCCGGGATATCTACCGCAAAAATCATAATCAGGATCAAAGCTAATAGGGCGGCCGGGACAGCAATCAGACGGTTGATGCGCCCGGCAATTACCCAGGCCATTGCTATGGTGATGCCCCAAAGCGGGTTGAACGCTATTGCCTTAACCGGGGCGAAACAAAGTCCAAGTAAAATACCAGCGAGCATGGCATTGGCTAAAGGGGCAGGGATAAGGTTGACGAGTTTCCCAAGGGGGCGCCAGAGGCCAGCAATGACAAAGAGGCTGCCACAAATAATGAAAGCGCCTGCTGCAACTGGAAATCCGCCTTCAATGGCCCCAGAGCTTGCCAGCAAGGCTGCCCCAGGAGTGGACCAGGCGACACTGACCGGTATTCGGGTGTATAGGCTGAGTAATATCGCACTCAGTCCCATGGCTATGGAGAGAACCATCAGGGCTGTTGCTGCCTGCTCCGGACTGGCGCCTACAGTGGTCAACCCTTTGATGACGACAGCAAAGGAGCTGGCAAAGCCGACAAAGGCGACAAGAATACCCATAAAGGTACTTTGAAGTGAAAAATCGCTTAGCCGTGACATCATACATCACCTTTTAAAGGAAGAGGACGGACAAACTTTTGTTCAATCATCTGTTTGCCCCATTGCGTGCCTTTGTATTCTTCCACGAGAGAAAATCCGTTTTCTTCGTAGAGTTTCCTTGCCACATCAAGACCCTTGAAGGTCCAGAGGTGGGTTTCGCGAAAGTTTTGGCCGTCACAAAATTGCAGGGCGCCTTGGAGAAGTTTTTTGCCCAGACCTGAACCGTGAAGTTCTTTGTCGACGATGAACCAGCGCAGATGGGCGATATTCTCGCCAAGATCTTCGCCGTCGATGGCGATGCTGCCGAGGAACTTGTCTCTGTGTTCCAGAGACCAAATTTCATTCTGTTTCCTGTCAAGCCGGGGGACAAACCGGGCCAGTCCATCGGCGACAGCTGTTTCAAACGTATCGCTGAACCCGACAAGCCTGCTGTAGTAGCCAGCATGCAGGCTGGTGATGCCGCCAATTATCCCGGGAAGATAACCTGTTCTGATTCGTGGAAGGTTTTCGGTTATCCTGGTTGGGGCAGAAGGAGAATTCTTCTGTCGAGAGTTTTTCAAAGCGAGACAATAGTCTGTCAAACCTGTCAGGATTTCTTGTTGCTTGTTCAGAGATAAGGGAGATATGGCCTCTCTGACCTGGGATGCAGCATAGAGATTGATCTTGGTCAGGGTTTGCTGACCCTTCTGCGTTAAGCGCAGATTTTTTTGCCGGGCATCAACGAGGGAGCGGTTTTCCGATATTTCCTCCCGCTCAATCAAGGATCTGACCAAGCGGCTGATCGTGGATTTTTCCAGCAAAAGTTTTTCGGATAATTCTCTGGCGGTTAGTTCTCCGGTCGTTCCGATCTCGACGATGGCATGAACATAAGAACCAGGAAGACCAGTTCCGGCAATTGTTTTATTCAAAAATCCTAATTCACGGATCAGACTTCGTGAGGCGGAACGGATTTTGTGGATGGTACCAGCAAGGTTATCTGTCATGGCAATCTTCAATATGGTTGCTTGATACAACTATATTCTGCTTTTCATCTTATGACAATGACCCGGAGAGTCCTGTTTTGGGCGCCGATGCTATTTTAACCATTTAAAAAAATGTAGCCGCCAGATATTCCAATCTGGCGGCTACAATACACAAGATATTTTCTTGATGCTTTAGCCGAAAATCACCTCTGGCAACCAGGTTGCCAATTCGGGGAAGAAGGCCAGGATCAAGAGAGCAATGATCTGGATGATTACAAAAGGAATGACCCCTTTGTAAATCTGCATGGTGGTCACTTCCTTGGGAGCAACACCACGAAGATAGAACAGGGCAAAACCGAACGGTGGTGTCAGGAACGATGTCTGGAGGTTCATCGCCATCATGACCCCCAGCCAGACCGGGCTGATGTCACTCTGGAGCAGAATTGGTGCAACAATCGGCACGACTACGAAGGTAATTTCGATAAAGTCGAGGAAGAAACCAAGCACGAACATAACCAGCATGACGACAACCAACGCACCATAGGTACCACCAGGCATGTTGCTGAGGAATTCATGCACCATGTCATCTCCGCCCAGTCCACGGAAGACAAGGGAGAAGACCGAGGCTCCGATCAGGATGACAAAGACCATGGAGGAAATTTCCATGGTGGAGCGCATGATCGGTTTGAGAATATTGGTTCTCCAAACACGGCCGAGTGAAACCAGAATTCCCCAAAGCAGACCGGCACTGGCAAACAGGGCAATCACGATAGCAATCATATCGCCTGTTTCGATTTCGTTTTTGGTAACACGCAGATCAAAGAAACTGATCAGAACAAGCATCAAGAGCAGGCTGAGGGTTGCAATGATTGTCGGACGACGGTTGCCAAAGTCCATGAAATCAAAAGGTGATTTCTCCTGGGCTCCTTCAAGCAAACCCATTTCCTGGGTTCGCATGCCCGCCAGAAGCAGAGAGCCGATCGCACCGACTGCAGCAGCTTCTGTCGGTGTCGCGATCCCGGTCAGAATAGATCCGAGAACGGATACGATCAAGGCAACTGGTGGTACGAGAGCATGCAGGATTTTCTTGATAAAGTCGATCGTCTCGACTTGGCCTTCGTCGCGGGGGATAGGGGGGGAGCTCTTTGGATTGATGAACGCGACCAGCAGTTGATAGAGGATATACATGCCGACCAGCATCAGTCCGGGGATCAGAGCACCAGCAAAAAGATCCCCGACAGATACAGGATCTGGTGACCAGTTACCAATGGCGCGTTGAGCATCGGAATAGGCGTTGGAGATTTGGTCGCCAAGGATAACCAGTACGATTGAAGGCGGGATGATCTGTCCCAAAGTGCCCGAAGCGCAGATCGATCCACAGGCAAGAGAGGGATCATATCCTCGTCTCAACATGGTTGGCAGAGACAGCAGACCCATCGTAACAACTGTTGCACCGACGATACCTGTCGAGGCGGCCAGCAAGGCACCAACGATGGTGACTGAAATACCCAGCCCCCCGCGTACAGTGCCAAATAACTGCCCCATGGTTTCGAGCAGTTCTTCGGCCACTTTTGATTTTTCGAGCATGACACCCATAAACACAAAAAGCGGGACTGCTATGAGAATATCGTTGGTCATGGCATTGCCAAAAATACGCGAAGGCAAGGCACCAAAGAATGAAAGATCAAACACACCAAAGCTGTAGCCGATCAGGGCAAATGCCAGGGCCACACCAGCCAGTGTGAAGGCAACCGGGAAGCCTGCCATGAGAAAGAGGCAGGCGGCTGCAAACATTAGAAGATCAAGAGTTTCAGTTAAAGCCATGTCAAATTCCCCCAGGGCCATCTTCTTTGGCCTTATGTTCACAGCCGCAGATGATCGCGAGTGAATGAATTGCCATGGATATACCCTGAAGCGCCATGAGGGCGCAGAAGGCGATGATTACGCTTTTGAGTACATAAAGATACGGGATGCCGCTGGTTTCTTTTGAGGCCTCTTTAATCGCCCAGGACTGCTCAACATAGGGCCAAGAGTAAATGAATATGAGTGCCAGAACAGGAAGTAACAGGAAGATAGCGCCAAAGAAATCAACAATGGCCTGTTTTTTTTCACTGGCATCGCCGTAGAAAATATCTACACGGACATGCCCACCGTGTAACAGGGTATAGCCTGAGCCCAGCATAAA
The DNA here is from genome assembly GCF_000374005.1 of Kiloniella laminariae DSM 19542. Lineage (GTDB taxonomy): Bacteria > Pseudomonadota > Alphaproteobacteria > Kiloniellales > Kiloniellaceae > Kiloniella > Kiloniella laminariae. Next base: position 110,028 of record NZ_KB893166.1, on the reverse strand, counting down.
GAGGAAACCATGCATGTAGATGATTGATTCCTGCATAAAGATGGAACCATAACCGAAGACATAACGGAGCAACACAACGATAAACTGAACGAGTACCATAAAGAGAGCCAGCCATGAGACTGTACGGCCCACCTTGTCATTCAGGATATCGATAGCTCTTGCAAGGGAAAGAAACGAAGCCAAGGTAGCCTCCCTATCGAATTTTATTTTTTGTTAGTACCAAAAGAGGCCAGCATACGGCTGGCCTCTTGTGTGCGTGTCATAATTGACTGACAAACATCAGATGTTGAGAGCCGTACCACGAGCAGTCGTGTAATCGGTCTCGGACAGTTTGGTCCAACGGGATACTTTCTTGCGGAAATCAATGTAGCTGTCGTAAATTTCTTTTGAAATCTCGTCAGTCTGGCCGACTTCAGCCACAACTTCTTCCGATTTTTCGCCAAGAGCGTTCATGATGTCCTGCGAGAAGGTCCGGAGCTGTACATTGTGCTTGTTCAAAAGCACATCGAGAGAGTCTCCGTTTTTGGCATTGTATTCTGCAAGCATAACGTTGTTCTCGGCATAACAGGCAGCCTGAACCAGAGCCTGATCTGCAGGGGAGAAGCTTTCCCAAACGTCTTTGTTCATGCCACAGGCAAGACCTGAACCTGGCTCATGGAAGCCTGGCTGGTAGTAGTATTTAGTGACTTTGTAGAAACCAAAGGCGAGATCGTTCCAAGGACCAACCCACTCGGTGGCGTCAATCGCACCGGACTCAAGAGATGGGAAGATTTCACCGCCAGGCAGAGTGACAGCTGCCGCGCCAAGACGACGCAGTGCTTCGCCACCCAAACCAGGCATACGGATCTTCAGACCTTTGAAATCCTCAAGGCTGTTGATTTCTTTGTTATACCAACCACCCATCTGAACGCCGGTGTTACCAGCCATAAACGACTTCAGGTTGAACTGGCCAGCAAGTTTATCCCAGAGTTCCTGGCCGCCGCCGAAGGAAACCCAGGCATCAAGCTCGTTAGCTGTAAAACCAAAAGGAACGGCTGTGAAAAAGTTGAATGCCTTGTGTTTACCCTGCCAGTAATATTCAGCACCATGGTACATATCAGCCGTACCGTTGGAAACAGCATCGAAGGATTCAAATGGTGGAACCAGTTCGCCTGCTGCATAGAGTTTGACGTTGAGACGACCGTCACTCATAGCTGTGATCCGATCAGCGACACGCTGGGCGCCGGTACCAAGACCTGGGAAGTTTTTAGGCCAGGTTGTGACCATTTTCAGGTCGCGTTTGCCTTGGGCAATTGCCGGGGCGCTAAGTGTCGTCGCTGCTGCACCAGCAGCCAGACCAGTAGCTGCGCCGGTAAGAAACTTTCTGCGATTCATAGAGGTATTCTCCCTGCTGAGGATGTATCCGATTAGGATTTTTTTTTTGAATTCAATTAACGAAGAAGTGTCGCACAGAATAAGCAACTTCCTTAGCGAGTGCAATAAAACGCTTTGTTTATTAGGATGTTAAAATTGCACAGCGAGAGAGACATAATCGCAAAATCATTATAGAACAAATGATTGCTCTGTTTATTAGAATTAATATGGTTTTGAAAAAAGGTCAGTTTTCTTGACCAAAAGGTCGATTTTGGCTGGTGGGCCTGATTGATCTGATAGAATGGAGGGAGATTCTCGAAGGTTTTTGGAGAGGAAATTGGATGAAACCTTTGGTCGAGGTCGGTATCGCCCATTGGTATCTTTATAAAGGGGGAGAAGCCTTTGCCGAACCGGAAGGATCTTGACCCGCTCAATATTGTTAAATTACTGGGACATTCCTGTCTGATCCGGGTAATCAATGCCGGGGAAGACTTCGAGTAGAAGATTATTGGATCTGCTATCCAGACAATTTCCCGTTCCGGTCAAACTTGATGCGGCAGCCACTCTCGCATGTTTCTCTGAAAAATTTTAATGAAATCCCTCTGCCTTGTGGCGATTAATCTCAGAGTATCTTGTTGATTTCTGAGAAAAATTCGAGACAACCCGCGTCGAGCGTATCGTCTTGGGGCAAGTTTTGTGACGAGAGTTTGACGATGACAATCTCCTTTTCTGGAATCACATAGAGCCACTGGCCATGAATCCCAACGGCAAGAAAAGCCTTGTCGGGGCTATCAAGCTGATACCACTGATTCCTGTAACGTCCTTCCGGGAGAAAATCCGCAAAATTCCCTTGTTTCCAGGCTTTGGCGTCTCCAGCAGAAAGCATGTCATCAAGCCATCGTTGGGAGACGATCTGCTTGTTATTTATCTGGCCTCCCAGACGCAACATCTCTCCAAGGCGCAACAGGTCTTCTGCGTGAACAGAAATACCACCGGCACCTCGTGGAGCCCCGAGGTGATCAAGAGTGATCATGGCGTTATGTTCTGCCTTTAACGGCTGCCAGAGATTTTCTGACATAAGCTGGCTATAAGGAACTCCGGCAACACGCTCGACCAACAGACCAAGCAGGTCTGAGGCAGGGGAAAGATAGTGGAAGGGGCCACCATGTTGCGCCTGTCTTTTCGGCAAGGAAAAGAGAAATTCCGCAAGGCCTTCTTCTTTTTGATCTGCTGAACGCGGGTTCCAGGCTGTTGCCCGGCGGTATCTGGCGTAGTCGCCGTCTTGATTTAGATATTCTTCCGAGAAGCGGATACTGACACGCATGTCGAGGAGATGTTGAAGGGAGCAGTCAGCAAAGCCGCTGGATTTTGCCTCGGGCAGATAATAACCGACGGTTTTCTCTAGATCCAGAGATCCCGCATCTACCAACTGTCCGGCAAGAATGCCGGTGAAAGACTTTGATATTGAGAAAATGATATGGGGTTTATGAGCACAGGCATGAGGAGCCTGCCAGGACAAGATCCTTTTGCGGGCTTTGTTTACCAGGCAGATATCGGTTTCTGATTGCTTCAGGAAATTTTCAACAGAAAGTTTTTGTTCTTTGATCGTGATTTTCTGTTCCGCAAAGTCAGAAGTCGTTTGCTCGGGGGACAGAACGCTGTCGGGATCTCTGGGGATAACTGCAGAGGGAACGATCTCGTTCGCGTGCTGGAAAGACCAGGTACTGTATGGTCTTTGCCGCCAGTTTTCCAAAGTCACAGCAGAGCGGTTGAACCCGTATTTTTTTTTGAATTCTGTCATGGATTTTTTTATATGGAGTTTCTTTTTGATGTGGGCAGCCGGAAACCCGATGAGGTTTCTGGCTGCCGTGGTTAGCTGGTATCAGGACTTCAGTTTGGTCCAGACCTTTTCACGCAGATCTTTGGATTTTGGTGAGCAGGATTTGTATGCTCGGAGGCGGTCGCTGTAGTTTTCAGGTGTATTGACAGCCGGGTCAGCTTTCAGATCCTCCTTGAGAAACTCGCCTGATCCCTTCACCGCGTTGGAATAGCCGGTGTAGTTTGAGGCTTCGGCTGCAATATCAGGACGCATCATCCAGTTGATGAAGGCCTTGGCTTCGTCCATGTTTGGTGCGTCTTTGGGAATGGCCATGTTATCGACCCAGAAAGAGGTTCCCTCTTTTGGATAGACATAAACTACGTCAGGTTTTTTGGCTTTGACACGGTGGGCGGCACCATTCCATTGCATGTGAAGGGGGACTTCCCCGGCAATCATACGGTCAATTGTGCCTTCACTGGAATAGAGCTTGACGTCAGGCTTTTGGGCCATAAGCAAGTCGAGGATTTCCTGTGCTTCTGCAGGGTCTTCTGTACATTTGTCGATCCCTTTGTAATAGGCTGCGGAATTCCAGACATCCGTCATTTCGTTGAGCATGGCGATTTTGCCTTTGAGCTCGTCTCTTGGCTCAAAAAGTTCTTTCCAGCTTTCCTCCAGATTGCCGCCAGGAACACTGGCCGGATCATAGGTGAAACCTGTGGTCCCCCACATATAGGGAGCAGAGTATTTACGGTTTTCATCCCCGGCGATGGTCTGGAACGGGGCAAGGAGATTGCTGAAATTCTCCATTTCGTTGATGCCTGCATTTGCCAGCATCCCCTTTTCTACCATGATTCCCAATGTGGATGCTCCGGGGAAAATGACATCGTACCCGCCCCCGCCAGCCTGAAGTTTTGCAAGGAGGTCATCCTCAGAAGCATAGCTGTCGATGGTTACCTTTGTACCGGTTTCCTTTTCGTAGAGTTCCAGGAGTGTGGGGGGGAAATAATTGGACCAGTTATATAGATGAAGTTCACCAGCAGCGAGAGCGGAGCCGGAAAAAGAAGCTGAGAAAAGTCCAACGGATAAGGCCAGGTGAGAGGGTTTTATGTACTTTTTACTCATAATATTCTCCATGAATTAGGACGGTGTCTAAGTCTGGACAGGTACAGTACTTACGCTCGGGCCTGTCACTTCCGTGATTGGTCTCGCCCAAGAAAAAGAGAAAGCGAAACCAAAGAAATTGATAATAAAAGCATGAGAGACGAGATGGCATTGACTTCTGGCGTGACCCCGGTTTTTACCAAGCCGAAAATGTAAATTGGCAGGGTGGTTGAGCCAGCTCCTCCCAAAAAGAAGGTCGTCACAAAATCATCAAGCGAAATAATGAAGGCCAGAACCATTCCCGAGAGGATACCAGGCAGGAGCAGGGGCAGTGTTACCTTGAAGAAGGCCTTTACCGGACTGGCATAAAGATCTGTTGCCGCCTCTACCAGTCTGGGGTCCATGCCTTCCAGACGGGCGCGGATAGGGAGATAGGCAAAGGGAATACAAAAGGCGATATGGGCGATAATTACCGTTCCCAGTCCAAGAGTTACCCCCAGGCTGGCAAAGAACATCAGGGTTGCTACAGCGGGCACAATTTCGGGTACGGTTATCGGAAGAGCGATTAATCCGCTGAAAACAGTCTTGCCCCTGAAGTTATCAACGGACATTCGCACCGCTGCCAGTGTTGCAATAACTGTTGCCGTAGTTGAGGCGACAGTAGCAATCAACAGTGAATTGCCTGCTGCATTGATAATATCCCGATTTTGAAAGGCCATTTTGTACCAGTCAAAAGAAAAGCTGGTCCAGACTGTCACGGTCCGGTTTTCATTAAACGACAAGGCAATCAGAATAACGATCGGCAGGTAGACATAGGCAAAAAAGAATGCTGTTGCGAGCAGCATACCGGGCCAGTGTCGGGCGTTTCCAACGTGTTTGGTGCCGTTGCTCATTGTGTGTTCCCCCCGGTATTTTTAAGTTTGAGGGCATAAAATGTCAGGGAGATCATAACCAGTGCGAGAAGCAGGATACCCAGAGCAGCCCCAAACGGCCAGTTACGGGCGGCACCAAACTGCAAACCAATCAGATTGCCGATCATCAGGGTTTTTCCGCCCCCGAGCAGCTCGGGTGTTACGTAAGCTCCCAGAGAAGGAACAAAGACCAGAATACAACCGGCAACTATACCGGGGACTGCCAGGGGAATAATGATGCGTCGCAGCGTCATCAAGCGGGTGGCATAGAGATCAAAGGCGGATTCAACCAGCCGAAGATCCATTTTTTCGAGACTTGCGTAGATGGGGAGAACCATAAAGGGCAGAAAGGAATAGGTCAGGCCAATCGCAACTGCGAGCTGGGTGTGGAGCAGGGGCAGGGGCTCGGAAATAATGCCCAGCCAGCTCAGTGTGCCATTGATTGCACCATGATCCCGCAGCAGCAGTATCCAGGCATAGTTACGCACGAGAAGATTGGTCCAGAAAGGCAAGGTGACCATAAATACCAGAATGGCTTTCCACTTCGGTGTGCGGGTTGCCATAAAAAGTGCCGTAGGAAAACCGACGAGCAGAGAGATGACGGTGGTCAGGAACGATAGCCATACTGAGCGCAATATAATCAGGACATAGTTGAAATTGACGGCAAGGCTATCATCGAGTTCCCGTTCAAATATCATCCTCAGGTAGGCCTCTCCGGAAAGCTCGCCCCAGATGACGCCCCCTGAATAATCTCTTCCCTGAATGGAAATCCAGGCCATAAGCATCAGCGGGATTACAACAAAGATGCCAATTACAGCGGCAGCAGGGCCAATCAGGAGAGCGCGTATTTTTGTTCGAGACAAGCGTCCAGCCATCAGTCAGTCCTCCAGAACAGCTATGGAATCTGGTTTTGCTGACCAGCTGATGGTATCTCCGATTTTCCATTCGGGACCGGTTTTGTCACTATTCTGTCGTCTGGCCCGCATGGCCTGACCGTCGGGGAGGTCGAAATGGTAGAGTGTGTCTGTTCCATGATAGACGACATTGGTCAGTTTGCCCGTGAGGGGTTCTTTGTCTTGGCCAGCCAGCAAAATACGTTCGGGTCTGATGGCCAGAGTTAGCTTTGCGCCAGAGGAAACCTGCTTCTTTGCTTTTGCTTCAAGACCACGCATTTCACCCAACCGGAGCTCAAGTCCTTCGGGGGTCGCTTTTCCTGTTGTTGCTCTCAGGAGATTTATTTCGCCGATAAAACCGGCGACAAAGCGGTGCTGTGGGTGCTCATAGATATCACGAGGAGAACCAATCTGGAGAATGTGCCCACCTTGCATGACGGCAATTCTGTCAGACATGGTCAGGGCCTCTTCCTGGTCATGTGTGACAAAGATAAAAGTGATCCCGGTTTCGAGTTGCAGCCGTTTCAGCTCGATCTGCATATCCTTGCGCAGCTGCAGGTCCAGTGCAGAGAGGGGTTCGTCAAGAAGGAGTACTTTGGGTTTCGGGGCAAGGGCTCTGGCAAGGGCTACACGTTGCTGTTGCCCGCCCGAGATCTGGGTGATGCGGCGATCAGCCAGAGCTTTCATCTGCACCAGTTCAAGCATTTCATCGACGGTCGAATTGATTTCCTGGCGAGGGCGTCCCAGCATTTCCAGTCCAAAAGCAATGTTTTGAGCAATCGTCATGTGGGGAAAAAGAGCGTAATTCTGGAAAACTGTATTCACAGGCCGCTTGAAGGGGGGCAGTTGCTCAAGATTTTCTCCGTTTAAAAGAATTTGTCCCTGGCTGGGTTGTTCAAAGCCTGCAATCAGACGGAGCAATGTTGTCTTGCCACAGCCGGAGGGGCCAAGCAGGGTAAAGAACTCATTGGAGCCGATATCAAGAGAGACATTATCCAGGGCAACAAAAGCATTAACTCCTTCGTCAAATATTTTGCTCACCCCGCGAACGGAAATCGCGATGTTATCGGTGTTGTCTCTCATACCCCCGCCCCCAGGTTGTGCGATAATAAGTGATTATTTCCCATTTTATTCAATGTTTTCATTGATATCATTATGGGTGATCGTTGTGAAAAACGTTATCTTAGGATGTATTTTGTTATCCAAATGGTAGCTCAGATTGAGTATTTTGCAATGGAGTGTAAAAAATTTTTCCCATTTAATCGAAAAATCTTTCTTGTAAAAGAGCGGTGTTATCTATTTGTAATAATTATGTTTGTGTAGATTTTTTTTGATGATTATTTTTATTTTCTATGGATTCGCTGTTTATACATTTTGATTATTGGCCAAAAGGTATTTTTGACAGATGCGAAACAAGCGTAACAGGCGCTACTCTCGACAAGTTTGTGCCAGGAAAACTTCAGAGATTCCAGAACCGGAAAATCAAAAAACCTAGAAGGAATCAGGTCATTTCATGATAATTTTATGCTGAAGTATCCTGAGCATCTTCCATGCGATTAACAGGATTTATATTTCCTGCCAGTTCCCGGCTTTGAAGGATTCTAGCGGCTGGAATTTTGATTTATATGCCATTTTGGGAGATTCTTTGATCCAGTATCCCAGGTAGACAAAAGGCAGCTTCTGCTGACGGGCCAAATCGACGAGAGACAGGATGATATAGCTGCCCAGGCCGAGATCAGGCTCTGTGGTTTTAAAAAAGCTGTAAACTGCTGAAACACCATCATGAACCCAATCGACAAGGCAAGCGGCAAGTAACTCGTCATCCTTTGTACGATATTCGATTATTTCTGTATCGACAAAGCTGCATTCGACCATATCTCTATAATCGTTCCAGTTCATATCTTTCATGTCGCCATCGCCATGACGATTGGTGACGTACTCTTTAAACAGAGCAAACTGTTCTTCAGTTGCTATGGCTCTAGTCTGGGAGAGAATGATACCAGCATTCCGGTTCCAGATCCGGCGTTGTGATTTGCGCAGGTTAAAATCTGTGACACGTATTCTGACAGACAGGCAATAATCCGGACGTTCATAATGTGGGCGGTAGAGAAAATTATGGCTGCGCCTAAAGCCAGCTCGGATCATGAGGTTGTATTGCTGTACCGCCTCGTCACCGGTGATCTCGGTGACAAGCTTTTGTTCGAGTTCGCCCTCCTTGTAAGGGCAGGGAGAGGGAGGCGTAGTGAAAAAAAGCTGTGGCCTGGTAAATACCATATATTGTCAGTTTTCTTGTTTGCCAGGTGGGCTTTATTGATCAGGTCCGTTTGTTACCGGAATAAAGAAGTCTAGAGGTTCTGTGAAGGCTGTTCAAGAAGAGGAGCCCTTATTGTATCAAGGACTCCTCCATTGATCTGTCGCAATCAGCTTATTTTTTGGACCAGTTTGACAAAAGGTTTTGTCAGCCCGCTTGGAAGATTCAAGAGCAGGACATCGGCCAGAGTATCAAGGAAATTTTGTGTCCAGCGGATGGCTGGTGTTGCAAAGGCGAGAGCCAGAAGCGGGAGAATATGGATCGCGCCACCGACGAACAGGTCCGAAAGCCAATGGGCTCCGGCAACCGCACGGGCTGTCCCGCCCATCAGGGCAATCGGCAGAGCAAGCCAGAAGTATTTTCGGCCAATGGCAATGGCAAAGAAGAACCCGTAAATTCCTGCAACAACAGCATGATTTCCCGGAAAGCTATCATCTGCGCTGACCTTCGACGGTAGCCAGGGAACAAGCTGTGTCAGGTCATTAAAGGGGGTAAGAACCAGGGAAGGACTGAGGGATTCATATTCTCTGAAGGCATGTTTAGCAAAATAAACGCCAACCACAATGGCGATACCCATGACAAGCATATGTGCGAGACGGAGATTGAGCGGACGGCTGCGGTCACAGGTGACATACCAGAGACAGGGAATCGCCATGACGAGACCGTTGAGTTTGTCAGAAAGTGGTGTGTTGGTTGCGGCCCAGATAGTCTGCCAGGTTTCGCCCCAGCTTAGACTGCCATTTACGATATAGAAAAAATCAGTGCTGATCGCGCGCCAGAGTTCGCTGGTTGGTTCCCAGATATAAGAAAGGCCGATTAGGATTGCGAGGCCAAAAGACAAAACCAGGTTTCTGGGTTGCCAGCGTGTTCCGATCAGATCGCATTGCATGATGAGGTTTCTTTGAAATTGGGCGTTAATGATTACCGTCCGTTTTTAACGGGTATCCCTGTCAATGACCAGACGAAAAACTTGTTCATTGAATAAGAGGGGCTTGAGGCAAAATTATGGCTGTCGGGATGTTTTATTCTCAAAAGAGTGAGGGAAAGTCTTGAGACACAAATGCTTATAATCCCACATTGAGAATTTCTTAATGCAGGTTTTCGAAAACGGCCTGTTCTCGAATCACGATTGTCCCTGTCAAAATGTCGTGCAATGTCCGTTGTTCATCATTGAAAAGGATAACCAGCAGGATCAGAAAACTGGTAACAGGAACCGTGACATAGAAAATTACGGTGGTTATTGCGGCATGAAGCAACGATGGTTTCTTGCCTTCAAGTGTCACCATCCTGATATCCATGATTTTCATTCCGGGCGTGGCACCTTTTTGGGACAGGAAATAACTGTGATAGGCCAGGGGGAGCAAAGCCAGAGCTATGGCGACCAAAGGCGAGAGCAGCCAGAGGGAGATGATGTTGATAATCATCCCGGCAACAAAGGCTGCGACCCCCAGAACAGCGAGAAAGCAAAAATCAATAAGATAAGCGAGAGCCCGCTTCAGGGGAACACCTTCCACATCGCTCGGGCGAACAGTGAGGGTGATTTGCCTCTCAGAGGCTTTCAAGCTGAGTGACGGAAGTTCTTTCATAAGGCTGACATAGGTATCACAAAAGAGATATGCAAGATCCAGAAAGAATTTTTCGGTGCAGTTGTCTCGCTTTGAAACTCTAATTGGGTGATGCAGAAAGGTTATCGACTTCAAGCGTTCTACCTGAATTTTTAGGTTTGCTGGCCGGGGCTTCCTGCAGGTCTTTTAACAGGATAATGGAGATTCTTCGGTTGACCTCTGCATTTGGGTGTTCGGGGTCGAGTGGTTCTGTTGCGGCGAGCCCTTCGACTGAGGCAACACGTTCAGCTTTAAAGCCGGCGTTGATCAAAGCTCGGCGGCTGGCGTTAGCGCGGTCCGCTGAGAGTTCCCAGTTTGTATAACCATTAGCGGTACTATAGGGCGTTGCATCGGTGTGCCCCTTGATGGCGATTTGCTGATCAATATCCTTGACTGCATCAGCCACGAGCTTGAGGAGTTTTTCGGTATGTCCCAGCATATTCGAGCTACCGCTCGGGAACATGGATGTCCCGTGCTGATCCACCAATTGAATACGCAGGCCTTCCGGGGTCTGGTCTATCAGAAGGTTGTCTTCCAGGCCTGAAAGGTCGGGGTTTTGGGCAATGGCCGTTTTCAGAGCAATGGCTGTTTCTTCAAACTGTTTGCGTTCCTGTTCCCGTCTAAATTCTTCAAGTTGCTCATCATCTGCTGCGCCTTCTCCTTTAAGAGGGTCTTTTTCAGCATCGGGATCTGTTTGCTCGCTTTCCTCTTCCGGGGGCAGTTGCATCTGGACGCCCACGCTGGAGAATTGAGAAACCAGAGCGCCATCTTTGGAAATTGACTGGCCACCCAAAAGTCCGTCTGAGCCACTGGTAGATTTTGAGATATTTGAAGAGGGGGCAAAATAGTCTGCAATGCCCAGCTTTTGCTCTTCTGTAGTCGCGTTGAGCAGCCATAAAAGCAGGAAAAAAGCCATCATTGCGGTCACGAAATCAGCATAGGCCACTTTCCAGGCCCCGCCATGGTGTCCACCATGGCCGCCCTTCTTGACCTTTTTGATAATGATTTCGCCTTGTCCTTCTTCGGCCATCCTGTCTTTCCGGCTTTATTTGATTGCTAAGAGTATTGTTGAGAAGTTAGACGGAAATAAGATGTTTTTAGCCCGGCTGTGGCAAACCATTTGCAGCTTCTTCAACTTCATAGAAGCTGGGCCGCACATGAGACATCAGGGTCTTTCTGGCATATTCTACGGATACTGTCGGTGCATTTCCTGCCATATGAGCCAGAATTCCTGCCTTCAAGCATTCGTAATAGCGGGTATCTTCTTCGGCAACTCGGGTAAATGCAGAAGCCATTGGAGCAACAAAGCCATAGGATGCAAGAATCCCGGAAAAGGTACCCACCAGAGCCGCGCCAATCAGCTTTCCAAGAATTTCAGGAGGTTCACTGATAGATCCCATGGTATGAATCACCCCAAGAACGGCTGCGACGATCCCGAGGGCTGGCAGCCCATCCCCTAATCCAGCGAGGGCGCTAGAAACGTTGGCTTCTTCCAAATGATGAACCTCGAGTTCCTGGTCCATCAGGCTTTCGATTTCATGGGGTTTGTCGGCTCCAAGGCTCATGAGTCGGAGGTAATCACAGACAAAATCCACGGCATGATGATCACCATGAAATTTGGGGAACTGTGCAAAGAGCGTGGATTCACCAGGGTTTTCTACATGCTGTTCAAGAGCCAGCATGCCTTTGGTTTTTGCCAGTTTAAACACCTGGTATTGCAGGCACAGCAGTTCGAGATAATCTGCCTTGCTGTAGGCAGGTCCCTTGACCATGCGGCCAAAGGCACCACCAATCGCTTTCAAGGTCGCTTTGGTGTTGGCACAAATTGTTGCACCGATCCCGGCGCCGAGAATAATAACAAACTCGAAGGGTTGCCAGAGCACACCCAGATGCCCACCGCCCGCCATATAGCCGCCAATTACACAAGCGATAACGATGACGATGCCTAAAATAACTGTCATGACCGAAGATCGATTCCCGTTGAATTATTCTATTTCTGCATCTTCAGTGAATAAGGTTAACAAGTGGTAATCATCTGTAAAAACAGGGGAAAGAAAAGACAGCAGCCTGTAGATCCCGTTTGTCGTTAATGGTTGCACGACCTCTGTTCGGAAGAGGGCGTTTATCTTAGGGGTTATGAAAACCGAAGCTTTCGACGCAGGAGTTGCGGGATGATTTCTACCATAAGAATAGCGCTAAGGATCAATGCACAGCCGATGGCTTCAGTGCTCCCAATCCGTTCTTGTAAAAAAAGAGCGCCGGCCAAAGCAGCAAAGACTGTTTCCATGCTGAGAATAAGGGCCGCATCAGCTGGCTGGGTATAGCTCTGCCCAACCACCTGGAGGGTAAAAGCCAAACCGACAGAAACTGCTCCGGCGTAGGCAATTGACCAGAAGGTTGATAAGAGAGCTGCGATGGAAACAGTTTCTGTAAGCATGCCCCCGAGCGTTGCAAGGAAAGCACAGACAGCGAACTGGACGGCTGCCAGTGTCAGAGGCATGGTTGTTTTGGCGGCAAGAACGCCAACCAGAAGAACATGTAATCCCCAAAAAACAGACGAGCTGACGACCAGTGCATCGCCGTAGCCGAGACTGAAGCTTGAATCCATGCCACTGATCAGGAATGTCCCGGTCAGGGAGCAGGCGATCGCAAACCAGGTTACCCAATGTGGGCGCTTGCGAAAGAAAATCAGGCCGAGAAGGGGCACTAGCGGCACATAGAGCGCAGTCAGAAAACCGGCATTTGTCACTGTGGTGTGAATAATACCGATTTGCTGGACAACTGTCCCGATACAAAGAACAACACCAATGCCGACCATCATTGCCCAGTCAAATGGGGTAAGATGATAACGTGCGGTATCCTGCGCTACGGATTTTCGCTTTTTCAGTTCCCGCCAGGCCAGAGGGAGCACAACCAGTGTACCAAGGAAAAAGCGGGCCGCCGTAAAAGTCATTGGCCCCATTGTTTCCATGGCAAGTTGCTGGACCACAAATGTAGAGCCCCAGATTGCAGCCGCTATCAGCATTAGAAAATTGGCCTGTAGTCGTGTCATAGCAGTGCTTTCAAAGATAATAAGGAGCCCGGATCAGCTCTATCCAGTTTCATCTTAAAGCGCAAGAGAGCTGTTCATTTGATTGCGATAAGGAATTGCTTACGACCAAGTGGTTATATTTGTCGTGTAAAAGAAAGATTGGGTTGTTTTCTGCCCCGGTTTCTTTGTAGTGTGCGGTTAAAATAAGCCGATAAATAATTAAATTCTCTTGGGACAACAGTTTCGTAATGGCTTTTGATACAGTTGAGTTTCGTAAAGCGTTGGGCAGTTTTGCTACGGGGGTTACCGTTGTCACGACCCGTGACAAGGAAGGAATTCCCCATGGTTTAACCGCAAACTCCTTCTCTTCGGTCTCGCTTGAACCCCCGCTTGTGCTCTTTTGTATCGACAAGCGGTCCAACTGCCTGCCCGCTTTTGAAGAGGGGGACGCCTTTGCGATCAACGTGCTGTCCGACAAACAGCAGGATATATCAAACCGCTTTGCTTTTGCTGAAGAGCGCTGGGATGGTGTAAAAACAACCACTTTGCAGACAGGGGTGCCAATTCTCGCGGGCTGTCTGGCCAATCTTGACTGTTCCATGCATGCCCGATTTGATGCGGGGGATCATATTATTGTTGTAGGCAAGGTTGAGCAGCTGTTATTGGGCGCAGAAGGTAACCCGCTGCTTTATTTCAAAGGCAAGTATCGCGGCGTTGAAATTGAATAAAGCCCGTTTGTGATTCCTGCACAATGAGGAAACGACGGTTCCTGGCCTAATCCAGTGCCTGCCGCAGATCTTCGATAAGATCATCAGCCTCTTCAACACCAACGGAGAGGCGGATCAGATTGTCAGTGATGCCGATCTGCGCGCGATGTTCGGGAGGAACGGCTGCGTGGGTCATGCTTGCAGGATGTTCAATCAGACTTTCAACACCGCCAAGGCTGACTGCCAAAGCAAAAATCTCCACGCGTTCAAGCACCCGTTTGGCCTCATTCAGCCCTCCTTTTACCTTGAAAGTAATGATGCCACCCCCCGCTTTCATCTGTCGTTGGCAAAGTTCATATTGGGGATGGGAAGGCAGGCCAGGGTAGAGTGTCGTTTCGATTTTGTCGTGTTGTTCCAGATAGCCTGCGAGCTTCAGGGCATTGTCACAATGGCGTTCCATTCTAAGGGCAAGGGTTTTCAGACCTCTTAGCGCCAGAAAGGCATCAAAGGGGCCCTGAATGGCACCGAGGGCATTTTGCAGATATTTGACCCGCTCCCCGAGTTCTTCGTTATTGCCAACAACGAGAATACCCCCAATCATATCCGAGTGCCCATTGAGGTATTTAGTCGCCGAATGCATCACCATATCAATTCCAAGCTCCAGAGGGCGCTGAACCCATGGAGAGGAAAAAGTGTTGTCGCAACAGGTAAGAATACCCTTGCTTCTGGCAAGTGCAGCAATGGCTTCAAGATCAACCAGTTGTAACAAGGGGTTTGTCGGGGTTTCGAGCCAGATCAGTTTGGTTTCGGGACGGATCGCCGCCTTGAGAGATTCGAGGTTTGACAGGTCAACAAAGTCAAACTTCAACCCGGCTGAGCGGGGGCGGACATCGCGGAAAAGACGATGCGTGCCGCCATAGAGATCTTGCATGGCAATGACATGGTCGCCGCTATCAAGGAGGTCGAGAACCGTACTGATTGCTGCCAGACCTGAGGCAAAGGCCAGGCCGATCGAACCACTTTCCAGATCCGCGATGCACCGCTCATAAGCCTGCCGCGTCGGGTTCTCCGTCCGGCTGTACATGTAGCCCTTGTTGACACCCAGCCCATCCTGGACATAGGTCGAAGTGGCATAGATCGGCTGCATGATTGCACCAGTACTCGGATCGGGATATTGCCCGGCATGAATGGTTCGCGTCGCAAAGGACAGACGGTTGGATTTGGACAACTTCTCATTCATGTTGATGGCTTCCCTGTTCATTTCTGTCGGGAAGTATGAGCAAGTCGAACAGCAGTTTCCAGTTGTATTTTGGAATTGGTGATTAATTGTATCGTCGGACAACAGACTGATAACGCAGGGAGATATCATTTTCTCTCTGCGTTATCAGGTCTTCAGAGCTTAATCGGTGGAGCGGCTTGAGAGTATACGGGTCTTGATACTCTCGTCTCCAAGCTTCGTGATGATTTCATCGACATGCTCCTGATCCCGGGTTTCGACAATGAAGTCGATCTCGACCATCTTGGCAGGTACGTCGTAATAATGGCGCTGATGCATCACATCGATAATGTTGCCACGGGTCTGGCCGATGATACGGGATATCTTGGCCAGCAGTCCGGGCTGGTCAACCATCTCGGTACGAATGCGGACCAGGCGGTTGTCACGCATGAGGCCGCGCATCAACAATCCGGACAACATTCGGGCGTCAATATTGCCACCACAGATAACCGTGGCAATTTTCATGCCCTTGAACTTTTCTGCATTGGCAATGATGGCGGCGACGCCCGTTGCCCCGGCACCTTCAGAGACAACTTTCTGTTCTTCCACCAGTGTGAGGATGGCGGTCTCGATCTGGCTTTCATCGACGAGAAAGATTTCCTCGACCCGCTGATCAATGATCTCACGCGTGAGTTTGCCGGGTTCTTTGACCGCGATGCCGTCGGCCATGGTTGAACCGCCTGAAGTAGCAGGTTGATGCTTCAGTGCCTGGGACATGGAGGGGAAAAGATTGGCTTCAACACCATAAAGCTTGATCCCCGGCTTGAGCGACTGGCTGGCAATGGAGATTCCGGAGAGAATCCCGCCGCCGCCAATAGGAACAACAATGGCGTCCAGATCTGGCTGATCTTCCAGCATTTCCAAGCCGATGGTGCCCTGCCCGGCAATAACAAATTCATCGTCATAGGGATGAATGAAGATTGTACCATCGCGGGCGACAATTTCGTCCACAACCTTGCGGGAATCATCCAGGGTTTCACCGGAAAGAATAACTTTGGCTCCCAGTGCCCGGGTACGTTCAATTTTGCTAAAAGGCGCAGTTTCCGGCATGACAATTGTGGCCGGAATACCCAGGCGCTTTGCATGCAGGGCAACCCCTTGTGCATGATTGCCCGCAGACATGGCAATCACACCTTTTTTCCGTTGTTCTGGGGTCAGGTTCTTGATGCGATAAAGCGCACCACGATCCTTGAAAGAGCCGCTGTACTGCTGGCTCTCCAGCTTGAGATAAAGCTCGCAGCCCAGAATGTCAGAAAGGCGTTTGGCATGTACAAAAGGTGTTCTGACCACTTCCCCGTGGATCTCGCCCGCTGCTTTGCGGATCTCGTCGATTGTTACTGTCACCCTATCAATCCCGTTTCTTAATTGGTGTTATTGTTTTGTCTCATTCTTTCGGGATCAGGACCAGATGGTCTCCGGTATGTTGTTTTTGACTGCCATCAAGCTTTACGTAAATCCCGTCTCGCCAACGCGACAGGAAGTTACCATAAAAGCCTGAGAGAGGATTCCCTGACTGCCCGGTAGCTAACAGGAAGCTTGAATTATCAAGGTTGGTCAAGTCATAAACTGCCCGAAAAGAAGGCCCGTGAACGTTGGGAAAGGCCAGATTCTGGCTCTCGCGCAGCGAGGGGCTTCCCCGGTTGATTGTGTCATGTGACCCGGCTGTTGCGACCTCCAGACGAAAGAGGCGGTCCAAGACGGGAATTCTGTCGTATATGGGATGTTCAAAGTGAACTTTATGGCTTTCGCCCCAATTCTGGACCAGATCCGGATTGGGAATTTCGAGGGCCAGCTGTTTCAAACTGCCAGCCAACTGGTTCTTGCAATCAGGTTCAATGGTTGGTCCAGTTGAAAATTTTTCTCCGTATTGGCACCAATTTTCCGGACGAGTCTGGAGCAATCTGGTCAAGCGGAGGATATCCGGCGACTGAAAGGACTCGGAATCACTGGGCAACTGGCCAAAAGCAGCCCGGTTCAGCCAGTAGATCCAGCGGTGCAATAATACGGGCTCGTTGATATCCGGCTTCATGTCCCCATCCCACTGAGCCAGTTTTTCGAGAATTCTCAGCTCTTTCGGATCTGTCGTCTCGATAACGAGCAACAGGGGTAATAGTTCCTGGGCGGCGAGGGAGAGGGTATCCATCTGAATGGCGATATTATCTTCAAGAGAGAGCTTTTCCTTGGCATCGATTAATTGATGAATACGTCGGGCACGGTATGAATTTGGCCAGTCCTGCGTGATCAGATAGGGATAGTTCGGACCAACCAGACGGTTGTTGGCTGTGACCAGTTTCCCGTTTGACGGATTGACTGATTGGGGTCTGGCGCTATCGGGAACAAACCCTGTCCAGTCATAAAGATCCGTGGCACCGAATGCAGGATATCTGCCGTCACCATCCCGGCGCAGGGGCACACGCCCCGCAGCCGCGAGAGCGATGTTTCCGGATGTATCTGCCATCACGAGTGTTTGCTGGGGGGAATGAAAGTCCACAAGAGCCGCTTCAAACTCCTGCCAGCTGTGGGCGCGATTGATGTTGAAAAGAGCTTCTGCCGTCTTGTCATCCTCGCGCAGTGCCGTCCAGGAAAGAGCAAGAGGGGCTGAGCCTGTGGCGGTAGTTTGTCGAAGAACCGGGGATATGATCGGTCCATGTCGGCTCTGGCGGACAGCCAGTTTATGATCCGGTTGCCCTTTTATTTTGATGGTCTCGATGCGGCTGTCGAATACTTTATATCCTTTGGGCGTGAGATATTTTTCCGGATCATCCTGTGCGACCTGCTCAATAAACAGATCCTGGGTATCGCCGTGGGTTGTCGTAAAGCCCCAGGCAATATGACCATTGTGTCCGAGCACCATTAGGGGAACACCGGGGGCGGTTGCCCCGGCCCAGATAAAGTCGGGCGTTTCGATACGGGCGAGGTACCAGGGGCCAGGTGCATCAAGCGCAAGGTGAGGATCATTTGCCAGGATCGCTCCGCCTGTGGTGCTGCGCTCAGCAGAGATAACCCAGGCATTGGAAGCATCCTTCGGCGCAAGGGGCCAGGGAAGGGGGATTTCTCCGACGGCGACCTTGTTCAGCTCTTGCTTTTCCTGATTTTGTGATGATTTTTCCGGAATAATGATGCCGGGATCTGCAGGATCTCCGGGCCATAGCTGGTCTATCTCGGAAGAGGGCATCTTTACAAACAGCCTTTGGCGCAAAAGTTCTCGATTGAAATTGTCGGACAGCTGCAGGGCCATGAGGCGTCCCCAGACAAGGGAATCAACAGGGTGCCAGGGCTCAGGCTCATATTCCAGAAGCAGAAACTCCGGGGGCAGTATGCCCCGGTGTTGGCTGATGTAGGCATTGACGCCATCGCTGTAGGCTTCGAAAATCGTTTTTGTTGCTGGGGAAAGTTGCTGATAGTTCGCTTCTGCCAGTTGGTAGAGACCCAGAGTGCGCATAAAGCGATCAATCTCGAGCGTTGCTTGGCCACTGACTTCCGATAGACGCCCAGCCCCTGCACGGCGCATGAAATCCATTTGCCATAAACGGTCCTGAGCATGGGCAAAGCCTAGCGCTTTGAAGGCATCGGATTCATTTCTCGCCCGGATCGTGGTCAGGCCATCCTGATCACGTGAAATCACGGCTGGTTCTTGCATGTTCTGGAGGGAAATTTCCCCTGACATCTGGGGCAGAGAGCTGCGTAACCAGAGATAGGCGCCAAGTGATACGAGCAGCAGCAGACAGAAGAGAGAGAGGAATGCACGGGTGATAAATCTGAAAAAACGGGTCATGAAAACTCGACAGACGGTTGGCGGTTGCAAGAAGAGGATTGAACCTTCCCGGATGTCGCCTATTATGTCGCTTCTTTTGAAAAAGAACAGCAACAGAATAAGTTGCGTTCCTCACCGCGAACGGGAGAAGCAAGTATGGCAGGTCATTCGTCACGGGTTGTAATTTTTGCCGCTTTGGCCGGGAATTTCCTGATTGCCATTACCAAGGCAGGGGCTGCAGCCTATACCGGAAGCTCGGCCATGTTCTCGGAGGCGATCCATTCTGCAGTTGATACGGGGAACCAGGGCCTGCTGCTTTATGGCTTGCATCGATCAAAGAGATCCCCCGATGCGCGTCATCCCTATGGTTATGGTCGCGAGCTGTATTTCTGGGCTTTTGTTGTGGCCCTGCTGATTTTTGCAGTGGGATCAGGGGTGTCGATTTATGAAGGCATCCACAAAATCTTTAACCCTGAGCCGATTGAAAATCCCATGGTCAACTTTATCGTGCTGGGTGCCGCCATGGTTTTTGAGGGAGCAGCCTGGGTTATCGCCTTTCGTGAATTCAGAACCTCTGTGAAAGACGGTAAATATTTTGCGGCTGTTGCCGCGAGTAAAGACCCCTCAATTTTTGCGGTTCTGCTGGAAGATTCCGCGGCAATGCTCGGCCTGATTGTTGCAACCCTTGGGCTTGCTCTGGGGCTGTGGCTCGACATACCCGAACTTGATGGTGCGGCTTCTGTACTCATCGGTCTACTGCTGGCTGCCATTGCCTGGGTGCTGGCATACGAAACCAAGGGCCTTCTGATCGGTGAAGGGGCTGATCCGGAAGTAGATACTGCGATACGCCGGATCATTGCACAACAAAGTGATGTTTTGAAAACCAATGAAATCCTGTCGTTGCAAAACGGGCCCATGGATATTCTGGTGACGCTCTCGCTTGACTTCAAAGACGGGGTTTCCTCTGAAAACGTTGAAGATACGATTTCGCGGATGGAAAAGCAGATCCGGACAGCCCGTCCGGATGTGCGCAAGGTCTTTATCGAAGCCCAGAGCTGGCGCGCCCATAACCGGGCCGCCAATGCTGGTTAAGTCCGCTGGTTAAATCCTCAGGTCCTGATTGTTACTGAAGTATATAGGGGAATTCTACCTGGAATAGTTGTTGGCCGATTGTCAGATTCTGGATCACGGGCGCTGTCAGATGGAAATCCCCTCGCTCCAGGGCTGATTGCAACTCTTTGAATGATCCATCGCTGTATCCGGCTGTCAGCTGCGGCCCTGTTTTCCAGCTGCCGTCAGGTTGGCGCATGAGCGAATAGGCGGCGTTGTATTGTGAAATCAGCAGAAATTCCTTTTGGGTATCGTTGTTGAGATCCAGATTAAGCAGAACACAGCGGGCCTCTGGTTGCTGCTCCTGATAACAGGAGGATAAAACCCATTGATAATTCTCGACAAAAGCTTTTCTTACATCGTCAGGAACGTCAATGTTTGAAGGATATAGCGCCAGGTAGTCAACAAAGTTCCCCAGCTTTAAATAGTCTGGGGCATCCCGGTCTGCGGCTGCCTGGTAATAGGTTTGTTTCCTGGTCTGCTCGATCCGGCTGGCGATCACTGGATCAGCCATCAGTACTCTGTTGCTCTCGATGTTTTCCAGCGCCTTTTGTCCGGCGTCACCAAGTCTGAAACGGAGATAGGAAAAATCAAAGTCAGCCGGTTTGATCCGGCCGTCTTCCAGCCGGGAAAGCTGGTCTTTGAGCGAGAGTTTGTAGGGTTCAAAGGGGGGCAGGTGTATGGCAATTGCAAATACGAGAACGAGTATGGCAATAACAGGATTGGCCCTGATTACATGGCTGGTCCAGTTTTTCCATCGGGTTAAAACTGCAACAGCATAGCTGATGGCGTAGATCAGGCCGACGACAGCAATCACGGCCATATAGAAACGCTCTGGCGTCCAGCCATACTGCCCCACACGCAACCAGATTGCATAGAGTGCGAGCAGGGCGAAGGCCGGAAGAATAACGTTTACTGCCATAACGAACCACTGCACAGGTCCGGGGAAAGCCTGATTATCTTCACCCGATTGAATAACCGCATTCTCAAAAAGGATAAAAAGGAAGAGCAGGGTGAGCAGCAGTTGGGTCGCATGACCCGTGGCCCAAAGCTTTTCCGGTCCCATAACAGCCAGTGTAATGATGAAAAGGAGTGCGACCAGCCCAAGCAGAGGGGTCAAAAAACGGAACAGGGTCAGTACAATCTGTAACAGGGATTGAATGATCTTTGGCCTCTCACGCGCAAGCGAAACGCCTAGACCAAACGTCAGGCCACTGAAAATATAGGCAAAAGGTTCACTGGTGAACAGATCACTGAAAAAATCAATGCCGATAAGCTCAAACAGTTCTCCGCAGAGGCCAAGGACCGCCCAGGCTGTTCCGAGAAACAATCCGGCAAAAAAAAGCAGAAGCTTGTTGGACCAGGCATTCTCAAAAAGCGACCTGTATTGGGGGAACAATATATCCCTTGCTTTTGTATAACCGTTTTGACGGGCTGCCTGATAGAACACAGGAGGGATGACAAAAAGCACAGCTATACTCAGGACCAGCGCCATTTGATAACTTGCCGGTATTGCGTCATCTTTCCAGAGGAGACTTCCGGGTAAGGTGAGGATCGCAGCGACAAGGCCGACAGAAAGGCAAAAAACTGTATCGCCTTTCCAGCTGTCCCGTTCCAGGCAGAGAAAACACAGTCCGGTGCCAAGCAGCAAAAAATAGCTGATTGCCTGGATCGCTGTGCCACTGAACAGGTCAGAACCATAGGTGGTTAGCAGAAAGAGAAAAGCCGTGTTACAGGCACCCAGGCAACTGAAGACGAAGCGATACCAAAGGGATTGTTGGGGAGATTCTGTGTCGGACATGGGGATTGCTCTGAATGATATTATTTCGGATTAATAATTCTGGTGAGCCTGAAAGAAGATTTGGGCTGTAATAAGTCTCTGGCTATATATTTTTATGATGCGGTCTTTTTAAGGCAAACAATCTGCTCTCCTGCGACAAATGATGCCACAGATAACTCTTCAGGAAGTGATATCATGCAAATAGCTCTTGAAGATTGGTGCCGGAGAGCAAACCTTATGGAGCCAGATTGCCAGATTGCCAGATTGCCAGATTGCCAGATTGCCAGATTGCCAGATTGCCAGATTGCCAGATTGCCAGATTGCCAGATTGCCAGATTGCCAGATTGCCAGATTGCCAGATTGCCAGATTGCCAGATTGCCAGATTGCCAGATTGCCAGATTGATTGATGGAGAATGAAAATGCCAGATACGAGCCAGCCGGTTGGCAGTGCCCTGTCTCATATTGCCGGGGCTTGGCGTGATATTGCCCAGAGTGCCTCCCGGACTTTGGGGTTGAGCAATTCGGAAACATCGGTTGATAAAAAAAATCTCAAAAAGATGATGGAGAGCTGTCTTAATGGCCGTGGCGGTGAAGTTTCTGCAAGAATGCGGACGGCAGAACTGGGGCAGGCCTACCTTGAAATGGACGAGGAAGGTCGCAGGCTTTTTATAACGCTCCTGGCTAAGGATTTTTGCGCCAGCGAAGAGCTGATTAGACAGGCAATTTCCGAATTTCAAACGTCAAAAAATGAAGCAGAGCGCGTGGTTGCCGCCTACCATCTGCGACAAGCGGCAATGCCAGGCCGACTAAAGCTCCTGACCCAGTTCAACGCTCTGCCCGATGGAGTGAAATTCCTGGTTGACCTGCGCAATGATCTGCTCGGTTTTAAAGGCAAGGACCCCTATCTCGAAGCGCTGGACCAGGACTTGCAACAGCTTTTGAGCTCCTGGTTTGACCCGGGATTTCTCGATCTGGTTGAAATGACCTGGAATACCTCGGCGGCCCTGTTGGAAAAGCTGATCGCCTACGAGGCTGTTCACCAGATTACCTCCTGGGGGGATCTGAAAAACCGCCTTGATTCAGACCGGCGCTGTTATGCTCTGTTCCATCCCCGTATGCCGGATGAACCCTTGGCTTTTGTCGAGGTTGCTCTGGTGAAGGGTGTTGCAAGAAATGTACAGGATATTCTCGATCAGGAGGCTCCTCTAGGGAACTCCCGGGATGCGGATACGGCTATTTTCTATTCGATTACCAACACGCAGACCGGCTTGCGCGGGATCAGTTTTGGGGAGCAGTTGATCAAACAGGTGGTACAGCATCTGTCTCATGAAATGCCCTGGATCAAGCGCTATGCAACCCTGTCCCCCGTTCCGGCTTTCCGGAGCTGGCTGGCCAATCTGGACGGGGAGTTGTTTAAGGATGCTGTAACGACAGAAGAAATGGCAAGCCTGAAGAAGAAAACCGGTGCGGAAGAGGCGAAAACGGCGATCTTTTTGTGCTTCCAGGACAAGGAGTGGTTTGAAAACCCGGAACTGGCTGCGCTTCTGAGCGGCCCCTTGATGCGGCTCTGTGTGGCCTATTTTCTTGAAAAAGATGCCAAGGGACGGGCTCTTGATCCAGTCGCGCGGTTCCACCTCAAGAATGGGGCTCAGCTCAACCAGATCAACTGGCTGGGAGATACCTCCGAGAAGGGCATCGCACAGGCAGCGGGAATTATGGTGAATTACAGCTATGATCTTTCCGAAATAGAAAAGAACCACGAAGGCTTTATGAATGATGGAACTGTTGCCATGAGCTCCCGGGTGCGGGGACATTTGAAACAGCTGGGAGGAGTGCTGGGCGAGGAGAGCACTCTGCAACGTCTGAGGCGCTCCTTCATTGGGGGCTCAAGACAGGAAGCAGCTGTCAAATAGCATATCAGACAAGCAGGGCAGAGAGGGCTATTCAGCTTCAGTGATAGCTCTCTCTGCCCAACTTGCAAGTTGTTCACTATCGTCGAGTATATCTGCAGGAACTTCGAAATAACTCCTGACAAAAACACGCTTGCTTTTGGTCTTATAACTAAAAGGCGTGGAGCCGTACTCAAGGTATTTTTCCCGGGTCTTTTTATTTACCCGAAAATAGAGACTGCTTTTCATAACCATTGCGAACTGTCGACCCCGGCATTTGAGAGAGATTCCGCCAAAGAACCGCCCGGGAATGATTTCGCCTACAGAAGAGAGCTGATCGACAATATATCTGGTGAGCTCATTATTTGCTGACATACTGGCGTCTCCCTTCCTTTAAATTTTATTGGTTATTCAGTTTTCGGGCAGATCAAAGAAGCCCGAAATTTTTTGAAATTTCCCATCAGCAGAAAGAACAACATGGCTGACGCCCTGTTGAATTGCTCTACCGGCCTGATCTAACATTTCCCATTGAGCCAGTGATTTATTGTGATGCTCTTGGACTTTATTGATTCTGAATCTATGACCGGGAAATGCTTCCTGAAAACGAGACATATAGCTGGATAGTTCCATTGCATTGAGTTCTTCGGAAACAGGATCGCAATAGCTTGCTCCTTCACTCAGACAGAAGGCCAGTTCTTTGTCTCGGATATCAGGCGCGCTCGTCCAGCTGGCTGCATACCTGTTCCACAAATCTTCTGTCGTGTCAGGTACAGTCTTGTTCAGATTGGAAACTGTTCTATTCCTCTCTTGCTTGATCATAGGGCTTTTCCTCCAAGAATTTGGTTAAGTGTCTTGTTTATTAAAAGAGTTACCTCCCTGTGTCGTAAGCCACTCCGGACAAACACAAGAATACCTTGATAAAAGACAAGCAGCTGTAGGGCGGTTTGCTCTGGGCAAGTCTCTGTTGAAACCAGACCCATGCCATGACATTTCCGAAGCTGATTTCTAAATCCGGATTCCAGCAATTTGAAACCGGTGTCCAAATCCTGAGTTACTACGGTGCTATGATTGTTAAACTCAACAGCAGTGTTGGTTAACAAGCAACCGTAGCTGGTTTTACCGGGTTCATTCAGGAGAGAGTGGAAAAGGTTTTTGATTCCCTGCAAGGGATCAAAAGCTTCTTCAAGGTAATGTTTGATCCGCTGCTGTACGACAGTTGTATTGTAGTGTTGCATGACTGCGGCGAAGAGAGCCTGCTTCCCGCCAAAGGAATTATAGAGGCTGCCTGAGGACAGCCCGGTCGCTTTTTCAAGCTCCTTGATTGAGGTTTTCTCATATCCCTTTTCTCGGAACACTTGCATTGCCCGGTTTAAGACTTGGTTATGATCAAATTCCAGATTACGGCCCATGAAACGCTCATTTTAAAATGATTATTCTAAAATGATTATTTTAAAATGAGCGTTTTGTCAAGGAGAGGGGAAGTTTCTCTGTGGATTGGGCGTAAAGAAAGAACAAAAAAGCCCGACGGATGAGCCGGGCTTTTCTGATTTTTGATAAAGACGGGTTTTTATTTGTTTGGCTGGGGTGTTACCCGCAGATAGGGTTTGTGGGCAACCCATCCTTTGGGGAAGCGGTCTTTAGCTTCTGCATCACTCAGTGCTGGAACAATGATGACATCTTCGCCGTCTTTCCAGTTCACAGGTGTTGCCACCTTGTAGTTTTCAGTGAGCTGAAGAGAGTCAATCACCCGGAGGATCTCGTCAAAATTCCGCCCCGTGCTGGCCGGGTAGGTGATGATCAGACGCACCTTTTTATTCGGGTCGATAATAAAGACAGACCGAACCGTTAGAGTGTCGTTTGCATTGGGATGAATCATGTCATAGAGGTTGGACACAGAGCAATCCGCATCTGCAAGCAAGGGAAAGTTAAAAGGATGCCCTTGAGTTTCTTCGATGTCTCCAACCCAGCGGGTGTGATCAGACAGGGGATCTACACTCAGGCCAAGTACCTTGACGTTCCGTTTTTCAAATTCAGGCTTCAGCTTGCCGACATACCCCAGTTCTGTGGTGCAAACCGGAGTGAAATCTTTTGGGTGAGAAAAAAGAACCGCCCAGCTGTCGCCGACAAAATTATAAAAGTTGATCGAGCCCTCAGTTGAATCCTGAGTGAAATCAGGGGCGGTATCGCCCAGACGCAAAGTCATTGTTGCCTCCAATGTTTAATGATGGACCGGAAATTTCCCGTTCCTGGAAATGCTATAAAAACACCGACTCGATAAAAATGGGGTCGGTGCCTTGAAAGGGAAGCGGTGATGATAACTGGAACGGATGTGCAAGAACAGTACATAACCAGACTTTTGAAATTCATTCTACGCCTCTGCGCTCAATCAGAGGTGATAGTTACCTATTCATCTATATTAACAGCAGCGCCAGCAAGAGTGAGGGCTATTGACCTTATAAGGTCAAGCCTACCGTTGATTTGATTATAGTAGTTGTCGTCAACAAAAGAGCCTGTATCCCTTATATTTTGCTGGTGAGCATAAACTAGGGACATCAGGGATAAGAATCTTGCAACTGTATTCCTGTCTTGAAGAGACATAAGTTCGCGCTGGGTGACTAAGTCAGATTCAGGCAAAAATAGCCTTTTTCTATTATCGTCATTTACTTGAACATCGGACGCTCTGTACGTGATAATGGACCCTTTTATGGCCCGAGCACGTTTAGCTACCAGCTTCATTTCTTCTTTAAATTCTAGTTCGATAATTGCTTTTATTTGTTCTTTCTGTTCATGATCCTTTCGTCTTTGCTCACGCACAGGAACTGTTGCAGAATAATAAACCAAAACAGCAGTAACTATAGCTGCCAAAACAGCCACCATACCGGACAACAGCGTTTGATAGTGAGCAATGCAAAATGAAACATCGCTACATACACCAGCCTCAATCGCATCTTCAAACATCCAAAGATAGATTCCATCAAGCACAATCAAACTCCTGTATAATTTAACTAATACCCGTTTCCTCAACTGACAAATATCAGGTAGAAAACCCTAGAGGTTTATCTATGTCTGTGCGCTTCTTGCTCTTTGTTTAAAGAAAGCCCTTTTGCTAATTCAGTAATAATTTCAAGAAAATTACTACCAATTCGGACTGTTGATCCTGTGTACTATTTTAAAATACGGGCAGCATCGAGTGCAAAATACGTCAAGACGGCATCGGTACCCGCGCGTTTGAAGGCCATCAGGGTTTCCATCATAACGGCGTCGTGGTCGAGCCAGCCATTGGCCGAAGCTGCTTTGATCATCGCATATTCACCGCTGACCTGATAGGCCATGGTCGGTACGCCAAAGGTGCTCTTGATCCGCTGGATAATATCGAGATAGGCAAGGCCCGGCTTGACCATCACCATATCTGCCCCCTGTTGCATGTCGAGTTCGACCAGTCGGAGGGCTTCTTCGCTGTTGGCCGGGTCCATCTGATAGGTTTTCTTGTCGCCTTTCAGGGCTCCTTTGGCGCCGACAGCATCGCGGAAGGGGCCGTAAAAGGCACTGGCGTATTTTGCGGTATAGGACATGATTTTTGCGTAAGTGTGCCCGGCCTCATCCAAGGTATCGCGGATCGCACCGATACGGCCATCCATCATGTCAGAGGGGCCGACGTAATCGCACCCGGCCTCAACCTGGGCGAGGGCCTGTTTGCAGAGAATTTCTACAGTTTCATCATTCAGGATAATACCATTTTTGAGCAGACCGTCATGACCATCAGAATTATAAGGGTCAAGGGCAACATCCCCGATCAGGGCAACGTCTTTGTAGTGTTTGCGAATGGCCCGGCTGGCCGAACAGATCAGATTATCCGGATTGTAGGCTTCCCGGCAATCAGGTGTCTTGGTGGCAGGATTGTTATAGGGAAACAGGGCAATTGCAGGAATATCCAGCTCAATCGCTGCTCCGATGGCGTCAATGAGGCAATCGGGGCCATAGCGTTTAACCCCTGGCATGGAGGCAACTTCCGAGCTGCCGTTTTCTTCCTGCAGGAAAATGGGCCAGATCAGGTCATCGACCGAGAGACGGTTTTCAGCCACAAGACGGCGGGTCCAGGCATCCGTGCGGGTGCGGCGCGGGCGGACGACGAGGTCCTGACTGTAGCTACTGTTCACTTCTTCTCTCCCAAGAGGATTCGTTTTCGCTACTTTCCCTCGTTCCCTGAACGATTGCAAGTTGGTCAGGGGTATTATCCCGTGGAATCTGGCGAGGCAGATCGTCGCGTTTTCAAAGTA
This sequence comes from Kiloniella laminariae DSM 19542, assembly GCF_000374005.1. Taxonomy (GTDB): domain Bacteria; phylum Pseudomonadota; class Alphaproteobacteria; order Kiloniellales; family Kiloniellaceae; genus Kiloniella; species Kiloniella laminariae. The sequence continues at coordinate 82,211 of NZ_KB893166.1, read as the reverse complement.
CTGATATTTCTTTGGTGTTTTTCTCGGGTGTCTCTGTCCGGGATATCTCTTTCGGAACTTTTGTACGGCATAAATAAATCTGTAAAGGCACTGTCATGGATATGCGCTTGGCAGGGGAGGCCCTCGATGGGTAGACTGCTCGGTCTGGAATTCATTCACAGGTGGTATTTATGAAACGATATTTATTGGCTGGATCAGCACTTCTTGCCCTGGGTGTTACCGCTGCTTCCGCGACAGAGGTTCAGCTCCGTATTCTGGAAACAACAGACATCCATGTCCATGTGGTTGATTATGACTATTATCAGGATCAGGCCTCGGTAACTGTTGGTTTGGCCAGAACGGCTTCCCTGATCAAGGAAGCCCGCAAAGAGGTATCGAATTCGATCCTGATCGATAACGGGGATCTGATCCAGGGCAATCCGCTCGGTGATTATATGGCCAAGGAACGTGGGCTGAAAGCGGGAGAGGTCCACCCGGTTTTCAAGGCGATGAATCTGCTGGATTATGATGCGGGTAACCTGGGGAATCACGAATTCAACTATGGGCTGGAGTTCCTGAACGAAAGCATCAACGACGCGGCTTTTCCCTATGTTTCAGCCAACGTTTTTGCCGATGATGGAGACGCTGATCCCACCAATGACAAACCTCTCTATGACCCCTATGTTATTCTGAACCGCGAAATGGTTGATGCGACAGGGGAAAAACATGCAATCAAGATCGGTGTTATCGGGTTCCTGCCGCCACAGATTACCCAGTGGGATGAAACCAATCTCAAGGGACGGGCCGTAACCCACGACATCGTTGAAACAGCCCAACGCTATGTGCCGCAAATGAAAGCTGAAGGAGCTGATATTATTATCGCGGTTCCTCATTCTGGCCTGAGTGATGTCACTGCTCAGGGGCGGGATGAAAATGCCACCTATTACCTCTCGAAAGTTGAAGGGCTGGATGCCATCCTTTTTGGGCATGCGCACAAGGTTTTCCCTTCCGAGGACTACGCCGGTCTTGAAGGTGTGGATGTAGACAAGGGGACGATCAATGGCGTTGCGGCAACCATGCCAGGCTTCTGGGGCAGTCATCTTGGTGTTGTTGACATGACGCTGGATGTGGATGCTGAAGGAAAATGGAAAGTCGTCAACAGCACAGGATCCACGCGCGAGATATACAAGCGGGAGGGACGTGACAAGGTTGCCCTGGTTGAGGCTGATCCGGCAATTATCGCAGCGGTCAAGCAGGAACACGAGGAAACCATCGCCTTTATGGGGAAATCTGTTGGGACAACCAGCTCGGGGATCAATTCGTTTTTTGCTCTGGTGCAGGACGATCCTTCGATCCAGATCGTGACCAACGCTCAGAAATGGTATGTTGAGAAATTGATTGAAGGGACAGAGTACAGTGGTATCCCGGTTCTTTCGGCAGGTGCACCTTTCAAGGCTGGCGGCCGGGGAGGTGTTGAATATTACACCGATATTCCCGAAGGACAGATCGCGCTCAAAAACGTTGCGGATCTCTATATCTATCCCAATACTCTTCGGGCGGTGCTGTTAAACGGGGGCCAGGTACGTGAGTGGCTGGAAATGTCCGCGGGTGCTTTCAATCAGATTGATCCTGGCAAAACCGGAGAGCAGGAATTGCTCAACGATAACTTCCCCTCCTATAATTTTGATGTCATTGATGGGGTGGAATATCGCATCGATCTGACCCAACCCGCGCGTTACAGCAAGGAAGGGGAGGTTGTGAACCCTGACAGCCACCGGATTGTCGATATAAGCTATCAGGGAAAGCCGCTGGATATGGCAGCACAGTTTATTGTTGCGACCAATAATTACCGTGCGCACGGTGGGGGAAGTTTCCCTGGACTGGATGGATCGACCGTGATTATCCAGGCGCCGGACGAAAACCGGACCGTTCTGGCCAACTATATCTTTGATCAGGAAACCCTTGATCCCAGCGCGGATAATAACTGGGGTTTTGCCCAGATCTCTGGAAATGTTCAGGTTGTTTTCGAAAGTACACCTGCTGGTAAGGAAGTTCTCAAAACTTCTGATGCTGTGAAGTATCTGGGGGAGGGGAAAGAAGGTTTCTCCAAGTATGGTGTTGTTTTCTCTCAATAAAAATATCTTCTGAAATTATTATTTGTTGGGCGGAGGGCTTGTCTCTTCGCCCTTTTTCTTTTGTGGAAAGGGTTAATTATAAAGATTTCAACTTTTAGTAATGAATTATGTGGAGAATGGCAGTTTGATTACGTCAGAGAGGCATGTCCTCACAGGAGACAAGATGAACTGGTTCCACAATCTGAAAATCGTGCAGAAACTGAGTGTCGGGCTGTCGGTGATACTGGCAATTATTCTGGCTTTTTCTGCCTTGATATATGTTGAGAACCGGGCCGTTGAAAAGGCAGCCAAACAGGCTGCCCATGCCTATGAAACAACAGTGGAATTGCGCAGTGTGCAGGTTCATCTCCTGAATATGACATCACTTACACGTGGTATCATGGTTACAGCAGACGACTACCTCGTCGGGATTTTCAAAAATACAACGGCAGCTTTTGACCGGGATATTGAAAAACTGATCGCTCTTTTCCAAGACGACCCTGATGGAAAAGCTTTGGCGCAGGAGTTGAAAACCACAATCGTCAGTCTTCGTGACAATGTTTATGAAAAGCAGATTGCCCTTATGGCTGATCCGGCTACGCATGAGCAGGCCAGGGAGATGGAGCGCAAGGGGGAGGGGTGGCCTTTTCTCGAGAAAGTGCTGAAAGCTGTTGATGAAGCTACGGAGCGTCAGCGCGGAATTCTGGATGAGAAGACCCTTGCCATGGATGCTGCTTTTTCCCGTCAATCCCTGATCATTGCCATGTCTACGGGACTGGCAATCCTGGCATCGCTGGCTTTGCTGGTGTTTCTGGCTAAAAGTATCGGTGGCCCGATCAAGCAGATTACTTCAACAATGCTCAGGCTTGCCGGAAGAGATACGGGCGTCGAGATCCCCCACGTGGATCAGAAAGACGAGATCGGCGAGATGGGACGAGCCGTTGAAGTCTTTCGCGACAATATGGTTCAGGCCGACAAGATGGCAGTAGAACAGGAAACCCAGCGGGCACAACAGATTGCCAATGCAAAGCGTCTGGAGGAGTTGACAACAGGTTTTGATAAAAATGTCGCGTCTGTGCTTGAGGCAGTTGAATCGGCCAGCCAGATTATGTCGAACAGTGCGACAGAAATGTCGGATATTTCAAACAATACTCTCGCTAAATCCGCAACGGTGGTTTCCGCCGCAAATGAAGCGTCGGGGAATGTCCAGACTGTTGCGGCTGCAACAGAGGAACTTCTGGCTTCCATTCAGGAAATTTCGAATCAGGCGAGCCGCTCTTCCGAAGTTGCCAGTAATGCGTCATCTATCGCGAATGATACCCAGGGAACCGTGCAGGAACTGGTTGCCAGCGCGGGAAGGATTGGGGAGGTCGTCAAGCTGATCACAGATATTGCCGAGCAGACCAATCTCCTGGCGTTGAATGCAACCATTGAGGCGGCAAGGGCTGGTGACGCAGGGAAAGGTTTTGCTGTCGTGGCTAATGAGGTCAAGGGACTGGCCTCCCAGACCGCAAAGGCCACCGACGAGATTTCAAGCCAGATCGGTGCGGTTCAGTCGATCACAGAAAAAGCCGTTACCGCAATGGAAAATATTGGCCGAATTATCTCGGAAATCGAACAGACAGTTGGCAGTATCGCCGCTGCAGTTGAAGAGCAAACTGCGGCGACCCAGGAAATTTCCCGTAATGTCAGCCAAGCTTCGACCGGTACTACACAGGTTACTGAGTCAATGAAGGAGGTTAACGATGCCTGCGAGCAAACCGGTAACAAGGCCAACACGGTTATTGATGCGGTATCCGAGTTGACCAAACAGGCAGGCGGATTGAACAACGAAGTCCGGGTTTTCCTCTCGGAAGTCCGGAAAATAGGGTAGGTTTATTTCATCCCTAAAATGACTCCGAAAAGAAGCAGGAGAGGAATTTCTCTCCTGCTTCTTTTGGTTATGTCTGGAGCTTGCGCAAAATTTTGACTTACTTACTTGCTGCTTCCAGAGCCTGGGTCAAATCGGCAAGGATATCATCGATATGCTCAATTCCGATGGAAAGGCGAACATAGCTTTCTGATATTCCTGTTGCCGCCTGTTCTTCCGCGCTGAGTTGGGAATGAGTGGTGGTGGCCGGGTGAATGGCCAGACTGCGGGCATCCCCGATGTTTGCAACATGGAAGAACATCTTCAGGCCATCAATGAACTTGCGGCCAGCCTCTTTTCCGCCCTTGAGTTCAAAGCCGAGCAGAGCCCCATAACCACCCTTGAGAGATTGATCCGCCAGTGCGCGTTCCTTACCAGTGGCAACACTTGGATGAATGACCTTCTCAACAGCAGAGTGTTTGCTCAGAAATTCGGCTACGGCATTGGCATTGCGGCAGTGCTCACGCATGCGCAAGGGGAGGGTTTCCAGGCCCTGGATGAACTGGAAAGCATTCATCGGTGACATGGCACAGCCGAGGTCCCGAAGCAGGACAACGCGGGCGCGAATGATATAGGCGATTGGGCCGAGGGGTTTGACGGCTTCGGTCCAGACAGCGCCGTGATAGCTGGGGTCGGGTTGGGTCAGAAGCGGGAAGCGGGCAGAATTGGCTTCCCAGTCAAAATTGCCGCCATCTACGATCATGCCACCAATTGAAGTGCCATGTCCGCCGATATATTTGGTGGTGGAATAGACCACAACATGGGCGCCATGCTGAATGGGGCGACAAAGTATGGGAGCCGCAGTATTGTCCATAATCAGGGGAACACCGACTGCATTTCCGATGTCAGCGACTTCCTTGATCGGGAAAACCCGGAGACTGGGATTTGGCAAGGTCTCGGCGTAATAGGCCTTGGTGTTTTCATCGGTGGCCCGGCGGAAATTTTCCGGATCAGACGGATCAACAAAACGGACCTCAATGCCCATGTTGGGGAGGGTGTTGGCAAAAAGGTTATAGGTGCCGCCATAGAGTTCGGTCGAGCTGACAATATTGTCCCCGGCCTTGGCGACGTTCTGGATTGCCAGTGTACTGGCAGCCTGCCCGGAGCTGACCGCGAGGCCTGCGACACCACCTTCCAGGGCGGCAATGCGTTCTTCCAGAACTGCAGTGGTCGGGTTCATAATACGGGTGTAGATATTACCAAATTCCTTGAGCGCAAAAAGATTGGCTGCATGTTCCGCGCTGTTGAACTGGTAGGAGGTGGTTTGATAGATCGGTACGGCGACCGCTCCTGTCTGAGGATCGTTACGATAGCCTGCATGCAAGACAAGCGTTTCAGGATTCTTTGTCTCAATGGTCATGAATTCACCCGTTTAATTTGGTTTTCCGAGGAAAACTGATGCACAAGGATCTGGTGGATTAGCTTAGCGGTAAGGAAAGAAACGTCACAAAAAATCACGAGAAAGCAAAATACGGATGGTGGCTTTCGGTCATTTTAGCTGCATTTCTTAAGCGCCCGCAAGCTGAGCTCCAAATCAGCGCTAATGCGGGTAGTCTAAGTCAGGCCAACTGCAGCGGGCAAGATTAAAATCTTTTGTTTAATAGCGAGATTCTCAAACAAGGCACGAGGGGCCGATTTCGTAACAATCTGTGTTATCGTTTGTGCAGCGTATCCTCATGATTGAAGTTCCTTGGTAATTCTCTCTAGCAATGAATTTTAAGTTATTGAAAAGAAAAAATATTGTGCAGATATCTTGCTTTTTACAAAACGACATTGGGTTAATTCACCGTTAACGCCTCTCGCATAAGATATAACCAGATTTTTAAAAAGTTTATGGTTAGGTGAGGACATCGTGAAGGCCGCATATTTGCAAACTATCTCCCTGGTGGAACGCCTGCATCGGCAGTGTCTTGAGGTCGTAAAGGCTGAACTGGATCGTCGCGGCATACGGGATCTGAACAATATTCAGGCCCTGATCCTCTATAACATCGGTGAAGAGGAGCTCTCGGTCGGGGAATTGACCCACCGTGGCTATTATCTCGGATCAAATGTTTCCTATAACGTTAAAAAGATGGTTGAGAACGGATATCTGAATCAGGAACGCTCTGCCCATGACCGCCGATCATTCCATGTACGCGCTTCAGGCAGTGGTCTCGAGATCTACCATGCCATCTCCAGATTGTTTGACGCCCATGCCGAACAGATCAGCGGTGGTGTGGTCTCTCCCGAAGACCTAAAGGTGACAACTGCAACTTTGCATCGATTACAACTTTTTTGGTCATCTCCCATGCCCCGTGGTGGAGGCGCCAACCCGACTGCATAGCAGAGAGGTTGTGTTTAAGTATTGTTATGGGGCCTCTGTGTTACACGGAGGCCTTTTTGTTGAGGGTATCGAAGTGTGAGTAACTCTGCCCCCGGTGTTATCATCGAATTTGCCCAGGTAGGGGCCTATGTGAAGGTTAGCGCTTTTCACGAAGAGAGCATGACTGAGGTGTCTATTGTCGGGGATCCTCGAGAAACAGAAGCTGTTTTGAAGGCAACTGTTTTGAAAAAATTGTTATTTGTTATGAGAAAATCAGAGAAAAAGACCTTGGAAGAAAGTGGCAAGGTAAAAAAACAACGCGGGATAATTGTCTGATCCTGATTAATCTCCTTATCCTTCATCTTGGTGTAACAAAATAGCCCATGTTATGAATAGGGGTTTTGTGCATTAAGCCCAGGGTGTGAACCTGGGATGAGGAAAATCTGAAACAATATTACATATTAATTATGTTGTATTTAATAAAAAAACACAAAAAATAGCACTTTTGTGTGGGTTTTAAGGGGGCGGTGTTTATTATTGATGAAATGATCATGCCGCAGATGATCTAAAAACTGTACGTTAATTGTCGTGCAGGCAGCAAAAGAATCATTTTATAACTTGTCGCGACAGCAGAATTTCAAGAGAGTTTGTGACCTGACAATTGATCCTGTCCTTTTCGGAACGGGCTATATGCCATGCATTCTCTTTCCTTTGGAAAGGTACTTGTGGTATGTCAGTCACCAAGCTTGATTGAGATAACAGATGTGCGGACAGATGACTAAAAAAACGATCGTTCTGGCTTCAGACCATGCAGGATATGAGCTGAAAGACAGTCTGAAAGAAGACGTTATGGCGCTTGGGTATGACGTTCTTGATTTGGGAACCAACGGACCAGAGTCTGTGGATTATCCGGATTTTGGAACGGCTCTGGCCAAGGCAATCCAGAACGGGGACGCTGAAACCGGCATTTTGGTTTGCGGGTCAGGGATCGGTATTTCCATTGCCGCAAACCGTCATGCGGGCATTCGCGCTGCACTCTGTCACGATGAAACACTGGCCCGTTTATCGCGAGAGCATAACGATGCCAATGTTCTGGTCCTGGGAGCCAGAACAACAGGTATTGAGGTGGCGAAAGCTTGCCTGAATACTTTTCTGAACACCGAGTTTGCTGGCGGACGCCATCAGCGTCGCGTCGAAAAACTCGGATAAATAATCACCTTTACCTGAGAGTGAAGTTGCCATGAGCTTAGATACGAAAACCTTCTTCACTGCGCCTTTGGCTCAGACTGATCCGGAAATCGCAGCAGCAATCAACCACGAGCTTTCCCGCCAGCAGAATCAGATTGAACTGATCGCATCGGAAAATATTGTATCCCTGTCTACTATGCAGGCATTGGGAACAGTTTTGACCAACAAATATGCCGAAGGTTATCCTGGCCGTCGCTATTATGGTGGTTGTGAGCATGTCGATGTTGTTGAAGAGCTTGCTATTGAACGTGCAAAAAAGCTGTTCGATTGTGCTTATGTCAACGTTCAGCCACATTCCGGCGCACAGGCAAACCAGTGTGTTATGCTGGCTCTGGTAAAGCCGGGCGAGACCATTATGGGGCTCGATCTGGCCTCTGGTGGGCACCTGACCCACGGTTCCCGTCCGAACCTTTCCGGTAAATGGTTTAATGCTGTTTGTTATGGCGTGAGCCCGGAAACCAATGAACTTGATTTTGATGAAATCCGTAAGCTGGCTGTCGAGCACAAGCCTAAGCTGATTATTGCCGGCGGATCTGCTTATCCCCGGATTATCGATTTCGTAAAGTTCCGTGAAATTGCAGACGAAGTCGGCGCGTATCTCCACGTTGATATGGCCCACTTTGCCGGTCTGGTTGCCGCTGGCATTCATCCAAGTCCTTTGCCTCATGCGCATGTTGTAACCACTACGACGCATAAAACCTTGCGTGCAGGCCGTGGCGGGATGGTTCTGTCCAACGATCTGGATATCGGTAAAAAAATTAACTCAGCAGCCTTCCCGGGCCTGCAGGGTGGCCCTTTGATGCACTGTATTGCTTCCAAAGCTGTTGCTTTTAAAGAAGCTCTTGAGCCTGCCTTCAAGGATTATGCCAAACAGGTTGTGAGTAATGCCAAGACTTTGGCTGCGACGCTTGTCGAAAACGGCTTTGCCATTACAACTGGCGGCACAGATACACACCTGATGCTGGTAGATTTACGCCCCAAAGGTCTGACAGGAAATATTGCAGAAGAAAGCCTCGATCGTGCTGGCCTGACCTGTAACAAAAACGGTATTCCGTTTGATCCGGAGAAGCCGATGGTGACTTCCGGTATTCGTTTGGGCACGCCAGCAGGGACCACACGCGGCTTCAAGGATGAAGAATTCAAGAAAATTGGTCAGTTGATCACTAAAGTTCTTGATGGACTTGCTGCAAACCGCGAAGATAACTCCAAAATCGAGGCGGAAGTCAGAGAGGAAGTGCAGGCGCTTTGCCGCGCATTCCCGATCTATCCAAATCTGGAGATCTAAATAGTACTCCGGGTTGCGCTTCGTTTTGAAACGTAACCCGGATCACCTTTCGGGGTGAAACAGTGAGGAAATATGCGCTGTCCGTTCTGTAGCAGTGAGGAAACGCAAGTCAAGGACTCGCGACCAACAGAAGATCATGCAGCCATTCGCCGCCGCAGGCAGTGTGCGAGCTGTGGCGCTCGTTTTACCACTTTTGAAAGGGTTCAGCTCCGAGAGCTGACCGTCATAAAGGGAAATGGCCATCGCGAGCCTTTTGATCGGGAAAAAATTTCCCGCTCCATGAATATTGCCTTGCAAAAAAGAGATGTTGAGCGAGACCGGATTGAACGTGTTGTCAGCGGAATTGTTCGGCGGCTTGAATCCTCCGGTGAAAGCGAGATTGCATCGGATTTGATCGGTGAGCTGGTCATGGATGCTTTGGCTACGCTTGATCAGGTTGGCTATGTCCGCTTTGCTTCGGTGTACCGGGACTTTAAAGAAGTAAGTGATTTCGAAGATTTTGTTGGCCGGCTCGGTGACGATATAGAAATACTTGACCGGGATCCCTCGTAAACACTCCTCATTTAAAGTAGAATTGCCTTTATGTCTGGCGATCAACTCACGACTGACCTTCAACACATGACTGCTGCTCTGTCTCTGGCCGGGCGCGGCCTTGGGCGTACGGCTCCAAATCCGGCGGTTGGCTGTGTGCTGGTCAAGGACGGCAGGGTGGTTGGACGCGGTTTTACCCAGCCGGGAGGGCGTCCCCACGCTGAAGTGGGCGCTCTGGCCCAGGCAGGAGCGCAGGCGCGAGGGGCAACAGCCTATGTCACATTGGAGCCCTGCGCACATCACGGGAAAACACCCCCCTGTGCTGATGCACTTATTGCTGCGGGAATAAGTCGCTGTGTTGTTGCTGTTGAAGACAGCGATGCCCGGGTTCAGGGACGTGGGCTATCGAGGATGCGCGAGGCTGGAATTGTTGTTGAGACTGGTTTGTGCCGCCAGGAAGCAGAAGATCTCAATGCCGGATTTTTTACCCGGGTTCGTCATGGACGCCCCTTGGTGACGTTGAAAGTTGCAACAACTCTTGATGGCCGGATTGCGACAAAGACAGGCGAAAGCAAATGGATTACTGGCGAAGCAGCGCGCCGGGCAGGGCAGATGCTCCGTGTTCGCAATGATGCAATCCTGGTCGGCAGTGGTACGGCTGTTCTTGATGATCCCCGACTGGATGTCCGGCTACAGGGATTGGAAGATGCATCTCCCCTGCGGGTTGTAATGGATGGGCGGTTGCGACTGCCTCTGACCCACGGTCTTGTTGCCACGGCGACAAAGCGCGCGACACTTCTGATGACGCTGGAAGGGAATGATCCTGACCGTCTGCAGGCCTATCGGGAAGCGGGAGTAGAAGTTGTTACATTGCCCAAGGATAGCCAGGGCTATATTGACCCTGGGATTGCGCTTAGGGAACTCGGAAACCGGGGTATTACCCGGGTTCTGATCGAAGGTGGCAGCCATATTATCGGTTCTTTGTTTCAGGCGGATCTGGTCGACCGGATTGTATGGTTTCGTGCTGCTAAAATCATCGGGGGCGACGGAATTTCTGCTTCAGTCGGGTTCGGTCTTGAACGGCTGGAACTGGCACCCAGGTTTCATTTGACCAGTGTTTCAAAACGGGGCGATGACATTATGGAAAGTTATCGCCGGGATCTTTGACTAAACAAGACATAAACTCTGAAGGCACGATTAAAATATGTTTACCGGAATTATTACTGACTTGGGCACGGTCCGCGAAATTGAAGCAAAGGGGGATAAACGTTTTGTGTTCAATTGCTCCTATGACATGGATACTGTGGATATCGGTGCATCCATCGCCTGCTCCGGGGCATGTCTTACTGTTGTTGCAAAGGGGACAGGCTGGTTCAGTGCAGATGTTTCTGCTGAAACCCTTTCAAAAACCACTCTGGCAAACTGGCAGGTTGGGACTCCGGTAAACTTTGAACGGGCCCTGCGCCTTGGGGATGAACTCGGGGGGCATCTGGTGTCGGGGCATGTTGATGGTGTGGCCTCGGTGGTCCGTATTCTTGCCGAGGGCGATTCAATGCGATTTACCTTTGAGGCTCCGGAAGAAGTGGCAAAATACATTGCTCCCAAAGGGTCGATTGTTCTCGATGGTGTGTCTTTGACCGTTAATGAGGTTGAGGGCAATCTGTTCGGGGTCAACATTATTCCCCACACAGCAGAAATGACGACTCTCGGGCAGTGGCAGGCTGGTGAGTATGCCAAAGGTGACTGCCAGGTTAATCTCGAGATTGATCTCTTGGCTCGCTATGTCGGACAGCTACTTGAAAGGCAGCACAATGGGTGAAACACAAGCCGGAAAAAATGGTTCGACTGCATTCAGTGATATCCTCTCTCCTCCTGAAGAGATCATCGAAGAAGCCCGTAATGGACATATGTTCATTCTGGTAGATGATGAAAATCGGGAAAACGAGGGAGATCTGGTAATCCCTGCCCAGATGGCGACCCCCGAAGCCATCAATTTTATGGCAAAATATGGGCGCGGTTTAATCTGTCTCGCCCTGTCCAAAAAAAGAGTTGAAGAGCTCGGCCTGTCTTTGATGGCGCAAAAAAACGGCACCCGTCACGAGACGGCTTTTACGGTTTCTATCGAAGCAAAAGAAGGGGTTACAACGGGAATTTCTGCTCCTGACAGGGCAAGAACGATTTCTGTCGCGATTGATCCCTCTGCCTCTGTTGCCGACATTGTTACTCCTGGTCATGTTTTTCCTCTGGTGGCGCGGGATGGGGGAGTTCTGGTTCGAACGGGTCACACTGAGGCTGCGGTTGATATAGCCCGTCTGGCTGGCCTCAATCCGGCCGGAGTCATCTGTGAGATTATGAACGATGATGGCACTATGGCGCGTCGCGATGATCTGATTGATTTTGCCAGAACACATAAACTGAAAATTGCGACGATTGCTGACCTGATTGCCTATCGCAGAAAACATGATCATCTGGTCGAACGTACACTTGAAAGTACCTTTGTGTCCGATTTTGCTGGTGGCTTCAATCTGGCGGTTTACGTCAGCAAGACCACCTATGCGGAACATATTGCGCTCTGGAAAGGTGAAATCAGTTCAGATCGTCCGGTTATGGTCCGGATGCATGCCCTGAATGTTCTCGATGATGTGCTGGGGGACAACCGCAGTGGCAAGGCAGGTGACCTGCACAACGCCATGAAAATGATTGGCCAGGAAGGGGAGGGTGTTGTCGTTTTGATCCGCGAACCTTCACCGAGCAGCCTTTCTGATACCATCAGGACACGGATTGGGCAGGCCCCGACAGGAAGCCATGATTTGCGTGATTATGGAGTTGGGGCGCAGATACTGCTTGATTTGGGCGTTGGAGAGATGATTCTGCTCACCAATTCAGAGAAACACATCGTAGGGCTTGACGGATACGGTCTTTCTGTTGTTGAACAGCGACCAATCGATGAAGCGTGAACGGTTGAAGCTGATCACCCTTCCAATATTTCTAACAAGGTACCAGTGAATGACTGATAAACCACATGTTCTGATTGTTGAGGCCCGCTTTTATGAAGCGATTGCCGACGAGATGAAAAATGCAGCTATTGCCGAGCTGGAAAAAGACGGTTGTAGTTACGAGGTTATCGCGGTTGCAGGTGCATTTGAATTGCCTGCAGCAATTAAATTTGCTTCGCAGCGTAAATCCGGCCGAGCCTTTGATGGTTATGTGGCTCTTGGCTGCGTAATCCGCGGCGAGACCAGTCACTATGACTATGTCTGTGTTGAAAGTGCCCGCAAGCTTCAGGATCTGGCGGTCGATTCAAATATGGCAATCGGCTATGGTGTTCTGACGGTAGAGAACGAAGCTCAGGCCTGGGCCCGTGCACGTCAATCCGAAAAGAACAAGGGCGGGGCCGTAACCCGGGCATGCCTTGATATGATTGCACTGAAACGCCTCTATGGTGTGGCATAAAGGACTGTTGATTCCGTGACTGATGAAACCCCGAATTCCCCTCCGAATGCCAGCCTGAAAAAAAGCATGGCGCGCCTTGCCTTGATTCAGGCATTGTTTCAGATCGAGTTTAACGAAGCGAGCGCCAAAACGGTGCTGAATGAGTTTCTTAACGGCAGAATTGACGAGGAAATCGACGGCCTTAATCTTGCTGCTCTCGATCAGAACCTGTTTATCCAGCTTTTTAAAGGTGTCAACGAAGAGCGCGCGCTGCTCGATGATATGGTCAGCTCGGTTCTGGACAAAAGCTGGCCGATGCATCGGCTTGATCCTTTGCTCCGGCTGGTGATGGTTGCAGGTGCTTATGAGATCCAGCAGCGGGCTGATACGCCGGTAAAGGTGATTATTTCCGAGTATGTCGATGTGGCTCATGCCTTCCTTGGTGACAAGGAAACAGCGATGGTTAATGGTGTTCTCGATCGCCTGGGCCACAGCCTGCGCAAGGACGAGTTTTCCTGAAGATAGGCTGTCTGCGTGGAAAAAAGCGAATTTGACCTGATCAAAAGTTATTTTGCCCCTCTGGCTTCTGGCTATGATGAGGCCTTTGGTCTGCTTAACGACGCCGCGCTGATTTCCGAAAATCCGCAAGCCTCAACTGTTGTGACAATGGACACCCTGATTGCGGGTGTCCATTTTCTTATGTCGGATCCGGCCGGGGATATTGCGCGGAAGTGTTTGCGTGTCAATCTGTCAGACCTGGCGGCAATGGGGGCGACGGCATTCGGCTACAGCCTTTCCATGGCCTACAACAGCCAGATCGAAACCGGCTGGGTCAGGGAATTTACAGCCGCACTGGGCGAGGATCAGAAGAGATTTTCCTGTCACCTCATCGGAGGGGATACGGTTGTTACTCCTGGTTCGCTCACCATCACCATTACATGTTTTGGATCTGTAGCCCGCCATCAATGTCTGCAGAGAAACACGGCGCTTGTAGGAGAGGATGTCTGGGTCAGTGGCGATCTGGGTGATTCAGCCGCGGGATTGAAGCTGCTGACCAAAGTACTTACTGCGCCTGAACCAGAGAAAGCAGCGCATTTGATCCGGCGTTACCGTGTTCCTGAACCGCGTTGTAATCTGGGTATAGAGTTGCTTCAGCGCGCCTATTCCCGGACAGCCATGGATGTTTCAGATGGCTTGCTTGCTGACCTGGGACATATTGCTCATGCCTCTAATGTTGCTGTTGAGCTATACGAAGATAAAATTCCCTTGTCGGCGGCCTTTGTGGAAGTGATGTCAGGTTGTCCTGATCAGGGGTTGGAGCTTGCTGTGACTGGCGGAGATGATTACGAGCTTGTCTTTACTTCTGATCCGTCTCAGGAACAGAATATACGGGAGCTGTCAGCAAAGCTGTCTTTGAAGCTGTCGAAAATTGGCAAGGTAATTTCCGGTCAAGGGGTTCAGCTGATTTGCCGCAACGGGGAGATTTTTCTTCCTGCGAAAGGCGGGTGGACACATTTTTAATGTTTCCCTGCAATAATCTTTGCCATACTCCCCAAATCCCGTTTCGGGGGACGGGCTTCGCTTGTGACAAAACAAGTACTGAGATCCCGAGTTATATAATCAGCTGGTAGTTTAATGAAAAAAATAATCCTAGTCCTTGCTGTTCTGCTCCTGTTGGGAGGAGGTGCAGCTGCGGCCTGGTGGTTCTTCTTTAAGCCTGCAGATGGTGCTGAGGATGTTGTCGAGGCTCCACCGGAAATTCCTTCTGGGTATCTCGAGTTTGCACCTATGGTCATCCCTCTGATCAAGGAAGGGGTTGTCACCCATCATGTAACAGTGAAAATTATTGTAGAGGTACCGGAGGGAGACCCTCTCATTAATACCGAGCGCTGGAAGATCAGGTTGCGCAATGACTTCATGGCGGAATTGCACGGGCTTTATAACTACCGCTATTTTACCAAAGAAGGTTATGCAACCCCTGTTATCCAGAACCGTCTGGTTATTGTTGCCCAGAAAGTGATGGGCAAGGATGCCATCAGAGGTGTTGAACTGATTGTCGAAGGTATCTCAAAACCTTCAAACAGTTGATAATATCTTTGAATATAAATAACTTGCTGTTTGCCTGTTTCTCTCTTGGAAAGCTGACCTCTTCCTGTATATGTTTTATCTCCTTTCCGAGAGAATTTCATGACAGAGCGCGATCCAACCAAAGCGAATGTGTTTTTTCTGGCAATTTGCCAGGCACTGGGAATGAGCTGCGGCTCCATGCTGATCTCCATGAGCGCCCTTGTGGGGACAACATTGGCTGAGGATAAATCTAACGGTACATTGCCGTTATCATTGCAGTTCATTGGTATGATGGTCTGTGCTTTGCCGATTTCCTATCTTATGAAACACTACGGACGCCGGGCAGGTTTTTCTCTTGGTGCTGTTTGTGGCGTGCTTTCAGGTTTTTTTTCTGCCCAGGCGATCCTGGAAGGAAACTTCCTGCTTTTTTGTCTCAGCTCGTTTCTTTTCGGGGCCTTTATGTCGACGGTGGCCTATTTCCGCTTTGCCGCGGCTGATACGGCGACAGAACAGTTCAAAAGCAAGGCAATCTCCCTGGTTATGGCCGGGGGTGTTATCGCTGCCTTTGCCGGCCCGGAGCTTGCCAAGTGGTCCAAGGAAATGGAATTTTTTGGTCCAATACTTTTCGTCGGAAGCTTTTATGCGATTTCGGCCCTTTGTTTTTGTACTCTGGTGATCGTCCAGTTTATTGATATCCCCCGGCTGCAGGTACATGAAATCCAGAGCCGGGGGCGTCCGATCCTCGAGATTGCCCGGCAGCCGGTGTTTTTTGTCGCGGTGCTGAGCGGGATTGTCAGCTATGCCTGCATGAACTTGATCATGAGTATAACGCCTGCCGCGATGATCGCCTGTGCCCATCCCTTTGAAGCTGCGGCCACGGTGATCCAGTGGCATGTGTTCGGTATGTATGTCCCTTCGTTCTTTACCGGTACATTGATCCGCAAATATGGGGCTGTTCGCATTCAGCTGCTTGGCGTGTGTTTTCTGGTTATTGCTGCTTCCATTAACCTGAGTGGCGTTGCTTTGGAACAATTCTGGTTTGGTTTGGTAGCTCTCGGCCTGGGCTGGAACTTCCTCTACGTCGGCGGCAGTACGATGCTGACGGACTCCTATCGTCCGGAAGAACGGGCAAAGGTTCAGGCTTTTAATGAGCTGCTTGTATTTGGTGTTGTTGCCACTACAGCTTTTGGATCGGGGCTTATATATCAGAAGCTGGGCTGGGATGCCGTTAATCTGCTGGCTTTTATCCCGATCATCCTGTTTTTACTTGTTCAGCTGTCTTTTCGAAGACAGCTGAACAAGATTGTGACGGCCTGAGAATCGGCTATTTTTTACTGCCCGGGTTAAATTTGCCGAGGTTGCCCAGCAGCTGCTGAATGATCGTAATGTCCTGACCTTCGGTTGGTGTTTCCCGGGTTACGGGATCAATCACCCGGCCATCCTCAAGTGCATAGGCACGGGATTCCTCGAGCACACCGTCGGAAGAGAACTTTACAATCAAAACGGTGCGATCCAGGACAACTGGATCGTAAAATGCTGTTTTTTCAACCTTTTCACCAATGTAGTACCAGACCTGGTCCTGAAAGGTGGAGAGGGTAGAGGGCGAGCCCAGTTTATCTGCAACATCCCGGCGGGTATGGACGCCTTTTTCCAAAGAACCTACTTCTTCAGGATCCGGGAAATTGCCGCGCACAGAGACACTGCTCTCACACGCGCCGAGGAGCAGGGGGAGTACCAGTCCGGCAAGGAAAGACTTTGTGCGTAAGGAGAAACTCTGCGACATGACCAAACTCGAATTGAGGTTAAAAATAATTTATAGCAATGCTCTTTAGCACAAAGGCGGTTCTTGATAAACCTACCGCGTAGCGATCGCAAAAGGCACAGGCACTATATCCTCCCTGTTTTCTTTTTCGAGTCATAAATCAATGCTCTTTGAAGCAGAGGACTGAAAAAATTGTTCAACAAGCTCTTTGGCCGCAATCGGGAAGATGATGCCGTGCATGATCTTTATGTGTCTCTTGTGACCCAGGCAAGAAGTGAAGTTTTTTTCCGCGAAATGGGCGTGCCTGATAGTCTTGATGGTCGGTTTGATCTGTTGACCCTGCACATGTTTCTGATTCTGCGCCGTTTGAAGACCGAACACGAACGGACAGCCGGATTCTCCCAGAAACTGTTTGATCTCATGTTTCGGGATATGGACCTGAGCTTGCGTGAAGCCGGGGTCGGGGATGTTGGGGTCGGAAAGCGTGTCAAAGCGATGGTACAGGGGTTTTATGGCAGGATTTCTGCCTATGAAGAGGCTCTGGGATCCAGCCATGAGGATCTGTTTCTTGCGTTACAGAGAAATCTTTATGGCACGGTTGAAGTCAATCAGGAGTGTCTTGATCGGATGTGCGGCTATATTAAACACCAGCAAGCGGCTTTAGCGGCAACAGATGTTTCAGAAATCTTGTCAGGCAAGGCAGGATTTCAAGGTATGCCTGATTTGCAATAAAGGCTATTGACCCATGATACCGCTGAACCTATTGTGCGCAGCCTTGCCCTTTGTGGTATTGTTATGGGGTCTTTGTGCAAAGCAATAACATTTGCCGGGTTCCCTTTGTTTGCATGGATCAGGAGTGCAGCGATGGTATCGCGGTACGAGAACGAATTTTCGCGGCGTTATCCTGCAGACAGGATCCAGGCGCGTTCCCAGGTTCTTGAGTTGAAGGCCAAGCCAGAAGAATGTGCAGCACTTGCGCGGCGTTTTGGTTTGATCGAGTTGAATAACCTTTCGGCGGTTCTTAATCTGGAACCAAAGGGAAAAGGTTCATTATTGTTGGTATCGGGGCAATTAAAAGCAGGTGTAATCCAGGCATGTGCCATTTCGGCAGAGCCAATTATATCTTCTCTTGATGAAAGCTTCGAGATTCTCTATAGCTTTGACCCAGTAGACGAAGCTGGTGATGAGATACTTATAGATATGGATGCCGAGGATCCACCAGAGATGGTAGAAACTCAGGGTATAGATTTTGGTGAAGCTGTTGCACAACAGCTGGCTGTGATGCTGGACCCTTATCCACGTAAGTCTGGGGTTTCCTGGGATGGTGAGTCTGTTGATGAGGCTCCTGACGAGGAAAAGGCACCGCAAACGGAAAAACACAACCCGTTTTCAGTGCTGAAAGACCTCCAGAATAAAAAGTAAGATAGCGTTACCGTCATTAGGGCTTGCCGTCGCAGCTCTTATTGGCTAAGAAGCGGCGAGATTTTTTATTAAAGCTACATGCGAGAGTTAGAGCAATGGCTGTTCCAAAGAGTAAAGTTAGTCCTTCCCGTCGTAACATGCGTCGGGCCCATGATGCACTTGCACCAAGTGTGCACCAGGAGTGTTCAAACTGCGGTGAGCTGAAGCGCCCACACCATGTTTGCGCTTCTTGCGGTCACTATGATGGCCGTGACGTGGTTGAAGCCGAAGCCTGAGACTAGTCTGACAAGTCTTATGTGATGGGCCGATCGTTATGGTCGGCCTTTCTTACGTGGTCCAACTCGACAAGACAGGAAGCCAGTGAGCGCTCGTATAACCATAGCCTTAGATGCAATGGGTGGAGATGACGCACCGGGTATCGTCGTTCAGGGAGCAGAAATTGCATCCCAGAGATATCCTGACGTCCAGTTTCTCATTTTTGGTCACGAGAAGGAGGTTCTGCCTCTTATCGAACAAACGACCAGGCTTAAAAAAGTTGTCGAATTTGTCCACGCTGACGACAAGGTGCTCAGCGATGATAAACCTGCCGTAGCATTGCGCTCCCGCAGGAAATCTTCAATGCGCCTTGCGATCAATGCTGTCCATGAAGGCCGCGCTGACGGAATCGTTTCAGCCGGGAATACGGGCGCTTTGATGGCGATGTCAAAATTTGTCCTCAAAACCCTTCCGGGGGTCGACCGCCCGGCGATCGCGTCTTTTTTTCCGACACTTCGAGGCGAATCCCTCATGTTGGATCTTGGTGCGAATCTGAGCTGTGATGCAGATAATCTTTTCGATTTTGCGGTAATGGGGAATGCCTTCGCCCGCTGTGTTCTCGGTGTTCAGGAACCTTCTGTCGGTATCCTCAATGTCGGTTCAGAGGATGTGAAGGGGCATGAATACCTACAGGTTGCCAGCAGTATGTTACGTCAGGCCGATCTGCCAGGTGAATTTGTCGGCTTTGTCGAAGGCGATGACATTGGCAAGGGTACTGTTGACGTGATTGTCACGGATGGCTTTACCGGCAATGTAGCCCTGAAAACGGCGGAAGGCACTGCAAAGCTTATCACAGAGTTCTTCCGGCAGAGCTTTAAAAGCAGCTTGCTGGCGAGTCTGGGGTACATCCTGGCGAGTTCGGCTTTGGGCAAGCTGAAAAAACGGGTTGATCCCCGGCTGTATAACGGGGCTATTTTCCTGGGGCTGAACGGGATTGCGGTAAAAAGCCACGGCGGGACTGACGCTGTTGGTTTTGCCAATGCAATCGCGGTTGCGGTGGATATGCGCCAGCAGGATATAATCAAGAAAATTCGCGAGGATTTCGATTCGCTTACCCGCGAAACACTGAATGAACAGGCTGCTTTTGAATGATGATACGTTCCGTAATAAAGGGCTGTGGGTCGTATTTGCCAGAGCGTATTGTCACAAATGACCAGTTGGCGGAACGTGTCGATACTTCCGATGAATGGATACAGCAGCGTACCGGTATTAAGCACCGCTATGTCGCAGGTGAAAACGAGCTGACCTCTGATCTTGCTACCAAAGCCGCAAAAGCGGCGCTGGAGCATGCGGGCATTGATGCTGCGGCTGTGGACCTGATTGTTTGTGCTACGGCGACACCGGATGAGACCTTTCCGGCGACAGCGACAGTTGTACAGAAGAACCTCGGCATTTTCCGCGGGGCAGCGTTTGATCTTCAGGCTGTTTGCAGTGGCTTTGTCTATGGACTTTCTGTGGTAGACAGTATGATCCGTGCAGGACAGGCCAAGACAGTTTTGCTGATCGGAGCAGAAACTTTTTCCAGAATTCTCGATTGGGAAGATCGTTCGACCTGTGTGCTGTTTGGGGATGGTGCCGGGGCTGTCGTTCTTCAGGCCGAAGAAGGATGTGGGGAAAATCAGGATCGGGGTATTCTGAACACTCATATCTATTCGGATGGCCGATATCACGATGCGCTCTATGTTGACGGCGGACCTTCTTCCACGGGTGTCGCCGGATTCTTGCGTATGGAAGGCAAGGAAGTTTTCCGGCAGGCTGTTTCCAGAATGCCGGAATCCATTGATGCTGCGTTGGAAAAATCCGGGCTCTCTGCCGAAGATATTGACTGGCTGGTACCACATCAGGCGAACGTTCGTATCATCGAGGCAATGGGCAAAAAACTTCGCCTGCCGAAAGAACGGGTTGTGATTACCGTTGATAAACATGCCAACACTTCTGCGGCCTCTATCCCCCTTGCTTTGACCGAAGCTGTCTATGATGGCCGGATCAAGCAGGGTGATATGATCATGATGACCGCCATGGGTGGTGGATTTACCTGGGGTTCTGCGCTGCTGCGCTGGTAAAGTAAATTGGCTTCTTGTGAAGCTCTTCTCAGATAAAACTTGTCATTTCACGTGAAGTCGAGCAAAATTGCCCTTGTATATCATATGGGTTAGCGAATATATCGCATAATTCAGATAAAGATAACAGGGGAGTGTCCTTCATTATGGGTGCAACAATAACACGTGCTGATCTGAGCGAAGCTGTATACCAGGAAGTTGGTCTGTCCAGAAATGAATCCGCGGAACTGGTTGAATCAGTTCTGAATGAAATTTCTGAAACCCTTATCAAAGGGGATGCGGTCAAGATTTCCTCTTTTGGCAGTTTTGCCGTTCGGGAAAAGGGCGAGAGGATCGGGCGTAATCCAAAAACCGGCGAAGAAGTGCCGATTTTGCCTCGGCGTGTTCTGGTTTTCCGGGCATCCCATGTGTTGAAAAACAAAATCAATAACTCCCTTTAAATAGAACTCCTGCCGGATTTCCGGATGATCAGGCCGAAAGTAAGTAAAAAGCGGGGGTAAAATCTGCAAGATGTCTGCTGCAGAAACGACAACCAAATCAGCGGCCGCGTTCCGTACGATCAGTGAAGTATCCGATGATCTGGATGTGCCCCAGCACGTCCTGAGATTCTGGGAAACAAAATTTCCTCAGGTGAAGCCGCTGAAGCGTGCCGGACGCCGAAGGTATTATCGCCCTGAAGATCTTGATGTGCTGCGTCAGATCAGGAACCTGCTCTATCGTGATGGCTATACAATCAAGGGAGTCCAGAAACTCTTTAAGGATGGCAGCTTTAAAGAAGGTGAACAGGAATCCTCTTCTGATTCAGTGGTATCCAAACCTGCCGCAACAGATAGCGATTTAGGGACGGTGATAACTTCAGGGCTTGGTACAGACGAGCAGAGGAAGCTTCTGATCGAACTGAAAAAAATCAGATCTCTGCTTGGTCAGAACTGAGGTGTTTTTTTTCTTTTCCCCCATTGCCATGACCGGAGAGCAAAGGTATATAGGGCTTGTTCGCGCTGAAATATTCTCTGAATAATTCAGCTGTGACTGACGGAGTATAGCGCAGCCTGGTAGCGCACTTGGCTGGGGGCCAAGGGGTCGCAGGTTCAAATCCTGCTACTCCGACCAATAAAAAAACCTCTGATCTTCGGGTCGGAGGTTTTTTTTATTGGGTGAAGCTGATCATGAATTATGATCCGGCTAGAAAACTGGTTTTTGCCGGGCTGGTTCAGTCGGGGTTCTGTGCTAGTCTAGCGCGCGTGGAGTGACGCGGGCAGTGAGGGGAATTCGGTGAGGGGGAATATTATGAGCGCTGTTCTCGAGGAAAAAACGGCTGTTCTTGATGTGCGGGAACTTACTAAGAGCTTTGGCCAGGTACGGGCACTGGACAAGGTAAACTTTTCGGTACAGCCAGGGCGTTCTCTTGTTGTGATTGGTGGATCAGGCAGTGGTAAAACCCTGCTTCTGAAGTCTATTCTCGGCGTTGTCACCACTGATTCGGGGCAGGTTCTGGTTGATGGCCAGGATATGACAGGACGAACCCGTGATAATGAAGATTTCCTCGACCGCTTTGGTATGTTGTTTCAGCAGTCTGCCCTTTTTGACAGTATGCCTGTATGGCGCAATATTGCTTTCAAGATTTTAAAGGGGCAGGGAGCGGATGAAACCGCGGCCAAGAAAGGGGCCGTTGAGGCTCTGGGAAGAGTTGGGCTGAGACCTGAGGTGGCTGATCTCTACCCGTCGGAACTTTCAGGGGGAATGCAAAAACGTGTCGGCCTGGCGCGTGCTTTTGCCGGGAGACCGGAGTTTCTCTTTCTGGATGAACCGACTGCTGGACTGGATCCTATTATGAGTAACTCTATTAGTGAGCTGATTATTGATATGAAGCAGGACAAAAATGTTACCTGCATGATTGTCAGCAGCGACCTGGCCTCGGTTCGAAAAATCTCTGATGATGTTTTGATGTTACATGAGGGGCAGGTAGTCTGGAGCGGACCGACCAAAGAACTGGATACAACGGACAATCCTTATGTTCAGCAATTTATAAAGAAGTCTGCCGTAGGCCCCATTGCGGTTATGACAGAGTAATAATGCAGCTTGTGGATAAAGAATTCCGGGCAGAAATCGAGGAGAGGAAATCTCGCTTTCTGTCCTATTTATTGCCTGAGAAAAACCTTACTCTGCGACTGGAAGAGCTTAAGGAAGAGCACAAGAAAGCCAATCACCATGTCTGGGCATTTCGAAGATTAAATGCCTATGGACAGGTAGAAGAGGGATCGTCTGATGACGGAGAACCTTCTGGAACATCTGGTCCACCAAGTCTCCGGGTTCTCCAGGGGAGTGACCTGATCAATACGGCGGTTATTACAGTCAGGTTTTTTGGTGGAACGAAGCTCGGTACCGGGGGGCTGGTACGGGCTTACTCTGAAAGTGTAAAGACGGTTATAGCTGAAGCGAGGTTCTTGCCTTATGTCCACTTGGCGAAACTGGAACTTTTTATCGCTTTCAAGGATATTTCTTATATGGAATATCTCTGTGCTCAACAAAAAATTGCAATTCTTGAGCGAAATTTTGGTTCAGAAGGCGCAGATTGTCTGTTCGAGGGGCCAGAAGAAGCACTCACTCAGTTGGAGCAGCAGTTCAGGTCTTCTTGAGTGCTTTTCTCAGGGCCTCTGAGGCCTTGAGGGAAGAAGCCAATTGATGGATTTCATTCCGGGCCAGCATCAAGGCTTCCCTGTCTTGCCGGGAAAGACTGTGTTCCGTCAGCCGATAATGGAAAAGACGATTAGCCTGCTTGTGCAGGATATCCCACTTGTTATTGGAATCCTGTACCAAAGACAAATGCTCCGTCGGCTCACGTTCGAGAACCGCTTCCAGATCCATTGAATGTTTTATTGCCCCCTGTTGCATCAGGCTTACCAGTTTTTTTGTGAATTATTAACGAAGTATTACTACAAATTTTAAATAATTACCAGCTTTTAACAAAAAGTCGAAAAAATCCCGGAAAATAGCCATTAATATGGTTAACATATGAGGAGGTGTGAAGAATACCCCAGTAGTATTGTCTTTTAGTTGAAATCTGGATGACTGCGGGTAAAGGCAGGGAGCAGGGACAAATTTTCAGCAACCCTGGTCAAAGTCGGGTAAGGCGAGAGGTCACAGGAAAAACGCTTGGCGTTGTAAACCTGAGGCATGAGACAAATGTCGGCGAATGTGATGTCCGAACCATAGCTGTATTTTCCTGCTGAGGTCAGGAACTTCTGTTCAATCGCCAGAAAACCTTCATGAACCCAGTGCTGATACCAGTCAGAAACCTGTTGTTCCTCAATTGAGGCTTCATGTTTCAGATAATTCAGGACACGAAGGTTATTTAAAGGGTGAATATCGCAAGCAATGATCTGGGCAATCGATCTGACTTCGGCTCGCTCAAAAGGGTTCCGGGGCAACAGGGGAGGGTCAGGGTAAACTTCTTCCAGATATTCCAAAATTGCCAGTGACTGCGTCAACACCTTCGGTCCGATTATCAGTGCGGGAACAAGTCCCTGTGCGTTGATTGTCCGATAGGATAATTCATGTTGCCCCCCGGTTTTGAGGTTGATCGGAATTTTTTGATAAGAGCGGTTTTTCAGTTCCAGGGCTATTCTCACCCGGTAAGAAGCTGAAGAACGATAATAATCATAGAGTTCGATCTCTATGGTCATAGACTTTTCCTATTCAAAAGCAGAGGTATAACGGACTTCTTCCTGGCAGATAGCATGTTCGACCACGAATTGGCTGATGGCACCAAACAAAGGATCTCCGTTCGGTCCTGGCATTTCGATACGTATATGATCTCCGAACTTCATAAAGCCTGTTTCTGGCTTGCCGCGGGCAATCATTTCCAGCATGCGTTTTTCAGCGAGGCAGGAAGATCCCACAGAAACGTCTCTGTTTGAGACAGTCCCGGAACCGATAATGGTACCAGCGCCCAGGTGTCTGGTTTTTGCTGCATGAGAAATCAGTTCAGCAAAATTGAAAGTCATGTCAATACCGGCATTCGGGCGACCAAATTCAACCTCGTTATATGTCGTCACCAAAGGAAGATGTACCTTGTACCCATTCCAGTGAGGTCCAAGTTCATCGGGCGTTATGGCAACAGGAGAAAAAGCCGAGGCAGGTTTGCTATGAAAAAAACCAAAACCCTTTGCAAGTTCTGCCGGGATCAGATTGCGTAGAGAGACATCGTTAACCAGGCATAACAGCTTGATGTGTCGTGGAGCCTGTTCCAAAGATACGTGCATAGGGACATCGTCGGTTATGACGGCAACTTCAGCCTCGAAGTCTATTCCGTAGTCTTCAGAGATGATTTCAACAGGAGCATGGGGACCGATCAGATGGTCAGATCCTCCCTGATACATCAGGGGATCGTGCCAGTAGCTTTCGGGCATGTCTGCGCCACGGGCTTTACGGACCAGTTCGACGTGATTGACATAAGCCGAACCATCAATCCATTGATAACAACGTGGAATGGGGGCCATACAGTCTGTGGCGTGAAAGGAAGCGTGTTCAGTTTCTTCCCCGGCATTCAGGCGGTGATATGCGCTTTCAAGACCAGGGGCTGTTGCTTCCCAGTCATCGAGGGCTTCTTGCATCGTGCCACATATTTCGGGCACTTCAATATAGCGGGAGAGCGTTCTGTCAACAACGACGAGCTTGCCATCCCGGGTTGGTTTCCCGTTTCTTCCTGTGTATTTCAGAGTAGCCAGTTTCATGCGGGTCCTCCAGTTATCTACTCCCCCGGCAGGAGTGAACGCCAGCCGGAGGAGCGGTTGTACTGTTCAGAAAGACTGATCAGACGGGTTACTCATCCTTGAGCACACCGCGATCAATCTGGTCCTGTTCCATGGATTCAAACAGGGCCTTGAAGTTTCCTTCCCCAAATCCTTCGTCTCCCTTGCGCTGGATGATTTCAAAGAAGATCGGACCAACACAGGTTTTGGTAAAGATCTGCAAGAGAATACCACCGTCTTCAGTCGGGGCACCATCCAGTAGAATACCGTGTTCTTTCAGACGGTTGACATCTTCGCCATGACCCGGAACACGTGTATCAAGATTGTTATAGTAGGCTTCAGGCGGTGCTGGCATGAAATCGACACCATTTTCACGCAGCTTGCGCACGGTTTCATAGATATCATCGGTTCCCATGGCAATGTGCTGGACACCTTCACCGTTGTAATCTTTCAGATACTCAGCGATCTGGGACTTATCATCGGCGGACTCATTAATCGGAATGCGGATGTTACCACAGGGGCTGGTCATGGCCCGGCTGTGCAGCCCGGTCAGTTTTCCTTCGATATCAAAATAGCGGATTTCGCGGAAATTGAAGAACTTCTCATAGAACTCGGCCCAGTAGTTCATCCGGCCCTGGAACACATTGTTGGTCAGATGGTCGATGTAGGTAAGGCCGACATCCTGCTGACTGCTGTCTTCACCAACGAGAGGAATAAAGTCGATATCATAAATCGTGCGGCTGCTCTGACGGTCCACGAGATAGACCAGACTCTCCCCCACCCCTTTGATTGCGGGGATGTTGAGCTCCATTGGCCCCACTTTACTTTCGTAAAGTTCAGCCCCAAGGGATTTGAGGTGTTTGGCTGTTTTTCCGGCATCCTGTACGGCAAAAGCAACAGCACAAACAGAAGAGCCATGCTCATTGGCAAACTCGGCAGCAAAGCTGTCAGGTTCTTCATTCAGGAGAAAGTTGATATTGTCCTGGGTAAAGAGGGTGACCTGTTTCGAACGGTGACGGGCTTTGGCCTTGAAGCCAAGGCTGGCCAGAAGTGCGCGCATGGGGGCTGGATTTTTGGTTGTGAATTCAACAAATTCAAAACCAAGCGTTCCGGCTGGATTGTCCCAGTGTGACTGTCCAACTGGTGTCGTTACGTTTTTTGAAGCTGTGTTAACCATTAAAATCTCCAACGGGAAGAGGAAAAACTAGTGTGTAAGAGTATTTGCGGAAGCGGGCAGGATCTCTTGATTGATGCTGCCAAGTGCCTTCGCTTCATCCATGATCGGAATCAGGTTTGATGTGATGGTTTCAAACAGCTGCTCGAAGCTGTCGATCACATAGTAGATCGGCTGGAATACATCGATCCGGTATTCGGTTCTGAAAATACTCAAGGGATCAAAATCCAGTTTGACCGGGACCGGACTGTCCATGCAGTAAACCGCCTCGCCGGAAGAAGAGGCCAGTCCAGCACCATAGATCCGCAGCCCTGCTGTGGTTCTGAGAAGTCCAAATTCGACAGTGAACCAGAAAAGTCGCTGCAACGACCACATGTATTTTTTGTCGACCGAGAGGGCAAGTTTGCCATACTCCTGAACGTAATCGGCGAAGGAATTGTTGGTCAGCATGGGGCAGTGGCCGAATATCTCATGGAACACATCAGGTTCCTTGATGTAATCAAAATCCTGGCGCAGACGGATAAAGGTTGCTGCGGGAAAACGTCTGTTCGCAAGAATGGAAAAGAAGTCTTTTGGCGGAATAACAGCGGGGACAGATTCAACGCCAAAACCTGTTGCCTCATAAAGGCGGGCGCTGACTTCTTTGAGCTGGGGAACCTTGTTGGCAGACAAACCCAGCAGATCAATTCCCCTGAGGAACTCTGGGCAAATCCGGCCATCAAGGATTTCGTGTTGCCGGGTTATCAGATCGTGCCAGATCTGGTTTTCTTCACTGTCGTAATGATACAAGCCCTGTTGGTCAGGTGTTTTTGATTCATAGACAGAGCCTTGATGCCCCATTTTATTCTCCCCAATGATCCAGCAGTTCTTCCTGGCCAATTCCGACTAAATTAGCTGGGTTTATTTTATGTTCAGCTTTGGGGAATGTTATTTCTATTATTGGGCGTTTATGTTTAAATACGCATAAAATATCCAATAATATATGGTAAATGGAATTGTGATTGATCTAGACCCCATCGATATTAAAATCCTGAGCCTGCTGCAGAAGGATTCTACCCTGCCGACAGCAGATATTGCCGAACGGGTTGGATTGTCACAGTCTCCTTGCTGGCGGCGGATTAAACGTTTTCGCGATGAAGGACTGATCCGCAAGGAAGTTTGCCTGCTTGATCCGAAAATTGTTGGCTTGGGTGTTACGGTTTTTGCGACGGTAACCCTGTTGCGTCATAGTGAGGAAAACGCGCGGCAGTTCGAGGCCATTGTTGCCCGGCGACCCGAAATCATGGAATGTTATACGGTAACTGGAGACAGAGATTATCTGTTGCGTATTGTGGCCAAAGATATTGAAGCCTATGACCGGATGATCACAGATCAATTCTTGCATCTGTCGATTATTCAGTCTGTCAGCTCACGCTTTGCCCTGCGTAGTCTGAAGTACACAACTGAATTACCACTTTAAAAAAGGTCTGTTACGGGTGATCGAGATACGACAGGAAGAACTGAAAGACCGGGGGGCGGTCTTACAACTTGTTCATGATGCTTTTGGGCAGTGGGATGAAAGCGACCTGATCAAGCGGCTCTATCAGGAAGAAGAGGTCTTGTTTGGTCTGGTTGCAGAAGAGGAGGGGAAAGTGCTCGGCCACATCCTCTTCAGTATTATGGAGGCCAAATCTCCGGAACTTATCCTTTCGGCTGCGGCCTTGGCTCCTTTGGCTGTGGATCCGGAGCGCCAAAAAGAAGGGATCGGCAGTAAACTGGTTGAGGCGGGGATTCAGGTCTGCAGGAATAATGAAGAACTGGCTGGAATTATTGTTCTGGGCGACCCGGATTATTATGAACGTTTCGGGTTTTCTTCAGAGTTGGCAGAAAAACTTGATGGACCTTTCACTGGCGAATGTTTTATGGCTTTGGAGTTTCGCAAGGGAGTTCTGCCGCTGGGGGCCAAAATCAGTTATGGCAAGGCCTTTGGCCTGGACGAAAAATCAGAGTAGGCGCGTCGCTGCTAGCAGCATTTGGGAAAGGCTTTGCTGAGCTCATCTTCCTGTTTACAGCGATTATTCAGCTCTTCCGGTGAAAGAGAAGGCCGGAGAGGGGGAATTATAACTTTTTTCCAGGTGCCTTGCTGACCTCGCTGTTTTGTTCCTCAGTTGGAGGGACGATATCGTCATCAAAAACTGCGCGATAGGCGGCACCGTCAAGATCGTCAAACTGCCCACTGCGCAGAGACCAGAGAAAAGCTGCCAGACCGAGCAGGCCCAATCCGAGGGCTACGGGAATAAGAAAGACAAGGGCAGACATGGTCAGCTTTCCTTTTCTGACAGGCGTAGACGCAGCGCATTCAAAGTGACAACAATCGAAGAACCAGACATGGCAAGTGCGGCGATCAGGGGGGTGACGTAACCGGCCATGGCAAGAGGTACCGCGACGGTATTATAGAGGATCGCCAGACCAAAGTTCTGAAAGATCAGAGCCTTTGCTTTTCGGGCGATAGAAATTGCCTCGATCATCGGTTTCAATCTGTTGCCCTGAAAGACAAAATCGGCGGCCGTTTGACTGATATCGGAGGCGGTTGCCGGAGATGCAGAAACAAAGGCTGTTGCCAGGGCAGGTGCATCGTTCAGGCCATCGCCGATCATCAGGACCTTTTTATTCTCCCGGGCGAGTTCTTCCAGCCGGATGATTTTATCTTTGGGATTGGCTTCTGCTCTCCAGATTTTTAATCCGAGTTCTTTTGCAGCAAGGGTGACTGTTGCCTTTCGGTCACCTGAAAGAAGTTCGGCAGACCCAAGATAATGTCTGGAAAGAGCAACGGCCCCGACGGCATCCTCCCGCAGACTGTCGGTAAAGGTAAAGCGTACCGATATCTTGTCACCACTGCTGAGCCAGAGTTCGCTGACTGTCTCGTTTTCATCAACTGCTTTGTCAAAACCACACCAGTGCCGATTACCTATTCTAACGCGTTGGTTATCCAGATACCCTTCCAGACCTTGCCCGGCTTCTTCATGAATATCTGTGAGGGGGATCAGCTTTCCAGTAAAAGCCTTCACCACTGCTTTTGACAGAGGATGTTTGCTGTGAAGGGCAAGAGAAGCAGCAAGTTGAAGATCGTTTTCTGTGACACTTTCCCGGTTGGTCAGGGTCGGTTTGCCTTCGGTAAGGGTCCCGGTTTTATCAAAGACGACGGCATCGGCATCGGCGAGACGTTCCAGCCCGTCCGCTGCCTTGACCAGAATTCCCCGCTTTAGCAACAGGCCACTGGCGACGACCTGAACCGTCGGCACGGCAAGCCCGAGGGCACAGGGACAGGTGATGATAAGAACGGCAACAGCGTTCATCAAGGCAGGGTGCCATCCACCGTCTCCCAGGATCCACCAACCGGCAAAGGTCAGGGCAGAAAGCAGATGGACAGCCGGGGCATAGATTTGGGCTGCCCTGTCTGCAAGCTGGACGTACCTGGCACGTCCCTGTTCCGCCGTTTCCATCAAACGGACAATCTCGGACAGAAGGGTCTGGTCATCCCTTGCGGTCACCTTGACCTCGATCGGGGCTGAAAGATTGAGTGTTCCAGCAAAGACGGCATCACCTGTTCCGGCGATCTGGGGCAGGGATTCCCCGGTTACCAACGCAGTGTCCAGTTCAGATTTGCCGCTAGTTATCTTGCCATCGACTGGAATTTTTTCCCCGACAGAGATGGCAACCTTCATCCCGGGTTCGATTGCCTCGACAGGCAGGGAAATTCTGCTGCCATCTTCTTTGATAACTGTCGCTGCGATCGCGCGGAGCGAGAGCAGATTTTGGGCCGCAGACTGGGCCCGGCTCCGCATCCGGCGATCCAAATAACGCCCGATAAGCAGAAAGAACAGCAGCATGACCGATGCATCAAAGTAGGCGTGTTTTGCACTTTGCAGGGTTTCGCTGACACTCATTCCGGCAGCCAGCAGCACCGCCAGGGAAATCGGCACGTCCATATTCAGGCTGCGGGCTTTCAAGGCTGCAAAGGCAGAGCGGAAAAAGGGTTGTCCGGAATAGGCCACGGTGGGCAGGGCGATCAGGGCAGATACCCAGTGCATGAGATCCCGGGTGGCAGGACCCATTTCATCCGCACCTGACCAGACAGCCACGGAAAGCAGCATCACGTTTGCCGCAGCAAAACCGGCAACCCCCATGGCTCGAAGCAGAGCCTTGTCTTCTTTTTCCGAAGCCGAAGTCAAAAGGGCAGGGTTGAAAGGTGTTGGAGGAAAATCCAGCTCGTCCAGCTTGTGGATGATTGCCTTGGCAGGGGTAACAGTTTCATCCCACAAAACAGAAAGCCGTTTGGTAGAAAGGTTAACCCGGGCAGATCTGATCCCGGGGAGTTTTTTCAGATTACCTTCAATCAGGCGGATGCAGGAGGGGCAGTGAATAGAGTCTATGATCAGGTTCAAAGACGAAAGCCCGTCTTCGGAGGTAAGGACATAGGCGGTAGGGTCAATACTGGGCTCGACGGCTGATTCGTACACAGCCTTGGCTGGAGATATCGGTGAAGCCGGTTGGGGCAGGGAAGAGGAGCAACCCGCTGTTGCTTCCATCATCTGACCTGTCTTTTCCTTTGAACAGCAGTTCTTGGCAGGCGGATGAGAGCCCGTCTGTGCAGGTACATTTTTCGATGTGTTGTTACCAGAGCAGCATTGAGACATTTGCGACCTACTTTACGATAAAGCGCTGTTCAAGTTGATAGCTTGTACCGCTCGGAGAAATTGCTTTCAGGCTGACATGCCATTGCCCTGGCAAAGGCAGATCAAGAATGGCCTGATACATACCTTTTGTGCTTTCACCAAGTGTGACGGTCTGGTCGTATTTCTGCAGGGTTGGGCGGCCGATAAGGGCCGTCACGGTGAAGCCGGAAAGGGCCGTTCCTTCCTGATCTGCCAGGGTGAAGTCAAGGCTGTGCTGCTGGCCTGTCTTTGCCAGTACCAGCGTATTACGCCATCCCAGAGCCTGCTGATTTTTGGCGGCTTCAAGCGTCTGATTGTATTTTAATCCATCAACATAGGCTGTCTTGCTCGATAAACCGGTCCAGGTATCTGTCGCCAGAAATATGAAGGCGATGTTTATTGCAATCACAACGCCAAAAAATCCCAGAATCCAGACCAGAAAATGCTTGCCGGTAAATCTTTCTTTTTCCCGATCCGAAGTTTTATTGGTCATAGGTGAGAAACTTTCCATTGAGGTCATTGTCATTTTTCCGGTCCGATAAAGACGCTGTCATAGGTAACAGAGTTCCCGTTTTCAGTATCAGTGACAGTGATGGTGACAGGCTCTGAAGCAGAGGCAAGATCTGCTTCATTAACAGAAATGAAGAGATGGACGCTCCGCAAACTATCTGGCTTGACCTCGACAATCGGTGCAGCTCCATTGTCTTCGATGTCATTTATCTTAAGTGTCTCGACTGGCAGGCCATCAACGGATACGGCAAATTGCCGGACGCTGCGTTCCTTGTTAAGAATCTTAACTGTATAGCCATTGCGGATGCTGCCATCCGACAGCTTGACGAAGATCGGGTTCCGATCTCTGAGAACATTGAGATCCAGAGAAGAGCGGGTCACCAGAACATAGCTCATCACGGCGCAGACGAACAGAATGGCGAAAGCATAGACTACTGTGCGCATGCGCAGGAGCGTAAATTGCTCCGCCTTACCGGCAATCCTCCGGGCGAGATTGGCATCAGTGTCATAGGCAATCAGGCCACGTGGTGTACCCATCTTGTCCATAATGGCATCACAGGCATCGATACAAAGGGCGCAATTGATACATTCAAGTTGGGAACCATCTCTGATATCAATCCCCATAGGGCAGACTACGACGCATTGTTTGCAGTCGATACAATCTCCAAAGCTTTCATCATCGTGGGCTTTTTTTGCCCGGCCCCGCGGTTCTCCGCGATCCAGTTTATAGGTAACCTGAAGTGAATCCTCATCCATCATGGCTCCCTGGATGCGGGGCCAGGGGCACATGTAGATACAGACCTGTTCACGCGCCAGCCCCCCAAGGGTATAGGTGGTGAAGGTCAACAGCGCGACAAAGCTGTAGGCCATTATGTCAGCCTGAAGGGTGAAAAGCTCGACAAACAGGGTCGGTGCATCAGCAAAATAGAAGACCCAGGCACCACCTGTGGCGATGCCGATTAACAGCCATATCGTGTGCTTGAGACAGTATTTTCCAATTTTTTCCAATGACCAGGGGGCCCGATGAAGCTTGATACGGGCATTGCGATCGCCTTCAACCCAGCGCTCGACAGCAATAAACAGATCAGTCCAGACCGTCTGGGGACAGGAGTAACCACACCAGACCCGGCCAAACAGACTGGTGAAAAAGAAAAGCAACAAGGCGGCAACAATCAGAATGCCTGTAATGTAATAGACTTCCTGTGGCCATAACTCGATAAAGAAAAAGTAAAAACGATTACCCGGAAAATCAATCAATACCGCCTGGTCAGGTGCGCCCGGACCACGATCCCATCTGAGAAAAGGAACAAGGTAATAGATTGAAAGGGTGATGATCATAATCAGCCATTTCAAGCGGCGGAACTGGCCTACAGCGCGCTTGGGGAAAATCGGTTCCCGCTTTTTATAAAGCGTCCGGTTTTCTTTTTTATTGACGGCATCCACTTCGATGGTGGCGTCTCTGACGATATCTTCCAGCTTGGTACTCATTCTCTGGCACGGTTCTTTTCTGACGGGTCGTGATTATTTTCTGATTTGAAAGTTCTGAGGGAGTGATCGTGTCACTCCCTCAGGTAAATCTTATTCACCGCCGCCAAGGGCATGAACATAGATACTGAGTGCCTTTACAGTGACAGGATCAAGCCGGGCTTCCCAAGTTGGCATGACGCCCTTCCTGCCATAGGAAATACTCTGAACGATGGTGGCTTTGTCGCCGCCATAGAGCCAGAGGCTGTCGGCAAGGTTCGGGGCACCAAGATCACGGTTTCCAAGACCGCCTTCGGAATGGCAGGCGACACAGTTGTCGACAAACAGTTCTTCACCGCGGCGAGCCGCCTGGGCATCAGTGGCTGTTCCGGAAAGGGACATAACATATTCAGCCACGTCCGAAATTTCGGATTTTTCCAGGATTTCGTCGCGCAGGAAAGCCGACATGTCGTTGACCCGGGTATCCTCATGTGTTGAACGGATGCCATAGGCAATGGTGGTATGGATATCTTCCAAAGAACCACCCCAGAGCCAGTGATCATCGTTCAGGTTGGGATAGCCTTTCCCGCCCTGGGCACCACTGCCATGACAGCCACTACAGTTGTCGCCAAAAGCAGCTTTGCCGGCAGCCAGCGCATACTGGTTCAGGGTGTCATCCTTAACGATTTCCTCCAGCGAGGAATTCAGGATCTGCTGGTCCCATTCTGCTCTGCTTGCTTTGACCGCAGCCAGTTCATTTTGAACGATACTCCTTTGGGAATATCCCAGCATACCTTTGGTGTAGTCGGAGATCCCGGGCCAGGCAGGCATGGCAATCCAGTAAACCACGGACCACAAAACAGAGGCGTAGAAGACCCATAGCCACCAGCGTGGCAGGGGATTGTTGAGTTCTTCGATATCGTCCCACTTGTGACCGGTGGTATCGACGCCGGAAATCTCGTCTTTTCTCGGAGTTCCTGCCATGACTAGTCATCCTCTAGTGGAATATTGGCGGCGTGATCGAACTTGTCCTTGTTCCGGGGCCAGAGGGCATAGACCACACCGGCGAGAAACATGATGACGAGATAAACCAGACCCCAGGTTTGTGAAAAATGTGAAACATCACTGTAATCCATGAAAATCTCCTAACGCAGGTCCGGGCCATCGGCTTTATAGGCCGAAAAGTCCACCAGGGTTCCGAGCATTTGCAGGTAGGCAATCAGGGCATCCATTTCAGAAAGAACCTTTGGATTTCCATCAAAATCACGTACCTGCGCCTTGGGATAACGGGCGAGAAGGCCATCAGTGTCTGCATCAGGATCAACCTGGCTGCGAACATCTTCCATGGCGGTTTCGATCATCTCGTCACTATAAGGCACGCCGACCATGCGGTTGGCTTCCAGATGTTCCTTCATGTCCTTGTAGTACAAAGGAGTATCCAGCAGGAATGGATAACCTGGCATAACCGATTCAGGAACGATCCCCCGCGGGTTGACGAGATGCTCGCGATGCCAGTCATCTGAGTATTTGCTGCCGACACGGGCGAGGTCGGGCCCGGTCCGTTTCGATCCCCATTGGAAGGGATGGTCGTACATGGATTCTGCTGCCAGAGAATAAGGCCCATATCGTTCGACCTCATCCTTCAGTGAGCGGATCATCTGGGAATGGCAGTTGTAACATCCCTCGCGGATATAGATGTTTCTGCCCGCGAGTTCGAGTGGAGAATAAGGGCGCATGCCCTTAACCTTTTCAATGGTGCTTTCCAGAAAGAACAGCGGTGCAATTTCGATCAGCCCACCGATGGAGACAACAATGAGAATGCCGATCAGGAGAATGATCGAGTTCTTTTCGAATACTTCATGTTTTATCATAACTCATACCCTCCTTATGCGGCTGCTACGGGGCTGGGAACAGCTTCAGGCGGTAACGAGCGGCTTTCCACTCTAAGATCGCCACGGGCTGTACGCCAAAGGTTGTAGGCCATGATCAGAGCGCCAACGACGAAGAAGGCTCCACCGATAGCCCGGATCCAGTAGAAGGGGTTCATTGCTTCGACTGTTTCCACAAAGGAGTATTCGAGGAAGCCCAGATCGTTATAGGCACGCCACATCAGCCCCTGAAGGATACCTGACACCCACATGGAGGTGATGTAGAGCAGGATACCGAAAGTCGAAATCCAGAAATGATAGCTTACGAGTTTCAGGGAATAGAGTTGTGTGCGATTCCAGAGCCAGGGAACAAGGCAATAAAGAGCCCCGAAACTGACATAGGCGACCCAGCCCAATGCACCGGAATGGACGTGACCGATGGTCCAGTCGGTATAGTGACTGAGTGAGTTCACGGCCTTGATCGCCATGACCGGTCCTTCGAAAGTGCTCATGCCGTAAAAGGCAACAGAAACGACGAGCATGCGCAGGACAGGATCAGTACGCAGTTTGTCCCAGGCACCTGAAAGTGTCATGAGGCCGTTGATCATGCCACCCCACGAGGGCATCCACAGCATGATAGAGAAAGTCATTCCAAGGGTCTGGGCCCAGTCAGGCAGGGCTGTATAGTGCAGATGGTGAGGGCCCGCCCAGATGTACATGAAGATCAGAGACCAGAAATGCACAATCGACAGACGGTAGGAATAAACCGGGCGTCCCGCTCGCTTGGGCACGAAATAATACATGATGCCCAGAAACCCGGCTGTCAGGAAAAAACCCACTGCATTATGCCCATACCACCATTGGGTCAGGGCATCCTGAACACCGGCAAAAAGAATGTAACTCTTGGAACTGGTCCAGGAGACAGGAACGGCGAGGTTGTTGATGATGTGCAACATGGCGATCGTCGCGATAAAAGCGAGATAGAACCAGTTGGCAACGTAGATATGCGGTTCCTGACGTTTCCAGAGAGTACCCAGAAAAACGAAGAGATACACAACCCAGACAAGGGTTAGCCACAGATCGGTATACCACTCCGGTTCTGCATATTCCTTGCCCTGTGTGGCCCCCATCAGATAGCCGGTGGCGGCAATCACGATAAAAAGCTGGTAGCCCCAGAACACAAACCAGGGGGCAAAGGTCCCTGGTAAGCGGGCCTTACAGGTGCGCTGAACAACATAGAAGGAAGTCGCAATAAGAACGTTTCCACCAAATGCAAAGATCACCGCCGAGGTGTGCAGAGGGCGCAACCGTCCAAAATTGAAAAAAGAAGTATCAAAATTCAGATCTGGATAGGCGAGCTGAAAGGCGATTGTGTCGCCAGCGAGAAATCCTGCGATGCCCCAGAATACGGAAGCAATGACACCCGCTTTGATAATATCAAGATTATACTGGATTGAGGTCCCGGCGGGCTGGTCTGCAAGGCGTTCCGAGTTGTCGAAGTATGCCTTGATGATTCCAAAAAGTCCGAGGATGAAAGCCCCTGCAAAGATGTATGCATGAACAGACATCACCGGGTCTTCTGTGCGTGCGGCTGTCAAGGTGGCATAAAAAGCACCTATAAGCAGCGCGCCGGCTGTTACCCATCCATCGACGGATAACCGAGCATTTGCGGTTATTTCCCGAGTCATTCCTGAAGTCGCCTTATTATTAAGAACGTGGTTTTATCTGGCCGAAGTGGACTTCCGGCACACGTTTACCCTACGCTCTATCTATAAAAAGGCATTGATCTAGGTCAATGTTACGGGTTGACGCACCCGCTAAAGCCATTTTGTAGCGGGTGGGATATATCAGTAGCGAAGCTGCTGTTGGTTAAAGGGATGATCAATTCAGTTTTTTGCACAACCTCGTTGCGTCACAAAGATAGCCTCTGTCTGACATCTGGCTTGGGATAGACTTACTGTAGCTGCTGTGTGGAATGGGACTGTGTTTAACATCTATGGTGATATGAATGGCCTGACAGTCTCGGCTTCTTGCCTGTTCTTCCAGCCAGTTCAGCAGAGTCCCCGAAATATCATTACGGCCTAAAATATCAGCGGCAACGTAGTTGGTAACATCCATAACCCTTTGATGCATAACATCTTCAATTATCTTATAACAGAGTACTCCCATATGATAATTTGTCGCATTCCTGACTGTGATAATACCACATTCCCGGGTGTTGCGGCCGGTGAAGCTGTCAACATACTGCTGCCATTGTTTAGCAGTGATGTCGCTCTTGACCATTTGTATCAGAGGCAGGACTTGTTGACTTTTACTTTGGTCAAGTGGGGTGATGGCAAATTGCACAGCAGTTACTCGCTCAGAGGTTGAACCTTATCAAACAAACAGCTAAGTTCAGGTGTGTCTTTGATGTAGGTCAATATGACGCATGCAAAATAAAGTCTTCACGGTTTGCCAAGTGATGCTGTGGTAGTATCACTGCGACATAACAATCTGTCAGGAATATCAGATATGAGAAGTCATTCTCACACGGCAAACGCTGTTACTGCTCAGTCTGAAGCTTATTCTCCCTGCGAGAATTGTAATGTTGCAGGAATGAGCCTTTGTCATGCGTTGTCCTGTGAAGAGTTGCGCGAGCTTTCTGCGATTTCGACCAGCCTGGAGGTTGGCCGGGGTGTGACAATTATTAACGAGACAGATCCCGCAGAATATTTGTTTAACGTGACCGCTGGCTCGGTCAAACTTTTCAAGCTCTTGCCAGACGGCCGCCGTCAGATGACAGGTTTCCTCTTTCCGGGTGATTTCCTCGGGATTGCCATGAACGATCTTTATGCCTATTCGGCTGAGGCGCTTGAAGATTCCAGACTTTGTCGTTTTCCCCGTGAAAAGCTTGAAGGACTTTTAAACAGATTGCCCCAGCTTGAGCACCGTTTGTTGAATATGGTGTCGCATGAATTGGTTCTTGCCCAGGATCAGATGCTGCTGTTAGGCAGGAAGACAGCTGTTGAAAAGGTCAGCAGCTTTCTGATTTCGCTTGTTAAGCGGGCTGGTAAGCCTTCAACAGAGCGACAACTGGTGGCGTTGCCCATGGGGCGTTCCGATATCGGTGACTATCTTGGCCTGACAACAGAAACAGTCAGCCGGACTCTGACTAATCTCAAGAAGCAGAAGATTATCGCCATTCCTTCGGGGGGCGGTATTGAAATTCTTGATCAGGAAAGTCTGGATGAACTGGCTGAGGGGCTGGATTAGACTATATCGCTGGATAAAGTTTACAGGTAGTCTTGACCAGATAGCCTTGGTTGTCGTGCATCCTTCCAAAAGCTCTTGCCTTTAAGTTTTGGAAATTCTTGAGCATTTATTGCAAATTTGCTACACAACTCAGATTGAGTTTCCGGGAATTTGTTCCCCGGTAAAAAGCTTCGGGAAAAGGTCCCTGTACGCTGCCGGTGGCGCGATTGGGGGTACTTCCTGAAGCAGGCTGCTTATCGTGCAATGTGTAAGCCACGATCCGGGGATGCAAGTGTCATCCTACGGGAGGATGTGTCTTATGGGCACATCCTCGGCAAGCTTGCAGATATTCTGCTGTGATCTTTATTATCACCTGTTTGAGCTATTCCTGGTGAACTTCCCAGTTTCTTTTATCTTTTTTGAAAATTATCCGCTTTCAATTTTAAAGTGTGCTTGTGCTGTAGCTGTGCAAAAAAAATATACGTATATAGCATTAGGATAAAATTATTGTCTTCATAGAGTTAGGGTTAATTTCGTAAAAGGTGTGCTTGTTCTCAGAGATTTTTTTTAATACCCTTGGTAGTGAAAAGGTACTGGGAAAGAACGTGATGTCATATGAAATCAGCAAGACAGCGGGAAAGCTGGAGCGCAGCCATATACGTGCGGTCATGGAGCATGGTTTTGGCAAAGATGGTGTTATCCCTCTCTGGTTTGGTGAGAGTGATGAGCCGACGCCTGAATTTATCAAAGAAGCAGGCAAGGCAGCGATTGACGCCAACTTTACAACCTATCCCCCAAGCGCTGGACTGCCGATCTTGCGACAAGCGATCAGCCGCTACATGACAGAGCTGTATGGAGCGCAGATTTCGGATGAACAGATCACGGTTGCTGCTTCGGGCATGCAAGGGGTGATGCTTTCCTTCCAGTGTCTGCTTAATCCGGGGGACAAGGTAAAGATTATCGGTCCGATCTGGCCGAATGCGGCGAATGCGGCAAGATTATTGGGGGCTGATGTCTCTTCGTTCCTGCTTGATCGGGATGAGGAGGGAAGGTGGTCTCTAAATCTGGAGCGGTTGTTTTCTGACTGTGATGCTGGTTGCAGGCTCCTTTATATCAACTCGCCGAACAATCCCACGGGCTGGGTTGCCACCCGGGAAGAGTTGGCTGCAATACTGGAGTATTGTCGCAATAGAGGCATTTGGCTGGTTTGTGACGATGTCTATGGCCGTATGGTGTACGAGGGAAACTCGGCTCCTTCTGTTGCAGAAATTATGACTGCCGAAGATCAGGTCATTCTGCTGAACAGTTTTTCCAAGGCATGGAACATGACCGGCTGGCGTCTGGGCTGGATTACTGCCCCGCCCGAGATCGGACTTTCTCTGGCCCGGATGACGGAATTCAATATATCCGGTGCGGCTCCCTTTATTCAGAAGGCTGGCCAGGCGGCGATAGAGCAGGGTGAGGAATTTATCCGGGCCAACCGGGCTGCCCTGAAACAGCGCCGGGATCTGGTTTGTAAGGGGTTGTCTGCTTTTTCCCGGGTTTCAATTGCCCTGCCAGAGGCAGCCTTTTATGCCTATTTCTCCGTTAGGGATGTCGAGGACCCCTTTGCTTATGCCATCGACATCCTTGATAAAACGGGTGTCGGGATTGTGCCGGGCAGCGCCTTCGCGCATGATGGCCCTTACTTTAGGATGTGTTTCGCCTGTAGCCCCGGGCTCTTGAGCGAAGCACTTGCGCGCTTGGAACCTCATCTTAACCGTTGAGGTCTTGTATTAAAGGGTAGGTTGATTATGAGCAAAGAACTGTTGCTGAAAAAGCTTGGGAAAAATCATCCGGCTTTCGGATGCTGGATTGATATGTTCAGTTCTCTGGCGACAGAAATTATCGCCCAGGCTGGCAATGATTGTCTCATGATTGATCTTGAACATGGTCCGGGCTCTATCCTGGATGCATTGGTCCAGATGCAGGCCGCTAGAGCATATGGTCCCAAAATTTATGTCAGGGTTTCTGGGAATTCATCTTCGAAAATCAAACGGGTACTTGATGCCGGAGCAGATGGGGTGATGATCCCTGCGGTGTCTTCTGCGGAAGAGGCTCGAAAGGCTGTGGAAGCAGCACTCTATGCCCCCTTGGGACACAGGGGAGTTGCCTCAACGATTATTCGTGCAGCGGACTATGGGGTGAAGGCGCGGGAATATCTTGAGAACTTCAATGATCAGGTCATGGTTATCTGCCAGATTGAAACGGCAGAAGGCGCCAAGAATGCTCAGGAAATTGTGACAACAGCCGGCGTTGATATGATTTTTATTGGCCCGGCAGATCTCTCGTCTGATCTCGGCTATCCCGGACAGCAGGATCATCCTGAAGTTATAAAGGTCATTTCCGAAATCGAGCAGACGGTCATACGAGAAGGTAAAGTTCTGGCAGGCTTGCCAACAGCCGGACGCACTGCGGCAGATCTTTACAAGGCTGGCTATGATGTTGTCTTCGATGGTGCGGACATTGGCTTTGTCGTCAAGGGAGCTCAAGCGAAGGCTGCTGAACTGCGCAAGATTCTTGGGCGGAAATAACACCAGAACCTTGTCTGCTTGTTCGGGGAAAAATTGCAGCAGGACTATCAAAGTTTACCGGAAATGAACCTGGCAACAGGCTGGAACGACATACTGATGTTCGTGTCCTTTGGGACAAAACTTCATTATATGAAAGGAACATATCATGTGTTTCAAAACAGCCTGTCGAACCGTCTCAATCGTTTTCTTGATCACTGCTGGCTCTGGTGGCGCTATTTCTTTTACGGCAGCTGCGGACAGTGTTGTACAGCAAAGTCAAAAGCTTGACCGATTGGTACTACAGGGAAATTCTGGCGGAGGTGTTTTAAAAAAAGAGCATAAGGTTAACTGTAGTGTGCCGCCTTACTTTGCCACTGTTTGCCCCTCGGTTCTCAAGACGTCCTGCAAGAAGCATGGGGGCACGATGAGCGAAAGCGGCGGTGTCCATACCTGTACGGTTGGTACAAAAAATTAGGTGTGGTTAAAGCTGAATGCCTTTGGCTTGAAAAAAATGTCAGGAGTGCTTTTCAAGGTGAAATTAAATTTTATGAAGAGCTCTCCTGTTTTTTCTAACTGGTTAATTTATTGAACAAAGTTACACCTTGTTCGGCAGTAAAACTATCAGACCTGTGGCATTGTGATTGATGGTAACAGTTGTTGGCGTCTCTTTATCAGGAACAGCATTGCTATAACAGGCAGCTGCCTGGATCCGGTTTTTATATTTTTAGAACTGAACAGTATTGTTTCTTCTTTTTCAGTGTCTCACAGGTCTTATCTGCAGCTTCTTTACTGCTAAAGGGGGCTGCCAGTACCCGAAAGAAAGTACCCTTGCCTGTAATTTCCACTTGTTTTGTCTGAAAGGTGAGGCCTTTGGTTTCGGCAGGAAAGGCATTTTGTAACTCTTTCCATTCCTTCTGGGCGCTTTCCTTGTTTTTATTGGAGGCCAGATGAATGGCGTAAGTGCCAGCCGTTGAAGATGGTTTGGGCGCTGTGACCGATTTTGCCGTCTTGGCATCTGCTTTGATTTTGTCGCTGGAGGGAACGCCAGAGGCTGGTTGCAGCGCTGTAACTTTGATTTCGTCGGCTCTTCCTTCCGGGGCAGGCGCAGCGGGTTGCATTGCCGTTTCATCAGGGGACGAGGCTTCTTTTGCATTCTTTTTGATTTCAGTTAAAAATCGGGGAGCCCAACCCTTGGTATCATCATAGATTTCGCCACAGCCAGCTAGAAAAACTGAGCTGACAAGAGCGAAAAAAAAGAGAGAGCGACAGGGTAAAGTCCGCATAAAAGAACACCAGATCGTGATAGCGATAAAGACTATCGCTTAGGCTAAAGCGATAGTCTTTATAAAAAGCTAACAAAATCTAAGACTTATTCTGATTTTTCTCAATAAAATCATTGATAACAGGGTAAATGTTCTCGCGCCATTTACGGCCATTGAAGATACCATAGTGACCAACACCTTTTTCAATATGGTTCTTGTGTTTTCCCTGGGCGAGTGAAGAGCAAAGATCATGCGCTGCCTCGGTTTGTCCGGGGGCAGAGATATCGTCAAGCTCGCCTTCGACTGTCAAAAGCGCGGTTTTCCTGATTTTTGACGGATCGACAGGAATGCCCTTCCAAACCATGGTGCCTTTGGGCAGGCTGCGTTCCTGGAAAACATGCTGGATGGTGTCGAGATAAAATTCTGCAGTGACATCCATAACCGAGAGGTATTCGTCATAGAATTTGGTGTGGCTTTCTGCTGAATCACCATCCCCGATAATCAGATTGTTAAAGTGTTGCATGTGCGCATCGACATGACGGAATGAATTCATCGAAATAAAGGCGGCCAGCTGCATAAATCCGGGGTAGACCCGACGCCCGGAACCGGGATATTGCATCGGTACACTGGCGGTCAGATTTTCCTTGAACCATGATAAGGACTGGCTGTCGGCCAGTTTGGTTACTTCTGTTTCTGCAGCGCCCGGATCAACCGGACCACCCATCAGCGTCATGCTGCTTGGCTGGCAGGGATCATTCTCTCCGGCAAGAAGTGCAACCGCTGCCAATACGAGTGGCGCAGGTTGACAAACGGCAATGACATGAACATCCGGACCGAGAAGACGGATGTAATCAACGATATACTGAATGTAGTCATCAAGCCCGAAGGCGCCATCAGAAGCGGGTACGGAGCTGGCGTCAGCC
This sequence comes from Kiloniella laminariae DSM 19542, assembly GCF_000374005.1. Classification (GTDB taxonomy): domain Bacteria; phylum Pseudomonadota; class Alphaproteobacteria; order Kiloniellales; family Kiloniellaceae; genus Kiloniella; species Kiloniella laminariae. The sequence goes on along the minus strand of NZ_KB893166.1, from coordinate 39,356 downwards.
CAGTCTGTCACATAAACTTCGTGATCTTTGACCATTGTGAGTACGGTGCCGCGGAGCAAGGTCGCAAAATGGCCAGACATGGGCGAGACGAGCAGGATTTTCTTTGGGTTCTTGGCGAGATCATAGCGAAAACGGATCAGATCGGCAAAAGGCTTGTGGTCGACCCGAGCAAGATCAATCGGGTGAGTCCCGTTTTCATCGGTGAGGGCTTGAAAGCCCCATTCCGGTTTTCCGCGATGGCGGATAACACCCTCAAGGACGTCAGCACCGGCTGACATGATCTTCCCCAAATAGGTGCGGGAGAGAGGCATCATCGGATGACTGAAATAGGTCTTGGTCATTTGCGCCATAGCGCGCATCGGTCCCAAAGCGGCATTCTGCATGTCGAAATAGTTATAAAGCACTCTATCTTCCCCAATTCTTTTTGCTTTGTCTGGATGGTGCCCGGACTTGTTTCCGGATCTGTTTCTGTGTTTGTACTCCTGCACTTACGGAGTATTCCAAAGACAAAGTCAGTATTTGTGCGCTGCACAATCGATTTGAGGCTAAGCGGATTTGCCTGTCTCGTCAATCTTTCTGTCTAATTTTCACGAAGCTGTCACTGCAGTGCAATAGCGGGCAGTGCAATAGGAACCAGCGCACCAGGAAACAATACAATAGGAGGAGGGAGCAGAGAGTTTGTTCTGCTCGGGTTAATCAGAGCTGGGCATTGCCTTTGTACAGGCGGCACGACCATTTTCTGTCAGCTTGCAGACCAGCCAGTCAGGTTTGAGAGGGTTGTTAAACCAGGGTTCGGCCCAGCCGTGGGTGATACAGGCCTGGATCAGGCGGTTGTCATAATGTTTGCCACTTCTGTCAAACAGAGGGAGCTTGCCGCCAGCCTGTTGCAGACCGCGTTTGAGCCAGTTGAGCTGTTTTGTGGTGGGTTTTTTCACGCCGAAGCTCCGAGGGACAGTTTCTGGGACGCTGTTTTGCTATCGTTGAGCAAAGTTCGGCTATTCTAGCATTTTTGATCTGAAAGGCCAAAAGCCGAAAGGGATAGAGGCCGAGCAGCTGCTGGGAAGAAGATCCGGGAGTTCAGTGAAACAAGGGGGCAATCAGCGGGGCAGTTTTGTAGCAGGAATTCAGGCCTGTCGCTGGAGAGGGTAATAACCGCTTTCATCATTCTGGTTGGAAAGGTCCGATGGCGCAGAGCCACGCAGGGATTCCTTGATAACCTCGCGGTATTCCACATCCCAGACCAGGCGATCAACATCGATGTCTTCGAGAGCTCTCATCTGCTCGATCTGCGCCGCACCTGCCTGATCATTGGTGCTGTATATTTGGGTATAGTTTGCCATAGAGCTATAATAGGCCCGGTAATTGTCGCTGTGTTGGGGCAAAATAATGGTAAGAAAGTGACCGAGTTACTCAGGAAGGTGGCCGCACAAGCCTGATTGTTTTTAGTTTTGTTTTTATTCAATGGCTTATGCGGCATTAAGTTGGTTAATTATTAGATAACGTTGAGTTCTTTAACCGGTTTTTTTTGTAATATGCGCTCGAAATTGAACACAGAAAGATCAAGTTTTCGGAAACCGTCATAGAGGATCAATTCTGACAGAGCCCGTCCGACGGCAGGGGCCTGTTGCAGGCCGTGTCCACTAAAACCATTGGCAAAAAATAGATTGTTTATCTGGGGTGCTGTGCCCAGAATGACATTCTGGTCCAGCAGATTATAGGCATAATGCCCTGCCCAGGCATTGACCTGCTTGATACTTTCAAAAGCGGGGACGCGGTGCGCCAGAGTTGGCCACAGGACTTCTTCAAACAAACTGTGGTCGACGTCAAAATCTGTAGAGACAGGGTCATTCTCCTCCTGGGGGGAAATTCCGCAGATGAAGTTATGACCTTCCGGACGGAAATAGGCACCACTGATATCGACGACAAGCGGGCAGTGGGTGATTTCTTCTCGACAGTTGAAGACAAACACACAGCGTTTCCGGCTTTCTACTGGCAAGTCTATTCCGGCCATCGAGGCAACAGAGGCAGCGGCAGGCCCTGCGGCATTGATAAAGTATTTTGCCGAAATTATGCTGCCGCTTTTGAGTTCGGCATCCGTAATCTGTCCAGAGCCGTTTTGTCGTTCGGTTTTTAAGCCGATGACTTCATCATTGATGTAGCTGACCCCCAAGGTTTTGTTTTTGGCCTTGAAAAGCTGGAGCAGGGAATAGGCATCAAACCAGCCTTCTCCAGAATTACCCAAAGATCCCAGAGCAAGATCTTCACAGTTCATCCAGGGAAAGCGCTCTTTAAGCGCCGGAGGAGGCAGGAGAGAGATATCAGCTCCCAGCTCTGTTTGTAGTCTGTTGTTTCTTTGGAGAACATCCGTTCCGGCTTCGCTGGCCAGAAGCAGATATCCCTTTTCCTGCAGGCCAATATCGAGCTGGTTATTATTTGCCAGAGACTCTGCTGTGTCGAGATAACTGTCCAGGTTCTTCAGAAACTGAATGCCAAAAAGGGAAATCTCGATATTCTCCCGGGTGGAGAATTGCTGCCTGATTGAGGCTGCTGAAAGTGTAGTCGAACACTTTTGATAACTGCTATCTTTTTCGACCACTGTAACTGTGCCGTTAAAATCAGGAGAGCTTGCTAGAAAATAAGCTGCTGCACTCCCTATAATACCGCCACCGATAACCACAACATCAGAAGTGGATCGCATAAAGTCTCCATATTTTCTATTTTATACAAAGCAGCATATTTCACGGGAGGGTTATATCTTGCAACTGAATTCATCGATTGCAGGAAATAGCTCATTACTAAAGTCAAAAAAACGAATAAATGTGAGGTGTTTTAATACCTCATTTTTAAGTTATTGATTTTAAATGCATATTTTTTGGAGTGCTGGATTAAACTGTTTGACAGCATTGTCGGCTTGTATTAGAAACCAGCCACGCAAGAACACATTCAGTGTCTTGCCCCTTATTAAACAGTATGCAGTGGCTCTGTTATATGAAAACTTTTTCTGCTAAACCCGCAGATATCGAAAAAAAGTGGTTCGTGGTTGACGCTCAAGACGTCGTCCTCGGTCGCTTGGCCGTTGAGGTCGCGAAAATTCTGCGCGGGAAACACAAAACAACTTATACACCACACATGGATTGTGGTGATAATGTTATCATCATCAACGCTGAGAAAGTTGCTCTTACCGGCAACAAACTCGCTGACAAGAAGTACTACTGGCATACCGGCCACCCTGGCGGTATCAAGGAACGTACAGCCGGTCAGATCCTGGAAGGTCGTTTTCCTGAGCGTGTTGTATCAAAAGCTATCGAACGTATGGTTCCACGCGGACCTCTCGGTCGTCAGCAGATGCGCAACCTGCGTGTATACGCTGGTGCTGATCATCAGCACGAAGCGCAGCAGCCTGAAGTTTTGGATATCGCTTCCAAAAACGTCAAGAACAAGAGGAGCCAGTAATCCATGGCTAACGAAACTCTCAATTCCTTGAGCGATCTTGGTGGTGCTGCTCCTGTAGTTCAGGACACTACTGTTGTTGCCGAGCGTAAAGTTGATGCCCAGGGTCGCTCCTATGCGACTGGTAAGCGTAAAGACGCCGTTGCCCGTGTCTGGATCAAACCAGGTACTGGTAAAATCACCGTAAACGGTCGTGAAGAAGAAGTTTACTTCGCACGCCCTGTTCTGCGCATGATGATCGCACAGCCTTTCGAGACTGTTGATCGTACTGGCCAGTTCGATGTGATTTGTACCGTTAAAGGCGGCGGTCTCTCTGGTCAGGCTGGTGCTGTTCGTCACGGTATTTCCAAAGCACTGACTTACTTCGAGCCAACTCTGCGTCCTGCACTGAAAGCACGTGGCTTCCTGACACGTGATGCCCGTACAGTTGAACGTAAAAAATACGGTAAAGCAAAAGCGCGTCGTAGCTTCCAGTTCTCCAAGCGTTAATCTGCTTCAGAACAGCTTTACAGCTATCGAAAAGGGTCGCCTTCTGGTGGCCCTTTTTGTTTGCGCGATTTCTCTTTTCAGGTACCTTGATTGTCTTCGTTCCGGCAGGTCTGGCCGGACCAACCGTTTCAGGGACTTGGGCTGTTAGGGATATGATGCAGGGGAATGAAAAGACCGGCGGGTCTGAACTGTTTACACCGATATTGCTCTCCGGCTGCCTGATCCTGATGACCGGCTTTGCCATTCGCGCGAGTTTTGGTGTGTTTCAGATCCCGATTGCTGATCAATTCGGCTGGCTCAGATCCGAATTCTCCATGGCCATAGCCATCCAGAATTTAGCCTGGGGTATCGGCCAGCCGATCTTTGGCGCTCTGGCTGAAAAATTCGGGGACATCAAGGCTATTATTCTTGGTGCAGTCGTTTATGCCCTCGGGCTGGTCTTGAGCAGTTACGCTGTGACACCAGGGGCACATCAACTGCTGGAAATTCTGGTGGGCTTCGGGGTTGCGGGAACCGGGTTCGGTGTTATTCTCGCCGTGGTCGGACGCAGCGCCTCAGACGAAAACCGATCCCTTGCCTTGGGCATTGCGACAGCCGCAGGCTCTGCTGGCCAGATCGTTGGGCCTCTGGCGGCAAGCAGCCTGTTGGATATCATGCCCTGGTCTTCGGTGTTTTTGATCTTTGCGGCTGTAATTATTGCTGTCCTTCTTGTTCTACCCTTTATGCGTAGTAAAAGGTTCACCTCTACTACAGAGCTGCAGGAAAGCCTTGGGGCAGTGCTGGGCAAGGCTATGCGTGATCCAACTTATGGCATGATCTTCCTTGGATTTTTCTCCTGCGGCTTTCAGCTGGCTTTTGTGACAGCCCATTTCCCGGCCTATATCACTGAAGTCTGTGCTGCAATCCCGCCGAACTCTGTATTGCGCAGCCTTGGGGTAAACACGACTTCGGCACTGGGGGCCTTTTCCATTGCCATTATTGGCGCGACAAATATTGTTGGTACTGTTCTTGCTGGGTATTTGGGCAAGAAGTGGTCGAAGAAATATCTTCTTGCCCTTATCTATACCGGACGCACCATTGCCGCGGCACTGTTCATTCTTTTCCCGATGACTCCTACATCAGTGGTGATCTTCTCCATTGTCATGGGGTCACTCTGGCTGGCGACGGTGCCGCTGACTTCGGGGTTGGTTGCCCAAATCTATGGCTTGAAATATATGGGCACTCTCTACGGGATCGTCTTCTTCTCTCACCAGTTGGGCTCATTCCTCGGGGTTTGGCTCGGCGGCGTCATGTATGACGGTTATGGGTCCTATGACGCGGTCTGGTGGGTCGGTATCGGTGTCGGGGCTTTCTCCGCGATCATTCACCTGCCTGTGAAAGAGGGGCCATACGGGCAGCGGGTTGCTACGGCTTAAGGATTTTTGTTAAAGGGGCGAGAATTTTAAATTCTATCGCCCCTTTATGGTCTGACTTAAGGATGGTTCTCCAGAATACTGGGGGATATGGCCGTTGAATGGCTCCGCCGGAATCAGTTTTCCCTCCTTCCTGAAAGCAGAAACCTTTTAACTCTGGGCTCTGCTCCTGGGTTTTACACAAGGACCAGATAAACGGCGACAGCGGCGAGACCCGCCCCCATAACCAGGTTGAAAATCCGAAGGTGCCGTTCGGTTTGGACCAGCGCCTTCGCTTGTTGTCCGGCAACAGCCCAGGAACCAACACCAATGAAACAGATGAAAAAATAAAGCCCGCAAAACAGGAAGAGGGTGGAGATATCACCCTTGACCGTAAAGGCGGTTACACCAGCCAGGCTGGCGATCCAGGCCTTTGGATTGAGAATGTTCAGCAGGAAGCCCTGAAGAAATCCGGGTTTGTTTTCAGAGCCCAGTGATAAAGTGCCGCTGGAAAAGGCGATTTTGCAAGCCATATAGAGTATAAAAACCGCACCGATATAACCAATAACCCGCATGGCATCCGGGAAGCGGGACAGCAGTTCTGTTGCGCCTAATCCAATAGAAAAAAGCAGCCCGGTAAAGCCGATGGTCGCTCCGGCGACAAAAGGAACTGTTTTGCCCACCCCGTGATTGAGGCCAGATGTCAGGGTAATGATATTAACCGGGCCCGGGGAGATGGACATGGTCAGGGCAAAGATGCACATGGCAAGAATGATGGTCATATCAGATACTTTCAAAAGGAATTGAGGGAAGATATCAGAGAGCACCTCTTGAGATAATCTGCTATAATCAAAATTCATTGTTCTGAATTTTGGTGCAATCATGAATGCTCCAGATTGTTGTGGAGCATTCATGGGTGGTTATCTGAACTCTCCGGTTTACAGGGAGATCAGTTAACCTCGTAAACCTGTCCAGTCTGGTGACCTTCGACACTCTTGCTATAGGCAAGGGCTGCAAGTTCAGCTGATACAGGAGCAAAGCCTCTGAAATAAGGGGCGTATTTGCCCATTGCTTCTGTGATAACTGTCGGGCTGACACTGTTGATACGCAGGCCTTTGGGCATTTCAATCGCCGCGGCTTTGACAAAGGCATCCAGAGCCCCGTTGACCATGGAAGCCGAGCTGCCATAGCGGATCGGATCGCGATTCAATATGCCCGTGGTTAACGTAAATGAACCATTTGGGTTGATGAATTCCCGCCCGATCAGAACCAGATTGACCTGTCCCATCAATTTGTTAGCGATACCGATCTGGTACTCCTCTTCCTGCATTTCATTAAAGTCGCCAAAATGTACAGACCCTGTTGCCGAGACCAGAGCATCGAAGGCACCGACAGAAGCGAGGCCTTCGAGAATGGACTTTGTATCGCTGATATCTATCTGGATATCTCCGGACGTTCTGGACGCAGTAATAACGTCATGGCGTTGTTTGAGTTCGGCCAATACAGCCTTGCCAATAATGCCGCTGGCACCGACGAGTACGATTTTCATGTTCTGTCTCCTGTTAAGATATGTAACAAGATATTGTTTTTATCTGATATGATAAGTGTAAATTTTCTGAACGGATTGTTTTTAAATGAGTGATAATATGGCGCATCTTGAAGCCATGGCTGTGTTTGCTGCTGTGGTGGAAGAAGGAAGTTTTACCAAAGCGGCTCAGCGGCTTGGGTGCTCAAAAGCGCATGTCAGTCAGTTGGTGTCGCGGTTGGAGCAGCGCTTCTCGACCCAGTTTTTGTTTCGGACGACCCGCCGGCTGGATACAACTGAAGCCGGGAAGGCCTTTTTTGAATATTGCCGGGATATCACTCAGACAGCCTTGAAAGCGGAAAAAGCACTGGAGGCTTTAAAGGGAGATGTTTCGGGCAAGCTCCGTCTTTCCGCGCCGATATCTTTTGGAGAGGTCTTCCTCGGAGATATTACCTTTGGCTTCATGGCTGATTTCCCGGCTGTACGCTTTGAGCTGGACCTTGATAACCGGATCAGGGACCTACAGGCTGAAAAGATTGATGTGGCGCTCCGGGCAACCACGCAGCTGGATGATGACCTTGTTGCCATCAGGCTTGGGGAATGGCGAGACTATGTCTGTGCCGCACCTGAATATCTGGCGGGTAAAAAAGCGATAGAACAGCCAACTGATCTGGCTTTTCACAGCTGCCTGGTAAATGCGCGCAATCTGGATACGGCACTCTGGCGATTTTGGAAGGAGGAAAGCAGTCATGTCATCCCGATTGAGGGTAAAATGTCTGTACATCATTTTCCCATGTTGAAAAGTGCGGTCCTCAAGGGGGCAGGAGTGGCGAAACTTCCCTCTTATCTGGCTCGTGATGAGATTGAAAAGGGACGACTGGTAAGACTGTTGCCGGACTATGAGTTGGAGGCGTTCCCGATCTTTATTGTTTATCCTTATCAGAAGGATCTGCCACTGAAGCTCAGAAAGTTTGTTGATTATGTAAAGCGCTGGTTTGCCGATAATCCCCATTTCCAGTGATTGGCAAACCAGCGCTTCTTGTCCGCGACGAGAGTTAAGCGGTTTTTTTTGCGGGAACATTCCTGCCGGGAAGCAGTTTCCAACCCAGATTGACTGCAGCTGCACTGAGCAGAATAAGGACAATTCCCAAAATTTGCATCATGCTGAGATTCTGTTCGTAAAAAACATAGTCAACGATGATGGCAACAACCGGATAGATAAAAGACAGGACGGCAATAACCGGTGTCTGTAGTTTTTGAAAGGCTGAATACATGATGATGTACATGAAACAGGTATGAATTAAACCAAGGGCAATCAGGAATCCCCAGGGCGCAACATCACTCGGGGCTGCTGATAAATCAACGAAGGGGGCCAGCATCACAACCCCGAGGCTGACCTGCAGAAAAGCAATTAAATGAGGTTTCATCTGTTTCAGACGCTTGGTGACGATGGTGGTGATGGTATAGAGGACGGCAGCGCCCAGTGCCAGGCCAGCGCCTTTGAGCATCTCGATGTTTCCTGCAAATGATTCTGTATCCGGGTTGACGATCAGAACGAGGCCGCTAAAGGCGATAATCAACCAGATCATCTTGTTAAGACTGAAGGCTTCGCCCAGAAAGATGGCACCGAAAATCACCAGAAAAAAGGGCTGGGTGTGGTAAATGGTTGTACTGACCGAGATTGAAGCAAGCTCGAATGAGGAAAAGAGAAGTATCCAGTTACAGACAAGGGCGGCGCCGCCGAGCAGGGCTAGGGTGATGTTTCGCGCAACCCATACTTCTTTTGTTAGATAGCCCTTGTACCAGCAATAAAGGCCAAGTCCCGTAGCCCCGAAGACACAACGGAAGAAGACAACATTAAAGGGGGATTGTCCGGATTCAAAAACAAACAGGCCGATGAAACCGGAAAGGACCATCGCCAGAGACATTTGAAGTATACCGGAGTTGATCTGTGGCTGTTGCATTGTTTTAATTCCTGCTTGTTTGCGGGTAAAGTTCAGGTCTGTCATGACAAACAGGGGATCATTTCTTCGACACGGCGATGTCGTTGATGATTATCCCTCTATCATCCACTACAGGATCTGCTAGAACTAAGGTGGCGATAAACTCCCCGGATGTAAAAGCAGAAGATATTAGGCTGAATAAGATTTTCTTATGCTAAAGAAACGCAGACTTCCTCCCTTGAATGCCCTGAAAGCCTTCGAGGCAACAGCACGAACCGGAAGCCTTTCTTTGGCAGCCGAGGAGCTGTCTGTTTCGGCTTCTGCTGTTAGTCAACAGGTTCGCTCTCTGGAACAGTGGCTGGGGCTTTCGCTTTTTGATCGGGGGGCTAATTTCATCGAGTTGACAAAAACGGGTACATCCTATTTGTCCGGCTTAACCGTGATGTTTGATCAACTGGATGAAATGACCGAAAGTTTGCAAAGCAAAAAAGCACCGCGCAGGCTTCGTCTGTCCGTCTTACCTTCTTTTGCCGCAGAGTGGCTGGGGCCGCGGGTGAAAAAATTCAGGAAGGCGCACCCCTCGATACAGCTGGAGATTCTGACATCTGACCGTCTTGTGGATTTCTCTGATGGATCTGTTGATCTTGCCATTCGCTATGGACCGGGAAACTACAAAGGTCTGACGTCCGAACTGCTGATGGAGGAAATGGTCGGCCCTGCCTGCCATCCTGATTTGTTAACCGAAGAAGGCGCCTTCTCAGGGATCACCCTGTTACGAGATGCGGGAGGGCCTGAGGGCATCCGCTTGTGTCTTGAAGAATGGCTGGATGATTTTGCACAAGAAAATTCAGTTGATCATGACAGCTATTCTTTTAGTGATACACACCTATTGATCAATGCGGCGCGTAATGGCGAGGGCCTGATGTTGGGGCGCTCTGTTCTAATCGCAGATGACGTCCTTTCAGGACGCCTGGTCCCGGTCCTGAGTAAATGGACGAAGTCGCCTTTTTCTTACTATCTGGTGTCTTCTGCGGTGAGAGAGCTGACGCCGGATGGACGCTTGTTCCGTAAATGGCTGCTGGCAGAAATCAGTGAATTTGAGAACAAGATGCCCGATCGATTGAGAGGGCAGGAGTGACTTTGTCCTTATCACTCTGGTCAAACTGATTTATACTTCAGGGCCATGATCCGGATGAGGATGGGTGATGAACTTGAAATATTCTCGATCCCTTATCGTGATACTGCGATGTGTTTCTCTGTTTGCATTCTTTGCTGTTGGGGCCTGTGTGACGACCCAGCCGCAGAGTGACCGGATACTCGTCACAGAGACGGAACTGGTATCTGCCGGGGCCTACCTTCTACCCGAAAACGAGATTGTCGGGGCAATATCTGGAAATACTCTCTATGGCAAATATCTTTCGGAACCTGGGACACCCGGTAATGTTGCCAGGGAGACAGCAGCCCCCGGGGATGATCTGCCTGAAAAAGACACACGCTGGGTAGAATATATCAGCAGTGATGGTCGTGTGGCCTATTACGACTTTATTCAGCTGACCCAGGGGAACTGGCAGGTCAAGAATGAGCTGGTCTGTTTCTCCTACCAGACCCTGGTGCCGCAGCCAGATAATTGTTTTCTGGTTTATGCTCTCGGGGATAGACACTACTTTGTCTCGACCCGATCACAGACACGCGGACAGGTTGTTGCGGTCGTCCTTGGTCGCAAGAATGGAAATGCAGAAGGCTTGAAGTTGAAATAGTGCCTAACTGACTGAGTGTTGGAGAAGCTGCGGTTTTACTTCTTTCAGTTCCGTTTAACCGGGAAGCAGCCATGGCTTTGTAATCTGATTAACCTGGTAAAGAAAAACGGTTTCAGATTTTAATTTTCCTTGTAATTATGTTGGCTTGGCTACAGGTATTATGCTTGTTTTTTCAGTTACTGGTTCAGGACTTATTTCATGAGCACGGGCAAAAAAATATTCATTGATGGCGAAGCAGGGACAACCGGACTTCAGGTCAGGCAGCGTCTTGAAGCGCGTCAGGATCTTGATGTGCTTTCTATTGCTCCCGAGTTGCGCAAGGATAACGAAGCCCGCAAGCAGTTACTGAATTCTGCTGATCTGGTGATTCTCTGCCTGCCAGATGAAGCGGCTGTCGAAGCCGTTGCACTGGTTGAGAATCCTGATGTCCGGATTATTGATGCCAGTACAGCCTATCGGGTTGATCCTGAATGGGTTTATGGCTTTCCGGAAATGACAGAAGGACATCGGGAGCGGATTGCTTCTTCGAAACGGGTAAGTAACCCCGGTTGTTATCCGACTGGGGCGATTGCCCTGATCAAGCCACTGGTTGAACGGGGCATATTGCCTGACACCGCGCATATCAGTGTCCAGGGCGTTTCCGGCTATAGCGGTGGCGGCAAGGCCCTGATAGCGATTCATGAAGAAGGCGATGTTGAGCCTTATGGAACTTATGGCCTCGGACTGGGACACAAGCATGTCCCGGAGATGATGATCCACAATGGTCTGAAAAATCGTCCTTTATTTATACCTTCTGTCGGTCACTTTGCTCAGGGAATGCTGGTTTCTGCTCCCCTGCATTTTGCCCAGCTGAAATCAGGTACAACGGGTAAAGCCCTTCATGAGGCCCTCGTTGACCATTTCCGGCATTCCCGATTTGTTAAGGTTCAGGAGCTGAATACAGCTGAGGCTCTGGAACGTGGTGCCTTTCTGCGGCCCGACAGTCTCAATAACACCAATGCACTTGAACTTTTTGTATTTGCCAATGACCAGATCGGGCAGGCTGTATTGATTGCACGTCTTGATAATCTTGGAAAAGGGGCATCAGGGGCTGCTGTTCAAAATATGAACCTGATGCTGGGCTTACCAGAGGAAGCCGGGCTGGAAGTCGGGTAGTCTCAGGGGCAGCCATCAATAAAAAAGGACGGCAATGCCGTCCTTGCCGTCCTTTATTCTGGAAGATTTCCCCTTGTCTTGGAAGCTTCCCAAGGCAATCAGCCAACCGGATACCACTGTTCACAGAGCCGCGGGCCGCGGGCTTCACGATTGCCCTGGATGCCGAACTGCAGCATTTTCAAAGTGCGGTTTGCCAGTTCCCGAATATGTGAATCAGGAACACCCGCGCTGGCAAGTTTGCTTCTGGATTTTTTTGCCTTCGCGTTATGAGTTTCCGCTTTCTGCGGCTCATTTACTTCCTTATAGGCAGAAGCAAGGCAGACCTGTTGTTGATACCATCTGGGTTCATTGGTTCTTGCGTGACTGGGGGAGGAAAAAAGAAGGGTATTAAGGCCGATAACGGCAGCAAATGCCAAAATAAAAATATCGTGTTTGCCCCTAAACATATTCTCTGCGCTCCAGATTAATCTCGTATCGGGTGTTATATATGGATTTAAAGAGGTTGAAAAAGGGTAAAAATATGAATCCCCTTTTTGCTTATATAACAAAAGCATTTGTTTGTTAAGCTGGATTCTTGTCGGTTCATGAAACAAAAAAACAGAGAAAAAGAGGACACTGTGGCAGCTTTGATTCTTCCCTATCGGGGGATCTTCCCGAAAATTTCACCTGAAGCCTTTATTGCCGAGACGGCTGTCATCATCGGGGATGTTGAAATCGGCCCGGGCTCTTCCATTTGGTACGGTTGTGTTGTGCGGGGAGATGTTAATGCGATTCGCATTGGCAAAAATACGAATATTCAGGATGGTACCATCATTCATGTCAATCACGACCGTGAAGGCGGAGATTATCGTGTGACAGCTGGGGGACTTCCCACATTTATTGGTGATGGTGTGACTGTCGGTCATGCGGCACTGCTGCATGCCTGTAGTGTCGAAGACAACGCCTTTATCGGGATGCGGGCTGTCGTTATGGACAAGGCTACGGTCCAGAGTGGGGCGATGGTTGCGGCCGGGGCTTTGGTGACACCTGGCAAAACAGTGCCAACGGGAGAGCTCTGGTCCGGTTCACCAGCAAAAAAATTCAGAGACCTTTCCGACGAAGAGCAGAAGGGGATCCGTTATTCTGCTTCAAATTATGCCGAGTTGGGAAAAAGCTATCGAATGCCCCCTGAGTGAAGCCAACGGTTGAGTGAGGTGTATTGATTTGTCGTGTGACGATATGTACTCAATGAAAAACCGTCATGGCATTGTCTGCTGTGACGGTTTTTCTTTGAGGTATGTTTTTTGGGTATCTGAAAAGATAATAACACTCTTAGATCGGGCTACCTGATCCTGACGTAACTGCCGGGTGCAGGTTCAATAGTTTTGAGTTTGCCCGTCCCCGGTGTTTTGGCATCGACGAGTTTGCCGCTGTTCTTTTTTTCCCATTGGGCCCAGTGCGGCCACCAGGAACCCGGTGTTTCTGTTGCCTTGCCCAGCCATTCATCGGGATCTGCGAGGGTGTCTCTGTTGGTCCAATAAGAATATTTCCCGGCTGCAGGCGGGTTGATAATGCCAGCAATATGTCCCGAGGCTGACAGGACAAACTCTTTTTTTCCGGAAAAATGTTTTGTATTGGCATAGGTCGATTTCCACGGCGCGATGTGGTCTTCCTTGGCCGAAATGATAAAGCTGGGGACTGTTATCTTGCCAAGGTCAATCGGCACACCGTCGAGCACAATGCCGCCGGGCTGGGCCAGTTTGTTTTCCAGATACATTTTTCGCAGATAGAAGCTGTGCATGCTTTTTGGCATGCGGGTTGTATCCGAGTTCCAGTACAGCAGATCAAAGGGGAAGGGAGTTTTCCCCAGGAGATAGTTGTTTACAACAAAAGACCAGATCAGATCGTTGGCCCGGAGCATGTTAAAGGTGGTGCCCATTTCCGCGCCGTCAAGGTAACCCTTTTCTGTCATGCGCTTCTCAAGCGAAACCATCTGATCTTCGTCGATAAAGACCCGTAGTTCTCCGGCTTCGGAAAAATCGGTCATGGTGACAAAGAAGGTCCCGCTCTTGATCCGCTTGTCTTTTTTCTCTGCCATATAGGCCAGTGTGCTGGCCAGCAGTGTTCCGCCGAGGCAATAGCCGATGGCATTTACTTCCTTTGCTCCGATTGCCTGCTCGATGGCATCAAGTGCCGCCAGAGGTCCTAGCAACATATAGTCTTCAAAAGACTTTTCTGCCAGTTTGGCATCGGGATTGATCCAGGAGATCATGAAAACAGTGAAGCCCTGTTCAACCGCCCATTTCACAAAAGAGTTCTTGGCCTTCAGATCCAGAATGTAAAACTTGTTGATCCAGGGAGGAAGAATGAGTAGGGGGCGCTCGTGAACCTGCTCCGTCGTCGGACTATACTGGATCAGCTGCATCAGCTCATTTTGATAAATGACGCTGCCGGGGGTGGTCGCTACATTCTCCCCCAGGGTAAAGGCGTCTTCATCGGTCATCTTGACCCGGCCTTTTTCAAGATCTCCGATCAGATTTTCGAGCCCCTGGAGCAGGTTTTTCCCGCCGCTTTCTGTTGTTGCCCGCAAAATTTCGGGATTGGTCATCAGAAAGTTGCTTGGGGAAACCGCATCAAGAAACTGGCGTGTATAGAAATCAACCTTCAGGGCATCCTGTTTGTTCAGGCCATCAACACTGGTGACTGACTTGTGAAGGGTTTCAGAGGTGAGCAGATAGGATTGTTTGATGAAGTTGAAAAAGGGGTTGTTCTCCCAGGCTTCATCCTGAAACCGTCGATCACCCTTGGATTTGGTTCTCCCGGATTTGATCTCGGTTTTTTCGGTTGTCACTTCGGTATCTGTCTGCCCGGTCGCCTGGCTCGAAGCGAGGAAATTTTTCGCGGTTTCCTGCCATAAAGTGCTGTACCCCTGCCAGAGATCACTCTGCAGCTGCATGGCTTTTCCAGGGTCAGACCAGAATTTCTGCGACATTTCAAGGAAAGCTTGCCCGATCCGCAGGGGATCAGGATCATGTTCCTGAGGATTCAGCGGCTGTTGCCGGGCCATGAAGTTTTTAATCAACTCCTGGCTTTTTTCAGAGATTGCAGACATGGTTTCTGCCAGTTCGGCAGGATCCGGGAGGTTTATTTTCGGGGGGTGTTGATCGGCCATTCAGCCTTCCCTATGATCTGTTTGGTCTTTTTGTTGAATCGGATATCGCCTTGTCGGACTTTCAATGTTATACACGCATTGTTACAGCTGGAAGCACAAAGAACAACAAGTGAGGTCAATATCGTCAGCCTGTATTGTAAAGCTGGTGCTAATCAGTAGAGTACAGGTTACGGTTTTTTTGACGTATTCGAGGGGGAATGGTCATTCGTAATGACCAAGGACAGTCGTATGCCTGAGCAGAATAAAAAGAATTTCTATTGTAAAGGGGGCGTAAGCCGCTTCGCAGGGGTGATGTTGTTACCACTTTTGCTCGGTGCCTGCTCGTCAACACCGGATTGGGCCAACCCGATTGAGTGGTTCAGCAGTGATAACCCCGAACCGCCGACGAAAGTTACCTCAGCGGAAAATGTTGTACCTGCCGAAGGCTTTCCGAATCTGTCCAGTGTTCCGGGTGAATCTCCACAGACGACACCAGGAAACTTGAGAGATCAGGTGGCAGAAGGTCTGATCGCGGACCGGAACAATGCCGAGTACAGCAACCAGCCTCTGACCGCCCGTTCTACCCTGGTGCCACCAGCTCCGCCACCATCAGTACCTCAAGCACCAGTGACCGCTAGCTCGGCAGCTCCAGAATCACCGGCGGTGACCCAAAGTGAACTTCCTGCTGCTTCTCCTCAGGTGGCTTCTGCCCCTCAGCCTTCTCAGCAGACAACGGTGATTTCCTCACAGGGGGCTGTTCTGCCTCCGGCTTTTCCGAACGGGGCTCCTTCCTATGCCCAGCCGCAATATAGCGGCCCGGCATTCAACACGCCGAGTTGGGGTTCTCCCTATGCCCAGCAGGGTGGTTACGCGCAGCAGTCCAGTGGTTATTCCTCCACAGGGGGCACGGGTGGCCAACTTGTTGCTGTAATCTATTTTGCGCATGGTTCCTCACGTCTGAACCAGCAGGATATGCAGGTTATTCGGGATGTGGCTTCACTCTATGGTCAGCGTGGGGGGCAGATCACGGTATTGGGACACTCCAGCTCCCGCACCCAATTGACTGACGCGCTGACACATCAGCAGGTGAATATGGAAATTTCTTCCAGTCGTGCCCAGTCGGTTACCCAGGCTCTTGTCGAATCTGGGGTCAGCTCTTCGCAGGTGATAACCGATGCGCGTTCCGACACCAATCCGGTTTTTCATGAATTCATGCCGACAGGTGAAGCAGGGAACCGCCGCGTTGAGATCTATGTGAATTAACCAGGGTAAGTTAATCAGGAGAATTTCGGACTTTCCTGAGCAATAATGCGCATAAAAAGATTGGTCACGGAGCTGGTATTCTGCTATCTGCTTCGTGGCCTTTTTTATTGGGGTCGGGCGACAGCTCTGTCAGGGCGAAACGCAGACGCTCAGCGTCACGTTTATCCTGTTGGATGCCTGTTAAAAATCATCAGTGTTATCAAAAATATCGAGTTGGGAATGGTTCAGGAATTTCACCGCATCAAACGTCTGCCACCTTATGTATTTGCCGAAGTCAATGCACTGAAGGCGGCGGCCCGAGCGGCGAAGCGTGATATCATTGACTTTGGCATGGGGAATCCCGACCAGCCGCCCCCCCGGCACGTGATCGACAAGCTGACAGAGGTTGCCCAGAATCCAAGGGTACATGGCTATTCGACGTCCCGTGGTATTCCGGGATTGCGCAAGGCGGTAGCTGCTTATTACCAGCGTCGTTTTGGTGTTGATATCGATCCCAACAATGAAACCATCGTGACAATCGGCTCAAAAGAAGGCCTGGCCAACCTGGCCCAGGCGATCACGAGTCCTGGCGACATCATTCTGGCGCCGAACCCGAGCTATCCAATTCATGCCTTTGGTTTCATCATCGCGGGTGCAGCTATTCGTTCCATGCCGATGGGCCCTGATACCAGTATTATCGACCAGCTTGAAAAGGCTGTTCGACACTCGGTGCCGAAACCGCTTGCTGTTATCCTAAACTACCCGTCGAACCCGACAGCTGAAGTCAAGGACCTGGATTTTTATGCCGAGATCGTAGATTTCTGTCGCAAGCATGAAATCTACATCATTTCGGATCTGGCCTATGCCGAAGTCTATTTTGATGACTTTGTGCCGCCGTCAATCCTTCAGGTTCCCGGAGCCAAGGACATTGCCGTGGAGTTTCTGTCCATGAGCAAGACCTATTCCATGGCAGGGTGGCGTGTTGGTTTCTGTTCGGGAAATCAGAAGCTTGTCGCGGCTTTAGGACGGGTAAAATCCTACGTGGACTATGGGGCTTTCACCCCGATGCAGGTTGCTGCGGTTGCTGCACTCAATGGTCCGCAGGACTGCATTGACGAGATGCGTGATCGCTATCGCGGGCGCCGTGATGTCCTGATCAAGGGGCTTGCAGCGGCTGGCTGGGATGTCCCCAGCCCACCGGCAACGATGTTTGCCTGGGCACCGTTGCCTGAAAAATTCGCGCACCTTGGGTCGCTTGAGTTTTCCAAGCTCTTGCTTGAACATGCTAATGTTGCTGTGGCTCCCGGCGTTGGTTTCGGAGAGTACGGCGAAGGATTTGTTCGCCTGGGGCTGGTTGAAAACGAGCAGCGGACCCGCCAGGCGGTGAAAAACGTCAAGACAATGATGCAAAACGCTGATGCTATTCTAGAACAATACAACAAACGGAAATGAAGTCGTGAGTGAACCTCTTAAGATTGCTATTGCCGGCTTGGGAACAGTTGGTACCGGAACTGTAAAACTGATTCAGGAAAACCTCGGACTTCTGACACTGCGCACGGGGCGGGCAATTTCAATTGTTGCTGTTTCTGCCCGCAGCAAGAAAAACCGCGATTTTGATATGAGTGATATCACTTGGTACGATGACGCGGTTACCATGGCTGCTGAAAGCGATGCTGATGTGGTGATGGAATTGATCGGTGGTTCCGAAGGCATTGCGAAAGACGTTGTTGAGACAGCAATCGCCAAGGGGCGTCATGTTATTACCGCGAACAAGGCGCTGCTGGCCCATCATGGTGCCGAGCTGGCGCGCAAGGCCGAAGAAGCCGGTGTTGCGCTGGCCTATGAAGCTGCTGTCGCGGGAGGTATCCCGGTTATCAAGGGAATCCGTGAAGGACTGGCGGCGAATTCTTTTGATCTGGTTTATGGTATCCTTAACGGTACCTGTAACTTTATTCTCAGTAACATGCGTGAAACCGGCCGGGATTTTGAGGAAGTGCTTTTTGAAGCACAGGAGCTTGGTTATGCCGAAGCTGAACCCAGCTTTGATGTTGACGGGATCGATGCATCGCACAAGCTCTCCTTGCTTGCTTCTTTGGCGTTTGGCAGTGAAGTTGACTTTGATTCGGTCTATATTGAAGGTATTCGCGCAATCAGCTCCCTTGATATCGCCTATGCCGACGAACTTGGCTATCGGATCAAACTGCTTGGTATTGCACGCAAGACACAAGACGGCATCGACCAGCGTGTCCACCCCTGTATGGTTCCGGCAGAACAGCCGATCGCTCTGGTTGAGGGCGTATTGAATGCTGTCGTCTGCAAAGGCAACCATGTCGGCACTTCTGTGTTTGAAGGCGCAGGGGCTGGCGGCGGTCCGACTGCTTCCGCAGTTGTTGCTGATCTGGTCGATATTGCCCGTGGCACCATCTTGCCAACTTTTGGCATTCCGGCAACAAAACTGGAGAAGGCGATTGCCCAGCCTGTGGAGACCCGGGAAGGTTCTTACTATCTGCGCCTGACTGTCGAGGATCGTCCAGGGGTGATTGCCGATATTGCGGCTATTCTCAAGCGTGAGAAGATCTCGGTGAAGTCCCTGTTGCAGCATGAATCAAATCCGGGCAAGGCCGTGCCCCTGGTTATCACGACCCAGGAAACTGTTGAGCTGGCCATGATCCGCGCCTTGGAGAGTATCTCCGGGCTGGATTGTGTCCTTGAAAAACCGAATATGATCCGGATTGTCTCGCTCTGAAGCAAAGCAGTCTGAAGTTAAACCTGTTCAAAGTGAACACTATCAAAGTCAGAGGACAAAGATATGGAACGGAACTTGGCCCTCGAGACCGTCAGAGTCACCGAAGCAGCTGCGTTGGCAGCCTCGCGTCTGATGGGACGCGGGGACGAAAAAGCCGCCGATCAGGCCGCTGTCAATGCGATGCGTGATGCCCTTAATGGTATGGCCATCGATGGTACAGTGGTTATCGGTGAAGGCGAACGTGACGAAGCACCGATGCTGTACATCGGTGAAAAAGTTGGTCTCGGTGGACCGGGTATCGACATTGCGCTTGATCCGCTTGAAGGAACAACCCTGACAGCCAAAGGTGGCCCGAACGCGATGACGGTTATTGCCATGGCAGAGTCCGGCAACTTCCTGAATGCACCGGATACCTATATGGACAAGATTGCTGTTGGCGCTGGCTTGCCCGAAGGCGTGGTTGATCTTGATGAAACGGTTTTTAACAACCTGAGTAATCTGGCCAAGGCGAAAAAGATGGACATCAGTGATCTGGTGGTCTGCATCATGGATCGTCCGCGCCACGAAGAAAAAATCACCCAGGTTCGTGAATGTGGCGCCCGTATTGTTCTCATTGGTGACGGCGATGTTGCCGGAGCCTTGGCAACCAGCCGTTTTGACAGTGGGATTGATCTCTATATGGGGATCGGTGGCGCACCAGAAGGTGTTCTTGCTGCGGCGGCCTTGCGCTGTACAGGCGGACAGTTCCAGGGGCGTTTGGTGTTCCGGAATGATGATGAAGTTGCCCGCGCCAAGCGTTGGGGAATTGAAGATCTTGATCGCAAATACAAGATTGATGAACTTGCCAAAGGCGATGTCATGTTTGTCGCAACCGGCGTGACCGACGGATCTCTGCTACGCGGTGTTCGTCGCTATCAGGGTGGTGCTACGACGCAGTCTATTGTGATGCGTTCCAAAACGGGCACGTCGCGTATTGTTGATGCGACACACAATTTCTATCGCAAGACCTGGTACGACAATCTGGGTGTTTGACCGAGCGTTTGATCGGTATCTATACAAGAGGCGCCTTTGTGCGCCTCTTGTCATTTGTACCATTTTATTTTGGTGCCTTGTCTTTTTGATCCTGCAGGCTAGGCTTGTTCATTCATTTATTAAGGACAGTTGAACTGTGAAGAAGCCAGCGGAAGATCGTGTCGTTTTTCTTGGGGTTGAAAATTCTGTAACCGGAAAGCGCTGGGAAGACAGGCTACTTGATTCAAGAACTGCACTGGCTTTGAGTCAACGACTTGGCTTGCCCGAGATTATAGGACGTATTCTTGCTGCACGGGGCGTCGGATTGGATACGGCAGAAGCTTATCTGAAACCGACCTTGCGGGACTGGCTCCCAAATCCCTCTGATCTTAAAGGAATGGATGCGGCGACCGGGCGTATTCTTCAGGCCATTGAGGCCAGGGAAAGTATCGCTGTCTTTGGCGATTACGATGTGGACGGGGCAACATCAAGTGCCCTGTTGCTGCGGTATTTCGCCCAACTGGGTCTTGAACTGAAAGTTCATATACCGGATCGGGTAACTGAAGGATACGGGCCTAATCTCCCTGCGTTGCTGAAACTGCAAAAAGAAGGCTGTTCGCTGGTTATCACGGTAGACTGCGGTACCTCTGCGTTTGAGCCGCTTGAGGGGGCCAAGGAAGCTGGCCTGGACATCATTGTCATTGATCACCATGAAGCTGAGGCCAATTTACCCCCTGCAGTCGCGGTCGTGAACCCAAATCGTCAGGATGAAAGCCGCGAGTTTACGTCACTTGCTGCCGTTGGTGTTGTTTTCCTGGTCCTGGTTGCATTGAACCGTCAACTGCGCGAGGTCAGCTGGTTCACCAGACAGGGGGTAAGGGAACCCAACCTGATGAACCTGCTGGATCTGGTCGCTTTGGGGACTGTTTGTGATGTTGTGCCCCTGTCAGGTCTGAACCGGGCTTATGTCAGCCAGGGGGTTAAAGTTCTGGCAAAACGGAACAACCCCGGCATTGTGGCTCTTTCTGATGCAGCCAAGCTTTCTGAGCGTCCAGATAGTGGTCATCTCGGCTTTACGCTCGGCCCGCGGGTGAATGCGGGAGGACGCGTCGGACAATCTTGGCTGGGCGCGCGGCTGTTGTCGACAAACAGACTGGATGAAGCGGAAGCCATTGCACGACAATTGGAGGAACTGAACAGTGAACGTCGCCAGATCGAAGCCGAAGTACTTGATCAGGCGTTGGGGCAGGCAGCCGAACTGTCAGAAGGAACAGGTTGTGTTCTTGTTGCAGGTGAAGGCTGGCATCCGGGGGTGATCGGTATTGTCGCAAGCCGGTTAAAAGATCGCTATAACGCCCCTGCGTTTGTCATTGCCTTTGATGACCATGGGGTTGGCAAGGGATCAGGACGTTCCGTACCAGGTGTAGATCTGGGTGCCGCTGTTATTGCTGCCCGTCAGGCGGGGTTGCTGGAAAATGGTGGTGGTCATGCAATGGCTGCCGGCTTGACGGTAACCCGTGAACGCTATCAGGATCTCTGTGTTTTTTTGCACGAACGCCTTTCCAGAGAACTTGCTGACATTTCTTTTGTGCCTTCGGTAGGTATTGATGGTGCGTTACATCCGGGGGGCGCCAATGGTGATCTTGTCGAGCTTCTGGATTCCTGTGGCCCTTACGGTGTAGGGAATGCGCAACCGCGGTTTGTTCTGCCTCAGGTCAGAATACTGCGTCCGGCGATTGTTGGGGATAGTCATGTCCGCTGTATCCTGAGCGGGGCTGATGGCCGGACAATCAAGGGCATTGCCTTTCGTTGCCTTGATAATGATTTGGGGCAATTTCTGCTGAATAGCGGGGGGCTTCCTGTTCATGTCTGCGGCAAGCTTAAGAAAGACAGCTGGTCAGGGCCGGATGCCGTTCAAATAATTATAGAAGACGCCGCTTCTGCGACAGGCTAGAGTAGCTGGATGATCCAGCCGAATTGCCTCCAGAGATTGTTAAAATCTGTCTCCTGTTTCCCAGCCTTTATGGGGAGCTTGAGTATTGTTTTTAATGTCCTGACCGTTGGTTCTGTGCTGGCACAGGAAAGGAAAGTTCCGGTGCCAGTTGATCTGGAACTGGTTCTTGCGGTTGATGCTTCAACAAGTGTCTCGGCTCAGGAATTTGACTTGCAAATGCGGGGCATTGCCCAGGCCTTTCGGGAACCTTCCGTCATTCAGGCAATTGCGGTGGCTGGCGACCGGGGGATCGTTGTATCTGTGGTTCAGTGGGCGAACAATCTGTTGCAGGAAGTCGCGGTTGACTGGTTTTTGGTCAAGGACGAGGAAAGTGCGCGTGCCTTTGCTGATCTTGTCGATGAAACGCCCAGATTTATCTTTGGAGGCGGAACTTCGATTGGTGGAGCGATTACCTTTTCGACCCGGCAGATGGAAATCAATGATTTTGAAGGAAGCCGCCGGGTTATTGATATATCAGGAGATGGACGGTCCAATCAGGGAGCGCCCCCTGAAATGGTTCGGGATCGGAGTACGGCCCTGGGCATTGTCATCAACGGTCTCGCGATTGTGAACGAGGACCCTTTTATTGACAGCTATTACGAAAAGTTTGTTATTGGCGGTACAGGTGCTTTTGTACAGACCGCAACGACATATGAAGACTTTGGTGCTGCAATGATGGAAAAGTTGATCAAGGAGATTGGCGGGGTTCCTGTGGCTGGAAAAATATCCGATTTCCGCTTTGCCAGCAATGAAGATGAAAAAAGATAAAAGAATCGAATTTGCCGCTTGCAAAGGGGGGCTGAAATAGGTAAATCCTTGCTCACCGAAAGATGACCCCTTCGTCTAGAGGCCTAGGACACCGCCCTTTCACGGCGGCAACACGGGTTCGAATCCCGTAGGGGTCGCCATTTCGTTTCAAAGCCGCCTTGTGCGGCTTTTTTGATTCCTGGCTTAGTCCTGGCTTATTTTGGGAATCTCGAAACGGAGAGTTTTTATGATTGGTCTTTCTCATTTATCGATAAAATTTTTTGACGGATGTTTCTGTTTACCGGGAAGTGAATCAAATCAGCGATAAAGAGAAAAGATGTTCACGTATTTTGGAAACAGAGTGGGAAATTACCCTTTTCTCAACGGAATGTATTTGCGATTCTCTTGAAAAACATCTTTGGCTATCTGACTGATTCTTCAATGTGAATCGATTAATCTGGCAAATTTTTCAGAAAAAACTCAAAAATCACTCCCCCTGGGGAAAAAGGGCTTGCAAAGGGGAGCTGAAATAGGTAAATCCTTGCTCACCGAAAGATGACCCCTTCGTCTAGAGGCCTAGGACACCGCCCTTTCACGGCGGCAACACGGGTTCGAATCCCGTAGGGGTCGCCATTTCGTTTCAAAGCCGCCTTGTGCGGCTTTTTTGATTCCTAAACTTATGGTTTGATCTGCCCGTATCAAGGGGCATAGCTATCGAAATGATTTCCCGGCAGGAGAAGAATGACAAGACGATAGCTTGCTCACGGGTGTTGTAACTTGTCTTTGAAATGTCAAAATCTGAAGAGTTGCTATGAGAGCCTGAAGAACCTGGTTAAACATTTCAGATCTCCTTTCCCGATTATTGAAGCGCTTCTTTACCCTTTTTTCAAACGAGTTTACTGTGACCTTCATATAACTGGAGGTTATGGATGAGATTCGGCAAAATTTCCCTGGCATCTCTGCGTAGTTTTGAAGCTGCAGGCCGGTTGGCCAGTTTTACTGCCGCAGCAGACGAACTTTATGTTTCCCAGGCTGCAATCAGTAAGCAGGTTAGAGAGCTTGAGCTTTCCCTCGGTTACAGTCTGTTCCGTCGTAATCACCGCTCTGTGACGCTTACGGAAAAGGGGGAACAGTTGCTTGCCAGTCTGACGCCAGCTTTTGACCAGATCGACGCGTGCCTTCTGACCTTGCAACGACAACCAGAGGATACCAGGCTTACTCTGACAGTTGAGCCCAGTTTTGCCTCGGGATGGCTGGTCCATCATCTTAAAGATTTTCGAGAAC
The DNA here is from genome assembly GCF_000374005.1 of Kiloniella laminariae DSM 19542. Classification (GTDB taxonomy): domain Bacteria; phylum Pseudomonadota; class Alphaproteobacteria; order Kiloniellales; family Kiloniellaceae; genus Kiloniella; species Kiloniella laminariae. Next base: position 15,493 of record NZ_KB893166.1, on the reverse strand, counting down.
AATATCCCGAGATCGGGGTTTCAGTAGAATCCTGTCATGATCTGATTGAGTTTCGCTCTCATGCAGCTGATATTGCAATCAGATTTAGCGCTACAGCACGGAGTTGGCCCAGAACTGAAGTACAGCATCTCTTTGATGTTGAAATGATACCTGTTGTTTCAAGAGACTTGCTAAATAACGGTCAAACTTTCAGGGAAATCAAGGATTTTGAACAACTAACCTTGCTACATGACGAAAATTTTAACCTTTGGAAACAGTGGTTTGAGAAAGCGGGGATTGCGGTAGAGAATATTTCCAAAGGACCGATTTTTGATGACGGCGGTCTGATTTTACAGGCAGTACTGGATCGACAGGGCGCAGCCCTCATTGATAAGATTCATGCGAAAAAATATCTGGCATCAGATCAGATACAACAGATTTTTCCAGTCTCTCTGCAACATGGTTCTTATTGGGTGGCCGTGCGTAACTTTGAAACACTGTCCGAGGCGGGTAAAATCTTTGTTGCGTGGCTTTCTGCTGCAGTCTGTCAGGAGTGAACAGTGATTTTGTAAAGAAAATGACTGTTGAGGCTTAACGGGTCTTTTTATCACTCTCGAGTTCGTTCATCAGCCATTTATAGAACAACCGTACTTTGGGGCTGTCGGCCAGTTCCGGTTTGCAAACCAGATACCAGTCGCCACTGTGACAGGTTTTGTCACCAAAAGGGCGGACCAAAGAAGAGGCTGGTGTTCGAGGGGTGGCAAAGGGGCTGTTGGTCATGGCAACGCCCCGGCCTTTACTGGCAGCTTCGAGGGCAAGAAGGTAGTTATCATAGGTAATAGCCTGATCAGGAGCCCAGTCCTCAATCCCCGCTTCTGCAAACCAGGTGGACCAGTCGTGGTTATGGTTGAACAGCTGCAGGATATCGTGATTGAGCAGGTCTCTTGGTTCTTTAATGGGAGATTTCCCTTTAAGCAGGTCGACATGACACATGGGAGAAAGCCTGGCTTCAGCCAGATGGAGATAAACCAGATCCGGGTCTTTCTTATTGGTCCAGATAATTCCGACATCTACGCCCTGACGATCAAAACTCCAGTCGAGATAGGAGGTTCCCAGCTGAGCCTGAATACCTTTGCTGACCCGATAGAATTCATGAATGCGCGGTAAAAGCCAGTACATCGCAACAGTAATGTATACCTGAACGATCAGTGTGTTTGGGCGTTCCAGAGATTGTACCAGGTTGGCTCCATCGGCAATCCGGTCGAAAGCTTCGCTCAGAATAGGCAGATAAAGTTTGCCGGATTCTGTCAAGACAACGTTGCGCCCGGTTCGGGCAAAGAGATTAACACTTAGCTGATCTTCCAGATTTCTGATGTGGTGGCTGATAGCCGAATGGGTAATATTCAGCTCTTCGGAAGCGACGCGAAAATTGAGATGTCTGGCAGCAGCTTCAAAGGCCCGCAGGGCATTGAGGTTGGGCAGTTGTCGCTTCTTCATCAAAATCAAAATCCTCAAGAGTCCTGTGGCACACACCTATGCGAGCCAAGAAATTAGCACGACTTTTGACAAACCGTCATGTCCTTTCGGTGAGTATAAGTGACCAGTCGGTGAAAAAGCATCATTTGTTCCTTTTTTCGCTGTTATCCAGAATGACACCAGAGATTTTTACTGGAGAGTGTGATGAGCGAGACAGCAGTAGTTTCCCGCCGCAAGGGTGGACGAGTAGCACGGCAGGCCATGCGTGCAGCCCCTTTGACCGCTGACAAACGGGCGATTGGTCCGGGGCTGGAAAGTGGAAGTTTCAAGGTTCTCAATGATTTGCAAATCAAACGCGTTCATACGGCGGTTCTGGATGTGCTGGAGAATATTGGCCTTGCTGATGCCATACCAAGTTGCATCGAGGTTGTTACTGCGGCAGGTGGTGTGCTCAAGGATAATGGTCGTTTGACTTTCCCCCGGGCGCTCGTCGAAGACACCATCGCCAAGGCCAACCGCAATGTTGTGCTCTATGGCCAGTCTCCTGAACACGATATGGATATCTCGGGCAGCAGAACCTATTTTGGTACGGCTGGGGCTGCGGTCCATATGGTCGATGCAGTAACAGGGGAGTACCGGGAATCAACAACCCGGGACCTCTATGACATTGCCCGTATGGTCGATAAACTTGAAAACATCCACTTCTTTCAAAGGGCAGTGGTTTGCCGGGATCTGGCTGATCCCTTCGATATGGATTTTAATACCTGTTACGCCTCCGTATCTGGCACCAATAAACATGTGGGGACCAGCTGGGTTGACCCCATGCATCTCGAAAAGTCTTTCGAGATGCTACACATGATTGCTGGGGGAGAGAAAAAATGGCGCGAGCGTCCTTTTGTCAGCATGTCCAACTGCTTTGTCGTGCCTCCGTTGAAGTTTGCCGAGGATGCCTGTCGTTGTCTCGAGGTCGGGGTGCGGGGCGGCATGCCGATACTTTTGCTCGCAGCCGGACAGGCTGGGGCGACTTCTCCGGCATCTCTGGCTGGTTCAGTAGTCCAGGAGGTTGCAGAGGTTCTGGCGGGGCTCTGTTATGTCAATGCCATTGAACCCGGTGCTCCGGCAATATTCGGGACCTGGCCTTTTGTTTCTGATCTCAGGACCGGTGCCATGAGTGGCGGCAGTGGAGAACAGGCACTGCTTGTTGCGGCCTGTGCCCAGATGGGACGTTTCTATGATCTGCCAACCGGTGTGCCCAGCGGCATGTGTGATTCCAAGGTGCCGGATTATCAAGCCGGAGCGGAAAAGGGCTATAATCACGCGATCACCGGAAACTCCGGAACTAATCTGGTCTATGAATCAGCAGGCATGCATGCCAGTCTCCTGGGCATGTGTATGGAAAGTCTGGTTCTCGACAATGATACCATTGGCTCGGTTCTGCGCACCGTCAAAGGCATTGAGATCTCGGAAGATACTCTTTCTGTCGAAGCGATCCGACAGGTCTGTGAAGAAGGACCCGGACATTATCTTGGTTCGGACCAGACTCTCTCAGTAATGCAGTCGGAATATTTTTATCCTGACACAGGCGAGCGCAGCAGTCCGAATGAGTGGGTAGAAAAGGGACGGCCAACGGCCCTGATGAAAGCCATGGAGATCGTCAGGGAAACCATGGCCGGGCACCATCCGCGTCATATCAGTGATGAACTTGACAGGGAAATCAGACAAAAATTTAATATCAAACTGCCGCGAGAGCAGATGACCCCTTGAGTCAGCCCTAACTTTTGGGATCTCATATCGAGGAAGATCATAAGCTGGCCTGTTAAAGGCCGCGATTGAAAAGAGGGAAGAGGTCGTCGGGAACTCCTCCCCAAATAACAGGAACAGGTTTTATGAAAAGTCACGCAAGAATAGTTGTTATCGGCGGTGGTGCCGTTGGCTGTAGTGCGGCCTACCATCTGGCCAAAATGGGCTGCCGCGATGTGGTTCTGTTGGAAATGGACGAGCTGACCTCTGGCTCGACCTGGCATGCTGCTGGAAATTGCCCGACCTATTCCGGTAGCGTCAATATCATGAAGATGCAACGCTATGGGGTGGAGCTATACGGACGTCTGGCAGAAGAGGTCGACTATCCGATGAACTACACCCGGACAGGCTCGATCCGTCTGGCCCAGAGTGATGAACGGATGTTCGAGTTCGAACATGTCCGCTCCATGGCCAAGGCCCAGGGGCTTGAGTACGAAATGCTGACCTCAAGCGAGATGAAGGACTATTACCCCTTCCTTGAGACTCATAATCTGGAAGGTGGCCTCTGGGACCCGCTGGACGGAGATATAGATCCCAGCCAGCTGACACAGGCCTATGCCAAGGGCGCAAGGGATCTGGGAGTGAAGATCGAGCGCTTCAACCGGGTGACAGCGATCACCCAAACCCCGACCGGGGAGTGGCGCATTGAATCAGCCAAAGGCTCTATTACCTGTGAAAAGGTCATTAATGCCGGTGGTTATCGCGGCGGTGAGATTGCTGCGATGGTCGGTCAGTACATTCCGATTGTCACGCTGTCGCATCAGTATCTGGTGACAGATGCGATTCCTGAACTGGAGAGTCGAGACAAAAAACTGCCTCTGCTTCGCGATCCAGATGACAGCTATTATCTGCGGCAGGAACGCGCTGGCCTGATCCTTGGCCCCTATGAATGGAAAGCAACGCCTTACTGGCTTGATGGCCTGCCAGAGAACTTTGCCTCCCAGCTCTGGGGCGATGATCTCGACCGGATTGAATGGTATATCGAACAGGCCATGGCCCGGGTGCCCATTTTGGAAAAAGGGGGAGTGGCGCGGGTTATCAATGGTCCTATTCCCTATACTCCGGACGGACTCCCATATATCGGTCCTGCCTACGGGCTGGAGAACTTCTATCATTGTTGCGGCTTTAGCTTTGGAATCACTCAGTCAGGTGGCGCCGGAAAAATTATTGCTGAACAGGTCCTTGAAGGCGAGAGTGAGTGGGATATGTGGGCGCTCGATCCCCGGCGCTACAGCGACTATGCAACCCAGAAGTACGTCGTGGCCAAGGCAATTGAAGTTTACCAGAACGAATATGCCATTCCCTTCCCGCATGAAGAGCGTCCGGCTGGACGACCTGCCAAAACCACACCGGTTTATGAGAAGTTGAAACAGAAAGGAGCCTTCTTTGGCTCCCGCGGTGGCTGGGAGAGAGCGGTCTGGTTCCCGCTTAATGAACGCCCGGAAGAGCAGAGCGTTTCTTACCTCGGTGAAAGACGGAACTGGAACGCGGCGGTCAAGGCCGAATGTGATGCCGTGCGCAACCGGGTCGGGGTTCTGGATCTCGGCGGTTTTACCAAATATGAAATCAGCGGTCCGGGGGCAACAGCCTGGCTTGATTATATGATCGCTGGAAAAATGCCGAGGGTCGGCGGGATGTCTTTGTCCTACTTCCTCTCCCGCAAGGGCCATGTGATGACAGAGATGACCATCACCCGCCTGGAGGAGGACCGTTATTGGCTGGTCTCTGCTGCGGCCGGGGAATGGCATGATGAGGACTGGTTGCTTTCCCACATGCCGGGCGATGGCTCGGTACAGTTCGAGAATCTAACGGATCGTTTCGGCACCCTGATTGTTGCCGGGCCAAGGTCCCGAGATCTGCTGTCAAAAGTCACGAAAGCTGATCTGTCAAACAAGGCCTTTCCCTGGTTGACCATTCAGAACATTGAAGTGGGTTATGCGGCTGATATTCTGGCCATGCGGGTTAACTATGTCGGTGAACTGGGCTGGGAACTGCATGTGCCGATGGAATACCTCGGCTCTGTTTATGACGAGGTTATGGAAGCCGGTCTCGAGTTTGATGTGGCTGACTTTGGTCTTTACGCCATGGACTCCTTGCGGCTTGAAAAGTGTTATCGCTCCTGGAAGGTTGATATCATCCACGAATACACTCCTTTCGAACTTTCGCTGGATCGCTTTGTCGATATCGACAAAGGACCATTTTTGGGACAAGAGGCTTTGAAACAGCATCTTGAAAATGGCATCAAGGAGCGCTTTGTGCCGCTGATTATCGAGGCAACACATGCCGAAGCCCCTTACTGTTCTCCGGTTTATCTGGGCGAAGAGATTGTCGGCATTACCTCATCCGGTGGTTATGGCCACACGATCGAGAAGAATATCGCCCTGAGCTTTATTCGAACCGATCTGGCCGTCGAAGGCAGCCGACTGGAAGTCTCCATTCTGGGAGAGCGTTATCCGGCAGTGGTTTCCAAAGAGCCGCTGTATGATCCTCAAAACAAAAAGATGCGAGATGTCGAATAAAGCAAAGAGCAGGCGGGAATAATCCTGCCGTTCAAGAAAAACGGAGAAGCAAACTCTTGGGTTTTCTTCTCCGTTTTGTTGCCCTGTCTTCTTAAGGTTATTCGGCTTTTTCCGGCAGAGGGATAAACTCCTTTTCATCACCGGGAACCTTGGCAAAGCGCCCCGCCCGCCAGTCCTCTTTGGCCTGTTCCAACTGGTCCTTTGAAGAAGAGACAAAGTTCCACCAGATAAAGCGCGGGCCATCCATTGCGGCACCGCCCAGTAGCATCATCCGGACGTCTTCAAGCGCTTTGATCGTGATCCTGTCACCGGGGCGCAGAACCATCATCTGTTCAGGTGCATAGATTACACCTGCGATCTCTATTTTTCCCTTCAGCACATAAATCGCCCGTTCTTCGGTTGTTGCCGGAATGGGCAGCCGGGCGCCTGCAGAAAGATTGAGATCAACATAAAGGGTTTCCCACTGGGTCGAGGCGGGTGATTTGATGCCGTCAAACTCGCCAAGGATGACCCGTCCGTTGATACCTTCAGATTCAAAAACGGGCAGCTTTTGCGCGTCTGTATGTTCAAACGCTGGAGCTCCATTTTCGTGGGTTTTAGGTTGGGCAATCCAGCTCTGGATACCATAGAGGTTTGAAGGTGTCTGACGGATATCCTGCCCGGTGCGCTCGGAATGGACAATGCCGGAACCGGCAGTCATCAGATTGACATCACCAGGGACAATCCGCATGTCGTTGCCCAGTGAATCCTTGTGATCCATGGTGCCGTTAAAGAGATAGGTGACTGTCGAGAGACCGATATGGGGATGGGGACGCACGTCAATCCCCTGACCTGTCAGGAACTCGCCGGGTCCCATCTGGTCCCAGAAAATGAAGGGGCCAACCATTCTTTTGCGGCGAAAGGGCAGGGCGCGTTTGACCTCAAAATTACCGATGTCTCCGGTCCGGGGAATGATGACCATTTCTACAGACTGTGGATCGTCCAGCGAACTTGAATCTGTACCAGGGAGCCAACTCATTATATTTTCCTTTTGTATCAAAGGGATGCAGGTCAATTTTGATGTAATTTTTATTGAATAATCATACGACTGGTTCGGGGAGCCTGCCCATACCTGTTCCGGTAACTTCTGGCAAAGGAAGTTGCTGAATTGAACCCGCAGCGGATTGCGACATCCAGTATAGAGAGATCCGTCTGTTTTAAAAGTCGTTGGGCAACATCCAGGCGCAGATTACGGTAATAGGTTCCTGGAGAAGACTTGAGATACTTCTTGAACAGCCGCTCCAGTTCCCGGACCGAGGTTTCAATTTCCTGGGCCAGCTCCGGTATCAGATAAGGTGTTTCGATATTGGCTTCCATCATCTCGATGGTTCTGGACAAAACCGGGTTGTTCATGATCAGGGGGTTTTGTGAAGCAAGGCGCTGCGGGTTATTTCCTTCCCTGAACCGCTGATAGATGAACTGGTCCGCGACTTCTGTCGATAGCTTGAGCCCGTATTGTACCCGAATCAGCTGCAGCATCATGTCCAGGCTGGTGGTGCCGCCGCCCGAGGTGAAGCGGTTGCGGTCAACGACATAGAGATCCCGCTCGGCCTGGACGTTGGGAAAGGTTTCAGTGAAGCTTTCAAAGTTCTCCCAGTGGACCGTTGCTTTATAACCGTTAAGTAGCCCGGCTTTGGCCAGAATTTCACTTCCTGTATCCATGCCTCCGAACTCGGTTCCTTTGGAACGCAGTTTGCGCAGATTGGATGCGAGTGTTTCGCTGTAGCTTTTTTCTACATCATAGCTGGCACAGATGATCAGGACCGGAATCTGGAGGCCTGGGGAAAGTTCAGCGTCGACATTGATATCCATATTGTTGCTGGCGCGCACGGATGAACCTGAAATCGAGTATATTTTCCATTCATAGAGTTTTTCTCCGGCCTTGATGTTGGCAGCGCGCATCGGCTCCAGCGCAGAAGAAAAGCAGAGCAGGGAAAATCCCGGAACCAGAAGAAAGTCGATTTTTTGCGGTTTCTCGGTTGCTGGCTTGCCAAACAGATACATCTGATCGCTCCCGTGATGTTTGGGAAAAATGTTTCATATCTTGTGCGAAATGTAAAATTGTTATCCAGATTCGTCATACACTGTTTGTCAGATTCCCGGGGGCGGTTTCCGCTGGGTCGCCAGAAATAAAGACCAGATAGCAAAAAAGAGAACGATACGATGAACAATGAAGTGATCATTACCTGCCCCGTTACCGGATCCGGCGTAAAAAAAGACAGACATACAAATGTTCCGGTAACACCGGAAGAAATCTCGGATGCGGCGATTGAAGCAGCTAAAGCTGGTGCTGCTGTCGCGCATCTGCATGTCCGTAATCCTGATACGGGCCAGGCCAGCAACGATATCAATCTTTACGCAGAAACCGTTGGTCTGCTCCGCGACAAGATGAATAAATCTGGGGTTGATGTTGTCATCAATATTACGGCTGGTATGGGCGGGGAGTTTGTTCCCGATCCGGCCAATCCGAACAATGGTGGCCCAGGCACAGACATGCTGTCACCCGTTGATCGGCTGAAGCACATTGATCTGCTGCGCCCGGAAATCTGTACGCTGGATTGCGGCTCCCTGAACTTCAGTGATTACGCCTATGTATCCACACCGGGTATGCTGCGCGAGATGTGCGCGCTGATCCAGAAGATGGAAGTAAAGCCCGAAATTGAGGCGTTTGAGCTGGGGCATATCTGGATGGCAAAACAGCTCATGTCCGAAGGGCTGATTGATGCTCCACCGCTATTCCAGCTTTGTCTGGGTATCCCTTATGCTGCTGAAGCCAATGGGGAGACTATGCTGGCAATGCGCAACATGCTGCCCGAAGGTGCCAACTGGGGCTCTTTTGGTGTCGGTCCAACACAGATGGGCATGGCAGCCCAGTCGGTGATTTTTGGCGGGCATGTCCGTGTCGGTCTTGAAGATAACCTCTATCTGGAGCGTGGTGTCCTGGCGAGCAACGGCCAGCTGGTTTCCCGGGCCAAGGAGATCATTGAAAGAATGGGGGCCCGGACCCTGAGCGCAGAAGAAGCGCGTAAAAAATTCGCAGCAAAAAAACAGCGTTGAAATCAATTTCTGGTCAGATAGGACACTAAGAATGAGCCGTGAAATCAAGACAGTTGCTATTGTTGGCGCTGGTGTTATCGGTGCTGGCTGGGCCGCACGTTGCCTCCATCGAGGCATCAATGTTGTTGTGACAGATGTTACTGCTGCGGCAGAACGCGGGCTGCGCGAGGTTATCGCCAATGCCGAGCCTGCTTTGGCAAATCTCAGTCTTGCGCCCCGCCGGAAAAAAGGGATGCTCAGCTTCACCACAAATCTCGCCGAAGCAGTGGCCCAGGCGGATTTTGTTCAGGAAAACGCGCCGGAACGCGAAGACCTCAAGCGTGGTCTTCTGGCCGAGATCAGCAAACATGTAGGGCCGGATGTGATTATTGCCTCCAGTTCTTCTGGTCTCTTGCCAACCCGAATTCAGGCCGACTGTATCAGACCTGAGCGGGTCCTGATCGGCCATCCGTTCAACCCGGTCTACCTTTTGCCACTGGTTGAGGTTTTGGGCGGAGAGAAAACCGAAGAACGCTATATCACTGAAGCGATGGCGTTTTATACCTCTATCGGGATGCACGCGCTCAAGGTTCGCAAGGAAATCGAAGGCTATATTTCCGATCGTCTGCAAGAAGCTCTCTGGCGCGAAACCCTGCATATGGTTGCCGAAGGTGTCGCCACAACCGATGAAATTGATCAGGCCATTATCTATGGTCCGGGTTTGCGCTGGGCCTTTATGGGCACTTGCCTGACCTTCCATCTTGCTGGCGGTGAGCAGGGCATGCGTCACATGCTGGAACAGTTCGGACCAGCCTTGCAGCTCCCCTGGACCAAACTGAAAGCGCCAGAACTGACAGACCAGCTTATTGACCGTATGGTTGAAGGAACGCAGGAGCAGTCAAAAGGCTATTCCATCCGCGACCTAGAGCAGCTCAGGGATAACTGTCTTGTTTCGATCATGCAGTCCCTTCGGACCTTTAATTACGCTTCCGGACGGACGCTGAAAGAAGATGACGAGCGCCAGTATCAGGAGATGAACGGTGCAACTGAATGGGCCCCTTCTGACGACCTGAGCCGTCCTCTGGAACTGCACAGTGACAAGGTTCATCCGGAATGGGTGGACTATAACGGTCACATGACAGAGTCCAGATACCTCCAGGTCTTTGGCGATGCTTCGGATGCACTTTATCGCTATGTCGGGGTGAATGACGTCTACCATGCCCAGGGTAATTCCTATTACACGGTAGAGACCCACATCTACAATGTTAAGGAAGTTGCTGCGCAGGCACCGCTGAAAGTTACAACCCAGTTATTGGGCCTTGATAACAAGCGGCTGCATTTTGTCCACAATATCTATCACGCCAAAGACAATACGCTTTTGGCAACAGGCGAGCAGATGGTGCTGCATGTGGATACAGCTGCAGGAAAGGCCTGTCCGGCCAAACCAGAAGTGCTGGATATCCTGCAGAAGATTATGGACGCCCACAGCAAACTGCCGCAACCGGACTATCGCAGTCGCGAAATGGCGGTGCCTCCGGCCAAGGGGTAACGTTTATGGCTCCGGGACAAGGACCTGCTGTTGTTGACCCGGAGCCTCTTCGCCGGAGCCTCTTCGAGGTTTTAGTGAACAAATTTGATCCCTGATCAACAATTGATCCTTGGGAAATGGTGTCTTGTGTCTATTGCCCACAAAGTTTGAAATTTCGGGTGAGTAGATCACAAAGTGAGTGATGAACGGGAGCAGCTTATGGAATTCGGCCTTACGCAAGAACAGCAAATGGTCGTGGACACTGTCCGGGATTTTGTTGAAAAAGAACTCTATCCGCACGAGGCAATCGTTGAGTCCAAGGGACATGTACCACCGGAAATCACCAGAGATATCCGGCAAAAGGTCTTGGATATGGGGTTCTATGCCGCGAACATTCCCGAAGAGTTTGGCGGCGGCGGTCTCGATCATGTGACCATGACCCTACTGGAACGAGAACTCGGCAGGGCTTCTCAGGCACTTAGTGTGATCTTTGGCAGGCCATCAAATATTCTGTGCGGTTGTAAGGGGGAACAGGTCGAGAAGTATCTCAAGCCGGCGATACGGGGCGAGAAAATCGATTGTATTGCCCTGACTGAACCAGACGCCGGATCAGATGTCCGATCCATGAAAGCCTCTGCCATAAAAGACGGTGATGACTGGATCATTAACGGGACAAAACACTTTATCACCCATGCCGATGAGGCCGATTTCGCGATCGTCTTTATTGCCACGGGGGAAGAGCAAACGCCCCGGGGACCGAAAAAGCGGATCACCTGTTTCCTGATTGACCGCGATACAGCCGGATTTGAAATTAGGGACGGGTATCAGTGCGTATCACACCGGGGTTATAATAACTCGATCCTGAATTTTGATAACTGTCGGGTATCTTCGGCCCAGATCCTGGGGGAAGAGGGAACAGGCTTTGACGAAGCCAATACCTGGCTTGGGGCGACCCGCCTGACGGTTGCGGCGCTGGCAGTAGGCCGGGCGCAACGTTGTTTTGATATGGCTGTTGAATGGGCAGCCGAGCGCAAACAGTTTGGTCAGGCCATTGGCAAGTTCCAGGGGGTTTCTTTCAAGCTTGCCGACATGGCCACAGAAATTCAGGCCGCCGAGTATCTTACTCTCGGAGCGGCCTGGAAACTGGATCAAGGGTTGCCTGCGGATCAGGATATTGCCATGGCCAAGCTCTATGCCACCGAAATGCTGGGGCGGGTTACAGATGAAACCCTGCAGATTTTTGGCGGCATGGGCCTCATGACCGAACTGCCGATCGAACGTTTCTGGCGCGATGCCCGGGTAGAGCGGATCTGGGACGGGACCAGCGAAATACAACGCCATATTATTTCTCGTGGTTTGTTGCGTCCTCTCGGTGCTTAGGCCCCATTAATATCTTTCCTCAGGGTTAGCTTGTCTTTCGGAGTATAAAAGAGCCATGTCCCGTCTTTCGAATATAAGGCGTCTCCTCAGTCCCAAATCCATCGCTGTTGTCGGCGGCCGGGAAGCTGCGGAAGTGATCCGGCAATGCAGGCTTATGGGATATACGGGGGATATCTGGCCGGTTAACCCCAAGCGTGCAACCCTTGGCGATTTGCCCTGCTTTGCAGATGTTGCCAGTTTACCTGCTGCGCCGGATGCGGCCTTTATTGCCATACCCCGTGGCCCGGCGGTTGAAACAATTGCCCAGTTGGCCGATAGAGGGGCGGGAGGCGCTGTCTGTTATGCTTCGGGCTTTTCCGAGACGGCTGATGGACAGCCTTATCACGAGGCTTTGTTGGCAAAGGCGGGTGATCTGGCCGTTGTCGGGCCGAATTGTTACGGTCTTCTGAATTATCTTGATGGTGCAGCACTCTGGCCTGATCAGCACGGCGGTGAAAAGATAGAACGCGGTGTTGCCATTATTTCCCAGAGCGGAAACATAGGGATCAGCCTGACGATGCAGGAAAGATCGCTGCCTCTGTCCTATATGATCTCGGTCGGTAACCAGACGATCCTTTCTTTTTCCGATTATATCGAAGCGCTCTGTGAAGATGAACGGGTCACGGCAATCGGCCTGCATGTTGAGGGAATAGATGATATTCCGGCTTTCTGTCGTGCCGTCGAAAAAGCCCGTCAGAAAAAAGTCCCTGTTATTGTATTGAAAGCCGGAGGGTCTGAGATTGGGGCTCAGTTGACCATGAGCCATACCTCCTCCCTGGCTGGATCAGATACGCTTTACAGCACGCTTTTTAACCGGATTGCTGTTGCCAGGGTCTTTACACTTTCTGAACTGATCGAGACCCTGAAGTTCCTTCATGTTGCCGGTCCGGCCAAAGGAACCAATATTGCTTCCCTCAGTTGCTCCGGGGGCGAGGCAGCTCTGATGGCCGATCTTGGCAGCAAACTTGACCTGCAGTTCGGGGTTATTCCAGAGCAGCAGAAAGCCGAACTCGAAACCCAGATGGGCGAGAAGGTCACAGTTTCTAATCCTTTTGACTATCACACCTATATCTGGGGGGATCTTGAGGAGAAATCAGCCTGCTTTACCCGTGTTATGCAGGGGGGATACGATGTTACCCTTCTGGTGCTGGACTATCCCAAGGCAAAACTTGGGGGCGCGCCGGACTGGGACAAGGCCTTGCAGGCGATGATCGCAGCTCAGGAGACATCAGGAGGTCAGGCGGCAGTTATCTCTACCTTGCCCGAGAATTTGCCTGAACATGCAAGAGCGCTGCTTCTGGAAAAAGGCGTGGTTCCGCTCCAGGGACTGGAAGATGGATTAAAAGCGATCAAATCAGCCGCCTGGATTGGTCGGCGCTGGCAGGAAATTTCCAGCAAAAATCGGTCAACATCCCTGCGGCGTTGTCCGCAGCTGGAAGGTGAAGTTACCATGCTGGACGAGGCCAGGGCCAAGTCCTTGCTGAGTGGTTATGGCTTAAAAGTGCCGAACAGCAAGACTGTGGCAATCAATGAAGCGGGCAGGGCTGCTGAAGAAATAGGTTTTCCTGTGGTTGTCAAAGCCGTCAGTGCGAATCTGGCACACAAGACCGAGGCAGGAGGAGTTGCTCTTAATCTGACATCTGTGGCCTCGGTTCAGGCCGCGGCAGTGGGGATGGCGCAACTCTCGGACAGAGTTCTGGTCGAGCAGATGATTACTGATTCTGTTGCTGAAATTATTATCGGGGTGACCCGGGATACGCAGTTCGGTCTCTCTCTTGTTATCGGTACAGGCGGGGTTCTGGTTGAATTGATCAAGGATTCCTGCGCTCTGTTACTCCCGGCTTCACGCGATGATATTGACGCTGCTCTGCGCAGTCTCAAGCTCTTTCCCCTGATCGACGGATATCGGGGCAAGACCCGCGGTGATATTACTGCTCTGTTGGACGCTGTCGAAGCTGTCGCCCGCTTTGTTGTCGAGAATGATAACAATCTAGCCGAGCTGGATATTAACCCTGTTATGGTCTTGCCAGAGGGACGGGGTGTCATTGTTGCCGATGCCATGATCCGCATGGTTGAAAGGGAGAGAGAACATCATGTCTGAAGTACTTAAAGTTCATCATCAGGACGGAATTCTGGAAGTTGTGCTTGATCGACCCAAGGCCAACGCCATCGATGCGACAACCAGTAGGGCAATGGGCGAACTTTTTTGTGCATTCCGCGATGATCCGGATCTGCGTGTCGCGATCATTACCGGCGGGGGAGAAAAATTCTTTTCCGCTGGTTGGGATCTGGTGGCCAGCAGTGAAGGGGAAGCACCAGACAGTGATTATGGCCCCGGTGGCTTTGCCGGGATAACCGAACTGAAGGGATGTTATAAGCCGATTATTGCCGCTGTGAATGGTATGGCCGTTGGTGGTGGTTTCGAGCTGGCGCTCTCTGCCGATCTTGTTATCGCAGCTGAGCATGCCCAGTTCTTTTTGCCTGAAGCCAAAGTCGGTCTGATTGCCGATGCTGCCTCCTTTCGCTTGCCAAAGCGTCTGCCTCGGGCGCTGGCGTTGGAGCTTTTATGGACTGGAAAACGTCTTTCTGCTGAAGAAGCCGCAAGCTGGGGGCTGGTCAACCAGGTTGTCCCGGGCGATCAGTTGATGTCAGCCGCCAGAGTACTGGCCCGACAAATTCTTGAAGCGGCTCCCCTGTCGGTACAGGCCGTAAAGGAAGTCTTGGAAAAAACAGAAAATCTGGATGTGGAAGAGTGTTATCGGGATATGAGAGGTGGGCAGTGGCCTTTTTATGAGCGGATGTTGGCAAGTGAAGATGCCAAAGAAGGGTCTGTAGCTTTTGTTGAAAAAAGATCTCCCGTCTGGAAAGGGCGGTAAAATTTTAGCGGTTATTAGGCACTTTTGCTTCAAAGAGATCTGTTTTTGATGGTTTACGACATCTTTGCCTGCCTTTCTTGACGGTTTTGAGCAAGCATAAGAGGCATAGCTTGAAGAGGATAGAGCTCTAAAAAGAAGACCGAATCAGTTGCCTGACCGGAATGTCCGGCATAATAAAAGCAGCAACAGCCTGTGAAAGCTGATATCGGAAAATCCAGTCCAGAGAAGACTGGGAACAAGCTGAGAGGCTAGAGTTTGGTCCGGAATAATTAGTTGCACCACTGAAGAGGGCTTCAGGGTGTGTTGTGTTATTTTTACCGGATACCCCTGTTACGGCAGGGACCAGGGAGATATGAGATGCCTGAAAGAACGGAGCTTGATAGCTCTTTTCTGTATAAGCGGCTGTGCAATATCGTGAAAGAGCAACTCGCTCTTGTCGCGGTTCTGCTGGGCAGCTTTCGAATTTCCGGGCCTTTTTCCCTTTCTCTTTGTATCCTTCAGAAACAAAATAATCAAAGCAGCTGTCCTGCGGTCACTTTTCCGGGCTGTTTTTAGACAGTTTGGGGCTGGAAGGCCTGGGAAAATCATACCTATGGGACAAGGTTTTGGGGCAATAAGAAAATTGGCAATAACAATGATTCGGGTGGATTGATGGGTGATTTGATAGGTCTGATTACCAAGCGGTTATCGTTTGGTGTTCTGACGTTGCTGGTGATCTCCGTGCTCATATTTATGGGCACGGAGGCGCTTCCTGGTGATTTGGCTGAGGCGATATTGGGTCAGTCAGCAACGCCGGATGCTTTGGCAGCGATCCGCGAGAA
>NZ_KB893165.1 GCF_000374005.1 Kiloniella laminariae DSM 19542 | reverse complement strand
TATCGGTCTGACATTCGGCGGGATCTGTGCGGAAGATGCTCCAGTTGATACCGGACTTCCGCCAAGCGATCCCAATGCCTATGCCTTTGTCAGATCGATACCAGAACCTGAGCCTGAGCCAATCCCGGCTCCTGCTCCAGTCTTTCCTCCAGTAATCATAAAAGAGGTGGTTCGGGTAGAACCAGCACCACCTCCAGAAATTATCTATGTTGAAAAACCTGCTCCAGATCCGGTTGAACTGGCCGTTATTGCTGCACTCGGAAATCGCAAGGTCCAGCTTGCGCCGCTCCCCAGCAGTAATATTCTACAGGCGGCTTACCATCCCAATGGAATATCTGCACCTCCTGGTAAGGATATCGGTGGAGTAAAAGCTCCGACCGCTAAACCTGAGCCCGAATATGATGCAGAAGGCAGGATTTCCGGGCTTCCGGTTGATAACAGCCGGATTTTGACAGCTGATCGTTATATCAGCGGTATTCTTGAAACCGGAATCAACAGCCAGCTTGATAGTGAAGACGGCGGCACCGCCATTATCCAGGTTTCGCGTGATGTTTTTGGCTATCACAACCGCAACATTCTGATCCCGCGTGGATCCCGCCTGATCTGTGATTACGACAGTCCCAAAAAAGCAGGATCTACCCGTCTGTCTCTCCAGTGTAATCGTATTTTGCTTGGGGAAACCCGCGTCGAGATTTTCCAACTTGCTGCGACCATCGGCGACCCACAAGGTCATGCCGGAATAACCGGCGAAGTGGATAACCGATGGTTTGAGAAATACGGCTCGGCCATCATTCTTTCTGCCATATCAGCCACTTTTCAAGGTGCTGCATCGCTCGCCAACAATCCTGCCGGGGGCGATACCAGCAACAATGCAACTGCAGCCCAAGAAGCTGCAGCGAACCTGAGCGAACGCTTTGGTGAAATCTCCGCTTCCGTATTGGAGCAAACAGTAAACCTCGCCCCAATCGTCACCATCAGCCAGGGAACAAGGGTTCAGATCCGCCCGCAGTTCGACTGGTACATCCAAGATCCCTCCAAACCCTGAACCAGAAGGTAACTCCCATGAGAAAACTAACGCCCGGGGGCGCGGCCCCCAATCCCCTTTTATTGCCTCTGGCCTGTTCTTTGGCCTGTTCTCTGGCGCTATTCGCCTTACCGCTAAACGCCCAGACTGTTGCGAGCACAACACCAGGTGTTCCAACACCCGTTACCAGTGCCGCCCCTATAGGGGCTTCGGAAGAAGTTCTGCAGGAAAAGCTTTTTTCAGCTTCAGCAAAAAGTTTGACGCAGTTGATCCAGCAACAGGCAACGCCTGTTCAAATGGACTTCAAACGTCTGCCTGATC
>NZ_KB893164.1 GCF_000374005.1 Kiloniella laminariae DSM 19542 | reverse complement strand
GGAAAAGCTTTTTTCAGCTTCAGCAAAAAGTTTGACGCAGTTGATCCAGCAACAGGCAACGCCTGTTCAAATGGACTTCAAACGTCTGCCTGATCTTCCGGCGGATGTCTCTACTGAAGGCGTCACGATCAATGGCTATTCGCAGTATGTTGATGTGGATGGCCAGAAGGTCGGCCAGCTGATCATTACCGGCTTAAAGAAGGACACAAAAGAAGCCGCGCTTGATCCCAACAAGTTCACAGCTCAATTCGATCTTGATACCCCGGAACTTCCTGCTGAAAAAGCTCTTGATATCAAGGGCGACCGGGCAGATCTGATCGAGGCTTTACGCAAGCTCAACGCCGAAGAAGAAGAACCAGCAAAAGAGGAAGAAAAGGAAGACAAGCCAGAAGCAGCGGAACGTCAGACTTCGCCGGTTCAAAACGAAGCACAGAACGATCAGGCTGCACAGTACAAGTCTCCCGAACGTCTGCAATCCACGCCAGAGCCAGAAGAGGAAATCCGGACCACGACAGAAGGCTGTAGTGTTCGGGTCGATCTTATTGGTGAAAAAGCTATACAGCAATCCAAGGTCCAGACTTTTAAAGGCGGCGTTCTCTCCGAAGATGGGGCCTGCTCGGATAGTGGTGATGAATTCCCGCTCAAGAAATCCTACGATGTCTGTAAGGATGAAGTGAACCTTGATGCCAAGATTGCCACGGCTCAATTCCGTTGGTTTTACGTCAATGCCCAACAGGCACGATTTGACGTTTCTGAATGTGCGCCAGATCCGGCAAAAGTCTATCCGATTGTCGAAAAGCACAACAGCTGCGCAATAGATATCAATATTGAAAACAAGCTGGCCACGCCGCAATCCAAGCTAATCTATATTGGTCAGAATTCCACTGAACAGCAGGTTCGTGATTGTGCGCCGTCCGTTGAAAAGCCAGCCGTTGCCTTAACGCAAGTTACAGACAGCTGCACGATCAAACACAATCTGGCGGGTGGTTCCTCCAAAGAAATGGGTATGTGGACCTATACGCTTGATGGTACCATTTTTCAGGCAACACCTTGCACCGAAACAGGCGTCGAGTTCTCCCATACTAAAGTCTACAAATATGACGGCGGCGGGGATGTCTGCGCCCCAATTCTGGATCTGGCCAAGAAAACAGCAACACCGCAATACCGGGTTGAAATTACAGTAGCTGGCCAGAAACAGTTTATTACGGAATGTACGCCTGATCAGGGCGGTTCTCTGGCCGTAAAGTCCACAACAGAGACTTGCGAAAACCCGATTAACTTTGAACATGACATTGCTGCAGGTGTTTCCTACGGCAAGGAACGGTTTTACTACGAAAATCCGGGTCGGGTTTACGTCAGTGAATGCCAGAAATCAGCTGTTACCTATCAACATCAGGTCGAGACAGTTGGCTGGCA
>NZ_KB893163.1 GCF_000374005.1 Kiloniella laminariae DSM 19542 | reverse complement strand
GGAACTATCCATTTTCTCGCCGACCAGCTCGTAAACCGCTTTCTTGCTTCTAATGCCTTTCAGGACTTCCGGAACAGTTCCGGCGTCATGTAAATCAGCCAGCTTTAGAAGAACTTCTTGTGTTCTTTTCAGTCGTTCCCCCTCAATTCTGGCCGCTCCTGCTTCTCGCTGTCTTTTGGGTGTGTTCGTAAGCCGGTTAGCCAGCTTGTTATCAATCTCGCCTTGCATCTTGTCGGCAAGTGTCCGGAATTTATCCGCTGTATTACTGTCGGCCTTTGGCTGGGCCTTCTTCGTTGGTTTTGTTGGCGGTGTAGGTTCATCATCATGGCCAAAAGTATCAGCGGCAAAGCTCTTTGCAGCTGCTTCATCTTTGAAAGCAAAACCAGCAGGAGTTGAGCCCCATTTTTTAGAGTACCAGCCGCCAAGGGCTTTGGCTGCGTCCAGCTGGGCCATAAAAACATCCCGGGCCACCCGTTCAGGATTCACGACAATAAACATCTGAAAACCGTGCTTGGTGTGGGTGTGTTCTTCGATGATAGATTTCTGGCTGTCTTCAGCAGGGATCAAAACTGTCTTCTGCAGACCATCCCATTTGAGCATTTCAGAAAAAATCAGGGATGCCAGATCCTTCTCAATACCAGGAACAACAACCAGTCTTGACGAACCATTTTTATAATTTTCAACAGTGGGTTTTTTATCGTCTTCAAGCTCCGCAATATTCGCGGCATACTTTGAATTTACGGCTTTTACAGCCTCTTCGATCGCTACATCAGAATAATCACGATTGAAGAAAAGAAATTCGACATCCCCGAAAACATCACCAAACGGTGTTGATTTGATGCCGTGATAGTCTTCGTTCACGTCATAAAAACCGCACTGAAAGCATCCAACGATAGCTTTAACAGCTTCCTTTAATGGGCCGTCCGTCCAGCCAACATTAATAGAGTTATGCCCGTCCATGCGAACAGAGAATTTTACTGACGGAAAAGCTCTTTTTAATTGGATCCGGATATTTTTACCAGCACGTTTTGAAGAATATTCTTCCTCTTGATTGAGGTGTTTTAATGCCTCTGCAGTTCTCAAATCATCACATTTTTTCTGATAAGCTGCCTTTTCTGCAGCCTTTGTTTTTTCTTTCTGTTCGCGGATGGAATCAGCCTGAGCAACGGCCAGAGCAATTTCATACTCTGAGGCTACACCTTCCAGGATTTGCCATTGAACACCTCTTAGAATGGATTCAGGGAGCCTGTTCGTAACTGAACCATCCAGAAAAACGATGTCAAAAGAAGCAGAACCGCCGAAAGCAATTCCCCCGGAGAAAGAGCCAACAGAAGCCGGGTTTTGTTCTCCATGAATGGCGGTAACATATCCAAGCCCTCGGTTATACAACCCCGTCTTGACATGCTGCCCAACAACAAGGATCGCATTTTTAGGGTCAAAAGTGGAGACTGCAACAGCTGCGGAATTGGAAGCCATGATCGAGAACCTTTAT
>NZ_KB893162.1 GCF_000374005.1 Kiloniella laminariae DSM 19542 | reverse complement strand
CCATCCGATCGCGATCTGGCTCCCAGATATCGGTAATCCGACGCCAACCCTGATGATCCCGTTTGATCTGGATAACGGCACCAACCATCTCCGCCATAAATTCGCTAACCCGGGGCATGTCTTGCCCGGACCAGGCGATGTTTTGTTCAAACTTGCGGTTGATCGCCTGTTTGGGGCTTTCGGCGTGGATGGTGCAGACAAAGCCGGTTACACCGGAGTTCAATGCACCCAGAGCCGCAAAGGCGTTTCCGGTGGATATCTCCCCGAAAATAATGTGGTCCGGGGTGATACGTACCAGATGGTCATAGATCTGGCGGTAGCTCAAAAGACCTGCAGAGGATCCTTCATCCCTGGCAGCGAGCAAAGAAGTCCCATTCCAGAACGGCTCCATATGCAGTTCGGGGGTGTCTTCGACTGAGACAACCCTCCGGTCGTTCGGCAGAAGTGTCAGCAGTTTATTGAGAAAGGTGGTTTTCCCGGTGTTTGTCGCTCCGGAAATAATGATGTTTTTTTCAACCGCGATAATGTTCTCAATGTATTCCTGAAGCGAGCCAGAAATACCGATGTCTTCCCAGGAGGGATCAAAGGGGTGTTTGCAACGTATGGCCAAAGACAGGCCAGAGCGCACAGAAGGACCGACCAAGCATTCAAAGCGGTGGCCCTGTTGTAAAGTAGTCGAGAGCTTTGGATTGCTATCCGGATCGAAGTTCAATCCCGCCTGATTGGCCAGTGACCAACAGATTTCCTCAA
The DNA here is from genome assembly GCF_000374005.1 of Kiloniella laminariae DSM 19542. Classification (GTDB taxonomy): domain Bacteria; phylum Pseudomonadota; class Alphaproteobacteria; order Kiloniellales; family Kiloniellaceae; genus Kiloniella; species Kiloniella laminariae. The sequence continues at coordinate 746 of NZ_KB893162.1, read as the reverse complement.
TGAGATGTTGTGTCAGGACCGGGTCTGATGTCGCCACCAGACCCTTTCCGCGTACATCTGTGATAATCTCGCCCGGGCGCGACATCCGCATTTCGATAACGGTAGTGTCATCAAAATAGGTTGAAAGCGGTTCGAGAACCTTTTGAAGTACGAGATTGCCCATTACCAGCCCTCTGCACTATCCCAGGCGCTCTGGGTGTAGAGGGTTGCTGTCGGTGTTGGATATCCAGGAACACCACCGCGTCCAAAAAACCATCTGTAACGGGATTCGCTGCCTTGATTAACTTCTTCATATGAGCAGGAGCCGCCTTGCGTCGCGCTATAACTGGCGGTTTTTATTGCGGAAGATTCCTGGACGAAGTTTTGCCCATCCTCACGGGAAACAGGGCGAAACCCTTTATAATAGCCTGTAGACGTTCTTCTTGTGACCGATTTATTACCGCAGTTACCGAAGTTTACGGATACTTGCCCACTTGAATTAGACGTACTTTGCAGCTTCCAATAAGGGGCGGCGGTGACTGTACAGGCGAATATTGGTCCTACAGGTGTGCCTGTTCCAATAGGCTCTTTGTACTCAGTGCCATCAGGTCTTTTGTAGACTTTAACATCGGCAGTGGTTTTCATGGCGTCACAGCCTTCATAGGTGACGCCAGTGACTTCATTTCCAGAACGATCAAAAACATAAGGGGTTAAAGTCGAACCGGGGAGAACCACGGACTTCACTACCTCAAAGGGCGAACCATTTG
>NZ_KB893161.1 GCF_000374005.1 Kiloniella laminariae DSM 19542 | reverse complement strand
GCGCTTCAACGGAGGCAACCATGCAGACCTCCTGAAGCAGCTAAAATCATGGTATAAACACGCGAAACACTAACCATTAGCTACTTCAGCCCCTTATTTTTTTTCCAGTCAGACACAAGCTTCAGTATTAATACGATTTCTCCCTCCAAAACATTCTCACATTTCGAGAGATAGTCATTAATTTCTATAGAAGATTGATCTAAAAGATTTCTTTTTAAGATACTCTCATAACTGCAGTCTTTAACACTTGTGGCAAAAGCTTGAGTACTCAATATCAAGGAAACAAACAGAGCACTAAACCATAAAAATTTCATAAAATTTGACCTAACTCTTTTTGAGAATAACTCCATCATTAAAAAAATCCTTAAAATTTAGAGTTCCGCTTGATGAAAAATTCGAGGAAAAGACTAAGGGCTGCACACGCATAGGTATTATTGATATTTTTACAGATCCATAAAGGTTAAGCAAATGTTAATGCTAACTTTGCTTCAAAAACAAACGTTCGTTTTCTTGAAACTTCTATGAGGCAAAGCCCGTTGACCAGTTTAAAACAAGAATGATGTCATTATACTGTACCCAGAAAACAGCGTTTATTTTCTGCCCTGTTTTACGGATTTACGGACGATATTTATGTCAGCCCATAATTTGACAGGGCAAATTTTAAAACACAATCCAACCACCTTGATATCGGCAAACTCAGACCAAACTCTCCTGCCGAAGATAAAGACAGACCAACTCAGGCTAAACCCTTCGCATTTAAAGTAAATTTTAGGCTAAATCAGGCCTACTAAGGCCAATATATTCCCCCCTTGATTGTGAGGAAAAATACGACCTATAACAGCAAATAAACTGTTATAGGACTACTGATGAGAGTCGCGATCTACGCCCGACATTCTTCTGATAAACAAACCAGATCTACCAAAGACCAGATCGCACGTTGCAAAGCCTGGTGCGCTCAGAAAAAATATCTGGTTTCAGATGTGTTTTTCGACGAGGCAATTTCCGGCGCGAATGTACAAAATCGCCCTGGAATTCATGCCTTGATCGAGGCTTTACTGCATGATCGCTTCGACCGGATTGTTTGTGAAGATCTTTCGCGACTTTCACGAGATCAATCTGATATTGCAGCATTTTACAAAAAATTGCTTTTCCTCGACATTCCTCTCGAAACAATCACTGAGGGAGAGATAAACGAGCTTCATATCGGCCTGAAAGGAACGATGAATGCGCTTTATCTCAAGGATCTTGCAGACAAGACAAGGAGAGGAATGGTTGCTGCTGTCCTAAATGGGTCAGTACCTGGCGGCAAGACCTATGGTTATGATCTCCTCCGCGAGTTCAAGGATGGTCAACCATCAAGCGGTCAACGTAAGATCAACAGGCCAGAAGCCGAAATAGTCCGGAGCATTTTTAAGGATTATCTTGAAGGCCAGACACTTTCCCAGATTTGCACAAGACTTAATCGCCTGGCAATTCCCTCCCCTAAAGGTGGAAAGTGGATCAAGACCACTCTTATTGGCACAGCAGAACGAAAAACCGGCATTCTAAGACAAACACTCTACAAAGGTATCGTCACCTTCAACAAGATGGCCTACAAAAAACACCCCGATAGCGGCAAACGCTTATCCATCATCCGCCCGGAGGGCCAATGGATCAGGGTCCCTCTGCCAGAACTTGCAATAATGGATGAAGGGCTTTTTGATGAGGTCCAAAGCCTGATTGATGTCAGGTCCAGTATCTCGCAGGAACGCAAAAAGTTACGCGCCGTCATAAGAAAAGATGAAAAGCTTGAAGAAAACAGGCTGGCCGTAAAGCAGCACCGGGC
>NZ_KB893160.1 GCF_000374005.1 Kiloniella laminariae DSM 19542 | reverse complement strand
CAGCTTTTGCGGCGGCTGTTGCGGCTGTGCCTTTAGGATCAGCTGCCATTGCTGCAGCAGTCCCTGCATATTTCCCGTAAGCGGGTACACGAGAAGCAACTGCAGCAGCTGATCCAACAAGTCCGGCAGTAAGTATCCCGGCAGAAGTGTTGGAGAGAGCCGAACCGGTTATTGAGTTGGCCATACCCACCGCTTCAGTCATGAAAGCGGATCCCATCCATCCCAAAGCAAGCGCAATAAAGAATGTCGGGTTGGCCAGACTGGCCAGTTCATCAACGTCATTGTTGGGATTGAGAATATCCAGTGAAGACACGCCGTACATAATCAGGCCGAGGGCAAGGCTGGAACTAAAGAGAACGATAATTGAAGCAAGTAGGGTTTTGAGCCCTGCAACGGTCATTTGACGGCCCCAACCGAACCCAAATGTCAGCAAAAGGAATGGGCTGAAGGCGGCTACAATTGTTACACGGAAGATCGCAATCACGGTCTGGGACAGGTATAAAATCATTAAAATGAAATAGGGAACCAACAGCAATATCGCATAAAGATACTTTAACGGGTTGGTCAGTGATCCTGTATCTGCAATGGCAAAAGCAATCGCTGTTACCTTGCTCATGCCGTTTTCAGCGACTGCGGATAAACGAGCTAATCCTTGGATAGTTTCAGGAACTTGCGAAGACTGAATAGCTTCTTCCAGAACAACAGAGGAAGCACTGCCCATAATTGTTATTGTTGTATCAAAAACAGCTAAAATGATGCTTTGAGACTGGGCAGACAGCATCGATGCCGCTATAATAATAAAGAAAAAATCTTTAAGTATTGCAGCAGGATCAATCATGTTGGTAGCAAGTTTAATGCCCTGGACTACAACCCAGACACCGCAGATGGAAATGAAGAGTGTCCACATGGGGCCAAGCATGGTTTCAGAGAGTTTTTCGATGAATTCTCCCGACTGTGCATGGTATGTCGTTACCAGATCACAGGTGAAACACTGGAAGTCATCTATTGTTGGTGTGCTACTTGGTATTCCCATGTTACTTATATCCTCTACTGTCCAGGCCGGAGGACCCGGTCCAAGGCAGAACCACAGCTCGTTGCCGATCTTTGCCCCCAAAAAAGAATTCTTTGATTACGATTATGTGATGTGGGCCTGGAAGAACCTTCCCGATATTGAGAGCTTGAACAGTCAAGTACCTGAACCGGTTTGGGACGCCTATCAGGCATGGGAAGAAGCTGCAAAGAAGCAGAGTGTGTTTGAGGCCATGGAGATATTTAACGCTCACCCCGATAGAGAAGCTTTTAAGAAAGCCCACGACCTCACCCATATTTGGGAGTTTTGGGCTAGACGAGCTGGTGGAGCTGTTCGTAGACCCGCAAATGGAGGAGCCGAGTATTGGCAAACGGGTTGGAATGACTGGACCGAGCATACTTGTAACAGGATTAAAAAAGCTAATTTCCCTGAAGATGATGGTACAACAACCTGCATTATTCCCGATTGGCGCCCCGCAGAATGGAAGGCGGAGGACGAAGCCGCGCTTGAGGAATACCGCAAGAAACAAGCCGCTAACTGACGGTTTATTATTTGAGGACAAGAGAGGGGAAATCATTCGGTTTCCCCTTTTTTCTTGTCGTCTTCTTCTTCGGCCAGAACGTTGTCAATCTGCAGACCTGAAGCCAGAGCAAAGGCGGATTGAACCTTGAGCTGTTGTGCCAGGATCTGATTGGTTTGAGCTTGCACCCGCATGTTTGCGGCCATGGCTTTAGTCAGCACAGTCAGGCGGGTATTTGTATCTTTTGCTTTATCAGCTGCTGCTTCAATTTCAGCCGCTGCCTGGTTGGCATCTGCTGCCATTTTCTGGGCTATATCAGCTTGGCCAAGCCCTTTACTCGCGGCATCAACAAGAACGTTTTCCCGGCGATTGCGAATTTCTGAAACCTGTTCATTTTTTTTGTTCCAGCTCATTTTGGAAAGAGCTTCCGGTGAGATCCAGAGCTTACTGCGATAGGCGTTTCCAGCTTCACAGATCGAGCCAAAATCCAGTTCGTCAAACTCAACGTCAGGCATTAACCTGCTAAGGTCAGGAAGTAGGCAGTTGGCATCCTTACCAAGCTGGGATCCCATCTTGGCAGCGTTAAAAATCGGTATGGCGATTTCGCCAGCTTTGCCAATCGCATTGAGCTGATCTTCAAGCCGGGCTTTCATTTCTTGAAGTTCTTCCAGCT
>NZ_KB893159.1 GCF_000374005.1 Kiloniella laminariae DSM 19542 | reverse complement strand
AGAAATCGGGGATCGCATGAGGGCAATGCAATCCACCAGCTCCAAGAGCTTTAGCCAACAATTCGCAGAGAAACGCTCTGCCCAAACTCCCAAGTCCAAATAAGGAACTCGCTCCATGTTCTTCTTCTTCAAAAACACCTTTTGGGTCTCAGTGATTTTTGCCATCTGCGCCCTGATTTACGGCGGTTATATCAGCCAATAATTCCTAATTTTCCCAAAACAGGACCCAAATTCATGAGCATCATTAAAACCACACTTCTTATCGCTGTCGTTACCCTGATTGCTGGCTGCAGCGCCCGCAAAGAAATTCCGACAAATCCATCCGGCATTGATGAAATGCTGCAAAGCCCTTGCGTCTGTAACCAGATTGATTACAGCCCGGAGACTTTCTCATGGGTCGGTTAAATCTCTTTCGAAAAAGGGCAGGTTCAGCGCCGCTTGAGGATCTAACCATTGATCACTCAAGCATCAGAAATGCTGATCCTTACGCCTTTCAAATCGCGCACCGCCGTCTTGCCTGGATGCTCCGGATTTCCGGAGCAACCAATATAGGTCTGCTGGTTGCTCTGGGTCTAAGCCTGTCTGCATTTACGGCACTGGTTCCTTTGAAAGAAGTCAGACCAGCCCTTCTGCGGATTGATCCAGCTGATAACCGGGTATACCGGGTTGAGCCGATTTCCCAGGACGTACCAGGATTTGATTTGTTGCTTGAACAAATCAGCCGCCGTTATGTCCGCAACATGCTTGAAATCGATAGCGTGACCCAGACCATGCGGTTTCAAGAAGCCTTTATCATGACGGATAGGGCTTTTTATGAGGAATTCCGCAAAACCCGCATCGAAACCGGAGCAATCCAGGACGCGATTAAAGACGGCATTACCCGTTCGATCACTGTTGAAAGTGTCAACGTCGTGCGCAAGCTCGATAACGTCTGGGAACTGGCCGTTGATATCACCCAGACGGATAACCGCAACGGTGAGAATGTCGAAGAAAAGAAACTTCGCGCCTACCTCAAAATAACCACCCGCCCCCATGAAGTCGCCGAAGCCGAAAAGTACGAAAACCCCCTCGGAATTCGCGTTTTGGACATGAGCCTGAAAGAAAGAGCTAACCTATGAAATCCCTATTTTTGACCTGCTTTGCAACCCTGAGCTTTATGAGCGCTGCACATTCTCAAACGGCGCTAGACTCTCAGGGAAATTTACCTGGTCCGCCCCCGCTTCCGGTTTCTCAAAGTGTGATCGATCAGGCCAAAAATCAGATCGATGGAAACTTTGGCTATATGGACAGATCCGGTGTTGGTGGCCAGATCCAGACCATCTGGAATGACACAATTCCGAGCGAAGGCGTTTATGAATATACGCGCTGTGAAAACTGCGTTTACAAAGTCCGTACCCGCGAATTTATGGTCACTTCTGTTATCCTGCCAAAAGGCGTGGCCATCCATTCCTTTGATGTGGGGGATGGAGCAGAATTTCAAGTCAAACAACGCGCAGATAATATTCTGGCCATCCAGCCCGCAAGCTCGGGTAAAGACACTTCCCTGCAGGTCTATACCAAATCAGGCGAAGTCTATCCCTTCTATATCCGTTCTGAGAGTTTTAACTCAAAGAACGTGCCTGACCTGGTTGTGCGCATCGATAATACCGGACTTGAAGATCGCGAGATTATCAAGACGAGCCGGGTTATCACGCCCATGTTCTCCGACGACAAGCCGGCGATTGAAACAGAGGCCAGTAACGACGCCAAAGCCTCTTCCCTTGAAGCGCTCAAAAGCGGTTACACCCCACCGCCAAAAGATGCCAGTGGCGCTGCCACAGACTTTGTGAAGTCTGCAGCTTTTGATCCAAGCAAACTTCGGGGTTGGGGTGATTACAAACTCTGGGGTGATGACCGCTTGCGGCCAGAAACCGTCTTTCGAGATGACCAGTTCACCTACATCCAGTTTGGTGAGAACTGGAAGGACATCGAGCTTCCGACGGCCTATGTCGTGGTTGATGGGATTGACGAGCTGGTCAACACGAGGATCCAGGGATCCACCTTTATCATCGAGAGTACACAGCCGCTTATTTCCCTGAAATCCGGACAGGCTTTCCTTTGTCTGCAGTACGAAGGGAAAGCCTGATGAGCGAAACAACCCTTTCCACTTCCGGGGATCTCCTGACTGTCAACGGGATCATGAACGGCAATGAGATAGAAATCATTGTTCCGCTTTCCGGCTTTAACGTTACAGAAACCACCGAAGGACTGATCAAGCTAGTTTATGACAGCAAGCCTCCGACACAGAACCTGGTAGCAACATCCAACAGTCCTGTTGAACCTCAATCTGTACCCCTTGAGAACAAGCCTCTGTCCAAAGCACGGATATTTTCCAGTGTCTGTATGGTCATGGCCGGGATTGCCCTCTTTGGTGCGGTAGCCTCCCGGGTGATGTCATGAGCGGGCTTTGTGAGGCCCTTGTTG
>NZ_KB893158.1 GCF_000374005.1 Kiloniella laminariae DSM 19542 | reverse complement strand
GTGGATCAAGGCCATTGAGGCTGACAAGAACGCAATCTTCCAGGCTGCAGCCGTGTCGGAAAAAATCCGCGATTGGGTGATGCAGCCGGAACTGCGACCGGAGCTGGAAAAACAGGCACAGCTGGCTTTCGATAAACGCCCCCGCATGGAACAGGAGCGCGGCATTGCCATTCAGGGTATGGAACTTTCCCCTGAAGAAAAACAGCAACGTCTTGTGGAAGCCATCGAGCTTGAAGAAGCAAAGATGCAAGCTTTCCAGCCTGAGTTTATCGGCCATGAACGCAATTCTCTGCGTGTCCATACACCCCTGTTACATGAAGCAATTGAGACGGCAGAGTACCAACGCGATAGCTTTACGGTCGGAGACGAGATTACACTGAGTTATCAGACCAGTTCACCTACGGCTGCAGCTGATCTGATGAAAGCCGTTCTAGGTTCCAGCAAGGGAATGGCAAATCAGGAAACCCCTTCTCTGGCTACACTGGAGTTACAGAATTTTATCGACCTGTCTGATGAACCCGGGCAGGAAAATCCCGTTAAAAGGCTTGTTGGCCATATCCAGGAGAATGGCGAGCCTGTCCTAATCCAGATTGATATCAGCTCTGAAAATTCTGAATTGCTTGAGCGCTACAGCGCTGAGTTTCGTGCGGAACTGGCTGAACAGATCGAGCTGTCTAAAACCCGGCTAACAAACGAAATCAGGCAAAATCTAAATCTGGAGCCTCTTTATATCAGCTCCAGCAGAAACATGCTTGATCTGGTTTCAAACTTCCACCTGCCAGAAGCCGTAAAAAGCCAAAGCCCGGTATATATCCAGACGGCCAGCAGGTCGAAGAAAGCCCAGGATCAGATCAATGCTTTGATCCTGGCTTCTGGTCGTATTCTTGATGGATCCCTCCCTGAAGACAAGCTGAAGGGATTGTCAAAACTGGATATCGGACTGCCCGTTATCTCCTTTGATGACAAGGACGGGCTGCACAAGGTTTCCTTCAACGCCCTGCTTGGGGATGAGAAAAACGGACTGATCTTTGATGATGCCCGCTCCAGAAGTGAAGTCACCTTCAGCTCACGCGATGAAAAGAAGGTCCAGGAGTTAGCCCAGACTTTTATGAATGCAACACGTCTGTTCAAAGAACAGAAGCATGAACTGGAAAACCAGAACAAGCGCCAATATCTCGTTGTTCCCTTTAATGACATCGTAAAAGCAAAAGCGAACGGTGCCTTGTTCGATTTTCAGGCGCGCGCCTGGTTCGCCCCAGCTGAGGCGGATAAAGCCAAACTGGCTGAATGGATGGAACTCCCCAAAGAGAAAAGCAATGCGCTCAACAGTGCACTTGATCGGGTATCAACTCCTGGAGAATTAAACATGCAGAACGATCCTGTTTTTCTGGAAGTCCCTTTTAAAGACAAGAACCAGGTTAAAGAGCTTGGAGGCATGTGGGATCAACAAGAAAAGAAATGGTTTGTGCCTGAAGGTATAGAGCCAGCTGCTTTTGAGAAATGGCTACCGGAGAACCAGCTTGAGGCCGAAAAGCTGTTTACGTTGGTTCAACACGTTCCAGAAGAACTTGCGGACCAAACAAAAGTTACAGAAATCACAGATACACTAGAATCTATTACTGAGCATTTTCATGGCTTTTCGTTCAAGAGAGTCGATGAAAAGGGACAGGTCATAGACAACGATATCGACCTCATCATGCAAGATCTGCAAAACGGGTCAAATGTCATCATTCGACAGAAATATCAAATCAATGATGAAATCAAAGAACTGGATAGCGAGCTAAGTTTATCTCCCAAACGGGAAAAAAGTATAACTCAGTCAAAAGAAAAATCTGAAAAAATCTATCTGGTTGTTCCCTATAGCGAGAGAAACGAAGCCAAGGCCCAGGGAGCCAAGTGGGACAGAAAAGAAAAGCTCTGGTATGCGCCGGATGCCCAAAAAGCGGAAGCTCTGGCAAAGTGGTCGGCAAAAGAGCCTATTGCCAAAGCAACTGACCTCAACCCGCTTGAGGAATTTTCTCTATTCCTGAAGGACAACGGGATTGAGGTAAAAGGCACGCCAATCATGGATGGCAAGTGGCACCGCGCCTCTTTGGAAGGTGAGCCGAAAAAGCAGAATGCCTCTTATCTCGGTTATCTCGATGGCCGTGCCAATGGCCTGATCCAAAATTTCAAAACGGATGAAAAAACCAAATGGGTAGCTGTTGGCCAAGCCATGACCGAACAGGAACGCGATGTTATGAAAGCCAAAGCGGCTGAGACGAAAGCTCTCCGGGAAAAGGATCTGGCCGAAAGCCAGGACAAGGCCGCAAAGAAAGCTTTTGCGATCTGGAAAAACACCCGGGGCTGGGCAGATGAAAACAATGCCGAATACCTGAAGACTAAAGGCGTTAAGGGCTACGGCATTAAAGTAAACCAACGCGGGGATCTGGTTATTCCCTTACGGGATATGGATAACAGGATCCACTCCTTGCAGACAATCACCCCTGAAGGTAAGTTCTTTACCGAGAATAGCCGCAAGTCCGGTCTGATGCACGTGGTTGATCCGATGAAGGATCTGGAAATCACTGACCGGATTTTTATAGCCGAAAGCTACGGCACCGGGACTTCCGTATTTGAGATGACGCGCAAACCAACTGTGGTTGCGTTTGATTCCGGCAACCTCAAGGCTGTTGCGGAAGAGGTTCGCAAGAAGCATCCCAAAGCCGAAATCATCATTGCTGCAGACAATGACCACCATTTGACG
>NZ_KB893157.1 GCF_000374005.1 Kiloniella laminariae DSM 19542 | reverse complement strand
CCCACTCCATGGTAGATTCCCACGCGTTACTCACCCGTGCGCCACTGTCTTGTTCCCGAAAGAACATTCTCGTTCGACTTGCATGTGTTAAGCCTGCCGCCAGCGTTCGTTCTGAGCCAGGATCAAACTCTCAAGTTGACCTGACTTCTGTCTTAAAACAGAACTCAAATATTACTGACTAGGTTTTGTGTAACTTAATAAGATAAGATTACATGAACTTAGACAGCTCGTTGCCAAAACAACAAACCGCCGTCCACGCATCCTTTCCAATTCATATCTACAATGTCAAACAACAAACCCCCGGAAAACCAAAGCCCCCAGGAGCACGACGATATATAAAGCTTAATTCCCTATCGTCAAGGACCATCTGAAACATTTCTGTAAAAACTTTTCGACCCCCTCAAGGACCTAAGCTAACCATCCCGAAGAACCGCTAACCCTATGTTTCTACTCCATCTTTCCGATGTCCCGGCGAAGCGTGCGCCCCGTCGGTGAGCGGTGTTATAGGCCCCTCACCAACACCTGTCAAAGACCTTTTTGCATTTTTTTTACTTTTTTCCATCATCTTGCCATTATTGAGCTTCAGACATGCCGCTGATCCCGCAGAAATGGGGGATTCTTGGGGGATTTCATCTCGAGAACAATATTGACAGGAATCGATAAATACAGCACCTTTGCGGAGCAGAGTTATTGAGGTTCCTAATAAATACAACAAAAATGGCCCCCTTATTATAGAGCGGGGCTGTAATGGATTCCGGAGCAAGACGTGTGACGAGCAGATTCCACACAGCCACATTTGTGGCCAAGGCAGCCGTGAGCTGCAGTGTATCGATTCTTGCCCTGGGGGGGCTTCTTTATTGGTTATCCGGTAGTGAACCGGCCGCGGAGGATATCGCGACCGAGATTCTCAAAGCCTCACCAGAAGTAATCGCAACACTTAAAACCGATTTAATGACCAGCGAGTACGAAGCCGTCGGGGCCGTACCAACAGAAATTATATCAGAAGATCATATCGCAACAGATATCGAGAGACTCGTAACAGTATCTCCCGGGGATACTCTTATGAGTCTGTTGGTTGCTGCAGGTGCAACAAGGACAGAAGCCCACGGTGCGATTAATGCACTTTCAAGCGTCTATTCCCCTCGGAAGATCCGCCCGGGCCTTGATATTGCCCTTACCTTTGCCCCACCCGTAGAAATTATTGCAGAGGAAGAGGAGAGTCGGGATGTCGGCCCGCTGATGGCCATGCAGTTCCAGCCCAGTGTAGAACGCATCGTCAAGGTCAGCAGCACTGAAGGTGAAAGCAATAACTATATAGCTGAAGAGATCGAACGCCCTTTGACCATGAAGACTGGTTACAGCGCGGGCATTATCGACAGCAGTCTTTATCTGGCAGCAACAGAATCGAATGTTCCGAACGACATCCTTATCTCGCTGATCAGAGCCTATAGTTATGATGTCGACTTCCAGCGTGAAATCCAGACCGGAGATCGCTTTGAAGTGGTTTACGAAGCCTATTATGACGAAGATGGCAATCTGGCAAAAACCGGAGAGATGATTTACGGGAGTCTGAGCCTGTCCGGTACGGATATGAAGCTCTACCACTTCACGCCAGCAAGCGGCTTTACCGACTATTTCAACAGCAAGGGCCAGACCGCCAAAAAAGCCCTGATGCGGACCCCGATTGATGGCGCGCGCCTGTCATCCGGTTTCGGCAAGCGTAAACACCCCGTACTTGGCTACACCAAGATGCATAAAGGCGTTGATTTTGCCGCTCCCCGGGGCACACCTATCTATGCAGCAGGTGATGGCGTGATCCTCAGAGCCTCGCCCTACAGCAGCTATGGCAACTACGTCAAGATCCGCCATCACAGCGGGTATGAAACGGCCTATGCCCACATGAACGGCTTTGCCAAAGGGATCAGCAAGTCCAAACGGGTTCGCCAGGGGCAGGTCATCGGCTATGTCGGCACAACAGGTCGTTCAACAGGTCCCCACCTGCACTATGAGGTCCTGCTGAACAACAAGCAGGTCAATCCACTGGGCGTAAAGCTTCCTGCGGGTGAAAAACTGGCAAAGTCCGATCTGAAAAAGTTCGAGTCCGTGAAAAAGGACATCGACAAAATGATCAAGAAGCTTTCGGAACCAGCAGCCATTGCCAGTATCACCCCCTGATACGGAAAGCACTGCAGGAAAGACACCGTCACTTCCTGAAAACCTAAAAAAGGACCGCCTGCTCGCGGTCCTTTTTTACTACCCTGTCAGAATCGAGAGTGAAACTCCCAGATTGATACTTTCTGGTTGAAGTTTCCTGATTAAAATTTCCGGGCTGCCCCTGCTCAGAAGCTTGCCGTTGACACCAGGCTCTTCCCGTCAAGTGTCAGTCCGGCAGCATCTGTCGAGATCTTCAGCAGATCCCCGTCGACAACCTCCCCCTCAAGAATAAGAGAGGCCAGCGGATTTTGCAGCTCCTTCTGTATCACCCGTTTCAGGGGGCGGGCACCGTAAACCGGATCATAGCCCTTGTCGGCAAACCAGGCGACAGCCCCCTCGTCCAGCTCGACCCGGATGTCCCTCTGGTCGAGAAGCTTGCGCAAGCGATCCAGCTGAATCTCGACAATCCCACTCATATGGCGACGCTCAAGGCGGTGGAACAGCAGCACCTCATCCAGACGGTTCAGGAATTCCGGACGGAAGGCGGAACGAACCACCGACATAACCTGATCCCGCACAGCAACGCTGTCTTCGCCTTCAGGCTGGTTTGCCAGAATTTCTGAACCGAGATTCGATGTCATAATGATCAGGGTATTGCTGAAATCAACCGTGCGCCCCTGACCATCTGTAAGCCGCCCGTCATCCAGCACCTGAAGCAGCACGTTAAACACATCAGGATGGGCCTTTTCGACCTCGTCAAATAGAACCACCTGATAAGGACGTCGCCGCACAGCTTCAGTCAAGGCGCCCCCTTCTTCATAACCAACATATCCGGGAGGAGCGCCAATCATCCGGGAAACAGCGTGTTTTTCCATATATTCTGACATATCAAGCCGCACCATCGCGGTATCATCATCAAAAAGGAAAGAGGCGAGAGCCTTGGTCAGCTCGGTTTTCCCGACTCCCGTTGGTCCGAGGAAAAGGAAAGACCCAATCGGGCGATTCGGATCCTGCAACCCTGCGCGTGAACGGCGCACAGCATTGGAAATTGCAACAATGGCATCTTTTTGCCCGACAACCCGCTGATTGAGCAACGCTTCCATCTGCAACAGCTTCTCGCGCTCGCCTTCCAGCATCTTGTCAACAGGGATGCCGGTCCAGCGGGAAACCACGGCAGCAATCATCTCATCCCGGACCTCTTCATTCAGCATATGGCTTTCGCCCGCTTCTTCTGCTTCGGCCAGGGCCCGTTCCAGGGTTGGCACGCGGCCGTATTTAAGCTCACCAGCCTTTTCCAGATGGCCGTCACGTTCGGCCCGCTCAAGCTGGATTCGGGCCTGCTCAAGCTCTTCCTTGATCTTCTGGGCACCGGCCAGCTTGTCTTTCTCGGCCCGCCAGCGGCTGGTCAGACTGTTGCTTTTCTCCTGCAGATCAGCGATCTCTGATTGCAGTTTTTCAAGGCGATCCCGGGCACCCTTGTCATTCTCTTTCTGCAAGGCCGATTGCTCGATCTTCAGCTGGATCAGCTTGCGATCCATTTCATCAAGCTCTTCAGGCTTTGAATCGACCTCCATGCGCAAACGGCTTGCCGCTTCATCAACCAGATCAATTGCCTTATCGGGCAAAAAGCGGTCGGTGATGTAGCGATTCGAAAGAGATGCCGCCGCAACCAGGGCAGAATCCGTGATTCGAACCCCATGATGCAGTTCGTATTTCTCCTTCAGACCCCGGAGAATCGAGACGGTATCCTCCACATTTGGTTCCGCGATAACCACAGACTGGAAGCGCCGGGCCAAAGCCGCGTCTTTTTCTATATACTTGCGATATTCATCAAGGGTGGTCGCGCCTACGCAGTGCAGATCCCCGCGGGCCAGGGCAGGCTTGAGCATATTGGAAGCATCCATTGCCCCATCTGTCTTCCCGGCGCCGACAAGTGTGTGCAGTTCATCAATGAAGACAATAATCTCACCACTTGCTTCTGTGACTTCCTGCAACACGGCCTTCAGACGTTCTTCAAACTCGCCCCGGTACTTAGCACCCGCAACCATTGCCCCCAGATCAAGAGACATCAGCTTCTTGTTCCGCAGGCTCTCGGGCACATCCCCGTTGATGATTCGCAGTGCAAGACCTTCAACAATGGCGGTTTTCCCGACGCCAGGTTCTCCGATCAACACCGGATTGTTTTTGGTCCGCCGGGAGAGAACCTGAATCGTTCTTCGGATTTCCTCATCCCGCCCGATAACCGGGTCAAGTTTTCCGCTGCGGGCCAAAGCTGTCAGATCCGTGGCGTACTTTTTAAGAGCATCATAGTTATTCTCGGCAGTTGCTGTCTGTGCCGTTCTGCCTTTACGCAAATCATTAATTGCTGTGTTCAGCCCCTGGGCCGTGATGCCTGCCTCTTTCAGAATTTTGCTGGAGGCTGCTTCACCGGACAGTGCAAGCGCCATTAACAACCGCTCAACCGTTACAAAGCTGTCCCCGGCTTTCTTCGCAATTGCTTCTGCCTGTTCGAAAACCCGGGCTGTCTCTGGTGCCAGATAGATCTGGCCGACATCGGCCCCACTGACCTTCGGAAGTTTTCCGAGTTCAAGCTCAACCCCTTCAAGCGCACGTCCTGCCTGCCCGCCGGAAGCTGCAATCAGATTTGCAGCAAGCCCTTCACTGTCATCAAGCAGCACCTTGAGCAGGTGTTCTGGCGTCAAGCGCTGATGATTGTTGCGCTGTGCCAGTCCCTGTGCAGCCTGGACAAAACCCTGGGTACGTTCGGTATAGTTATTCAAATTCATTTCTCTAAGCCCTCTCCGCCATACCTGTGAAACAGCGTACGGTCGTTGATGCCAAATCAATCCATCACCCACAATAGCAGCCTGATGGAACCCTGACGTTGATATTCATCACCCGTCAAAATTTATATGGGAAAACAATCCGCGGCTTACAAGATTTCCTTCAAGAATTTCCAAGCTGGGATTCTTTATCGCCACAANATTTCTTTTCATGAAAACAGCGATATTCCAGTTGCAGAAAAAGAAAACCCTGCCCGAAGGCAGGGTTGGGAAATCCCAAAGTTACGTCAGGAGAGATGAGTACATACCCGGAAGGAACAGAGACCATCAAAAGCTGTATTCGCCTGATGCATCTTCCTGCCTTCCCCGGTAGGAACTACAAGAAGGACCTTAGTCGATGCAGAAAATTGATGCAACTGAAAATCATTCTCATTTTAATATTTTTTTCAGTTCCCAAGCAAAATCCCAGGCTTTCCTTTTCCCGCCACAACCTAAAGCAGGTGTTTTGCAGTAGAGTCCAACTTAAATCCTTGTTAAAACACTCTAACTACGCAGAATGGGAGAAAACATCCGGGGATTACCATGACCAGTGAACTGCATTCTATCTATCGCTATCCTGTAAAAGGGCTCAGCCCGGATGTTCTGGAAAAGGTCTCAGTCAAGGAAGGGCAGCTACTTCCGAATGATCGGCGCTTTGCTATTGCCCACGGCACGACCGATTTTCCCGTAGGACCGGGATGGATGCGCAAAAGCCACTTCCTGATGCTGGCCCAAAACCCAAAACTGGCACAGTTGGTTTCCCGTTACGACGAAGAAACCGATATGCTGGTTCTCGAACGGGCCGGTAAAAAAATATCCCAGGGTAAACTTACAGATATGACAGGCCGGATGCTGCTGGAGCAGTTTTTAGCCAGCTTTCTGGGATCGGATGCCAGGGGAACACCCAAAATTGTAGAAACACAGGGCACTGCCTTTACCGATATTCCAGACCCGCACATATCTCTGATCAATCTCGCCAGTATCAAAGACCTTGAACGTGTTGTCCGCTCCCCTGTTGACCCCATGCGCTTTAGGGGTAACCTCTACCTCGAAGGAATAAAGGCTTGGGAGGAGAACAGCTGGATCGGAAAAAAAATAGCAATTGGACAGGTAGAGCTGGAAATAAAATCGGCAATCGGGCGCTGCTCGGCAACCAATGTAAATCTCGATACTGCCGAAACAGATCTGAATATTCCCAAAAGCCTTCAATCCGGTTTCGGGCACAGAAACATGGGGGTCTATGCCAAGGTGATCAGAGCCGGTACCCTGGAACGAAAAATGCCAGTAACCTTTCTATAGGTACTGGCATTTTATCCAAAATCTACTCGGCGAAGGAAATTACTCTAACGCCCTAGCGCAAACCCGAAGCTTACGCATCTTCCTTCACACTGTCTTTTCCGGCATCCTTGGCTTCAACAGCCGTCTTCCGGGGCCGACCACGCCCTCGAGGCTTGGGAACTGGAGCTTCCTCGTCGCCAGCAGCTGCAACCTTGCTTGCCGGAGCAGCACGGGGACGACGTTGTTTTGGCTTGGCAGCAGGAGGCTCTTCTCCACCTGAGAGCGGTAGCTCCGCAGCAGCTGCCGGTTGCTTGTCCTGAGCCGGGGCCGCAGCATGAGTTGGAGCTAAAGGCGCAACTGATTCTGGCTTTGCCACCTCGGTAACAGGTCGAGCATCAATTTGACGAGCCTCGGGCTGGCGGCTTTCTGGCTGGCGGTTTTCAGACTGGCGGTTCCGCTCATTATTATCAGAGCGATCGTGTCCTGAAGTCCCATCCTGCTCATTATAACGCTGACGACGCGAGCGCACACGACTATGTTGCTGCGACCTTCTGTTGTTATCAGCCCCAGAAACAGAGTCAGCTTCGGTTCCAGAGGAAGCCTTAACTTCTTGCCCCGCCTCGGCGTTATCACTACCGTCAAAATCACTGTCATCCCGTGCACGATTGTTGCGGTTTTGCTCAGCCTGTGGATTCCGTTGTCCCGTATTCGGATCTGTCGAATCGTTCATGATACGGTGATAATGCTCGGCGTACTGAAAATATGATTCAGCCGCAACACGATCACCACCAACCGTCGCGTCCCGCGCCAACTGAAGATATTTTTCTTCAATCTGGGTAGCGTTTCCGCGAATACGCCCGCCAGGACCATTGCTGTCAAACACGCCATTGCGCGACTGCTGCGGCTTGCGGCCATTGTTATTGTTAGACCGACCACGAGGGCGGCGATTCGAATTATTAGAATTGTTGGAGTTCTGCTGTCTCATCATTCGCTAGCTAAATGTAAATGCTAAATCACGGGTAGCCGAAAACGTCACGGTTTAAACAAGCCCTGACGACGTTAAAGTCAAATTGTCGGCGATTACCCCCGGGGCTCCCCGCGCCCCTTCCATATAAAACACCGTAAAGCTATATTCCCAGCTTTCCAACCCCTAAAAATCTTTTTTGTACTTTTCTTTCAGGTCAGCCGCACAGAGCAGGTCCACAGAACATACCTTCAGATCAGGCCCTCGGATCAGCAGCCGTTTTTTTCGCGATACAGGCACGGGCGATTCCTCCAAGGTCACTTACTGCGGTTTCGCAGGTCAATCCGCAGGCAGACATGATATTGTTGATCGGCGCGGCTTGGTGAACTCCGGCCTCAATCACCAAAATTCCTCCCACGGATAAACGTTCCGCAGCCTGAGGAATCAGCCGTTGATAATCCAGCATTCCATCATCGCCCGCGAACAGGGCCATCGGAGGATCAAAATTCAATACTTCTGGCGCTAAGGTGTTCTTTTCCCGCTCGCCAATATAAGGGGGATTCGAGATAATCATATCCCACCCTCCTTCGAGCCCGTTACACCAGTCTCCAACGCAGAAGCTGGCCCGCTCAGACAGACCAAGATCCATTGCATTTAAAGCCGCCATCTCGACAGCAGCAGGCGAAAGATCCACGCCCGTTCCGATCGCCCCGGGCAATTCGTGGAGCAAGGTCAAAAGCAAACAGCCCGTTCCGGTCCCGAGATCAAGTACTCTCAACGGTTTTTCGGTCTGGGATACCCGTTCCAATACCGCAGAGATCAGTGTTTCGCTATCCGGGCGTGGATCAAGTGTATCAGCGGAAATGCGGAAAGAGAGGCTCCAGAACTCGCGACGTCCGAGAATCCGCGCGACAGGTTCCCGGGCGACCCGACGGACAATCATTGCCTCAAAGCGGGCCAAAGCGTCTCCACTTACAGCGTATTCAGGGTAACCCAGTATAAAGGAAGTCTCTTTCCCGAGTGCTTCCGCCAGCAATATCCTCACATCCAGCCGCGCGCCCTCAATCCCTTCAGCTTGCAAGCGGATCAAGGCGTCCTGTAAACATGAAGCGACTGTCATTGAGGGCATGAGCGTTAAACTTTTACAGTTAAGCGATTTCGGCCAATCGTGCCGCCTGATCTTCGGAAATCAGAGCAGAAAGCACCTCACCCAAGGCTTCACCGGCAATAATCCGGTCCAGCTTGTAAAGCGTCAGATTGATTCGGTGATCGGTTACCCGCCCCTGCGGGAAGTTGTAGGTCCTTATTCGTTCGGAACGATCCCCGCTTCCAACCTGGGATTTCCGGTTGGCGGCATGTTCAGCTTCCTGGGTACGGCGCTGATGATCATAAAGCTGAGTCAGCAACATTTTCATCGCCTGCTCTTTGTTCTTATGCTGGGAACGCCCGTCCTGGCACTGGACAACAACACCACTGGGAAGATGCGTGATCCGGACAGCCGAATCTGTGGTGTTCACATGCTGCCCACCAGCCCCTTGTGATCGATAAGTATCAATACGCAAATCTGCCGGGTTGATATGTACGTCAACCTCCTGGGCTTCTGGCATTACCGCAACGGTCGCCGCCGAAGTATGGATACGCCCCCCTGATTCAGTGACTGGGACGCGTTGAACCCGATGCACACCGGATTCATATTTGAGATTGGAAAAAACCCCTGCTCCAGAGATGAGAGCCGTCGCCTCCTTGACGCCGCCAATCCCGTTCTCGGAGTAGTCCAAAGCCTCAAAGCGCCAACCCGTAGCTTCTGCATAGCGTTGATACATGCGAAAAAGTTCAGCAGCAAACAAACCGGCTTCATCACCACCAGTACCCGCCCGGACTTCAAGAATCGCGTTACGTTCATCGTCCATGTCCTTGGGCAAAAGCATAATCTGGACCTTTGTTTCCAGCTCGGGCAGCTTTTCCTTCAGTTCGTGATATTCCTCCTGCGCCAGGGCTTTCATTTCAGCATCAGCGTCAGGCTCATTCACCATTTCTTTCAGGCCCCGCATGTCAGCCTGAAGGCGACGCAATTCCTGAACAGCCTCGACCACATCCCCCAGATCAGAAAGCTCGCGCAACATTTTGGTATAATCGCTTGAGCCCGGGTCAGAATGGGTCGATACGACAGCATTCAATTCATCGTACCGCGCAACCACTGCATCTAGCTTGTCATCGAGCTTCACGTTCAGTCCTCTTTTGCATCATCACACCCGGCAGATTCTCCACCAGTACTCTCAAGGCGGAACAGACGGCACAACGCCTGGTCCAGTGTTTTCTGTGCATCAGGATTCTCTGAGGCAGTCTCTTTTAGAACGGCCAGCGGATTATGCAACAGACGATTGATCAACAGACGTGTTGCGACCTCGGCATCGCCACCACATTCCGCCAGAACCTGCGTACGTAAACTTTCAAAATGTTGCCTGACCAATGCAATCCCCGGCACAGCCTGCCGTTCGGCTTTTTTACGCAGGAAGAACTGCATTTCCTGCCCAAGAATCTTCCATGCAGCCATCATCGCAGCTTCGCGGTGCGCCTTGCCCTGTCGCGCAACATTCTCCAGATCGACAAGATCATAGGAAAAAGCACCATCCAGGTCATTTACTTCTTTCTCAACCTCGCCAGAGGGTGTCGTATCGATCAGAAAAAGTGGCTTTCTTTTACGTTTCTTCAACGTGCTTTCAACCAGCCCCCGGGTAAAGAGAGTGTCACCACCGCCCACCGCAGAAATGATTATATCACTCTGCTCCAGCGCATCTTCAAGCTCACCCCAAGCTCTCGCTTCTCCCCCCAGCCGGAAGACCGCTGTTTCACTTCGCCCCGTTCTCGGATGAGCAATAACCAGCTTTTTTATCCCCGCCGAAAGAAATTCGCTACAAAGCAGCTCCCCGACCTCGCCGCTACCGGTTAGTAACAGGCGACAGCGCCCCAGATCGCCGTGAACACCTCGTGCAACCTGCAGTGCAGAAGAGGCAAGACTAATCGGTTGCTGGGCAATGGTAGTTTCGGTACGCACCCGCTTTGCCGCCGCAAGACTTGCCTGAATAATACCATCGAGAAGAGGGTCCAGAAGCTCAAGTGCCTGTGCCCGCCTGACACAGTCCTTTACCTGGCCGAGAATCTGGGGTTCACCAACGACCAGACTATCGAGTGAGGCGGCAACAGCAAAGATATGACGAAGTGCATCAAGTCCGCGATGACAATAGCACTGCTTGCGCAGAAACTCCTGTTCCAGCCCGGCTTCCCCCGCTATCAGTGCTGTATAATAATCCAGATCGGCTTCTGTTCCTGTGCTCAATAAAAAATCGAACCGCTCACAAGTTGCGACCAGAACGACACCGCCTCTTCCGTCTGCCTTTAGCGCCTTAAGCACACTTTCATAATCAGGTTCCTCGACAAAAAGCCGATCCCTCAGGCGACGACCTGCTGTTCTTGCATTCACACCAATAACCGTCAGGTCTTCCAAAGGTGCCGATTGCTCGATCAGGGGGTGTTCGGGAATGAAAGGTGGAATTGAAATCATCTGTGATCGCTGAAAAAAAGAACAGGGGCCATTCTAGGCCCCTTTTCCCCTGGCTGTACAGAACCGTGATCCAGAACCGTAATCCTGTTGATCAGCGATAGATCGACAGCTTTTCAACCATCTGATCCAGCTTGACCAATGATTGATCCCCACTGACAAGATCTCGAAGCGTTGCAGCGTTCTCGGCCAGTTCGTCGTCGCCCATAATGATCGCCGCACAGGCATTCAGCTTGTTCGCCCGGATCAGACGTTTTTTCAGATTACCACTATACCCCTGCTCAACCCGGAACCCGGCAAGTCGCAGATTATTGGCCAGAACCAAAGCCCGCTTTTCCGCCTCTTCACCCATCGGAATAATCGCCACAGGCCGGGGTTCAGCAACCTCACGGGTCATCAACATGGACAGACGTTCCACACCGGACGCCCAACCAACACCTGGAGTTGCCGGCCCACCCATTGTCTTGACCAGATCATCATAGCGACCACCGGCCAGAACCGTCCCCTGCGCACCCAACGCAGTGGTCGTAAATTCAAAGGCGGTATGACAATAATAGTCCAGACCACGAACCAGTCTCGGGTTGATCGTATAGGGAATATCCAGGGCATCCAGACCAGCACGAACCTCGGCAAAAAACGCCCGGCTATGTTCATTCAGATAGTCAGAAAACACTGGCGCATCTGCAACCAGCTTCCGGTCACCTTCATCCTTTGAATCCAGGATACGCAAAGGATTTTTTTCCAGACGGTTCAGACTGTCTTCCGAAAGTTGGTCCCTATAGGCCGAGAAATACTCGACCAGCGCCGAACGATAAGCTGCCCGGCTCTCGCTATCACCCAAAGTATTGAGCTCTAGTACTGTGTTCTCATAAACACCCAGCTCCTTAAGGAACTGAACACCCAAAGAAATTACTTCAATATCACCTTGCGGCTTCTCCACACCAAGCAGCTCGACACCTGCCTGATGGAACTGCCTCTGCCGACCTTTCTGAGGGCGCTCGTGGCGGAACATCGGTCCACAGTAAAGGAATTTGACAGGTAACTGCTGGCTCAGGCCATTTGACATGAAAGCCCGCGCAACCCCAGCCGTGTTTTCCGGACGCAGGGTGATCTCTTCACCTTCTTTCATCTCAAAGGTATACATTTCCTTTGTTACCACATCGGAAGTATCGCCCAGAGTTCTTTTGAAGACCTCTGTTTTCTCGAAAATCGGCGTAGCAATTTCATCAAACCCGAAACGGTCTGCGACAGCCCGTGCTGTTTCCAGCACCTCGCGATGCCGACGCATTTCTGCTGGCAGAAGGTCGTGCGTACCGCGAACTGGTTGCAGAGAAGACATGTCTTGGGTTCTCCTGAAATAGCCTGAAGTTTATGTGAATAGTTTAACCGGGATGGTTATAGGGAAAAGCACCAGTAAAGTACAGCGACCTTAGTTATTACCCCAAGTAAGCCAAACCAGCCTAATGCCCCATCTGAACAGGTGTCTCGCCCCGTGCAATCGCAGCCTCGATCTCTTCGGCCTTTTTTTCAATCATGCCAACAAGATGGTCCACAATACTCTTGTCCTTAAGACGGTGATCTTGTAGGCCGCCAACATAGATCTGATGGGTATTATTGCCACCACCGGTCAGTCCGATATCTGTCATGGTCGCCTCACCAGGGCCGTTGACCACACAGCCAATCACAGAAACCGTCATAGGGGTGGTGATATGGCTCAGGCGATCTTCGAGTGTTGCAACTGTATTGATCACATCAAACTGCTGCCGGGCACAGGAGGGACAGGAAATCACATTCACGCCCCGATGCCGTAGCCCCAGAGATTTCAGAATATCAAAACCAACCTTGATTTCCTCAACCGGATCAGCCGAAAGGGATACACGCAACGTATCCCCGATTCCAGCCCAGAGCAGATTTCCCAGCCCAATCGATGATTTTACCGTTCCCGTGCGCAGACCACCGGCCTCGGTCACACCAATATGCAATGGATAGTCACAAACTTCTGCCAGCTGCATATAGGCCGCGACCGCCATAAAGACATCTGAGGCCTTGCAGGATATTTTAAAATCCCGAAAATCAAGATCTTCCAGAATCCGGATGTGCCCCAGGGCTGATTCGACCATGGCCTCGGGACAGGGTTCACCAAAGCGTTCCAGCAGGTGCTTTTCCAACGATCCGGCATTGACGCCAATACGCATCGAACAGCCATGGTCTCGTGCCGCCTTGACAACTTCAAGAACCTTTTCGCGCTTGCCAATGTTACCCGGGTTGATGCGCAGACAGGCCGCGCCTGATTCTGCAGCTTCAATTGCCCTCTTGTAATGAAAATGAATGTCCGCAACGATCGGCACAGAAACTTCGCGAACAATTTCCTTCAAGGCCCGCGAAGATTCTTCATCCGGGCAGGAAACCCGGACAATATCCGCTCCGGCTTCTTCCATCGCATGGATCTGCGCAACCGTTGCCTTCACATCGGTCGTCAGGGTATTGGTCATGGACTGCACCGTAATCGGTGCATCTCCACCCACAGGCACCTTGCCCACCATGACCTGTCTGGATTTGCGGCGTTCAATGTCACGCCAGGGCCGTATACTCATCACACTCTCTTTTCATGCCTTGCAAAGCAGGTGAAACATGCGCTTTCCCTGATGAAAATTCAAGCCGCGTGCAAAGAATTAACATTCCTGAAACGAACGACACCATTAATTGAGGATACTGGGGCCAGAGCAAATCACGTTGCCACCCGGCAGTATAAACCCGGGCAATGTTGTTCTGCAGGGCTGGCAGGTATCGGCATAGCAAGACTCTGTGGCGATAAAAAGGTATCGCCAAGAAGAAGTCTCAAAACAGGAATGGTGCCGAAAATTCAGCACCATTCAAAATTTCTAACCCGGATCATCAACGATCTTGTGTTACTCGCCGCGGAGAACCTTCTGCAACCCGTCTACGGAAAGCGGAACATCACGACGCACGACTCCCGGAGCCCCGAGCAAAGGAAGGTCTTTACCATTGAGGCTAAAAATAATCCCTCCAGCATTCCCTGTTGCCATGACGAGGCCATCCCGCTGCGGAACCTTGTATTCATCTCCGGCCCTTAGAACCTGACTAAAGACAACTTCCCCCTTGCCATCGACAATATGCATCCAGGTGTCACGCTCGGCCCGGATCGAAATCGGGGAAAGAACCCCTTCATCGCCAAAAACCTGAGGTTCAGGGGGCGAAGGCGGGCTTACCGCCGGGGGTGTTGTCACCGCACTAACTGCGGGTTCACTGGTTACAGTTTCAGATGGCACTCCCGAGCCTTCAACAGCCGGGACGGAAGATGCCGAAGGTACTGAGTTGTTAGAGATAACGGCACCGGCGTTATTTTCTGACGATGTGGTCGGCGGAATAACAGGTTCGACCTCCGCAGCAGGAGAAACTTCTGAAGCGTTTTCAGTCGTTTCATCCAGCAGACTCTCCGGGTCTGTTCCGCCAGCACTGGGATTTGTCTCAGGGGTTTCATCGTTTGGCTGTGTCACGGATTCGTCCGCTCCTGATGGCACAGCTGCAACTTCCGGATTTTCAGGAGAAGTCATCGTTTCTGCAGGATCAGCGCTCGAAACGACATTTGACCCGGCAGTACCTGACGTATTCACAGAATTAGTCGTAGCCTCGGCTCCAGTCCCACTACCTTCCACAAGGAGGCTGCTGTCTGAATGCCCGGAAACAAAGGGCACCCACTCTGGCAAACCTGCTTCATAACGGGAAAGCGCAACCCAACCACCATAAGCAGCAGCCAGCAAGACTGCCGAGGTCAGAATCAGGGCAAAGCCGGGAATTTTACTCTCGGGCACAGGTGTCGGGAAAACCAGTTTCTGGCGATTGCCATAATGTTCCACTTCCTGTTTGAACTGGCGTACGATCTCGTCTTCATTCAGATTCAGATAACCCGCGTAGGTTCGAACAAAACCGTAAGCATAGGTGTCCCCAGGCAAGCTGGCGAAATCACCGCGTTCAATCGCTTCAAGAAAGACATAGCGGATACGAAGAACATTGGCCACGCCGCGTAAGTCCTGGCCACGCTTCTCCCGGCCGGTTCGCAGGATTTCTGCAACCGTCACTCGCGACTGACCAAGTCCGGAACCATCTGTTTCCGGAATATTTTCCCGTAGATCTTCCATCGCTTCCACAATCCCCCTCCGTACAGCAACTGCCCATGGTCAACACAAAGCGAACCTATCCATGGGGCGCTATCGGAAAGTTGTAGCAAATTCAGTAGGAAACGACAAACAGTTCCGCTTTATATCACAACACCGGATTTTTTCGCGTATTCTTCCAGCCTTCCACGCAGACTGTGATCGGCTTCATCAAGCAGCCCCGACACAAATTCGGTCACCTGTGCCACGTCCAGCGAGCGGACCATTTTCTTGACCGCCGAGACCTGAAGCGCTGGCATAGAAAGGGACCTGAAGCCACATCCGATCAGTGCCATGGCCTCCAGGGGTTGAGCTGCCATATCGCCGCAAAGGGAAAGATCAACCCCTGCCGCCGTCGTGCTGTCTGCGATGGTCCGCAACAATTTGAGAACCCCGGGATTGAGAGCATCATAACGCCTTGCAAGACGCGTATTCCCCCGATCCGTGGCAAAGACAAACTGCAACAGATCGTTACTGCCGACCGACAGAAAATCAACTTCGCGACAAAGCGAAGGCAACTGCCAAATCAGAGCTGGAACCTCAAGCATCGCCCCGACACGGATTTTCTTGGGCAGGACACCGCCAATCGAGGTTTCCCGCTCCAGCTCACGATCCAGCAGGGCCTTCGCCGCAAGGAATTCGGCTGTTTCTGCAACCATTGGAAACATAACATTAAGCTCGCGGCCCTGACAGGCACGAATCAA
The DNA here is from genome assembly GCF_000374005.1 of Kiloniella laminariae DSM 19542. Lineage (GTDB taxonomy): Bacteria > Pseudomonadota > Alphaproteobacteria > Kiloniellales > Kiloniellaceae > Kiloniella > Kiloniella laminariae. The sequence continues at coordinate 363,748 of NZ_KB893157.1, read as the reverse complement.
TGCCCGAAGCTGCTGTCGCAACAAGGCGGGTCGGTCCAGTCCGATGCGAATCGCCCGCCATCCCATGGCCGGATTCTCCTCGGCAACCGTGGACCAGTAGGGCAAGACCTTGTCTCCCCCGACATCCAGCGTCCGGAAGACAACCGGCTTCCCCTCCGAGCGGTCGATAACCTTGCGGTACAAATCCGCTTGATCTGCCACCCCGGGAAACGATTGCCGTACCATAAAGGGGACTTCGGTACGGTAAAGCCCGACACCATCCGCCCCTGCGGCATGCATATGAGGAAGATCAATCAACAATCCGACATTGACGTTCAGGGAAATTCGATGACCATCCAGACTCACAGAGGCAACATCCCGCGCAGCGGTTATCTCTTCCCACCGAACCTTCTTGTCCTTCACATTCAGACGGAGTGTTTTCAGGACGTCTTCTTTTGGGCGGACAAAAACTTGATCGTTTGTTGCATCCAGGACGAGGGTATCCCCTTCACGAATGCGCGAAAGAACGTCCCGGCACCGGCCAAGGATTGGCAGTTCCAGCGCCTGCGCAACCAAGGCCACATGTGCTGTCGGGGATCCTTCTTCAAGAATAACCCCCTTAAGGCGATCCCAGTCGTAGTCGAGCAGCTCTGCCGGGCCGAGTGTTCTGGCCAGCAGAATGAATTCATCCGGCAGCTCAAGCTTCTCATCGCCGAGGCCAAGAAGATGGTGCAACAGACGATTCGCCAAATCATCAAGATCCGCCAGACGTTCTCTCAAATAGGGGTCACTGATCTTACTCATACGAGAACGGGTCTCGTTCTGGATCTTTTGTACGGCTGCCTCAGCCGTCATGCCGCCGACCCGGATCGCTTCCGTGATCTTGCCAACCCACCCACGGTCTTCAGCAAACATCCGGTATGTTTCCAGCACCTCGCGCTGTTCGCCCAGCGCTGCTATCTCGGTTCTGGTCAGCATTTCATCAATGGATGAACGCATCTCTGCAACAGTTACTTCTAGTCGGCGAACTTCGTCTTCGGGGTCATCTGCAATAATGCGGCTGATCACGATGCCACGATTGTGGAAAACTGCCTGACCAATGCCCAGCCCCTCGTTCAGACAAAGACCTTTGAGACGGTCAGGCTTCTCCCGTTCCTCAAGACTGCCCTGGGTTTCAATTGCCGAAACCGTAAGCGCGCCTCCAGATATCAGTTCAGCCAGAACCATCGCAATGGTTTCCAGGGCTTCAACTTCTTCCTCGTGATAATGACGATGAGTAACATTCTGAACCGCAATGACACCAAGAACCCTGCCACTGCGCAGGATCGGCACCCCAAGCATGGACTGATAAGGTTCCTCACCCGTTTCAGGCCGATAGGCAAAGTTCGGATGTCGGGGAGCATCTGAAACCGCCATGGGCAAAGCCAGCGCTGCAACCTGGCCGACAATCCCCTCTCCTTTGTGGAGACGGGTTTTATAGACGGCTTCTGGTTTCAGGCCTTCTGTCGCAGCCAGTTCAAGGAAATCGCCTGGCCGCATGACATAGATCGAGCAGACTTCAGCATCCATGTCCCGGGCGATGAGCTGGACTGTCTGGCGCAGCCGATCCTGATCAGTTGACTTGCCCTTCATCTGATCACGTAAAAGCTTCAGCAGACGACGCGAACCGCTCCACGCTGAAGTTTTTACGTCTTTACCACTCATAAGACCCGCTTTCCTTGACGTCTGGTTCTGCTGTCCTGTTTTCCGGTCAGAAAATACGACAATTTCGATGTTTCTTAATGATACGCAACCTCAGATCCCTCCTCCAGCCTGTTCGGAAATATTCCGATAGAATCTTTGATAGCCTCCGAGGTTCGCGGGTATCAGTCTTCAGCATCCAGTCCATAGGCAGTATGGAGGCTGCGCACGGCAAGTTCTGTATATTCTTCGGCAACAAGAACCGAGATCTTGATCTCTGATGTCGAGATAACCTCGATGTTGATGCCCTTTTCAGCCAGAGCAGAAAACATCTTTTGCGCCACACCTGCATGTGAACGCATACCAACACCGATAACCGAGATCTTGGCAACTGACGGATCAGAATCAAGACTTTCGTATTTCAGACCTGCATTGTTCTCCAGGACCTGGATAGCGCGTTTCAGTTCTGCCTTGGAGACCGTGAAGGTCATATCGGTGGTTTTTTTATCAGCAGAAATATTCTGCACGATCATATCAACATTGATCGCTGCGTCTGTAAGTGGGCCAAAAATACTGGCCGCGACACCCGGGGTGTCTGTTACTTTACGCAGAGTAACCTTTGCCTCATCACGATTATAGGCGATACCACTTACAATTGCCTGTTCCACAATCTCATCCTCATCAACAACTAGAGTTCCCGGCTTGTCTTCAAAGCTGGAAAGAACCTGTACCCGAACACCGTGCTTCATGGCCATTTCGACAGAGCGGGTCTGCAAAACCTTGGCACCCTGAGAAGCCAGCTCAAGCATTTCTTCGTAAGTGATCTTGTCCATCTTACGTGCTTTCGCGACGATTCTCGGATCTGTCGTATAAATACCATCAACATCGGTGTAGATATCACAGCGATCAGCCTTGAGCGCTGCTGCAATCGCAACTGCAGAGGTATCAGACCCCCCGCGCCCCAGCGTAGAAATCCGGCCATCCGGGCCAACCCCCTGGAAGCCAGCAAAGACCGCAACCTGACCTTCACCAAAGCGGCGCACAATTTCATCAACTTCGATGCGTTCGATCCGGGCACTGCCGTGAGCACCGTTTGTGATGATACGTGCCTGCCACCCCAGCCAGGAACGTGCGTTGATGCCCATTTCCTGCAAGACAATAGCCAACAGACCGGAGGTTACCTGTTCCCCCGAAGCGACAACAGAATCATATTCACGCAGATCATAAAGCGATCCCGCTTTCTGGACATAGTCAACCAGCTGGTTGGTCACGCCTGCCATGGCAGAAACAACAACGGCGACTTCGTTTCCGGCATCAACCTCTTTCTTCACGCGCTGAGCGGCGTTGCGGATTCGATCAAGATCCGCGACCGAGGTTCCACCGAATTTCATTACGACTCGGGACATCAGGACCCATCCTGTATGGAAATACTAAAATCAGTTTCCCGCGAGAGAAAAACCCTCTGCAGACGGTTGCTCTCTCGGGTGGACATATCCATACTCTGCACGGCGCGACGAGGCAAGAGTTGGCAAAGGAAAAACCACGATATTTACAGCAAGAATGCTGTAGATTTTAACTTTAGTCACACACCTGTCACGGCTGCATAATGTACCAAGAAACCCACACGACAGAACGAAGTCCCGAGCAAAAGCATGACCATGGCAAAAAAGATCGAAACCACCCAGGAGTTACCACTGCAGGATGATGCCGCAGGCATTACGGTAGATCCGCAGGAAATCTCCAAATTTGCCGCCATGGCCGAGGAGTGGTGGGACCCTTTGGGCAAATTCAAACCTCTGCACCAGCTGAATCCGGTGCGTATTTGCTACATCCGCGATCACCTCGCCAAACGGCATAACAGGGACATTACCCGAAATCTTCCTCTGGAAGGTCTCACGATCCTTGATATTGGCTGCGGCGGTGGTTTGCTTTCGGAACCTCTTACCCGTTTAGGAGCACAGGTCACCAGCATTGATGCCTCGCACCGGAATATTGAAATCGCCCGTCTACATGCCGAAGAAACCGGACTTGTCATGGACTATCGCCACATGACCGCCGAAGATCTTGTGGAAACAGGTGCCCGGTTTGATGCGGTCATCAATATGGAAGTCATTGAACACGTCGCGGATGTCGAAGCCTACTCCAGCTCCTGCGCTGCACTGGTCAAGCCTGGCGGGGTCATGTTTGGCTCGACCCTGAACCGAACGACCAAATCTTATCTGCTTGCAATCGTCGGTGCGGAGTATCTTCTGCGCTGGGTTCCCCGGGGAACCCACGAATGGAACAAATTCCTGCGCCCCTCCGAATTTGTCGACCTGCTGCGACGGAACGGTCTTGTGACCCAGGATATTATGGGGATGGTTTATAATCCGCTCCGGGACAAGTGGTTCCAGGATGCCAAAGATCTTGATGTCAATTACATGCTGGTTGCTGAAAAACCGCTGTAAAGCTGCTCATCGCCCTGCATCACTGTTTACAACAAATTGGAAACACACAAATCTCAGGCGTCAGCTTTTGGTTTCCAGGGAATTTGTGAAAAGGCCACACCCTCTTCCTTGAGTTCCTTGGCATCAACTTCACTGGCTTCGCCGTAGATATTCGTCTTGTCTGATTCCCCATAGTGAATTTTACGGGCTTCCTGGGCGAAGTCCTTGCCCACATAGTCAAAGTTTTCCTCGACGGTCTTCTGGGCCTGGGCCAGAAACTTCTGAACCTTGGCAAGATCATCGTGGGATTTTGTCTTCTTTTCACTCTTGGCCAGGCTGACGTTCGGCGCCATCAGGGCTTTTGAAACAGACGTTGAAGCACAGTTTGGGCAGGAAATAATCCCTTGGTCGGATTGGCTGCGAAAGGCTGCGCTATCCTTGAACCAGGTTTCAAAAACGTGACCGTTTTCACATTTCAGATCAAAAAGAATCATGTCCGTCCCGCTTTAAACACACCAACACACATACTTCACAGATGGTTATTGCCGTAGTGTTTCTCAATGGTCAAGCTATCTTGAATCAGGCGCGCAATGCACACCCGCCCGGTTATTTATTTATATTCTAGAAAAGTTGCCCTATCCTCCCCGACAGGATAACCCGTTCTATATCTCCACAGCGACGACTTCTGGTGGCAACTTATGACTGATCCCTCTCCCTGGGTGCTCCGCTTTGCCCCCTGCATCAGGAAAGACTCAACCGTTCTCGATCTGGCTTGTGGATCTGGGCGACACGCCCGTCTCTTCCTGATGAACGGGCATTATATTACAGCTCTGGACAAGAACACAGAAAACCTCGCTGATATCAAAGATTTTCCGGGGGTCGAGGTTATCAAAACAGATCTGGAAGACGGCTCCCCCTTCCCCCTCGCGGGAAGAAAATTTGGCGGTGTTATTGTTACCAATTACCTGCACCGCCCCCTGCTTCCTCTGCTTTCGGACCTGCTCGAGCCTGAAGGCATCCTCATCTATGAAACCTTTATGCAGGGTAATGAGAAATTCGGACGCCCAAACAATCCCGACTTTCTTCTGCGCTCACAAGAACTGCTCGAAAGCTTCCGGAATGACCTGATTATCAAGGCATATGAAGAAGAAGTCCTCAGCAGCCCCAAACCGGCAGTTGTCCAGAGAATTTGTGCTGTTATGCCTCAAACATAAAAAAAGTCATCGGGCTTTAGGCGCAATGACTTTTTCGAAATATATCCGCTTTCTCAAACCAAAAGTCAGATAGAAAACGCCCGGTCATGCTCGATAGAAGGAACCATGGCGCGCGCCTGGGCAACCCGGGCAAGATCAATATCTGCGACAATCACCCCAGGTGCCTCTCCGGCATCCGCGAGGATCTCGCCCCAGGGAGCAATGATAAGCGAATGACCATAGGTCTCGCGTCCCTCGGCATGAACACCACACTGTGCTGCTGCAATGACAAAACAGCCGTTTTCAATTGCACGGGCTCTTAAAAGTGTATGCCAATGGGCAGCCCCGGTAAATTTGGTAAAGGCAGCCGGAGCCGTCAGGACAGAGGCCCCTGCTTTGGCCTGTGCCCGAAACAGATAGGGAAAGCGCAGGTCATAACAGATTGCCATGCCCAGCTTGCCCCAGGGTAGATCGGCCATTCCAGCCTGTTCTCCTGGCCGGAAGGTTGCTGATTCCCGATAGGTCTGTCCGTCAGGAATATCCACATCAAACATATGGATTTTCTCATAACGGCCTTTAATCGCCCCTGTCGGGTCGAATAAATACGCCCGGTTGGCTGCACGCTTTTCTTCTGTTCCGACAATCAGGGAACCAATATGCAGCCAGATACCCAGCTCTTTCGCCAGAGCAGAAAAAGCTTTGACTGCAGGATGTTTTTCTTCCGGCAAAGCTTTGGCAAGCAGGCGTTTTTTGTCCGGCTCCATCATGGTGGTACATTCAGGTGTCTGAACATACTCCGCGCCTTGAGCATGAGCCTCGCGAATCAACACGCTGGCCTGTACCAGGGAAACTTCGTCCTCACGATCCGCGGTCAACTGAACACAAGCTGCTCGAAAATTACTCATGATGCTTTTCGCGTTTCCAGTTTGACATCAAGGCCGCCCGCACTTTCCAGTGCCATCAGGTCATCACAGCCGCCGATGTGCTCGCCGTTGATAAAGATCTGCGGAACCGAAGTACGTCCGCCAGCCCGCTCGACCATTTCCGGCTTGCGCCGGGGTTCCATCATGACATCGATTTCCTCAAAGCTGATGCCCTTGTTCTGAAGCAGCTTCTTGGCGCGCACACAATAGGGGCACAACATGCTCGTATAGATCACAACTTCAGCCATCAGGGCAGTCCTCTTTCAATATCATCTGGTTCCGTTGTCAGACGGAGTGTCTTTCTTTGAGAATATGTAGAGCCTGCAGCGTAAAAGTACAGAGGCAATCACGGTTTTTTTATAGGAACACGGCTCAGCCTTCCCGCAAAACCCGGGCGAGTACAAGCGCACAGACAGATCCAGCTCCTTCTTTCCGCAGTATTCGGCTACAGGCATCCACCGTTGCACCTGTCGTATAAACATCGTCAATTAAAAGGATATTTTTTCCGTCAAGATTTATCTTTCTCACAGGGTTCACCTCAAAAGCCCCTGCAACATTTCTCCAGCGACCACTGCTCGACAGCTGCCCCTGCGAAACAGTATTTTTCCGGCGCAACAATAAATCAGGAACAAAAACCTTGTTATGCTGCCGGGCAAGTACTTTTGCCAGCAAAGCCGACTGGTTATAGCGACGAGACAAGAGACGCCGAGGATGCAGCGGCACTGGAACCAGAACATCTGCACTGTTCCAGAATTCTCGACCGGCCCCGGACATCCAGCGGGCAAAAATCTCGGTCAGGTGGGTCCTGTCCGCATGTTTGTAGCCGATAATCATATCCTTGCTGCAGGCATCATAGGAAAGAGCAGCGCGGCAGCGATCAAAAGCCTTGGGACGACCACTGCAAGCTCCACATAACGCATCTTTGCCAAGGGACAGTTCAAAAGGATAGCCACAGCAGAGGCAACAGGGATCCCCCAGAAACGTCAGTTTCCCCCAGCAATCAGCACAGACACCCTGACTTTGCTGCACAACTTCTCCGCAGCTGCCACAGACTGGTGGCAGCAGATAGTCAACAAGGTTGTGCCAGATTCCCGCAAGTACCAAAATAGCTCTCCGGTCAGATTATCCCCTAAACGCTAGCGGAATTTTTCTTTTTCTGAAAGCCACCTCCTTCTCCCGGTAATAGAAGAGCGGGAAAAAGAACCATCATGACAACAGACTGCGCCTCCGGGGAGTCTTGTGATCGAAGAACAGACAACAGGGGATGGTCATCGAAGAGCAATCTGTTATAACCAGCCAAAGGACTGGCACCACAGTGTTCTGTCTCTAATCAAGTAACTTTGGAACAGCCCCGTGACTGCTGATATCTATATTTTTGATCGAAAATCTGTTGACCTTCATCGCCACCGAGCATCCGGAAAACTGGAAAATCATGATTTCCTTCTGCAGGAAGTTGCCGATCGCCTTGGTGACAGGCTTCTGGATATCACCCGCAAGTTTCCCAAAGCTCTCGACCTTGGATCACAACATGAACTGCTCGCGCAGGTTCTCGGCGTGCGTGGAGGCATCGAGGATTTTACGGCTCTGGAGTACAGCGGCAGCAAAGTCACTTCAGATGAAACAAACCTGATCCATGAAGAACTCCTCCCTGTTGAGTCCAACAGCTTTGATCTCGTCATCAGTAATCTTTGTCTGCATTGGGTAAACGATCTTCCCGGGACTTTTGTCCAGATTAACAGATGCCTTAAACCCGACGGGCTTTTTCTCGCCGCCATGATCGGCGGAGAAAGTCTGAAGGAACTGCGCAGCGCCCTGATGGAAGCAGAAATGGAAATCGAGGGAGGCGTGAGTCCGCGTGTTTCTCCCCTTATCGATGTACGGGATGCAGGTGCCCTGTTGCAGCGGGCAGGCTTTGCCCTGCCGGTTGCTGACTTCGATCGCATAGAAGTCAGTTACGCTTCGGCTTTTGATCTGATGAAAGAACTGCGCGGGATGGGAGAGACCAATGCCGTTCACAATCGCCGGAAAAGTTTCACCCGCAGAGAGACTCTTTTGAGAGCTGCCGAAATATATCAGGAAAAATTTCTGGATGACGAGGGTCGGATACTGGTTACCTTTGATATTATTTATCTGGCAGGCTGGGCCCCACACGACTCTCAGCAAAAACCACTCCGCCCGGGAAGTGCCTCAGCCAGCCTCGCTGACTTTCTGACTCCCGTCGAAAAAGAGTAAAGCTGTTTCAGACAGTCTCGCCGCTCAAAGCAAAAATTCCGTCAGACGAATCACCGGGATAGGTCGAGGCATTCTTGAAATATATCAGGATAAAAACCCGGATCGCAGTCGTGAAAGATGCACCGTCTCTGGCTTCGTCGACAAGTGTACAGATCTCACCCAGAGGACGATTTTCACGCACGCAGATTTCGAACAAGGCTTCCCACATCTCCGGTTCCATCCGGACCGACGTCCGGCGTCCTTCAAGAGATACGTTTTTGTTCACCAGTGTAGACATCTATTCTCCGCTTTCCAGATTATCAGATCGGAAAGCCCCCCCTTGTTTGAGCGCCCCACAGGTGTGGGTTTAACGCAACCTGTAATTTATTTTTCGGGAATTTTACAGTAAATCGCGCAGTAATGCTACAAGGGGTTCATCAGCAGCAGGCATCGGATAATCCCGGAGCCGGACCGGGCGCACCCAGGTCACCTGTTGACCTTCCTGCGGTACCACCTGCCCCTGCCAGATTCGACAGACAAACAGCGGCATAAGCAGATGAAAGTCATCATAACCATGAGAGGCAAAAGCGATCGGCGCAAGGCAACTCGATCTGGTATCAATTCCCAGCTCTTCCTTTAACTCTCGCACCAGCGCCTGTTCCGGCGTTTCCCCCGGATCAACCTTGCCCCCTGGAAATTCCCACAGCCCGGCCATGGACTTTCCTTCCGGACGCTGAGCAAGCAAAACCCGTCCATCCGCATCAATCAAAGCCGCCGCTGCCACCAATACAATCGGTTTCGCATTTGTCTGCCGGGCTTCCGCGGCCCAGCAGCCCATTTCATCCTGCTGAATGGTCATAGAACCGCCTCAGCTACGGTAATCAGCATTGATATCGATATAGCCATGGGTCAGATCACAGGTCCAGACCGTCGCGCTTCCCGATCCGACACCAACATCTACGGCAATCTCGATCTCCTGCCCTTTCATATGAGCAGCGACAGGTGTCTCGTCAAATCCCTCAACTCTTTGACCATCCCGGGCAATGGTCACACCACCCATGGCGATGGAAAGCTTGTCCCGGTCAGCCCGCTCGCCGGACTTGCCAACCGCAGCAACCACACGCCCCCAGTTTGCATCCTCACCGGCAATTGCGGTTTTCACCAAAGGGGAGTTTGCAATGGTCAAACCAATCCGCCGTGCTGCCAGATCACTTTCGGCCCCAGTGACAGCAACAGTAACGAATTTGGTTGCCCCCTCGCCATCACGCACGATCTGGTGCGCCAGATCCTGTAACAGATCATTCAAGGCAGAAACAAAATCGGCCAGTTCCGGTGCATCCGCATTCAGATAAAGCTCGTTGCCAACTTTACCGGTCGCGCAAAACAGCAAGGTGTCACTGGTAGAGGTATCACTGTCTACAGTAATAGCGTTAAACGACTGGTCTGCTCCCCTTGAGACAAGGGTCTGCAACACAGCGGCAGGAATAGCAGCATCTGTGGCAACGAAGCTCAACATCGTCGCCATGTCAGGAGCAATCATTCCGGACCCTTTGGCAATACCGTTGATGGTAACGGTCTTGCCGTCAATTGTGGCTGAACGCACCGCGCCCTTGGCAAAGGTATCTGTCGTCATAATTGCCCGGGCTGCAGCTTCCCAGGCATCGCCGTCCAGATCAGCCTTGAGTGCAGCAAGAGCAGAGGTAATGCGCTGATCAGGCAAAGGCTCGCCAATCACCCCTGTAGAGGCCACAAAAATTTCCTCGGGACGACATCCCAGTTCTGCTGCCGTTGCCTCGACGGTCCGAGCTACAGACTCCTCGCCAACACGTCCGGTAAAAGCATTCGAATTGCCTGAATTGACGATTACAGCCCTGGCCTGCCCGGATCGCAGGTGCTTTTTGCAGCAGTCAATTGCTGCTGAACAAGTGAGAGAACGGGTAAGAACACCGCCGATCGTGGTGCCTTCGTCAAAGACCATCATCAGGACATCAGTCCGACCGGGATACTTGATGCCACAAGCACGGGTAGCAAGTCGAACCCCGTCAACAACAGGCATAACCGGAAAAGCGGCAGGTGCCAGCGGTGATAATTTAAGTCCCATGAAACCATCCTCACATTGAACAAAAGGTTGGGCAAAAAAAAGCCCGGGAATTACCCGGGCTTTTTTCTTTATTCGCTTACAGGCGCTTCGGGGTCTGCCGGAGCTTCCTCGCCAACGGGTGCTTCCTCGCTAACAGGCGCTTCTTCGACATCAACCGGGGCGCTCTCTTCAGCTTCAGCTCCGATAATCTCGATCTCTACCCCACTTTTGAGGTTCGAGACAATAGTCTCGTAAGCTTTTTGTGAAAGTTCCGAACGCAGTTGTCCGTCAAGCTGTTCAGCTGTTGGCTGCTCGGAATCACGCTCGGCCTCAACTTTGATCACATGCCAGCCAAACTGGGTCTGAACCGGAGTTGTGCTGTGTTCCCCGGGCTTCATTGTAAAAGCGGCTTCAGCAAAAGGACCAACCATCTGCTCTTTGCGGAAGAAGCCCAGATCGCCGCCTGTCGGACCACTTGGGCCCGTGGATTTTTGCGTTGCAAGCTCGGCAAAATCAGCACCTTCATCCAGTTCCTTGATCAGGCCTTTTGCTGTTTCCTCGTCTTCAACCAGAATATGACGGGCGGAAACTTCCCGGACAGGCGGGTTGGCAACAAGGTAGTCCTGATAGGCCTGTGCAACTGCTTCATCAGAGACTTCTTCCTTAAGAGCACGATCCAGATAGGTCTGAACCAGAACCCGTTCCTTGACCTCGGACAAACGTTTTAGAACCTCGGGATCACGCGCAAGGTTGGAAGCCGCGGCTTCTTTTGTAATCAGTTTAAGATCAATCACCTGGTCCAGAAGTTCAGGCAGAATCATCTCGATCTGGGCCTGGGGAATGTTCGGGATGCTTTCGGCAAACTTGAGAACTTCAGAACGACGGATTTCCATCTCGCCAACCCGTGCCATCAAGGGATCATCAGCCGAGACCGTTTCCGCAGGAGTTCCTGAGAACATTGAGGACCAGCTGTCGCCGTGAACGCCGTATGAATAACCGGCATAAGCCGCACCGAGCAATGCTACGCCACCAATGATTGGGAACAATATCTGTTTCGCAGACATCTTGGAAAGAACTCCTTGTGATTTATACAGGACGATTGATACGGGTGCTGGCCAGCCTGTGGACCAGTCCCAAATTTCGGTCAGCAGCTAATATCAGCACTGTGACCAGATAAAGGCAAATTACATTAAATTATCTACTGCGAGGGGAAAACAGAAATATCGGCATCTTTTCGAAGATCCCTCACCATTTTCTTAATCAGGTCCCGACTGACTTGTCCACGAATCTCATCTTTCAAATCTTCAAATGCCGGTTGCTGAACGTCTCGCTTTTCTTCAATCCGGATCACATGCCAGCCAAATTCCGTGGCAACAGGGGAGCGGGTAAACTCGCCCGTATTCAGCCCGAAAGCAGCCGTCGCGAATTCCGGGTCCATATCTTTATGGCGGAACCAGCCAAGATCCCCTCCCTTTTCTGCAGAGGGTCCACGAGAGAATTTTTTCGCCAGAAGGGGAAAGTCCGCACCGTTATCCAGTGCAATAATCAGGGCAAGCGCTTCATTCCGACTTTCCACCAGGATATGGCTCGCTCTGATTTCGGCATTGGTGACATTCTCCTGCAACAGCTCGGTATAGCGCTGTTTCAACATCTCCTCGGTGATAAGCTCTTCAAACTTACGATCCAGAAAAGCATCCCGAATAATGCGGTCTTCTGCCTGTTTCAGGCGACGCTGAACGGCATCGTCATCATCGACATCCTCATCCCGTCCAGCCTGGGAGAGAAGTTTCAGATCAATAGCCCTGTCGATCAGAACAGGGAGCATCGCCTCCAGTTGCCCCTGATATTGTTCCGGCAATTTTCGCGCATCCTGGATAATATCATCCCAATAAATCTCGTCGCCCTCGACAATAGCAACGACAGGGCTTTCTTTCGACAGGCGTGCAAGTTCTGCCTCAATATTGCTTTTTTGCTTTGTCACTTCCGGTTTGGATTGGGGGGAATTTTGCAACTCAGTCGCCCCGGCAGTCCCGGTAGCCCCCACAGTCTTGTTAAAACCCGGAGGAGGTACCAAGCCCTCACTTGTCTTCTCGGTCACCGCATCGGGTGTTCCCAGTTTTTCCTGCACAATCGGCGCAGAAGGCACAACAGTTGAGGGGGCAAGCGTGGAATTTCCAGACGTGGCTGGTACAGCCTCAGGCAGTGGCTGGGAAGTCTCGGGAGGAGAATTGTTATCCAGAGCAGGCGCTTGTTCATTCTTGTCTTCAACAGGAACTTGAGCGGGAGTATCCTCAGGTAAAACAGCAGGATCCTCCTTCTTTTCGCTTCCTTCTTCCTCGTCACCGAAAAGAAATTTCAGCAAATTTCCTCCGGACTTTTGCTGATCTATCTGCCACTGCTCTTTTTTTTCAAGTTCGGCAAAGGCAGGCTGCAGAACGGACAAGGAAGAGACAATGGCCGTGACCATTAACAGCTTGTGACGACGAGACAAAGCAACAGCTCCGAATGAGGCGTGAACGAAAAGTTTCCCCTTACTACACCAAAGTCCCTACAACCAAAAGCAACTATCTTGATCAGTTTTCCACTTCCTGATCCCCCAGTCGCTCTTACAGGCAGAAGGCAACGGGTAAAACCAGCTTCACATTGACATCAAGGAACGTGAAGCCTATGTCTCATTCTGACTTTTACTATCCAATTCTCGAACTGCGTTATCTCGCAAGGGGTTCTCTATGCTCGGCGCGCTTGTGAAGCGGCTGTTTGGTACTGCCAACGACCGTTATCTAAAAGGCCTTAACACAATTGTTCAGTCCATCAATGAATTCGAGCCAACGCTTGAAGCCCTCTCGGACGATGATCTGAAAGCCCAGACGGGCAAGCTGCGGGACAGACTGCAGCAGGGGGAAAACCTGGATAGCGTTCTGCCGGAAGCCTTTGCAACCGTCCGGGAAGCTTCGCGGAGAACTCTGGGCCTGCGGCATTTTGACGTGCAGATGATGGGTGGCGTTGTCCTGCATCGGGGTATGATCAGCGAGATGGCGACCGGGGAAGGTAAAACCCTTGTTGCGACACTGCCGGTATATCTCAACGCGATTGAGGGCAAAGGAGTTCACGTTGTTACCGTGAACGATTATCTGGCCAAGCGTGACGCAGAGTGGATGGGCGAGATTTATCGTTTTCTTGGCATGACTGTCGGCTGTGTCCATCCCGGTCTGGACGAAGACCAGCGCCGGGCGGCTTATGCCTGCGACATCACCTATGCGACCAACAATGAACTGGGTTTTGATTATCTGCGCGATAACATGAAGTTTCAGATTGAACAGATGGTTCAGCGTAACTTCAACTATGCAATCGTCGATGAAGTTGACTCGATCCTGATTGATGAAGCCAGAACCCCGTTGATTATTTCCGGACCCGCAGAAGATTCGTCTGAGAGCTATCTCACAATTGACAAATTCATCCCGCTGCTCGGCGAAGAGCACTATGAAGTCGATGAGAAATCCCGCTCTGTCACGCTCACAGATGAAGGCGTTGAATTCGTCGAAGAAAAGCTGAATGAAGCCGGCGTGATGAAAGGCGCTCTCTACGAAATCGAGAACGTCAGCTCCCTGCACCATATTAATCAGGCTTTGCGTGCCCACAAACTTTTCCAGCGCGACAAGGATTACATCGTCAAAGACAACAAAGTTGTCATCATTGACGAGTTCACCGGACGCATGATGGAAGGTCGCCGTTTCTCGGAAGGTCTGCACCAGGCCCTTGAAGCCAAGGAAGGTGCCTATGTTCAACAGGAAAACCAGACGCTTGCGTCCATTACTTTCCAGAACTATTTCCGCCTTTATCCCAAGCTGGCCGGGATGACAGGGACGGCGATGACCGAGGCCGAGGAGTTTTCCTCGATCTATAATCTTGATGTCATTTCCATGACAACCAATCTGCCCTGTATCCGTATTGACCACGATGACGAGGTTTACCGGACAGAACGCGAGCGCGACAACGCGATCATCCAGCAGATCAAGGAATGTTACGAACGAAAACAGCCGACACTGGTTGGAACCGTCTCGATTGAAAAATCCGAATATCTGGCAGAGCTGCTGAAAAAAGAAAAAATTCCGCACAAGGTTCTGAACGCCAGATACCACGAGCAGGAAGCTATGATCATTGCCCAGGCGGGCTCCCCCGGCGCAGTCACAATTGCCACCAACATGGCCGGACGCGGAACCGACATCAAGCTCGGCGGTAACGAAGAAATGCGTATCGAGCAGGAAACTGCCGGTATCGAAGATGAGGCCAAGCGCCAGGCAAAGGTCGAAGAGATCATTGCCGAGGTTGCGCAAAACAAGACGCTGGTCAAGGAAGCTGGCGGTCTTTTCATGATCGGTAGTGAACGCCATGAAAGCCGCCGGATTGACAATCAGCTCCGTGGCCGTTCAGGCCGCCAGTCAGACCCGGGCGCTTCCAAGTTCTTCCTCAGCCTTCAGGATGACCTGATGCGCATCTTTGGTTCAGACCGCATGGACTCCATGCTGCAGAAACTCGGCCTGGAAGATGGCGAAGCGATTATCCATCCCTGGGTCAACAAGGCCCTGGAAAAAGCCCAGAAAAAAGTTGAAGCACGGAACTTCGAGATACGTAAAAATCTGCTCAAGTTCGACGATGTGATGAACGACCAGCGCAAGGTCATTTACGAACAGCGCAAGGAAGTGATGTCTGCCGCTGACGTCAAGGACACTGTCAGTGCCATGCGTCACGAAGTGCTTGAGGACCTTGTCACCCGTTGCATTCCAGCTAAAGCCTACGCAGAACAGTGGGAAGTCAAGAGCCTGCATGAAGAGTGCATGCGCCTGGTTGCCATGGACCTGCCGGTAAAAGACTGGGTTGAGGAAGACGGCATTGCCGATCAGGAAATCCTGCAGCGGATTTTACAGGCTAGTGATCAGAAAATGGCGGCAAAAACGGCCAACTATGGGCCAGAAGTCATGCGGTCTCTGGAAAAGCAGATCCTGCTGATGGTGCTCGACAAACAGTGGAAAGATCACCTTCTCTCCCTTGATCACCTCAAGCAGGCTGTTGGCTTGCGGGCCTATGGACAGCGCAACCCGCTGGATGAATACAAACGTGAAGCATTCGAGATGTTTGAAGCCATGCTTGATGCCGTCAGGGATGAGCTGACAATGCTGATTCACCGCTTTGAACTCCAGAAACCGAACGAAGCTGAAGTTCCACGCAAGCAACAGGTGATGCATGAATCCCGGCCAACCCCGGACAGCATTTCCAGAGCCCAGTCACAGGCTCAGGCCAACGCGACCAAGGAAATTGATCCAGCAGATCCTTCGACCTGGGGAAAAATCAGCCGGAACTCTCTCTGCCCCTGTGGATCAGGCCAGAAATACAAACACTGCCACGGCAAGTTGAGCTAAGTCAGCTCAATCTTTCCGGGTTTAAGGACAGGACGGCATTTGCCGTCCTTTTCTTTTTTTATATATAAATCAAGAAGAACGCTTTAGATCGCTCGACCTGCCCAAAGTGATCGCTTGTTTTACTTTATCCAGAGGCCTAGCGTACTTGATAAGGCTGATGGAGAGAAAACTTGTGTACAATCGGGGCGATCAGATTTTCGACAACTGAATATCTCCTGTTCAAGAACAAGGATTTCAGCCGGAGTCACTACGACGACAAGATCCTTCATGATCAGCATCTCTGGGGAGCTGCCGGACTAGAGACCTTCTCGGAAGATCCCTCTGTCACAGATATTCATTCCGGTTTGTCTGTCGGGGCAAATAAATTTGGCCTCTTCGTCGCCGATGCCCATGTCCAGAACACAGGCTCTGAAAACAGTAACTATGACATCCTTGTAGAGGTCGCTCTCAATGAAGGACGAGATATCTCTTCCGCTGTTATTGCAATGGAAAAGTACGTCGCAAGAAAGCCGAGCTGGTGGGGGAATATTGTTTTGGCTGATTCCAATGGCCTTGCCGTTGCCGAAGTACGTCACAACCAGCTGAGAACAGTAACCGGAAAAGAGTCCGTAATAAGAACAAATCACCAGCATCTTCACGGCGCTGAAAACGGGCTCGAGAATAATCAAAGCAACAGCCTTGGCCGTTATCTCTGGGCTGGGCAACGCCTTTCGGCGGCAAAAAACCTGCAAGACATCAAAACCATGCTAGCGTCTCATGACGGCACAACAACAGCTGGACGGGAAAGCGGTATCTGTAACCACAGCTACAGCCAGACAATCAATTCTTACATTATCCACGCCAAAGCAGGAGAGATAAGCCTTCACAGCCTTGTTGGCCCTCCCTGTCAGTCCGCAGGACAATATCGCTCAACACCCTTATTTCAATAACAAGAGAAGCAGGTTTCAGAACCTGCCATCATAAGCTTCCCGGTCAATATGTGCCGCAATCAGGGTAAAGCGATCACCAGTGAAAGCCCCTTCCAGCGCAGCGGCCATCTCGGCACGATTACGTGCATCAATACCCACGCCCCCCATTGCACGGGCCAGGGCAGCAAAATCAGTCCCACCGAAATCAACCGCGAGATTGTCCCGCCCACTGCCCCGCTGTTTGAGCTCGATCAGGGCAAGCGAGGCATCGACAAACACCACGACAACGACAGGCAGTTTCAAATCGCGGAGCGTTGAAAGTTCGCCAAGGATCATCTCCAGCCCCGCATCTCCGGTAAAAGCCACCACAGGCAAATCGGGCGACGCCACCTTGGCGCCCATTGCCAGGGGAAGCGCACAGCCCATGGTACAAAGCCCGCTGGACTGGATCAGGGTATGCGGTTCGCGACAAACCCACTGCTGGCTTTGCAGTATCCTGTGAGCACCCGAATCAACAGAGGCAATTCCGTGATCTGGCAAAGCCTTACGCACTTCATCCACAATTGCCGCAGGTCCCCACTCTTCTGTGGTTGGAAAAGCCTTGACCAGAGCATCCTTTGCCCGCGCAAATTCCCCCTCTGGCCAACCAGCCTCGCTGCGGGACAGGCCCTGATCAAGTACGGCCAAAGCCGGGGCCAGTGAGCCAACAAAAGTATGACTGGCCCGATGCATCCCATGCAGGTTTGGCTCAAGGATGAATTCAGCAACAAACTGTTCCCCCGGTTGCCAGACGTCCTGCCAGCCATGCCGCATTTCAATCGGGTCGTAACCGATCAGCAGCAGACAATCACTCTGGGACAAAAGGGGAAGAACTTCCTTGTCCGCTTTGGGTGACAAACCCGCCCCGCCAAGACTGAGCGGGTGATCATCCGGCACAACGCCCTTGGCTTTGTAGGTCGCAACCGAAGGAATTCCATGTTTTAGCAAAAAGGCTCGAACTTCTGCCGCGCAGCCTTCGCTGAGGATCTCCAGTCCCAGCACTGCGAGCGGACGTTTGGCTGTCGCGAGCCGATCCCGGATTTCGGTCAGGGCTGAACTTACAGCCGGAACAGAGGGCAGATAGGCAGGTTGCCACAGCTTCTCAGCAATCTTTTGTACCTTGGCCGCCAGTGAAATCGGTACGTCAATATGAACGGGGCCAGGACGACCCGACATTGCCAGAGACAGCGCCCTGTCGACGATCCGGTCCACCGCGCCATCAACCAGGGTAAAGCTGCCTTTTACAACGGGCTCCAGCGCTTTCACATGATCAAAGACCTGATGTGTATAACTTGCGATATCAATATCATCGACCCTTCCGGTCAGGAAGACCAGCGGCACCCGATCCTGGTAGGCGTTGGCGATAACGTTAAAGGCATTGGCCATTCCCGGTCCCAGTGTTGCAAACAACACGCCCGGCGCACCCGTGCGATGGTAACAGCCTTCCGCCATAAAGCCTGCACCGTTTTCATGTTTGGTCAGGACGATCTCGACACCCGCCTGATCCAGCGCATGCATCACACTGAGAACTTCCCCACCAGGAATACCAAAGGCGTGACGGCACCCCGCATCATAAAGACGGCGAGCAAGAATATCAGCGGAAGTAAGGCTCATAATGCAGCTTTCAATAACAGGACGGGATAAAACGATATCTGCAGCAGTCGGATGCAGACACAAGCAGTTCCAGTATCAGAGCTCAAGCCCTGTGGCGAGATGGAAATCGCACCATCCATCCCGCTATAGAAGCAACCACTGTCAGTCAGGAGAATAGGACAGATACCCATCCCTTGTCTGGGGAAATTTGCGGCCAAGCAGTTCGGAAGCGATCACATTCCTGAGAACCTGTGCCGTTCCACCCCCGATGGTGAACATACGGGCATCACGGACCATCCGCTCTACCGGGTTACGTCTGGAATAACCCGCCGCACCATGCATCTGTAATGCGTTGTTCGTCACATTCACAGCCATTTCCGACGTAAAGAGCTTAGCCTGGGCCGCCTTAACTTTATCCGGGAATCCCTCCCCGGCCACGGCTTCATTGATCAAAGCCCGCGCGGCAGAAATCTGGACGGACATATCCGCCAGCATCCACTGTAACCCCTGGAACTCACAGATCGGACGGCCAAACTGCTCGCGTTGTTGTGAAAAAACCAGCGCCTGCTCATAAGCCCCTGCCGCCAGCCCAAGAGCAACCGCAGCCGCACCGACCCGCTGGCCATTATAGGCTGCCATCAGATCAGCAAAACCTTTGCGCAAACCTGAGGGCGGCTGCAACATCATCTCTGCCGGAACAACCAGATCCTTAAAATAGATTTCTGTCTCGGGAATTCCGCGCAAGCCCATCGTTGGTTCACGCCGCCCAACCGAGAGACCTTCCGCACCCGGTTCACNACGCACCACCAGAAAGCCTGCGATCCCCTGGGGTTCATCATTTTCATAAACCCTGGCAAAGATCAGGTGCAGGCGGGACATCCCGCCCCCGGTTATCCAGTGTTTCTTGCCATTGATAACATAGCCGTCTCCGACCCTGTCCGCACGGGTCGTCATTTCCGTAGCAGCGGATCCACTCTCGGGTTCTGTAATGCAGATAGCAGGCTTGTCGCCAGATAACACCAGTTCTGCTGCCAGCCTCTTCTGCCTTTCACTGCCATAGGCCATGACAGCACCAACAGCTCCCATGTTGGCCTCGACAGTGATACGCCCGCTCACGCCACAAGCCTTGGTAATCTCTTCGACCACCACAACAGCTTCCCTATAACCGTAGCCCCCACCACCATACATCTTGGGAATGGTCATCCCCATAAAACCTGCATCCCGGAGGGCAAAACAGTTTTCCCAAGGATAAATCTCGGTTGTATCGATGGAGGCAGCACGCGGAGCCAGCACTTCTTCTGCCAGGGATCGTGCTCGTTGACGCAGCTCTTCCAACTCTGTCGGGCTTGAAGCAACGGTTTTCTGGTTTGTCCTAACCTCCGGCTTGATATCCGGAGTAACGACAGATTTCCCCACCTTAACACCGGGTAAAGTTTTAGTGTCCGAATCAGCAAGCATACGAGAACTCCTGCATGTCTGGTACATGTCAGGTGAGCGATCTCCTTATCCCTCGGGAAAGACCCGCTTACCTTCCTTTTTCTACTGTCCAGTATCCTTCACTTGCTTTCTTCAAATCAAACGAATTAATATTACATGTTTCTTCAATAATTTTGATGTTATTTGGAATCATCATGGGTATCCGTCATCTCAGGACCTTGCTGGCTATTGCAGAAACCGGCAGTTTTCAAGCCGCAGCCGAGCGTCTGGGACTAACGCATTCTGCAGTCAGCATGCAGATGAAAGCCTTTGAAGAAGAACTGCAATCCCAGCTTTTTGATCGCAGCCGTCGCCCGCCCGACCTCAGTCAGGCAGGCAAACGTCTTCTGCCAAAAGCGCGGGAGATTCTTGCACTGTACGAAAGCCTGTCAGAAGCCGGTTCCCGGGAAGAGGATCTCTCCGGCCTGCTCAGACTAGGAGCCATTCCCAGTGCAACGGCTTCTTTCCTGCCCGAAGCACTGGCACAGTTGGGGCAGCGTCACCCCCGGCTGCAGATCCGTCTGGAAAGCGGTCTGAGTACCGAGCTGACCAGAGAATTGCTCAACGGCAAGCTGGACTGCATTATCATCACCCAGGCCCAACGATTGGATGAAGCCCTGAAGGCCACTGTCCTGCGCCGGGAAAGGCTGGTTGTTGTTGCCCGCAACACAGAAGAGAACCAAAAGGTCTCTGAGGGAGAAGATGGCGATATTGATCTGCTCAACCACCTGCCCTTTGTCCGCTTCAATCATCTGACCGGGGTCGGCAGGGTAATCGAGCAAAACCTGCGCAGTCGGGGAGCCAATCTGAGAGAAGTGATGGAACTTGATTCCCTCGATGCCATCCAGCGGATGGTGGCAAAGGGGCTGGGTGCTGCCATCATTCCAGAAAGCGGGCTGGATTCTGGCAGTGACCTGCTGGCTGTTCCCTTTGGCAAACCTGTCGCAACCCGGACAGTTTCTCTGGTTGAAAAGCATCGTGGCCAACGGCCTGATCTGACCCAGGCATTGACACAGACTCTGTTGACCCTTCTCGGCAGCCCGGAACTCCCGATAAATGGCTCCATCCGATATCCGTAACCGGACCTAGGATCAGGGCCAATTGGCCCTATGCTGGATTTGTTATGAATAGCTCACAATCCAGTCGCTCAAAACCAGAATATTTGCCAGATAGAAAATTGCCCGCGCAGGAGCCCCCAATGCCCGCCCACCAAACCCTTCAGACCAAAGCCAGTGTCTGCCCCCTTGATTGCCCTGATACCTGCAGCCTGTCCGTGCTCACTGATGGCCTGGAAATCAAGGAAGTACGAGGTTCCCATGCCAACCCCTACACTGCGGGCGCAATTTGCAAAAAAGTTTCGAGCTATTACCCGGACTTTATCCACGGTTCCCGCCGACTGCGTACACCGCTATTACGCACGGGTCCCCGCGGTTCTTTCCAGTACCAACAGATCAGCTGGGCGGAAGCACTTGACCGAGTTCATACAGGTCTGAAGCAGGCGATTGAAAAGCATGGCCCGGAATCGGTTTTACCTTTTAACTATGCTGGTCCACATGGACAACTGGCAGGCGGCTCGATGGATTTCCGTTTTTTTCATAAACTCGGAGCCACCCAACTCGATCGCGGGCCTCTCTGCGGTGCCGTAAGAGGCATGGCCTATACCAGCCTTTTTGGCAACGCACCGGGCATGGAGCCAGAACAGGCCACCAAATCAGATCTGGTAATTGTAGCCAGCAATAACGTAACCGTCTCCAACCTGCATCTTGCCCGGGTGATCAAGTCTGCCCGCCGTAATGGCGCCAAACTTATCGTGATTGACCCCAAAAAGGTCAAGATTGCGGAACAGGCAGATCTCTATATTCAGATAAAACCCGGTACCGATGTCGTCCTTTTCCTGGCGTTGGCTGCCGAACTGGAACGCAGAAATGCCCTCGCGCTTGATTTTCTTCAACAATGGACCACGGGTGCAGAGCAGTACCTGAAGTCTGCCCGGCAATACTCGCTGGCAGATGCGGCAAGAATCTGTGCGATACCTCTGGAAGAGATCGAGCTATTCCTCGGCTACTATGCCAAAGCAAAAAATGTGGCACTGTCCTTTGGCAACGGGGCAGAGCGCGGCCATAGTGGTGGCTCTTCAATCCGTGCTGCTATGGCGCTCCAGGTACTCAGTGGCAATATCGGCCGCCCCGGCGCCGGGGTAATCGCCAAGCAAGGCCTTTCTTTTCCCGGCACAGGAAACAAACTTCGTCGGCCGGATCTTGCCCCTGAAGGGACCCGGATGCTGAATATTGTGGATGTAGCAAAACACATTCTCGACGACAGCCTCAGCCCCCCGATCAAGGCCCTGTTCATCTATAACCACAATCCTCTTTGCACCCACCCGGATCAAAACCGGATGCGCCGTGCCCTGGAACGCGAAGATCTCTTTATTGTCGGCTGTGATCTGGAAATGAATGACAGCATGGCCTATGCCGATGTTATCCTGCCCGCAGCCAGTCACTTTGAATGTCCGGATATCTATGCCGCTTACGGACAGACCCATCTGCAAAGAGCAGAAGCCGTTATCCCCCCAGTCGGCGAAGCTTTGCCCAACACGGAAATTTTCCGCAGGCTAGCTGCAAAATTTGGTTTTGATGACCCGCTTTTCAAAACCGATGATCTCGGCCTGATGGATGACGCCTATGACCCCGAAGACCCCCGCATGCAGGGGATTCGCCCTAGCCAGATCCCTCTTGAACGCTCTCTGGCGATGACCTCTGCAAATGACCGGGAACTGGTGATGTGCAAGAATGTTTTTCCGGCGACAACTTCGGGGAAAATTGAATTTTTCTCTGAGGAACTTGAATGTAAATTCGGCTACGGCCTGCCCCGCTATGAAGCGGTTCCATCGCGCTATCCCTATAACCTGATCACGCCCTCCTCCAACAAAAGGACCAACAGCACCTTTGGCGGGCATTCCGAATCAAGTGGCCCTGAAGAACTCGAAATTCATCCCGATGATGCAATAAAATATCAGATCAATAGCGGCGATACTGTCCGGATTTCTAACGAACTCGGCAAAGTCACCCTCGTGGCTTCTGTAAGTGACAAAGTCAAACCCGGCGTTTTCTACTCTCCAAAGGGAACCTGGCTGGCAACAAGCTCTACAGGGCAGACCGTCAATGCCCTGATTACCTCGGAACTGAAAGCCGATATTATGGAGGGGGCCTGCTACAACGACACCTTTGTCGATATCACCCGGCTATAGGGTAAAACCCAAACCGCAAAAAGGGCAGCGTTAACGCTGCCCTTTTTGATATCATCCGGAACGAAGCTGGCCTAAAGCCCCTTCTGCCCCATCTCAAGAAATTTGTCCCGTCGCTTTTGACGCAACTCGGCACCATTGAGTTTCAGCAGTTCTTTGAGATGACGCTCAATGCTATCGCCCAGCGCCTTGATACAGGTTTGCTTGGCGCGATGGGCGCCACCCAGAGGTTCTGGAATAATTTCGTCGATCACTTCCAGCTTTTCAAGATCCTGAGCAGTAAGCTTCAAAGCCTCTGCTGCTTCCTTGGCCTGGTCGCCGGAACGCCAGAGAATGGATGCACAGCCTTCCGGAGAAATTACCGAATAAATGGAATGCTCCAGCATCAGCACGGCGTTAGCAGTCGCTAGTGCAATAGCCCCACCAGAGCCACCTTCGCCAATCACAGCAGAAATCAGCGGTACCTTGATGCCAAGGCATTTCTCGATGCTGCGGGCAATCGCTTCTGACTGACCACGTTCTTCAGCACCCACACCGGGATAGGCCCCCGCCGTGTCCACAAGCGTGATAACCGGCAGATTGAAACGATCTGCCATGTCCATCAAACGCTGGGCTTTACGATAGCCTTCCGGGCGGGCCATGCCAAAGTTGTGTTTGACCCGGCTGTGCATGTCAGCACCTTTTTCCTGGCCGATCACAACAACGGAATGGCCACGAAAGCGTCCCAGTCCCCCAATAATCGCATAGTCTTCAGCAAAGTTCCGATCACCCGCCAGAGGCGTAAAATCTTCTATAAGCTGACTGATATAATCTTTGCAATGGGGACGGTCCGGATGCCGCGCAACCTGGGTTTTTTGCCAGGAACTCAGTTTCGCATAGGTCTGGCGCAACAGCTTGTCAGCCTTTGCTTCCAGCTTGGAAACTTCATCCGCAATATTAACATCGCTACTCTGGTCATCAAGATGCCTGAGGCCTTCGATTTTACCAGCGAGTTCAGCGATAGGTTTTTCAAAGTCAAGAAAGTTCTGCATGAAGCGTTGTCTATCACAAAGTGAAATTCAGTCAATATATATAGTGTGACAGCTCTAGCTGTGAAAGGCCAGATTCACGTCAGACAGCAGTTTGATCCAAAATGGAAAAAGGCGGTGGTTTTTGTGAAAACCACCGCCTTTTTCCCGTGGTTACCTTAACAACACTTAGCCTTCAGCTGCAGCGATAGCGGCTGCCTTATCAACCATAACAGTCGCCTGGCGGATCGAGGCAATGTCAATCAGGCGTCCGTCGAGTGAAACAGCTCCCTTGCCTTCACGCTGGGCCTGCTCCATCGCGGCCAGAATACGCTTGGCCCGGGTAATTTCTGCTTCCGAGGGACCATTCACCTCGTTTGCCATATCAATCTGGCTTGGGTGGATCGCCCACTTTCCTTCGCAGCCAAGAATAGCCGAACGATAGGCCTGTGCCTTGAAGCCTTCAGGGTCAGAGAAATCACCAAAAGGGCCATCAATCGGACGCAATCCATTTGCACGGGCAGCAACTACCATCCGGGCCACAGCATAGTGCCACATGTCACCCCAGTGGAAATCTCGCGGATTGTCACCATCCACATCAGTCAACACACCATACATCGGGTTTGGTCCGCCAATACCCGTGGTTCGGGCCTTGGTATAGGCGGCGTAGTCAGCCACTCCGAAATGCAAGCTTTCGTTCCGTTTGGAAGCAGCAGCAATTTCGTGAATATTCTGCATCCCCAGTGCGGTCTCGATAATCATCTCAAAACCGATCCGCTTTTTACGCCCCTTTGCCGCTTCAATCTGGGTGCACAGCATATCGATGGCATAGATATCAGAAGCTGTGCCTACTTTTGGAATCATGATTAGATCAAGACGCTCGCCCGCCTGCTCAAGGACGTCCACCACATCGCGGTACATATAATGCGTGTCCAGACCGTTGATCCGAACGGAAAGGGTTTTCCTGCCCCAGTCAATATCGTTGATCGCCTCAATCACATTCTTGCGGGCCTGTTCCTTGTCATCGGGCGCTACCGCATCTTCAAGGTCCAGAAAAACCACATCGGCATTGGAAGCCGCAGCTTTCTCAAAAAGAGCCGGGTTGCTGCCGGGAACAGCCAGTTCACTACGGTTAAGGCGAGGTGTTGCTTCTTCAGGAATGGTAAAACTCATGGGACGCTCCTTGTTCTTTGTTTTTTTGGCGTCAGATCCAGGCCTGAAATATGGTCGAACGCCATTTTATTTACAGGAATCTCCCGATGCTCTGACCGCAATGACAAGGGCAACAGGAGGAAATTCCCTTTATTGTGCTATGCAGCATAAACTCTGTCCCGAGTCCGTCGATCTGTCAACTCTCCTCTCCCGCAAGCTGCGTTCAAGGTATCGTGACGCGGTTTCACATATTCCCGACAAGACCCGGGACATCCCAGAAACGACCAGGATACAAAAAATCAGGAAGGCTTATTCAGCTTGGACGACAAGGGGTGATGGTCCTGCACAAGACGTTGCAACCGCTCTTGCAATACGTGAGTGTAGATCTGGGTTGTCGAGATATCGGAATGCCCCAGCATCTTCTGGACTGATCGCAGATCAGCACCATTGTCCAGTAGGTGCGTTGCAAAAGCATGACGCAAAACGTGGGGAGATATTTTTGCAGGGTCAACGCTGCTGGCCACCGCCAGATCTTTCAACAGTTGCCCCACACGGTGACGGGTCAGGTACCCGCTGGCGCCGCGGGAAGGGAAAAGCCAGCCCGGATCATTACCTGGTTGTGCCTCTTTTGGAGAAAGAAAAGCAGGTCTGAGTAACAGATATTCCTCCAGCGCCTCACGGGCCGCAGCACTGAGAGGCACCAGCCGCTCCTTGTTGCCCTTCCCCCGAACAGTCAGGATACGGGGATCGCGCTGGGTCTGGGAAATTTTAAGCGACACCAGTTCGCTGACCCGCATGCCCGTTGCATAGAGCAACTCGACCAACGCCAGCAAGCGTAGGGCCTCTTTCCCCTGTCCAGCCCGGGCCTTGACAAGAAGAGCATCCACATCTGCAACAGAAAGAATTTTGGGCAGAGCCTTGGTCGTTCTCGGCGCATCAATACCCGCAACAGGATTATCAGCGCGAAGGCCTTCCCCCATCAAAAACAGAAAATATTGTTTAAGACAGGACAGATGCCGGGCCTGGGTTCTGGCTGACAATCCTTCCAGAAGCAGGTCTTCAAGATAGTCCCGGATCAGATCGGGCTGACAACTGTCAGGCGCGTCTCCCTTGCTGCGCAGGAAATCACTGAAACGCTCCAGATCCCGGCCATAGGCTTGCAGTGTGTTGAGGCTGGCGCCGCGCTCAGCAGCCATCATTTCCAGAAAGCTATCTGTTCTTGCAGAAGCTCCCATCACACAACAGTCCCCGCTGCCACGAGCTAGATACCGCTCAGCGCTGCAGCTTCAATTGCCAGAGCCCGGGCATCATCAGGCAACCCCACAGAATAAAGGGCCTCGACAACATTCCCCAGTGCCAGACTGTGGGTGTCCCCCGGGCCTTCCTCGCCAAGAATAATCAGGCTCAGCAAGACGACTTCTGCCAAACGATTTCCGTTTTGCGCGTCTTTCAGGGCATAGAGCAGAGCAGCAGAAGGTGCGAGTCCTGGCGTAGAGAGTTCCAGCGAGGCCAGCTCGCCCCAACTCAGTCGCGTATCCTCCCCCAGTCCCTGCATACAGCTGCGCAGCAGTACCAGTTGCTGGTTGAGGACTTCTGGTCCTGTCCCGCCCTGAGCCGACGCCCAGCCTTTTAAAGTTCCATAACGATCCCCGCCTTCCAGGCCTGAAAGCCGGGCATAAGGCCAAAGACCGGTCAGGCTTGCAGCAGCCGTTGGTTCACTCAACATATACTGACGCGCCAGAAGTAACCATTCATCACCCCGGGGGCGGTTTCCAGCAACGTAAAGCGTCTTGCCTGCAGGAAGAGCAAACCAGGCCAGATCAGCAGAAGGAGGAATTTCCCCGACCAAGGGAGCAATAACGCGCGACATGAGCAGGCCCAAACCATCTTTTTCAGCATGATCAAGGGCTGCCTTGATAATCTCGGCCCGCGCTGCCGGAACAGTTTGCAACTGTGCGGCCTGAAGGAAAAGCGCACGCGCTTGGGTGCCTTCGCGGATCAGTTCAGACGAAACAACACTGTCCAGCTCCGAAACTGGAAATTCGTAGGCACTGTATAGATTGACAAGTTGTTCAGCTGTCATCTCGCCGTTCATGGTTGCAGCTTCTGCTGCAGCAACACGACGATCAGCAGGATAGCGTTGAGAGCCTGCAAGGGCCAGGCGGACTCCCGGATCTAGAAAAGCATCAAGTTCAGCTGGCAAAAGAGATTTCGACAGCTCGGACATCGCCCAGTGAAGCGGCTGAACTGTTCCAGAGCTTTTACCACTGAACTTGGTTTCTACGCCCGCTCCAGCCAAAGCAAGCTCCCGAAACAACGGATCTTCCGCAGTGCCTGTTTCCCTCAGCAAGTCGATCCCGAGCAAGGCCTGATCTGTTGCCCCCCGAAACAGATGACAGAACACCATCGCCCGGGTCCAGTAACTGTCCTGGCCATTCCCGGCCATTCCCTGAATCACCTGGCAGGCTTCGTCATGCTTTCCGACCATAAGCAGACTGTCTGTCCGGATTTTAGCCTGGGTTTCATTGTCAGAACGCGCAGGAACTCTTTGCAGGAGATTATCCAGATCTGCATAGGCCCCCATGGCAGCCAGCTTCTCCAGTCTGAGTGCAAGCAGCCCTTCTTCGCTTTTCAATGGCCTGTCATCCAGAGGACGCCCGGCACTTGAAAGCAACAGTCTTCTTGCCAGAGAGTGTCCGGTTCGTGAAGAATACTGCGCTGGCATATTGGAAATCAGGGCATAAACATCCTGAAGCGAGCTTTGCCGCCACATGTCATAGCCAAACCCGCCCTGCCCGAGATCAAGCGTCCCGACTGTATCAAAATCAAGCCCGCCCAGGCTGTCAATCTGCACCCCGCCTGAAGTAATCGCCTGACTGGGGATTAACTCTTCCAGAGTTGGCTGTGGCGCCGTTGGTTGCGTCAAGGGAACCAGCGATGTTGGCTGCTCACCAAGGAGCTGGGTTTGCGCAAAAGCAACGCTTCCCAAGCCCAGCCCGGAAAGCAGAACCGAACCTAAAAGCAACGACTTTGTGGGGGCTTTACACATATTATTTTACAAGCTGTTCATTGGGTATGACCTTTTCCACCGGTGCTGATGGTGCCGGGATATCCCAGGTCAAAAGAAAAATTCCTCCTGCGAGCAAAGCTCCGAGCAGAAGGATTAACAAAAACAGGCCAATTTTATTCATGGAGCGTTAAAATCACTCTATACTGTGTGGATACGATAACGTTTTATACTCTCCAGACCTAACACGAGAGTATGGCGAGATTGGGACAGTCTAGAACCATCCCCCCCGATCTGTAAACAGTCAGATATCTCTATTGCTTCTCTGAAGGCAAAAAAGGGTCACAAAGGAGATTCTGCTGTTTTCACAACAGGATATCCTGCTAGCTCGACAAATTTTCCGTATGACCGTCCACAGCCAGAACCTGACCGCTGATTCTGGCTCCGGCTTCGGAACAGGCAAAACTGATCATATTTGCTATATCCTCTGCTGATACAAAAGTTCGGAGCGAAACCTGGCTTTCAAAATTTCGCCTTACCTCTTCTGGCAGGACACCCTGGGCTTTTGCCGTTGCGTCGATCACCCGGTCCATGCGCGGGCCAGCCACAGATCCCGGTGCAATCGCATTGACTCGAATGCCAAAAGGCCCGAGTTCCATTGCCATAGTCTTGGTCAAACCGACCACAGCCCACTTGGCTGCAGCATAGGGGGAGCGCATGGGAAAACCGAATAGACCTGCGGTCGAGGAAAGATTGATAATGGCACCACTCCCCTGTTGCTTCATCAGCGGAATAGCAGCACGGGAAAAGAGGAACTGAGAATCTATATTCACGGACACACAGCGCTGCCATTCCCGATAGTCCAAGGTCTCGAGAGCGCCAGCCGGCCCGGCAATCCCTGCATTATTCACAAGGACATCAAGCCCCCCAAGCACTGCGATTTCCTTTTTAAACAAAGCAGATACTGCTGCTTCATCTGTTACATCCAGCAAACTCTTGCTCAACCCCTCTCCACCATCGAATGTATCCAGTGCGGCCTGATCGATATCACAGATATGCACCCGGGCACCTTCCCGCAAAAAAACCTCTGCTGTTGCCTTACCTATTCCGGCAGCCCCTGCTGTTACCAGCACCCGACGCCCCTCGTGTTGCCCTTTGCCCATTACGGCTCTCTCCCGGTTCAAACTTAAGTTCTTTATGCGTAGTATGCTTATTGATTTTCTACCAAACCACGGTGCAATTTTTCCGATTTTCGAAACAAAATTCCCGACAAAAACCTATCGCCGAACTTGTCGCGGTTCCCTGTCGCACCGCTCGTGGTGACAAAAGACTGGAGAAAAGTCCTGTTCCTGTACAATTCTGTGTTTTTCCTTTTGTTTCATAGCTGTGAATTCGATAGTCTAGGCCAAGGTTTATTATGTCATTCGGTAATTAAGTACTATGTCCACAAGCGGGAGCTTTTCTATCCCTAAAACTGTTGTTCTCGTTGGCTTGATGGGGGCAGGAAAAACCTGCATCGGTAAAAAACTGGCACAGGAACTCGATCTTCCTTTCGTCGACGCAGATGTCGAAATCGAAAAAGCAGCAGGCTGCAGCATTGCAGAAATTTTTGAAGAACACGGGGAAACCTATTTCCGGGACGGAGAACGGCGCGTTATTCAGCGCCTTTTGGCTGGTCCGGTTCAGATCCTCTCGACTGGCGGAGGCGCCTTTATGGATGTCATCACCCGGGAGACAATAAAAGAACAGGGTATCTCCCTTTGGCTTCGGGCTGATCTGGACGTCCTGGTCGAGCGTACTGCCCGACGGAACCATCGCCCTCTCCTGCAGAATGGCAACCACAGGGAAATCTTGGCCCGGCTGATTGACGAACGTTATCCGGTTTATGCCGAAGCAGAGATTACGACGGATTCAGCCGAAGGATCTGCCGAGATTACCCTGCAGCGAGTCCTCGCAGCTCTCAAGGATTACTGTAGCCGCCTAGCGGGGCAGGAACACTGTTCTCCCCTGGCGCAGGCCGACTGAATGTCCCCCAATCTGAGTGATCTTTTTCTATGACCGATAAAAACACCATCGCCCGGCAAACTGTTGATCTCGGGGAACGAAGCTATGACATTCTGGTTGGCGAAAAACTGATCGGCACTGCCGGACAGCTTATCCGCCCTTTCCTGAAACAAAACCGTACTTTTATCATTACCGATGAGAATGTTGCCCGGCACCACCTCCCGGAACTGGAAGCCGCCCTCGCGGCTGAAGCCATCAGCTTCAAGTCACTGATTCTCGAATCTGGTGAACAGACAAAAAGTTTTGTCCAGCTTGAACGTGTCATCGATTTCCTTCTGGAGAACAAGGTTGATCGCAAATCGACCCTGATTGCTTTTGGGGGAGGCGTTATTGGTGATCTTGCCGGCTTTGCAGCCGCGGTTGTCATGCGGGGCATTGATTTCATCCAGATCCCGACCACATTGCTGTCCCAGGTCGATAGCTCCGTCGGTGGGAAAACAGGGATCAATACAGCCCGGGGCAAAAATCTGGTCGGCAGCTTTCATCAGCCCCGGCTGGTTATAGCAGACTCAGGCACACTGCAGACCCTGCCCCATCGCGAGTTGCTCGCCGGCTATGCAGAAGTCGTCAAATACGGACTGATCAATGATCCCGGCTTTTTCCACTGGCTGGAGAAAAACGGCGAGAAGGTGGTCGCAGGAGACATTCAGGCACAAACCCGGGCCGTTATAACGAGCTGCCAGGCCAAGGCATCGATTGTTGCCATGGATGAAAGAGAATCCGGGGCCCGAGGACTGCTCAATCTTGGACATACTTTTGGACACGCACTGGAAGCCGAAGCAGGTTACAATGGTTCTCTGCTCCACGGGGAAGCCATCTCGATTGGCATGGTGATGGCGCATGATCTTTCTGCCCGGCTTGGCCTCTGCTCATCCGAAGATGCCCGGACAGTAAGATCCCATTTCAACAAGATTGGCTTGCCTGTGGAAGCTTCCTATGTTTCTTCCAATGCATTAAAGGGTAAACCCCTTGAAAGCTCCCGCCTGCTCGAGCATATGAGTCGGGATAAAAAAGCTAGTGACGGACACCTGACTTTTGTCATGACAAAAGGCATTGGTCAGGCCTATCTGGACAGCACGGTAGATATGATTGCGGTCGCCCGCTTCCTCGAGGAACGTGTTACCCAATAATATCCCCGCCTGTTCGCAACCCCTGAAAGGGCCATGGAAACAGAGTTAATCCTCTCAATCGGCATCATTATTGTACTATTGATCCTGTCTGCCTTCTTTTCTGGTGCAGAAACCTCCATGACGGCTTCATCGAAGCCGCGCATGCATACACTGGAACAAGGCGGTGATAAAAACGCCCGCATTGTCAACAGTCTCTGGAGCGCAAAAGAGCGTCTAATCGGTTCGATTTTGCTCGGGAACAATCTTGTAAACATTCTCGCATCATCAATCGCCACCTCCACCCTGATCGGACTGTTTGGAGAAACCGGCGTGGTCTATGCCACACTGGTCATGACCGCATTGGTTTTGATCTTTGCCGAAGTCCTTCCCAAAACCTATGCTCTGCGCTACGCCGACAAGGCAGCCCTTGCTTCTGCTCCGATCCTGCGTCCAATTGTCTATCTCTTTGGCCCCATTGCTCTGTCGGTCGAAGCTATTGTTCATGCGACGCTGTCCCTTTTCACCGGAAAAGATATCAATGTAGATGTCAGTGAGGTCGCCGAAGAAGAGTTACGCGGTGCCATTGATCTGCACGAAGGGCAAGGGGAAGAGATCCGTCATGAACGGGCCATGCTGCGTTCTATCCTGGATCTTGACGATGTTACGGTCGAAGAAATCATGACCCACCGCCAGCATGTCAATGCCTGCGACGCCAATGACAACCCTTCCAAGATCATCGAAGATGTTCTTTCAAGTCCCTACACCCGTATCCCCCTGTGGAAAGATCGACAGGATAATATTGTTGGTGTGCTCCATGCCAAAGCTCTTTTGCGGGCTGTTCGCTCGCATGAGGGAGAGCTGGATCAGGAGACAATCCTCTCGATCACAAATGAGCCCTGGTTCATCCCCGCATCCACCAGTCTGCTCTCCCAGCTCCATGCTTTTCGTGACCGCCATGCCCATTTTGCTATCGTCGTTGATGAATACGGAGAAATGCAGGGGATTGTGACACTGGAAGATATTCTTGAGGAAATCGTCGGCGATATTTCCGATGAACATGACGTCGAGATTGAAGGTGTGCAATCTGTCGGCGATGACCAGTACATCGTCAACGGTACCGTCACCATCCGGGACCTTAACCGTCAGTTTGAATGGCGGCTACCCGATGATGAAGCCTCAACAATCGCAGGTCTTATTCTGTATGAAGCCCGGCAGATTCCTCAAGTGGGACAAGCGTTTGTTTTTCACAACATGCGCTTCGAAATTCTCGAACGCAAACGGCATCAGATTATTTCCATCCGTGTCTCGCCCTTGCCTGAGTAGTCCACCAGAGTAATCTACAAGAGTAATCCAGGAGTTCTGCCGTGCCTCTCTCATCCCCCGTTGCCCGCAAGCAGCAGCATCAACGCCTTTACGATTTTCAGGGCTTTGAACGCGAAGATGGCCTCTGGGATATCGAGGGCCGGATTACAGACGTCAAACCCTATGCCTTTCCCAACAAGTTTCGCGTAGAGATTAAGGCGGGCGAAGCTCTCCACGATATGTCGATCAGATTGACCGTTGGACTGGATTTTGTCGTTAAAGATATAGAGGCCATTATTGACGAGAGCCCCTATGCCATCTGCCCGGCGATTACGCCAAACTTTCGCAAGATCATTGGCCTGACAGTCGGTCCCGGCTGGCGAGCTGCAGTCCGCCGGGCGGTTGGGGGTACAGAGGGCTGTACCCACCTGGTCGAGATGCTGGGTGCCATGGCAACAGTCACATTCCAGACTCTTTATCCTGCTTTGATAAAACAAAAAGAAGACCGAGAGAAAACAGCCTCCCGGAAAGAAACCTCTGCTTCAGACGGGATAAAAAAGCCTGGAATTATCGATAGCTGTCACGCCTACAGTGCTGAGGGAGACATCGTTCGCGAAGAATGGCCTGATTTTTATATCGGCACAAATTCAGATTAGTCTATCAAGGAGATGTCTTGGGCTTCACATTCAAAGGAAACTCGGACAGGGAAAATGGCGGCCAGCCCTGTTTTTCCTGTGCGGCAGTTCTGAAATAAGAAAGGGTAAAGACCCGGATTGCTGCCGTCAGACTGGATTGAACACGCCTGCCCTCAACAAGCGAACAGATCTCGTTGAGTGTCAAACCTTCCCGTACACCAATCTCAAGCAAGGCATCCCACATCATTGGCTCAAGGCGTAAGGAGGTTCTCCGGCCCGAGACAACAACGTTTTTGAGCGTCAATCCACTTTTCCCGGCCAGCTGTCCCATTTCCTCCCGCAGGCCCTGTCTGCTCTGCGACAAAAAAGAAATATTGTCTTTCTTACCTGTCATGCAGCACTCGCCTCACTCGGAGACTGTGCCTTGATCTGTAAGGCGTGGATCGTGGTTTCCATCTCCTGTTTGAGAAGATCAAACACCAGCCGTTGACGGTTCACCCGGTTCAATCCTTCAAATTTCTCGGATACGACCTCGACCGAGAAATGGCTCTCGCCCCCTTCCCGATATCCTGCATGGCCGACATGATGATGCGATTCATCAATGACCGTTAATTTTGCAGGTTTCAAGCCGGCCCGCAGCTTCATTTCTATTGTGTCCGCCATCCCCATGGTATTTACCTATACTATCCCTGGTAATGTTAATTCAGGTCAGCTTCAGCTTTCTCGCTGAATTTTCTTCTGCCTGATCATTTGACCCCATTGTACATAAAGACTTCAATTTTACCAGCTAACTGCTTGTAAGAGGATAATCTTTAAAGAAAATCATCAGAAAGCAATGAAAAATTCTGGCGAGCGTATCAGCTCAATCTTAAGAAAATGCTTACATTTTCGACAACTCCCAGAAGACCAGAATCCACGGCTGGAAATTGACGTAAAAGTTGTCTCTGCTTTTCATATCGGGGGAATAAAAAAGCTCTCTCTCCCGAGTGATCCACTTTGCTAATCTCCTCAAGAATGGCACAGCATTATTGCATCTCCGCGACAAGTCGATAATTTCAGCCTCTGCAACTGCGCAATATCTTGTAAGGTTGCCCTATCAACCCCATAATTTACCAATGAACAAACCCTTTCATGACTACCGTTTCGCGACCTCTTGGGATTCGGCGAAAAGACAGCGCTGTTGCGATGCGCCTGATTGTCATGAATCCGGGGATTACCGTGCGCCGAGATCCCGTCTGGACCTCAACAGTTATTACTGGTTCTGTCTTGATCATGTCCGCGCCTACAACGCGGGATGGGACTATTGCAAAGACATGGATATCACCGCTGTTGATAATATCCGCAAAGCTGATGCGGTCTGGGGCAAACCCAGTTGGCCAATGAGTGGAAAAAACATCCGGGGGTATAGCGAGAAGCTGGATGATTTGGGCAAAGCCTGGCAGAAATTTTATGGCGGGCCAGCTGCAGAAAACAGCTGTACAACCCGCGCCGTCCCCGAAGCTGAACGTAAAGCACTTCTTGATCTCGGACTCACCAGCCTCCTGCCCTGGGCCATGATAAAAAAACGCTATCTTGAACTGGCAAAACAGCTCCACCCTGACACAAATGGGGGAAAAAAGGGCGCAGAAGAACGACTGAAAAAAGTGAACCAGGCGTATGGTTTTCTGAAAAACAGTCAATTTGTGAAAGAAACACTTCAAGAAACGGACCTGACGTCATAGTGTAGCGTCCAAGAAACCCTCAAGATGATCACAGCAGTATGGATGAGACGATGTCTTCTAAAGTAATTGGCCATGGCGAAATGAATATGAACGGCCCGGATACAACGGTCTCAGCACGGGAAGTTTTTGGTATCGACACAGATATGCAGGTCCCAGCCTTCAGCGTAGCCAATGAGTACGTACCAACCCAGGACCCCACTTATCAGTTCGATCATGACACGACACTGGCTTTGCTTGCAGGCTTCGCCTTTAACCGTCGGGTTATGATTCAGGGCTATCACGGAACCGGAAAATCAACCCACATCGAACAGGTTGCTTCCCGCCTCAACTGGCCCTGTATCCGTATCAACCTTGACAGTCACATCAGTCGTATTGATCTGGTCGGGAAAGACGCCATCGTCCTCAAGGAAGGCAAACAGGTCACTGAGTTCCGCGAAGGTCTTATGCCCTGGGCGCTGCAACGTCCTGTCGCTCTTGTTTTTGATGAATATGATGCTGGTCGCCCTGATGTCATGTTTGTCATTCAGCGTATTCTGGAGCTGGAAGGACGCCTGACCCTGCTTGATCAGAACCGGGTGATCACCCCGCATTCTGCTTTCCGCCTGTTCTCGACCGCCAATACCGTTGGCCTGGGCGATACCACTGGCCTCTATCATGGAACCCAGCAGCTCAACCAGGGTCAGATGGACCGCTGGAATATCGTCTCCACACTCAATTACCTGCCACATCAGGACGAGATGAACATCGTTCTCGCCAAACACCCGGAATATAACAAACCTGAAGATCAGGATCTGATCTCCAACATGGTTTCTCTGGCTGATCTGACCCGCAGCGGCTTTATCAACGGCGACATTTCGACGTTGATGAGTCCAAGAACAGTCCTTTCCTGGGCAGAGAATGCAAAGATATTCAACAATATCGACTTTGCTTTCCGTCTGACCTTCCTGAACAAATGTGACGAGATGGAACGGCCACTGGTTGCCGAATATTTCCAACGCTGTTTTGGCCGGGAGCTAAACGATGGCGCGGCAAAACCGGCAGCTTGAGCCACTTTGAAGAATAACTGGTAAGTAATTGGCATGAGCAAGGCTGAAACACCTCTGGAACAGTTTAAGCGCGCGACCTCCTCGACGGTCAGGGCTATGGCAAAAAACAGCGAACTTTCTGTTGTTTTCTCCAGCAATGGCCGGGGAATCAGCGGTGATGAACTGCGGCTGCCGACACCTGCCAAAAATCTACCTCGCGAAGATGTTCAACGTATCAGGGGACGGGCGGATGCAACCGCCCTGAACCTGCGCTATCACGATGCCAAAACACACCAGAAGAACAAACCTTCCGATACAGAGGCTGCCGCAATATTCGATGCTGTTGAACAGGCCCGTTGTGAAGCCCTGGGCATCAACAGGATGGAAGGTGTCGCACAGAATCTTGCTTTTCTTCAGGAAGACACCTTCACACAACAGGGATATGGGAACGCTGTCACCTCCCAAGACATACCTCTGCACGATGCCATGTCGGTCTTTGCCCGCCAGGCTCTGACCAACCGGGCAGCAACCGGAATTTCTGAAAAGATAGCCGAGATCTGGCGCCCGAATCTGCCGCCCGAAATTTTCCAGACTCTGGAGAAACTCGGACAGCATCTTTCCGATCAGGCTGGCTTTGCCCGCACCTTGCAAGATCTGCTCGGTCAGCTGGACTTTTCCCTTGAGGAAGATGAAGAATCAGAAAGTGATCAGGAAAATGATCAGGATCAACAGGATGAAAATTCTGATGATCAGGACAGCAAACAGCAGACTTCGGAAAAATCAGCTCCCATGGAGGCTGAAAGCGGTGAACAGGGAGACTCCGAAGGCTCTCCCGACGACAGCGGGGAAAATGAAGGTCAACAGATGGAAGGCCAGGGACAGGAAACTGCTGGCTCACCGGACCGTTCTGCTGAATTCAACCCAGACCATAACTATTCCTCTATTTCGGGCTACAAAACCTTTACTACCCGTTTTGACGAAACCATCGAAGCGCAGGATCTCTGTGACGATGAAGAATTGACGCGCCTGCGTGAACTGCTCGACAAACAGCTGTCGCATTTGCAGGGGGTTATTTCCAAACTGGCCAACCGCCTGCAGCGTCGTCTGATGGCCCAGCAAACCCGGAATTGGGAGTTTAATCTCGAAGAAGGCCTGCTCGATACAGCACGCTTGACCCGGGTTGTTACCAACCCCCTACATTCCCTGAGTTTCAAACAGGAAAGTGACACCGAGTTCAAGGACACGGCGGTTACCCTCCTGATCGACAACTCCGGCTCTATGCGGGGACGCCCGATTACTATTGCCGCCATGAGTGCTGACATACTGGCACGCACGCTGGAACGCTGTGGTGTAAAGGTCGAGATTTTGGGCTTTACCACAAAAATGTGGAAAGGCGGCCAATCCCGCGAGCAGTGGATTGAACAGGGGAAACCAACTGCCCCCGGACGCCTGAACGATCTGCGCCATATTATCTACAAAAAAGCTGATGCGCCCATGCGCCGGGCCAGGAAGAATCTTGGCTTGATGCTGCGCGAAGGCATCCTCAAGGAAAACATTGACGGAGAAGCCCTGCTCTGGGCTCACAGCCGTCTTCAAGCCCGGACAGAACATCGCCGCATTCTTATGGTCATCTCCGACGGTGCTCCGGTGGACGATTCTACTCTCTCGGTCAACTCGGGAAGCTATCTGGAAGATCACCTGCGCGAAGCAATTGACCTGATTGAGAAACGCTCCCCTATTGAGTTGCTTGCCATTGGTATTGGTCACGATGTTACCCGCTATTACAAACGTGCGGTAACAATCAGTGATGCTGAACAACTCGGCGGTATCATGATGGAAAAGCTGGCAGAACTTTTTGCCGAAAATCCTCGTGACAAGACCCCACCCCCTGATAGGGCCATCCGTCGGAAGACGACGCGCCAATAAAGCAGCAGCTTTCAATCATCATTTTTACTTCAGATCACAAAACGTGCTCTGTGTGCCTCTGCGCCCAAGTTAATTGCGAATCATTCTTATAGTGACTTGACAGAGATCAAGTCATCAATTACTCGTACTGCGAATGATTTGCAATATCGGTAAATAAATATGACATCCGACACAACCTCACTTCCGGGAGACCGCATGACCCCTGGTCAGCCTCCTCGCATAGCTGCAGAAACACTGATGCAGAATGCCCGTGAAATTGTGATCGAATACCACGGCTTTGATTACCGCTTGCGTATAACATCGAACGATAAACTGATTCTGACCAAATAACGATCTCCTGCGTCTGGGCAACAACCCTCCTCTGCGCAGAACTGCAAGCCAGCTCGCCACTGTACTTTCTTGTACAAAGCCAGCCAGCCAGCAATGTGATTTTTACATTTACTGGCTCGGTACAAGAACAAGGTGCACAGGCACATGCAAAATATTGGCTTCAAAAAATTACTGCTCGCGGGCGTAGCTCTCTTCATCACACCTGTTACTCTTCAGGCTCAGGAAGTCCCTGCAGATCAACCTGCTCTCAGTGACACTGAAAATGAACAGATCGAAGTTTCGGGAAAAACAACGCCTGTTTTCAAGTTTGATACAATTTCTGTGACAGCCTCGCGTGAGGAAAAACTCGCCATTGAGGCGCCCGCTTCCATCTCGATTGTCACAGAAGAAGAGATCGAACGCCGACAGCCCGAAACCGTCAACGACATGCTGAAAGACATCCCTGGTGTGGAACTGACCGGCGGAAGCCGGAACACCGTCATGACCCCTTCAATTCGCGGCTTGGGCGATGACAGGGTCGTCACCCGTATTGATGGCGCCAGACATAACTTCAATGTGGGGCACAAAGGGGGGCTTTTCATTGACCCTGCCATTCTTAAACAGGTTGAAGTCCTTCGTGGCCCCGCTTCAACAATACACGGCACAGGCGCCCTTGGCGGAGTAGTCGCCTTTGAAACCAAAAGTGCCGATGATTTCCTTGAAGAAGGCGAAACCTTTGGTGGCCAGATAACATCAGGCTTTGGCACAGTTGACAATGCCGTTCACGGAAATCTCACCGCCTTTGCCCGCCCGCTCGAGAACATTGATTTTCTTGCCAGCCTCAGCCGTCGGAAAACCGATGATTACGAAGCTGGTGATGGCGAGAAGCGCCCCTTTACCGATGATGATCTTGTTTCAGGCCTGATAAAAACCGGGATTGATATCGGAGAATCACACCGTGTCGGCCTGACCTATCGGGTCTACACTGACGACCACAGTCTGCCAGCAACGGCTGATGGCACCAGCGTTGCTTCCATTGTCAACCGGGAGAGCCGGGAAACCGGACTGGTTCTTGATTACGATTATGAAAATCCTGAGAACAACTGGCTCGATGCTTCTGTAAAGGGATACTACAACAACTCGGACATCGATGAAGTCAGGTTCTCGGATGGCCGTCACGATGAACGCAACCTTGAAACTCTCGGAATCGAAGCTTACAACACCAGCCGTTTCGAGCTGGATGAAAACGTCAAGCTCGCCGTGACACTTGGGGGCGAATACTTCAACGACGATCAGACCGGACGGCGCAACGGGGCACCCACCACACAATTCTATCCCGATGCAGATATGGACATCTATGGTGTCTATATCGACAACACCCTGACGCTGTTTGAAGACTTTGAAGTAACAACCGGGGTAAGATTTGATTCTTATGATCTTCAGGCCGAGGGGCAGGAAGGTGTCAGCGAAACCGCCGTCTCTCCCCGCGTCATGGTCAGCTATCAGGTCCTGCCCTTCCTGCAGCCTTATGCAAGTTACGCAGAAGCTTTCCGAGCGCCATCGCTTTCTGAAATCTATAACAGCGGACTACACTTTCCCGGTGGCGGGCCAATTCCGAACAACTTTTTTATCCCAAATCCGGACCTGAAGCCGGAAACCGCCCAGAACTGGGAAGTGGGATTCAACGTCAAACATGATGGTCTCTTTACATCCGATGATGCGATCCGTGCCAAGGCAGCCTATTTCCACAACAACATTGATGATTTCATTGAGCAAAAGACAGATGTTTTTGCTGGCACGACCACCAGTAACAATATCCCAAAAGCTCAAATCAAGGGATTTGAAGCCGAGATCAGCTACGATTCAAGCGGTATATTCGGATCTCTTGGTGCCTCGCGCATCCGGGGCAAAAATACGGACACGGCTGCTGCTCTTGCCGGAATTCCCGCCGACAAGGCAGCCGTTACCCTTGGCTATCACATCTCGGATATCAGTCTGGATATCGGGGGGCGCGGACTGTTTGTTCGGGATCAGGAAAGAGTCCCGGGCGGCAGCGACGAAATCGACGGCTATGCCACCTTTGACGTCTTTGCCGGCTGGGATGCCGAAGACTATGTCCCCGGCCTGAAGATCAACTTCGCTGTTGATAACCTGCTCGACAAGACCTATCGCCGTGGCGCCGCGGTTCTGGATGAACCGGGCCGTAACGTCAAAGTAACAGCAAGTCTGCGGTTCTAGGAGGAAAGTATGCTGGGGAAAGCAAAAACCAGATGGTTGGTGAGCATTCTGTTCACCCTGGCTCTCCACCTCGCTGGCTGGCTCTATTCTGATGTGCTTCTTCCCCCCGCCATGGCTACTGCGACGGCCAGACAACAGTTATCTGTCACTTTTGTACAGTCCTCTGCAGCCGCAGGGGACAGTACTGCTTCCGGGGTAGAGACATCTCTTTCAACTGAACAGACAAGCGCCGAAACCCGGGTAACACCTGCACCGGTGACAAAAGAGCCAGCCACAAAAAAAGCACCTCCTCTGTCAGAACTTCCCCCCGCAACCAACAACGTCCCCTTAATCGAACCCGTTGCAGATCAGCGCCCCATCACTTCGGCTGTTATACCGCAACCTCCGGCCAAAAAACCTGCCCCTCCAACAAGGACGGTCAAAAGCGAGACAACAATAAAATCCGCAGAAGCTCCTGCACAGAAGACCTCGCTCCCAGCTGAAGCAGAGACAGTAAAGCAGCATCAGAAAAAAACAGATCTCGTCTCTCTTGAGCAAGCTCCTGTATCTGCTGGAGCAGCCACCACAGGCTCAGACAAGGGAACGGCAGAGACCTTTGCACGATCCTCCTCGAGCATCACCTCTCCGACCTATGAAGATCTGCCTCTTTTGACAGAACCATCTTTTTCTCGCCCTCCCGCACCACCGGAATATCCCAAACGAGCACAGAGAAAGCGGATTGAAGGGGAAGTCGTGCTGCGCGCCAGAGTGGACGAACAGGGCCTCGTCCGGCGGATCATCGTCTGGCAATCCTCTGGTCATAACCTGCTCGACAAGGCGGCTGAGAAAGCCATGTGGGGCTGGCAGTTCACACCTGCCCGGCAAGGAAGCCTCAGAACAGCTGCCTGGGTCGAGTTTCCGATCCGTTTTGCAATTCACTAATTTTTCATCTCGATAGCGATCATTCAGGATTTCGTAAAATGTCTCAAACCGCACCTATAGAAAACGTCCCCCACTACCCCAGCTTAAGCGCAGCCTGGGATGCCCTGAGCGAAGGCAGCGAACGTCGCTATGCTCGCGATCTTGCAAGCGCCCTCAACAGCAGTGAAGCCCAGCTGATTGCGGCTGGTTGCGGCAAGAATGTCCAGAAACTTGAGGGAGACTGGGGCAAGCTGATCGAAGAACTGGGAAGTTTGGGTGAAGTCAAAATCCTCACCCGCAATGACCATGTGGTACATGAAAAGGTTGGTATCTTCGACAAAATTTCAGTTCGGGGCCCCATGGGCATTGTGCTCAATCATGACATTGATCTGCGCCTGTTTATGAGCCACTGGACTTCTGGTTTTGCCGTCAAGACCGAAAACAGCAAAGGGCTGCGTCACAGTCTCCAGTTTTTTGATGCCGCGGGCATTGCCATTCACAAGGTATTTCTAACCGGAAAATCTGATCTCGGTGCCTATGAGACTCTTGTTGCCAAGTACCGGGCAAAGGAACAGGCGACAGAACTCTCGACAAGTCCCTATGAAGAAAAAAGCGCCCCGAAATCGGATGCAACGATCGACACCAAGGGATTGAGAGAAGCCTGGGCAGGGATGAAAGACGTACATCAGTTTCATGCCATGCTGCGCCAGTTTGAATGCGATCGCCACCAGTCTTTCCGGTTAATCGGAACCACCTATGCAGAAAAACTGATGACCACAGCCCTGCGCGATGTTCTTGAGCAGGCGGCAGCAGATAAAATTTCCATTATGGTCTTTGTTGGCAACAGGGGCTGCATTCAGATCCACACCGGACCGATTGAAAAAATCAGGGATATGGGGCCATGGATCAATGTTCTCGATCCTGGTTTCAACCTTCATCTGCGCGAAGACCATATTGCCGAAGCCTGGCTGGTCCGCAAGCCAACCAAAGATGGCAACATCACCACGCTAGAGCTTTTTGACGAACAGGGAGAATCCTTTGCCCTGCTTTGCGGGGAAAGAGAAGCACACAATCCAGAGAACCGGGACTGGCAGAAACTCCTTGAAAATCTGCCGCGCTATCGCTCCCTTACCGAGGCGGCGGAATGATTCTTCCCGATCTTTTTTCCAGGCTGGGGCCCGTTGGTTGGCCCCTTGCTGCCTTTTCCCTTTTGGCGGCACTGCTTTTACTCGAACGGACATTATTTTTTGTGCGCTTGCGCTCTGGTGTCACAACGCTGTCACCGGCTTGCGATAAAGTGGATTTGACGAATAAGGCTCATTCATCAAGGCCTATGGACGAAGCAACAGACATCGCCCGGCAACACAGGGGCTCACCTGTTGCACTTCGCGAAGAGGCTTTGAAAATCTGGCTCCGGGGCCATGCCGGGCAGGTTCGTTTTGGCTTGCGCTTCCTTATGCTGATTGCCGTGATCTGCCCGCTTTTGGGATTGCTTGGTACGGTTTTAGGCATGATTGAAGCTTTCAAGGTCATTGCGGTTCACGAAGGTCCTTTGCACCCTGCCCTGCTGGCAGACGGCATCTGGCAGGCCATGCTGACAACCGCCGCAGGTCTGGTGATTGCCTTGCCGTCCCTTTTGGGTGCTCACGGCTTTCGAATTCTTGCGGATCGCCACATTGAAAAGCTTGGTCTGGGTCTCAGTCAACTTTCCCTGTCCCTCTCCCTCCGGCAGCAGGAAACATTATCAAGCCAACCTGGATCAGGGAGGTCATCTTGATTGACAGTCTTTCCCCGCAGGATCAGGAGATGGACAGTCTGGCCCCTGACCTCACTCCCATGCTTGACGTTCTTTTTATTTTACTGGTGTTTTTGATCCTGACCGCAAACAGCGTCAATTTTTCTCTGGAAATCGCGCTGCCAAAACCGCAGGAAAGTGTCGTGCAACAGGCTTCACAACAAGCCATCACCATTACCCTGCACGCTCCCTCCCGACCAGAGAACGCTGTTTGGGAGGTTGCTGGCACGCCCTATCACAACTGGGGGGATGCGCGTGCTTCCCTGCAAACGCTCTTGCGCTCTGCGCCGGAACAGCAGGTTGTAATTGCTGGTG
Source organism: Kiloniella laminariae DSM 19542 (assembly GCF_000374005.1). Classification (GTDB taxonomy): domain Bacteria; phylum Pseudomonadota; class Alphaproteobacteria; order Kiloniellales; family Kiloniellaceae; genus Kiloniella; species Kiloniella laminariae. Next base: position 320,074 of record NZ_KB893157.1, on the reverse strand, counting down.
ACAAGGCCGCCCCCATCGAAAATCTGGTTCAGGTTCTTTCTTACCTCGAAAAACAGGGCCGATCTGCCGCCGAAATACTTCTGGAACCCTGAAATGACATACCTCCTCAAACACTTCTTCTTGCCTCTTATGATCTTCCCGATCCTGCTAGTGTCGGGGATTGCTCATTCTGCCCCCCAAAGAATTATCACAGTTGGTGGCCCAGTTACCGAGATCGTTTATGCGCTTGGTGCCGGGGATCAGATCATTGCCACAGATACCACCAGCAAGTATCCAGAACAGCAGGAAAGCCTGCCCAAAGTTGGTTATATGCGACAGCTTTCGGCAGAGGGGCTTTTGGCCTTGCAACCAGATCAGATTATTGCCCTTGAAGGGTCAGGTCCTGCTCCGGTTCTCGACACTCTGAAAAATGCGGGTATTGCAGTCACCTTCATTCCCGAGCTGAACAGTCCAGAAGCAATCCACAATGGTGTCCTTGCCGTTGCCGCTATTCTTGGAACAGAAACAATCGGGGAAATCCTTGGGCGAACCGTTAAAGAGAAACTCGAGGTTCTGCAGAAACAGGCCCAGGAGCGAGAAAACCCCCCACTGGTTCTTTTCCTGCTGAGTACAGGTCAAGGCAGCCCGATGACCGCCGGGCAGGGCACGGCAATCGACACCATCATTCAGTACAGCGGTGCCCGTAACGCCGCAGCTGATCTTCAGGGATTTAAACCCATGGCCAGTGAATATATCCTGGCGCATGCACCGGATTATCTTCTGCTTGCCAGCCGAACGCTCGAACAGGCCGGCGGCCTAGAGGAACTTAAAAAAGATCCTTTGCTGGGCAAACTCAAGGCAGTTCAGGAAAACCGCATCCTGAGCCTTGATGGAACACTGCTGCTCGGTTTGGGACCAAGAACGCCGGAGGCGATAGCCGCCATCTCGGACCAGCTTTTCACAAACAGTCACTAAACAGGACCAGATGGCCTACCTTTCTCTGGCAAAGATACGACGGCGGAAAAAGCGGGATGGTGCCAGCTACTGGTTACTTCCCCTCCTGCTAGCCGGTCTGTTTATCGCCGTCCTTCTCTCCCTCGGCATTGGTGGTGTTTCCATCCCCCCACTGGCAAGCGCAGGACATTTTTTCAGCTATCTCGGGTTCACCGTTTCTGATCTACAGCCACAGGAAATTCTGATTCTTGAGGCTGTACGTCTGCCTCGAACAGCACTGGGTCTTGCAATTGGTATGGCCCTCGGGCTCTCCGGCGCTGTGATGCAAAGTCTGTTCAGAAACCCCCTGGCTGATCCCGGGCTAATCGGTGTTTCTTCCGGTGCGGCCCTGGCCGTCGTCTGCGTGATTGTTCTCGGGGATACGCTTTTTGCCTCTTTTCTTGAAGCCACCAGCAGCTATAGCCTCCCTCTTGCAGCCTTTGCTGGAAGCCTCGCGACCACGGCTCTGGTCTACAATCTGGCCCGCCGCGAAGGAGCAACTGATGTAGCTGTCATGCTGTTGATGGGCATCGCAGTCAATGCAATTGTCGGCTCGTTTATCGGTCTTCTGACCTATATCGCAGATGACAGCGAACTCCGCTCCCTTACGTTCTGGAGCATGGGCAGCCTTTCCGGTGCCGGAGAAGCAACCTGGCCTTCGATCGGCATAATGGTCTTGGCTTCCCTACTCCTGTTGCGCCTCTCCGGCCCCTTAAACCTCTTCTTGCTTGGAGAGACTGAAGCAAAGCATCTCGGGGTCGCAACCGAAGGCATCAAACGCCAGGCGGCACTGGCCGCGGCCTGCGCCACCGGGGCAGCTGTTGCAGCAGCGGGAATGATCGGTTTTATTGGCCTGATTGCCCCGCATCTTGCGCGCCTGATCGGCGGAGCAGACAACCGTTTTGTATTGCCTGCCGCAGCCCTCCTCGGTGCCCTGCTGATCATCATTGCCGACACCATCGCCCGGATCATCGTTTTACCTGCCGAATTGCCGATCGGCCTCGTGACCAGCTTCATCGGCGGTCCCTTTTTCTTTGCCCTGCTGTTTCGCGAATTCAGAAAGAGACGCGCATGACACTTAGCGTGAACGACGTCTCGGTTGTTATTGGTTCCACGCCTTTGCTCCAGAATGTAACTCTGGGTCTGGTGCCCGGACAATTTCTCGGAATCCTGGGTCCCAACGGCGCAGGAAAATCAACCTTATTAAAGGTACTATCAGGCGAGCTCTCTCCTTCGCATGGGACAGTCACCCTCGACAGCACGCCACTAAAGGCCTGGAGGGACGAAACTCTCGCCCGCCGACGTGCTGTCATGCCCCAGGCATCACAACTGGCGTTTCCCTTCTCAGCACGCGCTGTCGTCGCCATGGGACGATGGCCTTATGAAAGAATGAGCAGCCCTTTCCAAAACCACCGGATCGTCGAGCGTGCCATGGCAATTGCAGATATCAGGCATCTTGGCAAAAGATCCTACCCGGTTCTTTCCGGCGGAGAAAAGCAGCGGGTACAGCTGGCCCGTGCCCTGGCCCAGTCATTCGGAACAGAGGACGAAACCGACAGCAAGTACCTGCTGCTGGATGAGCCGACCGCCGGGTTGGATATTGCGCACCAGCATGCGGTCCTCAAAGCAGCAAAAGACCAGAGCAAAAACTACGGCACAGCCTCAATGGCTGTCCTCCATGATCTCAATCAGGCCGCACTCTATTGTGACCAGGTTGCTCTGATTTCCAACGGCAAGCTTATTGCCTCAGGTGCCACTGCCGATGTCATGGAACCTGCGCTTCTTTCCAAAGTCTTCGGTTGTACGATCACAAGGCAGGCTCAACAGGGCGACAGTCCACTCAGTTTTACATCCTCGCTCTGATCCTTCTCCTAGAAAGCATATGAACAAACGCCTGGATTAAGTTGCCCAGGAATGGTCACAGGGATTTCACTCTCTGTTCACAAACTGTTGCTAAGATACTTAGTATCAGGACAAGACTAGGGGAACAGCCACCATATGATCCAGAGAGCTCTCTATGTAGCAGCCTTCCTCGCCGGAATCATTACCGTTTATATTGCTTACCAGGACCGTAATCTCGCCGTCCTCCAGTCTGTCAGTATCCCCTTGCAGATTGAAGCTGTCGCCACTCCCCTAACGCATCCAGACACCCCCCAACATGATCAGCTTATCTGGCGGGGAGGTATCAAGATGACTTCTCCACATCCACGCTTTGGTGGACTGTCCGGGCTTGAAATATCCCCGGATGGGCGAGGTATATTGGCTATTACGGATAAGGGGTTCTGGTTTAAGGGCCGCCTGGGCTACAGCAGCGACGGGAATCTGCTTAATCTTTCCCGGGGCATCCTCTCTTCTCTTCATGATACCGCTGGTGGCGCGCTGACCCGCAAGAAAGATCGTGACAGTGAATCTCTGGCCATGAGCGAAAATGGTGCAGTCTATGTCAGCTTTGAACGCAAGCACCGTATTTTGCTATACGAAAGTCCCCTTGCCACAAAAGCAGAAGCGATTCCCTTCCCAGAAGCATTAGAAGATGCGGGAAAAAACCGGGGAATCGAAGCCATGACTGAGTTACCCGGCGGTTGTCTGCTTGTGCTTGCCGAACGCCAACAACCCGATGGCCTACTCGAAGCCTATCTCTGGGATCAGGAGAGCTGGCAAAGCCTGACGCTGCAGGCAAACAGCAAAGGCTTGCTGCCGACAGGCCTGGCAATGACACCCGATGGCGATCTCCTGCTGCTGGAACGGAGCTTCAGCTTCCTTGGAGGTTTTGCAAGCAGCCTGAGAATTTTTCCCGCCGAGGAGATTCGCCCGGGATACATTATGAAAGGTCGTGTTCTCGCCAATTTTGATGGCGAGCAGGCCATGGATAACCTGGAAGGCATCAGCAGCAGACGCGGAGAAAAAGGCGAAACGCTGGTTTATCTGCTCTCGGACGACAACCTGAGCATGGCACAGCAAACCCTGCTAGTGATGTTTGAACTGCGCGAACAAGAAAAGCCCGCTGGCTTGCGCTCAGCGGGCTGTCTCAAGAACGGATCGGCTTATTCAGCTGCTTTGGAAACCAAAGCTTTCTGAACACGCTTCTTCATTTCGCGGGCTTTTTTGCCCAATTTTTCAGTTGCTGTTGACAGCAAGAATGCATCAACACCACCACGCTTTTCGATGGTGCGGATAGCGCTGGTGCTCAGGCGGAACTGAACAACCTGACCGAGCGCATCGCTCAACATCGAAGTTTCCTGAAGATTTGGCAGGAACCGACGGCGTGTTCTGTTTTTGGCGTGGCTCACATTGTTACCAGTCTGAACCCCTTTGCCTGTAAAGTCGCAACGGCGTGCCATGGTCTTAATCCTGTATTCTCGATGAATAATAAAAAACTACTGCCGATAATCGGCTCGGCGCGAGTTTTAGGCCACAGGACCATAAGGGTCAAGGCAAAAGCTCGATTCTGGTAAAGATTCCTCAAAATTATTTGGGAATCTTCGATTTTTCAAAGCTATGAGGACTTTAAAAACAGATTGAGCAGCCTATTTGCGGCCGACGCAGGCGCCAGACGTCCCTCTATAACATCGGATTCCATCTCTTGCAACGCAGCCGCCACCTGCTGATCGTCTCGAAAGGCGACAAGCAACGTTTCCCGGATTTCGTTCCACATCCAGGCCTTAGCCTGCTGGGCACGTTTTTGCGGGATCTCGCCACTTGCCCATAACTTGTGCCTGAATGAACAAATAGCTTCCCAGATCTCGTCTATCCCCTCGTCCTGAAGGGCTGAACACTTCTTGACCGCAGGTTTCCAGTTCGGGCTGGAGGGACGCATCAACCCCAAAGCCGCATGATATTCCACCGCAGCCCGATTAGCAGCCGGAATTAGATCACCATCAGCCTTGTTGACCACGACCATGTCAGCCAGTTCCATGATGCCTTTTTTAATGCCCTGCAATTCATCGCCCCCGCCGGGCAGCAGCAACAGCAGAAACATATCCACCATTTCCGATACGGCGGTTTCTGACTGCCCAACCCCAACCGTCTCAACCAGAATGACATCAAAGCCTGCCGCCTCACACAACAGCATCGCTTCGCGGGTCCGGCGGGCGACCCCGCCAAGGGTTTTCCCGGCTGGAGAAGGTCGGATAAAGGCGGCTTGTTGCCGGGAAAGTAACTCCATCCGTGTCTTGTCACCCAGAATGGAGCCGCCAGTGCGTTGGGAGGAAGGGTCAATAGCCAGGACAGCAACTCTGTGCCCCTGTTGGATCAAATGCATCCCGAAAGCTTCAATGAAGGTCGACTTGCCCACACCCGGCACGCCAGAAATTCCGATACGAATGGATTGTCCGCTATGAGGCAGAATCTGTTCCAGCAAAGCGTCCGCCTCGTTCCGGTGATCCTGCCGGGTCGATTCGATCAGCGTGATTGCCCGGGCCAGGGCACGCCTTTCTCCGGCAAGAACCCCTTCAGCCGTCCGGCCTGTTGTCTTCTTCGAATTCGCCTTTTTCATCACCAGATCTTCTATCGCTCCCGAAATATCACTGCCTGCTTTTTTATAGCAACAGCTTAAACAGCTGGGTCTTTCTCGAGTGTCGACACAGCGACATCTTCGCTCTTCTCTGCAACCTCAAGCTGGCGCTGCCACATCTCGGCATAGTGTCCCTTCTGCCCCAAAAGTCCCCGGTGGGTGCCCTGTTCCACAACCTGCCCCTGTTCAAGGACAATAATCTCGTCAGCATCAACCACCGTCGAGAGGCGGTGTGCAATGACCAGCGTTGTCCGGTCTTTTGACACATCGTTCAGACTGGCCTGAATTGCCCGCTCGGTCTTGCTGTCCAGTGCCGAGGTCGCCTCGTCGAACAGCAGGATCGACGGATCTTTCAAAACAGTCCGTGCAATCGCCACCCGCTGTTTCTCCCCGCCGGAAAGTTTCAGCCCCCGTTCACCCACTACAGACTCATAACCATCCGGAAGCGAGAGGATAAAATCATGGATCTTTGCCAGTTTGGCCGCCGCCTCGACCTCTTCCCGGTTCGCCGAGGGACGTCCGTAGGCAATATTGTAATAGATACTGTCGTTAAACAGCACCGTATCCTGTGGCACAATACCGATCGACTGACGCAGTGATGCCTGGGTCACGCCCGCTATATCCTGCCCGTCAATCGTGATCTTGCCGCCATCAAGATCGTAGAAACGGAATAACAGGCGACTGATTGTTGACTTCCCCGCCCCGCTCGACCCGACAATCGCGAGCTTTTTTCCAGCTGGAACAGTGAAGCTGATCCCCTTGAGGATTGGGCGGCGTTCGTCGTAGCCAAAGAGACAGTCTTCAAAGCGCACTTCCGCCCCCTTGACCGCCAGTTCGGTAGCACCATCCGCATCCTTGATCTCAAGATCCTGGCGGATCAGCTCGAACATCGTATGCATATCAATCAGTGCCTGACGAATTTCACGATAGACAAACCCAAGGAAGTTCAAAGGCATCGCCAGTTGCAGGAGATAGGCATTGACCATGACAAAGTCGCCGACAGTCATGGCCCCTGACGAAACACCATAGGCCGACATAACCATCATGAGACTGGCGCCGAGCGAGATCACACCGGACTGGACGATGTTCAGGCTGGAAAGACTCGTCCTGCTGCGGATAGCGGCATTTTCATAGGCCGCAAGCCCACGGTCATACCGCGCCGCTTCATGCTCTTCATTACCGAAGTACTTTACTGTTTCGAAATTCAGCAGGCTATCAACGGCTTTGGTATTTGCATCATTGTCCGCTGCGTTCATATCCCGGCGCAGGGTGATTCGCCACTCGGTGATCCGCAGGGTCAAATAGATATAGGCAAGTATTGTCACCAGTGGCACGACTGCAAAGCGCCAGTCAAAGAGATACCAGAGCAAACTGCAGACAACCGCGATCTCAAGCAATGTCGGAATGACATTAAACATCAGGAAAGTAAGCATAAACTCTATGCCCTTGGTTCCCCGATCAATGGCCCGGGTCACACCACCAGTGCGGCGTTCGATATGGAACCGTAACGAGAGAGCATGCAGATGCCTGAAGGTCACCAGCGCAACACGACGAATAGCATTCTGGACCACCTTGGCAAAGACACCCTCGCGAATATTGTCAAAGGCAATCGCACTGACCCGGGCAAGACCATAGGCAATCAGCAAGCCCAGCGGCACAACCAGCAACCCCGATTCTTTGATGCTGAGTGCATCAACCGCACCGCGCAGAATATAGGGAACCGATACATTGGTCAGTTTGGCCAGGATCAGCAGACCGAAACAGATAATGATTCGGACTTTCAGGTCAAACCGATCCGCAGGCCAGAAATAGGGCAGCAGGGTTTTCAGAGTATCCAGTTGACTGGTCTCGCCCGTTACTTCCGGGCTGTTCTCACGCATCCGCCGCATCTCGTGTTACTCCATCCGGCCAAGCGACCGTGCCAAAAGCACATAAAGCTTGCCGACGTCTGCTGTCATAAAGGTCGCGGCCAGGATATCTTCGCTATCACACTCTCGTGCCTGGGCCATAAGATTATCAAACTGGTCCATGTAACGGTTTACCTGATTGCGAAAGGCCTGATTGGTTTCAAAGTAACGTTTCACTTCGCGCGCGCCATAGATGTCCTTTTTCTTCAGGATATGCCGCGCAAAGATCGAGCGGTCCCCCTTGTGATATCGCCTCCAGTATTCTTCCGGCAGATCTTCGTCGAGGATCTTGTTCAGGTCGATAGCGGTAGAGTTCAAATCATCAATAAGTAACGTCGCCCCCCGCAGGAAAGCCTCTCGCTTGTTCACAGATCGATCTTCGCGCAGCTTCAGCGCCTGACGGGTTGCTTCTTCCGAGGCATGGGTCAAATCCCGGGTCTGCTGGCCAAAGGTCTCCGCAAGTTTTGATACCTTGCTGTGAATATCGGAAACATCCGTGCTGTTTTTATGCAGGCTTTTGTTAAGGCTCTCGGCTTTTTCCAGAGCAGCTTTGACAACCTTGTCCAGCCCGTTGGTGGTTGCCTCTGTTCGCTGACTGATTTCCTCAACCCTCACCCGGGCTTCCTCTGCCAGTTTTGCAAGTTTTTCCTTCTGGTTTTCAGTTTCCTGCTGCAGCGATTGTGCTGTCAGACGGGATTCCTCAGACGCTTCGGTCAGGGCCATTGTCCTGCCATCAAGGGAGGTACGGACTTCTTCCAGCAGCTTTTCAAAATCTGCCGAAAGCTCTCTGAAAGCATCAAGTTCTTCATGGACCCCCTGACGCAGATCCTGAACTGCCTGGTTTGCTGCGCTGGCTCCCTCGGACAGTGCCGAAGTCTGCAACTTGAAGACCTTGGCGACTTCGGTCGTATGGCGCACAGCCTTGTCAGCCGCCAGTTCCATCAAGCGGGACTGGTCTTTCAGGGACTTTGAAGCTTTCTCTACATTATCATGGGCTGCCTGGCTAACCTGCCCGATCTCGCGGGTGTGTTCACTTAAGCCGCCCATCACAACATCAGCAAGATCGCTGAGTTTTTCAGAAGATTCATGAAGGCTCTCAATCCCGGGGCGTATTTTTTCCGCTGCAGATACCAGCATATCCTGTGCCTGCCCGGTTGCTTCGGTCAGACGCGATGCCTCCTGCCGTCCTGCAACGGCAACCGCTTCGCTAAGATCTCGTGTAACCTGAACAAGGTTTCCGGCAACCTCTTCCCCGCTTTTACCAAGCTCTTTTGCCTGAATTCGGAAACGATCCGTCATTTCCCCCGCCTTGAGAGAAACATCGGCAAAGAGTTCACGCACTTCTTCGGCGTCCTTGCGCATGGCATCCGAAAGCGAGACCGCTTTATAGCCGATCTCGGCAACCAGCTGTTCCATTGCCTGATTTTCGCCGGAAAGTTGCTCTCGAAGTTCGGCGACCTTGTCGCCTGCTCCTGACAACAGATCTTCCACATCTCCGATCCGGTCTTTGATAAGCCCCTTGAAACGATCGCCCTCGGCTTCAATTGTATCCTGGACCAACCTCAGCGTTTCAAGATCCTGCTTCAAACTCTCGCGCATGGTTTCGCTACTGACTTCGGCGGTTGTCCCTGCAGCTGCCATATCTTCTGCCTGCTGACGCAACATCTCGCCAGCATCTTCCGTCCGGTTGATTGCCCGCTCGACAGCTTCATCAAGCACATCAACTGCGGCCCCCAGAGTTTTCCCGATTGTCTCAGCCATCACTTCGCTGCGAACACCCGCGCTTTCCAGTGAAGAAACCTGCTCTTTCACAGCCTCCCGCGCTGCTTCAAGACTGCTGTGGATCGAACGGTGAATTTCATCAAGCGACGTCTGCTGGGTTCCGAGAGTTTCCTGGATCTGCTCTGTCTGGGAAGAAGCCCTGATCGCAGCACCGGTGAGGTGCTTTGTCTGCTCTTTAAAGGCAGCAATCAAACCATTCAACCGATGTTCGACATCACTGGAAGCGCTGTTGAGGCTTTCAGTCTGTTCGAGAAGCTGACGTGTTATATCCTTGACCCGGGTCTGCTCTTCATCATCAGGATAGGTCAGGCGCTCCATCTGTTGCAACAGACGTTGCGATGACACAGACATTGCGGCGCCCCGCACCACAAAAAGCAGGACCACCCACAGCAGGAACAGCGGCAGCGTAATTCCAGCCAGTATCTGTCCCTGTTCTTGGGGCAACATGGTTGTCACCACATTCCACCCGACCAACCTGGTGATATAGTCATAGCAAAGCCATAACCACCCGCCTGTTGCAGCCAGCCCCACCAGCGTTAAAACTCTGGTGATCCAGGTATGACCTGACATCCCTCACTCCCTGATTTCGCTCACGATCTTTTATCGTCTTGAACCGATGATAGGCTACGAGGCCCTCACAGTCCAAGAAAGACCAGCAAGATCAGCAACTTTTTAAAAAATTACTGCGTCGGACTTCAGGAAGAAGATTTCAAGATGGAGATGATTTCCCGTGCAGCCAGAGGAATATTGCTCCCGGGGCCATACACGGCTGAAACCCCGGCGTCTTTCAACGCAGGGTAATCCTGTGCCGGGATAACACCGCCACAGACAACAACAATGTCATCGGCTCCCTGCTTGCGAAGCTCGGCAATCAGTTGCGGGACAAGTGTCTTGTGACCTGCCGCCTGAGTTGAGACACCAACCACATGGGCATCATTCTCAATTGCCTGCATCGCCGCCTCTTCCGGCGTCTGGAACAACGGCCCGACATCAACATCAAAACCAATATCGGCAAAGGCTGTTGCAATGACCTTGGCGCCGCGGTCATGACCGTCCTGCCCCAGCTTTACAACCAGCATACGCGGACGACGCCCTTCTTCTGTGGCAAAGTCCTCAATTTCTTTCTGTATCTGGGCGAAGGTTTCATCCCCTTCGTAGGCTGAACCATACACGCCTGAAATACTCCTGTTCACTGCACGATGTCGCCCAAAAACCTTTTCAAGAGCATCGGAAATCTCTCCTACCGTCGCCCGCTGACGGGTCGCCTTGACGGCCAGATCCAGCAGGTTGCCCGTTCCGGCTTCTGCTGCTGCAGTCAGCTCTGTCAGAGCAGCCTGACAAGCCTTGTCATCCCGCTTGGCTTTGATCGAAGCCAGACGCTCCAGCTGCTTCTCCCGGACCACCGTATTGTCGATGTTCAGAATATCCATATCGTCTTCCTTGGCCAGACGATACTTGTTAACACCAACAACAGTTTCTTGTCCGCGATCCACCCGCGCCTGTTTTCGCGCTGCAGCTTCTTCGATCCGAAGCTTGGGCATACCGGTTTCAACCGCCTTGGTCATGCCGCCCATGGCCTCGACCTCGTCAATCAACTTGCGCGCTTCTTCAATCATGCTCGCCGTCAGGCTTTCAACATAATAGCTTCCGGCCAAGGGATCGACGACCTTTGTGATACCGGTTTCTTCCTGCAAAACCAGCTGGGTATTCCGGGCAATCCTTGCCGAGAAATCCGTTGGCAAGGCAACCGCTTCATCCAGAGCATTGGTATGCAGGGACTGTGTGCCCCCGAGAATAGCTGCCATGGCTTCAACAGTGGTCCTGATTACGTTGTTGTAGGGATCCTGTTCCGTCAAGGAGACACCCGAGGTCTGGCAGTGGGTGCGCAGCATCAGGGATTTGGTATCTTTGGGATCAAACAGCTCTTTCATATAGTGGGCCCAGAGGAATCGCGCCGCTCGCAGCTTGGATGCCTCCATGAAAAAGTTCATCCCGATAGCAAAGAAAAAGCTCAGTCGTGGTGCAAAGGCATCAACATCAAGGCCTCTGGCAATGGCAGTGCGCACATACTCGATACCATCCGCGATGGTAAAGGCAAGTTCCTGAACCAGGGTCGAACCCGCTTCTTGCATGTGGTAGCCGGAAATCGAGATCGAATTGAAGCGCGGCATGTTTTCCGCGGTATAGGCGATAATGTCAGAGACAATCCGCATCGAGGGTGCCGGCGGGAAGATATAGGTGTTTCGCACCATGAATTCTTTGAGGATATCGTTCTGGATTGTTCCGGAAAGTTTATCTGCGCTGACGCCCTGTTCTTCTGCCGCAACGATATATCCGGCCAGAACCGGCAGAACCGCCCCGTTCATGGTCATGGATACCGACATCTGATCCAGAGGAATACCATCAAACAGGATTTTCATATCCTCAACAGAATCAATGGCGACCCCTGCTTTTCCAACATCTCCGACAACACGCGGATGGTCCGAGTCATAACCTCTGTGCGTGGCCAGATCAAAGGCAACGGACAGACCTTTTTGTCCCGCAGCCAGATTGCGACGGTAAAAGGCGTTGGACTCCTCAGCAGTCGAGAAACCGGCGTATTGACGGATGGTCCAGGGATGCGCCGCATACATACTGCCGCGGGGTCCCCGCAGGAAAGGCGCAAAGCCGGGAAGACTATCAAGAGTGTCCAGGCCCTCAAGATCTTCTGCAGTATAAAGTGGTTTGACCACAATCCCTTCTGGCGTTTCCCAGTTCAGACTTTCACTTGGCTTTCCCTTAAGTTCTTTCTCAACAAGGTTTTGCCAGTCACTGGTCGTTTTCTTAGGAAAATCGGACATCTTTGCCTCTCCCGCCTTCAGAGTACTACTCTGGCTTTGTCGCATTTGTTCATTTTTAAAACAGGCTATCCTGCTTGGCTTTTTATTGCAGTGCAATATTAAACAGTTTTCCGGTCAAGTCCATGCTCCGCAGGGAAGGGATATTGGCAGACCCACCCTCACATTCTTGCAGAACAGACCTGGCCGTATTTTTTTTCGACAGAATGTTGCATCTCTTGCGTTAAAATCGAAGTCAGAAAAAGAAGGAGAAGCAAATTGACCATGAACGACAAGACGTCAATGCAACGCCGACAATTCATGATTTTGATGGGGGTTCTGCCTGCCGCAGGTTTTGTTGCCATGGCAAATCGGAATGCCTGGGCTCTGGAAAGTAAAGTCGAGGTTACCGAAGACAGCAGGTATCGTTATATTCGCGCCAACGGCATCCCAGATCATACGACGGGCAGTTTTCCAAACCGGAATAACCCCAACCGGATCGAAACCCAGAATCACCACTTCCGGGTCCCCCTCATTCCTGAAATCAACCCTACAGCACGAGACGCTGGCCTCATGACAATAGGCATCGCCTTGAACGGCATCCCCTTTGATCCTGCAGCTAACGAGTTCTGGAAAAAAGATCGAAACTCGGGTTGGCGTTATGAAGCTCTCTCAGGAAAAATCAATCTCGGGCTTGATCAAAACAACGCCCATGTCCAGCCCAATGGCGCTTACCATTACCATGGCCTGCCCACCGGGTTGATCAGGAGCTGGTCTGATCGTCAGCACTCCCCTCTCATTGGTTATGCCGCAGATGGCTTTCCGATTTATGTGCTCTATGGACTGGACAAACCAGAAGATCCGGGAAGCACAATCAGGTCACTGACTTCAAGTTATCAGCTGAGACCCGGAACAAGAAACGGTGGTCCCGGAGGTCGACATGACGGGACTTTTGTTCAGGATTATCATTATCTGCCCCAGGCAGGTGATCTTGATGAGTGCAATGGCCGGCTTGTGCATCACCCCTGACTACCCGCAGGGTACCTATGCCTATTTTCTAACTGCAGATTATCCATTCATTCCCCGTCTGCTCCGGGGAACTCCCGATCCTTCTTTCCATAAACGGCACGGGAGCAGCCCGCAGGGAAAGCCTCCCCCACCCGACACAAGACCACCCAAAAAAAAGAACCGTCCTTAAACGAAAACAGCCTTCACGAAAACTACCAGCGAAAAACCGGCATGGCGGCAACAGGGTACTCTTTATATTTATCACACAGAGTAACCAGCCGCATCATGTCACCGAGCGATCTCAGCCCGTGAAGGTCCTCGCAATGGATGCCTCCGGCGATAAAGAGTCCGTGGATTCCCGCTGCATTGGCCCCGGCAATATCTGTGCGCAGGGAATCACCAACAGCCAGAACACGGGAAGGATCACTCACACCAAGCAGCGCCATACACTCCCGGTAAATGTCCTGGTGGGGCTTGCCGTGGTACTGGACCTCCCCGCCCATCTTTTCATAATGTTGTGCAACGGCCCCCGCACAAAGCTCTCTGTTCCCGCCCCGAATAACCTCGAGATCAGGATTGGCACAAACCATTGGCAGTCCTTTGGCCAGGGCAGGCTTCAGCAAAAAGTCATACCGTTCGACAGTATCAGCCGGATCCCAGATCCCCGTCAGAAGAATAAAGTGTGCTTCCCCGATCTCCTCAACAAACTCATAAGGCAAACCCTCTTTCATTCCCAAATCCCGGGCAGGCCCGATCAGGAAAGTCTTCTCCCCAAGCTTCTGATAAAAAGGCAGAGTACGTTCTTTCAGGTTGCGCCAGGTTACCTCACCAGAAGAAAGGACCGCATCGGCCAGATCCCGGGCGATGCCCAGTTCCTCGTTGCGTTCAGCGACAGAATCCGAGCGACGGGGCGCATTCGAGAGGATGACGATCCGCTTGCCCGCAGAGCGGAGTTTTTGCAACGCATTGACCGCGTCGGGAAAAGCCTCTTCACCATCATGCATCACCCCCCAGAGATCGATGACAAACCCGTCGTAATCATCAAGGATCTCGGAGACACCAGACAGGAGAGGAATCGTTCGGGGCGTGGTCACAGACATAAAGGGCTCCAGAAAAAACACCAGATAAAGCGAATAAACCAACAGCCGAAACATTCGGTCATGGCATTAAGAAAACAGGCAGCCTTTGTGCCATAGCCTGACCAACTTGCAAACCTCTGGATAAGAGAAGTTGTCTGACAGCTGCGCCTGTAATCCTGTCGGGTAAAGTCGCGCCAGATAAAACCAGGAAAGCTGGATCAGGGCCGGGCCGGGCGGGGCTCGCCAAAAAGATAGCCCTGACCATATGAAACATCCTGTCCAAGAACCTGTACCAGCGCGTCCTCGCTTTCCACCTTCTCGATGACCAGTTCGATAGGCAAGCCTCGCAGCTGTTCCAGAAAACGCTTGGTTTCAATCTGGCTCTTGGCAAAAAGCCAGCCCTCCAGCTTGAGGAACCGGACCCGACCATTTGCCAGGGCCTCAAGATCCATGTCCAGACTCTGAACCTGATCCAGTGACAGGCGACAGCCCAAGCCCATCAGCCGTTCAAGGCTGAGCAATTCACTGGCTTTCAGCTCAAGAAATTCTTTCTGGGCGACCTCGATAATCAAATGTGGTGCCAGTTCTACATTGCCCCGGACAAATTCGACGAAGTCATCAAAAAAATCATGATCTTTCAGTGTGTGGGATGACAGATTGACAAAAAAGGCAATGTCATCTCCGGAACGCAAGATCTTCCGGATGATCTGCACACAGCGGAACAGCAACATATTATCAATCGCTGTAATCAGGCCTGCGCGGGTGGCGATCGCCACATATTGCCCCGGCTCAATAACCTGGCCCTTAGACGTCCTCAGTCTCGACAGACACTCATAAAATTTGCGTTTGCGTTGCGGCAGAGTAACAACGGGCTGCAGAAACATCTCGATCCGGTCGTCACGGAGGGACTGCCTCACAATGGACAGTACTTCAGTTTCACCAAGACCTGTCAGAACCGAAACAGCTTCTGGTTCGGATGGCTCCCTGACCGTTTTTTCGACATAATTCTCCGGTCGGAAATCATCCAGAAAATCCGGGTGCTTCGCCCGGCGAACCTCACTTTCCTCCCGGACTCTCTTATCCTTTTTGATTACATTGGTTTCGTCATCAAACAATCCGAGGAAAGGATCTGTCAGACGGGGCATCAGGGTCTTGAGAAGATTAACTTCTGAAAGGGCATCATTGATAATGCTTTGTTCTGCACTGAGTTTACTCGACTTCGCGGCACCTTCCAGCGCTTCGGCCATTCCGAGCATTTCACGCCGCGTCCAGGAAATCCTGTCTCTGAGGACAGCCTGATTGTGATGCAGCGTCTCCAGAGTGCTTGTCGTTTCCTCTTCCCGGGATCGGCGTGTCATGATCTCGTGCAGAACCACCCCGGCCAAAAAGACCCAGAGGCCAAGCAACATGGCGCCGCCTGTTTGCAACTCGGGAATGTAGGTTGGGCCAAACAACACTGCAAGAAGAGCAAGCCCGCAGTATAGAGTTATAAAAAAAAGATGCTGAAGCAGAGGCATAATATTGAGTTAATTTTCATCCAGTGAATTGAGATGGCGACACGTCCGGAAACCAACCTTGTCAGAACGGCCTTGAGAGACCCTTAACAAAATCTATAAAATCTGTCACACACTGAGCTTTAATTCCTTACCACAGAATGCCGGATCCCATGAGCGTAAAAATACTCCACAACCCGCGTTGCAGCAAATCCCGCCAGACACTTCAGCTTCTTATCGAGAAAGGCTTTACCCCGGAAGTGGTGGACTATCTCAAAAACACACTGGGCCGGGCAGAGCTGGAAACCATCCTTGCCAAACTAGATCTGTCCCCGCGCAACATTCTGCGCAAGGGAGAGAAGATCTATCAGGAACTCGGGCTCGCCAACCCTGATCTGTCGGACGAGGTCCTGATTGCTGCCATTCTGGAAAATCCGATCCTGATTGAACGGCCGATTGTGATAACCGAAACAGCAGCCAGAATCGGACGCCCCCCAGAATCGGTGCTCGAGATCCTCTGAGCAGTCTCAAGAAAAGCAGAAAAAACAGCCGCCCCATCCGCAGTGCCTCAGCGGTGATCGGCACCGACAGCTTCAGCCACCGATGCAAAACCATCCCGCGTCAAAAGCTGAACCAGTTCGCTCAGAATAAGGGGTATCAGGGCAGGACCGCCGTAAACCAGTGCGGAATAAAGCTGTATCAAGGAAGCCCCCGCCCGGATTTTTGTATAGGCCTGCGCCCCGGAGGAGATCCCCCCCACCCCGATCAGTGGAATTTTTCCTTCGGTGAGGCGGTAGATGTCACCAAGAACCTTTGTCGAGGCTTCAAACAAAGGCGCACCACTGAGTCCACCTGCCTCGCTACGATACACACTTTTCAGACTCTGAGGCCGCTCGATCGTCGTATTGGTCACGGTCAAGCCATCCAGTTTGAGCTCCAGCGCCACTGCTGCGATATCTTGCTTGTCTGCCTCGGTCAGATCAGGTGCAATCTTCAGAACCAGCGGAGGAGCCTTGTCACCCAATTGTTGTGTGAGAGTTTCCTGGACTCCGGCAATCAGCGCCTGTAGTTCCGCCCGCCCCTGTAAAGCACGAAGGCCCGGTGTATTCGGGGATGAAACATTAATCACCATATAATCGGCATAAGGGGCAAGCAGCTCTGCCCCTTTTTTATAATCATCAAGGGCTACTGCAGTGTCCTTGTTCTTGCCCAGATTGACACCAAGCAGGCCTTCATACCCTTTCGACTTGAGCTTCTGTAATCTTTCACAGGCAGCTTCTGCTCCGCCGTTGTTAAACCCCATACGGTTGATCACAGCCTGATCTTCCGTCAGACGAAAAATCCGGGGTCGCGGGTTGCCCGGCTGGGCACGCGGTGTAATCGAGCCGACTTCAACAAAGCCGAAGCCCTGGGCCAGCATGGGCCGGACAACTTCAGCATTCTTGTCAAATCCTGCAGCCAGTCCAAGCGGATTACTAAACTCCCGCCCCCAGAGGTTTGTTTTCAGAAGAGGTGACATTACAGGTTGTTGTGCCGGAACCAGCCCCCTCTTCAAACACCAGAGTGTAAGGTTGTGAGCTTTTTCAGGCTCCAGCAACCGGATCAGGGGACCAGCAAAACGAAAAGTATTCACAAAGGGCTCCAAGGCTTAAATAGAAAGAACTGTTCTTCGGAAGTAGCACAGCACGACCACAAGAACCAGTATCACAGCCGCTCTTCGTCAATGACCAGATCGAACCAGACCGTACCGCCTTCAGGGCTGATCAAACCAGTCGGGTAAAAGGTGCTTGCCGTCGGGCCCCAGACGGACCGGCCCGTTCCGGTGAACCGCAGAAAGCGGCAGCGCCCCATAGAGATGCGGGAACAGCTGGCCGCCTCGTGATTCTTCCCAAACCAGCTTTTCTCCCAATAAAGCACTATCAACCTCAAGAAGAACAAGATTGTCCTGCCCGGCGCGATGCTTCGCAACAGAGAGCCGTAATTGCCGTCCTGACGAGAAATGAATAAACCCGTCGGCACGATCCTGAGATGACCCAGAATAAACACCTGCATCAATGACCTCTTGCCACTCGGTTGCTTTACAAACGTGGTAAATCCACTGCTCATTCATTAGATACACCTTGTATTATTTAGTAAAATGCATTGCATATTGCAAATAATACAGATTTATTTTTGCAATATGCAATAACTCTCAACACCCCAGATTTGATATTCATCGTGGTATTTCTCTAAAATCCCGCAGAAATCCGGTATTTTCAACACTAAAAAAGGGTGTCCGGCACAAGAAACACTACTGTACAATCCAAAATATCGCAGAAACCCTTATCTTTTCTCCCGATACAACTTGACGGAAATACTCGGGGAAAATTTTCCGTCATATTTTTTCCTTTAAATACAAATGATTAGAGAAATAAATTTAAAACCACCAATCACTCTCCCCAAACTGGCACAGTCCCTGCAATTACTACTTTCAGGAAGTCTATTGCGAGCTAGACTTCCATCACGAAAGGAGAAACCCATGGCACATCAAAACATGACAGCGAGCACCATCGGCAGCAGGGCATTGGCAACTGCCCTAGACGCCGTTTCCGCCATGGGACAAACCGGTCATCTTATAATACCGGAAACTCCAACCCTGGCGATGCTCAAAGCAGGATCGCTAATCGGTGGCTTAAGCGAAGAGACAGTAAGAAAAATCTTCGTTTCCATGGTTGAGGCAGAACAATAACCCCCTCACTGTATCAATCATGAGTGTCACCAAAGACTGTCTTTAGCCTGTGAAAGGCGGTCTACCAAAGCGGGAAGCTTGCTTCCCGCTTTTTTTTATCCTCAATCCTTCCCTGACTAACAAGACCGGATTAACAAGATCAGGCTTGATCATATTGGCAGTAAGCCTGCCTCTATATAATATCCTCGGGAACGACAGCCTTCCACTGCCCTGGCAACAGATCGCCGAGTTCCAGCTTGCCGATTGATTCACGCACCAGACGGAGCGTTGGATAACCTGCTGCAGCTGTCATGCGTCTGACTTGGCGATTTTTCCCCTCGGTCAGGGTCATTCTAAGCCAAGCCGTCGGGATATGTTTTCTCTCGCGGATCGGCGGGTCCCGCAAGGGAAGACAGGGTTCATCCTGCAACAGTTCGACTTTGCATGGCCGGGTCTGATATCCCTTGATCAGGATGCCCTCGCGCAATTTCCGCAAAGCGGCAGCATCAGGCACCTTTTCGACCTGGACAAGATAACTTCGGCTATGACCGTTTCTTGGATGGATCAAACGATCAATGAAAGGCCCGTCATTACTCAGAAGCAACAGCCCCTCACTATCCTGATCAAGCCGGCCCGCAGCATAGACACCTGCCGGCAAATCAAGCTCACGCAAGGTGCGCTGATTTCCCTCCCCGGTATACTGGCTCAACATGCCATAAGGCTTAAAAAGGGCAATATAGAGTGGATTTTTCTGCTCAGGCGGTGTTCGAACCGGCGAAACAAGCTTTCGGACCAGGGGTCTTGACCTGCCAGCCGCGCTCCTGCCAGGACGGTTATCTTTTTTATGCACTTGTTTTGTTTTCCCGCTTTTCATTCCACCTTATTACCCTAGAGCTTTATTACGGTCCACGCATAAAGCCGCCAACCTGGCACCACTTTATGTGTCATCTGGAGGGCGAAAGAAATGTTACTAAGTTTTTGGTCCTATTATTATTCAAAATGCGGTACAATCGACTGTACATAACGCGGATCACATTTCGTTTCCCCAATCTGTGGTGACTGTAAAATGCTGAAGCACGCAGACATCTGGCGAGCCGTAGACAGTCTCGCCATCCGAAACTCTCTTTCTCCTTCTGGCCTCGCCCGCAAGGCTGGGCTTGATCCGACCACCTTTAATAAAAGCAAGCGGATCACCCCACAAAACAAACAGCGCTGGCCCAGCACGGAATCCATAGCCAAAATTCTCGCAGCGACAAACTCCACTCTGGCAGAGTTCGTCGAACTCGTTGGCGGGGAGAGTGGCGGCTTGCTTGCCCAACGCATCCCTGTACTGGACCTCACCCACGCCGCCTCAGGTAAAAACTTCGATCCACAAGGAAGGCCCACTGGTAACAGCTGGGATGAAACACTCTTTGCCCACGTCGACGATCCTGCAGCTTATGGATTGGAAATTATTGGAAGCCTCTACGCTCCGATTTATAATGATGGCAATGTCCTGATCGTCTCTCCGGCTGCAGATCTCAGACGGGGTGACAGAGTGGCCGTCATGACCAAAAATTTTCAAATTCTGATCAAAGAACTCATACGAAACAGCCCCTTAAAGGTTGAACTGAAGGGGCTGGGATCACAGGAAGATAAATCTTATCTTGCTCAGGACATCGTATGGATCGCCCGCATTCTCTGGGTCAGTCAGTAAATTACCCGCAATCTTAGGTGCGAACTTAAGGCAATAAAAACGACAATAGATTGCAAATTAAGCATTTTTACCTTTCTTAAAGCCTTTATAAGTCAAACTGTAACATAGAAATATCGCAATTAGTCGTCTCTCATTGACGACCAGTGTTTGAAAGGCAGAATCAAATGGCCAAACTGGATATGGATGGCCCCTTCCCGCTGGAAGAGGAGGCAATCCTGAGAGAAACTGGCCAGCCGATGCCAGGCAGCATCGCACTTGGCTATCTTGCGGCCAACCGCAGCTTCGAGGTTCTCTACGTCGACTTTGCCGACACAACAGTTCAAGAAGCTCTTTTGAAATGCCTGAAGAAAGGCATCGGCAAAGGCGGACTGTTTGACAAACTGAAGGGCAAAAACCCGATCAATGCCTTCAAGTTCAGCTATGCCATGTCTGTAGAGGCCAGTTACCAGAAATCATGCAAAAATTTCCATGAGTTTGGCGGCACCAAAAAGCTCAACAACAAAGAGCATCCCCGCCCGCCAAGGGGCAAAGACTGGGCCTGTGATCGCTGTACAGCGGAACTGAGCGCAAACTTTAAAATCAAAACCGGGTAATCCGGATCAATCACAATCTGCCGACATGAAAAAACCCGGATACCCGGGTTTTTTCATGTCAAAATGACAGTACATTCAGGGTTAGGCAGAAAGATCTTCGCCAGCCAGCGCCCGTTCAATCAATGAAATACTTTCGCCCATACCATAAAGCGCAAAGAATGTGCCCATTCTTGGCCCCTGGGATTGTCCAAGCAGGACTTCATAGAGGCACCTGAACCAGTCACGCAGATTTTCGAACCCGTGATTTTTACCAACTGTATAGACTTCTGTCTGAATATCTTCCGCCGATGTATCAGCAGGAAGCTTTCTCAGAACAACGAGAAGTTCCTCCAGTGCAGCCCGTTCCTTGTCGTCAGCGGTACGATACTCGAGAGTCGGTTTGACAAAATCCTGATAATAGCGAACGGCAAAACCAACCAGTTGATCAAGAAACGGCGTTGATTCCGGTGAGGCATCAGGGGCATAACGTTTGATAAATGCCCAGAGACGGTCACTTTCACTTGCATTACAAACACTCGCCAAGTTCAGCAAAATGCCAAAGGAGAGAGAAGCGGGTTCGGAAGGGATATTACCGGAATGAATATGCCAGGCAGGGTTTTCAAACAGCTTGTCCTGCTCCTGAGCACCAGCATTATCCCGGAAAGTCACATAGTCATCGACCATACGTGGAATGACATCAAAGTAGAGCTTTTTCGCCGTTTTGGGCTTATTGTACATGAAAAGCGCCAGACTTTCCGGTGGCGCATAGGTCAGCCACTCCTCCATCGACAGGCCATTGCCTTTCGACTTGGAGATTTTCTGACCTTTTTCATCCAGGAAAAGTTCGTAAGTGAAGGTTTCCGGACCCTTAATTCCAAGAACACGGTGGATTTTTTTACCCAACGCCACTGAATCGATCAAATCTTTCCCGGACATTTCATAATCAACATCCAGCGCATACTGACGCATGGCCCAGTCTGGCTTCCACTGAAGCTTGCAATGCCCCCCCGTCACAGGCACTTCGACCAGGTCACCAGCGTCATCGCGGTAAACAACCGTCCCGCTGTCCTGACGAACTTCTTCAATAGCAACCTGCAACACTTTGCCGGTTTTTGGGCAAATCGGCATAAAGGGACTATAGGTCGCGCGACGTTCCTGACCTAGGGTCGGCAACATCACATCCATGATGCCGTCATAACAGGAAAGAACCTTTAGCAGAGCCTCATCCAGCTGTCCCGACCGATACACTTCTGTGGCCGATTTGAACTCATATTCAAAACCGAAATTGTCAAGAAACTGGCGGAGGCGGGCGTTATTATGGTGCCCCAAACTATCATACTCGCCAAAAGGATCGGGGACAGCTGTCAGCGGCAGGCCAAGGTTCTGCGCCAGCATTTCCTTTTGCGGCAGGTTATCCGGAACCTTGCGAAAACCATCCAGATCGTCAGAAAAACAGAACAGTCTGGTCGGAATATCGCTGATCTGCTCAAAGGCCTTGCGCACCATCGTTGTGCGGGCAACTTCACCAAATGTCCCGATATGAGGCAGGCCAGAAGGCCCATAACCAGTCTGAAACAGAACATAGCCCTTCTTCGGCGTCTTTCCACCGACACGAGCCAATACTCTTCGCGCTTCTTCAAACGGCCATGCTTTCGCCTGCATGGCAAGTTCCTGGTGGTTAGACATCTTAAAAAATCCCTCAAGGGCTGGTGTTCTAATGAAATCGGCTGGCGTGCCCTGCACACCTGTCCAGACCCGGGAAATTAGGCTGAGACGGCCCTCACGTCAACAATCACGCGATAGGCAATTAAAGTAATGGCTGCAAAGACCTCATGTTCGCTAATTGTTCTTTTCTGTAGCCAATCATCCTCTCCCCGTTCTATAAGAAATGAAATGGCGTTTAATCTTCAGGTTTTTATAGCTGTCCAGGCCAGTCCCGCCCTGATATAGAAACCTGCAAGAAAAAACCCGGCCTAAAAACCTGACCTGGCAAGAATGACTGCAGACCACGACAATCCAGCACCACAGGCAGCAGGCACAACAACCAGCCTGATGATGCCCAAAGCACCGCTGCTGCTTTCGGGTATGCGCTTTTCGGTCTGGATCAGCCCGGATGGCGAGATCGAACGCCTGGCCAACAGCGACATCGCTACCCGGATCACGCTCGAGCCTCCTTTTGTCTGCCACGCCAGAGCTACAGCACAGCGTCTGGGAGTAGAGCCTTTCCTCGCCTATGATGTTCTTGAACTGATAGCTTTTGTCCGACCGACAGCCGCCTGTACCCCGACCCCCCGGGGGCTTGCCACCTTTATCGGCGCCCCGGAGCCAACATCCATTGAAGCGGCCACACTCCTCCTTTATCAAACAGCTGAGCTGCTGTTGCGTGAGCTGGCTTCGCGCGGCAGGAGCTTTGATCCCTATGCCGCTGATGTAGCCCGTACCATGATGATGGGTGGCTGGCTCTGGGGTCCGGCTGTTCTCGCGGCTATGGGGGAAGAGGATCTCCACACCCCGGCCTCCCGACCGGGAAGAGGGCTCAATGTATGGGAACGTCTCGAGGAATGGAGTGATCATGCGCCGGAAGATCCCCCGCGCCAACTGTCGGTCAGCCCAGAAGAATCCCGTAATCGCTTGGCAGAGCTCCTCGGGGAAGAAGCAGAATCACGGCCACAACAGGCTGATTATGCTTCTGCAGTTGCCAGTGCCTTCGCGCCCAGAAATATTGCTGGAGAGCCCAATATTTTGCTCGCCGAGGCTGGTACAGGTGTCGGAAAAACCCTCGGCTATATTGCCCCCGCCAGCATCTGGGCAGAAAAAAACGGCGCCCCGGTCTGGATCTCGACCTATACCAGAAACTTGCAAACCCAGATCGACAGTGAACTGGACCGTCTTTTTCCCGAACGTTACGACAAGGCAAAACGGGTCGTCATCCGCAAGGGGCGGGAAAATTATCTCTGTTTGCTCAATCTTGCCGAGGCAACCCAGGCCTTGCCAGCTCGCCCCAATGACGCCATTGCCATCGGGTTAATGGCACGCTGGGCCGGTCGGTCCCGCAATGGCGACATGGTCGGCGGAGACTTCCCCGGCTGGCTGTCCGACCTCGTCGGCCGAAGCAGGACCACGGGCTTAACCGACCGCCGGGGCGAATGTATCTATTCAGCCTGCCCTCACTACAGCCGCTGTTACATCGAACGAAACATCCGTAAAGCCAAGCGGGCCAATATTGTTGTCGCCAACCATGCCCTCGTCATGGTTCAGGCCGCCATGGGCGGTGGACGGGATGAAGGCAATCTGCCCAGCCACTATGTTTTTGACGAGGGGCATCATCTGTTTGATGCCGCGGATGCCGCTTTTTCTGCCCACCTCACAGCTCAGGAAAGCCAGGAGCTGCGCCGCTGGCTTACTGGCGTCGAAAGCAGCACAACCCGCTCTGCCAGCCGAGCCCGTGGCCTGAAAAAACGTCTCGAGGACCTGATTGCAACAGATCCGCGCACAGGAGAGCTTGTTACAGAAACCATTCACGCAGCACGTCACCTTACTGGAGATGGCTGGGTTAATCGGCTGGAAGATAATCTCCCCGTTGGTCCTATGGAAAGCTTTCTGGCGCATGTTCGTACCCAGGTTTACGCTCGGACTGATCCAGAAAATTCCCCCTACAGCCTGGAGACCGAGACAAAACCTTCTGTTCCGGGTTTGCTTGAGACCGCCCTTGAGCTGAAAACCGCCTTGAAAGAGCTGCTTGAACCAATCAAAAACCTGCGCCGCAGGCTGGAACAGCGCCTGGATACCGAAGCCGATGAGCTCGATAGCGATACCCGGCGCAGAATAGAAGCAGCCTGTAAAAGCCTGGAACAACGCGGCAGTAATCAGGTCCAGGCCTGGGTTTCCATGCTTGATGCCCTTGAAGACGAAACCCCTGAAGAGTTCACCGACTGGTTCTCGGTTGAAAGAGCTGGCGGAAAAGATTTAGACGTTGGCTTGCACCGTCACTGGATTGACCCCACCAAACCCCTGGCAAATACACTGTTGGCGCAAGCACACGGCACGGTTATCACCTCGGCAACCCTGACAGAAGGCAGCGGCAGCGAAGAAGGTGACTGGATCGGGGCTGAGCGCCGTACCGGAGCTTCTTTTGTGCCCGGCAATCCGATCCGGGTGAAGTTCAAATCACCCTATGATTACGTGGATCAAACCCGCGTCTTCATCATCAACGATGTGCGCAAGGATGATATGGAACAGGTCGCGGCCGCCTATCGCGAGCTGTTCCTGGCCTCACAAGGAGGCGCACTCGGCCTGTTCACCGCGATTTCCAGACTCCGTAATGTGCACCAGAAAATCGGACCCGAACTTGATCGGGCCGGATTGACACTTTACAGCCAGCATATGGATAATCTCGACACCTCCACCCTGATTGATATTTTCCGGGCCGAAAGAAATTCCTCCCTGCTTGGAACCGATGCCGTTCGCGACGGTGTTGATGTTCCTGGCGATTCCCTGCGTCTGATCGTTTTTGACCGGGTTCCCTGGCCACGACCAACCATCCAGCACCGAGCCCGCAAAGAACATTTTGGCGGCAACAGGTACAATGACAGCCAGACACGTCTCAAACTGAAGCAGGCTTACGGTCGTCTTGTCCGCCGAGCCAATGACCGGGGTGTCTTTGTTCTGCTTGATCCGATGATGCCCAGCAGACTCCAGAACGCCTTTCCCGAAGGAGTCTCTATCCAGAAAATCGGGCTGGCGGAAACGGTGCAACAGATCAGGAGTTTCTTTGCCCCACCTGCTGTCAAATAACAGATCCATACCGGATACCCTCACCCCCGCGACCCGACACACAGCTTCTTTCCTGGACATAAAATGCCTGTCCTGGCTGCATTATTATCCTCAAGAAAATTTTCCTTTATTTTTTTCTTGCAAAAGGAAAAGAGGAAGCATAAACCTCACTCCGGATCGGGGAGTAGCGCAGCCTGGTAGCGCATCTGGTTTGGGACCAGAGGGTCGGAGGTTCGAATCCTCTCTCCCCGACCAATCTTCGCTAGAAGATTGACATTCAAAGGTCGCCCAGGGCGACCTTTTGTCATTTATGGCCGAGCCCACCAGCCCCTCTACAGACCGTGTCTCCTGACAATTCCGGAAGCTCGCAAGCAATCTATACAAGCACGGTTTTTGGCGATAGGCTCATTTCCTGAACCATCTCCAGGATCCCGAAAATGTCTCTCGAACTCTGGTTACTTTTTGTCCCAGCCGCCTTTGCCCTGAATGTACTGCCAGGCCCCAACAACATGCTCGCCATGACCAATGGCCTGCGATATGGCCTTCTCTACGCCCTGAAGGGCGGTGTGGGACGGCTTCTGGCATTCAGTATTCTGATATTTTTGACCGCAACGGGCCTCGGCGCAATTCTCTCCACATCTGTAACAGCCTTTTATCTTCTCAAAATTGCCGGAGCTCTCTATCTGGTTTATCTCGGATATCGTCTCTGGCGTAGCCAGCCCGAGGCAATAAGTGACAGCGCGTTTACAAAAGAACAGAAAGTTTCGACCCGAAACATCATTCGTCAGGAGTTCTTTGTTGCCATCACAAACCCGAAGGCAATCCTGATTTTCACCGCCTTTTTCCCTCAGTTTCTGGTCGCGGACACCCCCATGCTTCCCCAGTTCGGCATCATGGGCATAACTTTCACTGTGCTCGAAATCATTGCCCTGATCCTTTATGCGGTTTCGGGAAGACAGCTGGCGTTTCTCACCCGGACAGTCCGGGGGCAGAAAATTATGAACCGGACCAGTGGCAGCCTGCTTATCGGGGCAGGTGGACTTTTGGCGATATCCAAATAAATATTTCAACATTGCTGGAATAAATCTGCTTCTGAGGTGTCTAACCTTTACCTGCCCCCGATTGGGGGCACTACCAGAAGGATACTATTCTCATGAAACCGACACTTAACATCCTTGCCCTATCAGCTTCATTACTGTTTGCCAGTACCAGTTTCTTTGGTGCGGTCTATGCTCAGGAACTAAGCGGCGTCGTTAGCACAGGCGAAACATCACTTGGTCCTGTCCTGACGGACAACAAAGGTATGACCCTATATACTTTTGCCAATGATTCTGATGGAAAGTCTGCCTGCAACGGTGGTTGTGCCCAAGCATGGCCGCCCCTTCTCGCAGCAGGTGAAACAGCAGAAACGAACGATTTCACAAAAATTACACGGGATGATGGCGCGCAACAGTGGGCATATAAAGGCAAAGCACTTTACGGCTGGGTACAGGATAAAAAGCCCGGTGATGTGACTGGCGACAACTTCAAAGATGTCTGGCACGTTGCAAAACCCTGATTCCTGCCGGATATAGCGCAAATACAGGTATTGCCTCTCTGCTCCAGGAATAACAGAGACTGGAAACAGCAGAGGCTGGCAAACCCGCTTGCCGATTGGCACCGGATCAGGGACAGATATGGACGAGTTTCTAGAACAGCTGACCAAAGCAATTCCGACATTGCGGCGCTATGCTTTTGCACTGGTCAGGGACTCGTCTCTGGCCGATGACCTCGTTCAGGACTGCCTCGAAAAAGGATTGGCGCATCGCGCCCAATGGCGGGGAGAGGGAAATCTGAAAACCTGGCTGTACAGAATCCTGAGCAATATCCATCTTAATCAAGTACGGGCAGACAAGAGAGATTTTTTGAAAACCTCAGACACCACAAGCGAAGCTGATATCACTGCTGCAGCGGCACAAAGCCCTGCCAACCAGATCGATCATCTTTATTTACAGGATCTCGAAGCTGCCATCGCCCAGCTGCCAGAGGAACAAAAACAGATCCTGTTGTTAGTCTGCCTCGAAGGCTTTTCCTATCAAGAGGCAGCAACGACACTTGAACTCCCCCTCGGCACGGTTATGTCACGCCTTTCCCGCGCCCGGGAAACGCTCCGCCATAAAACTTCAGGAACCGCTGAAACAAGCACAAACATAAGGCGGGTCAAATGAACAAACATAAATTCGAAGGCTCCGACCTTCTCCATGCTTATGTAGACGGCGAGCTAACTACAGCGGAGAAAAAACGCGTAGAGCTCTGGTTATCCACACACCCCGAAGATGCTGAGCGGGTCGCTTCCTGGCAAAAACAGACTCTCGGGCTCCGGGCCCTGTTTGACCACAAAACGGAAGAAGTGATCCCGCCACAGCTGTTTCCCGGCGAACCTTTGGCAGTAAACATCCCCCCCCCTTCCCTCGCCACAAGGAAAACCTCACGCATCGGGTCCCGGATTGCCGCTGCTGTTCTATGGCTTGCCATCGGAGGCAGCGGAGGATGGCTTGGTCATGAATACCTTTCGTACAATTCCGTTCCTTTTCTGACATCAGGCATTCAAACCACCCAGAATGACGATTTCACCCAACCTGCACTGGAAGCACACTGGGTCTACACTCCCGAAGCAAGGCACCCGGTCGAGGTCCTGGCTAATGAGGAAAGCCATCTTGCCAAATGGCTCTCCAATCGTATGGAAGTGCCCCTCTCCATTCCGGATCTGTCCACAGCAGGATTCCAACTCGTCGGCGGGCGCCTGCTGCCTTCCAGCAACGGGCCTGCAGCACAGTTTATGTATCAAAACGCGGATAAAAACCGGATTACGCTGTATCTGTCCAGACAATCAGACAGTAAAGAAACAGCCTTCCGCTATCACGAAGCGGGCACCACCAGAGCCTTCTACTGGTATGATGGCCCCTTGGGATATGCCCTGGTTGGCGAGTTGAATCGCCAGGAACTCTCCCAGCTTGCCGATTTTGTCTATCAACAGCTCTGATCAACACCAGCGTCCACATTCGACAAAGACTTCTCTAGGCCTTTCCGACAAGGGGCTGGTATAGTATCACCAAGGGGATTGCTTTTGGGCTCGCTTCACCATGTGGAGTTTGGATTTCCAGGCCAGTCAGTACATAAACACAAAAAGGTAAAAGGACGTTCCTTAATGACCGATTATAGAACCGCACTTGTCTACATTATGGTTCTCGCATCAGCTGCTGATAGCGACATGACGGATTCCGAATTGCAGACCATTGGCGAAATCGTGAAATTTCTTCCGGTTTTCAAAGGCTATAATCCGGATGACCTGCCCAAGGACGCCAATGCCTGCGCCGAACTTCTGGGTGGAGAAGACGGCTTTGAGGAAGTTATCGCGCAGGCTGCCAAAGCCCTGCCGGAAAAACTTCATGAAACCGCCTACGCTCTTGCTCTGGAAGTCGTCGCTGCCGACGGCTTTGCCAGCCAGGAAGAACTCCGGCTGCTGGAAATTCTCCGTCATACGCTGAATGTTGAGCGTCTTGTTGCTGCCGCGATCGAGCGCGGCACCCGGGCTCGCTACACTTCAGTCTGACCTTCGAATTCAAGCCCGAATAAGAGGAAAGTTTACAGCACTTTCCTCTTATTTTTTATATTCATGCCAAGATTGCCTCCCCTATGCCTGACCTTCCGGACCAACCTCCCGTACCTGCAATGCCAGAACTTGACCATGTCTTTGTTTTTGTCACACTTGAGGACGGAGAAACGAAACCGCTTGAGGCAAGCCTGCTGGAACAGGCAGGTGTGCAGGAAAGTTACCAACGGGAGCATCCCGGGCAGGGAACAGCCAACATCTGTTATTGTTTTGATAACTGTTATCTCGAACTCCTGTGGCTCACAGACGAGCAAGAGGCCCGCAGCCCCTTGATCGCCAGGACAGCTCTGGCCGAACGTGCTCACTGGAAAACAAATGGGGCTTCTCCCTTTGGGCTGGCGTTGCGACGGACTGCCCATTCCCTCTTTCCTCTGGCAACGTGGGATTACTGCCCGCCCTACCTGCCTCCCGGCATGGCAATTCCCGTCAGCCTCTCAAGTCAGGACCCCAGGCATCCGATGGTTTTCCAGTCTCCCGGTACAAAACGGCCGGACCAATGGGAGACTACCAAGCGGCAGAATTTTAGCGACCTTGACCTGATAGAACTACAGCTGCCACAGAATGAAGGCTTTTCTGATGACCTGATAAAGCTGCAACAACTGTCTTTGATACCAGTGATAACTTACAGAGCCGACACCCCGGGAATACGGCTGTCTCTCAAAGATCAGGCTGGCAAGATCACGCATCATCTTCAGCTACCCTCCTGCAGGATCACCCCGGCATCAGGCCGTTAAGTTCCCACCTCTTGCATCGTCCTGTTGGGGTGAACGTTATCCTGTCTTGAACCCCCCCGGATTCTCTCTATAAAACCCAAGTGTAACTCTATTCGTCAATTGGACTGAGAATGACTAAAGACACCCGCCAACAGGACCGCCCCATTGCGATCTGGCTTCTGGTTTGCTGTGCGATGGTTCTGATTATGGCCGTCATCGGGGCGATTACCCGCCTGACTGAATCCGGCCTGTCGATTATGGAGTGGAACCCCGTAGGTGGCGCGCTTCCTCCCCTGTCCGAAAACGAATGGCAAAGGATTTTTGCCATCTATCAACAGATTCCCGAATATCAGCAGGAAAATGCGGGAATGAGTCTGGAAGAGTTCAAAGGGATTTTCTGGTGGGAGTTCATCCATCGTCTCTGGGGTCGGGCCATCGGTGTTGTGTTTCTTGTTCCTTTCCTCTGGTTCTGGTTCCGTGGACAGATCAGGAAACCGCTTGCACCACATCTGGTCTTTATGTTCTTGCTTGGTGGCCTGCAGGGCGGTCTTGGCTGGTACATGGTTGCAAGTGGTTTCGCCGACAGAACAGATGTCAGCCAATATCGCCTCACCGCGCACTTGCTCGCGGCTTTTGCCATTTATGCCTATCTTTTCTGGGTTGCCCTGGGCCTGCTCTTTCCCCAACCCGGTCACAAGTCCGCAGAAGCCAGCACCCGTCTTTACCGCCCTCTCGCGTTTCTTCCCTGGCTTATTGTGACAACGATTGCTTCGGGCGGACTGGTCGCCGGTCTTAATGCCGGTATGATCTACAACAGCTTTCCTCTGATGGAAGGCCAGATTATTCCGCCCGCCTATCACGACATCACTCCTTGGTACGTCAATATCTTCGAGAACGTGGCTGCCGTTCAGTTCAATCATCGCCTGCTGGCTGTGACCACTTTTATCGTGACGCTTGGCATTTGGCTCTCTGCCTTGCGTCTGCCGCGCTCAACCACCCTGAACAGAGCCCTCAACCTTCTGTTGCTCGCGGCTATAATCCAGGTGTCTCTTGGTATCTCGACCCTGCTTCTGGTTGTCCCCATCACTCTGGCTGCCCTGCACCAGGCCGGGGGGCTTCTTTTCCTCACCGCCAGTCTTTATAGTCTGTTTCTGGTTCGCCGGGACAAAAATCCCTCGCTCATCTGAAAGATCTGATCATGTCCGATATTAAGTTTCAGGTCCACGATATGGACATCCCCGAAGAGCCCCTCGCCCTGTCTGTCCTGACTGGCTTTCTCGGCAGTGGCAAAACCACCCTGCTCAAACAGCTTCTGCAGCATCCGGCGATGGATGAGACAGCTGTTATTGTAAACGAGTTTGGCGAAATTGGTCTGGATCATCTGCTGGTCGAAAGCTCGCAGGAAGACATCGTGCTGATGAACAGTGGCTGCCTCTGTTGTACTGTGCGTGGGGATCTGGTTGAAACCATCCGCAAGCTCTATAAAAAGCGCCTTATGAAGGAAGTTCCTGCTTTCAAGCGGCTTGTCATTGAAACAACAGGTCTGGCAGATCCAGCACCAATCCTTCAGACATTGATGACGGATCCTTTTCTGAGTGAACGTTTCCGGCTGGATGGTGTTATCACCACGGTTGATGCCCTCAATGGCAACAGCACACTGGACAATCATCCGGAATCCGTAAAGCAGGTTGCCGTTGCAGATCGCCTTCTCGTGACCAAAACCGATATGGCTGCAGAGAGAAAAGATAGCGACTTGCTCCAGCGGATCAAAGCGCTGAACCCGACCGCAGCAATTCAGCAGGTCAGCTTTGGCAAGATTAACCCAGCCGACCTGTTTAATGCCGGACTATATAATCCTGAAACCAAATCTCTTGATGTGCAGAAATGGTTAAAAGCCGAAGCCTTCGAAGAAACGTCTCACGGGCATCATCATGATCATGACGATGATCACCACGGTCATGGACACGCTCATCATCACGATGTTAACCGTCATGACGACAAGGTCCATGCCTTCTGCCTGACCCACGACAAGCCAATTGACTGGGATCAGATGAATTCCTGGATTGATATGCTGATTACGCTCTATGGCAATAATATTCTGCGAATAAAGGGAATTTTGAACGTTGAAGGCGATAAGAACCCCATCGTCATTCACGGAGTCCAGCATGTCTTTCATCCCCCTGTCATGCTCGAAAGCTGGCCGGATGAAGACCGTCGCTCCAAACTGGTCTTCATTGTCCGCGATCTGAAACGGGACATGTTTGACGAGACCTTCCGCGCTTTTATCGAAGAAAGCACAGATTTACACTGAGAATTATAGCAAAGAAATTTCAGCCAGAGATCTGCTACTTTGCCCTGGGGATGTTCGTGTTAATTCGAACTCCCCAGACCCGGAACTGGCGGAGCATTTCCAGTGCCGCCCTGTGAGCACCATTTAACAAACTCCTCGGCTGGCATGGGACGGGCGAAGTAAAAACCCTGAGCTTCTTCACAGCCCCGTTCTTTCAGGAACAGCATATGAGCTTTTTCCTCGACCCCCTCGGCAAGAACCCGCGTTCCCATCGCATGAGCCATGGATATAATCGCAGCGGTAATCGCGGCATCATCCGGGTTCTGATCCAGCTTCATGACAAAAGACTTGTCAATTTTCAGCTTATCTACCGGAAACCGCTTAAGATAGGACAGCGAGGAATAGCCCATGCCAAAATCGTCAATCGCCAGGTTCACTCCCAGATCATCC
The DNA here is from genome assembly GCF_000374005.1 of Kiloniella laminariae DSM 19542. Classification (GTDB taxonomy): domain Bacteria; phylum Pseudomonadota; class Alphaproteobacteria; order Kiloniellales; family Kiloniellaceae; genus Kiloniella; species Kiloniella laminariae. The sequence continues at coordinate 287,651 of NZ_KB893157.1, read as the reverse complement.
AGACGGTTAAGGATACGATCAGCTTCCTTAAAGTCCGCCATAATGGCAGTTTCGGTAATTTCCAGCTCAAGACATTCCGGGCGCACCTGGGTAAACTCAAGAACTTCACTGACCTTGTTGACAAAATCTGCCTGACGGAAAGAAACAGCAGACAGATTCACTGCAACTCTTATTCCTGGAATGATACTTTGCCACTCCTTCGCCTGTGTACAGGCCGTCGTCATCACCCAGTCCGTGATAGGGTCAATTAAACCCGTCTTCTCGGCAATGGGAATAAAACGATCAGGGCTGACCATTCCTTCGCTGCTGTGCCAGCGGATCAACGCTTCGGCTCCAACCAGATTTCCAGTCTTCAAGTCAATCTGTGGCTGATAATACAGCTCAAACTCATTCCGGACCAATGCTGCGCGCAACAGATGTTCGATCCTGCTGCTTTCCTCTGCATTCTGCTTGAGCGAGTTATTGAAAAACGAATAGGTTGCCCGACCCTTGTTTTTGGCGTGATAAAGCGCCATCTCGGCACAACCAAGTAAAGAAGCAGCCTTGTCCCCGTGTACCGGAAAGAGTGAAATACCGATACTGCAGCCGGAATAGACTTCCTGATCATTCAAAACGAATGCCCTGCTCATTTTACGAAGGATTTTCTGGGCGAACAGTTCAGGCTCCTGATCATCGTCATAAGGGATCATCAGGGCAAATTCATCGCCGCCCAACCGGGCCATATAACCATCACCGGTTATTCTCTTACTAAGGATTCTGGCTACATTCCGCAAAAGCTGGTCACCGGTTTCGTGCCCGAAAATATCATTCAAATCCTTGAAGTGGTCCAGGTCGAGAACAAAGACAGCCCATTTATCCTCTTCCCCGCAGCGCTTAGTTTCCGCATCCATATGCCGTACGAACTGTGTACGGTTTCCAAGCCCGGTCAATCCGTCGTGCAAAATCATATGCTCAACAGTTTCCTCGGCTTTGATCCGTGCATGAATTTCCTGACTAAGCTCCTGGGTCTGTTCCTCGACTTTTCGTTTGAGGACCCCCTGAATGCGCAACAGTTCTTCCTGCCGTAACAACAGCTCGGTGATGTCCCGGGCTTCCAGAAGGAAACCATCCCGACAGCCGTGGCGAAACCGTGAGACCTTCATCTCCACGCGCAGTTCAGTTCCGTGCAAACCTATGAGTTTCAGAGGAAGTGGCTCAACTTCTTCAGCAAGAACATCCAGCTCGTTTTTAAAGATTGATTTATAATCAGGATGGACAAGCTGGGCGAACCTCAATCCCAAGATTTCATCTTCTTGTTCTGCTTCAAGCAGTTTCAAGCCCGTCGGGTTGATATAGCTGATCCCTTCCGGATCACAAATACACAGTAGGGAAAGGGAAACGTCATTAAGTACCCGCCGGGAAAGGGCATTTCCCATCTGAACTGTCGCGTCCAGCTCTATCGATGAGAAATCCTTGCCATAAAGGATAACCACATCCTTGCCAACTTCCAGCGAACAGTCGGCATGGAACATAATTTCATGAAACATGCCATCGTTGCTTTTGATTTTTAAGGGAAATCGCGTTGTCCCTTTTTTCAGGAGCTCTTGCCATATTTCGGCAAAAACATCGCGATACTGCTCGTGAACCAGCTCAACCAGAGGGCCGTTAACAATCTCGGAATCAGCCTCCGCCTTAAGCAAGACAAGACCCGCTTTATTGCAAAAGGTGATGTTCCCCTCCCGGACAAGCATCGCAAAATCAGGGAGAGTATCCAGTATATGTCGTATGTTCGTGTTCAATTTATCCCCGAGACCAGATCTAGGGCAAATCCTGGGGATAGCCATCCATAAGGTCGACTCATTTCAAATCCTAAAGTTCTGCAGCACTATTCTTTGAGCGGGTTTTCTTGCACGCCTTCTCCTAACCTAACAAAATGACGGTTACTGGAGTGTAAACACCTGGCTGGATTCATCTCTTTTATCGAAACAATTTTATATTTATTGCTATTCTTCGCTCGAACGGCGCTTTTTGAGAAAATGAAGCAAAATATTAATTGCGACAATCGGCAGAACCACCCCTGCCCCCAGCAGAATATAGCGCCCGCCCCAATCCAGAAACTCAATGATATAATCGACCACTTCCTTGAAATTACCGGTAACCCATTTCACCAGGCCCAGCGCATCGGTATTGAAAGCGGCTAAAATCACGCCAACGACAAAACAAAGAAGAATAACCTGAACGATACGACCAACCATTATCTTTGAATGCCCGCAATAGATGCGGCCCCTTTGTGATGAGACGAGATTACATTTTTGTAGATTCGTCTGAAGAAGGGAGCAAGTTAAAAGGAAAGAGATCGAAAATCACTGAGACAGCGGCTGGCGATAACAAGTGTCTAACTTAAAAATGAAATTTTCTTCTACGCAAGAAATCTAAGCGTAATAAATCAGCTGCTTAGCTTTGGAGCGGGTGAGGAGAATCGAACTCCCGTATTTAGCTTGGGAAGCTAATGTTCTACCATTGAACTACACCCGCGATCGCCGCAGCGCGATGATGAATCGCCTTTGATTCTTCTAGCTCCCGGAACAAAACTGCGCAAGCCTTCTTTTAATTCCTCTCTGCCGACCTCACAAAAACAGACAATTTCGGTAAAACCCTCGTGATGATAGAGGCTTAAGGCTGACAGCTCTCAGGTCACCCTGTAGGCTGTCTCCATTGAGACTATCAGATAGTCCCGGGAGAAGCAGGATTGTTGTTCCCATGCAGCAGCAGGTTTAAAAGAGGAATGAACGTGATCAGAAGAAAACTGGGTTTTATCGCGCTGGCAGCAGGCTTGTTCTGGGGTGGAGCAATATCGATTTCCCTGGCTGAAGAACCGGACTGGCAAGAGATTACGGCAAAGGCCGAAGGCCAAACCCTCTACTGGAATGCCTGGGGCGGAAGTGAAAAGATCAATGACTATATAGCCTGGGTAGGACAGCAGCTGGATCAGCAATATTCCATTCGTTTGACGCACGTCAAGGTCACAGATACGGCCGATGTTGTCAGCCGTGTCCTTGCCGAAAAAACTGCCGGGAAAGACCAGAATGGCAGTGTTGATTTGGTCTGGATCAATGGTGAAAATTTTGCTTCGATGAAACAACACCATTTACTCTTTGGTCCTTTCACCACAAGCCTGCCCAACTACCGCTATGTTGATACTGAAGGCAAAGCGACCACGACCGTTGACTTCACCATTCCAGTTGAAGGGTTCGAGGCCCCCTGGGGTATGGCAAAATTCAATTTTATCTACGATTCTGCCCGCATCAGCCAAGCTCCCAGTTCTTTACAGGAATTATCTGAATGGAGCGAAAACCACCCCGGACGTTTTACCTATCCCGCCCCCCCGGACTACCTTGGCTCTACTTTCCTGAAGCAGGCCCTGATTGATATTACCAGCGAAAATAATGCCTTGCGCTCTCCTCTGGCCAGCCAGACTCAGTTTGACGAGACAACAAAACCTCTCTGGCAATTTCTTGATCAGCTTCATCCCACACTCTGGCGCAGCGGCAAACAGTTCCCGGTCAGCAGCTCTGCCCAACAGCAGCTTCTGGATGACGGCGAGGTCGATATTCACCTCTCTTTCAACCCGGGTGCGGCATCAGCTCTGATCGAAAGTGGTGAGCTCCCAGCGACTGTCCGCACCTTTACCTTCAAGGACGGGACCATTGGCAACACTCATTTTGTCGCAATCCCCTATAACTCGTCCCACAGGGAAGCTGCCATGGTTGCCGCAAACTTTCTGATGAGCCCTGAAGCCCAGGCCCGAAAACAGGATCCTCGCTACTGGGGGGACGATACCGTTCTGGCAATAGATAAACTCTCCGCAGAGGACCGCAGCATATTTGAAGCAATAGAACTGGGCATCGCAACTCTCGCTCCACAGGACCTCGGACCAACCCTGCTTGAGCCTCATCCGACCTGGATGGAGAAAATTGAGCGGGAATGGCTGAAGCGCTACGGCCAGTAGTTTTTTTGCTATCCTCAAGACAAAACATGGCCAGACTCTCTATCATCACTGACTGCCTAAGCCTGAAATACGTCCCGGCATTCACCCTTCTGGTTTTCCTTGGCCCGCTGGCTGCAGGATTAATCGGCACAATTCTGCCTGCCTTCGGGTACTTTCCAGCCTTGGGCTCAAAAGATTTTTCTCTCCTGAGCTGGGAACACCTGATAGAGCATCCGGCCTTGCCCGAAGCCCTGTACCTTACACTCCTGAGCGGTTTTATCGCGACGGCTCTCTCCCTCGGTCTCGCCATTGCCTTTACTGCCGCCTGGCAAGGCAGCCCCAGCTTTAACCGGGTTCGAAAACTGCTGGCACCCATTCTGGCAATCCCCCACTCCGCCTTGGCCATCGGTTTTGCCTTTCTTCTTGCTCCCAGCGGGTGGCTCGCGCGTCTTTTCTCTCCCGGGTTGACGGGATGGGATACCCCGCCAGATATCGCCATCATTCATGACCCTTTTGCTGTCTCCCTGATCCTCGGGCTTGTGATCAAGGAAACCCCCTATCTGCTTCTGATGATTATCGCGGCGTCTGATCAGGGACAGGCAAGACAACGACTTGTTCTGGCACAGACTCTGGGGTACAGCCCTGTTGCAGCATGGATCAAGGCTGTTCTCCCCCTGATCTACCGTCAGATCCGTCTGCCGATTTATGCCGTTCTCGCCTTCTCCCTCTCTGTTGTCGACGTCGCGCTTATTCTCGGCCCGACAACACCACCAACCCTGCCGGTCCTTATCCTGCGATGGTTCAATGACCCTGATCTGAGTTACCGCGCACTCGCCTCAACCGCGGCGGCCTTTCAACTTGTCATTGTCATTCTGTCAATACTTGCCTGGTATCTTCTTGAACAGTTGGTGGCGCAAATCCTTTGTGGCTGGCTCAGTAATGGGCAGAGATCATTTGCCGAGCAAACCATCCGTTTTTTCTCCCGCTCATTTTTCCAGCTTCTCGGCAGTATTTTTTGCGGTTCTCTGCTGGTCATCGTCCTCTGGTCCTTTACCCGAAGATGGCGCTATCCCGATGCCTTGCCTTCCGAATGGAGCATCCAGAGCTGGCACAGCAATCTCGACACGCTCTTGTTGAGCGGCTGCACAACATTGATCACCGGGATTATCAGTGCCCTGATTGCCATCACTCTGAGCGTTGCCTGTCTCGAGAATGAAAAACGGCGGGGCAAAACAGCTGGATCAGGTGCCCTCTGGCTGTTGTATCTTCCTCTGATGGTTCCACAGGTTTCCTTTCTTTTCGGCACCCAAGTGATTGCCATAAAACTTGGTATAGATGGAAGTTGGCTGGCCCTGATCTGGAGCCATCTGCTCTTTGTACTGCCCTACGTGTTTCTTTCGCTGGCTGATCCCTATCGCTATCAGGATGAACGTTTTGTCAATATTGCCCACTGCCTTGGTGCCAGCCCTTGGCGCGCTTTCTGGAAGATACGACTGCCCCTGCTTTTACGCCCCTTGCTTTTTGCTCTGGCTATTGGCTTTGCCGTCTCGGTCGCACAGTATCTCCCGACGCTCTTTGCAGGTGGCGGGCGCTTTATGACCTTAACCACAGAGGCCGTGAACCTGTCAGCCAGCGGTAACCGCCGGATCATTTCGGTTTATGCATTGTTACAAGGCCTGTTCCCGCTCCTGGTCTTCAGTGCAGCCATAGGATTTTCGAACTTTATCTTCCGCCACAGAAGGGCTTTGTCCCAACCATGACGACAAACCAGCGCCCCGGTGCAGTTCAGATACCCGAGCCTCTCATACTCCAAGATCTCACGCTTTCCCTCTGCAGTTCCGGGATCACCAAAACCCTTTTTAAAAAGTTTGATCTCGAAATACAGCCGGGTGAAATCACGACGATCATGGGCCCCAGTGGCTGTGGGAAATCCAGCCTTCTCTCCTTCATCAGCGGGACGCTTGCAAAAGATTTCAACGCGGTCGGACGAGTTTGTCTTGGACAACGCGATATTACCAGCTCCCCGCCAGAACAGCGACACATCGGCATGTTATTCCAGGAAGACCTGCTCTTCCCGCATCTCTCGGTGGGGGAAAACCTCGGCTTTGGTATTCCAGCCGCTGTACGCCAGAAAAACCAGCGGAAAATGTTGATAGAAGAAGCCCTGGAAGAAGCCGGATTATCCGGCTATGCGGATCAGGACCCCGCCACTTTGTCTGGTGGACAGCGGGCGAGGGTTGCCGTGATGCGAACCCTGCTATCTCGACCTTCTGCCTTGTTGCTTGACGAACCCTTCTCCAAACTCGACAGCGCCTTGCGTGAACGTTTCCGAACATTCATATTTGAACACGCCCGGGCTCATAACCTCCCAACCCTGCTGGTCACACATGATCCTGAAGATGCGCGTTCTGCCGAAGGCCTCATCCTGAATATGCCATTTAAATGATCACCAGCATATGCCCCCCAGGCACAGATCTTTGTTCTGGTCAGTATCCAAATTGTTTTGTACTCAGTGTTTTCAGATGAGAAATAATTTCAAGAAAATGCCCGGATCGGGGAATTTTCAATAAATATCGTCGTGTTAGAGTGAAAACCGCAGTTTTTTTTACTGCAGTATGCCATCTTGATTTTGCCCCAACGGCAAATTCAGGATAAAAGCTGTCACGATTTATGACAGCCCCGGAGCCAGTGCCCATGTATAGCCAGACCACCAGGTCTATAACGGTGACAGTAAAACCGACTTTTCTCGAGGATCAGTCGTCTCCCGCTGACGACCATTATGTATGGGCCTATCAGGTCCAGATAGAAAACAAGGGTGATGACGCCGTCACACTGAGAAACCGTTACTGGTGTATTACAGACTCCATGGGCAGGGTACAGGAAGTCCGCGGCGCAGGTGTTGTTGGTGAACAACCTTGCCTCAAACCCGGCGAAAGTTTTGAGTATACCAGTGGCACCCCTTTACCGACGCCTTCAGGTATCATGTCAGGCAGTTACGAGATGGAAGGCCCGAATGGTGAACTTTTCGACGTCATCGTCCCGGCCTTTTCACTGGACAGTCCACACGAAGTGGCGCGCCCGAACTAGCACAACACTTCCAGCAGGAAGATAAAAGGAAAGAGCCCGTGAGCAACACCGAAAACACAGTCATCCGTCCGACACGAGAAGAAGCGCTGTCGGCCGTGGAAACCTTGCTTCGCTGGGCGGGAGATAATCCCAGCCGCGAAGGTCTCCTGGGCACGCCTGACCGTGTTGTCCGCAGTTATCAGGAATTTTTCGCCGGTTACGATGTTGACCCCAACGAACTTCTTGAAAGAACCTTCGAAGAAGTTGAAGGCTACGACGAGATCGTGCTCCTGCGCGATATCCGCTTTGAATCCCATTGCGAGCACCACATGGCGCCGATTATCGGCAAGGCCCATGTCGCCTATCTGCCCAACAACCGCGTGGTTGGCATCAGCAAACTCGCAAGAGTTGTCGAGGCCTATGCCAAACGTTTGCAGATTCAGGAAAAGATGACCGCCCAGATCGCCAACGCCATCAATGACGTCCTGCAGCCCAAAGGAGTTGCTGTCGTGATTGAGGCCGCACACCAGTGCATGACCACTCGCGGGGTCCACAAATCTGGCGTGACAATGGTAACCAGCCGGATGCTCGGCTTGTTCAGGACCAACCCTTCAACCAGGCGAGAGTTCCTTTCCCTGATCGGAAATCCTTCCTCCTCGGCCTCCTGAGTACAGCACTTTTCAAGGCCCCCGTTCCCTGCATTCGGGACCGGGGGCTTTTGCATACCAAACTTGTTTTTTTTCTGCTAACCTCTGCTGCTGTAAAGAGACAGATCAGTTGCTCCGGCCAGAACTGGACTTTGGCATGTCACCCTTTATTGTCCCCGACGCATCACCGTTCCATTGTTTGGTGCACTCAGTCCTATTAATGAAAAGGCCCTGTGGATGATCCAGTTTCGTCCCGTCGTCTTCGTAACCGGAATTCTGCTCTCGATCATGGCCATTGCCATGATTATTCCGGCCGTGGTTGATGCCGCTGCCGGTCACCCGGACTGGCGCGTATTTGCAACATCTTCCGCCCTGAGCCTCTCTATCGGCATTGCCATGGTTCTCGCAACCAATGCCTCCTGGCATCGTTTTTCGTTGCGGGAAGCTTTTGTCATCACCAATGTTGCCTGGCTGACCATTGCCGTTGCCGGGGCCATTCCTCTCGCTTTTTCAGAGCTGGAACTCAGTATCACTGATGCATTTTTTGAATCCATGTCCGGCATCACCACAACTGGCTCAACCATTATCGTCGGGTTGGACAGCTCCCCACCGGGCATTCTTCTCTGGCGCGGCATCCTGCAGTGGCTGGGCGGTATCGGCATTATCGTCATGGCCGTTGCCATCCTTCCCATGCTGCAGGTCGGGGGCATGCAGATGTTCCGGGTTGAAGCCTTTGAAGCCGACAAGGTTTTGCCCAAGGCCGCCCAGATTGCTGCTGCCATTTCTATTTTCTATGTCTTCATCACCATCGCCGCTGCGGTTATCCTCTCCCTGCTCGGAATGTCCGGATTTGATGCCGTTGTGCATGCAATGACCTCAATAGCGACAGGTGGTTTCTCCAATTACGATTCTTCAATTGCCCACTTCAAAAATCCGATGATCCACTGGGCCATTTGTCTTTTCATGGTTCTTGGCAGCATTCCCTTTATCCTCTATCTCCGGGTCATCCGGGGCGACCTGACCAGCCTGCTTCAGGATAGCCAGGTCAAAACCTTTCTCATTATTCTCGCTGTCTCGATCCTGACGGTCGCTCTCTGGCTTTGGTACATCGACGAGATGAGCCTGGGGACATCCCTGCGTCTGTCAGCATTCAATGTGATTTCTGTTATGACAGGGACAGGCTACAGCTCGGCTGATTATGGCCAATGGGGTGGTTTTGCCCTCGCCTTGATGTTCATTTTGATGTTTGTCGGCGGTTGTGCTGGATCGACCACATGCGGCATCAAAATATTCCGTCTCCAGGTGCTCTACGCCACAACCCAGGCACAGCTTAACCGTCTTATTCAACCGAACGGGATTTTCTTTCCCAACTACAACAACAACCCCATTCCAGAGAGTGTTTCCAACTCTGTGATGAGCTTCTTTTTCCTTTTTGCCGTCAGTTTTGTATTTCTTGCCGTAGGGTTGGGCGCTTTCGGGCTTGATTTTATTACCGCGGTTTCCGGCGCGGCCACCGCTATCGCCAACGTTGGCCCCGGGTTAGGGGATGTCATCGGCCCCGTTGGCAACTTCAAGACCCTGCCCGATGGCGCAAAGTGGCTCATGGCTGCCGGGATGCTGCTCGGGCGCCTGGAACTCTTCACCATTCTTGTCATGGTCCTGCCCCGCTTCTGGCGCGGCTGATTTATCGCAACAAAAAAGCAGGTCCGTTTCAAGACCTGCTTTTTTGTTGGCTTATCGCGAAGAGCTCATTGCACGAAAATATCTCCGGGCTACATCACAAAACTGCTCAGATGTTTGGCAATTCCCTGTTGAAGCTGACGGTCGATTTCAATCATCAGATCCTCTGTAATCTTGAACCAGACTTTTTCACGCTCGCGTAACGTAAGATTTTCAGGCACGGTTTTGCTCCGCTCAGCGCGGGCAAACACCTGGGCATCTTTATATCCCCGGCCATCGCGCACCTGCATTTCAATCTCGATCACACCGTCATAGCGTTCGGACTGATCATAGGTAACCAGACCCGTGATCCCGGTCTGACGCTCCAGCTTGGTTTCCGTGACGGAAGCGTTCTTGATGATAAAGTTCAGCACCCCGTCATTGCCCATTGCCTGCAGCCGATCCTGGGCCCAGCGCTCGGCAACCTCAGCAGGAGTCTTGTTAAAGAGATGTTCAACATTCGGGCTTTGTCCAGGGCTGACGTAAGCCTGCTCGATCACAATCTCGCTGACCAACAACTGATAGGAAGGAAGATGCGAATAGGTTAGTTCCGCTTGTTTGCCTGAAGAAGGTGCCGTTTGACACCCTGCCAATAAAGCACCTGAAAGGGAAACGCCCCCGAGCACAAAATTTCTTCTGCTAAGTTCCATGATCTGATCTACCTCTTCTATGAGCGCCCTCTCCGGGTTGTCTTCCTAACCAATCAAAGAAGATACAAGCAGGGACCGGGTCTAATGACGACTAGGGGAATACCCAGAAATTATGGCACAAAGAAGACCTCTCAGGTCTCCGTCTCTGCTCCAGAATTAAGTCGGGCAAGATCCGCATCATCGAAATCATAACTGCGGCTGCAGAATTCGCAGGAGGCAACAATCTTGCCCTCAACCTTGTAGGTTTCGATCTCTTCCAGAGGAATGGTCTTGATGACTGTTTCCAGCTTTTCCCGGGAACAGCGGCACCCTTCCAGGATGGCTTTCTGATCAAAAACCCTGACCTCTTCCTCGTGAAACAATCGATAAAGCAGATCTGTCACGGGCAGATCAAGGTCGAGGAGTTCGCCTGCAGTACAGCTGGCCATCAGAACCATGGAACGCTGCCAGTCTTCCCTCAAAGTCTCCTCGTCCTGGTCTTTTTTCCCCTGCACGCCCCCCTCTCCGGGCATGTACTGGAGGATCATGCCGCCACTACGCCAGATCCCCTCCTTATTTTCTGTTTTGACCAGTACGCCTGTTTTGATTTGATCAGACTGTTTGAAATAGCCCTGGATACATTCGGACAGAGTAGCTCCTTCGAGCTCGACAATGCCCTGATAGCGTTCCATGTGTTCTCCCTGATCAACGGTGAAGGCCAGATACCCCTTTCCGGTCAGATCTTTGAGGGTCAGGGTGGCTGGGTCCTCTGTCCGTTCAAGCAACTGTGCAAGCGTTTCCTCGTTGATCCCGGCATAGCCACGCAGCACACCTTCCGAAGTCATGTCGCTGACCAGCATTTTCACTGGGCCGTCACTTTTGCTTTGAAGGGTAAAGCATCCGTCAAATTTCATCAGCGAAGAAAGCACCGCTGTCAGGGTCAGCACTTCAGCCAGCAGTTCGTTAACCACCGGCGGATAGTCATGACGCGCCAGAATCGTGCTGATTGCTGGCCCGGTCCGAACCAGGCGACCTCGAATGCCGGTTGCCTCTAACAAAAATGGCTGGATCAGATCATCTCTCATGCTGGTCCCGACAGTGTTACTCATACAACATTACTCCAGCTTTTTACTTGCTCATACACCAGTACATAATGCCCTTTTGGGCATGCAGTCTGTTACCGGCTTCATCAAAAACAACCGACTGGGGGCCATCAATGACCTCTTCAGTCACCTCTTCGCCACGGTGGGCAGGCAGGCAGTGCATAAAGAGAGCATCCGGCTTGGCCAGTCCCATCACGCGCTGATCCACCTGATAAGGCTTCAGAAGATTGTGGCGATTGGCAGCATCGGTGTCCCCCATAGAGACCCAGGTATCTGTTACGATGCAGTCGCTATCTGCCGCCGCTTCTTCAACCGACCGGGTAACGGTAATTTTGCCACCTTCTGCTTTGGCCCAGTCAAGCACAGCCTGGTTTGGGGGCAGCTCGGCCGGGGTCGCCAGCTTCAGGTGAAAACCAAAACGCACTGCCGCATGGATCCAGGAGGTGCCAACATTGTTGCCATCGCCGCACCAGGTCACCGTCTTCCCGGCAATAGACCCGCGGTGCTCTTCATAGGTCATGATATCCGCCATCAGCTGACAGGGATGCGACTCATCCGTAAGGCCATTGATCACCGGAACGCTGGCATATTCAGCCAGTTCATGCAGGATACTTTCAGAAGAGGTCCGAATCATGATTGCATCGACAAAACGGGAAAGGACCCGAGCTGTATCTGCGATACTTTCCCCCTGTTCCATCTGGGTGCTGCTGGAATCAAGCAATACCGCATCGCCGCCCAGTTGAGAAATACCAACCTCGAATGACACCCTTGTCCGTGTCGAAGGTTTCTCGAAAATCATTGCCAGGGACTTGCCTTCCAGTGGCCGACCTGGAATTTCTCCTGATTTCAGCTTTGTTCCATAATCAAGAATCTCGCGCAGCTGCCGGGTATCAAACCGGTTCAGATCAAGAAAGTGTTTTACATCAGTCATTTTATTTACCTCGGGGTATCCGGCGACCTTCAGGCTGCCTGCGCCAGTTTCTGGCTCACATCTTCAAGAATGGCGATTGCCTCGTCAACATGCGCCCGCTCTATGGTCAGTGGCGGCAACAGACGGATAACGTTGTCTGCGGCACCGACAGAAAGCAGGCCTCCGGCGCGCATTGCCGCAATCACATCAGAGTTGAGGACCTTGCACTTCAGGCCAAGCATCAGTCCGGAGCCACGTACTTCCTCAAAAATATCAGGATAGCGGGCAACAAGCCCATCAAACTGTTCGCGGGCATAGTCCGAAATTTCCAGAACGCCATCCAGAAATCCTTCCTCAAGCAAAACATCAAGCACCGCGTTGCCAATAGCCATCGCCAGAGGATTACCGCCATAGGTACTGCCATGTGTTCCCGGCTTCATCCCGGCCGCCGCCTTGTCAGTCGCCATGAACGCCCCGAGAGGAAAGCCCCCGCCAATACCCTTGGCCGTCGCCAGAACATCAGGTGTTATACCAGCCCATTCATGGGCAAAAAATTTGCCGGTACGGCCATTACCACACTGCACTTCGTCAAGAATCAGCAGCAGACCAAATTCATCACAAACCGTCCGAAGGCCTTTGAGGAAATCCATTGAAGCGGCACGAATACCGCCTTCCCCCTGAATAGGTTCTACCAGTATCGCGGCGGTTTCTTCCGTGATGGCGGCCCTAAGTTCGTTCAGGTTTCCGAAAGCCACATGGTCAAATCCGGGTGTCTGTGGACCAAATCCCTCCAGATGTTTTGCGTTACCAGCTGCAGACAGGGCCGTCATGGTCCGGCCATGAAAAGCACTGTCACAGGTAATAATCCGGTATTTTTGCGGCTGTCCATGATGGCTATGATATTTTCTTGCCAGCTTGATCGCGCCTTCAAGCGCTTCGGTCCCGGAGTTGGTAAAGAAAACCTTGTCCGCAAAGCTATGCTCTACAAGTCGCTCTGCAAGTTTCTCCCCCCCGGAAATCCGGTAGAGGTTCGAGGTATGCCAGAGCTTGCGCCCTTGCTCTTCCAACGCGGCCACCAGCCGGGGATGACTGTGCCCCAGAGAGTTGACGGCAATACCACCTGCAAAATCGAGATATCGTCGGTTCTCAGCAGTATAGAGATAAGGTCCTTCTCCCCGCTCGAAGGCGAGGTCGATACGTGCATAGGTCGGCATTACTGCGTCACTCATTGGGATCTCTCTTGATATCTGCTGAAAAACAAAACCCGGGGCGACAATTCTGCCACCCCGGAGCAAGGTATTAACCCAAGATCGTCTGGACCTGTCAATAAGGAGAAAGCTGATTTTCTGCCTTTTCAGCAGGAAAATTCACTTAACAGGCGCAATCCTGTATCCCTGTGCCTGCAAAAGGCTGAGAAGTCCTTCATTCCCCGGCAGGTGCAGCGCATCCACAGCCACAAAAGCATTTCCCTTGTTCAACAGGCCCCGCATCCGTTCCACCATGCTGTAATTCCGCGATGTTATAAGGCGATGGATATAGGCATCAGCCTGTTCGGGCGGTAGAACCGCCAGGCTCTGTCGCTTGCGCGCATAAAGGCCCGCAACATTTTGCGACAGGTATTCACCGACCAGGCTTTCAAAATTGTTTTCAACTTCCTGTATCGTCTCGGGCAGACTTGTCAGCAGCAGGATCTGTTCCTGCTCTCCTTCACCCTGTAAAGCCAGAAGCTGTTCCTGAATCGTTTCCAGGGCAATAATCTCTATTTCCTGTTTTCTCGCCAGATCCTGAAGTGATTGATCAAGCGTCCTGATCCCCAGCGAGATCCTGGATGCTTCTGAAGGAGGGAAGGAAAACATAACGCCAGCAGCCCAGGGACGAAGGACGTTCATCTGACGTGCCAGAAAACCGTATTCATACCCCAGAACCTTGATCTTCTCAAAAGTCTCCGGAGAGACAAGCTGATCCAGCCGCCGCCCGTCATCATAAATCATGGTTTCAAACAGGCGTTGCTGAATGGCGTCATCATCTTCGACTTCAATGACCAGGCTTTTCGCAGTCAAAAGCTTTCGATGGGCCAAAGCACTGGAATCAACGACGCGACGCTCGCTGCTGTGCAAGGTTCCGTAGATTATACTTGGTTCAACGCCTTCCTTGCTCACCTGCCACATCACACCCTGCCCGAACGGCATCTCCTGCGCCTGGGCCAGCTGTGTAAGGGCCAGCAAAGCCGGGAACAGACAGATGAGTACAATCCGATCCCGGACATGCCCCAACGGCCTCAGAGCAAGATGCACAGAAACGGAATGAATAAGAGAACAGTTTTTCAACATGGAGCATCCCTGATGCAAAGGCGACAGGCCTGTGAAGGTAGCAAATCTGTGCAGCATTTACAGGCTATTATCTCAAAGATCCGGTTTTTTGATTTTTCTGGCCCGGCCTTGAGAAATGAGCGACCTATTCCCCTCACTTCATGGGGCTGACCTGATATCCCCGTTCCACCAGAATATTCAGGATACCCTTTTCCCCCGGCAGATGCAGGGCGCCGACAGCGGTAAAAGAATTTCCCCGCACCAGTCCTCGCGCCATCCGGTTTGCCATGGTCAGGTTACGTTTATCAATCAGTCTGGTCTTCATGATATCATAAATCTCTGGCGGCTCCTGTTTAAGCTCTTCCAGCATGGAGTGGTAAAATGCAGCGGTGTTTTCCGCCAGATACCATTCCTTGTATTGCTCCATCAGTTCCAGAGTATTTTGAACCGCAAGAGGGCTTTCAAGTGCCCGGACGATAGCATCATAGAAAATCTTGTCATCGCGTTCATGAAAAACACCCAGCTGTTCTCTTGCTGTTTCGAGGGATTTAACCGGAACGTTGTGCTCCTCGGCCATTTGTCCCAGCTGGAAGTCGAGAGCAACCCCTTCCTCTTCCAGTTTCTGGCTCTCTTCACCCAGCAGAGACTGGATCATCGAATAGGCAGCCCAGAGTTCCAGCTGCTTGAGATCTTCTTCCGGAATGTCCTGTTTGAGGGCGATATCGCGGATCTTGCCATAAATCTCTTTCGGCAGAACTTCATCCAGGGTTTTTCCATCATCACGGATTCTTACATTGTAAGCTTCCCGGACCTCCCGAAAGGTCGGATCTATTTCGAGATAGAGCACCTCGGCCTTGCTCAGATAGGGTTTCACCCGATCTTTCTGCTTCAGCACCCGGGGGTCGGAAACATGCATGGTGCCGAGCAGATAACTCGGGGCACGCCCTTCGCGCTCAATCTTCCAGAACAGTCCCTGTCCATAGAGAACTTCTTCTGTCTCGCCACCTTTTGCCTGGACTGACAAAGGGAGCGAAGCCCCAAACCCCATAAAGAGCATCAGGGAGAAGCGCAGAACAGTCCCGAAGCGGATACAGTGAAGGGCTGTGTCCAGAACAGCCTGTGATACACGGGAGACAGTGCTCGGGATCGCAAAACCAAAGATTTTCATCCACTCTCGTCCTGTACAGATCACGGGATTGAATATTTGAAGGATCAGGCTTTTATCTTGTAACCCCGTGCCATCAATGTCCAGCCAGCAAGAAAAGCGACCAGAGCAGCAATAAGCAATGCAATCCCCTGCCAGAGAACCATAGAAGGATCGCCATACCCCGTGACACCATAGCGAAAGCCATTGATGATCCAGAACATGGGATTTGCTTCAAACAGCCACTGCAGGTTCACGGGAATACGATCAAGTGTAAAAAAGGTGCCTGACAACAACCCCAAAGGTAAGACCAGAAAGTTATCAATCATGGAGAACTGATCCCACTTTTCAGACCAAAGCCCCACCAGAACGCCGATCATGGCAAAAAGGAAAGCCGCCACTATTCCAAAAAAGAGAGTGTAGCCCGCAGCATAAAGCATCGGACCGGTAAAAACGGTCATCGCCAGCATGATCAATACCGAAACGACCAAGCCATTCATAACAGCAGCCAGTCCATAGCCCAGCAAAAGCTCAAGCGGCGTTAAAGGTGCCATAAGCACATCGGCAATAACACCTTCCTGTTTGTCGATGATCAGCATAAAGCAGACATTCTGGAAAGAAATCTGTACCAGAACAAAAGCGGCCAAGCCCGGCGCGACAAACTGTAATGCCGTAAGCCCCGGTGCGATCTGCTGGCCGCTATCAAGCGCCAGGGTAAAGACCGTCATGAACAGCATCGTTGAAATCATCGGCCCCAACAGGCTTTCGGTCCAGAAACGCATGAAGCGCACCACACCGCGCCGATAAAACAGGGTCCAGACCCGCAGAAGAGCAACCACCCTTATGGGCTGGTCAATCCCTGATACAGTTGGAATTTCTGGACCTGCGCCTGTCATCAGATCAGGCCTTCAGCCTGTAACCGATGGAAATCAGACGGTGTGTCAAAAGCCAGAGCAGCAGATTTACACAAGGCAGCAGCAGGTATCCGATAATCACATTCCCGTCAGCATGACCGATAAAGCCGTAGCGAAAACCATCAATCATATAGAAGAAGGGATTAAAGTGCGCCACAGCCACCCAGGCTTCAGGCAGGCGATCTATGGAATAGAACGTTCCTGAAAGAAAGGACAAGGGTGTGATCACAAAATTGGTGACTGCCGCGATATGATCGTATTTCTGGGCCCAGATCCCGCCAAGCATCCCCAAAAGCGAGAGCATCAGGCAAGCATTTACGGCAAACCATAGCGCGGACAAAGGATGAGCAACACCACTGGGTACAAAAAACAACATCGCAACAAAAACTGTCAGACCGACAAGAAGCCCGCGGGTAACACCACCCGCCGCGATGGCGAGGGTCATTTCCCAGGGGGCCAGAGGTGGCATGAGAATATCAACAATGTTTCCCTGAACCTTGGCGATCAGGATCGAAGACGAGGTATTGGCAAAAGAATTCTGCGTCATGGTCATCATCATCAGACCAGGCGCGAGGAAGGTAATATAGTCAACGCCTCCAACCGTACGCCCCAGCCCCCCCAGTGCCAGTGCAAAGACGGCCAAAAACAGCAGGGTGGTAATCACCGGTGCCATCAGGGTCTGAGTGAAGAC
Source organism: Kiloniella laminariae DSM 19542 (assembly GCF_000374005.1). Taxonomy (GTDB): domain Bacteria; phylum Pseudomonadota; class Alphaproteobacteria; order Kiloniellales; family Kiloniellaceae; genus Kiloniella; species Kiloniella laminariae. The sequence continues at coordinate 270,552 of NZ_KB893157.1, read as the reverse complement.
GTTTAGAAAACGCTTCACTTCACGACTATAAAGCGTCCAGAGGCCCAGAAAATTCATGGCACCAATCTGACGGGGAGCAATCTTGCTTAAGGGTGGGTCGATCAAAGTCATGTTGCACATTTACGCAACCTTGGGGAAATCTTCAAGGGATGGAATAGTGAATAAACCAGAAACATTCAGAAACCACCCATTCGATCACTACTCAGGCATGAACTCAGCTTCTGATTCTATTTCTCAGAACGGAATTTCATCATCTTCTTTAATTTCTACCCCACCCTCAATTAAAAAAATTTCTGAGGACTTTATGCTTTGAACACTTTGGCGCCGTGCAAACCGTTTAGCAGACTCTGTGAAAGGCTCCGAAGAACCCTCCGCTCTCATAAGTCCCGCTTCAATATAGTAGTTGAAGAGAATTCCAAAAGTTAGCTTACTAATTTTGAAAAAATCCCCTGTATCTACCCCAGAAACTTCAGAAGCCAACCCTGAGCCGATATGAATACAACTTTTAGCTTCATCTAACCGATATCCACTATGATGATCATCTATGTGCCAAATAAAATTTCGATAGAAAACAAAAAAACAACCAATCCAAGAACATTTTATTTTAGCCCCACACCCGGAAACACGATAATATCCCTTTTTTGAAATATTATTTAAATTAATATCAATAGTAATTTCATCATTGCAATTTGGAATCTCAAGATCTGGAATATTTATCTTTAATTTTCCAATGTTGTTTTTTAAATTTTCGTTTTCTTTTCTTAACTTATTAAGCTCGTTCAACACTTCGAGACTTGCAACAGAATCCCCGCGCACCCAGCCAATGCGGGGTTTTGTTCTTTTTGCATGATCTAAAGCTTCACGGACAGCTAATTTCAGGCCATCAACTGTGCTCCAATCTTTTCGTATCCGCCCTTGTGATGCCTCTGCAATAAATTTGTCTAACTGTTGCTTCCCGACTTCGGTTTGTTCTGTTTTATCGGCAGGGATACGTCCTCGCTCAGCATGAAGCATTACTAAAACAGGAACTCCCCTTGATACAGCATAACGATACTCTTTCTCTGTATAGCTAAGACCATTCTCCGCAACGGTTCCATAACGCCCAGCAAGAATAAGGACATAGTAATCACATTGGTCTATTAGTGATTTGATAAACTCAAACTGGTCTTCATCTGCAGCAGGAAAACCCTCCATCTGAACAGGAAAATCCCCAGTACTAATAATGACATCCTCTACAGCCCGCCGCTCCGCTTTAAGATCTTCATATGTTGAGCTGATAAAGACTTGGAAACGCTTATCTTGCAATTCTGAAATCCTTCAAACTTCATCTGATTTTTAATAATTCAGAATGAAACCAATACCTATACGATATCAAATTTAGGCAAAAATCAATCAAAACGCGCCGAGTGCGATCAACACACAATCATAGAATTTTACTTTTATCTGTCACTCTTTACACTGCAGGCTCCGCCCCGTTATCTCGCTTCTCTCTGGAGGCTTTCAAAACAAGCTTTAAGTACTTTTTGCGCTCATCAGGCACCTGACGCCAGTCACAATCAAGAATTGCTCCTTCAAGCGCATAGAGATAATTCAGCGAGAATTTATGCTCGTCACAAAAGCGAAAATAAAGGCGGCGAAAGGTTTCTTCAGTACCATAATTTCGCAGGTCATCCGGGCTGGTTATCCCGACTTCCAACAGCTGGGGTACAGACTTGGGACCAATGTTGCGCATTGCCAACAGTGCCTGCATCCCCTGGATTTTTGCAGACATACCTAACTCATCCTATTTCTGTTTTTGCTGACTATTCTGAAAGTATAACCTGATCTCATCAGACAATACTGCTGAAGGGAAAAATTTATAAACCTGTTGCAGAAAAAAATTGGTTCACGCTCTGGGACATGGCATTTTTAGTACATGAAAAAGTTCACCCGACAACCGGAAGACGGCCCTCCGAAACGGAAAGTGCCCCGCAAAGCGACACCCAAGTATCTTGGCAACGTAGCCCGTTTTTATCTTGAGCGCTATGCCACCACAGAAACCGGCTTGAGACGTTACCTGATGCGTAAAGTCACCCTCTCGGCCAAGGAGCATGATACCGACCCTCAGGAAGGGATTGAGGCGATAGAAGCCTTGATCACAAAGTTTCGCGATCTCAATTTCCTCAACGACGAACGCTATGCCGAAGGACGCAGTGGCAGTCTTCATCGCCGGGGCACATCCTTGCGCGCAATCCGCCAGGATCTTTCCCTCAAAGGCGTGCCGGAAGAAGAGATCAACAAGGCCATAAACATTATTGAGGAGGAAAGTATCAATCCCGATCTTGAAGCCGCGGTGTCCTACGCCCGCCGCCGTCGAATGGGACCTTATCGCCCGGACGAAGAGCGCGAAGAACGGCGGGAACGCGATATGGCTGCCCTCGGCAGGAAAGGTTTTTCCTATGCAATCGCCGAAAAGGTCATTCAGGCTGAAGATCTTGAGCTGCTTGAGGAAGAAGCCGGACTTTTTTAAAATTCTGCATCAGTGAATCCGATTTCACTTATTTGCCGCAAAGAAACATTGAATTCAAAGATCAGACACCCAATCCTTATAAAAGGACGTATGATCATCTGTCTTGACAACAGGGACACAGAATAATGCAATTTCGTCACGCTGCCCTAGGTCTGCTTTTTGCAGCAAGCCTCTCCGCATACAGTATTCCCGCCTCCGCAGCCGGGAGCGGTTGGGATAGTCAGAGCTCTCCCGAGCTCAAGGAAGCCGTCAATCTTATCAAAGACGAGAAATATACCGAAGCCCTCCCCTTGCTGACAAAAGTTACCGCGGAAGACCCGAAAAATGCTGATGCCTTCAACATGCTCGGCTACAGCCTCCGCAAGCTGGGGAACAAGGATGACGCTCTGAGTAACTACACCAGGGCCCTGGAAATCAACCCGCGTCATCGCGGGGCCAACGCCTATCTCGGTGAACTTTATCTGGAAATGAATCAGCCAAACAAAGCGCAGGAGCGTTTGGAAATTCTGGATGAAAGCTGTTTTTTTGGCTGTGATGAATATTCAGAGCTGAAAAGCGCCATCGAAAAATATAAAAGCAATCAGTAACTGACCGCCCCGCACTGATCCTCCTTTAACTTTACTGGATGGATCAATGCGGGAGATCTTTGGCACTGGTCAGGGACCAGACATCCATGCCCCCAGTTCTGCCGCGAACTTGAATGTGCTGTTTGGGAAAAGCACTGAAATCCCCACCCGCTATTTCGGCAACAGGCTGTGAAATCACCAGCTGAGCCCCCAGCTCCTTGCTCATGCTCTCCAGTCGACTGGCTGTATTTACAGCATCACCGATGGCTGTAATCGAGGTTGCTTGCCCCCATCCCAGTTCACCAACGATTACCGGGCCGGTATGTATCCCGATCCCGATCCGCAGAGGTTGCGGCAATTCATGGGCCAGATGGGCATTGAGCTCGTCCAGTTTTTCAGCCATCCGTCTGGCTGCCTTCAAGGCATTGCGGCAGCCGATTTCCACACCACGGTCAATCCCGAAAAGTGCCATCACACCGTCACCGATAAACTTGTCCAGCCGTCCACCAGATTCTTCGACCGCCGTACCCATCGCTTCAAAATACCGGTTGAGGATAAAGACCACATCATAGGGCAATTTCTTTTCAGAAAGACTGGTAAAGCCCCTGATATCGGCAAAGAGAATTGCAATTTCCCGCTCCTGCCCCTGCGCGATAGAACTGATCTGACGCCGGGCCGAGTTCATCCCGCTTTCAGCAGGCAGAAGCGGCGTAATCTCCAGATCTGATATCGGATAGGTCTGGCAGGCGAGGCGCATGTTTTCTGCAGCACCGATCCTCTGCAGGACTCTCTGTTCATCCTGTTCGATGCCTGGCAGATGGTCCAGACCGCGCCCGACCCTGACACGGCAGGTTGAACAGCGCCCACGACCGCCGCAAACCGATGCATGAGGCACACCGTTCATCAGACTAACATCCAGCAAACTTGTGCCCTTTATCGCCCTTAGAGCCCGTCCATCCGGATAACTTACCTTAAAGGTTCCCTGCCACCGTTGGTAGGCGTAGCGCAGCCAGCGTGCAGAGAATGTAAGAAGTAACAAAGCAATAAAAACAACCTGCAGCAAGGTCTCAAACCTGTAGATATCCGCGACCTCTTCCGCAGAAGGCAAGCGTGCCGAAGCCAGGAAATTTTCCATCCAGAGGGGATTGGCGGCCAACGCCGTTATTTTCAGGCTGGATACATAGAACCCAGCCAGGGAAACCACAGGGAGTATCACCACCAATGACAAGGCATAAGGCTTGAATGCCTGATAGCCTGGGCGGTATCTCAGCCAGTAATGCAAACCGACACAGCCATGCCCCCAGGCAAGGAAAAACAGGATTACCTGCCGGACCCCGGCATCCGGCCGCCAAACCACCAGCGCATAGAGTTCGTAATAATAGTTATCTTCAAGTCCATAAATCTCATGAGCAAAACGGGTTCCCAACACATGCAGAACCAGCAGGAGAGGAATTATAGCCCCCGACAACAGCTGTGCTATTTCCCAGAACCGCATATGCAGATGCTGACGGCGATATATCCCCCACAGGGACAGAGACATATGTGAGACCAGCGCACCATAGAGCAACAACGTGCCAAGGGGATTGCGCCATAGCGCCAGAAAAGCCTTTCGTCCTTCGTCCATCAGGGCAATGGAATGTAACCCCAGGGCATGATTGAGAAGATGAGTAAAGAGATAGAAAAATAGTACAAGCCCGCCGTATAACCGGATCTTTCTGACCATCCTGATGACACCTGCTTTTTGATCTGCTAAAGAAAACCGGATTGTGTAACGCTATTTTTCAGTAAAAAATTCTATCAACTGCTTGTTTTTGTCGCTTCGACGCAGACTAAGGGTCGCGAAATAGACGAGTGATTAACAAATAGATGAGTAGGATAGTTGGGATTAGCGAGGATAGCCAGCGTTAGGAAACACGAATTTGGTATCAGGACTTTCCAGAGAAGAACGTTCCGCCAGAAGGCAGCAGCGGAAAGAGAAGTTGCTCCAGGAGTTGGATTCAACAATTCCATCTCCCTGTACTTCTGTCTGCCAAATGGATGACCTGACCCAGCTCTGTATCGGGTGTCAGCGCAACATCGATGAGATTCGCGACTGGGTCATCATGACTGGCGAAGAAAAAAAATCCCTGCTGAATATAATCGAACAGCGCCGAACCAGCATGGTTGCCTGACTTGTAGAAGGCCGGACTGCCGACAAAGACCGTATCCCGCATAGAACAGGCATATCTTTTCTCTGATATTTCCCGGTATCTTGCCCCCAACGATACCTCCTTTGTCCTAGATCAATTGCCTGCGTCTTTGGATACAGCATAACAGCGGAATATTCCTGTTAAGGCTGGTTCAAAATATGATCAAGATCGTGCCCCGCCCTCACCGCGCAGAACTTCTTATGCCTGCCGGTTCTCTAGAGAAACTGAAGATCGCCATACTTTATGGCGCTGATGCCGTATATCTCGGCACACCGGATATGTCTTTACGCACCAAATCGGATTTCAGCCTGGAAGAAGTCATCGAGGGTGTTCGCTTTGCCCATAATCACGGCAAGCGGGCTTATCTCACTCTCAATCTTTTCTCTCATAACAAGGACATTGCCAAACTCCCCCTGTTTATCGAAACCATCCGGGCAGTTGAACCTGACGGCGTAATTATTGCCGACCCGGGTATTTTCAATTACGTCCGCGAAGAGGCGCCGGAACTGGAGCTCCACATTTCAACCCAGGCCAATGTCTGCTCCTGGTTATCGGTTGATTTCTGGCAAAAACAGGGCGCCAGCCTCTGTGTTCTTGCCCGCGAAGTAACCTACGACGAGCTTTGTGAAATCAGAAAGAAATGCCCGGACATAAAGCTTGAAGCCTTTGTGCACGGTGCCATGTGCATGACCTATTCCGGTCGCTGCCTCCTGTCCAACTTCATGGCTGAACGCGGCGCGAACCAGGGCAGCTGCGCCAACTCCTGTCGCTGGCATTACAAGGTGCATATGAAACTCAAGGATGGCACGATCAAAGAACTTGAACTTACCGAGGAAAATCTCCAGCTTTTTGAATTCCTGCTCGAAGAAGAATGCCGTCAGGGAGAGCTGATGCCCATAGAAGAGGACGAACGTGGCGCCTATATCCTCAACTCCAAGGACCTTTGTCTCATGCCCCGGCTTGATGACTATCTGAAAATTGGTGTTGATTCCCTCAAAATCGAAGGCAGAAACAAGAGTGCCTATTACGCGGCGGTAACCGCGCGGGCCTATCGCCAGGCAATCGACGACTGGTATCAGTCCCCCGAAGACTGGTCCCCCGATCCCTATATGGAAGAACTCTCCACTGTCCCCAGCCGGGGATATACCCTGGCTTTCCACGAGGGACGCCTGCGCAACCATGCACACAATTACGATCACACCAAAACCTTTGCCGACTATGAATTTGCCGGCCTAGTCACAGATCTGGATCAAATCGGCATCCACGTCACAGTCAAAAACCGCCTTGAAGCCGGGGATGTTCTTGAACTTCTTCCTCCTGGTGGACTGCAGGTTGTTCTCATCCGGCTTTACAGCTTCGAAGATGCGCGAACGGGTCACATAGATGACGTCATCAATGCCGGACAGAAACCGGTAATCCTCCTCCGCTGGTCCCTGTTTGATCAGGAAAATATTGAGCGATTGAAACAAGTCCTCTGTCCGTTAACTGTGATCAGAAAAGAAAAATCCCTTTCACAGGCAGAATGGGACCGGCTCAAGCTGGACCAGACGGCCCGGAAGATTGAACTTGGGCAGGGCAGTGAAGCATTTTACGAGAGACAAAGAGATCGCTTACAGAATAGCCTTCTGGTTGAGAACGGGGAGCGGATTGCCAAAACACCCCGGATCGGAACAAGTGGCTGTTGTGGCCGAGGCTGCAATGGCTGCATGATTTTCTGGCACGATCCGCTCTATGACAAGGCCCGCAAACTGCTCGCCCAGAAAAAACAGGGCCAGCTATTTGACCGCGATATGCGCGAGGATCTCGTTCTTTCAGAATAGCCCTGATACCGCCTTTACTGTAATGGCGTCTCTCCAGTTTAGATTGAACAGATCAGAATTATCCCCTAGCGTCGAGGTGGGAGGGAAAATCTATTCCCGAGATAAACGTTACGGGACAAATTATGGCTGGAAACACCGCACCAACCACAGAAGCAAGAGCGATGCGGGGAATCATTCTCATGGTTCTGGCTATGGTACTCGTTCCCGGCATGGATGGAATCGCAAAATACCTCAGTGCGAACTTCAGCGTCTTGCAGATTTCCTGGGCCCGTTATGCTTCCATGACTCTCTTCCTGCTTCCCTTTGCCTTGTGGAAATTCAGATCCGGGGCATTTTTTCCCGGCCAGATCCGGTGGCAAATTCTGCGATCCCTGTTTCTGCTCGGCTCAACCTATCTGTTTTTTTCTGCTATTGCCCTGATCCCGATCACCGATGGTCTGGCACTGGTATTTATCTATCCCCTTATCGTCACGCTTTTTTCCGCCATCTTTCTGAAAGAAATCATTGGTATCAGGCGATGGCTTGCCGTAATCGCGGGATTTTTTGGTATTCTTGTTGTTCTGAGACCCGGTTTTGACACCATCGGCCCCGGGGCTTTTTATGCCCTGGCCTCAGGAGTTTGCCATGGCTCCTACATTATTACGACCCGGCACCTTTCAGGACACTCAACTGCTTTGCACACTCTCTTTTTTACCGGCGTTATCGGTAGCATCCTCCTTACTTTAGCTGTTCCTTTGGCCTGGACAGCACCCGACACGAGTGCCCTGTTTTGGATGTGTATGATCGGCCTTCTCGCTGCCTCCGGTCACTTTCTCATTATCAAATCCTGTGACTATGCCCCCGCCTCGGTCATTGCTCCCCTTGGGTATATCGAAATTATTTCGGCAACCCTGATCGGATATGTATTTTTTGATGACTTCCCCGATTTCTGGACCTGGATTGGTATGACCATCATTATGGCCAGCGGGATTTATATCTCCTTGCGGGAATCGCTCAGGAAGGCTGTCCCGCTTCCTGCAGTGGCACAGTGACCCCGCTTCAGCACCTCCCCGGTTTAACTGCTCTATCAATCGGGTAATTCGTACAACTCTCCATTGAACTAAAGGCTTTGTTAGCTTTTATAACCGACACTGATGCGACCTAAATTAATCCTCCAACAGGACAAGAATAAAAACACCTGAAATCAAAAGCTTGTCTTCGTTCATCGCAACATCGGGAAAAGAAAATGCGTCTTGCCTTCCACAGTCTGAGCTTCAGGCTTGTTGGCCTCACGGCCATCATGGTTATCCTCGGCTTTGCCGTACTGGTCTCCTATTCAACCTACAGTCAGGTTAAAAACTCGCAGGAAGATGCCCAGCGGTATCTTTCCAGCCTGGCAGAACAGTACGCACTGGATGTCCGTATTGATATCGAGGAAGCTCTGGTTGCCGCCCGGGGCATGGCGCATTCTATAGAAGGGCCTTTAAGAAACGGCTCCACCGATCGCTCTGCTTTTGCCCAGACTGTCGAAAACACCATTCGCCGATACCCCAATTTTGTCGGCGGTGCTGTCGGGCTGGATTCAAATATTGCCGGACAGGACAGCGACGTTTCCGGTCAGGGTTACAACGATGCAGCAGGCCGCCTGCTTCCTTATTTTTATCAGGATGGAAAAGGTGGTGTCGCCTGGGAACCTCTTGCTCTCGGCGGAGACAGCGGATCCGAGCTCTGGTACGACCTGCCAAAAACCACCAAACAGGAAGTTGTCACCGAACCTTATGTCTATCCGGTAAACGGAGAAGACGTGGTTATGACCACCGCAACGGTACCTATTTTTGACGCTCAGGATCGGGCCGTTGGTGTCGCCACAACAGATATGGCCCTCAAGGATATCCAGATCCGCCTTTCTGAACTGAAACTTTTTGATACAGGAACAGTTTCCCTGATCACTGCCGAAGGGATGTGGGTATCCCATCCTGATGATACTAAACTGGCACAGCTGGAAAACAGTCCAGCACTTACACCGGTTTTGGCAGCCCTGAAGGCAGGAAAAAACTTCTTTGGCACGGTGGATGATGCCGCAGTCGGTGGCGAACGCTTTGTATCGGTCCAGCCAATGACATTTGGCAAGGCAGAAACTGTCTGGGGGATCGTCGTATCCGTTCCGGAAAGCGAAATCATGGCCCAGGCCAATCAGGCACGAAACCTGATGATTATTATCTCCCTGCTTGTTGTCGTCGCGGTGATTGCCATTAATGCCCTGATCGGAACCCAGGCCATGGCTATGCTTGGCAAAGTCACGAATACCATGCGCAACCTCGCAGACGGGCAAACCGACCTTGAAATTCCAGGTCGGAACCGCCGGGATGAAATTGGTGCCATGGCACAAACTGTTGCGGTTTTCCGTGAAAATGCCCTTGAGAAACAAAAACTTGAGGCAGAACAGAAGCATCAGCAGGAAACTGCCGTCATTGAGCGCAAATCAACCCTCGACAAGATCGCCACCCGCTTTCATGAAGGAGTCAGTGGTCTGATCCAGGACATCGAAGGCTCTGTAAGGGACATGAAGACTTTTGCCGATACCATGACAGGTATGGCACAGGAAACCCGCTCGAGAGCTTCTGAAGCCTCCCAGTCTTCCGAAAATGCCAATGACAACGCCCAGGCTGTTGCCAGCGCTTCTGAACAGCTGGCCGCTTCCGTCGGGGAAATCGGCCAACAGGTCGGACAGGCAACCACTATCACCAACAAAGCTGTTGGCGAAGCGGGTCGATCCAACGAAAACGTCCAGTCACTGGCGCAGGCTGCCCAGCGTATTGGCGAAGTGGTGAAGTTGATCTCGGACATTGCCGAACAAACCAACCTTCTGGCCCTCAATGCAACTATCGAGGCGGCACGCGCCGGTGAAGCGGGGAAAGGTTTTGCTGTTGTGGCCTCCGAAGTCAAGTCGCTTGCCACACAAACATCCAATGCCACAGGCGAGATCGAGCAGCAGGTTTTTGCCATCCAGACCCAAACCAACAATGCTGTGGAATCTATCGGGGAAATCAGCCGCGTAATTGGTCAGATCGACGAAATCAGTACAGTCATTGCCGGAGCTGTTGAAGAACAGGGGGCAGCCACCCAGGATATTTCTGAAAAAATCCAGATGGTCGCAACAGGTGTCAGCTCCATTCGCGAAAGTATTGCCGGGGTTGATCAGGTCTCTGAACAGACGGACTCTGCAGCCCGTTCCGTTGTCGATACCATTGCCAATCTGGACCAGAAGGTCCGGGCCCTGAACGAAGAAGCAAATCGTCTGGTCGCCGAAGTTCGCAGCGCCTGAGTATCTGCCTCACGAACAAAAAAGCCCTGTGTCATTCGGCACAGGGCTTTTTCACAAGCTGTTTTTCTCATTTCAGGAGCTTGGAACCAACTTCCTTCACCAGCTTGGCCCCGACCATCGCGGTCATTCCCACCAGATCCCGATGCGGGTTCAGTTCGACAATATCCGCCCCGACAAGATCTGCATTCAGCTTGTGCAGGCTATTGATCAGATCCCGGACTGACATCCCGCCGGGCTCATGGTGGGATACCCCCGGGGCAAAGGCAGGATCGAGAACATCCAGATCAATCGAAAGATAAAGTGGCCCGTCAAAATCCAGCTTCAGATCACCATTCCAGTCTTTCATCTGGATTATTTCCACTCCAAAACGCTCGGCCTGCTCTTTTTGATGCTGATTCAATGTCCGGATGCCCACCTGAACCAGCCGTTTCACCAACCCGGTTTCCATAATCCGGGCAAAGGGGCAGGCGTGACTGTCCCGATTGCCATCCAACTCGTCATAAAGATCGGAATGGGCATCAAAATGAAGAATATTAAGCCCCGGATAAGCTTTGGCATGCGCTGTAATCAAGGGTGCAGATACGGAGTGATCGCCTCCAAGACTGAGAAGCTTTGCCCCCAGAGAGACTATCGCTGCAGCTCGGGCCGAGATTTCTGACAGTGCGGTTTCCCTGCTGGAAAACTGCAAATCGCCACAATCTTTAAAGCGGGAATCAGAACCGAGATCATGCCCGGCTTCACTGGTCATATTGGCCGAGCCGCAATGCAGGGCTTCCCTGATACGCTGCGGGGCTAGGGCAGGTCCGGTCATGTAGGAGCCATTGTGGTCGAGGGGAACGCCCAGCAAGACAAGGTCATTCTTTTCAATCGCATCAAACATAAGTGCCCCCAATCTGGATTGCTTGCCAAAGCAGCAGCTTACGTCACAAAGGAAGATAAGCAACAGAGGCCTGATCCTGATCAGAATTTATTTTGGTTAAGGTTTGTGCTGGTTAGGGTTCATTCTGGTCAAAAGGGTCTTCGACCAGAGATTGCCTGTGCTTGACATAACACCAGACGACTGTGGCAAAACCACTCCCCAGCAACCAGGGATTTTCGCGTACTAAACCAGTGAGAAGCAAAACACCGGCAACGACAGCCAGCACGGCCGGAGGCCCCTGTTTTTCATCACGACAGACCCCACCCCAGAATTTTTCATGCTTAAGTAAAACCTGGTTAAATTGACCAGTTATCACCAAAAATCCAAGGTAAACCAAGACAACAAGCCCCATTAGGGCCGCGATTGTAAGGGATTGTTTGAACAGGTCTGACATCAAGGACCTTCGCGCTGTTTTTAACAGCCTACAGGAAAGCGCGCGCGGAACCAAACACCACAATCATAAGACCTCTATTATAAAGCCCCTGTCTGCCTCACATAAAGGGATGATCCGGGGTCATAAGAACCTCAAGCAGCAGTGTCCCGCCAATAAAGATAATCAACAAGCCTCCTCCGATGGAGACCACCCGCCCGACAACTGCGGTTTGCACACCCAGTTCATCCAGAATTTTAAGCAGCGGAAAGCGGATCCCCTTGGCAGCCAGTGCCAGCAAGGACACCGTAATCCCTGTCCCGAGAGACATCGCCAAAACAGCTGCCAGTCCCCCTGCCCAGTGCCCAAGCACAAAAGCCAGAATCAAAACCAGCAGCGCCCCGGTACAGGGGCGAATACCGATCGCCAGAACAATCGCAAAAATATCCCGGTACTGCTTTAATCCGGCGAAGCGGCGCTGTGGCATAGGAGGGGTACAGCAGCTATGCTGTTCTGTATTCTCTGGCATGGTTGATTTGTGAGGATGGGCATCATGGGAATGTCCACAGGTACTTTTTGAATTCTGATCTGGAGCAATAGATACATGGTTCTGTTGGCCACCATGATCATGATCGCAGCATTGTGATGCCCGAAGACGCAGCCCGCGCCACAGCAAGACACCCCCAACCACCACGACAGCACCATAGCTGAGAGGTTCCATCACTGATTCGACAGCTAAGGAAGCGCCACGTACGCCACTTTCAATCAGCAGATAACAGACCCCGACGATCACAATCGCTGTCAGCCCCTGCATAAATGATGCAGCCATGGACAGCCCGACCACAGACCTTATTTTTGTATCCGTGCTCAGGGTATAGGTAGCGATCACTGCCTTGCCATGCCCGGGCCCCAGAGCGTGGAAAACACCATAGAGAAAACAGATCCAGACAAGATAGACCAGGGAGTCAAATCCGAGACCATCCCCCAGGGCCCGGACTCCGTCACCTAAAAGAGAGGAAAAGGCACGTTGCTGATTGCGTAAGATTTCAAGAAAGCTGCTCCAGATACCTGCCTCTGCAGAAGGAAAGAGCCCGACAACATCAAACAAGGCATCCACCAGAAGACCCAGCCCGACCAACAGAACGACAAGAAGTAATAACCTTGCCCCGCCCCGACTGAATGAAACCTTGGTCATGAGCAAGTCACCCGGAGAGTCGCAGCAAAAATAGATCCCAGCTCCGGGTTGGCTGCAACTTCTTCATCACTGAAAAAGAGATCTGAAAGGGGTTGCTCAGTACCGACAGCATCATCAGGTTCTATAGTTTTGTACCCGCAGCCTTTTGCCTCTCCGGCAACAAAACTCACCGTATTTTCCGGTACCAACTCAATCGAGATAAAATAGGAAGGATCGTACATCTTCAGCTCTATGGCCTGAGAAAGCACAATCGGTTGATCCAGAGTCAGCTTGAAGCGCAGCACCAGACGGTTATTCAACAGATCCCCATCCGCGGTGACTTCTTTTGTGAAAACAAGTTTTTCAGCCCCGGCTTTCCGCGCAGAGAGAAAATAGTCCCATTCATGAAGATTGCGTACGGCATCCCCGGCAAAGTTGTTCAGTTCGGCCTTTTCCACCTGCCCGCTGAGATCCTGATCCAGATCCTGCAATAGCGTTTCGGTATAAAGATCATCAAATATCCAGACGGGCTCAAGCGCAACAATTCGACCATCATCATTCAGGTGAACAATCACAGCCGCATCGACCCAGACATGCGGATGAGCCTGGGCTGTCGTACCGCAAAGAATCACAACAGCCAGTCCCAGAAGGACCCCTCTGAAACAGGCCTTCATATGAAAAAGAGAAAACAGAACCACAGCGAGCAACTCACATAAAAAGACAAGACGGTTACCAGAACAACGGAACATGCCTCGTCATAATCGCCCGATCGGAAAAGTCGAGCGCCAGGATCAATAGTTATAGTATAACATTATAATAATTCAATCCCGGCTCTATAATATAATCGGAGCGACTATACCTCCCCCATGACCATTGCCCGCATTTTCAACGCTGCAAGATCAGCCTCACGCGCGTAACTGTCAGCTTCCTTGCGATAAGACATAAAGCTCTGATAAATCTCTCCGGCCAGCGAACTGCCCTGACTGATCTCAAGTAAGGTATCTTCAGAAGCCTTGTAAAGCTCGCGCATCACCTCATCGGGGAAGGTCCGGAGTTCAACCCCTTCTTTCTCCAAAAGCGGGGCAAAGGACTTCACATTTCCATAGGTGAAATCTGCGTAACTCTCCGTCGCTGAAGCCATCACGGCCCGTTTCACCAGCTCCTGTAAATCCTCCGGCAAGGCCGCATAGGCCTCTTTGTTGACAATAGCCTCCAGCGCCGGACCAATCTCGTGGAAAGCAGGCATGTAATAATATTTGGCAACCTTGTAGAGACCAAAAGCCAGGTCATTCCAGGGGCCAACCCACTCCGCAGCATCCACCGTTCCAGCCTGCATCGCCGGAAAGATCTCGCCCGGTGGCAACAGCACCACATTCACACCAACCCTGCGCATGGCCTCGCCACCCAGTCCGGCAATGCGCATCTTGATCCCCTGCAGGTCAGCAAGACTGTTGATTTCCTTGCGGAACCAGCCGCCAGCCTGCGGTCCCGAGGACCCCGCATAGAATGGAAGCACACCAAAGGGCTCATAAGCCCGTTGCCAGAGCTCCTGACCACCGCCAAAGTAGAGCCATCCACTATGTTCTGCAGCTGTCAGCCCGAAAGGAACACCGGTAAAAAAGTGAAAAGCCTGATCCTTGCCCTGCCAGTAATAGGGCGTCGCATGCCCCATCTGGGCAACATTGTTCGAAACCGCATCAAAGACTTCAAAGGGCGGCACCAGCTCCCCGGCGGCGAAGAGTTCAATCGTCAGACGTCCTCCGGACATTGCTGTAATCATCTCGGCCAGTCGCTGCGCATTCACTCCGACGCCAGGCACATTACGCGGCCAGCTCATGGCCATTTTCCAGACGATTTTTTCATCCGCTCGCACAACAGCAGGGGCCGCAAGACTGGCAGCCCCACCAACTGCAAAGGCCCCCAGCAACTCCCGCCGGTTCATCCCTTTTGTCTTTGGTGTGTCCTGTTCTCCTGCTGCGCTTGAGTTTTTGCGTGGATCAGTCATGTCAGCCCCCATGGATGTTTTAATCCACTTTAGCTCTTCACGCATAAGACGCAATATCTCCTGCACGCCCGGGAAAAATTATTCTCTCTGCCGTGAGAGAAGTAACAGCGGGAAAGTAGCAATCAGAATCATAGCCGCTGAAACAACAAGGCAGGCCGTCAGTCCGGCGAACTGAAAGACAATACCAGACAAAAGAGTTCCCCCCAGCCGTCCGACCGCATTGGCCATATAGTAGAACCCGACATTCAGCGCCACCTTGTCCGCATCCGAAAAACCGACAATAAGATAGGAATGTAAGGAGGAATTCACGGCAAAGACAAAACCGAAAACCAGTAATCCGATGATCAGAATATAGGGTCCGGCTGCTGTATCCATCCAGATTCCACCTGCAATGCACAGGGGAACAACCATCAGTATTCCTCCCCAAAATTCTGCTGCCTTAACTCCTTGCTGTGGCGTCACAACCCCGCGGGTAAATTTCGGCACCACAGCCTGAACCAGACCATAGCCAATAACCCAGACAGCCATAAAGGCCCCTACTTCTTCAAAACTCCACCCCAGAGATGAATAGAGAAAAACCGGAAGAGCGACCACGAACCAGACATCTCTGGCTGCAAAGAGGAAAACTCTGGAGAAAGACAATAGATTGATCTGCCTGGTTTTTGAGAAAAGCTCCCGAGTCCCGACTGGGCTTTTCACCCGCCCCAACGCGCGTTCGGCCAGGAGAAAACTCCCGAGCAAAACCAGCGCCAGACCAAAGGCCATCACCCAGAGCGAAAGCTGGAAGCCCAGTCCTTCCAGCAACAGTCCTCCAAGCAGGAAACCCAGCCCCTTTAAGGCATTCTTGGATCCGGTTAACAAGGCAACCCAACGAAAGAGCAGACCTGGCCTGTTATTCGATGCTTCTCCACTGTCTTCTTTTACCACCAGTTTGACAGCAGATTTTGAACTCATCTTGGTCAAGTCCTTGGCAACGCCAGACAGAGCCTGTGCCACCATGACATAAAAAACCGAAAAACCGATGGACCAGGTTGTATCCAGTGCGGAAAGCAGCAGCAGGGCAAAAACTTGTATTGCCAGCCCCACCAGCAAGGTCAGCCGCAGGCCAAAGCGTGCTGCGATCCAGCCCCCGGCAAGGTTGGTGACAATCCCCATGGCCTCATACAGCAGAAACAGGCTGGCCAGATCCAGAGGCGAAAACCCGAGCTGATGAAAGTGCAGCAGGACCAGCATGCGCAAAGCCCCGTCGGTCAGGGTAAAGCCCCAGTAGGCAGCCGTTACAACCGCATAACCCCGCAGATCAGCCATTTAGAGATCCTGCCCGATCAGGCGAAGCAGATCGACCATCCGGTTCACATAGCCCCACTCATTATCATACCAGGCATAAACTTTGAGATGCTGTCCATCGACCACCATGGTACTGGGACCATCGATGATCGAAGAGCGGGGATCATTGACAAAATCTGCCGAGACCAGCGGTCGTTCCTCGAAACCGAGCACCCCTTTCAAGGAGCCACTTGCCGCTGTTTTGAACAGCTGATTGACTTCTTCAGCAGTCGTCGAACGCGCAAGTTCAAATACACAGTCGGTCAGCGATGCATTGAGCAACGGAACGCGAACCGCATGACCGTTAAATTTTCCCTTCAGCTCTGGATAGATCATCGTAATCGCCGTTGCCGACCCCGTGGTCGTCGGGATCAAAGAGTTCAGGGCCGAACGGGCACGCCGCAGATCCTTGTGCGGAGAATCGACCATGACCTGGGTATTGGTCACGTCGTGGATCGTGGTGATTGATCCCCGTTCGATACCAATCGCTTCATGAATTACCTTGACCACCGGGGCCAGACAGTTGGTTGTGCAGGAGGCCGCGGTAATAATGTGGTGCTGATCTGGTTTGTAGAGTTCGTGGTTCACACCATAAACAAGATTCAGCACCCCTTCCGATTTCACCGGCGCCGCGACCACGATCTTCTTCACGCCAGCTTCAAGAAGAGGAGCCAAAACCTCTTGTGTCTTGAACTTGCCCGAACACTCGAGAACCACATCCACACCCCGGGCTTTCCAGTCAACCTTCACCGGGTCCTTCTCTTCAGAAAAAGAGATTTTCTGTTCTCCGACCGTTATGCCTCCCTCAGAAGCAATCACTTCGTTATGCCACCGACCATGGACAGTATCGAATTCCAGCAGATGTGCTGCGCAGTCAACCCCGCCCTGGATCTCGTTCACATGAACGAAATCAATTCCCGGGACGTCCCAACCTGCCCTGAACACCAAACGCCCCATCCGGCCAAAGCCGTTAATACCAACACGTAGAGTCACTGGCTTCATCTCCTAAATGCCTTGCTTATAATTCCATAATTCCGGAAATATAAAGATTATGTGTGAATTTTTTATGACGTAATCTAAATATTCCTCGATATCTTCAGCTTTTTTCCAGCGCCCTTATCCCAAGTGATATTTTTTACACGATGCCATAAGCACAACAAAAGGCTGATAAGAAATTCTGGTTGGTTGCCCGGGTCAGGATCTGACATCATTCATAAAAATTCCCAGGAAATCCGTAAAAAAACCCGGGAACGAACTGTCAGCCTGAGACTTAAGAAAGTACAAAATGCCCCGCGATCCCAGATACGATATTCTTTTTGAACCGCTGCAAATCGGCCCTGTTACTATAAAAAATCGCTTCTATCAGGTGCCGCACTGCAATGGCCTGGGCTACGCCCGCCCCAAGAGCCTCGCCGCCATGCGCGGCATGAAAGCGGAAGGCGGGTGGGGTGCTGTCTGTACCGAAGAAGTAGAAATTCATCCCTCATCGGAAATTTCTCCCTATATTGAAGGCCGCCTGTGGGATCAACGCGATATCCCTGCCCATCGCCTTATGACCGAAGCTGTACACCAGCACGGCTCCCTTGCCGGGGTTGAGCTTGTTCACAATGGCTTTCACGCACCCAACCGCACATCTCGCCTTCCGCCGATGGCTCCCTCGGCCATGCCGGTAAGTGCCTATGATCCTGTGCACGCCCGGGCCATGGATCTAACCGACATCAAGAATCTGCGCAAATGGTACCGTCAGGCTGCCCTTAATGCCCGCGAAGCTGGTTACGACATCGTCTACGTCTATGCCGGGCACTGTATGACCACGCTGATGCACTTCATGTTGCCCCGATACAATCAGCGCAGTGATACCTATGGCGGATCTCTGGAAAACCGGGTTCGTCTGACACGGGAGATTCTTGAAGAAACAAAAGAAGCCGTAGGTGATCGTTGCGCCATCGCCTTCCGCTTTGCTGTGGATGAATTGCTGGGCAAAGATGGTATGACTTCAGAAGGTGAAGCAAGGGACGTTGTAGGTATGCTGGCAGAGCACCCCGACCTCTGGGATGTCAACATCAGCGGCTGGACCAACGATTCCTCGACTGCGCGTTTTGAACCCATCGAAGGCTATCAGGAAAAATATACGGCTTTTGTGAAGTCCCTGACCAGTAAACCCGTGGTCGGTGTCGGGCGCTTTACCTCGCCCGATGCAATGGTTTCCCAAATCAAACGAGGTGTTCTCGATCTGATCGGTGCCGCCCGGCCCTCCATTGCCGATCCCTTCCTGCCCAACAAGATCGCCGAGGGCCGTGTTGATGAAATCCGCGAATGTATCGGCTGCAACATCTGTGTGACCGGCGATAATCTCTGTGTTCCGATCCGCTGTACCCAGAACCCAACCATGGGCGAAGAATGGCGGCGCAAGTGGCACCCGGAAAAAATCGCCCCGAAACAGTCTGACGACGCTGTCCTTGTGGTCGGCAGCGGCCCCTCAGGTCTTGAGTGTGCCCTGCAACTGGCAAATCGGGGATATCAGGTTACCCTTGCCGAAGCCGGAACAGAACTGGGCGGGCGCTCGACCAGAGAAAGCAGACTGCCTGGTCTTTCCAGCTATGCCCGTGTCAGGGATTACCGCAGCAACCTGCTGCAGCAAAAGAGCAACGTGGAGATTTATCTCGACAGCGAACTGGATGAAGCAGCCCTGCTCGAGTTTGGCTTTAAACATATCCTGCTCGCCACCGGCTCTCGTTGGCGTAGAGATGGCACAGGACGACACCACCACAAACCCTTGTCCGGCCTGGATCTACTTCCTGTCTTCACACCGGATGATCTGCTTGACGGGAATAGCCCCGCAGGAAAGGTCGTGATCTTTGATGATGACCATTACTATATGGGCGGGGTTCTTGCTGAAAAACTGGTCACAGAAGGCCAGCAGGTGACCTTGGTTACACCGGATGTAAAGGTTTCTGCCTGGACCGAATTTACGCTGGAACAGGAAAAAATCCAGTCACGCCTGATGAACCTAGGCGTACAAATCATCACCAGCCATAGCGTCGAAACGGTAACGGCAGGGTCTGTCGAGCTGGCCTGTGGTTACACGGGTCAGACACGCACTATTTCTGCTGATGCTTTGCTGTTGGTCACCGCCCGCGATGCCAATGATGCCTTGTATCACAGCCTGAAAAACAAACCCGCCGCACTTGCTGCGGCAGGGATCAAAACACTGGAAGTCATCGGCGATGCCTATGCACCGGGCTCCCTCGCCTCGGCCGTTTATTACGGTCATCTGGCCGCCCGTTGTTTTGAAGGAGAAAGCTGGGATGCTGCCCTGTTCGAAGGAGAGCGGCCCGGGCTTATAAGTTAGCGATCATCCGAAAAGAGCTACACTATTCTGGCTTGCTGCGGCTTTGATATCATGGAGGACTTCAACAAAATGCGTATCCTTCTGCTCATCAAAGCTGCAGCTGGCTGTATGTACCGTAAAGACAGCCGCCAGTTTTGCTTCAATGATCCGGGCACGCTGTTCTGTCAGATCATCCGTTTCGATAACAATTTTCTGGACCTCTTCTCCGGCACGTACAGCTGACACAGAAAACGGCACAGAGCTGTTCAAGGCAAAAAATTCAAGAATACGAGGCAAGGTTCCCGGCTCGCTCTCGGCAAGGATCTGATAGGTCGCAACCGGATTATTTCTCACAGCCATTCTCCACAAAGGCATTCAATACACAGCTGTTCAAAAACACAGCAAGGGCGCCTCCCCCTGATAGACAGTATCCCCTATCGCAGACGGTAAATCTTCCCTAAGTCCAGAAAAAGATGATACAAAGAGGATCAAAATTCCGAATGAAACATAAAATACGGGAAATATGACCGATATTCTTGATGATCTCGACATACGTATCCTCGAAGCCCTACAAAAGGATGTTACAATCCCGGTGACAGAACTTGCTGAACAGCTGGGCTCCTCGAAATCGGTTTGCTGGCGGCGCATCCAGCGCCTGCTCGATAATGGCGTGATCAAGGAACGCGTCGCCATTCTTGACCAGAAAAAAATCGGTCTGGGTGTTACGGTTTTCGCTCAGGTGAAGATGCACCACCACGTCAAAGGCGCCTTGCCCGACTTTGTCGAGGCCGTTCGAAAATGCCCCCAGGTGATCGAGTGTCACACCCTCATGGGCAGTGTCGATTTCCTGCTCAAAATTGTGGTTGGCAATATAGAAGAATACGAACGTTTTTTCTGGCAGGAGCTTTCCCAGATCGAAGGCGTACAAGAGATCAGTTCTTCCACAGCCCTGACCCGTTTTGTCGACACAACCCGGCTTCCGCTCCAGCAACTTTACAAAAGGGAAAAAAGGCCGGATTAACCTCCTCCTCTTCAGAAAAATACCCAGAGAATACAAAACAGGCTGGTAAGTCGCATAAAAAACCTGTCGTATAGCCCCCTCAGGCAAGCCAGTAGAGCGTGGCATCCTCCCATTACATAGAAAATTCAATGACTCAAAATCAGGACCACCCGGTAAGCCTCCGGGATTACAGCATCCTCGGAATCGTATTCCTGCTCTGGGGCCTGAACTATATCGCCATCAAGGTAGGGGTCAGTGAATTCCCGGTCTGGACAGCACTTGCGATTCGCTTTTCAATTATCTTTCTTCTGCTTGCCCCTTTTGTGAGATATCCCAAAGGGCAATTCCGCTCGCTGTTGACCATAAGCCTGGTGCTTATTCCTGGCCATTTTGGTTTGCTCTTCTGGTCGATCCAGCATACGGCCAGTGTTGGCGCGATCTCGGTGATCATACAACTTGGCCCTGCTTTCTCGGTGCTGCTTGCCTGGATATTTTTCAGGGACATCCCCGGTATCAAAAGAATTTCCGGCCTGACCCTCGGTTTTATCGGTGTGGTTATACTCTTTTATGAGCCAACTTTTTTTGACAGTATGGACGCCTTGCTTGCTGGCTTGGCCTCTGCCTTCTGCATGGGCTTCTATACCATTCTGATCAGGGGCAAGACCCTGATTTCCCCCCTTGCAATCATCTGCTGGAGTTCTGCTCTGGGAATTCCCTTCTCTCTGGCCCTCGCCTTTCTGCTTGAACCCAACATCATGGTCTCGATGGAAGCCGCCAGTCTCAACGGTTGGCTTGGGGTTACCTATGCCGCAATTGCCTCCAGCATCATCGGTCATGGCTCCTGGGCGTGGATGCTGCGTCGGCATCCGATTTCTTTCCTTGCCCCCCTGACATTGAGTGTGCCGGTTATTGCCGTATTCGCCACCGTTATGGTATTTGATGAACCCTTCACCCTGCATATGGCTTTTGCAGGACTGATTGTCTTGGCAGGCATGGGGCTGATTACCGTCTCGAAGGCTTATAAATAGGGTATAGTGATCCGCTATAGTCTTTCTGGCGTAAAAGCTGAAGAAAGCATCAAGAGCAGAAACGAGACCCCGATGTTCAGGAATTTGATTATTGTGATAAATTTGGTCATGGGGTTATTTGCAACTGGTGCTGCAGCATCCCAGCTTTCATCAGCGCACGATTTCTCTTTTGCATCGATTGAGGGCGGCAGCATCAATCTTGCTGATTACAAGGGCAAAGCAATCTTGCTGGTCAACACGGCCTCTTTTTGCGGCTTTACCAAACAATACGCCGATCTGCAGAAGATTTGGGACAGTTACGGCGAAAAAGGACTGGTTGTCCTTGCCGTCCCTTCCAACGATTTTGGCGCGCAGGAACCCGGCAGCAAGGACGATATAAAACAGTTCTGCCAGATGCAGTACGGCATTGATTTCCCCATCACCGAAAAAGAGCATGTCAAAGGTGCTGATGCGCACCCCTTCTACAAGTGGGCTCGACAGGAACTGGGTATGGTTGCGGCCCCCAAATGGAACTTCCACAAATATCTTATCGGGCCGGATGGCAAACTGGTTGACTGGTTCAGCACCGTCACCGCTCCAAACGCCCCAAAAGTTATCCAGGCTATTGAGAAACTCCTCAAGCCCGGAACCCACTGAGCAACGCCTGTAAAGCTGTCGCGTTTTATCTTATCTAAAGTACGCCTTGGCTTCAGCCCAGAGCCAGTCACGAAACCAGATAACTTCCGGTTTGGGGCGAGACTGGCTCTCCGGCATCAGCAGATAGTGGGACTGTAAAGCGGGCAGCTCATGTTTGCTTGGACGGATCAAACGCCCGTTTTCAAGGTAGGGCTCGGCAAAACATTTTTGAACAGCCGTAAAACCAGATCCGGTAGCCGCCATTTCCAGGGCGGTCAGAGAGTTATCAACCCGAACGCCTTTCACGGTGTCATACTCTCCCGGACCATGAGATTCAAACCAGCGTTTCCAGACATCTTCGCTTCCCATAATGTGCAGAAGGTTTTCTGACTGTGGCTCCAGTTTCTCCTCAAACAGAGGCGAACAGACCGGGATTATCTTGTCATGACAGAGTAATTCCACATTGAAATCATTCCAGTGCCCGTCTCCAAACCGCACCTCCAGATCCATTTCGTCTTCACTTGATCCTTCAGCCCAGATCGAGGTGCAAAGCCGGATGTTTACCTCGGGGTATTTTTGGCGAAAATTTTTCAACCGAGGCCCCAACCACAACACCGCAAAAGATATGGTTGCCCGAATTGTTACTGATTTGTCGCGCTTGGGGCCGAACAGACCCACGGTTGTTGCCGATAACTCGTCAAATGCCTTGCGCACAGCGGGGAGATAGGCCTTGCCCATATCCGTCAGGCGCAAACTGCGCGGCAAGCGTTCGAACAGGGGAAAACCAAGGTGTTTTTCCAGGGACCGCACCTGATAACTGATTGCCGCCTGGGTTAATTGCAGCTCCTCTGCCGCAGCCGTAAAACTGGTACGACGGGCCGCAGCTTCAAAAGCCCGAAGCCAGATCAGAGGAGGCAGTTGGTAAGACATCATTAGATCCAAAAATTAATTTAGGCCTTACTAGAATAATACTTCGTTTGTTTTTTGGTCAAGGTTGATAAATTATGGCCTGATTGAACAGTGTGATTCAGGGATTTAAACTGAAGCTCCCCCGCATTCCGGTGGCCAGCTCATCCCGTTGCAGGCGAAGGCAGATAGAAGATGAAAATTGAAAGTATCGAAACTTTCACCAATGAATTTGTCTCCATCGTTCGCGTCAGAACCGACGAAGGTCATGAAGGCTGGGGTCAGGTTGCGCCCTATCTCGCTGACATCACCGCACAGGTTGTCCATCGACAGGTCGCGCCCTGGTTGCTTGGTCGGGATCTCGGAACATTATCGCTTGCTGACCTTGATGCCGCAACGGACGAAGTTCTGGAACGCGAACACAAATTCCCCTGCTCTTATCTCTACCGCGCGCTTTGCGGGGTTGATACTGCCCTTTGGGATATCCGGGGAAAGATCGAAAACAAAAGTGTTTGCAAGCTGCTAGGAGGGACAACAGCTTCATTTCCCGCCTATGCCTCAAGCATGCAGCGCAACATCACCCCAGAACAGGAACTTGCCCGGTTCCAGAAACTGAAAGACCTGCACGGCTATAGCTCCTTTAAGTTCCGTATCGGCAAGGAATGCGGCCACGATCAGGATCAATGGCCGGGCAGAACAGAAGCCATCATCCCAACCATCCGCAAAGGCCTCGGAGATGACGTTACACTGCTGGTTGATGCCAACAGCAGCTACAGTCCTCCCCGCGCCATTGAGGTTGGCAAACTGCTCCAGGAACATGGCATCAACCATTTCGAAGAGCCCTGCCCCTATTGGGAACTGGAATGGACCAAGCAGGTTACCGACAGTCTGGATATCGATGTCAGCGGTGGCGAACAGGACAACTATCTGCCGATCTGGCAGAAGATCACCCGGGGAAAAATTGTCGACATCGCCCAGCCTGACATCTGTTATATGGGCGGCATCACCCGTACGCTCCGGGTTGTCGAGCTGGCAAAACAGGCTGGAATGCCCATTACCCTGCACGCCGCCAACCTGTCTCTTGTGACTCTCTTCTCCCTGCACATGATGGGAGGAATATCGAACCCGGGAAAATATCTCGAGTTCTCGATTGAGGGACTCGATTACTATCCCTGGCAGAATGATATTTTCACACCCGGCTTCCAGATCACAGACGGCAATTTAGCGATCCCCGACACACCCGGCTGGGGGATCGAACTCAATCCTGACTGGCTGGCACGACAGCAGTATCAGATCAGCCGGGTCGGACAGGATTTCCCGGATCTGAAACTGCGTGCGGGCCTTTAAGCTAAATCAAGATTCAACAAACCCTTCAGACGACAAACATATTAACGCCAACATAGGGCGACAAGGAATCTGCGTCATGACCGACAACCTGCAGCAACTCATCCAGAATTATTTCAAGCTCGGCAGTCTCTCTGACCTGCCAACAGGTCTGTTCATTGACGGGAAATTCTGTGCGGGCAGCACAGCTGAACAGATGGAATCCTTCGACCCCGGCCTTGCGCAGGCGTTTGCCAGTTTTTCCTGTGCCACAGAAGAAGACGTCAACCGGGCGGTCGAAAGTTCTGAAAAAGCCTATCGGACAGTCTGGCGAAAAACCCTGCCCGCAGAACGGAGCCGTCTCCTGAACCGGGCCGCGGCTCTTCTGCGTCAAAACAGCGATCTGCTTTCCGTTACAGAAACAATCGATTCCGGAAAAACCCTGGCTGAAGCCCAGGGAGATATCAACAGCTCGGCACGTCTGCTTGAATACTACGCAGGTGCCGCTGATAAACTCGAGGGTGAAACCTTCCCCCTCGGTCCAGATTATCTTTCTTTCTCTCTCCACGAACCTGTCGGAGTAACGGCCCATATCATTCCCTGGAACTATCCGACCTCTACCATGATCCGCGGAATAGCTCCTGCCCTTGCCGCCGGCTGTACCGCCGTCGTCAAACCAGCTGAAACCACACCTTTTACCGCACTGTTGATTGCCGGAATTTTCAAGCAGGCTGGTTTTCCTGACGGTGTTCTCAACATCATCAACGGCACCGGCGCCAACGCAGGGGCACCACTGGTCTCGCACCCAAAAGTTCGTCATGTTACCTTTACTGGCTCGGTTGATACCGGGATCAATGTCATGAAAGCGGCGGCCAACAATGTTGCCAGTGTAACTCTTGAACTTGGCGGAAAATCACCAGTTATTGCTCTTTCAGACTGCGACATCGACGCCGCCGCAGAAGGAACGCTTTGGGCGATATTTTCCAATGCCGGACAAATCTGTTCTGCAGGTTCCCGCCTGATTGTCGAACGTACTATTCACACAAAACTTCTGGAAAAGCTTGTAGAGAAAACAAAAAATCTCACTCTCGGACACGGCCTGCGCAACCCTTCTATCGGGGCCATCAACTCAGAAATGCATCTTAAAAAAGTTGATGACTTCCTTATCGATGCCAAAAAACGCGGCATCACGGTTGCCCATGGCGGCAACAAAACTCATGACCCAGAAACAGGCAAAGGCTGGTTCTTTGAACCAACCATTCTAGATCAGCTCACTCCGGATGATAGGCTAATTCAACAGGAGATTTTCGGGCCCGTGCTCTCGGTACAGGTGGTAGATTCAGCAGACGAAGCGCTGGAGCTGGCCAACGGCACCAACTTTGGTCTTGCCGCAGGTATCTACACCCGCGACATCAGCAAAGCTCTGCGCCTCGCCCGGGACATTGATGCAGGACAGCTCTACGTCAACGAATACTTTGCAGGCGGGGTAGAGGTCCCCTTCGGTGGCAACAAACTTTCAGGTTTCGGACGGGAGAAAGGGCTGGAAGCCCTGCGGAGTTACTGTCGGGTCAAGGCAGTAACGGCAAGGATCTAGTACGGTTCTGGATCAGCAACAGAAAGGCCTGCTGTGAACCATTCAATTGTTTGAATAGCGGGCCACTTCGTCCTTCATCCAATTAATGAAAACCTGTATCCGGGGATCATCCTTGAGATCATTTCGACAGGCCAACCCCCAGCCTCCCGGCGCTTGGGCCACATGATCAACAGGCTGTACTAGACGTCCGGCCTTGATATCGCCTTCGGCAAAGGGACCATTGACCATGGCGACGCCTTCCCCATCCATCGCCATTTCCAGAGCAATCGCGACGGTATCGACCCCGATGGATGAGCGCGTAGAGGGAGCAACAACCCCAGCGGATTGGAACCACTCATTCCAGTGATCATCTGCCGTATAGACCTTGAGCAACGGTACACGCAGCAAGTCAGCAGCAACCATTTCCCCTCCCTGCGCCGCGAGGAAACCGGGACTACACACAGTTGTCAGCCGCGCTTCAAAAAGCGGAATCCAATGCAGGTGTGTCGCCAAAGGTTTTGCCGTATAGATCATCCCGATATCCGCCAGGGATTCATCAAAAGATCCGTCAAGAATACTCGAGATAATATGAAGATCAAACCCGGCCTCCAATGCGCGAAAACGATGTAGCCGCCGGGCCAGCCACCGAATGGACAGCGTCACATAGGCCTGCACTCTCAAGCTGCGGGATTGACCGGAGCGCCGCAGGATCTCGGCACAGCTCAATAACTGCCCCAGCGCCTCACGGACAACCGGATAAAAAATTTCACCCTCCCGTGTCAGTTTGACCGCGCGCCCCTCGCGAACGAACAGGGCAACCGCCAGACTTTCTTCCAGCAAACGCACCTGATGGCTGATTGCAGTATGGGTGAGGTTCAGCTCCTCCGCAGCTCCCCGGAAACTCTCAAGTCTGGCCGCAGCCTCGAAACCCTTGAGCGCTTTCAGCGGTGGAAGCTTTGTGGCATCCAGTCGTCCGGCCATATTCTTCAGGCTCCCTGTGTAATACCCTTGGCATTCTTGGCATCAACCAAAGCCAATTGGAATATTTTTTATACCAATTGACAAAAAAACATCATTTGTCGGAAGTCGTGATCAGGCGCAGAGTTATTTCCCAGGAAACGGCTTAACCCAAACCATGTCCAGCAACACATCTGCTAGAATGCAGATCCCCTGCAGCATGATCACGAGGACAGAATGAAGATTACCGAGCTCAAAACCTTCGTCGTTGGCAATCCTCCACCCCATTTTGGCGGGCGCTACTGGATCTTCACCAAGCTGACCACAGACAACGGCATTGAAGGCATCGGCGAAGTCTATTCAGTTCCTTTTCATCCGCATGTGGTTGAAAGCATGATCCGCGATGTTTTTGAACGCTATGTCGAAGGCATGAACCCTTTCCGGATCGAAACCCTCTGGCGGCGGGTCTATTCCAGCGGCTTCACCCAGCGCACCGATATCTCAATCATGGGAGTCTTAAGCGGGATTGAAATGGCGCTTTGGGATATTGTCGGCAAATCTCTCGACAAACCCGTCTATGAACTTCTTGGGGGAAAGGTACATGAGAAACTCCGCTCCTATACCTACCTTTACCCACAGGAAGGTGACAAAACCGATGTCTACCTGGACCCGGATCTTGCCGCGGAACGTGCCGCTGACTATGCAGCACAGGGCTTCACCGCCGTAAAATTCGACCCGGCAGGGCCCTACACAGCCTTTGATCCGCGTCAGCTGTCGCTTGAGGAACTGGACCGCTCGGAAGCCTTCGCCCGGAAAATTCGTGAAGCAGTCGGCAGCCGTTGCGATCTGCTCTTTGGCACTCATGGACAGATGACTGCGGCCGGGGCAATCCGTCTGGCAAAACGCCTCGAGCCCTATGACCCGCTCTGGTTTGAAGAGCCCACCCCCCCTGACAATCAGGAAGAGATGGCCAAAGTAGCCCGCGGCACCTCGATCCCGATTGCAACCGGCGAACGTCTGGCAACCAAATATGAATTCCAGCGTGTCCTGCAAAGCGGGGCCGCTTCTATTTTGCAGTTTGCCCTGGGACGGGTTGGCGGCATTCTTGAAGCCAAGAAGATCGCTGCCATGGCCGAGGCCAGCTATGCCCAGATCGCCCCGCATCTTTATTGCGGGCCAATTGAAGGGGCTGCAAATATCCAGATAGGTGCCTGCAGTCCGAACTTTCTAATTCAGGAAAGCATCCAGCAATGGCAGGGTTTCCATACCGAGATCCTTAAAAAGCCAATCCGCTGGGAAAACGGCTATATCATTCCATCCGATGAACCCGGACTTGGGGTCGAGCTGAACGAAGCTGTTGCCGAAGCTCATCCCTACACTGGTGACATGCTGCATCTGGAAATGCAGCAGCATCCGGTGTGAGCGGACAACGACACCCTCTCATCTTTTACACAACATCAAATTGCACCTCCCTCAGGTACCTTCAGGAGAAAAAAAATGAAAATCGGTTTTGTCGGCCTTGGCAGTCTGGGCGAACCTCTGGCAATGAATCTGGTTCAGGCCGGACACGAAGTAACGGTTACAGACCTTAACCGTAAAAATGCCGAACGCCTTCTCGCTGCGGGAGCGATCTGGTCTGACGATATCGCGGGCATTTGTCGTTCCGCTGAAACCGTCATTACCGTTCTGCCTTCCCCTGAAGCATCCCGCAAAGTTGCCGAAGGAGAAGGGGGACTGTTTGACAATCTTGCTGCAGGCAGCACCTGGATCGAGATGAGCACCACCGATTTCGAAGATCTGAAGCGCCTCAGCGAAAAAGCCAAAGCCAAAGGCATCGACGTGCTGGAATGTCCGGTTACCGGGGGCGTTCACCGCGCTCATTCCGGCCAGATCACCATCCTCGTTGGTGGCGAAGAAACCGTGTTCGACAGGGTCAAGCCGGTATTGCAGACAGTCGGCGGCGAAATCATCTATATGGGACCGATTGGTCATGCGACAGTGGTCAAGGTCGTTACCAATATGCTGGCCTTTATCCACCTCGTCGCCGCCAGCGAAGGCATGATGCTGGCCCGAAAATTTGGTGTCGATATGGATGCAATCTGGAAAGCCATTCGCCACAGCTCGGGCAACAGCTTTGTTCATGAAACGGAATCAAAACTGATCCTCAGCGGCAGCTATAATGTCAATTTTCCGATAGATCTTGTGCTCAAGGATCTTGGCCTCGCCCAGGGCATTGCAGAAAAAACCGGGGTGCCCCTGGAACTGGGCAGCGCCACCCAGCAGATTTATCGTCGCGCCAAAGGTCTGTTTGGTGGACAGGCCCAATCCCCGGAAGTTGCCAGAATGATCGAACAGGCCTGTGGCATTGACCTCAGAGCAGAAGGCTATCCCGCAGAGCTGACCGAAGAGAATGTCGGATAGCTGACACCCCTCCTTCTGGCAAACACCCCCTAACGAACAAGATGAATGGATTTCAAAAAGGCACTGAAATGGCATTTGATGCATTATCCTCCTTCTCAAAGGCAGACTGGCAAGCAAAAGCACAGTCTCTGAAGATCAAAACAGGCTTGTTCATTGAGGGACGCTTTGTCTCTTCCCAGGACGGCCACAGCTTTCCGACCATCAGCCCGGCCAACGGCGAAGTTGTGGCTGAAATGTCAAAGGGCAGTGCAGCGGACATTGATCTGGCCGTTGCCTCAGCCCAGACCGCCTGGCGGGATGGTCGCTGGAGGCATATGCCGCCGCGGGAACGGATGGCGGTTCTCTCGCGCATGGCTGATCTGGTCGAGGCCAATGCGGCTGAACTGGCTTTGCTTGAAACGCTGGATATGGGAAAGCCCATCAGCGATGTTCTGAACATCGATCTGCCAGAGGTTATTGTCACCCTGCGCTATTTTGCCGAATGCATCGACAAGATCGAAGGAACGGTCACCAACACGGTGAAGGATGCGCTGCACTTTGTTCTGCAGGAACCCCTCGGCGTGGTCGGGGCCATCTCTCCCTGGAACTACCCAATGTTGATGGCGACATGGAAGTTTGCCCCCGCCCTCGCCGCTGGAAACTGTGTGGTCCTCAAACCTGCCGAACAGGCCCCGATGAGCTGCCTGCGTCTGGCCGAACTCTTTATCGAGGCGGGCGGCTCGACAGGGGTCTTTAACGTGGTCAATGGTTTGGGTCCTGAAGCAGGAAAGGCCCTGGCCCTGCACAACGATGTCGCCAAGATTACCTTCACCGGCTCTACCGCTGTCGGCAAACTGATGCAGATCTATTCCGGGCAATCCAATCTGAAACGGGTATCGCTGGAATGCGGCGGGAAAAGCCCCCAGATCTTTATGCCCGACCTGAAAGATCTGGATCGCGCAGTGGACTACGCTTTCGCCGGGATCTATGACAACGCAGGACAGGTCTGTAATGCAGGTTCCCGTCTGCTGGTCCATCGATCCTTGCAGGAAGAATTTTCTGCCCGCTTTGAACAGCGCGCGCTGGCAGCCTATCAACCCGGTGATCCTCTTGATCCCGCGACCACCATGGGACCAATGGTCAGTCGTTCACAGCAACAGGGGGTACTGGAAAAAATCACCCGCGGGGTTACTGAGGGAGCCAGACTATCCTTTGGCGGTGCGATACCTGCAGGATTTGAAACCGGGGCTTATGTTGCCCCGACACTGCTCAACGGCGTCACCCGCGGCATGAGCCCGGCCCGGGAAGAAATCTTTGGTCCAGTTGCATCCCTCATTACCTTCGAAACCGAAGAAGAAGCCCTGCAGATTGCCAATGACAGCATCTACGGCCTCGCAGCCAGTGTCTGGACCCGGGATGTCACGACGGCACATCGCATGGTCAAGGCAATCGAGGCGGGTGTTGTCTGGGTCAACTGTTTTGGCGATGGGGACATGACCCAACCTTTCGGCGGCTACAAACAGTCCGGCAACGCCCGGGACAAGTGTTTTGCCAGCCTGCTAAGCTACACCCAGAGTAAATCTGCCTGGTTCAGTCTGGAATAAAGTCGAACTGCACAGAGTGAGGGGACAATAAAGCGCCCCTCAAAAAATTCCCGCTTCAAGCCCCGCAGCCATCAGCAACCCCAGCTCCTCGCACGGACTGAGGAACGCCTGGTCATAAGCGCCTCGACAGATCAGTGGCTCTTCCTGCACAGCCTTCCAGCGCAGCCCGGTGATAATTGTCTCGACTGCCCGCCGGGTACCAGTGCCGTCATGCCCCGCACGAATATAAAGCCCATAAGGCAGACCCTGTTTTTTCTCAAGACAAGGGTAATAGATCCGGTCGAAGAAATCCTTCAGGGCCCCACTCATATAGCCCAGGTTTTCTGTTGTTCCCAGAATGATGGCATCGGCGGCAAGCACATCCCCCGGCCCCGCCTCAAAAGGCGTCCGGACCACAAGATCAATTCCCGCAATATCTTCATGCCCAGCCCCTCGAACCACGGCATCACAAAGTTGCTGTGTGTTGGGCGAAGGCACATGGGCGACAATCAGGAGATTTTTATTCGCCATAGCTGCTCATGACCTCTTCAGGACGAGAGATAAAAATATTAACAAAATTCTACCCTTACCACTTTCAACTGACTAGGATGATCCCGCTATTTTGTGACAAGAGTCTATTCGAAAGCAGAGGGTTATGGGAAACAAAAATCGTATTGTACTGGTGACTGGTGCGACCAGTGGTGTCGGACTGGCAACGGTTGAAGCCTTGAAATCCTCCGGCTACAACGTCGTTCTCACTGGCCGAAACCCCGACAAGGTCGCCGGGTATGCAGAACAGACCGGGACTTCAGGATATGTTCTCGACGTTGCTTCGGAAGCCAGCTGCAGTGACGTTGTTGCCCGGGTTGAACGGGAAGTCGGACCTCTTTGGGGGTTGGTCAACAATGCCGGGATTTGGCTTGAGGGAGACTTTGAAAGCCACACACCCGCAGATATCCGCAGCGTTATGGAAACCAATACACTGGGCACCATGTTTATGACCCATGCCGTCCTGCCCGGCATGCTCGAACGCAAAAGTGGTGCCGTTATCAATGTGGTCTCGACTGCTGCACTCTATAGCCGGAAATCCATCGCGGTTTACAGCGGCAGCAAGTGGGCGATCCGTGGTTTCACCGGCTGTCTCGAGGTTGAATGTGCCCCGAAAGGTGTACGGGTCATGGGCTTTTATCCGGGCAAGGTTGACAGCCAGATGTATGCCACTGCCGGAATTGACCGCGATCTCAATGTCGCCATGCGCCCGGCTGATGCCGCGGGCATGATCGAACATATGCTGAGTGATGAGAAGATGCTCTGGGGCCATGTATCCGGCAGAAGCCTGAACGATTACCAGTAACGATTACCAGTAATGCTCACTACCAGCTCAGAACACAAAAGCCCCCGGATTGGTTTCCGGGCGCTTTTGTGTTGAGGCATCCCTGCAATAAATCAGATAATCGCAGCGCGGACCTTGGCAGAAACCATCTCGCTGATAATCACCGCAATAAAGACGATCAGCAGAATCAAGGTAACTTGGGGCCAGGCCAGTACATTCAGCGAGGACTGCATCTGCAACCCAATCCCGCCAGCACCGACCAGCCCCAACACCGTTGACTCCCGGATGTTGATGTCCCAACGGAACACTGTAATCCCGGCAAAGGATGGCATGATCTGAGGCACAATGGCATAGGCCATTACTTGCCAGCGGCTGGCTCCGGTCGCCGTTATTGCCTCTACCTGTTTCTCGTCAATTTCCTCAATCGCTTCATAAAGAAGCTTTGCACAAAAACCAATGGATCGCAGGGCAATGGCAATGGTCCCGGCAAAGATTCCCGGGCCGATAATTGCCACCAGCAACAGAGCCCAGATCAGGGAGTTGATCGAACGGGAGGAAACGATAATCAGCAGAGCTGGCCAGCGACAGAAAATCGGGTGCGGCGTCGTGTTCCGGGCCGCCAGAAAAGCGATCGGCACCGCAAAAAACAGCGATAACAGTGTTCCCAGTGTTGCGATATTGATCGTGTCCCACAGCGGCTCCCAGAGTTGGTCGATATAGGACCAGCGGGGCGGCAGCGCGCGGGAGCCGATATCTCCGGCGATCCGTGGCGCATCCCAGACAAAAAACCACTCGGTCTGGCTCGAGATTTTTTGCCAGCAATACATAATGATCGAGACAGCAATAAAGAGGAAAAACCAGCGTAGGATCTGGCTGTTTCTGTCTCGGAGCTGCCAAACCTTCTGGCCCTTGTTTTTGATTGAAACCGCCATTACTGCAACCTCGCTCTAATCATGCCGGACAGATATTCAAGCACCATCACAACCACAATAATGATCACGATAATTGCTGCGGCAGTGTCGAACTCATAACGATCAAAGGCGGTATTAAGAGTAGCCCCGATGCCCCCGGCGCCGACAAGCCCCAGAATTGCAGACTCGCGAAAGTTGATATCCAGACGATACATGGAAAGGCCGATCAGGCGCGGCATGACCTGGGGCTGGATTCCATAATTGATCCACTGCAACCACGAAGCCCCTGTCGCCTTGACCGCCTCTGATTGCGAACGATCAGTTGACTCGATGTCTTCAGCCAGCAGCTTTGCCAGAAAACCGATTGTTGCAAAGGAAAGGGTCAGGAATCCCGCCAGGGGGCCAAAACCGAAAATCGCCACCAGCAGGATCGCAACAATAATTTCATGCAGGGCTCGGGAAACGGCAATGATTCCCCGACAAAGATAGTACACAGGCAGAGGCGCAATATTGCGCGCCGCACCAAGTCCGATCGGGATCGATATAATGATCCCAGCCGCCGTCGAGGTAATGGTCATGATGACTGATTCAATCATCCCCGCAGAGATATCAGACCAGCGGCTGGTGAAATCAGGGTGAGAAAAGGCGAGAATAAACTGTTTCCCCCGTTCCAGCCCTTCATAGACCCGTTGCCAGTTCACCTCCATCGACCCGATAGCCAGAACCAGATAAGCCAGGGCAAAAACAATCAGGCCCCAGCGGGCTAGGGGATTTCGAATAAAGGGCGGCTTCCGCCACTTCCTCCGCTCTGAGGCAAGAACTGCGCTCATGCAACGGCCCCCTCTGCCAGATCATTCTCATCCTCGTCCTCAACCCTGGCAATGGTTGCTTCCCAGTCTTCCTCGCCATAAATCTGGGTCAGGATATTAGGCGACAGGCCATCAGGCGGTCCGTCATAAACAACCTTGCCCAACTGCAGGCCAATCACCCGCTGGACAAACATCTGGGCCAGAGCCACATCGTGAATGTTGATGATCGCCGCCAGTCCCCGTTCGGAACAAAGCTCACAAATCAGACGCATGATCTGCCTTGATGTTTTGGGATCAAGCGATGCTGTCGGTTCATCAACCAGAAGCAGTTCCGGGTTCTGGATAAGCGCGCGGGCAATACCAACACGCTGACGCTGACCGCCCGACAGTTCATCTGCGCGTTTGTCCGCCATATGATCCAGCCCGACACGTTCCAGCAGGCGAAAGGCCTCATCCACATCACTCTGCGGATACCAGCGGAAAAAAGACCGCCAGAACCCAACGTACCCCAAACGCCCCGACAGAACATTTTCCATCACTGTCAGGCGCTCGACCAGAGCGTACTCCTGAAAGATCATCCCCATCCGGCGACGTGCCTTGCGCAGGGCACCAGCCCCCAGCCGGGTCAATTCTGTTCCGTTCAGCACAACCTTACCCGAAGTCGGCTCTACCAGACGGTTAATACAGCGGATCAGGGTGCTCTTGCCCGCACCGGAGGGGCCGATCAGGGCAACAACCTGCCCCTTGGGAATTTGCAGCTCCACATCTGTCAGCGCTTTATCACCCGTGGCGTACTGTTTGGTCAGTTTATTCAGGTGTAACATCTACTCTACCTGTATCTGTGGCTAAAATGCCTATACCTGAAAACCCCGGTGCCATGGGGCACCAGGGAACAATCAGGAGTTAACTGGAAAAAGGTCTGATAACTGCCTCGTTACTGGCAGGAATAGGACACATCATTCGCCGCATCTATTTTACGGATCACGTCCCAGAATTCTTTGTAATTCATAGGCAGAAACTGACCTTCATTGGACTTGGAGAATTCAGTTTCCAGAGATGTCCCGGCCCATTCAAAGCTGAAGAAGGCATCTTTGATCTGCGCCTGGAGTTCAGGCTTCAGATTATAGGCCACGCCAAATCCCGTGGTTGGGAATGTCTGGGATTTGTAGATTGTAACGACCTGATCCTCCTTGATGACATCGCGGGAAATCATCCGGAATTTGACCGAGTTTGCAATGGATGCCGCCACGTAATCCTTGTTGGCAACCCCAAGAATAGAGTTGTCATGTTTCCCTGAGAAAGTCGGCTCAAAATCCCGTTCTGGAATCATGTCGAAATCAGCCTTGAGAATGGCCGAAGGCGCTTTAAAGCCGGAATTGGAAGTTGGCGATGTAAAAGCCAGGCTTTTGCCCCGCAGATCTTCGACCTTTTCCACCCCGCTTCCAGGGTAAGTAATGATCTCCATTTCATAGCCGTAGCTGCCATCGGCACTGGCCATAATGGTGAAAGGATTAAACCCGGCACAATTTACAGCAAGCGGATTTGACCCCGTGTTAAAGCCTGCAATATGCAGACGACCGGAACGCATGGCTTCGATCTCTGCCGCGTTGGACTGAACCGGGAAGAAAATGACTTCCTTGCCGGTCTTTTCTTCAAGATATTCGATAAAATCAGACCAGGCTTCCTTATAGACCGCCGGATCTTCAACGGGAGTATAGGCAAAAATAAGTGTTTCCGGGTCTAGCCATTGCGACGCATCCGTTGGTGTGTCCGCAATTAGATCACCGTCCACATCACAAAAGCGGGTATCAAGATCCCCCCGGGGGCAATCCTGCGCCGAAGCGGTTGACAGATTAAGAGAAAAACAGGCCAGCACACTTGCACAGCCCAACAGAACGTCCCGAAGCTTCATGAATACCTCCCAGTATCAACCAGAGTATCAAACCAGTATGAAATCTGATTATTTGTTTTTGATCGTTACCATATCTGCAGAGGCACAGACTTCGATAAACCCCAGCCCCAACAGTGTTTTCTTGCTTGTTGTTATCATTATTAGCTTCAATTGAAACACAAGTAAGCTTCATATGAAATAAAATTCCGCTCCCTGCTCAAGCAGCCTCTTGACCAAATCAAACAGAAACACGACTAGAAAATGGCAATCTTCAGCTGAAAATAAAATTCTAATGAAACTTTTCAGACATTCACGCTTAATCTCTTCTTAACGACTCCAACATACACTCATAGGCTGCATACGACGAATAAACAGAATTCCTTACATCGTGTGTATTGAATCTTCACATAGACGATAGGGAAGTGATTCGAGACAATGAAAGTCGAAGTATCAGATCAAACAGCCCTCATCAGCCTCACGCCTTCACTGGACATGGCTTCAGCGGAACATCTGCTTGAACTTTTTGTTGATTCCGATAATAAGTCACTGAATCTAAAGATAGATGCCAGTGCCGTTGAAAAGGTCTCCACAGCCTGTATTCAGATCATGCATTCCGCAGCTATAAGCTGTATAGAGGCAGGAAGATCTTTTCAGATCAGTGATGCATCAGACGCCCTTGTCACTGCTTTTAAAGATCTGGGGCTCTACGCAAACATCAGTATGACGGACGAGAAATAATGGCTCTAAAAGTTCTTGCTGTAGATGATTCAAAAACCATGCGCGACATGGTTTCCTTTACACTCCGGAGTGCCGGACACGATGTTATCGAGGCCTCAGACGGGCGAGATGCCTTAAGCAAACTCATGGGTAGCGGCAGAGTCGATCTGGTTATCACAGACGTAAACATGCCAAACATGGATGGCTTGGCGCTGGTGAAAGAAATCAGGGCGAACCCAACCCACCGCCTGACCCCGATCCTGGTGCTGACGACGGAAGCGGACGGTGCCAAGAAGGAAGAAGGTCGGGCCGTCGGCGCGACAGGCTGGATTGTGAAGCCCTTCAATCCGGAAAAATTACTACAGGTAGTCCAGAAAGTTTGCCCATAACCTCAAGCTTCGGATCAACATTTGCGGCCAATTAATACAATGAGTTTGTGAGTTTGTTCAAAGGAGTTTCCCGATAACACCTGCCAGGTGAGTAACCAGCTAGCACAGACTTGTGAAGGGGGAGTTGTGAGTAACAACGAATTCAATCTTGATCAGTTTAAAGCCACTTATTTTGAAGAATGTGCAGAACTGCTCATAGATGCAGAAACCAGACTGGCTCTCCTCCAGCAACATCCCGACGCCGTTGACGTTGAGGACCTTCATGCAATTTTTCGTGTCGTTCACTCTGTTAAAGGTGGCGCTGGCGCCTTCAGCTTTGATCAACTGGTCGGTTTTGCCCACATATATGAAACCCTGCTGGACAAAATGCGCCAGGGCACAATAGCCATCACCGAAGATCTTATAACCCTGTTACTGGCTGCAAATGACATTCTAACCCGGCTCATTCAGGCGGCACAGGATGGTGTAACCCTTACGGATTCAAACCTTCTGGATATAACCAATCAATTGAAATCCTTCGCCGAAGACGGCAGTCACAAGCAACAGGAAAAACCGGCTCCCCCCTCGTCCCAAGAGCCCCCCCAACAAGAAGAGCAACCTGCACCCGCGCGCAAATCGCACTATACAATCCGCTTTTCACCGAAGCCGCAGCTGTTTCAGCATGCCAATGAACCGCTCCTGCTGGTCCGGGAAATGAAACAACTGGGAGAACTGAGCACAACGGTAAACACAGAAAATCTTCCCAACATCAGGAAAATAGAGCCTGATATCGCGTACTTCTCATGGATTTTTGAGCTTGTCACAGACCGCTCCCTCGCAGATGTCGAGGAAGTCTTCGAGTTTGTCACGGATGACTGTGAACTCGAAATCACCGTTGCTACTCCTGAGCCAGCAAGCGCTGGTTTAGCATCTTCTGATGAGCCCCCCCACACACAAGGCAGCACAGACGCTCCTGAAGTCCCCGCCACCTCACCAGTTCCCGAAGGCAAAGCGGCTCCTCTTTCGCCGCCCCCGGAGAATATTCCTGGGCCATTGCAGCCTGCAGGTGCTCCTCCCACAGCAGCGAAGGTTTCTTCAATCCGCGTCGATCTGGACCGGGTTGATCGTCTGGTGAACATGGTTGGCGAACTGGTCATCACCCAGGCCATGCTCAAGCAACAGGTCGACAATCTGCCACCTGAATTCGCTCAGTACATGTCGAAAGGCTTTGAGGACCTGGGCATGCACACCCGTGAAATACAGGAATCTGTCATGGCCGTTCGCATGCAGCCCGTCAAATCAGTTTTTTCCCGGATTCCAAGGCTGGTCCGGGAATTGGCCACCAAGCTGAACAAGCAGGTAGAACTCGTAACCCTGGGTGAACATACCGAAGTCGACAAAACGGTCATTGAACAGCTCGCAGATCCACTGATCCACATGATCCGGAATTCACTGGATCATGGTATCGAGGAAAATGCAGAAGCTCGTGTGGCTGTCGGCAAGCCCTCTAAAGCAACAGTGACACTTTCAGCAGAACACAGAAGCGGGCGTATCCATATTATTGTAACTGACGACGGACGGGGAATTAATCGGGAAAGAGTACGAAGCAAGGCCATCGAAAAAGGGGTTATCAGCCCGGATTCGGCCTTAAGCGATGAAGAAATCGATGATCTGATTTTCAGTCCCGGTTTTTCGACAGCTGATGAGGTAACCGATGTTTCTGGCCGCGGGGTCGGGATGGATGTCGTTCGCCGAAACATCACAAACCTGGGAGGCAGGATTGCGGTCCAGTCCATCCCCGGACAAGGCACAAAATTTGTCATGTCCCTGCCTCTTACTCTCGCTGTCCTTGATGGTATGATTGTTTCTGTTGGTCGAGAGAAATTTGTTATCTCCCTCACCTCAATTATTGAAAGCCTGCGTCCAGCCATCAAAGACCTGCATCACCTCTCCAACGGCGCAACCGTCGTAGCCATCCGAGGGGAATACGTACGCCTGGTCAAACTACATAAATTGTTCAAGATTACTGACGCGGAAAAAGACCCCAGTAAAGCTCTGGTCGTCATTGCGGAAATTGAGGGTGGCAGACGGGTTGGCATTCTGGTCGACGAACTTCTCGGCCAGCAACAAGTCGTTATCAAAAGTCTCGAAGAAAACTATGACCCAGTAGAGGGCATCTCAGCCGCGACCATTCTTGGGAATGGCAAGGTTGCCCTCATTCTCGATGTTGATGGGCTGAATACAATGGCAAAAGCAGAGATCAACGAACTCATCCAGGAAAAACAGAACGATTATCATCCCATTTCTGAAGCCCTGCCTCCTCCGCTCATTGGCACTCATTCCATCGAAGAACAAAGAGAAGCAGAAATAGCGGAGTGTAATTAATGGAAAGCAACAGCCCCATGGTTCAGGAAAAAATGCCCGTCGCCCTTTCATCAGAGGGGATACCTGAAGTTTATTCGGGTTCGGCTACCGCTCAGGAACAAATCCAGTTCATCACCTTCACCATTGGCAAGCAAGAATACGGCGTGGATATTATGTCCGTTCGGGAAATCAAAGGCTGGGTGGAAACCACACTCTTGCCAAACACACCGGAATACATGCGGGGTGTCTTGAACTTACGCGGAGTCATTGTACCGATATTTGATTTACGATGCCGCTTTGGCCAGGGACAAACTGACGCCACCAAGATGCATGTCATCGTCATCATCGCCGTCAAAAGTCGTATGGTCGGCATCCTCGTCGATACTGTCTCGGATATTTTGACCGTGCCCCTCAACGACATCCGTGCGGTACCCCGAATGGAACGCCTTATCGATGAAGAGTACCTCTCGGGCCTGGTAACCATCAATGAACGCATGGTTGCCCTGCTGAATGAAGAACGCCTCTTCGACACACAACTCATTGAGGACGGCGTTACAGCCGGACGTGCCCTAGAAGCCTGACAGGCCAGAAGTTACGAATGCAGAGATGCAGAACGGAGAGAAAAATGCGTCGCTTTTTTAACAATCTATCCATGAAAATTAAATTCGGCATAGCACTTATGATCCCCATAGCCGGTCTCCTGTTCTATTCCGGCTTTACGGTCATGGAGAAAAATGACACCGCAAATGCCATGGCAGAGCTTCGCGGGATTGTTGACGCTGCGCCTACAATCGGTACCTATATTCACGATCTGCAAGCAGAACGGGGGACATCAGCAAGTTACCTAAACTCCAAGGGCTCGGCAGATTTCATGGCACGGCTGGATGAAAGACGCCGCTTGACCAACACGGTCCAGCCTGAACTGGACCAGGCTCTTACAAACCTGCTCTCCAAAGATTATAGCGTTAATCTGACACAAACCCTGAACAATGTTCGGGCACAGCTGCAAGACCTGAACAACAAACGCTCGGCCATATCCAGCCAGCAAATGACTATTGAAGAATCAACTGCCTATTACAGCGATCTCATAGCAAATCTTATTAATGTCACCTCAGAAATGCCCCTCCTGAGTAAAAGCGGAAGTGTTACAGCCGAAATCACAGCCTATATTGCCCTGCTTCAACTCAAGGAAAAATCTGGACAGGAACGTAACCTGGGCAGCAAAGGCTTCACTTCCGGATCTTTCGATACTGATACTTACCGGAATTTCACCAGCGTCATCCGCGAGCAGGAAGCCTATACCTGGGTCTTTCTGAATTTCGCAACCCAGCCCCTGAAAGATGCTTACAGCAACCTGAATAATTCGTCTACGGTCACCAGAATTCAGGAAATGCGAACGGTTGCGACCGCCTACCCTAAGACATTTGACTTAAAAGGTATCAGCGGTATCGATTTTTTCAACGTAGCCTCCGAGCGGATTGAGCTGCTACATGAACTCGGCTTGACAGCAATCTCCACGCTATCAGAAAACGTTACCCAGCAAGAGAATGCTGCCGCCAATACCAGAACCATCTTTCTGGTCGCAACGATCCTTCTCATCGTTGCCTCTATCCTGCTTGGTGTCTTTGTAACACTCGGGATCAGTCGCTCTGTTGCCCAGCTCGTGACCTTGGTCACAGACAGAGACGCCCAGGTAAATATTGACACGGAACGACGCGATGAAATCGGCGTCCTCAGTAATTCGGTCTTCACCTTCAGAAACGAGGCCGTTGATAATATCCGTATCAAATCAGCGCTAGATAGTTGCCAGGCCAACGTCATGGTCGCCGATGTCGACTTGAACATCATCTACATGAACGAAACGATGGTTGCGATGATGAAAAATGCCGAATCTGACATCAAAAGAGACCTGCCAAATCTGGATACGAATAAGCTTATCGGCACCAACATCGATACTTTCCATAAAAACCCTGCACATCAGCGCGGGATGCTATCAAAGCTTTCGTCGGTCTACAAAACCAGGATCGAAGTCGGCGGGCGAACCTTCGGTCTGATTGCTGCCCCGATCAACGATGAAAAAGGTAATCGACTGGGGACTGTTGTCGAATGGGACGACATGACCGAAAGGCTGGCTTTACAAGTAGAGAGTGATCGTATTGCCTCCGAAAACATGCGGGTCAAAGTCGCCCTGGACAGTTGTACAGCCAATGTCATGGTCGCAGATAATGACTTCAATATCATCTACATGAACGAAGCCGTCATGGACATGATGAGAAATGGTGAAGCCGATATTCGCAAGGAACTGCCAAATTTCAACACCAGCACGCTTATTGGTGGCAGTATTGATCGCTTCCACAAAAACCCGGCTCATCAGCGGGCTGCACTGGAGGCCCTGAAATCCACCTATAGCAGTCAGATTGCCATTGGCGGGCGAAGTTTTAAACTGATTGCCAATCCTATCGTTAATGAAAAGGGGGAACGACTTGGCTCTGTCGTTGAATGGAGCGATATCACCCAGGAGCTTGCAATCCAGAACGAAGTCGATTCCATGGTCAATGCCATTTCTGAAGGCGATTTCACCAAATCCCTGGCCACAGACGGGAAAGTCGGCTTCATGCTCGCTCTGGCTGATGCCCTGAACGCTTTGAACAAGAACGTCAACAATGTTGTCAACGATGTCGCCAACGCTCTTGCCTCCCTATCCAGTGGAGACCTGACACATCAGATCAACGCTGACTACAAGGGCATGTACGAAACCCTGAAACAAGACGTCAACCAGACAGCCCAGCGTCTATCACAAACCGTCAGTGAGATCATCGCTTCCGCCGACGAAATCGGCAGTGCTTCTACCGAAATTTCTGCCGGGTCAATCGACCTGTCACAAAGAACAGAAGCCCAGGCATCCAGTCTGGAGGAAACAGCAGCATCGATGGAGGAAATGTCAACCACCGTCAAACAGAATGCCGATAATGCACAGCAGGCCAACCAGTTGGCAATCAATGCCTGCGAAACTGCCGGGAAAGGCGGCGAGATCGTCAAGCAGGCTGTTATTGCTGTCACAGGCATCGAACAGGCCTCACAGAAAGTATCCGATATCATCGGAGTGATTGACGAGATCGCCTTCCAAACCAACCTGCTCGCACTCAACGCTGCTGTTGAGGCAGCAAGAGCGGGCGAAGCCGGTAAAGGCTTTGCGGTTGTTGCCGCCGAAGTCCGGACACTCGCCCAGCGGTCAAGTGAAGCAGCCAAAGATATCAAGACCCTGATTATGGAAGCCAACGATCAGGTCAAACAAGGTGTCAGCCTGGTCAATAATACCGGCGATACACTGGCCGAGATTGTCGGTTCTTCCAAACGCGTGGCAGATATCATTGCTGAAATTGCAGCTTCAAGCCGTGAACAGGCCTCAGGTGTCGAGGAAATCAATACCGCTGTTACATCCATGGATGAAATGACCCAACAAAACGCTGCTCTGGTAGAAGAAAGTTCTGCCTCCGCAAGATCCCTTGAAGAGCAGGCTGAAGCCCTGACCAAATTGATTTCCTTCTTCAAGATTGATCAGGGACAAGCATCCGCTCCCAGAAAATTGAAAGAGGTCAAAGCCACAGGAGCACCAAGAACGGCGCAGAAAAAAGTCGCCGTGTTTAAATCAGCCGCTCCTGCCAGAGCAGCGATTCAGGATGGAGATGATTGGTCTGAGTTTTAACTTTGTTTGGGAATACTCCCTCTTTCTCCCTGCTCGGGGCATACCGCAATGTATCTATCAAGGCGCTCACAATGACTGCTTCGCAAGCCCCGAGGGAAAGAGAGTTTCCCTTCTCTGAAAAGGACTTCAAAACCTTGACAGCTATG
Source organism: Kiloniella laminariae DSM 19542 (assembly GCF_000374005.1). Lineage (GTDB taxonomy): Bacteria > Pseudomonadota > Alphaproteobacteria > Kiloniellales > Kiloniellaceae > Kiloniella > Kiloniella laminariae. Next base: position 227,409 of record NZ_KB893157.1, on the reverse strand, counting down.
GTTTATCAGCAGACGGGCATCGTCCTGAAAGACAGTAAAAAGGATATGGTCTATGGCCGACTTGCCCGCCGCTTACGTAGCCTGGGGCTAACATCCTTCAAGGAATATCTCGATCTGCTTGAGGGAGACAGGGGAAACACAGAAATTGGTATGTTGATCAATGCGATTACGACCAATCTGACCAAGTTTTTTCGTGAATCCCATCATTTCAAACACCTTCATCAAGCCTGTCTCGATATCACAAATGAGCAACACGCCAAAGGCCTTTCAAAACGCTTACGGATCTGGTCTGCGGGGTGCTCTTCTGGTGAAGAGCCCTATTCAATCGCCATCATCATGAACGAGGTCATGAAAAAAACTGGCCCGATTGACATCAAAATCCTGGCGACCGACCTCGACACCAAAATGCTCCAAATAGGGATGAGCGGTGAATACAGTTACAAGTCGGTCGAAGACATGCCGCGTACATTTCAGAGCCGCTATACCAGCAAGTATTCTCAAAGCCATTGCGTCATGAATCCCGAGTTACGGAAACTCATCACTTTCAAACAACTAAACCTTATGGAAGCTTGGCCCATGAAAGGCCCGTTTGATGCCATTTTCTGTCGCAATGTGATGATCTATTTTGACCAGGAAACCAAATTTGCTTTAACCAAACGCTTTTCCGGGAAGCTCTCGCCTGGGAGGTGGCTGTATATCGGCCATTCTGAGAGCCTAGCCGATAACAACTCTGGTCTTGTTCTTATTGGACAGACTGTGCATCAGCGAGTGTGATTATGGCGATTATACCTTCAATAAAAAACAAAGCAGGCAGCTTGGATCATCTCTATTCAGATGACACAGATCTCAAACATCCGCACGAGGGAGAACCCAAACGATTTTTTGACCCCCAGTTTAAACATTTCGCAGTCAAAATCATGCCAGGTACGCATTATGTGACAGCCCGCAGAGATGAAATGCTGGTCACCACTCTGGGATCCTGCGTCAGTGCCTGTATTCGTGACACAGCATTGGGTGTTGGTGGCATGAATCACTTCATGCTCCCCGAAAGCGAAACCGGGCAATGGAGCGGTGCCAATGCCGCAATGCGTTACGGCAACCACGCCATGGAAACATTGCTGAACGATGTTCTAGCCATGGGCGGAGCCAAAAATCGGCTGGAAATCAAACTTTTTGGGGGAGGGCATGTACTCGACACCTCGAATGAGGTTGGTCAAAAGAACGTCAAATTCGTCCAAAGATACCTTAAAAATGAACACCTCGCGCCGAATGCAGAACATCTGGGCGGAGAGCAGGCACGCAAGATTATTTATTTCCCTCGAACAGGTGTTGTCAAAATGAAGCTTCTCGACCGGACATCAAATGCCCAGGTTCGTACAGCAGAAAAAGAACTTCTCACAACCCTGACCCATAAGAAAATCGAAGGCAGTATTGAACTTTTTTAAACAGGAAAAAAACTTGAAACAAACCAAGGTACTGATTGTTGATGACTCCGCTCTGATGCGGGAGCTGTTACAGGCCCTTCTGTCACGCGATCCAGGGATTCACGTTGTCGGCACCGCAGCCGACCCCTTTCAGGCGCGGCAGATGATCAAACAATTGCTTCCCGATGTCATAACACTCGACATCGAAATGCCAAAAATGGATGGCCTGTCTTTTCTCGAAAAGATCATGACCTTGCGGCCCATGCCTGTCGTGATGGTGTCTTCGCTTACCCAGGCTGGAGCTGAAGCAACGATAACAGCCCTTGAGCTTGGTGCTGTTGACTTTTTCCCTAAACCCAAATTAGGAATGCAAAAAGGTATAGAAAAACGTGCTGACGAATTAATCTCAAAAGTAAAATCGGCAGCAGGTGCACGCGTAAAAGCTCTCCAAAAAAAAGCTTCCGTTCTGGATAAATCCAATCTCCCGCCCCCCGTTAGTTTCTCTACAACAGAGAAAATTATTGCTATCGGTGCATCTACGGGCGGCGTCGAGGCTTTACGAGAAATTATATGCCGTCTGCCGGCTAACAGCCCTGCCGTACTGGTAACCCAACATATGCCTGAAAAATTCACCCAGACCTTTGCCGAGCGCCTGAATAAAGTCAGTGCTGTTTCAGTCAGTGAAGCGCGACAGGATGAACGGGTACTGCCGGGTCATGTCTATATTGCCCCTGGGAACAAGCATCTGAAACTCAAGCGCTCCGGGGCGAACTATATCTGTCAGTTATCAGACACCCCTCCCGTTTCAGGGCACCGACCTTCTGTAGATGTTCTCTTCAGTTCTACCCGGGACGCAGCAGGCAAGAATGCAGTCGGCGTCATTCTGACAGGTATGGGCAAAGATGGTGCCTCTGGCCTGCTGGAACTCCGACAGGCTGGCGCTAAAACCTTCGGGCAGGACGAAAGTTCTTCTGTTGTCTATGGCATGCCCAAAGCAGCTTTTGAAATGGGAGCTGTTGAACAGCAGCTCCCGCTTCACCTGATCGCAGAGGCAATACTGAATGCCTGCGGAAGTGAACAAGACAGACACATACGAGTCTAAACATTACGAAGGGCAGAAGGCACCAGTTTCAAGAACCACCCCTCGGGCCCCGGAGAAGAAAAATGGCAATGACAGCAAAAGTGCAATTAGGCGACACCTCCGGACAGGAGGTCGAAGACATGCATCAGCTTCTGACCCTTTGGGTGGGCTTGTCTGATGTGCAAAGAAGAACCTTTCGTGCCCTTACAAAAGAGGTTGAAGTCGCCTCGTCACTGGTTGAGACAAGTACAGATGAGCTTTCACAAAACTTTCGCGAGCTTGCTACCTATTCCCGGCAACAGGCCAAAGAGTTGAATAGTATCGTTGAAACCGCAGGCAATGTCCTTGTGGACGGTAAAAATGTTCCCCTTGGTGAAGTTCTCAAGACCCTGGAAAGTAACCTTACCGCTGTTGTCGACCAGATTTTACGCATTTCCAAACACGGCATGAGCATGACTTACTCCCTTGAAGACCTTCTTGCCTACGTTGGGAAGGTACAGAATAGGGTGAATGACATCGAAAAGGTTAACAAGAAAACCAACCTTCTTGCGTTGAATGCCAAGATCGAAGCAATGCGAGCCGGTGCTGCCGGTGCTGGATTTTCCGTCGTTGCCGACGGCGTACGCGAGTTGTCTCAATCGGTGAAAGAACTCTCAACAAAAATACAAGAAGAAATTTCAAACGTCTCCAACAGTCTGGCCGAAACGCGAACAACTCTTGAGAACGTTACTTCAATAGATCTGTCGGAAAACATTTTGGCCAAGGACACAATCGATAAAATCTTGAGCAGTATGCTTGAGCGGAACAAAGAGTTCAGTGCCACCATATCTCAATCAGCAGAAAGCTCAGACGCGATAACCAGGAAAATCTCTGAAATGGTTACAGGAATGCAGTTTCAGGATCGCACCAGTCAACGCCTGGCACATCTCCTCGATGCCTTTCAGGTTATGATAAAAGCCAATGAGGACATGATCAGACGAACAGAAGAAACCATGGGCGAAGACATCACACCCGAACTTGACCGGGAATGGCTGAACACCCTGATTAATGGCTTCAATCTCAGCGAAATGCGTGAGAGATTTATCATGCATGCGCTGTATGATGAAGATATTGAGAGCACAGAAGACAACTCGGAAAGCGATCAAGCCGCCACCGACGATGATGATATAGAACTATTCTAGAACCGGAGATACGAACATCATGGATTATTCTCTTCTGCCCGACAAAAAAAATGTGAAATGCATTATGAAAGGTGAGTTTACTTTCAGTGATCATCCGACTTTCAGGAGCATGATCGACGAGGCTGTCAAAACAGGCGCACAGACCATTCAGGTTGACCTCGCCAACGTGGATTATGTTGATTCTGCTGGCTTGGGCATGTTTCTGGTCGCCCAGGAAAGAGCCCAGAGCGAGGATTGGACGTTTCGGATCAGCAACCCTAGAGAGCGCGTCAAAACCATGTTCAAGCTGGTAAAGCTCGAAACGCTTATTCAGGTAGTTGATGAATAAATAAATCTCGGTGCCTTGTCGAAAACATCCCGGGCATCCCCAAGATTTTATTACCTTAGGACATAACCTTTGCCTGCCAGTATTGAAAAGGTTCCTCTAGAAGACATTCTCAACCGAAGAATTCTGGTTGTAGATGATGCAAAGTCGCTTTGCGTTCTGCTCTTTTCAATTTTAAAGAAAGCAGGTTTTACCAATATCACCATGGCTGAAAATGGTATGGAAGCCATGTCCGTAATTGCGGCCACCCCCCCCGATCTGATCATTCTCGATCTTATGATGCCCATTATGGATGGCATGGAGGTTTGCAGGTTGGCCCGTCAAATCGAGGATACAGCCTCTATCCCCATTATTATTCAGACAGCAATGGATAATCAGGGCGAACGCCTCAAAGCCTTTGCTGTCGGGGCTAGCGACCTGATTACCAAGCCCGTCTATCCGCAGGAGCTCGTCGCCCGAACAAAATTGCATCTCCAGAACCTTGTTCTTGCCGAAAAACAGGAGCGGTACCTCAACCGTGTTGCCGATGAGCTGGCTATGGCAAAAGATGTCCAGCAAAACTTGCTGCCCTCGCCCCAGTTCCTCGCCGAGATCAAGGCGCGTTTTCAGGTAAGCATAGCCTCGGTTTGTGAACCCTCATCAGAACTCGGCGGAGATTTTTGGCGGGTAGAGCCCTTGAAGAACGGCTCATTGGGATTTTATATCGCTGATTTTTCCGGCCATGGAGTTGTTTCCGCGCTCAACACCGTCCGCCTGCATACCCTGATGTATAACATCGATCACGACTGGGATAACCCCTGCTCAATCCTCGAACGGGTCAATCTGGACCTCTGCAGAATTCTTCCCACTGGTCAGTTTGCTACAATGATGATCGGCATCATTTCACGCGAAGAAAATACGCTTTATTACGCTGCCGCTGCCGCCCCCCAGCCGATTTATGGAACGTGGACTAGCCCGGATAGCGTTGAATATCTCGACACCTCTGGCCTCCCGCTTGGGATAAGCGAGAAAGCAAGTTATGAAACCAGGAAGATCACCTTTTCAAAAGACAATTTCCTCTTTTGCTATAGCGATGCCTTAACCGAAACCCAGATGAAAAATGGTACATACCTCGAAGGTGACCTCTTGCTGGACAAGGTCAAAAATCTGTCCTCCTCTTTGGGGAACAAAAATCTCCTGGATCAGGTCATGAAGGATTTTTATGAACATAAAAGGCATCTTCTCAAAGATGACCTCACAGCTGTCAGCTTTGATTATCTCGACTAGAAACACCTCTTCATACAAGTCCCTGATCAGCAAAGAGTGCCCGGGAAACTCTGGGTCTGGCAGTACCTCAGATCACCATTTTGGCGGTGACCTGGTTCCCCTTCTCATTATAATTCAGCTCTGAAAAAGCCATCATCGAGGCGAAAGCTATGCCCCGGCCATGCGCTTCTGTAAGACGATCATCATCAAGAGACAGATATTTCCGCCAATCAAAACCCGCTCCTTCGTCCGTAACGATGAATATAGCTTCTTTTTCACGACGTTCGAACGACAATGTAACCAGTCTGTCTTTGTAGGGGACGGTTGCCAGACGCTTTTCAATTTCCTCATGTAAATTGCCGTTTCTGAGCAGTTCGGTTTTCAAAGCATAGCCGATCTCAAGATTCCCGTGTTCAATGGCGTTATGCAGCAACTCGCTTAAACCAATAACGACTCTTTCCGCAGAAGGGCTGGCAATCGCCAGCATGGTTGTCAGATTCCGGGCCTGTTCCGGGCGACGAAACTCAAAGGTGCCAGATGTGATCAGCCCGATAGCAGAAGAGCGTCGCTCCAGCTGCAGCAACAGCTCCCTGACATTGCTGTACTGCTCCAGCCCTGCCATAACGGCAGAACAAAGATTCTGAGGTACCAGAGGCTTATAGATAATATGAAAGCAGCTCCCCAGAAGCCGTTCAAAGGCCGGTTTCCGCTTCCCGTGCCGGGACATCACAATTATTGGAATCTTTTGTTTAAGTTTTTCATTACCGCCACCCAGCAAAGATGACGTCATCAAAATTTCCCGGTCAAAATCATCAGAGACCAGGATCAGGCTCACAGGCGATGTTTCAGCAAGGGAATCAAAAATAACCTCATCAGGACATTCAGCTGTGACCACTTGCAGATTTTTTTCACTCAGTATTTGTGAAACATCACGAAGCGTCTTTTCATCATGATCAAGAAGCAATATTCGCTGTGATCCCACGTCCCCATACTCTCCATCTATTCAACTTAAGCTGCCAGGCTGTGATCTTCTGCCCGGCACAGATAATCTTAGGATATCCTAGGCTTTCTTTCTGACTGAATTCTACTTAAAAGTGTTATTGCCTCTGCATAACCTTTACAAAAACCTTACCACACTCCAGCAGAAATAGTCACGGGCATCTCGCATGAGACGCCCATGACTTCTCTTTCCACCCTCACAAAACCTTATTTTTATTCACCTCTAGGGTATCTGGCCTTCTCCTCCAGAGTATTAAGGTCCATATGATTACGCATATATTTTTCCGAAGCTTTTTGCAGTGGCTGGAAGTCCCAGGGGAAATAACCTCCATTACGCAATGCCTCATACACAACCCATCGTCGCGCCTGATTTTCCCGGACCTGAGCATCAAACAACGCCATATCCCAGCGGGATCTGACCTTCAGCATAAAATTTTCGACCAACTCTTGCCATTGCGGAAGTGCGGCCAGATTACTCTGCTCTCCAGGATCAGCTTCCAGATCAAACAACTGGGGAGGATCGAGTTCACAATGATTAAATTTATATTTTCCCTCCCGAATGGAAACCATCGGGGCATAAGACCCCTCAGCGGCATACTCCATATAAACGGGGCTGGACCGCTCTTCGCCCTTGCCCAAGGGCAGCAGGGATTCACCATCTGTCCAGGGCAGGACTTCTGACAGATCCACACCGGCAAGAGCTGCGAGAGTCGGAGTGATATCCAGATTAGAAACTGGTGCATCAATCAGGACTGGTGTTACTCCCGGGCCTGAAATCATCAAGGGCACCCGGCTGGAGCCTTCATAAAAATTCATCTTGAACCACAGGCCGCGTTCTCCAAGCATGTCACCATGGTCCGAACAGAAAACAATAATCGTGTTCTCACGCATTCTGCAGCGCTCCAGCACATCAAGTAGCTGCCCGACCTTTTCATCAAGATAGGATATGTTGGCAAAATACGCCTGGCGGGATCGCCGGATATTTTCATCCGTGATATCAAATTTTTTATAGTCATTGGCTTTGTAAAGCCGCTGTGAATGAGGGTCCTGATCCTCATAAGCGATATGAGGGAATTCAGGAGAAAGATACGCACAGTCCTCATAAAGATCCCAGAATTTACGCCGGGCGACATAGGGGTCGTGTGGATGGGTAAAGCTGGCTGTCAGACACCAGGGACGTTCATCCTGATTTCGGGCCAGCTGATAGAGTTTCTGCTGGGCGTGATAAGCCACTTCATCATCGTATTCCATCTGGTTCGAGATCTCAGCAACCCCGGCCCCGGTAACCGAACCCAGATTGTGATACCACCAGTCAATACGCTCTCCCGGCTTGCGGTAATCCGGTGTCCAGCCAAAATCCGCCGGATAGATATCTGTTGTCAGGCGATCTTCAAATCCGTGTAGCTGGTCCGGTCCGACAAAATGCATCTTGCCACTCAGACAGGTGTAATAACCCGCCCGCCGGAGATGATGGGCATAGGTCGGAATATCAGATGCGTATTCAGCTGCATTGTCATAAACGCGGGTCCGGGAAGGCAACTGCCCGGACATAAAGGAGGCACGACCCGGCGCACAGAGGGGGCTGGCCGTATAGTTGTTTTTAAAACGCAGTGACTGTTCTGCCAGAGCCCGCAAATGCGGGGCATGCAGAAAATCAGCCGGGCCATCAGGAAAGAAAGTACCATTCAGCTGGTCAACCATGATAATCAGAATATTGGGCTTGCTACTCATAAAACTTCCTCTCACCAGATAATCTCTCATCAGACACTGCAGCATATCATGGCGGCATTCCGCATAACCGGAAACAACATGACTTCACGCCTCAATTGCCTAATCACATAAAATATTTTATCTTCAACAAACCTACACCAAAGAAAAAACAGGCAACAGATCGAAAATTTTCATGTCTGACATAAATAATATACAGAACAAGCTACATCATCATCTTTCAGATCTGCACGCCTTTGACACTGCTGCCCGACAGGGAAGCCTGACCAAAGCAGCCGGGCTGTTACGCCTGACTCAACCCGCTCTGAGCCAGAAGATCAAACGCCTTGAGGTCTATATCGGCGAGCCGCTTTTTCATCGACAAAATCGCGGAATAACCCTCACTCGTGCAGGGCAGGCTCTTCACGCAACATCCCGGGAGAATTTCAACGACCTGCTCCAGGTCTTCCGTTCGATAGAAAACGAAAGAACCACCACCCGCGTTCGGATCAGCACCGATTTTGCCTTCGCCTCTCATTGGCTGCTCCCCAGATTGCCGCGGCTTCGCGACCAGTTCCAGGATCTCGACATCCAGGTATTCACTTCCCAAACCCCTTCTGACGCACTTGCGAAAGATCCAGCACAGGTGACGATCCTCTCTTCGGACATCGAAAGTGATTTGATCATTGCTCTTGCGACACCACCAGAAAGTACACCGACAAACAAGGTCCTCTTTCCCGAAGAAGTCCTCGCGGTCTGCAGCCCTTTATTTCTGGAAAAACACGGGCCGATCAACAGCCCCCACGACTTGCTGAAACTCCCCCTTCTCAATCTTTCCGCCGCACCGGAGGCTCCCTGGCACAACTGGGACAGCTGGCTTCAAAGCCAGGACATTCTTGGGTCAAAAACTCGGGCACCCACAAGCCTCAGCAACTACGCACTGGTTTTACAAGCGGCTCTCGATCACCAGGGTGTCGCGCTGGGGTGGCATGGACTGATTGATCATTTCCTTGAAAGCGGTCAACTCGTTCCTGCCTGTCCCGGCACAGTTAAAAGCAATCGCGCCTATATTCTCTATCGCCGCAAAGCGACAGGGTCCAATGTCGAAGCTGTTTACAACTGGATTGCCCAACAATAATCATCGTTTTGTGACAGAAGGGGCGAACAGAACACATCAAAGCCAAATCCTGACTTGTTGAACCGCTTTTCGGCGCGTATGACAAAAGCTGCATTTCCTGAAAACAAGTGGTCCGTCATGAAACAAGCGCGCGAAATACAACCGATCAAGGCCGGAGAATTTATTCCCCTTATGGCTTTGTTGATGTCTCTGGTTGCCTTATCGATTGACGCCATTTTGCCTGCACTCCCCCTTATAGGACGAGACCTTGGGCTCGAAAATTCCAATGATGCACAGCTGATGATCGGCGTTCTTTTTCTGGGCCTTGCCAGCGGCCAAATCCTTTTTGGGCCGCTCTCGGACAGTTACGGGCGCAAACCAGCCATTTATCTTGGCCTCGTGATATTTATAGCTGGATCTGTGATCTCGGCTCTTGCGACGGACTTCACATTCATGCTCACAGGACGCCTCTTGCAGGGGATCGGAGCATCAGGCCCCAGAACCATCAGCATCGCCCTGATCCGTGATCAATATGAGGGGCGGGCCATGGCCCGGATCATGTCTTTTATCATGGCTGTATTTATTCTCGTTCCGACAATTGCCCCGGCACTCGGGCAGATGATCCTTCATCTGGCGCAATGGCACAGCATCTTCTACAGCTTCTGCCTTCTCGGCGGCATTGCTCTGGTCTGGTTCGCCCTGCGTCAACCGGAAACACTCCTACCAGAAAACCGCAGCCCCTTTTCCCGAACTCATATCTGGAACAGTATCAAAATTATTCTGACCAATCGCCAATCCCTCTCCTACATGATTGCCGCCGGTGTTGTTTTTGGCGCTTTTGTTGGTTATCTCAGCAGCGCCCAGCAGATTTTCCAGGACATTTACCTCATCACGGATCTTTTCCCGCTGTATTTTGCCGTCCTGGCCCTTTCTATCGGCATCGCCTCTTTTGTGAACGCAAAACTGGTCGTCAAACACGGCATGCGCAAGCTCTCACAAACCGCGTTGGTGGCCATGACAATATTGGCCCTGGGCTTCTCGCTCATGGTCGCCCTGAGCCAGACCTCTCCACCGCTCTGGGGTTTCATGGCTTACATGACCACAAGTTTCTTTTGTATCGGCCTGCTTTTCAGCAATTTTAATGCCCTGGCAATGGAACCTCTGGGCAAGATTGCCGGGATAGCCTCTGCTATTATCGGCTCCGTCACAACTTTCATCTGTATGGCAATCGGAGTTGCCATTGGCCAAAGCTACAATGGGACCGTTCTGCCGCTGGTTTCTTCTTTTGCAATACTTGGGCTGATTTCACTGATGATCGTATTCTGGGTCGAGCGCAAAAGCGCCAACACAGTCAGTTCACAACCGACACCCCATTGACCATGAACCCCAGAAAGCACAAGGGCCTTCGGAATATCTCCCGGAGGCCCTTGTGAAGCATCACCAGCTGTGAATGACCAGCAAGATCAATCAGGCTTGATTGCGTAACGACCGCTGCCTGTAAAGAGCAGCACCAGGGCCGTCATCAGGAAGAAACCCTGCAATTCGAGTTCCCAACCGCCACTTTTGGTGAAATTGGCAAACTGGTCCGAGTGAACCAGGATTAGGGCAAAGACCATATTTCCCGCGACAAGCAATGCCCCCAATCGCGAAAACACACCGAAGATTATGAGAACAGGGCCAAGAACCTCTCCAAGAAATACGCCATAGGCGATAAAACCCGGCAAACCAAATTCCAGAAGTTTGCCCCCAATAAAATCAAGACTCCCCGGATTACCAACCTTGGCGAAGCCATGAAAAATCATCAGCCCCCCGAGTGTGAGACGAAGCAATAAAAGACCAAAAGCAGGATTATTGAAAATGCTAAGCATTGTTGCCCCCATGTTGTTTCGCGCTGAGCATGACAGAAATCCGGAATAAATTCCAGTAATGCTGTCTCGGCCTGCTCTGAAAAGAAAGAACGCGATAATTTTGGGTATCCAGGATCTGATTATATTCACAAAAAAAAGAGAGCCACCCCAGAGGAAATGGCTCTCTTTCTTGAATAAAGACGCTCCTGTCAGAACGTCAGATCCCTTGCTGCGGCTGCATATCAGCAGGGTCAATTCCGGCCACTTGCACGGGCTTGGTCATCGCATCCCGACGGAAAGGTTCACCCAGTTCCTGATTGAGAATCACCTCGATAAAGGTCGTCACCCCACTACTTTGGGCAGCACAGGCCTCTTTCAGGGCAGACGTCAATTCAGCCTGGGTTCTGACCGTAACCCCTTTCAGCCCACAACCCTCCGCAACCTTCGCATAACTAAGGTGTGGATCGAGTTCGGTACCAACAAAATTGTTGTCATACCACAGGGTCGTATTGCGCTTTTCTGCTCCCCATTGATAGTTGCGGAAAATCACCATCGTGACAGCAGGCCACTCTTCCCGGCCAACTGAGGTCATTTCATTCATGCTGATACCAAAGGCACCATCGCCAGCAAAGCCGACCACCGGAGTATCAGGGCAGCCGATCTTTGCGCCGATGATAGAAGGAAAACCATACCCACAGGGACCAAAAAGCCCCGGTGCCAGATATTTACGTCCCTGCTCAAAAGTCGGATAGGCATTTCCAATTGCACAGTTGTTCCCGATATCGCTCGAAATAATCGCTTCTTTTGGCAGACCATCCTGTATCGCCCGCCAGGCCATGCGCGGCGACATCCGGTCTGCATCCCGCTTGCGGGAGTCCGCATTCCAACTGGTCCCCGGATCATCATCTTCATGGTCCATACTGCTGAGTGTCTGGAGCCAGGAAGACTTTGTGTGGTGGATCAGCGCCTTGCGCTCCTCGCGCCCCTTATCCCCCGCTGCCGGGCTCAACTGGGCCAGGATCTGCTGCGCCACCAGCTTTGCATCCCCGCAGATACCGACAGTCACTTTTTTGGTAAGGCCAATACGATCCGCATTGATATCCACCTGGATGATGCTCGCCTGTTTTGGCCAGTAATCGATGCCGTATCCGGGAAGGGTTGAAAAAGGATTGAGTCGCGTTCCCAGCGCCAGAACGACATCAGCTTTGGAAATCAGCTCCATTGCCGCCTTGGACCCATTATATCCCAAGGGACCGCAAGCCAGCGGGTGGCTACCCGGAAAGCTGTCATTGTGTTGATAGCCGCTGGCAACTGGTGCATCCAGTCGCTCAGCCAAAGCCTGGCAATCAGGAATTGCATTCCCAATCACCACGCCCGCGCCGGACAGAATGACCGGGAACTTTGCTTCAGAAAGCAATTTTGCAGCCTCGGCAATCGCCGTTGCCCCTCCTGCCGGGCGTTCAATCTTGACCCGTTGCGGCAGTTCAATGTCGATTACCTTGGTCCAGAGATCACGCGGCACGTTGATCTGGGCAGGGGCAGATCCCCGGATCGCCTTTTCAATCACACGGTTCAGCACTTCAGCCATACGGGAAGGGTCGCGCACTTCTTCCTGATAACAGACCATATCCCTGAAGAGGGCCATCTGCTCTACTTCCTGAAATCCACCCTGGCCAATTGTCTTGTTTGCAGCCTGGGGCGTGACCAGCAACATGGGCGTATGGTTCCAGTAGGCTGTCTTGATCGGCGTGACAAAACCGGTAATCCCGGGTCCATTCTGGGCAATACACATGGCTATTTTTCCGGTCGTGCGGGTATAACCATCACAAATCATGCCGCCATTCGTTTCATGGGCCACATCCCAGAACTTGATTCCTGCCTTAGGGAAGAGATCCGAAATCGGCATAAAAGCCGAACCGATAATTCCGAACCCGTGCTGGATGCCGTGCATCTGCAGGACTTTTACAAAAGCCTCTTCTGTCGTCATTTTCATCTTACGTAATCCCTTGCCTAAAAATTCTTCTCTTCGAACCAAGAAAATTCTCACCCGTTTCGGCCGTTTGAGCCGTTATTTTCATTCTGTCGCCTTGAGGCTGCATTATCAGAACAGCCGATTTCAATAATCGGTAACCTTTGCACTGCCGCGTCTGGTTGGCACCGGCTCATCCGAGCCGCTCTTCGCCCTGTACTGCGACCACCTGCAACTCATCACCTCTTCACAAAAGCAACAAAATTGCCAGGCGCATAGGTCCAGATCGTTGGATCAATGAGACCAGATATTTCACTCAAGAAAATCGTTCCGAAAATGGTTGTTTTTGATCAGAAAAAAGAACGCTTTTCTATTACTTCAGACATGTTTCAGACGAGACGGCCCAACAAAAATAGGGAGGCCGTCTCAGTTGAGACAGCCCCCTATTATAATCCATACAACATCTTCAGCGGATTTTTTTGTATCACCCCGCCAGGATCAGAACAGAAGCATCTAGTTTCGCACCACCAGAACCGAACACTTTGCATGGCGCATCACCCGCGCAGCGTTCGGACCCAGCAGATAGTCTTCCATTCTTGGACGATGAGCCCCCATGATAATCACATCACAGTTGATCTCATCGGCCACTCTGAGAATTTCTTCATAGGCATTCCCGTGGCCAACGATATGCTGCACCTTGATCTTGCTCGGGATATGCTCCATGACAAAAGCCTTCAGGGCATTTGTTGCACTCTGCATCACCTTTTCCTCATGATCTTTAGGAAAGAATGAGCTGACAATGCTGCTGCCAAAATTCGGCACCACCGTCATCACATGCAAGGTCGAGCCAAATGCATTGGCATATTCAACCCCGGCTGGCAAAGCTTTGTCCCAGCTATCCGCCTGCTGAAGATCAACAGCCAATAGGATATGTTTAAACATCTGTTTCTCTCCTTCAGGCCGAGACCAGTTTTCCATCAGCTGTCCGCTCACGCCGACGCTGTAACATCACAACCAGCCCCAAAAACAACAGGGCAGGAATATAAAAAAGCTCCTTTGCGGGGCGTTCCACCGGCATCCCGATGGATAGAATTGTCTGATCAAAATCAAACCCGGCTTTTTCCGCTGGGGAATCGAAAGTGACCGCATCAATGATATGTTTGCCATCCTGTTCGATCACTTCCAGTCCGTAGGCCTCCAAACGCTCCTCGCCTGTCGGCTCATCTCCGACAACCAAAAGCATGGTCAGACTGATCGGTTGCCCCACTTCATCAAAACCATCCACCCGCAGCCGTAGCTCATCTTTCGGAGAAGCATCCATCAGGGATTGCACCAACTGGTCCCCCCCACGTTCCTCATAAGGAGGAATAACGTAATCCAGCCAAAACCCCGGACGGAAAAGGGTGAAGGCAATCAACACCAAAGCAATAGATTCCCATATTTTTGACTTGGTCAGGAAATACCCCTGCATCCCCGCAGTAAAAATCAACATCGCGGCCGTCGCGACAATAAAGACAAAAATGCCTTCCATAATCGTAACGTCGATCAAGAGAAGATCTGTGTTGAAGATAAAGAGGAACGGCAGAAGCGCGGTACGCATGGAATAGAAGAACGCAACAAAGCCTGTCCGGATAGGATCACCCCCAGAGACCGCTGCAGCGGCGAAGGAAGCCAGCCCGACCGGAGGCGTTACATCCGCCATGATCCCGAAATAAAACACAAATAGATGCACAGCGATCAAGGGAACAATCAATCCGTTCTGCTGCCCAAGAGCAACAATCACCGGGGCCAGCAAGGCAGAAACCACAATATAATTGGCGGTCGTCGGCAAACCCATTCCAAGAATCAGACTTAATATTGCCGTCCAGATCAGGATCAACATGATCTGCCCCATGGAAAGCAACTCAACCAATGCCGCCAGTTTGCCGCCGACACCCGTCTGATCAACCGCACCAACAATAATCCCGGCTGCAGCCGTTGCAATCCCGATGCCAATCATGTTCCGGGCACCACCGATCATACCTTCGATCAGCTCGGTAAAACCGCGGGCGAGAGTCCCGGTTTTGTCTTCGTGACGGAAGAAAGCGAAAACATAACGCTGTGTCAGCAGGATAAACAGCATCAAGGAAGTTGCCCAGAAGGCTGAAAGGCTTGGCGACTTGCGCTCGACCATCAGCAACCAGATCAGCACCACGACGGGAAGCAGAAAATGCAGTCCCGATTTAAGTGTCGCACCGATCTCAGGCAAGGTCATCACAGGTTCGTTTGGATCATCCAAAACAAGGTCAGGATAGGATGAGCTGAAACGGACCAGAAGCAGATAGACAAACAGCACCAGGCCGCCCATGACCCAAGGCGTCCAAACAGCCCCGGCATAATTTTGAATCAGTGCCGTCAGGAAAAACAGACCAAAGGAGCCGATCACCAGATTGCCTAGAACAATCGCTCCGGTAGAAATCATCCGGGCAAAGGTTTCATCGCTGGCCAAGCGTTTTGTTAACTTGATCAGGAAAAATTGAACCACCAGGATAAACAGCACCGCCCCCAGCCGCATTGCTGTAGTTTCGAGCACCGCATAGACCTCGGAAAGATAATACAGCCCCCCCATCAAAGTCAGAATGACGGACATCGTGATCGCCCAGGACAGACAAATATCCTTGCCGGATTTCGATACACCTGGTTTTTGCAAACCCTGCATACCAAGCTTCTTGGCTTCAAGATGAACAATGTACACCAGTGCAATATAGGAAATAATTGCGGGCAAAAAGGCGTGTTTGACCACCTCGAAATAAGGAATATTTACATACTCCACCATCAGAAAAGCCGCCGCCCCCATCACCGGGGGCATAATCTGGCCGTTCACAGAAGAGGCAACCTCGACGGCTCCTGCTTTTTCAGCGCTGAAGCCGACACGCTTCATCATCGGGATTGTAAAGGTCCCCGTCGTCACAACGTTAGCGATGGATGACCCGGAGATCAGACCGGTCATACCCGAGGCAACAACCGCAGCTTTCGCCGGACCGCCACTGAAATGCCCCATCAGGGAGAAGGCAACTTTAATGAAGTAGTTCCCGGCACCAGCCCGATCAAGCAGTGCGCCAAAGAGGACAAACAGGAAAACCAGATCTGTCGAGACCCCCAAAGCAATACCGAAGACGCCATTGGAAGACAGCCACTGTTGATCAACGACCCCGCCAAACGACGAGCCTTTCCAGGCGATCAGATCAGGGGCATAGGGCCCAAAAAAGGTGTAGCCGAGAAAAACCATAGCCACCACCATCAGCGGAGGGCCAAGTGCCCGACGGGTTGCCTCCAACAAAAGTACCATTCCGATAATGGAGACAACAATGTCAATCTGGTTTGGACTTGCCGGGCGACTGGACAGTCTTGACCCTGTCAATGTATTGACCAGGGCGGTATCAGCAATAAAAATGTAAAAAGCACAAAACGCACTTAATAACGCCAAAGCCCAGTCAAACATCGGAATGCTGCGACGGGGGGAATTTTTGAATGCGGGATAAGCCAGAAAAGCCAGAAAGATGGCAAACGCCAGGTGAATGGGACGAGCCTCTTTGGCTGAGAACGATCCCCAGGAAATAGCCGACGGGACAGGAGATGAGATCCAGATCTGAAAGATTGACCAGATCAGCGCCGTCGCGGCCATAAGCAACACAATTTTCCGGTTGGTCGGGATACGCCCTCCCGTATCGGTCGATGCGACGAGGTCCTGGAGCTCTTCTTCGCTCAGCGTCGCATTGTCAGAATTATCTCTAGCCATCCCCAATTCCCTGTTTTCTCACCTGAGCGTCGGCTTCTACGAGCTTTCATGATCAGGATTTTGTGCAGATTGAGATCAATGCAAATACGGGCGGAAGACTCAAAGTCCTCTCGCCCGCATCACTGGACCGGATTACATCCAGCCGCGTTCTTTGTAATAACGGATTGCACCTTCATGCAAAGGAGCAGACAGATTTTTCACAATCATGTCTTTTTCTTCAAGATGCTCAAACGCAGGGTGCATTTTCTTGAAACGCTTGAAGTCATCAAAAACTGCTTTCACCATCTGATAGACGACTTCTTCATCAACAGCGGTTGAGCTGATGAAAGTTGCGCCAACACCAAAGGTCGTGATGTCTTCATCAGTACCTGTATAGGTTCCGCCCTTGATGGATGTCATGTCATAATAGGCATTATCAGCAGCAAGTTTCTGGATCACATCGTTATCAACATTGATCAATTTTGATTCGCAAGAAGTCGTCGCTTCCTTGATGGTTCCACTTGGGTGACCAACTGTGAAAACAATCGCATCTACCTTGCCATCACAAAGTGCAGCAGCCTGCTCGGAAGATTTCAATTCACCAGCAAAGGAGAAATCATCCATTGCCCAGCCCATTTTCTCCATTACAACTTCCATGGTCGCACGGGCACCAGAACCAGGATCACCAACGTTTACCTTTTTGCCCTTCAGATCTTCGAAGGTCTTGATGCCAGAATCAGATCTGGCAACAACGGTAAAAGGTTCTGGATGAACCGAGAAAACAGCCCGGAGTTCTTTATAAGCACCTTCCGGGAAGGTATCAGGGGCAGTTCCATTATACCCATGATACTGCCAATCTGACTGGGCCACGCCCATGTCCAGATCACCGGACCGCATGCCATTGATGTTAGCAACGGAACCACCCGTCTTGTGCGTACAGTTAATACCGTGCTCACTGCTGCCCTTGTTGACCAGACGACAGATTGCACCGCCCACCTGATAATAGACACCAGTTTGTCCACCTGTCCCGATGACAACGTGTTTGGTATCTGCCGCAAAAGCAGAAGACGCCAGCAAGGCCGCTCCCGCTGCTGCAGTGAGTGCCAGTTTCCGTACAAACATGCCTAACTCCTTGTTGAATATATTATCTCATGTATCCCTTCGTTCCGTTTGCCACTGAATCACAAGCTGTTTCTTGCAACCCGGGATACGGGATCTAAGGACAGGGTCTTTTCAAATACTTGTTCGTTTTGTGTCAAGAACACATCACAATTACTGGAAAAAATCTTTATCTTCTGAAAAAGGGTAACACACTTATCCAGTGTATTTATACCGTTTCCTACGCATTAATTGAGGGGACAGCTCCAGGAACCATGAAGAGTTCCGACTCGTCTTCGGCACTTGTTTCCCCCTGAATAAGTTTGAAACGGCAAGGCCTACTCCAGCTCCATATGGTCGCGGATGTTTTATTTAAGGTCAACAGATAACATTTGTTATTTTTTATTTGACAGCACTCAGATCCAGATCATCGCTCAACTGTCTCGCAATTTCTGATCGGTCAGAACCTAAGAACTCCAATAAACCTTGGCGTCTTTTCGCTTCTGGTCTAGCGACTGAATACGATGCATCGTTTCCGCGCCTCCTTTCTCGACCAATGCTGTGATCAACCATTCTGCCAGGGCAAAAAAGCCGACAAAACTGTCAAAGCCGGAATAATTTTCGAAATAGCGGGGTGTCCGTACAGGGGAAATCAGGGTGATATCAGGTTTCAGCGGCAGGGAATTTGCCGTGCTGTCCGACATCAGGATAAGTTTTGCGCCTTGCGATTTGGCATATTCACAAGCTTCGATCGTTTCCTTGGCAAAAGGTGTAATGGACATGGCAATAGCCACATCTTCGGCGGAAATGTTGAGGATTTCATCAACAGGCGAATTTGCATGACGGGGAGCAACAACCAGGTTGGGCAGGGCCATCCGGCCAACATAATAAAGATAGTGCACCAGAGTATAGGACGCCCGCGTTCCCATCAGATACACCTTCCCGGCACCGAGGATCAGATCAACAGCCTGATCAATCGCTCCAGCATCATTCTGGCGTAAAGCTTCGGTCACATTCCCCAGAACACTGGTGACGGTATCGGCTCTGGTCCGCTCTATACCGCCGCGTTCATAAAGTTCGCCGATCCACTGGCTGGTATTTGTCGTTGCCGCGTTTAATGTCAGAGCTGTTCGAAAAGGTTCACGCAGTTCCTGATAACTTTCAAACCCCAGTTTCTGGGCCAGACGAACAAGCGTATTGGTACTGACCCCGGTAGCTTCTGCCGTATCACGGATCGACTTCATGCCAAATTCAGCAGGATTATCAATAATAAAAACTGCTGCTTGATGCAGACTCTTGGGATAGGACGGCAATTCGCGGGTCAACTGCTCAACAACAAGTGACTTGGCAATCAATCCCATGCGAACTCCTTACTTGGCGAATAAAAATCCAAAGAATATAACAAATGTTATTATATTGCCAATAATCACACAAATGATATTTTAAATTCTTGTTCACTGGTATTCCAGAGTCCCTCACCCCAGAGGAGGCGACCAACAGAACCACCGGGCCGAGTTTAATTACCCTTATCCCGCTCAGGAGAAATTGATGACGCACGTCTTCCCCAGACATACCAAAGTCAGCTTACCCACTGCTGTGTCCGGCGAGGGTTGTTACATCATCGACAGCAACGGCAAACGTTATCTCGATGGTTCTGGCGGTGCAGCAGTTTCCTGTCTGGGGCATTCTGACCAGACCGTACGGCAGGCAATTAAAGATCAGGTCGATGAGCTCGCTTTTGCCCACTCCGGATTTTTCACCTCAGATCCTGCCGAAAAACTTGCTGATCTATTGATCGCCCATGCGCCGGAAGGGATAGACAGGGTTTATTTTGTCTCTGGTGGATCAGAAGCGGTTGAAGCCGCTCTGAAACTGGCCCGACAATATCATCTGGAGCGCGGCGATGACAAACGCAGCCATGTCATCGCCCGCTGGCAGAGTTATCACGGCAACACCCTCGGTGCTCTTTCGGCTGGCGGGAACAGATGGCGGCGCAAACCCTTCGAGCCGTTACTCGTCCCCATGACCCATATTGATCCCTGCTATGCGTATCGCCACCAGTTGCCCGGGGAAACTCTAGAGCAATATGCGATCAGGGCTGCTGATCTTCTCGAGGCAGAAATTCTGCGTGTTGGCCCGGAAAAGGTTGCCGCCTTTATCTGCGAGCCGGTTGTCGGAGCCACCATGGGCGCGGTTGCAGCCGAGCCGGGATACCTGAAACGCATCCGTCAGATCTGTGATCAATATGGCGTACTGCTCATCCTTGACGAGGTCATGTGTGGCATGGGACGCACCGGTTCTCTCTTTGCCTGTGATCAGGATGGTGTTTCTCCGGATATCCTCTGCATTGCGAAGGGATTAGGTGCAGGGTATCAACCGATAGGAGCCATGCTCTGTAGAGATAAAATATATCAGGCAATCAAAGACGGTACTGGCTTCTTCCAGCACGGCCATACCTATATGGGGCATCCCGTAGCCTGTGCAGCAGGTCTTGCTGTAATAACAGCCCTGTTGGAACGCAACCTGCTGGACAAGGTACAAAAACAATCGCTCCAGTTGATGGCGGCATTGACCCGTGCCTTTGGCCAGCACCCCTTTGTTGGTGATATCCGGGGGCGCGGCCTGTTCATCGGTCTTGAAATGGTCAGAGATCGTGAAACAAAAACACCTTTCCCCCCGGATCTGGCGCTACATACAAAAATTAAAAAAATCGCCTTTGCCAACGGCCTGATCTGCTATCCCATGTCAGGAACAATTGATGGGCAAAGCGGCGATCATATCCTTCTTGCGCCGCCTTTTATTATCGAGGAAACCCACATAACCGAAATTGTTGACAAGCTGGCCAGGACCTTTGCCATGATCCCCGAACTTGAGCAGTAGAGCGAAAGAATAGATCATGTCCCCGACCATTCTCATGGCAGCGCCTAACGGCGCGCGAAAAACCAGAGCTGATCACCCCTCCCTGCCCGTGACTGTCGAGCAAATCATCGCCGAGGCTCTCGCCTGTCAGAAGGCCGGCGCCGCCATGGCACATCTCCATGTTAGAAATAGCAAGCAGGAACATGTCCTTGACGCGGGGCTCTATCGGGAAGTTATCAAGGGCATAAATCAGGATTCCGGATCAGACCTGCTGGTGCAGATCACCACTGAAGCCGTCGGTCGCTACAGCCAACAAGCCCAGATCAACTGTGTGAAAGCCACGGAGCCCGAAGCCGTCAGTGTGGCCCTGCGCGAAATGATGCCTCCCGAGGGAGAAAAAAGCGGGTCAGCCTTTTACCACTGGGCCAGAGAAGCGGGGATACATCTGCAACACATTCTCTATGACCAGACCGATTTCAAGCGCTTTATAGAACTCGTCCGGCTCGGTTTGATTCCAGCCCACCGCCCTTCCCTGCTCTTTGTCCTTGGTCGTTATGCCAGCGACAATCTCGGACAACCTGATGAGATAGATCCCTTCCTTGAAATACAGCAGGAGCAAAAATTCTTCGAACCAGGCCCCTGGTTTGTCTGTGCCTTTGGTCATCTCGAGGCCGAGTGCATGAGCAGGGCTTTCATGAGCAATGGGCATGCCCGAATTGGCTTTGAAAACAACAGCCAGCTCCGCAACGGAAAACAGGCTTCAACAACGTCAGAGCTTATTGCCCAGGCCCGACAAGAACTCCTCGACAACGGAAAAGCCGTGGCCTCTGCCACCATAGCCCGAAGCCTGCTTGGCATCTTGTCTCCCTAGCTCTCGTCCAAACTTGACCTCCCGGAGCCATATCAAGTGACGCACCCTTAAGTAGAAAAGCAAGAAACAGGGTGCAACTGCTGAAAAATCAGGCACACTCACCTGATTGCATCCGACCAAAGGAATTTCATGGCACCGACACCCCAAACCATCCATACAATGACGACTGTTGAATGGATTATGCTGATCGCGCTCTCTCTGCTCTGGGGCGGTTCATTCTTTTTCAATGGTGTCGCAGTTCAGGAACTTCCGCCCCTGACCGTTGTTGTCTGCCGTGTCGCTCTTGCAGCCATCGCCCTGTTTATCGCACTTCGGATTATTGGGCAGAAAATGCCCCGCGACTTAAGCGTCTGGCGGGCATTTTTTGTCATGGGTCTGCTGAACAATGTTCTGCCCTTTACCCTGATCGTCTGGGGACAGATCCATGTTGCTTCCGGTGTTGCCTCTATCCTCAACGCCACTACCCCTCTTTTCACGGCGCTGATTGCGCATCTTTGCACCAGCGATGAAAAGCTCACCCCCTCACGAGCAATTGGGGTTCTGCTCGGCTTCGCCGGGGTATCTGTGTTGATTGGTACAGACATTTTTCAGGATCTTGGCCTCAATCTTCTGGCCCAGCTCGCCATCCTCGCCGCTGCCATTTCCTACGGCTTTGCCGGGATTTATGGCCGACGATTCAAAAAGCTCAAAGTCTCCCCCATCGCAACGGCCACAGGCCAGGTCACGGCTTCGAGCATTCTGTTATTGCCGATGATGCTCTATATCGACCAGCCCTGGACCTTGCCACAGCCAAGCACAGAAGCTCTGGCGTCCCTTGTTGGCATCGCCCTGCTCTCGACGGCTCTGGCCTACATCCTTTATTTTCAGCTCCTTGCCCGCGCCGGGGCCACCAACCTTGTTCTGGTAACATTCCTTATCCCCGTCAGTGCCATCCTGCTTGGTGTTCTGTTTCTGGGCGAAGCCATTCTCGCCAAACACCTGATCGGTATGACTTTCATCGGTGCAGGTCTTGCCGCCATTGACGGGCGGCTATGGCGGCGGCTCAGGCAGCCTTCTTGGGATCAAAAGAGAAACCGTTCATAATCGTCCAAAAGTCAGATTATTTGGTGTTTCCATGGTGGGTTGGCACCAACCTGACCAACGGTGTAGGCCGCTACCCCTGCGCCGTACTCCAGGGCAGCCTTCAAATCAGCACTGCTGATAGTCCGGATTTTCTCTTTTGTTAAAAGATCACGCCCCCGAAGACTTGCCAGAAAGCCTGCATTGAAAGTATCACCAGCCCCGACAGTATCAATAACGGTAACCGGCTTGGCAGCAATCTCCACATCAGTGGTTTTGGTAATAGAACGCGCCCCTCCCCCACCCCTGGTCAGGGTTACAATGGCCGCTCCTCCTTCGATCCAATTTCGGGCGCTTTGCTCAAAATGGCTTCCCGGTTCCATCCAGGCGAGATCTTCCTCTGAAACCTTGATGATGTCGCTCATCGCCAGCATACGGCACAAACGTGCCCGGTAAGCTGCTTCATCCACAACAAACCCGGGGCGAATATTGGGATCAAAGGATATGACCACAGCTTCATATGCCCGCCGCATAAGCTCTTCATAGCTTGATCCGCAGGGTTCGGGAATTAAACTGATGCCGCCAAAATGCAGAGCCTGAACCGCTTCGGACAAATTCGGCAACGCATCTACATCCAGCATTCGGCCCGCCGTGTTCTCATCATAGAAACTGTACTGCGCATGGCCGTCAGCAAGCGTCACAACAGCAAGTGTGGTCGCTTTGGGACTGCGCACACAATAAGCAGTATGAACCCCGCTCGCCTCGAGATGGGCAACAAGCTGTTGCCCCAATGCGTCGGTAGATATCCCTGAAAAAAAACCAGCCTTCTCGCCTAAACGCCCCAATGCAACCGCGGTATTGTAAATCGCACCGCCGGGAACGGGGATAAAAGCATCACGATCATCTTCAATTTTGCGAGGCAGCATATCGATCAAAGCTTCGCCGCAACAAACAATCATCACGTGCTCCCGTTTACATAGCGCGTCAAGGTAAAGGCCGTACCATTTTTCCAAAGAGAACCCAGCACCTCCGAAAACTCCCTGGCAAAGACCGGATCGGTTGAAAGGGCGCCAAAAATATCTGCCATACCAATAAAGGCCGTGGGATCAGATTGAGCCAGGCATGCTTTTTCCCGAAGACGTTCCGCATTTTCGTCCTCAACAACAAGTGGCCGCCCCGCTTCGTCAATCCCGGTACAATAACGACACCACAAGGCAACTTCCAATGCCAACCCCTTAATTGAGAGCCCCTGTGTCAATCTGTCTATTATTGTTGGAAAAATAAACTTGGGTTGACGGTTGGACCCGTCAAGACAAAGGCGGGAAATCCTGTCGCCGATCTGTGCATTGGAAAACCGCATCATGGTTTGCTTCAGATAGGAATGGAAATCCACGCCTGGTACCGGCGGGACAGTCGGAATGATTTCATCCTGTTCAAGTTTATTGAGAAAAGCCTGAATCAACGGCACCCGCATCGCCTCGTGAGCATATTCATACCCCAGCAAGGCAGAAGCATAGGCAATAGCGGCATGCCCCCCGTTCAGAATACGCAATTTCATCAGTTCAAACGGTGTCACATCCTGAACAAATTCAACCCCGACATCCTCAAGTCGGGGGCGACCTTGCGGGAAGTTGTCTTCAAGAACCCATTGTCGAAAGGGTTCGCAGACAACAACAGAGGCATCCTCGACACCAAAATGTTCCATTGCGATATTCCGCTCACGCTCCCCTGTCGCGGGAGTAATACAGTCCACCATGGAATTGGGGAAAGCCACGGAAGTGGTAATCCAGTCAACGAGCTCTGGCGCCATTAACGTTGCAACCCCCAACACGGCTCGTTTGGCAACAGTGCCATTTTCCGGCACGTTGTCACACGACATTACAGTGAAAGGTTCATACCCCAATGCTTTACGCCTTTTCAGCGCAACGACAATACTCCCGAAAACCGTCTTTGGACTATCGGGCATCGCAATATCCTCCTGGATCAGCGGATGTCCTGCATCAAAGCCTCCGGTTTTGGGATCAAGGAAATATCCTCCCTCCGTCACGGTCAGGGAAACAATGCGAATTTCGGGTTTCGTCAACCAGCCGATGATACCCTCAGCAGAAACCTCGGCAAAACCGATCATCGAACCGCAGACACTCGCCGTATAACCATCCGGGTCCAGCTCGACAATGGTGCTCAACCAATCCTGCTTTTCAAGGCGCTCACGCATCAGTCCATCGCTTGGCATGACCCCGGCACCAACGATGCCCCAGTCATGATCCAGGCCCCGGTTAAAAAGGCGGTTTAAATATACGGCCTGATGGGCACGATGAAAGTTTCCCACACCGATATGCACAATGCCCGGGCTGATCGCACCCTGGTTATATTGCGGGACAGAAATATTGCGAGACAAATCCATAAGATTATTCAAATTCAGTTTGATGGACATAATCAACTCATCCAGTTCCCGCCATCGACGTTATAAGTCTGAGCCACGACATAATCACTTTCAGTACTGGCAAGGAAAACCGCCATCCCTGTCAAATCCTCGGCGGTCCCCATGCGGCCATACGGGACCCCGGCCCCGGCAAGCTGTTTCTTTTCCCCGGGTAACCGCTCTTCATATTTCGCAAATAAAGCATCAACCTGATCCCAGTGCTCTCCATCGACAACTCCCGGAGAAATCGCATTCACATGAATGCCATGCCGGATCAGATTTAGACCCGCTGATTGCGTCAGACTGATAACGGCGGCTTTGCTGGCACAATAAACGGCAACCAGTGCCTCACCTCTGCGGCCGGCCTGACTGGCCATATTAATGATCTTTCCTCCACGTCCCTGCTCAATCATGACCTTTGCAACAGCCTGCATGGTAAAAAGCGTGCCCTGGACATTGATCGAGAACAGGCGCTCGTAACTAGACAAGGAAATCTCGGTGAAAGGAGCCAGATCGAATACGGCGGCGTTATTGATCAGGATATCAATGCCTCCACATTGATGAACCATTTCATCGACAGCTGTCTGAATCGAGACCTGATCCGTCACATCAAGCGCGAGGGCAAAAGCGCCTTCTCCCAGCTCCTTTGCCGTTGCCTGTGCTTTGGGAAAGTCAATATCCGCAATCCCGACACTGGCGCCCTCGCGCAGATAGGCTTTGGCAAAAGCCTTGCCAATCCCCCGCGCTGCCCCTGTAATCAGGGCAGACTTACCATCCAGGCGCTTCATTTAAGGGCGAGCCCATCAGGGCCAAAACGGTAAATCCTGTCCGTCTCAGCTGAAATATAAACACTGTCACCATGAGAAAGCTCGACTTCCCCTGCCGCTCGGACGGTCACCTGGCTTCCATCTGCCAAAGTGACATAGAGGAAAGTGTCTGACCCCAGATGCTCGGCAACGCCCACTGTACCTTTCCACAAGCCCTCCTGTCGCGATATCGACAGATGCTCGGGGCGGATACCGATGGTGTGCGCATCATGCCTGGCCGCTTCCTTTCCCTTCAGGAAGTTCATTTTGGGGGAGCCAATAAAACTGGCAACAAACAAGTTCGCCGGGTTGCGATAAAGTTCAAGCGGTGTGCCGACCTGTTCGATAACACCTTTGCGCAAAACAACAATCTTGTCGGCCATGGTCATGGCTTCGATCTGGTCATGCGTCACATAGACCATGGTTGTTTTCAGCTTTTGGTGAAGTTCCGAAATTTCCAGCCGCATGTTGACCCGCAAAGCAGCATCGAGATTGGATAGCGGTTCATCAAACAGAAATGCCTTTGGCTCCCGGACGATCGCCCGACCAATCGCAACACGCTGTCTCTGCCCCCCGGAAAGTTGCCCCGGGCGACGTTTGAGATAATCGGTAAGGTTCAGGACCTCGGCCGCCCCCATGACTTTACGGTCAATTTCTGCAGCAGCCATTCCTGCCATTTTCAGGGGAAAAGCAATATTATTGCGTACCGACATATGCGGATAGAGCGCATAGGACTGGAAAACCATTGCCAAACCCCGCCGGGCGGGGCGAATACCAGTCGCATCCGCGCCATCAATATAAATGTTACCCGACGATACATCCTCCAGCCCGGCAATAAGGCGGAGCAAGGTCGATTTTCCACAGCCTGAAGGCCCGACAAAGACGACAAATTCGCCCTCGTTAATTTCGAGGTTCAAGGGCGGAATAACGGCCACGTCACCAAAGCTTTTGGTCACGTTTTCAAGTTTAATGCTTCCCATAATCCGTTCCTATTTCACTGCGCCAAAGGTAAGACCGCGAACCAATTGTTTCTGGCTAAACCAGCCCATAATCAGAATGGGTGCGATCGCCATGGTCGAGGCAGCAGAAAGTTTTGCGTAAAACAGTCCCTCAGGGCTGGAATAACTTGCGATAAAGGCGGTCAAAGGCGCAGCCTCCGCTGCCGTCAGGTTCAATGTCCAAAACGCTTCGTTCCAGGCCAAGATCACATTCAGTAACAAGGTTGAGGCAATTCCGGGAACGGCCATTGGTGTCAGGACATAGACAATCTCGGACCAGAGGGTCGCCCCATCCATCCGCGCAGCTTCAAGAATTTCACCAGGTATTTCCTTGAAGTAGGTGTAGAGCATCCAGATGATGATCGGCAGGTTGATCATTGTCAGCACCAGCACCAGCCCCGAACGGGTATCCAGTAATCCACCATCCCGAAACATCAGATAAATCGGGATCAGAACCCCCACCGGTGGAAGCATCTTGGTTGAGAGCATCCACATCAAAATGTCTTTGGTGTGCTTGGCTGGCACAAAGGCCATAGCCCAGGCAGCCGGGATCGCGATCAAAAGCCCGAGAAGGGTGGAGCCGACCGAAATCACCACCGAGTTCATAAAGTGGCGAAAATAGTTTGAGCGCTCGAGAACCTCGTTATAATTTTCCAGGGTCCAGTCGAATCCCATAAATAAAGGCGGAGACGCAATGGCATCGGCCTCGGTTTTGAAACCTGTCAAGATGGTCCACAAAATCGGAAAGAAAATGGCCAGACCAATAGCCCAGGCACAAACTGTTACCAAAGCTTTTTTATGGTCAAAGAGTGCTGTTTGCATATCTTAAGCCTCCAGATTCTTGCCAATCATGCGCATCAGGAAGACCGCAACAATATTGGCGAGGATGACCGCAATAATGCCGCCTGCTGATCCACCGCCGACATCGAATTGCAACAGCGATTGCGCATACACCAGATAGGTGATGTTTGTAGATGCATAGCCAGGTCCTCCATTGGTCGTGACCAGGATTTCGGCAAAGATCGACAGCAGAAAGATCGTCTGAATAAGAATAACAACCGTGATCGCCCGTGAGAGATGCGGCAGCACAATATGAAAAAAACGCCGGAATTTCTTTGCTCCATCCATCTTGGCCGCTTCAAGCTGTTCCTGATCCAGCGACTGCATTGCAGTCAGGAGGATCAGCGTGGAAAAGGGTAACCACTGCCAGGCCACAATGATGACGACTGAAAACAACGGCGCATGCGCAAGGAAATCAAACGGGGCAACCCCGAGAAACTTGGCAAGATGGGCAAACAGTCCGTTCACAGGATTCATGAACATGTTTTTCCACACCAGCGCTGAAACCGTTGGCATCACAAAGAACGGAGCGATCATCAAAATGCGCACAATCCCCTGCCCCCACATCGGCTGGTCAAGAAGCAGAGCTAACCCGACACCACCGACAATAGTGATCAGCAGAACACCACCGACAAGCAGCAATGTATTACCAAGTGCTGCAAAAAAGGCCGGGTCTGTCAGGAAAAACTCATAGTTTACCAGCCCAATCCACTCTTCAGTTCCCGGTGACAACAAATTGTAACTGAGAAAAGAAAAATAGATCGTCATGGACAGAGGCACGACCATCCAGCCGAGCAGAAGCAGCACTGCTGGAGAGATCATTAATCGAGCCGCAATACGGGAATGGTCTGTGGCCATCATGTGCTCCCAAATTCGGGTCAAGAGGTAGGTGGGGACGGTTAAGTAAAACCGCCCCCACGATAAGGATAGACTATTTTATATAGCCGGCCTTCTTCATTGACCGCTCTGTCAGAGCTTGCGCGCTTTCCAGCGCCTCATCCACACTCATAGCACCTGCAAGCGCCGCAGAAAACTGCTGCCCGACTGAAGTCGCAATTCCCTGGAATTCAGGGATGGCCACAAACTGCACCCCGACATAGGGAACAGGATCAACAGTGGGTTTGGTCGGGTCTGCCGCGTTAATACTGTCAATTGTCATCTGTGCAAAATGTACTTTTGCGTACTCCGGATTTTCATACAGGGATGTACGTGTGCCCGGTGGGACGTTGGCCCAGCCTTCCTCGGATGCCACCAGAGCCAGGTATTCTTTCGATGTTGCCCAGGAGACAAATTTCTTGGCTTCATCCGTTTTCTGCGAGCCAGCAGGAATGCCAAGGCTCCAGGCCCAGAGCCAGTTGCCGCGTTTCCCAAGTCCCGCATCGGGTGCCAGAGCAAAACCAACCTCATCAGCAACTTTGCTGTCTTTCGGATTGGTTACAAACGAAGCCGCGACAGTCGCATCGATCCACATTCCACATTTGCCGGACTGAAACAAAGCCAGGTTTTCGTTAAAGCCGTTGGAAGATGCTCCTGGAGGGCCGGCATCATTCATCAGGTCGATATAGAAGCCCAGCGTCTTTTTCCAGGCCTCGCCTGTGAACTGGGGTTTCCAGTCCATATCGAACCACTTCGCGCCAAAGGAATTGGACATGGCAGTAAGGAAAGCCATGTTTTCCCCCCAGCCAGCCTTGCCCCTCAGGCATACACCATAAATTTCATTTTCTTTATCGGTCATGGCCCGTGCAGCCTTGCCAATGAAATCCCAGGTTGGTGCTTTTGGCATCTCCATCCCGGCCTTGGCCATCAGGTCCTTGCGGTACATCACCATGGAACTTTCGCCATAGAACGGCGAAGCATAGAGCTGATCATTGACGGTCAGCCCCCCCCGGATTGCGGGCAACAGATCATCAACATCATAAGAACTCGGCAGATCATTCAGGGAAACCAGCCAGCCCTTTTCACCCCAGATCGGAACTTCATAAGTTCCGATTGTCATAACGTCGTACTGACCACCCTTGGTCGCGATATCAGTTGTCACCCGCTGGCGCAGGATATTTTCTTCCAGTGTTACCCACTCCAGCTCGATATCAGGGTTCTTGGTTGTAAAATCATCAGCCAGCTTCTGCATGCGAACCATATCGCCGTTGTTCACTGTTGCGATGGTAAGTTTCGTAGCTGCGTCGGCTTGACCCGCCAGAAATGTGGCCAACACCGCACCTGTAACCGCACAGACTCCTGCTTTAAACATGGATATCTCCCTTAGCTTTATCCCAGATGTGAACTCCCGCAATGCCCTTGCTCAACAAATTGGGCATTTGCTATATTATTGGGCAAATATTCGATCTCTATGCACAAAGAGTCAACAACTTTGTTTCTCAATCGCCTTCCTCAGCTGAGAAAAATTGCGAACAAGAAATAAAACCTGTTGAAATTACAGCGAAAAATGAGACGCAATTTTAAAGAAATTATGCTGAAAGGGCGGCAGCTGTGGTTTCGTCTGTGATCAGACCTGTAAGCCAATGCCCCTTGAGCGCACTATGGATGGCCCGCAGCTTGTCTGGCCCCCGCGCAACGCCGATAATCGGTTTTGATGCAGGTACACTTAAAGGCACGCTCGCGACCCGGTCATTGTGCGGGTGGTCAAGCAAAACACCATCCTTGTCAAAAACCCAGCCAAGAATTTCCCCCGCACCGCCCGATTTGATCAATGCCGCCAGCTCTACTCCGGTAATAAACCCGTCTGTCAAAAGAGGCGGCCTGTCGTTGATTTCGCCAACACCGACAAAGGAAATATCCGCGGACTGGGCCAAAACAATATTGCTTTGGATCGGTTTTTGCGCACAAAGGATTCTGCGTTCTTCCATCGAGGTCGCCACCACGGGGACAGCCATGGGGTAATGGGGTGCCTGAACAGTATCCCCAATACGCATAATGACATCATTAAAACTGGCTGAACCATCCGGCGCCAAATTACCAACCAGCGAAACAACCTTGTGGTGGGGGCAAACCATGGGGGACATCTGTTCGACAGCACTGCGAATTTCTCGCCCTGTCCCCAGCGCCATCACAAGCGGGCGATCGGATTTGAGCTGTTTTTCCATTTCTGCGGCGGCAACGTTGGCGATCCCCAGAGCCGGATCATCCGAAGAGGGATCTGCCAACGTCACCTCGCAATAGTCGAGCCCGAAACGGTCCTTAAGCCGCTGGGCAAGATCAAGGCAGCGGGCGATGGGGTGGTCAAGCCGAAACTTGACCAGACGCTCCCGCATAGCCATCGCGACAAGACGCTGGGCAGATTGCCGGGACACGCCCATTTTCTCTGCTATTTCGTCTTGCGTATTCTGCGCCACGTAGTAGAGCCACCCGGCACGGGCGGCATCTTCCAAACGATTACGCGTGTTATCACTTTGTCTTGCCATGCCAGCACACTTACCATGCAATCAAGCCTTTGCTCAACAGATAAGCAACGTTCCTGCTGGCAATTCCCTGCTTAGAAAGTAACCGGATAATCCCGATAAACCTTGTGGATATCCGCAAGGCAATCAGGCGAAAGCTCCAGATTAGCGGCAGCGACATTGCTTTTCAGCTGCGCCATTGTCGTGGCCCCGATAATCGGGCTGGCAACCCAGGGTCTGTTAAGCGTAAAGGCAATAGCCATCTGGCAAACATCAAGGCCGTGCTTGCGCGCAACCTCCATATAAGCCTTCACGGCACCGTCGACATGCAATGACACGCGGGTGTTGAAGCGATCCCACTGGTCGCCCATGATCTCTTTTGAAAAGCGCGTCCCGACCGGAAACTGTCCCTCCAGATATTTGCCGCTCAGAACCCCCATGGCCAGCGGCGACCAGGGCAGATAAGCCACGTCCTCAAGGGCGCAGACTTCGGCAACATCATGGTCATCGCGGCGGCGCAACAGGCTGTATTCATTCTGGACGCTGACCATACGCGGCAGATTATGCTTTTCGGCCAGATCAACAAACTGCTTGATACCCCAGGCAGAATCATCGGACAGGCCGATATGGCGGATTTTCCCCTGCTGGATACAGTCCTGCAGCGTGTTCAGCGTTTCAAGCTTGTTCTCGATAATCTGTTGCTTGGCTTCAGCACCACGGGCGGGCTCAAAAGTCCACCAGTTGGCAAAATGATAGTTCGGACGGTTTGTCGGCCAGTGTAGCTGATAGAGGTCAATGTAGTCGGTTTGCAGACGTTTCAGACTTTCTTCAACCGCCGTCATCAAACTTTTTTTACTGGTTGTCGGGTTGGCTTCCCCCCGTGCCCAGGATACAGGCGAAAACTTCGTCGCCATGATGACGTCGTCCCGCTTGCCACGAGCGCGAAACCAGTTGCCGATGATGGTTTCCGTTGTACCATAGGTCGCAGGCGTTGGTGGAATGCTATACATTTCAGCCGTGTCCCAGAAATTCACCCCCTGGGCCAGCGCATAATCCATCTGCTCAAACGCCTGTTCCTGCGTGTTCTGCACACCCCAGGTCATGGTCCCCAAAGCGATACGGCTGACCTTGAGACCAGATGTTCCAAGCTTGGTATATTTCATTAATTTCCCCTTTTATGAACACAGGGTTAGATGGCGCTTGTCCAGAGAGATTCAAGGTGGAATGGTCAGAGGTAGAGAAAATCGGAAGGCTTATTCTTCAAAATTTCTCTTAAAGCGGTCAATCTGGTGCATGCGCTCATGCAAGATTGTTACAATACCAATATCGCCATTACTTAACAGCTTCCAATAGACAAAGTGTTTCTGATAGCAGAAGTAGTAACCCGTGACGCCAAATTCTGCAGGTACCGGTCTCGAACGTATTTCCTGGCTCCCGATCTTACCAAAAGCTTCAAAAAGACCTTCGACATAGCGGACAGCCTGATCCTCACCCCAACGATCCCGCGTATAACAATAAATTTCATCAATACGAAAGGCAGCAGCTTCTTGAATACAAAAAGCCGTCATTTCCCGGCCATAGTTCTGTTTCGAGCCACAATCTCGGCAGCCGAAAGCGGCTGGTAAGAGGAATCAGGTGCAGTAAAGGCTTGTGTCAATTCAGCCTTAAGTCGATCAAAAGCTTCCTGCTCTACCCGTTCCTTGTCACGCCGGATCAAATCACGGACATATTCACTCACATTTTCATAATTCCCGGCTTCGCTGACATTAGCCGCAACAAAATCCCTGAGCGCACCACTGAGCCTTACTGTCATCGTTGTTGTTCGCGACATAAATTAGTCTCCTGACTTCAAGTCTTCAATATAATGAATATTGAAGACACAAACAACACCCCCTGCATTTAAAGACAAGACCACAGTGCAGCAGGAGCTATCCGGATTTGCCCGGAAATCTGGTTTGCCCGGTTCTGGACATTCCGGCTCGGACTCCCGGCATTGCGCTCCAGCGGGTTTGGCAGAACTGCGGCAAGACGCGCGGCCTGCCCACGCGTTAGTCCTTTGGCATCACGGTTGAAATGTGCCCGGGCGGCGGCTTCTGCGCCATAAACCCCCTCGCCAAACTCCGCAATATTGAGATAAAGCTCCAGGATACGGCGCTTGGGCAACAGGGTTTCCAGCATCAGGGTCAGCGGTACTTCCAGCAGCTTGCGCACTTTGCTGCGCGAGGGCCAGAGGAACAGATTTTTGGCGGTCTGCATGGAAATGGTGCTGGCCCCGCGCGAAGCTGATCCGGTATGCAGCAGTTCATCCCAGACGATGCCCATCTGCTTCCAGTCAAAACCGTTGTGTTCACAAAACTGCTGGTCTTCCGAGACCAGAACCGCCTGAATGAGGCTCGGGGAAATAAGCTCCAGCTCGACAAAATCATACTGCATCGGCGCATCGCGAAGCAGCATCAGCGGCGTGACCAGTGGCGGCAGCAGGCGATAGAACAGGATAACCGCTACCGGGAAAACCAGCCCGACAAACAGACCTGCCCAGAGCAGACGCCGCAATAATAGCTGTATGGGTTTACGTCTAGCGATGACTTTGCCCCCGCTCCTGTCTGTTTTCGTCCCCTGACGCGACATCCGACCAGTTTATCCATCCCTGCGCCCGGCACAAGGTTTCACGATATGCTTCACATAAAGCTTATAAGTAAAACAGTTTATCTGTCGCTCCCTTCCAACCGGGATTTCTAACACCACAAAATCGTGATCTTTAATGACGTATCTGGGACTTGCTTAGGAGGCTTTTTACTGTGCTGATGGTCCACCCAAAGACTGATACAAACACTGGCTTGAATATCGCCGCATCGGGCAATGATAATGAATGCGCCTTCTAACTCAAAAATCACCTTTGCAAGGTTATCCCTCATTTCACCTGAGGAAATCGCAGCTCATATGTCTGATCCCCGCCTGGCAGAACATATGCCACTTCTGGAACCTGTCAGCTGGGATCTTGATGCAGCCACCCGCTTTATTGCCTCCAAGGAACGCTACTGGAATCGCGACGGTCTGGGCCACTGGGCCATCCTCTGTAACGACAGCTATGTCGGATGGGGCGGTTTCCAGAAAGAAGGCGATGAATGGGACTACGGACTGGTACTAAAGCCGGATTTTTTTGGTCTTGGCGGAGTAATCACGAGGCAAGCACTGGCCTTTGCCCGTACGGATGCACGCATTCCATATGTGACATTTCTTTTACCCCCTTCCCGCAAAAACCTGGGTGCTCTGAACAGACTGGGGGCGAAAT
This sequence comes from Kiloniella laminariae DSM 19542, assembly GCF_000374005.1. Taxonomy (GTDB): domain Bacteria; phylum Pseudomonadota; class Alphaproteobacteria; order Kiloniellales; family Kiloniellaceae; genus Kiloniella; species Kiloniella laminariae. The sequence goes on along the minus strand of NZ_KB893157.1, from coordinate 193,117 downwards.
TTGTCAAGAAAACAGAGCACGAAGGTACCACATTTTTAAAATACCGTCTGGATACGACCTAAGAGATTTTTTTACCTAGCACCCGCTCATCTCCAGGAAGGTCACCTGAACAATTCGACAAGATCGACAATAAGACAACAGGAGGCGCAACGATAACCGGAGCCTCAGACTGTCTGGCACGTTCGGAAATACGTTTCCGAACGTGTTCAATCATGTTTCAGGGCTCACAAGACACAAAAGTTCCTTTGAATAGCTATAACCTGGCTCGATGCAGAGCCTTGACATCAATATTTCAAAGGAACCTGAACAATGCTCATGCCAAAAAATTTCCTCTGTGTTTTGTACACAGTTTTGCTGCTGTCTCTCAATTTGCAATCTGTCTTTGCGGAGGCCACAAAGGAAAACAACGTATGGATAACCAGAAATGCCGTAACAACTGATAGCGGCCATTTTATACCTAGCGGCGCATTTGGAATTGTACAGATCGAAAGCCCTCGCCAGGCCACCCTCCTGGACTTGCGTGGGATGGCGGGTCAGGGTGACGTCATCCTGCGAAGTGATGAAACTGGCTATTGCCTGACCTTTCCTCTCAGGTTTGTTGCAGGAGATTTTGGCGGTGACACAATCTCGGCTCAAACGATTGATCCTGTGATTTTTGTGATCAAGAGTAGACGTGTCGCAAAAGAGCTGGTCAAAGGCCATGATATTGTAAGTGAGGATTTCCGAATTAGCAGAAATGACCACCCTTCTGCAGATATAATTATTGAGTCCGGGCTCAGCGAAAGCTTCAACTTTGTCTTTAACCCTGGACGTAATCTCCTAGCTGAAATCTGGGGGGTGGAAACAACACGTATACCTTGCTCACCACAGGAAAAGTGAAAGCGCAAAGGCAGGCGACATTAGCCGCCTGCCTGACTTGCTCGATACTGAGTCGGAGTTTGCCCCGTGATTCTTCGAAATTCTGTATTAAAACTTGATTTGGATATAAAGCCTGATTCAAACATAACCTCGGTTATTGATAAATCGGTTTCCGCTAGAGCCCGCTTTGCATGGCGAATACGATAACCGTTCACATAACGGGAAAAATTCTCGCCTGTCGCTCTGTTGGTGGCAATGGACACCCTCCTTGCCGGTTCAGACAGACGTTTTGCGACACGCACTAATGTTAGGCTACTGTCTTTATAAAGTTTTTGTTCGCTTAAAAGCACTTCGATAGCTTCCAGTATAACTCTATCCTCTGCAGTCGTGGGCTCCAGTTTTTCCTTTGCGTTTTCAGGCGTTTTGAAAACCAGTGGAAGCCCAATGAGTGCGACGATAAAAATAAATGCAGCAAAGATACCTGACACACCGCTTAGAAGCTCCAGCATGAATGGTTTCGTCGCAAACAAACTGGCAGCCGCGATCAAACCGTCAACAGCAATCATAATACCCAGCAAAAACAATGTAGCGTAAATAGCCTGTCTGAGTTGCTTGTATCCCCATGAAGATACGTGAAAAAAATCGTCGGACCCCAGACGAAGTAAGCCTGCAATCATAGTGAGATAGAGACTATTAATTGTGAGTATATAAAAATCAGCAGATATGGGAATCGGTAGAAGAATCAGAACGACAGCAATAAAAACGGATACCGCTGTCCAAAATAGCACCCGATACCAGTGGGAATCTGTCTCCACAGATAAAGCACGAAAACCAAGGTAAGCCGATGGCCCCGACATCACAGCAATAAAAGGCTGGATGGATGCAGCAGTTTTACTATCAAAAGATAGACGCAGCCCCAATATGAAGCCGATACCACCCAAACAAAGCAAGTATAGGCAAAGAAACACACGTGCACGACTTATAATGCGGTCACTTTGCGCCAAAGTAACCGCAGCAATTACCGTTAAAACACTTACCAACCATACGACAGGAAAATCAATCATGTTCAATTGGCAACACGTTTTTTGGTTTTTTGCAATACTAAGTACACTATCACATGGTGCTCAACTGGCTGATACCATTTATCAAACATGAAAAAATTGAGAAAGAAGGATAGCAGTCAGGTTTGGAAACCAACTGGCGGAGAGGGAGGGATTCGAACCCTCGGTACTTTTGCAAGCACAACGGTTTTCGAGACCGCCCCGTTCAGCCACTCCGGCACCTCTCCGTAACAGGACCTAGTGCTAATCCAGCGAAGGCTTTCTGTCCAGCCCCCAACAGCAACAAACCCGGCTCTGGATGAAAAAAATCCGCAGCCGGGTTTGTTAACTGAACGATCCGAAGGATCTAGCCGAGCTTGGCCGCAACCGACTGGATCGCATCGCGGGCGGCTTCAATAATCAGATCCGCCTCCGTACGGGTCATGCAGAGTGGCGGGGCAAAGCCGAGGATATCGCCCTGTGGCATGGCCCGGCCAATGACCTTGCTGCGCTCCAGCAGAGCCGTGGCAACCTGGGGTCCAACCTTCAGCGCCGGATCAAAGAATTCCCTGCTGTCCCGGTCTTTGACAAATTCGATCGCCGCCAGGATCCCTTCGCCGCGAACATCGCCGACAATAGAGATATCATCCAGCGCCGCCTTGAGGCCCTGATTGAAATAAGCCCCGGTGTCACGGGCGTTATCGACCAGTTTCAGATCATCAATCAGCTTGAGGTTGGCAACACCTGCCGCCGCCCCAATCGGATGGGCAGAGTAGGTCCAACCATGACCAATCGGGCCAAGCTTGTCTGTACCTTCTTCCAGAACCTTCCAGACCTTGTCTGACACAATCGAACCGGAAAGCGGCGCATAGGCCGACGTCAGACCCTTGGCGATGGTGATGATATCAGGCTCGATGTCATAGTGCGCCGAACCAAACATGCTGCCCAGACGCCCGAAGCCGGTCACGACTTCATCCGCAATCAGCAGAATATCGTGTTTTTTCAACACCGCCTGGATCGCTTTCCAGTATCCTGCTGGTGGCGGCACGATCCCGCCTGTCCCCAGAACCGGCTCCCCGATAAAGGCGGCGATTGTATCGGCCCCTTCCCGGGCGATCAGGGCTTCGAGGCTGTCAGCACATTGTTTGACAAAGTCTGCTTCACTCTGCCCAACATCCGCGCGGCGGAAATAATAGGGGGCATCGGTGTGCACCACCTGTGACAGCGGCAGGTCAAACTTGTTGTGGAACAGCTCCAGCCCGGTCAGAGAACCTGTCATCAGACCGGAGCCATGATAACCGCGCCAGCGCGAGATGATCTTTTTCTTTTTCGGGCGGTCGAGCACGTTGTTGTAGTACCAGACCAGCTTGATGTTGGTTTCGTTGGCATCCGAACCGGACAGGCCAAAATAGACTTTCGACATGTTGGCCGGGGCACGGTCCATGATCATCTTGGCCAGGGTGATCGAAGCTTCTGTCCCATGTCCAACATAAGAGTGATAATAGGCAAGCTCTTTGGCCTGCTTGGCGATGGCTTCAGCCACTTCCTGACGTCCATAGCCGATGTTGACACAATAGAGCCCGGCGAAGGCATCCATCAGGCGGGTGCCGTCGCGGTCTTCGATATAAAGCCCTTCACCGCCAGAAATAATCCGGTTGCCCAGATCTCCCCGAGCGAACTGTGCCAGATGTGTGGAGGGATGAAAGAAGTTCTCGCGATCCCATTCGGCAAGTTGATCATTTTTCAGCATGGTTCTGTTCCTCGTTTTCCAGCCCGTCTGAAGTTACCTGTTCGGGCCAGTCTTTTTTCCTGAAGTCTAATGTCGTTACATGAAGCCTGTCACAAAAAGTTGCGGCAGACGTATTTGATTTCGGTGAAGGCTTCCATGCCCTGACGCGCGCCTTCCCGCCCAAGGCCGGACTGTTTCATCCCGCCAAAGGGAATCGGTGCGCCGGTCAGTTTGGTCCGGTTGATCGCAACCATCCCGTACTGCAATGCCCGGCTGGCGGTGTAGACCCGCTTGGCATCACGCGTATGTACATAGGCCACCAACCCGTATTCACTGTCATTTGCCCGGGCGATGATATCTTCACCGGGTTCAAAGGGTGTCAAGCAGGCCACAGGGCCAAAAGTCTCCTCAAAAAACACCCGGGCCGTGGAAGGCACATTCCCGAGAACTGTTGGTTCAAAGAACAGCGGTCCAAGTGCATGCCGTTTTCCTCCGCACAACAGCGTACCGCCCTGCGCCAGCGCATCCGCCACATGGGCTTCCTGCTTTTTCATTGCCGCCTCGTTCATCAAGGGGCCGATATCCGGATCATCCAGCCCCGGGCCAATGCTCAGCGCTTTGGTCGCCGCGGTGAATTTTTCAGCGAACTCCTCGTAGAGCGGACGCTCGATAAAAATCCGGTTGGCCGCGAGACAATCCTGCCCGGAAGTGGCAAATTTCGCCGCAATGGCACAGGTCACGGCGTGATCAACATCCGCGTCCCCGTAAACTATAAAGGGCGCATGTCCGCCAAGCTCCATCACCAGACGCTTGATTGTCGGCGCGGACTGGGCATAGAGCAGCCGCCCGATCTCGGTTGACCCGGTAAAGGAGACCACCCGCACCCGGCTGTCTGCGGTCCAGGGCTCGACAATTTCGGCTGGCTCTCCAGTCACCACATTGAACACGCCCGGCGGAAAGCCAGCACGTTCAGCCAGTTCAGCCAGCGCCGTCGCCGAAAACGGTGTCTCCTTCGAAGGATGGACCACACAGCTGCAACCTGCCGCCATGGCCGCAGCTGCCTTGCGGGTGATCATGGCATTGGGAAAATTCCAGGGCGTCACCAGCGCAGCCACACCACAGGGCTCGCGCCAGACCTCGACCTCGCCCCCGGCCATATGGGACGTCACGCTTTCAATATTGGGCCGCTTGGCTTCTTCGGCATAAAATTCGACAAAGTCAGCCGAATAGTCGATCTCGCCGCGGGCTTCCGAAATCGGTTTGCCCTGTTCCAGCGTCATGATCAACGCCAGATCCTCTCGGTGCTGTTTCAGCAGCTCGAACCAGCGCCGCAATATCGCTGAACGTTCCTGTGGCAGGCGGGCAGCCCAGCCGGGGAAGGCAGCCTGAGCAGCATCCACCGCCCGTGCACTTTCCACGCCGGACATTTTGGGCACAGCCCCGAGCATCTGTTGTGTTGCCGGATCTGTCACGAGAACAGTACTGCCAGAACCCGCAGCACACCATTCACCGTTGATATAGCTGAATTCTCTGAAAAGTCGGGGGTCATTCAAATCCCCAAAGGCGGACGACCGACTTTTCTCGTTTACTGTCTGTTGCATGGCTCTTGCTCCTGTTTGATGAGTGCCATCATGGGGGAGTTCCCGGCGAAGGTGCATCTAAAGACAGGTGGGAATTAAGAGAAGAACACTGCTATTCTATAAAGAAGAGGAGGCTTCCTCTTTAAGGGAAGAATAGTACCCGGGAAAGGAGTAGAGCCCTATTCCGTCAGATCAGAAGTAAGCAGATCCAGCGGCAGTGCCGTCTGATGCTTGACCGGCTTTGTCACCACATAGGAAAAGTACCGGCGCAACCCGATCTTGGCTTCGAGCAACCGGTCTACCAGGCGCTGATAGCTGTCGATATCCCGGGTCAGAATACGCAGGACATAATCAATGCCGCCCCCGACGGCCCAGCATTCCACAATCTCGGGATAATCGGCCATCGCCGCTTCAAAACGGTCAAAATCCTCGGCCTTGTGGCTGTCGAGCTCCGCTTCCATAAAAACAATCGTTACCGGAGAAAAAGCCTTGAGAGACAGGCGCGCCTCATAGCTTTCGATTAAACCAGCCTGCTCCAGTCGTTTCAGTCTTTCCCAACAAGGTGTTGGCGAAAGATTGACCCGCTCGGCCAGCGCGGCTTTGGTGATCCGGCCCTCGGTCTGGAGGATATTGAGGATCGCGAGATCACGATCATCCAGTCGAAGTCCTGCTATCTGCATCGTCTTACCAGAATGTTTTTAGGAAAAGCCACCTTACTTAACGGGGTTCTCCCGGTAATGACAAGCCCCCAAACAGCAACAGACATCATCAACTTGCCTGATGCCTGGCGAGATCGCCCAGGAATGCCAGACAGCGCTTGAGCTCAGAAATCTCGATATATTCATCCGGCTTGTGCGCCTGTTCAATCGAGCCGGGGCCAAAAACCACCGTCGAGATCCCGACCCGTTCGAAATGCCCCGCATCTGTCCCGAAAGAAACAACTTCGCTGGCATTGCTGCCGGTAATTTTCCGGATCAGATTGACGGCGGGAGAATCCTCGCTGGCCAAAAGCGCCGGCACATCCGCAAGAAGTTTGGTCCGGATTTCAGCTTGGGGATAAACTTTGCGCATTTTTGGAACCAGTACGGTTTCTGCATGGTTCTTGATCCGCTCGAGAATGGCATAGCCGTCATCCCCGGGGATTGGGCGGATCTCCCAGTTGATCACACAGCTTCCCGCTGTAATGTTCGTTGCAATCCCGCCCTGGATCTGGCCGATATTACAGGTCGAATAGGGAGGCTCGAAAGGTGAACCGGATACCGGCTTTGCCGCCAGTTCGGCTTTGATATCCAGAATTTTATCAATATAGAGGGTGGCATATTCAATCGCATTCACCCCCTTGCCCGGGTCCGACGCATGGACCTCGAAACCGTCAAATTCAGTCTGGAGTTCCAAACCGGCCTTGTGACCGGTGACCAACTGCATCCCTGTCGGCTCTCCGACGATGGCAATGGCGGGGGTGATCGATTTGGATATGATGTCTTCAGCAAGCACTGGAGCCCCAAAGCCGCCGATTTCCTCGTCATAACAAAACGATACATGGATCGGCCGTTTGAGTGCCTGTTTTTTGAACTCGGGCACCATCGCCAGACTACAGGCGAGGAAGCCTTTCATATCGACCGCCCCTCGCCCATAGAGCCGCCCCTGCTTTTCCAGCAAGGTGAAAGGATCAGCGCTCCATTCCTGACCTCTGGTCGGCACCACGTCTGTATGACCATTGAGTACCACCCCCCCGTCAACTTCCGGGCCAATAGTGGCATAGAGATTGGCGCGTAATCCGGTTTCGTCATAGCTGAGAGACGAGGAAATTCCCTGCTGCTCCAGATACTCCCTGATATAATCAATCATCGCCAGGTTCGATAGACCGGACAGGCTTTCAAAGGCAACCAGTTTGGCGAGAATGTCTTTGGTGAGGCTTAGTGTATCCGACATAAAGATCTGTCTTTTTCTCTGTCTTTTTTAGGAAATAACAAACAGTTCACGGGGGACAGCAGACAGGCATTCCGGCCCTCTGTCTCCAATCACAATACTTTCGGTGATCTCCAGTCCCCAGTCTTCAAGCCACAAACCAGTCATAAAATGAAAGGTCATCCCCGGCTCCAGTACTGTGCGATCCCCTTTGCGCAGGCTCATGGTGTGCTCGCCCCAGTCCGGCGGGTAGGACAATCCGATGGAATAGCCAGTGCGACTGTCTTTTATGATGCCATGCTTTTTCAGAACCGCGAAGAAGCTATTGGCAATGTCCTCACAGAAATTGCCAACCCGGGCCTGTTCAAGACCAGCTTCCATCCCTTCGAGCACGGCCTTTTCCGCATCGAGGAATTTCTGCTCAGGCTTGCCAAGGAAAACCGTCCGCGACAGAGGACAATGATAGCGTTTATAACAGCCCGCGATCTCGAAAAAAGTCCCTTCGCCGGAACGCATCGGGCGATCATCCCATGTCAGATGCGAAGCCGAGGCATCCGCACCGGAAGGCAGCAAAGGAACGATGGCCGGATAGTCTCCACCCGCGCCTTCCACACCTCGCAGGCCTGCGTCATAAATTTCAGCTACCAGTTCGTTTTTGCGCAAACCTGGCTTGACGGTTTCACGGATACGCTGGTGCATGACCTCGACAATTTTACCTGCCTTGCGCATGTAGTTCAGTTCCTGCGCAGATTTCACCGCCCGCTGCCAGTTCACCAGATTGGTCGTGTCTTTAAATATAACATTCGGCAGATGACGCACCAGCGACGCATAGGCCGCAGCAGAGAAATAATAGTTGTCCATTTCAACGCCAATACTGGCTTTGCCAAATCCCTTGTCTTCCAGGATTGACGCCAGCAGGTCCATGGGGTGACGTTCGGTGGACTGAACATAATGGTCCGCATAGCCGATAATATTATCGTGGGACAGATAACAGGTTCGCTTGGCACCGTTTGCATCCATGGAACGACCAAACCAGATCGGCTGCCCCTCACCCGTTACAAGCACACACTGATGTACATAAAATGACCAGCCATCATAGCCTGTCAGCCAGGCCATATTGGAGGGATCTGTCACAACCAGACAGTCAACCCCTGCAGATTGCATCGCCAGTCGAGTCTTTGCCAGACGAGCACCATATTCTGAAAGATCGAAACTCAACTCTATTCCTGCGGGATTCAACGCCATGAGATTTCCTTTGCCCAGCGCCTCAAATATCAACGAGCTCATCATCACCTTACAGACTGGATTATATGACTGTATCGCTATACCAGTTTGCAGACATTCTGCCCTAACTTTGACCGGAGGTCCTTCTGTTGTCTGGCAGTAAATCAGAATAGCTATCGGAAAATGCCGAGGTCGCACCTGATTTTTATCGGCAAAGGGGAACCACGTCGTTTTCCTGCTGCCCTTGGTTCCTTCACACAAAAACACTGACCAAATCCTGATCAGCGTTTTTGCGTGTTTAAAATATACCACCCTGCAATAAAGACTCTGTCACGATGTCACGGACAATCCATTTGCCCCCCTCCCCGTGCAGTTCTGCCTGGTGCTATTATCCTTCTGTTCAAGACATCCTGACGATAAGTGTTATTATTCCGGCAGATTACGCGGACTGAACAGATGAAGTGCATCAGGCTGTTTCTCATAGGCAATCCCTTCAGGTTCGCTCATTAGGAAAATCAGCATCCCCCAAGGCGCCTTGACATACACCCAGCTTCTGCCCGCAATCGGCCCCTGATCAACCAGTTTTATATCGCCCAGAACCTCGACATTATTTGATTTGAGTTCCTCCACGAGGCTTTTGATATCATCTACGTAGAATCCCAGAGATGTTGCACCGTAATCTTCCCGTTTTGGCCAGTGGGCCGCCTGCTCCGGTGAAGTAAACTCAAACAGCTCAACATTGGTTGCATTACCACACTTCAGAGCTGAAATTTTTAATGTTGCCTTGTCGTGCGTCCCCACATTCTGGCTCATCCAGCTCCCCTCGGGATCTGCAAATGGGCCAAGCTGAAAGGCCTCTTGGCATCCCAGTTTTTCGCTAAAAAAACTAACGGCTTCTTCAAGGTTTGGCACGGTAACCCCGACATGCTCCATCCCCCTTACCCCCCCGGCGTGGGCAGAGAATACTGGCAGGAACATCGTTACAACCATAAGACGAAATAAGCTTACAATCATAGACATGATAAATATTATTCCCCTGTTTATTATGTTAAATACTTCCCCAAAGTAAAACTGGTAACCTTCAGGATATTCTGTTGTACATAAAAACCCATCGTACTAAATTAATACTTAATTTTGAAAAACTTTGTCATTCTTGAACAGTTATTCAGTGGGGTTTCAATGCAAAAATCAGGGAGATTTTTCAGCACTGTCTTTGCATTGTTAGCAACAGGGTTCATCGCGGGATATCTTTCCAAGGCTGACGCCCGAGAGCTTAAGTTTATCACTCTGGAAACGGCTCCCTGGGCCTCTTTTGAACCGGGCTCTGACCGACCCATTGGCGCTTTCCCCGAAGTTGTACGAGAGCTGGAAAGACGCAGCGGACATCAAATACAGATTTCACTCAGGCCTTTTGCCCGGATCAATCAGGACCTCGAATCTGGCGATCAGGACTGTACGATTATTCTCTGGAGCGAAAGCAGGGTTTCTATTGTAGAAAAAGGTGCGGAAGTTTATCAGATGCCTTTTGGCGTCATTGCCCGCAAGGGAGTAGTCCTTTCAAGCTATGACGACCTCAAGCCCTTAACTATTTCCCTGCTTCGGGGCCTCAAAATCACGCCCGAGTTTGATAGCGATACAAGTTTACAAAAAGAATACGACAAAGATTATCAGATAGGCCTGCTAAAGATTGCACATCAGCGTCTTGATGCCATTGCCGGTGCTATTCCGACTATTTTTTATATGGCAAAACAGGAAAACTACCCGGATCTGCTTGATAATTATCTTGTTATGAAAAAAATTCCTATTGTCTTGCAGTGCTCCAGAAAGTCACCCAATCTTGATGTCATGCCGGAACTTAACAAGGTAATAGAAACAATGGGCGAAGATGGAACACTGACTCGTCTGCTGAACGATAATTCATATTTTTAACCAATAAAAAAAACAACAAGCGGTTATATTCAGGGAATTTAAGGAAGCTGAATTGTCGAAGAAGAAAGACATCGTTCGAATGTCTGGTGACGACTTTGTTTCGACCAAGAACGCAAGCGCAGCTTACGAATCTCAAACAAAGGTCCCGAGAGAAACTGTTATCACAAGCCCCCACCGCCCGGACGATTTCGCGCTGCCTTCGCAAGGCGATTCCCCCTTGCCATTCAGCCGCGGAATAGGGCGGCGATTACTCTTTGCTATTCTGCTGTTCAGCTCACTGATCACCCTGATCCTGACAGCAGCCCAGCTTTATCTCGACTACCGCCGGGATGTGAACTCGATATCGGACCGTTTGCTGGAAATCGAACGCAGTTATCTTAACAGTATTGCGGGAAGCCTGTGGAATGTGGACACCGAACAGCTGAAAATTCAGCTCAGCGGGATTGTTCGTCTCCCCGACATTCAGGCTGTTGAAGTGCAAGAAACAGTTTCCGAAGTCAAAAAACCTCTCCTGGTCACCGTTGGGGAACGCCTCGAGCACAACACCATTTCCTGGTCTCTCCCTATTGTTTACAATGACCGTGATACAGCACGAACGATTGGTACTCTCTATATCCAGGCCACGCTTGAAGGTGTCTACCACCGCTTATGGGAAAAGACGCTTGTGATACTGGGAACCCAGGCAATCAAGACTTTCCTTGTCTCGTTTTTTATCCTCTATGTTGTCCACTACCTGATCACCCGGCATCTGGTTTCTCTGGCAAACTTTGCCAGCAGCTACAGTCTCATTGGACAATCTCCGGTGTTTCGGCTCAAGCGTCGCGCCTCCAGCAACCCCGATGAACTGGATCGAGTTGTATCTGCTTTTAACGCCATGTGTCAGAACCTTCGCATTGCCTATAAAAATCTCAATACAGCCAATATTGATCTGGAAGCCAGAGTCGAAGAACGCACGCACAATCTCCAGCAGGAGATCTCAGAACGAGTAGCCGCTGAACAAGCCTTGAAATTCAGCGAAAAACGTTTTCGGGATATTGCCGAAACAGTCACAGACCTGTTCTGGGAAACCGATGAGAACTTATCGATTAGTTTTATCTCCGGTCACTTCCATCTGATTGGTATTGATGCCGCAGAGAACCTCGTCGGTCAGTCCTTGGCCAACCTGATCACCACCGAAAATCAGGACAATAAAGAAGGGGACTGGAAAAAAGACATTGAGCTGCGCCGGCAAACACAAAGTCCTTTCCGAAATCTCGAATATCATTGCACCAGAAACAATGGCGACATTATCGCTGTATCCGTCAGTGGCATCCCCATCTTTGATCAGAATAAAACCTTTACGGGCTATCGTGGCTCTGTTCGCGATATCTCGGATCGCCGCAAGGCGGAAATCCTGATCCAGGAAGCCAAGGAAACGCTCGAACGCCGTGTACAAGAGAGAACACAAGAGCTTTCAACCGCCAAAGAAGAAGCCGAGCTGGCCAATAGAAGTAAAACAGATTTTCTCAACAACATGAGCCACGAGCTGCGAACGCCCCTGAATGCTGTCATCGGCTTTGCCCAGATGATGCAACACGAAATCATGGGCCCTCTCGACAACCCGCACTACAAATCCTACGCCAGTGACATCAATGCGTCGGGGCTGTACCTTCTGGGAATAATCAGCGACATCCTCGATGTTTCAAAAATCGAGTCCGGCCACATGGCGCTTGAGATTGAAACCGTTCATCTTGGTGCCGTGGTCGAGAAGTGTATCTCGATGATGCAGGACCGTGCCGACAAGGCGGAAGTCATCCTCAATGTCACCCCGGATGTCGCCCTTCATCACATCAAGGCAGATGAACGGCGCTTTATGCAGATCATCATCAATCTTGTCTCCAATGCGATCAAGTTCACCAAAAAGACCGGGGCAATTACAATTTCAGCCACCCGGGAGGGAACAGGGGATCTCATCCTGGCCATTTCAGACAACGGAATAGGTATCCCGGAGAATCAACAAGAAGGTATTTTCAAACCCTTTACCAGAGTTGAAAGCAGCATGATTTGCGAACACGAGGGTGTTGGACTTGGCCTTTCCATTGTCAAAGCACTTGTCGAACAGCATAACGGGAAAATCACACTGGAAAGTCGGGAAGGAGAAGGCACAACCGTCTTCATCCTTCTGCCTGCTTCAGTCGTGGTGCAACAATAATTCTGCGCGAGATGTCTTCTCTATCGAGGCGACAAAACCGGCCAGCCCACCTTTCGCGCGTGCTCTTCCAGGCCGCGTCCTCCACTGACAACAAAGGGATGACCAACAGCCTCGAGCATGGGCAGATCTGAAATATCATCCCCGTAGGCATAACAGGCCGTAGCAGGCACTTGTGTTTTCGCCAGGAATCCGGCTACAGCCTCTGCCTTTCCTGCCCCGATTGTCTGGGGAGGCAGTATCTCACCGGTATAACGCCCCTCTGTGACTTCCATTGTTGTCGCCAGAATATGCTCCACCCCAAAACGCCGGGCACTGGGCGCCAGAGCGGCAGGGAAAGAGCCCGAAACGAAGACAGGAACGTCACCTTTGGCCTGGTGTTGCCCGAGTTTTTCTATAATGGCGGTATGAAAGAGGTCCTCAACAGTACGCTCCAGATGCAAGAACCACTGTTCCGCACAGTCCGCAACCTGCGAGACAGAACGGCCGGCAAAATAGGAATAATAACGACGGTTCAGAATTTCCCAGGGGGCATTTTCAGCACGCAGGCGCCCCATTTCGGTGCCAAAGGCTTCCTGTTCCTCCGGAGTTGACACAAGAGAATACCAGTAGTCCTGAAAACTGAACATGCTTTTGACGTTGATCAATGTGTCATCCACATCGAAAAAAGCATAGCTTGCTGCGCCTCTATCCGACATATCGTTCATGGTTCGCATCTTCCTGTTTCTGAGTGTACTGTTTCCGGGAACTGGGGTTGTTAAGCGGCGGTTAGGTATTCGACTTTTTGCTGCCGCTCTCTGGCAATTTCCGAAATAAAGCCGGAAAGGGATTGAGAAGCAAGCTTGCCTTCCATGCTGGTAATCCGGCTGTTTTCAAAAACCGTGAAGTCAGTGTGGAACGTGGCTGCAACCTGATTACACTGCTCAACAGTAATGTCCGCAGAAAAACTCATCCGGTTTGCCTTTGCGATATCTTTTGTACAAATCCGGTAAGTAATACGCGCTTCTATTGGAAAGGCGAAACGGTTGTAATTTGCCGACATCTGGTTGATCACAAAGTAATAGCCGGTTTCATTCTGCGGCAGATAAAAGGTCTCGGTTACGGCCAGAAAGGTCTGTCGGGCTGCTTCAAACAAAATCATCCCCTGCACATGCTGTCCGGTTTGATGATCACTCATCAGCTCGCAGTTCTCATCAATCAGCAAAGACAGTTCATAACAGTCATCCCCGGACTGAACAGGTTCCGAGATCAGCGTGTTTTGCGGCAGATGCTTGTGGGAATACTTTTGTGACGCACGTCTGCCCGAGCGATACCAGAGTGTCAGGTCAAACATCGCCCGGCATTCGGACAAAGACGCCTGTTTTTCCACTGCCTCGACATCCTTCTCCCCCAGCCCCTGCCCTGGAACGATAACAATCTGGCCCTGAACTGCGAGCAGCCGGCTGGGAAGGCACAGCATTCCCTTCAGTTGAGACAGAGTAATAACGTCCTTGCCGACAGCAAAATCTGCAAACTTGTCACCGACAACAACCACAATACGTTCACACACAACAAATCTCCATAATGGCATAGACAAATCTCTTCAGAATCAGGCCAGAATCAGAAGAGACACATCAGGATCTGATAGAAGTCACAGTATTTTCACTGGAATGACGAGGTGCTCAGAAACCGTTACTTTGAGCTGGCGGCTTTTTATCTCCGGACAAACCAAACAGTCAACAATTAATGTAAAATTTTATGTAATTTTTAATAAATTTGAAATAAATAACAATGTAAAATAGCGCCATTACAAGAAGAACAATTTAAAGTTGTTAAATAATTTAAAATTTTATATTTAATAATTTAAAATTTTACTTATCTAAGCCAAATAACTATACATTTAACTTGAAACCACCTGCATTTCGACTCCAGATAAAGCCATAACACAGCAATCCCCCCATTATTCGGCGATGTTCCATCCCCAAGACGAGAAAGCCGTTGACTCCCGACGAAGCCCCGCTATATTCCACCCTCACTGGCTGCCCGGATTCCGAGCGGCCATCTGTGCATGAATAAATATTCATGTTTGCAATGCCTAATTAACAGCTAAGTGACCGATAAACATGTTCGCAGTAATCAAAACTGGCGGCAAACAGTACAAAGTCCGCAAGGACGACGTTCTGGTCGTCGAAAAAATCAATGCCGAAGCAGGCGCTTCGATTGATTTCGATTCCGTTCTCATGATCGGTGACGATGAGAAGGCAACCATTGGCGCGCCACTTCTGGACGGTGCCGTGGTCAAGGCTGATGTGGTTGAACAGACACGTGGTGACAAAGTCATCATCTTCAAAAAGAAGCGTCGTAAGAACCATCGCCGTAAAAACGGTCATCGCCAGGATCTCACAGTCATCAAGATCACAGACATTCTCGGCGATGGCGCCAAGAAGCCTGCTAAGAAAAAAGCAGCTTCTGCCAAGAAAGATTCAGAGGAGTAAGACCTCATGGCACATAAGAAGGCAGGCGGTTCATCCCGCAACGGTCGCGACTCAGCAGGTCGCCGCCTCGGTGTAAAGAAATTTGGCGGCGAGCACGTCGTATCCGGAAACATTCTGGTACGTCAGCGCGGCACCAAGTTCCACCCCGGTGATAACGTTGGCATTGGTAAAGATCACACGATCTTTGCTACTGTAGAAGGCCAGGTGGTCTTCCGTCAGAAAGCTGGCGGTCGCACATACATTTCAGTACAGCCGGCGGCCTAACGGCCCCACCTTCCGGACTCTTGTCTGGGCTGTATAAGGTTTAGGGGGGAATGGAAAACCATTCCCCCCTTTTCTCATTCCGCCCCCTCTCTGACCAAGCAAGCGGATTGAGTACTATGCGAGTCCTTCAGGCCGACAAAAAAGCCTGAGGGAAAAACGAACAGTCGCGCAGTGATCTGCATCTCGTTGCAATCCTGCCGACACCCTTCCGGACCTGATTGTCCCCGGATAGACCAATAAGACAGGCATAACGATGAAGTTCCTTGACGAAGCCAAGATTTTTTTGAAAAGCGGTGATGGTGGCGGTGGTTGCACCAGTTTCCGCAGGGAAAAATATATCGAGTTCGGCGGCCCCAACGGCGGGGATGGTGGTCGAGGCGGGGACGTCATCGTGCGCGGTGCCCATGGCCTCAATACCCTGATCGACTTTCGTTATGCCCAGCACTTCAAAGCCAAGCGTGGCGACCACGGTCGCGGCAGCGATATGACCGGAGCGGCGTCAAAGCCCCTGATCATCAAGGTGCCTGTCGGAACAGTTGTTCTTGCTGAAGACAAGGAAACCGTTCTGGCCGACATCACTGAAGAAGGTCAGGAAGTCGTCCTCTGCAAGGGCGGCGACGGCGGGTACGGTAATGCCCGCTACAAAACCCCGACCAATCGCGCGCCCCGCCGGTCTGACCCCGGCTGGCCAGGCGAAGAAATGTGGGCCTGGTTACGCCTGAAGCTTATTGCCGATGCCGGGCTGGTTGGCCTGCCTAACGCCGGAAAATCTACATTTCTGTCCGTGGTATCCCGCGCCAAGCCCAAAATTGCCGACTACCCCTTCACAACGCTTCACCCCAATCTGGGTGTCGTTTACAGCCGGGGGGAAGAATTCGTGATCGCTGATGTTCCCGGCCTGATTGAAGGCGCCAGTGAAGGCCATGGTCTTGGCACACGGTTCCTCGGTCATGTTGAGCGTTGCGGTGTTCTCCTGCATCTGGTTGATGGTACTTCTGACGACTACCTTGAAGACTACAAGGTGATCCGGGGCGAGCTTGAGGCCTATGGTGAAGGTCTTGACGAAAAGGCCGTTGTTTTGGCCCTGAACAAGGCAGATGCCCTGACAGACGAACTTGCAGATGAACGGCGTCAGGCCCTTGCCGAGCTTTCTGGTCAGGAAGTCTTCCTGCTTTCCGGGGTCAGCAGGCAGGGGGTCGAACCAGTCCTCGCCAGCATGCTCGACTACATCCTTAAAGATCGGATACAAAACGGTGGAAGTCACGATGAAGATGGTGGCACCGAAGAAGAACCGGCACCTCAAGGCTATTCTCCGATCTAGAACACCCCCTTACCAGCGTCCAGATAATATATTTATACGGCAAAAAAGATGGTTACAGAGACAAAGGATATCGGCCTGTCTGCTGCCGAGCACCTGAGAAGCGCCAAACGTATTGTAGTAAAAATCGGCTCGGCCCTGCTTGTCGACGATGAAACCGGACGTCTGCGGGCTGAATGGCTTCATGCACTGACCGATGATGTCGCCGCTCTTATCGAGCGCGGTGCGGAAGTCGTCCTGGTTTCCTCAGGAGCCATCGCCGTCGGCAGAAACCATCTCGGCCTTCCGCAGGGAAAACTGAGACTAGAGGAAAAGCAAGCTTCCGCGGCGACAGGCCAGATCATCCTCGCCCACGCCTATCAGGAAGCCCTTGCCCGACACAAGATCACCGTATCCCAGATTTTGCTCACCCTTGGTGACACCGAAGAACGCCGCAGACATTTGAATGCCCGCAATACTCTGACCACCTTGCTGAAACTAGGCGCTGTACCCGTCATCAACGAGAACGACACAGTCGCCACCAGCGAGATCCGCTTTGGTGACAATGACAGACTCGCGGCAAGAGTGGGGGCGATGATTGATGCGGACCTTCTGGTGTTGCTGTCAGACATCGACGGCCTCTATACTGCGGACCCCAAACGCGATCCCTCGGCACAGTTCCTGCCTGTTATCAAGGAGATCACGCCAGAGATAGACGCCATGGCCGGAGAAGCCCTGCCCGGCTATAGCTCCGGCGGTATGATCACCAAGATCGCCGCGGCAAAAATTGCTGTTGGCGCAGGTTGTAATATGATCATCGCCAATGGACATCAACTCAATCCCCTTGCCAACGTTATGGAAGGCAAAAGAGCTTCGGTGTTTGAAGCCTCAATCGAACCCAAGACAGCTCGAAAGCGCTATATTGCCGGCAGCCTTCAGCCACTCGGAACTGTCATTGTTGACAATGGTGCACTCAAGGCACTTCAAAACGGAAAATCCCTTTTGCCAGCTGGTGTCACAGCCGTGGAAGGCAAGTTTCAACGCGGAGATTCCGTTGTGATCAAGTCGCTGGATGGCCGGGAAATTGCCCGTGGTCTCGCGGCCTATTCCAATGGTGATGCCCGCAAGATCATTGGACTTAAAAGCTCTGAAATCGAGCAACGCCTCGGGTATCTTGGGCGCGAGGAATTGATCCACCGGGATGATCTCGTTTTGATCTAGCAAAGCTGGTTAATCTAGCCAAACTGGGTTGAGCTAGACGCCGTGGCAAGATTAGGACAGATTTACAAGGCGGTAAGGTAATAAAGAACAGAGCCCGTTTTCAGAGCCAGGGTGATACAGGAAATCGAAGTGATGAGCGAATTGAAGACAGAGATGGATCAACTGGGACAAGCAGCCAAAAATGCTGCCGCAATCCTGGCACAGGCAACAGCCGAAACCAAAAACCAGGCCTTGTCTGCGGCCGCCATCGCCCTTCGTAGCCAAACAAAAACAATCCTTGAAGCCAATGCCAAAGACATGGCGGCAGCAGAGAAAAAAGGCCTGAGCTCCGCCCTGCTCGACAGACTTGCTCTGACACCAGAGCGGGTTGACGCCATGGCATTTGGCCTTGAAGCGATTGCCGCTTTCCCTGATCCTGTTGGCCAGTCTCTTGCCAGCTGGCAACAGCCAAACGGCCTGAAGTTCGAACGCATTTCCGTCCCTCTCGGAGTTATCGGTATCATCTACGAGAGCCGCCCGAACGTAACCGCCGATGCTGGCGCACTTAGTCTCAAGGCAGGCAATGCCGCAATCTTGCGTGGTGGTTCGGAAAGTTACCATTCTTCCAAGGCCATCCTTCAATGCTTGCAGTCGGGTCTCGAAACGGCTGGCTTGCCTGTCGCTGCGATCCAGTGCGTTCCGACTACCGATCGCGCAGCTGTCGGGCACCTGCTGACCATGAACGGTACCGTCGATCTGATTATCCCCCGGGGCGGACGGGGCTTGATCGAGCGCATACAAAATGAAAGCAGGGTGCCTGTCCTCGCCCACCTTGATGGACTGTGCCACACCTATCTGCACGCTTCGGCCAGTCCGGCCATGGCCCTTGAAATTGTCCTTAATGCCAAGATGCGGCGCACCGGGGTTTGTGGCGCAACAGAAACACTTTTGGTCGACCAGGGTTTTACTGACAGCGACCTCAAACCCATCCTTGAAGCCCTCATGACCAAGGGTTGTGAAATCAGGGGTGATGAAAGCATCTGCGCGCTGGATAATCGGGTAATCCCGGCCACGGCTGCAGATTGGGATACAGAATATCTCGATGCCATTTTGTCAGTCCGCAAGGTTCCCGATCTGGCAGCTGCCATCGCCCATATTGCGCGACACGGTTCCAGCCATACCGAGGCAATCATTGCCGAAGACCTTGAAGCTGTTACAGCTTTCCAGAAGCAGGTTGATGCCGGTATTGTCATTCACAATGCATCAACCCAGTATGCGGATGGCGGAGAGTTCGGGATGGGCGCAGAGATCGGCATCTCAACCGGAAAACTGCATGCCAGGGGGCCTGTCGGCGCCAGCCAGCTGACCAGCTACAAATATCTGGTTCGTGGCACAGGTCAGATCAGACCCTAAGTCCAGGTCATAATGCTCCGCTTTCCACCCAGCCTTCAATTCGACAAGCTGACCTGCCGCAAAAGCCTTGCCCGCGCTCTGGGGGGGCGCCTCCCGCACAAAGGTTGTACTGTTGGATTGTTGGGCGGATCTTTCAATCCTGCGCATGCCGCACATGATTTAATCACACGGCAGGCTTTGACCCGTTTGGGACTGGATGAAGTCTGGTGGATGGTTTCGCCACAAAACCCCTTGAAATCTTCGGCAGAAATGGCTCCGCTGGCGGCAAGGGTCGAAAGCGCTCTTGCACTGCAACAGCATCCGCGTATCAGGATCACCACCATCGAAAGCCAGCTTGGCTCTGTCTATACCGCAGACACCTTGCGAAAATTGACCCGAATTTTCCCGAACGTCCGTTTTGTCTGGCTGATGGGGGCAGATAATCTGTTGCAGATTTCACGCTGGCGCGACTGGAAGGATATTTTCCAATTGGTAAGCGTCGCCGTCTTTGCCCGGCCCGGCTATTCCCTGCCTGCAGCTTCGGCAAAAGCAGCACAATACTTTGCCCACAAACAGCTCCCGGAACGTAAATCCCGTCAGCTAAGCAAAACACCGGCGCCAGCCTGGACACTGATACATGGGCGGCAATCCCGTCTTTCCTCAACTCAAATACGACAAAAGGCCAAGGCTTCCGGAAAAACTTGTTGATCCCTTTGTTGCAGCCGCACGTATTAACATATAGATAGAGCTGTACACCCATGATGTGTTAGACTCTATGAGCAAGACCAGCCGCTCTGTATGGCGAAAAGTACAGAGCACATGACAACAGCCTGCAGTGAGAAGTCGTGACCTTGCCAGCAGGTTCCCTTTACGGAGGACCGACCATACCACGAGAAACTACTGCCACTAAGGCCATTACGCAGGATTCCACGGGCAATAACCGTGACCTGCTCGATCTGGTTCGAAACTCGCTAGAGAACGACAAAGCAGAAGATATCGTCGTCATCGAACTCGCCGGAAAATCCAGCATTGCAGACTATATGGTTATAGCCACCGGTAACTCCAACCGGCAGGTTTCCGCCATGTCTGATCACCTGTTGCGCGGTCTCAAGAGCACCGGCATGAAAAGTATCATTGCCGAAGGCAAGGATCGCGGGGACTGGGTTCTGGTTGATGCCGGTGATGTCGTTGTTCATCTGTTCCGTCCGGAAGTCCGCGCGTTTTATAACCTGGAAAAAATGTGGGGTCTGGAACTGCCTGAGTCAGTACAGCCTTACGCCACCCAAGACGCCTGATCCGTTGAAATAGCGGCGGATCAACGATGCGAATAACATTGATTGCTGTCGGAAAGGCAAAAGCCAGTCCGGCAAAGGACCTGTTTGAGCTTTATTGCAAACGTCTGAAAGGCAATCGCCTGAACTGGAGTCTTGAACTCCGCGAAGTCGAGGAAAAGAAAAATCTGCCGCCCGCGCAGATGACACAGCGTGAAGGCGAACTGCTCCTCGCCGCGCTTCCCCGCAATGGGCGGGTCATTATCCTTGACGAAAAAGGCAAGGATTTTTCCAGCCAGCAATTCTCTTGTCTGCTCAGGGATTATGCCGACAGCGGCGAACAGGATATCGCCTTTCTGATCGGCGGAGCTGACGGCCATTCCGATGAGGTAAAGGCAGCCGCGCACCAAACGCTTTGTCTGGGGCGCTTTACCTGGCCACATATGCTGGTTCGCGGCCTCTTCGCCGAGCAGATCTATCGTGCCTCCTGCATTCTCTCGGGGCATCCCTATCATCGGGAATGATTATTTCGAAGTTAAGGTGTTTTTTTACTTATTTCCTGAACACTATGCTATTTTCGGATAGTAAAATGGAAATTGGAAATGCCGGAAACAACCAAGCAGTCTATCGGGATTGCCTGCCTGTTTAGTCTGTTTTTCAGCTTGGCATCTCCTGCCTTGGCAGATGACACCATCAATATTCGAAATCCCCAGGGCAAAGCCGATATAGCCCACGACTATTTCGTCACGGTGATCAGGGCTGCCCTGAAAAGAACTGAAAAAGACTACGGTCCCGCCAAGCTCAATATTACAGCTGAAAATCTGACCCAGCAACGTTCCTTGAAATTTCTGGAACAGAAGAAGCAGATTGATCTCGATTGGGCCGGAACCGATATTGAGAGGGAACAAAAGCTCCGGGCGATCAGAATCCCTCTGAATATGGGTCTTCTTGGCTATCGCCTGCTGATCATTCGCAAAGACCGTATAGCCGAGTTTGATAAAATCACCAGACCTGAAGAACTGAAATCACTCATCGCCTGCCAGGGGCAGCATTGGCCTGACAGTGACATTCTGGAAGACAATGGCTTTAGCGTCGATCGAACCATCCGGTTTGAATTCATGTGGCGTATGACTGAAAACAGGCGATGCGATTATTTTCCAAGAGCGATCACAGAAGGTTATGGCGAGTTAAAAGCCTATGGTGCCGAGACCTTGATTGCCTATGACAAGATCATTCTTGCCTATCGTTTCCCTATGTATTTCTTCGTAAACAAACAGGACACCCCCCTTGCCCGGCGGCTCGAACAGGGACTGGAAGAGATGCTCAGTGACGGCAGTCTTTTCGCACTACTGGAAAACCACCCGGCAACGACATCTGCCTTTCCCCTCAGCCAGTATAAAAACAGCCTTATTTTTTCACTGGAAAATAACTTTCTGAGTGAAGCCAGCCGAAGCCTTCCTGATCATTACTGGTTGTCAATTCCCTGACAGCCATCCCATTAAAATATACTTTCCAGATTTATTCAGGCGTAACAGTTGAAAAAACTCACTTTATTCGAAACAAGGCCGTGAACTTGCCTCAAAAGAGCGTTACATTGGGCGAGCAAAATGCTCATAGAGACCCTCTAAGCTTTTTACACCTGCCCTGATACCCAGAAGAAAGAACGATCAGTCATATGTCACTGCCAACAGCTCTCCCCAAACCGGTCATCCTCTGTATTCTGGATGGATGGGGTTTCCGCAAGGAAGACGATCACAATGCCATCAACCTTGCGAAAACACCACTGGTTGACAAGTTGAGCCGGGAAGTTCCTCTGGGATATCTGGCAACCTGTGGCCGGGATGTCGGTTTGCCAGACGGGCAGATGGGAAATTCCGAGGTCGGACACATGAATATCGGTGCTGGTCGGGTCGTGATGCAGGACCTGCCCCTTATTGACAGCGCCATTGAAGACGGAAGTTTCGCCCGTATCCCCGCCCTGCTGGATACGATCAGCAAGCTGAAACGCACAGGCGGCACTGCCCATGTACTTGGGGTGATCTCAAACGGTGGTGTTCATGGACATCAGGCACAGACTTCTGCACTGGCAGGCATTCTTCAGACTGCCGGTATTCCCGTTGTTGTCCATGCCATTCTCGATGGCCGTGATACCGCCCCGCAAAGCGCTATTGAATTTGTTAAAACATTCAAGGCTTCGACCCCCGGCGTGGTGATCGGCACCGTTCTGGGTCGTTATTATGCCATGGACCGCGACAACCGCTGGGAACGTGTAGAAAAGGCTTACGATGCCATTACCCTGGGGCAAGGTGAGCAGGCATCATCACCAGAAGAAGCAATTTCCCGCAGTTATGAACAAAAGGTTTGGGATGAGTTTGTCCTGCCCTGTGCCATAGAAGGCTATCAGGGTATGAGCGACGGCGATGCGCTGATCATGACCAATTTCCGCGCGGACCGGGCTCGACAGATCCTCCATGCTTTCATCGATAAAGATTTTGCTGGCTTCCCACGTAAAAAACATCCCGCCTGCAGTGCTTATCTCGGCATGGTC
Source organism: Kiloniella laminariae DSM 19542 (assembly GCF_000374005.1). Lineage (GTDB taxonomy): Bacteria > Pseudomonadota > Alphaproteobacteria > Kiloniellales > Kiloniellaceae > Kiloniella > Kiloniella laminariae. The sequence goes on along the minus strand of NZ_KB893157.1, from coordinate 170,215 downwards.
GCCTACTCAGATGAACTCGCCCCGAAAATGGGGGTCATGTTCCCGCCAAAAGATCTGACAAAAACTCTGGGAGAGATCGTCTCCACCGCAGGATTGTCCCAGTTCCGTATCGCAGAAACAGAAAAATATCCACATGTCACCTACTTCTTTAACGGCGGGCAGGAACAGCCTTTGCCGGGCGAACATCGTGCCATGGTTCCCTCACCAAAGGTTGCCACCTATGACCTGCAACCGGAAATGTCAGCACGGGAAGTCTGTGACAAACTTTGCCAGGCGATAGCCAGCGGTACTTATCAGCTTTTGATCTGCAATTTTGCCAACTGTGATATGGTTGGCCATACGGGAAGCCTTGAGGCTGCCATCAAAGCCGCCGAAACCGTGGATCTCTGCCTGCAGGAAATTTACGAAACAACCCTCAAGGTTGACGGGCGGCTGCTGATCACAGCCGACCATGGCAACGCCGAAGAAATGCTCGACCCCGTCACAGGACAGCCACATACAGCCCATACACTGAATCCTGTACCCATTTTATTAGTAAATGGCCCTGATAATGTTACCAGGATCGAGAACGGACGGCTGGCCGATATTGCCCCGACCATTCTTGATCTCCTGCATCTGGATCAACCTGCAGAAATGAATGGCAGGTCATTGATCCATCGTGACGATACCGAGTAGAGAGACATCTTGAAGCGTTCTTTACCCCCAGAGCTGAAGAAAGGTTACTTCTCCTTATGGAGACGGTTCTCTCTTGTCTGTGCGGGTTTTGTCGTCCTCACCCTTCTGTCTTTCTCTTTGTCCGCGCGATCACAGGATGTAGGGCAAGAGCTGAAAAAACTTGAACAGAAAGCTGCCCAGGGAAAGAAAGAGGCCGAAAAACTCTCCCAGACAGCAAAAAAGCTGGACCAAGAGCTAACTGGTCTGCAAGGACAGCTCATTGCTGCTGCCAGCAAAATCCAGAACTACGAAAGTGATCTTACGGCGATTGAAGAAACTCTTTTTTCCATGGTCGAGGAAGAGACGCTAAAAAGCAAAAAGCTTCTCCAGGACAAGGAAAGACTGAGCAGCACACTCTCCGCCTTGCAAAGGATTGCTTTGTTGCCACCCGAAGCTCTTGCCGCAGCGCCGGGCTCACCCGTTGACACGGTCCGCAGTGCCATGTTGCTCCAGGTTGCTGTCCCGGAAATCGAAAAACGGGTCTTGAGCTTGCGGCAGGATCTGAACGAACTGACAGACCTCAGACAGCGAATCGAGGAAGAACGCTCAGCCTTGCTGGCATCCCGTCAGGATCTTAATCGGGAACGCGACGGCCTGAATATTCTGATCAAACGAAAACAAACAGTCCAAAGTCAAACACTGTCTTCGCAAAAATCGGTTGATGGACGAGTCAAAAAGCTGGCGCAGCAGGCGAAGGATATGAAAGATCTCGTCGCCAGGCTTGAAGAAGACAAAGCCCGCCTGGCCGCCTTGGCTCCCCTACCCAAAGCAAAACCGGCGCCACCTCCTGTGATCCAGGAATCTGCAGCTCCTGCTCAGGGCTCTGCCCAGATACAATCGGAAAAACCTGCTGCAGAACCAGAGAATACTACGCCCGCGCAACTTGCAGCTATCCCTGACCCCACACAAATCCGGGACTTTCCTTCTCGCCAGAAACGTGTACTTTTACCCCCGGCTCGCGGAAAGGTGATTAGCCTCTATGGCCAGAAAAAAGGGACAAATATAACATTCGACAAGGGTGTGGTGATCGCGACACGCCCCGCTGCACAGGTTATTGCGCCGTATGATGGCCGCATCGCCTATGCCGGAGATTTTCGGGGATACGGGAGAATCTTGATCATTGAACACTCCGGACGATATCATACACTCTTGGCCGGAGTAGAAAGGATTGATGTGGCTGTTGGACAATGGGTTCTTGCTGGTGAACCTGTCGCCCGTATGGGAGACGGAGCAAACGAGCAGGCAGAAATCTATTTTGAATTGCGCAGCAGCGGACAGCCAATTAATCCCTCGCCCTGGTTATTATCAGACTCAAACACTTCCAATCTCAACAAGGTGAACGGTTGATGCTCAGTTTCAGAAAAGTGCTTTTAACAACGGCTTTTGCCCTTGCACTCCCCAGCGTTTCCATGGCGGACGAAACCGTCGATCCACGCCGTGATACCTACAGGCAACTGGAATTGTTTGGTGACGTTTTTGACCGCATCAGAGCCAACTATGTCGAAGAAGTTTCTGATGAAGAGCTGATCGAGTCAGCCATTCAGGGAATGTTGTCCAGACTGGACCCTCATTCCAGCTATCTGACACCTGATTCATTTCAGGACATGCGGGTCCAGACTCGTGGAGAATTTGGCGGCCTTGGTATCGAGGTCACAATGGAAAACGGCTTTGTGAAAGTTGTCTCCCCCATTGACGATACCCCCGCCGATCGCGCCGGAATTCAGGCTGGTGACTTCATCACCCATCTCGATGGTGACCCTGTACTTGGATTGACCCTGCAGGAAGCTGTCGACAAAATGCGCGGCAAAGTCGGGAGTGATCTGAAGATCACCATCAGCCGGGAAGGTCAGGATCCCTTTGACGTAACCTTGCAACGCGACGTCATTAAAGTCCGCTCGGTTCGCCATCGGGTCGAAAACAACGTCGGTTATGTTCGGGTTTCCTCTTTCAACGAACAGACAACCCCCGGCCTTGAAAAGGCCGTCGAAGAAATCAAAAAAGAGCTCGGCGACAAGATGATCGGTCTTGTTCTCGATTTGCGCCTCAATCCCGGCGGTCTTCTTACTGAAGCGATTTCAGTTTCTGATGCTTTCCTCAACCAGGGTGAAATTGTCTCAACCCGGGGACGCGACAATTCAAACGCCCAGCGGTTCAATGCCCGCGATGGCGATCTGATCAACGGAAAGCCACTGGTTGTTTTGATCAACAGTGGTTCCGCCTCGGCTTCAGAAATTGTTGCCGGAGCCCTGCAGGATCATCGTCGTGCAATTATCATGGGGACCAAATCCTTTGGTAAAGGCTCCGTCCAGACCATTATGCCCCTGCTTGGAAACGGTGCGATGCGCCTGACCACCAGCCGGTACTACACTCCTTCCGGTCGCTCCATTCAGGCTGAAGGAATTGTCCCGGATATCATTGTTGAACAGTCCAAACTGGAAACACTCGAACCCCAGAGCCAGCGCCGGGAAGCTGACTTACGCGGCGCCCTTGAGAACAAGGGTGGCACCAACAGCACAGGTGAGGCTGATGGAAGTGAAACCGGTGAAGAAGAAAAAACACCACAGGACTATCAGCTGCTTCGCGCTCTTGATCTGATCAACGGCATTAATCTTTACAGCGTCAACGCCAACGCAAGTAACTAGCAGATCACCGGGCCTAATCATCAACGATTGAGATCGCTGTGAACTGGAACAAAATACTGTTAACGCTCAGCTGGGTGGCACTGGTCGCACTGATCAGTGCCACAGCTGGCTATGTGGTTTACGGTCCCCATGTTCCCCTGCCTTACGTTTACCAGCCAGAAACGGCCGCTCACGAGTCCCCCCAGGAATCCGGCAACGGGCATTCTGCTGAACCTGAAGGACAGGGGCAGGAATCACTTCTGAAGCCGGAAGAAATCGCGCAGAAAGAAAACGAACAGGAACATGCTGACCCGGTTCAGCCTCCGCCACCGGTAACGCCTGAAGGAGGCGAGAAAGAAAGCCCGGAACAGACAAGTAAGGAACAGACAAGTCAGGACACACCACCAGAAGGCAATATCGCCCCCGGCACAGATGAGACGGCGACTTCTTCTGATAAAGCCTCCCCGGACACCAAATCAGGGCAGAAACCCGAACCTGAAAAAGAGGCCGTAGCAGAAACTCCCGTACCCGGATCTGCTGTTACAGAGCCAGAAGAAACAACAGAAACAGCCGCGCTCGCGCCAGCTCAGCCAACGACATCTTCTCCTGCTGTGAAAAAATCCCCGGCCCTGAACCTGCCAAACTGGCAGCGTTACAGCCAGCAGCAACCGGCAGCAGACGGACGTCCCCGCATTGCAATTGTCCTCACGGGACTTGGCTTGTCCAGAGCAGCAACCGATGCAGCCATTCGACAGTTACCCGGAGCAATAACCCTCTCCTTTACCCCTTATGCCAAGGACCTCGACAGCTGGATTGCCCTGGCGCATTCTCACAGTCATGAGGTTCTGATCGATCTCCCCATGGAACCTCTGACCTACCCGTCGGATGATCCGGGCCCCCAGGCTTTGCTTACCGGGCGCGAACCGGAAGGGAACCTGCGGTATCTGGCCTGGATTGCCAATCGAGGGTCTGGATATGTTGGGATGAGCGCCTATATGGGAGAGAAATTTGTCACTTCCGAACGCCAGATGAAACCTGTGATGGAGTACTTCAAAGATCAGGGCTTACTTTTTCTGGACAATGGCCGGAATGAAGCCAGTCTTGCCCCGCGTATTGGACTGGAGTTGAGTTCCCCCGTCCTCGTTAACAACCGCGCTATAGACGAAGCCCAGCTCAGCCGGGTTGCAATTGATTCCCGCTTGGCTCAAGTAGAACAAATAGCCCTCAGAAACGGCTATGCCATAGCCACAGGCCGACCCTTCCCGGTCACGCTGGAACGCATGGCCAGCTGGATTCAGGGTCTCGACCAGCGCGGTTATCAACTGGTCCCCATCACTGCCATTATTCCCCAGCCGACAGACCCTGCTTTGGCAAAGACAGCTTCGCCTCAGGGATAGAAACCAGCATGTCCCAAAAACAGAAAGCGGAGATCATGGCAAAAATTCCAACCGATGCTGAGATTGAAGCACTTCCCTATCGCCCCTGCGTTGGCATCATGTTGCTGAATCAGGACGACAAGATTTTTGTCGCCCAGCGCATAGACAATCCAGGTGAAGCCTGGCAAATGCCCCAGGGCGGCATAGATGACGGCGAAGAGCCCCTTGTCGCCGCCTTGCGGGAGCTGGAAGAAGAAACCGGAACCGCCAAGGCAGAGCTTCTTGCAGAAAGCAGCAGCTGGCTTACCTACGACCTGCCGCGTGATCTCGTTCCAAAGATCTGGAAAGGTCGCTATCGGGGTCAAAAACAGAAATGGTATGCCTTTCGTTTTAAAGGCAAGGATTCAGATATCAATATTGAAACTGATATTCCTGAGTTCTCGGACTGGAAATGGGTCGAGATGTCAGCGCTACCCGACCTCATTGTCCCTTTCAAGCGCGATCTCTACCGCAAGATCGTCGCCGAATTTTCACATCTAATAACCTGACCCCCGGACTGCTCTTCTCAGCCAAGCCCCATCACTTCCGGTAGCGGAGCCAGTCTATAACCTGCCTGCTCCAGCCGTTCTTTAACACGCTGAGCAATAGCAACGGCTTCGGCTGTATCCCCATGCACACAGATACTGTGAATCGGTGTCTCGATCCCCTTGCCCGACGGCGTGATAATTTTGCCCGCCTCGACAAAAGAAAGAATCTGTTCGGCACTCTGTTCAGGATCGTGAATCACGGCATTGGGCAGGGAGCGCGAAGTCAGGTTACCCTCTTCGTCATAGGTTCGATCAGCAAAAATTTCGCCCGCTGTCGGCAATCCCAGCTCAAGTCCCGCCTTGCAGAGGCAGGATCCAGCCGTTGCCAGCATAATCAAGTCGGGATTCACACTCCGGATCGCCCGGGCAATGGCGCGCGACATCTCCATGTCCTCTGCCGCCATATTATTCAGTGCCCCATGAGGTTTGACATGGGTAACCCGACTTCCCTGACTGGTCGCAACCGCCATAAGCGCGCCGATCTGATAAACCATCATTGCTTCCAGCTCATCGAGTGGCAGTACCATCTTCCGACGGCCAAAACCCTGCAGATCCGGAAAAGCCGGATGCGCACCGATGCTGACCCCCTTCTCTTTCGCAAGTTGTGCTGTCTTGCTCATCACCAGGGGATCACCTGCATGATAACCACAGGCCACGTTCGCTGAACCGATTATCTCCAGCATGGCCGCATCGTTACCGATTCCGTATTGACCAAAACCTTCCCCCATATCGGCATTGAGATTAATCAGTTTCATGGGAATTCTCCTCCAGATGGCCGGGAAAATGCCCGGAGCTCTTTGCGTTCACAACCCCGGCAATCAAATTGCTCTGATAAAGGGCCTTAAGGTCCAGAAAACCTTCACCAAAGTGATCAACAACCGAATTTTCTATCTGTTGAACAAGCTGCTCTCGTTCAGTAAGCGCCGCCGTGGCCTCATCTGGTGTCACAATCCTGAAACGGATCGAACTTCCCGGTACCACCTGTCCCAGATGATGCAGATCGGCCGTAATAACTGTTGCGATCTTGGGATAGCCGCCAATTGTCTGGCAATCGACAAATAAAACAATCGGCTGTCCGCTGCCGGGGATCTGGATTGCGCCGGGGACCAGCCCGTCAGAAACAAGATCACTGCCTTTTTCTGGCAGCGGCGCAAGCGCTGCTCCCTCCAGGCGGATCCCCATCCTGTCGACATCACTGCTGACCCGGTACGACTCGACTTCAAATGCAGCGCATGTCTCATCAGAAAAATAGTCATCCTGCGGCCCCAGCAAGACACGCAAGGGCGCTTCTCCATACGTCGGAGGATGTTTGACAATCTTCTCGATCATCTCTCTTGGATGATCAAGTCGGGCTGAGAGGCAGTCACCCTGCTGCAGGTTTTTCCCGTTCACCCCGCCCAGACCGGCTCTGGCATAGGTAGAGCAGCTGCCCAGAACGTGCTCAAGATCAAAGCCCCCTTCGAGAGCCAGATAGCCTGTTGCCCCCTTGGTGAGAGGCATCACCGACAAAATATCACCCTCATTGAGCCGAACTGTCTGCCAGGGAGAAATTTTCACGGGCTCTTCATTTTCACTGAGAAGCAGATCGGCGGTCGCGTCCCCCGCCAGCGCCAACCGGACAGAGCCGCTCTCGATCAGGATTTTTGGCCCAAGAAAGCGAAACTCGATCGCCGTTTCAAAGGCATCATTCCCGAGCAGATAGTTGCCAATACGCAAGCCGACAGGATCAGCAGCACCGCTACGCGGGACACCATAAGCCCCAAAGCCCAATCGGCCCCGATCCTGAAGGGAAGAAAATACTCCGGGGGAAAGAATTTTAAGGACAGCTCCCATCTATCCCTCCTTTCTCTCAACAGCAAAGGAGTGGGGATCAAGCCGACCCCTGGACAAATCCTGTTGCAGCAGGGCCAGATCCTTGGAACTGATCGGCTCGAACGTCACCTTCGCTCCGGTATCAAGAAGGCTGGGGCGATCCCAGAGTGGGTTAAACAGCGGGACAGGACAACGGGCCAGAAGATGCCACCCCCCTGGACTTTCCCAGGGATAGATCGCTGTCTGTGCGTTGGCGATGCCGACGGAGCCCGCAGGCACCCGCACGCGCGGGCTGGCTCTCCTCGGAAATCTCAGCCGTTCATCCAGTTCTGCCAGAAAAGGAAAACCGGGCAGAAAGCCGATCTGTAAGAGTTCGTATTCCCGAGCGCTATGAAGCGCGACCACCTCCTGAGTACTCATCGCCGATCTTTCGGCAACCTCTTCCAGATCGGGACCATATTCTCCCTCATAACAGGCCGGGAGTCGCCAAAGCTGGGAAGCTCTCTTGGCCAGAGACAGTTTCTGTTTTGCCAATGTGGCGACAGCCGTTTGCAGAAATTTATAATCGGCGACAAAAGGATCAAGGCAAATGGTGAGCGAGCGGGAAGCCGAGATGATGTCCACAATCCCTGAAAGTTGCCCGGCTTTAATCTTTTCCTGCACCCGACTGCGCAAGGCAGCAACCTGCCGTGCCCCTGACACCCCTTCCAGGTTCGGGAACTCGATGGTGAAGGCGGCATCGCCAACGGTCAGTATCCGGATATCCAACTCTTGCCCTCTCAATTTTTGCTTATGAATTATTGCGTCAGGCAGATTACAATAATAAATCGTTATTGTTTTATTGATTATTTGTCAACAAAATGTCACAGTAAATTAATGCGTACTTGTTGGCGCACATTTTGCGGTTGGTCATCACGCAGTTTTTGCTCGTTCTACTCATAAAAAATCCTATGCGGTTTGCGAGCCAATAATATGTTTCGGGCAAAGCCCTACTCCAGAAAAACCTTTGGGAGGTTTATCAGATGAAAGTACTACGTAACTTCACCGCAGGTGTCGCTGCCCTTGCTATGGGCGCAACCATGTCTGCCACTATGTCCGCCCAGGCCGATACCTGGGACATGCCGACACCTTATCCAGACAAGACGTTCCATACCGAGAACATCATTGAGTTCGCCAAAGACGTCGAAGCCGCGACCAATGGGGGTCTGACCATCAAGGTTCATTCCGCCGGGTCCCTGTTCAAACACCCCGAGATCAAAAATGCCGTGCGCAGCGGTCAGGTCCCGATCGGTGAATTCTTCCTTTCCTTGCTGTCCAACGAGCACGAAGCCTTTGGCGCAGATTCCCTGCCTTTCCTCGCCACCAACTATGACGATGCAGAAAGACTCTGGGCCGCCCAGAAACCTGTGATCACCAAACTGCTCGACAAACAGGGCCTGATTCCCCTTTATTCTGTTCCCTGGCCGCCACAGGGTCTCTACACCAACAAAGAGATCAACTCCGTTGCCGATCTCAAGGGTCTCAAGTTCCGGGCCTATAACGCCACGCTGGAAAAATTCGCCCAGCTGACAGGTGCTGCACCAACCCAGGTCGAGGTGCCGGATATTCCACAAGCTTACACCACAGGCCGGGTCGAGGCCATGATCACCTCCCCTTCAACCGGAGCCAACAGCAAGGCCTGGGATTTTGTTTCCCACTATACCCATATTCAGGCCTGGGTTCCGAAGAACATTGTTGTGATCAACAAAAGCGCCTGGCGCAAGCTTGACGAAGCCACACAGACAGCTGTTTTGGCTGCGGCAGAAAAAGCCGAAAAGCGTGGCTGGGACATGAGCAAGGCCGAAACCGACGCCCAGATCAAAGTTATGCAGGACAACGGGGTGACCATCGTCAATCCGCCATCCGAGCAATTGGTTGAAGACCTGAAGGTCGTCGGGGCAGAAATGCTCAAGGACTGGAAGACTGCAGCCGGCAGTGAAGGCGAAGAAATCCTCTCTGCCTACGGCAACTGATCCTTTCTCATCGGGGTGATCCGGAATACTGAATCACCCCGGTTTTACAAATGCCTGATCAGTTCAGGTATAATGGTTTCCTGCGCGTCCAAGAGGCCCGCAGAATCGTCAACAGAGGGCGTGTGACCATGCGAAAAATCCTCAATAAGCTCTATCAGACGAGCGGTTGGGCAGCAGCCTTTTTCCTCCTTGCCATCTGCATTACAGTTATGGCCCAGGTTCTGCTTAATCTGATCGACCGCCTCAGCACAGCCATCACCGGCGAGGCGATTGGCTTGACCATCCCCTCCTATGGCGATTTTACCGGCTTTTTTCTGGCGGCTTCTTCTTTTCTCGCACTGGCCTATACCCTGCGCGATGGCAGCCATATCAGGGTTTCGCTCCTGCTCCAGAACCTGCCGCAGGGTTTGCGACGGGGGGTGGAGATCTGGTGCCTTGTCATCGCTGCGGCCATGGCCCTCTTCTGTACCTATTACACCGCACTGCTCGTCCACGAAGCCTTTACCTATAACGATCTCTCTACCGGTATGATCGCAGTGCCGATCTGGATTCCCATGACCCCCATGTTGCTGGGACTGGGCATTTTGGCCATAGCGCTGCTTGATGAACTGGTTACTGTCCTGCTCGGCGGTGAAGCCAGCTATGAAGGCAAGGGAGAGAACCTCCTGCAACAAGACCACGCCGATCTCCACGCGGAATAGGGAAGCACCGTCAAATGTCCGAGATTTATCTTACCGTTTTGTTGTTGCTGACCCTCTTTGTTTTGCTGGGGTCAGGTGTCTGGGTTGCTTTTTCACTGTTTGGTGTCGGCATCTTCGGCATGGCGCTCTTCACGGATGCCCCTGTTGGCAGCGTCCTTGCCACCACCGTCTGGGGTTCCAGCAATTCCTGGGCCCTCGCCGCCCTGCCTCTCTTTATCTGGATGGGCGAAATCCTGTTCCGTTCCCGCCTATCCCAGGACATGTTTAGCGGGCTTTCCCCCTGGGTTGGCAAAATTCCCGGCAAGCTGCTGCATGTGAACATTATTGGCTGCGGCATCTTTGCTGCCGTCTCCGGCTCTTCTGCGGCAACAGCTGCGACCATCGGCAAGATGTCCATTCCTGAACTGTCAAAACGCGGCTATCCCGAAAGCCTGATGATCGGCACGCTGGCAGGCTCTGCCACTCTGGGTCTCTTGATTCCCCCGTCAATCATCCTGATCGTTTACGGCGTTGCCACAGAACAGTCGATTGCCCGGCTTTTCATCGCCGGTGTCATTCCCGGTCTGTTACTCGTCGCTCTCTTTATCGGTTTTGTCGTTGTCTGGTCTTTGTTCAACAAAGACAAACTCCCTGACGTGATTGAACAGCTGTCCTTTCGCGAGAAAATCCGGCGCACCCGCAGCCTCTTGCCCGTTATATTTCTGATCTCCGGTGTAATCGGTTCAATCTATCTTGGCATTGCCTCGCCAACGGATGCCGCAGCTGTGGGCGTCGTCTTGGCTCTGCTGCTCTCCTGGTGTACCGGGGGCTTGAACCGCGAGAGCTTTATGGGCGGGCTGATGGGGGCAACCAAGACCTCCTGCATGATTGCCTTCATTCTGGCTGGCGCTGCTTTTCTGACTGTCGCCATGGGCTTCACCGGTATACCAAAACTCCTGGCCCTCTGGATCGGTAGTCTTGAGCTCAGTCCCTATGCCCTGCTGGCCGCACTCACCGTATTCTTTGTCGTTCTGGGCTGCTTTCTAGATGGCATCAGTGTCGTCGTTCTGACCACTTCGGTGATCATGCCCATGGTTGAACAGGCAGGAATTGATCCTCTCTGGTTCGGGATCTACATCGTGATTGTTGTCGAGATGTCGCAAATCACGCCTCCGGTTGGCTTTAACCTGTTTGTTCTGCAATCCCTTACCGGGCGGAACATCCTCACCGTTGCCAAGGCGGCTCTACCATTTTTTGCCCTGCTGTTACTCGCCCTGGGTATAATTATTGCTGTACCTGAGCTGGTAACCTATCTTCCAAACAATATGTAAAGGTTCACGCCGAACGTTCCATAATTTCATCACGTCAAAGTCACCAGAGGTCTAGCCATGTCCGATCCCGTAGTCCCGCCGCAAGCCCCGCGTCCGATCGTTTCTTCCGAGCATCTGGCCAGTGAACAGGGGTGGCAGATGAGCGAGTTGGAATACGGGATGATTATCGCCTTCAACGGCTTTTCGCGCTGGATGGTCCGCTGTATGAACGCGACGGGTCTGCATGATTTCAACCCGCTGGATGTACTGGTGTTGCACAATGTTAATCACCGTAAGCGGGAAAAACGCCTCAATGATATCTGCTTTGTGCTCAACATCGAGGACCCGCATACAGTCAATTACTCACTGAAGAAACTGATCAAGGGAAAACTGGTCAAAGGCTCCAAACGGGGCAAGGAAATTTTCTATTCGACCACCGAAGAGGGCATCAAGGCCTGTGCCGAATACCGCAAAATCCGCGACCTCTGCCTGATTGATCCAGCGGTAGCTACAGAGACAAAGTTCGACGAGATTGCCCGAACAGCTCAAATCCTGCGCAGTGTGTCCGGCCTCTACGACCAGGCTTCGCGGGCTGCTGCTTCTTTTTAAGAAGCTCTGATTTGGACGCCTGAAATAACGTAATGTTCTCAAGGTGAATTTTAAGCACAAGACCTGCGATTGTCAGGAACTTCTGCTTCTGTCCCGCTTCCTGTAGCACTACAGGGATAGGTGAGCAGAGCTAAACAAATCATCTAATTATTGCGCTTGCCGGATGTTGCCCAGCGCCCCCAAAATACGAATAATATCGCCAAGATACCCGCACCACGATAACCACAGTAAAAATAACCAGGAGATTTTCAATGAGTGGACTGTTGCCAGATGTAGACCCGGATGGACTTCTAGAGTTCTCTGTTGTCTATACCGATCGCTCCCTCAATCACATGTCCCGATCTTTCCAGACGGTGATGACTGATATCTCCCGGCTTATGAAAAAAGTTTACAATGCCAAGTCTGTCGCGCTGGTTCCCGGCGGCGGCACCTATGCCATGGAGGCTGTTGCCCGGCAGTTCGCCACAGACAAAAAATGCCTGGTGATCCGCAATGGCTGGTTCAGCTATCGCTGGACTCAGATCTTCGAAGCCGGGAATATTCCTGCTGCTTCAACAGTCCTGAAAGCCCGCCAGGTCGGAAGCGGTCCGCAGGCTGCTTTTGCCCCTGTCCCCATTGATGAAGCGGTCAACACTATTCTGAGCGAAAAGCCTGATCTGGTTTTTGCGCCCCATGTTGAGACTTCATCCGGCATGATGCTACCCGACGACTATCTGCGCCAGCTTGCCGAAGCGGTACACTCGGTCGGGGGCATGTTTGTGCTCGATTGCATTGCCTCGGGAACCGTCTGGGTTGATATGGAAGCCACCGGCGTAGATATCCTGATCAGCGCCCCACAAAAGGGCTGGAGCGCCTCCCCCGGCTGCGGTCTGGTCATGATGAATGCCCGCGCAAAAGAGGCTATCGAGCAGACCTCAAGTACAAGCTTTGCCTGTGATCTGAAAAAATGGCTGCAAATCATGCAGGCTTACGAAAACGGTGGCCATGCCTATCACGCCACCATGCCAACCGACAGTCTCGCAACATTTCGCGATGTTATTATCGAAACCGAACAGTATGGTTTTGACAAGGTGCGCGACGAACAGTTGCTTTTGGGCAAAAAAGTCCGGGAGCTTCTGGAAAAACACCAGTTCAAAAGTGTTGCAGCTGAAGGATATCAGGCGCCGGGTGTTGTGGTCAGCTATACAACAGACCCGGAGATCCAGAACGGCAAGAAATTTTCTGCTCAGGGTGTACAGATCGCAGCAGGTGTTCCCCTGCAGTGCGATGAACCCGCAGATTTCCAGACCTTCCGCTTTGGCCTCTTTGGCCTGGACAAGCTTCACAATATTGACCGGACTGTCGAGCAGCTCAAGCAGGTGCTCGGCCAGATCCGGTAACAGTTACTTCAGGCCTTCCCTGAAACTTGAAAAAAGAGCCAAAAAATTCCAGCTCTATTAACCAGAGCTGGAATTTACACTCTTGTCAGAGCAAAACCTTGCCGAAACATTTCTATTTGAAATAGGCCTCAGCCAAATCAGCAACCTCCACAGTCAGCAGGGCCCTATCCTTGAGCAGCACCTGCTTTGCCACCAGAATGGCTTCTCCCAGTGCTTGCTTCTGCACAGCCGTTCGTCCGGGCAACAGCTTGACTGTTGTCGAGACAAAATTCTGTTCTACAGCTCCGGTTTTGAAATGCTCGATTTCCAGAGCGCGTGCCTTGATACTTGCCACCTCAAACAGACCGGATCCAGCCGTGGCCGCGAAGACAGCCTCGACCAGATCCGTTATTGCTATTTTGCTCTTGAGCGGCGCGGCATACTCGATAATGCAGTGGGGCATTCGTCTGTTCTTTCAAATTTTAAAGCAGGGAATAGTTCTGTCAGCTTGCTCTGAATCAGGGTTTCATCATCGCCAGGCGCGCGCCAAAACCAATAAAGACCACACCGGTAATACCCTTGATCCAGCGCTGGAAGCTTTCATTGCGCGCGGCACCGCTTAACCGGGCCAGGAACAAAATCATGCCAGAAAACCAGAGCACATTGATAAGGGCATGCAGGCTGACCAGCAGAAGAGAGTTGGTCATTGCCGCCTCTCCGGGTGTAATAAATTGTGGGAAGGCCGCAAGGTAAAACATCGAGACTTTCGGATTGAGGACGTTGGTCAGAAAGCCTTCGAGAAGGGCAGTAACAAGGGTCCGTTTTCTCGTGATCGGCTTAACTGCCGGCGTCACCAGAGAGCCTTTCTTTTTCAGGCTTTGGCGCAGAGCTTTCAGCCCGAGCCACATGAGGTAAGCTGCACCAACAATCTTCACCAGGGTAAAAAGCTCGGCTGATTTAACCAGCAGCACAGAGATACCAAGAACAGACAGAAGCCCGTGCAGATAGAAGGCTCCGACAAAACCCGCAATATTGGCGAACCCTGCCCCCTTGCCCGACAGAGGAACTGTTTTGGCAATAAGCACACCGTTTGGCCCCGGCGATATCACAAGCAGGGATGCAACCAGAACGAATGAAAGAATTTCTGTAATACCCATTGGACCCCGACTTGTTTTCTACAGTGTCTCCAGAATGCAGACAGAATGAGACTTATTATTCTGCCAGACAACTGTTTTCAGCTTCCAGCGGTCCAGCGCATGGGACAATGTTTAACACCCGCGGTTGTTACCCAATCCCCCATTGCTTCAAATCCCTGGGCAAGGTAAAAATCATGCCCCTGCGAAGAAGCGTTAACATAAAGCTCCTTCAAGGCAAGGCCCTCGCAAAGCTTTTCAAACAGACGGGTCGCCAATTTTTGCCCCTGGGCTTTCTCAGAGACAAAGAACAGCAGAATCTGGTTTCCAGAAACCTCGACATAGCCCGCCAGCTTGTCATCCTCTCCGTGCAGCACCAGTCCTTTTGAGCCTGTTGAAAGGCGAAAAAGCAGCTGCTCCGCACTCAGATACTCCTGGAAATCTTTCCAGCCAGCCTCGTCAAAGTCTTCGGCGATGCTGCGCAGGGCCTCTTGTAAGACCAGCTTGGAAACCTCCTCAAGATCATCAATACCGCAGGGGCGAATCACCCAGCCGTCGTCCAGAAGAGTAATTTCCATAAAGGCCATATGAAGTCTCCGGAAGAATTGAACACTGTTATCTGACCAGACTAACAGTGCCAATCACAGGGAAAAACCTTTTTTGCAGGCCAGCTTCTAATGCTTGATCATCACATGCCGTACTGCTGTGTAATCTTCCAGCGCATAGATCGACATGTCCTTGCCATAACCGGACTGTTTCAATCCTCCATGAGGCATCTCTGTCGTCAGCATGAAGTGGGTATTTACCCAGGTACAGCCATAACGAAGACGCGCTGAAGTTTCCATCGCTCGCCCGACATCCTTGGTCCAGACTGAAGACGCCAGACCATAGTCACTGTCATTTGCCCAGCTGACGGCGTCATCCACGTCCGAGAAACGGGTGACGGAAATTACCGGACCAAAAACTTCCCGCTGAACGATTTCATCCTGCTGTAATGCCCCTGCAATAACCGTTGGTTTGTAATAGAACCCGTTGTCCCCATGGGTACTGCCCCCGGCCGTCACTTCAATATGGCTTAACTCCCGTGCCCGCTCGACAAAACTGGCGACCCGGTCTCGCTGACGCCCCGAAATCAGGGGGCCAATTTCGTTTTCGGTATCATCTTTCAAGTCGTATTTAATGGAATCTGCAGCCGACGAAAGATCCGCAACCAGATTGTCATAGATCTTGTCACTCGCATAAACCCGACAAGCAGCCGTACAGTCCTGCCCGGCATTGTAATACCCAAAAGCCTGGAGCCCCTCGACCACCTCAGACAAGGATGCATCATCGAATACGATAACCGGGGCTTTTCCCCCGAGTTCAAGATGGGTCCGCTTCACCGAATAGGACGCGGCCTGCAACATTTTTTTCCCAGTAGCAACGTCCCCGGTCAGGGAAATCATATCGACTTTCTTGTGGTTGATCAGCTGGTTCCCAACCGTTGCTCCTCGTCCCGGAACAATGTTCACTACACCTTCGGGAAGTTCTTCCGCCAGAATCTTTGCCATCTTCAAAGCAGTCAACGGGGTTTGTTCCGAGGGCTTAAAGACCACTGTATTCCCCCCGGCAATGGCGGGGGCCAGCTTCCAGGCCATCATCATCAAAGGATAGTTCCAGGGTGCAATCGAGGCGACAACCCCGATAGGATCCCGACGAACCATCGATGTAAAGCCCGGCAGATATTCCCCTGCTGCTGCGCTGGTGACACAGCGAACCGCCCCGGCAAAAAAGCGATAGGTATCGACAACACCTGGAATTTCATCTTCTGTTACCCGGCTGATCGGCTTCCCGCAGTTCAGGGATTCCAGCAAGGCAAAGTTCACGGCTTCCGCCTCGATCCGGTCGGCAATTCGCAACAGGCATCCTGCTCTTTCTGCCGGAGATGACCGCGACCAGCTGGCAAAGGCTTTTGCAGCTGCATCAACAGCTGCATCAACTTGTGCGGCAGAAGCCTCGGGCAATTCCAGAATGGTTTCCCCGGTTCTCGGGTTGAGCACTAACTCTGCAGTTTCAGTGCCTTCCTCGAAACGGCCTCCGATCAACAGCTTTGTGTCCATGACAAGATCTCCCTTAGAGTTTGTTATTTTCCGGCTCCGGCCGTATCGGTTCCACTACGGGTCAGGTAGTAAGCACCAAGGATGGGTAAAAAAGTGACCAAAACAACAACCATGGCCACAACGTTGGTCACCGGGCGTTGCCGGGGACGGACCAGTTCCTCCAGCATCCAGATCGGCAAGGTCGCCTGCTGGCCCGCCGTGAAGGTCGTCACAATGACTTCATCAAAAGAAAGGGCGAAGGCCAGCATTCCGCCTGCCAACATTGCCGTGGCGATGTTTGGCAGGACGATATAGCGGAAGGTTTGAAAACTGTTGGCTCCCAGATCCATCGACGCCTCAATCATCGAGATCGAAAGCCGGCGAAACCGGGCAACGGCATTGTTGTAGACAACCACCACACAAAAGGTGGCGTGCCCGAGTATGATTGTCAGCGTCGAATAAGGAATGTCCGCAAGATTAAAAGCAGAGCGCAAGGAAATCCCTGTTACAATTCCCGGCAGGGCAATCGGCAGAATCACCAGTAATGAGATCGCTTCCCGCCCAAAAAAACGTGATCGGGAGACCGCCGCAGCGCAAAGTGTCCCCAAAACCAGAGCAATGACAGTCGAGATCGAAGCCACCTTGACTGATAACCCCAGAGCCTCCCAGACATCGGCCCGGTTCCAGGTCACTTCAAACCAGTCCAGAGTGAGGCCGGGCGGGGGAAACTGGTAGCTGGTTGCCTCGGTCGTAAAGGCATAGAGGAAAATCAACAGCAAAGGCAGATGTAGAAACAACAGGCCTGAAATCGCCGCCAGCTTAAGCCACTTGGAAGAACGTTGATCAGAGCGCATCAAAAGCTCCCTTCCGTTTGGCCATCCAGAGGTAAAAAGCCATGATAACAATAGGGACAACCGCAAAAGCCGCAGCGAGCGGAATATTGCCTGCCGTCCCCTGATGGGCATAGACGGCCTGCCCGATGAAAAGGCGTGATGACCCGACAATCTGGGGAATAATGTAATCGCCAAGGGTCAGCGAGAAGGTAAAGATTGACCCTGCGACAATCCCCGGCAGCGCCAGAGGCAACACAACATATCTGAAGGTTTGCCGCTGTGACGCCCCCAAATCCCCGGATGCCTCCAGTAAATTCGATGGCACCCGCTCAAGCGATGCCTGGATCGGCAGGATCATGAATGGCAGCCACACGTAGAGGAAAACCAGAAAAGTTCCGATATAGCTGACAGACAAAGAGTTCCCTCCGACAACCGGAAGCGCCAGAAGCGCCTCCAGGACGGGCATCAACCCCGCGGCATCAAAAAACCACGACAGAATACCTTCCTTGGCCAGAATCAGTTTCCAGGCATAAACCTTGACCAGATAGCTCGACCAGAGAGGAAGCATCACGCCAAGGTAGAAGACCGCCTTCATACGTCCGCGGGCATAGCGGGCGGCAAAATAGGAAATCGGAAAGGCAATAACCGCAGAAGCAACTGTCACTGCGGTTGCCATCAGGGTTGTGCGCAAAATAATGTCATAGTTGGTTGGGCGCAGCAGCTCCCCATAGGTTTTTAGCGTAAATTCGTACTGAATCAGCCCGGAGAACTCATCAATGGAGAAGAAGCTTTGCAGGAGCAGTGAAAAAAGCGAACCCACATAGATAATACCGAGCCACAACAAGGGTGGCGCCAGCATAAGCAACAGCAACAGCTTGGGTCGCCGCCAGAAAAGATCGGACAACCGTCCTGCCACGCCAGTTCGCCCGTCCCGGGTTTGTATGGAAATAGCCCTGCTCATGTGCTCTCTTCCATTGCATAAAGAGCTCCAGGTTTCACCTGCAGACCGACATGATCCCCCTTGTTCCAGCTTGCTCCGCTGTTCGACAACAGTGCCGAAAGTTCAGTTTCACCAACCTGTATTGTGACCCGGTTTGTCGCCCCGAGATATCTGACGGTTTTGATCGTACCAACAACCCCTGCCCCCTCATGCTTTATCAGGGTCAAAGCTTCAGGTTTCAGGCTCGACCAGCGGGATTGCCCGCCGAGTTGTGCGCTGATCTGCGGAGGAACAAGATTGGAAGAGCCAACAAAGTCAGCGACAAATTTTGTTCTCGGGCGCTGATACACCTCTTCAGGCGTTCCTGTCTGGACGATTCCGCCTTCGTTAAACACGGCAATCTGATCTGCCATGGACAGAGCCTCGGTCTGGTCATGGGTGACAAACACAAAGGTAATGCCCAAACGTTGTTGAAGCGCCTTGAGTTCTTCCTGCATTTGCTCACGCAGTTTTAGATCCAAAGCCCCCAAAGGCTCATCCAGCAGCAACACACGCGGTTTGTTGACCAGAGCCCGGGCCAGGGCAACACGTTGTCGTTGCCCTCCGGAAAGTTGGGCAGGTTTGCGATCGCCATAGCTGTCCAGCTTCACCAGCGAGAGCATCTCGTCAGCCTCCTGATGTCTGAGGCTTTTTTTTACCCCCCGGACCATTAATCCATAGGCAACATTGTCGCGGATAGTCAGATGCGGAAACAGGGCATAGTCCTGAAACACAGTGTTTACAGGACGCCGGTTTGGCGGGGTCGTTTCGCAGGCTTCTCCGAAAATATGTATTGATCCCGCAGAAGGCTGATCAAACCCCGAGATCAGACGCAGACTGGTCGTCTTGCCTGATCCGGATGGACCGAGCATCGCAAAAAAACTTCCCTCGTCGATTTTCAGATCGACCTCATCAACCGCCTTCACCGCACCAAAATGACGGGAGACTTTCTTGAATTCCACCGCAACAGTCATTGATCAATCAGCCAAATTTCTGGGTCCCGCCCGGAAGTTCCAGGCGGGATCTGTTCAAGGGATATCTGGAGTCTCTATTACCGTCCGCCGATAACGCCGATATAGTCAGAAACCCAGCGATAATAGGGAACACACTCTCCCTGGCTATCGCACTTGGATACCGGGGTTTGCCAGAATTTGATCTTATCAAAATCATCAAAGCCATTCGTAGAACAGCCTTCCTTGGTCAGCATGCCACTGCCGTTGGTACAGGCAGCGGGAACCGACGGGTTCGCCCCGAACCAGACTGCCAGATCACTTTGCAGGTTTGATGACAGCGTGTGCTCCATCCATTTGTAGGCACAGTTGGGGTTCGCAGCTTCACTGTGCATCATGGTCGTATCCGCCCAGCCGGTTGCCCCTTCCTTGGGGATGACCGACGCGACGGGCTGTCCTTCACTGGCAAGGATGTTCACCTGAAACGGCCAGGACCCCGAGGCGACAACACCTTCATTTTTGAAATCATCCATCTGGATAAAGGCATCGTGCCAGTAGCGTCCCACCAGTTTGCGCTGATCCCGCAAAAGATTGAGCGCGGCATCATACTGCTCCTGATTCAGCTCATAGGGGCTTTTGATGCCGAGTTCCGGTTTGTGGAACATCAGATAGTTTGCTGCATCGGCGATATGAATCGGACCATCATAAGCCTGAACACGTCCGCTGTTCGACTTGCCATCTGGCAAGGTGGTCTCTTCAAATACAATCGACCAGCTCTCTGGCGCCGCCTCAAAAACCTTGCTGTTATACATCAGCACATTTGGACCCCACATATAGGGCGTGCCATAGTGTTTGCCCTCGACAGTATGCCAGGGTGCTGCCTTCAGACGGTCATCAACCGTAGCCCAGCTCGGGATCAGGCCCGTATCAATCTCCTGAACTCTCTTGCCGGCGATCAACCTCAGAGAAGCATCACCGGATGCTGTCACAAGATCAAAGCCGCCTTCGTTCATCAGGGCAACCATCTCGTCAGAAGTGTTCGCTGTTTTGACGTTAACCTTGCAGCCACTGGCTGTTTCAAATTTTGTTACCCAGTCAAAAGCACTATCTGTCTCGCCCCGCTCGATATAGCCCGGCCAGGCAACAATATTCACCTGACCTTCACTTTCACCAACCGATGCCGCAAAACCAGAGCTTGATGACAAAAGTGACAGGGCCATTACCCCGTATAGAATCTTCCTGTTCATGTGAATTACTCCCGTTGAAACACGAATGACGGAGCTTGTGCTCCCGCTTTTTTATTCGTTTTCTCCAGTGTCTGCTCACCGGGAATATTCGCAATCTCAAAATACAGATTAGTGATATCTCTATTTCCGATATCACTGGCAACTATTTGAAAGAAAGGGATGTTTGAGCAGTTCTGATAAAGTCGCGACTGATGTCACTCAAGGGCGCCCCCCTGCGCCAGGCCAAACCAACCTGAACAGCCGGGAGATCTCCGGAAACATCGCGAATTTCAATCCGATCCCCTTCCAGAGACCAGGGCCTGTACACCAGGTTTGGCAGCAAGGCCACACCAGCCCCTGTTGCCACCAGACTTCGAACCGCCTCAACAGAGCGTGTGCGAAACGCAACATTCGGACGTGCCCCAAGAGAAGAAAGCAGGGCAGAGGTACTTTCCTCAATCTCATCAACCGATAACATAATCAGTGGTTCGGCCGCGACATCCTCAATCGAGATTGCCTCTTTGCCTGCAAGATCATGCCCCATGGGCAGCCAGAGACGATAGGGAGAAACCTCGAGGGTTTCGACCTGCAAGGCACCCCGGTTATGCAGGCTTGATGTCACCAAAACCGCGACATCCAGCTCCCCGCCGATCAGAAGATGCTCAAGATATTCTCCGTTGTCCTCGATTGCCGACACCTCTACCTGCGGATAAGCCCGGCGAAATCGCGACAGGATTTCTGAAAGAACATAGCCGGCGACCAGAGAAGTGACCCCCAAAGACAGCTTTCCGGTTTTTGTTTTGGGATCTGCCTCGAACAACAGCCGCGCATCGGAAACATCGGCAAGTATTTTCTGTGCATGGCGTAAAAACTGATGCCCGACATGCGTGATTTCCAGACTGCGCGATCGCCTTAGAAATAACTCCACCCCCAGATCTGCTTCCAGAGACTTTACCGCTTCGGTGACAGACGATTGAGAAATAGACAGGGCACGTGCCGCACCAGAGACTGTCCCCTGTTCAGAGACCGCTACAAAAAACTGAAGCTGTCGTATTGTAAAAGCCATCACCGCCTCAATTTCCAATGCAGGAGCAGACAAACCTCTGCCTGCCCTCAATAGCAACCGATCATACTGATATCGACCGAGACAGGGAACTCAAAACCCTTCCCCGTTGTTCCTTCCCCGTTGTTCCTTCCCCGTTGTTCCTTCAGGGAACGACTGTTATGGTGGCCCGCTTTTTCCACGCCCATACTGCATACGACCAACAGCAAGAGTAAGAGAACGATGACGACTGAACAGGATCTGCATGCCCGTAGTGATGCAAAATGTGAACTCTGCGGTGCTAGCGACAATTTGACGGTCTATGCGGTGCCTCCCGCCTCGGATGAGACAGCAGAACAGTCCATCCTGGCCTGTGCGAGCTGTCAGGGACAGATCGAGGACGAAGGTGCACTCGACGCCAACCACTGGCGCTGCCTCAATGACAGCATGTGGACGCCGGTTCCAGCCGTGCAGGTCATGGCCTGGCGGATGCTGTCCCGTCTTAACAACGAAATCTGGGCCCAGGATCTTCTTGCTCAATTGTATCTGGATGATGAAACCCTGGCCTGGGCACAAGCCGACGGAAACAGTGGCGACAATGATACCGATGAAAAGCACCTCGATTCAAACGGAGCCGAACTCCTTTCCGGCGATACCGTCACCCTGATCAAGGACCTTAACGTCAAGGGTGCCAATTTCACTGCCAAACGCGGGACTGCAGTGCGGGGTATCTCGCTTGTACAGGGCAATCCCGAACAGATCGAAGGACGTGTCAGTGGGCAGCAGATCGTTATTCTGACCAAATTTGTCAAAAAATCCTGATCACGACAGAACATAGGGCGCTCAAAAATCAAACAAATATCAAACAGGCCGCTGAAGCGGCCTGTTTGATTCTTGAAAGATCAGATTGTATCTAAGCGCTTGATCTACACTTTTTTGCGCCGTTTACGCGCGAACATATTGAGCATCTCTACAAAAGCAGAGAATGCCATTGCTGCGTAGATATAGCCTTTTGGTACATGTACGCCGAAACCATCGGCAATCAGCACCATACCGATCATCAGCAGGAACCCGAGCGCCAACATAACAATCGTCGGGTTTGCTTCGATGAACTTGGCCAGAGGTGTCGCCGCAAATAACATCACGGCGACAGCAACAATCACCGCTATTACCATAATTGGCAAATGAGGCGTCATACCCACAGCCGTAATAATACTATCGATAGAAAACACCAGATCCAAAACCAGAATTTGCCCCAGTACAGCGGTCATTCCACTCACCGCTTTTCCACCAGGACCATCATCCTTTTCTTCTGGGCTCATACTATGGTGTATTTCGTTTGTCGCTTTCCAGACCAGAAAAAGCCCCCCTGCAATCAGGATCAGATCGCGCCAGGAGAAGGCCTGTTCGAAGACAGTGAAAATAGGTTCTACAAGCTGAACAATAAACGCAATGGTGCCAAGCAATGCCAGGCGGAAAACCAGAGCCAGACTGAGCCCAAAAACCCGAGCTTTTTTACGCTGTTCTTGCGGAAGTTTATTGGTCAGGATCGAGACAAAGATAAGATTGTCGATCCCCAGAACAACTTCCATCACAATCAACGTGGCCAAGGCAATCCACGCCGCAGGATCGAGAAACAGTACCAGCAAGCTATCCATGAAAATTCCATTTGTTTGGCAACCTGTCAGAACAACAGATCAGGGTGAAGTGGATAACGCTCTCCAGGTCATTCAACTCCCGGACAACAAGCATAGAAAAATATACAGGAAAGCTGAAAAATCGGCATAAAAAAAGCCCGGGCATCTCAGCCCGGGCTTTTCAAAATCATAATCGTCTTATCAGCCAGCAGCGTTTAGCATGGCCTCAGACAATCCGATCTGTTTTCTTGCGGCGTCACGAGCAGCATCATCCTTGGCATCGGAAAGATCTTCCTTTGCATCCTGGAGCTGCTGCTTGACTGCTGCCTTGTCGATTTCCCCAACACGCAGGGCGATCTCGGCTAGAACAGTACAGCGTTCTCCCGTCACCTCGGCAAATCCGCCAGCAACGAAGATACGCTCACTGACCTCTTTACCAGAGTAGATAGCGATCACGCCCGGACGAACCGTGGAGATCATGGGTGCGTGACGCGGCAGCACACCAAAGTCCCCGTCTTCACCAGGGACGACAACCATGTCGACACTCTGGGAAAAAAGGAGTTTCTCTGGTGAAACGAGTTCGAATTCGACCTGCTCTTTGGCCATCAATCTCTTCCTGTTACCGGTCTAATAAAAGTTACCTGCAAAAACCTTAGGCAGCAGCAGCAGCCATTTTCTCGGCTTTGGCAATAGCTTCATCAATGGTACCAACCATGTAGAAAGCCGCTTCTGGCAGGTGATCATATTCACCGGCAAGAATGCCTTTAAAACCGCGAATGGTTTCTTCAAGCGGAACCTGAACACCAGGAGAACCGGTGAAGACTTCAGCCACGTCAAATGGCTGTGACAGGAAGCGCTGGATCTTACGAGCACGCGCAACAGTCATTTTGTCATCTTCCGACAGTTCATCCATACCCAGAATAGCGATGATGTCCTGCAGGTCTTTGTAAGACTGCAGCACACGCTGAACGCCACGGGCAGTTTGATAGTGCTCATCACCAATCGCTGAAGGCTCGAGAATACGGCTGGTGGAATCCAGTGGATCCACAGCAGGATAAATCCCGAGTTCGGCGATCTGACGGGACAGAACGGTTGTCGCATCAAGGTGGGAGAAGGTTGTCGCAGGCGCAGGGTCGGTCAAGTCATCCGCAGGAACGTAAACGGCCTGTACAGATGTAATGGAACCCTTTTTCGTAGAGGTAATACGCTCCTGCATGGCACCCATATCGGTACCAAGTGTTGGCTGATAACCAACCGCAGAAGGAATACGTCCCAGAAGCGCTGAAATTTCAGAACCGGCCTGTGTGAAACGGAAGATGTTATCCACGAAGAACAGAACGTCCTGACCTTCTTCATCACGGAAGTATTCCGCCTGTGTCAGACCAGTCAGCGCAACACGTGCACGGGCTCCGGGAGGCTCGTTCATCTGGCCATAAACCAGCGCACATTTACTGTCGCCTTCCAGCTTGATAACACCGGATTCGATCATTTCGTGGTACAGATCGTTCCCTTCACGGGTACGCTCACCAACACCCGCAAACACAGAGTACCCACCGTGTGTTTTCGCAATGTTGTTAATCAGTTCCATGATTGTCACGGTTTTACCAACACCGGCACCACCGAACAAACCAATTTTACCACCCTTAGCATAAGGACAGAGCAAATCGATAACCTTGATCCCTGTTACCAGGATCTCGGCATCAGTTGCCTGCTCAGAAAACGCAGGAGCGGAACGGTGAATTGGGAAAGTCTTTTTGTTGCCAATCGGGCCACGTTCGTCAATTGGTTCCCCAACAACGTTCATGATACGACCCAATGTTTCAGGACCAACAGGAACGTTGATCGAATCACCGGTACCAACAACTTCCTGACCACGTGTCAGGCCTTCTGTTGCATCCATGGCAATGGCGCGGACTGTATTCTCACCGAGGTGCTGTGCAACCTCGAGAACCAGGCGTTTGCCATCATTCTGTGTTTCTAGAGCATCCAGAATTTCAGGCAATGCACCTGAAAACTGAATATCAACCACCGGTCCGAGGACCTGTGTAATTTTACCGATATGCTTTACAGCCATTTGTCTAACTCCTTAGCCAGTGCGCTTGCCAGGGCTCTCTAATCAGAGAGCTTCCTTGGCGGAGATAATTTCAATCAATTCGTTCGTGATGTTTGCCTGACGGGTTCTGTTGTACTGAATCGACAGACGGTCAATCATCTCGCCGGCATTGCGTGTCGCGTTGTCCATAGCAGACATACGGGCACCGTGCTCACTGGCGTTGTTTTCAAGCATTGCCTTGAAAATCTGAACAGCGATGTTGCGCGGCAACAGGTCGCTCAGGATTTTCTCGTCAGAAGGTTCGTAGTCATAGATACCACCCTCGGACAAAGCCGGTGCTTCTGCAGCGCCTTCCGCTTCAAACGGGATCAACTGCTGAGCCGTTGGAACCTGAGAAATCACAGATTTAAACTTGGCGTAAAAAACTGTGCAAACATCAAATTCACCAGCTTTGAACATTGCCAGTACACGATCAGCGACGGTAGCGGCCTTGTCAAAACCCAAGCTCGGCTTTGCAACATCTTCAAGAGTACCAACGATGTTCTCTCTGAAGCTGCGGCGCAACTGATCGCGAGATTTGCGACCAACGCAGAAAATCTTCACAGTTTTCCCAGCGCGGATCAGGGCATTTGCCTTGTTGCGGGCTTCTTTCACAATATTGGAGTTGAAGCCCCCACAAAGTCCACGATCAGCCGCAGCAACAATCAGCAGATGAACGTCGTCTTTACCCGTACCGACAAGAAGAGGTGAAGCCCCCGGCTGTTTGCCCGCTGATGCAGCAAGAGAACCGAGCATCCGTTCCATACGCTCGGCGTATGGTCGGGATGCTTCAGCCTGTTCCTGTGCACGGCGAAGCTTTGCCGCGGCAACCATCTTCATGGCTGACGTGATCTTCTGCGTCGACTTAACGCTGGAGATCCTTAGTTTCAGGTCGTTCAAGTTTGGCATGTTGTTACTCGTTTCCCACAGCCATTAAACTCTGGACCGCCAGTCTCTTATACAAAGGTCTTGGCGAAATTATCCATGAAAGCTTTCAGTTTGCCTTCAGTGTCGGCAGACATGGCTTTCTCTTTACGGATCGTTTCCAGAATGTCCTGGCCGTTGCCACGAACTTCAGACAGAAGCTTTGCTTCGAAACGACTAACGTCTTTGACGTCAATCTTGTCGAGGTAGCCCTTCACGCCGGAGTAGATAACAACAACCTGCTCTTCAACAGTCTGTGGCTTGTACTGTGGCTGCTTGAGCAGCTCAACCAGACGAGAACCACGGGCCAGCAAACGCTGTGTTGCAGCATCAAGATCAGAAGCGAACTGAGAGAAAGCTTCCATTTCACGATACTGAGCCAGCTCAAGCTTGATGCTACCAGCAACCTGCTTCATGGCTTTGATCTGCGCAGCAGAACCAACACGGGAAACTGACAGACCAACGTTAACCGCCGGGCGGATACCTTTGTTGAAAAGGTTTGTTTCCAGGAAGATCTGACCATCGGTAATCGAAATCACGTTGGTCGGAATAAAAGCAGAAACGTCACCACCCTGTGTCTCGATCACAGGCAGCGCTGTCAGAGAGCCTGCGCCGTGTTCGTCATTGAGCTTGCAAGAACGCTCAAGCAGACGGGAGTGAAGATAGAAAACGTCACCAGGATAAGCTTCACGTCCAGGAGGACGACGGAGCAGAAGGGACATCTGACGATAAGCAACAGCCTGCTTGGACAGATCGTCATAAACGATCACAGCATGCATCGCATTGTCGCGGAAGTACTCGCCCATGGCAGCGCCTGTGTAAGGGGCCAGGAACTGTAGCGGTGCAGGATCGGACGCCGTCGCAGCAACAACAATGGAATAATCCATCGCGCCGTTTTCTTCGAGGGTCTTCACCAGACGGGCAACAGTGGAACGCTTCTGACCAACAGCAACGTAGATACAGAACAGCTTTTCGCTTTCGCTTGCTGCCGCATCGTTGGTTACTTTTTGGTTCAGGATCGCATCCAGAGCAATCGCGGTCTTACCAGTCTGACGGTCACCAATGATCAGCTCACGCTGGCCACGACCGATTGGAATAAGGCTGTCGATTGACTTGATACCGGTCTGCATCGGCTCGTGAACGGACTTACGTGGAATGATGCCAGGGGCTTTCACTTCCACACGAGAACGTGTCACGTCCTTCAGAGGACCTTTACCGTCAATAGGCTCACCGAGACCATCAACAACGCGACCCAGCAGACCTTTGCCTGTTGGTACGTCAACGATGGAGCCGGTCCGTTTGACCGTATCGCCTTCTTTAATGCCACGGTCATCACCGAAAAGCACGACACCAACGTTGTCGACTTCAAGGTTAAGGGCCATACCCTTAATGCCGTTTGCAAATTCAACCATCTCACCAGCCTGGACATTGTCCAGACCATAGATGCGAGCCACACCATCACCCACAGACAAAACCTGGCCTACTTCGGCCACATCGGCGTCAGTGCCAAAGTTTTCAATCTGATTTTTGAGGATGGTAGAGATTTCAGCGGCGCGGATATCCATTAGCCAACCCCTTTCATCACCAGTTCAAGTCTCTGTAATTTTGTTCTTAAGGAGCTATCGACCATGCGGCTACCAACCTTCACGATCATGCCCCCGATTAGCGATTCATCGACAGTTACGTCAACTTCGACTGAGCCACCGACAGAAGATTTCAATGCATCTGCAATGGCCTTCTGTTGTGTCTTCGTCAATTCATGTGCAGCAGTAACCTGCGCTCTAACTTCGCCGCGGCGACGCGTCAATTCCGCCAGGAAGGCGTCTGCCATGTCTGTCAGCACAGCAAGGCGACGGTTTTCAGCAACAGTCAAAACAAAGTTGCGTGTCACATCATTGACACCCGACTTGTCCAGAATTGCGGAAAGCCCCTTTACCTGCTGTTCGCGAGTATAGAGCGGAGAGCTGAGTAAATTCTGCAAGTCAGCACTGTCCAAAACGAGTTGTTTCAGTCCAGCAAGATCTGCAGCAACTGCATCCAGTGCAGTCTTTTCCTCGGCAATATCAAGCAACGCTAATGCATAGCGTCCTGCCAAGCTGTTCAAGCTAGTGTTATCGCCTGCCAAGCCGGTTGCCCCCAAGATAAGCCAGAAATTGACCCTGCCTGTACAGGTCGCATTTCAGTGAAGCCGAAACTCAATAAGAATAAGACAGTGTGCCAAGCACAACTATCTTCAGGCGCGGGTTTGGTATCACAGTCATAACAGGGTTTCAAGCGAGTCCGACGAAAGATTACAGCTTTTAACGCAGTCTTTTTTTCAATAACGACAGAAAGCTCCCCTGATAACGCCAGCGAAGTCCCTGTTTCTCCTTAAAAATAAGTCATTTGGAGGAACATTTGCCGCACCTGAGGCATAAAAAAAAACTTTCCGCCTCTTCTGCTGCACCAGCCTTCCGGCTCTGGCTAACCCGATGAACAGCTAAAGAAAAGAGTAAGGATCAATATCAACAACAACGCGGACTCGCGAAGGAGACTTGAGTCCCTGTAACCAGCTGCGTGCCACCGCTTGTGGAGCAACTGAGCGGCGCGTCATCACAAGG
This sequence comes from Kiloniella laminariae DSM 19542, assembly GCF_000374005.1. Classification (GTDB taxonomy): domain Bacteria; phylum Pseudomonadota; class Alphaproteobacteria; order Kiloniellales; family Kiloniellaceae; genus Kiloniella; species Kiloniella laminariae. The sequence goes on along the minus strand of NZ_KB893157.1, from coordinate 141,642 downwards.
AATCGGCGTCGATATTTCCCCCGCAGCAAGGAAAGAGGCGCCGGAGCAGGACCGAGAATCCGCGCCCCGTCAATAGTCGGGATAGCCCGGGCCATGGTTGCACAGAAATTATCCAGCTCGGCTTCATCGGGCCCGGAAACGATGACTGCAGCCAGCCTCCCGAAAGGCGGCAACCCGCCCCGGGATCTTGTTTCGGCCTCAATCTCAAGAAACTTGTCCCGGTCTCCGGCTTTGAGCGTCTGCATCACTGGATGTTGCGGGTCAGAGGTCTGCAGAATAACCCGTCCCTTGTGCTCGGCACGCCCCGCTCGCCCGGCGACCTGATGCAGCAACTGAAAAGTGCGTTCAGCCGCCCGAAGATCCCCTCCAAACAGCCCAAGATCTGCATCCACGACCCCGACCAGCGTCAGATAAGGAAAGTGATAGCCCTTGGCCACCACCTGTGTCCCGACCAGGAGATCGACCTCTCTCTTTTCAATCCGCTCGACCATCTCCCGTGTTGCAGCCGGGGAGGTAAGCGTATCACTGGCCATCAAGCCGATCCGGGCATCGGGGAAAAGTTTCTTCGCCTCCTCCACGATCCGCTCCACCCCTGGGCCACAGGGCACAAGTGACCCCTCGGAATCACAGGAAGGGCAGCTGTCAGGCAATCGTGTATTGTATCCGCAATGATGGCATTGCAATCGCGAGAAGCGCCGGTGCTCGACCAGCCAGGCAGTGCAATGAGGACATTGCAACCGGTGACCACAGGTTCGGCAAAGCGTCAGCGGCGCATATCCTCTCCTGTTCAGGAACAGCATTGCCTGCTCCCCCGCCTCCAGCGTCTGCCGGATTGCTCCACGCAAAGCCTGGGACAGCCATCCCTGTCCGCTATCCAGTCGTTCCGGTTTGTCGAATCGCAAATCAACCAGTTCAACATCCGGCATGCCCGCGCCGCCGTGACGTCCTGACAAAACCAGGCGTTCATATCTGCCATTCTGGACATTGACCATGGTCTCCAGCGCCGGCGTCGCCGATGCCAGAACCACCGGACAGCCACAGCCTTTCGCCCGAACCACAGCCATATCCCGGGCGTGATAACAAACTCCTTCTTCCTGTTTGAAAGAAGCCTCGTGCTCTTCATCTACAATAATCAGGCCGAGCTTCTCATAGGGCAGAAACAGGGATGAACGGGCGCCAACCACCACGGATGCCTTGCCCTCCGACACTGCACGCCAGGTCTTTCGGCGCAGCGCGGGCGTCAATTCAGAATGCCATTCCGCCGGACGCACAGCGAATCGCTGTTCAAAGCGGTCGAGCCACTGGCTGGAAAGCGCGATTTCAGGCAACAACACCAGAATCTGTTGCCCCTCCCCGAGGGCCGCTTCTATCGCTTCAAAGTAAACCTCGGTCTTGCCTGATCCCGTCACCCCGTCCAGAACAACTGCGGCAAAATTTCCGGCCCGGACCTTGCTGATCAGATCATCCGCAGCCGCTCTCTGGTCTTCCGACAGGTCAGGCCCCTTGATATCCGCGGGAGGGAGCGGGAAAGAGAAATCCGGTACTTCGAAATAGCCTTCAACAACCCCGGCCTGTTCAAGCCCCTTGATCACCGAGTTTGACACCCCTGCTTCCCTGGCCAGGTCAGCCCCTGTCCAGCCGCCACTCTCCGCAAGCAGATCCAGCACCTTCTGCCTGGCCGCTGTTATTCGGAAAGATTGATCAACAGCATCGGACAGCCCCTGACGATACAGCTTCTGACCAGCAACAGATTCAAGCGCCTGAGGAACCGAGAGAACCATCTTCAACACAGATCCCCGCGGAAAGAGGGTATAGGCTGCCACCCACTCGATGAACTGGCGGAGTTCATCGTTAATCAGGGGTAGATCAGAAATTTCCTCAATCTGTCGTAACTTTCCATACGGGACAGAAGTATCTGGTTCGCCATCCCAGATCACACCGGGCAGAATCCTTTTCCCTATTGGCACCATAACAATCTGACCGGGTTGCAGCGGTTTTCCCCCGGCGCTTCCCTCTGGCGCCAGATAATCATAGGGACCTTCGACAGGCAAAATCACCTGGACACGATAGCGGCAGAGTTCCGGAACCGTCTCTTCAAACAACATCAGATCGTCTCCGATACCCACTACTGTCCCTAACTTCATGATGTTTTGATTATTGCGCTGGAGTTTGCTGCTCTTGCATCAGCTCATCCATAGTTTTTGCTTTTACAGCACAGAAAAGCAACCATTTGCCGAACGAGGTGATAAAGTGATATCTGGTTTCTACAGGAAACAGATCTGACAGAGTTCTGACAAGAAAGCGCCGAACCACTGGCTGGACGGCACAATCCTGTCAAACAACACCGAAGATCGGCCGCCAGCTCTGCGGCAACAGGACAATCAACTAACGGGGTTATTGATGGAATTCTTTATCGACACAGCGGACATCAACGATATTCGCGAACTTGCTGCAACCGGTCTGGTGGACGGCGTTACAACCAATCCTTCCCTCATCGCCAAATCGGGACGGCAGTTTATTGAAGTCATCAAGGAAATTACAGAAATCGTTTCCGGCCCGATCAGTGCTGAAGTTACGTCACTCGAATACGACGGCATGATGGCTGAAGGCCGCAAGCTGGCGGCTTTGGCAGATAATATCGTGGTCAAACTTCCCCTGACCCCCGATGGACTGAAAGCTTGCAAGACTTTCACCAGCGAGGGCATAGCGACCAACGTCACACTCTGTTTCTCCGCTGCTCAGGCTTTGCTTGCTGCCAAGGCTGGTGCAACTTACATCTCTCCCTTCATCGGACGTCTTGACGACCTGGGTCAGGATGGGCTTGGGCTCATTGCCGACATCGTCGAAATCTACAGCGCCTACCCGGAGCTTTCGACCAAAGTGCTGGTTGCTTCGGTAAGAAGCCCTCTCCACGTGGTCGAAGCCGCAAAGATGGGCGCTGACACGGCAACAGTACCACCATCCGTTCTGCGCGCCATGTTCAAGCATCCTCTCACTGACAAGGGGCTTGACGCCTTCATGGCAGACTGGGCCAAAACCGGTCAGTCAATTCTCTGATAGTAAGATAAAGATAGCCAGACCATGAGCATTTCTTCCCAGGATAATGAGACAACATCAGCAGGCGAGCGCTTGATTACCGCGCGCGAAGTGGAAAAATATCTCCGCCAGCACGCCGATTTTCTGGTGCAGAATCCCTCCCTGATCGATTCTCTCGAAATTCCCGGGAAAACAGAAGGTCGTGGTCTGGCAGATCTTCAACAGTTCATGATCGAAAAGTTACGGCGGACTCTTGAACAGGTAACCCGTGAACGCGACCTTGTGATCACCCGAAGTCACCATAACAAACTGACGCAGGATCGGGCCCACCGCGCGGTAACAGCGCTTATCTCGGCCCATAACTTTGAGCATCTGATCGACATCATCAGCAGCGAACTTCCCCAGATTATGGGCATGGATGCGATTGCAATCGGCGTTGAACAGCCGGTTGAATCTGATATCGCCGCCCCGGTTGAAGGCATTTCCTGCATCTTTTCCGGCATGGTTGACGGGCTGATCGGTATCGGACAGCCTGTGGTCCTGCGCGACAATATTCTCGGTGATGTCTGCCTCTACGGTACCATGGCACCCCTGATCCGCTCGGATGCTCTGTTGCGCCTGCACATCTCTTCAACCACGCCTCCGGCCATGCTCGCCTTTGGCTCCCAGCAACCTGATCATTTTGAACCCGGTCAGGGAACAGAGCTGATCCGCTTTCTCGGCTCTGTCGTGGAAAACACCATCAGAACATGGCTAAAACTTCCGGAATAGATCTCTCCGTCCTCCCCTGGCAGGGGGATGTCCAGCAGGCCTTTGAGGCTTGGCTGACTTGGCACAGGGTGGAAAAACGCTCTGCCGACAAAACCATCGAAGCCTATGGGCGCGACCTGATATCTTTTTTCTGGTTTCTAGCAAAACACACCTCAGGGAATGTTTCTCTGTCGCAGCTGAATCAGCTCAAACCCAGAGACTTCCGTTCCTGGCTTGCCTCGCGTGTCGCTAAAGAGCTGAGCAATACCTCCAACGCCCGGGCGCTCTCTGCCGTGCGCGGTTTTTTCAAGTGGCTTAACCGCCAGGGCCTGATCAATAACCATGCCCTCGACATTCTCCGCACGCCCAAACGACCGCATTCAGTGCCCAAGCCTCTGACCGCTATTGAGGCCAAAGAGGTGATGGAAGAAAGCCCTTCCCTCCAGGAAGACGGCTGGGTCGGTTTGCGCGACAGGGCTGTGTTTCTGCTGCTTTATGGCTGCGGTCTCAGGATCGCCGAAGCGCTCTCGCTTAACCAGAAAGACGCCCCGGCTCAAAATCAGGAAATCCTGCGCATCACCGGTAAAGGCAACAAAGAACGTCTGGTGCCCCTGCTTCCTGCGGTCTGCGATGCTATTCATCTCTATCAACAGGCCTGTCCCTTCGCCCGCGACGCCGATGCCCCTCTGTTTTTGGGCGTCAAAGGCAAACGCCTGTCGCCCCGTATTATCCAGCTCCAGCTGGAAAAACTCCGCGGTGCCCTGAACTTGCCTGACACAGCCACACCCCACGCATTACGCCACAGCTTTGCCACTCATCTGCTCGCCAACGGTGGAGACCTCCGGGCGATACAGGAATTGCTGGGACACGCCTCGCTTTCCAGCACCCAGCGTTACACCGACGTGGACGCCGCAGAGCTGCTTAAGGTCTATGACAAGGCCCATCCGGGGATGAAGGGCCGCAGCTGAATACTCAGTTCTTCCCTTGCGAAAGCGGAACTGTCCGCCCGAGGTAACGGATAAAAATCGGCCCCAGCAACACCCCCAGCCCCATGGTCGAAAAGGCCGCCACCCAGGCCAGGGTGTTTTCTGCCCCGCCAGCCAGATCGAGAACTGCCCCGAAGACAATCGGCGACAGTGATCCGGCAGCAAAGCCTGCCAGCGACTGCAACGCCATGGTTGCCCCCTTGCGCGCCGGATCGGAGTTAGCCACTACACCGGATGTCAGCGAAGAGGAATCAGCCGTTGCAGTGATGCCGTAAACGGTAAAGGCAGCGATCACCACGACAAACGGCAAACTCGCGGTAAAGCCGATGGTAAAGCCAACAAGAGCTGAAACCCCCATCACCAGCGTCAACAGACGCCTGCGGCCAAAGCGGACCGAGAATTCATTGCCGATGACACTTGCGGGCAATCCCAGCAGGAAAACCCATGAAGCAATCTGGGTCGGGCTCCAGTCAAAAGCGGTATCTGGTTGTAAGGAGAGCGAGAAAACAAAAAAGGCAACCAGCCAGGCCCGCAGGGCAAAGAGCTCCCACAGATGGGCGGCATAGGCCAGAATGTATCCCAGGGCAGGCTTGTTGGTGATTACCGGGCGAAAATCCACCAGCTGGCGAAGCGGAATATGATGCGAGGGTTTGTGCCCCTGCGCAACAAACAGCAAAACCACGATCCAAGCAAAGAAACTGCCAATACCGGCGACCAGAAACGACCATTGCCACCCCCAGAGTTGCCAGACTTCACCAGCGACAAAAACCGAAACGCCCGTGCCTATGGCAAAATGTGCGGTGTAATAGGCCACCGCACGGCTTTGTTGTTTTTTCTCTGCGATGAGATCCGTCAGAAGCTTCAGCCCGACCATATAGGTTCCCGCCAGACTGACCCCGGCAAATAATCTGAAGGCCATGGCCGACCAGAAGCCTTCGGCGAACCAGGCGAAACCAACCGCGGCAAAGCCCCCCAGAGCCATACAGAAGAGATAGATTCGCCGGGCGTCTTCACGATCGGTCAAAGCCACGAGGAAAGGAACCGCTGCCGCATAGCCCCCGTAATAAATTCCACTGATCCAGCCGATTTCGGTATTGTTCAAAGCCCACTGTTTTTGAAAAAGGACGATCAGAGCCGAGAAGGTTGCATTATCCAGCATCCCCAGCACCTGCGACAAACACATAACGGCAATCAGCAGCACGGCACCTCGGCCCGTTGCTCCCCTGCCAGTCTCGCCATCAAATGCCATTCACCATTCCCGTTACTGAAGTCACCTCTCGCGCGGTGATCTTACCCGTCAGCCGGACAGGGGGGCCAGTGCTAAATTCCCCGGATCAACCAGACTTCTCTCAATCTCCTGCTGCGAAAACAGCAAAAGGAGCAGCCCTGCGACTGCTCCTTTTCCAATAAATCAGCTGAAACACAGCCCTACATATGAATAGCGCGTCCTGCAACAGCCATTGCCGCTTCCTTGACCGCTTCACTCAGGCCGGGATGCGAATGACAGGTCCGTGCGATATCTTCCGCCGAACCGCCAAATTCCATCACCGCCACAGCTTCTGAAAGCAGCTCTCCGGCTGCCGGGCCAATGATATGAACCCCGAGAACCTTGTCGGATGTGGCATCAGACAGAATCTTGACCTGACCGTCTGACTCCCCCATAGCGCGGGCACGACTGTTCGCACTGAAAGGAAACTTGCCAACCTTGTAATCAACACCAGCTTCCTTGAGTGCCTCTTCGCTTTTTCCAACACAGGCGATTTCCGGATGGGTATAGACCACACCGGGAACCAGAGCATAGTTTACATGCCCCTTCTGCCCGGCAAGTGTTTCAACACAGGCCACACCGTCTTCTTCGGCCTTGTGCGCCAGCATTGGACCAGGCACACAGTCACCAATGGCATAAATGCCTGGAACGGATGTCTGGAACTGCGCATCCACCTGGATAACGCCGCGTTCCATTGTCACGCCCAGCTCTTCCAGTCCCAGACCTTTGGTATAGGCCCGTCGTCCGATGGAAACCAGAACGGCATCAACTTCCAGTTCTTCACTGGTGCCCTTTTTCACTGATTCCATGGTCAGTGTAACCTTGCCTTTTACTTTGGCTTTGGCAGCTCCGGTGACCTTCATACCCAGCTTGAACTTCAGGCCCTGTTTCGTCAGCACACGCTGCGCAAGTTTGGCCGTTTCGCCGTCCATACCGGGCAACACCCGGTCAAGGAACTCGACAACGGTCACTGTCGCACCAAGACGCGACCAGACAGAGCCAAGCTCAAGCCCAATGACTCCGGCACCGATGACCACAAGATGCTCCGGCACTTTCTTGAAGGACAGCGCACCGGTAGAGGTAACGATCTGTTTTTCATCAGTTTCGATACCCGGCAAAGGCGTAGATTCGGACCCGGTAGCGATCAGGATATTCTTGGTTTTGAGAGTCTGTTCGCCGCCTTCACCTTTAACCAGGACTTCACCTGCTTTGGGAATGGCGCCCCAACCCTTGATGTAATCAACTTTGTTTTTCTTGAGCAGAAACTCGACACCTTTGGTCAGGTCATCGACCACCTTGTCCTTGCGGGCAAGCATCGTATCCAGATCAAGTTTGACATCAGCCTTGATGCCATGCGCAGCAAAATGCTTGCTGGCATCCACGAATTTTTCAGACGACTGCAACAGTGCCTTGGACGGCATGCAACCTACATTGAGACAGGTGCCCCCTAAAGTTCCCCGTCCTTCAACACAGGCCGTTTTGAGTCCCAACTGAGCTGCGCGGATTGCCGCGACGTAACCACCCGGACCACCCCCGATGATAACCAGATCGTAGAGAGCCTCACTCATTTTCAAAGATCCTTTCAGTGTCCAAGGGACCAATCCCACCGCCGTGACGTTTCATGCTAATGACTGGTCGGCAATGAGCTATTTGATTGAAGCAATCTGGATAGCATAGGAAACCTGACGGACCTAGTCTTGAAGCGAGAAAAAACAAGAAAAACGAGCGGTAACATAACAATTCACAAACAGGTCAAGATTAGCTAATATTCCAATGGCAATCAAATATTTCTTATCGGAAACTTATTTCCTAAGGAAAATAAAAAAATGACGTCCCGGTCAGATAAATAAGCCTCAATAACGGAGCAGGGGATGAACAGCAAAAATCCGACAGCAGGTGTCACTGCCAAAGCGACCATTTCTGGTGCTGAACAAAGTCTGGAACCGCTCAAGCTCGGCATGCGTCTCAGACAATTCCGCAAACAGCGCGACTGGACCCTGGAAGAGGCCTCCCGCAGGACAGGCCTTGCTCGTTCAACTCTGTCCAAAATCGAAAACGACCAGATGTCGCCAACCTTTGATGTTGTCCAGAAACTGGTCAGGGGACTTGAAATTGATATCCCCCAGCTCTTTACCAAAAGCAATCTGGTTCAGAACATTGGCCGACGTGCCCTGACACGCGCTGGAGAAGGCGCGCCACACCCGACCGCAACCTATGAACATGAACTGCTTTGTACCGAGATTAGCAACAAACGCATGATTCCCTTCAAAAGCGTGATCCGAGCCAGAGACATTGCCGAGTTCAGTGAACTGGTGCGCCACAATGGGGAAGAGTTTCTCTACGTGCTCGAAGGAATGCTGACTTTCTATTCCGAGTTTTACGAACCCGTCAGCCTTTCAGCCGGAGACAGCCTTTATTATGACAGTGGCATGGGGCATGCCTGTGTTTCCACCAGCCCCGAAGACGCCGTCATTATCTGGATTTCAACCCCGAACGCCCATTAGTCCTTCGCCCCAGATTAACCCATAAACGTTTGCTCAACGCACCATCGGGCAGCCCGCCACCAGCTTCAATGCGTGGTTAGCTCTTCGGGATCCGTCTCTTCATCCGTGGCCTTGCCTGAGGGCAGATGGATTACAAAACCGGTACATTCCTGATCAGCATAAGGCTTAACCTTTGCAATCAGTCCCTGTTTCAACAGTTCGACCAGATGTTGGCCGACGGGGCGAAACAATGTCTCTCCCTGCCCTGGAACGGGAGGATCAAGCCGGATCAACACACTGCGGGTACCACGTCGTCGGCGTTGCCGGTCAATCATTCGCCGGACAGATTCAAGAGTATGCGCCAGATCCAGTCCGGTCAGATTGAGTTCATATTCGGCATGACCGCTCCGATCAATCAGGTGATCAAAGTTTAAAGATACCTCATCCATGCCGCTTCCCCATCTCCGAAACTGTGTAAGGAACAGGCCTCTATAATCAGAGGCCGTTTGTCCTGTTATTTTTTACCCGCAGTATATTTTAGATGGAAACCGCAAAAGCGCCAAATGAAAGCATTACTTTCCAATAAAAAGGGAGGACTGGTTTCCACAGGCCTCCCTTTTCCATCACATATTCAGCCGGACTGACTTACATATTCAGCAGCATCCGCTGAGGATCTTCCAGACATTCCTTGATCCGCACGAGGAAGGTTACCGCCTCACGCCCGTCGATCAGGCGATGGTCGTAACTCAGGGCCACATACATCATCGGCCGGATAACAACCTGGCCATTTTCCGCAATAGGACGTTCTTCAATCTTGTGCAGGCCGAGAATAGCAGCCTGGGGCATGTTGAGGATCGGTGTCGAAAGTAGCGATCCAAAAACCCCGCCGTTGGTAATGGTGAAGCTGCCCCCGGACATGTCATCCATACTCAGTTTGCCATCCCGGCCCTTTTTCGCCAGCTCACCCAGGCTACCTTCGATTTCGGCAAAATTCTTCTTGTCGCAATCTCGGATAACCGGAACCATCAGGCCGGAAGGGGTAGAAACTGCCATACCGATGTCAAAGAAATTGTTATAGACAATGTCTTCGCCGTCGATACGTGCGTTTACGGCAGGAACGTCTTTCAAAGCCTCGACAACAGCCTTGGCAAAAAAGCTATTGAAACCAAGTCTGACAGAGTGTTTCTTCTCGAAATCATCCTTGTACTGCTTGCGGGTCGCCATCACCGCTGACATATCGATCTCGTTAAAGGTCGTCAGCATCGCCGCCGTATTCTGGGCTTCTTTCAAACGACGCGAGATTGTCTTGCGCATTTTCGACATCCGCTCACGGCTCTCCCGCGGCGTGGATGCTGCAGCTGGTCCAGCCGCCACAGCTGAAGAAGTCGCGACAGTCGGGACTGCTGCAGGAGCTGCTGGCGGGTTTTTCAGAGACTCAAGCACATCCCCCTTGGTCAGGGCGCCATCTTTACCTGTTCCCTTGATCCGGTGCGGATTGAGATTGTTTTCCGCAATCAATTTGGCAACAGAAGGCGGCAGGGTCATGGCAGCTGAAGCCGTACTGGCCTCAAGAAATGCCTGCAGATCAGAGGCACTTACCTTGCCGCCAACGCCAGATCCCTTGATCTTGGTCGGGTCCAGTCCTTCTCCGGCAGGAGTTGCCTTGACAGGAGCTGGCGCAGCCGCGGCAGTCGCCGCTTTTGCTGCAGGAGCCGGAGCAGCTGCCCCGCTTCCGCCCGGCGTAATCACACCAAGAACAGCACCGACACCGACGTCGGACCCGGCCTCTGCCGCAATGGAGGTGAGTACACCCGCAGCAGGTGCATTGACTTCAAGGGTGACCTTGTCGGTTTCCAGCTCACAGATCGCTTCATCCAGAGCAACGCTGTCACCAACTTTTTTCATCCATTGGGCAACTGTTGCCTCGGTCACAGACTCGCCAAGCGTCGGCACCGGAATATCAACCGGAGCCCCACCGGATTCCCCGGCCTTGCTGGCGACGGGTGCCACAGCAGGCGCATCTTCCACAACCTTGTCTTCAGCCGGGGCTTTTGCCGGAGCAGCCTTGGCCGTTGCTTCAGCTGGAGCGGCTTCCGCACCGCCAGCAGCGATCGTCCCCAGTACTGCGCCGACCTGAACGTCATCGCCTTCATTGGCAGCAATCGCTTCAAGCACGCCAGCAGCAGCAGCATTGACCTCAAGCGTAACCTTGTCGGTTTCCAGCTCCACAATCGCCTCATCCAGGGCAACAGCATCACCCGGTTGTTTCAACCATTTTGCAACGGTTGCCTCGCTGACAGATTCCCCTAGAACCGGAACTACAATTTCGGTGGCCATTTTTGTTCTCTATTTATCTTTATTATCTGATCATGTTCAGGTGTGAACGGTCCTGTTATGAACCATCCCGCGTCGAGAAAGGGTGACCCGGAACCGGATCACCCCAGATATTATTCCCCGGCTTTTGCAACCGGACGCATGCTTTCCACTTTTGCAGAGGCCGCATTTCGCGCTTCCAGCTCTTCCGCCTTGCGAGTCTGGATACGGCTCATGGCTTTTTTGCCAATGGTCAAAGCATCATCCAGCAGGGCAGCCTGCTGTTCAACATGCTTTCGGGCTGAACCAGTTGCCGGAGATGCCGCCGTTTTCCGCCCTGCATAGCGTGGCCGGAAGTTCTTGAAGCCCATCTCTTCGGCCACCTCTTCGATAAAGGTCGAGACGAAAGACCAGCCCCCCATATTACGGGGCTCTTCTTGACACCAGACCAGGTCACAGTGTTCATAGCCTGTCAGGCTCTGAGCCAGAGCCTCCGCCGGGAAGGGATAGAGCTGTTCCAGCCGGAGAATGTTGATGTTATCAATGCCCCGGCTTTCCCGCTCTTCAAGCAAATCGTAATATACCTTGCCGCTACAAAGGACGATCTGCTTGACCTTGCTCGGGTCAGAAGCATTGCTTTCACAAGGCAAAACCCGGTGGAACGATGTCCCCGGCAGCATATCTTCAAGATTAGATACGCAGCCCTTGTGACGCAGCAACGACTTTGGCGTCATGACGATCAGCGGTTTACGGAAACCGCGGTGAATCTGGCGACGCAACACATGGAAATAGTTCGCCGGAGTGGTACAGTTGACCACCTGGATATTGTCTTCAGCACAGGACTGCAAGAAGCGTTCTACACGGCCAGAGGAATGCTCTGGTCCCTGCCCTTCATACCCATGCGGCAACAGCATCACCAGACCACACATACGAAGCCACTTTGATTCACCCGAAACAATGAACTGATCAATAATGATCTGCGCGCCGTTGACGAAATCACCAAACTGAGCTTCCCAAAGAACCAGTGCATCAGGTTCAGCCAGCGAATAGCCATATTCAAAACCAAGGACAGCCAGCTCGCTCAACGGACTGTTGATGATTTTGGCGTGCGCCTGGCTTGGCCGAATGTTATTCAGCGGCTTGTATTCATCCTCGTTTTTCTGATCGATCCAGGCCGCATGACGCTGTGAGAAGGTCCCGCGGTTACAATCCTGACCGGAAAGACGCACAGGATGTCCTTCAACCACCAGAGTCCCATAAGCCAAGGCTTCCGCCGTGGCCCAATCAATTCCTTCGCCGCTGTCGATCATCTTCTGTTTGGTTTTCAGCTGACGCGCAATTTTGCGGTGGATATTGAAACCTTCCGGAACCCGGCAGAGGGCATTGCCAACTTCCTTCAGAAGGTCAAGCTCGGCACCGGTATTCCCACGCCGGGCATCATAGCCACGCGCGGCCCCCATATGAGACCAGACGCCACCGAACCAGTCGGCCTTGTTTGGCTTATAGCTTTCAGCGGCCTCAAATTCCTCTTCCAGCTTTTCCCACCAGGTTTTGGCCATCCCGTCAATGTCAGACTGGGTAACCGCACCTTCAGCAGAAAGACCTGCGGCATAGAGCTCACGCACAGATTTCTGCTGGGCGATCTTCTTGTACATCTGGGGCTGGGTAAAGGTCGGCTCATCCCCTTCGTTATGGCCAAAGCGGCGATAACAGAACATGTCGATGACAATGTCTTTTTTGAAGGTCTGGCGGAATTCGATCGCAATCCGGGCCGCATGCACGACAGCTTCAGGATCATCACCGTTAACGTGAATAATAGGTGCCTGAATGGCTTTTGCCACATCCGTACAATAAGGACCGGAACGGGAGTCGACCGGATCAGTGGTAAAGCCGATCTGGTTATTGACAATAAAGTGGATCGTGCCCCCGACCTGATAACCTTCAAGTTCAGAGAGATCCAGTGTCTCAGGTACAAGCCCCTGCCCGGCGAAAGCAGCATCCCCATGGAGCAAAAGCCCCATGGTCCGGGTAAAGTCATGATCGCCTTTTTGATCTTGCTTGGCCCGTACCTTGCCGACGACCACTGGATCAACAGCTTCAAGATGGGAAGGGTTCGCTGTCAGCGACAGATGCACGGTATTGCCGTCAAATTCGCGGTCCGATGAGGTCCCCAGATGATATTTCACATCGCCCGAACCACCAACATCTTCCGGATTGGCGGCCCCGCCCTTGAACTCGTTGAAAATTGCCCGAAACGGTTTGCCCATCAGGTTTGCCAGGATGTTCAGGCGACCACGGTGGGCAACTCCCAGAACAACCTCGTCAAGACCAAGTGCAGATCCTCTTTTGAGAATCTGTTCAAGGGCCGGAATCATGGTTTCGGCACCATCCAGACCAAAACGTTTGGTCCCGGTATATTTTTTGCCAAGAAACTGCTCAAAGGTTTCCGCCGCGGTCAGACGTTCCAGAATCGCCTGTTTGCCTTTAACGGTAAAATCTGTGCGGTTGTGGATGCCCTCGATGCGTTCCTGGATCCAGGCTTTTTGCTCTGGCTCCTGGATATGCATGAACTCAACACCGATCTTGCCGCAATAGGTCTTGCGTACCCGTTCAACGATCTGGCGCAGGGATGCGGTTTCCAGCCCCAGCACGCCATTGATAAAGATCGGGCGATCCATGTCGGCTTCCAGGAAGCCATACGACAAAGGATCAAGTTCAGGATGGGGATTGATCGGCTTGAGGCCAAGCGGATCAAGATTGGCTTCCAGATGCCCCCGCACGCGGTAGGCCCGGATCAGCATCAGTGCGCGAATGGAATCGAGTGTCGCTTTGCGGCTCTCGTCCTCATTCATCGGCGCCGAAGACTGTGTGGCAGCGGATACAGGGTTTCCACCCTGTATCCCGGCCAGAAGGTTCTTGGCATCGTCTTCAAGATTCGAGAAAAACGACTGCCAGCCTGCATCCACCGATGCAGTATCACGTAAAAACTGAGCGTAGAGCTCGGCCAGCTCTCCAGCTTTTGGGCCAAAATAGCGGGCCTCATGCCCAGAAACGGTGTTCACCATCAAATATGCTACCGAGCTGGAGGGGTCCAGCCCGGCTCCCTCCAAATAAGGTTATCTATCCTTGAATCGCACGTAGCATTGTACTGCCAAGGCTAGCAGGAGAATCAGCAACAAGGAAACCCGCAGATTTCATTGCTTCGATCTTGTCGTCTGCACCGCCCTTGCCACCAGCGATAATCGCACCAGCATGTCCCATACGGCGACCTGGAGGTGCAGTCACACCAGCAATAAACCCGGCAATAGGCTTTTTGATCTTGGAAGCAGCAAAGAACTCGGCCGCTTCCTCTTCGGCACTGCCGCCGATTTCACCAATCATGATGATACCCTGGGTTTCAGGGTCTGCCAGGAAAAGATCCAGACAATCAATGAAGTTGGTCCCGTTCACAGGATCGCCACCGATCCCGATACAGGTTGACTGTCCCAGTCCGGCTGCTGTTGTCTGGGCAACAGCTTCATAGGTCAGCGTCCCGGAGCGTGAAACAATCCCGATTTTACCACGTTTGTGGATATGCCCAGGCATAATACCGATCTTGCATTCGTCCGGCGTGATAATACCCGGGCAGTTTGGCCCGATCAGGCGGGAATTTGAACCGGCAAGGGCACGTTTGACCCGAACCATGTCCAGAACCGGAATGCCTTCGGTAATACAGATGATCAGCTCGACACCCGCATCAACGGCTTCGAGAATGGCATCGGCAGCGAAGGGCGGCGGAACATAGATGACAGAAGCATTTGCTTCGGTAACATGAACAGCTTCATCAACGGTGTTGAAAACCGGAAGATCCAAATGGCGCGAACCGCCTTTACCCGGCGTTACACCACCAACCATTTTTGTACCGTAAGCAAGGGCTTGCTCGGAGTGGAACGTTCCCTGCGCACCTGTAAAACCCTGACAGATAACGCGAGTATTCTTGTTTACCAGTACCGACATGTTACGCGGCCTCCTTCACGGCTTTGACCACTTTTTCCGCAGCATCTGCCAGGTCGTCCCCGGAGATGATTGGCAGGCCGGATTCCGCCATAATTTTTTTACCAAGTTCAACGTTCGTGCCCTCGAGGCGAACCACCAGCGGCACATTAAGTGATACTTCGCGCGCAGCAGCAACCACACCTTCGGCAATCACATCGCAACGCATGATCCCGCCAAAGATATTCACCAGAATGCCTTTAACGTTCGGATCAGAGAGAATGATCTTGAAAGCAACGGTAACCCGTTCCTTGGTTGCGCCACCGCCAACATCAAGGAAATTGGCCGGTTCGCTACCATAGAGTTTGATAATGTCCATGGTCGCCATGGCCAGACCAGCGCCATTGACCATACAGCCAATTTCGCCATCAAGTGAAATATAGTTCAGCTCGTGACGTGCAGCTTCCAGTTCCTTGGCATCTTCCTCGTCTTCATCGCGCATGCCCGCAACGTCCTTGTGACGGAACAGCGCGTTGTCGTCGAAGTTCATTTTGGCGTCAAGTGCGATGATATCTCCGGCACCGGTCACCACCAGCGGATTGATTTCAACGATACTGGCATCCAGATCCAGGAAAGCTTTGTACATGGTGGCCATGAATTTCACAGCCGCACCGACCTGCTTGCCCTCCAGACCGAGACCAAAAGCAAGCTTGCGTCCGTGGTAAGGCATAAAACCTTCAACCGGATCAATGGCAACCTTGAGGATTTTTTCAGGCGTTGCCTCGGCAACTTCCTCGATCTCCATACCACCTTCGGTCGAAGCCATCACGGTCACCCGGCTGGTGGCCCGGTCGATCAACATCCCCAGATAAAGCTCGCGTTTGATATCGCAACCTTCTTCGATATAGAGACGTTTGACTTCTTTACCGGCAGGACCGGTCTGCTTGGTCACCAGAACATGTCCCAGCATCTTGCGGGCATTTTCCTTCACGTCATCAAGCGTCTTGCAGAGGCGAACCCCGCCATCGCCTTTGGGGTCGTCGGTAAAACGACCAGCACCGCGGCCACCCGCGTGAATCTGGGATTTGACTACCCAGATCGGACCGCCCAGTTCACGGGCTGCATTTTCTGCCTCTTCCGGTGTGAAAGCGACTGATCCGCGCGGAACAGCTACACCGTATTTTCTCAGCAGCTCTTTAGCTTGATATTCATGAATATTCATGGGACGCCACAAAGCCTCAATGGTTTTATTATTAAAATTGATAGGGGCAAAACAGCCCTGAACATCTGAACTATACTCCTGAATAGCTCAAGAGCATACGACCTGATGCTTAGCGATAGATTAACACTACGTGCCCGGAGCGCAACCGCACTGCAACAATTTTTGTCGGAAAAATGATAATAACTGCCGCTAATAGTCCGGATAAGTAAAGGCGTTGGGACAAGGAGGTCCACAACGCCTTTACTTATTAATCAATTAACTCGATTTCTTCTTGTGCAGTGCACAAAATTTCAACCCGCTTTCGACTGGATTTCCTTACAGGCTGCAACCAGCCCCTTCACAGATTCCACCGAATTGGCGAGCAGGGTCGATTCCGATTTATCCAGCTCGATCTCGACAACGCGCTCAACACCATTGGCCCCCAGGATCACGGGCACACCAACATAGAGCCCATCAATGCCGTACTGACCTTCAAGGTATGCCGCACAAGGCAGCATCCGGCGCTTGTCTTTCAGATAGCTCTCGGCCATCAGAATAGCGGAGGCAGCTGGGGCATAGAAAGCAGAGCCAGTCTTCAGGAGACCCACGATCTCGGCACCACCATTTTTGGTTCGCTCGACAATGGAATCAAGCTTGTCCTGGCTGATCCAGCCCATCTTGACCAGCTCAGGCAAAGCAATCCCGGCCACCGTAGAATGGCGTACCATTGGCACCATCGTGTCACCGTGCCCACCGAGAACAAAAGCCGTTACATCCTCAACCGAGACATTCATCTCATCAGCAAGGAAATGACGGAAGCGTGCGGAATCCAGAACGCCGGCCATACCAACGACTTTATTGGTTGGAAGACCACAGGCCTGCTGCAGAACCCAGACCATTGCATCAAGCGGGTTGGTAATACAGATCACAAACGCATTCGGACAGTTCTGTTTGATTCCTTCCCCTACCGACTGCATGACCTTGATGTTGATGCCCAGCAGATCATCACGGCTCATCCCTGGCTTGCGGGCGATACCGGCCGTAACAATAACAACGTCTGCATCCTTGATTTCAGCATAGTCATTTGCACCCTTGAGAGAAGCATCAAAGCCTTCTACCGGGGACAGCTGAGCCAGATCAAGCGCCTTGCCCTGGGGGACACCTTCAGCAATATCGAACAATACGACATCGCCCAAATCCTTCATTCCAGCAAGCAGAGCGAGTGTGCCACCAATATTGCCAGCACCTACGAGCGCGATCTTTTTCCGTGCCATGATTATGTTCCTATTCGGATTTCTTCGGCCCGAGCGGGCCCTCGATCAAAATTAACATCAAATTTGAATTACCCGTCAGCTTCTGGAATTTGAAACTTCTTCAGGCAAAAAATTATAGCAGAATTCGTAGCGCGATTGACCTTTCTGGGCAAGACGGATTGTTGCATTGCACACAAAACCTGTCGCTTTTGGCCAAAAAAAAATCTTTTAACGCTCTGTCACTTAGACGTTCCCAACAGGATGTCTCATCCAAAAGGGATCATTTTGCACAATTCACACAGGTCGTGGCATAGGGCAGTGCCCGTAATCTTGCCTCAGGAATATCTTCACCGCAGCCGGAACAGACTCCATAACTCTCGTTTTCGATCCGGGTTAAAGCTGCACGAATCTGATTTATTTCATCTAGTCCGGCTTCTTCGAGACCTTCCAGCACCTGATCCCCCTCGCTTTCCGTCGCATTTTCACCCCAGTCTTTGCTGTGCGGTTCGCGCAAATCCTGCTCAATCTGATCAACACGCTCCCCAAGATCTTCCATACGGGCTCTCAGATCACTCTCGATTTTTTTCAGATTCAGCATAGGCATCTACTCCCTTCAGACATTACTATTGGGATGCGTCACTCCTGCTGACAAAGAGAGGGGGCAAATTCGGGCCGACATCCTTGCCTGTTATCAGGTGACGTGCGTGCGAGGGTTACCTCTGCGTTTAATTCTAGGACGGTTCAGGCAAAAAAGGAAGAGCTTCCTTGGCGCGGCAGATTGTCTCCCTGTCGGCATGCCGGCGTCAGAGACAAAGCTCTTCATCCCAGGTGAGGAAGGACGATATACTCCTGGGAACGCATTTCCTGCAATCGGCTCGCCGTGCGCTCGAATTCAAATGCCCCATCTCCAGAAGGATAAAGAGCTTCGGGTTCAGCCGCTGCTGACATGACCAGATTGCAACGATGCTCATAGAGCGCATCAATCAAAGACATGAACCGCCTGGCCCTGTCTCTGTTCTCCGGCCCCAGAACCGGTACATCAGAAAGAACAAGCGTGTGATACCGCCCGGCAAGTGCCAGATAATCCCCCGCCCCCAGAGCAGCACCACACAACTCCTCAAACCCGCAGCGGGCAACTTTTCGTGCTGCCCGTCGGATGACCAGTTGCCGCCCCTTTACCAAAATAACGTCCTCTACAGCTTGAGCGCCTTCTGTCAGGGCTTCAAAAGCTGCATCCAGCGCTTTGTCGACACCGCCCCCCAACGGCGTGTGATAGACGGGCAGGTTTCGCATGCGCTCAAGCCGGTAATCCACGCCAGAGTCCAGCTGCAAAATATCCAGCCGCTCCTTCAGAATATCAATAAAGGGCAGGAAATTTTCCCTTTGCAGGCCGTTTTCATAAAGCCGATCCGGTGGCCAGTTGGACGTTGCAACAACAACAACACCCTGTTCGAAAAGACTTTCGAACAGGCGGGCAAGAATCATGGCATCAGCAATATTCACGACATGAAATTCATCGAAGCAAAGAAGCCAGGTTTCCTTCGCCAGTTCCGCGGCAAGATCCGGCAGGGGATCAGCCTTGGTTCCTTTGTACTTTTTCCGCCAGCGGTGCAGCTTCTCCTGAACTTCCAGCATAAAGGCATGAAAGTGTACCCGTCTTTTTGCCTCCAGTGGTGCCACAGAGAAAAACATGTCCATCATGGTAGACTTGCCTGTGCCGACGCCGCCAAAAAGATACAATCCCTGAGGAGGTATCACTTTCCTGCGCCCCAGCCCCAAACGCTCTTTCCAGCCGGACAACCCCGTCGAGGGCTCATAGCTCTTCAAAGCCTGAAAAAGGCTTTGAAGTTTCTCTGCCGCCAGCTGTTGTGCCGGATCGGGGCGCAAATCGCCCTGATTGCGCATTTCCCGATATAGGAAAAGAGGACCTTCACTCATTCGTCTGGACACCACCTGTTATTTTCTCATCAATTCAGAACCTGCCCGCACATCCCCAAGCATAATCAGAGACCGAACCAGTACAACAAGATGTTTGTTAACAACAGAGCCATAACACAGTTGCCGTCAACACCTCCAGCATCTCTCCGATCTTGCACTTATGACGGCGATGTTGGATCATAAAAACCTGAATTGATTGAAATTTCAACAGACACATTCCCCCCGAGAGACTTTACGCCCAAGTCAACTCAGGACGGATCAGGAGACGACGTATGAATGAAGACGCACTCAACATGAGCATCCGCAAGCTGCTGAAAAAAGTTGGCATCACCTCACAACGAGAAATCGAAATCGCCGTGCGCAAAGCCCTAGAGGAGGGCAAACTTTCGGGTAAATCATCATTATCTGTCGCGGTTAAACTTCACCTTCCGGAACTGGGGCTTGACCACGAAATAAAGGGAAAGATCGAACTCGAGTAATTTTTTGAATTTTCTCCGACGGATTTGCTTTTGCCTCACGTTAAGAGAGCACAAGACACTTACAACCGGAGAAATCTGATGATCAGTAAAAAGACCCTGTCACTCGTTGGTGCAATTACTCTTTTGGCTTCAACTGCTGCTTTCGCGGCAGGCGGCGGCAAGTGGGCCAAAGGGATGGAAATGCTGGACAGCAACAAAGACGGTCAGATCACACGTGAAGAACTGCAAAAATTTGAAGAAGAACGTTTCAAGCTGATGGACAGCGATGGTGACGGTCAGATCAGCTTCGCAGAAATGGAAGCGGAAAAGACCGCAAAACGCGCAGAGAGAATGAAAGCCCGTTTTGACCGGATGGATCTTGATGCTTCCGGCAGCCTTTCAGCCGAAGAACTGGCAGCACGCGGGGACAAGATGATGGAACACCTCGATAAAAACAAAGACGGGATCATTACAAAAGACGAATTTCCCCGTCACGCTGATCACAAAAACTGAGACGTTTGCAGTCAGGCGTATATCGATAATGAAGCGAACGGAACATAGCTTGGCCCTCGAAACGGCACAATCGCGGACTCTCGAAGAGGATGCCAGGCTCATGTCCCGGGTGACCCAAGGTGATCCTTTTGCCTGTCGCAATCTGGTTCAGCATCATACCGGTCCCCTGGTCGGACTTGCCCTGCGAATGACAGGGAACAGGCAGGAAGCGGAAGACATTGCACAAGAGGCTTTTGTCAGGCTCTGGAAACAAAGCCCTGACTGGCTCCCCCAGGCAAGAATATCAACCTGGCTATACAGGGTTGTACATAATCTGGCTATTGATGCAATTCGTCGGAGCAAACGCCAGAACACCACGTCGGACGAAAAGATGGAATTCGAAGATCCTGCCCCGGACCAACAACAGAGAATTCAGCAAAGAGACCTTGCTATAAAGGTAGAGACTGCAATTTCGCAATTACCCGAAAGGCAAAGAACAGCCATTACCCTGGTGCATCATCGGGATATGAGCAATAAGGAAGCGGCCTCTGTTATGGACATATCTGTTGATGCCCTTGAATCCCTGCTAGCCCGGGGGCGTCGAAGTTTAAAAGCAACACTCGAACAGCACCGCCACGACTTGTTGGGAGCCCAATCATGACAGAAAAATCCCTGCTGTCGGCCCAAGACCGGGAAGAGCTGACTTTCTTTCTCGACTGTTATGGTGGTTATGAACATCACTGGCCGGAAGAAAACCGTGCCTACATACTCGGTCTGCTCAAGCGTTCAGATGAAGCCCGACAACTACGGCAACAGGCCATTGAACTCGATTATCTGCTCGATCATGCCCTGGCCGAACCTGCTTGTGATCATTTGTATAGCAGGATATTGGCCGAAGCCCCACGCCTTGCTGTCCAGAGAAGTTGGTCTTTCAAAGACATCTGGCGTCCTCTGTCTGCCCTGGCGACAGCAACGGCTTTTGGACTTTTTCTCGGAACGACAACTCCGACCTGGTTACACGAGCAGGATACCAGCGAGGTACAAGAAGCCTATCTCGCCTTTAGCACAACAGACTTTACAGAGAACTTCCTGGAAGGAGATCTAAACTGATGCAAGCCCCATCCAGAAAAACCCTGACATTCCTTTTTGTTGGTTCCCTATTGCTCAATCTCTTTATGGCCGGCCTGATTAGTTCTCATGTCTGGCATGCCCGTTCCTTTGGCCCCGGTCCCCTGGGCGGCTCCGGCGGGGCTTACAGCCAAAAAGGTGGTTGGCGTAATCTTCCCGAGGAACAGCGGACACTTTTCCGCAAAATCTGGCGTGAACACAAGGAAGAGATAAAACCCGGTTTCCAGGAAATGCGTGGTGTTCATGAACGTCTGCGGGAAAACCTCGCTGGAAAAGTAGAGCGGGATGAATTTGAAGCCGCCTACAGGGACTTTTTTAACGAACAAACTGCCGTGCAGAACAAGATGTTTGAAAAGCTCCTTGATATCACCATGACCCTTCCACCTGAACAGCGAAGCCAGTTCCTCTCGCTTTGGGGGATGGGACAGCACAAACATCGTTCTGGGCACAAATCCGAACCCGAGCCAAAACCATAAGGCCTGTAAACCCGGATAAATCAGTGGTGCCCGGAAATAAACAGGTCTTTTTGGCTGCGTTCCGGAACAATCCGGCTCAAAGGCAACGTGACTGAAACTGTCGTCCCCCTGCCCTCCTCACTTATCAGCTCGAGAAGGCCATCGTGGAGCAGACAGAGCTTGTGAGTGATCGACAGCCCCAGGCCAGTGCCCTGACTCTGGCGGGTCATGGAACTGTCCACTTGCCAGAAAGGTTTTGTTACCTCGGAAAGTTTGTCCGCCGGGATACCGATCCCGCTGTCGGCAACCTCTATTCTCACGCCCTGTTCCAGAACCTTGAGCCGGACGGTAATACGCCCGCCACCACGGGTAAATTTAACCGCATTAGACAGAAGGTTGATCAGAATTTGCTTGATCCCCCGGGCATCGGCGAGCACAGGCCGCACCCCTTCTTCAAGCTCGAGGTCAAGCGAAAGTCCGCTGCTCAGCAACCTGGGGCGGATGATGATCAAAGACGAATGTATCATCTCCTTCAGGTCAACCACCTCTTCATTGAGAACAAATTCTCCCGCCTCGATTTTTGACAGGTCCAGAATATCGTTGATCAGATTGAGCAAATGGTCGCCGCTATTGCGAATATCCGCAATATACTCAAGATACTTTTTCGAGCCCACAGGTCCAAAGACCTCGCGTTCGATCAGTTCGGAAAACCCGATAATAGCATTCAGGGGTGTCCGCAGCTCATGGCTCATGTTGGCGAGAAATTCAGACTTCGCCCGGCTTGCAAGTTCTGCCCGCTCCTTCGCCTCCATCAACTGTGCTTCGGCGATCCTCTGCTGGGATATGTCTTCTTTTGTCGCAACAAAATTTGTAATCCTGCCCGTCTCGTCCACCACACTGGAAATTGAGGCCCGTTCCCAGAAAAGTTCGCCGTTTTTTCGACGGTTCTGGAAGACCCCATGCCAGACCCTGCCACTGGTAATGGTTTCCCAGAGATTTTTGTATTCTTCATCCTTTGTATGACCCGATTTGAGAATACTCGGTTTCTGGCCGATAATTTCTTCAGCAGAATAGCCACTGACTGCACAGAAAGTGGGGTTCACATATTCTATTCGCCCGGTTGGATCCGTAATTTCAATAGCAACCGGATTTTGCTCCACTGCCGTTGAGAGTTTTCGTAATGTGCTCTCGGCTCTCTTGCGCAGGGAAATATCATTGATGAAGGTAATCCGCGAGTTTTTCCCATCAAGTATACTGTTCTTGGCACTGACGTTGATTTCAAACCGCGTCCCGTCCCGGCGCAAAGCAGAGGCTTCGTAAGAGTCGCTTTCTCCGCGTGTGATCCGTTCCTGCACCATGACGATATCTTCCGGCGCAATCAGATCCTCGACACCGAGGACAAGCATTTCCTCGTAGGAATAGCCAAACATGCGCAGGGCTGCATGGTTACAATCGATCATACGCCCCTGAGAGTGGAGAAAGATGGCTTCATTTGACAGCTCCGACATGCGGCGGAATCGCTCTTCGCTCACCCGAAGTGCATTTTCCATCCGCTTGCGCGCCGTAATATCCAGACTGACCCCGATCAGGCCGGCAATATTCCCCTGGGCATCCCGAAAGCGCGCCTTGTGCATAAGAATATTCATCACCTCACCATCACCGCGTGTGATTGTGGTTTCCTGCTCCAGTATCCGCCCCTTCTCGAAAGTCTCCTGATCAGTCTGGGTGAAAAAATCGGCCTGTTCTTTCGGAACAAGATCGTAGGCAGTCTTGCCCAGTAACTCTTCCGAGCTGCGCTGCATATTCTCCTGATACATCTTGTTGGAGCCGATGTACTCGCCCTTGATGTTCTTGAAAAAAACCTGCGCCGGGATAGCATCCATCAGATCCTGAAGAAAGTGATTATGCCTTTCCACTTCGGCTTCCGCCTTCTCAAGGCGCTCAAGCCGCTTTTCCCTTCCCCGCCAGATTGACGCGAATTTTCCTGCGCCAACAAGAGCCAAAACCAGCCCGGCCAGATACCCTCCGCTATGGAGCCAGGGCAAGAGGTTATCGATGAACAGCTCTTCCTCCTGGAGCAGTCGACCTGCCACAGCGGCAAGGCTTGCACCTGAAAAAAGTGCCAGAGCTACCACAAAAAAGCACCAGGAGGGATAAAGATCAGCTTTGGTTGGTCGCCGAAACAAGAAATTCCCGGTCAGAATACAAAGGACCGCAGCCAATATTATCTCAGCGATTGCGTCCAGCATCCGGAAAATTTTCCCCTCGTCAAACCTGATCACCTGCAGCCCTGTCAGACAAACCTAACTGGCTGATACTGACCCACCATATCAGGCCACCATAACAGGAAGGAGTAAAAGAAATATATACGTTGCCTGAAAGCAAGACGAAAACCACAGGAAGATCCCATAGTAGGAGATACAACAAAGGTCGACCCCGGGGCCGACCTTTGTTAGAATACTTATTTGTAAGCCTGGTTCAGACTTTTCGTTCGACCATCAGCTTCTTGATTTCGGCAATCGCCTTGGCCGGATTAAGTCCCTTTGGACAGGTTTTTGTACAGTTCATAATCGTATGACAGCGGTAAAGGCGGAAAGGATCTTCAAGGTTATCCAGTCTGCTCCCCGTTTCTTCATCACGGCTATCCGCAATCCAGCGATAGGCCTGGAGAAGAATTGCAGGCCCCAGATAACGATCCCCGTTCCACCAGTAACTCGGGCAGGATGTGGAACAGCAGAAACAGAGAATACATTCCCAGAGACCGTCGAGCTTTTCCCGGTCTTCCGGTGTCTGCAGCCGCTCGCGTTCTGGCGCTGCGGTTGTCGACTTCAGCCAGGGCTCGATCGAGGTGTACTGGGCATAGACATGATTGAGATCCGGCACCAGATCCTTGACCACCGGCATATGCGGCAGCGGATAGATCTTTACCTCATCTCCCTCGGCCACATCAGCACAGTATTTGGTACAGGCCAGTGTATTGGTGCCGTCGATGTTCATGGCACAGGAGCCGCAGACACCCTCACGACAGGAACGGCGAAACGTCAGGGTTGGATCAATCTCGTTTTTGATCTTGATCAGGGCGTCCAAAACCATCGGCCCGCAGTTATCCATGTCCACTTCGTAAACATCTTCATGCGGGTTCTGGCCGTCATCCGGGTTCCAGCGATAGACCCGGAAGGTCTTCGTCTTGCTTGCGCCAGCCGGGGCCGGGTGCTTTTTCCCGTTTTTGTTTATTTTTGAATTGGCCGGAAGTGCAAATTCTACCATTTTTCATTCTCTCCTTGACGCTTTTCCCACCACACGATCAGTAAACGCGTGCTTTTGGTGGGAAGGACTGCACTTCGTCTGACAACGGTTGCAGGTTAACCGGCCGATAATCAAACGTTACAGTCCCGTCAGCGGCACATTTGGCCAGGGTGTGTTTCATCCAGGTTTCATCATTTCGATCCGGGAAGTCTTCACGGGCATGCGCGCCACGACTTTCTTCCCGATTGGCAGCACCGGACATGGTCACCCGGGCCTGATACATCAGGTTGTCCAGTTCCAGTGTCTCAACCAGATCCGAGTTCCAGACCATGGAACGATCCGCCACGGAAATATCGTCTTTCTTGCTCCAGATTGATCCCAGCAGCTCAACGCCTTCCTTGAGACTTTCCCCGGTCCTGAAAACAGCAGCATGGTTCTGCATTGCTTTTTGCATTTCCAGACGGACTTCAGCGGTTTTCATCGTTCCCTTGGCATAGCGCGCCTTGTCCAGACGATCGAGAGAGTTATCCCCTGCGCCTTCTGGAAGCGGCGCCTGTTTGGCTCCAGGTTTCACGGTTTCGATACAATGCAGCGCAGCACCCCGACCGAAGACCACCAGATCCAGCAAAGAGTTTGATCCCAGGCGGTTCGCGCCGTGCACGGATACGCAGGCCGCTTCCCCAATCGCCATCAGGCCAGGCACTTCGGTATTGGAATCACCGTTTTTGCTGGTCACCACATCACCGGTATATTTGCAGGGGATACCGCCCATGTTGTAGTGACAGGTCGGGATCACAGGGATCGGTTCCTTGGACACGTCAACACCGGCAAAAATTCTTGCTGATTCAGCAATTCCCGGCAAACGTTTGTGAATCAGATCCGGGTCAAGATGTTCGATATGCAAGTGAATATGGTCATTTCCGGCACCAACACCCCGGCCATCCCGTATCTCCATGGTCATGGCCCGACTGACCACATCACGACTGGCGAGATCCTTGGCACTTGGGGCATAACGCTCCATAAAGCGTTCGCCTTCAGAGTTGGTCAGATACCCGCCTTCTCCGCGCACACCCTCGGTGATCAGGCAGCCTGCACCATAGATCCCGGTAGGGTGAAACTGGACAAATTCCATATCCTGACAATCGAGACCGGCACGAAGCACCATACCGCCACCATCACCCGTGCAGGTGTGGGCACCTGTGCAGGAGAAGTAAGCCCGACCATAGCCACCCGTTGCCATAATGACCTTCTGGGCCCGGAAGCGGTGGAGCGTTCCGTCATCCAGATTCCAGGCGACAACACCGCGACAGGCGCCATCTTCCATGATCAGGTCGATCGCGAAATATTCGATGAAGAACTCAGCATTGCGACGGAGGCTCTGTTGATAAAGCGTGTGCAGCATGGCGTGACCAGTCCGGTCAGCCGCCGCACAGGTCCGCTGGGCAGTCCCTTCGCCATACCGGGTCGTCATCCCGCCAAAGGGACGCTGATAGATCTTGCCATCTTCTGTCCGGCTGAAAGGCATGCCATAGTGTTCAAGCTCGACAATCGCCGGAACAGCTTCGCGTACCATGTATTCGATTGAATCCTGATCACCAAGCCAGTCTGACCCCTTTACCGTGTCATACATGTGCCAGCGCCAGTCATCTTCCCCCATGTTACCCAGCGAGGCAGAGATGCCGCCTTGCGCCGCAACGGTATGACTTCGGGTCGGGAAGACCTTGGTGATACAGGCTGTTTTCAACCCGGCTTCGGCCAGTCCCAGTGTCGCACGCAACCCGGCGCCACCGGCTCCGACAACGACCACATCATAGGTATGGTCAATAAATTCATATGCTTTCTTGCTAGAAGCAGTGGTCATGGTTTTACCTAGCCCCTGAAAAGAATCATCAAAACGGAAAGAACACCTGTCAGCCCCAACACGATATGGACAGACTGGCTCAGGAACAGGGCCACGACCTTGCAGAATTCGCCGTGAATATAATCTTCAATAACCACCTGCATACCCTGATTGGAGTGCAGAAGTCCGACAGAAATCAGTAGGACCAGCAGACCCGCAACCACGGGAGAGTGGACCCAGTCGATAAATTCGACATAGTCAGCTCCAGCCATCATGGCGACAGAGAAGACAAACCACAGAACCAGAGGCACCAGAGCCAGACTGGTTAAACGCTGGGCCCACCAGTGGGACGATCCTTCCCGGGCAGAGCCAAGCCCGCGTACGCGGGCCAGAGGAGAACGAAGAGACATATCAGGCTCCTCCTACGCTATAAGCCAGAACCCAGAGACCAAGGGTCAGCAAAATACTAACAACAACAACGGCTTTTCCCGAAGCATGAACACTTGGCAGGTCCATTCCCTTGCCGGCATCCCAGTAAAGATGTCGCACGCCATTACAGAGGTGGTAAACCAGCGCAAGCGTCCAGCCAAAAAGCATAAGACGACCGAACCAGGAGCCAAGGAAGGACTGAACGATTTCAAAGTATTCAGCGCCGCTTGCCGCGGCAACCAGCCACCAGATCAGCACCAGCGAACCAACAGAGGTGGCCACGCCCATGATGCGAAAGAGGATGGAGAGGGAGGAAGTAAGTTGAGGACGATATACCTGCAGGTGAGGCGAAAGAGGTCTGTTACCCCTGGTCATATTTTCTTTCCCGATATCGCGCGCCGGTTCCACATTTGTGCTTCGCGCGCATTATATTTTGCAGAACCCAAAGATCAATCGACGTTAAACCGCATCGCAGCATTAGTCAATGCAAGGCGACAAAAACCACTTCAGAAACGACACGAACTAAAAAGTAAAACCAGTCTCGCCCGGCAAGATTTTTTTACTTTATATCCTTCATTAATTCTCAAATAAATGCACCCTGCTGCGGCGCAACAATTTATCAAATCACAGGCGTCACAATCTGTTTATCCAGAGATTTTTTCAACAGCTCCTTTTATTCAAACCCTGCGCGTCCCGGTTACAGCAAAAACAATTTTCTATTCAATAAACAGCCGAATTACAGGAATTTATTACTTTCCAGAGGCAGCCCTCCTTCCAGGCATGCTCTCATCATTCCTGCCCCGTCCCTTTATCCAGGACTCCCTTTGGCATCAAAACCGTATAATCCAGATCAAGTACAACATCAGGATGATAGCCCCCCTGGGCATCATGCAAGGGGAAATCACCACAGTCATTATTCTTGGCCGCAATCAGACGTACCCGAAGCGCCCCGACATCACTGCGTCCTGGCAATTCAATCTTCTCAAGCACTTCGCTCCAGGCATAGATTGTATCTCCGGCAAAGGTAGGCGCGACATGCGTCCCTCCGTTCAGGGCAACCACCTTTACCGCATTTTCCATACCATTGAATGACAGAGAACGGGCAAGCGAGATAATATGGCCGCCATAAATCAAACGGCGACCAAAACGTCCCTGACCTTCGCTATGCTGGTTAAAATGCACCTTGGCCGTATTCTGATAGAGCCTGGTTGCCATCTGGTGCTCGGCTTCTTCGATGGTCATGCCATCGACATGGGCAATCCGTTCTCCCACCGCATAATCACCCCAAAGATAGGACGAACCGGACAAAGCGCTATCAAACCCGGCAAAGGTCATTTCTTCAGGAATAGCAAGATCAGAAGTCCTGACACAGGGGAGTAAATCCGGCACTTCAGCTGCCTGTGACGATTCTTTCTTCTGGGACTGGGTTACAGCAGATTTTCGCACCATGACCCAGCGCACATATTCCAGAACCATTTCCCCATATTGGTTCCGACCTGTTGAACGCACATAGACAACACCGGTCTTACCGTTGGAATTTTCCCTGGTCCCGATCACTTCACTGGTCGTCGTCACCGTGTCTCCCGGAAACAAGGGCACGCCAAAGCGCCCCTCTGCATAGCCGAGATTTGCAACCGCATTCAGGGAAATGTCCGGAACGGTTTTGCCAAAAACAAGATGAAAAGCCAGAAAATCGTCCAGCGGTGCCTGCGCCAAACCAAGTGAGCGGGAGAACTCATCAGAAGACGCAAGCGCAAACCTTGACCCATAGAGAGCCTGATAAAGTGCCTGATCGCCGGACATTGCTGTTCGGGGTGTCGCATGTTTCAAGGACATGCCAACATGAAAATCCTCAAAGAAGTTTCCCTTGTTGGTCTTGTTGCTCCCAAGGTTTTCTTTTTCCGAAGACATTGCCTTACCCCTTATGGTTATTCCGGACAGTCACCCCGGATGGTGTCGGCAACTCTTTATCAAGTCGGCACAACACCACATCATCACCCCGATTATGCAGGACCAATCAGGCCCCCCAATAAGCTTCAAGTTCTCTGATTGCCTCGGCTGTCGCCAGAATACGCTTTGCCTCGACGGCATGGAGGTTTTCAATCAGTTTACCATCGAGAATGGCAACGCCCTTACCTTCTTTCAGCGCAGCGTTATAAGCAACGACAACGGCCTGGGCCCATTCTATCGCCTCTTCAGAGGGACCGAAGACTTTATTCGCCACATCGACAGTTTTGGGGTGTATCAGGGTCTTGCCATCAAAGCCCAATTCACGCCCCTGTCGGCAGGACTCCAGCAGGCCTTCATCGTCTTTCAGATCCAGATAAACCCCGTCAAGGATGGCCAGCTTGTAGGCCCTAGCCGCCAGCAGGCATAGGCCAAGCGAGGTCAGGACCGGCAAACGCATGCCTGTGTGCTGGGCCTGCAGATCCTTGACCAGATCCGATGTCCCCATCACCAAACAGGAAATCCGCTTTGAGGCCCCGGCGATCTGTTTTGCGCAAAGCATCCCCATTGGCGTTTCCATCATACACATGATCGACATTTCAGGCGGCGCCCCCGCGCCAACCATCATGGCTTCAAGTGCGATTACCTGTTCTGCGGTCTCGACCTTGGGCAGGAGAATGGCGTCCGCTTTGGTTTTTGCAATGGTTCGGACATCTTCCATCCCCCATTCGGTATCCAGCGGGTTGATTCTGACAATAATTTCCCGGCTCCCATAGCCCCCTTTTTTGATCGCCCGCACGACCTCCCCCCGGGCTTCCGGCTTTTTATCGCCAGCAACAGCATCTTCCAGATCCAGGATCAGGGCATCCGCAGCTACAGACCTCCCCTTCTCCAGTGCTCGAGGGTTTGACCCCGGCATATAAAGCACTGATCGGCGGGGCCGGTGAGATTCGGTCATGGAAGTCTCCTGAAGTTCAAAAGCCTGCTGTTTTTCCGCCATTTTAATCAGACGATTATCGTTTTACTGCAGTGCAGCATATTGCTTTTTTACCAATGACACTATTGCCAAACAGAAATAGCACCTGTGCCATAATGGAAAATAAACCGTTAAGAAAAAAGTCCATGAAATAATAACAGATAACAATAAAATGAAAGCCTGCTTCCAAAAAAGAAGCAGGCTTTCAACAAGCTTTACCGGAAAATTCTGAATTTTAAGGGCAGGTCATTCTGCCTGATATTGAACAACCTGCTGATCAATTCGACCAAAAATTGAATGACCATCCCTGTCCTGCATTTCAATGGCTATCCGGTCACCAAACTTCATGAAGGACGTAACAGGCGCCCCTTGAGCAATGGTCTCAATCATTCGGATTTCGGCAAGACAGGAATAACCCAGCCCCCCCATGGAAACAGGTTTACCCGGCCCGCCATCCTGCTTGTTTGAAACGGTCCCCGAACCAACAATAGCTCCCGCCCCCAGCGGGCGGGTTTTTGCGGCATGCGCGACAATTTCCGGGAAGCTGAAAGTCATGTCCACCCCGGCTTCCGGCTTGCCAAACAGCTCTCCGTTTAACCAGGACTGCAGCGGCAGATGCACCTTGCCATCCTGCCAGAATGTTCCCAGCTCATCCGGTGTGACGGCAACCGGCGAAAAAGCACTGGAAGGTTTGGATTGAAAAAAACCAAACCCCTTGGCCAGTTCCGCAGGGATCAGCCCTCTCAGGGACACATCGTTGACCAGCATCAACAGCTTGATGTGACCAGCGGCATCAGCCGCATCGACACCCATCGGGGTATCGTCGGTGATCACAGCAATCTCGGCTTCAAAGTCGATTCCCCAGCTCTCTGAAGCCAGCGGAATATCATCTCTTGGCCCGATAAAGCTGTCCGATCCGCCCTGATACATCAGGGGATCGCTCCAGAAGCTCTCGGGCAACTCGGCCCCACGCGCCTTGCGAACCAGCTCGACGTGATTGACATAGGCCGAGCCGTCCGCCCATTGATAGGAACGTGGCAAAGGAGATGCGCAGGAGGCCTGTTCAAACGCAGCTGCACCCGCGAATTCGGCTCCTTTGCGGTTCAGATCCTGATACACCAGATCCAGCTTTGGGGCAGTTTGGCCCCAGTCATCCAGCGCGGATTGAAGTGTCTCTGCTATTTCACTAACAGGAACACAGAGTTCAAGGTCACGGCTGACAACAACCAGCTGACCGTCGCGGGTGCCGTTTTTATATGTCGCGAGTTTCATCTATAAAGTACCTGTCTCAAGAGCTGCGTGCTTTTTCATGCATCCAGTCCGCATGCTTTGGTGCACGTTTGGTTTTGGACCACTCTTCCAGCATTTCCCATTTCACGGCATCAAGCTTCTTGTTCATCTCGGGCGTCCCGATGTTCACGGCCAGTTCGATGCGATGCCCGCTGGGATCAAAGAAATAGATCGACTTGAACAGGGTGTGATCTGTCGGTCCCAGAACATTGATTCCGTCCGCTTCCAGCTTGGCTTTTACGGACATCATCTCGTCCATCGTCGCAACACTCAGCGCCAGATGCTGCACCCATTCCGGGGTGTTGGGATCACGGCCCATCGGGGGGGAATTGGGAATTTCAAAGAACGCAAGAATGCTGCCTTTTCCCGCATCAAGGAAGATATGCATATAGGGGTCTTTTGCCTTGGTCGAGGGAACCTCGTCTTCAGCAATAGCAAGAATGAAATCCATATTCAGGTACTTTCCGTACCACTCGACCGTTTCCTTGGCATCCTTACAGCGATAAGCAACGTGATGTATCTGTTCGATTTTCATCTTCAACCTCATAAGCATGAGGCCATACGGAGATCCCGTACAACCGATTTGTAGTGTATCAATACAATCAGGCCAGAGCGACCAGACTAGGGTGGCCAGTCCAGAACGACTCTGGCGAACTGCACAAACCCGCAGTTAAGACATTCAAGATTAGTTGCAAATGAAACTAATTCAAGAAATTTTATAAAAATTAATCCTGTAAAATAATAATACCTTCTCTATATTTAAATTTTATTCTTATTAATCAGCAAGATAATGAAGATAAAAAATTACCGGAAAATTTATTTGCCAATTTGTTTCATATGAAACTATTATGATTAAACGGCCAACTATGGATTACAGCAGACAAAATCCACTGGCCTGATAAAGAGCGATGCTCACACGCAGAATTGGCCAGTACAAACAAAACAGTACAAACAGGCCACCGCCGCACAGGAAGGCTATTAATCCATGAAACGTTTTCTACTCGCCGCCGCCGCAACACTGGCAACATCTCTCGTAACATCTTTGGCAACAGCCACATTAACCCCGGCCCTTGCAGAAACCATCGAGCTCAAGCTCAGCCACTTTCTTCCTGCATCACACCCGACCCATACAGATTTTCTGGAACCCTGGGCCAGGGAGCTGGAAGAGCAAACCAACGGACAGGTGCAGGTCACAATCTTCCCCGCCGGATCTGCCTTTGGTCATGTAGCCAAGCAATATGACCAGGTTCGGGCCGGTGTCGTTGATATTTCCCACGGCCTTACCGGTTTCCCCCGCGGTCGTCTGCCGCGCACCCTGATTATGGATCTGCCTTTCCTGACAAAGTCAGCAGATGCAGCTTCCCGTGCATTGTGGGACCTCTATCCTGAATATCTGGCCGAGGAATACGTCGGCCTCAAGGTTCTAGCACTCCACGCCCACAATCCCGGCCTGATCCACAGCCGCGGCAAACAGATTAAGACCATGGCCGACCTGGAAGGCCTGCGCTTGCGTACTCCAAGCCTGGCGACTTCCATGATGCTCGAACAGCTCAATGCCACGCCTGTCGGCCTGCCTCCGACCCAGGTTTATGAGAACCTGCAAAAGGGTGTTATCGACGGAAACCTCTTTCCTTATGACGGTGTACACGGCTTCAAGCTTGCCGAAGTTCTCGACTACCATCTCGATGCCAAGGCCTATACCACGAGCTTCTACTTCGTCATGAATGAAAAGAAATATGAGGCCCTGCCTGAAGACATTCGCGCTGCCATCGATGCCATCAGCGGCGACACTCTGGTCGCGAAGTTCGGCCCTTGGTGGAACAAATGGGATGAGCCCGGCATTGCAGACGTGAAGGCCAAAGGAAATCCCGTTTTGGCTCTTTCTGACAGCGAACGTGCTGAATGGCGTACAGCTCTTCAACCGACGACGGACAAATACCTCAAAGACATCGAAGAGTCCGGTGTGGCAAACGCCCGTGAGATCTATGATGCCGCCGTAAAAACCATCGCCAAGTATGAATGACCCAGTTCCCCGGTTGATTGTCGTCGTCACGATCAACCGGGTTCTTCTATAAATTAACAGGCCAGAGCAACAGACCAGAACAACAGGCAAAGCATGATCGAACAGTCTCACAAAATTCTTGGCTGCGTGACAAAGTACACCGCCGGACTTGCCATGCTTTTCCTGCTTGGAGCAATGTTGGTCACCACAGCGGATGTCATTTTGCGCAAGCTTGACGGGGCCGGAATCTATGGCACGATTGATCTGATCCAGCTGATGGTTCTTTCAGCCGCCTATCTCTCTATTCCCCAGACTTTTATGAGCGGGAGCCATGTGGCGGTCTCGATCATCACCGACCGCCTGTCTCAGCGTCCTGCCGCCCTGTTCCAGTTGATCGGCGCTCTGCTCAGTTGCTGCTTTATGTTTGCCATCGTGATTTTTTCCTTTGCCCAGGCAAAAATGCAACATGAATACGGTGACATCTCCATGACCCTGGGCCTTCCCATGATCTATTACTGGGTCCCCCTTGTCATCGGATCAGCTCTTTCAGTTCTGGTCGCACTTCATCTGGGCATTACCAGCTTCTATAGCCTCATCACCCGACGGGATGTCCTGTCCCGGTACAAACAATAGGGGCCTAGAACCATGTCTCCGGAAATAATCGGCCTTCTCTCCTTTGCTGTTTTGCTCGGCCTTATTGCTTTTCGCATTCCGATTGCCATTGCCATGGGAATGGTTGGTGCCGTTGGCGGGTTGATCATCAATGGCTATGATTCCGTTGCCTTTATCATGGGCTCGATCCCTTTTGAGTCTGTCTTCCCCTATTCGCTTTCTGTCATTCCATTGTTTATTCTGATGGGGGCTTTTTCGGCCAGGGCCGGCTTGTCCCGCGCGCTCTATGACGGTGTTCACGCTTTTATCGGCCACTACCGGGGCGGGCTTGCCATGGCAACCGTCGGTGCCTGCGCAGCCTTCGGGGCCATCTGTGGATCATCCCTGGCAACAGCCGCGACCATGTGCCGGGTTGCTATGCCGGAAATGCGCCGCCGCAACTATGACGATGGCCTCGCCAGCGCCACCATTGCTGCTGGCGGCACACTGGGAGTGCTGATTCCCCCCAGTGTTATCATGATTATCTATGCCATTCTGACCGAACAGTCGATCGGGCGACTTTTTGCTGCCGCCCTGATCCCCGGCCTCCTGGCCACAGCTCTCTACATGCTCGCCATCTGGATCAAGACCGCCAGAAATCCCGAACTCGGCCCGGCTGACACCCGCGTGGAATGGCCCGAACGTTTCTCGGCTCTCTTCAGTGTCTGGCCCGTGATTCTCCTGTTCGGCGTTGTCATCGGTGGGATCTATGCAGGCTGGTTTTCTCCAACAGAGGCAGCTGCTATCGGCGCTATCGGTGCTTTTCTTCTTGCTCTTGCCAAGCGCCAGCTCAATCTGCGCAGCTTCTGGGAAAGCCTGAACGAAACGGCGAACACCACAGGGATGATTTTTCTCATTCTCGTCGGCACGGCAGTGTTCAACTATTTCATTGAAACCACAGGCCTGCCCCAGGCGCTGGTATCTTTTGTCACGGAACTGGGCTGGGACCGCTATCTGGTCCTGATTCTGCTGGTTATCTTTTACATAATTCTCGGTTGTTTCATGGATGCACTTTCCATGATCCTCCTCACCCTGCCGTTCATCTATCCCCTGATCACTTCGCTCGGCTTCGATCCAATCTGGTTTGGGGTGATTATGGTGTCCGTGGTTGAAGTTGGCCTGATCACACCGCCCGTAGGTATGAACCTCTTTATCATCATGGCGGGTACGCCCGGCCTGACCCTGCAGACAATCAGCCGGGGCGTCGTGGCTTTTCTTTTTGCCGATGTCGCCCGCCTCGCCCTGCTCATCCTCTTTCCGGCGCTCTCACTCTGGCTGCCATCCCTGCTTATGGATTAAGCCGGATGCAGACAGGACAATTCGAACACAAGACCAAGATCAACGACACCAACAACAGGCCTGTAACATATGACCCCGAGTAACCACGAGATCGAGAGCCTCAATCTCAAGGACTTCTTCCCCTACGAAGTCCGGATCTTTTACCGGGCCATCAGTCAGTCTGTGGCCACGATCTACACCCGCGCCTACGGGTTGACCGTCTACCAGTGGCGGGTCATGGTCGTTCTGGGAAACTATCCCCCGCTTTCCGCCAGCGAAGTCGTCGATCACTCCAGTCTGGACAAGGTACAGGTCAGCCGGGCGATCAAGGGGTTGCTCAAGGCCGGATACCTGGAACGGGGCGTCAGCAGCGCAGACAAACGCCGGGTTAATCTTTTCCTGACCCGGGAAGGGCGGCAGGTGTTGAGTGAACTGATCCCCCAAGTCAGAGCCAGGGAGCAGGAAATTCTGGCCGGGCTCTCCCCCGAAGAAGAACGTCTCTTGCGATCCCTGATGGCACGGGTTCGTAAAAATGCCGAAGACTGCCTGAGCACAGAACCTTTTACCTCCCTTTGAAAGTCCGGAAAGTCTGACCATGGACCTCTATACCTACTGGCGCTCGACAGCTGCCTACAGGGTACGTATTGCCTTCAACCTCAAAAACCTCCCTTACCAGAGCACACCGCTTCATCTTGTGAGGGATGGCGGGCAACAGTTGGCGGCAGATTATCAACAGATCAATCCGCAAAAGCTGGTTCCTGCCCTGCGTCTTGAAACAGGAGAAATCCTGACCCAGTCTCTGGCAATTATCGAGTATCTGGAAGAACTCTACCCCGATCCCGCCCTTTTGCCTGCCACAGCCCTTGAGCGCGCCCATGTCCGCGCTCTGGCTCAGAATATTGCCTGTGACATCCACCCTCTGAACAATCTGCGGGTCATAAAATACCTCACAGGACCTTGTGGCTTTTCGCAGGAACAGCAGACTCAGTGGTATCGTCACTGGATTGATGAAGGCTTCGTTGCCCTTGAAGCAACTCTGTCCCAAAGCTCTTC
Organism: Kiloniella laminariae DSM 19542; assembly: GCF_000374005.1. Lineage (GTDB taxonomy): Bacteria > Pseudomonadota > Alphaproteobacteria > Kiloniellales > Kiloniellaceae > Kiloniella > Kiloniella laminariae. Next base: position 105,198 of record NZ_KB893157.1, on the reverse strand, counting down.
TTCTGGAAACTTCTGCCATGGCGACACTCCAGGTCTGGCAGATTGCTGCCTCGTCCCCCAGATCTATAACGCCCGGCGTTTCTCCATTCCGCTCGAGAATTACCCGACCCTCTGCCGCATCGAGAAAAACTGTCTGGCGCTGACAGCCTTTGACAAGGCCCGTCCGGAAAACCAGCCGGATGCTGAAGCTGTCTGTTAATTGAGGCCCCTCTCTTTTTTACAAAACAGGCAGGGTGACAGCTTCCGGCTTTGATCCTGCCTCTTCCTCCAGCTGCCCGGATTCAGACTGCATCAGGGTTGTCCGGTGGCAATCCAGCACCAGTTCATCTCTCTTGCGAAAACAGAAGTGCTGAAAGGTGACGATCTCCCGGTCCGGACGACTGCGCGATGACCTGACATGAAGGATACGGGTCATAAAACTCAAAGTGTCTCCGATCTCTACCGGTGCATGATAGTGCACATCGTCGATTGAAAGATTTCCAATCAAACCTTCCATTGTCAGATCGTAGACCGAGACACCCAGCGTCAGGCTCAAAGTATACATGCCGTTGACCAGCACACCGGAGAAACCACTTTCCCGAGCCTTCTCTACATTGATATGCAGCGGCTGAGGGTTCCAGGTTAAAGAGCAAAAGAGACTGTGATCCCCTTCATTGACGGTTTTGGTAAAGCGGTGGCGAATCTCCATGCCTGTTACAAATTTCATAATAACCATTCTCCTGATTGACAATTATTACGGTTTTATATTATTAATATATACACGCATTAGTTGCAATTCATATTTATGGAGGATGCTATGCAGCTTATAGACTGGCCAATCTGCCCCCACTACAGCCGGGCATTTTTTAAAAGCAGACTTGTTGCACTGGAAAACGAAATCAAAGCCCTGGGCCTCTCCGTGGAAATATCTACGGATTTTGACCACTACCAGGACATCTCCAATGCCATGCCCGATACCAAATATGTCAATCCGGCCTTTGATCCGGCCCTGAATACACTGACGCCCGAACGCTGCTTCTGGATCAATGTCTATCTTCAGCAGCCGGATAACTGTGTCAGCTATATCTCGGCCAAGCTGCTGCCCTATACCAGCTTGCGCGAGTCCCTCGAGAACCTGCGTTTCTGGTATGAACAGGGAAAAATCCCCGACGGGACAGCCATCCGGGAACTCTCGGTTGATCCGGAAAGGGCTGTCCGCGGAAAATTGTCCTACAGCGGACGCCTCTATACCCGACCGGACTGGCGCCGCAAGGGCCTCAGCCGGATACTGCCACACCTGACCCGCAGCCTGATCCTCAGCCGTTTTGATGTGGATTATCACTTCGGAGTGATGAATCATATCCTGCACGAAAAAGGGCAAAACCGGCACTACGGCTTTGCCCATATCGAAAAATGGCTTCATCTTGACTTCAGGTATCGCCAGGAAGTTCCCGTGGACCTGCGCCTTTATGTCCTCTACATGTCACGCCACAACATCCTGGAAGAAATCAGGGCCGCCGGATCGCCTCCCGCGCTTGCCGCGACGCACAGAAAAACTGAACAGGCCCTGTCCTTCGTGACCTGAACCTTAAACAGGCTTCAGCAGCACCACGCTTTTCCTGAGGATATAAAGCATCAGTCCTGCCAGAAATATCATCGGGAAAGCTGCAACAACCACCGCAGCCCAGTCAAAAGTAGAAATGAGAACACCAGAGCCAAAAGAAGCCAGCGTGGCCACAAGGGCGACCAAGGTATCATTAAGCCCCTGGACAACCGACCTCTCTTCTGGTGCGAGGTTCTCTGACAACATGTTTGTTGCTCCGATAAAGCCGAAATTCCATCCCAGGCCGAGTAAAATCAGGGAGAGATAAAAATGCTCCAGTTCGATCCCGGCCAGGGCAATTGCTCCTGAAACGGCCAGCAGAACAAGACCGAGGAAAACCACCCGTGACGAACCAAAGCGCGAAACAAGACTTCCCGTAAAAAAACTGGGCGCAAACATGGCAACCACATGCCAGCGGATCACGTCGCTTGCCTGTGTTTCGCTAAAGCCGCAAAGTGTCATGGCCAGCGGGGTTGGTGCCATCAAGAGAACCATGACACCAAATGAAATCGCCGCACAGAAAATTGCCGTATAGACAGGCTGGCGGCGCAAAATCGAACTTGCTGCTATTTTTTCCTGAACGAAATCAGTCTTTGCCGTCGCTGACGTCGGGATCACAAGAGCCAGAACAGGCAAACAACCGACCAGAGAGATCAGCGAGATTGCCCCGTAAGCACCGGCAAAGGGAATGGGATCAAAATAGTCTTTACTGAAAACAAAAATTTCCGGGCCAATGATGGCCGCAATCAAACCTGAGCCCAGCGTGAAGGAAATTGCCGTTGGCCGCCACTGTTCGGCAACCACCTCGGCTGCGGCAAAGCGAAAGAAACCAAAACAGCTCAGCGCCGCCCCTAACAGCCCATGGGCCAGACAGAGCAGAGAGAAACTTGTATAAAACAGGCTGTAAAGACCCAATATGCCGCCAAGGCCAGCCATAACAGCCCCCAACACAAAGCCTTTTTTCCGACCGTGTTTCCCCATGAATATCGACAGGGGCATCGCCGAAAGCATCCCCGCCAACAGCTGTAACGAAACGGGCAGGATCGCCAGTTCAGCTCTCGGCGCCAGCATCACCCCGGCAAGTCCGCCCAGAATGATCAGCATGGGCATCGGTGCCCCCAGCACCGCATTACCCAATAGAATCAAAGAAAAATTTATCTTTTGCTGACGGTTGCCAATTGAAGCTGTCATCACGTTGCCTTTGGAAAAAATTATCTTCTGGCTACTCTAGTCAAATTGGTACTTGGCAAAAATGTAATTTTGACATCAAATATTGCCAAATCGATACCCCATATAACGCAGTGAATTTTTATATGACAAAACCTCCCCGACAACGACAGATCGATGTTCTGGTTTTTGACCAGGTCAACCTGCTTGATATCAGCGGCCCGGTGCAGGCCTTTCACAGCGCGGTTTCATCAACTGGCAATGCCTACAACCACCGCTTTATCAGCCCCGATGGCAAAAATGTACAAACATCCTGTGGTCTGGAAATTGTTGCAAGCGGATCACTAAAAAAACAACCCAAACCTGCCGACCTTCTGATCCCGGGAGGAGAAGGCATTGACGCCCTCCTTGAGAACAGGGATCTATGTGACTGCCTTCAGAATTTCACCTTGCAACAAAGTGACCAGCGCCTGATCTCTGTCTGCTCCGGCGCCCTGCTGCTGGCCGAAGCTGGTGTCCTTGACGGCAAACGTGCAACAACCCACTGGTCCCGCGCCCGGATGGTAAAAGACCGCTATCCCGATGTGTTATGGGAGCTCGACACCATCTATACAAAATCGGGGCAGATCTACACTTCTGCTGGTGTCTCAACCGGTATTGATCTGGCCCTCTCGATCATTGAGGAAGATCACGGCACGGGTCTCTCGCTCGGCGTGGCCCAGGAACTGGTGGTCTATCTTCGACGCAATGGTGGACAACAGCAGTTCTCGCACCTGCTACAGGCACAGATTCAGATCGAACCGCCGCTGATGAAGCTGCTGGACAAGATCTCAAACAATCCGGCCCACAACTGGACACTGGCTGAACTGGCAAGGGAAGCAAAAATGTCTCCCCGCACCATGGATCGCAAATTCAACCGGTCCCTCGGCGTTTCTCCCGTCCAGTTTGTTGAACTGACCCGGCTCGATCAGGCCAGAACCCTGCTCGCCCGGGGCGTTTCGCTGAAACAGGTCGCCAACCTCTGCGGTTTTGGTGACCTCCAGAAAATGCGCCGCTGTTTTTCACGCCATATGGGCGTTACAACGACCGAGTACCTGCAGCACTTCGGCCCGATATGATCAAAAAAAGGGCGTGGAGAATACTCCACGGCAAGGATTGATCAAAAAAAGGGCGTGGAGAAAACTCCACGGCAAGGGTTGATCAAAAAAAGGGCGTGGAGAAAACTCCACGCCCGGCAAGTGCGACAGGGAAGATAAAGGGTCTCTTTCAGCTAAAGCAGCTTACTTGAGGTGATCCTTTATCAGCAGTTCAGCAATCTGAACCGCATTAAGGGCCGCGCCCTTACGCAGGTTGTCCGCGACAACCCACAAACATAAACCATTATCAACAGTAGGATCGGCACGAATACGGCTGACGAAGGTGGCATCTTCACCCGCAGCTTCCTGCGGTGTGACATAGCCCTCGTCCTGGCGGTGATCAATGACCGTAATGCCCGGTGTGTCTTTCAGGGCCTTGCGCGCCTGCTCAACCGTCACTTCCTTTTCGAACTCGATCGAAACAGCTTCAGCATGACCAATGAAAACAGGTACGCGGACACAGGTTGCTGTGACCTTGATTTTCGGATCGAGAATTTTCTTGGTCTCGACCATCATCTTCCATTCTTCCTTGGTATAACCATCATCCATGAAGACATCGATGTGCGGGATCACGTTGAAAGCAATCTGCTTGGTAAAACATTCTTTCTTGATCGGATCATTTACGAAGATGCCCCGTGTCTGGTTGAACAGCTCGTCCATCGCGTCTTTACCCGCACCGGAAACCGCCTGATAGGTTGATACCACCACACGCTTGACCACACCCAGTTCATGCAGGGGCTTGAGCACATGTACCATCTGGATGGTCGAGCAGTTCGGGTTGGCAATGATATTGCGCTTCTTGTAACCCGCCAGTGCTTCAGGGTTTACTTCCGGTACGATCAACGGCACATCCGGATCCATGCGGAAATGGGATGTATTGTCGATAACCACAGCACCTGCCGCGGCTGCCTTGGGAGAGTACTCGGCTGAAACCGAGCCTCCTGGTGAGGAGAGCACAATGTCGATGCCCTTGAAGTCAAAGGTCGCCAGATTCTGTACTGTCAGTTCCCCTACTTCGCCGTAAGACACCTTGGTGCCAGTAGAACGGCTGGATGCCAGAACGGTGATGTCCTTGATATCAAAGCCACGCTCGGAAAGCGTTGTCAGGATTTCACGACCGACGGCGCCTGTTGCGCCCATAACTGCAATCTTGTGACCCATTGCCTAACCTATACTCTTTCAGTTGCTGGCCCCCTTTCGGGAGCGTTTAAATTTCATATCCCTAACCACCGGATGGTGGTTGCGAAGCCCTAAAGAAAAAGGGCCGCCCCTCAATGGGACGGCCCTTAAATCAGCCTTTATTCCCGAGAGGATCTACCTGCAGCCGCCCATCTTCACCTTCATGGTGGTGACAGGGGTGGTGGTAATGGTGGTCCAGGTGGTTGTCACGGTTACAACTGGACGCGCAGCAGCAAACGCACGGCGAAGAGATTTCGCTGTGTTTGCGGCGCGCGGGGCCAGATATGAACCGGAATTAGACATACAACCTGTTCCACTCGGGGTTAATTCGGAGGCTACCCTAATCAGCTTTTTTCAGAGGGTCAACCGCGAAATAAGCCTTTCTACGGATTCGCCCAGAACTATCCAATTGTATCGGGACAAGTCTTTCTCTGGAAATCCGGGTTCCTCAGAAATTTGACACCTCCTGACAGGCTGTGCTCACATCTGCAGGCGCAAGAACTGTCCCATTGATACGAAGTTCCTGAGCCCCACTTTGAGTGAGGTTTGCCGCCATCCATTTTGAACGACCACAGGCAGTCGCCGTATCCGTCGTCCTGATATCAGCCTGGATATCACTGACATCACCCATAATCCAGAAACCGGCATTTTGTGCATTGCTGATCTGAACATTATCAAATTCGATATTTTCAACATCACGCATCATCCGCATCAACTGGATACCTATGATATCAACATTGCTGATTTCAATATTGTTAAAACTTGAATCCCTGATTTCCTGAAGCATCATACCGCTGTTTGATGCATTAGTTATCTTCAGGTTATCAAAGGTATAGTTTTTGTTTTCTGTCGAACCGACAATGATCGTTCCATCACTGGAAAAGCCGCTTATATTTACGCCACTATAATTACCAAGCTTGTTCATCGCACCAAGATTGGTGAGAGCGGAATTGTGGTAGGAAACATCAGCTGAAACAATAAAAGCTGCGCCATCAGCACCCGTTTTATCAATATCTACGTTATCAAAAGATGCATCGTGGAGATAATGATGCACCATACCTTCTTTTCTCGTCCGCGAGATTGTCGAGTTCGTAACCTTCAGATCCCGAACATTATTAGACAGTATTCCGGTTCCAAGATAGTCAGCGTGATACCCCTCCACCTCAACGCCAGTAGAGCTGATAATCCGCAACCCTACACCGATTACAGTATTGTTGGGATTGGCATTGGAAAAACCATCCGCGTTGTCAAAATCCAGATTTGAAACATCCAGCCTGGAAATTTTCAAATTGGCACCGTCTTCAAAATTGACACCAGCTTCACGCGTGGCACTAATCTGAATATCACTAAGGGTTACGTTGCTTTTACCACTGGAGTGAACCCCGTGGGAGCCTCCGGAAATTGCCATTCCTGACAGGGATGAATTATCATTCATAGCAAATACATGCTTCGTTGCATCCGTTCCATGAACACTTGTATTACCAAAATTCATCACCCGCCCGGTCGTCGGATGCTTTACCCTGAAATTGCCCCTGACTCTCTGTCCTGCTTGTAAGTTAATCGTATCATCGATGTTAAGAACTTGCCCCTTACCGTTAACAAAAGTCACTTTTGCCGCTTCAGCCGTTTCGATTCCCGCTTTCAGCTCACTTCCGGTTTGACCTTCAATAACATTCAGATTAACCAAAGCCTGCCCCGTTTCCATATCAATCGCGGGCATCTCCTCGCCAAAGGACCCTGCCTGCGCAACGACATCAACATCCCGGACAACTGTTTCGGTCATTCTTTTCTCTAACCGCGAAAGCCTGGATTGGCCACGGGCAATATCCGGCTGAAGAGGAATACGGAATTTCAGACCAACAAAGCCTTGGCGTCCGCGGGGGGTATCGTGTTGCATCTCCGCATTCAAACTGATTCTGCTTCCTTCAATAAAAATATCATTCATTCGATACTCTGCCCTGAAACGAGGCCCGGTGACATTATCCACCCCCTCTTCCCAAAAATGGTATCCACCAAGGTAGACACGCATTTCATCCGATTTATCCGGCATCAGGGATAATACAGGCAGGGTATGGCCAACCTCACCGTCAAAGCCCTTCAAAGCTCTTTCCTGCCCCTCTTGCACTGTGATCGAGCTGCCATTGAGCTGAACACTGTCGAACTTGCTTGAACTTTTGATTGTATCCCCAAATGGCAAATAACCGTTCACCCGCAAGTCGAGGTTTTCGGTTAGAGCTTCTGCCCCAAAGGTCATCTGGTTAAAGTCGTTTCCTTCGGGTGAATGTCGTCGGTCATAGAAGCCATACCCACCAACAAGCCAGTCTTCATTGACTATTCGTCGATAGCCCAAGCCCACATTTGCTTCTCGGGACTGGTTATTATCAAGCTTCCCTCTTAGGTCGAGGAACACCATACTGTCCTCGTCCTGAAACAGAGGCACAAATAAAGTACTTTCCCCGATATGCCGGTCAGTTCCGTACTTCCCTTCCACTTCTATGTGTGCCCCCCATTTATCGGTGGTCACATTTTGTTCCTTTTTCACTTCTTCAGCTGACAAAGAAATTGTTGTGAAAGGTAAAGACGCGGTAATCCCCAGAAACAGGGCAACATGAGAGGCCCCTCTTTGTAACAGATGTTTAGCAGGCATTTTACAAACTCTTTTTTGATGATTATTCGATAATGATTCTCATTATCATTAAAATGTTATACTGATCAAAAATGTAAAATGCCAGAGAGAAGCCGTTAATTATTTGAAAAGATTATATTTACAAAGAACATCATCATTTTTCAGATACAAAAGAGGGGCGGCAAAATTAATTGCCGCCCCTCTTTTGTAAAAAACCAGGAAAGTCTCTGCAGTTACCCTCAGGCGGCCTGTTCGTCCAGGGCCCGCAGCAGGGCATCGCCCATGCCTTTGGTTGAAACCGCTTCACAGCCTGCCGCCATAATATCCCCGGTACGCTTGCCCGAAGCGAGAACCTTGTCCACACCCTTTTCAATCAGGTCAGCTTCGTCGCCCATATCAAAGGAATAGCGCAGCGCCATGGCAAACGACAGCAACGTCGCCAAAGGGTTGGCCTTGTTCTGTCCTGAAATGTCAGGGGCAGAACCGTGGACCGGCTCATACATTGCCTTGCGGCGGCCTGTTACATCCGTCGCCCCGAGGGAGGCTGATGGCAGCATGCCCAGAGATCCGGTCAACATCGCCGCTGTATCAGACAGCATATCCCCGAACAGGTTGTCGGTCAGAATCACATCGAACTGCTTCGGTGCCCGGACCAGCTGCATGGAACAGTTATCCGCATACATGTGCGAAAGCTCGATATCATCAAAGCCTTCGCCGTGCATCTTGGTCACTTCCTCGCGCCACAACAGGCCTGATTCCATCACGTTAGCTTTTTCCACTGAACAAACCCGGCTGCCCCGCTTGCGTGCCAGATCAAAGGCAACTTCGGTTACACGACGGATTTCCGACGTTGTATAGACCTGGGTATTGATTCCGCGACGTTCGCCGTTTGGCAGAGTTTCAATGCCCCGGGGCTCACCGAAATAGACACCTCCGGTCAACTCGCGGACGATCATGATATCCAGGCCAGCAATCAGTTCCGGCTTGAGGGAAGAAGCTGCAACCAGCGCGTCGAAACAAAGAGCCGGACGCAGGTTGGCAAACAGTTCCATTTCCTTGCGCAGACGCAAGAGACCTCGTTCTGGTTTGATCGAAAAATCGAGGTTGTCCCATTTTGGACCACCCACGGCACCAAGCAGAACGGCATCAGCTTCCTGTGCCTGATCCATTGTCTCATCCGCCAGCGGTACGCCGTGCTTGTCGATGGCAGCCCCACCAACGAGATCTTCCGTCACGTCGAAACTGACCGCCCGACGTTTGTCCATCCAGTCGACAACACGACGGACTTCACCCATGACTTCAGGGCCGATCCCGTCACCGGGGAGAATCAACAAATTTTTGTTAGATGCCATATCTCGTCTTCTTCCGAACTATTCCACAAACAAGAGCGAATCAGTCTCCGCTCTCAAATTAATACCATCTTAGTTTCGTGCCACGGTCCCGCTATCCATAATCACTCAACAGGGACCAAAAAGCGAAGAGGACCTGCAGGCCCTCTTCATATTGTCAACAACATGACTGCTATTACAGCCAGGGCTGGGTCGCCTTGCGCTTGGCTTCGAACTGATCAATGTGTTCAGCTTTTTCGAACGTCAGGCCAATGTCATCCAGACCGTTTAGCAGACAGTGTTTGCGATGCGCATCCACTTCGAACGTGATCGTTCCGCCATCCGGGCCTTTGATTTCCTGGCTTTCCAGATCAACCGAGACAACAGCATTGGAGCCACGACGGGCATCGTCCATCAGCATGTCGACCTGTTCCTGCGGCAAGGCAATCGGCAGAATGCCGTTCTTGAAGCAGTTGTTGTAGAAGATATCGGCAAAGCTTGGTGCGATAACACAACGAATGCCCTGATCCAGCAGTGCCCAGGGTGCGTGCTCACGTGATGAACCACAGCCGAAATTATCCCCGGTCACAAGAATTTTGGCATCCTTGTAGGCTGGTTCATCCAGAACAAAATCTTTCGGATTGCCCTGCTCGTCCGTGCGCAGTTCATAAAACAGGCCTGCTTTCAGACCGGTACGTTTTACGGTCTTGAGGAACTGTTTCGGGATAATCATATCCGTGTCGATATTCACCAGCGGCAGCGGCGCTGCCACAGAAGTGAGTGAGGTAAACTTTTCCATATCTCTGTCTTCCCTTCGCTTCAGCGCTTATTCGTAATCACGGACATCAACAAGATGTCCTGCAATTGCTGCTGCAGCAGCCATGGCCGGGCTCAGGAGGTGCGTACGCCCCCCGCGACCCTGACGGCCTTCGAAGTTACGGTTGGAGGTAGAAGCACAGCGTTCGCCCGGAGACAGGCGGTCGGCGTTCATCGCCAGACACATGGAACAACCAGGCTCGCGCCAGTCAAACCCGGCAGCAGTAAAGATCTCGTCCAGACCTTCTTCCTCCGCCTGCAGCTTGACCAGTCCGGATCCCGGAACGATCATCGCATAGACACTCTCGGCAACCTTGCGACCCTTGGCAATCCGCGCGACTTCACGCAGATCTTCAATCCGGCCATTGGTACAGGAGCCGATAAAGACCTTGTCGATAGTGATATCCTGAACCCGCTGCCCGGCTTTTAGCCCCATATAGTCAAGCGACCGTTCGATCGCAGACTTCTTGTTCGCGTCACGTCCGTCTGACGGTGCAGGAACAAAAGCGGAAATACCAACCACATCTTCCGGTGAAGTGCCCCAAGTTACCTGGGGTTCGATATCGGCAGCCTTGACTATGATTTCCTTGTCATATTTCGCGCCAGCATCAGACGGCAAGGTTTTCCAGTAGGCAACAGCCTGTTCCCAGTTTCCGGCTTTCGGCGCCAGAGGGCGACCCTTGATGTACTCAAAGGTTGTCTCGTCCGGTGCAATCAGTCCGGCACGTGCACCCGCTTCGATTGACATGTTACAGATGGTCATCCGGCCTTCCATGGAAAGCTTGCGCATGGCTTCCCCGGCATACTCGATAACATAGCCGGTTCCACCAGCAGTTCCGATCACACCAATGATATGCAGGATCATGTCTTTTGCCGTCACACCCGGCAACAGATCGCCCTCAACAGTAATCCGCATGTTCTTGGCGGGTTTCTGGATCAGGGTCTGGGTCGCGAGTACGTGCTCAACCTCGGATGTTCCGATACCAAAAGCCAGTGAGCCAAAAGCGCCATGCGTAGCTGTATGACTGTCACCACAAACAATTGTCATACCCGGCAGAGTAAAGCCCTGCTCGGGGCCGATGATGTGCACCACGCCCTGACGAATGTCGTTCATGCCGAACAGCTGAACACCGAATTCTTCGCAGTTGCGAGAAAGTGTTTCAACCTGGATACGACTTTCCTCGTCGGCAATGCCCTGGGCCCGGCCGGAGGTCGGAACGTTATGATCAGGAACCGCGAGGGTGTTTTCCGGGCGACGCACTTTGCGTCCGGTCATCCGGAGTCCTTCAAACGCCTGGGGACTGGTCACTTCGTGGACCAGATGGCGGTCAATATACAACAGGCAGGTACCGTCATCCTGACGGTGGACAACATGATTATCCCAGATCTTGTCGAAAAGGGTGCGCGGGTTACTCATCCTAACTCAATCCTCGTTTTTTTCAGCGGCTGTTCCCCACCTCTTCGGTTCTGCCAGATGCAGCAACCTCAAACAGCGGCCAACTACCATACTACAAGTTCGCGCGGAGCATAGCGCTTCCGCATTGCGGCGAAAAGCCTTTTAGAACGAATAATTCCATTTTTCGCACTCTGACGACAAGAAAATTACGCCGAGTCCGGTCATCACATTTTTATTCCTGCGCAATCATCCTCGAATGACATCTGAGAACCTGCGATGAAGGCACAAGATTTCTGTTCAGAAACGAAACAGAATCAAAATGATAGTGAAGCAATCACAGAATATCCCATTTTAGCCACAGGATTGTTACCAGACGATCACTCACAAAATCGCCCTGTTCTGCGCATAGTATCGCTAAAAACATCCGCCATACATGATCAAGACCTAAATACTCACTTGGCGCAGCTACAAGATATTTTCGCTACAAGATATTTTCAAGGAGCCCCCATGACTCGCCCTTTCCGTCGAGCCTCTCTTATCCTCGTCATAGCTGCAGGCTTTCTTGTTGCCGGAATCTCTTCTTTTGAAGCCCTGCTGGCGCCTGGTGCCGAACTTCTGCCCCACTGGACTGCAGTCGATGCCGAGAACGATGAAACCATCTCCCACAAAAGCTGGACAGGCTTTCTCGAAAAATATCGGGAAAGCCATTATGATGGGATTGCCCGCCTGGCCTATCATCGTGTCACCGGCGATGATCAACAGAAACTGGCAAGTTACATTAGCAAACTTCAGGCAATGCCCGTCAGCACCCTAAACCGGGATGAACAGTTTGCTTTCTGGGTCAATCTCTACAACGCCGTGACCGTTCAGCTGATACTCCAGCACCAGCCTGTCGAGAGCATCAAGGAAATCAACATCTCTCCCGGTATTTTTTCTTCCGGCCCCTGGGAAAAGAAACTGCTGCGCATTGAAGGCGAAAAGCTGTCTCTCAATGACATTGAACATGGAATCCTGCGCCCGATCTGGAAGGACCCTCGCATCCACTATGTGCTCAACTGCGCATCACTGGGTTGCCCTGATATTCCGGCAAAGGCACTGGAAAGCAGCACAGATCTGGACGAACAGCTGAACCTGGCCGCCCGGCAGTTCATCGACCATCCCCGCGCCGTTAGCATCTCCAAAGACAATGACGCGGTTATTTCCAGTATTTATGTCTGGTTTAAAGAAGATTTTGGTCAGAGTGATGCCGCCATTCTCGAACATCTGCGCAACTATGCTTCTGACGAAAAACGTGATCAGTTGATGAAGGTACGCGACCTGACAGATCACCGCTATGACTGGAAGCTCAACAGTGTCCCCGTGGTCACAACCGCCTCAACAGACTCCTGATTAAACTGTCCGAATAAGAGGGACACAGGCTGCAAACACAAAAAGGGCGCCCGAAAAGGCACCCTTTTTGATTCAGACCGCTTTTCCCGCGAAGGGAATTAAGCCTTGGCAGCTGCCTTGATAGCGGCTTTTTCAGCGCGATCAGTTGCAGCAGCTTTACCAGCAGCACCGGTGGTTTTTTCTGCGATACGTGCAGACTTACCACGACGGCCACGCAGGTAGTAAAGCTTGGCGCGACGCACATCACCGCGGCGAACCAGCTCAATGGAGTCCAGACGCGGGCTGTAAAGCGGGAAAATACGCTCGACGCCTTCACCGTAGGAGATTTTACGGACTGTGAAAGAAGAGTTCAGGCCAGCGTTCTTGCGGGCGATACAGACACCTTCAAAGGCCTGGATACGCTCACGGGTACCTTCAACAACTTTAACATTCACACGGATGGTGTCACCAGCGGAGAACTCTGGGTTGCTCTTGCCTTCGACAAGTTTGGCAACCTGATCAGCTTCCAGCTTCTCGATTACGTTCATGTTTCTATCCTCTACCATTCTTTCGGGGCCACAGACCCGTATAGGTTAAAACGGACCTAACGGCCCAGCTTGGTATCGTTACGTTTGACCAGGTACTCGGCCCATAAATCCGGGCGTCTTTCCCTGGTGATTTCTTCCGCCTGTTCCTGGCGCCACTGTTTTATCTTCTCGTGGTGACCCGAGGTCAGAACCTCTGGCACCTGACGCCCCTGCCATTCTGCAGGACGCGTGTAGAGCGGATATTCCAGCAACCCAAGTTCAAACGATTCCTCGTCTGCGGATTCCCTGTTACCCATAACCCCCGGCAACAAACGAATAACGGCATCCATCAGGATCAGCGCCGCCGGTTCGCCACCGGAAAGGATGTAATCTCCAACCGAAACCTCTATCACCTCGCGAGCCTCGAGGACCCGCTGATCAATCCCTTCGTAACGCCCGCAAAGGAGAGTTACCCCGGGTCCTGCCGCCAGCTCCTTGACCAGATCCTGATCGAGCAGCCGTCCGCGCGGCGAGAGATAGATTACCGGACCGCCATTGTCGGCCACGGAATTTAGCGCTGCATCGACAACATCTGGACGCATCACCAACCCGGCACCACCCCCGAAAGGGATAGCATCAACAGTCCGGTGTTTATCATCCGCAAAATCGCGAATGTCCACCTTTTCCAGCTCCCACGTGCCTTTTTCAAGCGCCCGTCCTGCCAGGGACAACCCCAGCGAACCCGGAAACATATCCGGGTGAAGCGTTAGAACTGTTGCTTTCCAGCTTGCTGCCACTTTATCCAACATCCTGTCTAGCAACCCGGTTTGAAAAACTGACTTCCAGACCTTTCAGCCTGTTACTCAGCCTTCCCGACCCAGGACAACTTCAGGCAACGCAACAACAATGCGACGCCCTTCGAGGTCCACAACCGGAACGGTGCTTTCTGTAAAGCTGACCATTTCCGGCCGTCCGCCTGCGCTGGTGAATTCGAGAATATCTCCCGCTCCAAAATTGAAAACACCTTTTACAGTGCCCAGAACCTCACCTTGGGGGTTCTCGACCTGCAGGCCAACAAGATCAGAGTAGTAATATTCGCCATCCTCATTCAGCTTGGGCAGAAGATCACGGTTCACATACAATTTTGTTCCCCGCATCTCCTGGGCGCGATCACGATCGGTCACCCCCTTGAGCTGCGTCAGAACAGTACCCTTGGCCTGTCCGGTAATCTTGATATCGAAAGAGTTTCCGAAATCATCACTCACCGGGCCATAAGACGCCACATCAACCGGATTTTCCGTATAGCTTTTGATCTTCACCTGGCCACGCACACCGTGCGCACCAGCGATCACACCTACACAAATCCAGTTGTCACGGTCCAAAGCCATGGGACAAGGTATCCTCAAAATTACTCGGCTGCAGATTCTTCAGAAGCAGCAGCGGCAGCTTCAGCAGCGGCTTCAGCAGCCTGGCGTTTCTCTTCCAGACGCTCTTTGGCTTTCGCCTTCATCTGGCTTTTCTTGGTCTGCTCAGGAATAGAGCGTTTCTCGACCAGGCCGAGATCACCAAGGAAACGTGCAACACGATCCGTTGGCTGAGCACCGGTAGAGAGCCAATGTTTTGCACGTTCTTCGCGCAGAACAAGACGCTCAGGATGATCCTTTGGCACCATTGGATTGTAAGCGCCGATCTTTTCGATAAAGCGACCGTCACGTGGAGCACGAGCATCCGCTACTACGATCGAGTAGTATGGACGCTTCTTGGCGCCGCCGCGGGCGAGGCGAATTTTAACAGCCATTTCAGTTCCTCTTGTTATAACTAAACTTGGTACTCTAGATTTTCAGAAGTATTCTGTTCGGGTCGCTCCCTTATTTAGGGAAGCCCCCCATTCCAGGAGGCATAAGGTTTTGCAACCCGCCCCGCATCATGCCCTTTTTGCCCATCTTCTGGACTTTCTTCATCATGCGGGCCGCTTCCTGGTGTTGCTTCAGAAGCTTGTTTACCTCCTGGACCGAAGTCCCGGAACCACCGGCAATGCGGGTACGCCGCTTTGCTTTGATGACTTCCGGCTTTTCCCGTTCCAGAGGGGTCATTGATGAAAGAATTGCCAATTGACGCTTGATGATACTGTCATCGAGCTTGGCATCTTTCAGTTTCTTCATCTGCCCGGCATTCATGCCCGGCAACATGTTCATCAGACTGGACAGTCCGCCCATCTTCTGCATTTGCTTGAGCTGGCTTCCCAGATCGTTCAGATCAAATTTGCCCTTCTGGATCTTGGCGGCGAGCTTTTCAGCTTCCTCCAGCTCAAAATTCTCGGATGCCTTCTCGACCAGCGACACGATATCGCCCATGCCGAGAATACGCGAGGCCACACGGGAAGGATGGAAATCCTCCAGCTCGTCCAGCTTCTCACCCACACCCATCAGCTTGATCGGACAACCGGTCACCGCACGCATGGACAGGGTCGCACCACCGCGTGCATCACCATCCATCCGGGTCATCACAATCCCGGTCAGACCAACCTTCTGATTAAAGGTATCCGCAACATTTACCGCATCCTGCCCGGTCATGGCATCGGCGACCAACAGCGTTTCTGCTGGTTTTGCCGCATCCCGAACAGCTGCAACTTCGGCCATCAGTTCTTCGTCAATCGCCAGGCGACCGGCGGTATCGAGCATGACGACATCAAAACCTTCCAGCGCAGCGGTCTGGACCGCGCGCTTGGCGATGGCAACAGGCTGTTCGCCGGGAACGATATTCAGGGTCCGGACAGCAATCTGCTCCCCCAGAACCCGCAACTGCTCCTGCGCAGCCGGACGGCGAACGTCCAGAGAAGCCATCAGAACTTTCTTGCGTTCTTTTTCGGTCAGGCGCTTGGAGATCTTGGCTGTCGAGGTGGTTTTACCCGAGCCCTGCAAACCGACCATCATGATCACGGCTGGCGGTGTCACCTGCAGGTTCAAACCAACATGATCCGCACCAAGCATGGCAGACAGTTGATCATTAACGATCTTGATCACCATCTGGCCCGGCGTAACCGACTTCAGAACATTCTGTCCAACGGCCTCAACCTTGACCTTCTCGACAAAATCTTTAACCACAGGAAGGGCCACGTCAGCTTCAAGCAGGGCAACACGGACCTCACGCAGCGCAGCTGTTACATCAGCTTCGCTCAGCGCACCGCGGCGTTTCAGCTTGTCAAAGACGGAACCAAGACGTTCCTGAAGGCTATCAAACATATGTTTCTCTTACTCTCTTTTACTGCTCTGGCCAGAGGAAAATCCTCTGACAAAAATCAGTAAAACACAGACCAAATGCAATTGTCGCCAGTGCGCGATACTCGCGGACTGGCGGAGCTCCTTGGAGCCGGATACACTGATCCATGACTGATAATTGTGTGGAACCTATTAAAAGCAGGCTCCCAGGTCAAGCCCTTTCGGAATTCAGAGGATTCCAAGCCCCGGATCAACCGGATTCGCCCTCTTCAAGGCGATCAGACCTCCCTTTCAGGCGGGGTGCCTGCAAGAGTAACTCTTGCCTCATCATCGAACAGGAAAACTTCTTACATCAAGATGTTACGTTGCAGAACATCAGCCCCGGAATTTCTTCACCCGACAGGCCCTTGCAACAACCCTCTGCTCTCCAGAGAAAACCTGTATACTCTAAATATCAAAATCAGACCGCCTTAACCACGGCCAGATTAAGGAAAGGCTTGAATATCGCAAATAGGGCAGCACTCTTTGTTCAGGAGCAACTCCCATACAGGTTTCTCTAACATCAACAACAGAGGACACTGAGACGGGGAATGCTTGATGTTACTTTCAGAACCAGAACCGTCAAGCTGGCCTATCAGTACTGGCTGAGCAAATGCCCTGTTGGCCTGATCCCTGGCCGACCCCATATTGATCCTCTGGAAATGGTCGCTTTTCTTCCGCACATTATCCTGCTTGATGTACAGCACAATCCCCTGGATTTTCGCTACAGGCTGGTCGGTACAAAAGTCGTCCCGCTTCTGCACAGGGACTACACCTCGGAATGGATCAGCAACATTCCCAACCAGAAATCACCGAGTACTGTCTGGACCAACTGCCGCGCAGCGGTTGAAACAAGCAAACCTATTTATGCCTATACGCCTTATGTCGGCCCGAAGAAGGATGTTCTTGATGTAGAAGACCTCATCATGCCCCTTGCCCTGGATGGGAAAAATGTTGACATGCTCTTTATCATTCTGGCCTACACCAAGAAGTCCAAGCTCCTCTAGATCTTCAAATTTAATGGACTCCTCCCCCACTCGCCCTTTATAAATTCTAAGACACAAGTCGCAGCGGTCAGCAGGCAAAAGCATTCAAGTAACTTTCGACAGATGAGCACCCATAAATGAACGGCAGAGCCTTTATCAAAATGCACGGTCTCGGCAACGATTTTGTCGTCATTGACGCCCGTCAAGAGCCGTTCAACCCAACAGAAAAGCAATCCCGACTGATTGCCGATCGCAGATTCGGGATTGGTTGCGACCAGTTCATTATTATCGAGCCCCCGGTTCACCAGGACGCTGATATCTTTATGCGTATCCGAAATGCTGACGGCGGTGAGGTTGGTGCCTGTGGTAACGCCACACGCTGCATCGCCTCCCTTATCATGCAAGAAGCCGAGAGCGAGCACGTTACAATCGAAACTCTCGCAGGCCTCCTTCACGCCAAACAGTCCCATAAAAATCTGGTCACGGTGGATATGGGCCCTGCCCGGCTTGAGTGGCAGGAGATCCCGCTGACAGAAGAAAGAGACACGCTCAATATCGGTATCAAGCTCCCTCCACTGAAAAACCCCGTCGGCGTTAATATGGGCAATCCCCACGCCGTCTTTTTTGTGGAAGATGCCGAGGCCATTGAGCTTGATGCTCTTGGCTCAAGATTGGAACATCACCCGCTCTTTCCCGAACGCGCCAACATTGGCGTCGCAGCGCTTATAGGTAAAAACCATTTGCGCCTCCGGGTTTTTGAGCGGGGCGTGGGCATTACCTCTGCCTGCGGCACCGGGGCCTGCGCTGCGGCTGTTGCTGCGGCCCGCCGCGGCCTCACTGACCGGGAGGTCCAGGTCGATCTTGACGGCGGCAGTTTACAGATAAACTGGCTGGAGAATGGCCAGGTCCTTATGACCGGCCCGGTATCAATTGCCTTCAGAGGTGAAATTGCTCCCGAATTGCTGAACGTGAGCTGAAGTGACTGCAAAAAAGCCTCCAGACAAACCTGCGGATTTGTGAGAGTAATGCACAAAGTCTTTTCCCTTCTCATCACAGTACTGGTCCTGAGCGCTTGCCAGACAGTAAAGCAGGCCGAGATAAAAAATCCCCATGGGGCCTTCGCCATTGGCGACAACTTCAATTACGTACAGCGGGACAAATTTGCCTCGGACCTGGGGCGCTACATCCCAAATCCGGAAGAGACCGTGCTTTTTATCTATAATCACGGCACAGAAAACAGCGGTATCGGGCAGGAGTGTTACCCGGATCAAATCCCTTCCTATGCCCGGGCAATCGTCCGCCAACATCCCCAGACGGTTCTATATTATCTCTGTTCCCAGGAAATTGGTGTCAGCAGCGGCGGGGACCCGAAGCAACAGCGTTATTTTCGCCGCAGCACAGAAATCTCAAGAATTTTGGGACTATTTAGAGCCCACGGCGTCTCTGCAGATCGCACCTTCCTGCTTGGACACTCAGGAGGCGCCTCAACAACCCTTGTCGCTGCAGCCGACATCCCCGATGCTTTTAATGGTTTTATTGTCACCGCTCCCGGATACGGTTTTGCCCATACAGGCAAGAGCAGAGAAACAAAAGAACTCGCCCCCCATTACAACACATGGAAAGCAGCCGTCGAAAAAGCCAGGGGCAAGCCTGGACTGGTCTATGCCTTTACTGGCGACACCTTTGCCCCTCCCACAGATCTGTACTTCATGACGGGGATGTCAAACCTACAGCTTATTATCCAATCCCCAAAATCCTGTGGTATCTCAGACTTCCACGCGTATCCCTGGAGCCGCTGCTTCAGGACGGAAGAGACACCAAAAATCTGGAACTATATTCAGCAACAGCTAACAGAAGAAAGCCAACAGGCTGTTTATGCCCAATAAGTCCTACAGCTAACAGCTTGCTTCAGGGAAACCCCTTATTAAACCTCATAGCAGGCTTGCACAGCAGCTTCTGGACAAGAACAATCCGATAGGTCATAACAGCCGCATGACTAAGCAGCAGACAGACCCTAAGATCGTTACTTTTGGTTGCCGCCTCAATACTTACGAGTCCGAGGTGATGCGTCAGCATGCGCGCGAGGCTGGCCTGTCTGACACCATTATCTTCAATACCTGTGCTGTCACGACCGAAGCGGAAAGACAGGCGCGCCAGAGCATTCGCAAAGCCCGGCGCGACAACCCCGATGCCAAGATCATCGTTACAGGCTGCGCAGCCCAGATCAATCCCGAGGCCTATGCCTCAATGAAGGAAGTCGATCACGTTCTCGGCAACGAAGAAAAGCTGAAGCGGGAGAGCTTTGATCTTGAAGGCAGTGCCCGTGTCGCCGTCAATGACATTATGGAAGCAGAAGAAACCGCGGCCCACCTGGTTCACGGCTTTGAAGAACACACCCGCGCCTTTGTCCAGATTCAGCAAGGCTGTAATCACCGCTGCACTTTCTGTATCATCCCTTTTGGCCGGGGCAATAACCGTTCGGTCCCCATCGGCGCCATCACAGAACAGGTCAGAACTCTGGTTGATAACGGTGTAAAAGAAGTTGTTCTCACAGGCGTAGACATCACCGACTACGGGCTGGACCTGCCTGGAAAGCCCACGCTGGGTCAGATGACCCGTCGACTGCTTGCTCTTGTTCCCGGGCTGAAGCGCTTGCGTCTTTCCTCTCTTGATCCAGTCGAAATAGACGAGGACACCTACCGCCTGATTGCCGAAGAACCCCGACTTATGCCACACCTGCACATCTCATTACAGGCAGGTGACGACATGGTGCTCAAGCGTATGAAACGCCGCCACCTGCGTCAGGATGTGATCAAGATGGTCCGACGGGCCCGCGACCTGCGCCCGGATGTGGTTTTTGGTGCTGATATCATTGCCGGTTTCCCGACGGAAAGCGACGAGATGTTTGAAAACACCTTTGCTCTGGTTGATGAACTTGACCTCACCTATCTCCATGTTTTTCCCTATTCGGAAAGACCTGGGACACCTGCCGCAAAAATGCCCCAGGTACCCGGAAATCTGCGCAAGGAACGTGCAGCGCGCCTGCGCTCCGCTGGCGAGATCGCGGAACAGCGCTTTTTGCGCAGCAGGGTCGGGCAGACGGCCCAGGTGCTGGTTGAAAAGAACGGCTTTGGCCGCTGCGAACATTATGCGCCGATTCAGATTGAAGAGCTGGAAGGCGACAGCACAGGAGAAATCGTTCCAGTTTATATTGCCGGAATTAAGAACAACAGGCTTCTTGCCTATCCGCTCGGCAGCCCCGCAGCAGAAGCTGCCCGGAACGTGATCGCCGCCCAATAAAAATCAACACAATAAGAACAAACAGTGATGGCCCAGGTATGAGTGACGAAAACAAAAAATCCGGCTGGTTTTCCCGCCTCAAAGCTGGCCTGAGCCGTTCATCGTCCAAGCTGGGCGATGGTATCGGCAGCATTTTCACCAAGAGAAAACTCGATGATGAAAGCATCGAGGAACTCGAAGAACTTCTGATCACTTCAGACCTCGGTGTTGCCACCTCGGCACGACTGGCTGCCAATCTGGCAAAGACACGCTTCGACAAGGATGTTGATCCGCTTGAGGTCCGGGAGAGCCTCGCGGCTGAAATTGAAAAGATACTCGAGCCGGTCGCCCTTCCCCTTGAACCTGATGGCACAAAAGCACCACACATTATCTTGATGGTTGGCGTTAACGGCAGCGGGAAAACCACGACTATTGGCAAGCTCGCCAGCCACTATAAAGCCCGGGGCCTGAAGGTTATGATGGCAGCTGGCGACACCTTCCGCGCTGCAGCGATTGAACAGCTGCAGATCTGGGGCGAAAGAACCGGTTGTCCAGTCGTGGCAAAAGAAACTGGCTCAGACGCCGCCGGATTGGCTTACGAAGCAATCGAACGCGCCCGTTCGGAAAAGGCCGATGTCCTGTTAATCGATACTGCCGGGCGTCTGCACAACAAGTCAGATCTTATGGCAGAACTGCAAAAGGTTCTCCGGGTTATCCGCAAACTGGATGCCACAGCGCCGCATGACATTGTTCTGGTTCTTGATGCAACCACAGGGCAAAATGCCCTGTCCCAGATCGGCACCTTCAAGGAACTGATTGATATTACGGGTCTGGTTGTCACAAAGCTTGACGGTTCAGCCCGGGGGGGGATTCTGGTTGCCCTTGCCGAAAAGTACAGTCTCCCGGTTCACGCCATCGGGGTTGGTGAAACAGCCGAAGATCTTCGCCCCTTTACAGCCCGTGATTTTTCCCGCTCCCTCATGGGACTGGGCAACAGCTGAGCCAGAACAGGACAAGCAGATGATCTCTCGTTATGCGCCTCGGAATCCTCTTTTTGCCTGGCTCGGGCACGCCTGCTTGACACTGGCAGGCCTGCTCTCTTTTGCCATCGGAACAACAGTACTTTCACACGCCGAAGAACCGAAACAATTCAATCAGAATGAAGTCATAGAGCGTTACGGGAAAATCGCCGCGGGTCTTGCGCTGGAAGAACGCTGCAATCTGCTTGCCCCCCAGTATCGTCAGGAATATTACTGGCAACAGTATCAGCTGGATATCACCCTTAATCAGGTTTTTACCAACACACCCATCCTGCCAATGATCCGAAACAGTGCTCTCCAGGTCGCACAGGGAGACAAGTTCACCTGTGATCAGAAATCTGAAGATTTTATCAACTTTTCCCTGCTCAGGGCGGGTGAGTTAACTCATGATCTCACCGGACAAACCTATGCCCCCGGGATAAGCGATCTGGCGTTTAACCAGGACAGATTACAGGTCGTCGCAGATGCCGCAGGCACAAATGCTCTCTGCCAGCACCTCCTGCCAGAATATGCAGAACAGCTTTCTGTGGGCTATAAAGCCTTGCGCCAAACCTATCTGGACCGATACATGGACAAGGCCGATCCGGCAGCTCTGGACAATGCCTTTACAAGCGCCGAATCAAACCCGCTATCCAGCTGCAATGAAGATACCCGCCGGATCAGTCTTCAAGGTTGGCAACTGACCCGGATGATCATGTCTCAATTTCAGCTTTCCTTTGAAGCAAAATAACGCTTTCTGCAAACACACCCTTCTCAAAAACTTACCGGTTCTGTTGCCTGCAACGCGCCTGCGACAGCACACAGATCAGCTCGAACATCAGGTTAACCCCGACAATTGCGGTATTACCCGACTGGTCAAAAGGGGGAGAAACCTCCACCAGATCAGCCCCGATCAGGTTCAGGTCTCCCAGGCTGCGGATCATGACCTGTGCATCAAAGGGAGTATAGCCACCGACCTCCGGTGTCCCCGTTCCCGGTGCATAACAGGGATCAAGTGCATCGATATCAAAGGTCACATAGGTTTCTCCCTGTCCCGTGACCCGGTGTATTTCGGCAATAACCTGTTTGATCCCCAGATCATAGTATTCCTCAATCGTGATAACCCTGATGCCCACCTCCCTGGCATATTCCTCATCAGAACGATCATACCGTGACCCACGAATACCGATCTGGACCACCCTTTTTGGATCGAGCAAACCCTCCTCAATCGCCCGGCGGAACGGCGTGCCGTGCGTCAGTTTGCTGCCACCAAAATAGCTGTCATTCACATCCATATGGGCATCAAAGTGTACCATTCCGACAGGCCCTCGCCCGGAAACCAGCCCGCGCAAGACTGGCAGGCTAATCATATGATCTCCCCCGGCCACCATCGGCATGACCCCTGCCTGACGTACAGACGAAATAAAATCGCTCACCCGCTCCATCGTCACAGCCATATCCACCGGATTAATCTTCACATCGCCGAAGTCAGCAATTCGGCAGTCGTCAAAAGGTGCAACCCAGGTTGCCCCGTTATACCGCCGGATCAGGCTGGACATGTCACGTAACTGCCGGGGTCCATGGCGCGTTCCAGGACGATTGGTCACTCCCGCATCCCAAGGGATACCGATAATCCCGATGTCGTAACCGGAAAAATCGCTCACATGCGGCAGGCGCATAAAGGTGGCAATGCCACTAAACCTTGGCATATCCAATCCATCAGGGGGCAACTGTGTTACATCGCTCATCAAATTTATCCTCATCTGGTCCGGGTCTGGTCTGACTTGGTTTCAAGAAAATCTGAAAAGAGTATCGCTCCCGCCAATAGTTAGATAAATTACCAAATAACAAAATTAACTTTGATAAAAATCTAACTATTATGCAGTTTGATACTATCGATCTCCGGCTTCTCAGAGTTTTCATTACTGTGGCTGACTGTCGGGGCTTCTCTGCTGCCCAGGCCGAGCTGAATACCAGCGTCTCCACCATCAGCTCCCAGATATCTGATCTGGAAACCCGGCTGGGATTACGTCTTTGCCAGAGAGGGCGCACAGGTTTTTCGCTGACAAGTGAAGGAGAGAATATCTACAAGGCCGCCCGAACCCTGTTTCATCAGATCAGCGGCTTCAAAAGTGTGGTCTCGGATCTGAAACAAGAACTCAGCGGCAGGCTGTCTCTGGGATTTGCAGATAATCTGATAACCCATCCCTCAGCGCCAATGACAAAAGCCCTGCAGAATTTTCTGGAACCAAAAACAGATATCGAGATTGTTCTGACCGTTTTATCACCCAACCAGCTGGAACGGGAACTCCTTGAACAGCGGCTGGACGTCATCATCGGCGCTTTTCCCAGACACCTGCCGGGCATTAACTACAGCACCTTGTTTGAGGAACACCAAAATCTCTACTGCGGGAAAGGCCACCCGCTGTTCGAGGCGGAAGAACAGGAGATTGCTGAAGTTGACATCACAGTTCACCGACAGGCACAGCGCGGCTACACAGCCGGGCGCCCCCATCCCTCAAATCTGGGCAGCGGGGCTTTTAACGCAACATCATACCATATGGAAGGGCTGGTCTATCTGATCATGACCGGGCATTTTCTCGGTCATCTGCCAGACCATTATGCCCGGCGCTGGGTCGAGACGGGCCAGCTCCGCTGCCTCCACCCCGATCGTTTCGGCTATACATCAGCCTTTGAACTGGGCACCCGTGCAGGAACCCATCTGTCACCAGTCGTCAGAGGCTTCATCCAGGAACTGCAAATTTCCTCGGGACAATCCTGAGACCACGAAAACTCCTGGCCGATCAGATCAGGCACTCCTGATTTCATGAATGAAGTTGTCGACCTGAACATTCAGCATCTCGGCTTGCTGCGAAAGTTCAGACGCAGCAGCCAGCACATCCTGTGCCGAACGTCCCGTCTCTTCCACGCCACCGGTAACGTCTGAAATGGTTGACGTTACCTCGCCAGTTGCTGCTGCGGCTTCCTGGACATTACGGGAAATCTCCTGTGTCGCCGCGCCTTGTTCTTCAACAGCTGCAGCGACGGATGCCGTAATTTCGTTGATCTGCTTGATCGTTCCCGTAATTTTCCCGATAGCATCCGCAGCAGTATCCGTCGCCCCCTGAATTCCGGTAATCTGCAGTGAAATTTCTTCTGTAGCTTTTGCCGTTTGTGTCGCAAGGCTTTTGACCTCGCTGGCGACCACAGCAAAGCCCTTACCGGCATCCCCCGCTCTTGCCGCTTCAATGGTAGCATTCAGGGCAAGCAAATTGGTTTGCTCGGCAATATCAGAGATCAGCTTGATCACCTCCCCGATTTTGGTTGAAGCCGCCAAGAGGCCTGTAACCTGCTGGTTTGCATCATCAGCCCGATCGACCGCATCCCCGGCAATCGTTGTCGACTGGCTGACCTGACGACTGATCTCGTTGATAGAGCTGGAAAGCTCCTCTGCCGCTGCCGCAACAGTCTGGACGTTACCCGAGGCATGTTCAGATGCTGAAGTCACTGCCACCGCCTGTTGCGAGGTGTTTCCTGCCGTAACCTGCATACTCTCGGCTGTACTGCGCATTTCGGTTGCTGCAGCGGAAACGGTCTGGACGATCCCCTTGACCTCGTTTTCAAAACGATCCGCAAGCTCGACCATCGCCTGCCGCTTTTCTATTTCAGCGCGCCGTTCAGTTTCTTCGCGCTCTAGCCCGAGACGCTTAACCTCCAGGGCATTGTCTCGGAAAACAAGCACTGCCCGGGCCATGTCTGCCACTTCATCCTGCCGCTCGGCCCCGGAGATCTCGACATCCAGATTGCCATCGACAAGTTCCTGCATCGACTTTGTAATCGATTTGAGAGGAAGGATCACCCGCACAGCAACAATCCAGAATGAAACCAGACCAGCCGCGACACCAATCGACAGGATAATCGCCCGCATAACCAGGCGGCTCCAGCTTTCAGCCGCAGCAATATTCGCGAGTTCCACTGACTTTGCGTTGGTCAGGTCAACCAGATCCCAGATGTGGCTGATCGCAGCTTCTGACTGTTTTGACCAGGTGGCTTCATCAACGGGGTAATCATCCCCGTCGATACCCTTTTTATAAACATCCTCCCGCAGCCCCTCGAATCCTTTCTCGCTGAAAAAGGAGTTCTCCATTTCAACAATTACCCCCGTAATAGCCGGCAGGGCATCAGGCTGATGTCCATAAGCAACAAATTCGCTCCAGGCGACTTCCAGACGACCGCGGTCCGTAAAAAAGTTCTTGAGGCGTGTTCCCCTCAACTTGACCTTTTTGGAAATAGCATAGGCGATACCGGCTTTCTCCCGGCTGGCATATTCGCTCATCACCCAGGCACTGTTCTTCAACTGCTGTATGCTGTTGAACTCTGCCCCTGACTCGATCGGGCGAAAGGCACTGCGGTCACGCAAAATTTTTGATGCCATGATCATCGTGGTAATTGTAGGCTCAGCCGCATCGCCGACTTTACGATCCCGTTGAAATTTTGGCACCGAAATATAGGTATCGACCCCCGGGCGGAGCTCCTGCAAGGCGGCAAAGGCGCTCTGAGTTTCCTCGAGCACGGCTTTCTTATTGGCAAAGTCCCCCTGGGCATCCAGCCATTCTATCGCCAGAAGATAGTTTCCATCCGCTTTTTCACGTGCGGCAGCCAGTGCTGCTTTTCCCGCTTCGGAAACCACCTGACTGTCGGCGATTGCGACATTGGACAACGATCTTTCCTCAGCCCAGTACTTTGCCGCAGTTATCAGATGCCCCTCGACCCGGTTTGATTCGAGTGTTGCCTGAGCCCCCTGATAATCTTGCCAGTCCCGTAATGCTGACGTTGCGGCCTGATAGATAACAAGACCCGTCAAAATCAAGGCGACAGCATAAAGACTGTTACGAATTGTAAGGGCTCTGGACAGCATCGGGTAACTCCCTGAATGGATATCATCTTCCGGACAATATGAACGCTAGGCACGATCCTTTAACATTACACTAATATTTGCCACAGAAATCAGACAAAAAGAGAGAAAAGTAAAAATTCCAAGCTGTGAATGTTACATATAAGCGACAAAACCGACATATTATCGCCTAAACCGATAGAAGATATCACTTCAATCTATAATTTGCCGCTTCGCCCTCTATTCCGATCAGAAAAAGTCCCCTGCTGTACGGTCCTTTATAAATCCTGTGAATTTAGAAGTTGCCTTTCCCGGACCCTCACCGGGATGAAAGATGTATCCCGGCCAACATGCAACGCACAGAGCCCCCGGCTTTTTCAATCGTCGGAATGTTCAGGGGAACCAGAGGGATATAGCTTTCGATGGTTTCAATCTGACTTCTGCCCAACGCCTCATAAGCCGTCTGGGATAAAGCCAGGATTCTCCCGTCTTTCCCCCTAACCTCCATCATGTTCCCCGCAAAACGGGCAATCTGTTCTTCCGAGAGATCAATAATTTCACGACCGGATTCCTCCAGGCGACGAACAATTTCGGCTCTGCGTTTGGCTTCCGCCACCATGGACAGTGAAATCGCGGCAAAGTCTGTCGCGATACACATCAGGACATTGGTGTGGTAAACGGCAACACCCTTGCGATCCCGCGCCTCAAAGACCATCGGTTCATAATTGAACTGCGTACAGAATCGCTCGAGCAATACCGGATCAGTCCGGTTGGACCGGATTGCATAGGCAATTCTTTCAATATGATCCAGCACCATTGCCCCTGTCCCTTCAAGAAAGAGGCCATCCGGTTCAAGCCCAGAATAGTCGATAACTTCCTGGACCCTGTATTTCTGCTTGAGCATATCCACGACATCATGTCGGCGTTCTTTTCGCCGGTTTGCAGCAAACATCGGATAGATTGCCATATGCCCGCCAGGATGAGTCGAGAACCAGTTGTTGGGGAAGACAGAATCAGGTGTCTGGTCGGTTTCATCTTCAAAAACATGGACACGAACACCCCGCCCCTCCAAGGTCGCAATCACTTCACTTGCCTCCCGGAAGGCCGCTTTGGCAACCGCATCGGGACTGCCGTCAATGTTATCCGCCTGAAAGCTGTTATCAGCAGCAGTTTGCGGGTTTGGGAAAAAATGATGGGGACGGATCAGCACCACGGCTGAAGGAGCCTGCACACTGTGACTTTTCATCTTGAACCTCGGATTATCCCTGGTGTGGTGGATTTGAACTTCGCTACCTAGTATTCAGCTACTCCGCTGGCGAAGTACAAATCCCTAAACCACACTGGAATCATATAATTACCAGTGTCCTGACCGGATCCGAAATTCGTGCGGAGACTATTGCGAAATGTAGCGAATTTCAGATTCCGGACACTGGTATAGGGGCAGCATAAAACGTCAGAAAATCAGGCTGCAGACTGGTGAGAACGCTGCAACAGACCATAAAGATTTCTGGGGTCTTCTGGCTCGGCAATCATGTCCAGCAATTGAAAGTGGTCCGTCTTGAGCAACAGATCCTTAACATAACGCAGGGCTGAAAAATCTTCGATGGCAAAGCCGACACTATCAAAGAGAACCACATTTTTGCGGCCTTTTTTCCAGTCCGACTTTCCCTGGATAATTTCCCACAGTTCGGTGACCGGATGGTCTGCATCCAGTTGCTGGATTTCCCCTTCTATACGGGTTTGCGGCAGGTACTCGGCAAAGATATCCGCCCGCAGCAGGATATCCCGATGCAGTTCCGTCTTGCCCGGGCAGTCTCCCCCAACTGCATTTATATAGACACCGGCACCAACCATGTTATCCGTCAGGATTGTTGCGTTCTGTTTGTCTGCAGTCACAGTTGTGATGATATCTGCACCGAGAACCACGTCCTCCACAGAATTACAACGGACAATCTGGAACCCCAGTTTTTCAAGGTTGTCTGCACATTTGTCTGTTGCCGTCCCGTCAATATCGTAAAGCCGCAGTTTCTCAATCCCGAGAACCGCCCTGAACCCCAGCGCCTGAAACTCGGACTGTGCGCCATTCCCGATAATCGCCATTGTCAGTGAGGATCCCGTTTTTTCTTCGCCCCCCAGCACCAGATGTTTTGCCGCAAGGGCAGAGGTTGCCGCTGTTCTCAGAGCTGTCAGAATTGTCATTTCTGACAAAAGCACAGGATAGCCACTGCCAACATCCGAAAGCGCGCCAAAGGCCGTGACAGTCTGCAGCCCTTTTTTGCTGTTCTTGGGATGCCCGTTAACATACTTGAAGCTATAGATTTCTCCGTCGCTGGTCGGCATCAACTCCACCACCCCTTCTTGCGAATGAGAGGCAACCCGGGGCGTCTTGTCAAAAAGCATCCAGCGTTTGTAATCGTCTTCGATATAGCCGGTCAGTTCTGACAAGAATGTTTCGATCCCCTGAGCAAGAATAATCTTTGTCATATGCTCCACACTGACAAAGGGAACCTGATTTTGTTGCCCCTGAGAGAACTGCGGGGAGAGCTGCGGGGAGAACTGCGGGGATCGCTTTTTCATTTTCAGTGCCTGCTTTTTTGAGTGAAACCTGGATGCCTGCTGCATCCTTTCCTGATCATGACACCCAGAGTATTCGGGCAGGCTGCTGCCTAAAATGCCAGAAAAGTACAAATTTATTCAGAAAATTTGACATAATGACAGTTGATATTATCATTATGTCACCCTGACCAGTAATTCAAGAAACCCCTCATGCATACAAAAGACCCCCTGTACAAGTTTGACGATCTGGACAGAGAACTGATCACGGTACTACGCAGGGATGGCCGGGCCTCCATTTCAAAACTCGCACAGATCCTGAAAGTCTCCAGAGGCACGGTACAAAACCGGATAGACAGACTTCTGGAAACGGGTGCTCTCCTCGGTTTCACAATCCGCGCCCGGGAAGACAGTGAACCCGGTTTGATCAAGGCGATTATGACCATCGAAGTTGCCGGGCGCTCAACAACCCAGGTTATCCGAAAACTCAGAGGACTTCCCGAGCTTCACACCCTGCACACAACAAATGGCAGCTGGGATCTCATCGCTGAAATCAGAGCAGAGAACCTGCATGATTTTGACCGGATTTTACGGGAAGTCAGAATGATTGAAGGCATCCTGAACAGCGAAACAAGCATTCTTCTCAGTTCCGTCTAGGCAAAACACAGAACTCAAACCACAGGATTGTTTGAAAAAATGCCACAACATTTTTGCTTAATCAGAAAGGGCAAAAGTGCTTTAGCTATTTGGCTTGTCGCGTTTCCTTCTCTTTTGTTCTATTTCGATCAAAAGGAAATAACGTTAGAATTACACAACAATGTTCAGGAATGAGCCCCGCGGCATAATCCGCCCGGACTCAGCTGCCATCCGGGCCGCCTCGAAAAGCTCCCGTAGAATCTCGCCGATCCCCCCTGCTCGGAGATCCCCGCTAAAAGGTTTCAGTGTCTTTAGGGATCGCAAACGCGCAGGCTGATGGACAGTGCCATCTACACCAGAGAGTTTTCCAGCATTCTCCCGGAGATTAACCACTGGTGCACCAGGTGTCGTGCTGATATCGGAACGATTGGAAATTTTCATAGATGTAGTGTGCCTTCCGGGAGTAAAAATATGCTTAACGCCTCCTCTACCAGAACCACCCTCCAAGTCAACAGAACTCGCGATCAGTAAAAGTCCACCCTTAATTAGGGAAAATCATCAGTATTCACACCAAAAAAGGAAAATTACGCCCGATTCTCACTTCAATTATTTGACTTGAATCCTTCTAAACAAAGCCTCTCAAGATCACCAGGGACATCTAAATAGTGACAAGAAGACAACTTCAACTCTATATTTAGTAGGTCGAAGAAATCATTTCTGCCATACTTGGACCTGTCATAAAAAATTAAGACTCTCTTTATTAATTTCGGTGTAATTATTTTTTTACTGCGAGATCGCGCCATTAGGCCTGTTCTCTCAGATAACAGATAAAAATAGTGCCTTAAGATGAGGCATAAATCGCGCAAGTAGCGCAATCGGGGTTAGATAAAGAAAGCGGGGGTTCCTTTGCCAGAGAACCAAGACCAAAACCTGCAAAAACTGCTCGCTATGGCTCTGGACCGTTCGGTCAAGGGTCGGGAGACCCTTGCGCGCACAATCGGCAGCCTCTTTTCAAACGAAGAAAAAGCCCTTTCTGAACTGGAAAGAGCCCTTATGACCGACATCCTGGGCAAGCTGATCAGTGATGTCGAGATCCTCGTCCGCAAGGCTTTGAGCGATGAACTCTCCTCGGCCAATACGGTCCCGCACGAACTTATCCTGATGCTCGCCAATGACGAAATTGAAGTCGCCCGCCCCATTCTGATGGACAGCCCGATTATTGAAGACGAGGATCTGGTCGATATTATCAAAACCAGAACACATCAGCACCAGCTCTCGATCGCGATGCGCAATGATATCAGTTCAGAGGTTTCAGACGCGTTGATCAATACAGGGCACAAGGATGTCATCAAGACATTGCTTGAAAATCATTCTGCAGAGATAACAACGCTGACGCTCGAATATCTTAGTGAGCAGTCGCGGCGGATCGATGATTTCCAGGAGCCCCTGATCAATCGCCGGGATCTTCCGCTTTATCTGGCAGAGAGAATGTACTGGTGGGTTTCCGCAGCGCTACGGTCCCATATTCTCAGAAACTTCCCCGTCGACATCCAGGACCTCGACAACCGGATTCAATCCGGTGTCCACAAACTTATTGATCGGGACCGCCTGACAGCCCCGCAGGAAAAGCCCGCAACGGCTCTGGCCCGGAAACTCAACAAGGACAAGAAGCTGACCACCGCCGCTCTGGTCCAGTCCCTGCGGCAGGGAGAAATTGAGCTGTTTGAAGCCATGTTCTGTGAGATGAGTGGCTTTCGTCTCGACGGACTTCGCAAGGCACTCTATAAAACCAAAGGCGAAGGGGTTGCTATTCTTTGCCTTGCCATGGGTATTCCCAAACAGATGTTTGCTACAATCTTTCTTCTCAGCCGCAAGGGGCATCCGGAAGGCCAGACGACGGATCCAAGAGATCTATCCCGTGCCATGCTGATATATGATAAGGTTAGTGTCGATGATGCAAAGCTGATCGCCGATAGCTGGCGCATGGATCCTTCTTATCAGAATGCCGTGTCCAAGCTGTCTTCCCCACCTGACGTACAGAAAATTACAGGTGGGGCACAAGCAACATCATGACACGAGGAAGCAGGGGTCGCATTGTCAAGATGCCGAAAGACCGTGACCAAATAAAAAAAGGGAACGGCCTGCCGCACAATCTGAGCGGGGCATTTGAAGCTATTTCAGCATTGAAAAACGACATCGTTCACAACGGGCCACCAACCTGTGTGATCAACAGTGATGGCCAGATCATCTTTGCCAATGCTGCTTATGAAGCGATTGCCGACGAGATTGCCCGTACCAGCCTGCTCGAAAATGCTCTTTCCCCTCCCTACACTGCAGGGGAAATCGAAGCTATAAAACTGGCGGGTGGCCAGGATCCTGACGAATACATCATCCTGCAGAATGGCAAACCTGCACACTATCTCGCGTCCTACCATCACCTCGATCATACCGCCAATACTGCTGGCGCAACGGCGGTCGTGCTCCGGCCAAATGATGAAATCATCCAGATAAAGCAGGCCCTCGCAACCGTTACCGACCGTTTGAACGACATGGCGCGTCTGGTTTCAGACTGGACCTGGGAAACGGACAGCAAACTCAACCTGACGTATGTGTCTCCCCAGGTTCAAAAAATCCTCGGCTATCACCCCAGTGAACTCCTGGGCAAAAATATCAAGGAACTCTCCCTGACCGCAACAAGGGTCTTTGATGACCCAAGAGGCAGAGGCATCCATAACCCTTTCCGCGATGAGCAGCTCAAAATCGCAACCCGGAACAAGGACGAACGGCTGTTTCTGCTTAGTGGCCTCCCGTTTTACACCCGCAACGGCGGGGAGTACGCAGGATATAGGGGCAGTGCACGGGATATCACCGAACAGCAGCATCAGCAAAGTGCCCTGCAGGTTGCCAAGGAAACAGCGGAAGTTGCCAACCGGGCCAAGTCAGAGTTTCTGGCAAACATGAGCCATGAATTGCGCACGCCTCTGAATGCCATTATCGGTTTTTCCGAAATGATGTCTTCCCAACTGCTCGGCCCTCTGGGCAACAAGCAGTACCATGAGTATTCCCACGATATCCACTTCTCGGCCCGCCACCTTCTCAGTGTGATCAACGACATCCTGGATGTGGCAAAGATTGAAGCAGGCAAACTTGAACTGCTCGAAGACACAATGGATCCCCTGAAGCTTGCCGTCTCGGTTCAGCGGTTGATGATTGAACGCGCAGAAAACGCCGGACTTAAGCTTAAACTGTCATTGCCGTCGAAATTGCCCATGCTCTATGCCGATCAACGCAAGCTGAAGCAGGTGCTGATCAACATTCTTGCCAACGCGGTTAAATTCACACCATCTGGAGGTGTTGTCGAACTCTCGGGCGGCATCAATGACAAGGGGGATTTTGAATTTATTGTCACTGATTCAGGAATTGGTATCGCCGAGGCGGATATTCCCAAAGCTTTCGAGCCTTTTTCACAGATCGATAGCACACTCAGTCGACAATTTGACGGCACAGGGCTCGGCTTGCCCCTTGCGCTTGGCCTCGTACGCCTGCATGGGGGCGACCTCTCCATGACAAGCCAGCCTGAAAAAGGGACAACAGTAACCTGCATGTTACCTGCATCACGAATTATGACTGACGCCGGAAATCAAACCTGAGTAAATCAAACCTGAGTAAATCAGACCTGAGTAAATCAGACCTCAAGACATTCCAGCCTCAAAAATTCAAACCTTAGCCGCATTAAAATCTGCCTGCCGGTATTGCATCGCAATATTTTTTGCCGCATAGCAGCAAGAAAATACCCCCTACACTCTATGCTGTGATAGCCTTTATCTCCCTGAAACTATTCCCGGAGTCTCTCCCGGACATGAAAAGCTCCCCTCCCCGGGATTTTGGCTCGCGGCGTCTTGCCTATATCAATGGCTGCAAGGATGCCTTTGGAATTCCTGCCATTATCCTCGGCAGTACCTATATGGGTTTTGGCGCTCTGGTGAGTGAAACCGGGCTCGAAATCTGGCATGCCTTGCTATCCTCTGGCATAAACTGGGCTATACCTGGCCAAATCGCTACGATGGAGCTCTATGCCGTCGACGCCTCGCTTTTTGCCATTGCTGCAGCTGTTGCCCTGATCAATTGCCGCTTGCTGCCCATGACCATCGTTCTCATGCCCCATATCAGGAATAAAACCACCCCTAAAATTGCTTATTATTTTATGTGTAATTTTATTGCGGTGACAGGGTGGGCTGCCGCCATGCGGCAATGTCCTTTGTTACCCGAAGAACAGCGTTTTCCCTATTTTACCGGCTTTGTTATTCCCCTGTGGAGCATCTGTATGCTGTCCACAGCCATCGGCTATTACCTGCCAGGAATACTGCCCGGAGAAATCACCATGGGACTGGTTTTCCTCAATCCGGTCTATTTCATGCTGGTCTTTGTCGCTGACTTCACCCAGCCTGGCCGCCCGACAGCGCTGATCCTCGGCGCTATTCTGGGTCCCCTGACTTTCCTTTTAACTCCTGACTGGAATCTGCTGATTACTGGCCTGATCGGAGGCACCATTGCTTTTTATATCGCCGAGCGACAGACCAGAGGAAAGATCCGGAAAGTCGAAACGGAATGATCGAAATATCTTCAAATTTTCTGGCACCAGAATTCCTTGCCCCCCTTGCCGCATTGGCAGCAGCAGCAGCAGTCACCTATTTCTGGCGGGCGCTTGGGGTCGCTGTTTCCGGAAAGGTCGACAAGGACAGCGCCCTGTTCCGCTGGGTGACCTGTGTCGCCTATGCCCTGCTTGCCGGATTGATCTCCCGCATGATCCTGCTTCCCATCGGCCCACTGGCTGACCTGTCGATCGAGCAGCGTGCCGGAGCAACAGTGATCTCGCTCGCGGTATTTTTCCTCACCCGCAAGAACCTGCTTATCGGCGTTGCCTCCGGCGCAATTGCTCTGGTGCTGATGGCAAAACTGGGACCTCTCTAGAAAGGCCCCAGTTTTTATTTAACTATATATGAACAGCTCTAATCTCAGGCGACGTCCTGCAGCACCTGAACACCTGGCAGAGTCTTGCCTTCCAGCCATTCAAGAAAAGCACCACCTGCCGTCGAGATGTAGGAAAAATCTTGCTCTACACCCGCGTGGATCAAGGCTGAAACCGTATCCCCACCCCCGGCAACTGTCAGCAAAGAACCAGATTTGGTCAAAGCAGCCGCAGCCCGGGCAACCTGATTGGTGGCCTGATCAAAAGGCTCCGTTTCAAAACAACCCAAGGGGCCGTTCCAGACCAGTGTCTTGCAGCTTTTGAGTTCTTCCGCAATCTCCTGCGCAGAAGCAGGACCCGCATCAAGAATCATCTCGTTTTCGGGAACTGCTGTTGCCGCCACCACAGAAGTGGCAACACCTGCGCTCAAACCAGCAGCAACAACCACATCAGAAGGCAGAATGACCTTGCAGCCCCTCTGCTCTGCTTCCTTGAGAATGGTGCGTGCCGTATCTGCCATTTCGTGTTCACAAAGCGAGCGTCCGACAGGAATCCCCTGGGCGTTGAGGAAAGTATTGGCCATTCCTCCACCAATCACCAGCACATCGACCTTGCCAACCAGATTGCCAAGCAGATCGAGTTTGGTCGAAACCTTGGCCCCGCCAACCAGTGCCGCCACTGGACGTTTCGGTTGGCCAAGTGCCTGTTCC
Source organism: Kiloniella laminariae DSM 19542 (assembly GCF_000374005.1). Lineage (GTDB taxonomy): Bacteria > Pseudomonadota > Alphaproteobacteria > Kiloniellales > Kiloniellaceae > Kiloniella > Kiloniella laminariae. Next base: position 69,770 of record NZ_KB893157.1, on the reverse strand, counting down.
AGATGCTCCAGCTCCATCTGCATCAAGCGGCCTGCCGCTGCTGGCAAAAGCCGGGCAAGGGCTTCTGTCGAGGCATGGGCACGGTGCGCAGCTGAAAAAGCGTCGTTGATATAAACATCTCCCAGTTTGGCCAGCTCAGCAGCAAAAACGGAGTCATTGGCCTCTTCCCCGGCGTGAAACCGCAGATTTTCAAGCAACAGGATCTCGCCTTCGCCCAAAGCGCCGACCTTTGCGGCAGCCTCGGCACCAATGCAGTCTGAAGCAAAGGAGATTTTCTCACCTCCCAGTGCTTCTGAAAGTCCGGCAACAACGGGCAAAAGACTCATCTCGGGAACGGCTTTGCCTTTGGGGCGCCCGAAGTGAGCCATCAGGATAATTTTGGCACCCCGGGCTTTCAGATCTTTCAGGGTTGGAATAACCCGGACAATCCGGCTGTTGTCAGAAATTTTTCCATCCACGACGGGGACGTTAAAATCTACCCGAACCAAAACCCGTTTACCGTTCAGGTCGAAATTGTCGATCGTTTTAAACTGGCTCATCATTACTTCCTGTGATTCTTGTACGAAATCTGTCGTCCAGGCAGCTTTTTAATTAGCCAAAGTGGTACAGAGTCCCCCCGCCAAGTTCAAGAAGGAAATGGTTACACAAACCGCCTCGCATCAGGCTTGCCCCAAACTAATCGAAAATTCTGTCTTCTGTGGCTACCCATATACCAGCTCGGGTAACCAGGTCACTATTGCCGGGAAAAGAATGCAAAGCACCAAGCCGAGCACCTGCAGTGCCAAAAACGCAAGAGCCGACCTGAAAATCATCGCCATTGTAATTTCTTTTGGAGCCACTCCCTTGATATAAAAAAGAGCATATCCAAAAGGAGGGCTTAAGAACGACATCTGCATATTGATCAGATAAAGAACCCCGAACCAAAGAGCCACCTTGTCCGAATCAACGGGAGGAAGTCCCAGTAACCCATCAAATGTCAGGTTTTTAATAATGGGGACAAATATCGGCACTGCCAGAAGCAGGATCCCTACCCAGTCCAGAAACATTCCCAGAATAACCAGCAGCACCATCATTACAAAAAGGATGCCGTAAGAAGAAAGACCAGACCCGAGAATGGCATCATTAATAAAGGCCTGCCCTCCCTGTAAAATATAGAACCCGACAAAAATCGAGGCCCCAAAGATAATCCAGAGAACCATCGCCGATGCTTTTACGGTCGTCACTGAGGCTTCTCTCAAGGCGACAATGTCAAAGCGACCATGCATCAAAGCCACGATAATCGCCCCGAAAGAGCCAATACCTGCGGCCTCGACTGGCGTCGCAATTCCAGCAAAGAGCAGACCCAGCACAAGCACGATTAACGACAGAGGCGCGATAAGCTTGACCAACAACCTGCACTTTTCCCCAAAGCTCAACCGCTCTTCGACTGGAATTGCACGTCCCAGATCAGGATTGAGATAAGAGCGTATCAACACGTAACCCATATAAAGCGCCGACAGCAACAACCCCGGTGCCAAAGCCCCAAGATAAAGCTCCCCTACCGATTGCTGGGCAACCACAGCATAAAGAATTGCAAGAATAGAGGGCGGGATCAGGATACCGAGTGTTCCCCCGGCCATAATCGAACCCAGAGCAATTTCCGGGTCATATTTCCGCTTTAACATCGCAGGAAGGGCAATAATCCCCATCGTGACCACGGCCGCACCGATCACCCCGACCATGGCCGCAAGGATGGTCGAAGCCAAAATGGTCGCAGCAGCCAATCCTCCGTTCAGCCCTCCCATCCATTTATAGACCACATCAAACATTTCTTCGATCAGGCCAGCCCGCTCCAGCATTGATGCCATAAAGATAAACAGCGGGATTGCTGCCAGATCAGAATTGGTCATCATCGGGAAAATACGTGAAGGAATAATGTTGAGCATTATCTGATCGCCGACCAGATAAACAAAGACCACCCCGAGGCCCCCGGTAACAAACGCCAGAGGCAGCCCCAGCATCAGAAGCAGAAACAGGCTGCCAAACATAATATAGGTAAGCGTGCTGATATCTGTGTCCTGCAGGACCCCGGCTGTCCTGAAAAGAAAATACTGATCCCCGTAGGGGTCGTAGAAGGCAATGTTCACCAGTTCAACTGCCAGAACAAAAAAAGCTGCACAGCTGGCCATTACCATAACAAGAGTGCCCAGACGTCCAAGTGGATTGGGCGAGGATGAAACATTCATATCTGTCATCGCTCTAGGCTCCCTGCTTCATCGCGCGAAAGGTCATGATATCTTTGGTTAACTTCGAAATCCCGGCGAAAAAAATTAATATCCCGCCCAGAACCATCATGGCCTTAACCGGCCAGTACTGGATGCCCCAGGTCTCTACTGTCGTTTCATTCATCTGGTAGGACTGTTCAAAAAATGTGCTGCTTGTACCAACCAGCGCGAGAACAAAAACAAAGAAAAAAACCGATGTAAAAATATCCATCCCGATGCGTCCGCGCGGCGGAAGCTTGATGTAGAGAACATCGACGCGAACATGCCCTTCCTCCTTCAGGGTAAAGGCCCCGGAGATCAGATACTGCATTCCGAATAGAAGAAAACTGGCTTCATGAACCCAGATTGTTGGCATATTGAACAGATAGCGCATGATCACTTCATAAAAGTAAGCGCCCACCGCATTTACAGTCCAGAAAGCGCATAAATAACCGGATGCAACACTGATTTTGTCGATCAGACGCGTAAAGGTATTCTCTTTATAAACCAGCGCCGTACCTGCCTCATCACCCTGCAGCAGCGCGGCACTGTCAGCATGGTTTCCTGCTTGCTCTTTTTGATTCTTTTGATGATTTGCCCAGTAGATCAGAACAAGAGGCATCACAACCAGCCACGTCCAGTACAGCCAATGGGGCAACACAAATCCAAAATCGGGCCCATCCGTCATCAGAAACTCCACAAACTCTTTTGAAACACCACAGAACAGGGCGAGACAATTATCAATTGCTTGTGCAAAAAATCGTCTCGCCCCGGAAGTCATCAAGTTTAGAGAAAATAACGCTGGATGTTAAAGGCTTTGCCCCTTGATATCAGAGGCGCTGACATAGCCCATGATGCCGTTCATCATATAGTCGAGCTGGATCTTGAAGACAGCTGACGCATCAGCATCTTTTTTAGCCCAGTTATACCAGATCGGAATAGCTGCCTGACGAAATTTGTCCAGATCGTTTTGCCCCATACGTGAGACCGTGCTCCCGCTATCAATGAATTTTTGCAGGGCTTCTACGTTGCGCTTTTGAATCGAAACATAATGATCCAGTGAATAGATCTTCACCTGATCTTCAACAAATTTCTGCATGGCAGGAGACAAACCATCCCAGGCACGTTTGTTAACGGTCAGATCCATCAAATCGACCGGCTGGTATACTGACATTAACCCGGGAGGGCCAAAAAGAATGTGCTTGGTCACCTGACCAAAGCCAAGGTCCCAGTTTACCGCAGGACCAACATAATCAGCCGCATCAATCGTTCCCTTTTCAAGCGCGGGGAAAATGTCAGACCCCGGCAGGCTGACGGTACTGGCCCCAAACGACTGGAAAACTTCTGAAACCATGCCCCCTGGCACCCTCAACTTCAGTCCCTTGAAGTCATCAACGCTTGAAACGGGCACCTTGGAATGAATAATGTTTGCATCGTGTTGAATCGGACCGACATAAACCAGACCAAACTTGGCGTATATTTCACGTGCTTTTTCCAACATGCCCAGTCCATAAAACATGGTGTCCCACTGGGCTGGCTGATCGGGACCTACAGGATAGGACGAGAGGAAAACCGAAGNTGGAATTTTCCCTGCCCAATAAAGCGTAAAAGGATTCATTCCCTGTAATACGCCGTTGCGAACCGCATCAAACAGGGCATTGTTGTCCGCCGCGACAGACTTTGCAGCAAAGGGCTGAATTGACAGCTCACCTCCGGAACGTTCTTCGAAGCTGTTACACCAGGCCTCAAAAAGTGTATAGCCTGTTGTCCCCGCATCCCAGGTAGACTGTACTTTCCATTTACTGCCTGCTGCGGCTTTCGCATCGCTAATAAAGGGCGCAGACAATGCAGCGCCACCTGCCAGAGCAGCGGATGTTCCGGCCAGTTTCATAAAAGAACGTCGTGAGGAAATTACGATATTTTTATCCGACAGATCACGTTTTGTAGCATCTGACATTATGCCAGCCCTCCCATAGAGTTGCTTCCCAAACAGTCATCCATCTTATTTTGTCATTCTTGCATTTTATGATGACTGCACAATTGATGCGCCAGCTTAATATACCTTAAACTGAAATACTAGTTATTAGGACAATATTGTCATAATCTGAAATTAAACGCACAAAATATGATATTTTCTCAGTTATCCAGATGGCCACTCTCCATCAAAATAAAAAAATTAGGTAGACAAGTTCGTTCGCAAAAACCGTTATCTTTACAGTATCTTCTCCTGTAGAAAACACAGGTATTATACCGGGAGCAGATAAAATTGGGCCAGGCGGGATTGCATTACAGAGAACTGCGGTCAACAATCTGAACCATACTGAAAAATCAGCATCAATCCCGTACTCGCACAGCTAAATCTGCGGCAAAGCTCTTCAACCATTCGGAACAAGAATGAACAACAGCACCAACAAATCCTCCGGAAACCTGTCTGATTATGCCTACGCCCAAATCGAGACGGCAATAATTCATGCCAAGCTGGATTTTGGCGAACCTATTTCTGAAAACGGGCTGGCCCAGGCGTTGAAAATCAGCCGCGCACCAATCAGAACAGCCTTGTCAGAATTAAGGATAAAAGGACTGGTCGAAATCATTCCACAATCAGGCTGTTATGTCGTTAATCCGAGCAACGAGAGTGTAGAACAGCTGCTGGAGTTCAGATCCCTTCTCGAGACACGCGCGCTTGTACTCGCCATGGAAAACAATCCCGAACAATTGATAGAAAATCTTTCTTTCCTGCTCAAACAGATGGTTGATGCTTTCAAACGCCACGACTGGAAAGAATGTCAGATAAAAGATGCTGCTTTTCATCGCTGCCTGTTTGGCTATGCCGGGAATGATTTTCTCAGTAGAAGCTACGACAGCCTTGCTCCGCTTGTCACCGCCCTGATGTTTCGCTTTTTGCGCACCCAGGCCGAGAAAAACAAATCCTATGCCGACCATGGCGAAATTCTGGCCCTGTTAAAAGCTGGACGCGTCGCCGCAGCAGAGAAGCTGCTGGCAAAACATATCGACCGAACAAAAATGACCCACGCCAATCAAAAGTGGCCCAAGGGCAGATCCCGCAGAAAAGACTACAGCTTCAGAAATTATGAGACTATTTTTCAAAGTTAGGTTTGTTAAGCCCCTCCATTTCCAGCAACAGGACCTTTCTTGTGAATCAGAACATCACTGCCGAAATGGAACAACGGGTGCGGCATACCCTTGAAACAATGGCAAGGCAGCAAACAACGATCAGCTACCGCCAACTGGCTCTCGAGGCCGAAATCCCGGGGCCCCAGGTGATCCATCGCCTGACCCGAATACTGGAAAATATTCTCCGGCAGGACCACGCAAAGGGAGAGGTATCACTCGCCCCCCTGGCTGTCAGCCGGGGAGAGCCTGCCATTCCCAGAGTAGGCTTCTTTCTGCTGTTGCAAGAGCTGGGATCCTATCACGGCAGCGATCAAGGAGAAGACGCAAGAACACACCACCAGATACTGGTGGCACAGGCTTATAAAAAAGCACTGCCACACCCATAAAAAACGGCAGGACTGTCAACAATCCTGCCGTTTAAAGTTTTACTCTGCTCGTCCTGTATGGAGGGACCAATCAGTTCCCGCAGGTCAGCTCCTTGAAACCATCACAGTTATAATTGGAACAGATTGTTTTCGAGCCCATATTCATGGTTGGATAGAGCGAGCCAATGTTATTGTCACGAACCCAGGCCAGGGCTTTGGTAAAACCTTTCTTGCTGCACCATTCTGTTGCAGCGGCTTCCCCACAGTTTGTCCCCGGCGTCAGACAATAGTTCAGGCGATAGGCATCAAAAACCGGAAATTCAAAAGGCGTTCCTCCTGCAGGACGGATCGCAACCTGTTCCGCAGCTTCTGTTGGCAAGCTCCCCTGACCTGAAGTCCCGGCAGGTGTTCCGGCAGTCCCCAGAGGCTCACTGGCCACAGGTGTGTTCGGCTGGCCTTCAAACAACTGATACGACGGCGTGAAGAGAGAGTTTTCCGGTTCAGTCACAATCGTCTGCCGCTGGGGAACCCCCGCTTCTGGGGCCGTTGTCGGTACAGGAACCAGTGCGTCATCTCTCGCCGCTGTAATCCCTGCTGCGGCAAGATCACCACTGGCATCCGGATAGGCAGCCGGAGTAGCCGGAGACGGAGCAACCGGTGTTGCTGCAACAGACGGCTGAGCAACCGGCAGCGTGGTTTGTGCCGTCGGCGCTGCGGCTGCAGGCGCAGGGCTGCTCACTGCTGGCTGTGGCACAGCAACTGACGCAGGGGCAGCAGGAACAGCCGTCGGTTGAGGCTGTACGGCGGCTTTAGGCAGGGCAGGATTTTGCACCGCAGCAGAAGCGGAGGGTGAAACAGAGGGCGCTGCAGCTTGCTGGGCTGATGGCGCAACAGCTTGTGTCGCGACAGGCGCAGCTGCAACCGCCAGAGACGAAATGCCCGCAGCAGGGCCGGAGACATACTCGACCTTTATCGAGCGCGCCCGTCCTTTATAGCCGTAGTCAGCAAGGTTGAACTTGTGGATACTTTCCGCCTTGAAGGGGAAAGTCACATGGTTCCCCTGGCAATCAGGAAAATCATAAAGGGTCGAACGAACCCGGTGTTTTACCGTCTGGTACGCCTGATCCATTGATTCCGGATGCATGAAAACCAGCTGGTCACTGTCATTAAAGCGGAAGGTGCCTCTGGCACCGGCATAGCTGGCAGGGCCGACAAGGTTTTGGCAGTAGCCGGTTTTCCCATTATCCCAGGCCGGAATAAACACCCGGCGATAGTTAAGCTGGTCGAGCACATTGCCACATCCCCTGCTATAGCTGTTGAGACGCTGTAGCATCAAAACTCCAGGGGGCGGCCCTACGTCCCTGCGATAGATAATCATCGAGGCATAGGCATTGTCCTGGGGTGCAGGCAGGGCAAGCGGGATATTCGAACTTGGCCGGGGCGGCAACAGATCTGCTGTTGCCCCTTTCCACAGCAGGTGCGGCTCTTCATGCGTGCCGATAATCGGGGCACAGGAATTGTCTGTTGTCTGGAACAGCTCTTCCCGGAAAAGAATAACCCCAACCTGCTCCCCGAGCTTGATCGAGGAGATCTTGCCGGAAAAATCTTCCAGCGAGGGAATAAACGAGTAGAGCTGGCCATCCGGCAGGTTAAAAAGCTTTCCGGCACCGCTGTAATCCGCACCATCAAATGCCAGAACCTGATTTGCAGCAGGGTCCTGTATGGCCTGCTGCGCCAGAGTTTGCCCAGACAATGAGCCGACGCCAGATACAAAGGCTACCACGATCCCTGCGATCCGTCGCAATGCTCTCATACTCTTCTTTCTCCGTACCAACCAGAAGCTCCTCACAGGAAGCCTGAAAAATTCCTAGGCAAAATAACAGGAAGCCTCAGGAAAGGAAACATCGATGATACATTCCCTCTGTCAAAAAACCAAAGAGCGGCCGGAAAATCCTGGCCGCTCTCTTTAGCTGATCCTCACACTGATCTCAGGCCTGAATCCTCAGACGAAAAACCAGCATCAGGCCATTTAAATCAGGATGCCGCAGCGAAACGCTGTGCAACATATTCCCAGTTCACCAGATTATCGACAAACGCCTTAACATAATCCGGACGGGCATTGCGATAATCGATGTAGTAGGAATGTTCCCAGACATCACAGCCAAGCAGCGCATGGCCGCCGGTTACCAACGGGTTCTCGCCATTGGCCGTTTTGGTCACAGCCAGCTTGCCGTTGCTGTTCAGGACCAGCCAGCACCAGCCGGAACCGAACTGGGTCACACCGGCATTGATGAAGTCTGCCTTGAACTGGTCAACACTGCCGAAATCCTCGACAATTTTCTTTTCCAGCTCACCGGGGATGGCACCGCCGCCATTCGGCTTCATCATGTTCCAGAATTCAATGTGATTCCAGTGTTGGGCAGCATTATTGAAAATGCCTGCTTTTGACGCATCACCAAAGGAGCCCTTGACGATTTCTTCAAGCGACTTTCCTTCCAGATCTGTTCCGGCCAAAAGCTTGTTCCCGTTCACGACATAGGCATTGTGATGTTTGTCGTGATGGAACTCGAGTGTCTCGGCTGACATATACGGGCCAAGAGAGTCGTATGCATATGGAAGAGCTGGTAATTCAAGAGCCATTGGTCATTCCCCAGTTTGTCTAATTCAATTAATGTTTATTCAAATTTCTGCGGCACTTTAGCGCTTTTCACCCCCGGTACAAAAGCGAAAATCCCGATAAGATGATTTTCATTTTCAATCTCCTGAACCCGGGAGCAAGCCGCAGGTTGTACCGCCCTGCTTCTGAGAGCTAACAGCCCACTTTTGCAGAGGTTTTTAAAGCATTTTTGAATCCGATATCAGATTTCAATCTTGCCCGTGAGTGCGGAGAGACAATCAAGTGTCTCGTCACTGACATGGTGTTCGATTCCCTCGGCGTCAATCTCTGCTGTTTCCGGGCTCACCCCTGCTGCTTTCAGAAACTTGACAACAATCTCGTGGCGGCGGCGGGCTTCGACTGCCATCTCCCGGCCTTCATCCGTCAAAAAGATCGAACGATAGGGCCGGGAAATCACCAGCCCCTCCCGTTGCAACCGTCCGACGATCTTGTTGACAGTTGCATGGCTGACCCCCATGCGTTCGGCCAGTTCAACAACCCGGGCTTCGCCATTGACGTTGATCAGATCATCAATCAGTTCAACATAGTCCTCGGCAACTTCGGTTTTATGAGCCTCGCGGACTCGTTCGAACTTGGCTGCTTGCAGCGCTGCATTTTCCAGTTCAGAACTCGATGTCATTGACTCTTGAAACCTTTCACAATCAGCTTGAAGTCCCTTACTACCCGAAAGAAAACCGCAAGTACAAGAAGAGATCAAGCCTTACGGCTCCAGACCGATATTTCCAGGGCTCCCGCCGTCTTCCGCAAAACACCCTCTCCCGCAGCAATAATGTTGCCGATCGGGCTGATCCGGGCCGAAAAAATGACTCTCTTTATAATTCATTTCCTTGCGTTAATTGCCATTGACAAGAAATGTAGCCACGGCTACAAATTCAGACGTCGGCCACATAACCAAGATAACACAACATTAAATCAGGAACCAAGGTATGAACGGCTTCACCCTAAAAGCACGACTATCCATTGCAAGCATCGTTCTGCTCCTTTTGGCTCTCAGCACCACCGCGCGGGCCGAGAAGCCAGTTGTTGTGACAACCATTGCCCAGATAGCTGATGTTGTCAGCCATATCACAGGGGATAAAATGGAAGTCTCCAGCCTGATGGGCGAAGGGGTTGATCCCCATACCTACCGGATGAACCGCAAGGACATCGCGGCCCTCACCCGGGCTGACATCATTCTCTACAACGGCCTCTATCTCGAAGCCCAGATGGAAGACGCGCTGGAGCGCATGGCCCTGAACAAACCTGTCGTCCCTCTTGCCGAAGCCATTGATCAAACCCTGTTGCTTTCCAGCCAGAGTTACGAAAACAAACATGACCCCCACGTCTGGATGGATGTGCAAAAATGGATGGCGGTTACCCGTAAGGCGCTTGAAGTCATCATCGCTTTTGATCCTGACAATCAGACATTCTATACAGAAAATGCCACAAGCTACCTTGAACAGCTCGAACGGCTCAACGGCTATGTGTCCCGTGTCCTGGCATCAGTGCCCGAGAACGAGCGCGTGGTAATCTCGGCCCATGATGCCTTTAATTATTTTGGGCAGGCTTACGATTTTGAGGTTATTGGCATTCAGGGGTTGAGCACTGCCAGCGAGGCCGGATTGAAAAAAATTGAAGAGCTGGTCGCGCTTATTGTCGAGCGGAAAATCAAGGCCGTCTTTGTTGAAAGCTCGGTTGCTGACAGAAACGTTCGCGCTCTGATCGAAGGGGCCGCAGCCAGAGGACACACCGTCCAGATCGGTGGCACGCTCTTCTCTGATGCCATGGGGCCATTTGGCAGTTACGAAGGCACCTATATCGGCATGCTGGACCACAACGCCACGGTTATCAGTCGAGCACTCGGAGGAGATGCCACGACCAGCGGCATGCAACAATTGCTGACCCTCAGCCAAAATACCCCCAACTAGCCGGGAAGATTTATTAATGATTGCCAAACTCCTCCGGCTTCAACCTCACCAGCCCCTGACAAGCGAAGCGGCAAAATCCGCCCCCCTTGCAATCCAGGGACTTTCGGTTGCCTACCATCACAAGCCCGTGGTTTGGGACCTCTCCTTCATCGCACCTGCGCAGGGACTTGTTGCGGTCGTCGGTCCCAATGGGGCGGGAAAGTCAACTTTTATCAAGGCTGCATTAGGTTTAATCCCGAAACTTTCCGGCGAAATAACCGTCTACGGGAAATCGGTTGCCAGCCAGCGCCATCTTATCGGCTACGTCCCTCAGCGCGGCAGCGTTGACTGGGACTTCCCTGCCTCAGCGCTGGATGTTGTCACAATGGGTCTCTACGGCAAGATTGGATGGCTGCGCCCTGTACGCAAGGCTCACCGCGCAGCTGCCCTGGGGTATCTGGAACAGGTCGGCATGGCAGACTTTGCCGATCGTCAAATCGGACAGCTTTCCGGGGGCCAGCAACAGCGGGTCTTTCTTGCCCGCGCCCTGGCACAGGATGCGGCCCTCTATTTTATGGACGAACCCTTTGTCGGCGTCGATGCTGCGACCGAGCGCGCGATTGTCAACGTGCTGAAAGACCTGAAAGATCAGGGAAAAACAGTCATCTGTGTTCATCATGACCTTCAATCTGCACCAGATTATTTCGACCATGCCCTGATTTTGAATATCCGGCCTGTTGCAAGTGGCCCCATGGCAGAGGCTTTTACCGCCGAGAACCTTCAGCACGCCTATGGTGGACGCCTGGCTCCCTCAGAACTTTCAGGACTTATCCCCCTCGCCGGGCAATAAACCGGCAGGGATTGGACACAGTTACTCTCGGATTAAACTTCTCTGACATCACCATCAAAACGGACATAAAGGCGACCCCTTGTTAACAGAGCTTCTTGATATCCTGAGTTTTCAGGGCGGATACAACACCAGCGTCGTTTTGCTTGGCTCGGCACTTCTTGGCATGGCTGGCGGTGTTATCGGTGTCTTTTCCCTGTTGCGCAAAAGAGCTCTGATAAGTGACGCCATCAGCCACGCCACCCTGCCTGGAATCACCCTTGGCTTTCTCGTTGCTCTTGCCCTGACAGGTACCGGGAAAAGCCTGCCTTTCCTCATGACCGGGGCGACCATCAGCGGCATCCTCGGGGTTTTGCTTGTTCAGTGGATCAAGGACAATACCCGCTTGCCGGAAGACTCTGCGATCGGCACGGTTCTCAGTTCGTTCTTTGGGCTTGGCGTCGTACTGATGAGTTACATCCAGACACTGAGAGACGGAAGTCAGGCCGGACTGGAAAGCTATCTGTTAGGTTCAACCGCCAGCATGCTGCAAAGCGAGGCAGAAATGATCGCCGTTTTCGCGCTGCTCATCACTCTGACCGCCGCCATCTTCCTCAAGGAATTTGGCCTGATCTGCTTTGATCCTGACTATGCCGCGTCCAGAGGCTGGTCTGTCAGCAAAATCGACCTCCTGATGATGGCCCTGCTTCTGGCCGTCGTCGTGATCGGCCTGAAGACTGTTGGCCTTATTCTGATCATTGCCCTGGTCATTATCCCCCCCGTCACAGCCCGCTTCTGGACGGACCGCCTTGGGTTGATGGTTGGCATTTCAGCCTTCTCAGGTGGAATCAGCTGCTTTCTTGGGGCCGGGCTCTCTGCCTTGACTCCCGATTTTCCTTCTGGCGCCACCATTGTCCTGACAGCAACAACACTTTTCCTGCTGTCTTTATTTCTCGCTCCCCGACGGGGTGTTCTTGCCACCGGACTCCGCCAGATTTTCTTTCGTTATCGTATTAGCCGCCGACGCGCTCTGCTCAGTTTGGGTCAGGGACAACCCGTGCTTTCCTCCCTGTTTATTTTACTGCTAAAGCATGAAGGCACTCTTGATAAAAACGGGCAGGTTACAAAGCTGGGCCAGCAGAAAATAAGACAGATGTCCCGGGATCAGGATCTCTGGAACCAGTATCTCAGCGACTACCCTGAAGAAGCTTTTGCCCAGAAAAACTGGTCCCTTTCCATGATCACTGATGTACTCCCTCCAGACCTTATTCACGAGCTGGAAGAAAATCTTCGACTGCAACAGAAGGTAGCCGGTTAATGGATCTACCTCTGGCTGATTTCCTGCAAATTGATCTTCCCGCCCTGTTGGTTGCTGTTCTCGCAGGCCTTTGCTGTGGCCTGCCCGGCAACTTTCTGGTCCTGCGCCGACAAAGCCTGATCGGCGACGCCATGAGCCACGTCGTCTTGCCCGGCATTGTGGTTGGCTACCTGCTCTCGGGAACGCTTGATACGCTCCCCATGTTACTGGGCGCTCTCTCCGCAGCATTGATCTCTGCGCTGCTGATTGAGGGGATCAAACGTCTTGGCAAAATAGAAGCCGGGGCCGCAATGGGCGTGGTCTTCACATCCATGTTCGCTCTTGGCGTCCTTATTCTTGAGCAAACCGGTGCATCCGGCGTGCACCTGGATGTGGAACACGCCCTCTATGGCAATCTGGAATCCACACTCTGGCTTGGTTTGAATGACTGGAAGGATCTGCTTTCACCGACAGGTCTGGAACAGATGCCCAACAGCTTGCAGCGACTTCTCGGGGTCAGCCTACTGGTTATCCTGCTGACAGTTGCCTTCTTCAAGGAATTGAAAATCTCGACCTTTGACCCTGAAATGGCAAGCTCCCTCGGCTTCTCTGCCCGCCTGATCAGCATTGGCCTGGTTGTCATGACCGCGCTTTCAGCTGTAGCGGCCTTTGATGCAGTGGGGTCTATTCTTGTCATCGCCATGTTTATCTGCCCGGCTGCAACGGCCCGTATGTGGACAGACAACCTGAGCAGGCAACTCTGGCTCTCAGCTGTCTTTGCCACGCTCTCCGGGATCACAGGATACCTTGCAGCTGCTTTTGCCCCCCTTCTGCTTGGCGCGGACTTTGCCCTCAACGCCGCAGGAATGATCGCTGTGGTTGCCAGTGTCTTTCAGTGCGTTTCCATGATCTTCGCACCGGACCACGGCAAACTGGGCCGGGTCCTTAAACAGCGACAGGCCCTGAAAATGGAATAGCCCCTGCCCTGAAAGCCCCAAAGACGCGCGCCTATTTCAGAACACCTTCAATCACATCAAGTGCTTTGTTTGTCAGAATGTCGATCAGCACCACATCATCATCGACCCTGATAAATTTTGTATTCTTCCGTTTTGGCAAACGACTGAGCAAATCATCCGGCAGATCGCGCTTGGCCAGCCCTCGAGGCAAGCTGCCATTTTCATCGAGATGTTTTTGCAAACCGGGGGGCAGACTCCCCTTCTTCGCCAGACCCGGTGGCAGGCCCTTCTGCTTCCCCTTTTGCTTTTTGGATTTGCTATAGGTTGTGTCCTCTTTACCGAAATAGCGATTGATAATCGCTTTTTCGACTTCCTGCACCACATCCTCCAGGATATCACTCTGGCTTTGTGATGCCTGCGCCACCCCGCTTTCGCCTGATGGCAAGACAAGACACCCCGCCCCTGCAATAAAGAGCGCCACGACCCAAACTACTGATTTTCTGATCATCATCTGGCTTCTTTCTCGATGGAATATATCTACTGCCAGAACTATAGAACAAATAAGGCAAAGATGAGATTGGTAATATCCCTGACCTGTCAGGCTCCCCGGGACTTTCGCAGTTAACCCGGCTCATCGGGATGGGAAGGCGGTCCCTCCCCGCCTGGAAGTTTGCGCTCTGACAAGGGAGTACAGCCAAAGAAATTGCGGTAACATCTTGAAAAATGTGCCGAAGAATTAAACCCGCAGGCCAGGGCAATTTCAATAATCCGCATCTTTGTCTGCATGATCAGCTGACGACTGCGATAAAGCCTGAGTTCGCTGTAATAGCGCGCCGGAGATTTGTTGAACTGTTTGCTAAACATTCGCTCAAGCTGGCGGCGGGAAGCGCCCGCAACTTTAGCCAGCTGCTCAAGCTCAAGCGGTTCTTCCAGATGCTCTTCCATGATCTTGATGACCCGGAGCAACCGTTGATCCTGGATCGAATACCGCGCGGAAAGCCCGAAGTACTGAAACTCGCGACGATCCCGGATCCGTTCATGTACGAACTGATCAGCCACCATCCGGGCCAGCTCAAATCCATGCAGGTCGGCAATGAAATTGAGCATCATATCCAGACCAGCCGTACCACCGACACAGGTGAAACGCTTGTTGCCGACCTCGAAAAGCTCATTCGACGTTTCAAGATCCGGAAAATTTTCATTGAAAGCCGAAAGATACTCCCAATGAACGGCGCACTTGCAATCATCAATCAGGCGGGCTTCAGCAAGATAGTGGGACGCCGTATAGAGAGCACCGATCACCTTGTTTTGCCGCCCGAGCATGCGGAGCCAGGCGAGCAACTCTCCCGAGGGAAAAGCCTTGATGTCATGACCGCCACAAAGGATGATATTTTCTGGCAGAGCTGCCGCTTTCAAATCCCCGAGGACTTCAAGACGAAGCCCGTTTGAGGCCTCCACCGTCTCTCCGTTAATCGAAAAAACCGGGCAGGAATAAAGCGCCTTGCGGGCGACCTTGTTGGCAACCCGGAGCGGTTCCATGGCAAAGGTAAAGGAGTTCATTGAGAACCCGGGCAGGAGAACAAACCCTACCTGTCGGGTCGTCCCTTCTTTTGGCTCTGGAAACACCGCTTGCTCCTCCCCGACTCGATCATGAAGATGTCGCTTTGCCTCCAAAACGACATCTTCCTGTTCTAAGCCCAGTCAGGGAAAGACTCAAGCGTTGTTAAAGAGGCCCCTATTTGAAGTACTCAGCTGTTCTTCCGCCAGTACTCAACCGCCGCGCCAACCCCTTTACCCGGCTCGATGGCCATCCCCATATCACGCATGACCATTTCAGCACCGCCAAGAGCACTGAACAGCATACATTCGTTCAAATCCCCCAGATGCCCAATCCGGAAAAGCTTTCCTGCCATCCGCGCCAGACCTGCACCAAGCGATAGATTAAAATCATTGTAAGCCCGTTTGATCAGTTCCTGACCATTGATCTGCTCCGGCACCATAATCGCTGTTACAGTATCCGATTGCCATTGAGCTTTCTGGGCACAGGTTTTGAGGCCCCAGGCGCGCACGGCCCGACGAACTCCCTCTGCCAGGTGATGGTGCCGGTTCCAGACATTCTCCATGCCTTCTTCCAACAGCATATCGGTCGAGGCACGTAATCCACGCAACAGCCCCATTGCCGGAGTATAAGGTCCGTAACCGGTCCGGTTCTGGTTAATCATCATCCGAAAATCAAAATAGAACCGCGGACAAGTCGCCGTTTTCCCCGCCTCGAGCGCTTTTTGACTCACCCCGACCAGACCAAGCCCGGCGGGCAGCATAAATCCCTTCTGTGATCCTGCAACAGCCAGATCAACACCCCAGGCATCCATTTCAAATTCAATCGCCCCGATGGAACTGATCCCGTCTACATACAAAAGGGCCGGGTGGTTACAGGCATCCATAGCCTGCCGTACCCCTTTGATATCCGAGGTAACGCCCGTTGCTGTTTCATTATGGCAAACAATCACACCCTTGATTTCATGCTGCTTGTCTGCTGCCAGACGTTCGGCGATCAGATCAACCGGGACACCTTCGCCCCATTCAACATCAATATCCTCAACGACGATCCCCAACGCACGACAGGAATCAACCCAGAGACTGGAGAACTGACCGATCCTGGCAGTCAGGACCTTGTCGCCAGGAGACAGTGTGTTGGTAATGGCCGCTTCCCATCCGCCGGTGCCAGAAGAAGGAAACACAATAATTTCGCCGGATTTGGTCCGGAAAACCTTTTTCAGATCCTCAAACAACGGCATCATGAATTCGGGTGCCGAACCAGCCCTGTGATCTTCCGTATAGATATCCATTGCCAGGCGAACCCGCTCTGGCATGTTGGTAGGCCCAGGAATAAAAAGTGAATTACGACCAGCCATGGCTAAAATCCCGACAAAAGTTTCCAGTAAATAAACTGAAACGAGCTTATCCGAGCCAATAAATCATAAAAATACGGAATAATTATCAAGATTTATTCCAAAAAAGAATAAATACTAAAAATCTGGGCAAAACCGGAGCCCACCTTTGAAGGACCAGACCGTGCCCCCCATGACAGCACGCAAAATCCAGACATCACCCCGTGCTGGCATCATCACCCGTATAATAAGCCCTGTTCTTGCCAGACGCAGCAAGAAGGATACGTCGCAGATCAGCTGGCGAAATCGGCTTTGAGAGATAATCATCCATCCCTGCAGCCAGATACTTCTCCTTGTCCCCGGCCATGGCGTTGGCCGTCAGGGCAACGATAAACATGCCAGAGGAATCCAGCTCGCTGCTGCGTATTTTTTTCGTCGCCTCAACACCGTCCATTTCTGGCATCTGGATATCCATAAAGACCAGATCGTAACTTCGGTGTCTCACTGCATTCACGGCTTCCAGACCGTTGGTTACCAGATCAACATCGTGCCCGGCTTTTTTAAGCATGGCGCTCAGGACAAAGCGGTTAATCTCGTTATCTTCGACAACCAGCACTCGGAGTGAGGAAATCTGTTCCTGCGGCTGCAGTAGATGGCTGACATTACCATCAAGCGAATCATCGATTTCGGCAGGGTTGCCAAGGGTGCAGGGCAGGAGCAGCGAAAAGGTGCTCCCTTTACCTTCCTGACTTTCAACCAGAATATCCCCCCCCATTAACCTTGAAAGCTCTTTGCAGATCGCAAGCCCTAGCCCGGTCCCCCCAAAACGCCGGGCATGCTGTGCCCGCTGCGCACTCCCTTGAGTGAATTTGTCAAACAGGCGCGTCAGCTCATCTTTGGCAATGCCGGGGCCTGTATCTTGAACCGAAAGGACAAGATCAATCCGGCCATCAATCCGGTTTTGAAAGGCGATGGATATTTTTACGCCCCCGTGATCGGTGTAATTAATTGCATTACTGATCAGGTTATAAAGAATCTGTCTTATGCGTACGGGATCGGCCCTGAGTACCCGGGGCATATCCGGGACAATAACAAGATCGAGTTCAAGTGATTTACTTGCTGCCCTCGGCTTCCAGAGGTTGTAAGCAGCCTTGACCAGATCCAGAAAATCAAAATCGTGCTCTTCCACCCGTAAAAGTTTCGCCTCGATCTTGGAGATATCAAGTATATCGTTCAGTAATCCCATCAGGATCGAACCTGATTCCCGGATAATCTCAAGCTGATCTTTTAATTTGGACGGTGGTTCATCAGCTAAAAGAACGTGTGTCATCCCCAGGATACCGTTCATCGGGGTTCGGATTTCATGGCTCATCGTTGCCAGAAACTCTCCCATAGCCAGATTGGCACGATCAGCCTCTTCTTTTGATCGCTGGATCGTTTGCATCTGCCGGATCATGAGGAAAAACATGAAGGCGAGAACCCCGAACAATAAAACAAAAGAAACAAGAACCCAGCCATATAGCTGAGCAACCTTGGCCCGCCCTTTGTAATTGTTCTGATTGAGAATACGACGGCTGTCAGAAACAAAGCCCCGCACAACGCCATCATAGGCGCTCAGTTCGCGAAGCATGATCCCGACATACTGCTCTATAGGGATAGTCTCATCATTTGATACAGGATCAAGGCTCTCGATCAACTCATCAAATCGACTTATCGCATCCTTGTAAAAGACTTCGTCTTTCAGGCTGCGGGAAACCATGCCCCGCTTTATATCATCAACCCGGCTATAGAAGACATCAAACCGAGTTTTGATCGTCTCCCGGGCACCATCTCGCCGATGCTCTGCCTCATGCAAGGTATCAAGCAGTCGATAATACTCCGACTGGACCGAATAGATATCCCATCCTGTATTCTGATAACCCGATTCTTCCAATTGACGCAACGACAGAACCGAACTCACCAAAAGTCCTCCTGCCAGGACGGCAAGAAGTAACGAAACAACTAGCGCTAGAGCCACGCGTCGCTCGATAACTACTAACTGCCGCATTTATCCCCCAGCGCTCTGTTGCCTCAACAAGCCCAAATTCTCTTACACAAAAGAAGGCTATGAATACAACTTATAGCACAAATTCAAAGGAAGCATCCCGTACGTCGCGCAAAACGCGCAAATAACAGAAGCGACACTACCGTAATTTAGTAATGTTTTTATTAAAAAGTCTTGATCAAAAATTTCATTTCTACATTTCCTTCATCAGAAAGAACTCTAGATACAGTCTCCTAAAAAGAGGCAAGCTACCACCCCATCCGGTCTGCAAAATCATGCCAGCGAATCATAAAAGGCATAAACCAGGGATTACCAGTATAGAGCGGGCGGCTATTGAACGCGAGATCGTCCAGTGCCGTTCGTCCCTCGTCATCGCCAAGAATTTTAAGTGCCACTTTCCGTCCAAAATACACTGCGCGCCCGACTCCTGAACCACAGTATCCAATCGCGTAGTGAACTCCCTCCACCTCACCGACATGGGGCGCGTGATCAAAGGTATAAGCCACAACACCCGACCAGCCATATTCAACAGATGCCTCTCCAAGCTGGGGGAAAACCCGCCGCATGGATTTACGCAGGTAGTTAACGTATTCAGCTGGGTTTTCTTTAAGGGATTGCGCCCGCCCACCAAAAATCATCCGTCGACCGTCGGCCGAGGGACGGTAATAGAACACCAGCCGATGCGTATCTCCATGGCCCCTTAACTTAGGAGATAGTGCGCGAATTTTTTCCTCCCCCAAAGCCTCGGTTGCAATGATGGCCGAACGGATCGGAATCAAGCGGCGCCGAAACCATGTCAAACTTTTGGAGGTATACCCGTTAGTCGCCACAACCACATTTCTGGCTTTAACCACCTGGCTGGCAGTACGGACTTCCAGCGCACCAGCCTGACCGCTGATATCCAACACCGCCTGTTTTCCGTACACTTTTGCACCTGCCGCGACAGCCCGCTCAAGTAACCCCTGAACCAGAAGTCCCGGCTGCAGAGTCCCGTCATCCTCGTACACAGCCCCTCCATGATAGAGGTCAGAGCCGATTTCCTGATGCTGGTCTGCCTTCGAAACCATGTATGCATTTAGCCCCAGATCTTTCTGCAGGCCTTCAACCTGACGGGCCAGGGAATCATAATGTCCTGGATGGGCAACACCGCGAAAACGGCCTGCCATATTCAGTTCACAATCAATTTTCTCATCCCGGATAAAGGAAACCAGCGAATGCATGCTCTCCATGCTTTCCAGCATAATAGCCCGGGCTTTCTCGGTCCCGTAGGCCTGGGACAGGCCCTCTAGACCAAGTTTGTGAAAGCTCGGCCCCAACAGGCCGCCATTGCGTGCCGAACACCCCCATCCCGGTCGCTCCGCATCCAGAACCACCACAGAGCGCCCTGCCCGTGCCAGCGTTAAAGCTGCGGATAAGCCTGTGTACCCGGCCCCGACAACAACTACATCGGTCTGGGCAGGCGGTGTTCCTTTTTCAGAAAAACGGTCTGGCTCAAAGCGGGGGTCGGCCCACCAGTAAGGACGATGTGTAAAAGACTTTGATCCAGTCATTTCTCTACTCTCATCAGGGAAGGCACTATGCGGGACGAAGTGGTCGCATGCTGCCACGGGCCAAGGGGGAGAGGAAGGGAAATCTGGTCCTGGAAACGACTATCTTTTGTCCAGCGGAATTTCTGTCGTTTCCTTGATCCGTTCCATGGAAAAATAGGACGTCACATCGTGGAGCGGTACTGTACGGATAATTTTTTTATAGACCCGGTCGTAATCGGCAATGCTTGAGACAATAATTTTCAGCAGATAATCAACATTGCCGTTGAGGCGGTGAAATTCAACCACTTCATCAATCTGGCTGACCCCTTTCGAAAAGCGTTCCAGCCAGGCCTCATCATGTTGAGCTGTCCGGATCTCAACAAAAACGGTCAAACCCATATCAACCTTCTCGGCATCCACCAGCGCCACCTGTTTTCGGATAATGCCCTCTTCCTGCAGGATCTTGATCCGGCGCCAACAGGCATTGGTCGACAGATTAACGATCTCAGCAATCTCTGATGCAGGTCGCCCGGCGTCTCGTTGCAACTCTTTCAGGATACGGCGATCCGTGGCATCAAGCTTCATACAATCCTCATTTATTGTGAAATTATCCCAAATTATAGGTTATTATTATAATACAATGAGAAAACACTTCTTTGCCATCAAGTTATAAAATCAGGAGACAACAACAAAAGAAAACAGGGACCTTGTAATGATCAGCTTGTGGAACAGACTATTCATCAATCACCCTCTCTCCGTCCATGAAAGCTATCTGGAACACATGGGGCAGGCGCTTTATTTTTCCTTTCACCTCGGGCTTGGCTGTTTAGTTTGTCTCTGCCACGCTCTCATTCCCGGAGCTTTTGAAAAGACCGGAAGCCGCCTGGTCGAGAAGCTTCATGACCGGATGGTAAAAAATCGTCAGCGGCACCAGCCGAAAGAGGCCGAAAGCAAAAAATTTTCGTCTCTTGGCATTCAGAACACTTCTGAATGAAGCATTCCTCTCACTATTGAATAGATCTTTTCCACCCTAGGCGACTATACTCGCGCCAATTCCGGATTTCTATTCAACCCACCTTGTCATCAGAGTAAGCCATGCCCTTTCTTGCCTCCGGCGCCGCCCGTTTCCCCCTGATCACAGGCAGAATTCCCGGAATAATACTGGCTCTGGTGCTCGCTTTTGCCGCCACCTTTATCTCCGATCATCACGGTGGGCCAACCTTGCTCTACGCGCTGCTTCTGGGCATGAGCCTGAACTCTCTGATTGAAGGTTCATCGGCAAAAGCAGGAATTGATTACACCAGCCGATCGATTTTACGTATCGGAGTTGCTCTTCTCGGGATCAGGATTGGCTTCGAGCAGATCGTCCAGCTGGGACTAAACCCAGCCCTGATTTTGGTTCTGGCTGTGGTGGTTACAATTATTGCGGGCGTTCTCCTTGCCGGTTTTTTTGGTTTCAACAAACGCTTCGGCCTGTTAACCGGGGGAGCAACGGCGATTTGTGGTGCTTCCGCTGCCCTGGCCATCTCTGCTGCAATGCCCAGTTCTGAAGACTCTGAACGGACCACGCTTTTTGCTGTGGTCGCAGTAACCACACTCAGCACCATCGCCATGGTCCTCTATCCCCCTGTTGCTCTCTGGCTGGGCATGTCCGACACAGAAGCCGGATTTTTCCTGGGAGGCACCATCCATGATGTCGCCCAGGTTGTTGGAGCAGGTTATTCCATCTCACCAGAAGCCGGAGATGCCGCCACCGTTGCCAAACTATTCCGTGTAGCCCTGCTCATACCTATTGCCCTGCTCGTCACCGCCATCTTCAGACAGGCCGGCCCGGCCAAAGCTTCCACCTATCTTCCGCCACTCTTCCTGATTGGTTTTGTCTTTTTTACCGGACTGCGCTCTACGGGCCTGCTGCCGGATCTGATTATCAGCGGTCTCTCAGAACTTTCCCGCTGGTGTCTTGTCACCGCCATAGCCGCAGTTGGCCTCAAGACATCTCTGCGTGATGTTCTGAAAATTGGCCATCAGGCTCTGTTCCTGGTCGTTATCGAAACCTTCATTATCGCCGGATTGATTATCGCCAGCGTCTTTTTTCTCCGCTAACAATTGAATAGACCGCCAGCAGAAACAACAAAGGAGCGGGATAAACGTCCGCTCCTTTGTATTGTAAAACTCAACAAAACTCACTGAGGCATAAGTCTTAACGTGACAATGCCTCGATAATCCGTACCCAGGAGCGAATGCCCTTGTGAAAGGATTTCAGATCATATTTTTCATTCGGGCTGTGGATCCGGTCATCGTCCAAGGCAAAACCAACCAGCAGTGTTTCCATATCCAGGACCCGGCGGAATTCCGTGGTAATGGGGATGGAGCCGCCAGATCCGATCAAGGCGGCCTCTTTCTGCCATTCATCAGACAGTGCCTGCTTGACCTTCTGCATAAAGGGCATATCGGTATCCACGCTCAAGGGGCCGAACTCGCCGCCAACAGATTCATACACGACACTGCAGTCAGCAGGCAGGCGTGCCTCGACAAAGGCCCGGAAGGCCGCACGGATTTTTGCAGGTTCCTGCTTGCCAACAAGACGGAATGTTAATTTCGCATTGGCTTCAGCAGGAATTACCGTCTTTGAGCCCTGCCCATTATAACCACCCCAGATACCGTTGACTTCACAGGTTGGCCGCGCGGTCAATTGCTCAAGAACAGTATAGCCTTCTTCCCCGGCTGGTATGGATAGACCAATTTCCTTCAGATAAGCTGCTCCGTCAAAACCAAGACTGTCCCACTGTTTTTTCATCTCCGGCGAGAGCTCTTCCACTCCGTCGTAAAATCCGGGAATCTGCACCCGTCCCTTATCGTCACGGAGATCAGCCAGGATTTTGGACAAAACATGGATAGGATTGCGCGCCGAAGAACCATAAGCACCGGAATGCAGATCCCGGCTTGCAGCCTTGATCACCAGGTTCTCTTTCATCATTCCACGAAGCTGAACCGTAATCGCCGGTGTATCACGATCCCACATGGTCGTATCACAAACCAGCGCCAGATCCGCGCGCAGCTCATCCTTGTTTCCCGCCAGAAAAGCATCCAGGCTCGGACTTCCGGTTTCCTCTTCTCCCTCAAACAGGATAGAAGCATTCAACGGCAGCTTGCCCGTCACTGCCCGCCAAGCACGACAGGCCTCGACGAATGTCAGCAGCTGGCCCTTGTCATCTGAAGTACCCCGTCCCTTGAGCTGTTTCGAGCCATCAGGTTGTTCGGAAATATAGGGCTCGAACGGGGGTTCATCCCACAGGTCGAGCGGATCGACGGGTTGCACATCATAGTGACCATAAAACAGAACATGTGGCCCCTCGGTCTGGTCTGGCGTATGCGCCACCACCATCGGGTGCCCTGGTGTTGGGCGAACCGACGCATCAAATTGCAGGCTTTTCAGTTCCCGCTCCAGCCACTGGGCTGCCCTGAGACATTCCGCTTTGTAGGCCGGGTCCGTAGAAATACTCTCGATCCGGACAAGATCAAAAAGTCTCTTGATACTCTCTTCCAAGTGATTGTCGACATGAGAGAGCACCTGCTCCAGAGCACTCATACTGAGCTCCTTACGTTTTTTTGGTTATTTTTATTTGCCTCCCGCCGAAGCAGAACTGCTCAGTTCAAGCGCGAAAGCTATCCTGAAAAGGGGACAAATCTGCAGATCGGGAATTGAGGATACACGCTAGCAGAACCTAACTCGGATAGGCAACATGTGTTTACTATTCTGCCTGTCATCTGGATCGTGGTGTGTTTTTTATCTGCCCAAATCAAGACTGGTGCCCGAAGACAAAAGAACTATAGACTGCAGCTCCACTCGCCCAATGTTCCCCCTGACGTCTTTAAGGCCGGCCATGACAAACTCGACCTCATCAAACATACAACCGCCAACTCCAGAAAGCAGCCAGGAACAGAGCCTTGCCCTACCAGTATTGGGCGTATTGGGCGTTGGGCATTTTGCTTCTTATACAATAGCAGGGCTGCGTCGTGGTGGTTTTACAGGTCAGATCATCCTGTCACCCCGCAATGCAGAAATCGCGCGCGCTCTGGCCAAAAAGCATGACTGCCTTATTGCCAAAACCAATCAGGAAGTGGTTGACCGCTCTGGCATGCTGCTGCTTTCGGTTCGCCCCCAGCATCTGGCAGATCTCCTGGAGGCCCTCACCTTCCGGCCAGATCAGATTATAATCTCGGCAATTGCGGGCATCTCACTGGAACAGCACCGCGACGCAGGGGCTTTGCCTGATCAGCTCGTTCGCATGATCCCGGTCTGCTCAATTGAAGCAGGTGAAGGAGTCACCCCGGTTTTCCCGCCGCATCCTCTTGTTGAGGCCCTGGCCCGCTTCACCGGCACGCCTGTCTCCCTCGAAAATGAGAAACAGTTCGATCTCGCTCTAGCCGCCTCCTGCATGAACGGCTGGCTCTACGAGTTCTTTGGCGAAATGACGGACTGGATGACAGCCAAGGGCCTCCCCAAGGATAAAGCCCGCGAGATGATCCTACACAACATCCGCGGAGCTACCGCCTATGCCCTGTTCAAAAAAGACGAGAAACTGCAAAGTATCACCCAGGGCATAGCCACCCCCGGCACCTTCACCCTCGACGGCCTCGAACAGCTCCGCAAAGATAATGGTATCAAAGCCTGGGCCAGCGCGATGGAGGGCGTTTGGGAGAAATTATAGGAACTTTACTGGCTCCAAACTCTTCAGCCCTCCTAAAGTAAACCAATAGGTCTCTACGCGTATTGTTGTAGCGCAACAGGTTTGGCGTTTGCCTGATACCAGGCCTGAAGCATCAAAACATCCCACAAAAGGTACTGCCAGTTCCTACGTCCAGAAAGATGCTCGTGCCATTTTTGTTGGATCGGAGCTGACTCCAGCAGTCCCGTATTTTGTAGAGCCGCAGGAGACAATAACTCTTCGGCCCATTCGCGGAGCGGCCCACGTAACCAGGCATCGATCGGCACGCCAAAGCCCATTTTGGGGCGTTCGACCATTTCTTTTGGGACATACTTGTAAAGAACCTGTCGCAACAACCATTTCCCCTGTCCGTTTCGGATCTTCATGTGGCGGGGAAGCCTCCAGGCAAAATCTACAACCCTGTGATCCAGCAGAGGAACCCGGGCCTCGAGAGAGACAGCCATAGAAGCACGATCCACCTTGGTCAAAATATCATCAGGCAGATAGGTCATGGTGTCGAGATACTGCATCCGGTCAATGAAGTTGGGAATTTTTGTCTGGACTGCAATATCCCAGACAAGACCTTTTGGTTCTTTCCCGCCGATCACCAGCTCATCCGGCTCATGCCAATGACTGATCAAGCTGCGGTAAAAATCATCTTTCTCTCCAGTCAACACATTTGCCAGTTTGTAAAGCTTGTCGCCAAAAAGAGTTGGGCGGTGATTTTCCGGCAAAACCTTGCTTAATTGATCCCATGCCGTTGGCGACAAGCTCCGAATGATTCCAGCTTCGATATTCCTAACAGCCCGGGGTTGCCCAAATAAGGTCCTCCCGTATTTTTCCGCTGTGAAATACCGAGTATAACCACCAAACAATTCATCGCCCCCATCCCCTGACAAGGCAACGGTAACGTGCTCTCGGGTCATTTTAGAAACAAGATACGTAGGTATCTGTGAGGAATCAGAAAAAGGTTCATCAAAATAGAATGGAAGTTGCGGGATGACATCCCGTGCTTCCGAAGGCAAAACAAGAAGCTCTGTATGATCAGTTTTCAAATGGCGGGCCACTTCAGCGGCATGCTTGGCCTCATTATAACCTTCTTCATTAAAGCCAATCGAAAAGGTCCGAACTGGGCGATCGTTCTGGGCCTGCATCAAAGCAACAACTGTAGATGAATCTATTCCGCCAGAAAGAAATGCACCCAACGGTACATCGGCCATCATTCTCCGCCCTGTGGCATCCAGCAAAAGGTCATGAAGCGCCTCAACCGCTTCTCCATCACTCCCTGTGAAGGGAGCGGCTTGGGCTTCTGAGACAACATCATCCAGCCACCAATAACGTTCCAGTACAGGCTCTTTACCTGCGCTTACACTTAACATCCACCCGGGTTCAAGCTTATTGATCCCTTGATAGATGCTCGTAACTCCACCGATATAATTGTGTCGAAGATATCCAGCAACCGCATCACGGTTGATTTCACCGGGACAGTCAGGATGCACCCGCAAAGCTTTCAACTCAGATCCAAACAGAAAGTTTTTTGAAGTCTGGGCCCAATAGAGGGGCTTGATCCCCAAGCGATCACGAACAACCGTCAACCGCCTTTCCTGGCGATCCCACAAAGCAAAGGCAAACATACCAATCAGTTTCTGGGTTGTGGCCTTCACTCCCCAACGGACACAACCTTCAAGAATAACCTCTGTATCAGAGTGTCCGCGGAATTTTATACCGCTCTCTTCCAATTCGGGACGAATATCGGCATGATTATAAATTTCACCATTATAGGTAAGTACATACCGACCACAGGCAGAAACCATCGGCTGCGCCCCAGCCGAAGTTAGATCAACGATAGCCAGCCGCCGATGCGACAAGGCGATACCGGTTGATGCTTCCGCCCAGGAATCACCACTATCCGGCCCCCGGTGCAACATTGCATTTGCCATCGCCATTGCCAGTCGGGACAGGCCTTCGTCACTACGATCCGCGGCGTTTTCTAGAAACCCGGCAATGCCACACATGGGGTATACTCCTGATAGCCTATCACCTCACTTTTATAGAGGTAACTTACCCATAAATTCAGATCACTAGGCCAAACACATTATAGCTATCGAGCCATTCTAAGAATACTTTATAAGTAGCTGTTTTCCACTAAAAAGGCAACTTTCGTTCAAATTGTGACGTTCACAGCATGAACGAAAGTTGACCCGTTCAAAAAATGTCGATAGATTGAATCTATATTCTACTAGGAAGTACCCGTATGCCACCTAAGTCGGACATCAAAACAGACATCGAATTTCTTCACTCTCTTGAGGAAGGCGAAGTTATGTCACAGATGACCTTGTCAAAACGTATCGGGGTTTCGATCGGCTTTACAAACGCCCTTTTAAAACGAGCCATCAACAAGGGTTATGTCAAAGCAAAATCGGCCCCTTACAAAAGATTTGCTTACTACCTGACACCGAGAGGTTTTAGTGAAAAAAGTCGACTCGTTGTGGAATATCTGGACAGCTCACTCGGGTTTTTCAAAAATGCCCGTAGACAATATGTTGAAATATTCGAACAAGCTCATATTCGCGGCCAAAATAGAATCATATTGCTTGGCGCAGGAGAGTTGGCAGAAATAGCCATTATGGCGGCTTGGGATTCAAAAGTTGAACTAATTGCCATCATTGATGCAAAATCTCGGCGCGAGGCTATTGGAAACTTAGTTGTACTAAAAACACTGGATGAAGCCACCGCATACGATGCTCTTGTTCTCACAGATTCAGATGAACCTCAGGCAACTTTCGAGAAAGCCCGCCGACTTAAGGTCAACGCTCAATTAATTGTTCCGGATTTTCTCCGCGTCCATTCTCCTGATATCTTGGGCAAGGAAAACTCATGAAAAAGTGGTACGTGGTCAACACTCAAGCTAATCAAGAAATCAGAGCTGAAATAAACCTTGCCCGGCAAGGATATCAGGTGTTTTTGCCTTACTTCATGAAGTCCCGCAAACATGCCAGGAAAATTGACATCGTCAAAAAGCCCCTATTCCCTGGATATATATTTGTAGCACTAGATGTGACAATTGACAGTTGGAGTCCTATAAACAACACTTTTGGCGTTCGCCGCCTTGTTGCGAATGGCAACCATCTGCCGAGTCTACCCGATCAATTTGTTTCCTACTTAAAAGATACAAGTAACAACCCAGAGCATGCAGACCCAGATTTGCGAATAGGCACCAAAGTGAAATTTCTAACCGGCCCATTTGCAAATGTAATCGGGACCCTATCACAAATGATTGACAAAGAACGAATTAGCATCTTATTGGATTTACTTGGTAGAGAAGTTACTGCAACGACCTCACGCCTCAATGTAACACCTGCTACCTAGGCAGCAAATGTTGGCAGCAAAGATAACCGGGCAGAATAGTAATTCACCCGAAGTGCGGTAGCATGAAGATATCGAGCATGAACAACACGAAATATAACTTCTATGAAGCATCCTTTTAAATGACACAAACATTTGCCCTGATTGGTGCAGCTGGATATATCGCTCCGCGCCACATGAAAGCCATCAAAGAAACAGAAAATAACTTGATCGCCGCACTGGATCCCAGCGATAGCGTAGGCATTATTGATAGCTACTTTCCACAAGCTCGTTTTTTTACAGAATTTGAGAGATTTGATCGACATATAGACAAGTTAAGAAGACGTGGGGATTGTGTTGATTATGTGAGCATTTGTTCACCCAATTACTTGCATGATGCCCATTGTCGTTTTGCGCTGAGATCTGGTGCTCACGCTATATGCGAGAAGCCCTTAGTATTAAACCCATGGAATATAGACGGCTTACGAGAGATCGAGAAACAAACAGACCGCAAGATTTATTCCATCTTACAGTTGCGTCTCCACCCTGCCATTATTGCCTTAAAAGAAAAAGTCGCTGCCAACCCAAACGAGATCTATGATGTTGACCTCAGCTATATTACATCTAGAGGAAAGTGGTATCATGTTTCTTGGAAAGGCGCTGACGAGAAATCTGGTGGAATTGCAACAAATATAGGTGTACATTTTTACGATATGCTTGGCTTCATATTTGGCCCGCTACAACAAAATCATGTTCATATTCGAACAGGAGAGCGTGCTGCTGGGCACCTTGAGTTCAAACAAGCACGGGTCCGATGGTTCTTGTCAGTAGACCAAGCAGATTTACCCCACCAAGTTAGGGGGCAGCAGCCCACCTTTAGGTCAATTACCATTAATGGTGAGGAAATAGAGTTTTCGGGGGGCTTTACTAATCTTCACACGGATAGCTACACACACATCCTTGAAGGTGGTGGCTTTGGTTTGGAAGAAGCTCAAACATCCATTGAGCTTGTATCAACAATCCGATCACTGCCAATCACCCCCCATCTTGGTGAACTCCATCCTCTCACATACTCACATATCTAAAAGACCCCAAAACATGCCAGCCCCATCATCAATCTATATTCACGAAAGTTCATACATTGATGCCAATGTTAACATTGGCGAAGGTACAAGAATATGGCATTTCAGCCACATTCTTGGCGATGTAACGATCGGGAAAAATTGTACTTTTGGACAGAATGTTATGATTGGACCGTCTGTAAAAATTGGAGATAATTGTAAAATTCAAAATAATGTAAGTATCTACAAAGGAATTACAATCGAAGACGGTGTGTTTTGTGGACCGTCTTGTGTTTTTACTAACGTCAATAATCCGAGGGCGGAAGTAGAACGCAAGGACGAGTTCTTGGATACTACTGTTCGCAGAGGCGTTACAATAGGAGCAAATGCGACGATTGTATGTGGCCATGAACTTGGGGAATACAGTTTTATTGCCGCTGGTGCGGTTGTGACAAAGAACGTCAAACCATTTGCCTTGATGGCCGGCGTCCCAGCAAAGCGGATCGGTTGGATGAGTAAAGCTGGATCAAAGCTCCACGATGATCTCGTATGTCCAATTGACAGAACAGAATATGAGGAGACCCTTGACGGCAATCTTGTGGTCAAAGAAGTTTCTACAGAAGTGTCAATATGAAAAACATCTCCTTTATCAACCTAGATGCGCAACGTTTGAAATTAAATGGCGCAATAGAAGCTGCAATTCAGAAAGTAATACATCACGGCCAATTTATTATGGGCCCCGAAGTCCGTGAATTCGAGATCGCGTTAGAAAAATACACAGGCGCACACTACGCCATAAGCTGTGCAAATGGAACCGATGCACTTTCTCTCGCACTGATGGCTATGGATATTCGGCCGAATGATGTTATTTTCGTACCAGCCTTTACTTTTGCGGCCACCGCAGAAGCGGTAGCTCTTTTAGGAGCTGTACCATACTTCGTTGACGTCGATGAAAAATCATTTTTATTGGACCAGACGAGCTTAAAACGTTCAATTCTCGACGCCCAAACCCGAGGCCTTCGGCCACGCGGTATAATAGCTGTAGACCTCTTCGGCTCCGTTCCTGATTACGAAACAATTCAAATTATCGCAAAAGAAAACAATCTTTTTGTAATAGCTGATGCAGCTCAAAGTATTGGTGGTGCTCGCGGCAGCAAACAAGTCGGCACGATGGCAGACATAACAACAACGAGCTTCTTCCCCAGTAAACCGTTGGGCGCATATGGTGACGGTGGTGCAGTCCTGACCGATAATGCTGAAATTGCCGAAAGTATCAAATCTTTACGTATTCATGGCAAAGGAAAAAATAAGTACGATAATATACGGATTGGCATGAACAGCCGCCTAGATACGCTACAGGCAGCCATTCTAATAGAAAAGCTTAAAATCCTTCCAGAAGAGATCGAAGCCCGCCAAAAAATTTCAGATTATTACTCTGAAAGACTCCCTAAACCCATAAAAAAGCAAGACATCCCAATCACAATCAAATCTGCATGGGCACAGTACACTATATGCAGCACAAACCGCGACAGAATTAGAGATCGATTATTAAGAAAAGGCGTCCCCACAGCTGTTTATTATCCGACACCACTAAATAAACTTCAAGCATACAGGGACTATCCCATAGATCCTTTAGGACTCTACATATCTCAAAAGCTTTCGCACCTCGTATTCAGCCTTCCTATGTGTCCATACCTGACCCAAAAAAATCAGGGCCTAATCTGCCAACTTCTTGAGAAAGCATGTCATTCTTAATGAAAGACAAAATTATAAACCTTCTCTACCTCCTCGACCATAGAACCAGACGCTTGACACCTTTAATGATATTATCAGGAGTCATCTTATCTTTTCTGGAAATTATGGGATTGGGATTAATTTTCCCTTTGGTTCTTCTTCTTCTAGAAGATGCAAATGAACCTGCGAACCCACTACTCCAAAATATCTTCCGAATTTTTCCCCTTAAGAGTAGTGAAGAAATAGCTGTGATTCTCGCCATTATTATTTTCGCACTGATTATTCTAAAAAATTTAGGATCTATCTTCGTTTTTCACTGGCAGAACAAGACACTAGCACGCTTCGAAACCTCTTTAGCCTCCTCACTCTTTTCTGCACATCTTCATGCCCCTTACTCATATATCAGAAACCGGAACTCGTCTGAACTGATCAGAAATGTCTATTCTTTGAGTAAACAAATTGTAGCCCTCATCCTTCTTCCAGCAACTGCGTTTATAGTTGAATTCGTTACACTTGTTCTTGCACTCTGTATCCTTATTGTAACAGACCCATTATCATCCGGAATTGCATTTTCCATTCTTGGTGGTGGAGGTTTATGCTTATACCTGCTTTTGCACAAGAGAGTCGGACTATTAGGCAAAATTGTACAGGATGAAAACGTTAACCAACTTACATGGATCAGACAAGGCTACGGTGCGATCAAAGAGCTGCATATCTTTGATAGACAAGACTACGTAATTAACGTTGTAGATCAACACACAAGAAAGCTATCAAAGCTTTATGCAGAGCAAAGGCTTTATCAAGCTTTTCCACGATATATTCTAGAAATTCTGATTGCAGTGACGCTAGGCTCAATAGTCCTGACGCTCTCTTCCCACCGTTCTTCTGGAGAAGTAATCGCAACACTTGCACTTTTGGGAGCAGCAAGCCTGCGTATTGCCTCATCAACCAATCGCATATTGGTATCAGCGCAACAATTGCGAATTGGATCCGCTGCAATTGACTGCCTATCCGAGGAAGTCGCATTAAAAGAAGCCATACCTTCGTCGCGGTCACCCGCGACTGCGGAAAAATACAGCTATGACGAAAAATTGAACCTAAATTCTGTGTGCTACAGCCACCCCGACCAAGCAAAAGGGCAACTCAGAGACATTAACTTTTCCATTACCAAAGGAGAGAGTGTCGCGATTGTTGGCGCTTCTGGGGCAGGAAAATCAACATTAATTGACCTGCTCTTAGGCTTCCACCAGCCACAAACCGGGGAAATCCTCTGCGACCAAAGTAATATTTTTACCAACCTCTCTGAATGGCGCAAGATTGTCGGATATGTACCTCAAAAAATCTATCTTATAGACAGCTCAATTCGGCAGAATATAGCATTAGGGCTACCAGAATCTGAAATTAACGAAGCCGCTGTTCACAAAGTGATCTATCAAGCTGGTCTCGAAGATTTCTTAGCATCACTACCTGAAGGCCTTAACACCATTGTTGGAGAAGAAGGAGCTCGACTTTCAGGAGGGCAAGCACAGCGCATCGGCGTTGCACGGGCACTTTATGCACAACCAAAGCTCTTGATTTTTGACGAAGCGACCTCTGCACTAGACGCTAACACCGAAAAATTTATCATAAATGAATTGCTCGCGCATAATCAGGCAAGAACATTGATTTTTGTAACTCACAGGTTGGGTGCCGTTCGGAACTTCGACAAGATTGTCTTTATGGGCGATGGGAAAATTCTTGATATTGGCAGCTTTTCAGAATTGATAAACAGGAACTCGGAGTTCCAACGATTGGCTAGTGATGGGGGCGTGACTTCTCTCTCCAGGTGACCTTAACGGCGTACTTCAATGACAAATCTCGTGATACACTTCTGCTGTAGTCTTTCCACTGCCATTGGCATGGGACATTTTCAGCGCTCTCTTGTACTAGCCAGACTGGCTCAGGAACGAGGTCACCACGTGAATTTTCTTCTGCTAATTAGTCAGGAAATAGCGACCAAGGCCTTGATTGAAAACAAACTCAACTACCACTTTGTTTCAGGCGAACAGTTCTCATTTTCAGCGCTCAGCACTTATTGCCACCCCCATCATTTCCTTGTTCTAGATCTTTGCGACCATATCACCATGCAAAACCCAGCACCACTGCATAGCCTGGTCAAGACTCTGAACAAGAATAATATTAAAACAATACTCATCGATGGCTTAGGGCAGGAGATCTACCACCGCCCACCAGAAGAAATGCCCGAAATCTTAATATCTCCCTATGTAATGAGTGAGGGATCAAAAACTGCCAGAAATTGCGAGCACTGGTTGAATGGCGGACAATATGCCGTATTGCCGCCAGAAGTCCTATTACACAAATACAAAGGGGAAAAATCAGGCAAGCTCCTAATCACAATGGGCGGAAGTGACCCAGACTACTTTACAGAAGCCCTACTTGAATACCTTCTCGTAACAAACGCACAGGACTTCTCTTTCATAGAAAAAATTGAAATCATCGTAACACGCCTGTTCTCTAAAGACCGAATAAATCCTATCAAAAATGTGGCATCTCAAATTTCGCTCGAGACAACTGTTTTGGTTAATCCTCCCAACTTCCTCGAAGTATTGGCGTACAGCCGCTTGGTTCTCTGCGGATACGGCCTCACACGTTATGAGACAGCAGCGATCGGCGTACCAACGATTGCCCTTATAAAGGACGAAATTGCAGAGAACACGAAACCATTCGAAGACGAAGGAATCATGCCGCTTGTCAACACCAGCAAAAACGGCTGGAAAACCTGCCTGTCAGAAATCGTAAAAATGCAATTGTCCTCGCTGCACCCTCTCCAACCCCAACAAACCATTGATGGTAAAGGCGCAAACAGGATTATTCTCCACCTTGAAAAGTTTGCCTGACTAAACTCTTCGTCAATGGGAAACACCTTAATCGCATAAAAGGTATCTACCTATGCCATCCAGATACGATGTAGAAATCAGGACAGCTCGGCAAGCCCGTATTCTAGACATGAGAAGCGGGACTTCAGAAGGCGTGCAAACCCGCTTCAAACAGCTTATTCATCAATTACCAAATGTAGATAAAACCGAAATTTCAAAAACGTGGGAACTCATCTGCTCTCTAGATTACAATCATCCAGGATTAACCAAGGCTGCCTATCTACTACATCCTATTAGGACAGCCTCACTTTTGATACGCTTTAGTGACAACACCACAGCGGAGAGTATTGTCCTAGCACTCTGCCACAACTTGATTGAAGTTGGATCCAAAGAAGCCAGCTCAATCTTAGCAGAAATTGACACAGCCTATCCGTCGACCTCTAATGCAGTTAACGCCTTAAATGTGGATCGCGCCCTCCAAAGAAATCCTCACTACCTAGCCAGCTACTACCAGAATATTTTGACAGAACCGGATAAAGTCGCCCAAGTCAAAATTGTAGACAAAATGGACAATATACATATCTTGTGCCTAAATCAGGTTAGCGAAATTAGAGATAACTACCTTCAAGAAATCGAAGAGTATATTGTCCCCATGGCGCACAATAAGCTTCCACAGGCCGTGGACTATCTAAGTGCACTGATCCATAATGCTAAAATTACAGGATATCAACCATGAATCTGCTACTAGGCAATAAGGTCGCGCTCGTAATTGGCTCCAGTGCCGGGATCGGATATTCCATTGCAAAATCTCTTGCAGAAGAAGGCGCCAACGTCATTCTAGTATCTAGGAATGAGGCAAAACTGGAAAATGCTGCACAAAAAATTCGAGAGAATACAAACCAAGAAATCAGACATATTACGTTTGATATTTCTGAACACTCAAAGATCCCCTCTTTGATCCAGGAAGCTTTGGAATTGTTTGGGCGTATTGACATCTTGATCAATAACGCCAGTGGCCCTGCACCAGGCACCTTGGAGGCAACTACATCTCACGATTGGCAAGCAGGTTGGTCTTTGACTTTAATGTCAGTCGTTGAAGCGACGAAGGCAGTGCTGCCAATTATGCAGCGCAATCAGTGGGGACGCATCATTTCCATCACCTCCATACTATCAGAAGAACCCTCTGCAGGCATGGTGATTTCAGCAACTTACCGGGCCGGTGTCGCAGCTTTCAACAAGGCTGTTGCAGGACAAGTCGCTGCTGAGGGCATCACAATCAACACCGTGCTACCAAGCGCAGTTCTGACGGACAGAGCCAATTACCTGATAGGCCTACAAGCCGAGAGTGACGACATCACGTTCGAAGCCGCGCTGGAAAGAGCGCAAAGCAATCTGCCCATGAAGCGGTTCTCATCCGGAGAGGAAATTGGGAGCCTAGTCACATATCTATGCTCCGAACAAGCTGCCTATATCAGCGGCCTAACCCACAAAATCGATGGCTGTTTGTCCAAAGGGCTGTAACTCAATAGTGAATGAAACGGCGACATGAAGCTCTTTACCTCAGATTTTTTCTCGGCTCCTCAAAATTCAGGCCAGAGCGCTCCTATTTCCGGGGATCATATCGCTGAGCTCGTCAGTAATTTTTATCCTCACCTTGGCGCCGTCCAAAATATTACGCCCTGTGATGGCGGCGGGATAAATTCTGCCAATTTAAGAATAGAAACCGAGAACAGTATTGTTGTTGCTAAAAAAAAGACAGCACCAGACATTAAGCCTCTTGAGAGGCAAGCAGTCTTTACCAATGAAATTGCGAAGATTAACGACACACTCTTCCCTTCTCTTTTGAGAAACTCACGCAAAGAGTTCCTCACTGTAGACGGGAATGATGTTTGGATCCTGCAGAACTTTGCCGAAGGGAAGCAGTTCCAAGGCTCGCTCGGCGAACTGATTTCATACTGTAAAACACTGATAACGCTCCGCTCCACACTTGCAACGATGAAGGCTGAAGATCTTTCCGAGCAATCACTTAACGGAAAGGATATTGCACAGACTTTACTGGAGGACTTTTCTACAACCGAAGCGCTTTTCGCAATTACAGGCCCTCTTGGTCCAGAGATCCTTTCGCAAAACTGGAATGAGATTGTCATTCAAGCCTGCGATCGTGTACTCCAAGCTGACATCGGTCGGCCCCCCACTTTGAGCCCCTTTCACATCGACTTGCACCCACACAACGTGCTATGTCACAAAAATTCCATTGCGGCAATTGTGGATTGGGAATCATTCAGGCAATGTAATGCCGAAGCCTTCATCGGCTTTTCACTGATAAAAATGGGACGCCAAAGCGTGGCCAATGGCGTTGGTTTCTCGACTGTCCAGCAACAAATCTTCGCAGTGTGCGACAAACTTGAACTACCTTACACCAATACGCTTCTTCTGGGCCTTTCAGAGCTTTTAAGAAGAATTTGGAACGTTATTAATGTGAACAAGATGCATCAGGATCGGCGATGGAACTCATTTCTACCGCTCATTATGCGCAATGTCGGCGAAGGACTTTACTTCATTGATAAAAAAGAACGATCTTAACTCTCTTTACTCTTTGGACAGCTCCAATGACTGAGACATCCCTAAACACATGTAAAATTGACGGCTATACGATCGGCGATGGAAGTGCTCCTTACATCATCGCAGAAGTCTCAGGGAATCACGCTGATAACTTAGATCACGTTCTAAAGCTTATGACTGAGGTCTCTAAAACCGGTGCAAATGCTATCAAGTTTCAGACATACACTGCCGACAGCTTGACTCTCAATGTTCGCTCGCCGGACTTTTTTATTGAAGGCGGTTTGTGGGACGGCCAGTATCTCTATGATCTCTATGAAAAGGCTCACACTCCTTGGGATTGGTTCGGCCCAATCTTTGAACACGGGAAGAAATTGGGCATCACTGTTTTCTCTTCTCCGTTTGACCACGCGGCGGTGGATTTGTTGGAAAGGTTTGATGCTCCAGCTTACAAGATTGCTTCACCAGAGCTTCTCGATTGGTCCCTAATCGAATATGTTGTCCAAACTGGAAAACCATTTATCGTTTCCACCGGAGCAGCTTCTCTTACTGATATTTTGGAAACACAGGCCTTCATAAAATCACTCGGTGCAACCAATTACTGCTTTCTGCACTGTATCAGCGCCTACCCTGCTCCGACTGAAGATTCTAATCTCTCCCGCATAAAAGTCCTCGAAGAACGTCTCGATTGCCCAATCGGTCTGTCAGATCACAGCGAAAAGCATCACGTAGCAGAACTCGCAATTGCCGCAGGCGCTACGGTCATTGAAAAACATGTAAAAGCAGAGGACGACACCACAAGCGTTGACGCGGCATTCTCTCTTACAGTAAGCGAATTTTCGGAGCTGGTACAACGTTGCAACCTTGCTCACAAAATAATGGGCACCAGTACCTACGGGCAGACTCAGGCAGAAAAAAGTAACCCACGCTTCAATCGGGTGATCTACACGACAAGAAACATTGCTAAGGGCGAAATTCTCTCTTATCAAAATATACGCTCAATCCGGGGCCCTAAAGGCGCTTGCGCGAAACACCTTGGTTCTCTGACCGGTCGAGTGGCTACAAGAGACATTCCTCAAAACGCACCAGTATTTCTTGAGGATACCCAATGGGGTAATAAGGAATAAGAATGTCTAGAAATCAAAAAAAACTGGTCATATTCGGGGCGGGTGAATTTGCAACACTAGCACGATTTTACTTCACTCAGGATGGGGTAAGAGAAGTAATCGCCTTCTGTGTGGACGATGACCAAAAATCATCAGGTAGCCTTGAAGGCTTGCCAGTCATTACCTTTTCACAACTTATTCGGGAATATCCTCCAGCGGAATTTGATGCCCATGTCGCAGTCTCCTATACCCTGCTCAATCAAAGGCGGCAGGAAAAATTCCAACAGCTCAAGGAGGCAGGCTACAAGCTCGCATCCTACATTTGTACAAAATCCGTTTTTTGGGATGACCTTCAGGTTGGGGAGAACTGCTTCATACTCGAGAATCAGACAATCCAGCCACAAGTTAAGATTGGCGACAATGTCATGATCTGGTCGGGAAACCATATCGGGCACGGAACTCAAATTCTTGATCACAGTTATATTGCGTCCCACGTCGTGATATCAGGGCATTGTGAAATTGGGAAACGCTGCTTCATCGGCGTAAACGCAACTCTGAAAGACTTTACGAAAGTGGGTGATGACTGCGTCATCTCCATGGGAGCAAATGTAACGAAAAACATGATCGAGGGCAGCGTCGCCGTTCAGGAAAGCGCTAGTATCCATGGGCCAGATCATCGCCTCTCTCGCACAATAAAGCGCTCTTATTTCGGGATCAAACAGTGACTCGTGAGAAACAGTACCTAGAGATTGTCTCCTTTTACGAAAATTGCCTGAAGCAACATGGAACCGGCCATGCAGCTGTCAATTGGGGATCCAAGGAAGCCGCCGAAAAGCGTTACAAAGTTATGGCTGATTTGATCCCAGCCCATCAGGAAGATGAAGTTTCTTTGCTCGATTTTGGCTGTGGCCTCGGAGCATTCAAAGCCTATCTTCAGCAAAATAACGCCATGCACATTAGATACTGCGGGCTTGATCTCTCCCCTGCTTATATAGAAAAATGCAGAGAGCTTTATCCCAATACTGAATTTTATTGCATCGACATACTAGAAGATGAAAACGTCTTACCCGAGTTTGACTACATCATCATAAACGGTGTTTTTACTCGTAGTAATGATCTAGGCTATAACCAGATGTGCCTCTATCTTGAACAAGTTCTTCAAAGACTTTCAAGAAAAATACGCCTTGGCCTCGCCTTCAATGTTATGTCAAATTATGTAGATTGGGAAG
Organism: Kiloniella laminariae DSM 19542; assembly: GCF_000374005.1. GTDB lineage: Bacteria > Pseudomonadota > Alphaproteobacteria > Kiloniellales > Kiloniellaceae > Kiloniella > Kiloniella laminariae. Next base: position 31,302 of record NZ_KB893157.1, on the reverse strand, counting down.
GTGAAGGACTTTTCCACCCGAAGCTAGATGACATAGCAAAAATCGTCGAGAATACAATCTCTCGCAACTTTATTATCCGCAATGACTACGGGCTCTACGAAACAACTTGCTACGTCTATCGTTAAATAATCTATCAAGGAAACGACAATGGCTTGGGAAAAACTCGGCCTTCTCATTACACCAAACAAAAAAATGTGGTGGGCACAGTCTCATGCGATGCTTCCAACTCCAGAAAACTTAACTGGAGATGTCTATAAAATTTACTTTGGTAGCCGAAATCAACAAAACCAATCACATATAGGCTACGTTATCATTGATATTACTGCACCAAGTATAATTCTTGAATACTCCTCTGACCCCATTCTCAAGCCCGGCCGATTAGGCTGCTTCGATGATAACGGTGTATTGCCATCTTGCGTCACAAGCAACGGCACAGAAAAACTACTATACTACATAGGATTTAAACCAGGGGGAACCACTCGAATGGATCTCTTTGGTGGAGTTGCGATTAGCTCTGACAATGGCAAAACGTTCGAGCGCTGGTCAGAGGCACCAATAATTGGACGCAGTAGAGTGAATCCTTTGATAAACACTGCCCCTTGGGTAATCAAATCGGAAAATGGCTGGCTTATGTATTATGTTGGTGGCGTCGAGTGGATAACCCCTGACCTGCCCCGATACAACATCCAAATTGCAACATCAGATGATGGGCTTAATTGGCATCGCGAAGGTAAGGTGGCAGTTAACTTTAAAAATCAAAATGAAACCTCGCTCGCACGCCCATACGTCTTTCACAACGGTAAAGAATGGGAAATGTGGTTTTCTCACAAGGGGAAAGCATATCAACCAGGGCACGCGACTTCTCAAGATGGAATTAACTGGACGCGCAACGATGCAATATGTGCTATCGGTTCTTCGGGTATAGGTCATGATAGCCATATGATGGAATACATGATCGTATTAAAGAGTTCTCAAGGAAAGGTCATGTTTTACAATGGAAATAATTACGGTTATGAAGGAATTTGTGTCGCAATAGAAGCCTGATCCAATATTTTATAAAGTATAAACAATGAAACAAGTTGCTATAATGCAGCCAACCTTTTTGCCATGGGTTGGGTACTTTGCAATGATTGAAGCGGTTGATTGCTTTGTCTTTCTTGACAATGTCCAATACGATAAGCGCTCATGGCAAAATCGAAATAAACTCAAATCCGCAAATGGTATTCAGCTTGTATCTGTCCCCACGAAGACAAAAGGTCTCTATAATCAACTCATCAATGAGGTCCAGCTCAACGAGTATGGTAATTTTTCCCATACCTTTTTAAAAAGCCTCCAACATAATTATAAGAAAGCACGAGCCTTCAATGAGATATTTCCGAAGATAGAAGAAATTCTGACTGCAGATTATCAATCTCTCTGCAAGCTCAATATCGCCATCATCCATAAGATAATGTCACTCTTGGATATTCGGACTGAAATTGTTTGCGCGAGCCAATTAAATGCCAAAGGAAAGAAAGCAGAACTGCTTGCACAGATTTCTATAGAAGTTGGAGCTGATCACTATCTATCAGCACCGGGTTCAAAAGACTACCTTGAGCAGTCTTCATATTTCGAAGAGGCCTTAGTACCCTATAGCTATTTCCAATACCAGCATCCAATATATCACCAACTCTATGGAGCCTTCGAAAGCCATCTCTCCGCTTTGGATCTTTTAATGAATGAGGGAACAGATAGTGGAAAAATCATGAGAGCTGGACTCCTCATTTAACATCCGCTTTGTTTCTGAACTCCCAGGAGAAAGCGTTCCTTTTCTTTCGCCAATGAGAAAATTCATGTAGCAATCTACTACTCCCCAATTATGCAGAGCCTTCTCATTGGCTACAATACTGGTCATCCCAGCTCATCCTAATAGAGAAAAAAGGTAGTAAAATAATAGTTGCAAGTCATTATATTGTCCACAAGTTCAGAGAAAAAACTAAAGCACCTATGTTCAAAAATAATGGCTATTCAATTGATAAAATTAGTCTTCGTTATAAATATTAGCATTTTATTTACGAGAGATCTTGAGCGTTGCTTCAGGAGAAAACGATGACAAAGTTCTCCCACCGACCGTCTCGATGGCTGGTAACCGGGGCAAGTGGCCTTCTTGGGCACCACCTTGTTAAGCATTTAAATAAGCAAGGCGCCAACACTGTTGGCATTATCAACACACACACACCAGTTGAAACGAATTCTGTATCAGTTCAACTGGATCTTCTGCAACCTGCAGCTCTTTCCACCTATCTATCTAGAGAGAGATTTGATGTCATTTTGCATGGTGCAGGGCTGACTAACGTTGATTTTTGCGAAAACAACGAGCCATATGCACGCAAGCTCCATGCAGAGGTATCTGGGGCTCTGGCGCGTGAAGCACGCCAAAAAAATGCCAAATTCGTATATATTTCAACAGACCATCTTTGGGACGGGACAAGGCCTTTTATAAAAGAAGGCACTCCTCCGACACCATTAAACGCCTACGCACGCACAAAATGGGAAGGTGAGCAGCAGAGCCTCTCTTTTAATCCTGAAAGCCTGATCATCCGTACCAACTTCTTTGGCCCCGGCCTTCCCTGGCGGCCCTCATTCTCAGATTGGATGATCAACTGTTTGACGAGTGGAGAACCCCTTAATGGGTTCGTTGATTCCTTTTTCACTCCAATCTCCACAGATCATCTTTGCCAAGCCATTACGGATTTGATTGAGAGAGAGGCAAAGGGAGTCTATAACGTTGTCGGATCAGACCGTGTATCAAAATATGAGTTTGCTAGTCGGTTAGCGGATTTGCTAGAGATTGACAAAACTCGGTTACATGCGGCATTGACCAAGGACGCAGGTTTAGTCGCGCCTCGCCCAAGGGACATGTCGTTAAGTTCAAAGAAGGTTAGTCGTTTTCTGGGAAGAGAGATGCCGTCTCTGAGTATAAGCTTAAAAACACTGCTATGAAATAGAAATTTGTATTTTCTCAAAAATTGCATAGAAAAATTAGATAAGGATCAAGTACAATGAGTACAGGACAAACTCATATTTTAAATAATAGTTCCATTCTTATAACTGGAGGTACTGGTTCCTTTGGGACAGCGTTTATCCATAAGCTTATTAAAAATTATTCACCAAAGCGTATCGTTGTATTCTCCAGAGATGAACTGAAACAATATGAGATGGCTGAGAAAATTAGCCATCCAAACTTACGATACTTCATTGGTGACGTACGCGACGAAGATCGCTTGAGGCGCGCTCTCAATGGCATCGATATTGTGATCCACGCAGCAGCGCTGAAGCAAGTCCCTGCGGCAGAATATAACCCGATTGAGTGTATTAAGACCAACGTAATCGGAGCCGAAAACATCATCAATGCCGCCATTGATACTGGTGTGAAGCGTGTTATTGCCCTTTCTACCGATAAAGCCGTGAATCCAATGAACCTCTATGGGGCCACAAAGCTCTGCTCTGACAAGCTCTTTGTTGCCGGCAATAACCTTTCACCGATTGGCGGACCGATTTTCTCTGTTGTTCGCTATGGGAATGTTGTTGGCTCGCGTGGAAGCGTGATTCCCTTCTTCAAAGAGCGCCGTTCGACTGGTAAGCTACCAATCACTGATCCTCGCATGACACGTTTCTGGTTAACGCTAGCCGAAGGTGCTGCCTTTGTTGAAAAATGCGTGGATCTCATGAGGGGGGGCGAGGTCTTTATTCCCAAAATACCGTCCATGAAAATTACAGATCTGGCATCGGCAGTTGCACCAGAGTGCGAACAGGAAATCATCGGAATTCGCCCCGGCGAAAAGCTCCACGAAATTATGATTCCAAGCGACGAAGCACGAAACACACGCGAATATAAAGACTTTTATGTCATCCAACCCGCTCACCACAATTGGGTTGATCAAGTTGCTAACAAATACGAGAACGAACTCGGCGTCCCTGTCGCTGAGGATTTCGCCTATTCAAGCGACAACAATGGTGAGTGGTACAGTGCAGAACAACTTAAAGCGGTAATAGATTGACAGTCTCCAGGCCTCTCAACTATGGACGTCACTTGGTCGAAGATGACGATATCCAAGCTGTAGTATCAGTTTTAAAAGGTGATTTGATCACACAAGGTCCGACGGTAGAACGCTTCGAACGAGCCATCTCCGACTATGTGGGTGCAAAACACGCAATTGCGGTGTCCAGCGCGACCGCCGGACTGCATATTGCCTGCATCGCTGCGGGCTTGGAGCCAGGAAAAAAGGGAATTACATCTCCTCTTACCTTTGTCGCCTCGGCAAATGCTATGCGCTATTGCGGCGCTGCGGTTAAGCTGGTCGATATTGACGCAGAAACCCTCAATATCTCTTTTAAGGAACTCCAGCTTTCTTTGGAGGATGATCCTGAAATTTCTGTGGTCATGCCGGTTCATTTCGCAGGTTTGCCTGCAGATATGCAGAAGATCAGGAAAATCTCTGGCGACAGAATAGTTATTGAAGATGCCTCTCATGCATTAGGCGCTCGATATGAGTGCGGCTCCCCCGTCGGGTGTGGAAAGTACTCTGACATGTGTGTCTTCTCCTTTCATCCCGTGAAACCCATCACCACAGGTGAAGGAGGAGTCGTCACAACCAACGACGATGATCTCGCCCACAAATTGCGCCTCTTCCGAACACATGGCATTGAGCGAGATCCTCAATATCTCGATCCAGACGAAGCATTTGAAGGTGATGATCGCCTGCCGTGGTATTACGAACAACAGCACCTCGGCTTCAACTACCGCTTGACAGACATTCAAGCTGCACTGGGCCTCAGTCAACTAGCAAAGCTCGATCGTTTCATAGAAACACGAAAAAACATTGCTCGGCAATACGACGAAGCTTTTTCCGCTCTTCCCTTCATAAAGGCCAACCAAACTTCTGAGGCCTTTCGCAGGCGCTCGGGACACCATCTCTATACGGTAAATATTGCGCTCGAGAAAATTGGCTTAACACGACTTGAGATTGTGAAAAAACTGTACCAGTTCAAAATTGGTACACAAATTCACTATATTCCGATTTACCGACAGCCTTATTACAAAGAGCTGTCTCCATTTTCCGTGCTAGATTTCCCTGTGACAGAATCCTATTACCAAAGTTGTCTCTCAATCCCAATTTTCCAAGATCTACAAGATCAGGAAGTCAGACACGTTATTGAATCCCTTAAGAAAATTATATCAGTGTAGGTTGACCTATAAGACCTAGGCTTGACGCTCCAAGCCCTTATCCCGCCAACTTCCCGATAAAAAGAGAACCCATGATGAAAATATTGGCTATCGTGCCAGCACGAGGAGGATCCAAGCGAATTCACCGGAAAAACATCAAGGACTTTTGCGGAAAACCGATGATTATGCATATCCTGGATTGCGCTAAAAAAACAGAGATTTTTGACACGATTCATGTCGCAACAGATGACGCAGAAGTTCGGGAAATTGTATCGGCAGCAGGTTTCCCCCCTGAATTTGAACGTTCATCAGATTGGTCAGATGACCATTCCCCATTGATACCTGTCCTACAGGAAGCAATATATCAACACAAGAAATGTGGCAAAGAGTTTGATGCTGTTTGCCTACTAATGGCCTGCTCCCCTTTAGTACTCCCGAAAGATCTGCAAGAGGCCGCTGATATATTCTCGTCCCACAGAGGACTAAAAGCGGTTCTTTCCGTTACCCCTTTCCCCGCTCCAATTGAATGGGCATTTTCTCAGAATAAAGATCACAGCCTCTCACCAGTGAAAAACAACAAAATGGGTATTAGGTCTCAAGATATAGAAGAACACTACTATCACACAGGGAACTACGTAATCTTCCCGACACAGCAGATCTTGGATTGCACAGGCCCAGGTACTTATCACAATTTTGTAGGCCATATCTTACCCAAACATAGATCTGTAGATATTGATACAGAAGACGACTGGAGAATAGCAGAGGCTCTTTTTCAGCACATGAAATTGATCAGCTAAGCCGAACCAAAGCAATCAAATATGAAACGTCTCAAAAAACTTCAAAACAGGATTGTATTCCGTTTCTACACATGCAAAGTTCTCTTACTCTACCGGACATATATAGGCTTAAATAGCAACCCAAAAGCACAGGCCAAGTACCACGAAGTATCTGAGCATTTGTACAGACTGCTTGGTAAAGAATTGAACCTTCCTGACTCAACTGGATGGGGTCTTATCCCTAAGACTTTACGCCCGAATCTGGATATCTTCCTTCGCCAGTATTTAACAAGATACGCCTTGCAAAAACAGACAACTCTTCTGTTCTTTCAGATGACTTCGCAATACGCGATACCAACAGCAATCCCCGTTCCCCACCTCTGGAGAAAAATACTTAGAAGCCAAGGCTATCCTGTACCATCCTTTCGGTCTCGCCTAGCATTCCTCTGGCTACAATGGCAAGCATACTCAAGAGGAATTCGGCGAGTTGCCAGTCTTTCCATTCGGGAACTGAAAACACCCCCAAACGTTGGCACTTCGCCTCCTTATGCAGTCATCTGTGACTGCCCCAGCAGTGCCATCACCCAGAATAAGACAGACTTCCAACATTCTCGTACACTTCTAACTTGGTACAAGAACAGCACCATTATCCCCAAAGGGATCAAAGAGATTTGGGCCGAATGTCCTTCACTAATTAATGCACATCAGTCGACCGAAACTGTAAAAATCGTTGAACAGGTTCACCCAGTCATCCAAAGTAAACTTGGTAAAATCCACTTTGTGCTTTCCTCCATTGGATTGTGCGTACTGTCCTTCGCCCAGTGGATTTGCGGCCACTGGTGGACTCCTCTCATCCTTGCAGACGCCATCACCCTCAATCACTTTGCACGACTTGCACCTGGACAAATGGCTTCAAGCTATCTTTTCCATTTCGGAAATTGGGATCTCAGGCCATTGTGGACTTATCTTGCCGAACGGCAAGGAGCACGTGTTCAGATTGCATATTACTCCTGCAACACCCTACCCTTTTGCTTTCAAAATGGTGAACGCCGCCCCCCCCTTCCCATCCTTCCTATTATCAACTGGCCAGAAAATGCTGTCTGGACCGAAGCTCAGGCCGAATATTTCTCTCAGCACATGGTTCACGCCGGAGATTTTAGTGTCGAAGGACCAATCCCCATAGGCGACACCCAAACCCTTTTGCCCGAACTTCCTAAAAGGTACGTTGCAGTTTTTGATGTGACAGCGCAGCGTCCTGTATCACTAGCTGCGCGTGGAATCTATGCCGACTATTACTCTTCCGAAACTATCTGTTCTTTTTTACTGAGCGTCAAAGAAGCTCTTGCTCAAAAAAATTTGACAATGGTGATAAAAAGGAAAAGAAATGTGGGACGAATAGCGGACAAAGATTACGTAAAAACGATCAACGCACTCACAAGCTCAGAAAACATTATAGAAGTTGATCCAAAAATTTCTGCTGAACGCCTCATAGAGAAAGCGACCGCGGTCATCTCTATTCCCTTTACAAGCACGGCTCACATTGCAAAAGCACTTGAGAAGCCATCCATTTTCTTCGACCCAGTCAATAAGCTCGCCAAAGATTGCGCCGCAACAAGAGAAGTTCCACTTGTTTCCACCATCAATGAGCTTGTAGATTGGCTTGAGAATCTCCCTTAGCCTTGAAAATGCACTTTAATATTTTCCCACACGGATCGCCACACCTATGAACCTCCTCGCAAGACTTCTTCAAGCCCACAAGCAGAAAAAAAATCAGGTCGCTAAGCGTGCTTACGAATTTAATGCAGAAGTTGGCTTCTGGGGTGTTAAGTCCATTGAGATGACCTCAGAAGGTGAAGCAGGTGTATACGATGTCGTCCATAATGAAGATGGCAACAGAGACATTCCATACCTTCCCAAAGATTCAAAAAACAGTATTGTCTGTATTGGTGGCTCACATTCATGGGGAGGAGGTGTCAACCAGACAGAACGATATTCTGACGTTCTGAGAGAACTCACTGGTGAACAGATTGTAAACATGGGGCATTGTAGTCTCGGGCTTGACCAAGTATGTGTCGCCCTCATGCAAAAATCAGCAAAATACAACCCCAAAATAATTGTTATTGAGCAACACCCATGGGCAATTGTCAGACTGTTGAATAACTATGTAAACGGATATCTCAAACCAGTTTTCAGCCTCGATAAAACTGGGAAACTTTGTTTTCAAAAGGTGCCGAACTACGCGAAATATACTTCGGTTCGGAATTTGATTGGCCGTTATTACGCCTACAGGAAAGAGCTCAATGAATTCCGATCAGGTATTGAGCTGGCATCAGATTACGATCCGCTTACCGATCCCGTGTTCTTTCAGTGGAAAGGAAACCACTACGACTACATCAATACTCTTGCGGAAAAGGTCATCGCAGTCATTCGCGACCATTGTCGTAAAAATAACATTAAGCTGCTATTTTCATTAGGCGTTATCCATCAGCAGTTTTACAATAGCCCTCCCTCCCTGCTCGTCGACTACAACCTACCCCGTAGACGTCTGATACAAACACTAGACAAACTAAACGTGGCCTGGGTGGATATGACTGCTCCAATGTTATCAGAACATACTGCAGAAGACCCAGTGATTTTTAACGACGGTCACATCAACGTTAAAGGCCATCGGATTTTTGGTGAAGTTGTAAGTGCAACCTTGGAGGATAAGGGTTGGATATGAACGAAACTCTCCAAGTACTGATTCTCAAACTTGCCCGCTCAAAAAAGACATGGCAAGAAAAAGCCAAATACCTATTTTACGGTTTAATATTCTATCCTCTGCTTAAAAAAGAGGAGATCCGTCAATTAAAGGGGGAAAAAACCTCAGATACCAGCACTGTTGGTGATGATGTTTACCCATTGTTCTGATGCTTAAAAATTCGATTGTGATACTCGGTGATTCCGCCAGCATGTCAACTGGCATGGAAAAAATTATGTACCCCTTCCGCTTGGCTGAACGCCCCATTTGGCCAGCAAACACCAAGCTGATTAACTGCTCCCTTCCAGGTATAACATCTGCCGATGCTGCTGCATTTTTTTTCAGAAACCAAAAGAAATTTGGAACGATTCAGGCTGTCATTATCTATCTTGGCAATTGCGATACTATGGGCACTGAATTGCGGAAGGGCGAGTTTTCTGTAGTCAAGGATCGCCTAAAACGCTTGGTAAAATCACCAGATGGTGAACACCCTAAAGCACGCTTAAAGAACAGACTCCTCTATTACACTTGGAACCCATTATTCGATCAGGATCTCGAAGCACCGGTATCATCGCATGACTTTGAGAGCAACATTGCAAAAGTAGTCGCTCACTGCGCTAAACGTTCTATACCGGTTTGCTTGATCCGACCTGAAGCCAATACCCTCTTCCCTGCAGGAGCTGGAAAAGGAAACTTCATTTTTTACCACTACCTTGACCTGCAATATGCGGCATCACAAAAGCTTATGATTGAAGATCAACGTTTCATACAGGCAATGAAGGCTTTTGAAAAAGGAGACTTCTCAGCAGCAGCAGAACAATACGTGAATATCCTCGAAAAATCAGGCCCCCTCGTAAGTTCATTGGAATTTCAAACACTTGTTGTCCATAACTACGCAATCTCAAAAGCAAAATTAGGAGAATTCAAGGAAGCAGAATATTTGCTAGAACTGCTCCTCAAGGAACGAAACGCGCGTAAAGAAATAATTCTCTATAACTTAGCGTTAATCCGCCGGGAACAAGAAGACGCAAAAGCATATAGGGAATACTTGGACAAATCGTTCGAAACTGATACTTCCATGTACCGCGTGCGCAACCCATACAAATCCGCTATTGATAAACTCTCATTGCGATATTCTAACGCCACGATGGTCGATATGAGGGAGCTTGTCGAAACAACTGATTTCATTGACCATTGCCATCCACTTCAGAATGCGCAAAACAAAATTGCAGATGCAATCATCGACAAACTTCCTGCGCCTTTAACAAAAGGGGATCAAATACTACAGATCGAAAATCACCTCTTCAATCCAGAGTATGTAGAAGGCAATGAAGCAGAGTTTCACAGCTATTTCAAATCATACACAGACTTGCCTCCATCAGAAATAGAAGACCTACAGAAACGTCTTGTCTCACAATTGGAAAAAGGCGTTCCCGCACACCAACTTCAGAACATGCCCCAAAGGTTTCTGGAGGCGCTCGACTATCACTTATGCCACCCTTGCTTTAGCAAATATCTAGATATTCTAAATGTGGGCCCTCTCCGCGCGACCGATGTCGGGCGCTTCCCTGAATTTATCTTTGCGCGCTTTCTGCCTCCATACTTGAAGGCCATAGAAAGCAACGCCGCACTCTATCCTCTTTTCAATACAGAGCAGAAGATCCTGAGACTGTCTGGAGAAATGAAATCCATTCTGCCGGAAAGGGCTCAGGAATGGATTTCTGATACCCCACCTGACCTTGACAAAGAGACCGAAGTGCGATGGATTTCAAATATTCTGACAAAGGTTCGCGCAACGTTAGCAACTCACCTGTCTAAGGGTAACATTATCCATGAGCGACTGATTTCCACAATCTATTGGTATTTTAGAGAAACTCTCCGCTTTGGCTCTCATTCGCGAGTTTCCATGCGCTATGAACGCATCCTATTAGAACAGTGCGCAGAAGCACTGGCTGTAGCCGCTTACCTGGACCAAAAGCACGGAAGAAAGTTACGCTCAGAACTGGATCAATTGATAGCTTTTCTTGAAGAAACAGTTTCTGTACATGAGAATTACTGTAGTGGCTTTGATCAAAATAAGGATTGTACCAAGCTTTTATCCGACTATGATGCCTCCTTGTCTGAACTCCTGAAGCGTCTCCCTCAATCACTAGGAACAAGCCATTGTTAATATTAGGCATCTCTGCGTTTTACCATGACAGTGCAGCCTGCTTGGTTCGTGATGGAACAATCGTTGCCGCCGCGCAGGAAGAACGCTTTACCCGTGTGAAACACGATGCGTCCTTTCCCCAAAATGCAATAAAATATTGTCTACAAGAGGCAAATATTAGCAGTGAAGACTTGGATTATGTGAGTTTCTACGAGCAGTCCAACCTGAAAATGGACCGCCTGCTCAAGACATACCTTATGCATGCTCCCGCTGGCCTCGGTTCCTTCGCGCGCGCCATGCCCCTTTGGATCAGGGAGAAGTTGTGGTTAAACAAGCTGATTCGAAAAGAGTTGGGTTTTAAAGGCCCCATTATTTCACCTAAGCACCACGAATCTCATGCTGCAGGAGCTTTTTACCCCTCTCCTTTTGATAAAGCTGCTTTTTTGACCATGGACGGCGTTGGTGAATGGGCAACGCTTAGTTACGGTGTTGCGAAAGGCAACAAACTGAAGATACAGCAAGAAATTCGCTTCCCTCATTCCCTTGGCTTGCTTTATTCCGCCTTCACCTATTACTGTGGTTTCAAGGTTAATTCAGGTGAATACAAGCTGATGGGCCTCGCTCCATATGGAAAGCCTCGCTATGTAGAAACAATTCTTGACAATTTGCTCGACCTCAAAAATGACGGTTCATTTCGTCTGGACATGAGCTACTTCAACTACTGTGTTGATTTCACAATGACGACAGAAAAGTTTCACAAGCTCTTCGATCGTGCACCAAGACCCCCAGAAAGTGAAATCACCCAGCTTGACATGGATCTTGCAAGCTCGATCCAAAAGGTCACTGAAGAGATCATTTTACAGATTGGTTCACATATATACAAAGAAACAAGAGAAGAGAACCTCTGCCTTTCGGGAGGCGTTGCATTAAATTGTGTTGCAAACGGAAGACTCTATAGGGAAGGTCCCTTCAAGCGTCTATGGATTCAGCCAGCATCCGGAGATGCCGGCAGCGCTCTCGGTGCAGCATTATGGACTTGGTACAATCATCTAGGAAATCCTCGCCAAAGCACTGTTAAGCTTGATCGTCAATCAAATTCATATTTGGGCCCTGAATATGATACCGGCCAGATCAAAGCTTTTCTCGAAAGCCGTGAACTTCCAGCGGTCTTCATTGAAGACGAGACAGAACGCTGTAGTACCATTGCGGCGCTAATAGCAGAAGGCAATGTAATTGGGCGCTTTGATGGCCGGATGGAATTTGGACCACGCGCACTGGGATCCAGATCAATTCTCGGAGATCCTCGTTCAGAAACGATGCAATCGGTCATGAACCTTAAGATCAAGTATCGTGAAAGCTTCCGTCCCTTTGCACCCATGGTACGTTTTGAGGATGTCCGCGAATGGTTTGACGTAGACGGCCAACACAATACTAAAGAGGATTTTTCCTCCCCTTACATGCTGATGGTCGGCCATGTAAAGAAAGATAAATGTATTCTCCAAAATTCATCATGCGATGAATACGATCTAAATAGGGTAAATGAAGTTCGGTCAAAAATCCCGGCCGTTACGCACGTAGATAGTTCCGCTCGACTTCAAACCGTTCACAAAGAAAGTAATCCTGGTCTTCATGCATTGATCAGTGAATTCAAAGAGAAAACAGGCTGCCCGGTACTAATCAACACCTCTTTCAATGTCCGTGGAGAACCTATCGTGGAAAGTCCTGAAGATGCGTATCGTTGTTTCATGCGTACTGAGATGGATGCTCTTGTATTGGGCCCATATCTCCTGAAAAAAGAAGAACAACCCGTCTACGTTGAAGAACAAGATTGGCAAAACCTGTTTCAATTGGACTAATAGACATGAATACAATTCTTAGAATTATCAGCTTCATAGTTTTTTGGCTCTTCATCTGCCCGATTGGCATATGCCTCCGCGTTTGTGGCATTGACTACATGAATCGAAAACTTGAGCCCGACACTGAAAGCTATTGGCTCGAAGCTAAATAACATCAGGCAAATTCCCACAGTTAGAGCCGGAGAGCCCCTTGCCTAAATTCCTGAGATCCTTAATTCACCATTGTCTGGATTATATGAGACAGAAAAAACTGTCTCGTAACCAGTTATTCATCAAACAATTCCTCGGTGAAACCAAAGTCAGCCTCTGCGACGTTGGAGGCCGAGGCGGTATAGAGCCGCGCTGGGCAGATTACCACCAGCATCTGGATGTCACCTTTTTCGAGCCTGATAAAAGATCCCGAGATTTCCTAATCAACATTGGGCATAAAACTGTTGATAAAGGTGTATGGAGTTGTAACGATAATAGAACTTTGTTTCTGACATCATCACCAGGCTGCACAAGCCTCTTTAAACCCAGACAGCAGTACCTAGATCTCTTTCCTGATCCCAAGCGATTTGAGATTGTTGATGAAGTTGAAATTGAAACAACAACTCTAGACGAAGTCTTTGTAGCACCTCACAGTTATGATTTTCTAAAGCTGGACATACAGGGGGCGGAACTTGAAGCTATTAAAGGGGGACAAGAATCTTTAAAAACAGCTTTAGGCATTGAACTGGAAATAGAATTCAAGTCGATTTACCAGAATCAACCACTGTTTGGAGATGTAAAAAAATCATTGGAAAACAGTGGCTTCCACTTTATAGATTTTACAAATATCTGTCGTTGGGAACGCACAGCACATGATGGCTTGGGAGAAAGTGTATTCGGAGATGCAATTTTCTTACGTTATCCGGAAGAAATTGTCTGTCAGTACAACGCCGATCTGTTGGCTATGGATACCCTGAAATCCTATGCCTTTATCCTATTTCTTTACAAACGACATGACCTATTATTAGCACTGGATGACCTTGTGCCCAATAAGATCAAATCACAATTTAATCTCTCTGCCCTCTTAAAGGAACTTGCCTCACAAAGACAGAGCTTGATCCGAACGGGTCGTTTATTCAATACTCTAACGAGTGCAATGACCCCGGGTAGCCGGGCACACATAATCTATTGAGATTCGATTACATGCACCTGACAGCTTTTACCAAATCTGCACTCGGCAGTGTTTTTTCACGCATCACAAACTGTGGAGTAAGTGGCAACAAGCGCCTGCGCCGTGTCATGGCACATATTGTCGCTTCGGAAGATTGCCGTGCCAAAGTTGAAACAGCTCATGGTCCCTTTTCTCTGCGCACCACTTCTGAAATCGAATGTTATCGAGTAGACACCTTCTTCTCCAAAGAACCTGAAACACTTCGTTGGATTGAGGAGACAATCACTGGACAGAGTGTTTTCTACGATGTTGGGGCAAACGTTGGCCTTTACAGCCTCTATGCATCTCTGGTTGGTGGTAAGGATTTCCGGGCCTATTGCTTCGAACCAGCGGGGACAAATTTCCGGAACCTGTGCCGAAACATTGATGACAATGATTTTGGGGATCTCATTTCCCCTTTCCCAATGGCGCTGAGCAACCAAATTGGTGTTATCAACTTCCCGCTGTCAGATATGGCACCAGGCTCGGCCTTGCACGGCGAAGCTCAAAATCAGGACAGAAAGCCAGCTCTCGTTCAGGGAGCAGTTGTCATGCCATTGGACTATCTTCTGCAAGAACACCCAGCAGTTTTTGCTCCACCCACCCACTTGAAAATTGATGTTGACGGGCCCGAGCTGGAAATCATCGAAGGCGCACGGGAAACTCTGCGACAACCATCGCTCCGTCACGTTCTTGTGGAGACAGAAGAGCACAACAATCGGGCGATTACTGACATCTTGATTGAAGCAGGCTTTTCACTGAAAGAAAAGTTTCAGCAGGCTCCTCAAATACACAACTGTATCTTTGAGAAAAACTGAGATCAAATCGCGACCAGCGAGCGGGATGATGCAATTACATGCCTCGAACAACGGATGGAATGACACTCCTCTCTGGTGGTTGAAACTACGGGGGGCTGGGGGCTCAAGTCGAGTTGCTCCTTTTGATTTTTCAAGCAGCCTTTCGGGAACCGGTACTTCTCAAGAAAGCTCTCTAGTCACTGCCTATGTCGCAATGATGGGCCCCCTAAGCAGTCTTAATCGCACCCATCCGCTGTGGTGGGCGACAGACGTCGCATCTCGGAACCGTGTGAATGCAGCAACGATAACAGAGGCAGACAACTGGATAGTCGCTCACGCTGTCGTGTATTTTGCGAAGAAAAATCAGCTGGAGCTGCTCTTCGAAAAAAACGCTCCTGTCATTTTGGCCCAGGCAACGCAAATATTGGCACACTCCGAAGGTGTCGCAGTTTGCAGCGCTTCTTTCAAAAAATCGCAAAAGTTCTCAAGGCGCCTTAGGCAAATAGCCACGCTGTCAAAAGAAGCCCTGCGTTCGGCACGGTGGATTTTTAAAGCAAAGCGCAGATATGGCAGACCTGGTCGCTCTCTTTCTTCAGTTTACCTGATCAGAAGCTTCACCTATCAAACCGCTTTCAAGGATGATCAGACCTATAGGGATCCCTTCTTCGGTCCGCTTGCCCAGCATCTTGAACAACGCGGCAAAGAGGTCGTAACGATCATACAGGGCTTTTCTGACAGGCTTGAGTGTTATGCAAACATCCCTCCCTCATTGCGCCATAAACTAATTCCATCCGAGGTCTTCCTGTCTGTGCTCACACCTTTTGTAGAGCTCGCCAGAATTGTTTTTTATGCGGCTTTCAAACCCCTTCGATCCCCCCAATTCTTATCAATGGATCAGACGCAACTGCCAGACGCGTCCGCGAATTTGACAGGAATAAACTGGGCTCCTTTAGCCCAGGCCGCACTTGAAGAGGCGATCTGGACAATACAGCTTCCCCAGTCGATGATGGAGGAAAACGGGCGGCAAATAGCTCAGCACTTCGATATCGAAGCCTTTGTGACCACCTGCGAAGCCAATCCTTGGGAACTTATGCTCATCAGGGGCCTGAGGCAGAAAAGTGGTTTTCCAATCTTGGGTTATCAACATTCCGTTGTGCCACCTGCAGCTTTGGGAATGTTCACCAGCAGGGAAGAGCAAGCCTTTCGTCCCGCTCCGGATAAAATACTGACAACCGGCTCCGCAACGGCATCAATCCTTCGCCGCTATGGCAAGGGCAATATTGGACGCGTGGAACCCGCTTGCGCCTTGAGATACGAGTATCTCTTCAACATCAAATCCAGAAATGCCCGACGCTCTCCTTGTCAAAGAATTCTCGTTGCCCTCGAGGGGTTGATCGAAGCTGCAGACATGGTCGCCTATCTCCTCCGTGAGGCACCTGAGGCTCCGGATATAACGTTTTTGGTGCGTTGTCATCCAGTCCTGCCTCTGCAAGAATTTCTTTCGCACCTGGAATATCGTGGACCACTGCCGAACAACATTCAGGTCAGTAAACAAGAAAGTGTTCTGGAGGACCTCCGTGACTGCGATGCTGTTTTGTACTGGAGCACAACAGTCGCATTGGAAGCAGTACTATATGGATTGCCATTGCTCCACTTCAAAAAGGAAGGGCTTTTTGACTACGACCCCCTGTCTGAAATGAGCTCGTTCAAAGTCCTCGCATCGACGAACCGCCCACTCAACGGGGCCATTTCAACAATCGACAAGTGGTCCGATGAGCATTACGTTAGAGAGCGTGAGAAAGCGCAAAACTATATTCAGCAGTATTTCCATCCTGTTTCCGAGGATGCAATCTCACGTTTTCTTCCTGGGGCTGCCCCACCCTCCTCCTGTATAATTAAACCATTTGAATAACTGCTAGGTTCTCGTGTTGAAGAAGACGCTGAACAGGATAGTGGTGACAATTATCCAAATCTGCCATAACCTTATCGAGAAGTTCATTTTTTTCCTGACCAATCACAATCAAAATAGGTGCCTTTATTCTTGCCAACGCATCATAGGACAGAGACATTCGAGGATGCTTGGGACTATTATCGGTGGCGACACACAAACCGTATTTTCCTTCCTTGCAGCGCCCATCGGGGAAGAGCGACATAATATGACCATCCTCTCCCATCCCCAGTAGCGCGGTTGTAAAGGGGAACTCCGCTGAAATTAGCACTTCTTCCAGGCGATCAATGCTTTCGAAAGGTGTTTCTTCCTCCCCGTAAAAACCCAAAAAAGTAGCCTTTTGGGCTTCATCGTGTTTTTCAAGAATTTTTCTTACCAATCCCTCATTCGAATCAGGATGACCTGCGGGAACCCAGCGCTCATCAGTCAGAGAAATGGTAACTCTTTCCCAAGGCAGTTCCTGCTGGAAAAGTCCAGGAAGGTAATCTTTCGGTGTCCTTCCTCCAGAGAGGAAGAGGCCTGCTCTACCCTGTTCAGATATCACAGATCTGAGATACTCCGAACACATTTCGGCCACGTCATGAACCAGTGATTGCAAAGATTTGACTTTGATTACTTGCATGCCTTCTACTCATAGCCTGTTGCTCAATAACCTCTTTATGCCGCTCCTTAATCCAGATATATCATTAAGGAAGCGGCATTCCTATGGATACCCCAAGCGTAAACTTAAAGGCTTTTCATGTCCCATCAAATCAAACGTAAATTGGCTAACAAAGAAAGTACAATTGGCTCTTGGTTGAGTATACCGAACGTTAACATTACAGAAATGATGGCGCGTTTGGGTCAATTTGAATGGCTTGTGGTCGATATGGAGCACACAGGAATCTCAAGTGAAACGATGGGGCAAATGATTCAAGTGATCGATCTTGCAGGTGTCTCAGCTTTTGTGAGGGTCGGCTCAAATGATCCATTGCAGATCAAGCGCGCACTGGATTGTGGTGCGAAAGGCATCATCGTTCCGCAGGTCAATTCTCGAGAAGAAGCACAGCGTGTGGTTGATTCCGTCTATTATCCACCAATTGGTAAACGTGGGGTCGGTTTATTTCGTGCTCAAGGTTATGGCACGTCCTTTGATTATTATAAAGAAAATGTAGCACCTGAAATCGTT
Organism: Kiloniella laminariae DSM 19542; assembly: GCF_000374005.1. Classification (GTDB taxonomy): domain Bacteria; phylum Pseudomonadota; class Alphaproteobacteria; order Kiloniellales; family Kiloniellaceae; genus Kiloniella; species Kiloniella laminariae. The sequence continues at coordinate 13,482 of NZ_KB893157.1, read as the reverse complement.
GTTATCGTGCAGATTGAACATAAAGATGCTGTTGATCAACTGGATGAAATTGTTTCTGTTCCCGGCGTAGATGCTTTTATGATAGGACCCTACGACCTCTCAGGTTCGTTTGGAAAGCCTGGCGACTTCACAGCTCCTGAAGTTGCGGCATCCTTGAACAAAGCGAAACGCTTTTGCCAAACATCTGATAAAGCTGGTGGCATACATGTAGTACACACTGACAGGGCTTCTCTTGCGAGTAACATTGAACAGGGGTTTCGCTTCATTGCTTACGGCACAGATATGATCTTTTTGGCCGAAAAACTCTCAGAAGTAACAACTGACCTCAAAATCGTCACTAACAAATACTAAATCAGAGCCACTTAATCCATGACACAGTCAATTTGTATTATACCGGCCAGAATGGCCTCCTCCCGGTTCCCTGGAAAGCCTATGAAACATCTTTTAGGCATGCCTTTAATTCAACATGTATGGGAACGCTGTCAATTAGCCAAAGAAATTGACCATGTTATCGTCGCAACTTGTGACCAGGAAATTTACGACTGTATCGTTAATGTCGGCGGCTCAGCCATAATGACTTCAAACAAGCATGAACGTTGTACTGATCGTGTAGCTGAAGCAATCGAGAACGGTAACTTCAATCTCAAGGAAGACGATCTCGTTCTCATGGTTCAAGGGGATGAAGTTATGGTCAATCCTGAACTTTTAGATGATATGATTCGTCTCTACAAAAAGACGAAGGCTCCCGCTATTAATCTGGTTAGTCGACTCTATAACATTAAAGAGCATGATGATCCTAACGTGGTGAAGATCGTTACAGATTTGGAAAATCGGATAATTTTCCTCTCACGGAGTCCAATTCCTAGTCGCTCGAGAAGCTCAACGGTTGAAATGTATCAACAAACCGGAATTATCGCCTACTCCTCATCCTTTTTAACTAAATATGCCGGAATTCCACAAACACCTCTCGAAATTGCAGAATCAATCGATATGTTGCGACTTATAGAAAATGGCATCCCACTGTTTTCCATCAAGAGTGAAGTAGAAACTATTGGTGTCGACACAGAAAACGATCGCAAGCGAGCAGAGGTGTTTTTAGAAAAAGATGATATTACTTCCCGATACCTGAATATCAAATAACTGTTGGCAAAATGACAAAAAAACTAAAAGTTGGCATCGCAGGACATGGGCTAGTCGGCAAACGGCGCCATAACTTCATTGATATGCATCCGCTCTTTTGCGTAACTGCAGTTAGTGATCAAACATACAACCTTGTAAGAGAAAAGCGGAATAATCTCTGCTATTACGGCGATTATCGTCAAATGATTGAGCAAGAGGATCTTGATGTTCTTTTTGTTTGTTTACCGAATCATGTCGCTGCCGACGCCACGATAATGGGATTGAAGAAGAACTGTCACGTTTTTTGCGAAAAGCCTCCTGGCCGCAATGTTCAGGATATACGCCGAGTAATTGAAGTTGAAAAATGTTACTCGAATTTAAAATTAAAATATGGCTTTAACCACAGATATCACGATTCAGTACTGGATGCGCTTAAAATAGTTAAAGAGAAAACCCTTGGCAGAATCATAAACATTCGCGGGATTTATGGAAAGTCAGTCCTCACGCCAAAGATCAAAGGCATTACAGATCCTAACGACCCAGTTTATTGGCGCGCGCAAAGAGAAATAGCTGGCGGAGGCATCCTTCTGGATCAGGGAATACATATGCTAGACCTAATTCGCTGTTATGCTGGAGAGTTCACGGAGATAAAAAGCTTCGTCACAAATGACTTCTGGAATAAAGATGTTGAAGACAACGCCTATGCTCTTATGCGTACCAATGAAGGAGTTGTTGCTTTTATCCAATCTAGCGCCACACAATGGCGTCATAAATTTTCTCTAGAGATGATGTTTGAAAAAGGAGCCTTAACACTTTCAGGTATTCTTTCAAGCACACGCTCTTATGGACAAGAAGTACTTACTATTGCCTATCGCGAAGAAGAAAATGGTGGTAATCCAAGAGAAACAACCACGAGCTACATATACGATAACTCGTGGGAACGTGAAATAGCAGAATTTGCTGACAGCATATTGAACGACCAACCTGTATCCGTAGGAACAAGCCTTGACGCCCTCAAAACGATGGAGTTAGTTTACCGCATCTATTGCGCTGATCCTGAATGGCAAAGCAAGTATAGTATTTCAATTGATTAAGTTACAGAAAATGGCTCATTTATGAACAAACTCGACATAATTTTCACAGAAATATCTTCTCCTTCGGAATACGCCCGTGAGTATTCTCTTTATCTGTGCGAACTGCTCAAAAAACTGGATTACCAGAAGGTAGAACAGTTCATAGAGTTACTTTTAGAGGCTCGAGAAGATGACAAGTCAATTTTTTTTATTGGTAATGGGGGGAGCGCTGCAACGGCTTCACACTTCGCAAATGATATTGGATTAGGAACACGTGCCCCCGGCAAACCATTTCGAGTACAGAGTCTAACAGACAACAATGCCGTTATGACTGCAATTGCTAACGATGATGGCTATGAAAACCTCTTTGTCCTCCAGTTGAAAAATCTTCTTCGCCCGAAAGATCTGGTCATAACCATTTCTGCTTCAGGTAATTCCCCAAATATTGTCAAAGCATTGGAATATTCAAAAAAAATTGGTGCAAAGACCGTATCTCTATGTGGCTTTGACGGTGGTATAAGTGGCAAAGTATCAGATCTATCCATACTTATTGAAACAGCCAAAGGAGAGTACGGCCCTGTTGAGGACCTCCACATGATTCTGGATCATATAGTTGGAAGTTATCTCATGAGAGCCGTTAAAGTTTGAGAGAACTGTTCATTGCCCATACTGTACGAGGTTCATCAGCTAAGGCTAATCCCATTTTTGTTAAGCCTCCAGCAGCACTGACCAAAGCCAAGCCAGCAGCCACATCCCAAAACATAATATTCTCTTCATGATAAGCATCAGCTCGGCCACACGCGACTTGTGCCAGCGACAGAGCTGCAGAACCAATCATCCGGACTTTCTTCCAACGCCCCATTTCAATAGCTGTACGAGACAACGCCTCAACAGAGAAATCACGTTTCACAGGAAACCCTGTCATTAGCGCGCTTACACTTGGGTCTGTTGTCATAGAGACTTGAATTTTTGTACCATTTAACCAAGCCCCAGAATTCACTTCACCCCAGAAAACTTCATTTCGATTGAAATCATTAATGACACCAAGTAGAGGAACCCCATACTGAACAAGAGCGATACTTGTACAGCAAGAAGGAAGCCCCCGAGAGTAATTATAAGTCCCGTCAAGAGGGTCAACAATCCAGATGGGTGTTTGCTTATCATGACTGGGTACCGCCCAGCCAGATTCTTCGGAAAAAATTGGAAACTCAGAGCTCGCTTTCAAGCCGGAGATAATTATTTCTTCTGCCTCAGTATCTCCCTTAACCTTGACGTCCCTCTCGGGCAAAGCAACAGCCCCCCCCCACTCACCAGCATGCTCTCGCAAAGCATCACCTGCTTTAACGGCAAGAAATTTAGCAAGCTTTAATTCGGTACTATGCTTTATGTTGTCCGCTTGTGTCATATTAATAATCAGTTATAAACTTAATGAGAAATGCATAAGAAACACTACAACTTTAATGTGATTAACATAAGATAACAATGACCAAATACAAAGCCGACGCCTCGTGGAATATTGCAGTTGCTTCACGCAGTTTTTCTCGCCATCCAATTTTACGAAAGGAGCTTCTGTCTCTCTACCCCAACGCGATTTTTAATGATGAGGGCACAAGCTTACAAGATGAGAATCTAATCTCATTTCTTTCAGGTATGGATGGTGCAATTGTGGCCTTGGAACCTGTTACTGAAAAAATCATTACTCGACTTCCGCGATTAAAAACCATCAGTAAGTTCGGTGTCGGTTTTGATAAAATCGACTTAAACGCTCTCACGAAGCACAACATACACCTAGGATGGGTTGGCGGAGTTAACAAACGATCTGTTTCTGAGTTAGCTCTTTGTATGATGCTTTCGTTAACCCGAAATATAGATCAAAGTTCACGTCAAATTCGTGATGGAAAATGGCAAGTACTTCCTGGTCAATTATTAAGCAATAAAACTATTGGTATCATTGGATGCGGACATATCGGTAAAGATCTCATAAAGATTTTAAGAGCCTTGGGTAGTAAAATTCTTGCTTACGACATAAAAGATTACTCAGAATTCTACAAAAAACATAATGTTCATGCTCTTGATATAGATGAAATATTATTACAGGCCGATATAATTAGCCTTCACGTTCCACTGAATAATACAACAACTAATATAATTTCTAAGGAACGTCTTGCTATGATGAAAAGAAATGCGATTCTTATTAATACAGCACGAGGTGGATTAGTTGATGAGGTGGCTTTAGAAAACGCTTTGCGTTGTGGGCAACTCGCTGGAGCAGCTTTTGATGTGTTTGCTATTGAGCCGCCAGAAAATAAAGGCCTCATACAATTAGATAACTTCATTAGCACCCCACATATCGGAGGAAGTGCTGCAGAGGCAATTTTAGCAATGGGACGAGCGGCTATTGAGGGTTTAGTCAACAATCAGCTTCCTCAAAAAGGCATTTTTCCTCAATGAGTAGCGCTGAAAATTCTCTTAAAATCGCTTACGTCATTCCGACAAAAGACCGTCCTGATGATCTACAAGTATTACTCAATAGCTTTGAAAAACAGAGTGTCCCGCCAGAGCAAATTGTTATATGTGACGGATCATCACCCTCAATAGAGGGCCTTTGCAAGAAGCACCCTAAGCTCCCAATCACATATGTTCGCTGTTTCCCTCCTTCATTATCCAAACAGCGTAATGCTGGAATGGCCGCGGTCAAACCAAATATTACTATTGCTGGCTATCTGGATGATGACATTGAGTTAGCACCAGATGCTAATGAAAGAATGCTCTCCTTCTGGCAGACCACGTCTAAGGATACTGGTGGCGCATCTCTAGGGGTGGTCAATCAACCGATACCTGTCAGAAAAAAATTGTATAGTTTTTTCGGCATCGACGGCTCTGACCCAGGAAAAGTACTAACCTCTGGCTTCGCCACATCGATTCCATACCCTGCTCAAACAATTGAAACACAATGGCTTTATGGCGGTGCTACTCTATGGAAAAGGGAGATATTTGAAAAAATACAATATGATGAGTGGTATATAGGACACGGTTATTTGGAAGATCTCGATTATAGCTACCGCGTTTCCAGATCACATCGACTTTATGTTGTAGCAGATAGTAAATGTTGGCACTACCCCAGCGAGATTCCTGATAGCAAACGTTTTGTATTTGGTCGGCAGCAAATTTTCAACCGCCTCTATTTCACAAGAAAAATGGCAACCTTTTCAAAACCAGCAATTGCTTGGGCAATTTTTGGCCTTTTTTTAATCGCCTTTTTGGGTTTTCTCCGACATATGGACGCTCCAAGGAAAAATCATCTGTTTGGGATGCTTTCAGGCTTGCTATCTGTATTTAGAAAGCGTCAGGAAGGGTTCGAGGGCTCATGGAAAGAGTAAATACCGTTCCGAATATTCTTTGGATAACACAGGGTTGGCCTTCTGATGTTGCTCCTTCCGCCGGAGCTTTTCATTGTGAAACAGTATCAATTTTAAAGCAAGAATTCACTTCATTAACAATTGCAAATCCTATCCCATGGGTACCTTACCCTTTAGAAAAATTCTCTACACATTGGAAAAACTTAAGTGCCATACCAAAATATCAAAAAGACGGAAATACTGAAATTTATCGCCCCAGGTATTTGACCACTCCAAAGGAAAATCATCTTTTCCTAGCGCATTTGTTCCAACACTACAGCTTATCAAAAATAATAAATAAAGTATCTCCTAGCCTGATACATGCTCATTTTGCTTATTCAAGTGGAGCAACTGCCTTATGGATCAAGAAAAAAAGGGGAATACCTTATGTACTTACGCTTCATGGAGATGACGTAACTGTTTATCCATATAGAAATAAACGAGCATATAAATTATTTAAAAAGACAGTACTTGGCGCTTCAAAAGTACTTGCCGTTAGCCATGCCTTGGCAGAAGAAGCTAAATCATTAGTTAGTGTAGATATCGACGTGCTCCCAAATGGAATAGACACGACGAAATTTTTTACAAAAAAAACAAAAGAAGAAGCAAGAAACTCATTAGGCTTATCTCTCGATGCCGATATAACTATTTATGTAGGAAATTTAACTGAAGAAAAAGGAATTTTGGATTTAAAACAATCATTAATGTCTCTGAAATGGGATAAGCGGGTCTCTATATTTATTGGAGATGGGCCAGAACTAAGTAATCTACAATCAGATCCAAGAAACGTTTGTCTCGGAGCTATTCCTCGCCTGAACATCCCCGTATGGCTAAAAGCTGCTGATTATTTTTTATTGCCTTCCTACCACGAAGGATTGGGACAAGCTGCTGTTGAAGCAGGGGCCGTGAATCTTCCGGTAATCGGTGGCAATGTTGGAGGTTTGGCTGGTTTGTTAAAAGACGAGCGCGGTATATTAGTCACCCCTGGAAACACGGTAGAAATAACTCAAGCATTAGAACTCTTAAAAGGAACACCTCAATACGCAAGAAAAATCGCAAATAACTTAGCTTCTTACATAATTAAAAACCATGATGCACACCACTGTGCCAAATACCTAGAAAAACTATATATACATTTAACCGCAAAAAATTAATCAATTCAGCAAAACAAATATATAGGAACACGTTAATATGTGCGGTATTGCAGGCTATATAAAGATATCTTCAGCAGAACTGGATACTGTAAAAGTTCTTAACGATGCATCCAAAAGCATTCAGCATCGAGGCCCTGATGCTACAGGTTTTGGTATCTGGGCTAAGGGGCAGGGAATAGAAATTAACAATCATACCTCTGCCGATTTCGCCACAAAATCTCCTGATGTAGCATTTATTCATAAGCGTTTGGCTATTATTGATACCTCCACGAATGGTGACCAGCCGATCAAGAGTCAAGACAACAGATATCTACTGATCCAAAACGGAGAAATTTATAATTATATTGAGCTAAGAGAAGAACTCAAAAAACTTGGGCATGTTTTTCATACAGAATCAGATACAGAAGTTCTCTTAAAAAGCTATATACAATGGAATTGTAATGCATTTGAACGCTTTATAGGTATGTTTGCCGTAGCGATTCTCGACACTGAAAGTAACGAAGTCATACTCGCACGAGATTTTTTTGGAATTAAACCACTCTTCTATACTCAAACGAATAACAATTTCTTTTTTGGATCAGAGATAAAATCATTATTAAAATTCCCAGGTGTTCGCAATAAACCAAACCTTTCTTCTGTTAGAGACTATCTCTCCCTTGGCTTGGTAAATCATAATCAAGATAGCTTTTATGCTTCAATTAAATCCATCAATCCGGGACATTACTTAAAAATAAATCTAAATACTCCTCAGAACGTTCAGATTTATAAATATTACAACAGGCAAACAGCCAAACTCACAACAAAAGAAATTTCTTTTCAGGACGCCGCTCAACACTTGAGAAAGTTGTTCTTAGAAAGTGTACAGCTTCATATGCGTAGCGATGTTCCTTACGGAGCTGCTTTATCAGGCGGAGTTGATTCAAGTGCCATTACTGCAGCTATGAGGATAATAGGTGGAAGTAAAGCGAACTTACAAACGTTTACCTACAGCACGAAAAATACGACATTTGATGAAGAATCTTATGCTGACATTATGATACAACGTGCGAAAACAACCTCTCACAAAATCACATTAAAGCCGCAAAACTTACTCGCCGATTTAGACAAAATTTTACACACACAAGATGAACCATTTGGTAGTACAAGTATTTATGCACAGTACAAGATTTTTGAGGAAGCGAACAACGCTGGGATAAAAGTAATTCTAGGTGGGCAAGGAGCTGATGAAATTCTTGCTGGTTATAGATCCTATTATACAGCAGCTGTAGCGGGCCTAATTAAATCCGGCCAAATCGTCAAAGCTCTTAACTTAACTCATTCACTTTCTAAACAGGGCAAGGTATCCCTCTCAAATTTTTTATTTCGTGTTATTACACGTCTTTGCCCACCAGTGATTAGTAAAGAAATACACCGGATCTATGCCGAAACTGGAATAAATTCAACAATAAGCTGGAAATGGTTCGAAGATAACGGAGTTATCGGTGAATACACCGATCTACCAGGCACTGCAAAGAGCCTCCACCAGGCATTAGAAGGAGATCTTTCCTATTTCAATCTGCCAGGCCTCCTCCGTTACGAAGATCGAAACAGTATGGCTCATTCTTTGGAAAGTAGGGTACCCTTTGTAACGCCTACAATTGTCGACTTTGTATCTTCTTTGCCGGATGAATATCTCATTGACAAGAATGGGCAAGATAAAGCCGTATTTCGTGCAGCAATGCGCTCTCTCGTCCCAGACGAAATACTTGATCGTACAGATAAAATAGGTTTCCAAACCCCAGAAACAGATTGGTTTCGTGAAATTACTCCTTGGATAAGACAGACTCTAAAAAGTGATTATTTTCAAGATCTTCCATTTTTCAAAACGAAAGATGTCAAACAATGTTGGCAATCTTTTGAAGAAGGACATATAGAATTTCCCAGATCAATATGGCGTTGGGTTAATCTTGCCAAATGGGCTGAAATGAACGGGCTTCACTTTAATGAATAACAAAAATTCCTGTTCCCTCACCTATGTATCTTTTGAACCGCTGCGACAGGGGCATGCTTCCTACACGCATGTGATTGAAATAATCGAAGGGTTAAAGGCACAAGGCTGGAACATCAACCTCATCGCACCGACTTACAGTCGCACAAGCTTACCCGGCGCAGCCTCCCGGCTTTTCGCATTTGCAACGTTATGGTTCAGAACCTTGTCTGCACCCAAAGCAGACATCTATTACACCAGAATGCACTTTGCAGGATTTGTCGTTTCCTTAATCGGAAAGTTGAGAAAAACACCTACTGTTGTGGAAGTAAATGGTCCCTTCGACGATCTATACATCGCCTGGCCTTCCGTTAAGAAATTTGCATTCTTTTTCGACAAACTGATGCTGAGCCAGATAAAGATGGCCTCAGTAGTTATCTCTGTGACAGAAGGCCTGAGGAAATACTCTGAAGAGAAGTTGAGACTGTCCAGGAATAAGCCTCTGTTTGAAGTCGTTACAAATGGTGCCAACACCTCTATTTTTAGGCCGATCAAACAGCTTCCACCCCGCAAAGATACTACCAGAGCATCTCCCCTTAAGGACTATGTTGCCTTTTACGGCACCTTCGCTCCCTGGCAAGGACTGGATAAATTGCTTGATGCAGCCACGTCACCAGGCTGGCCAGCAGAACTTGATCTGCGTCTGGCCGGCGACGGCGCCTTGAGGACCAAAGTAGAAACCGCGGCCTCGCATCACGCTCATATCCACTATTTAGGCCGCCTAAATTATCAGGACATGCCTTACTTTGTTGCCAATTCAAAATTATCGTTGGTTCTGACACAGGATATATCAGGAAGAGGCCAATACGGCTTATACCCGTTGAAATTATTTGAATCTCTGGCTGCCGGCGTTCCAGTTATCACAACACAAATGCCCGAGCAGGCCGACGTTGTTATCGACCATGAATGCGGGCTCGTTTTAAACGATATGTCTCCGCAATCCATTTGTACCGCCGTCAATAAACTCTATAGCGATGATAAATTAAGAGAAAAATACGGAAATAATGGTCGCCAGATAACCGAAGAACAGTATTCATGGGAAAGCTTGGCCAAAAAAACACATCTGATTTTGACAAAGCTGCTTTCCGAACCAAAACAGATCAGAAAATAATTCCTGACATTCCTTTTATCTTCTTTAAAAACACCCCACTGGCGCACTATTTTTTTACGAATAATGATGTGAAGACCAGGACAACAGCATCAAAGCGGGCCAAAGATCCCCTTCCCTGTTCGCCCCTTTTTGATGTTCACGCCACGCCCTCTGGATCACCTTCATATCCAGCAGAGCCTCCATTTCACTTGAGGGAGAATGCACAAGAGCGCCCCCCCACTTCTTGAGGTCACGTCTCAGCCAGTCGCGCAAAGGTACGTCAAACCCCTTCTTCGGGCGATCAACCAGATGGCGTGGCACGTACTTGTATAAAACATCACGTAACAAACACTTTAACCCCTCTTGCGGATTGGCGTGCCATTCGGCTGGAAGCGACCAACAGAGCCTGGCAAGATCCTGGTTGAGAAAAGGTGTGCGCACTTCTAACGAAGCCGCCATACTCGCTCGGTCCACCTTCACCATCAAATCATCCGGCAAGTAAACCAAGCTGTCAGACACCATAAGAGATTTAAGGTCGCCGAGCTCGGACATTTGCATAGGATCAAGCGGCCACGCTCTTTTAAAATCCCAATTTTCCGCGTGAGTAATGCCTTGTATTGGAATAGCATCACGCCAAAACCCTGTGTGGTGCTGTGTAATTTCACCAAGCGACCCCACAGAATGCTTCATAAGCCCCTTGCGGATTTTGGCTCCGTATCTGCTCGGACGTTTGCGAAACGTTCCAAGAGCACGATCCAGCCCTCCCCAAGGCAAATCAGCCAAAGCTTTAGAGAGACCTTGGCTTCCAGCACCACTTTCTTTGCCCTGAAAATTTTTTATAATTCTAAGATACCGGGAATATCCTGCAAACAGCTCATCCCCGCCATCCCCGGAAAGGGCAACTGTCACATGCTTCTTGGCTAACTGGCAAAGAAGCATTGTTGGCAATTGAGACGGGTCAGCAAAAGGTTCGTCATAAACCTCGGGTACTTTCTCCACCAGATTCAAAGCATCCCGTTCGGTGACAGTCATCTCTGTGTGGTCCGTCCCCAAATACCTGGCAATCGCCTGGGCCTCATCCGCCTCGTTAAAACGTTCATCTTCAAAGCGAATGGTATAAGAACCAATGGGAGTACTTTTTTGGGCCTGTGCCAAGGCAGTGACCAAAGACGAATCAATACCTCCGGATAAAAATGTTCCGAGCGGTGTGTCTGAAGCCAGCCGTTTCTCAACAAGGGAATGAAGCAGCCGGTCAATTTCACCCAAGGCGTCATTTTTACTGCCTTTATAATCAGCCCCATGAGATTCTTTTGCCTGTAAAAACCCATCCCAGTAAATATCTGAGCGCAGATCACCAGCTAGCTCTAATATCTCCCCTGGTCTAACTTTCTTTGTATTACTGTAGATTGATCTCGGGGCAGGAATATACCGCAACCTGAAATAGGAAATAAGCGCCTCGCGATCAATATCTCCCAGAGCAACACCGAGTTCCGGTAATGCTTTGATCTCTGAGGCAAAAGACAGCACTTGATTTTGATAAACATAATATAGAGGCTTCTCACCAAATCGGTCTCGCACCAGGCTCATTTTCTTGAGCTTTTTATCCCAAAGCGCAATAGCAAACATTCCGTCGACAAGACCAAGAACCTGCTTCAACCCCCAGAGCGATATGCCCATCAACAGCGTCTCTGTGTCCGAATGTCCCCGCCATTCAATAGTTCCTTCACCCTCAAGCGCACGCCGCAATTCGCCGTGATTATAGATTTCACCGTTAAAGACGATGACATAGCGGCCACAATGTGATGTCATTGGTTGACGGCCAGCTGTTGAGAGATCACGGATGGATAAGCGACGGAAACCAAAGCCGGCTCTCCCTTCCTCGCAAACCCACTCCTGTGAATCATCGGGCCCTCTGTGGCGGATCATTTCGGCACTGCGTTTCAGACGTCGGGCAAAATTCTCCCTATTTTCGCAACCCCCAAGATAAGCGACACCTACAAAACCGCACATATTTTACGACCTATTGTAATTATAACACCTGATTCACGAAGCACATTCTCAACTTGTTCAGCACCGGATTAAACAGTACCCTCTGGCTAAGGCATTAATTCAACTACATCTTCTCTATGTTCACATCCTGGAGGTCACCTTTGGCAATCAAGAAAGTAATCTACACAGCTATTGTCGGAGGATATGATGAAATACTGGAACAACCCCGTTACCCTGGGTGGGACTATGTTTGCTTTACGGATAGAAAATCAAAAAGCTGGCGATCCATAACAGGTCTCTCCAACTGGAAGCAGATTATCTATGACAACCCTGGCACGGACAACACAAGATATTCTCGGATGCCGAAACTTCTCCCCCATCGTTTTCTCCCTGATTATGAATATTCCGTTTATATAGATGGTAACGCCCGACTGATTGCAAATCCCGATGGCCTGCTTGATGCGCTATCCTGGCCCGATTTCGGGGCGGCATATCATCCTTTCAGGGGAAATGTCTACGATGAATTTACAGAGTGCTCTATCTTAAAAATGGATGATCCTGATGTTTTTCAAAAACAGCGCAATCACTATTCCGAAAGCGGATTACCCGATCCTTCTCAACTGATAGAGAATAACTTCTTGCTCAGACGCCACAACCTTCCTGCTGTTCAGGATGTCCATGAACAGTGGTGGCAGGAACTGCTTACCTACAGCAAACGGGATCAGCTGTGTTTGCCTTACGTATGCTGGAAAAACAACATTCAGCCGACCTTAATGACACAACGGCATAAACAGGAATATTTCCGTAAAAAGGCGCATTACCGATCTGTTCTGGAACGCCTTACCCGCTCTCTTCGCAAGCGTATCAGCAAGTAGGGTCTTCTTTTCCTCTTAGATCGTATCCATTTTAAGAATAATCATAGCCTGCATTTCTGAAGTAATTGTAGCATTGCTACGGAGCGATCGTGTTGGTGATTTGCTCAAGAGCTTTGCGCTCAGCGTTTACAGATCTGGCTTGTGCCATTCGCATGCAGTATTTGATTGTGGAGAATGTCTGTTCGATAGGGTTGAGATCCGGGATGTAAGGGGGGAGGAACAGGAACCCTACCCCTCTGGTTCTGATAGCATCACGTACGTACAGCGGTGTTTTTATGTGAACCGAGGTTACGATGTCCCCCAGCTTGAGAGTAAGGCAGAGCATCTGCTTCACCCGTGCTGTGAAACATTCAGCGTTAATCGAGCCATCAAAGACACAAAGGGCTTCAATGCCGTCATGTCTGAGAGCCGCGAGGAAAGTCATGGCTTTCCAGTGATCCTGGGGTAATCCCCCCGAACAATAGATGTGTTCAAAAGTAGAATTTTCTCGGCAATATCCCTGAGGAGATTTTAGATGAAGAATTCACGATTTAGCGAAGCCCAGATCATGTCAATTTTAAAGCAGGCAGAAGGTGGTGCGCCGGTTTCTGAGCTTTGCCGTGAACANGGGATGAGCAGTGCGTCTTTTTACAAATGGCGGGCAAAATACGGCGGCATGGATGCCTCTCTGATTTCTGAGATGAAGGACCTGGCAGAACAAAACCGCCGCTTGAAGAAAATGTATGCAGAAATGAGCATGCAAAACGATCTTCTGAAGG
>NZ_KB893156.1 GCF_000374005.1 Kiloniella laminariae DSM 19542 | reverse complement strand
GCAGCAAAACTCTGGCTCGCATCCGTGCCAAGAACCGTCTCGTCAACCGTCAGAACTGGCTCAGTCGTTGCGTTCGCAGAAATGCTCGGACCATCGTCTTCAAACTTGATCACAGATCCCAGATCCAGGCTGTCGTCCGACTGATCACCATCTGCGTCTGTAACTGTCACAATCAGCTGCAGGACACCGGAATTCATAATTGCCGGGCTGGATGCTTCATCATGATCGTTGCTGTCATTGTGTTCAAGCGCACGGGTTTGCGTAACGGTCACATCCCCAGTAGCCGGATCGACTGAAATACGGAAGACCTCACCACCGGTGGCCGAAGAACCAACGATGTCCCCCCCAGGTTCCTGGGTCAGGATAATTGCTTCATCCGTCTGCACATCAATCAGTCCGGAATTAACAGGATGCACGCCCCCGAGGCTCAAGTTGAATTCGGTTGCTCCCGCAGTAGCAGGACCATCCGCACCAAAGACAGAGCTGTTGCTGAAAAGGACGGAACCAAGAACAGTTACATCCGCAAGCAGACCATCAACCGCAGTATCATCCCCGTCGTTTTCTGTCTCGTCCAGACGGATCTCGGCACCCTGATTAAACTCGATATCCGCAACAGGATTATCATCAGCAACCGTTACAGTCAGCGTTGCGCCATCCTGATCGCCATCAGCATCTTCAAGAACATAATCAAATGTTTCATCAAGGGTATCCGGGGCTGTAGAAACCTGGGTCACCGCAAAACCGCTAGAAGAGTCCGCAGCTGTCAACGTAACGGACGTAATATCATTGCCCGTGATCGTGAAGCTATTTTCTCCCGGAGCCGAAGTTCCTGTAATCACACCATCAGCCGTCACCGCGCTCCAGTTCACAGCGGTGGTGCCATCAAACTCGAATGACAGATGATCCGTTGCAACGGCACCGCCAGCATCAGAGAAGCTGAAAGTCAGGCTTTCCTGAACAGTACCGTTATCAGCATAAGGCGTATCTCCATTCCCCTGCGGAATATTACTAACACCCAATCCATCACCTGCTGGAGCAACCAGAACACCAACTGGATTTCCAGCCTGTGTGCCCACTCCCATAACAGTAACAGTCACACCAGTTGCAGGATTGGTTTGTGTATAGGTCGCACCATCAAAGCTGCCACCACCTAGGGCAAAGTCTTCGCCCGAATGGGTCGCAGGGCCTTCATAGCTGTAATCACCGAGGTTATCACCCGCCATATCCACAGTCAGGGTCGCACCAGCTTTGGTCGTGATCGTCAGGATACCTGTCGCAGGGTCGAAGCTGCCGCCACCAGTGACAGACTGACCATCAGTGGCAAGCTCATAGGTCACACCGTCATGCGTAATTTCACGGATTGTACCCGGTTGGTCTGCACCGGCACTTTCACCAGCCTGGAGCAGATTACCGGTCATAACGTTGCCAGCGGATTCATCCGTGACATTCAGGGCATCATCCAGCGCAACAGGTACATCGTCCTGAACACGGATGGTAAAGCCACTGTCAACAGTAACACTGTCGCCATCTCCGTCCGTTGCAACAATCGCAGAAGAAAGATCAAGATCAAGGAAACCTTCCAGATCGTCTGCGGAAGCAACCGGATGATGATCCAGCTGATCGAGAAGCGTAAAGGTATAATCGCCATTGGCATCAAGTTGCAGCGTAAAGACAGGCCCAGCAGTGGTCGAAGCTGTCAGAGTATCTCCGACAACAGCATAGGTAACAGCAAGGCCGTTCGACGTCAGAACAGGAAGATTGCCCAGATCGGTTGTAAGACTGAAACCACCACCCGCTGCGGCTCCATCAGAACCAAAATCAACAAGGCTGGCGACAGATCCGGTCGCAACCGTGCTGCCTGCAGCGTCTTCATCATTGCCATCAACAAGATTGTCTTCTTCAACCGTACCGGAAACAGTCGCGGCATTATTGACAGGACCATCATCCTCAAACTTGATCAGACCACCAAGCTCGGCATTGTTGCTGTGACTGTCACCGTCACCGTCCGTAACTGTAACAGTCGCTTCAATCAGGCCAGAAGTCATGATCGCAGGAGAACTGCTCTCGTCATGGTCATTGCTGTCATCATGCTCAATCGCACGAGACTGCTGAACTGTCACTGCGCCCGTTGCAGGATCAATCGAAACCGTAAAGACCGTACCACCTGTTGCGGAACTACCGGTGATAACACCGCCAGCTTCACTCAGTGTGATCGCCTCATCAGTAACCGCATCAACCAGACCGCTGTCAACCGGCTGCGTGCCGTTAAGGGTCAGGCTGTAAACCGTCGCATTGCTTGTCGCCGCACCATCAGATCCAAAGGCGGAGCTGTTTGTAAACAGATCCGATCCAGCAACAGTAACATTTGCAAGCAGACCGCCGACATCACCATCGTCGCTGTCATTGTCTGTCTCGTCCAGGCGGATCTCGGCTCCAGCTTTCGCAGAAAGATCCGCTGTCGGACCGTCATCCTCAAACTTGATCAGACCACCAAGTTCAACGGACTCGCTGTCTGTATCGTTATCACCATCAGTCACAGTAACCGTCAGTTTGATCGCACCAGCTGCGATCTCAAGCGGGTCAGCAGCTTCGTCATGGTCATCCGTATCACCATGTTTCAGCGCGCGGAACTGCTCAACAGTCACCCCGCCCGTCGCAGGNTCAACTGTAATCGTAAAGACAGTCTCACCATCTGCGGTACCAGTAATAACATTACCGAGCTGGCTCAGAACAACAGGCTCATCACTTGCNGTATCAACCAGACCGGAGGCTGTCCCCGTATCGAGGCTCAGGCTGAAGACTGTCGACTTCTCGCCATCAGTTCCCGCATCTTTAACCAGCGTAAC
>NZ_KB893155.1 GCF_000374005.1 Kiloniella laminariae DSM 19542 | reverse complement strand
TGACCCAAAGGGGCCTTTGTCTCTGACCATGCGGTGCGCGGCACCTGTTGCATGGCCAACCTCATGCAAGGCAGTCGCGTAATATTCATAACCGGATTTAAACGCTCCGGCTGGCGGCATATGGATGTCATCCGTTAGCCGGTGATAATAGGCCCGGTCGTTCTGGTCGTGGTGAATTGCAACACCAGAATTTTCCAGGATAAGCTCTGCTTCAACGACAGGTTCAAACTTCAGCTCTGGTGCTTTATAAGGCTCCAGTCCGGTAATCTGATCGCCGTTAAAGACATTGGCGTAAAAAACCTTTGGCCGTTCAAGCCGGACCGACTGCTTTTGGGCCTTGCCTTCAGCATCGCGGACGGGCTTTCCGTCCTGATCGAGCAAGGGCAGCTCTTTCGTCCATTGCCAGTATTCAATCTGAGTGGACTTTTCACCCTTGTTGACCTGGGCATCAAAATCACTTGCCTGTTTATAAGTCATCCAACGGGGATCGCTATAGCCAGAGAGTTCCAGCCAGTAGGAGTTAATCCCGCGATAGGGTTTTCCGGTCGTCGGGTTAAAAGGAGATGCGTTATAGGCACCTGGCACCCAGGGCTTTTGCCATGGAGCTGTTCCAGCTTCGAGGTGCCGGATCATTTCTTCGGCAACAGTTTCGCGAAAGTTCTTTTTATCCGCCATTATGCAATCTCCCCATCAGCGGAGATCACAACCCCAGTTTGTGGATCGACATCCACGAGGCTTTCTTGCGCATCCTCGTAAGAAAGCGCAGTTTCTGGAAATGCGGCCATGTAGTCGGCAACATCAGGATCGACAGTCACAGCCAGGCCATGACTTGCCAGTGAACTGACCTGGTGGGCTGCTTGAGCCAAACCATCAGTTTCACTAAAGAGTTGGTCTATACTTAGAATATTGTTCATGTATCGGCCTTTCATGAACGGGTTGAAGTGGTGTGTTTCTATTTTGGTGGTGCTATTTTTGCTTTTTTCAGCATCTCCTTGTTCTGGAAGTAGAGGAATTGACGGCCATAAATCGGATAACGGCCCGCCACGAAAATCAGCATGTCGCCCGCATCGGTCACAGTGCCGTTGGGAGATTTCTGGAGCCCGGGCAAAGCGGAACATTCATCCGGCGTCATCAAGGGGCGGGAGATTTCAGAAAGGCTTTGCGAGGCGGAACCGCCAATGCTGCCCTTTGACCAGGAATTGCTCTGCTTGCGCTGAACAATGGTGGTTTTGCCTGTCATATCCGAGAGCAGCTTTGCCGTTTCGGGTTTGTTGGGCGCGTAGGCAATACGGATCCCGCAGTTGGACGTAATGGCTTCTTCTTTGGAGTAAGCCTTTTGCAGCTGCGTGAGATCCTGAACGATGATGTAGGCTTTAAGTCCATAGCCGCGCATATAGGCGAGGGCGCGTTCAAATATCTCAAGCTTGCCGATTGAGGTGAACTCATCGAGCATCAGCAACAGGCGGTGTTTGTAGTGTTTGACTGATGATCCCCCTTCAAATTCCATCTCGCTTGTCAGGCGGGTAAGGAACTGGTTCATCAGGATCCTGATCAACGGCTTGAGGCGATCGATGTCAGAAGGTGGAATGACGATATAAAGCGAAGTTGGTTTGTCACCGTTCATCAGATCTGAAATGCGGAAGTCACAATCCGAGATGTTTTTTGAAACGATAGGATCTGAATAAAGCGCCAGCTGAACCTTGGCCGAGCTGTGCACGCCAGAGCGTTCCTGAGAGGCTTTCTTTTTCATGGCTCCGGCGGAGCGTTTGACTTCTTCGTCTACGCTTTCACGGCCATGGTTAAATGCGGCCATGTCATCACAGAGCTGGTCAAACCCTTCGTCCCCTGTCATGCCCTGGGTATCGTTGTCATGACCGATGGACATAAAGCGGTGAACGTCAGCAAGCGTTGCAGTGCGCTTTTCGGTTTTCCGGATGTAATAGAGAACATGCAGGATTGAAGCGGCCAGCCATTCCCAGCCCGATTGCTGCCAGTAATCTTTCAACCCCTTGCCATCCGGATCGATGATCATGGAGGCGATGTTCTGGCAATCAGCTATTTCGTGGTCTGTCTCAATCCTGATTTCGGCCAGAGGATTGTATTTAACGGAACCTTCCAGTGAAGCTGGATCAAACCGCAAGACCCGTTGGCCAATGGATTTTCGCCATCCTGCCGTCAGAGCGTAGTTTTCGCCCTTGATATCGAGAACCAGAACTGATTCTTTCCAGCTCAATAGAGTTGGCAATACCAGACCAACACCTTTCCCTGTTCCCGTCGGTGCGAAAGCCAGAATATGTTCAGGGCCGTCATGCTGGAGTAAGGTTGTTGAACCTAACAGACCTTTTTTAAAACCGCCGACAACAACGCCTTCAGTTGCAAAGAGCCCTGCAGCTTTCACATCCCTTTTTGTGGCCCATCTTGCCGTGCCGTGGGTATCTTTGGACCTCCGGCCACCGTGGATAGTCGTGGAGCTGG
Organism: Kiloniella laminariae DSM 19542; assembly: GCF_000374005.1. Taxonomy (GTDB): domain Bacteria; phylum Pseudomonadota; class Alphaproteobacteria; order Kiloniellales; family Kiloniellaceae; genus Kiloniella; species Kiloniella laminariae. The sequence goes on along the minus strand of NZ_KB893155.1, from coordinate 459 downwards.
CGCGTTTGGCGATTATCAGGATAAGCGTCAGCAGGAACAGCCCCCCAAACCCGACAGCATAAACCGCCATCACCATTTCCGGGGGGAGTGTTCCGGTTTGTTTGATGTGTTGACCGGCCCAGACCCACCATCTTTTATCAGCAGGATTAAAGCCCATTGTCAAAAACCATGACAACAGCAAGGAAGCTGCCATGGAAGCTATCACAAGAAGCCCGAGCATCCGTGCGATCATCATCGGCCAGTTCCTTTTACTTTCAGGGTGGAATTGGGTTTGTAGGAGTTTTTCGGTTTTCTATTGCGGATAAAGTGAGCCGCAAAACTGATCAGGGCGATCACACAACCCAACCCCAGAACAGTCAGACTTTGTTCAATCATGCGGCTTTTCCCCTTTGTGCCAGGGGGGCTTTCATCTCCTTGAGCGAGAGCGACATTTCAGCAGTTGGCTTGCCGTTTTCAAAA
>NZ_KB893154.1 GCF_000374005.1 Kiloniella laminariae DSM 19542 | reverse complement strand
CACCCGTTCGACCGATGCAAAACGCACAGAAGACGCTCTAAGCGCGATTGAACGCAATGAAATCAAATCTGAACACCAGCTAAAGAACTATCTGAACCCGCAAGCCGTATCTATTACCGACAAACGGGCAATCTATGTTGGTGTTGATGATTATCGCGCTGCAGGTGGTGCCACCGTTACAGACTTGTTTTCAACCGAAGTTCTCTTTGAAGATTCCGAACTTCTTGCCAAGCTCTACAACGACAAACTTCTTGCTGCAGCTGCAGAAATACAAGCCGAGGGTTGGGCGTGGGTTGAGTGTTATTATAAACCTCATATTTGGTATCCCATTCAGGAAGAAAAACTTGAAAAGTTGAAACCTGTCGGAAATCAGTTTTCAGAAGAAGAAACAAAAGAATTTGCGCAGCTGAAAGCCAAGGAAATCGAAGAGGGTCTTGATGACGAAGAAAACGCCAGACTCGACTACTACGAGGATCAAGAAGTAGATATTTTTTCAGAACAGCAAAAATCAGTATCAGGCGGTTACGTCTACCTTAATGAGCTTGGGGAACTGCAGACAAGTTTAGGTCTGGTCAAAAGATCCCATGTGCCAGAAGCAGTAAAACTTGGTTTTTTAAAGGAAAAACCAAAGGACACAAGCAAGGCAAAACCAAAGGGAGAGTACAGCCAAGCCCTTAAAGATGACCTTCGACGGGCAAGATTAGGATCGCTACAGAAGGCCCTTCTGGAAAAGCCTGAACTGGTTCTGGATCTGCTGGCTTTCTCGCTCTGTGAAAAGTCTTCAGGTAGTGGTTATTCCCCGCTCGATATCAAAATTGGCCGACCAGAAAACAAGCCAAACACTGAAACCGGATTTGAGTTTGATACCCGCCTTACACATCCGGCAGATCCTTATTCTTGGGGTAATGGTGATTTCATCACTGTCGAAGACAAGGTTTCAGCTTTCAGCGAGTTTCAGAGTAAAGGCCAGAAACACCGCGACACAGTAATTACAGAAGGACTGGCGCGGACATTCTGGGACTATGGCAAAGAGCTAACTGGAAAAGTCGAATGCCTGTCAGGTGCCAATTTGAGATCTGTCTGGACACCCACCAGTGAAAACTTCTTCAAGCGGGTTTCTGCAGATGATCTTGACCAGATTTATCGCGATGTAATGGGGCAGGGGGCTTCTAAAGACTTCTTCTCGATGAAGAAGAAAGGAAAGGTAGAGGCGCTTGATACCCTGTTCAATGATCCAGAAGTCATTCAAGCACTTTCCGACGATCAAAGAGAGAAGATCGCAACTTGGGAACCTAAAAAATAAATGTCTGCAGGGGTGCACTATTGGGAGATCTTCTCTTAATAGTGCATTGCCTGATTGTCCTCTGTGGGATACAATTGCATATGATAGAGATTAAACAAACACCCCAGTTTGAAAAATGGTTGGATAGTCTCCGGGACAAGAGAACACAGCTTAAAATTGCTTCCCGGATCTTGCGACTTAAAAGCGGCCTTGATGGTGATATCAAGCCCGTAGGAGCCGGGGTTAGTGAATTGCGGATCAATTATGGTCCGGGCTTTAGACTGTATCTGATTAAAAGGGGGAATGAATATATCATCCTTCTTTGTGGTGGTGATAAATCAACCCAATCAAGAGATATCAGGCTGGCTAAAGAATTGGCTGAGAAGTGGAAATGATCATGGCTGAAAAACTGACAACCTTTGATGTAACAAAATATCTTGATGATGATGAAGCCATTGCCATCTTTCTGACGGACGCACTTGAAACAGGCGATCTGGGTTATATCAACATGGCCATCGGAGAAATTGCCCGGGCCAGAGGTATGACCGATATCGCCAAGAAATCAGGCGTAAAACGGGAAGCGCTCTATAAAGCTTTGTCCGAAACAGGAAACCCGCATTTTAAAACCGTTATGGCCGTAACAGAAGCTCTTGGCCTGAAAATGAGTTTTACTCCTGCCGCCTGATGGGTGCGCGCCGCCGGATCAAGACACCGGGTTTCCCGGTGCGAGGCTGCGCCTCTCGCGGTTTGTTGCACAAACCGCCTTTCTCCCAATAAGGAGAAGATGTTTTGGGGCTGTATTTTACTGATGTTTCTTTTGGGTGTTCCTATGCGCCGGTTGTTTTGTCTCCTGTTCTTCTTTACCTGGTCTTTCGCTAATATCGCGATGGCCCAATCAAAACTGGTTGGACCTGTCACCCATGTTCGTGATGGTGACACAATAGAAGTTCTCTCCGTTCCCATTCGACTTGAAGGGCTTCATGTTCCGGAACTCGATAGCGAAGCTGGCCAAACAGCCGCAATATTTATGCGGGATCTTGTCCAAGGGGAAGATGTGGTCTGTTCTCTGACAGGTCATAGAAGTTACGACCGCCAAATTGGGGTTTGCACTTTTGGCGGTAAAGATCTTTCTGAGATCATTATTAAAGCCGGCCATGGTCGAGATTGCCCCCGCTTTTCAAAAGGGCGCTACAAAAAGTTTGAACAGGATATGGTAAAAGATTGGCCGCTTCCTAAATATTGTATGTGAGTTTTTGGGGGGATATATGCGTTACAAGTTCAAAAGACTGAGACATGCGGATACAAACTTAGCTTCTTCAGCTGTTCGGAAAGTTGCAGTGTCGGCCAACGGGGAAGGGCCTTCCCGCTTGAATCGCTTCTTTCAAACTTTGGGCAGGATTGAACTCCTTTTTGGATTTATCGCTATTCCGGTTGTATCAATTGTTGGCTGGAATGAAATTCAATCGATAGCAGAGCAACGAAGAGTCAACGCATGGCAGCTGGTCGTTACGGAAGCCAGTGGCAATTCTGGGAAAGGAGCCGCGCTCGAATTTCTCAATCAGCAGCATTATTGTATTCCCTGGACAAACACCTGCTTGTTGGAAAAAGAACCTCTGGTCGGAATAAACCTCGAAAATGGTTACATTCCTGATGTCAATTTAAGTCGCGCAAATTTGGACAATGTAGTGATGAATGGCGCATATCTGCTCCAAGCTGATTTGAGCAGAACCAGATTGGAGAAAGCTAATTTTCTAAAGGCTTATTTGGTTTTATCTGATTTGACGGATGCTTTTCTCAAGGATGCTTCTTTTAACCAGGCTAATCTGGCCTTTGTAAACTTTTCCAAGGCATATTTAGAGAATGTGGATTTCTCTGGTGCTAATTTAAAAGGGGCCCGCTTTGAAGATACCGATCTCCGAGGTATTCATGCGATTGATGAAAAGTTCCATAATGCTGTATTTACTGACGCAAATCTGTCTTTCACGGATTTTACAGGTTCAAATTTGATTGTTGAACAACTGGAAAATACCTGTGTAATGGCCGTTGATGCTCAACCAGTACTTCCTGATCGGGTAGAATTTAAAGATATAAAACTTGAGGTCTGTGAGAGATATAAAACAGAATAGGGGTCTGTCTTCTGGCGAAGACCGCGCTATATTCCGGTAATCTCCTACCTCGATAACCTACACCGAGCCTGTAGTCTCGGCACAGGAGGGTAACTATCCCTCAGACGAGCTGGTTGCCGGCGAATTGCCCAAGATCCCCCTGTCTTCATTTTATTGTTGAGGTAGTCCCTTTCCGGTCTATCGACCTTGCGCCCCTTTGGGTCGCATTGGCCTTTAGAAAAGGCCCTTTTTGATAGGACCACGCGATGCTGTTGCCGCGCCCAGGGCGCGTCACTCAAACCCGTATCCCCATAATCGCTTTCGCGATCACTGGCCAGTACCTGGCCAGCCTTCCGCTTCTCTCCAGGTGGGTGATCCCCCTCGGGTTCTTCGGTCCTTGTTTATCAAAAATTCCCCCAAACTGCCTTACGTCAG
>NZ_KB893153.1 GCF_000374005.1 Kiloniella laminariae DSM 19542 | reverse complement strand
TCAGATAGTTCTTTAGCTGGTGTTCAGATTTGATTTCATTGCGTTCAATCGCGCTTAGAGCGTCTTCTGTGCGTTTTGCATCGGTCGAACGGGTGAAGATCTCAGCTATGGAGAGATTGATCTTCCCGGCCTTTAAAGCGTCAAGAATTGAACTTGGCAGCTCGGCCAGCTTGAGGCGCTTGTAAACATGAGCTTCCGTCACTGCAAAAGCTCTGGCAATGGTACTTACTGGTGATCCTGTTTCTGACATACGCCCGTATGCTCTGATTTCATCTGCGGGATGAAGATCCTGACGAGCAATGTTTTCAGCATTGGCCCAAGCCTGAGCTTCGGTTTCATTGGTGGCAATCTTTACCGGAATGGGAAAGGCATTAAAGCCCTTCTTTTTTGACAGAACCTGCAGCGCTCGTAGACGACGACCGCCAGCAACAATTCCAATTTTGCCATCTTGAAGCTTGATGCCTGATAAATTCTGAATAAGTCCGCAAGTGTTGATGCTTTCGGCCAGATCCTTGACTTCATCATCATTGACATCTTGGCGGGGATTGATTTCCGACAAGACGAGCTGATTAATTGCAAAAAACTCAATTTCCCGGGAAGTTTCAAAAGTCTTTTTTGCCATGATCGAGAACCTTCATCATTTTGAAATGTAAAACATTTCTCCTGACGTAAGGCAGTTTGGGGGAATTTTTGATAAACAAGGACCGCAGAACCTGAGGGGGATCACCCACCTGGAGAGAAACGGAAGGCTGGCCAGGTACTGGCCAGTGATCGTATTAGCGATTATGGGGATACAGGTTCAAGTGACGCGCCCAGGCGCGGCAACAGCGTAAGCGTGGTCCTATCAAAAAGGGCCTTTTTCAAAGGCCAGTGTGACCCATGGGGGCGCGAGGTCGATAGACCGGAAAGGAACTACCTCAACAATAAAATGAAGACAGGGGGATCTTGAACAATTCGCCGGCGATCAGCTCGTCTGAGGGATAGTTACCCGCATGGGCCGAGACTAGAGGCTCGGTGTAGGTTATCGAGGTAGGAGATTACCGGAATATAGCCCGGTCTTCGCAAGAAGACAGACCAAAATATTAGGACGCGGAAATTAAAATACTCCAGAAGATGCCCAGTAGCCACAATTACTTAAAAATTACAGCAAAGAAAACTATACCCATAACCACAGCTATAATAACGCCAATGACTTGCGTCCAAATTTCATTTTCTGTATTTAGCGCTTGAACATCATCTAGAGTTTTTTTAGTGCACGCTTCAATCTCTTCGGCATAAGTATTGTAAAAATCAATTGCATCTTTTTCACTCATTTCAGAAGCAATTTCTTTTATAGCATCACTGTGTTCTAATGATTTTTGATAAATATTCCCACCAGTATTATTAAATTCTCGAAGTTCAGCGGAATTTTTTTCAGCCAACGCTCGAACAGCTAAGCGATCTATTTTTCTTCCGAACTTGTTCCATTTACACAATCTCACCCTGAGTAATAGTTATAATACAATATCTTCCCTAAGTAAGCCGTTACAGTCAAGAAATACAAAAAGCTTGAACCCAACACATTTTGCTTCAAAGTACTCCAACCATTAATTGAACTGGTCTGAAACTCAAAATGGCACGAAGCATCACAGACGAAGAAATAGGATTAATTGTAACAGGCTGCCCTCATTGGCTTTAAACCACTTTATCTGCGGATATAATTCGGGTCATGAGGTTAGGCTTCGCGACTTTGCCTTTCGAGACAGTATTCACGTACCCGAGCAAGCCACGCATCATACCAATACCATTGCTGTGCGACGAGAACACCATATCCCTTTTGGGGGGCTTTCGCGTCTAGAGTTTGCCAAAGATGGGTATGTTGCTGCATCGTGAACCAGCGATATCCTTCAGCCTTCATTAAATCAACAATCCTCGAAGGCAAATATTTAGGTTTCTCGGTTTCCTTGAGTAGAACACGATTGATTGCAGCGGCTTCTTCACTGTCTGAACGCACAAATTCCACCGCTTCATCCGCAGCATTTGCCCGACTTGTAATTTTGCGCACGAAAGCGACCTTAAAAGTGAAGCGAGGGTCCGCCAACTCTTCATCACTCAATCGACCGTAGATATTATCTATCGTCGTTGCTATATGACGTGGTAAATCTTTTGCGGCTTTTAACTGTCTTCGTTGATCTGTTTTGAAAGTCCCGAACTGAAGCGCAAGCGGCAACCGCTTTTCCAAACCATAGTGATTGCCGAACCAATCTTTCAGCGCGTCATTGAAGTTCAGTGCACATTGCTGAAGTGTCCCGCCCAGGGCATCATCAATTCGATCAGTCGATCGATGCTCAATCTCATGACGAATGTCAAATAACGCCTCGAGATTGTTTACAGTCCCTTGTGGAAGTTGACACCGATCATGACGAATACACTTTCCGAGTTCCCAGTATTTATCAGCACCTTCTCTGGTCTTTACCACCTGCCTTACACCCTCTCGGGTTTGATAATAGCGATAATCTATACCAATTTTCCGATAATAGGCGTGCATTAAATAGGTCCACGCAATATTCGAAGTAACAATGAACAACTCAGAACGGAATTGAAGACCAGCCCCGTTAAAAGTATGTACAGCCGCAATCATCGCTTCTCGTGCTTTTATAACGAGTTCATCGCCCTTCAGGTTCAAGCCAGTTTCTGTATCGAGATCGGGCCAGTTGGAGAGAAAGTCTTCCAATTCTTCATTGCTGGCCGCCTTAACGTTACGATAGCGATCTCCGCGCCTAATTTGCCCTATTAGCCTATGATTGACTGATCGTGATGGCCGAGTGAAATATGCGAGGATGTCTTGATCAATGGTCCACCCATTATCAAACATCGTTTTGACAAGGGCTACTTCCCAGCGCTCCATTGCTTCTCCGCGCCTGCGTCCAACCATCATACCCCCGCTTAATCCTAGTCTGCATTTCGCTATACTGAATCAAACATTATATAAAATAATGTAACTCACAACCTTTGGTGTTATTATGAGCGTCAATTAAATGGTCGTTTTCTTGACGATCAGGCACTTGAAAAACCGGGGGCGGGAAACGTTGAGAAATTTTGTCCAGTTTCTAAGTCAAGATATCAACATCAAGGTTTGGTGATCATTTACGAGTTTATTGACGGGTTGATTTATATTCTCACATAAAGTGAGCCGGGAGTTATGAAATCAAGCCCGTTGCAGATAAACTGAGCCCATTCTCACTTAATCCGAGCCGAACCATGCGGATAGTCGCAATTAAAGTGAGCCCAAATCAACGGATAAAATCAAGCCTGGGCTCCGATAATTGCAAGCCGCTATAAGTAAGCATAACAAGGCGAACGGTAAAGCTGCTCAAAAAGCTTTACCGTTCGATGTTTCGCTGTTGTAAAAAGGCTCTTGGGAGTAACTCAGGCGTAAACACCTTACCCCATCTTACTAATGAAACCGTTGACCTGATCAGAAAGGTCGCGGGTAAAACCCTGGAGTTCTGTTGAAGCAGAAAGTACGTTCTGTGATGCTGCATTCGTTTGATTGATCGAGCTTTCTACCAAAGAAATTTGATCAGAGGCTGTCGAGGTGTTTTGCGAGGCAACTGTAATACTGCTGGCAATTTCAGCTGTTGCGCTGCTTTGCTCTTCAATGGAGGAAGAGATAATAGTGGAAATCTGATTGATTTCTTCGATGATGGTCTGAATACCCTTGATCGCGTCGCCGACTGATCCAGTAGCAGACTGGATGTCATTAACCTGTTGCTCGATCTCTTCGGTTGCCTTGGCTGTCTGTGAGGCAAGACTCTTGACTTCGGAAGCAACGACAGCAAAACCTTTACCTGCTTCGCCAGCCCTGGCTGCCTCAATTGTTGCGTTTAAAGCCAGCAGATTGGTTTGTTCTGCAATTTCTGCAATCAGGCTGACAACTTCGCCGATTTTCTGTGCTGCAGTTGTGAGCTGTTCCATTTTGCTGTTAGCGCCGACGGCTTCTTGAGTAGCATTGGTCGCAACCTGCCCGGACCTTTGAACCTGCTGCATTATCTCGCGAATGGAAGCTGCGAGTTCTTCGGATGCTGCGGCGACAGTATTTACACTTTCTGTGGCATGGCGGGTCGATCCTGTTGCCTCGCTGGTTCCCGTGAGCGCTGACTGGGAATTGTTTGACATGCCCTGAGCAATCTCTGCGAGATTTTGTACGGAAGCAGACACTTGTTTTACGATGGTCTCTACAGATGCTCTGAATTCGTCTGAAAGGGCTCTTCTTTGTTCTTGGGATGAAATTTCATATTGTTTTTCTGTTTCAATTCGCTCGTTTTCGAGCCGGATTTTTTCTTCGGCATTGGTCCGGAATATATCAAGTGCCTGAGCCATTTCACCGACCTCATCCTGGCGGTTGATATAGGTGTTATTAATATCGAGATTCCCGGCAGCAACCTTTTCCATCATCGCTGCGAGTAAGGGAATAGGACGCATCAATCCACGAAGTACAACAATAGTGATCAAGGCACCGATAAGTGTTGCAATCAGAGATGCAATGATCAGGGCATTGATGATGTTATCAAGGCCAAGGTTGACTTTGTCTTTAAGGACACCAGCATAGAGAATACCAATCTTTTTCCCCTCGGGAGAAAGTATGGGCTCATAGATGGTATAATAATCCTTGCCGAGAATGGTTGCTTCGCCGTTAAAAGTTTTTCCGGCCATTATTACGGGATATACCCGGCCTGTTTGGCCTAGAGCAGTTCCCACCGCCCGACTTCCATCATCTTTGATAATGTTAGTTGTGACACGCCAGAAATCTTTGCTTTCTTCTTCCCATTTGAAGACTGTCACGGTCTCTCCGGTTGTTTTGCCTATTTCATCGATCATTCCATGATCTTCAAACGTGGAAATCCCGTTCATGACAAGATCGTGAATCTTACCTTGCGCATCAATGGTAAAAGAAGTGTCAGGGTACTGTTTCTTTAGGAGAACAGCGGCGGTTCTTAACCCAGAATTCTGTTGCTCGATCACTGTTTTTGACAGGTCAGCCTTGAAGGTCCATGCCGCCCATCCCCCGACGATAGATGCCGTCAAAGCAATGATAAATACAAACAGTAGAACAATTTTTGTACTCATATTCAGTGATTTGAGCATGACGCTTCCTGTAATTTGATCCGTTGTTGGAAGACATCATGGAACTTAGAATGTTTATTTTTTATGAATTTTAATATTTGAAGTGTTTGATTCCTTGAGACCTCAGCAAAACTCTGACCTTTCCCTAGACTGATTGATTAAGTATTTTTTGGCTATGAAACAAAGCTTCAAAACACAACCCGCCCTTTTCG
>NZ_KB893152.1 GCF_000374005.1 Kiloniella laminariae DSM 19542 | reverse complement strand
GCAATCTTTGGATCGATGAAGCGGCTCTGGGGAATGGGCCGCTCCCGCTTTATGGGGCTGGCTCGAACCCATGTACACTTTACACTCGCAGCTATCGGATGGAATTTAAATAAGGGCGAAAGGTTTCGAAAAGCCTATGGGTAAAGCGACTAAACAACCCAAAATGATCTCTTTGTGACAACGAATAATGTGTAAAGCCTTTGCTCGAAGCCAAAAGCATTACACATTATTCGTAAATTACTCAGATAAAGACGTTTTGCTGAGGTCTCTTATAGTTAATGAAGAGTAAAAAAATTCATCACAGGAATGCCTCAGCTTTGTCCCCCCCATGCTACAACCCGAAATTTTTCCTGCGGGTATGATGTTTCTGTAATCACGAGACAATTATCAAGGAAGCTGGTTATGGGATATTCTTCTTTATACCTGGATGGCAAACCGCTCTTCTCCACCGGGGGGATTGATCTGAGCACCGCAGCGCGCAGATCCCAGTCAGACGAGCCGGAACGCTTACGCCTGACTGCTGGCGACCTGCTTGATCATGACGGTGATTCCATTCCCCTGCTGGATGCGGGCGAACTGGGTGATCTTCTAAGTGGCGATCTCTCCTTCAGCCTTGCCTGAAAATGTGAGGCGGTGACTGAAAACAGAATGAGCAGGTGTTTCTGCGACGCTGGTTTGTGATCGTGATAAGCTTTCTGTGATTGATACTGTAAATGGAAAAGGCAGCTCTGAGAGCTGCCTTTTCCATTTACAGAACTATTGATATTTCAAGCAGATCAAAATCTAGTGCGTGAAGAGGCCAGTTGGCTTTATCTTCACGCACCAGATGAATATCGGCTTTCAGATATCCTAGAGGCCAAGTGCCTGACGGGCAGGAACGTATTCCAGACCGTGGGCTTCGGCGACAGGCGCGCAGGTGATCTTGCCGAAAGCAACGTTCAGGCCTTCGAGCAGGTGCGGGTTATCGCCCAGGGCTTTTTTGTAACCCTTGTTGGCCAGAGCCAGGGTAAAGGGCAGGGTGGCGTTGTTCAGGGCAATGGTCGAAGTCCGGGCAACGGCACCGGGCATGTTCGCGACACAGTAGTGAATGATGCCGTCAACCTCATAGGTCGGGTCCTGATGGGTTGTGGCGTGCGAGGTCTCAAAGCAGCCGCCCTGATCAATCGCGATATCAACCAGAACGGAACCTGGTCGCATTTTCCCGATCAGCTCACGGGTTACCAGTTTCGGTGCGGAAGCGCCGGGGACCAGCACGGCACCGATCACAAGATCAGCATCGGAGACATATTTTTCAATCGATTCAACTGTTGAATAAATTGCGTTGAGACGGTTGCCGTAAAGAGTGTTGAGTTCATCGATCCGGGTGAGGGAACGATCAAGAACGGTCACGTCTGCTTCGAGACCCATGGCCATACGTGCGGCGTGGGTTCCGGAAACACCTCCACCGATGATCACGACCTTGCCAGGGGCAACACCGGGAACGCCGCCGAGCAGCACACCAGAGCCGTTCTGGGCTTTGTGCAGGCAGCTGGCACCGACGTGAACAGACATACGGCCAGCAACTTCGGACATAGGGCGCAGCAATGGCAGACCGCCACGGGCATCGGTTACGGTTTCATAAGCAACGGCAACACAGCCGGATTTGACCAGGCCATGTGTTTGCTTGGCATCCGGAGCAAGGTGCAGGTAAGTGAAGAGAAGCTGGCCCTGACGCAGCTGGGTATATTCACTTTCCTGTGGTTCCTTGACCTTGACGATCATGTCCGCAGAAGCAAAAATTTCAGCCGCTGTAGCAGCGATTGTCGCGCCGGCGGCTTCATAATCCGCATCATAAAAACCGATACCATTGCCAGCATTGGTCTCAACCACAACCTGATGACCATTGTGAACCAGTTCACGTACGGACCCCGGGACAAGCCCGACACGATACTCGTGGTTCTTGATCTCCTTGGGAACACCAATCAACATTTTCTTTATTCCTTATCTGTCGCCTTTGGCCACTCTTGTTCACTTGTTCCCTGCAGGGGGAGGTGAGCGGCATTCTTTTCATCAATGGCGTGGTGCCGTTTTTTCCGGTTCACCACACCGCTTTTCTACACGGAAGTATTACAAGTAATCTCCGGCAGCTTAATCCAGGCCCTTGGGGACTTTCTGGATTGTATCAAAATCTGGTCGATCCGGCCCGCTTGCCTACAGGGCCAGAACGGGGTGCAACTCGGTCAGGGCAAGGTCCTCCACAGAGGTATGTCGGGACAATCAAAGTTGCTGTTTCAAAGATAGACAACTTATGTCCGCCGCCCGTTTTTTCGTGTCTCACCATGTTTCTGTCACGGCATGCTTTGTTACATGCTCTGGAAAAGATCATACATGATTAAGAAAATAGGCAATAGCCCCTTTTTTATGCCTGAAATACAGTTTATGTGTTAATAATGTTAATAATAATAAGCAAACAGGTGCGCAATGCTTGAAGATGACGATTTTGATCTTGGTTTACGCCTTCGGGCCCTGCGACAGATGAACGGTTTGTCGCAGCGGGAGCTGGCAAAACGGGCTGGAGTCTCCAACGCGGTAATTTCCCTGATTGAGCAGAACAAGAGCAGTCCTTCGATTGGGGTGCTGAAAAAGGTTCTCGCCGGAATTCCCATATCTGTTTCGGCCTTTTTTTCCGAGGAGCTGACGCCAAGAGAAAAGGTGTTCTACAGAGCTGAGGAAATGGTCGAGATTGGCAGCGGGAATATTTCCTATCGCCAGATCGGCCGGGATTTGAGCAACAAGGCTTTGCAGATTTTGCTCGAAAAGCTCAAGCCTGGGGCTGACACAGGGGAAACTCTGCTGCGTCACGAATCAGAAGAGGCCGGAATAGTTGTCCGTGGTGAAATCGAGCTGACAGTCGGAGACCAACGCAAGATCCTGCGTGAAGGGGATGGTTTCTATTTTGACAGCCGTATTCCGCACCGCTGGCGCAACCCGGGAACGGTTGAGGCTGTCATCGTTTCTGCCTGTACACCGCCGACTTTCTAGGAAGTTCGACAGCGTTGCGACTGAACGATACAAAACAGGGAAGCAGACGGGTGGCTTCCCTGTTTTGTATGGCGACACGATTGCCAGTGTTGTCTGTAACGAGTGCTGATCTCAGCTTTCGGTCAGCATGAAGTCAATCTGGGCCAAAACGTTTTCTTCAAGCCTGATAGCCTGTTTTTTGGTGAATACACCGGTTTTCAACGAAGCAAAGGCAATGTTGACCAGAATGATGCCCAAGCGGTTGGCAATGAATTCTTCTCGGGCAATGGTTTTGAAAAGCCCATCCTGTCTTCCGCGTTCAAGCATGACGCTCAAGCGCTCGTAATAGGGATAGAGAATCGCTTCATTGGCATTGAGGGCATCAATCCCCTGCGGGGCGGCGAAGTCTGCGAGCAGAACAAGCACATGTGCCCGGTTGGTGGTATAGCGTCGCACCATCAAGCGGGTATGTTCCCGCAGGGCTTCGCGCGGCGGCAGGTTTTCTATCTTGTCGAAGTCAGCTACAATACCTTCACAGATACGTTTGCCAATTTCGATCAGAACGGCGCTTCGCCCGGCAAAATGGGCATAGAGAGACGGCAGCTGGATGCCAATTTCCTTGGTGACATCCTTTAGCTTGAGGCCTTCGACCCCGTGGGTTGAGATAAGCTGCTCGGCAACCTTGACAATAAGGTCGCGGGTGCTGAGGGAGCTCGAGAGGTATTTATTGCGTTTTGGTGGTGGCATTTTGGGACTTTTTGCTAGGTGTTATTCTTATTGGGGACGGTATGTTTTTTGAGCTGCACCTGTTCTTGCAGCCATTCCGGCTTTTATTTACCCTAACTCAATTAGGTAGGAAAAGGCAAACTCCTTAAAGTGGCGAGCTTCCCTTGCTCTGGATTTACAAGCCTGTTCCCGGCCTGCTCTGGTTGCCTTTGCTGTTTTGCTCTGCTGCCTTGTCTGTAAATAGAGGGGCAAGGCAGCAGAGGAGGGGAGGCGGTATTTATTTGCCGCGGGCGGTTTCATAGAGCGCGACTGCCGCCGCGCTGGATACGTTTAAGACGCCAAAGGCATCCTGGGTTGGCAGGCTGACCAGCATATCGCAATGCTCACGGGTGAGGCGGCGCATGCCGGTGCCTTCGGCTCCCATGATCAGGGCGATCTTGCCGTTCTCGGGCAGGGCTTCAGCCAGAGTCTTTTCGCCTTCTCCGGCCAGACCATAACACCAGAAGCCAGCCTCCTTGATCTGTTCCAGAGCACGAACCAGATTCGACACAGCAACATAGGGAACCACTTCAAGTGCTCCCGAGGCGGTTTTGGCCAGTGCCCCGGTGGGCTGGGCAGAATTACGATCTGTTGTAATTACGGCACGCGCACCAAAGGCTGCGGCAGAACGCAAGATAGCACCGACGTTTTGCGGATCCGTTACCTGGTCAAGGACCAGCAGGACGGTACGCCCTTTATGTATATACTCCCAATCTTCCTTCCCCTGTTTGCCATCAGCAATCTCTTCCTGGGCGATTTCAGAAAGAACATCTTCAATGAAGACCTCTTCCAGGGCAGAGGCGAGGCAGGCGACACCCTGGTGGACGGCACCGGGTGGCAGCAGTTCGATAAGATCGGCGTTTCCGGCAACGTCCGGTGTGACTTTGCGTTCAGTTTGGCGTTCTATTTCAGAGAGTTCCGATTCCAGTCGTGCCAGAGTCTCATGCGTGATGACGAATCGTTTTATCTGCCGTTGCGGATTCCCGAGGGCAGCAAGAACAGCATGAATGCCATAGAGCCATAAATTTCCTGCTCCGGCATTATCGCGTTTGCCTGAACGGTTCATAGGGGACTTTTTTCGCAGTTTTTTGGGCTTTGCCATGACAGTCGAGTGCTCCTGGGTTTCTCTTTGAGGGACTATATGACAGCAAGCGGGGAATAAAAAAATAGCTATGATGATATTTTTCTCGATCTTGTTGTTGACATGCGTCTGGAAATGAACATATTTCGCATCATCGTCGCGCACCGAACTGCTCGGTTGCTGAGGTCTCCAAGGGTACTTACCCAAGTTACTTACGGAGAGCGGCGCGGATAATAATTGGTGGGGTGCCCGAGTGGCTAAAGGGGGCGGACTGTAAATCCGCTGGCTAAGCCTACGTTGGTTCGAATCCAACCCCCACCACCATCCGCCTTCAGCACAAACGGTTCATGTGAGGCGTAATGTGCGGGTGTAGCTTAGTGGTAAAGCCCTAGCCTTCCAAGCTAGTTATGAGGGTTCGATTCCCTCCACCCGCTCCAAATTTTTCACGAAGCTCGCATCCTCAGAGTGCGGGCTTTTTATGTATGTTGGACCTGAGGACGCGTTGTCGTCCACCAGAACTGGAATTAGACGAGATGGCTAAGGAAAAGTTTGAGCGGACGAAACCGCATTGTAACGTTGGAACGATTGGTCACGTTGACCACGGTAAGACGACCCTGACCGCAGCGATTACGAAAGTATTGGCTGAAGCAGCAGGCAAGACCGGTGTTAAGTTTGAAGACATCGACAAGGCCCCAGAAGAGCGTGCACGTGGTATCACGATTTCGACTGCTCACGTTGAGTACGAGACAGACGGACGTCACTATGCGCACGTTGATTGCCCAGGCCACGCTGATTATGTAAAGAACATGATCACTGG
>NZ_KB893151.1 GCF_000374005.1 Kiloniella laminariae DSM 19542 | reverse complement strand
GCGACCAGTCCGACCCTCGCCTTGCGGTAACAACGGCTCCAGCGCGTTCCAGTTGATCAAACCTTCTATACCCTCAAGCGCGTTCAGCGCTGGGTGGTCCAAAAGCTCATGTGTCGCGAAAAGGGCGGGTTGTGTTTTGAAGCTTTGTTTCATAGCCAAAAAATACTTAATCAATCAGTCTAGGGAAAGGTCAGAGTTTTGCTGAGGTCTCTTTGAAGTTTTGGTTATGTTTTTTTACAGGACAAGCGGCTGTTTTGAAGACGTTTTTTTGGTCATTGAAATGTCAAAGCTGTATAGCCTTGTCCCGAAGATTACGCAACGGCTTGAGCCCGGCGCAAATCTCTGTAATATGGGCGCTGGAACAGAGGTGTTTTCCTGCCCGGAATGACGCCCTGTTTGCGATAAAAGGGGATATCGCTTTCATCCTGTTTTGCTGATATCGCAGTGTTGTGTGAATTTTTTCTTGGTGTTGTAAATGAAGTTACCTGATGGCGGGCGTCTATTTTTTCTGCGCCTGATCTTCATGATGTCTCTGGTGTTTTTGTCCCCCGGGTTGGCTTTGGCCGACTTTGATGCCGGGCAGAAAGCCTATGATGCCAAGGATTATGCCGCCGCCTATCGCTATTGGCAGGTGAGTGCGGATCAAGGTGATCCCCAGTCCCAGCTTGGACTGGCGCAGCTTTATCTCGCCGGGCGCGGGGTACAAAAAGACAAGATCGTCGCCTATCTCTATTTTGCCCTGGCCTCGGACCAGAATATTTCCGAAGCAGGCAAGCAGAAAGAAAAGCTGGCCGAGAGGTTCACCGACGAGGAAGTTCAGCTGGCCGAAACGCTCAAGGACAGTTGGGAGCCGATTTTACCAGCGGAAACCGATGTGGCAGCTACAGACGAGATTGCCAGGCTTGAACAGCAGTGGTTTGCCGCGGCAGAAGCAGGCGATGCGCCGGTGATCAGGGAAATGTTTGAAGCCGGATTTGATATCAACAGCCAGGATGTTGACGGCTGGACAGCGCTGATGCTTTCTGCCCTGAGCAGCCATACTTCTGTCGCAAGTTTTCTGATTGAGTCCGGGGCGGATCAAAGAATTACTGATGGTCTGGGCATGACGGCGTTGATGGCGGCTTCGGTTGCCGGAGATGCTGATCTGGTCAAGCTGATGGTGAAAACCGGTGCCAATGTCGATCAGGTCGACAGCGCAGGTCAGAATGCAGAATATATGGCCGAAGAAGCAGGGCATGTTTCTATTGCCCGTTATTTCTCCGGTATTGAACTACCTGAAGAAGATATTCAGAAAGCGCAGGAACTATTGATCGTGCTCGGCTATCTGGACGGCACGGCCGATGGAAAAAGTGGCCCCAAAACCATGGCAGCCGTCAAGGCCTTTCAGGAAGACAGCGGCCTGAAGCCAAATGGCATGATCCGCCAAATTCTGCTGGAGACGCTGGCTGACAAGGCAGCTTCTCTGGAAGAGACCTCTCCGGAAAAAACTGGAATCACGACAGTTGAAGCCGGAAGCGAGGAAATTCTGGCCACCGGCGCAATCGAGTAGTCTGCTGTTTCTGATAACGTTAAGGAAGTGCCCGACAGCCACTTGACACAGCCGCGTGACACAGCCGCGTGACACAGCCGCGTGACAGGGCACAGCCGGTTGACAAGACCGTGACAAACAGGTAGCCGTCACCCTTCGTTTGAAGCAGGAAATTTCTGGCGGCGGATAAACACTATGGTTTGTTCCTGGCAGAAAAAGGTTTTGTCAGATATTTCGGTTGTGAGACTCGACTCGGGCTTTGTCATTCTATATGGTATCCCGTCATTCGCAGAGACTGGATATGCTGGTTTTCTGCTTCGATAATTGATTCCTTTCCACTCGTTAAGGCAGTCTAGATGAACTGGACAGAAGAGCGCATTGAGCTTCTGAAAAAACTGTGGTCCGAAGGCCATAGTGCTTCGCAGATAGGTAAACTTCTTGGCGTTTCCAAAAACGCTGTGGTTGGTAAGGCACACCGGATGAAACTGGCAGCCCGACCTTCCCCTATCAAACGGGGTGAAAAAGACGAGACAGCGAAAAAAGATACCGCTGCCAAAGCTCAGACACCAAAGGTTGCCAAACCGGCAGCTGCCGCCAAAACTCCGGCGCAGCCCGCTGTTGCAACTCCAATCGCAAAACCGGCTCCGGCTGCCAAACCAGCAGCACGTCCTGCTGTCGCGGCGAAACCGGCAGCTGCGCCAGCACCTGCGGCAGCCAAACCTGCAGCGCGGATTACACCGCCGCCACCGGTTACAGCTGCTGAAGCTGCGGCGACTGCCAAGGCAGAAGACACGGCTCTTCCCGCCAAGGCCCGGCGTAAGGCCAGCCTTGATGCGGCGGACCGTCGTCTGTTCAGTGGTGCGATCGAAAAACGCAAGGGACCCAAGTGTCTCTGGCCGATTGGTGATCCCGGGGATGCTGACTTCCATTTCTGTGAGGCGCCCGCGGTACCAAGCAAGCCCTATTGTGCAGAACACTGTGCCCGGGCCTACATTACAAAAAGCAGCCGTGGTGGTGGGGGCTCTCGCTCGTCCACACCTTCGTCTTCTTCATCCTCTTCTTCGTCGTCTTCCTCTTCCGAAGCGGCCTGAGGCTGAAACGCTTTATAAAAAAGGGGTGCTTTTGCGCCCCTTTTTGCGTCTGCCGACTTCAGATTATCCTGGCGATGCCACCCCGGCGCGGGTCTCCGGCAGCACTGATCTGCCCGTTACCCTTACAGCTGAGGGTATGAACCCCGCCAAAAAACAGATCTCGTCCGGGCCAGAGGTGATGGTTGCCGATTTTGTTGTCCGGCAAAGTTGCAATGAAATCCTCACATTCGCGAGGATCAAAGCCTCCTTCGAGACTGGCGAGACCACGTTCCACATGCAGACGGGGCGCCTTGACGGCTGCGATGGCATCCATGTCATACTCGACCAGATTGACCAGGACCTGAAGAATGGCGGTCCGGATACGGTTTGACCCGCCTGAGCCCAGGACAGCAACTTGCCCCTCTGTCCCACGGGCAAGTGAGGGGGCCATCATCGAGGAAATCCGACTGCCCGTTGGCCAGTTGTGAAAACCTGCAGGGTTAAGATCTTCCTCGCCGAGCATGTTGTTCATCATAATGCCGCTGCCGGGCAGAATGTAGCCACAGCCTTCGCCGTTGGACAGGGTCAGGCTGGCAAGATTTCTGCTGCGATCAAGCACACTGATATGGGTTGTCCCGCGCGGATTGTGCGGCTGCCCGGAAACCTCCCGTCGATAGCGGTTCAGAAGTGCAGGAGAAAAAAGTTTTTGTGCTGCGTCCTTTTCCTCCTGCTCTGAAGCTGCCTCGTGCAAGGCGCTTTCAATCCTGGCCTTGTTGGTCAACTCCATAACACGGGCGAGTTTTTCCAGGTGACGGGCTGTACCAAAGGTCGCCGGAAAAGGATTTTCCTGAAGCAGGGCCAGAGCAAAGGCAATCAGGATACCACCCGCTGATGGGGGCGGGTTGGTGTCTATTTGCCAGGTGCGATAGTTCAACGAGAAAGGCTTGCGTATTTTGACCTGGTAGCCGGAAAGGTCTGCGCGCGTCAGAAGACCGCCCCGGTCCCGGCAGTCTTTGACCAATCGCTCGGCGACCTCGCCTTCATAGAACAAGCGTTCGCCTTCACGGGACAGCGCGTCCAGAAACCCGGCCAGCTCCGGCTGTTGCAACAGATCGCCTTCTTCAAACAGGCAATCAGGACGTTTGGCAAAGATGGCCCGGCTTTCTGGTCTGGCGAGAAAAATCGGCTGAATGATCTCGAACAGATAGGCTTCGGTTTGACGCAGGCGGCTGCCCGAACGGGCGAGGCGGATTGCCGGTTCCATAATCCGAGACAGCGGCAGGCTGCCCAGATCGCGGTGGATGGCAAAAAGACCGCGCACCTGTCCCGGCGTTGCCATGGCGCCCAGGCCGATATGAAACTCCTGTTCCGTGGTTTTGAAACGGGCGGTGATCGGGGTGAAGTCGAGTTCTTCTGCCGGGTGACGTTGCCTTGGTGTATCGACAAAAAAATCATAAAGCCGGGTTTGTCCTGGCAGGGTCGGGTGACCATCTGCGCCCCTGGCCAGAAGAAACCCGCCGCCGCCAAAAGACGAGAGCACAGGTTCGACGACAGAAGAGGCACAGAGTGCCGCAAGAGCCGCGTCAAAAGCAGTGCCCCCATCGCGCAGGATCTCTTCGGCTGCGGCAGCCGTATCGGGATGTCCGCAGGCGACAGCACCAAATTTTGCTGTGCCGGAATGTGTACTCTCTTCTGCTGACATCTGCCTGTTCTGGACCTGTTTGGCTCGGCCCGGTTTGTTTTATTTTATTTTATTTTGGATATTATTTTTGCCATGCCGGGGCTGAAGGGTAAAGTTTCGAAAAAAGGAAAGCAGAGAGCCGATTTTCCGGCAATAATGTCAAAAATAGGTAAAGCTCCCAATTTTGCCTGACTTTTGCCTGATTTATAGTGTTTCTGGAGAAAGCTTTTGTCGGACGGTCTGTTCCGGTCTGTTCAGGTACTGTTCGGAAGCTATGTCTGGTAATGGAGGAAGGTTGATGTCTGGGATGTCTGGGGTTTTGAAACAATCAAAGAGCTGGTCTTTATCACCTCTTCCTGTTGCGCTGCTGGCCTTGGGACTTACGGTTTCTCCCCTGCTTTTACAGCCTGCACAGGCACAGGAAGAAGAGAGCCCGGGAGAAATGGCACGCGAAAGCCTGGAGCTGATGATGAAATCACTCTCGCTGGTGATCGATGCGATCCCGCAGTATGAAATGCCGGTCATTACGGAAAATGGCGATATCATTATCCGGCGGAAACAAAAAGATGACTGGGAAGATCAGGATGATACTTCCCCGGATCAGAAGCCAGCCGATCCCAAGGATGAAGATTCAACAAAGATTTAAAAACTTGCTTCGGCAGCCGTTTAAGTTCGCTGATCAAAAACCTGCTTGCGGCTTTGGCAAGAGGACGCTATCCCCAAGATATGCAGGAAGTGGATTTTTTTACTGATCTGCTGCCCTCAAAATCCGCTAGAATAAGGCTGTTCAGCTCGTTCAATTGATTTGCGGTACTGTCCCGCTGTGTCGTCTAAGGAAGGTATCCTCTATGTTTGATAGCCTCGGTGCGTTTGTCCCCGGTGGAAACATGACTTTTGAAGGGGCTGAAAAAGGTCCGCTGAAAGGGTTTGGCTTCGCGGTCAAGGATATCTTTGATCTCAAGGGCTATGTCACCGGCTATGGCAATCCCGACTGGCAGAGCCGCCGCCGCCCGGCAAAGGATCATGCCGAGGTGGTGCAAAAGCTGCTGGATGCCGGGGCCATGGTGATCGGCAAAACCATCACTGACGAGTTCGCCTACAGCCTGAACGGTCAGAACATGCACTATGGCACGCCCGCCAATTCTGAAGCGCCGGGGCGTATTCCCGGTGGCTCTTCCAGTGGGTCTGCTTCGGCAGTGGCAGGGGGGCTGGTTGATTTTGCCCTGGGGTCCGATACGGGTGGCTCTATTCGTGTACCGGGCAGCTATTGCGGCCTCTATGGTCTGCGCCCGACACATGACCGGATCAACCGCACAGGGGTTCTGCCGCTGTCCGACAGCTTTGATACCGTCGGCTGGTTTGCCCGCGATGCCTGGCTGTTGCATCTGGTTGGCGAAGTTCTTTTTGAGGGTAAAGCTGATGCTGATAAAAAACCGGAGAAGCTTCTGGTTGCCGTAGATGCTTTCGATTGTCTGGATCTGCGATCCCGGGGAGCGCTGAAGCCACATCTGGAACGGCTGGAACAACGCCTAGGCAAGGCGGACTACATCACACTCAACCCGGATAATCTCTCTGTCACCAGCCTCTATCCTGCGGGGGAAGCCCCCGGCGGGCTGGCTGGACTGGCCGATATCTTTCGCGTCATACAAGGGCGCGAAATCTGGTGCGCCTACGGGGAATGGATGACCCGGGTCAAGCCACGGATCGCCCCGGATATCCAGCAACGTCTGGATTGGGTTGCGACCATCACCGATGAACAGCTGGCTGAGGCGAGCGAAAAACGGGTGCTTTTCGTCGCACGTTTAAACAGCCTTCTGTCTGACAAAGCGCTGCTCTGCCTGCCTTCCGCACCGGGCATCGCGCCGCGAATCAAGGACGAGGCCGAGGTGTTGGCGATCCATCGCAGCAAACTGCTTGCCTTGACCTCTGCCGCTGGTCTGGGGGGCTGTCCCCAGATTACGCTGCCGCTTGGTACACTCGAAGGCTGCCCGCTCGGTCTTGGTCTGATGGGCGCCAAGGGATCTGATCTGGAACTGCTGGCCTTTGCCGAAAGCTTCTGTGGTGAAGAAGAACAGCAGTCCCTGAGCCAGTTTTGAAGCTTTCAACTTTCTTTGATCATAAAAAAAAATCCCTGCAAAATGTTGCAGGGATTTTTTTAGGGGCTGAAGTAGCTAAGAATCTCTGGAGGTTCTATGATAGCTACGATGTACACCCGCAAAAGTCGGCTCACAGCCCGCCAGCAAAGTAGGCTGATCGAACACTTCGTTGTCGGCAGCACGGCTCGTGCCGCCGCCGAGATCGTGGGCGTTCAGGCCAACACGGCGATCCGCTTTTTCATGCGCCTGCGCCAGCTCATCGCCAGCAAGCTGCCGAGCTACCAACTGCATGGAGAAGTCGAGGCTGACG
>NZ_KB893150.1 GCF_000374005.1 Kiloniella laminariae DSM 19542 | reverse complement strand
TCGTCAGCCTCGACTTCTCCATGCAGTTGGTAGCTCGGCAGCTTGCTGGCGATGAGCTGGCGCAGGCGCATGAAAAAGCGGATCGCCGTGTTGGCCTGAACGCCCACGATCTCGGCGGCGGCACGAGCCGTGCTGCCGACAACGAAGTGTTCGATCAGCCTACTTTGCTGGCGGGCTGTGAGCCGACTTTTGCGGGTGTACATCGTAGCTATCATAGAACCTCCAGAGATTCTTAGCTACTTCAGCCCCAAAAATAATTTCAGTATCACTCGCCAGTTTCAGCCTCATATATTTGAAATTGTAAATCTTAATGCAACTCATTTGGCAGGTGTGTTTTTTAATGAGCAATATGACGATGTTAACCATGCAATCTATTTTTATAGTAAATCGTCTGATCAGGGTAATTCAGCTGCTACTGGAGAGTTAGGGTATATTCTATTGCTTGAGAGTAAATACGCCGATGATAAAAAACGGGCATTAGATTTATTAACAACTGCGGCCAAGAAAGATAATACTTTTTCTCAAGTCCTCCTCGGGCGTATGTATCTTAAAGGCGATCTTCTCGAAAAAGATGAAGTCAAATCACTTTTTTGGTTAAAAAAAGCAGCCGCTTCTCAAGATCCAAAATCAATGGCGTTATATGCATTAACCTTATTCAGGGTTGCTAGCACTCAAGACGAATACAAAACAGCTATCAAGCATTTAGAGCAAGTTATGACCTTAGAAAAAAAGGGTTTGATCGATTTAGCTGGAGCTCCAGAACTTTTGTTGTCCAAGGCTTATCGGAATGGATTGGGCGTTCCTGTAGATATTAAAAAAGCAGAAGAGTGGTCGGATAAAGCTTTTGAAAAAAGGGGGGAGTAAAATGGGTGAGTTTGATCGCAATATGCAAGATCGAAGCGATATTATTCAAGATTATGCTGATAGTTATCAGGAGGCAATAAATGATATTCCTGGTATGCAGTCATTCGACCCTGAACCTGTTGACGGATGGAAAGCTCCAACACATAGAGATTTAAGGAAACAAGGCAGAAAACATGCTGTCGATTCAGTACTCGCAGATGAACTTGCAAATATATATGGTGAGTATTATGCGAAATTGACTGATCGAGAATTAAAAAATCGACATTTCGATAGTTTAACGGAGGAGGAAAAGAAAGAGAAATTCTCTGTACCTACATTAGCGGATGCAGTGAAGTCTATCGTAGACTGGTTCACTGAAGAACCTGAGCCAGAAACGCCTCCTGATAATACTGATGACACATCTACAACATCCGATGGGTATTTTGATCGACACAATGATGAAGGTCGAGGGAGAGATGGCCTTGGGGGCGGAGCACCTGGATCTGATGTCGGGGGCGGGGCTACAAGCGGTGGGCGAAATTGTTTTGTAGCTGAGACCCCTATATTGATGGCTGATGGCACAACAAAAGTTATTTCATCCATTAAAGAAGGCGATAAAGTTGCTGCATTTGATAATTTAGGTAAACTATCTTCAGGTGTTGTTGTTGCTAAATATAATTACGATGATCGTGAGGTTTTATCTGTAAATGGTATTTTAGAAGTAACAGAAGCGCATAGGTTCCTTACTGAATCTGGCACTTATAAAGCCATTGGAGAGTTTTCACCAGGAGAAAATTTAGTCAATTCGAATGGCGAAAAAGTCATAATTGATTACATTGAGAGATTGTCGGAAAAGAAGCCTGTTTTCAACTTTACAGTAGAACCATTCAATACCTATGTAGCGAATAATATCCGGGTTCATAATGTAAAGACCATGCCAATAGCAGTTGACCTAAATGGTGATGGTGAAATTGCATTAGTTGATATAGAAGAAGCTGCTGTTTTCTTTGATACGGATGGGGATGGCTATGAAGAAAAAGTAGGCTGGGTTAACGCAGAAGATGGTTTCCTCGTTATTGATATAAATAACGATGGTAACATTATTGGAGATGAACTGGCCATAGCAGCTCAAACAGAAGAAGACGATACGGATCTAGAGGCAGTAGCGGCACTTTATGACACAAACCTGGACGGCGTGTTAGATAATCAAGATGCGGATTTTGATAAATTTCGTATCTGGCAAGACTTAAACCAAAATGGGGCCGTTGACGATAATGAATTAAAAACCCTAGCTGAGTGGGGCATTGAATCTGTAAATTTATCTGTTGTTAAGGCAACAACACAGATTGAAAATAATCAATTATTAGGAACGACATCTTTAACGAAAACAGATGGTTCTCAATCTTTAGTTGGTGATGTTGCTCTTCAAACTAGTGATTTTAGTAGTCGTTTCGAGAATAGTGAAGGAGTTGTAAAATTTAAAGTCAAAGGTGGCATCTCCTATTATTTTGCAGATGCGGGTGTGACGTTAGATGCTTCTGCTAGTGATTTAGAAGTTAATGCTCTCTTTGGAAGTGACCAATCAGATAATTTAAGTGCTGGTGAACAAGTTGATGTCCTGCTAAGCGGTGGAGATAATAACGATACACTTACTGGGGGGAGTGGAAACGATACGCTATCTGGCGGTTCTGGTATAGATAGCCTTCAAGGTGGTGCTGGGCATGATACTCTCTACATAGATTCTGATGATGCATCTATTGATGGTGGTGAAGGATATGATGTTGCAATCGTCTCTAACCAATCTGCAGTTACCCTTAACCTTAATGCATCTAACATTGAGGCCGCTATTGGGAATAAAGGGAATGATGATTTCTCTTATCAAGGTCGTGAGGATATTAGCCTAAGAGGGGAAGACGGAGATGATATCCTAAGAGCTGGCGATGGTGACGATCTATTGGTTGGCGGTCTTGGTGCAGATAGATTCCACGCAGGTGCGGGGGATGATCGATTATTTGTCGATGCAGAAGATAATCAAGCAGATATTCGTGCAGGAGAAGGCAACGACTGGATATTTGTATCAACTGCACAAGCTGTAAATTTAGACTTAAATGTAATTCAAGCTGAAAATGCTTTGGGCAATGATGGAAATGATGTCTTTCGCAACAATAGTTCAAAAGACGCCTATATCGATGGCCAAGGCGGAAATGATGATATCAAAGGCGGAACAGGAAACGACATTATCCAAGGTGGTCAGGGAGAAGACACCTTGGATGGCTCTGATGGTTTCGACCTAGTATCTTATGAAACGTCCCAAAAGGGTATAGAAATCGACCTATCGTCGAATACTGTCAGTGGTGGCGACGGAACCGGTGATTCTATAGTAAACTTTGAAGGGGCTATAGGATCAACCAGAGGTGATATTCTTAGAGGAAATACGCAGAATAATGTTCTTTTTGGTAATGGTGGGAATGACCTGATTGAAGGCAATGTTGGTGCAGATTTTCTTGATGGAGGTCTTGGTAATGATACTGCCTCATACGTTAACTCCAATGCAGGTGTTTCAATAAACTTGAAAGAACGTACTTTTAGCGGAGGGCACGCTGAAGGTGATCAACTAGTTTCTATAGAGAGCCTGATTGGTTCTTCACAAAACGATAGTTTGACAGGTGATGATAACGATAATGTTTTTGAAGGAGCTGCCGGAGCAGACACATTAGATGGAGGACTTGGGAAAGATACAATCTCATATTCTTCTTCTAATGAAAGTGTTGTTGTTGATTTAGAAGATCAGACAGCTTCTGGCGGACATGCTGATGGAGATGTTTTTAGTGGATTTGAAAATGCTGAAGGCTCTACCTATGATGATAATTTAACCTCGCAAATTGCTGGTTCAAGACTGTATGGCCTTGCCGGTAATGATACCCTTACTGGTCAAGCTGGTAGTGATGTAATAAATGGCGGTGCTGGTGCTGATGCTCTTGATGGCGGTGCTGGTGTTGATACACTTAATTACGAAGGTTCTGATACAGGCGTAAATGTTAACCTTCAAACGGGTGCAGCATCAGGTGGGCATGCCGAAGGTGATACAATCTCTAATTTCGAGAATATTCAAGGCTCCTACCACGATGATACTCTAATCGGTGATTCCACTGATAATGTTATCGAAGGTGACCTTGGTGCAGATAGCATTGATGGTGGTGCAGGTATAGATACTGCTTCTTATGAAGATGCTTTCTACGGTGTTGATGTTGATCTCAAACGCGGTGGCGGGCGTCAACACGATCAGCTGCAAATCGAAATAGACAGTACCCGGCGTTCTGGCTCGGTAGCCATTGATGCGCTGAATAACAAACGGGCGCTGCATCAGGGCGCGGAGCTTTCCACTGCCTATACTCTGGCGGCTATTGCCGCGGCATCTGGTTGGGCAACCACATCGCTTGCGCTGGATAGCGGCACGGACGTTTCCGCCACTGTTGGTGCGTTGCTTTCTGTACAGCATAATTTGGGCGCAGGAGAAGTGCGTCCGCAGGATATGGCTTATCTGGATGTTTCCTTTGACGGTGATACCGCGATTATTCGCTATCACCGGGCCGATGGCAGTCTGGAAGGGCAGTTTACGGTCAAAATCGCAGACAGCACCACGCACAAGGTTTCCTTTGGGTATGATAAATACACTGGTGCATCCGTTGTTTCCATAGATGGACAAGTCGCGGGTTCATATAACTGGATATCTGGCCTTGATGTCATGGCTGGCAGCTATGGCTCTAACGGCGCAACGGCAACCCATGAAGAAGCCGATGGTGGATTTATCTATTCCCTTGGACTCCTCACCGACGAAGCCGTTAATGATACCCTGACCAACATAGAAAACCTCCGTGGTTCCGACAACGGCGACCGCCTTGCTGGTGATGATGGCGACAACGTCATCGAAGGTAATGGTGGAAATGACATCATCAATGGAGGCCTAGGGGCGGATACTCTCTCAGGCGGTGCCGGTGATGATCTCCTTATTGGCGGTGAAAGTAACGGTGATACTTATCGTTTCAATCGGGGTGATGGTCATGATGTAATTATAAATAATGGAGTAAATGGAAAGGTTGTTTTTGGAGAAGGTATTCGTGCTCCTCATATAACTTTTGAGAAGATCAATAATGACCTAAAAGTATATTATGTTGGTTTAGAAGATGATGTATTAGTTACTGAAATAACTGACGGCACAGCTTACTCCTCTTCAGTTACATCCTTGCCCAATGGTGATTATGTTGTTCTATGGAATTCCAGTTTAGGAGTTTTCGTCCAAAAATATACCCCTTCAGGAATTGTAATTGGTGCTGAAAAGAAAATAAATAACCCAGGAAATGATCCCTCTCTCATCATTCTGAAAGATGGTGACTATGTTTTAACTTGGAATACTGGTACGAGTGCATCCTTCCCTGGTAATGGAAAGATTCAACGATATGACAAGGATTTTAGCCCAGTTGGTTCAGAAATAACTGTTAGTAACGAAAGTATAAAATTAACGACGACATCCCTGAGTGATGGCGGATTTGTGGCTGCTTGGGCATCCCTTAATAGCGATGGAGATTCGTACGGAATTTCTTTGCAACGATATGACGCAAGTGGAACGAAAGTTGGTTCTGAGGTTGTAGTAAATACCTACATAGAAGATTTTCAGGTAGATCCTAAAGTCTCTCCCCTAGCTGATGGCGGTTTTGTCGTGTTGTGGGAAAAGGGAAGCAGTTCTCCTGGAAAATTTATTTCTCAACGGTTTAATGATAAAAGCGAGCCTGTAGGTCCTGAAATTAGTATAAATACCAATAAGGCTTCAGGCCATGCAGATGTTGTTGGTTTGGCCGATGGGAGCTATTCAATTTCATGGATTTCTACCGAAAATGGTAACGATAAAGTTTTTACAAAAAATATTCCTCCCTCAGCTTATTCAGACGCGACAATTAAAGATTGGTATCTTGACGATAAGAACAAAGTATCATTTGAGCTTAATGATGGAACTGCCATCGCTCTTGAAGGCTTAACTATTAAAGGGAATTCGGAAGCAAACGTAATTAATGGTACTTCTTATGATGATACTCTTGTTGGACTAGATGGTAATGACACCCTCATTGGTGGAGATGGCCAAGATACCCTCAAAGGAGGCTCTGGTGCTGATGAACTTATTGGAGGCAGGGGTCAAGATTATCTGTACGGGGGAGATAGCAATGGCGATATTTACAGGAGTAATTATGGTGATGGCACAGATTACATCTTTAATAACGGATTAAACGGCAAGGTGATTTTCGGCTCAGGAATAGGGCTTAAAGATCTAGAGTTTGGCTCTAATGGTGATGATCTTACTGTTGCGAAGAATGTTGGGGCAAAGAGTGCTGTAGTCATTAAGAACTGGTTCCATGATATAAAGCATCAAGTTGCATTCGAACTTGCAGATGGAACGAACGTCAACCTGACTATTGCAGATAATAACAATAATACTCTGACTGGGACAGTTTTGAATGATGTCTTTCTTGGGCAGGATGGGGATGATGTTATCAATGGAGGAAGTGGTAACGACCTTCTATTTGGTGAGTATGGTAATGATACCCTGAATGGTGATGCCGGTGACGATATTATTAAAGGAAGTTTCGGAGATGATATCCTTAATGGAGGAGATGGCGACGATATTCTCTATAGTGGATGGAGAGGTCTAAACCACCTAACAGGTGGGAAGGGAGCTGATACTCTTTACGGAGAAGGTACTTCAACGATTTATCATTATAATTTGGGTGATGGAAAAGATGTAATTAGTAATATAAGCGGCACCGGAAAGTTGATTTATGGTGAAGGAATTTCAGCTGAAGATCTAACATTTACTAAGCAAGGCAATAGCTTAGTTGTGATCTTATCGCCAGAAGACCAAATTGAAATTAAAGAATGGTTCTTCCGAGATGATCGCCAAATTAGTTTTGAACTCTCCGATGGGAGCCTTCTTCCGGAAATAAAAGGGGTCGTTATTTACGATGACTATTTCCATGGAAATATAGTTGGTACTGAATATAACGACAAAATCTATGGTAATGGCGGATATGATCGAATTAATGGTGGTGCAGGTGATGATCTAATCGATGGTGGAACCGAAAGCGATATTCTTACTGGTGGCGCAGGTAATGATATACTTATCGGTGGCAACAGTGATGGGGACGAATATCATTACAATGCAGGCGATGGATTTGATATAATTCGGAATACAGGCCAAGGGGCCAAAATTAAACTAGGTCAGGGAATTGAACTTGATGATATTAACTTCGTCCAGGCTGGTAACGATCTTGATTTAGTTTTTACGAATAAAGTAATCGCCCCAATCCATGATATTGAAGTTAAAGTAAACACAACATCAGAAAAAGAACAAAAAAAGCCATCAATTGCGACTTTCAAAGACGGAAGTTATGTCGTTGCATGGGAAGCAGAACAAGATGGGAGCAATAATGGTATCTACCTCCAACGCTTTGATTCCAATGGATCACCGATTGATGTTGAAACGCGAATAAATAGCACAACCGCTAATTGGCAATCTCGACCTTCTGTTACAACACTTGTCGATAATGGATATGTTGTTGCTTGGCACTCTAAAGAACAAGATGGTAGCGACTATGGCATTTATCTTCAACGTTATGCTGCAGATGGAAGCACTGTTGGAGGAGAAACACAGGTAAATACTTATACAAGTGGGAATCAATTCTTCTCCTCTATCGAAGCCCTTTTAGATGGAGGATATGCTGTTGTTTGGCAATCTCAGGGACAAGATGGCAGTGAGTATGGTATTTATCTTCAGCGTTATACGGCAAATGGGACCCCTCTAGGTTCAGAAACTCAGGTAAATACGACGACAACGAATTGGCAGAACAGTGCCTCTTTAACATCACTTGCTGATGGTGGTTATATAGTTACTTGGGAGTCATACGGTAATCCTCCCATTTTTAATGGGCTCATTCAGTAGAATTTACGCAGCCATTTTCAGTTTCATTGCAGGCGTGATACCGCCAATGCCCATGTTGGGGCGTTCGTTGTTGTAAGTCCATAGCCATTGTGTGGCCAGATCCTGTGCCTCCTCGATTGTTTCAAAGATATACTGGCCAAGCCATTCACCACGAACCGTGCGGTTATAGCGCTCGATATAAGCATTTTGTTGTGGCTTGCCTGGCTGAATATATTCAAGCTGGATGCCGTGCTTATCGGCCCACGCCATAAG
>NZ_KB893149.1 GCF_000374005.1 Kiloniella laminariae DSM 19542 | reverse complement strand
GTTCCGGAAGTCCTGAAAGGCATTAGAAGCAAGAAAGCGGTTTACGAGCTGGTCGGCGAGAAAATGGATAGTTCCCATTGTGGATATTATGATACGCCCATTGGAACTGGTCAGCCGTCCATAAACACTCCGGAAGCTCTGGCTGTCTGGGAGCTAATCAAGGGTAAATCCGAAGAGGAAAAACGAACGGATAAAATCCGGAAAATGGAAGAAAAACTTCTGTTTTCAAAAATTCCTGGCTTCTTCCCAACACCGGATCTGATCGTTGATAGGATGTTGGAACTGGCCGACATCAACCCGGATCATAAATGCCTTGAACCACAGGCGGGCAGTGGGGCTATTGCGGATAGGATTAAAGGGATCTGCAAGAGCGTGGATTGCTGCGAAATTTCCTCTTCATTGCGCGAGATCCTGCAGCTCAAAGGCCATATTCTTATTGCTGATGACTTTATTGAGGAAGCTATCGACCCGATTTATGACCGTATCGTCATGAACCCGCCTTTTGAAAATCTTCAAGAGATAGATCATGTGAAAAAGGCATTTGATTTTCTGGTACCGGGTGGCCGTCTGGTTTCTGTTATGTCGCCAGCTCCTTTCTATCGCTCGGATAAAAAATCAACCGCTTTCAAAAACTGGTTTGAGGATCTTGACGGGCAGAAAATAGAGCTTCCTGCAGGTAGTTTTAAAGAAAGCGGCACAGGGGTTTCAACCGTCATTATTGTTATTGATAAGAGGGGGGAGGATTAGCCGCCGATAATGCCAAGCAATGGAATAACTCAGCTAATTATTATCTTCAAATTTAAGGAACTTTCTTATGTTTAACATCTCAACAAATGGTAATGAAAAAGGCATCGAGATAAGAAGTGAAAATTTAAGGAGAGAGGCGTTTCTAGAAATGATTGAAGAAAGGAAAAATAATAACTTTTCTAAATATATAAGACGGTCAGGGTATGTCTTACTGCTAATATTCAGCCTTATTATGTGGCAGGCTGCTCTTGGATTTTTGCTTGTGATCAAAGTGCCATCAAGCTTGTTTATAATTCTAATGATTTCGATTATTAGTGGGTATACTCTTTTGGGGATTATCTCTTTTACGTCAACAAGAGCTGTTTTATCAAAGGATGAGTACCGTTTATTCCAAAAAACATTAAATGGATGATTTTAAGGGTTTTATTATATGTCTATAAACAGATATTGGTCGATTTTCTTTTTTTTACTGCTCTTATTGTCCTTACATAATTTGGGTAAAGGGCTATCCAGCCTAATGTATACTGGATTTATGTGGGTGATCCTTTCTTCTTTGGTTGGAATTGTGACCACTTTTATATGTCCGGGGCCTATGAGAGATTTAAAGCCTAAACGCTTTGCTTTCTTTATGTTAAGTGCGGCTGCAACGTTAGGGTTTTTGTTTGTAGGGTTAATGTATTTCAAGCTGCATGGGGACACGATTCCAATTCCCAATTGACGCCATCCAATTTCAAGCTGATTCCCTATCCGGTCTATCGACCTTAGCGCCCCTTCGGGGGCGCGTTGGCCTTTGAAAAAGGCCCTTTTTGATAGGACCACGCTACGCTGTTGCCGCGCCCTGGGCGCGTCACTCCGGAAGCGTATCCCCATAATCGTTTCACGATCACTGGCCAGTACCTGGCCAGCCTTCCGCTACTCTCCAGGTGGGTGATCCCCCTCGCTTCCTCCGGTCCTTGTTTATCAAAAATTCCCCCAAACTACCTGACGTCAGGAGAAATGTTTCACATTTCAAAATGATAAAGGGTCATAGAATGCTTGATAGAATTGAAATTGCTGCTTGTTACGAAGTTGCAAACTCGGATGGATCTTCTGACATTTTAAGAACTTCTTCCTTGCAAGATGGGCCAGTTGAATTTTGGTCTGTCTATGTATGCGAGATTAACAACAATATCTGTTTGCCTGAATGTGTTGCCGATTTTGAAACAGAAGATGAAGCGTTGGCCCATGCCAGCTTAATGTCCCGGCTGAATAACGCTTCTGTATTTAACTGTACCCGGCAAGCTTGGCAGAATGAGGCATAAAATAATGACCTATCAAACTGAATTCCCTGAATTTTGTCTCGATGTAGTAATTCCAGAGGGGTTTGTTGATTGTTCTTGGAGAAATGATTCCTGTCCTTCCTGGATGTATACTTTTGAAAATGGAACTGTGATCAGAATACGAATTGACTATAGCGATTTGAATCTACGCGATTTTAGATCTTTGCCCCGGTTCAGGTGTGAGTATTGGGAGGATGACCAAATTACTGAGGATCCTATTGCCTTCTGTCTGGTGGATGTTTGGCCAACTGTTCTTGAGTGGATTGATTTTATTAAAGGGTTAAATGTTGAAATACAGTAAATATATATTGTTCGTCATTGACGAACGATATGGTAGCCTTTATAATTAAACCATAAAGCGATGACATGAGGTCATTGCAGGCTTTAGGAGCAAAACAAATGACTGATTTTAAACTCTCCCACAAGTACACTATTGAATCTGGCACCGAAGTTCCCGGCCTTTCTGGTAATGATGTGGTTATATTCGAAGATGGCCGCACCTATGTTTACGAAAATATTAGCGACAGCGAATTGATTGCCTTTGAAGAATGGGCCTTTGTAACTTTCGAGGGCTACACAGGAAAAGAGATCGTTCGCGAAAATCGTAGAATTTGGGTAGATTAATATGACACCTGCAGAATTCAAAACTCTCCGGGAGAGCCTATGGCTTTCTCAACAGGACATTGCCGGACTGGCGAAGGTTCAGAAACGAACTGTCCAGTATTGGGAAGATGGCTCCCGTCCGAGAGGAGTGCCAGAAGATATAGCAGAACTACTCAAGCGACTGGACGCCTTGGTAGAGGCAACTATTTTAAGAATTATTGATTCTTTCCTCAGCTTAGAAGACAAACCAGATAATATAATTTTTCTCCGCTTCAAAACTGATCGAGATCTTCAGAAATATCGACCGCAGGATTTTGCTGCTTTTGGTACAGTAAAGGTTCATTCGGCGATGCTTGACCGGACCCGTACGGCCCTTGCGCGTCTTGGCCATGACGCCCGGTTTACCTTTATGGAACCTGTTCAATACGAGAAGTGGCTGGCGGATGAAGAGCTGGTAGATCACGAACAAACACGGGCGGCATGGGCCGGGTTGCAGGTCTAGGTGTGTGCTTGAAATTAAACTTTTGAATCCGTTAAATTTTGACCCTGCCGTTTTCTCGCGTAGGGTCATCTTATTTTCAGGGTTAAGAAATTGGCGTCTCTGGGAACATTAGTCCTCATCCCATACATTCTTTGGAATAGGGTTGTGGGTGAATTTTTTCCCTAGAGAAGATGGCTGGCTGTGTTGTTGTACTGGTTTCTTTATCTGTTCAACAGCATTAGGGCTGCTTGGTGACAACTC
Source organism: Kiloniella laminariae DSM 19542 (assembly GCF_000374005.1). Classification (GTDB taxonomy): domain Bacteria; phylum Pseudomonadota; class Alphaproteobacteria; order Kiloniellales; family Kiloniellaceae; genus Kiloniella; species Kiloniella laminariae. The sequence goes on along the minus strand of NZ_KB893149.1, from coordinate 5,271 downwards.
ATAAACATCCTGAATTTTCTTTGCATGTAGAATAAAGGTACTTCTGGCCGCACGGAGTTTCCCTTGTTGGGTTAGGTTTCGGTGTATCTCTGTGAGATTTTCCCCTCTCTGAAGGCCATTAATAATTTCTCCCTTCAGGCAAGAGATTTCAAATTTGGCCTTTCCCCAATTCATTTTATCCATAAAATTTCCTTTTATAATATTGAGATATTTTCTGAAACGATGAGGATATCCAGATCAGTGATATCGGTTTCGACTTCTTGTGTTTCAGTCAGCGGCATTTCAGCCATTTTCTTATAAAACTCAATTTTTATATTTTTCCCATAACGTATAAATGTTGGTAACGAACTTCCTACCTTACCCTGGCTTTTAAGGTTGCGGTAAATTTCACTAAGATTTTCCCCGCGCGATAAGCCTGTGAGAATTTCTGATTTTAGGGTGTGTATCTCATACTTGGATTTACCCCATTTCATTTTCTGAAAAGTATGCTCCATAAATCCACCAAAATCCTTAAATATCCATGAGTGTCTTTATTTAACCAAGTGTATCCATGAAAATCTATAAAAATCTATGTTTTAAGAGCGTTTTTCAAAATTTCGTCTCACTCTATCTATGAGGTAATGAGGGCAGGACATGGAAAGTGATTCACTTTCCTCCTGCTTGCTTTACGCAAGAGCCTTATTTGCATCTTCGATGCTCAACGGAATTTTTCTACTTATGACCTGGTGCTTGACTCTTTTTTAATTTGTTCCCTATATGTTCTTTTTGGTGATGGAGGCCAAATTCATGAGCATTGCTTTATATATCGGGCAAATTAATAGGGCATCCCACATGCCCCTGCCGCTTTACGCATCAAAAGTTCCAGCCGGGTTTCCTTCCCCTGCTGAAGACTACATGGAAGGTCGATTGGATCTTAATGAAAGGCTGATCCAGCATCCCCATGCGACTTTTCTTTTGAAGGTATCGGGTGATTCAATGATTGGAGCTGGTATCATGCCCGGGGGAATGCTGGTAGTAGATCGCTCAATTGAGCCGGTTCATGGAAAGATAGTTATCGCAGTTCTGGACGGACAGCTAACCGTCAAGAGGCTCCACAAAAAGCATGGTGTAATCCGTCTTATGCCAGAGAATAACCAGTATCGCCCGATTACCATTTCAGATGAACAAGACTTGGAGATTTGGGGCGTTGTTACCAATGTGATCAACTGCCTTGAGTGACAGCTGGTTCGGCCTTGTGGATGTGAATAATTTTTACGTCTCGTGCGAACGGGTTTTTAGACCTGATCTGGAAGGCGTTCCTGTTGTCGTGTTGAGCAATAACGACGCCTGTATAATAGCTCGAAGTCAGGAATCTAAAGGCCTCGGTTTCAAAATGGGGGCATTGTTTCACAAAGTGCTACCCGATCTGAAAAAGGCAGGGGTGAAAGTCTTTTCATCCAACTATCCCCTATATGGTGATATGTCAGACCGAGCCGTATCCGTTTATCGTCAGTTCACACCGAGGCTAGAAATCTACTCAATTGATGAAAGCTTTCTCGATCTGTCTGGTTTTGACGAATTGCTCGATCTTGGCCAAAAGATAAAGCAAACGACCAAGCGGGATACCGGCTTGCCAGTTTGTGTAGGGATCGCTCAAACCAAGACCCTCGCAAAAATAGCCAACCGGATTGCCAAGAAAAACCCGCAGTACAATGGGGTATTCAAACTTGAGGCAGGTGATGCAGAGCAGCTTCAGAAAATCGAGAACGCTGATATCTGGGGCATTTCTCGACGCCTTGATCCAAAGTTGCAGGAACTTGGAATTTATAATGCTTTGGATTTATCCCGGGCAGATCCCAAAAAGATCAGGCAGAAGTTTTCTGTTGTCCTAGAGCGGATGGTGTACGAGCTGAACGGTATCTCTTGTCTCGACCTTGAAGAAGTCGCACCGGCTAAAAAGGGGATCATGGTCTCGCGTGGCTTCGGCCAGTACCAGGATAAGTATCCAAGGATCCAAGAAGCAGTAGCAGTTTACGCAACCCGGGCAGGGGAGAAGATGCGCAAGCAGGGCCTTGCAGCCAATACCTTGACCACGTTCTTGAGGACAAGCCCACAGGGTGACGCTCAAACGTATTATTCCAACAGCCACACAGTGGCTTTTCCAGAAGCGACTAATGACACAGCCTTGATTATCAAAGCTGCATGGTGGTGCCTGAAAAAGATCTACAGGCCGGGTTTGAAATATCAAAAGGCTGGTGTCTTTCTCGATGGGCTTGTTAATGCTGATTGCACTCAGAAGGATTTTTTCTTTAAACCCGACACAGGGAAGTCGAAAACACTTATGACTGTGCTGGACAAGCTGAATAAAGACCATGGGCGCGATACTGTGCGTTTTGCGGCTTCGGGTGTGTCAACCGACTGGAAGATGCGCCAAAGGATGGTTTCCCCGCGATACACGACATCCTGGGACGATATCAAAACGATACCATAGGATATTTTTAACGGGATAAGCCTTGTTGCTTTTTAAGCAGTGGTAAAAGCTCATCAATCCATTTAGGGATACGTGACCTTACTTTTTTGACCACGCCCTTTTCGAGCCTCGCAATCAAAAAAGGACGTTGGCCAGTATTATCGATGATGAATGTTCTGTCTGCGATAGGGATTGCTTTTTTGAGGTTTTCACTGGCCCGGGTATAGCGCCGCTGAATGTCTTCTGCAGAAACAAAATGGCCACCGCTTCTTACCCTTGTGTCAACTCTGAGCATTGAACCTCTTGATGATTTGAGGGCGACAAAAACAAGATTGACCTTGTAGCCTTTTGATTGTGCATTGCTGATAGTCGAGATCGCTGTTTTTCCTGAAAATGTTGTTTCCAGGATAAACGAATTACCCTTTGTGAAGTGTAGAGATCTTTCCTTGATAGCTTGGCGGCCAGCCTGAACCATCGCAGCTTCAGGCGCAGATGGTGAAAGTCTTTGTGCAATCACATCCGGGTTTGAAACGGGAAGTTGGTTCAGATTGTATTTTGAAACAAGGGTGCTTTTCCCGGCACCGTTGGGGCCAGCAATAATCCAGAGGCGCTTGCTCATAGAGTTTTAATCGTATCCCAATCGCTGCCATTATATTTTACAAGCGTCTTGGTGCCGTCCGGACTTTCCTTGATGAAGGTGTCAGGATCTGGGTAGCGATCATCTCCGTAGTAGATATCAATACCAGCCTTCAGCAGATCTTTGGGGGCCGTAATCGGGTCCCGCATCAAGCCGGCTTCTATTGGGAAATCATCCTGCATTATATGGTCCTGTTTGTTCATATAAATAATATAGTTTTCCGAAGATACGCTTGCAAGAACAGTATTGCTTGATGGGAATAGGCCGAGATGGGATAATTCCTCGACTTTTTGATTGTAAGTCAGCCTTTCGAGGTAAAAGAACAAGCCGTACCTCTTGGGTACGGCTTGTTCTTTTAGAGGCTTCGGCCTCTGTCTTTTCTATCTTTGGGTTTGAATTGTGCGACAACCTTTTCAGGTATCTGCAGCAGCTTTTTATGATAGATGATGATGGCCATGGCCATTGGATCGCTCATGGCTTCCAACGCAAGAAACTCCCGCCAGTTCTTATACATCTTGAGGGCGAGGCTATCTTTCCCCCGCTTCTTGCCGAGATACCTGTTCCAGTATTTATCCTGTTTCGGGTGTGATGTTATAGGCTTCTTTCGATAGGTACTGCTTGGCTTGATCTGTTTGATTTCAGCTATAGGCTTTTCAAAGCGACCTAATTTTTTCTCCAAGGACCCTTTGGAAAAGGCTCGGTCTATTGCACTGGCTTTAATGCCGGTCTTTCGGTCTTGTGTCGTAATTACCAGGCCATTCCCTCTTAACTTGAGCTGCACTCCAAAATCAGCAAATCCTTTATGCAGGTCCTGCCATCCCTTGGATTGCTCCAGAACGGCTTTTAGTCCCTTCTTGTTATCTCTGACATACCCATCAAAGGACTGTTCCCAGGTTATGGCTTCATAGTCCCGGGATCTGGTTGAGATTTGTTTCTTGTTCTCTTTGTCCGGAATACCGTTATCGATCGAGAGGCCATATTTCTTTTCCATCTCACGACAGATCTTTTCCCGTTTTGGAAAATCCCAGCTTGGAGTGTGGCAGCGTAGTGTCTTGGGATGGATTTTATTATATGCAACGTGCATGTGAAAGTTATCGGTATTGATATGTGTTGCGGCAACCCGTTGATGTTCTTCAAACCCGAGCGCCTTGGCAAAGTTCTCTTCGATATCACGCAGGGCTTCAGCTGAGGGCTTATCATTCCTGAAGGAGACAATCAGGTGATAGGTTTTATCTGTCTTGGCCCGGGTATTCAGCGCCTGTGTGGCCTCAATATCCATAATGGCCAGATCAAGATCTTCAATTGTCGTGCCGGCATCACTACCAACAATCCAGAGATCATCGAGCTTTTCACCTTTTTCTTTAGCTGCAGCCAGGTACTCGGCCAATCGTCCAAAATTGTCTTGTGATCTGCGTTCTACGCGCTTGGAAATCATGCTGTGCCTGGTTCTAGCTTTTCATGGCTTTGATTTTGGTTTTCAGATCTCTTTGAGTATTCCGGATCTGATTGATCAAACTCGGAACATCCAACCCCTTGTTGTATTGGTTGGCTTCAAAGTCGCCATCATCGAGGGCGAGTTTTAGCAAGTTGCCAAGTCTGGCCAGATCCCCATTGATCTTCACGAGATCCTTGATGTCTTCATTGCGACGATGGTCGGGAAGTTCCTTTCCTGTCATCACTCTTCTGATAAATTGCGACCGGGTGATTTTTAGTTTATCCGCGATGAAATCTATGCCGTCGCGCTCTTGCGGAAGTATATGAGAAATTACAGGAACAAGTTTTTTTGAGGGCATTTCAGTAGCCTTTACCGATAGTGATCCCCCTGCCTTTTGGAACAGGCAGGGGGATTATTGTGCTTTTGGAGATTACATACTCATTCCGGCGCTTTTGGCCTTGGTCCGTTTCGGAGTAGGGCTCTTGGCGGGTTGCTGTTCTTTTTCCAAAGAGAGATCGACAACCTTTTGATTGTCGAGTTCAGCTGGTTTGTATTTCTCCGGTCGGAGAACCTTATCGACCAATTGAGCCTGGGTTTCTTTTCTGCCCCGGGATTGCTCCAGATCGTTCCAGTCCGTCAGGCCCTTGGCCATTTCCTCTTCGGTAAAGTCAGGAATTGCAACCTTACCGCCGACCGCTAATGCAGCCTCCTGGGCTTTCACCTGTCCGACATTCTGATAGGGCGGCTTTT
>NZ_KB893148.1 GCF_000374005.1 Kiloniella laminariae DSM 19542 | reverse complement strand
GACAACGAATAATGTGTAAAGCCTTTGCTCGAAGCCAAAAGCATTACACATTATTCGTAAATTACTCAGATAAAGACGTTTTGCTGAGGTCTCTCTAAAATAAATTCTGCATCTGTTAATTGAATACGCAAGACAGAAGAATTTACTGAGCTAAAAATAGGTGAATTTTCTGTTACATAAGTATGCCTCATAAACGACCAAATATGAGACTGTCTCATTGTTCAATAATTATATCGAAAAATGTGTCTTTTAATTGTGTCTTGTATTTATGTGTCTTATAATTATTTTAAACATAATACAATACAGGACACATCATGAAAATTGGCTATGCGAGAGTATCAACCCAGGAACAAAACCTAGATACACAAATTAAAGATCTCTACGCAGCCGGATGCGAAAAAGTCTTTAGTGAAAAAATATCCGGAGTGACTACTTTTAAACCAGAGTTTGATAAGGCCCTCTCCTCAATCGAACCAGGCGGAACATTAGTTGTTTGGAAGCTAGACCGCCTAGGTCGGAAAACAATAGAGCTTTTATCCTTTTTCGAAGACCTCGGAAAAAGAGGTATTAATTTTATCTCCATCACTGACGGCATAGACACTTCAAACGGGGCTATTGGCAAAGTCCTTTTCGTAATGTTGTCTGCCTTTGCTGAGTTAGAAAGGGACTTAATCAGAGAGCGTACAATGCGCGGATTAGAAGCAGCCTGGGCCAAAGGTAAACGGTCTGGGCCGAAAGAAAAGGTATCAGACGAAAGCATAAGGATGGCCATATCTCTTCTTGAAACACCCGATGAGAATGGAATGAAAAGAACTGGATCTTCCGTTGCAAGAGCGATCGGTATATCCAGAGCAAGTCTGTACAGAAGGATTGAACGATTAAAAATAGTTAACTAAGTTTTTTCAATAACAAATTTGAAAGTAAGATTGAACAACCCAACTTGATCACAATTTTCGTCCGTCCATTTCTTCGTAAGGGGGAATATCAACCCCCTTCTCTCTCAAGAGATGATAGAAATATTCCCTTTTGTTCATTCCGCTTTCAGATACAAGTTTTTCAAAATCATCAAAAATGAAGCGAGGGATCTTACCAATATTGAATTGTACCTTATCCCGTAATTTTGCCCGTAAATCTGTAGTATATGGGCTAGGTTTTGAAGCACCATATTCTTCTGCAATTCTACGTTTTTCAAAACGTTCAGAATTGCCCTCAACTTTAGTATTCAGTTCGCCCAGAATATCAGAGCTTTTTAATGTACCCATCATGCAGCTCCTTTAACATAATATTTAAGGTGTCCTTCTATCTGTAAAGAAGCAACAAACTCGTTTACAGCTGCTCGTGCAGATCCTTCTGGCAAACCGCCATTCCAAGAAATAACATCAAAACCTATCAGAGCCGGAACTATTGTCGGTAATACAGGCAGTTCTGATTCAATAAGTGAATTTTTAGCGTGAGCAAGTACATTAGTTCCCTTTTTGACTTTCCAAATTACAATTTTTATCTCAGGGGCTTCCTTATTTCTTTTTGTAAGATTATTGGCATGAAGCCATGTTCTTGCAGCTCCTTTAATATCCTTTTTGGATCCACCGCTAGGAATGAGCAACAGGTTCGAAATTTGTATTGCATACGTTGCCATTCTAGAATCATAACCCGCTGTATCAATTAAGATTACGTCATATGATTTTTCTAGTTTTTCCACCAAGTCAAAAAGTGTGTCTTCGCTTAAGTGGCTAACAACATCTAAATTAGGTAGCTCTCGTTCTTCTGCCCACTCCATGCAAGATTTCTGCTGATCAGTGTCTATAATCACAACCCTCGCACCATCCTCAGCCATAACCGCAGCTAGGCATGAAATCATCGTCGATTTGCCTGCCCCACCTTTTTGCTGCAGGGCTGTGATAATCTGCGCGTTTTTATTCATCAAACTATCCCCTAATGCCTTATCTATTAACTAGCTAATATATAACCAATTATATCATAATGCAATACTCAATAACTGGATATTATATATACCATTATCAGTTAATACGTCATCTGTTATTCGGTTATAGGATATACTATTATCAGTTAACTGGTTATACTCTGAGTTTCTGTACCTTGTATGAACCCGAAGATTTATCATTTTTAATTTTTGTAAAGATGTCAGTTGTACATGTTATATAAGAGCCACTAGGATCTTGTTCTATGCCCTTTTCAATACTTATTATTTGAAATAAGGGACCAGTAGTTAATTTTGGAAACCCAGGTGTTATACCAAAATCAGTGTTTATTATTTCTCCAACATGGAATGTAAAAAGAGGTTCTTCTGAAGTGATATTATAAATTATCTCTTCACTTCCCTTATCTCCGGCATAGGCACGTAATAGATATTTGGTTTTAGTTTCAGAATTAGAAATTCCCTTAATCTTAACATTCTTGGGCATAAATTATATCCTATTTTACAAGAATTTTAGGGGCTTTGTAGCTCAAAATATAAACTATTAAGAACAAAGCATTAGGGTGTTACAAAATGTAACCTTAGAATTGTAGACCGGATTAGCTAAGAATCAAATTTCTCTCTTTCAAGTATTCCAAATATCGATCTGTGAAGCTTTAATTCACCAGATTTGGCTTTATTGATCATACCACGAAGGAAACCACCAGGATTTCTAATTGGAAATTCTGGATGATATTGATTTTTATCGGCGATCAACACGCAAACTGCAGCTGACAAACGGCCCATTTCAGAAACAGCTTCTGTCCAGGCATGACGATTAATGCCAAGCTCATGACACATAATCTGAGCTGCATCTACAATGTCAGCAGGGGCGAGGGGTCTATCATGAAGTGGAATATGTTCTAGAAATTCCCCCGTAGCTGCATTTAATAACTGTTTTAAGTGTAGATGTTCTATACCTGTTGATGTCGGAATTTCCGGTGTATCTTTATCTTGGCTCTCGGTAAAACCAACACCATGCTTTTTTTGAAAGCAAAAGGCGGTGTCTGCGTTAGCAGACAGTATACCGCCTGGGCGTGACGGCACGTCACCCCTTTTGTGCTTATCAACTTTGTTACAAGTATCTTCTTTAGAAGAATTTGGTCTAATTGTAGTGTATAAGTGGCGGTCATTTTTGTCCGGGCTGGCGGACATATCCACATTTTGTTCTATGCTGACATTATCATTAAAGTATTGGTCTGCCGCTATTTCCAGAAGCTTTAGTTGCGCATACTGGTTACGAATTTCATCTAAAGAAGTGCTGGAAGAGGGGGGGGATAACTCGTCGAGTTCGTCAGTGTCCAAACCAGCAAAGTTGAATTTAGCTCTTACAGAACGTTTTAGTGATGATAGCAGCTGCTTCTCTTCTTTCCATAACCTCCGGTTCTCACGGACTGTTTCAGCATGGGTATAAAGTTCAGAATACAGTTCGGCCAGTGGCGATAGATCGACACCAAAAGCGCACTTGATATACCCTCTATTGTCACGGCTACCATAACGCTTGTGGTTTCCGCTATCCCTCCAGGTAATTGCGCCAAGGGTGTGCAAGTCATTCTCTATCCTCCTTATTGTCCGTTCGTCTCGATCTAGTTCAATCGCAATCGATGTAACAGACTGCCAAACAACAGGTGGATGATACGCTTCGGCTGTCCAGTCTTTGTCTTGAGTGAATTTTATTGCCTGTGCAAGATATCTTATATGTGTTTGTTTAAATCCAAAGTCATGGCCGATAAACTCCAGTAAACCAAGCAGGTCATATTGAGATACGCCCTGGGGTAATCCTGAAAAATTGACTGAGCACTTCTCTAGTGCGGCTATTTGGGGAGTAAAATCCCGTTGCCCACGATTAATGGCTATATCCATTAAGATAAATCAGCAACAAAGCCTGAAAAAAAGCGCAAAATATCATGGCGAAAAGTCGCATATATCTTGACATCGAATTTTCAGGAGATAAGATAGGGCCTATAAGTTTAGTTGGTTGGCCTCATTCCAATCTCGCAAGACCTCGTAGTGTCCAGCTACGAGGTTTTTGCTTTTTTATGGCTTTGTATTATCTGCTGCCTCCCTTTCCTGTATTTGCTGCGAAGAAGATCCCCAGGAGGGATCGGTAATTGGTATGCAAACGACTCCTACTAGACGCGCGTACCATATGATTCACTACCACAAGATATTGTGATTTCAAAACCAAGAACTGTCCTTTTTTCTTAAGGTTTTGGTTTAGATAACTGAGAATAAGTAAACATTTTAGTGACTTAAAAAACCGCCCTGATTCTTCAGGTAAACCATATCTTGTTTGTGAGAATCCTAGAAAACTACTCATTAGAGTGAATTTCCATAGATAATGATTTGTAATAGGCTTGGCCAAGAGAGGGGAGTCGCGAATGATACGCGCCAATCGCCTGTGGCCAATTGCCATATTCTTTGTAGAGCCCAACAAGAAATTTTGATGCTTGATAGACATTATGATCGGGGTTGAGCATCTCTTCCAAGGTGCGAAATTTTGACCCGTGCCATCTTAAGTTCATCTGCATGCAACCAACATCGATACTCTTATACCCCATAAGAACGATCTGGTTGATTAGGCGTAGGGTGTATTCTTGACTTTGGCCGTACTCGTTATCACCCGCGACATTAATAGTCCAAGGGTGAAGACTTGATTCTCTATTTGCAATAGCCATCAAATATTGTCGAGGCACACCCATTGGCACACCCCATTTGTCTATCGCTAGGACACAAAGGTTATTTGATGGTTGCAGAGTTTCTGAATATGCGGTGCAGGGGAGGGCAAGAAAGGTAGAAACTACCAGAAAGCTAACTACCGAACACTTGGTAAAGTGGGTATAATGTATTTAGACCTCCCCATCACTTCAAGTTGAATTAGCTCTAATGAAAGCATTGAATTTAATAAGCGGGTAAAATTTCCAGTTGGAACATGAAGTGTTGAACTTATCTCACCAAGGGTTAGGCTGCACCTTTCCCCAGGCTCTTTAGTGTTTTCTGCCACAATAAGAAGAGCATCAATAATCTTTGACCGATGACTTGGCGGAATTTCTACCGTTTTCTCAAGAACCTCTCGTACAAAATTAAAATACTGTTCCCATGTGGGCCTAAAAACCCCTTGATGTTTCATACTCATATCTTTAATATGATCTTTATCAGATAACAACCCTTTATCTTGATGAACTGAAACGGAGGTATTTGAAAATTGTTTATAATTGGCAAACAAATCGCTTTTATTTCCAACCCAATGTTTAGGATTAAGGGGCGTAATGACACGGCGATTACCGCGTTGACCATCATGTTCAATTGCAATCAAGCCCATACCTTCGAGTTTCTTAAGTGTGGCCGAAATACTAGTTTCTCTCTCATTAAACTCTCTGGCAAGATCTGCTTGCGACACTTCAGCGCAGTTATCAAAACCGCCGGAAAGGGATATGAGGCGGTACATAAGAGAAAGTGCCTTCCACTTCTGGGCAGAAGTAAAAATATTATCTTCTATGAACTGATAAAGAAGAAAATCCAAAGGCAGTTTCCACCAGTTTTTTGTGAAGGACTGGCTCATATATAAACTGCTTTTTTTTGTAATTTCAAGCTTGGAATTGTGCCGATACTACTATAAATTGTTTTAACGAAAACAACGTACTTAGCCAGCACAAGAACCCCACGAGAAGAAATTTTCTCGAAGCCTATACTAAAAATGAGAACATGCAACTAGATGAAAAGAGTAAAAAAATAATAAAAATAATCAGATATTTTAGAGATTCACTGTGAGAAAAAAAGGTTGCCTTGCGGAATCTGGAGTTATAATGTCAGTCCACAAATACCCGCTTGGGTATATATAAAGCGGGGAAAGTCAGATCATTATCTTGGCCGATACTTCTGACTTCCCCCTCACACCACGCACCCGGAAAGGAGCGCGATTCTATGACCTGAAAAAAAACATCAGGTAGATAAAATTAACTATGACGGACTATACGTGTCCTCTTTGAAAGATTCAAGTTTCTTTCTATACGGTTAATTTTAGAACCTCCCCACAAAAACGATATAATCACGTTATTTCAATATACTAGAACCTTATTGCGTTTCAAGAATACTTCGAAATTTCGTTGACCCTAACAGATTATAAAAATCTTAGGGAGTCCTTTTTAGTGGAAAAATAACACATACAGCAACTTTTACGAAACAACATAGGATCAAAAACCTATGAAAAACACAGCCTTTTGGGGAAATGGAAAAAAACAAATTCTCGCATTACTCCCAGAAATACACAGGAAAAAGCGTTCAGGAAATACCCTGCGAGAAATCTACACAGATTTGTCACAGCAAGGGAGGGTGACGGCTTCTCAAGCCACATTCTACCGATACGCGAAGCAAAAGTTTGGATCCTAAGAATGAAACAAGTTCATATAATCCTGCAGGGTAAGGGCGGTGTTGGTAAGTCCTTCGTGGCATCTCTACTCAAACAACACTTCTCTGACAGAAGTATTCCTGCGCGGGGTGTTGATACAGATCCCGTTAATGCGACTTTCGCCAGTTACAAGGCGTTTGACGTTGAACGGCTCGAGATAATGCAAGGAGATAACATCGACCCCAGGGCTTTTGACAACCTGATCGAATGGATCGTCACTTCGGATGAAGATAGCGTTTTTATTGTCGATAATGGAGCCGCAACCTTTGTTCCGCTCTGCGCTTATCTCTTTGAAAATTCCGTGGTTTCCTTTCTTCAGGAACAAGGATGCCAGGTTATTTTACACACCCTTTTAACAGGTGGTCAGGCCCTTGATGACACGACAAACGGAATTGTCAGTCTTTTCGAACACTTCCCAAATGTTCCGGTCTGTATCTGGATTAACGAGTTTTTTGGAACTCCCGAGAAAAACGGCAAGAGTTTCGAACAACTCTCCCTCTACAAAAATAATGCCGATCGGATACACGGCCTAGTCAGACTTCCAGAACTTCGAAAGGAAACTTTCGGACAAGACATCAAGCAAATGATGGAAAACAAATTGACATTCGACGAAGCAGTCGAACGGCCTGATTTCAATATTATGGCCAAACAACGGCTAAAAATGACATGGCGGGACATAAATAACCAGCTGACCAACCTGCAGTTCTAGGGCCTTAAAATGAGTGAACACCCAAACACCAAGATGGATGAGCCTTCAGTTATGAGCTTGGCAACGGCTAAAGATAAAATCCGCCAGACGTTTAAGCTCATTGTTGATGACAACGATCCGTCAATGATTGCTGTCGTCCTCCATCAAGGTTTCATGGCTGATCTCGAAAACCTGCTTAACCGACATGAAACTCGGTTGGTTGAAATCATCTCTCAGACAACAAAGGAGAGCCACGACACGATCAACCAAAGTTTGAAAATCCTAAAGGATGAAGCTCTCAAGGGCTCCCTAGAAAACGTTCTAGCCGGGGTACAGGCCAAGGCCCGGGACTCAGAATCTACTGAAAAACTTATCAAATCTCACCGCAAGACCATGATGGTTATGACTGGTCTTCAGTGGATCGCAGTTGCAACCTTTTTTCTCATTCTCAAATAAGGATCTTCGAAATGAAATCTCTTAAAAACCTCATTCTAACGTTCTCGGTTTTAGCGCCTTTCAATGCTATGGCAGCGGGGAATGGTGAATGGATTAAGCCCGCAACGGGCCTCCTAGAGAACCTTGAAAGCGGTCTTGTAACCTTTGGCGTCCCTGTCGTCGGGATTGCCGTACTTCTCGTTGGCATTGGCGGCGCTCTATTTCTAAACCTCGATCCCAAAAAAATGGGGGTCGTTATTGGGGCAGGGGCTCTCATCACCGTTGGACCAGCAGCAATCAAAGGATTGCTGGCTTTAGCTCAATAGGATCAGAACCCATGAAAGCCAGTTCCCTCGCGTTGCAAAGCCCCCAACATCCTTACACGGTTTATGGAATGCCCATAAAATCAGTGGCGCTCGTGTTAGCCCTGATTGTTCCACTTGTTCCAATCCTTTCTGGAATAAACATTGCGGCCCTTACCTTTTTTATACCGCTTGTGTTTTTCCTGATAGGTGCGGGGTATCTATGGGTTTTGCGGCGCAGGGAGCCTCATTTTGAAAGTCTTTTCCTCTATCCGCGACAGTTTTTCAAAGGCCGCAAAACACGTTCTTTAATTGCTGGTCCTGTTCCTCAACACCTGCAGAAACCAAAAAAACATGCTTGAAAATGCAATCCCTATTACCGGGTTGGTTATGGCTGGCGCTGCATTGGTAGTCCCTGCAACCCGAAAACTACTGCTCGGTTCAGTTGAGCAAGACTGGCTCGCCAAGGAATTAGAGTTTGATCACATTGATCAAGACCGAGTTACGGTTCACCTCAAGGACAAAACCCTCTTCCGGGTTTTCTCAATCAAAGGTGAAGCCTACGAAACCAAACCTGAAGCTATCCAGAACCACCTTTGTTCGGTTCGCTCTGATTTACTCAATCAGTTGGGTGAGAGCGGTGCAGTCATTCGTATGATAGGTATCAAACGGCAAGAAGATGTCAGTTTTGATGCTGATTGGCCTTCAATAACACTTGAAGAAATAGGTAAAGCAGAACAAAAGCTTTTCAAACATAGTTATGACATCAGCTGGTTTATTGTTGTTCAGTCCAGGGACTTTAATGTTCTGGATAAAGCCACACACAAAATCCATGCCGTACTTGCAGACTATCAGGTCACACCTCTCGCAAAAGCCGTAACCGTTGAAGATACATGCCCCTTAACCGGCTTTATCAACTTCTTGGTAAGTGGAGAACTCCGGACAGATCTTCCGGCCATATCAAATAATATTTCAGGAAACATTCCAGCCAGTGATTTGCACTTTGATGCGGATGGAAGTCTTGAAACACATACCCCCCAGAAGCGACTTTCCCGGGTTATCGCCATTCGACAATGGCCTGAACTGTTACAAGGTCTTTTCATAACTGAGATTATGGCTCTGAAGGGGGATCTGGAGTTAAACCAGATCTGTATTCCCCTACATAACGAAAAAACCCTAACTACGCTGCGCCATAAACAAGGGCAATATTCCAATGAATGGTTTGGCAATGGCTCTTTTGCAGGTGAACACGAATTTCTGATCAGTGAAATCAGTAGCGGCAAGGCAACTCTGTTCGATACGCAATTTCAGATCGTCTGCCGGGCTGAAACTGATGTAGAGCTTAAACAGATCGTTGATGATGTCTGTGGGATCCTGAGCAAACGGCGGGTTATCTACTCTATTGAAACTACGGCAACGCCCGTTTGTTGGTTTAACAGGCTACCCGGCCAGGATAAGCTTGTCCGGCCTTTACGTATAACCAACCATAACATTGCAGCCCTCTGGCCATTTCAATATTCCCCCAAAGGTTTGTTAAAGAGCCCCTTCGGCAATCAACCAATCAGGCTTTTTAAAACACCGACTGGCCAATCCTACGCGATGCAGTTTCATTGTTCTGATAAAAGGCAATCACCTGGTAATTACCTTGTTTTTGCGCCGATTGGATCAGGCAAATCAACACTTATGCTTCATCTGCTCGGCGGACTCTCAAAATTCAACGGTGTCCGGAATTATGTCTTTGATTCCAATGAAGGTGCGCGGTTCATGGTAGAAGCCATGGGCGGGATTTATCAGTCCTATGACAACCTGGCATTAAACCCGCTCGATGTTGCTGTTGATACACTTCAATCTCGCCAAGGGATCAATCTGATCATCCGGGCCATGATTGGAGACAGTCTGCAAGATGACATGGATGACGCGATCAATCATGCCATCAGCACCGCCTTCAAACTTGATCGTGGCGACCGGACCTTCAGCAATATTTTTGAAAGCAGCTTTCCTCCAAAATCTGCTGTCCGTCGGGCAATGCAAAAATGGGTCAAAGATTCCAAAGGCAAGGTATCCCTTTACAGCCATATCTTTAATTCCCCCCACGATCAGCTCGGGGGCTTTCTTGAAAAGTCATTCCTGACGGGTATCAACATGAACGAGGCGCTCAAGGACGAGGTTCTTGGTCCTCCGGTCGTGGCGCATATCTCGACTGCAATTAAAGCTGCTGCAAGAAACAACAATCAAGGGTTTTCAATCTTCATTGATGAAGCAGGAAACCTGCTAAGGAACAAAGGTTTCCGAGAAGTAGCGCTCGAAATGTACCGAGAATATCGAAAGAATGATGGCCTTGTCGGTATGGCATTCCAGGATCCCAAAGCCCTGCTGAACTTCCCTGATTACGAGGGGATCCTCAACAACACCCAAACACTCTTTTTCTTTCCGAACCCCACACTTGAACCGGACAATCTAGAAGCCTTCAACCTCAACGACGAACAGATAAGTTTTATTTGTGGTGGAGGATATGTTTCTGGGGATCGTCGGGTTCTTGTCGTTAAGCGCGATGCGGCAAACGGCTACTCGGAAAGTGCGATTGTAAACGTCGATCTTTCTGGCCTGGGAGACTGTCTGCGTTTTTACCGGGCTGGGACAGAAGCCAACAATCATCTTCAAACCTTAAAAGAGAAGTGGGGCGAGCAATGGCTGCAACACGTTTAGGACGCTTTGCCAGAAGCGCGGTATTTCCTCTTACCCTTCTGTCTTTGGGTTATTGCCTGACAACCCCAAACACACCTGCAAATGCAGCAATGGCAGTGGTTGATGCCAAGGCAATTGCTGAAGCTCAAAAACAACTCTCAGAGCTTAAAAAGCAGCTGGAAGAACTTCAAGAAATGAAAGCCCGGCTTGAAGATCA
>NZ_KB893147.1 GCF_000374005.1 Kiloniella laminariae DSM 19542 | reverse complement strand
CTGAAGGTCGTAGGTTCAAATCCTACCCCCGCAACCAAACATCACAACTCATCATGTTGTGGATTCTTGTTACAAGAATTACAACCATGAAGTCAAGTGGTGAAATTGCCAAGAGGCACGCAAGACCGCCCAATCAAGGAGGCGGCAAAATCATCCAAAGCCCTTAAATAGCAGAAAACCTCACGGTTGCAGCCATGAGGTTTGTGCTGAGATAAAATCTCGATAAGGTTTTTCCTACCCTTATTTCGAGGATTATTTTATCTCACTGGATAGTGCTGTCAATTGAAATACGCCCAATTTGCGTAGTGGAGAGATATGGCCTAAGTCCAGGGGATCCGGATGCTGCTGTAAGGCATGATACAGGAAAGCTGTAAGAACGGGATCGCCAAGCGCGGTGCCGGCTATATTCATACATTGATGTCGATTGAGAGCTATCAGCACAGCGAGACGTTCAGTAAAGCCAGAGCTTTAAATGTGATCTGTTTCGGGATGCCTGATCTGTCCTTTGCAGAAAAGACTTTTCTGTTGACCTGTATAGCGCGTTTGACCAAGGAACAGCTCACCTCAGGGGAGCTCCACGTCTGGATGGGGAGCACTTTGCTCGCATCCTTTTTAGGAATCTCCCAATCCTATCTCCGCCGCATCAAGGCATCTCTGGAACATAAGGGATTGATAGCCCGTTCCTATAATCACAGAAATCAGCCTCTCCAGGGAAAGGCGATAAACCTGGTCCCACTCTTTGCCCGACTGGAGGAGTTCTCCGAAGTCGGGGATCTACGTTTTAAAGAGGCGCGGGAGCGTCAGGATCATTTGCTTGAAGATCGCTCCTGGGATGAACTGGGTGAGGTGATACAGGAGGAGCGGGCAGGCGCTACCATAGGATCGCCTAACAGGAACTATAGAACAGATTGTTTAAAGCCTGTTACAGGCAGGGAAGGTGTCTGGGCAGATAGCGGTGAGTATGAGGAAAAAGAAAAACAGAGCAACCGGTCAAAGACCGCGGCAAGTGAAAGAGCTTTCTGGCGAGGGAGTGCCAGAGGATCAAAGACCCGGGATCTGGCTAAACAGCAGCTGGTCAAAGCGTTGCAGGTTTGTCCCCGTTGGGCCAAGTTTGTGACACGTGAGGATATCGAGCAGGAGAGGCATTCGCTGTTGTTGGCAGGTTCGGTCAAGTTAGCGCTGTCAGCTCTTAAATTGGATCGAAATCCAGAGAAAACCTTCGCCTGGGTTTATGAAAAACTGGGGTGGAAAGCCTGTATCGCTTTGGTGGTTGCTCTGGAAGATCCTTCTGTGCGCTCGGCAGACCGCTATCTCGGATATCTCGCCAAGTGTAAATCGATTGATCTGTCATCAAACTTTCAGCGTATCTCTGAAGGCAAAGACTCTGTTTTACCGCAGAAAAAATCAGAGGTAACGGGGGGGGCGAAAACAGCTGTTTCTGGGAATGACAAAACAGCTGATCTAACAGGTACAGCTGCAAAGAGCCCAGAAATGGAGATATGGCAAAGGGTACTAAAGATGATGGAACAGGACAATCCTGTCATCTTTCGGTCCTGGATAAACCCATTGGTTTTCATCAGCCTGGATAACGGGGTTTTACACCTCAGGGCCAGGAACCAGTTCACTATCGATCAGGTTATGACACTGCATAAGGAATGGCTCGTGGAGAGCTTGAAGAAAGCTGGAGCAATTTGTCTGGATATTTCTGTACGCAAATGCTGATTCATGATTCTCCCAGAAAACTGAGTAGCTTTAACGTCCGGCCAATTGTGTAAGGATTTGATCGTAATCAAACTCGATGTTGATTCTACTGTTGAACGCTCCTGAAGAGTTATCAAGAGCAGAAAAACAGTTGATACGTGCTATGCTGCTATTAAGTATTTCAAGTATCTGTTCATTTTCTGGCTCTTTCTGGTACCTAGTCAAGAGTTCCTGAAATTTTCTGACAAGCGATTGTAACTCCAGATCAGAGAGCATCGATCTGACATCGATCTCCTTCTGGCATCGGTTGATCTCGAAGAGGAGCCGTTGGCATTCGAGTTCTTTTTCGTCAAGAAATCGAAGGGTTTCAGANCGNACAGTCACTGTNTCAAAATGATCGAGCAGCTTTCTGATTTTAAGGCGTTTATCGTCCAGCNTTTTCTGTAAGCGGGATTGCTGNTGAAGGAATTGGTTCTTTTCCTGCTCCTTTCNCGCCAGGAAGTGCCTGAGTTTAGTGATGTCGAGAGACTTCATGGCATTGAGAGTGTTCTCAATCAGCGGTGGACGGTGGAGGTTTCTGTTGAGACAGTTTCTGTTCGGGCAGTTGTAGACCCCTGAGCGGATTGANCGAATGGNTTTGTTGTGGTCAGCACAATGCAACTTTCTGGTGATCAGCTGCAGGTCATANCGNCGNTCTTTGATTTGNCTTGCCCGGTGCTGCTTTACGGCCAGCCTGTTTTCTTCAAGCTTTTCATCTTTTCTTATGACGGCGCGTAACTTTTTGCGTTCCTGCGAGATACTGGATCTGACATCAATCAGGCTTTGGACCTCATCAAAAAGCCTTTCATCCATTATTGCCAGTTCTGGCAGAGGGACCCTGATCCATTGGCTCTCCGGGCGGATGATGGATAAGCGTTTGCCGCTATCGGGGTGTTTTTTGTAGGCCATCTTGTTAAAGGTGACGACACCTTTGTAGAGTGTTTGTCTTAGTATACCTGTTTTACGTTCTGCTGTGCCAATAAGAGTGGTCTTGATCCACTTTCCGCCTTTGGGGGAGGGTAGTGCAAGGCGATTAAGTCTTGTGCAAATCTGGGAAAGTGTTTGGCCTTCAAGATAATCCTCGAAAATGCTCCGGACTATTTCGGCTTCTGGTCTGTTAATCGTACGTTGACCGCTTGAGGGTTGGCCATTCTTGTACTCACGGAGGAGGTCATAACCATAGGTCTTGCCGCCGGGTACTGAACCATTCAGGACAGCGGCAACCATTCCTCTCCTGGTCTTGTCTGCCAGATCCTTGAGATAAAGCGCATTCATCGTTCCTTTCAGTCCGATATGAAGCTCGTTGATCTCTCCTTCCGTGATTGTTTCGAGAGGAATGTCGAGGAAAAGCAATTTTTTATAAAAAGTTGCAATATCAGATTGATCTCGTGAAAGTCGCGAAAGATCTTCACAAACAATCCGGTCGAAGCGATTGTGTAGTAAAGCCTCGATCAAGGCATGAATTCCAGGGCGATTTTGTACATTAGCGCCGGATATTGCCTCGTCGAAAAACACATCTGAAACCAAATATTTTTTCTGAGCGCACCAGGCTTTGCAACGTGCGATCTGATCTTTGGTAGATCTGGTTTGTTTATCAGAAGAATGTCGGGCGTAGATCGCGACTCTCATCAGTGGTCCTGTAACAGTTTATTTGCTGTTATAGGTCGTATTTTTCCTCACAATCAAGGGGGGAATATCTTGGCCTGAGTTAGCCTGAAATTTACTTTAAATCCAAAGTTCTTGGCCTATGTTGGCCCGTCTTTACTGTTGTTCGTCGCGGTTGGCCTTAGATTGCCTGTCTTGGCCTGAGGGGGATTGTTTTTCTGGCCTTAGCCAGCCTGTCGTAATGAGGGCAGGACGTGGAAAGTGGACCACTTTCCGTCTGCTGGCTTTATGCAGGTAACCTTATTCACATCAGGGATGCTCAATGGCAAGGTTGGGAGAGATGTATAATATTGGGAACACTGGATTCGTATGAAGGTGTTTATATTACTGAAAATTTTCGTGAAATATTGAGAGTATGAAGAATAACAAAGGTGTGGTTTCTAAATAGAGCCACCCGACACTCAGTGATTGACAGGTTGTCTTGTTTTGCTCTTTTATGTTTTGACCCGTATTGCGGGTGTGTTTGATCAGTCTTTCTTTCGGTGCAGTTTTCTTGTGCCGAACTTCAAATAAATACAGGATCTGTGTGATCTGATCTGGGGGGATCGTAATGGTGGGTTTGTCACGCCTTGGGCTGGCCGGATTTTATCTGGCCGGTACGCTGTTGGTCACGGTTGGTTCCGCTAGAGCAGAGACAACGGTCGCCGGGGCGCTTGAAGGCAGCTTTGCGGTTGATGACAGTGGGGCGGCAACCTACAGCATTCCACTTTCTGTCCCTCCCGGGATTGCGGGCAATGAACCGCGACTGGCGCTCTCCTATTCCTCACAGAGTGGTAATGGTCCTCTGGGTATCGGCTGGGGCCTGAGTGGTTTGTCGGCGATCACCCGCTGTGGCCAGAGCCTTGTGCCGCATGGCAAGATCCACGGGGTTGATTTCTCAGCTGAAGATCGTTTTTGTCTGGACGGACAGCAGCTTGTAGCGATCTCGGGTGACTATGGCGCAGCTGGCACGGAATACCGGACCGAGATCGAGAGTTATGCCAAGGTAATCTCGAACGGCAGTGTCGGCACAGGTCCTGAGAGCTTTACGGTCTGGAGCAAGGGCGGCCTTATCCTTGAGTATGGCAAGACAGACGACAGCCGGATTGAGGCGATCAAAGCTGATGGCACGGCGAGACCTGAAGCCCGCCTCTGGGCACTGAACAAACAGGCGGATCGTTCGGGCAACGAGATCAGCTACAGCTACACAGAAGACCAGAGCAACGGTAGTTACCGGATCAACCGGATTGACTACGGTAGCAATGCCACGGCGGGGACGGCTCCGACCTCCTCGGTACGCTTTGTCTATGAGGATCGAACAGATACAAGAACCTGGTATCAGGCCGGTGCAAAGATCAGCCAGGATAAACGCCTGAGCAAGGTCCAGACATTTGAAGCTGAGACACTCGTGTCCGATTATAGGATGGGGTATGACAACGAAGGACTCTCTGGCGGATCGAGGGTACTATCGATAACACAATGTACAAGTACAGATTGCTTGAAACCACAGGTCCTGACTTACGCTGCCAACTCTAGCGGCTGGACAGAAGCTGTTGGATACAAATCTCCAGACATACTTCGCGATTATCAAAGCTATCAGGAGCAACGGAGTGAGTTGCACGATATCAACGGTGATGGTTTACCTGACTGGGTGACTTCTTATGTTCGTAAGGCAAATGTTGGCGGCGGTGGTGCATTCAAGAATATTTGGCTTAATACCGGTTCTGGTTGGGTGGCTGATACTGTGTTTCAACAGCCGGATTATTTGCGTGATTACTATGCCATGGATGAGCAGCGGGGCGAGTTGCATGATATCAATGGTGATGGTTTGCCGGATTGGATCACGTCCTATGTCAGGAAGGCAAACCTTTATGGAGGTGGCGCATTCAAAAACATCTGGCTCAACGATGGTACAAAATGGGTTGCGGACACTGCTTTTCAGCAACCAGACTATTTGCGTGATTACTATGCGATGAATGAGCAGCGTGGTGAACTGCACGATATCAATGGTGATGGTTTGCTGGACTGGGTCACGGCCTATGTGCGCCGAGCTAATTTGTATGGTGGCGGGGCGTTTCGGAATATCTGGCTGAATAATGGTACGACGTGGGTCGCCAGTTCTGGGTACCAACCACCGACTCATTTTATTGATTATTATGCCATGGATGAGCGCCAGTCAGAGCTTCTTGATATCAATGGAGATGGGTTGGTCGATTGGGTATGGTCTTTCACGCGTCGTAATGATCTCTATGGTGGTGGGACACTCCGGAAAATCTGGCTGAATACGGGTTCTGGTTGGGCAGAGAGTACGGGCTATGTGCCCCCGACCGTCATGTGGGATTACAATAAAAGTTCTTCGAAACTGGGAGATTTTGTTGATATCAATGGTGACGGCTTACCTGATTGGGTTCAGGCTTATATTGATACAAATGGCAGTACGGTTAAGGGGACTTGGTTGAATACCGGGACGGGATGGCAGAAAGATCCTGCCTTTGATCTGCCGGGCGCACAGCACAATGTAAGCCAGAATCGTGAACTCGGTGCCTTTTTGGATGTCAATGGCGATGGCATTACAGACTGGGTACAAGCTACAGAAGAAAACGCTTCACGGACCACCTGGCTTGGAACTGGCCGGGGATGGAAGCAATCTACTGAGTATCAACACCCCAGTTATATCTCAAATCGGATATCGGGCTATACCGAAATTAAGGGTCAGTTTCACGATCTCAATGGGGATGGTTTACCTGACTGGGTAATGTCTTTTGCCCGTCCAGGAGTTGCCAATGGTGGTTTCCGGACGAGCTGGTTGAATGGGGGACGGGTTGATCGGGATCTTTTGACTGGGTTCACGACCTCGCGTGGCCATCAGACCGAGGTGAGCTATCAGCCGCTAACCAATAAGGACCGTTATAATAAAGGGAGCGGTGCAGTCTACCCCGAACAAGACTATGTGGCATCTCTTGCGGTCGTGAAGTCAGTGGAGCGGGATGATGGCATTGGTGGTAAGCGCCGGGTTGATTACAGCTATGCGGGGGCGAAGGTTGACGTCACGCGCCGGGCTTTTCTGGGGTTCCGTCAGATCACCTCAAGCGATGTCGAACGCGGTACGCAAACGATTACGGATTATCGCCAGGACTGGCCCTTCGCCCGTCGGACCGAGAAGGTCACGCGCCAACTCGTTAGTGAAGTGGCTGGTACCGTTATTCAGGGAACGAGTGGGACCTTGAGCAAGGTTTCGGGAGGCACCGCCTGGAATACCGGCGCTTATTCTTCAGAAAGCTTTACGGGTGCTGGCACTCTCTCAGTTGTGGCTAGGGCAAATACCTATTGGCTTGTTGGCCTTTCTTCCTCGGCCGGTGATTTGAGTGATGCCTCCATTGAATTTGGGTTGTATCAAACATCGAACGGTAATGTGTCGGTATATGAATCTGGCCAAGGCATGGGAACTTTCGGGAGTTATTCTGTCGGGGATATCTTGTCCGTTGAACGCACAGCCACAGGTATTGTTAATTACAAAAAAAATGGCGTGACGATTTATACCAGTCTTAAAACGTCTTCTCCAGATATTGCATTACTGGTTAATGCCTCGCTTTATCATGTCGGTACGACGCTGGGTGATGTGAGCTTATCCATCGCAGGCGGGCTAGCAAAGTCAGTGCACTGGATTACGGATGCCTCAGTAGAGGTTATTCCTACGAGCTCAGAACCTCCTGTCGACACTGTAGAAGTCAGCAGTGATGTAACGCGAATTTCCGTGCAGACAAATACCTGGGAACAGGCGCCTCAATCGACGGGGATTGTGGATGTGCGTCTTAAGAGCAGTAGCAATCAGCAGTATGAAATTAATTCATCTGACCAGGGGGCTCAGTGATGATGTTTGGGGACGGAAAAAAGAAAACGGCCAAATCTGAAAACACTGAGAATGTGGCAAAAGAAAACGAACTGGGTTCAGTTCTTGTGGGGGAAATAAGTATGTCTGGGTATAGAGATCAAGCGGGTAGTTTTAAAAGCTCTGGGTTGATGAGGTCTCTGTCCAAGTTCGTGATGCAGCCTCTGGCTCTGGCTGGTTTGTTGGCTGTACCTGTGTTGGCGCCGATGTCTGCGCAGGCGGCTGGGTTGGTCAAGACCACGACGGTGTCCTATACTTATGATGCCTATGGCAATGCGACCGAGGTGACGCAGACGGTGAGTGACGGGACAGCGGTCTTTACCAGCCAGACGGTCAGCACAGTCAGCAATGACGAAGCTACCTGGCTGCTGGGACGCCCGAGCCAGACCACGGTGACCAACACCAAGTCGGATGGCAGTTTTCTGAGCCGGACTTCGGCCATGACCTGGCAGGGCGATACGTTTCTGCCTGCAAGCACAACGGTGGAGCCGGGAGATGCCCAGCTGGAGGTGGTGACCAGCTACAGTTATGACAGCTTTGGCAATGCGACCTCGACCACGGTTTCTGCCGCGGGGCAGACAGCGCGCAGTTCCAGTACCGGCTTGGTCGGCGGATGGCCGCTTTGCGCTGAGCGGGGCCAATGCGCTGAACCATACGGCCACGGTGGTGGTGGACAGCCGCTTTGGCGTACCAGTCACCTCGACTGATGCCAACGGCCTTGTCACGACTTATGAATATGACGGTTTTGGCCGGCAGATCCGGGCAGTCAGTGCCAACGATACCGAGACGCTCACCAGCTATGCGCTCTGTTCCGATGCGGCGGTGAACTGTCCGGTCGGGGCGGTGGAGCGGGTCAAGCAGCAAACCCTGAAAAGCTCCAGCGGGACGGTGATTGCCTCTGACGCTCTAATCTATGTGGATCAGTTTGGCCGGGAAATCCGTAGTGAAAGCCAGGCGGCGGATGGTACGGCGATCTATGCCGATACGCTCTATGACAGCTTTGGCCGGACGATCAAATCCTCGCGCCCCTATCTGGCAGGATCAAACAGCATCAAATGGGCCGAGAGTGAATTTGACGTTCTGGACCGGGTGACAAAGTCAGTTGCCGAAAACGGGGCGATGAGCACAACGAGTTATAACGGCCTGTCGGTCAGTATTGTCACGCCGCTGGGGGAGACGGAAAGCCGCCAGAGCAATGCCCGGGGAGAGTTGATCCAGATCACCGATACCATGGGCGGGACGGTGTCCTACACCTATGATGCCTTGGGTAATCTGACCAAAACCACGGATGCGCTGGGTAATGAAGTGGTGATTGCCTATGACAAGCTGGGTCGCAAGATCAACATGGACGATCCGGATATGGGGTACTGGTCCTATAGCTACAACGGCTATGGCGAACTGGTCTCCCAGACCGATGCCAAGGGTCAGACCAGCAGTCTGACATATGATGTCCTGGGCCGTCTGGTGAGCCGGGTTGAAGCGGAAGGGACGACCAGATGGACTTATGACAGCGCGACCCATGGTATTGGCCTGCTGCACAGCGCGACAGGTCCAGGCGGGGTCAACCAGCCGGATTATGTCGAAACCCACAGCTATGACAATCTGACCCGCCCGACCAGCACCACGCGCCAGATCCGGGGCAAGGACTTTACCACCTCCATATCCTATGACACGAGCAGTCGTCTGGCCCAGGTGGTCTATCCGACAGGCTTTGCGGTGGATTACAGCTATACGGCAACGGGTTATCTTGATCAGATATCAAAGACTTCCGACAGTTCGCTGATCTGGAAAGCCAAAACCCGGGATGCCGAGGGACGGGTGCGGGAAGCCCAACTGGGCAATGGCCTGACCGAATGGAGTGATCTGGATGCTTTGGGTCGGGTAACCGGGCGGCGTTTGTCCGGTGGTCTGGGCTTGCAGCTTGATCTGGCCATGACCTTTGATCTGGTCGGCAACCTGACGGTCCGGGAAGACAAGATACAGGATCGTCGGGAAAGCTTTGGCTATGATGCGCTCAACCGCCTGACCTCGAACCTGCTGGTCAGGACTTCGGACAGTACTCAACTGGCCAGTACCAGTTACGGCTATGACATCATCGGCAACATGACGCTGAAGTCTGATCTGAGCCACGGCGGAGTCATGACCTATGACCCGACACGGCCACATGCGGTGGCGACCGCCAAAGGCGGCAGTTATGCCTATGACCTCAATGGTAACCTGAGCAATGGCGGCGGCCGTATGGTCAGTTGGACCAGCTTTAACAAGCCTTCGATGATTGATGCGACGGCAACGCTCAGTTCAACTTCCTTTGTCTATGGGCCGGACCGGGCGCGGATCAGTCAGTTTATCATTGAGGCAGGCACCTTTACCGAGGTGGCCTATGCTGGATCGTACTATGAGGAACGCACCGAAGTCACATCTGCCGGGGTTCAATCCGGCACGATGGAGCAGATCCACTATATCCGTGCCGATGAAGCCTCACTGGCAATCCACAAGATCGAAGTGGCGGTGGATCAGACCACCACCGAGAAAACCCGCTGGATGTCGCTGGATCATATTGGTTCGACCACAGTGATCACGGATGAACTGGGTAACGTTGAGGAACGTCTGTCCTACGATCCACATGGCAAACGCCGGGAAGCGGACTGGCTCGAGGCCAGCCTGCCGGTTCGTCCAAACTTTACCCCGCGCGGTTTTACCGGGCATGAGCATCTTGATGCTGTGGGCATCATCCACATGAACGGCCGGGTCTATGATCCTGAACTCGGCAGGTTCCTCTCGGCTGATCCGACAGTTCCTGATCCGCTTTTTACCCAGAACTTTAACCGCTACTCCTATGTTTCCAATAATCCTCTGTCTTATGATGACCCAACGGGCTTTGGTTATGCGGATGATCATGCTCATTCAAACGGTGGAAGATCGGTAAATAGTCACTCACCTGGGGTTGCCAAAGGTAGTGATGCGATAGGAACCAACAGTCTCAACACCCAGAGAATGGCATCAACTCAAGGCTGAGTGGGATCGGTATAATGCTCCGACAGTTGGAGTGATCGGGGTTGAGTATGAAGCAATTGGGCAGATGGCTTTGCGTACTCTGCCGGGGACGCAGTTTGGACCTGTAAATCCAAACATGCCACTTCCTGATTTTGGCTTTAGTTTGCCGAATATACCAAGCCCATTGGATTGGGCTGATATTGTCATGACAGGAGCACTTAGTATAGCTGTTGCCCCGGATCTAGTTCCTAACAAACTTGAACAACTTGTGACCACGATAGAATTCGGAATGCTTGTAACCCCACAAGGGTTAACAATACCGGAAATAACAGTCGTATCATCTATAAAGGAGGTCTATGATTCTCCAAGACATGCTCCAAAATATCCAGAAGGATTTATTGGTGCTCCAAATGGTCGAACAGTGCGTCCTATGAATAATAAACAATTAGAGGCGGAGTTGAGACAGGTGGATCCGGGCAAATGGAATAAAGTATATCATGATGGCTGGGCGAGGAATGGTAGAAAAGTTTCTGTTCACTATTTCCAAGGGCCATCGGGAAAAGCGTTTGATGTAAAAGCTAAACCCGGATGGAGCGGTAAATAATGATGAATTCGGCAGAGAAGAATTATAAAGAGAAGTTGATGCTTATTTTTAGTGTTGGCTTATGTGAGTGTCTAGAGGCAGGTGTGATTGAAATTGTGGAGGCTGAAAGACTTTTGTATTCGCCAAGGGTGATGGATCAACTTGAAGAATTTGGTTTTAGCAAAGGGCTTATCAATCTAATTCATATGGGCACAGAATTAGAAGATATTGAATCGCTTCTTCCTGAAAATTTAGAAGAAGAGTTTCAAAACATGAAAAATCATGCCCTAAAAAAATTAAAGAAGAAACCAGAAGTCGATTATGAAATAACGAGATGGACGGAAAAGTTTATAGGGTAGTTATGCGCTTTTTCATCTGTTTTAAAATGGAGCACTAGTGATTCGACGTCCTCTTTCCGATATCATCGTTTTTGAATCTACTCTCTCGGCGGAATTACTGAAGATCGGGAAACTAGACTCTGCCAGCCTGTTACGCTTGCAGACAATCCAGCAGGAAACCGGGGAGCGGCTTAATTCGCTGGTCTCAAAACTTGGCCTGGTGGCAGAGCGGGATCTGGCGGAGGTAAGGATAGTACAACTTTAGCTTCTATACTCCGCGGATATGAACGACCAAAAGATAATAATGGGGTGCAGGTAGCTTGTGGACCTTGTGTCCTCTTGATTCCTCCTGCGATAGCCATTGTAGAAAATATGTTAGTCGTTACAGTGGTGGTCGGGTCTGGTGCTGTTGTTGTGTCGCAATCGCCAGTGCTTAATATAAATCCACCAGTGCTTAATATAAATCCAGAGGATATTACAGTTGAGGATATAATTAACGATCCTCTTGCTGCGACTGACAGTAGTAAGAGTGAAAAACACGGAGATAAGGGAAGAGCGCTTGATAAGGCAGAACAACAAATAAAAGATATAGATGAAGCACTACAAGACCCGGGTATATCTCGTAAGGAGAGAGATAAGTTAAAACAGAAGAAAAAAAACATAATGAGAGATGCTCATAATAAGAGAAAGGGTGAGGAGCACTCACGAGGTCCTAAAAGATAATAAAGGCTTTGGGAGTTGTAGGTGGTTAAGTAGAGAGTGACTGAGAGGTTTCATCGAGATGGATTGTATTTGGATTCCCAATATTAGCCTTGGTCCTTTTAAAATAGGTGAAAAAATATCTTATTATGAAAGCAGTATGGGTGTTTATTTAGATCCTGATTTAGAAGAAGAGTACAATGTACCAAATTCGGAAATTTATCTATCCACTGAAGCAGGTCGCATAAATATGATTTATAGTTATGAGACCTGCTTCTATAAAGGCATCAATATTATAGGTTTAAGCATCCAAAATGTGCCGAGGTTACTTGGTTGGAATGCGGATGAAGTGGGGGGGGGAGTAGAATATGATAACAGTGATGTTCAATACCCCTATGAATTTGAAGATCTAGGACTAAGACTCTGGGTGAAAGATAGCCGAGTGGTATCAGCCGCTGTAACTTGTTATCCGGATGATTGATTGTACAGAGATGGTAATTGGTTGACAGAGACTGTTCAGAATTCTGTGTCAGCGTGATTGATCAAATATCCAAGATTCATCTAATCGCCCCTCAAAATAGATCGAGAGCTGTGAAAATGTCAAACTCCTGTTCTGTATTGGCATGGTCCATTTCTTTGAAGCGTTGTGAATTCCAACATATAGCAGCTTCAACAGACTGTTTTCGTTTGGGAACGCCCCCTTGGTTTTGGTCAGCTTGCGGAACTGCCGATGTACCGCCTCAATGGCGTTGGTGGTGTAGATCACCCGGCGGATAT
Organism: Kiloniella laminariae DSM 19542; assembly: GCF_000374005.1. Taxonomy (GTDB): domain Bacteria; phylum Pseudomonadota; class Alphaproteobacteria; order Kiloniellales; family Kiloniellaceae; genus Kiloniella; species Kiloniella laminariae. The sequence goes on along the minus strand of NZ_KB893147.1, from coordinate 323 downwards.
CAGGCGGGTATTTGAAGTAGACGGAGAGGTTCTCCGGTAATCCTCCCATTTTTAATGGGCTCATTCAGTAGAATTTACGCAGCCATTTTCAGTTTCATTGCAGGCGTGATACCGCCAATGCCCATGTTGGGGCGTTCGTTGTTGTAAGTCCATAGCCATTGTGTGGCCAGATCCTGTGCCTCCTCGATTGTTTCAAAGATATACTGGCCAAGCCATTCACCACGAACCGTGCGGTTATAGCGCTCGATATAAGCATTTTGTTGTGGCTTGCCTGGCTGAATATATTCAAGCTGGATGCCGTGCTTATCGGCCCACGCCATAAG
>NZ_KB893146.1 GCF_000374005.1 Kiloniella laminariae DSM 19542 | reverse complement strand
TGTTGAAGCAATCTTTGGATCGATGAAGCGGCTCTGGGGAATGGGCCGCTCCCGCTTTATGGGGCTGGCTCGAACCCATGTACACTTTACACTCGCAGCTATCGGATGGAATTTAAATAAGGGCGAAAGGTTTCGAAAAGCCTATGGGTAAAGCGACTAAACAACCCAAAATGATCTCTTTGTGACAACGAATAATGTGTAAAGCCTTTGCTCGAAGCCAAAAGCATTACACATTATTCGTAAATTACTCAGATAAAGACGTTTTGCTGAGGTCTCTCAAATAATTTGAAAAGAGACCTCCATGCGAAAGAAATACTTGCTGACTGGCGCTTTGGTCCTGCTTGGGGTGCTCATTTTTGCTGGTTATCGTCTTTTTATTCTTTCGCCCCAGACAGAGGAAGAAGACAACCGACAAGCCATCCGCGAAACAATCGCGGCCTTCGGTTCTCTCGACGCCCGGGGCTTTGATCAGGTTGAAATCCTTTCCTCCCGGGAAATCCGTTTTCTGGTTGGCGGTGAACAAAAGGCCCAGGAACTTGAAGCCAGTCTGCAGGAATTTTGTCATCTGCTAAAACAAGTCAGAGACGCGAAAGACCCCGCGCCTGCGACAGATAATCCGGAAATTCAGCTGAGTTATCATCATCGTCAAATTCCTGCCACTTCCGGTGTTTATCTCTGTCAATAAACCAGAAAAACAGAGTGATCCCTCGATGACATCCAGCGAACCAATCCAGCCCGGGCCCGACAACAGCAATAACTATGCTCCAATCGGGGTGTTTGATTCCGGATCAGGCGGTCTGACCGTGTTGCAAGCTTTACGCAGCACTTTGCCTGAACGGGATTTCATCTATCTCGGCGATCACGCCCGAGCCCCCTATGGCCCCAAGTCAGGCCCTGAAATCTATGAGATGACCCGACAGGGCGTGGATTTTCTTTTCTCAAAGGGCTGCCGTCTGGTCATCCTTGCCTGCAACACCGCCTCGGCCATTGCCCTGCGCAAGTTGCAACAGGAATGGCTGCCGACCCGCGCCCCCGACAACCGCATCCTCGGCGTGCTGGTGCCAATGGTCGAGGCCATCACCGTCCGCCCCTGGATCCGCTGGGAACAGCACCCCCAGCAAAATCTGGAAGGCACGGTCGCGATCTTTGCCACCGAAGCCACCGTGCGCAGCGGCACCTATGTGGTGGAAATCAACAAGCGCGCCCCCCGGCTCAGGATCGTACAGCAGGCCTGTCCCGCTCTGGTTCCGGCAATTGAAAGCCGGGAAAGCTCGGATGTCTTGCGCAACCACGTCACCGACTATGTCAGCAGCTTGCTGGAACAAAGCCCGGAACTGCCAAGCTGGATCATGCTCGGCTGCACCCACTACCCCCTGCTGAAGGATTATTTCGCCCAGGCGGTAACAGAGCTGACCGGAAAACAGACCCCCTTGCTTTGTCAGGCCAGCATTTCCGCTGACAGCCTCGGAGATTACCTGCGCCGCCACAGCCACCTCGCCAGCCTCCGCTCAACCACAGCATTTCAGACAGGACAGGGTCAGCTTTTCACCAGCGGCAACAGCGACCTCATCGCAGAAGCAACCGGGGTTTTCCTGCCCGAGACCGCAGACAATAAACTGATAAATTTCTGGCAAGAGGCAAGTTTGCTCTAAACCAGCCCTTCAAGCGGCATCGTGGAAGATCAGGCCGAGCGTATGGCGTTGACCGCTGCGCAGGCGACTGACACCGTGGCGCATGTTGACCCGATAGATTCCGCGCGTGCCCTGTTTCGGGCGGTGTCGGACGGGAAAAATCACCGCATCCCCTTGTAACAGCGGTACCACTTCGGCCCGCGATTGCATGCGCGGGCGCTGTTCGGTCAGTACCAGTTCGCCCCCGGTAAAGTCCTCACCCGGCTTTGACAGCAGACAGGCAACCTGCAGCGGGAAAACCAGATCGCCATAGACATCCTGATGCAGGCAGTTGTAATCCCCCGGCCCGTATTGCAACAACAAAGGCGTTGGTTTGAGCTGCCCGGCCTGATGACAGCGTTCCAGAAAATCGGACAGTTCCGTCGGGAAGCGCGTTTCAATTCCCATTTCAGCGTTCCAGCTGTTGGCAATCGGTGCCAGGCTGCGATAGAGGCTTTCCCGCAACTGCGCTACCTCTGGCGGCAAGGGATAGGCAAAATACTGATATTCCCCCTGTCCAAAGCCGTGCCGCGCCATCACCACCCGGCTGCGGAACTGGTCCGGCTGCTGATAGCTGCCGGATAAGGCCCGGCAAGTCTCTGCTGAAAGAAGACCGGGAAGCAGAGCATAACCATCCCTTGCCAGATCCTGCGTGAGTACTGTTGTCGAGAAGGCGTCTTCTCGCGTTACTGTCATAGTGGTCATGCCGCATCCACCTCACGGTCCAGCAAAGTACGTTTGCGTTCCACGCCCCAACGATAGCCGGACAGGGCGCCATCGTTGCGCACCACCCGGTGACAGGGGATCGCCACGGCCAGATGGTTAGCGGCACAGGCCGATGCCACGGCACGCACAGCTTTGGGCGCGCCAATTTTTTCAGCCACTTCCGAATAGCTCAGTCTTGTGCCAATCGGAATTTCACTCAGGGCCTGCCAGACCCGCTGCTGAAAGGCCGTGCCCCGGATATCCAGCGGCAGCTCCAGTCCTTTGGCCGGGTCATCAACAAAGCCGATCACCTGCGCGACCCACTGTTCGAACTCGCCTTCGCCGCCCCGAAGGATTGCTTTGGCAAAGCGGTCCTGCAGTTCCTGCACCAGCGTTTGCGGATCATCACCCAGGGATATGGCACAGATCCCCTTGTCACTCGCCGCCACCAGGATCGAGCCGAGCGAACATTCGCCCAGGGCAAAACGGATCTCGGTTTCCTCTCCACCCTTGCGATAGGTGGTGGGTTTCATGCCGAGCAGTTTACCGGTGTTGGCGTAAAAGCGTCCGTTGGAGTTAAAACCAGCATCGTAAATCGCGGCGGTAATACTGCCACTCTGTTGCAATTCCGCCCGCACCCGCTCCGCCCGATGTGCGGTGGCATAGGCCTTCGGTGTCACCCCGACCAGCTGTTTAAAAATCCGGTGAAAGTGAAAGCGGCTCATGCCCGCAGCCTGTGCCAGAGCCTCAAGATCGGGCAGTTCCTCTGCTTCTTCGATCAGACGGCAGGCTTTCTCCACTGCCTTGGCCTGACGAATTTCCCGCTTTTCCTCGTTTGGGCGACAGCGCTTGCAGGGGCGAAACCCCGCCTTTTCGGCCGCAGCACAGTTTTCATGAAAAGCCACGTTCTCGCGCCGGGCCAGACGCGCGGCACAGGAAGGACGGCAATACACCCCGGTGGTCAGAACTGAATAGAAAAAGACATCATCCGCCGCCTTGTTCCGTACAGTGACTGCGGCCCAACGGCTTGATTCATCAGAAAAATCAGGCTTCTTGTCCAACAGCATTATCCGTGATCTGTCACTCATTGTCTGCTCTCCTTCTCTGCGCCGCTTCATGGAACGTTCGACAAGGATTACCCTAGATTACCCGATCGCGTTGCGAACTTCGAATCTTGCGCTGTAATTATTTTCCCCCAAAGGTCAGATCACACCACCCATTTTCCTCCTGCTCACATGAGGCATTCTTGAGTACAGGGCAATTTAATTCGGGAACAAGAAGCGGAGTTTTGTTTTCCGCCCCTCATTTCACTCTAGGTCTCATCCCGTCGTCGGGACAGCAAAACAGACAAGAGGACTTCAGCAGATGAACAGACTGGAAAACAGAGTAGCAATTATCACCGGAGCCAGTTCGGGTATTGGCAGAGCAACAGCGCTGCTCTTTGCCGCAGAGGGTGCCAAGATTATTGCGGGCGCCCGTGGCCAGGACGGATTGGATAAACTGGTTGATCAGATCAAGGATACTGGCGGTCAAGCCGTTGCCATCGCCGGTGATGTCAAGGATGAGGCCTATGCCAAAGCTTTGGTTGAAACAGCAAGCGGGCTTTATGGTGGGCTGGACGTTGCCTTTAACAATGCCGGAACCCTTGGTGCCATGGGTGCTGTTAGCGACATCAGTCTTGAGCGGTGGCATGACACGCTGGAAACCAACCTGACGTCGGCATTTCTTGGGGCCAAATATCAGATCCCCGAACTGCTCAAAAGCAGGAACGGCTCTCTAATTTTCACCTCAACCTTTGTCGGCTTTACCGCAGGAATGCCCGGCATGACCGCCTATGCTGCCGCAAAATCCGGCTTGATTGGCCTCACCCAATGCCTTGCTGCCGAGCACGGTCCGCAGGGCTTGCGGGTCAATGCCTTGCTGCCTGGTGGCACGGATACGCCGATGGGCAGGTCCGTGGCCTCCAGTCCAGAAGCAGAAGATTTCGTCAAGAGTCTGCACAGCCTCAAGCGCTTGGCAGAACCGGAAGAAATCGCCCGCTCAGCGCTCTATCTTGCTTCGGATGATGCGAGCTTTGTCACTGGCACGGCCCTGCTGGTCGATGGTGGTGTTTCGATCAATAAGACCTGATTGTTAACAAGAGCAAGACATGGCCTGCTTGCTTCTCGCAGGCTCTGTCTTGCTATTTTCCAGAGATAAGCAGGGTGACGTTGCGATCTGTCCTGAAGTGATCAAGATGATTATGTTTGCCGTTTCTCACCCAGCCTAATTCTTGCTGGTAAGTAATTTATAACTCGCAAAACAAAAGAAAATTCCAAGGCTGGCCTCTATCCACCTTCGCGCACGAAGATACGTATTGACCATGGGTCTGGTAGAGAAAGCAACAGCATAGCCAATATGCCCGACAAATGAAATTATCGTGGTGCCAAACACAATGATGCCGCCGATCCACCAGGGAGCAGAAGGCGACAAACCCAGGGCCATTGTGGCCGTCCAGGTCAGAGCAGCTTTGGGATTGGTCATCTGAATAATCAGCCCACGGCGATAGTAATCATATAATCCCGATGTATTGGCCAGCTTTTGGGCCACCAGTTCCTTGCGGGTCGCAGCCGAGCGAAAAGCCTTAATCGCAAGCCAGAATAAATAAACTGCCCCTGTTATCTTGATCAACACCATCAGGGAGGAAAATGCAACCAACAGGGAAGTCAGACCGAGCCAAGCCAGCATTCCCCATAAAAATGAACCGGATGCAATTCCCATAGCAAGGGCTTTACCCGACGGTCTGTCTACAGACATCGAGGTGTTGATTACAGCCAGTATATTGGGGCCGGGACTAAAGATACCCACAAAAAAAATGCTATAGGCAACAAGAATTCCAGTAAGATTCATTGTAAGCTGTTCCATTATCCCAGCTTACAAAATCACAGAATAAATTCCACATTAATTTCCAATTCTACACAAAACGTCTGGCGCCGGTCACACAGAGAGCCACGGCAGCAGCGACCAGAACCATTGCCCAACCCACGGTTTCTTGCAAAAGCACCGCCGCGAGGACCAGTCCAAAGAAGGGTTGTAATAACTGCAATTGTCCCACAGCAGCAGTGCCGCCCTGAGCAAGACCGCGATACCAGAAGACAAAACCGATTAACATGCTGAAGAGCGAGACATAGGCCAGACCAAACCAGGCCAGTTGATCCTGATCAGCGAAGGAAACAGGCTGGCTGTAGAACGTCAGCGGAACAGTCACCGGCATCGAGAGAACCAGCGCCCAGCAGATGACCTGCCAGCCGCCCAGTCGACGCGACAGCTTTGCCCCCTCGGCATAACCAAAACCACAGACCAGGATTGCGGCGATCATCAGGCCGCTGCCGATCAGCGACGCCTCGGACAAAGGGCCTGAGGAGGCCGCCCCGGAAAGCGAGAGGGCAAAGCCGATCACCAGCCCGCTGCCCAGAAACGAGAAGAACCAGAAGGCTCGTCCCGGTCGCTTTTCACCGCGCAGGATTCCAAACAGGGCGGTCATCAGTGGCAGCAGCCCGATAAAGATAATCGAATGGGTCGTGGGGATGTACTGCAGGGCATAGGCGGTAAGCAGCGGGAAACCCAACACCACGCCAAAGGAAACCACCAGCAGGGAAAGAAGATCCTCCTTATCCGGTCGCTTTACCGCAAAAACCAACAGCACTACAACCGCCAATGCAGCCGCGATACTGGCCCGTGCCAGGGTCAAAAACACAGGATCAAATCCGGCCACAGCCATTCGTGTCGCGGGCAGAGATCCGCTGAAAATCAGCATGCCGATAAAACCGTTGATCCAGCCACTGTTCATTTTATTCATCTGGTTATCCATCGGGTTATCCATCTGGCGTTCCATCGGGGCAGTACCTTCTTTTGCTGTAACCTTGTGTTCCAGCTATAGCTTGCTCCGCCGATCCGCCCCAGATACAATACAGTACAATTCAAACAAACTGTACTGATGACAATTACAGTACACTACAGGATAAAACAGGCATGACCCTTTCGGACCAGACCACTCTTCCGACAGGCACACTGGTTTCTCAGGTGATGCAGGAGATCCGACAACGCATCACTGAACGCAGCCTGACAGCGGGGGAAAAACTTCCCTCAATCCGGCATTTTTCGCAAAAGATGCAGGTTTCAAAATCCACTGTAGTTGAGGCCTATGACCGGCTGGTGGCTGAAGGGATTATCCAGTCCCGCCGTGGTTCCGGTTTTTATGTGATCGGACACCTGCCGCCGCTCAGTCTTGCCGAAATCGCACCCCGTCTGGACCGGGCGGTTGATCCCTTCTGGGTTTCCCGTCAGTCCCTCGAAGCCAGTGCGGACTTCCTCAAACCCGGTTGCGGCTGGCTGCCGCCGGACTGGATGCCCGAAGACAGCCTGCGCCGCGGTTTGCGCGCGCTATCACGCAGCAACGGCCACACCCTGACAGATTACGGCTCTCCTCTGGGCCTCCCGGCTTTGCGAACACTACTGTCCCGCCGCATGGATGCCCAGGGGATTGAAGCCACGCCGGATCAGATCCTGTTAACGGAATCCGGCACCCAGGCGATTGACCTGCTTTGCCGTTTTTTGCTGGAACCCGGCGATACGGTCCTGCTGGACGATCCCTGCTATTTCAACTTTCACGCTCTTCTGCGGGCGCATCGGGTCAAGGTTGTCAGCGTTCCCTATAGCCCGAACGGCCCCGACCTCGAAGCTTTTGCCCAGGTGCTCGAACAGTCCCACCCCCGGCTCTACATCACCAATTCAACCCTGCACAATCCAACCGGCGCAAGCCTTTCACCGCTGGTTGCCCACCGACTTCTCAAACTGGCCGAACAGCACGACCTGACCATTATCGAAGACGATATCTTTGCTGATTTTGAACAGGCACCTTCCACGCGTCTTGCCGCACTGGACGGACTTGAGCGGGTCATCCATATCGGCAGCTTTTCCAAAACCCTTTCCGCCGCCGTGCGCTGCGGCTTTATTGCAGTGCGCCCCGATTGGATCGACAAGTTGGTTGATCTGAAAATCGCCACCTCCTTTGGCAACGGAGATTTCTCGGCCGAACTGGTACTGAACATTTTGCAAAACGGCAGTTACCGGAAACACATGGAGGAACTGCGCAAACGGCTGGCCCAGGCCATGAACCAGACCAGCAGCCAGCTCAGGGCGCTGGGCTTCACGCCTTGGATCGAACCCGCCGCCGGGCTTTTTTTATGGTGCAGTCTGCCTGCGCATCTGGATGTCCCCGGCACTGGAGCAGAAATTGCCCGCAAAGCACTTGCCCAAAAGATTATCCTCGCCCCCGGCAACGTCTTCAGTCCGTCCGGCAATGCCGAAAAATTCTTTCGCTTTAATGTCGCCCAGTCGCTCTCCCCCCGTTGTATCAAAGTTCTTCAGGAAATTCTCCAATCCTGAAATTGTGAGAATACGTAACTTTACGCAGCAGAAACCCACAGCCCGCGATGGTAAATAAAGGCTGACGCACCCCGACTGTTTGAGATAAAATCAGGGGAGTGGGGTGCCGTTTGTGAGGTGATTTTTCCAATGCTTTTATACCCTGGGAGGAAACGTTATGAGTAAAGCATGCGGTGCGGAGTTTCTTGGTACATTCTGGCTGGTCTTTGGCGGTTGCGGGTCTGCGGTTCTGGCTGCGGGCATTCCTGATCTCGGGATCGGCTTTCTCGGTGTTTCACTGGCCTTTGGCCTGACCGTCGTCACCATGGCCTATGCCGTCGGCCACCTATCTGGTGGCCATTTCAATCCTGCTGTCACTCTGGGCCTCTGGGCAGGCGGCAAGTTTGAAACCAGACAGATCCTGCCTTACTGGATTGCACAGATTGCTGGCGCTGTCGCAGCTTCTGCCCTGCTCTATGTCATTGCCAGTGGTGTGGACAGTTTTTCGCTGGATAGCGGCTTTGCCGCCAATGGTTTTGATGCACACTCCCCCATGGGTTACTCCATGGTCAGCGCACTGCTGATTGAAGTTTTGCTCACCTTCTTCTTTCTTGTCATCATACTGGGGGCAACAGACGAGAAAGCCCCCGCTGGTTTTGCGCCTCTGGCCATTGGTCTGGCTCTGGTGCTGATCCATCTGATCTCCATTCCGATCACCAACACATCCGTTAACCCTGCCCGCAGCACAGGTCCTGCTCTTTTTGTCGGTGGATGGGCACTTGAGCAACTCTGGCTGTTCTGGGTTGCCCCGCTGGTTGGCGCAGCAGCCGCAGGTTTCACCTGGCGCTGGTTCAAATCCTGACCTCCAATCTGGTTCGCGGCTTCTTCTCTTTAATTTAAAAGATGAAACAATTCAGGGCTCATCTCCGCAAGGAAATGAGCCCTGAATTTATTCAAAACCAATCCATAGTACAGCCATCCATACTCGACCTTTAGCAGAAAGCAGATCACTTAAAAGGCAACAGCTGTCTGGCTAAAACTTTTTCCTTTTGACCGAAATCAATCAGGAAGTCTGACAGTCAACTCCATCTCAACCTGGAGGTCCGGCGCAGCAAGAGCAGCAACACCAACTCCTGTGACACAGGGCTGTGCCCCTTCAAACACAGCGAGAAACGATGGCATTATTTCCTCCAGCCGCTCAGGGGTTAAATCAACCACGTAAATCCGCGCAATCACAACGTCATGCGGTGTGGCGTTAATAGCGTCCAGAGCAGCTATTGCGTTTTTCGCGACGACGCCCATCTGCCCGGCCAATGTCGCTGGCACAGCTACTCCTTCAGGCTGCCAGGCAACCTGACCAGATATGTACGCCATACGGCCAGGCTCAATTATCGAGATCTGTGAATAGCCCATCTCGGCAGCATTTGGCAAAGATGAAGGGTTCAAGCGAACGATAGACTGTGTCATAGTTTACTCCGACTCAAAAGTATAATTTACTACTAAATAATATATAATCTCTACATTTGAAGAGGAAATTATTCAATGAAAAAGGTTGCTCGCCGGGAGAGCATTCTAAATAGCGTTATCGAACTACTCGCAGTCCGGGGCCTCGAAGGGGTGACGCACCGTGCTGTTGATGAAATTGCCAAGCTGCCGCAGGGTTCGACCACCTACTACTTCCCCAAGAAAGCTTTACTTCTCATCGCTGCTTCACAGCATCTTGCCGAGCTTTTGGAAAAGGATTGTGATGAACTCCAGGTCGGCTTTGCAGAAAAGGCTGCAAAGTGTGGACTGTGTGCAGCTGTCGAGTATGTTGCAGAGGAACTGGTAACCTACACAGACGCCTCGCGACATCTGTTCCTGGCACGAATGGAATTAACCATGGCCGCCGCCCGTCGTGAGGAACTGGCAGATGTAGGAGAAAAGTTGACAGCCGCTGCCCGGCGCCCCATTGAGTTTTTTCTCAAACTCATCTCAGAGGGACGGGAGGATGTCCCGATCGAGACCTGTGCCGGATTGATCGACGGGATCACATTGATGTACGCCACCGGACAAGGGCCAAAACCCACGACCGATCAGGTTGCGACTGTCTTCCGCTCAATACTCTGAGCGTCCACTGCCTTACCTGCTGCGCACAACAATGCGTCCCGTTATAACCTTTGATCCAGTCAAAACCAAAGTGGATCAGGATGCGAGGATATTCCTGAACTGCCAGGGATCGCTGCTGTCGATCTCTTCGTTGAAGTGATCCCAGCGGGTCGAAAGCGGGGTCCAGTCGGTGTAGTGTCCCTCAACCGGGCCCAGATAGGGCCGCTGGACTTCGAGACAGCGCTTGTGATCCATCTCGTCGGTTTCAACAATTCCGGCTTCGGGGTTTTCCAGTGCCCAGACCATCCCGGCCAAAACCGCAGAAGTTACCTGCAGGCCGGTCGCATTCTGGAAAGGAGCCAGGGTGCGGGCTTCCTTGATCGACAGGCGTGACCCATACCAGTAGGCGTTCTTGGCGTGGCCATAAAGCAGTACACCGAGTTCGTCGATGCCATCGACAATCTCGTCCTCGGACAGGATCTTCATGGTTTTCTGCTGGGTGCCCGAGCCAAAGATTTCATGCACACTGAGAACCGCCTGATCACAGGGATGATAGGCATAGTGACAGGTCGGCCGATAATCGGGCTGCGCGGCATCGCCGACAGTATAGTAATCGGAAATAGAGATCGCTTCGTTATGCGTCACCAGAAACCCATACTGCGGGCCAGGCGTCGGACACCAGGTATGCACGCGGGTCAGCGCACCGGGATAGGTGATATAGATCGCCGCCTGACAGCCCTTGTCATGCTTGTGGGCATTGTCCGGCATCCACTTTTCATGACTACCCCAGCCCAGCTCGGCCGGCTGGAAACTCTCGGAGATAAAACCCTCGACAGACCAGGTATTGATAAAGGTGCCAAGAGGTTTTGGTTCACGCACATACTGGGTGTCACGTTCGGCAATGTGGATGCCCTTGACGCCGAGGGACTGCATCAGCCCGGCCCAGCCTTCACGGCTTTGCGGCTGATCACAATCAACATCGGTATCTCGCGCGATATTCATCAGCGCTTCCTTGACAAACCAGGACACCATACCCGGATTGGCACCGCAGCAGGAAACCGCCGTGGTTCCGCCGGGATTGGCGCGCTTTTCCGCCCGCACGGTTTCACGCAACGCATAGTTGGTGCGCTCTGCCGGGGAAGCCTCATCGTTGAAATAGAAACCAGGCCAGGGTTCAACCACCGTATCGATATACAGCGTGTTGAGTTCGCGGCAGTGTTTCATAATGTCGAGAGAGCCGGTATCAACCGACAGGTTCACACAAAAACCCTGTTTTTCATTAGCAAAAAAGCCGTTGAGAATGTCGCGGTAATTGTCTTCGGTCAGGGATTTTTTGTGGAACTGGACACCGCGCTGGGCAAGAAAATTTGCCTGTTCATCAGAAGGATCGATCACATGGATCATATGGGCATCGTATTCAAAATGACGTTCAATCAGGGGCAAGACCCCGCGGCCAATAGAACCGAACCCGATCAGGACAATGGGACCGGAAATTTTTCCATATACAGGGTATTTCATGATTTTTTTGCTCCACTGCCCACAAGCTGCGTGATCCGATCCGCAAGACAGATTCTATTGTTATGTCCACACGCAGTCATGCCACAGGCTGGTCGGATCACGGAAAGTGGCAACACCGCATAAAACCTTGTCGTCTTCCTTCCCCGGGCAAGCTATCCCTGCTCATCACAAGGTCCGTAACACGGGGGGCAGAAACTCTGGCGACGCTTGGACCACAAGCAGGCAACAATTGCAAGATTTTGGTGCCCCCCATAAAAAATTCAGAGACAACACCACAAGCATTGAAGCCGCAATTAAATGTAATTTTCTTTCTTTTTTTCATCATAATGAAAAAATGTGTTTGTTTTTTCATTTAACTCTGCCTTTATACTTTCAGCAAAACAAACCCTGCCCTCTTTGGGGAGCGGAATAGAGGAAACAGCTTGCATGGCACGGCCGAAGGCAGAAAACACGCTTGAAGAAGAATCGGTCACGCTGGGGCAGCAGATCCGGGACCTGCGTAAAGCCAAGCGGATGTCAGTGACAAGTCTGGCCGAAAAAATCGGCAAGTCAGTCGGTTACATCAGCCAGATCGAGCGTGGCATTTCTGCGGTATCCATTCCCATTCTCAACAAGATTTCCGAAGCTCTTGAAGTCCAGAACTCCTGGTTCTTTCACGGCACGGCTGTCGCAGACCCGGCCGAGCAGGCCCATGTAGTGCGCAAACAAAACCGCCGCAAGCTGAACTTCACTGGTACCGGCATGATCGAGGAACTGCTTTCCCCTGACCTTGGTGGCGATGTCGAGGTGATCATGGGAACCTTCCAGCCCGGCGCCGCCACCGGAGATATCCAGATCGCCCGCGAGGTGGTCGAGGAATCAGGCTATGTGGTCAGCGGCACCATCATCGTCGAGATCGCCGATAAAAGCTTTACCCTGCATGCCGGGGACAGTTTCAAAATCAATCGTGGCGAATTTCACCGCACCCACAACCCCGGACCGGAGGTCGCAGAGGTCATCTGGATCATGTCCCCTCCCTTCTATTAGACCTTTTGCAGCATCAGATAATTCAGACCTGAAAACAGGCAAAAACCGAAACGCAGCAGATATATTTCAACGCCCTTGGCTGGCATCTCCCCCCAAGGCTTTGTAACAGGATCACGAGATGGCTACAGATCTTCCCTCAACAGCGCCAGCCGCAAAAAAACTCCCTGCCCATGCCCAGGTTGTCATTATTGGTGGCGGGGTGATCGGCTGCTCCGTCGCCTATCACCTGACCAAACTCGGCTGGAAAGACGTTGTACTCCTGGAGCGCAAACAGTTGACCTGTGGCACTACCTGGCATGCTGCCGGACTGGTCGGGCAGCTGCGCGCCACAGAAAATCTGACCAAGATGGCGAAATACACTGCCGAACTATACAAGAACCTCGCAGCGGAAACCGGACAGGAAACCGGATTGAAACACACAGGCTCTGTTTCGGTTGCCCAGACGATTGGCCGCTTTGAAGAACTCAAGCGCGGCGCCTCCATGGCCCGCAACTTTGGCCTTGAAGTCGAGGTTATCACCCCTGAACAGGTGCTTGAGCACTATCCGATTGCTGATGTGTCCAACATTATCGGCGGAGTTTATCTGCCCGGTGATGGCCAGACCAACCCGATTGATACCACCCAGGCCCTGGCCAAGGGCGCGCGTATGGGCGGCGCCACAATCATCGAAGGCATCAAGGCCGAAGATATCATCACCTCTGGTGGCAAAGTTACGGGTGTCGTCACTGATCAGGGAGAAATCACCGCCGAGATCGTCGTCAACTGTGGCGGCATGTGGTCGCGCGAGATCGCCAAGAAAGTCGGCGTCAACGTGCCGCTGCACGCGGCAGAACACTATTACATTGTCACCGAACCGATTACTGATCTGCCCAAGCTGCCAACCCTGCGTGATCCCGACGGATACAACTACTACAAGGAAGATGCCGGAAAGTTGCTGATCGGCTGTTTCGAGCCCAATGCGGTTCCCTGGGGCCACAAGGGTATCCCCGAGAGTTTCTGCTTTGACGAACTGCCAGAGAACTGGGACCAGTTCACCCCGGCACTGGAAAACGCCATGGCGCGTATTCCCCTGCTGGAAAGCGCAGGCATCCACACCTTCTTCAACGGCCCGGAAAGTTTTACCCCCGACAACCGTTTTTACCTCGGTGAAGCGCCCGAGATGAAAAACTTCTTTGTCGCCGCCGGATTTAACTCTACCGGTATCCAGTCCGCCGGTGGCGCGGGCAAGATGCTGGCAGACTGGATCGTGCGCGGCCACTGCCCTGTTGATATGTGGGACGTCGATATTCGCCGAGTCCAACCGTTCCAGGGCGGCGACAAGTATCTCTATGACCGCACCACCGAAGCGCTCGGCCTGCTCTATGAAATGCACTGGCCCTACAAACAGCCCAAAACAAGCCGTAACATCAAACGCTCCCCCATCCATGATCGGCTGGAAAAGGCCAACGCCTGTTTCGGTGAAATGGCTGGCTGGGAACGGGCCAACTGGTTTGCCCCCGAAGGCGTCGAGCCCGAGTACGAATATTCCTGGGGCCGCCAGAACTGGCATGATTACTGTGGAACAGAATGTAAAGCCGCCCGCGAAAACGTCACGCTTTTTGATATGAGCTCTTTTGGCAAATTCATGGTTCAGGGCAAGGATGCGGTCAGCGTTCTGAACAGAATTTCCGGCGCCAATGTTGATGTTGTCAACGGCAAGATGGTCTATACCCAGTGGCTCAACGAGCGCGGCGGGATCGAAGCTGATCTCACCGTCACCCGCCTCGAAGACAACAAATTTATGGTCCTGTCTTCCGGCGGCACCCAGTACCGGGACTGGAACTATCTGACCCGCAACATTCCCGAAGACAGTCACTGTATTGCCACCGATGTAACCTCGGGTTACGCGCTCTTTGCCGTGATGGGTCCCAACAGCCGCAAGCTGCTGAACAAGGTCACCCCGACCGATTTGTCAAACGAGGCATTTCCTTTTGGCACCTGTCAGGAGATTGATCTGGGTTATGCCCGCATCCTCGCCGGACGCATCACCTATGTGGGGGAACTGGGCTGGGAGCTTTATATCCCGAGCGAGTTTGCCGTGCATGTTTATGACACGCTGATGGAAGCTGGCGCTGAATTCGATCTCAAGCCCGGCGGCATGCACGCGGTCAACACTCTGCGTCTGGAAAAAGGATTCCGTCACTGGGGCCATGAAATCTCTGACGAGGAAACGGTGCTCGAAGCCGGGCTTGGTTTTGCCGTGGCCTGGGATAAACCGGGCGGTTTTATTGGCCGCGAAGCCCTGCTGGCGCAAAAGGGTAAAGCCTTGGGCAAGCGTATGGTTTCGCTCAAGCTCGAAAACCCCGATGCCATGATGTACCACAACGAACCGATCTACAAAGGCGACAAAATCGTCGGCAAGGTCACCTCGGGCATGTACAGCCACACATTGGGCACCACCATCGGCATGGGCTATGTCCATAACGAAGACGGGGTTACCGCAGACTGGATCAGTGAAAACGACTTTGCCGTCGAAATCGCTTGCGAACGCTTCAAAACCAGCCTGTCTCTCAAACCGCTCTACGATCCAAAGGCAGAAAGGGTGAAGGTCTGATTTTTTCAGCCATGGGCCAGCCAGTCCATTCCTTCATACTTTAGCTTTGTTCTTCGTAGAGCCCAGTCGGGCCAATAAGCCCGGCAGCTCCCCCCCCTGTCTTCTGCCTCCACAATGGAAACAGGGTGGCGACTGCTCAAGTCTGGACCAACTGCCGCAGCAGCCTTCGGGCTGTTGCGGTGTTTTTTCATAAATCGGAGAGTGATACACGAGCTTCTGAGAGGCTTACTGCCTTTCCCGTCAATTCAATGATGTTCTGCTAATTTCCACTTTGTTGACGGGCCATTGCACTCGCCACACAGGATTCAACAAAATATCCTTGCTCCTGCTTTTCCGGGGGTTGTTTGACAACTTCCGGTTCAGAGTTTTCAACAGCATCGCCCAGGCAATATTCATCTGGACGCAGCAACAGAACCGGCAGGTTCCTCAAAAGTTTATATTCATTACTGCTCATGGCAGACACGGCGTCGAGGGCAGTTAACAAAGCCCGGCTCTCCTTTACACCTGCCACCATACTTTTTTATCTCCGACCCTGTCCTGGAGACTGACCACATCCAGCCTGTTTTCCTCTGACAAAATCCCCACTCATCCTCTATTAAGAGACAATTCGAGGTATTTTGACAAATCTCAGCGACCTCATCCCTACCCTGAAAAAAATCCCCCCCTACAGGTGAAAGTTTTCTCCCAGGGTTGACATCGCAACTCAATCAACCAATAAGTGTGGATACTATGAGAAATGCCAATCAAGATAAACCCTAGGAAATAAGGGTAAATTCTATTTTCTTTATAAAAATATCTACTTCAGTCCAATAGCCCAAGCTCAAAAGCCCGCCTGACAGCTGCTGGTCGGGACTGCGTACCCAGCTTATGCAAGATACCTGTTATTAGTTCATTGATGTAAGCTTCTGACTTATCCAACGCCGCAGCAATTTCCCGTGAAGACATCCCGTAAGATGCCATGGTCAAAACCTGTTTTTGACGGGGCTTGAATTTGAGGTCCTCCGGAGACAGGATTTTGATGGCCACCTGATGAAAACACTCTGCCAATATTCTTATCAGAGCTTTTGTTTTATCAGGGACGTTTTGCAGGTCTTTGTTTTCTTCTGTTCGCGCCGAAACAATTGTCATGATTGCTTTGGCTTTAGCATCTGATTTCAAGGGAGTGGTCAGGCCAGAAAAAATTCCATAATCTGTCGCCTCCTTAAAGAATTCGACTTGACCTTTGGTGAATTCAGGCATGGAAGCAGACCAGAAAAAAGTGTCCTGTGCGTTGAAAGCCTCAATAAACACCGGATCAATACGGTCATAGCCGCGCTGAAAATAAACAATCTTCCACGCCTCGCTAAAAGTATAGATAGAGTGTTCTATAGCCACACTGTTTTTGGCAAACCGCATATAGGCGAACTGCTGAAAACCCAGTGGTATGATAATGGAGGTGAAACACTCTTGCAGCTCTGCCGCACTCTGGCACAGCTTCATCTTCTGAATTGACAGAGCAAGATCCGTGTATTTCATTTTCACATTTCCCGTATAAAATGTAGACACCCCACCCTAGCAACATAGGGTGGGGTGTCACAAGCCAATCCAGTATTCCTAAACGTTAGCTGGCAATTTTTACTTTTTCAACCAACTGCCCTTGGATCACAGGCTGAAAAAGCACAGGCCCCATCAATTCTGCTTTCTCGGCCACAGCTCTTCTGGCGCGTTCAGATACTTCCACAGCCAGAGCAACCGCCCTGACCACTTTGTCTCCATCCATCTGTTGCTGCGGCTCCCCCAACCGTTCATAGGGCCAATTTGCCCGCTTCACCAAGCGCTCAACCCTCAGATCGGTCACGGTTATGATACTGCTCAACCCCCGCCCGAGCCCAAACTCGATCATGGACAGAAACAGTTCATAAGTCGTTTTCGACAACTCTGCTTCTCCCCGGCTGCGGAGCAACGAAGTGTCCACTGCAAAGCGACTGGATTCCATAATATCAGAACTTGCAGGACAGGCTTTACCTTCAAGCAGGGCCGGAAAGGTATCCCGCAGCATATTTGCCCCCATCGAAGGCAGAAGCCTGACACAGGCAGAGACTGTACCGTCTCCTTCCTGTTTGATCAGATAAGTCGGAGACTGGTCATCGTAACTGTCTCGCTCCATCTGGTTTTCCCCAGGTACCCAGCCGAGCCTTTCGCAAAAAACCCGGTAGCGCAACTCGAACATCGAGTTGATCTGGCTTTTAAAGTTATTGTGTTGTTGAGGATCAATTTGAAAAAACATTTTTCTCTCCTTTGGTTTACAGGAGAGAAAAATATACTGCGAATTAAACCAGAGGTTACATCCAGATAAACAACAACACTTATTTTCGATCTAAACGGATACCTCATCACCCTTGGAAGCTGTTCGCGACAGCTCCCGGTAAAGATAAAATTCGGCCACAGCCAGGTTGATTAACCAGGCCGCCCAGGTCTGGATGATATAACCCGTCATAAAGTCATAACCCAGTGCCGGGGCAATCGGCAGACCAAGGCGCAGAGTAATCGCTGCGGCAGTTAAGGCATAAGAACGGATCATCCAGCGACGGTGCTCAACATAGCGTCCCGCCCGCACCGTCTGATACCCCTTGCCAGTAACATAAAGCCAAAGTACCGACAGTGTAGCAAAACCGGCGACAGCAACAGGCCCCGCCAGTGTTGTCCAGGCGACAATAAAGCCCCCGACACCCCCGACCAGCACGGCCAGCATATAAAGCCTGCCTGTCCAACGGTGCAGCCCCGGCCAACGGTTCCGCAACCCGCCGATAAATTGCCATGGTCCGATCAACAGGGCGATCAGGCTGCCCAGCACATGGGCGAGGAACGTCGGTTTATGGGCAATGAAGTTCGCCATGATCTCGGGGCCGACATGCGGTGGATCAGGCAAGAGAAAGCGGGTCGACATCAGGGCTATCACAGTCGCAGCCAACATCAAAAGCAGCCAGCCTCCTTTTTTCATCAGCCCCCGCGCCGACAAAGACACTTCCTGTTTACTCTTTCCAGCCATCCCGATAATCCCTCTGATTTCCAATATAAATCCCTGGTATAAATCCCTGGTATAAATCCTTGGCTTTAGAAATCGGTTTGTTTTCAACATTATTCCAGATCATAATAAATATAATTAACATGAACTAAATGAATAACATGATTATTGATCTGAATTTACTGAAGGTTTTCCAGGCAATCTATACCCAGCGCCATATCACCCGTGCCTCTGAACAGCTGGGCATGAGCCAATCCGCCGTCAGCCACGCCCTGCAACGTCTGCGCCACAGCCTCGACGACCCGCTGTTTATCCGCTGTAAAACTGGCGTAGAGCCCACTGCGAGAGCAGAGGAAATCGCCGGGCCCCTGCAACACTCCTTGCGGCAGATTTCTGAAACGCTCAGCCAACCGCCCCGGTTTGATCCTGCGACCTCACGACGGCATTTCCACTATGGTCTGCCTGACCACGCCGTCGCCCGTTACGCCCCGCTGCTCCTGAAACGCTTTGCCGAACAGGCTCCGGGGCTTGCGCTGAGCCTCTATCATGAACCCCTGCCAAGACTGCTGGATATGATCGAAGAGCAACGTATGGATATGGCCGCCTGTGTCTGCCGCGATCTGCCGCCACGCTTTCGGGCCACCCGTCTGTTCAAAAGCCGACATCTGGTCATTGCCGCCCACAACCACCCGTTTATCCAGGGCAGCCTCAGTCTGGAGCAGTATCTCGCAGCCCGCCATATCATCTATTCCGGCAACGGCAAACACGACAGCTATGTCGATGCGATTTTACAGACAAGAGGTCTGAAGCGACAGGTGGCCGCATCGGTCGCCAGTCACATGGCCAGCCCGGTGATGGTCGCCGACAGCGAACTGATCGCGACCACGACCAGGGAGTTGGCGGGACCCTTTCTGCAACGCTACAAGCTGCAGCATTTCGAAGTCCCCTTCCCCATCCCCGACATTGATGTCCAACTGATCTGGCATCAGCGCCACGACCGCGACCCCGGCCACAAATGGCTGCGTGACCTGACCGTCGAGCTGACGCAGGACGTATAGGCCGGATAGTCTGGTCAGCCCGACATAACCGGAAACAGCGCCCTTATCACTGCTCATTTAAAGCAGAGGAGAAAAAGTCCTCCGGATCGTCGATTTCCCGCAAGCGCTTGCCCTCGATCAGCCAGTAGCGGGTGCCGACATTACGGACAAATGTCCTATCGTGGCTCACCAGAAGGCAGCTGGCATTATGCGCCTGCAGTTCTTCTTCCAGGGCTTCCTGCCCCTCAATATCCAGATGGTTGGTCGGTTCATCCAACAGATAGAAATTCGGATTGCGTAACCTGAGCTCCAGCATGGCCAGACGGGATTTTTGCCCGCCTGAGAGAACCGCTATCGGCCGACTTTGCAGGTCAATAGACATCCCGGCCGCGGCAAGCAGTCCGCAGGCGCGTTGATCGCCGACATCAAACTGGCTGGTGATAAATTCTATTGGGCTTTTGCGATCATCCAGTTGGGACAACTGCTGATCCGAGTAGCCCATAACCACAGTTGGCGCCGCCCGGACAGAAGCATGCTCACTGGTTATGGCCGCCTGGACCATACGGATCAACCGGGTTTTGCCTGTCCCGTTTCGCCCGAGCAGCACAATACGGTCGCCGCGTTTGATCCAGAGCTTACCTGTTTTGAACAGCACCTTCCCGTCCGGCGTCGTGACCTCTGCATCATCCAGCGTGACCAAAGCCTTGGCATGGGTATCGGAATTGACCAGACGGATCGCCCCGGCTGAACGTTCCTGATAGGCCGATTGCGCCTGATTTTCTATTTTCTCGGCGCGATCTTTGAGCTGTTTGGTTTTGGTGATCAGCAAATCGCTGCCGGAATTAATTCCGATATTTTTCAACTTGGCTGCCTGACGGCGGAGCTGCTGCGCCTTGCGTGTGTCATTTTCATACTGCCGCTCTTTCGCAGCATCACTTTCATCCAGTGCAGCCCTTGCCTCGCTATAGGGCAGGGAAAAGATCTGCGAATGCTCTTCGCGCAAGAACAGGGTGCGGTTGGTCACCGCGTCCAGAAAGGCCCGGTCATGGCTGGCAACCAGTACAGGTGTATCCCGCGCCACCGTCCCGAGCCAATTTTGCAAAAACCCGATGCGGGAAAGATCAAGATGATTGGTCGGCTCGTCCATCAACAGCATATCAGGCTCGCTCACCCACACCCTGGCAAGCAGCATCACCCGTTGCCAGCCACCCGACAGCTCCCCAACCAGACGGGTATGCAGATCAGTCGGGACGGCCAGATCGTCCAGAACAACATCCACCCGCCAGTTTTCATATTCCGCCTGCTCAACTGGGAGCGCCGACAGCACCGCGTCGTAAAACGAAAGCGCCATCAATTCCGCCGGAACATTCTGTTCGACAAACCCCACACGCAAGCCGCGCACCCTGGTAATATCCCCAAACGTAGGCTCCAGCTGATCCGCCAGACAGGCCATAAGCGTTGACTTCCCTCGCCCGTTGGCCGCGACAAGACCAATGTGGTCCGCCTTGTTGATCGTCAAATTTAGGTTTTTGAACAGGGGCATTCCAAGAGTGATACCAAGATCCTTGGTATTAAGCAGTGTCATGACAATCTCGATTAATAACGTCTGGATAAAAACGGCTTGATACAAGCTGCTGCTGGCCAACATTTCCCGGGCTCAAGGAATGCGGTCCAGCGACTGGAAAATGACATTTTCCCGGCAGAGTGCAACCATGCCAAAGATATTTCAAGCGAAGTCTAAACTCTTAATGAAAACATCCCTATTTCCACCCGCCGCAAAATTACCTTATTCCTGCCCTGATGCGCGCCAGGGGTGCTTTTAGGCTCTCCTGCAACAGAAACAAAACCTATCAAAAGCAGGGAAAAATCATGGCCGCCAATCAACACAAAACCGCAAGTCACCGTTCCATCCGCATGCAACTGCTGCGCAGTTCTGCTTTTTCGGTGTTACTGTTCGCGGCTGCCTGCAGTCCGGGGGAACAGAATGTCGCCGGGCGTGATACCTCCGCCCTCATGCCTCCGCCACCCATTGGCAAACTCAGTAAACAGTCTTCCGAGCCCTTGCAGGAGAGTGAAGCGGGACGAGTCCTGAGCGTCGCGCCGGGACAAGATTTTTATGACAGCGCCTTTCCGGCTCCGGAACCCAACCGCGAAAACTATGACCGTCCGCAAGACAACCCGGTCAAACAGGTCGCCAGTGATCCGGTATCGACCTTTTCCATTGATGTCGATAGCGGCGCCTACGCCAATACCCGACGCTTTATTGAGGACGGCTACCTGCCCCCGGCCGATGCGGTGCGGGTCGAGGAGCTGATCAACTATTTCTCCTATGACTATCCGCTGCCTGACAGCCGCGAACAGCCCTTCAGCGTCACGACCGAGGTCGCGCCGACGCCGTGGAATGCCAAGACCAAACTGGTCCATATCGGCATCAAGGCCTTTGATATCCCTGCCGAACAGCGTCCCGCCGCCAATCTGGTGTTTCTGGTTGATGTCTCTGGTTCCATGCACGCACAGGATAAACTGCCGCTGCTACAATCCTCGCTGCGTCTGATGGTCAACAAGATGACGGCAGCGGACCGGATTTCTCTGGTGACCTATGCCGGATCGACCGAGGTTGTCTTGCCTGCAACATCAGGGGCAGACAAAGCCAAAATCATGGCCGCGATTGACCAGCTGACTGCCGGGGGCAGCACCAACGGCGGTGCTGGTATCCGTCTTGCCTATGCCGAAGCACAGAAGGAATTTATCGAGGGCGGGATCAACCGCATCTTGTTGGCAACCGATGGGGATGTGAACGTCGGCACAGTTGACTTTGATGATCTGAAAAAGCTGGTAGAAGGCAAACGCCGGGGTGGTGTCTCCCTGACCACGCTCGGCTTTGGTACGGGCAACTATAACGATCATCTGCTGGAACAGCTCGCCGATGCGGGCAATGGCAATCACGGTTATATCGACAGTCTGTCCGAAGCCCGCAAGCTGCTGGTCGAGGAGCTTTCCTCTACCCTTATCACCGTGGCCAAGGACGTGAAGCTGCAGGTCGAGTTCAATCCTGCCGTGGTCGCGGAATACCGCCTTGTCGGTTATGAGAACCGCTTGCTCCAGCGCGAAGACTTCAACAACGACAAGGTCGATGCCGGAGAAATCGGAGCTGGCCATACCGTCACAGCACTTTATGAAATCGCGTTGGTTGGCTCGGAAGGGCTCAGTATTGATCCGCTACGTTATGGACAAAAGCCCGCAGACACCCCTCAGAGTGTCCCTGCCGATCTGAATAAAGAGCTGGCTTTCCTGCGTGTGCGCTACAAGGAACCGGATCAGGACAAAAGCAAGCTGATGGAATTTCCGATCCATCGCGCCGATATACTCTCAGCAAAACAACAGCCCAGCGAACGCTTCCGCTTTTCCGCCGCTGTCGCCTCCTTTGGTCAGATCCTGCGCGGCAGTCCCTACATTGGCAACATGACCCTGAACGATACCACCAAGCTGGCTAAATCAGCCCTGGGCGATGATCCCTACGGCTACCGCCGCGAGTTTCTGACTCTGATCGATCTGGCCAACTCACTGGAAGTCGCAAGGAAATAGGCCTCGCCTTCCCCTGACTGAAACAGCCTGAAAGTATCCCTCTCCGGGTTCCTCCAGCCCGGACCTCCGCCCTGCTCCCGTTTTTCATAACGCTTGCGGGGCGGCTTCTTTTTTACACACCCTAAAAATTCACGGCCCCAAAAAGTCATTTGAAAAAACTAGATGGCCTTACCCCGGCAAGGTCGTATCACCGCCGTTCAGCGGGCGTTGCAGGATCACGCTGTCCATCCAGCGGCCAAATTTGAACCCGATTGACTTGATCACCCCGGCCTGCTCGAACCCCATAGCAAGATGAAAATCGATTGACAGTCTGTTGGCGGAATCTCCGACCACGGCGATCATCTGACGATAGCCTCTGGTCTCGCATTGCCTGATCAGATCCTCCAGCAGCAAACGACCAACGCCATGCCCACGGGCTTCTTTCCGCACATAGATCGAGTTTTCCACCGTATAGCGATAACCCGGGCGCGGGCGATAGGACGAGGCATAGGCATAACCCAAAACCCGGGGTTCAGCCTCTGCTGCATCCAGTTTCCCTACCGCGACCCGATAGGGAAACCCGCCAGCCAGGATCGCATCGCGCCGGCTGCACATTTCCTCAAAATCCGGCGGGACTTCCTCCCAGCTTGAAACCCCGGTCAGAACCTGGTCGGCATAGATCCGCTGGATCGTCGGCATATCGCTGTCCCTGACATCCCGGAGCGTCCGATCATCACGCAAAACAGAACATCCTTCAGCACTCATCCTTCTTCCCCTCTGCTGGTTCAGCTGCACTTGCCACCGCTGTCATCTTGATCGCGCGAGCAAGCATCTCTGCTGTTTCCCTGTGTTCCATCGCCCGGGACATTGTCAGCCCCCCAATCAAGGTGGCGAGGAAAGCCCAGGCCCGTGCCAGATGCTGCTCATCACTCCCCCCGGAAAGACCCGCCGCGATCAACTGGGCAATCCGGAGCATTTTTGTCTCGTAGAGGTGATGCAGTTCCTCTCCAGCACGGACGATTTCAGGGGTCAGACTGGTCATGGCACAACCACAGGCCAGATCATCCCGGTGGGGTTGTCCAAGATAATAGTCAGCAAAGGCCTGGAGCCATTGCGCGCCATGTTTGTTCTGAAAATACGGAATGCCTTCAATAACCTCATCCAGCCCGGCAATAACCGCTTCAGTAAAGGCAGCGTCCTTCGATCCAAAATGGGCATAAAACGCCCCCGAAGTTACTCCGGCAGCCTTGGCAATCCCATCGACACCAATGCCGGCATAGCCATTGCTGCGAAAGCTGCGCCCCGCCGCCGCCAGCATGCGCAAGCGGGTTTCCTCTTTTTTGGTCAATTTTTCTTTAGCCACGACTCGCGCTTTCACTTTCCAAATATTCCAGTCCGATTTTCACTCCATCCTCACGGGCATGCCCGGGTTTCCTGGAGTTTACCGAGCGATCCTTTTGTATAGAGAGAAAAAAATATATCGATCACTATATTTTCACATTGACGAATAGCGATCGTTACATATATTCAAAAATATATCGATCGTTATATTTACTATTAAAGCTTGCTCAAGACAAATCCACAACACAAACAGGAGATACCCCATGCCAGTACAGATTATTGCCACCGAAGGACTGTTTACTACCGCAGCAGAAGAGAAGCTTTTTGCTGATCTGACAGAACTACTGCTCGAGCTAAACGGGCTCAGCGACAGTGCTTTCATGCGCCCCAACGTCATTGGTGAAATTACTTCGGTTAACAATGGCCGGACCTTCTCTGGTGGGAAACCTGCCAATATTGTCATTTTTGAACTGAAAGTTCCCTCTATCGTTCTGCCAACACGCGATTTGCAACTGGCCTGGATCAGCCGCGGTACGGACCTGATACTGGCAGCCGCTGCAGGAAAAATTACCAAAGACCGGATTTGGGGCAATGTGGTTCATGCTGTTGACGGTCTTTGGGGAATCAACGGCCATGCCTACAGCAATGAAGATCTAGGCGCCGTTCTCAGCGGCCAACGCGCCGCTTTCTAGAAAGCCCCCTCAACAGCATCTCCCCCTGCTCCTGAAGGAGAAACCCATGCCACTGGTTCGCATATCCCACGTTCAAAACAAACCTTCAACTTACAGTGATGCTCTATCCAATGGTGTACATCAGGCCTTGATCACTGCCTTTGACATTCCTGAAGATGACTATTTCCAGATCATCACGGAACACCTGCCACAACAGGGTCTGCGATTCCCGGAAGCATTTCTGGGGATTACGCATGGGAAGGAAATGGTTTTTGTCCAGATCACCGCAGCGGCAGGACGTACGCTTGATCAAAAGAAAGTCCTTTATCAGGAAATCGTTGCTCGCATTCACGCCACAACAGGACTGCGAAAAGAAGATGTCTTGATCAATCTGGTTGAAACCAGTCGGGAGAACTGGTCCTTCGGCCTCGGGCAAGCTCCTTTTGCCTGATCCATTGGTGCCTTAACATCCCTCAGGCAATGAAGTTTTTTATCATGACAGAAAACATAACTGGAGGAGCTTCGGCTCCTCCCCCCTTCCCAACCCGCGTCCTGCATTCCATGCTTCGGGTCGGAAATCTGGAACGCTCTCTCGCCTTTTATCGCGATCTTCTGGGCATGCAATTATTCAGAAAGGAAGATTACAGTTCTGGTCGCTTCACCCTGGCCTTTCTTGGTTACGAAACCGAGGCCTCTGCCACAGTGCTGGAGTTGACCCATAACTGGGACCAGGCCAATTATCAGCCCGGGGCCGGCTACGGGCATCTTGCCCTGGCCGTAGTCGATATCCACGTCACCTGCCAATATCTGCAATCCCGGGGCGTAACACTCCTCAGAGCAGCTGGTCCCATGTCATTTCAGGCATCGGAAAATACAAGTAAAGACATAATCGCCTTCATTCAGGACCCTGATGGCTATCAAATAGAGTTAATTGAGAAAGACTGATGGAGAAATGACTCTATCCAATAACTACTCTGGCATCGGTGAATGCCCAAGGATTTTGAAGTACCCTTTATAGATATTCTCATATTCACCGCTGTCCCGAACCTGTTTGAGAGCTCTGTTAAAATCCTGACACAGCTGGGCATCATGAAACCCCATCCTGCTATAGGTCACGGGCAGAATATCGTGAAACCGAAACCCTGTGGGCTCTGATTTGTTTTTTGTCATCTTTTGAAGACTGTTAAGAAAAATAAAAAGATCACCAATGCTGACCTCTACCCGACGGTCAACCAAAGCCTGCGCCTGAAGGCGTGGTTCTGAAACCTCGGAATAACTGCTCTGTTCTGCGACAGCGGAAAATTCCGGGCCAAAAAAATCTTTCGCCCCTTGAAAGGCAATGATTTTACGTCCTTGCAAATCGGCGATGTTCTTCAACGTAATCCCGGAGATTTTCTGGGTCACGGCCACATCCCTAAACCGGAAAACCGGGTCAGAGCGACAGCCCTCAACCTCGACAGAATCAAACAGGTTAGAAACCGCATCAACCTTGCCCCTCTTGAAATCCTGCCATAACCGATTGTTGGGACTACCAAAAACAAACTTCGGCTCATGATCAGGCAAGCGCTTGAACACCGCCGTGATGATATCGGCAAAGATACCTGTCTGGCCCTTGGCGATATAATAGGGTTCGAAATTCCCCATGCCTATTGTGATTTCCTTGGCAGAAACGGCTGAACCAAATACAGCACCTAACACGGTCAAAACCACAGATATCTTAAGGCGCATAACGTTCAAATACCTACATTCTTTCTCGTCGGGACAATCTAGACTATCAGATGAACCTTAATCAAATTACACAAAATTAATGACATTTATTTCATTTCTTTTTTTTCGCTACAGATTCGGCGGCTTTCACATCCCCTCAGGTTACTCCCGTCAGGATACGATCCTTAGCCCAAAGCAGAAAATCGCTATTCAACCACAGAAAAAACCGGCCTTGTGTTGGCTAATCCCTGATAATATTGCCAATATCAGTTCCTCTCTTTCACCCTTTCTTCCAGAAAAGCCATACAGCGAAATGTCAGGCTCCTGCGCGGTGCATTTGGGGGCCAGATCGCATAGACAGGCAGGCTTTCAACCTGCCAGCCTGGCAATAGCTCGACCAGAGTTCCCTGGTTCAATTCCTGTTCCACCAGATAGTCCGGAGGCGTTGACAGGCCCACTCCGGCAAGCGTGAGCTGACAAACCGCATGGATATCATCAACGACAAGTCTCGGCACATAATCAATCCGCTCGTGTTTGCCGCTGTTATCCATCAGATGTTTGTTATTCGGGCGCATGCGCAGGCCGATAAAATCCCACGACTGCAAATCCGACGGCTGTTTCGGTACAGGTTTTCCTGCACAATACCCCGCTGCCCCCACCAGTTTCCGCCCAAGATCAAAAAGCTTTTTCNATTTCAGACTGCTGTCCTGTATCGTTCCGGCACGGATAGCCAGATCAATACCCTCCCTGATCAGATCTTGCTGGTGATCACTAAAACTTATTGCCAGCTCAACCCTGGGAAAGGTCAGGGCAAAGGCAGCGAGATCATCAACCAGAGGCCCTCCGATAAAGCCTGCTGGCATGGTAATGGTCAGTTTGCCCGATGCGTCCCCCACACCACCCGCCACCGCATCCAGCCCGCTTGCAGCTGCCAGCATCATTTCCCGGCTTGCCTCGAACATTTTCTCTCCTGCAGAGGTCAGGGACAGACGCCGGGTCGAACGATAAAGCAAAGCCACTCCCAAACGGGTTTCAAGCTGGGAGACATGGTGGCTAACCACAGAGGGCGAGAGGCCCAGCAACTTTGCTGCGGCCCGAAACGATCCTGTTTCAACCGTTTTTGCAAAAACCGCAATGGCGCGCAGGTCATCAATCATTAGGCATCATTTCAGAACAGTGAGAAACATCTGTTCTATATTATCAACTTCCAGAATGAAGGCTAGGCTGATTTCGGCAATCCGCATCTGCTGTATAAATCACAAGTAACAGAAAGAGCCTCTCATGGAACAGCCTGAAAACCCCAAACGTTCTGAAGACACCCCTGCATCCGGAATACTTTCACTCAATCGTGAAACCGCCCGCCCGGATGAAGTCGACAGAAAATGTGTTCTGGTCATAGATAAGGACCTCCCGCTGGGTGTGATCGCCAATACCGCAGCCGTTTTAGCTCTATCATTGGGTAAACAACACCCCGAGATGATTGGTCCGGATCTGCTTGATCAGAAAGGAGACTCTCATCTTGGCATCACAACCCTGCCTGTTCCCATCCTCAAGGGAACCAGAGATTCCTTGTTGGCCTTGCGCGAAAAAATCAGAGCCAGTGAATTAGATCTGCCTGAATCAGATCTGCCTGAATCTGGCCTGACAGTGGTGGATGTGATCAGTGCGACCAGCTCAACCCGCAGCTATGATGAATACGCCCGGGTTCTCGCAACCACCCGAACATCGGAACTTGCCTATTATGGCATCGCCCTGCTGGGCAGCAAAAAATTGGTTACCCGCTTGACCGGCAATCTGGGTTTACTGCGATAACTTCCTCCTGAGCCCGATCTTGCTGCTGCCCGATCTTGCTGCTGCCCGATCTGGTCAAGGTGAAGATCGTTCCAAAGTCCTGTTCCTGCCGTTTTTCACACTGGTCGGCACACACTCTCAACCTGTAATTCACCTCCCCGCATAAATTTATAATTGACAGTAATTATAAATACGTCACACTTCTTTGCATATTGGATACGATATCCAATATGCAATAATTCAGCAAGATGAGAACGGAAAACTCCGCACAGATTGCTTTTTACCAAACCAAAACAAATAAATAGCCAAGAAGCCCTGGGAGGCGACGTCTATGAAGAATGCACTGTTTGCTGCTGTTGCGGCACTTTCAGTCACAGCCATGACTCCGGTTCAAGCTGTCGAGCGTGGCGGTACTCTGACCTTTGCCCGCTACGATGACTCAACCCTGATTGACCCGATCTATGCCGATCGCAACCCCGACATCTGGATGGTGTCTAACCTTTATGACACCCTGTTGCGAACCGAAGCCGATGGAAAAACTGTCATCCCGGGACTGGCTTCCTCTTACAGCTTGTCCGAAGATGGGCTTGAATTGAAGATGACCTTGCGCGAAGGAATTCAGTTTTCTGACGGCACCGCTATCGAGGCACAGGATGTAATCTTTTCCCTTGAGCGGGCCAGAAACCCGGACCTCGGCCCCTGGTCAGGCCTTCTCGGTTCTGTCGAAAATGTTACGGCTGAAGGCCGGGACATTACCATTACCCTGAAAAATCCTGACCCGACCATCGTCCTGATGCTCGCAACCTTCAACACGGCAATTGTATCTAAAGATGCTTTTGATGCCGCAGCTGGCGCTACAGACCAGGAAAAAGCCCAGGCCTTGAGCACAGCATCCCCGGTAGGTTCAGGCCCCTTTGTACTCACGGATCATCAACGTGGCGCCTCGATGAACTTTGTCGCCAACAAGCACTACTGGCGCCAGGGTGAAGATGGTCAGCCCCTGCCTTATCTTGATGCCATCGATTTTCTCGTCATCCCTGATGATGCAACCCGGATTCTGAAACTGCAGGCAGGCGAAGTCGATGCCGCAGAATTCATTCCTTTTGCCCGGGTTGCCGAACTCAAGGACGATGCAAACATCAACATGGAGCTGTTCCCTTCGACCCGGATTATCTATAGCCCGATCAACACCCGGGAAAAAACCGCCAACGGCGAGAATAATATTCTCGCCAGCAAGGAAGCACGTCAGGCACTCAACTATGCCACCAACAAGGAAGCCCTGATCCAGCTGATTTTGCACGGTGCTGGCAAACCAATGACTTCCGGCCTGATGGCCTCAACAACCCAGCTGGCAACCGGAACCGAGCCCCTGTACCAATACGATCTCGACAAAGCCAAAGCTCTGGCTGCAAAGGCAGGGATCCAGCCAGGAACAGAAATTTCCCTGACCACCCTGGCCGGATCGGCTGATGACGCCATTATCTTTACCGCCCTGCAGCAGATGTGGTCCCAGATCGGGATCAAGCTTTCGGTCGAACAAGTAGATGGCGCGACCCGTGGGGCCAAAAACCGTTCGGGCGAATTCGATATCCACACCTATGGCTGGGTCAATGATGTCAATGATCCAGCCCAGGTCGCCGGATGGCTTGGCTACTATCCAACCC
Source organism: Kiloniella laminariae DSM 19542 (assembly GCF_000374005.1). GTDB lineage: Bacteria > Pseudomonadota > Alphaproteobacteria > Kiloniellales > Kiloniellaceae > Kiloniella > Kiloniella laminariae. Next base: position 390,671 of record NZ_KB893146.1, on the reverse strand, counting down.
GCAAGGCCGTCGGTACAGACTGGAACAACGCCGAATTCAACAGCCTCTACGAGGCCTCGAACAAGGAAATCAATCAGGAAAAACGGGCTGAGCAATACGCAAAAATGCAGACGCTCTATGCCGAAGAAGCACCCTTGATTTTCATGTACGAGACACCTTTTGCCGTCGCTCTGGGCAATAGGGTGCAGGGATACATCCAGACACCCCTGGGCAGTAATGAATTCTCCTCTACCTGGATAGACCAGTGACCAGTAACCAGCAACCCATCAATGACGGGGCTACATTCGATCGTTCAGAGCTCAAGAGTTACTGATCCTTTCCTCTAACTCCCGGCGGAGTTTGCCCTTTCCCGAAGCAAGATCCCTTTTGCGGATACCTTCAGGACGGGGCAGACATCTGCACTGCGAGACAAACAGTGTCTTCTCTCACCTATCTTTTCTCCCGCCTGTTACAGATGATTCCAACCTTTATTCTGGTGATGATCATCATTTTCCTGCTGGTCAGGCTGTTGCCCGGTGATCCGGCGATTGCCATGGCCGATGCCAAGGCAACGGAAGCCCAGCTCGAAGCCCTGCGGCAGCGCCTTGGTCTGAACGAACCGCTCTGGACCCAGTTTTTTTATTTTGTCCGCAATGTCCTCGCGGGGGACCTCGGACAATCAATCCTGCTCAAGGCGCCTGTTGCAGACGTAATACTGGAACGCTTGCCTGTCACAGTATTTCTGACACTCTACGCCGTGCTCTTTTCCATCCTGATCGCAGGCCCCCTCGCTGCGGTAGCTGCGCTGAACAAAAACCGGCGGGCGGATATCATCATTCGCGGGCTGTTCCAGGTGGGTCTCTCGACCCCTGTCTTTTATATCGGCCTGCTGCTGCTGACTTTTCTGGCTGCATTTCTTCGCTGGTTTCCGGTCGGCGGTTATGGTCAGACCTTCTGGCAACACATGTATCATTTACTGCTGCCAGCCCTGACAGTGGCTCTCTATACCTCGGCCATTATCATGCGCAACCTGCGGTCTGCGATCATTGAAGTCATTGATGCGGAATATGTCCAGTTTGCCCGGGCCAAGGGCTTGTCAGAAGGACTGATCCTTCGCCGCCATGTGCTGCGCAATGCTCTGGTTTCGACCGTGACACTTCTTGGCCTGTCGATTGGCAATCTCATGAGTGGGACCCTGGTGACTGAAACGGTTTTTGCCGTTCCCGGTGTCGGTCGCCTGATGCTTGATGCCATCTTTGCCCGCGACTACCCCCTTATCCAGGGACTGACCCTGACTTTTGCCGTGCTGGTGTCGCTTGTTTTTCTTCTCACAGACATGATCCAGTCCTGGCTGGACCCGAGGCTTCGCCCATCATGACAAACGCTTCACTTTCACTGAAAAAGCGCTTCAGCCATTACAAATATCTACGGGGACTGCAGTCCGGCTTTATCGCTGGCCTGACCATTCTCGGTTCCTCCCTGATACTGGCTTTTTTTCCGACCTTTTTTGCCCCCTATGACCCCAACGTTTTTGATTTCACCGCCCTGCAGTCACCGCCGACAGCACTGCACCCCTTTGGCACAGACAATCTGGGCCGCGATACACTATCGCGGGTTATCTGGGCCTATTCCGTTAACATGCAGATGGCCCTTCTCGCCACAATCTTCTCGCTGATAACCGGCGTTCTGGTCGGGGCGATGGTTGGTTATTACCGCGGGCTTGCCGATATCATTTTCGGGCGCTGCGTTGATGCCATCATCACCTTTCCCTTTCTTGTTCTGGTTATTGCCGTTGTCGCGGTACTCGGCCCAGGCCTGATCAACATGTATATCGCCATTACTCTTGTCGGCTGGGTTTATTATGCCCGCTTGATGCGGGCTGAAATCATGGCCCAAATGGCCAATGACTACGCCTCTGCCGGCAAGGTTATGGGCTATTCAGACAGCCGGATTATCTTCAGGCATCTTCTGCCCAACGCCATCACGCCGGTAATTGTTTACTGGATGACCGATATGGCTCTGGCGATCCTGCTTGGGTCCTCGCTTGGTTACCTGGGCCTTGGTGCCCAACCGCCAGAAGCTGAATGGGGCGTCCTCATTGCCGAAGGCAGGAACTTTATTACCACGGCATGGTGGCTCAGCCTGATGCCTGGCATTGCCATTGTCATCACCGGATTTGGCTTCTCGCTGGTTGGTGACGGTATCGCCGACCTACTCAGACCAAGAGGATAACATGCGCCACTATTCATCAGACCCAGCCACAGGGGCCGAGCAGACACAAAACAGAACGGCAGCAACCAACCCAGAAATTGCCAATCCCCCCGCGTTACTCGAAGTCCGCAATCTTTCCATGTCTTTTGGTCTCGGCCAGTCAGGTCTGCTGGCGATTGACAAGGTATCCTTTGCGGTAAAACCCGGTGAAATTCTTGGTCTTGTGGGCGAAAGCGGCTCAGGAAAAAGCATCACGCTGCGGTCTGTTCTCGGCCTGACCAGGCGTTATGGACGCGTCAACGGTGAAATTCTCTGGAAAAACCGGGATCTAAACAAACTGAACAACAGGGATTTGCAGAAGATTCGGGGCCGGGAAATCGCCATGATCTTTCAGGAGCCGATGTCTTCGCTCAACCCGCTCCTGAGTGTTGGTCTGCAGATTACGGAAAACCTCAGGGCCCATACAGGCCTAGGCCGGGCAGAGCGCAGGAAAAAAGCCATAAAACTTCTGGATCTGGTCGGCATTCCCTCCGCCGCGGCTCGTCTGGGGGACTACCCGCACCAGTTCTCCGGCGGCATGCGCCAGCGTGTCATGATCGCCATTGCCCTCGCTTCCGAACCGGAACTGCTGCTGGCAGATGAACCTACCACAGCCCTGGACGTTACAATCCAGCAGCAAATCCTTGATCTCATCCTCGCGCTCTCTCGCGAAATGGGTATGTCGGTCATCATGGTAACCCACGATCTGGGGGTGGCTGCGCAGACCTGTGATCGCATCGCGGTTATGTATGGCGGGCGGCTAGTCGAGGTTGGCCCGGTTCGGAATATCTTGCGCAATCCCCAACACCCCTATTCGATTGGCCTCTTGCGTTCTGTGCCCGAAAATGTGCCCCCGCGCAGCGAACTCTATTCTCTCCCCGGCATTCCCCCAGGGTTGGGTAATCGACCCTCCGGTTGCTGTTTTGCGCCACGCTGCCCGGTGGCGACAGCTCGTTGCGCAGTAGAAAAACCGGATCTTTTCCAGAGCGGTGAAAAGGTCTCCCTCGCCTGTTTCAACCCCCAAAACCTTCTTTCGGGAACCCCACAGTGACTGACAAACAGCCTCTGCTCCAGGTCAGGAACCTGACACATCACTTCAAGACAAATCCTCCCCTTGTTGATCTGCTGTTGCGCCGTGCCCCCCGCTTTATCAAGGTGCTCAACGGCATCGATCTTCATCTTGAACGGGGAGAGACGCTTGGTATCGTCGGTGAATCCGGTTGTGGCAAGTCAACACTGGCCCGTTGTCTCGTCGGGCTCTATCCCCCCCAGGGCGGGGAAATTCTGTTTGATAACCAGAATGTATCCAACAAAACCAGAGCTGAACAACGGGATTACAACCGCCGTGTCCAGATGATGTTTCAGGACCCCTATTCATCCCTCAACCCCCGCATGTCAGTCGGGCAGGTTTTACATGAAGCCCTCTCTGTTCACAAAATGCGCCCGGAAGCTGAAATCCAGAACAGGATCAACGAATTGCTGGATCTGGTCTCTCTCCCCCGGGATGCAGCCGGAAAGTTGCCCCATGAGTTCTCCGGAGGACAACGCCAGCGTATTGCCATCGCCCGGGCGTTGAGTGTTGAACCGGAAGTTCTGATCGCGGATGAACTGGTCTCCGCACTGGATGTTTCGGTCCAGGCCCAGGTGGTCAACCTGCTGCTGGATCTGCAAAAACATCTGGGTTTGACAATCTTGTTTGTTGCCCACGACCTTCGGCTGGTCCGGCATGTGTCACATCGGGTCGCGGTAATCTATCTTGGCTCGATTGTCGAGATTGGTGACTCTGACAATGTCTTTTCCAGCCCTGTTCACCCCTATTCCCGGGCGCTGCTCAATGCTGCCCCCTCGATCGATCCCGATCACAAAAACAGCATGCCGCCGCTTAAGGGAGAATTGCCAAGCCCGCTGAACATCCCGCCGGGCTGCGCGTTCCACGGACGTTGCCCGCACGCCACAGAAATCTGTCGCCAGGACAAACCGCTGTTAAAAAAACGGGAAGGACATGGAGAAATCGCCTGTCACCACACAGAATCACTCATGGCAACACTCGCCGAAGCAGGAGAGCAGGCACCACAGGATTAACAGCCCCCCTAAAAAAAGCGCTCGAACAGGAAAACAGCCCAAACCAGCCCGGCCAGCAGCATGGAAAGCAGAACAGCGGCCGAACCACAGTCCTTGGCCAGCCCGGAAAGTTCATGGTGTTCTGGGCCGATACGATCGATTGCGGCCTCAAGCCCGGTATTCAGCACCTCGACAATCAGGATCAGGATCAGCGGAACGGTTAACAGCAACCAGTCCCATGCACTCGCGGCCAGAAAACCCGCGACCAGCGTAAGCGGGATAAACAGGATAACCTCCTGCTGGACCGCACGCTCGTACCGAAGACAATGTAACAGCCCCTTGCAACTGGCCTGAAAAGCGCGCCCAACCGCTGCGAAATCTGTAAGAGCCATGTCCCGGTTCCTGTTTTTGTTATCTGTTAGGTCAAACCAGATAGGCGGAAACAATCCCCCCTGTCCAGCCAAAGCTTCTGTACAGGAAAAACTTCTGCTATAAGCCAGAACTCGGTTTCCCCACCTGTTTTTCCGGATTTTCATCGCCCCAATGCAGACACTGTCCCTTTTTAACATTGCCGCTATCACCATTACTCTCGCCGCGTTTTTTGGGTATATCAATCATCGCTGGCTCAAAATGCCGATCTCGATCGGCCTCGTGGTTATCGCTCTTGTCGCCTCGATTATTGTCATGCTGGTGGATCAGCTTTTTCCGTCTCTGGGTATTCAGCCAGCCGTACACATCTCCCTCGCCCAGATTGATTTCCATGACACCCTGATGAAAGGCATGCTCAGCTTTCTGCTGTTTGCCGGGGCGCTGCATGTTGACATTGATGATCTGCTCCAGCGCAAGTACGCCATCACTTTGATGGCCACGCTGGGTGTTCTGATTTCCACCTTTGTCATCGGTTTTGCCATGTTTTACCTGATGCCGCAGATCGGACTGGAACTGCCGCTGATCTACTGCCTGATCTTTGGCAGTCTGATCGCCCCGACTGATCCCGTTGCGGTACTCGGCATTCTCAAGACCGTCTCGGTTCCCAGATCCCTCAAGGCCAAAATCGCCGGAGAAAGCCTGTTTAATGATGGCGTTGGTGTAGTGGTCTTTACCATTCTGGTTGCCATAGCAACCCAGTCCTCAAGCAGCGGGGAAAATATCGGTGCGGCAGAAATCGCCCAGTTGTTCGTTCTCGAAGCAGGCGGCGGTGCTTTTCTCGGCCTGCTGCTGGGCTGGATTGCCTATCGCGCCTTGAAAAGCATCGATGAGTATTCGCTGGAGGTTCTGATCACCCTGGCCCTGGTTATGGTCAGCTACAGCCTTTCCTATGCCCTGCATTTTTCCGGCCCCATTGCCGTGGTGGTTGCAGGCCTGCTGATCGGAAACAAGGGGATGCACTTTGCCATGAGCGAGGAAACCCGCGATCACGTTAACAAATTCTGGACCCTGCTGGATGAAATCCTCAATGCAGCCCTGTTCCTGATCATCGGTTTCGAAATTCTCGCCATCACCGAAACATCGGGCACAATCATGGCCACCCTGATCATGATTCCCCTGGTTCTCCTGGCCCGTTTTATTTCAGTCGGCCTGCCGATCAGCCTGCTCAGTCTCAGGGAAAAATATACACCCGGCGCCATTGCGGTTCTGACCTGGGGCGGCCTGCGCGGTGGTATCTCCGTTGCCCTTGTGCTTGCCCTGCCCAACGTCCCGGAAAAAGAACCTCTGCTTGCCATCACCTATGGCGTGGTGATTTTTTCCATCATTGTTCAGGGGCTGACAGTGAAAAAAGTGGTCGAGATTTTTGTGAAGTAACGCATTGCATTGCCCTGCAACGAAGTAAGGCAGCCCCCGGCTGCCTTACTTCGTTTTCATTGCTTTGCTTCTCTGTCTGCGCGGCCAGCGATTACCTACTTCTGGTCAGGCCCATTTCCCAAAACCCGGCTTCGAGACGGGTCGCAGTGGCAAAGGTCTTGCACAGCTGCTGCCAGCGGCCAGAGGAACGGTAATCCTCTCCCAGACGAGCCAGGGCAATACGTTCCAGTCGGCCATAGGAGTTTCCGGCGACCTGTTGATAGTCACTGCCGGAATAGGTTTCGACCCAGGGGCGATAGGGGTTGTTTTCCAGATCGGCGATATGTTCCTCGAACAGCCGCGAACCGATTTCAGCATAACCAAGCACACAAGGGGTTAACGCCACCAACAGGTCGAGAAGATCCCCGGAGAGCCCCTGATCGATTACAAAGCGGGTATAGGCAAGGTTCGCCGTTGCTTCCGGTTCGGCCTCAAGCGCCTCCTGATTGATGCCCCACTGGGCACAATAGCCGACATGAAGCTCCATTTCCTCGTTGAGCAAGGCATTCATGGTTGCCGCTGCCTGACGCATATCTTCCAGCGTGTCACTTTTGAACACGGCCAGCGCATAAGCCCGGCTGAAGTGTTTCAGAAAAAGATAATCTTGCGTCAGGTAATGACGAAAAGATTCCCGGGGCAGGGAACCTTCACCCAGCGCCTGGACAAAGGGATGATAGACAAAGGACGCCCATTCATCCGGGCAGGCAGCTTTCAGATCTTCATAGAAGGACATCGCAGGGTATTCTTCTCAGCAGGTAGGGCGTAACAGACGAGGACAAAAGTGGATCAGATTGCTTCCGGCAATTTGACTTTCAGTCCGTCAAGTTCTTCGCTCATGATCAGCTGACAGCCCAAACGGGAAGTCTGGGTCAGATTAAAAGCAAGATCGAGCATGTCTTCCTCGTCTTCGGACACAGCTTCGAGCTTGTCAAACCAGGACGGGTCAATCACCACATGGCAGGTGGCACAGGCGAGCGAGCCTTCACAGGCCCCTTCGATATCCACGTTATTGCGCTGGGCAATCTCCAGAACTGACAATCCCAGAGGCGCATCAACTTCACGCTCTGCACCATCACGCTCAACAAAAATCATTTTTGGCATTGGCCATCTCCCGACAAATACAGCAAAAAACCGGCTGGTTCGGTGTTGCCGCCTATATACGCAGCCAAAGGGCGGCTTGTGAAGCGCTTTTTCTTTGCCAGTCAGTCAGTTTTTTGCACGCAATCGCCCGACGGCCTCGACCAGCAATTCAATTGCCTGTCCCACCTCTGCATCCGTCGTGAAGCGCCCGAGACCGATACGGAGGGAAGAATTCGCCCGTTCCTCATTTAATCCCAAAGCTTTAAGCACATAAGATGGTTCAAGCTCTGCCGAAGAACAGGCCGATCCCATGGACAGGGCCAGTCCGGGAACCTCTCTGATCAGATCCCCGGCAGAAATTCCGGCAAGAGAGAGATTAAGATTTCCCGGAATACGCTGTTGACGGTCACCATTGATCTGAACGCCGTCAAGTTGGGCCGAAAGCCCGGCAAGTAACTGTTGAGACAAAATATCCAGACGGTTGCTTTCCTCGGTCATCTCTTCAGCAGCAAGAGCAAAAGCTTTGCCAAGGCCGACACACAGCGGTGTCGGCAATGTCCCTGACCTCAGGCCGCGTTCCTGCCCGCCGCCATCCATCAGGGCCTCAAGACGAACCCGGGGGCGCCGTCGGACATAGAGCGCCCCGATACCTTTGGGGCCATAGATCTTGTGGCCGGAAATACTCATCAGGTCGATGTTCATCGCCGCCACATCCAGCGGGATCTTGCCCACAGCCTGGGCGGCATCACTGTGAAACTTTGCTCCGGCAGCACGGCAGATCTCGCCAATGCCCTGCAGGTCCTGGATCACACCGATTTCGTTGTTCACCGCCATGACCGACACCAGCGCCGTCTGATCCGTTACAGTCTCGGCCAGAAGATCCCGATCAAGCAGCCCATTCACGCCGACAGGAAGCCGTATAACCTCAAAACCTTCCCGCTCAAGCCGGGCAACGGATTCCAGAACGCATTTATGTTCGATCGCCGTCGTGACAATCTGGTTTCGCACGGGGGTTTTCTGCCCCCCTGCCGGATTGTTGCGCAGAAAATGTGCCACGCCCTTGATGGCCAGATTGTTTGATTCAGTTGCACCGGAAGTAAAGACAACCTCGCGCGGGTCGGCCCCGATCAGACCTGCTATTTCCTGTCGCGCGCGATCCACCACCTCTTCGGCTTCCCAGCCATAGGCATGATCGACGGAGTGGGGATTACCAAAGCTTTCATAAAAATAGGGCAGCATCGCCTCGACCACTCTTGGATCGGTCGGGGTGGTTGCCTGATAATCCAGATAGATCGGCCGCACAGTCCGGTTGGCTTTTCTGTCTTTGTTACTGTTCGTGACCATTTTGCCTGTACCCGCCTCTGAGCTTCTCTTTTTGCAGTGTTACAATTCCAGAAACTCAAGCCTTTCCGACGGACGCCTGTATATTTGAACGCGTGCCCTTGCGTTTAAACAGATTAATCCAAGCCTCTGTGAAAAGCTCCAGATCTTCCTGCCTACTGGCCCAGCCGGTGCTGATCCGGATGGCTTCACCCGCTGTTTTTTCGTCCGCCCCCATAGCCTGAAGAACATGCGATGCCTGTACTTTCCCCGACGAACAGGCCGAACCCGAGGAAACGGCAAAGCCTTCCAGATCCAGCACCATCAACTGGGTATCAGATGGAACACCCGGCATCGTAATTGTCGTGGTATTGGGAACGCGGGGCAGATCACTGCCAAAAATACGCGCATCCGGTGCTGCGGCCAGAAGCCTCGCTTCCATTGCCGCGCGCCAGACTGCTTTTTCCTGCATCCCCGCAAGCCCCTCCAAAGCCAGGCGTGCCGCAAGGCCAAAGCCGGCAATCCCCGCCACATTCTCTGTCCCGCCGCGTCGCCGGCGTTCCTGCCCGCCCCCGAGCTGCTGGGGTAGAACCTCCAGTCCCTTGCCGAGGATCAGCGCACCAGCCCCCTGGGGGCCGCCAAGTTTATGCGAGGAAACTGTCAGATAATCCACCCCAAGTTCTTCACAGTTGATGGCAAGCTTGCCTGCGGCCTGGACTGCATCACAATGCACTCGCGCTCCCTTGGCATGAGCCAGAGCGACAATTTCTGTTACGGGCTGAATCACACCGGTCTCGTTGTTTGCCATCATGACCGAGACCAGCACATCACTCCCCTCCTCACCCAACAATTCTTCAAGCGCAGCCAGATCAATCCGGCCTGCTCTGTCTACCGGAATTTCCACAACATTGGCCCGGGCCCGAAGCACAGAATCATGTTCAATCGCGGATACCAGCACCCGCTCACGACCCGCCCCCCTGATCGCCAGATTGTTGGCTTCTGTTCCACCACTGGTAAAAACCACGCGGGCAGGTTTGCTGCCCACCAGTGTTGCGATCTCGGCACGGGCATCTTCGACCAGACGTCGGGCTGCACGGCCAAATTCATGGATTGAAGAAGGGTTCCCCGTGCTGGTCAGGGCAGAGGTGACAAGCTCTATCACTTCCGGCCTGACCGGGGCCGTGGCATTATAATCAAGATAGACAGAACCGCGCATATACAAATAACCCTGGTACGGGGGAGCCCAGAACAGGTCCACAAAGCAAACTCAGTGAACAGGTTCAGGCTTCTGATAATGATAAATCCAGCCAGTCGTTACACGATACTACAAAAATCACGCAAGACAGTTCTGACACCGACAGTAAATTATTGAACAGCTACAAGCTATTGCGCAGCAACCCCGTCACTGGGGTCCGGAAAGAAGAACCCTTCCGATGCAGGATCAATCCGGCGATCGATCACATCTGCCAGAGAAACACTGCTGAGATAGCGATAAATATGGTTCGATAAACCAAGCCAGAGATTGTGCGTGATGCAGCGACTCTTGTCGCTGCGGCATCCCATCGGGCTTTCCGGATCACAGGCATTGGTGTTGATCGGCTCTTCAACCGCATCAAAAATTTCAGAGATCAATGTTTTTCCCGCATCCTTGACCATCATGTAACCACCGCCGGGTCCTCTGACAGAGCGGACAAGTTTGCTCCGCCGCAGCTTGGCAAAAAGCTGTTCAAGATAGGAAAGTGAAATCTCCTGCCGCTCGGCTATTTCAGCAAGCGATACAGGGCGCTTGCTGGCATAAAGCGCCAGATCAACCATGGCCATAACGGCATAGCGACCCTTTGTACTCAGTTTCACAACCTTTTACTCCCAACATTCCTCGATCAGACGTTCACACGACCAGGATTTTATCGTCCCCCCCTGATCCAAATGCAACGGTCGAATTTCCCGCTCACTTGCCAGAGGTCTTGTCTTTAACCAGCTCTTCAGTTTTCGTTGCATCACTTTTTTTGTGCAACAGGTTTTTCTGATAATCCTCCTGCCCTTCCAGCGTGTTGAGACGCTGCCGCAAGGACTGGACTTCATTCAACAGGCCTTCCAGGGTCCGCGCAACGGGATCAGGGATATCCCCTGTTGGTGTACCGTAAGCCACAAACGGCTGATCATCCACCACTGAAGGTTTCGGGTTCACCACCTTCCCCGGAATCCCCACAACCGTTGCACAGCGAGGCACATCCTTGGTCACCACGGCATTGGCCCCAATTCTGGCACATCTTGCCACCGTAATCGGCCCCAGAATTTGCGCACCAGACCCGACAATGACGCCACACTCGAGAGTCGGGTGTCGCTTTACCCCGCGCTGGGCATCAGAATCCACACTAGGGGCTACCCCGCCCAGTGTCACGCCGTGATAGAGCGTCACATTGTCGCCGATAATACTGGTTTCTCCGATAACCACCCCCATACCATGATCGATAAAAAAATCTTTGCCTATCGTGGCTCCTGGATGAATTTCGATACCGGTAACAATCCGCCCAATATGGGATATGCTGCGGGACAGAAGGTGCCAGTCTCTTTTCCAGAGCCGATTGGCAAGGCGGTGCAACATCAAAACCTGAAAACCCGGATAACAGAGAACAACTTCGAGGCGGGAACGGGCAGCAGGATCACGCGCCATTGTCGCATCAATCTCTGCTTTTATTCTGTCGAACATTGTTCGTCCTTTACTGTCCTTTTCACTTTCTCGCAAAAAGGTATTTGGCTCAGAGCGGGTGCTGGATTATATACAAGAGTGAAAAATGACACTTTTCCTTCCAAGCGATATAATTATCCAGATCGCCGGGGTCAAGTGAAGCCCGGATTCCGACCGTGAACCTTCCACCCGTATGGGTACGGCTCCACAAGTCTAGACGGGTCGAGAAGTGAAATAAAGCCTGGAAGTCAACAAAGGGAAACCGCGACTGCATGCCTGATATTATATTGAATGGTCCGGAAGGACGGCTGGAAGGACGCTACTTTCACAATCAGACACCCAATGCACCGATCGCATTGATGCTGCACCCTCACCCGCAGCACGGTGGCACCATGAACAATAAAATCGTTTATACGATGTTCAACTCCTTCAAAGCCATGGGCTTCTCTGTCCTGCGTTTCAACTTCCGTGGTGTTGGTCGATCCCAGGGGTCTTTTGCGGATGGCGAAGGTGAACTTTCAGACGCCGCATCTGCGCTCGACTGGCTGCAGAGTGTCAATCCGAATGCCCGTCAGTGCTGGGTTTCCGGTTTTTCCTTTGGCGCCTGGATCAGCATGCAGCTTTTGATGCGCCGCCCGGAAATCGATGGTTTTGTCTCCATTGCCCCGCCCGCCAACATGTTTGACTTCAGCTTTCTGGCCCCCTGTCCTTCTTCGGGGCTGGTGATCCAGGGTGACCGTGATGACGTGGTTCCTGAATCTGCCGCGGCCAAACTGGTTGACAAACTCAATGCCCAGAAAGGTATCAATATCGACTATCGTATCGAGCAGGGTGCTGGACACTATTTTGAAAACCATATGGAAATCATCGACAGCCATATACAGGATTATGTCAGCCAGCGCCTGACGGCCCCGGTGGAATAGTGATCTCCTGACCACTTCAAAAAAGGCCGCAACGAAGCGGCCTTTTTTATGCCTTGTCACTAGAAAATCGTGACATCTGTATCCTCTTATCACAGGATAACGGATGTACCCGTGACCCGGAAAAGATGAACTTGTTTTATTGAAAGAGATCCACCGTGCTGAAGGCCGTTGCTATAAAGATTGATGAAATCTATATCCCCGCAGACCGTCGCAAGGAACGAGACCCGGCCAGAATAGAAAGCTTTGCCGAAAATCTTATTGATGAGATCGAAGTTGAACCCATCCAGGTGCGCAAGGGCAAAGACAAAAACAAGTATGTTCTGGTCAGAGGAATCAACAGGCTTGAAGCCAGAAAAGAGCTTGGGGATGAAACCATCTTCGCTTATGTGGTCCAGGCCCTGCAACGTTAGTGTGGTGGATTTGAACTTCGCCACCTTCTATTCGGCTACTCTCTAGGCGAATTTCGGATTCGAGACACTCGTCTCTCTGACCCATAAATAATTCGAAAAGCGGTTTTTAATATGCCACTTATTCAGCCCTATCGCAGCAGTGCCTACAATAATGCCTGGACCAATTACCGACTTCTGAAAGCCTGTGAACAACTGGATCAGAAAGAACTTGTTGCAAAACGTTCCGGATTTTTCCCTTCAATCCTTCACACACTCAACCATATTCTCACCGTAGACAGGTTTTATATTTCAGCTCTTGAGGGTAGTTGCATTGGACACAGTGCTTTTGATCCGGAAATTTCCTGTCAGCTGCTTTCAGACCTGAATCGGGAACAGAGGCTCGCAGACACCAGGCTTCTCGCTTTTTGCAAACAGCTTACTGCTGAACAGCTTTCCCAGAGAACGGTGCTGGTTCACGGGGAACGCCTGCAACATGAACGGATCGACAAAACGCTGCTCCATCTTTTCCAACATCAGATTCATCACCGAGGCCAGGTTCATGCCATGCTCGCAGGGACCAGTGTCTCTCCTCCGCAACTGGATGAATTTTTTCTTGATGATGAAAGTGAAAAAGCCTCCCGCAGAGATGACTTCCTTGCCCTCGGGTTCAGTGAAGAAGAGATCTGGGGCTAGGTCTTCGCTGAAAAGCTCAACAACTACTCAAGTATCAAAAAGTATCTGGTCTTCTTTCCCGTCATGAAACGGGATGCAATACGCCCCCTTTACAAGGCGTGGCAACACGCGTGGTTGTCGGCAGTGACAAAGGCAACCCCAGTTGGCTGCGCCGGGCAAGAAAGGCAAAGGCCTGGGCCTCGAGCGCATCCCCGTCCCAGCCGACGACTTCGACCGGCTCAACCGGCATATTCAGCTCTCGCGTAAGCAGATCCATCATAAAAGGATTGCGTCGTCCCCCGCCTGTCACGAGACACCGGCTGGGGCGTTCCGGCAGGAAAGGCAATACCTTTGCCACCGCCGCTGCGGTGAAGGCCGTCAAGGTCGCCGCCCCGTCCAGCGGATTAAGAGCCTGGAGCAGTTCCGGGGAAAAATCATATCGGTCCAACGACTTGGGGGGAGCCTCGGAAAAATATCCATGATCAAGCAAACCAGCCAGGACCAGGGGATCAAGTATCCCGGAAGCACCAACCCTGCCGCCTTCGTCCATCGCCATATCAAAGTGTTTTACCATCCAGTCATCCAGCAATCCGTTACCGGGCCCGGTATCACAGGCGAGAACAGTTTCATCCTGTCCAAGGAAGGTGATGTTGGAAACGCCCCCGATATTGAGAACCATCAAAGGTTTTTCCAGATCTTTTGCCAGCGCCCGGTGATAAAGCGGTGCCAGAGGCGCTCCCTCTCCCCCTGCGGCCACATCGGCCGAGCGGAAATCATTCACAACAGGTATCCCGCAGAGTCTGGCAAGCAGGGCGCCATCCCCGATCTGCCGGGTGATCCCTTTTTTCGGATCATGAAAGGTCGTCTGTCCGTGGAAGCCGATCAAGGAGACATCGGCGGCTCGAAGTCCTGCCTGATCCAGCAACCGGGAAACAGCAGCATGGTGCCACTGCGTGAGGGTAGTTTCCACTTCCTGACAATCCCCGACCTCCCCCATAACACTTTCCAGCAGAGCCCGTTGGGATGCATCATAAGGAAAGGTTATCCGGGGTCCCTGCTCCAGAACCCGGGATCCGTCACTCTTGATCAGTGCAGCGTCAATACCATCCATGGAGGTACCGCTCATCAGCCCCAATAACCAGTCATCACCACCAAGCGTCATAAAATTCTCTTTCTCGTATTTCGGGGCCAATCGTCGGGCAATTTCAAGACCATCCTACTATAATCCCGAGCCTGCCCCCAGCTATTTCGAGATCATTTTTCCGGCCCGGACAACCGTGGACAACAGGATATTTTTTGCTCCGGTTTTGGCGGGGCTTTATCCGAAGACGAAATATTTTTCCACCCCAGATTTTATGTATCTGTCGTTTTTACTTTTGTTTCTCAGCTCCTGACAGGCTTTAAATCTTTGCTTCGTTGTCTCCTTTCTGTCTTTGTGCTAAATCCCTGCGGCGACGGTGACAGCAGCAAGGACAATGGCTTGCTCTCGATCGCTGTCGCTTGTGTAACCGAAACCTTTTCCAGAACCAGACGAGATTGCCATGACTGCGCCCCAGACTTCCCACCTCCGTTCAGACTTTCTGCGTGAGCTGAGTGCGCGCGGTTATATCCATCAATGTACGGACATGGACAGCCTCGACAGCAAGATGACAGATGGCCCTGTCGCCGCCTATATCGGCTTTGACTGTACGGCTGATTCGCTTCATGTCGGCAGTCTGGTTCAGATCATGATGTTGCGCTGGCTCCAGAAAACCGGGCACAAGCCGATCGTTCTCATGGGGGGCGGCACCAGCAAGGTTGGCGACCCTTCTTTCAAGGATGAAGCCCGCAAGCTGATTACCGTTGAAGAAATCCAGCACAACATGGACGGCATCAAAAAAGTCTTTGCCAAGTATCTGACCTTTGGTGACGGACCAACCGATGCTGTCATGGTCAACAATGCCGACTGGCTTGATAACATCAACTACCTCGAATTCCTACGGGATTACGGTGTGCATTTCTCGGTCAACCGGATGCTTAGCTTTGATTCCGTCAAGCTGCGCCTCGACCGCGAGCAGTCCTTGTCGTTTCTGGAATTCAACTACATGATCCTCCAGGCCTATGATTTCATGGAGCTGAACAAACGCCAGAGCTGCCTGTTCCAGATGGGTGGATCTGACCAGTGGGGCAACATCGTTAACGGGGTGGATCTTACGCGACGCATTAACCAGAATGAAGTCTTTGGCCTGACTTCCCCTCTGCTGACCACCTCCTCCGGCGTAAAAATGGGCAAGACTGTCGGCGGCGCGGTCTGGCTAAACGAAGAACGGCTTTCAGCTTTCGATTTCTGGCAGTACTGGCGCAATACAGAAGACGCCGATGTTGGACGTTTTCTGCGGCTTTTTACCGAACTTTCTCAGGACGAGATCTCCCGCCTTGAACAGCTCGAAGGGGCTGAGATCAACGAAGCGAAAAAGATCCTCGCCACCGAAGCAACCAGACTTTGCCACGGCGAACAGGCCGCTCTTTCTGCAGCAGAGACAGCCCGCAAGGCTTTTGAAGAACGCAGCATGAGTGCGGATTTACCAAGCTTTGAAATTGAGAAAAACAAACTGGCAGAAGGCCTGCCCGCCTTTGTTCTCTTCAAAGATGTCGGGCTCTGCAGCAGCAACAGCGAAGCACGCAAACTGATTGCTGGCGGAGGCGCCCGTCTGAACGATGCCCAGATCAAGAGCGACCAGATTTCGATTTCCCTTGCAGATCTTAATGCAGAAGGATCGATCAAGCTTTCGGCAGGAAAAAAACGGCACATCCTGGTTAAACCTGTCTAAGCCCTCGCCCTCTCTCGGGCCTGAACAAGGTCTTTTCCAGTACAAAATAGTTTATAAAAAAAGAAGGCTGCTTGTTTCGCAGCCTTCTTTTTTTGTCTACTCATCAGGTATAATATTTATTTTTCTGGGGTTACTGGCGGTTTTACAGTCTCACCCTCATCCTGCTCTTTTTCAGTAGTCGGGGTCGCAGTGCCAAAGATATTGCGCAGGAAACCAGGAGTAAGACCTGAAAGCGGGTTGATCGAAACTTTCGGGTTTTCCAAAGTCCCGTCCAGGCTATAGTTAAAGGCAACAATGCCTTCGCCTTCGCCCCCGGTTAAGAGTGTTCCCAGAAGCGGAATTCCACCCAGAATTCGGTTGATGGTGTAAGCCGGAACAATTGTCCCCCTGGCGGCCACAATATCCCGGTTGGTATCAACCTCTCCCTTTGCTGTCAGGCCAATGGAAGAAGAATAAAGCTTGATCAGGTCGCTGCGCAGCAACCCATTTTGCACGGTGAAATCACCAACCAGTTCGTCAAAGGCAATGCCTTCCGTTGACAAGGCCGTCACAGGTCCGGTCAGAGAGGCAACAGAGAGCATCTTGGCCAGAACCGGGGCTTTAACCAGTCTGAGTTTCTGGACGTCAAGCTTGCCTGACAGCAGATCAGCACTGCGGTAACTTTCGGCATCTCCTGTAATTGTCAGGCTCCCGCCCTCTACAGTATCAAGCACATCAAGGGCCCGCAGCATTGCACCAAAATCATTTGATT
Organism: Kiloniella laminariae DSM 19542; assembly: GCF_000374005.1. Classification (GTDB taxonomy): domain Bacteria; phylum Pseudomonadota; class Alphaproteobacteria; order Kiloniellales; family Kiloniellaceae; genus Kiloniella; species Kiloniella laminariae. The sequence continues at coordinate 373,905 of NZ_KB893146.1, read as the reverse complement.
CAGCCCGAAGTCCCTGACGCCCGCTCTCCAGAGGCAAATAGTCAATCCGCGCGGTACGCTTGACCTTGTTTTCCGGGTCAAGAACCTTGCTATCAGGAACATGCCAGAGCTCTTCAGGCACTTCCCCGGTAAACTGCAAGTGCTTCAGGCCATCACTTTCCCGGTCCACCACCAGGGATACATTGCGGAAAAACCGTTTGTCTCCCATGTACATTGCATCAAGCTGCTGTGCCGTCACCCTGATCGGCTTGACCGATTCTTCCTGTAAAGGATCTGTGACAGGCACGCTGGGCACAACCTGCTCGATCCCCGGATCAGGAGTAACTGTATCAGTAGCCTTTGCGACTTCCGGTTCTTTATCACCACCAATAAACCGGGTTGTATCCAGGACGCCCCCACCAATCGTAATTTCGGGTTTTTCATCATCCAGGATTACCGCCACATCACTGAGCAGTGTTTTTTCCAGCTGGAACTGCCGGACAAAAGCCTCTCGTACCTTGCCATCGTTCAGTTCCGCCCGCCCCTCCTTCAGCTCCAGCTCCCCGGCGGCAAGGTCAAAACTGTTGATCTTCACTGCTTTACCATCCTGCAGGATAACAACGGCTTTGAAGTTTCCGGCTGTCCCTTCGGGCTTTTCAAAAGCAAGCCCCTCAAGGTTCAGCTTGGCATCCTTCAGGTTTGCAGCCAGCTGCACCACACCATTTCCATCCGGACGATTTTCCAGTGCCAGCGACAGGGAAACAGGACCAGCCAGATAATCGGTAACGGGAATCCCAAGCTTGGACAGCCCCTCGGGGTCGATCGAGGCAAAATCGGCTTTCAGCTTTGTCCTCACCTTTGGGTTGCTGCCAAAGTTTTCATCCCAGGCAATGTTTACAGGAATTGCTGCAAGCTTGACCGGGCCAGTGACCTCCATCCCCTTGCCGGTGACTTTAAGTTTAAGATCCCCTTCTGTCACATCCAGACCGTCATAGATTTTGCCGATCCGGGCGTTTTTCACGGCAGCAGAAACATCAATGGTTATGTCTTTAAGCTTGAGGTCTTTCAGCAGAAGGAAATCAAAATCAACCGCAACAGCAGCATCCCCTGCCGTTTCCTGTGGGTCGATATTCAGTTCATCCACCAGTCGCAGATTTTCACTGTTGAGAATTTCCAGAGCTGTCCTGACCGGGCCTTCGACGGCAGTCTGGATTGATATACTTTCATTGGCCACATCCAGACCGGAAACGGTGATGGTCGAAGGCAGCACAGACATATCCTCAATGACACCGCCGTCAGCAAAAAGTGTCAGCCCGTCGGCACGAATATCTGCAGTACCCGACACCTGCCGAACCGGTGGCAGCGGGCGCAGGTAATGCACATCAAGGTCACGGTATTTCATACTGCCATCAAGTGAGACCAGCTTCGCGTTATCAAAGTTTCCTTCGGGAATTTCCAGTACAGCCTTGATCACAGCTTCTTCCGCCAGGCCGGTTTTTATATTCTCGGTCACCCATTCCCGTGCATCGGTCGCCATGATCTCTGGCCAGTAAAGTGCGAGATCATCGACTGGCACAGCCACTGCACGCACACCGGCCAAAATCTGCATATCACTATCCAGCCCCGACACGCTTCCGGCGACAGAGAGCTGGGGTCCGGGCACGCCTTCTTCACCAAAATTAATCGCCGCATTATCGACGACAAGCTTTTGGCTTTCCTTGCTGTAGCTTCCTTTGAGGAACATGCCCTGCACAGGCAGTTTGGGAACCGACAAACTCGCCAGAGCAATAGAGCCTGGTCCGCCGGAAATCTCGAAATGGCTGCGCCCAAACTCCCCTGCAAGATTAAGGGATGTCGAGACCGAAGCCGCCAGAGGAATATCAACCTCGGACAGATCGGCCAGACCTGAATCCAGCTTGGCCAGTGTCGTCGGACGGATCCCTGTCACCTGGAACGCCAGGTCAACAATTTGCAGATCCTTGTCATAAACAAAGGCACCGTTCAGCGTTGCTTTTTCTTCAGCAACATCAACCAGGAAATCCAGTTCACCGGACAACCCCAGTTTATCCCTGCGGATGGTCATATCGGCATTGGGCACGGTAAAAACCAGCCCCAGTTTTTTATCCTGGACCCGGATGCGGGCTCTGAGAATCTGAAGCTGATCCAGATAGGCCAGAGGGTGCCCCTCTGTTCGCTCGGCCATCAGATTTTTCAGGGCATCCGGCAGAACATCACCGAACCTCGGCTCGGCTATCGAGGTATCCGCACTGGCGCGATCACTGCCAATCTCAATTCTACCGTCGAGATCGCGCACCAAATTAAGCCGGGGACCAATGATCTTGACCCCTGTCGGGACAACTTTCCCACGCGCCAGCGCCCCGACATTGAGATCTATCCCCATCAAGGGGATAGCAGCAATCGCCCTGTCCGTCTCATCCAGTATCCGGACACGTTCAACCTGAAGCGCCACAGCCCGCTCTTTCGGCAACCAGGCCAGCTGGGTTGTCGCGACATCCAGTCTCAGCCCTTTTTCCTCATCGACAAAAGCCTCTTCAACATAAGGAGTCAGAAAGTCCAGAGTTACCGGGCCGGATGACAGGCGCCAGATCAGTATCCCGACCATAACCGCAGAAAGCACGAGCAGGGCAGCAAGAGCTTCAAGAAAGAACAGGGATGTTTTACGAATCATACGAAACGGTGCTCCGCGCGCCTTGAGAAAGTGAGTACGGCATTGTTTTATTCACGGTAACCCTTGACCAAATTCTGTAGCCTTTGCACTGTACTCGAAACAAGGTAGCGGCACTCATGATACTGTCATTTTCTTTTACTGAAGAAACATTACCAAAAAGCATCAACCCTGACCGGGTGAGCCTGGGCTTCATCAATTGGCAGGAACGTCTTGAACGTGTCGAAAATAGCGATTTAAAGCAAGATCTTATCGAATTAGAAGCTACCCCGAAAGTTAAATCACTCCTCACCTGTCTCTTTGCCAACAGCCCTTATCTTACCCAGTGCCTACTGGGGGATATGGCGTTCTTCTCTCGCCTTTTAAAGCAGGGCGCTGAAAAAAGTCTGACTGGCATTCATCAATATCTGCAAGAGAGCCTTGCTCTTTCCACCGACCGGAATCAGGTCATGGCGGGGTTACGTCAGGCGAAAAAGCAGGCATCCCTGGCAATAGGTTTGGCTGACATTACAGGTGAATGGACAGATCGCCGGGTCGTCGAGGAATTGACCGTTTTTGCCTCTTCTGCAATTTCTGCCGCCGTCTCGCATCTTTTGCTTGAGCTGCACAACCGCGGGCAACTTGAACTAAAAAATCCGGCTGTCCCCGAAGAAGACTGCGGTTATGTTGTGCTTGCCATGGGCAAACTCGGTGCCTGGGAGCTCAACTATTCTTCCGACATCGATCTGATTCTGCTGTTTGATCCGGAAAAGGTAAACTATCTCCATGACCGCGGGCCACAGGAAGGCATGGTTCGCCTCAGCCGGGACCTGGTGCGCTGTCTTGATGACCGGACAAGGGATGGTTATGTCTTCCGCACCGATCTGCGCCTGCGCCCTGATCCCGGTGCAACTCCACTGGCCTTGTCGTTCAACGCCGCGATGACCTATTACGAAACCACAGGCCTGAACTGGGAACGCGCCGCCATGATCAAGGCCCGCCCCGTCGCCGGAGACAAGGAGCTCGGGCAGCGTTTCCTTCAGGAAATCAAACCCTTTATCTGGCGCAAGCACCTCGACTTTGCCGCCATCAATGACATCCATGCCATCAAGCGTCAGATCTATGCCCATAAAGGAGGGGCACGAATTGCGATCAAAGGTCACAACATCAAACTCGGGCGCGGCGGCATTCGCGAGGTCGAGTTTTTTGCCCAGACCCAGCAGCTGATCTGGGGGGGGCGCAATCCGGACCTGCGCAGCAGTTCAACTGTCTTTACGCTGGAGCAGCTCCATCGCGCCAGGCTGATTTCTCTCAAGGCAGAAAAAGACCTGACGGAAGCTTACTGGTTTCTGCGCCGACTGGAAAACCGTTTGCAGATGATTGATGACCAGCAGACCCAGACTCTGCCGGAAAGTGATGAAGGGCTGGCGGCTGTTGCGGCATTTCTCGGTTATGATACGGTTGAGGACTTCCGCGAGGAACTCGCGCACCAGCTTCATGTGGTCGAAGACCACTACGCGACCTTGTTCGAAGATGAGCACAGCCCGCCGCAACAGACAAAGAACCTGGTTTTCTCAGGCCAGGAAGCCACCCCGGAACTGGTTGCATCCCTGCAGGAAATCGGCTTTACCGACGGCAACAGGGTCTTTCAGCTGATCACCCAATGGAAACAGGGCCGCTATCGCGCCGTGCGCTCTGACCGCTCGAGAAGCCTGATTGCCGAAATCGTGCCACAGCTGCTTGAGGCCTTTGGCAAATCCGCAGCACCGGATATTGCCCTGAACAAATTTGATGAATTCCTCTCCGGCCTGCCCACCGGGGTTCAGCTTTTTTCCATGTTGCAGGCCAATCCGAACCTGCTTGACCTTCTCGCAGAGATCATGGGCAGCGCTCCCGCACTCGCCGATCGTCTGAGCCAGTCTCCCGGTTTGCTTGAAGCTGTTTTGGGTCGCAATTTCTTTGAACGCCTGCCAGATAAAAACGTGCTGAAACAGCAGCTCGATCAGGCCCTGGATCAGGCGCGGGATTTTCAGGATGTACTGGACTTCAGCCGCAGCTGGGCCAATGACCAGCGGTTTCGGATCGGCCTTCAGATCCTGCGCAGCACCTGCAGAATTGAAAATTCCAGCCGGGATCTTGCCCACATCGCCGAATGCATCGTCGAAGCGCTCTTGCCGCTCACCTGGGAAGAACTCAAACTGCGACACGGCAGGATCGACCAGAGCAACCTCGCCATACTGGCCATGGGCAAGCTGGGCAGTCAGGACATGACGGTTACTTCTGACCTTGATCTGATCAGCCTTTATGAGCTGACCGGAGAGGTGCAGGAATCTGACGGAGACCGCCCTCTTGACCCAACCCAGTATTTTGCCCGTCTGACCCAGCGTTTCACCAATGCCCTGACCGCTCTCACTCCCGAGGGGCGGCTCTATGAAATCGATATGCGTTTGCGCCCCTCGGGCAATGCAGGTCCTCTGGCCACCACGCTGGCTGCATTTGAGCGCTATCAGTTAAACGAAGCCTGGACCTGGGAACATATGGCCCTGACCCGGGCACGAGCGATTGCAGGCCCAGAAGATTTTTGTGCAAAAATCAACAACACCATCAGATCTATTCTCTGCCAGAAACGAGACCCGCAGAAACTGGTCAATGACATCGCCAGCATGCGCGAAAGAATTGCCAAGGAAAAACCGCCCGCAGGACTATGGGACATCAAGCTGATCAGGGGAGGTTTGATTGATCTCGAATTTTTAGCGCAGTATTTGCAACTAAGACATGCCCATGAAAACAACGATGTTCTGCATCTCAACATCCGCCCCTGTTTCCAGATGCTGGGCGAATTTGGCTTCCTGTCATCGGCAGATACGGCAGATCTGATTGACGCGACAGATCTGCTGCATCAATTACAGAACCTGCTGCGCCTGACCACCGGGGAAAAGCTGAACGAAGAAACGACAGCTCCCTCGGTTCTCAGACGATTGGCCACAACTGTCGGCGAACCCGGTTTTCCAGAACTCAAGGCCCGGCTTGAACTGACGACAAAACGGGTTCAGGAAATTTATATAAAGACAATTACACAGTTTGTTACTTCTGAAAATTAAGTCAGGGCTGTAGCCCCAGACCCGCATTATTTTCTGCAAAAAAAACAAAATGATCAATCTAAAGAGAGAATTGGTCTTAAATGATCGTTTACCTGCCGGAAGCGAAGGATGATTTCCCCTGTCAATAGAGTTATACTCTCGTAAAGAGTAATCTGAAAAAGCAGTCTGTTGCCGGGAAACCCTATATGTATCAACTCGAGCGAGAGGAACGTCTCGACCTGAAGGATATCCCCGATATCCGATTGAAGAGGGTCCATAACTACTGGCAAGAGCTCCGTAGGAAACGCCGGATGCCCGCCCGCCCAGAAATTGATCCGCTTTGCATCTGGGATGCTCTGGGTCGTGTCAATCTGATCGATGTGGAAGCTGCAGCCAGTATCACAGGAAAAAGGCACTACCGACATCGCCTCTTTGGCAGCTTGATGGGCGTCATAGAAGGCAAGGATTTCACCGGGAAGACCCTGGAAGATCTGCCCTATCCCCAATATAGAGAGCTACTTTACAGACACTATGACGAGATCGTTGAGCAACGGCTGCCAAGCTACTACATCATCAAAGGCGTGCTCGACAACAAGCGTTACAGCTATGACCGCCTCGCTCTGCCTCTATCCGATGACGGAGAAAACGTAACCGGGATCATGGTCGCGTCCTTCCCTCATCTGCTGCCCTGATCCGCGTCAAGCGAGGTTATTCCAGAAAAATTTCAACAACCTGGTTCACATACAGGTTGGACTTCTCTCCCTGATGCTCCAACGGCATATCAATCAGAAGCTCACTATAGCTCCAGGCACCCGTGGCAACATCCATCAAGCCGTATCCTTTAATAATTCCCTGGATATTTGTGCCCTCAAAATCAAAAGAAGCTGTACTTTCGTCAAAATCAACCACAAGCGTTTCCCGGCTTCGAAATTCGGTTTCCCCCAGGACCCTGCCAACCGACTTCATTGTGCCGATCCCCAGATCAACCGAGTTTTCAAACTTGTGTCCCTTGTTGATTCCTTCTTTCGGGAAAGCAACAAGGGACTGTTTGACCACATTCCCCAGCAATTGTTTTGTTTGCAGGAATTCAGCAGGAGAAAGTTCCGGTGCGGCAAAATCCATATCCAGAACCTTGCCGTGAGGGGTGACTTCCATTGAGATCTTCATCTCAGGCGAGGATTTCTGTTGCTGGCCGTTCGCGTTCATAACCAGCTCATCAATAGAAACCTCTATTAATAAATTATCGCCAGACTGCTTTACCTGACTTGTACCTTTCGAAAATGTCCTCATTGAGAGGCTCTGCCCGTTTACTTTACCGAATGTCTTCGAAGTATTATGGGTTGAGCTCAGCGGATAAGGCCTTACCACCATCACTACTGGTTCAGTGATCAGGTGAACAGCACCCTTATAAATAGGGATTTCTGGGGCCTGGTTATCAGCAAAAGCTGGAACACCGGATACCCCCAACAGTAACAGCCCTATGATTACAAATCTCATACCCCGAAACATTTTCCCGCCCCAATATCATAAATTGAAAATTATTCGCCCCCACATTACTTGAGCAGAAACACACTTAACAAGTGCATTTTTACTATACCAATCAACAATTTGATTATGATCTCGTGAAAACAAGTTGCCCTGCAGCTTAAGACTGTTCTTGCTTGGGCTTTGGGAAATAGCCTGATAACGTCCCACGAAAGAAGACGAGACAGCAAAAAATTTCAAAAAAGGATAACAACTGATGAGCCTTGAAACTGGCGATAAAGCCCCTGATTTTACAGCTCCGCTCAACGGGGGTGATGAACTGTCCCTCAGTTCCCTGCGCGGCCAGATCGTTGTTCTTTATTTCTACCCCAAGGATTCAACACCGGGCTGTACCACCCAGGCCTGCGACTTCCGCGATGCCCTGCCCGATTTTTCAAAACTCGACGCCCGGGTTATCGGGGTCTCAAAGGACTCTGTAAAACGGCACGACAATTTTATCGCCAAGAACGAACTGAATTTCCCCCTCGTCTCCGATGAAAGCGGGGCCATCTGTGAAGCTTATGGCGTCTGGACCCTGAAAAAACTTTACGGCAAGGAATACATGGGGATTGAGCGGGCCACCTTCCTGATTGATGCCGAAGGCGTCATCCGACGTATCTGGCACAAGGTAAAGGTTTCCGGCCACGTCAAAGAGGTCCGAGAAGCTGTCGCCAGTCTGTAGTTTTTCACAGCTAAACAGTCGCACAACCAGAACATCCCTCTCCTTGTTGGACATTCCTCATGAGCTCCTTGCCCTCGACCCTGGCTGAAGCCGCAGCACAGGCACTTTGCATCGCCAACTCACAGGAAAAAGCGGAATTTTCCCGTCTCTCTGCCCGTGCCTGGCAGGAGGGAACAATCTCCGGGGTAGGACTTGCTGAAATTCCCTCCGAACCTGCCAGGGAAGAACACCCCGTTCTGGTTCCCCCGACAGAGGTTCCCCGGCGCAAGGTGACGCAGGCTGCTGAAGGACGCATTGCCCTGCTGCATGCTCTGGCCCACATCGAACTCCACGCCATCAACCTCTGCTGGGACATTATTGCCCGCTTTGCCCGGACCCCGATGCCCAAAGGATTTTACGACGACTGGGTTGCCATTGCCGATGATGAGGCCCGTCACCATCTTTTGCTTTGTGAACGCCTAGCCCAGCTTGGCTCATATTATGGCGCCCTTCCTGCTCATGCAGGTCTTTGGCAGGGGGCAGAGGTCACCGAACACAACCTCAAAGCCAGACTGGCTGTCGTCCCGATGGTGCTTGAGGCCAGAGGGCTGGATGTTACTCCGGGCATCATTGTCAAGCTCCGTGCCGTAAAGGACTTTGAAAGCGCAGAGCGTCTTCAGATTATCTATGACGATGAAATTTCCCACGTTGCCCGGGGCAAGCACTGGTTTGAATATCTCTGCCAGCAGGATGGGGAAGACCCGATTGAAAGCTGGCAAAACATCATCCTGACTCTCTTCAAGGGCAGAGTCCGCTCCCCTTTTAATATTGAAGGCCGCAATCAGGCCGGTTTTCCAATCGATTATTACGGTCCGGTTGCCGATCTCTAGGACCTTCCTAACATTATGCCTTAAGGTGCATTGACACTTTAAGTTGTAGATGCAAAATCTACACTCCAAGGTTTACTTTTATCTACCCCCCTTCGCAAAGACATCTTTGTCATAACCAGCGCCAAAAGCCCGGAAAGAGGGAATAAAAGAGGGAATATCCGTGTCTGCTCGAACATCTCCACCCGAAAACATGTTTCTCGCCGGATCGTTACCAAGGCTGTTTCTCAAGACCGCAGCACCGATTATATTGGTGATGCTTGTCAGTGGATTTTTCACGGTTGTTGATGCCTATTTTCTAGGGGCCTTTGTCGGACCCGAAGCGCTCACAGCCGTGACCATGATGTTTCCGGTTTTCATGTTGATTGTTGCACTGTCCACTTGGGTCTCAGGTGGCTTTTCAAGTGTGGTTGCACGCTTGCTGGGAGCCAGGAAACATGACGAGGCAAATGCTGCTCTGGTCAGCGCCATTCTGCTTTCTGCCGCAGTCTGCCTCCTGCTGATTACCTTATTCTTGTTCGCCGGGACCGGGCTGATTTCCTGGGTGACCAAAGGCTCAGTTCCCCTCAGTGAAATGGGCTACAGCTATATCTCGCTCCTGATCTTTTTTTCTCCACTTCAGTTTCTTCTGACGATCAACTTTGACGCGCTGCGTTGCGAAGGCAAGATGGGTTTCATTGCCTTCCTTTCCCTGCTTTCAACCCTGTTGAATATTATTTTCAACTACATCCTGATCGTTAAGCTGGACCAGGGTGTCGCCGGCTCTGCCTATGGCACGATACTGGCCCAGTTCCTGTCCATCACCGCTGTGGGGCTTTATCATCTGAAAGCACGTTCCGCTTTCACCTTTTCCCTCGCCGCTCTCCCCAACCCGACCCGCTTCTGGAAGCGGTTTCTTGCCCTTGGCGCNCCAGCCAGTCTGGGATATCTCGGTGTCTCGATCAGTTCTGCTGCCATACTCTATTCGCTCCAGCAGTGGGGGCATGAACATTACGCAGCAACCGTTGCGGCCTATGGCATCATCACGCGGATAATGACCTTCACTTTTTTACCGCTGCTCGGGCTGAACATCGCCTTTCAGACCGTCGCAGGCAACAATCAGGGGGCAAAGCTTTGGCCCCGGGTCAACGACAGCCTCAAACTCGCGTTGCTCTCGGCCTTCCTCTACTGCGGCAGCCTTCAGATTCTTTTCAATGTTTTTGCCGAGCAGATCGCTTTTGTCTTTGTTGAAGACAGCATGATCGCAGGCGAAACCCAACGTATCTTGCCGCAGATCACCCTGTTTTATTTTGCCTTTGGCCTCAGCATGGTCCTTTCCGGCTTTTTCCAGGCGATCGGAGATGCCAAACGCTCTGCAATCCTTGGACTTTCCCGAACCTATCTCTTTTCCCTGCCCCTGATTTTCACCCTCCCGTTTTTCTTTGGCGAACCGGGAATCTGGTTTGCCGCCCCCATGGCCGAATTCCTCATGATACTTTTGTCGCTGCTTGTTCTCTTTCTCAATGCGGGAACCAGCGGCATGAAAATGGGACTCTTCCGCCAGACAATATAAAACTGCAAAATAATCCTGGACAAGCAGGACCTCAGACCGTTTGCCTGTCGGGACTTTTTCCTGTTAAGTTGTTTCCCGTTTTACGAGCCACCTGTTTCCAAAGCACTTTTTACATTATCTCCTGCCATCCCACACGTCCCCTATTCCTATACTCCCCTAATGCGAGCCGAAGATTGGAAAAGGACCAAGAATGCCAGAGTTGCCAGAGTTTAGTGCCATCTTTGCCGAACGTGCGCTTGATGCAGATGATCTGTTACTTGCACTCGTTGGTGCCTCTGGAACCTATCTTGCGATTACGGAACAGCATGACGGAAAAATCTTGCTCATCAGCGATGCCTGGCTTTCCATCCTTGGTTATAGCCGGAAAGAACTCGCTGGGAAAACCGTCCAGGGGCTGAACATCTGGGTCCAGCCAACCCAGCGTGCCAAGCTGATCCGGCAGTTTAAAACCGACCAGATCGTTGACCGCTTCCCGGCAAGATTACGGGGCAAGGACGGTACACTGCATGATTTTTCCATTGCTCTTCAGTCTATCACCATCACTGGCAAGAACTACTTTCTCTTCACCGGGCACGACGTTACCGAAAACAAGCTGGCCGAACATGCAGCACTTGCGTCACGACAAATTCTGGTTGATGCCCTTGAGGCCATGAGCGAGGGCTTTGTTCTTTATGGTGTTGATGGTCGTCTGATAATCTGCAACTCGAAATTCAAGAAATTTTACGGCTATAGCGATGAAGAAGCCGCTGTGGGTGCCCATCGCCGTTATTTGGGGGAGCTCGATGTAAACCGGGGCACAGTTCTGGTCAGTGACGACAGCCGGCAGGCCTACATCGAACGGCGTGAAGATCTGGTCAAGGGTCCTCCAAAATCCTTTGGCATCCAGCTGCGGGACGGGCGGTATCTGCTGCTCAGTGACAGACGGACCGAAGATGGCAGTATTGTCAGTATCCATAAAGACATAACTGAACTGAAACTGGCAGAAATTTCTCTGGTTCAGGCCAAGGAAGACGCTGACATTGCCAACAGTGCCAAGTCAGAATTTCTTGCCCATATGAGCCACGAGCTGCGCACCCCGATGAATTCCATCCTTGGCTTTACCCAGCTGATGCGCGACGAGTTTTTCGGGGCACTGGGGCACCCCAAATATCAGGAATACATTACTGATGTGCATCGTTCAGGTGAACATCTGCTCAACCTGATCAATGATGTCCTCGATATTTCCAAGGTCGAGGCCGGCGAATTCACACTGCACGAAGAAGAACTCGACCTGAAAGAGACAGTCGCTTGCTGTTTACAGATCCTCCGCGGTAAATCCACCCGCGACACAGGCCAGATCTGCATTGATGAACCTGAAGCAGATCTCTTTCTCCTCGGTGATGAGCGTATTATCAGACAGATCGTCCTCAATCTGCTCTCAAATGCCCTCAAGTTCACAACCAGTGGAGACAAGATTATTCTTTCTCTTGGTCAAACAGCCGAGCAGAAAATCTATATCGAAGTTATGGATACGGGTTGTGGTATTGCCCCGGATGATCTCCCCAGAATCATGGAACCCTTTGGTCAGGTTCGGGCTAATGCCAGGACAGCCCACGAAGGCACCGGGCTTGGTCTTTCGCTCAGCAAGCGGTTTACCGAGCTGCACGACGGTGTGCTTTCGATCCAGAGTGCTCGCAACGAAGGTACTACCGTCACGGTCACTTTTCCAGCAGACCGGACAATCAAGACACTCTAGGAACAGGCAGAAAGACAGAGCCTGGACGTAAAGGCTCTAGACAGGAAGACAGGACAAATTCTTGCCATCTTGTCCCGCTAAACCTTGCCCAAACCGATCAAAGCTGTCCCAATGGCTGTTGCTAACTGATCACGGACGTCCATAGTGCCCATCTCAGATATTGTTCTCACAATTGCGGCTCTTCTGGTCGTTATTGCCTGTAGTCAGCCTCTTGCCAGGCGCAGCGGTCTGCCCTTCACCGTCGTGCTCGCCATGATCGGTGTTCTTTTGGCTCTGGCGGCCAAGTGGCTGCTTTACACAACCATTACCGATCAGTTCAATGAAGTAGCCTCGCTGGTCGTGGATATTCCGGTTTCCTCGGCAACTTTTCTCGATATCATGCTGCCAATCCTGCTGTTCCAGGGGGCAGTCACCATTGATGTACGCCGACTGGCAAAAGATACCGCCCCTGTGATCCTGCTCGCGGTTCTTGGGGTTGTTGTTGCGCTGGTGATTATCGGCGGTGCCGTTTCCTTCGTTTCCTCTGCTCCTCTGGTTGTCTGTTTGTTATTCGGGGCCATTGTTGCCACGACAGATCCCAGTGCGGTTATCGCGCTCTTTCGCGATCTCGGGGCACCCGCCCGCTTGACCCGGCTGGTCGAGGGGGAAAGCCTGCTTAACGATGCCACGGCGATTGCAGCTTTTAGCGCCTTTCTTGCACTGACTATCTCCGGCGGAAAGTTTGATCTGTTAAACGTCAGCAGCGAGCTGTCGATCTCTCTTGTAGGTGGTATCGTCGTCGGGCTCATTGCAGGCCGCCTGACCGTCCAGATCCTTGCCTGGCTTCGGTCCTTCCGGGCAGCCCAGGTTACCATCACCGTTGCACTGCCCTATCTGATTTACATTCTGGCCAATAACTATATTCATATTTCCGGTGTTGTCGCCGTGGTCACTGCCGGTTTGGTCCTCAGTGCCTTTGCCCGGTCACGGTTCCAGAGCGAGACCTTCCGGTTTTTTCAGGACACACTCGACCAGTTGTCCTGGTGGGCAGGCAGTCTGGTTTTCATTCTTGCAGCCCTCCTGGTGCCCGGCCTGCTGGCCGATGTCCAGCTCTCGGATCTCTGGATTACCCTCGTCGCGGTTTTCGCAGCTCTGGTTGCCCGGGCGGTTATCCTCTTTGGTGTTTTTCCGATTTTATCGGCAACGCGCCTGACGCAAAGTATAACCACGCCAACCAAAACCGTCATCATCTGGGGGGGCTTGCGCGGGGCTGTTACCCTGGCGCTGGCTCTGGCTGTGACCGAGAACCCGCTGGTAGATGGTGAGACCAAACGCTTTATTGCCATTCAGGCGACAGGCTTTACCCTCTTTACCCTGTTGATCCAGGGAACAACCCTGACAGCCCTGATGCGCTGGCTTGGGCTGGACCAGCTTTCTCCGATAGAGCGCGCTTTCAGGTCCCAGGTTCTCGGGCAGTCGCTCTCAACAGTCAAGAGCAGCCTGCGTGGCTTTGCCGGACGGTATCAACTGGATGACGAACTGGTTGAAACCGCCATGTCACCCTACAGCGAACGCCTGTCCAAGGTTGCCGAGGACAAGGCCTTTGAAGAAACAATCAGCGACAGGGAACGCTTGACCCTGGGGTTGGTTGCTCTCGCCAATCAGGAAAAAACCCTGCTCTTTGACCCGCGCTGGAGTGCAGGGGTTCCCCATATCCTGATCGATCAATATCTGCTTGCCGTTGATGCCATGATTGACGCCGCCAGAGAGGATGGTCGTCTGGGCTATCTGCGCGCGGCCCGCAAACCACACAAACACAGTTCCGCTTTTCGTATCCTGGGCTGGTGTCACGCACGCCTGGGCATAAACCGTCCCCTCGCCAGTTATCTCGGGCGACGTTTCCAGCTGCTCTTGATCAACCGGATCATGGTGTTGGAACTGGGAATCTTTCTTGACACAAAACTTAAAACTCTGCTGGGAGACCGTCCAACAGAAATCCTGGGTGAAATCTTGCGACAGCGTCAGGAAGAAATAGAACGTCATCTTGCAGGTCTCAGACTGCAATACCCGCGCTTTGCCCGCACACTGGATCATGCCCTGCTCGAGCGCTTTGCTTATAGGGAAGAAGTTGAGCAGATCGATAACTTGCGGGAAGCAGGCATCATCAGCGAAGATCTCGCCCGCAGCCTGATCGGGGAAGCGGAGTCAATTCATGCCGTGGTAAAACCGCGCTCCCAGGTCGATTTTCGGGCAACAACCTCGGAATTGCTCGCCTCCTTTCCAGTTTTCTCGGAACTTAGCCAAAACGAACTGGATGAACTCACGAAGAGCCTGCGCACCCGCGTTTTTGCCGATGACGCCTTTATCTTCCGCAAGGGAGACAAGGCGGACGGGCTCTATTTCATTGCCAGCGGCGCGGTAGAAATTCGTATCGGAGAGCGGGTGGTGCGTCTTGGGCACGGCGATTTCTTTGGCGAGATGGCTCTTTTGGCTGAAACCCGGCGCAGCGCAGATATCCGCTCCATCAGCTACTCGCATCTGCTGTTGCTCGAAGCCAGCACCTTTCACAAGCTGGTCAAGGCACATCCGCACTGGCGTAGCCGACTGGACGAGGTTGCCAAACAACGCCGCGCCATGAATGAAGCAGAAAAACTGGCAAAAGAACAGGAACTCGCCCAACTTGTTGCCATCGTCACAAAACCCAGCGACATTTAGTCGGTTCCTGAACAACAAACACCCGTGAACTAACCATCCCTGAGCTGACAAAAGGCAAGTCCTTGGCCAGAAAACCCGGAAAATCTCGAGAAAGAGACCTGACGCAAGGAAGCCTGCCCGGACATTTCCGGGCCCTGGCTGTTCCGGCCAGTATCGGCATGCTTTTCAACACGCTCTACAACGTGGTCGATACTTTTTACGCCGGGCTGCTTTCAACCGAGGCCCAGGCTGCCCTTTCCGTTTCCTTCACGGTATTTTTCATCCCTATTGCTTTTGGCATCGGGCTGGGGCAGGGAATCTCTGCCCTGGTTGGGACGGCAGTCGGCAAAGGAGACAGAGAGCTTGCCCGGACCTTTGCTGCCCAGGGTCTGAGTTTTGCTGCTGCCTTTTCACTCTGCCTGGCTGTTGCGGGATATTTTTCCATTCCCTTTCTGCTTGATCTTCTTGGCGTCCCGGACAGCTTTCATCCTCTTTCCACCGCCTATCTCCAGATTATCATGCTGGCAACACCAGCTTTCCTGATTGCCTTTTCCGCCAACGGCATCCTCAGTTCACAGGGTGATACCGTCTCGAACCAGCGGGCGCTGATTGGTGGATTTCTGGCCAATTGTCTGCTCAATCCCCTGTTTATTTTTGGTGCCTTCGGTATTAAGGGCATCGGTTTTGACGGACTGGCGGTATCTACCCTTGTGATAGAATGGTGTGTTGCATTCTTTCTCCTGTATCAGGCTCTCGGGTCTCGCGTTCTTTTCGGGTGCCGATCAGCTGATTTCCTCCCCTGCTGGAAGACCATATCCGAACTTTCCGGTCAGGGGCTCCCTGCCACGTTTAATTTTCTAACCATCACACTGGGTGTACTGGTCATCCAGTTCTTTCTCCAGCCCTTTGGCGCGACAGCCGTTGCCGCCTATGGCATTGCCCTGCGCATCGAACAGCTTATCCTGCTTCCCGGTCTGGGTTTGACCATCGCGCTGTTGCCGATCATCGCCCAGAACAATGGTGCAGCGGCTCATGACCGCATCCGCAAGGCCTTCTGGTGGTGTCTGGGCACGGGCGGAGCCATGATGCTGGCGGGCGGGGTGATACTTCTCCTGAGCGGAAACTTTCTGCTGGGGCTTTTCACTTCGGATCCGGCGGTCATTACCGTTGGCTTTAACTATCTTCTCCTTGCGGCACCCATGCTGCCCGCCTATCTGATGCTCTTTGCCATGATGTCATTTTTACAGGGTGTCAAACGTCCGATCTGGACGGTCTGGATCGGGATCTATCGCCAGGTTATCGCCTCGGCCGGATTTGCCGCCCTCTTTATTCATCTGTTCGGCTGGGGCAGCTGGGGTGTCTGGGCCGCTGTCTTTGCCTCTGTCTGGAGCGGACTGCTTCTTTCAAGCCTGATTGTCCGCTATGTTGCCAGAAAAGAAATCGGCGGACTGGGCACGCCATTCTCCTCCGCAAAGCAATCTCTCTCGGGAAAGCAAAAGCAATAACAGCTTAACCAATCCATGGTATGCTTCCGCACTGGAGCAGGAAAACGGATGAGATATCTGGGAACTGGTTTAACAGCTTTATTCGCCATCATCTTGATACAGTGGATCAGCGTGACTGCTGTCCTGGCTGACTATTCCCTGACTGTTCTTCATGTTAACGACCTTCACTCCCGGCTCCTGCCCCTCAACCGGCAGGATTTCCCCTGCAGTAAAAAAGAGCTGGCTGCCCAAAAGTGTTTCGGCGGCTACGCCCGCCTGGCCAAAGCTCTGGAAGACCGCCGCGAGGTTCTCACCAGCCAGAAAGAAAATACCCTGCTCTTGCACGCCGGAGATGAGTTCGAGGGATCGCTTTTTTATGCCCATTATCAGGGTTTGGCATCTATTGTCCTGCTCAATGAAATGAAGATCGACGCCATGGCTCTTGGCAATCATGAATTTGACGGTGGCCCCGGCGTGCTTCGGCGCCTCATTTCCAAGGCCAAGTTTCCACTTCTTGGGGCCAATATTGCAATTGATGACAGCTCTATTCTGGCCGGACAAATTCCCCCGCACCTCATTCTTGAACGGGACGGTGAAAAGATTGCGATTATCGGGGTGATAACCGAGCGAACAGCCGAAATCTCTAATCCCGGGGATCAAATAGAGTTTGAGGATGCGCTTGAAACTGTCCGGGAAGAAGTCGACATGCTTACAGCCCGGGGGATCAACAAGATTATCCTTCTCTCACATCTTGGACTTGCCCAGGACAAGGAACTCGCGGCTCAAATACCTCATATAGACCTCATTGTCGGTGGCCATAACAGAACGCTCTCTCCCGCCCGTCTGGGCAGGGGCGACGAGGCTTATCCTTTTGTCGTCCTGGATCCCCTCGGCCAAGCTGTTCCTCTCGTCCGCACCTACGGCTATGGAAAATACTACGGCGAAATCACCCTTGTTTTTGATGAAAAAGGGGTGGTTCAACACTTTGATGGCGACAGTGTGCTTCTTGATCAATCCTTTGCTGAAAACGAAGCTGTCCGAAGCCGGATCGAGAAAATCGATCAGGAACTTCAGAAGATGCGGCAAATTATTGTCGGTGAAGTGGCAACGTCCCTAAACGGCACCAGAGATGCTTGCCGGTCAGGGGAATGTACCATGGGCAATCTCGTCAGCGATGCCCTGTTATGGCGTTTTGAAAAACGCAAGGCAGAGGCAGTCATCCTGAATAGTGGGGGCATGCGTGCATCCCTTGATGCCGGACCTGTAAGCTGGGGCGACATTCTGACCGTCTTGCCTTTCAAAAATTCCGCTGTTTTACTCAACCTGAAAGGCAGCGAAGTGCTCCTCGCCCTCGAAAACGGATTGT
The DNA here is from genome assembly GCF_000374005.1 of Kiloniella laminariae DSM 19542. Lineage (GTDB taxonomy): Bacteria > Pseudomonadota > Alphaproteobacteria > Kiloniellales > Kiloniellaceae > Kiloniella > Kiloniella laminariae. The sequence continues at coordinate 356,299 of NZ_KB893146.1, read as the reverse complement.
CAAAGGCCGAGGAAAGTGACGGACGCTTTCCACAGGTATCCGGGATGCGGGATGCGGATTATCTGGGATTCTTCACAACAACCAGGACAACGGATTGTTTCTGTGGCGATTAAGGACCAGCATCAAGGTTATCTTCCCCTGCAACCGGACCGAAGCTACAGGATCATTGTCAATGACTATATGGTCCAGGGCGGCGATGGATATAACCTCCTGACAAACCAGTCTCAAAAAACGTTCACCCAAGGCCCCAGAATGGATGATATTCTCGCAGATTACATTGCAGCTTTTGGTCCAGTCTCCGTCGAACTTGAAGGCAGGATCGCTCAGAAATAACCTCTCCCGCCTTTTATTCTATCCCCGGAAAGCACGCCGAACATAGACCGCCAGCTCTTGAGCCAGTTTGTGGTTTGGCCCCTCTGTAACATACAGATTGATACTGCATTTAGGCAGGAGAGGAAGCTCGCCCCGGTGATCAATTGCTTCAAGGCCGGGATAATCGAAACTCGGCATCTCGGCCCGAACTGCAAAATCTGCCGCTGTGGTCACCGACGTTGGCTCATGACTTTCGCTATCAACCGCATCAAACCAGCTGATCCCGGCTTGCTCCAGTGCAGAGATGGTTGGCTGCCTAAAGACACACCAGCGTACAAACGCCAGAGGCAGAGGACGTGCCAGCCAGGCCCGGCCACCAACCGCTCCGGTCCAGACCAGCTGTTCAACTGCCAGTCGTTCCGCATTGGCAGGAAGTTTCTCGTCTTTTGTAAAAACTTCTGTTGTCAGAACCAGATCATGTTGCCCGCGATCAACACCCGCAATCAGATCCAGCGATCCTGCCGTGGTCAGCTTCACCTTTACCCGGGGGAAATCGCGATTGAACTGACGCAGAATATTGGGTGTATGCGGCCTGATAATATCCCCCGGCACCCCAAATGACAGTGAACCTTCAAATTTAGGTGCTGTAAGGCGCCCCCAGACCTCATCATTCATTTCCAGCATGGAACGGGCATATCCCAACAGCTGTTCGCCTTCTGCTGTCGGGCGAATGCCCCTGCCGCTATTCCGGTCAAACAACGACAGTCCCATTCCTTCCTCCAGACGCTTGATCTGCATGCTTACTGTTGACTGGGTCAGGTGCAGCCGGTTCGCTGCTGAGGTCATTCCCCCAGTATCTGCAACAGCAACAAAACTGCGCAGGGTTCCCAGATCAAGATTCCGGTTCATATCTTTGCCTTTCATCAGGACAGACCAACTGGCTCATAAAAAATAATACTCCCGGTGCACGACCTAAGCCCCACTCCCCAGAGGCATCAAAATCTGTGATACCTGCGATCAAAATAATTCGTTTATATAATACCAATTCAGCTGCCATATATCAATAATATTGATTGAAATAGAATCAATCATCACAAAATTCACTGGAGGAAAAAATGTTCAAACAACCCTGTAATGCTTTAGGAACTTCCCAATCCTGCAGTAGCTCTTACATCCCGTCTTCTATGGCACCCCTGACGAAGTCGGCAAAAAACCGGTGGGAGAACACTGGCCTCGGGTATCTTTTTAAACAGATCAGCCTGATGTTTGACATTCAGCAGGAACGCAGATCCTTGAGAGGTCTCACCCGTGAACAGCTTGCTGATATCGGGATCAATGATGAACAGGCAAAAAAAGAGAGCCGCCGTGCTTACTGGGATATACCAGCTCCGCGCCAGCAATGGAATTGATCCCCGGAAGGCACCAAAGACCTTTGGGTTTTAAAGACGCGGCTCATCAAATGTATCATCAAAAAAGCCCTGGAAATAATTATCCAGGGCTTTATCTTCATTCTTGGAAAGCGAACAAAACTCACGCCACGGGAGTCACCTCAAGGGCGTTAGAGTACAGTATCGCCCTCTTCATCATCACTGCTGGTTCCGCCTTTCAGACGGGACGCCAGTGATGCTTCGAGAAACAGATCGATGTCCCCGTTCAGCACCGCATTGCTGTTGCTGGTCTCTACTCCTGTGCGCAGATCCTTGACCATCTGATAGGGCTGCAGAACATAGGAACGGATCTGGCGACCCCAGCCAATTTCGGTTTTCGAATCAGCTTCTGCCTGGGCAACAGATTCACGTTTTTGCATTTCGTGTTCATACAGACGTGACTTCAGCATGCTCATGGCCGTCGCCCGGTTTTTATGCTGCGAGCGGTCATTCTGGCACTGGACCACAATTCCAGTGGGTTCATGGACAATACGGATCGCTGAATCCGTTGTGTTCACATGCTGTCCCCCGGCACCGGAAGCCCGGAAAGTATCGACCCGCAAATCCTTGTCGAGGATCTCGACCTCGAAACTGTCATCAATAACAGGATAAACCCAGGCAGATGAAAACGATGTATGACGACGGGCCTGGGAATCATAGGGCGAAATCCGGACCAGGCGATGAACCCCTGCCTCGGTTTTCAGCCAGCCATAGGCATTATGCCCCTTGATCACCACGGTCGCTGACTTCAGCCCGGCTTCTTCACCGCTGCTCTCTTCAAGCCATTCAACCTTGTAACCATGCTGATCGGACCAGCGGGTATACATGCGCAGCAGCATCTCGGCCCAGTCCTGGGCTTCGGTTCCACCAGCACCCGCGTTGACCTGAAGATAACAATCGTTGGCATCGGCTTCCCCGGAGAGCAGGCTTTCCAGCTGTTTTTTGGCAGCCAGTTCTTTCAGGGCCAGAATCTGGCTTTCGCCTTCTTCAACCGACTCCTTGTCACCTTCGTCATCCCCCATTTCGATCAGAAGAATTGCATCTTCCATATCGCTGCTGATCTTGCGCACAGCTGTGATCGACTGATCCAGCTGGGTGCGCTCGCGCATCAGGGTCTGGGCCATTTGCTGGTCATTCCACAGCGTCGGGTCTTCGGCTCGGACGTTCAGTTCATCCAGTCTTCGTAAAGCGGCATCCCAGTCAAAGATGCCTCCTTAGCAGGGCCAGCGACTGCTTGATGTCGCTTACCGCTGCTTCGATCTCGGCGCGCATCGCTTTACGGCCTCCTCGTCAGCTAGAGTGTACAAAGATAATTTCGGGGCTTCTTCTACCTGCTTGTCAGCCGTTAGTACAGCCCGTCTGTGGTCAGCAGGTCATTTCCTGACAAGAGAGGATTGTCATTCTCCTCACCACTGCCACTATAATCTGCCGAAGGAACCGTATCCGGTTTGAAAGCTTCGACAATAACGTTGCGGTCATTCGGGCTGGCCAGGCGCCCGGTTTCTGCATTGATTCGCACCAGCCGGATGCCTGATGGCACCCGGAAGGGTGTTGCCGGAGCATCTTTAAGAGCCTCTTCCATAAAGGACTTGAAGATCGGAGCCGCCACACTGGCACCCTGCTCTTTTCGTCCCAGAGTTTTGGGATTGTCAAAACCAACATAGACCCCGACGGCTAGGTCAGGAGAAAAACCAAGAAACCAGGCGTCCTGACTGTCGTTGGTCGTCCCGGTCTTCCCGGCAAGGGGTTTGCCAATGCTGCTGATCCGGCGTCCCGTTCCTCTGATGACCGCGCCCTCAAGCATGGAAACGACCTGATAGGCTGAGGCCGGATCAACGATCTGCTCGCGGGTATCTGGTAGCTCTGGCACAGACTGCTGATGCCAGCCATCATTGGCCACACACGGCAGACAATTACGCTGGTCATGTTTGAAAACAGTCCTTCCCCGACGATCCTGGATACGGTCAATCAGGCTCGGAGTGATTTTCTTGCCGCCATTGACCAGCATGGCATAGGCCGTGGTCATCTGGAGAAGAGATGTTTCTCCCGCGCCAAGTGACATCGACAGGACCGGCTCCATATTGTTATCAATCCCGAAACGTTTCACGTATTCGACGATCGTTTCCATCCCGACGTTCTGCGCCAGACGGACAGTCATAAGGTTTTTGGAATCTTCCAGCCCAACCCGCATTCTGGTTGGTCCGTAAAACTTGTTGGTATAGTTCGACGGCTTCCATTTACCCAGTCCAGCGCCCTGATCCAGAGAAAAAGGTGCATCCTGAATAATGGTCGCCGGTGTATAGCCATTATCGAGCCCCGCCAGATAGATAAAAGGCTTGATCGCCGATCCCGGCTGGCGCACGGCCTGGGTTGCCCGGTTGAATACACTCTGGCTAAAGGAGAATCCTCCTGACATGGCCAAAACACGTCCCGTATGCGGATCCATGGCAACAATGCCGCCATTCACATCCGGTATCTGCCGCAAGGCAAAGGTATCTGCCGGATAATCCTTGTCCTTGGCGTCCTTCTGGACAGCTTCCACCAGGACCACATCCCCGACAGTCAGAACATCACCGGGCGATCGAGGAACCTCGCCATAACGCTGATCCTCAATCCATTTGCGCGCCCATTTCAGTTCCGCCATGGGGATCGTGCCCCTTGTTCCGTCAACAAAGCCGACAGCAACAGCATCATCCCCAACCTCAAGAACAGCGGCTTGAACCCAGGGCTCAACACCGCGTGGCGCCTCTATTGCTTCCAGCTGTGTCTTCCAGCCATCAGGAGAGTCAGGATCGTAACGTGTCAAAGGTCCGCGCCATCCGTGTCGGCGATCATATTCAATCAGTCCGGCCTTCAGACTGCGCTGGGCAATATCCTGATATTTTGGCTGCAGGGTGGCTCTTACCGAGAAACCATCTTCGTAAAGCTTCTCCTCGCCGTATAGATCCAGTAGTTCCCGACGGACTTCTTCGGCAAAATAAGGAGCATTGACGACTTCGGTATCATCCCGGCGGATAATCTGCAGGGGTGACTGCCAGGCGATCTCGGCTTCTTCTGCCGTGATCTTGTTGTTCTCCAGCATCCTGTCGATGACCCAGTTACGCCGTTCCAGCGCAGCTTCATGACGACGGACGGGATGATAATTTGAGGGGGCTTTGGGCAAAGCAGCAAGATAGGCAGCCTCGGCAACCGTCAGTTCATCCAGAGATTTGTTAAAATAGTTCAGGGCTGCAACAGCCACGCCATAGGAACGATACCCAAGGAAAATTTCGTTGAGATAAAGATCAAGGATACGTTCTTTGCCAAAGGATTGTTCAATCCNGAAAGTCAGGATGGCTTCCTTGATCTTGCGCTCATAGGAAACTTCATTGGTCAGGAGAAAGTTTTTTGCGACCTGTTGGGTAATGGTTGAAGCCCCGATCAGGCGTTTTCCCGACCCCACATTCTTGATGTTGGTCAGCATCGCCCGGGCAAGCGAGAAAAAGTTAATTCCGGGATGCGTGTAGAAATCCTTGTCTTCTGCGGAAAGAAACGCGTCTTTCACCCGATCCGGGATTGCTTCTATCGGAACATAGATACGTTTTTCGCGGGCATATTCTTCCAGCAGGCGTCCATCACCCGCATGTACCCGGGTAACAGTCGGCGGATCATAGTCAACCAGTTCATTGTGATCCGGTAGGCCCCGGCCATATTCATAAAAAACATAAATAGCGCCTCCTGCCCCGGCAATCGCGAGCACGACCCCAACCGCAAAGAGATAACCTATGATTTTCAGAAACTTCACGCTATTTCCCAACCCGTCAATATCATCTGACTAAACCCGGAACACCCGGCTTTGTCTTTCATCCCGTAAAGTAAAAGGGGCTTTCACCAACAGTGTGCCCCCATACTGCTTCAATTTTACCCTGCCCGGCCAATCACGGCAAGCCACGCCGACAAGTTGCAACAGAACTGTGACATCCTTATGGCAAGATTTTAGGGCGGATTTTCTTTCCGCTTTCTACAGCAGATTTTATTTCTGAACTATTGCCTGCCCCGCAACCCTGCCCTGCAACATTGAGGGGCAACATTGAGGGGCAACATTGAGGAGCAAAACCAGCCGATAAAACCGGGCGACAAAACTGGGCAATAAAATCAGTGGATACTTCCCCCATTTCCCTGATTTGGCCGCTTTGAAAAACATCCTTACTGACTGTTAAAAGTCTCCAGCTTGCCAAAATATTCATCGACGGCCCGGGTTATCGCCCCGACCAGTTTTTGGCGATGTTTGCTGCTTTTCAGGATTTTTTCCTCATCCCGGTTCGACATATAGCCCAACTCAATCAGAACAGACGGGATAACGGGAGATTTCAGAACCGCAAATCCGGCAGAGCGATGCGGCCGCCCCAGCAAGACAGTTTCCCGCTTGAGCTCTCCCACCAGAACATTGGCAAACTGTTTGCCCTGGTTATTGGTTTCCCGCTGCGCCAGATCAATCAGGATTTTGCTGACATCGGGGGACTGATCACTGAGGTCAAATCCGATAATGATATCAGCCTTGTTTTCCTTTGCAGCCAGTGCTTCTGCTTCCTTGTCCGACCCGTTTTCCGAGAGACTGTAAACCGAAATCCCCTTGACTGTACCCGAAGGATGTTTGTTGGCGTGTAAGGATATAAACAGGTCACCGCCTGCATCCTGGGCGATCCCCACTCTTTGCCGCAACGCCAGAGTCGTGTCATTATCACGAGTCATAACTACGCTATAGCGCCCGCTTTTTTCCAGGGCTTCCTTCAGACTTTGCGCATATTCCAAAGCAAGGGTTTTCTCCAGAATTCCGGTTACGCCTGTTGCTCCGGGGTCCNCCCCGCCATGCCCGGCATCCACAACAATAATTTTCCTGCCCTTGTCTTTCTTGGGGCTGGCAGGAGCAGACAGATCAGGTTCAGGCGGTTTTGAAGCCAGCACAGTGTTCGACCCCAGAGGCGGATTCGAAACACGCTGTTTTTGCTGTTCACCCGAAGTTTTATAATTCGCATCGGTTACCCTGATCATATCAACAACCAGACGATGCTTGTGCCCTTCTTTTGGTGGCAGCAAAAAAACGGAAGAGATTGACACAGGATGCTTGGCATCAAGAACCAGACGGCTGACCTCTGGTTCAAAGAGACCAAACCTCAACGCCTCGACAACACCTGTCGGCTTGGGCACATCGCTTTGCGGAACTTTCCAGTTCAATTTTGGCAAATCGATCACGACCCGGTAAGGATCGGGCAGGGTAAACACCCGATAGGCAGGGGCTTCTGAAAGCTCCAGAACAAATCTGGTTTTCTCGGGGTGCTGTCCGATTCGGATGGCAAGCAGATCTTCTGCCCAGGAGAAACTGCTCGACAAAAGCAGAAGCGGGATTGCAACAAGTCCCAGAACCAGCCTCTTCATGGGAAAACTAATAATCATAAACCCCGTCACTCACTATCTGCTGCCGAAACGCCCTAAAACTGCAGGAAAATCTCTGAAAAAATCCATTTTTCTTGCCCCATTCTCTGGCGAGACAATAGACTGAAATTTGCGAATTTCCGCTTTCTTTACGGCAGATTACAGAACAATTCTACCGACTTAAAACGACTTGTCGCTTAAATATTCAAATTGAATCGCCAAAATTGAAATTACCTTCTAGCACAGAGGGAACGCTCCTGTTAATCTACAAGCAGAAAATTCTACGCTGGCCGTGGAGCATATGCTCATGACGATCAGCGTGCGTTGATGCCCCAGATGGCTCTTCCGTCAAAAACGGCAGATTTCGGTCCTTATAGGAGGACGCACTGGGAGGCAAGCGCTCCGAAGCCAAAACCGGCGGGACAAGGTTTCTAGGAACAACTATCCCTTCGGACATTTTAAACCTAATCGAACCGCAACAGCGGTTCACCAGCGAGAGCGTTCCCGTGGTTTCTGCGGCGACGCAGGACAAAAACCGGTAATGAACGCTCTTGATCCCATAATTTCATCTACAACGATGTTCCGTGCGCCGCCTTCGATATGGCTTTTCGAAGGGACTGGCCGCACGCTGGAGTTACTCACGTATGGCAAAGCGTATGTTGATCGATGCCACTCACCCGGAAGAAGTCCGGGTTGTGGTGCACAACGAAAACAAACTTGAAGATTTCGATTTTGAAACCCTCTCCCGAAAACAACTAAAAGGAAATATCTATCTCGCTCGTGTAACCCGTGTAGAACCGTCGCTTCAGGCCGCATTCGTAGAATACGGCGGAAATCGGCATGGTTTTCTGCCTTTCAGCGAAATCCATCCGGATTACTATCGCATCCCCGTCGCTGACCGCGAAGCAATGCTTGCGGAAGAAGCCGAAGGCAAAGATGATAGTGAAGACAGCAGCACGGCCAGCGACGTAGAGGAAGATGTTTCCGCCACAGCGTCTGGCAATGGCGCTTTGGAAAGTGTTGCAAAACAGCAGGATGACACCATTGAGGAAATTGCCGGTGAAACCACCGTCGACAGCATCAATGAAGATGAGTCCGACTTCGAAGAAAGTCCCAAGCCGCGCATAAACCTCATGAAGCGCTACAAGATTCAAGAGGTTATCAAGCGTCGCCAGGTCCTGCTTATTCAGGTAGCCAAAGAAGAGCGCGGCAACAAGGGCGCGGCTCTAACTACCTACTTGTCCCTCGCCGGCCGTTATTCTGTCCTGATGCCGAACACCAACAAAGGTGGCGGAATCAGCCGCAAGATCAGTACCCCGAATGACCGCAAACGTCTCAAGGAAATCCTCAACGAACTGAAGATTCCTGAAGGCATTGCAGTGATTGTCCGTACAGCGGGCAGCCAGCGAACCAAGGTGGAGATCCGTCGCGACTATGAGTATCTGATGCGCTTGTGGAACGAGATCCGCGAGACAACACTCAAGTCTGAAGCTCCCTGTCTGGTCTATGAAGAAGCCAACCTGATCAAGCGCGCCATGCGTGACCTCTATACTAGCGACATGGAAGAAATTCTGGTCGAGGGCGAAGACGGTTACAAGGCAGCAAAAAGCTGTATGCGCTCACTGATGCCAAGCCATGCCAAGAAAGTCAAAAACTACAAGGGCATGCAGGTTCCGCTTTTCCACCGCTTTCAGGTGGAAACCCAGATTGATGCTATGCACAACCCGATTGTGCAGCTGAAATCTGGCGGATACATCGTGATCAACCCGACCGAAGCACTGGTTGCCATCGACGTAAACTCGGGCCGTGCCACCAAGGAACGGCATATCGAGGAAACAGCTTACAAAACCAACCAGGAAGCGGCCGCGGAAGTGGCCCGCCAGGTGCGCCTGCGCGATCTTGCCGGACTGATTGTGGTCGATTTCATCGATATGGATGAACAGAAGCACAACCGGGAAGTCGAACGTCGCCTCAAGGATGCCATGCAGGCGGACCGGGCCAGAATTCAGCTTGGGCGCATCAGCCCCTTCGGTTTGCTCGAAATGTCCCGTCAGCGCCTGCGTCCAAGTATTGTCGAGAATTCGACTGTTACCTGCCCGCATTGCAATGGCATTGGTACAATACGGACGACAGAATCTACAGCGCTGCATGTTCTGCGCGCCCTGGAAGAAGATGGTATCCGTCGCGGCAGTGGCCAGATGCAGCTCTTTGTCCCCAAGGATGTCGCCCTCTATATCCTCAACCAGAAGCGCAGCCGTCTGATCGAGATCGAGCAACGCTACAATTTTGAAGTTCAGATCAATGCGGATGACGACATTGTCATTCCGAACTTCCGTCTGGAGCGTGTTGTTTCCAACAATGACGGTCCGATTGAAGAAATCCTGCCACAGGAAGCTCCCAAATCACCGGCTTCCCGCTCAGGGCATTCTTCTGGACGCGAAACCGGCGGACGTCATTCCAGAGACAATCGGAATGACAGCCGGAATGACAGCCGAAATGATAACCGTAACACCCGGGAAGACCGGGATGTTCAGGAAACTCGTGACCCTGCGGAAAACCGTTCCGATCGGCCAGAGCGAGGAGAACGTGGGGAACGGCCCGAGCGTAACGAGCGGCCGGAAAGAAATGAGACTGGGGGCGAACGCCCGGAAGGTGATAAGAAACGTCGCCGTCGCCGTCGCCGTCGCAAGGACCGGCCGGAAAGTGGGCTGGAAGGCGAAGAAAACCAGATTACCGCAGTAGTTGGTGAATCAGAAGAAGCGTCAGATACCGCCGAATCAGCGCCAGAGGAACGTTCGGAAGAACTCGACGAAGATGGTCGTCCTCGCAAACGCCGCCGTCGGGGTAAACGTGGCGGACGCCGTCGTGCCCGCCGCCCAGAAGATGAGGCTGGCCACGACGAGGCGGGTCAAGATGAGACTGGCCAAAATGAGGAAGCCCAGAATCAAAACGATTCGAGCAACCATCAGGCTCAAGAGACAGCTGTCCAAGATACTCCTGCCGCAGTTTCTCCAACGGCAGCCCCGGTAGCAGTAGAACCAGGTTCGACTGAAGCCAATGCAACAGAAGAGAAGCCAGCAGCTCGCCGCGCTCCACGTCGGAGAAAGCCTGCTGTTGCCAAAAAGGAAACAGCAACAGTCCCGCTGGAAAGCGGAAGCGGGGAAACTGTTGAGGCAAAAGTTGCTGTACCAGCACCGCAGACGGACACAGCCACGGCTGTGTCTACAACAGAGCAGGTAAGCGACACGGCTTCTACGCCCCCTGAAGCAGACAAAAAACCTGTGCGGGCTAAACGTGCGGCAGCTCCCCGGAAAAAAGCTGCGGCAACAACAACAACACGTCGACCAAGGAAAAAGGCAGAAGAAGCCTCTACCGAAGAAACCGTGACAGAGCCAACCGATGCTGCGGCAAAGGCAGCTGACGTAAAAACAGCTGCCAAGGCTAAACCACGGGCACGAACCCGTGCGAAACCAGCCACCGCAAAGGCCAAAGCATCAGAAGCCAAGGTCGGGGAGACAGCAACCCGTACGGCAGCTTCCCCCGCCACCGACAGCAAGATGGCTGAAAAACCTGCGCCTGCAAGCGCACCTGCAGTCAGCGCAAAGACAGACAACCCGGTTGCTGCAAAACAAGCGAGTTCTCCAGCTGCTAGTGAGAAACCCGTTGCGGCTCCCAAGGCTGTTTCAACTCCCCGGCCAACAACTGTTGGGGCCACCGCTCCTCAGACTGCATCGGCAGAAGGCGAGAATGACGGCCCCAGGAAAAAGGGATGGTGGAGCCGTATCACTGGCCAATAAAGCCAGCACGTCCATCTGACAAAAAGCCCCGGTCAAGAAATTGACCGGGGCTTTTCTGTTTCCTGTTCTCTCAAAAGAACATCACGTTTAGCTATAAAATTAACCGCGGCTCAGCGACGCCAGTTCCGAAGGCGTTTAACCGCCTGAAGCATGGTTTTTTCAGAACCTGCAAAAGAAAATCTCATAAAGCGGTTGCCGTTATAGGGATCAAAATCCACCCCCGGGGTCGCAGCAACGCCTGTCTCTGCCAGCATTTTTTGACAAAAATCCTGGCTGTCATTTGTCCGGTGTCCGATATCAGCATAGATATAGAACCCGCCATCCGCAGGGGCCAGTTCACCAAACCCTGCCCCTGGCAGCTCATTCAACAGAATTTCCCGGTTCCGCGCATAGCGCTCGACATATTCTTCCAGCACCTCATAGCAGTCAAACACCGCTTCTCCCGCGATTTGCGACAGCGTCGGCGGAGAGATAAAGAGATTCTGTCCAAGGCATTCTTGCGGCCGACACATATCAGCAGGCAAAACCATCCAGCCAAGACGCCAACCCGTCATGGAAAAATACTTGGAAAAAGAGTTTATCACAAAGGCATCATCACTGTATTCGAGGGCCGTTTTGGCCTCGGTACCAAAGGTAATCCCGTGATAGATCTCGTCTGAAATCAGACGAATGCCTTTTCCTTTACAATAGCTGACCAGCTTTTCAAGCGCGGCTCCATCAAGCATTGTACCTGCCGGATTTGACGGACTCGCCAGTATCAGACCATCCAGATCGACCTCGAGCGCCTCGAGCAATTCGACAGAAGGTTGGAAACGTTCTTCTGCTCCCGCGGAAACCAGCACGGGTTCAATATCCAGCGCCCGGAGAATATTGCGGTAGGCAGGATAGCCCGGTGCAGCCAGCGCGACCTTGTCGCCCGGATTAAAGGCAGCAAGAAAAGAAAGCAGAAACCCTGCTGAAGATCCTGTGGTCACCATAATACGCTGCGGGTCAACATCCTGCCCATAGCTGTGGCGATAATGTTCCGCAATCCGCCGGCGCAACGCCACTCGCCCCATAGCATCAGTATAACCGATGGCTTCACGATCAAGTGCCTGCTTCACCGCCTTCAGCACCGCGGGTGGAGCCGGGGTTTCCGGTTGCCCCAGTTCCAGGTGCAGGACGTCCTCCCCTGCAGCCGCACGTTCGTTTGCAGCCCGCAGTACATCCATAACAATAAAGGGGGGAATATCCCCCCTTGCTGACAGTTTTAAAGCCATAAAATCACGATCCAGTTTTTTAGGAAGAACGGGCAGCCCCCTGCCCGTTCTTCGGTCTTTCCCTAACAGACCTCTCCTCAAAGAGGGTACAGAGACGAGAGTTTTATTGCGCCAGACGGCTCAGCCCAAAACCGCGATTATCCGATGCCGAAGAGCAGCTTTCCGGCTGAAATTTAAGACTCTGGGCACAGTAAGCCGCATTCACCCGTCCATATTCAGGTGCAGGCCGGGCGTCATGGCCCCGGGCCTTGAGCGACGAAACCACGGAAGCAGAGGTGTTTTCTTCATAGAACACAACATCCGGCTGCCCGCTATGATGCAGGCGCGGGGAGGTTATCGCGTCTTTGAGAGCCACCTCACCCAGCAGAGTATCGGCCATTACCTTACTCAAAGAAGAAGCTCCGACAGCCCCTTCCGAAGCCGTCCCGGCAAACCGGCTGAACGCGGTAGGTTCATTGGCGACAACCACGGCAACGACCGTATCAAGACCATCCGCAGCAGAACGTGGAGGAGCAGGCAGAACCACCCCCAGGTCCTGGGCCATCCGGCCAGAGCCGAACAGGCCGTTCAGGGTAAAGCTGCAGGCAACCGAGTTGTTATAACGATCGATAACAGCAAAACCGGCAGCATAGGGATTTCCCGAAGCAGGCATTGGCTCATGCAACAGTGAGGAAACGGGCGTTGCCCGCTTTTCATCAAAGGCCGAAAAGTCAGCGTCGAGCGCTTCCGTCGAGAGGCTCTCCTGCGCAGAAATTTTACCTGCCATAACCCCGCTGCGGATCGCCTGCGCGCGCTTCAGGGCTTCGGTAAAGAGATGCGCCTGCTCTCCGGCTTCGGCACCGTTGTAGTCGTCACTCACATTCAGCTGTCCGACCAGGTGGGCCGCGACCAGCGCCGCTCCAGCGTAATCGCCTGAGAAATAAGCTTTATCAACGCCCACCTCAACCGTAAGCGGCGTTTCCATGTTTGGCAGATAATCCCGAATATCCTCTACTTTGAGCGGCAAGCCTTCGGCTGTGGACGCCTCGGCAAAACGTCGGGTCAAAGGCCCCATATACAGATACCCGGCGCCTTGCGCCCGCAGTCCGGCCAGCACACCCGAGAGTTCCGGCTGAACCAGGATGTCTCCCTCACTCGGAAGCTTCCCGTCGCTGCGGGTGAACTTTGACAACATTTCCGCATTTACCCCCAGACGGCTGTTGGCCAACGCCAGATCATAGGCAAAGGAACGGCTGACCGGGTTGCCAAAACGCGCCAGTCTCTCGCCATAGGTCACAAGCTGTTCCCACCGCAAAGAGCCGTACTTTGCATGAAGGGCTGCCATGGCCCGGGGTGTCTTGGGGACGACTCCACCCGAAGAGGACGCAGAGGGAAGAAAGTTCAGAGCAGTCGCCGAATTACTTTCCTTATCGTAATAGGAACAGGCGCCTCCGCCGGCCACACCAACACGTGAGGGCATGGTCACCGTCATCGTAAAATACATGGCCACTGCCGTATCAGCAGCTGTTGCACCATTACCAAGCAGTTCACGACCGATCTGCGCGGCCCGGGGTTCGTCAGCCGAGACCAGTCCGGCGAATCCTTTCACGGTCTGAAGTGTACCCTGCGCCTGATCATCCGCACTCTCGCAAGCGGAAAGTAGTAATCCTCCCAGACATGCTGTTATGATCGCGGAACGGACTTTGGACTTCCTGAAAAAGGTTTCTTGCATTACCGACGCTTTGCCCCCAATTGAATAACTTGTAACTCTATATTTTACCTGTGAGTACTGAACGTTGAAAAAACGCCCAGCCCGCCTGATCTTACGCATTACCACCCTTATTGCCACTCTTGCTTTTGCTTTGCCAGCAAAAGCTCAGGGTTTGAACCTGATCCGGGATGCGGAAACAGAACAGGCGATCCGCAATTATGCTACACCGGTCCTGCAAGCTGCAGGGATCGCGCCACAGAGTGTAGATATATTCATCGTCAATGACAAAAGCCTTAATGCCTTTGTTACCGTTGGCAACAGAATGTTTATTAATACCGGCCTGATTATGAAAGCCAACACGCCTTCTGAAGTGATCGGGGTCATCGCACACGAAACCGGCCATATCGCAGGCGGTCACGTCGCCTTTCGCGGAGACAGTGTTGACAAGGCGATCGGCACCAGTATTGCCAGTTATTTGTTGGGGATCGGGGCTGCCATCGCAACGGGCAAGGGCGAAGCCGCTGCCGTTATCATCGGCGCAGGACAGGGTCTTGCCCTGCGAAATTTCCTGAGCTACACACGTCAGCAGGAAGCCGCCGCTGATCAGGCCGCGGTGAAATATCTCCAGGCGACAGAACAGTCCCCCGTCGGCTTGCGGGACTTTATGTCAACCTTGCGCGGCCAGGAAGTGCTGCTAAGCGAAAATCAGGACCCCTACCTGCGCAGTCACCCCCTGACCCAGGAACGTATCAACTTTCTCGACAATGCTGTCTCACAGTCGCCCTATGCCACAAAACCGGATTCTCCCGATGCTGTCTATCTCCACAGCAGAGTACGGGCAAAGCTGATCGGCTTTCTGGAAAGCAGTAACCAGGTTGCCCGCAAATATCCCGATGAAGATACTTCAATCCCGGCACGCTATGCCCGTGCCATTTCCTATTACAGATCCACCAATCTGGAAAAAGCGACAGATGAGCTCGACAGCCTGCTGGCCGAACTTCCTGAAGACCCCTATTTCCTCGAGTTAAAGGGGCAAATACTGTTCGAATTTGCCAAAGGTCATGAAGCGCTGCCCTATCTGGAAAAAGCCATCGAGAAAGCACCCGAGGCAGACCCCATCCGCATGCTGCTCATCCGGGTTCTGGTAGAGGAGAATATCCCCGCTGAAGATGACAAAGCCCTGGAGCATATCGAAAAGGTGTTGCTGGCGGAACCGAACAACGCCAGTGTCTGGCGCCAGGCTGCAATCATCTATGGCCGCCGGGGAGACAAGGGGATGACCCACCTTGCGCTGGCCGAAGCCGCCTTTGGACGTGGGAACTTTACAGAAGCCATGCTCCAGTCCGGACGCGCCAGTGAACTCCTGCCCAAAGGATCTCCAGCTTGGCTTCGGGCATCAGACCTCAACATTACCGCTGACCGCAGAGACAAACAGCGTAAAAAAGATTCATGACCGGGCCTCTTCATCTTCAAATGAAGCGCCCCCTGTCTGTCCTAACGCACCTTATTAACAAACAAATCAAGATCAAGAGATACTTTTACTGATGAACCATCACGCCAAACTCTTCAAACTTCCCCTGCTCGCTTCCGGATTGCTCCTGGCGACCCTGAGCTACTCGCCCCCCCTTCAGGCCGAGAACGTTGTCCCGACAGCAGAGCCGACAACAGAACAGACAGAAGAACAAACCCGGGCTTTTGAAGAAGCCGTCCGCAAATATTTGCTGGAAAACCCGGAAGTTATCATTGAATCTCTCACCCGCTATCAGCAACTCCAGGCTCAGCGCGAGTCAGAACTCAAAGATCAGGCAATCAGCAAGAATGCCGAACAACTCCACAATGATCCGGCCTCTCCGGTTTTGGGGAATCCTGACGGGGACGTGGTTCTGGTTGAATTTTTTGACTATCGCTGCCCCTATTGTCACAAAGCATCAAAAATTATCCAGGCACTGATTGAAGACGACCCCAACCTCAAGGTTGTGATGAAGGAGTTTCCAATTCTCGGCCCAGAATCCGTTATCGCTGCCCGAGCAGCACTTGCCGCCCAGAAACAGGGTAAATACGCCGAATATCATTTTGCCCTTATGGAAAATGCCAAAGATCTCTCCCAGAACCGTCTTCTCGATCTGGCAGCAGATCTCGGCCTGGACAAGCAGCAGTTCGAAGCAGATATGAAATCAGCAGAAATCGGCGAAACCATTCTGAAAAACCGATCTCTTGCTGAAAAAGTCGGCGCCGAGGGCACACCCGCCTTTATTCTTGGAACCCGCAGCCTTTCCCCCGGGACAAGCTTTGAGACTTTCCAACAGATGATTTCGGATCTCAGGAGCAGCGGCAACAGCTGAACCAAGACAGATGCAAGACAGATGATTAAGAACAAACCCTTTCTGACGGCGATAAAAACGCAAGAAGAAGCGCGGCAATGATTGCGCCATCTCCGGGGCTATGATAGGGCTAGTCAATTCATTTGAACTGAAATGAGTGGTGAATGTCCTTGCCGTCGGTTTTACTGTTAAACGGCCCCAACCTGAATTTGCTGGGAAGCCGTGAGCCAGAAATTTATGGCGCAGAAACCCTGGATGACCTTCATGGCCTCTGTAACCGGAGAGCCAAGGCACTGGGACTTTCTCTGACGTGCCAGCAATCGAACTGGGAAGGACAGTTGCTCGACTGGATCCATGCAGCGCGTGGTACCCATGATGGCATCATCATAAATCCGGGTGCACTCACCCATACCTCTGTTGCCTTGNTTGATGCTCTTAAAGGTGTCGCGCTCCCGGTTATTGAGGTACATATTTCTAACATTCATCGACGGGAAAGTTTTCGCCATCAATCCTATGTTTCCCAGGCTGCCCTCGGGGTGATCTGTGGTCTCGGACTTGAAGGATACCTTCTCGCGCTGGATGCCCTGGCAAACGTGATAAACAGCAAATAAGAATCATATGTCCAAGCTTGAAGTAAATGAGAAGGTTATTCGCACTCTGGCAGGCTTGCTGGATGAGACAGACCTGACTGAAATCGAATACGAAGCCGAAGGTCACCGTATTCGCCTGGTACGCGGCCATACCGTTGTCCATGCGCCTGTTGCCGCAGCTCCCGTTGCAGCAGCTCCCCTGGCAGCACCTGCTGCAAGTGAAGGCGGCGTTCCGGCTAATGCCATAACCTCGCCCATGGTCGGCACAGCCTATCTTGCTGGCGAGCCTGGCGCGCCCTCTTTTGTCAAGGTTGGTGACACGGTTCGCGAAGGTCAGACCCTGATGATTATCGAGGCCATGAAAGTCATGAACCCGCTGCCAAGCCCCAAAGCCGGGGTGGTCAAGCAGATCCTTGTCTCAGACGGTATGCCGATCGAATTTGGCGAACCGCTGATGGTAATAGAATAAAGCAGGCCCAAGAAGGTTCCATGTTCAAAAAGATCCTCATTGCCAACCGCGGTGAAATTGCCCTCCGAATTCTGCGGGCCTGTCGCGATATGGGCATCGAAACCGTTGCGGTTCACTCCACCATTGATTCCGATGCCATGCATGTACGCCTGGCGGATGAAGCTGTCTGCATCGGGCCTGCGCCCAGCAAAGACAGCTATCTGAATATTCCTGCGATCCTTTCTGCGGCCACCATTACAGGCGCAGATGCCATTCACCCCGGTGTTGGCTTTCTGTCCGAAAATGCCGCTTTTGCGGAAATGGTCGAAGAGCATGGCTTTGCCTTTATTGGCCCGTCTCCCGAACATATCCGCATTATGGGCGACAAGGTTATGGCCAAGGAGACAGCGATCAAACTGGGCATCCCGGTTGTTCCTGGATCCGATGGAGCACTTGAAAGCGCTGACCAGGCACAGGAAACCGCTGATCGCATCGGCTATCCTGTCCTGATCAAGGCTCGTTCCGGTGGCGGAGGTCGCGGCATGAAAGTTGCGACACATGCTGGCGAACTTAAAGATGCCTATCGCCTCGCCCGTCAGGAAGCCAAATCGGCTTTTGGGGATGACGTTGTCTATATGGAGAAGTATCTCAGCACGCCACGCCACATCGAGATCCAGTTGCTTGGCGATGGCCAGGGCGGTGCGATCCACGTTGGCGAACGCGACTGCTCCTTGCAGCGTCGTCACCAGAAAGTTCTCGAAGAAGCTCCGTCACCAGCCCTGACCGAAGAAGAGCGTAATCGTATCGGCCAGATCTCTGCTGATGCCATGCTCGGTTTTGGGTACAAAAGTGCCGGAACAATCGAATATCTCTATGAAAACGGCGAGTTTTATTTCATTGAAATGAACACCCGTATTCAGGTGGAGCACACCATTTCCGAAGCAATCAGCGGCATTGACCTGATGCGGGAAATGATCCGGATTGCCGCGGGAGAAAAACTCTCGGTTACCCAGGAAGAAGTGAAGCTCAAGGGCCATGCTATCGAGTGCCGTATCAACGCTGAACACCCTTTCACCTTCATGCCATCGCCCGGTACGATCAAGGGATATCATGCTCCTGGTGGTCTGGGTGTTCGGGTCGATTCCGCGATCTATGCCGGCTACAAGATTCCCCCGACCTATGACAGCATGATTGCCAAATTGATTGTTCATGGTGATGACAGGGCCGACTGCATCATGAAAACCAAGCGGGCCTTGCGGGAATACGTCATCGACGGCGTAAACACCTCGATCCCCCTCCATGTTGAACTGGTACACAACGACAAGTTCAATGAAGGTGTCTACGATATCCACTGGCTGGAAAAATTTGTAGACAGCCTGAACAACCAGTAGGAAGCTATACAAGAGAAAAACACACGCGGGCATAGGTGTTCATGGAGATCACGGCAGATCTGCTATTAAAAGCTTATACCATCGGGGTGTTTCCCATGGCTGAAAGCCACGATTCTCCTGATCTGCATTGGATCGACCCGGAGAATCGTGGCATCCTTCCCCTGAAAAAAGTCCATATCCCGCGCTCCTTGCGGAAAATCCTGCGCAATCCCCCTTA
The DNA here is from genome assembly GCF_000374005.1 of Kiloniella laminariae DSM 19542. Taxonomy (GTDB): domain Bacteria; phylum Pseudomonadota; class Alphaproteobacteria; order Kiloniellales; family Kiloniellaceae; genus Kiloniella; species Kiloniella laminariae. The sequence goes on along the minus strand of NZ_KB893146.1, from coordinate 337,435 downwards.
TCAGATTCTCTGTGATACGGTTTTTGAACAGGTACTGGACCTTTGCGCCCAGACAACTGTCCGTCGCCCGGACACCTGGATCAATCCCCTGATCAAAAGCCTCTATCTCCAGCTCTATGAACGTGGCTTCGCCCATTCGGTCGAATGCTGGCTAGACGGTAAACTGATTGGAGGACTCTATGGTGTCTCTCTTGGCGGGGCCTTCTTTGGCGAAAGCATGTTCAGCCGACACAGTAACGCCAGCAAAGTCGCCCTGATCCATCTCGCGGCGCGTCTGTACAAAGGAGGTTACAAGCTCCTGGACACACAGTTCACCACCCACCACCTGAGCCAGTTCGGCACTGTCGATATTGGACGCGAAGACTACAAGGCCCGACTGCTCAAAGCCATCCAGGTTCCCGCATATTTTCCAATGGAGCTTTCTAAAAACGAGCTGGAAGATTTTATTGAGCTGAGCCGTCACAACCGGCCTGCGATCTATAGCGGAGATTAACCCCGCTACACCTTTGCTTCAGGGCTTGGTAGCTGGGCGGCAATCCAACACCCAGACATCGTAAACCGGATGCTCCAGCGCCGAAATCGCCGGAGAAGACGCAAACATCCAGCCGGAGAACATCGGCTTTCTCTCCCCGTCAGAACTCACATCGGAAATTTCAAGAAAAGATGTTGCTTCCGGTGCTTCTTCCGGCGGGCTTTTACGGCAGGACTGAGCCGTAATTTCCAGCGATCCAAATAAAACCGGCTGGTTCAAGGGGACCTCAAATTCAGAAACCCTGGCTGTTACCTTGTTCAACCCCTGCAACACAGCAACAGCATAGCTGTTCATTTCCGCCTGAGCAGGTACGAAGGGGATCATTCCTCCGACCAGGAGGGCACCAGCAACAAACAGCTTTTTCATGACAACTTTCCGGTTCAATGTTTACCAGTTCCCTTGGGATAATAAGGATTAACCAGCTTCTCGACGATCTGCTCCAGAACCTGCCTTACCTGGGCTTCATCTGCCCCCATCAGAATGGCATCTTCAAGCGCATCCTGGGACAGCTCGCGAATCTCTTCGAGATTTTCATTGAGAACTTTGATCTTTTCAAGGCAGGAAAGCGGCGATCCATCAGGTTCACGCCAGATTATCGCCTGGGTATCTTTATCAGCCATCGGTCCAGCTCTTATTCAGTATCCCTTGGGACAGACTGACAAACACTCTGGCGAAAATTATTCAGCTTCACCAGAAGAGAAAACAAAGCGGCCAAGAAGATCCATCAGATTAACACTGCCCTGGGTATCCTTGATATAACCGCCCTTGTCGATGTAGCCGTCTTGTCCGCCGGGCTCAAGGCTGACAAAGCTGCCCCCCAACAGGCTCTCGGACAAAATCCGCGCCGAGGTTCCTTTCGGCAGTTTGATATCATCATTGATCTGAAGCGTCACAACCGCAAAATAGGTTTCATGATCAAGCGTCTGTCTCAGAACCGTACCAACCTTTACTCCGGCAATCTTGACATCTGTTCCCGAGACCAGACCGCTGGCATTATCAAACTCGGCGATAACTTCATATCCCTGTCCCGAACCGTTGGCATCTCCATTATTAAAGGCATAAAATCCGAAGGAGATTGCGACGAACAGAACCAGCGCACCAATAAGTGTTTCGACGATACTTCTGTTCATGCAGGCACCTTAATAAAGAAAATATATCAGCAGTTAAAAAAACACTGAGCTTCCGGGAAAGAAAGCTCAGGACAGAGAATCAGGAGATCGCCAGACTATTCTGGCTGCCAGGCATCATAATCACTTGAAACCCGTGGCCGTTGCCCGGTTTTCAAGCTGCTGCCAGCCGGGCGGTAGGCATCGGCGGTCCCGGTCTGGTTCGCCTTGTGCTCAAGCTGCCATAGATGTTTGGGATAACCACCTTCAGGAGGGCGCTCATTGGTTGTGTGATGTAACCAGGCATGCCAGTCAGCCGAAACACGGCTTGCTTCTGCTTCCCCGTTATAAATTACCCAGCGACGCTCATTGCGCAGGCTGTCCTTATGTACTTCACTGCCACCCTTGGTGCGATAAAATTTGTTACCCTGGCCATCCTGACCAACAAGTTCGCCCTTAAGCCAGGTAAAAAGACGGGTTCCAAGAGGCGTTCCAGCCATATCTCATCCTTATCGGGCAGCGCCCTAACAGTTGTTTTTATTCAGATTTCAGCTCTGCCTTCACCGACAGTCACCAAAGTATCATGGGGCTGAATATTACACCGCAGGCCCCGGCAGTCCAGCCCCAACAACATAATTTGACGTAATATTCGCCTCTTTATATCCCCTTTATACCTCAGCAGTCCCCTCGGGTGGCGGCAACAGCCCCTCTTCCTCAGCCAATATTTGCCATTCCTCTTCATCCACCTCGAAGCCATCTTCCGAGACCTCAAGGCTCCGGGTACTCAGCTCAGCAGGATAAAAAAGTCGGGCTGGGGCCTCTTCAACCCCCGCTTCCAGACCCTTGATCAGATCGTCATAAAGATCCGGCAGATCGAGACAGAGTAAAGTACAACCGGGTACCAGGCTCTTGCCTTCCGACAGTGTACTGACCACCAAATCACCAAGATTGGTCGGGGCGTTCCCTCTCATGAAATTACCATGACTGGAGGGCAATCCGTGAAGTTCGGTTCGGATGCTGTTGCTGCTTCCGGCAACGGCTGCAATGCCGCGTATATGGCCATATACCTCGGTCAACACCGTTCCTTCTTCCGAAGCCGGATCAACGACATAGGTCGCGAAACAGGCGTGTCCCTCAGCCAGAGCCTGCTCAACCAGCTGCCCAACCCCGATCAAGTCACAAACATTCGAGATCACAGCCAAACCAATACCGCTTTCACGGGCGGTGAGCATGGCCTTTTCCAAAGCCTGCGGTCCGGCCACAGCCAGTGACTGTCCCCCCGCATCCAGAAAAGAGGCATTGCCTTTTTCTATCTGCAGCTTGACCGCGTTGATATCCAGTTTGCTATAGGCATCCCGCTTCTGGGCAAGATAGGCAACACCGCAGCGGTGTACTCTCTCTGCCCACTGAACCATAGCAGAGGCCTGATCCAGGGCGATGTCCTGTGCCCCACGGGCTTCTAGGCAGTCTTCGAGTTTGTCCCGGAATTCGGGTAGTGCCACTTTCATATCGTTTCCTTCGGGCGCTCTTGCAGATCTTCTGCGAACGCCGTTTGTCTGTTCCTGTGCGTTTAGGCCAGAGAACCTTTATCTACTACCTTGTCTCCCAAACTGGTATCAGTTCAGGAAACGCCAGCTGTCGTGGCCATCGAAAACCCGGACCGACAGCTTTTCCAGGTCAATTCCATCCACACAACCAAGGTTAACCCTGAATTCGCCCTGGAGTTCAATCTCCTCATGATCCTGTTCGCGCCCCATCTGGTGAAAAATATAGATCCCGCAGTTCGTACAGAAATGATGTTTCACCTTGCGGTCACCAAAGAGATAGGTCCCCAGACAGTCTTTGCCAGTTACAATTTCGAAAGCGTCTCCGCTATAACACCCCGTCGACATGACAGCATTCTTGCGACGACACATGGAGCAATTACATCTGATCGCAGCGTTCACAGGCTCTCCCCTGAATTTGAAATGCACCTTGCCACAGTGGCACTTCGCCTCGTATGTCTGCCGAATATCTGTCATAGGGGTCTCAGTCATGCGGTTTCCCTCTGCTCTTTTGGCAAGTAGTAGCTGAAGCTGTTATTTCCGGAAAATATAAAGCCCTTCCCGCTTCGAACTGTCAAATGGTGAGCGGCTATCGCGCCGTCACGCCGCTGCCGTATCACTGCGCTCTCGATTTTTTTCCTGTTGTTTCCATCTCATGCCCTCTAACGTTGGCAAAAGAGGCACGTCATGTCTCCTGGAACGGGTACAGTCAATCCATGGATAATCTGACAGAAACTAAAATCCCCTCTGGTGGAATCCTCAGCGGTTTGCTCGCGGGTATCTCCTTCGGACTGATCACACCAATTTCTCCGGCTGTATACGACGCGGGGGCAACCCCCATGACAGTCACGCTTTTCCGTTTTATCCTGGGCAGTCTTGCGATGCTTGTTATTCTCGGGCTGACACGAGGGAGTTTCCTTGTCCCAGCGAAAGGGCGTCTTCCTCTCCTTTCCATGTCCTTCTTTATTTTTTGCGTTACAATTTTCTATCTCTCCGCGGTTCAGTATATTTCCGTCGGTCTGGCCGCCATTGTCTTTTATACCTTCCCGGTGATCGTCACCATTATTGACCCCCTGTTGCAAAAGCGTACACCAAGCCTACTCCAGCTGGGGCTTTCCCTTCTGGCTTTCACGGGCATTACAATCGCCCTAGGTCCTTCGCTTGACAGCCTGGACTGGCGCGGTCTGGGTTTCCTCTGCCTGACCTCTTTTTCCATGTGCGGGGGGCTGATTTGCGGGCGGAAAGTTGTTCCTCTGGTTCCAAACCTCACCTCCCTTTTTTATGTCAATGTGATCGGGATTGCCCTTTCCTGCCTCTACCTTCCCCTGGATAACAGCTTGCATATTCCAGACAATCTCACCGAATTCTCGCTGACAGGCCTTATTGCCGGGCTCTATCTGCTGGCTATTCTTGCCCAGATCACCTCAGTTGGAATAATTGGTCCGTCCCGTACTGCAATGTTTCTCAACAGCGAACCTGTTGTCACCATCGCCATGGCAGTTCTTGTGCTGCATGAGGCCCTCGGTATTTCTCAGGTTATCGGTGCCCTCTTTGTCATGTTGGCGATCGCTGGCACCTGCTATCGCCCTGTCACCCGCCCAAAACAGCAATCTGCTTCCTGAAGTATCCCTCTGCCGCCATCCCTCTTTTGCCCTGTCCTGCAAACAACCTGTTGTTATTCCTGTTTTTTCAAAGACGAGATACAAAAACTCTCCAATTCCCCCCCGAAATACTGTGTTTTGGTCTCGAGACTTTTATCTTTCTGACACGAATCGGTAACCTTTTTCCTGTCTGCTTTACCTGATTCTGTTTCATCAGATTCTCGGATAAAAATTACCCGGTATTTTTCCACCAGCTTAAAAGAAAACATTAATTTTAGAGACAATGAAAAGCTCCTTATTTTTCCGCAACTTTTCCCGTTCATACAATTTTGTTCTCGGATAACTCACAGATTTATCCACAGGCTTAACGGCTATTGCCGAGCTACAAAATCTGGTGTCAATACGCAAAATACGGGTGACGAAAACCAAATATTGTGGTTAAATCACTTCAGATCAACAAAATGTGCTTCTTTCGCAGAAAAACCGCAGAGTCATCCGACTTGCGGACCTTGTTGTTTGAGTGAGCTTTGGTACAGGATATCAACATCCTTTATCCAGAGCTTTTCTATTGAGTTTTGTTTTAAATAAAGGGGATACGGCATGCGCATCGCACGTCGCTTTACGGAAACCGGAAAAGACGTCTATGACGCCATCGCGTTTCGCACAACAACCAGCGAAATTCGCAACCCAGATGGCTCAGTCGTTTTTCAGGCCAAAGACATCGACGTTCCTGCGAGCTGGAGCCAGGTTGCCTGCGACATCATCGCCCAGAAGTATTTTCGCAAGCGCGGCATCCCTCTTAAACTGAAACGTATAGAAGAAAACTCTGTCCCGTCATGGCTCTGGCGTTCCGAGCCTGATCACGATGCCATGTCCGATATCCCCGAGGACGAGCGCATTATCGGTGAAACCAGCTCCAAGCAGGTTTTTGACCGTCTGGCCGGTGCCTGGACCTATTGGGGCTGGAAAGGCGGTTACTTCGACAGCGAAGAAGACGCCCGCACTTATTTTGACGAAATGCGCTACATGCTGACCAATCAGATGGCAGCACCGAACTCTCCACAGTGGTTCAACACCGGCCTGCACTGGGCCTATGGTATTGATGGCCCCGGTCAGGGCCACCACTATGTCGATCATGAAACCGGCAAGCTGGTTCGTTCAAAATCCGCTTATGAGCACCCGCAGCCTCACGCCTGCTTTATCCAGTCTGTTGGCGATGATCTGGTCAATGACAACGGCATCATGGATCTCTGGGTTCGCGAAGCCCGCCTGTTCAAGTACGGCTCCGGCACCGGGACCAACTTTTCCAAAGTCCGTGGTTCCGAAGAACCTCTTTCCGGCGGCGGCAAGTCCTCCGGTCTGATGAGCTTCCTGAAAATCGGGGATCGCGCTGCCGGCGCAATCAAGTCTGGCGGCACAACCCGTCGCGCTGCCAAGATGGTCACCGTTGATCTTGATCACCCGGATATCGAGGAATACATCAACTGGAAGGTTGTTGAGGAACAGAAGGTTGCTGCACTGGTTGCTGGCTCCAAGATCTGTCAAAAACACCTGAAGAGCATCATGGCGGCCTGTAACACAGACGCTCTGGATGACAAGGACCGGGTCAACCCGCGCAAAAACACCACCCTGAAAGCCGCGATCAAAACAGCCCGCGCTCACGAAGTACCCATGAGCTATATCCAGCGTGTGCTCCAGTTCGCGGAACAGGGCTACACCGAGATGGAGTTCGATACCTATAACACCGACTGGGATTCAGATGCCTATCTGACGGTCTCCGGCCAGAACTCCAACAACTCGGTCCGTGTTGCCAACGGTTTTTTCCAGAGCCTCGAAGACGACGGCGACTGGAACCTGATCCGCCGTATCGATGGCAAGGTGCACAAAACCCTCAAGGCACGCGATCTCTGGGACCAGATTTCCTACGCGGCCTGGGCCTGTGCCGATCCCGGCATCCAGTATGATACCACCATCAACGAATGGCACACCTGCCCGCAGTCTGGCCGGATCAACGGGTCCAACCCCTGTTCCGAATATATGTTCCTGGATGATACCGCCTGTAACCTGGCCTCCATGAACCTCATGACTTTCCAGCGCGCTGACGGCAGCTTTGACATTGATGCCTACATTCACGCCAGCCGTCTCTGGACCATCACCCTGGAAATATCTGTGCTTATGGCCCAGTTCCCCTCCAAGGCGATTGCCCAGCTCAGCTACGAATTCCGGACCCTCGGTCTTGGTTATGCCAACATCGGCGGCCTGCTGATGTCCACGGGCGTATCTTATGACTCTCCCGAAGGCCGCGCGATCTGTGCGACTTTGAGCGCGATCATGACCGGGACCGCCTATGCCACTTCTGCTGAAATGGCAGGTGAACTCGGTTCGTTCAAACGCTATGAGCTGAACAAGGACGACATGCTGCGGGTTATGCGCAATCATCGCCGCGCTGCTTATGGCGAAGAAGGCGGCTACGAGGCCCTCGAAGTTCAACCTGTGCCGATCTTTGCCAAGGACTGCCCAGATCAGGCGCTTGTTGCTGCGGCAACCAAAGCCTGGGATGAGGCCCTCGAACTCGGCGAGAAACACGGTTATCGCAATGCGCAGACCACGGTTGTTGCCCCGACAGGCACCATTGGTCTGGTTATGGATTGTGACACCACAGGGATCGAGCCTGACTTTGCTCTCGTCAAGTTCAAGAAACTTGCGGGTGGTGGTTACTTCAAGATCATCAACCGCACCGTACCCGGTGCGCTGAAATACCTCGGCTACAGCGAAAGCCAGATCGAGGACATCATCAAGTTTGCCGTGGGTCACGGGACGCTGAAAAAAGCACCAGGCATCAACCACGACAGTCTGAAGAAAAAAGACTTCACCAATGATGCCCTTGCCGCACTGGAAGAAAAACTCGCCAGCGCCTTTGATATCAAGTTCATCTTTAACAAATGGAACCTGGGCGAAGATTTCTGCATCAAGACACTTGGCTTCACCGAAGCCCAGTTGAATGACCCGGCCTTTGACATGCTGGCCGAGCTTGGTTTCAGCCGCAAGGAAATCGACGCCGCGAACATCTTCTGTACCGGCGCCATGACCCTTGAGGGTGCACCGCACCTTAAAGAAGAGCATCTGCCGATCTTCGACTGCGCAAATCCCTGTGGGAAAACCGGGAAACGTTTCCTCTCTGCTGAAAGCCATATCCGCATGATGGCGGCTGCCCAGCCGTTTATTTCCGGGGCGATTTCCAAGACCATCAACATGCCGGCGAATGCCGTGATTGATGACTGTAAAGATGCCTACATGCTGTCGTGGAAACTCGGCCTGAAAGCCAACGCGCTTTATCGTGACGGTTCCAAGCTGTCCCAGCCACTTTCTTCCGGTGTTCTGCTGGAACTCGAAGAAGAAGACGACGATATCGCGGAAGCACCAACTGCCAAACGGGTCGAGATTGTTGCCGAGCGCATCATCGAACGCGTCATCGAAAAGGCCGTTACCGAGCGCAAAAAGCTACCATCCCGTCGCAAGGGCTATACCCAGAAAGCCATCGTTGGTGGCCACAAGGTCTATCTGCGAACAGGTGAGTACGAAGACGGTGCCCTCGGCGAGATCTTCGTCGATATGCACAAGGAAGGTGCCGCTTTCCGCAGCCTGATGAACAACTTCGCCATCGCGATTTCCATCGGCCTGCAATACGGCGTTCCACTTGAGGAATATGTAGAAGCTTACACCTTCACCCGCTTCGAGCCTTCAGGCATGGTCGAAGGCAACGACGTGATCAAGATGGCAACTTCCATCCTGGATTACCTCTTCCGCGAGCTGGCTGTTTCCTATCTCGGTCGTAACGACCTTGCCCACGTTGAGCCCGCCGATATGCTGCCGGACTCTCTCGGGAAAGGCTCTGGCGAAAGTGACCTGCCGGAAAGCCGGAGTGCTGTCGCAGAGACCGTCCGCCGTGTGGCTTCTACAGGCTATGTTCGGAACAAGCTGATGGTTGTAAACGGCGGGCAGGATATTGGGGACACTTTGGCCTCAGCCTCTGCGGCCATTTCCCAAGCCAATCAGGATTTCGTGGGTGTCACTGACACCCAGACCGCCGTCGCTGCAGAAACGACCGTCGTAAAGGCCGTGGACAAGCGTATGGAAAAGGTCCGCGAAGCCCGCATGAAAGGATATGAGGGGGATTCATGTCCTGAATGCGGAAACTTCACTCTGGTGCGCAACGGCACCTGTCTGAAGTGTGATACCTGCGGGGGTACAACTGGCTGTTCCTAAGCCAAGGTTTCCGTTTCTTTGCTATAGACAGGGCGGCTCAGGCCGCCCTGTTGCTTTATGGCGGGCTATTCTTCTACCTGTGGAAGCGCATTCTTTACCCGTCAAACGCAGGGATATGTCGTCAGGAACGTACTCCGCATAATGATATTGCACTGCAGCAGGCTCAAACATTCAGAATATTGTCGCATTTCTCCCCAAGACTTGACTTGCACTCGCCGTGGATCCGGCTAAAATCCGCTCTGTATTTCTACAGATAAAGGCAGGGTACGAGGGCGCAACCGCTTTATATCCTCCCCTTCGGTTTGGACTTGTTTCTCTCATGACGCCCTAGGGGTAGTGGGAACAAAGTCCGTGACAGCAACAAGTAATAAAAACAAAGGATAGAGCTATGGCTGGTACTGTTGACGCCCGTTTGAAAGAACTCGGGATCGAAATTCCTGAACCTGCAAAAGCCGTTGCCAACTATGTTGGCTATGTTACCTCTGGCAATACAGTGTTTGTTTCTGGACAGATCACTGCCAAAAATGGCGAGATCCTTTACAAAGGCAAGCTGGGTGACAACATGTCCATTGAAGAAGGCCAGGAAGCGGCCCGCCTTTGTGGCATCAATATTATCGCCCAGTTGAAAGTTGCCACAGGCGGCAATCTTGATCGTGTAAAACGTATCGTCAAACTCGGTGGCTTTGTCAATTCCACCTCCGATTTCACCGATCAGCCAAAAGTCATCAACGGCGTATCCGACCTGATGGTCGAAGTCTTCGGCGACAAGGGTGTCCACGCCCGCGCAGCCGTTTCTGCTCCAAGCCTGCCACTCGGCATTGCTGTCGAAGTCGATTGCGTCGCGGAAATCGACTGACCCTCTCGGGCTTCTTATGTATAAAGGCAGGCCTTAACGCCTGCCTTTTTCATTTGCTATCCGGCTGACGGCTTCCTATTTCTTGTGGTGAACTCTTTATCTTCTTCCCAGTTGCTCCGAGGAGCCAGATGAGCCAACTCCGTGTTGAAGTCCATCCCCGGATCAGTGGCATCGCCCCGACAGACTGGGACCGCTGTGCTGGCGTTGACAATCCCTTTGTCTCCCATGCCTTTCTCCTGGCTCTTGAAGAAAGCAGAAGCGCCTGTGCCGAAACCGGCTGGCAACCCCAGCACCTGACCCTGAAAGATACAGAAGGACAGGTCCTCGCCTGCGCCCCGCTCTATCTCAAAAACCATTCCTATGGCGAATATGTTTTTGACTGGAGCTGGGCCAACGCCTTTGAACGCGCAGGAGGACGCTACTATCCCAAGCTCCAGTGTGCGGTCCCCTTTACACCTGTTACTGGCCCCCGGCTGCTCATCGCGCCAAACAACAAAGAGGGCAATAAAACAGAACAGCAAGATCTCAGACTGGCCCTGATCAATGCCATGTTGCAATTGCTCCAACAGTACCAAGCCTCATCCCTGCACCTGACCTTCACCAGTGAGGAGGAATGGCAATCTCTGGCTCAACCGGGGCTGCTCCCCCGGACTGGCGTGCAGTATCACTGGGAAAACCGGGAGTATACTTGTTTTGATAACTTCCTGTCCGACCTCAGCTCACGCAAACGCAAGGCGATCAGAAAAGAACGGCGCGAAGCAAACAGCCACGGCTTAACCCTGCAAACACTTGAGGGCGAGAGCCTGACACCGGTAATTCTCGAACAGTTTCACGCGCTTTACCTCAACACCGTCGACAAGAAACATGCCCACGATTACCTGACACGAGATTTTTTCTCCCGGCTAGGGCAACAGCTGGCAGAAAAGGTCGTCCTGACCAGCGCCTGGAACGGCGAGAAACTGGTTGCCGCCGCTTTGAATTTGCGCGGCAGCAATACCCTCTACGGCAGGAACTGGGGATCAACGGGCCATTACCCCAGCCTGCATTTTGAACTCTGTTATTATCAGGCCATCGACTATGCCATCACCCACGGTCTCAAGCGCGTAGAGGCTGGCGCACAAGGCGAGCACAAGATCCAGCGCGGCTACCTGCCCTCCCGGACCTACAGCCTGCACGCCATCGCCGATCCAAACTTCCGCGATGCCATTGCTCGTTTTCTCGAGGGTGAACAAAGAGCTTTGGAGCAGGATATGGACTACCTGAAAGAACTTGGACCTTTCCGGAAGGCCACCGATATCCAGACTGGCCTCTAGAGCAGCTTCAAGATTAACCCACCTCAATCAAAAGCAGATATTATTAAGGGATCGGCAAACCCTGATTGAAAAATACCATTGGGCATGACAATGTTCCTAACCAAATAATCCCATGAGGGAAATGTTGGTTATTCATGGGGGAAAAAGAATGACCAGTACAACACTCCAATCCGAAGAAAAGAATAAAACCTGTCCGGACTGCGATTCTATCACCCACTCTCACAAGGGTTTCCGACAATGGTGCCCCCAATGCAACTGGAATCTAGGCTCAGATGATTTTGTAAATACTCTTGGCTACACAGCCAAAATTTATCGCAAGATTGGCATTACGCAAGGCGATAGAGTCTTTCAATCAATTCTCTCCGAGAAACCTGAAGATTTACGGCCTCGTTGGTCCCTTTCAAAGATACTGGCTTTTGCTTTCGCATCTACCATCCACCTAGCTTCAATAGCGATGGCCGCGCTTGGACTTTACGCACTCAGTTTCGGCTGGCCAGCAGTATTACTTATCGTTATCGGCATATTACTGCTCGCACTCTCATGGTTCATTCGACCAAGATTGGGAGCAATGCCACAAAATTGTTTAAAAAGAGCAGATGCCCCTGCTCTTTTTGCTGTGTGTGATCGTATTGCAGATAAAGTCGGTTCTCCCCGAGTTGACGGAATAGAAATAACTCCAGATTACAATGCCGCATTTGCCCGCGTGGGGATCTCAAGAAAAGTTCTGATAGTAATTGGGCTGCCATTGTGGTTGGTGCAAACTTGGCCCGAACGTCTGGCTATTCTTGCTCACGAATTTTCCCACGGTGCCAATGGTGATTCAACAAGAAGCCTGATTATTGGATCAGCACTTAACACCTTGGACTATTGGATTTACATCCTGAGGCACAAATACGATCAAGATTCCACAATAATACAGATGATTACACATTATTTATTGTGGATTTTATCCTGGTTTATCGAGCTTCTGTACATAGGATTGTCCCACCTTGTTTGGCGCCAATCCCAAAAGGCTGAATTTCTTGCTGATTATTTAGCAACTACCGCGTCCGGTACAGAAGCGATGAGAGACGCTTTAAAGAAATTTTCGTATGGGGAACATCTTCAGACATTTGCAAACAGGACCATTTTCAGCGCAAAACAATCTCAAAAACAAATCCTTACCAAGTTCGTTTCTTATTTCAAGGCCCTGCCGAAGAGTGAAACAGAGCGTCTTGACCGAATAGCAAATCAGAAAAACGCCCGTCTGGATGCGACCCATCCACCCACGCGGCAGCGTATGGCATTCATCACAGCCCACCCCATTGCAGATGCTTCAATTACAGTATCAAAAGAAGAACAACACCTGATAGAGTCTGAACTTGAAAAATTAGAAGAGACAATTGGTCAGCAACTGATTTCTTACTGGGCACCGGAGAGGTAGAGGTTATACCTCTATCCTAACTTACTTTAGATCCGTTCGGACGACCTAGGGATTAGAACCTGTTCCGCCATAACGATAGTGACCAGTGATTTCATAGTCGAACAGCATATCTTCAAGCTCCGGACCCATCCCGATGTTGTGAACCACCAGCGGCACACCGTCCGAGCTTTTCTCATCACTAATAATACCGATGTGCGGCAGGGAGCCACCCGGGCGCAGATTCCAGCTGACCAGATCTCCAGCCTGATAGGCTGCCGGATCTTGCGAAGAGGGTAATGACTGTCCATGGCGGGAGAAAAACACCCGCAGGTTCGGCACCCGACGGTGATCAATATTGCTGTCCGGCTTTTTTAATCCCCAATAGGCAGGATAGGCAGAAAAATTGGCGCGCATGTCTTCGTGTACCAGCTTCTGAAGGTCCAGCCCCAGACCGCGATAACTTCGGATGACCACGTCACTGCACACCCCGCTGTTTTCCGGCACATCCCCGCCGGGGTAGCTGATCCGGTAATAGCTGCTGTCATAAAGCACAAAAGCATCAGTTCGTTTGAGGGCTTCTTCTGCCAGCTTTTTGCCAAATGTTGCGTCGGCGAATGCGGATGTCCCGCTTAGAAAAAACAACAAAAAGGGGGCGATCCAGAAAACCTGCCCCTTGCGGTACAGATTCTGTACAAGAACGGGAAGTCGCAATTTGTTTCCAAGCCGATACATAATATTTTCTCCATAGCCTATTGCTACAGATCACCAGCATTCTGTGCCTTTTTCCGGGTCAGAGTAAGGCAAGACTATGACCGTGGGACAGATGAGAAACTCCCTGCCCCTTCTCTGACCCGTTTTGCCTTATTGGCCGCAAATTTCCTTCTTATTTTTCCACCATCATTGCTATCTCTTCATTCACAACCTGTTCCGCACCGGAAAACAGAACAGCTTAACAAAACCTCCAGGGGGGAGGATTTCACCATGATGGACCTTACAACAGTGTTTCTCATACTCGCCGCAGTCATTTTTCTTGGAATCTGTATCATCGTCGGTCTCGCCTGTTTACGGTGGTTAACCAACCGCTACGCTGAACAGACCAACGGATTGGGTGGCCGCATCGCCAACAGCAATCCTCTGATGATCAAAGCCGTGATCATCGGCTTTCTAACCCTGCTCATGCTGATCCCGACAGCGCTTGTTCATGATCTGATGAACGAACGGAATGATCTCTATCATTCGGTATTATATGAAACAGACAACGAATGGGGGCGGGAACAGACAGTTGCGGCACCTGTACTTGTGGTTCCCTTTATCACCGAGACCCGAGTTACAAGCGATCAGGGGAAGGAAAAAATAGTTATCGGTCATGACAAGCTGATTGTTCTTCCTGACCAGCTCTCGCTTTCTGCCGATCTGAAACATGAATTTCGCGAACGCAGCATCTATCGCAGTCTTGTTTATACGGCACAGATCGAGGGATCTGCAGATTTCAGCTTCAACCCTCCATCAATTCAGAATTTACAAAAAATCCTCTATGATCAGGCCTATGTCACCATCGCTCTAAGCGATAACAGCGGCATTGCCGCCTCTCCCACAGTTACAGTCGACGATAGAAAGCTGGAACTAATGCCCGGAACTGGTCTGCGAACCAACCAGCTCGGGAGTGGTTTTAGTGCCCGCATGGCTCCTGGACAGGACCTGAGCCACTTCTCGGTCAAATTTGACAGTCTCCTGCGCGGCAGCAGGAATATCAGCGCCATTCCCCTAGGCATGAACACGGAAATCAAAATATCCGCGGACTGGCCCCACCCGAGTTTCCGCCAATTCCTGCCCAAAGGACATGAAATTGATAACGACAGCTTTACAGCCAGTTGGGAAATAAGTCATCTATCCCGCAATTACCCCCAGATTTTCACCGATAACAGTGGCGTCAATCTGCAAGAAGTGATTGCCGAAGCACGCCTGTTCGAACCAATTTCCCACTACGGCACATCAATCCGCGCAGCCAAGTACGGAATTATGTTTATCGCCCTGACCTATCTGATGCTGCTGGTGTTTGAGTTCACCCGCAACGTACGTCTACACCTTGTCCAATACGCTCTTGTTGGGGTTTCCCTATCGGTTTTCTACCTGCTGTTACTCACGCTTTCCGAACACCTCAGCTTTGCTTTCTCCTACGGCCTTGCAGCGGGAACCACCGTATTGTCAATCGCCAGTTACGTTACTGTTGCAAGCCACAGCAAGCAAAATGGTCTGGCTGTTGCCGGCTTGCTTACCGCTCTCTACGGATTTCTCTATTCAATCCTGCAGATGGAAGACTATGCCCTGACCATGGGAAGCGGTCTGGTTTTACTTGTTCTGTTACTCTTGATGTATCTGACCCGTAACCTGAACCGGACGTCACGGGAAAACCCCGTAGCAACAGAGACTCGAAAAGCCGAAGAAAGCATTGAAATTTAAGAATATAATCAGCAAAAAAATAATCTGTCTCTGAATTTCTCTTTGGACAGACAAAAACAAAAAGGCCTCGCATCTGCGAGGCCTTTTCTATGTAACAGCTCAGACGTCGGGCTTAAGCCGGTTCTTTGCTCTTCGTCCCTTTTTTGCTGCTGCCCCCGGAAGCATCGGGATAGCTGAAGCTTGGTGCGTTATCTTTAATATCAATCCGCACCAGACCACCGCGGGTCAGCTTGCCAAAAAGAAGTTCTTCAGCCAGCGGTTTCTTGATCACGTTCTGGATCACACGCCCAAGCGGACGCGCGCCATAAAGCGGATCATAGCCTTCCGCTGCCAGCCACTTGCGGGCTTTGGGCGAAAGTTCGATGGTCACATGGCGGTCTGCCAGCTGGGTTTCCAGTTCCATAATGAACTTGTCCACCACCTTGGTCATCACACCCGTCGAGAGGTTACGGAATGGAATAATCGCGTCCAGACGGTTGCGGAATTCCGGTGAAAAAGCCTTGTTGACGGCTTCCTCATCATCGCCAATCCGGACTTCCCGACCAAATCCGATCGCAGGTTTGGCCATATCCGCCGCCCCGGCATTCGAGGTCATGATCAGAATAACATTGCGGAAATCAATGGACTTGCCGTTGTTATCGGTCAGTCGGCCATTATCCATCACCTGCAGCAGGATGTTAAAGATATCAGGGTGCGCCTTTTCGATTTCATCCAGCAGCAACACACAATGCGGTGTCTTGTCGATGGCATCGGTCAACAATCCGCCCTGATCAAACCCGACATAGCCCGGTGGGGCACCGATCAGGCGGGAAACCGCGTGACGCTCCATATATTCAGACATATCAAAGCGGGTCAGCTCGACCCCCAGTGAATGGGACAGCTGTTTTGCCACTTCGGTCTTCCCGACACCAGTAGGACCGGTGAAGAGATAACAGCCGATCGGCTTTTCCGGGGTGCGCAGACCTGCGCGGGCCAACTTGATTGCCGATGACAGGGCAACGATTGCCTGATCCTGGCCATAGACCATGGTCTTGAGATCACGATCAAGATTTTTGAGGACAGACTTGTCGTCCTTGGAAACCGATTTGGGCGGGATGCGCGCAATTTTGGCCACCACAGCTTCGACTTCCTTGACCCCAAGCGTTTTTTTGCGTTTGTTTTCCGGCAGAAGCATCTGCGATGCACCGACCTCGTCGATCACGTCGATTGCCTTATCCGGCAATTTCCGCTCACCAATATAGCGGGCGGAAAGCTCCACCGCCGTGCGCAAGGCTTCATTGGTGTATTTCACCTTGTGGTGTTCTTCATAATAGGGCTTGAGACCACGCAGGATCTTGACCGCGTCTTCAATTGAAGGCTCCGCCACGTCGATTTTCTGAAAACGCCGGACCAAGGCGCGGTCTTTTTCAAAGTGGTTGCGATATTCCTTGTAGGTGGTCGAACCGATGCAGCTCAAGCTGCCGTTCTGCAAGGCTGGCTTGAGCAGATTGGACGCATCCATTGATCCGCCAGATGTTGCCCCGGCACCGATCACCGTATGAATTTCATCGATGAACAACACCGCACCTTCCATGGCCTCTACTTCCTTGACCACGCCCTTCAGACGCTCTTCAAAGTCGCCACGATAGCGGGTCCCCGCCAGTAATGAACCCATATCAAGAGAAAAGATAATTGTATCTTTCAGGACGTCTGGAACCTCGCCGTCGACAATCCGCTTGGCAAGTCCTTCGGCAATGGCCGTTTTACCAACACCAGGGTCCCCGACATAAAGCGGGTTGTTCTTGGTCCGGCGACAGAGCACCTGAACAGTACGTTCCAGTTCGGATTCCCGGCCAATCAGAGGGTCGATCTTTCCGGCCTTGGCCTTCTTGTTCAGATCGACACAGTAGGCATCAATCGCCTCGCGTCCTTTATTACTTGGCGTTTCTGCCCCGCCTTCCTCGCGGCGGTCTTCCGCGCCATGGATGGTACGGGTTTCTTCCAGACCTTCAACTTTGGCAATGCCATGGCTGATATAATTCACCGCATCCAGTCGGCTCATTTCCTGCTCCTGCAGGAAGAAAATGGCATGGCTTTCACGTTCAGAGAACATCGCAACCAGGACATTTGCGCCAGTGACTTCTTCCCGGCCGGAAGACTGGACATGGATGGCCGCACGTTGCAGAACCCGCTGGAAACCAGCGGTTGGTTTTGCATCACCCAGATGGATTGTTGCCAGATTGGACAGATCGTTATCGATGTAATCCAGCAGATCTTCCCGCAGAGTTTCCAGTGCGACGCCACAGGCTTTCAATACAGCTATGGCATCCTGGTCTTCTGTCAGGGACAGTAGCAGGTGTTCAAGTGTGGCATATTCGTGCCGGCGCTCATTGGCGTAGGCCAGAGCCCTGTGCAGTGTCTGTTCCAGATTATTTGACAGCATTGCCATGTTATCACACCCCTTTAACCATCGTGGCCAGATCACCCGGTCAACTGCAGGAGCCCTAACTCCTGACCCTGTGTCTTTGACCACCCTCTTTTACCAAACCTAGGGCTTTTACTATACCTAGGGAGCAAAAACTGAATCAGCAAGAGATAGTAGAAAATAGATTTTCCTTGAATATCAGCTCCCTCTTTCTACCGAATATTCCCGGCGGAACCGAATTCACTCTACCTCTGTGCTTTGCCAGTATCTCCCGGCATAATCCTGCTTTTTCCATTAGAACATGCAGGACGTTTAAAGCGGCTATCGACTGTTGTGTTGAGTCATTTTAAAAGGGAAATAGAGAAGAAAGAGTAAAAATACACCAACTCTTTTACAAAACCTGGTTCTTATACAAAACAGTGCGCAGAGTCGTAAAAAGTGGAAAGCTCCGGCTTCAGGTTACTCTTTTTCGATCACACACTGCAGCGGATGCTGGTTCTTGCGGGCGAGATCAACCACTTGCGTCGCCTTGGTTTCAGCAACATCATAGTTAAAAACCCCACAAATTCCGACGCCCTGTTGATGCACCTGTAACATAATCCGGGTCGCGTCTTCCTGATCTTTGCCAAAAAACTGCGTCAGAACATGGATGACAAACTCCATCGGCGTATAGTCATCATTCAGCAGAAGAACCTTGTACATAGACGGGCGTTTTGTGCGTGTGCGCGGCTTGACAACAACGCCCTGCTCTTCATCGAAATCATTATTGCGGTCTGATCCACTCATCCACTACTACCTGATCATCTTTTTGCGGTTCGACAACCGAGGGGCTGCGACGACATTAATGCAAACAGCGCCCCAATCGGGACGCATACTCAAGGCTATATATTATAGTATCAACCTTGCGTTTCTTCAAGAAGCTGGCGTTGAAATAGCCGTTCTGCGACTCTTGGAGAAAAACGACAAAAGCCCCGTAAAATACGGGGCTTTTGTCTTAACCAGTCAAACGGATGCCTCAAGCTTAGGCAGCTGTTTTGGACATCTTTTCAAAAGTCTGTGTCACCTGCTGACGAATTGGCTCGGCAACTTCTGTTGCGACCTTGGTTGTCAGCTCAGTGATTTCTGTGCCATTTTTCACCAGCGCATCAAAAGACTCACGCGCGAATTTTGTCTGAATGTCAGAAACTTCGTTGATGTCTTTTGCAGCCAGGAAAGCTTCGGCAACGGCCATGTTCTTTTTAATCGCTGTCTGCGCCATATCGGTAAACAGCGTGCTGAACTGCTGATAGCTTGCAGAAAGGCTGTTACCAGATTTGGTTGCAAGATCAGCTGTTTCCTTGCTGATTGCAGCAGCATCTTCATACTGCTTGTAAAATGTAGTCATTACTTTTTCAGCCTGGGCCTGAGAGAAAGTAAAAATTTGTTCATAGCCTTTTGCGGCAGATTCAATACCAGTTTTCATTTCGTTCTCCACGGTAACTGTTTTGTTAACTGTTTCGTTTACAGAGGTTGATTCGACTTTAGTCTTCGGCCCGTTCGTACCGGAGACTGTTTTCTCGGTAGTATCTGCCGTCTTCTTTTTAATCGTGGTTGTCATATGTATCTCCTAAAATTCATCTCAATTTTGGAGCGAGTTCTTCACCTTGGCCCCGCAGGCTTCATCTAGTAGGGCGAAGATCGTCACTCTTTTGACAACACCCTCATGCTGCGATGCAACATAATTGTGAATATACATCGTTTCGGGAAAATTTCAAGAGCAATGCTGCAATGCAACAAACACATAACGCAAGTGAAACTAAAATGTCATCCGAACCCCTATGGTTGCAGATGACATTTAGAGAACTCCACATCCGGAAAGAACAGTCCGGGTTCGGCCTGAAACGATAATCTTTATGCTAAAAAAGCGCGTTGTTGGTCAGGCCGTTATTGCCAACACGCAATTCGAAGTGTTTATGTTTCTCTGCTTTTGATTGCCCCATACGCGCTTGCAATGCTGTCCCCATATCCCGGATCGGGTTTACAGCAACACCAGTCTGGTCCTGGTTCAGCAAATAGGGAACAAAAGCCAGATGGTCAAAACTCTTGTCCTTCAGCTTCCAGCCATTGAAAACAAAATTTCCATCATGGCACAGCGCTGAGGTCCAATAGAAATCATCCGAACGCAAGCGGTCCCCCTCCGTCTGAAGCTCCCCGGCGCCACTTTGCTGCAACATCTGCTCCAATTCCGCCAGTTCCTCCCGCGAAAGACTGCGCTGGGATTTTTTCCACCCAAACTGAGCAAGGGGATCAGACAGAGAAATGTGATTAACCCGAACCCCGCTTCCCTCCTGCGCTCGTGAAATCAACTCGGCGGTGTCCCCGGGGACTCCCGTGACCTCATAGGTCCTGATCTGTTCATCATACACCGCATTATAGACAAAGCGGTATTCAGTCATGCCCGGTTGACAGCGCTGACGGATATCTTCGCCGCCAACATAACTGAACCAAGTCGCCTTCTGGGTATGGGGTTTATCTATGTTGCCCTGGTAAGAACAGCCCGCAGCCCAGAGACACAGGGGGAGAAGAAAGAGTTTATGCATTGTTCCTCGCTCAAGATGAAATGCAAGCAGCCTCGTAAAAGTCGAGTTTTTTCATCTTTTTATCAAAAATTTATCTTTAGCTCTGTTTGTTCACTATTTCTCAAGATAAATATGGCAAGCTAATGGCGACTGGACAGAGGATTCATCTTTATGTAGAATCCTTCAGTATTAAACGCTTAGATCAATAAGCTGAGTCTCAACTTTGGAAACACGCGTTAAGGTGTTATTCAGGAAGCCCGTCTGGTAAGGGGAAGTTAATGAATCTAGGACTGAAGCTCATCTCAACAATGCTTCTGACCCTGCTTGTGCTTATGGCACCGGCACAGGCCAAATATGCATCGATTGTTCTGGATGCAGAAACAGGCGAGATTCTCTATAGCAGAAATGCTGATGTTAAAAACTATCCGGCTTCCCTGACCAAGATGATGACCCTCTACATGGCTTTTGACGCTCTGGAAAAGGGTAAACTGAAGATAGATCAAAAGCTTCCAGTTTCAAAAAGAGCTGCAGGCATGGCCCCCTCAAAACTGGGGTTGGCTTCTGGCAGTACGATCACAACTGAAGATGTCATCATGTCACTGGTCACAAAATCAGCGAATGATGCCGCTGTGGTTATGGCAGAAGCTATCGGCGGCAAAGAAACCACCTTTGCCACGATGATGACCAAACAGGCTCGCAAACTGGGCATGAGCAATACCACATTCCGCAATGCTTCCGGTCTGCCCAACAGGGGCCAGCTCAGCACCGCCAGAGATATGGCAACCCTTGCCAAAGCCCTGATGCGTGACTTTCCTCAGTATTATGGCCTCTTCTCAACCCAGAGTTTTTCCTACAAAAACCGCAAATACAACAATCACAACAAGCTCCTCGCCAGTTATCAGGGTACAGACGGAATCAAAACCGGCTACACCAATGCCTCCGGCTTCAATCTGGTCGCTTCCGTCCTGCGCAATGACCGCCGTCTTATCGGCGTTGTTTTTGGCGGAAAAACTGGCCGTTCCCGTGATCGGCACATGAAAGATATTCTCGACAAGAGCTTCAAACAGGTTGGTGTTACCAGAGTTGCCAAACTCCCTGCCGTGCCGAAACCCAACCCGCTTCGGGAAAGTGATGTCGCCGAACTTGCGCCACCACCCGCAACACCGGCACCACGCCCCGTTCTGGTGAATGCCGCCTCAACGGCACCTGCTCCGGGACAGATTGCATCACTTGGCACACCGACAGATCTCGCGGTCGAAGAAACCGGTAATGTCAGCGATAACAGCTGGGGCATCCAGGTTGGAGCCTTCAGCGATTACGAACCGGCAAAGATGGCAGCAGCCCAGGCGAAGGCCCAGATCACATCCCATAACGATGCGACACAGGTTCACATTCAGCAGGTCGACAAAGCCGACGGCTCTCTTTATCGCGCGCGCCTTAAAGGCCTTGACGAAGTTGCCGCCCGCAACGCCTGCCGGGAACTCAAGGAAAAACGCATGTCCTGCGTTGCAGTTCCACCGGGGCTGTTCTGATCCCCTCCCGCTGACAGTATAAAGTCATCAAAAAAAAATAGCCCGGTTTGATCCGGGCTATTTTTTTATCTCAACAGGCGCTTGTTTCAGGCTGGGAAAATCGTTCAGCCTGGCAGGTCAACCTTGCTCTCTGCCAACTGGGCAGCAAGCTGCGCTTTTAGGCGATCAAGACCTTCAGGTGTCGAGGCCTCGCAGCGGGCAACAAGCACAGCCTGTGTATTGGAAGCCCGAAGCAGCCACCAGCCGTCAGCCGTGTTAACGCGCACGCCGTCAACAGCAACCACATCTGCTTTTCGGGCGGCAAGGCGTTCGGCGACCTCTGCCACAACAGCAAATTTGCGCTCTTCCGCACAGTCAAAACGCAGCTCGGGGGTGTTGACAACAACGGGCAGTGACTTGCGGAACTCGGCAAGCGACTGCCCTGTTCCTGCAACAATATTCAGAACACGGACAGCAGCATAGAGTGCATCATCATAGCCATAGTACCGGTCGGCAAAGAACAGATGAGCAGACATCTCTCCGGCAAAGGGAGCACCTGTCTCAATCATCTTCGACTTGATATGTGAATGGCCGGTTTTCCACATGATCGGGTTTCCGCCGGCCTTCTCGATCTCGCTGAACAGAACCTGGCTCGCTTTTACATCCGCAATAATTGTTGCCCCGGGTTTGTCCTTGAGAATGTCCCGTGCCAACAGCAACATGATCTGGTCACCCCAGAGGATTTCGCCCTCGGAATCCACCAGACCAATACGGTCTCCGTCGCCGTCAAAAGCAATCCCCAAGTCAGCTCCCATCTCGGCCACTGCCGCCCGCAGATCCACCAGGTTCTCCGGTACTGTCGGGTCCGGGTGATGGTTGGGGAAGGTGCCGTCAATATCGGCAAACAAAAGCTTGTGCTGCCCGGGAAGGGCGGCACAAAGTGTTGTCATTGCATCCCCAGCCGCACCGTTTCCGGCATCCCAGACAACTTTCAGCCCTGCATCCTTGAACTGGACCTCTTCAAGCAGTCTGGCAATATAGTCATCAAAAATCGGGTGCTCGACCAGATCGCCAACGCCGCTTTCAAGATCACCGCTGCTGGACAGCTTGGAGATTTCCTTGATCTGTTCCCCAAAGAAAGCCTTGCGCTTGTGGACAATTTTGAAACCGTTGTGATTACCCGGGTTATGCGATCCGGTGATCATGATCCCGCCGTCAACCGGCAGTGTATAGGCCGCAAAATACAGCATCGGCGTGGGGCCGAGGCCCACGGCATAGACTGTCACACCTGCCGCACGGAGACCTTCGGCAACCGCAGCAGCCAGCAGCGGAGAAGAGACACGTCCGTCATAACCGACAGCAACCTTGGTGCCTCCGGCGCGGCGGACAATCGTGCCGAAAGCCTGCCCTATGGCCCGGGCATCAGCCGGAAAGAGGGTTTCGTCAATAATACCGCGGATATCATATTCGCGGATGATGCTCGGGTGAAAAGTATGCACGTCAGTTCAAGTCCAAAGGTTAAACAGGGCCAAAAGTCGGGAGATGGTTTTATATATCCATAAAAGCAGACAGGGGACGACCGATACTCAGATAGTCAAAGCCGTCCTCAGCCATTTCTGCCGGGCTATATATATTACGCAGATCAACAATCAAGGGGGCTGCAAGCAAGGCCTTCACTTTATCCAGATCCAACCGCCGGAATTCATTCCACTCCGTAACAATGACCAGCGCATCAGCCCCGTCCATGGTCTGATAGGCCCCACTGCAATAGGTCACGTCAGACAGCAGTTTCTTTGCTTCTTCCATACCCTCCGGGTCATAGGCGCTGATTGTTGCCCCTTGGGCCTGGAGAATCGGAATAATATCCAGACTTGGGGAATCCCGCATGTCATCCGTGTTCGGCTTGAAGGTCAGGCCCAGCACGGCAATTTTTTTACCCGCAACCGAACCGCCACAATGGGCAATGATCTTGTCAGCCATCTTCCGCTTGCGGGCGGCATTGTAAGAGATCACATCCTCGACCAAACTCACCGGAGCACCATTTACACGGGCCGTATAGGCAAGAGCCTGTGTATCCTTGGGGAAACAGGAACCGCCATAGCCCGGTCCGGCATGCAGAAATTTCCGTCCGATCCGGCCATCCAGCCCAATCCCCTTGGCGACCTGGTGCACATCGGCACCGACCTTTTCACAAAGATCCGCCATCTGGTTGATAAAGGAAATCTTGGTCGCCAGAAAAGCGTTGCCCGCATACTTGATAAGCTCGGAAGTTTCCAACTTGGTGAAGATGATCGGTGTCTCAATCAGGTAAAGCGGGCGATAAAGCTCGGCCATAACATCTTGAGCCCGTTTGCTTTCCGCCCCGATGACCACGCGATCCGGACGCATGAAATCGTTGATCGCCGCCCCTTCACGCAAAAACTCGGGATTTGAGACCACATCAAAATCAGCATCGGGACGGGCTTCACGGATAATCCGCTCCACTTCACGCCCCGTTCCAACCGGGAC
This sequence comes from Kiloniella laminariae DSM 19542, assembly GCF_000374005.1. Lineage (GTDB taxonomy): Bacteria > Pseudomonadota > Alphaproteobacteria > Kiloniellales > Kiloniellaceae > Kiloniella > Kiloniella laminariae. Next base: position 313,374 of record NZ_KB893146.1, on the reverse strand, counting down.
GGTCGATTTGGTGATAATCACCTTATAGCCGTCCAGAACAGCGGCAATTTCCCGCGCAGCCTGATAGACATAGGAAAGGTCAGCCTGGCCATCCTGCGGTCCCGGAGGCGTACCAACGGCAATAAAGATAGCATCCGCGTCCCGGGCAGCTTCTGCCAGATCGAGAGAGAAGCTCAAACGCCCCGCTGCCGCATTCTTTTTCACCAGCGTTTCCAGGCCCGGCTCAAAAATGGGGATCACCCCGTTTCTCAAGCCTTCGATCTTTGCTTCATCCTTGTCGACACAGACCACATCTGTCCCGAACTCTGAGAAACAGGTTCCAGATACCAGACCAACATAGCCTGTCCCGAGCATCGCAATACGCATATTTTTCTCCTACGCCGTTTCAATCAGCAGACAAAGCACAGCTGTCGCCTGGCCGTTTGAAACCGGTTTACCTATACATACTTGTTGAGGATATCCCGCATTCGGACACCAAGGTCTTCCCGCTCCAGAGCAAAAGCAATTGTGGCCTCGAGGAAACCCGCCTTGCTTCCACAGTCGAACCTTGTTCCTTCAAAACGCAATCCATGGAAGGTGACATCGTCCAGTGTCTTGGCCAGTGCATCTGTCAGCTGGATTTCACCCCCCGCACCCCGTTGTTTCTTGTCCAGCTCTCTGAAAACAGAAGGGTCAAGAATATAACGGCCGATAATCGACAGGGTAGAGGGGGCTTCAGCAGGATCAGGCTTTTCAATCAGGGTCCGCGCCCGGGCCAGAGGCCCTTTTTCCTCGACCACATCAAGAATACCATAACGATTGGTATGCTCTCTCGGGACATCCATGACCGCCACAAGGTGGCCGCCAACATCCTCATAATGTTCGACCATCTGTTTCAGACAGGGTTGATCGGACTTCACCAGGTCATCTGCCAGCAAAACAGCAAAAGGCTCATCGCCAATCAAATTTCTTGCACACCATACAGCATGCCCCAGCCCCAAAGGTTCCTGTTGCCGGGTATAGGTGACACTGCCAGCCTCAAGCAACAAGGAAGAAAGATCCTCCAGTTCCTTGTGCTTGCCACGTGACTGCAATACGGCTTCAAGCTCGTATTCCCGGTCAAAATGGTTCTCTATCGCGGCCTTCCCTCGACCCGTGACAAAGATGAACTCTTCAATTCCTGCAGCCTTCGCCTCTTCAACCGCATACTGGATCAAGGGTTTATCAACCACAGGAAGCATTTCTTTCGGCATGGCTTTGGTCGCTGGTAAAAATCTTGTGCCAAGACCACCAACAGGAAAAATCGCTTTACGAACGGGTCGGCGCATCTGGGCCCCCACTCCTTATTCTAGAATTAAACAACACACCTCATGCCATAGAGACACGGTGAACTCAACCCGGGCCTTTCAAGAGCACATCTTTCGCCCTGTTGATCTGGGTTGCCAGAAATGTGCTCCCCCCGTGATCGGGATGCAGCTTTTGCATCAGGGAGCGATGAGCCTCCCGAATTTCCTCAGCAGAGGCACCTTTTTTCAACCCCAGGATCTCCAGCGCCTGCTTTTTATCCATGACAGTATCAGACATCCCTGCCTTACCTTCTCTGAAATCTTGAGCAGATGCCCCTTCTTCTTCTTGCATCCAGTCACTGCCAAACCTGCGTTGGGCATATGCCAGGATAAGATCAGCAGATTCAGTGTCCTCCAGCCGATAATCGCGATAGAGCTGGGCAACCATCTCGGAAGACAGATCAGACAGGGATTTCCCCTCCTGCGCACCAGAGATGACCTGACCGCTCATCTCACCGCTTGTATGGTCCAGCCTCATTTGCAAAAACCGGGTTACTACTTCTGAAAACTGCCCCGGAACCGGACCTCTTGCCATCTTCAGCCGCTGCAGGATTCCACGATATCGCAGAAGTAGAGGGAGCAGCAAAGGCAAGGCCCCCAAAACCAATAAAACGCGGCCAGTTAAAATCAGAAACAAGGCAACAAAAAGGCCAAGCGAGATCGCAATTCGCTTAAGGGTTTTAATAATAGTCGAAGGAGAAGCCTGACTGTACCACTGAGCCAGGAAAACCAGGGCCAGAAGCAGGGCCACCCCGGCCAGAAAATAGGCAATCACAGCATCATTCTCCTCTCCCCATTTTTATATACAATCCAGGTTTCAAGTCCGTTTAAACAAGAGCAAAAACCCTATTTCCCCAGCTGTGATAACAACAGGGTCGAGCCCCCTTTTTTACCTTTGCTAAAATCAGACAGGGCACGTCGTCCTCCTGCGGCAAAAACGGCAACAGCCGAAAGCAGTTCTCTCAGCTGTTGAGCAGCGCCTTCATCAAAGGGGCAGTAGGCCCCTCCGGAAAGACGGGCAACCTGTCGATAAACATTTTCCACCAGAGGGTCGCGCCCTTCGTGAAACATAAAACAGGGCACAGCATGCAAGCCCAGCTGTCCAGCCAGGTGCCCAAGTTCGTCCACATCTTCTTCCATGGCATCCCCGACAAAAACCAGGGCATTCACATGTTTTTTCTGGGTTTCATCCAGTGTCTTTTTCAGAACCTTGCGGATCTGTGTCTTGCCCGCCAGACATTGAACTGACGTCATTAATTTTTGTAACTGCTGTGCAGAAGAGATCCAGGATGTTGACTTGCACTCCCGGAAGCCACGAAAAAAAATCAACTGGATATCCAGCCCACCAACTCTTCCGGCTTCCTCGAACATCATCGCTTGAATATGGCAAGCCTGATCCCAGGTGAACTGACGGCTTGCTGTCGCATCCATGGCAAATACAAGACGACCTCTTTCCATCCCCCTCGCCGGGGTTTGTTCCAGCCTCGTCAAAAAAGCACTCACTTCATCTTTCGAAGATCGAAGTGCTATTTTTTGCTTGGATGGTCTCTGCTCTGGCACGCTGCTTCCTTCAAGAGATCAAAAGCTTCTGGAATGAGGTATTTCCAGTGTAAAGGCAATTACCACCAAAATATATAATCATCGCTACGCCCGCACAAAAGCCCCCTCAAGGATTTTTGTCGCTCCGGCTTTCATTAAACAATACCTGTAGATACAGGAGGTTTAAATTGTTTCAGGGTGTTCTATAGCCATTTCTCCGCTCAGGCCGATTGCCTGTAGCAGGCTCCTCACTTCCTGACGTGCAGCAACATGGCTCATACTCAGAGATATCCCGGCGTCTTCTGAATCAAGATCCAGTAGCGTTAAACCTTTAGGGAAAAGCTCTCGAAAAATCACCCTCTCCCCAAAGCCCGGAGCCAGACGGAACTGCAGCCGTTTGGCCAGATGCTCCAGCAGCAGCCCCATGTCACGCTTGTTCTTGGCATCGATATGCGAAAGCCTGTTCCGCATTACAACCCAGTCAATCGGTCGTTTCCGCTGAATAGCCCGCTGCTGGCGCTGTTCCCAGACCATCTGGCTATAGGTACTGGGTGTCAGTTTCAGATCGTCATCAACAACTTCTATTTTTGCCAGCATATCCATGTCGAGAAAGCTGTCATTAAGCGGGGTGATCAGAATATCTGCATAACTATGACCAAGTCGGGAAAGATGGTTGTCACTACCGGGTGTATCAAACACCAGATAATCCCGATCCCACAGCTCTTCCATCGCCCGTTCCAGGTTCTGGCGATCTTCCTGCTTGCTGATCTCACTGTCTTCAACGGCTGAGCGATAGACCCTTCGATGCTCGGGAACAGCGATCTGCGCATTGGTCGTCTGAACAAAATGTTGACGGTTTTCGATATAACGAGACAGGGTCCCCTGCCGGGCATCCAGATCAATCGTCCCAACAGTGAACCCTTCCCTGAGCAGGGAGACAATCAAATGCATGGAGGTGGTCGACTTGCCAGAGCCGCCTTTTTCATTACCGACAACGATAATACGCGGGCGATGCTGTTCTTTGATCTCGGACATCCTGGAGCACTACTTTATTATTAAATCTAAAATTTTCTGCATCTTTCAAGGGCTTTAACAGTCCGAAGAACATCGGCGTCACCTTACCGCCCTATCCCTGCCACAGCAATCTTGCATTCAACCGTCGAAGTCATTTTTCCTTGCCAGGACAATGAATTTAACGATATCACTCTAGCCAGAAGAAGGAACAGAAACGGAACAAGATGCGAAACCCTACCTTCAAAGATACTTTTATTCTGATCCTGCTTGCAGCGATATGGGGGTCCGCTTTCCTTGCCATCAAAATCACTGTTCACGAGGTTCCTCCAGCAACAATCGCGGCTTCCCGGCTGCTGATCGCGACAGTGATCATCTACGGCTATATGCGCAGCCGTGGTCTCTCTCTCCCGCGCAGCAAAAAATTCTGGATACAGATTTTCTTCGTCAGCTTTTTCACCATGGCTGCCCCTTTTACCCTGATCAGCTGGGCCGAGCAGTACATTGAATCTGGCTTGACCGCGATCCTGATGGCGACCGGCCCCTTGCTCGCCCTCGTACTTTCCCACTTTTTCAGTACTGATGACCGCTTTACCCTCTTCAAGCTCCTCGGTGTTATTATTGGCTTTTCCGGTGTGTTGCTGATTCTGGGTTTCGACAGCTTTTCCGAGTTCGGAGATGATGTTCCAGCCCAATTGGCTACGATGGTTGCCGCCATGTGTTACGCGGGTTCCGGGCTTCTGGTCAAACGTGTCCGCGAGAAATCAAACACCATCACCACCGCTTCAATCCTGCTTGTGGCGACACTACAGATCCTGCCCTTCAGCCTGCTCCTTGATGCCCCCTGGCAGAGCCTCCCGGCCAGTAGCCTGTCAACGCTGGCCGCCCTGGTCTATCTCGGCGCTATTCCGACAGCCTTGGCTTTTATACTCCGCTTCTATCTGATCAGGGAAGTCAGCTATACCTTCGTCTCTTACGTCGGCTATCTCGTTCCGGTTTTTGGTGTAATCTGGGGAACAGTATTCCTCGGCGAGCGCCTTCCCGCAGAAACACTCCTGGCCCTCGCCATGATCCTTTCCGGGATTGCTGTCAGCCGTTTGTCACTTGGCTGGTTTCTTGCTCTGAAAAACAATTATAAAAAGTGATCAAAAAAATGGAGAGCAAGACCCTTGTCCTGCTCTCCGTCAAATCAAAAAACCAAATTTTAGTTTAGGCCGACTTGATTTCCCGCAGGAAATCCCGAACCTGACCATTGAGACGGTCACCCTGGGATTTAAGGTCTCCCACTGCATTCTTCACTTCCTGAGAGGCTTTCCCGGATTTCTCGGCAGCCATACTGACTCCGGAAATATTCGACGAGACCTCCTGGGTACCACGCGCAGCTTCCTGGGTATTGCGGGCAATCTCCTGCGTTGCAGCTCCCTGCTCCTCAACCGCGGCAGAAATCCCCGAAGCAATTTCGTTTACCTGGTTGATAATCTTGCTGATACCCTCAATATCGGTCACAGCAGAGCCGGTCTGACGCTGCATGGTCGCTATCTGTTCAGAAATTTCTTCCGTCGCCTTGGCGGTTTGGTTGGCAAGGGATTTCACCTCGGACGCCACCACGGCAAAACCCTTGCCTGCTTCACCAGCCCGGGCAGCTTCAATGGTTGCATTCAAGGCCAGCAGATTGGTCTGTTCAGCAATATCATTGATCAGATGCACAACCTCGCCAATTTTCTGTGCTGCTTCTGAAAGTTGCTGCACCGTCTGGCTGGTCTTGCTCGCTTCAGAAACCGCACGGTTCGTGACATTTGCAGATTCCATCACCTGGCGACTGATCTCGTTGATCGAAGCAGACAATTCCTCTGCTGCAGATGCCACAGTCTGAACATTGGTCGAGGCCAGATCCGATGCCGAAGCAACAGCAGCAGACTGGGCTTTGGTTTCTTCAGCCACATCAGACATAGTATTCGCTGTATCGCCCATCCGTCCTGTTGAATTCTGCAAGGCAGCCAGCACATCACGAACATCGCTGTCGAAAACCTTCGCCAGCTCCTCCAGACGCAGAGCACGAGTCTCTCTTTCCTTACGCTGCACTTCCTGTTCTTCTTCAATTCGCTCGCGCTCGATCAAATTTTCCTTGAACACCAGAAGTGCCCGAGCCATTTCACCGACTTCGTCCAGGTTATCCACCGCCGGAATATCAACATCCTTGTTCCCTTCCGACAAGCGGGTCGTAACGTCGGTTATCAAACGGATCGGGCCGGTCAAACTCCGGAGCACGACGACTCCAATACCAACCATAAGGATAAAAATGACGATGCCAGCACCGATAATCAGATTACGCACAGCCGTCGCATTATCAGCAGCTTCAGCTGAAACGCTTTTGACATCGACCGAAATGGCTTCGACAGTTGACGAAACATTGCTCACCCGCTCAGCAATGGCTGCCAGCTCATCTTTGCTGTAGGCCCCCATTGCTTCAATCGGAGCATGAAGGGTACCAAAGGCCTGGACCAATTGATCCGTCCCGCCATCAAAGCTGAGTGTCGTTGAAGCAAATTTCTCAAAATCGCTCAAATAAGTCTCAACCAGCGTCTGTATGTTCTTTTTCTCGTCTTTGGAAAGCAGCGCGTACTTCACATTCCGAAGAAATTTTTTCCCCTGATTGAGGACATCATCCATGTCTTCTTGTTCGTGAGAGATGATAAAGCTTTTTTCAACAGTGCGGATCGTTGTCATCTCGCCCGCAAGCTTGATCAGGTAAGGTGCTTTAAGGCTGTCTTCGATGGCGAAGGCTGAATTATTTAAACGCCCCTTCAGACCAGCATTTTTTGTCAGCCCGAGCGTGTTCTTGTCTTCAACAACCTTGCCAAAGCTCTCTTCAAAACTTCTCAAATTGGCTCTGAGCCCGGAAATCCCTTCGGTTAATGCGGGGACTTCTGCCAATGTTTCCAGCTCTTTGAGCTTGGCGTTCACAACATCCATTGCCACAAAAAACTGATCTTCGTATTTGAGATCACTTTTGAGAAGAAAATCTTTTTCGCTCAGGGCAAGACGATTAATTCCGACATCAATCTCATCGACAAGCTTCTGAATTTGCTGTGCATTTTCGAGCTTTTCCTGATCCGCCGACAAGGCAACCTGGCTCTCTTCAAGCCGGGACTGATTTTCTGCCAGCTGTTCCTGGCTTTTGGCCAGCATCATATCTCCGACAAAAAAGATCGAGCAAATCACTGCCAGGGCAACAATACCCAGCAACATCAACGCATAGATACGCGTTGATACAGACAGGTTTCCCAGAAAAGTGGTCCGGCTGACCTCTGTTTCGATCTCGGCATCTCTATATGTATCAAGCGATGCTTCTTCCAGCACCTCTGCCTCAACAACAACCTCTTCCGGTTGCTCATCAAGGGTGTTCATTTTTGTTTCTGACACGACTTAACCCGACCTTGTTAGATATTGCTCTTTGCGAGACAATAAGATGTTGCTTTTATAGCTTCTGATCTGATTATTCGGTCCGAGCGTTAAAATAAGGTAACTGCCAAAGAAAAATATAAAGAAATTTGAGACATATTTCAGAATGCTTAAAAAACAACGTGTTGAATATATCGACCGACGATTGAAAGAACTTTATCCGATCCTTCCAATTCCGCTCGATCATAAAGATCCCTACACTCTTCTGGTCGCGGTTTTACTCTCGGCTCAATGTACGGATGAACGGGTCAATAAAATTACTCCCGCCCTCTTTTCACGAGCTGATAATCCTTTTGACATGATGCTGGTTCCTGTCGAGGAAATCCGCGCCATCATCCGCCCCTGTGGCCTGTCTCCCAGAAAATCCAGTGCCATTTCCGAACTCTCCCGGATCTTGGTCGAACGATATGATGGCGAGGTACCTCAGTCATTGGAAGCCCTGGAAGAGCTGCCCGGAGTTGGACACAAAACAGCCAGCGTCGTAATGTCACAGGCTTTCGGTGTCCCGAATTTCCCCGTCGACACCCACATTCACCGGCTGGCCCAACGTTGGGGGCTGAGCAGTGGAAAAAATGTCGAAACCACCGAGAAAGATCTGAAAAGACTTTTCCGCCGGGACCGCTGGAACGATCTGCATCTCGAAATTATCTATTATGGACGTGAATATTGTTCAGCACGCGGCTGTGATGGTACCAAATGCGAAATCTGCTCGACCTGCTACCCGGAAAGAACCAAACCTCTAAAAACCAGAAAATCCTGATCCAAAACCCTTATCCCCCTGGCCTTTAGACTCCTCCCCTGTTTTAGATGAAACAGATACGCTTATGAAAAATGGGTTGTTCATTTTCCCAAGGCAAAGCTATATAAAAAGAACAAACACACCAATGAATTGTTTATCCCGATAACTTTTCTCTCTTCATCAGGAACAGAGCTTCAGCTGACAGGACAAGTGATGATCGAATATATTCTTCTGGGCCTCGTCGTCCTCGCGGCACTTTATGCCATCATGACATACAACAAACTGGTTTCGGGACGCAATTCGGTTGAAAATGCCTGGCGGCAGATTGATGTCCAGCTCAAGCGTCGTATTGATCTGATCCCTAATCTTGTCGAAACCGTCAAGGGCTTTATGGCCCATGAAAAGGCCGTGCTGACCGAAGTCACCGAAGCGCGCGCCCGTGCCGCATCCGCTGGCAGCCGAAGCGAAGCCATTGAGAGTAACAACCTTTTGTCCAATGCCACAGCCAACCTGCTTGCTGTCATGGAGAACTACCCGGACATAAAATCTCAGGGCAATGTCAGTAATCTGACAGAAGAACTGGCAACAACCGAGAACAAGGTCGCTTTTGCCCGTCAGCATTACAACGATATTGCGACAGAACAAAACAACCAGGTCCAGCAGTTCCCCTCCAATATTTTTGCAAATATTTTCAAATTCAAGATGGAAGATCTTTGGGAACTCGATGACGTCACCCGGAACTATCTTCAGGATGCACCGACCGTCTCCTTCTAGTCACGGTTATTTCCCCGTAAAGCTTTTTCCTTTTGATCGGAAACAATCAAAAGAGAAAAAAACGCGACAAACCAGATAGCCAAAGAATTTTTTCCGTTTCTGATTAAACAAAAAGTGCTTTGGCTCCTTCCAATTTCATTCAGGAAATGGTCTTTGCATGAGCACTGCTTCCCTTGTGATCCAGTCCACTGATTTCAAAGGTGCCCAGGCCAGAAATAGGCGTAATTCGTTTGTTCTCTGTCTGGTCATGATCATCACAGCCATAGGACTGGGTTTTGTATCGGGTTGGGCTGCCGAGATTCTAAGTGGCGCACATCCAGCTCTTGCAACAATTGGCTCACGCAGCGGAACACTTGAGATTTTGCAACGTACCCTGAACAGTGAATGGGGGCTGGTCGGGGCTGCGGGCATGTGTACCTTCTCTCTTCTGTCACTCTGTTGGACCTGGTTTTTTGCAGACAGGACACTGCTCAGCCTCAACAGTGCTGTTAAGGCTGACACAGAAGAATACAGCAGACTGCACAATGTGATTGAAGAGATGGCAGTCGCTTCCGGTCTCCCGAAACCTGCCGTCTATATTATCCATGACGAAGGAATGAATGCCTTTGCCACAGGCCTGCGTCCGGATCTTGCTGCCGTCACCGTGACATCCGGGCTCTATAACGAACTCTCTCGCGAAGAGTTACAGGGTGTTGTTGCCCATGAAATGGCCCACATCCTCAACCGGGATGTCCAGTATGCAGTGCTGGTTGCTGTCGGGGCGGGCCTTATCGCCCTGTTTGCTGAACTAATGCTCCGCCTGTCTCGTCTGTTCTTTTCTCCCCGATCCTCCCGAGCAAAAGACAGCGATTCAAAAGGAGCTGGCATGATCATGCTTATTGCCGGAGCGGTTTGGTTACTGGCTGCCATTCTTGCCCCGATCGTAGCGTTGCTCGTACGTATGGCAATCTCCCGCGAAAGAGAATATCTCGCCGATGCGACGGCCGCTCAGCTCACACGCAACCCCAAAGGGCTGGCATCTGCCCTGTTAAAAATCAACGACCATGCACATCTGGCACAAAAGAACAGCGCTACAGAACATCTCTTTATCATCAATCCCAACCGGGCCTTCAGTGAAACTGCGGGGGACCTGACGTCGACTCACCCCGCAACCTCGTTGAGAATCAAGCGGTTGATGAATCTTGGCTAAAGCTTTTCCTTTTGATCCGCATTGATCAAAAAAGCTGTGTTTTAAAAAATTAAATTCCGGCTATGATCCTGAAGAATACCACTTGGCCTCTTGCACGACAGGTGACAGGACAGGCCCGCTTTCAGGAACATCATATGAGTTTTTTAGATACAAGTTTTTCAGGGAAAACCGCCATCATCACCGGTGCCGCAGGGGGCATGGGACTGAATATTGCTCTGGATCTGGTTCGAGCTGGTGCCTATGTCGTCCTGATTGATATCAAGGAACCTGGAACCGATCTTGCGACCTGGGGACCGGGACAGGCTGTCATGGCCAAAGGAGATATCACCGACGATGTTTTTATAAACCAGGTTATGAACGATGCTTTTATCCGGACAGGACGGCTGGATTATCTGGTCAATGCCGCCGGAGTACTCTGGTTTGACCGGGATCGTTCGACCGAAGAAGTCAACCTTGATGCCTGGGACCAGATTATGAATATCAACCTTAAATCTATGGTCATCACCTGCCGCCATGCCTTGCCATTGATGCGCAAAACCGGGGGGGGTGCCATGGTCCATGTTGCCTCTGTCCAGGCCCTGCGCGGCGATGACAAGCCCCAGGTTGCCTACCAGGCCTCAAAAGCCGGCATCATATCCCTGTCAAAGACCGTTGCCATGGAAGGGGCTGCCGATGGCATCCGCTCCAATTCACTTTTGCCCGGGCCAACGGTCTCTCCGATGCAGGATCGCTGGGTCAAGGATCCTTCTGTTCAAAAAAACACAGAAAAAGTAATTCCCCTGGGACGGGCGGGCACAACCCAGGACATGGCAAACGCCACTCTCTTTCTGCTGTCTGATCTCGCCAGTTACATAACCGGAACAGAGTTGATTGTCGACGGCGGGCTCCTGGCACGCCCCTGATCACGAAGAAACCCGGGGGCTCGGATAAAGCCCCCGGGTTCCAGCTACAAACACATTTTCTCTGCACTCTGCTTTCCGGAGGCATTCCTCCGAAACCTTTTGTCGCCACAAACACCGTACGACAATCAAACCTCTATCTTCAGGCGTCCACACCAACACGCGGCGCAAAATCAGCCAGCCCTTCACGCAGCAAATGCCGAACGCCCTGGCGGTCCTCCAGTACCGGACCATCTTGCCCATTGAACAGCTGTCCCAAGGACACAAGAAGATCAGCCCGGAAACGGGTAAAAGAATCTTCGCCTTCGCCACGAGCCGGAATTTCTTCCCGTTCACGCAAGGAGATCAGTGGCTCTTCTATCGGTAATCCGATCAGCGGTATCCCTTCCAGAGCAGGGCTCGTCTCCTCGGCAGAAGTGTTCTGTTTGCGCTGACCAACAAGCTGGTTCAGGATCTCGTCGATCCCCTTCCCTGCCTTGTCCAGTCCCAGACCATTACCTGCATCCAGCAAAGAATCATTCCCGAGCGCCTGGAATACATTACCCAGGGCAGAGGCTGCGCCCGCAGCAGAGGACGATTGGGCAACGGCTGTGGTTTTTGTCACTTCGGCCTGTACAGAAGCAAAGTTAAAGGAAAACTCGCCGGTTTTGTTGTTCACATAGATATCCAGCGACTGAACGGCAAGATAGGCCCGCTCAGTAACCCCCGAACCAGTTCCATCAGCCCCGCTGTAGGAAACCGCCTTGCGGGAGTTGATTGAAACCGCCTGCTCAAAGGAAAAACTGAACTCGTCCGAACTGCTGGCTCCCTGTTTAATGGAATTAACCAGGCCCTGTGCAAACTCAAGCGCGGCTTCTTTGGTACTGCCAAGGCGCTCAAAGACTTCTGCCAGTGTACCAACAATAGCATCAAGTGCCGAGCCGAGAAGTTTTTGGATTGCTTCACTCGGACTAACGGCGACATCCGCTGTTTGTTTCTTATCACCCTTTTCGACATCCCCGGCCCTGTTCTTCAAAAGGCTGGCCGGAACGTCGACAGCATCCTTGAAGGGGCGGCGCCCGGATTTACCCGAATTCGCCTCTCCTGCCAGGGAATTTTGCCCGTTGGCACGCGCTTGCCCACCTGCCTGCCCTGTAGCATTGGCATTCTGGGGAAGGGTTTTATCTGAAGATTGATCAGGGAATCCGCGCAGCCTGTCGAGGCCCTGCTGCAGCAGTCCCAAAGCGGAAAGTGCCATTTTTTCCTCCTCCTGAGGTCCCCACATGATCGCCTGACAAAAGAACTTTCACAGTTCTTTCTGACTATCCGTGCGGTTGAGCTACGTGCTCTGATAAAAATCTGGTTATAACATAGTTTATTCTCTTAATCTTAACGAGTCCTTAATTAAATAAAGCTAGGGACGCGAGAGGATTTTTTTGTACAGGTACAATATATTAGCCTGGATATTAGCCTGGATAGTAGACCTGGATAGTAGACCTGCCAGTGCAGATGAATTAAAGAACAAGTCACTCTTCCAGGATGCAGAAGCAAAAGATCTAGCTATGCATTTTTCGCTTACAGCCATGCATAATTTGCATAGCTGGGCTTCCTTCTGCCTCTCTTGTCGCCTTCTCTGCTTCAGTTTAAGACTATCGCACAAAAACACTCCACAACACCAAGGAGAGCCCCTTCCATGAGCGAAATTTTAAAATGCATCTCACCTGTTGACGGTTCCGTTTATGTGGAACGTCCACTGGCCAGTGACCGTGACATCCAGGCCGCCCTGGACAAATCTGTCGCCGCCCAGAAAAGCTGGCGCAAGGTTCCTTTGAGCGAGAAACAGGCCCTGATCAGCAAGGCCGTCGATTACTTTGTCGCCAATAGCGCCGCGATTGCCGAGGAGATCACCTGGCAGATCGGCCGCCCGATTTCCCAGTCCCCCGGTGAAATTCGCGGTTTCGAGGAACGCGCCCGCTACATGATCCAGATCGCCCCGGAATCCCTTGCTGACCGGAATGTGGGCGACAAAGAAGGCTTCACCCGCTTCATCCGCAAGGAAGCACTGGGCGTTGTCTTCGTCGTTGCCCCCTGGAACTTCCCGCTGATGACCGCGGTCAACTGTATTGTTCCTGCCCTGCTTTCCGGCAACACAGTGCTCCTGAAACACGCGGCCCAGACCCCGCTTTGCGCCGAACGCTTTACCGAAGCCTTCAAAGCTGCGGGTTTGCCGGATGGCGTATTCCAGCATCTGCATATGAGCCACGATGGCGCTGCCCGCCTGATCGGCACGGATGGTGTTGATTTTGTCAACTTCACCGGTTCCGTGCCCGCAGGTCATGCGATCCAGAAAGCCGCATCCGGACGCTTCATCGCAACAGGTCTCGAGCTTGGTGGCAAAGACCCCGGTTATGTTCGTGCTGATGCAAACGTTGCCTACGCTGTTGAAAGCCTTGTTGATGGAGCCATGTTCAACTCCGGCCAGTCCTGCTGCGGTATCGAGCGGATCTACGTTCACGCCTCCGTCTATGACGATTTTGTCTCCGGTGCTGTAGATCTCATCAAACAGTACAAGCTCGGCAATCCGACAGATGCCAATACCAACCTCGGTCCAGTTGTCAAAACCAGTGCCGCCGACTTTGTCCGCAGCCAGGTTGCCGATGCCGTCAAGGCTGGTGCCTCTGCCCTGATCGATCCCGGTTTCTTTGCCGCAAACAAGGAGGGAACCCCCTACCTTGCACCACAGCTGGTCGTGAACGTCGATCACTCCATGCGCGTCATGAATGAAGAGAGCTTTGGCCCTGTCGTCGGCGTGATGAAGGTTTCTTCCGACGAAGAAGCCATCAAACTGATGAACGACAGCGAATTCGGCCTGACCGCGTCGATCTGGACCAATGATGTCGAGGCTGCGCTGGCCATCGGCGACAACATTGAAACCGGCACCTGGTTCATGAACCGCTGTGATTATCTCGATCCCGCCCTGGCCTGGACCGGCGTCAAAAATTCCGGCCGCGGCTGTAGCCTCTCAGCTGTTGCCTACGAGCACCTGACCCGTCCAAAGTCCTTCCACCTGCGTACCAAAATCTGATAGGCAGATAAGTTCCAATAAAAAACCCGGCTCTGAACGAGCCGGGTTTTTTTATTTAATCGAAAATCAGAGATCGTTTCGACTAGCAGATAAATTTTGCCTTTATAAATCCATCTGATGCTTCCAGTAGGAAAGGCTATGATCAAGCCCCTGCTCAAGTGAATATCGGGAGCTAAAGCCGACTTCACCTATCAGTTTTTTATTACATCCCACCAGACGATGCGGTTCGCCTTCCCGGTCAGGATAAGTACCTGGTCGTAGCAAATCCCGGTTGCCAAGTTTGTCTGCAATCATCCGGGCAACTGACAGAAGGCTCCGTCCCTCTCCTGACGAGATATTCACCGCACCTTCTACTTCGGATAAAGCAAGCGCCGCAAAAGCTGCACCGACATCCCTGCTGTCAAGAAAATCACGCACCTGCTTCCCCGAAGACATGGGCGCTTCCTTGTTCGCGAGCAAGGCCCGCATTATAGAAGGAATGAAACGGCCCGGGGTTTCTCCTCGTCCAAATAACAAGAAAACCCGCCCCCATGCCAATGCTCCAGCACCCGCAACACTTTTGTCGTTCAGAGTCTTAAAACAGGAAAACTTGCTCTGCCCATAGAGCGTCGCAGGAACAAGGGAAGAGTCCTCTTCATCGAGATCCTTATTTGGCCCAAGGGCGTTCCAGTCATATTCAGCACAGGTGCCGGCACAAACCGCTTTTATCCCCCCTGAATTCCAGAAAGCCTCGACAAGACGGACCGACTGGGTTTCCCAGCGCCTGTTGATTTCGGCGTGCCAGAACTGACCGTGTTCCGTTTCCCAGGCCAGGTGCACCAGCAGATCTGCTCTGACATCACGGGCGATCCGTTCCGGCTCACCGTCACGGAGCAAATCTCCGACAATGATGCAGCCCGTTTTCTCATCAGCAGGACTGGGTGCGTTTCGTAGAAGCCGAATTACTTCGTGCCCTGCGGTTTGCAGGGCTGTAACACTGTGCTGGCCGATAAATCCATTGCCACCTGTTACAAGGATCCTGCTCATGGCAGAACATAATCCGGGTAATTTGCATCGCGCTCACTAATCACCAGCGGTTTTTCCGGCCATTCAATCCCAAAGGCGGGGTCATCCCAGCGTTGGCCTCGGGCCAGTTCTGGAACAAAATCTGCCCCCATCAGGTAGAGCAGTTCACTGTTATCTTCGAGAGTCAGAAAACCGTGTGCACAGCCGCCGGGAATCACAAAGGCCTTGCGGTTGTCAGCCGTAAGTTCTGCCCCGATCCACTTGAGATAGCTCGGCGAATTCTGGCGCAAATCAACCACCACATCCCAGACCGCGCCACGAATGCAGCGAACCACCTTGGGGTCGGGGACAGGTACTCCCTGATAATGCAATCCCCGGAGTGTTCCCCGGTTCACATTGCCAGAAAGGTTGATTTGGGACACGGTAAAGTCGGTCGCCTTTTCTGAAAATTCCTTGCCACAGAAGGCGCGTGAAAAAAAACCTCTCTCATCACTTATCGGCTCCAGTTCGCAGAGGAACAGGCCTTTGATATCTGTGGAGAGAAACTTCACGCAAGAACCTCGGTCGATGGTACAGGAATGACAAAGTGACAACCCCAGTCCCGGACGTAAGCTAGAGAGCTCGAAATTTCCACTTTGAGATTCCACGGCAGAATAAGAATGTAATCAGGCTTGAGATTAGAAATTTCGTCCGGGGAAATCACAGGAATCCGGCTGCCCGGAAGCAGGGTATTCTGCTTGTGAGGATTCAAGTCAGCCACATGCGAAATCAACTCCGAATCAATCCCGCAGTAATTTAGAAGTGTGTTTCCCTTGGCTGCAGCACCATAACCGATGACCCGTTTACCATCTGCTTTAGCCTGCTTGAGAAAAATCAATAAATCGTCGCGCAATTTCTGTACCCGGGGCTCAAAGTTCTGATATCCGGCAAGAGAATCAAGTTTGGCAAGTTGTTCACCCTGTCTGGTTTTCACCAGCTGTTCTGTCTCTGCCCGATCTGCATCCCTCTTGCAGGCCCAAACCCTGTAGGAACCGCCATGTGTGGAGAGCTCTTCAACATCAAAGACCTTCAGTCCATTGCGCGAGAAACATTTCTCAATCGCAAAGAGCGAGAGATAGGAAAAATGCTCATGATAAATCGTATCAAACTGGACATTCTCGATCAGTTTGAGCAAACTTGGAAATTCAAAGCTGACAACCCCTTTATCACTGAGCAGAGTCTCAAATCCGGCTACAAAGTCATTGATATCGGGAACATGTGCCAGGACGTTGTTTGCGGCCATCAGATCGGCAGGTCCGTGATCCGCGCGCACCTTCAGAGCGGTTTCCCGACCAAAGAAGGCAACCGTAGTTGGTACTGATTTTTTACGTGCTTCCACCGCTACATTCGCTGCAGGCTCAACCCCCAGAACCGGGATTGACTGCTTTACAAAATGCTGGAGCAGATAGCCATCGTTCGAGGCAACCTCAACGACAAAGCTCTTCTCAGTCAGATCGAACCGCCTGATTGCATTGTCTGCATAGCTTTTTGCATGCTCAACCCAACTTGATGCGTAGGACGAGAAATAGGCGTAATCGGAAAAGATATCCTCTGGAGGTACCACGTCCTCGACCTGAACCAGAAAACAGCTATGGCAGACCCGTGCGTGTAGCGGATACTGTTTTTCAGCCGTTTTTTCATTTTCTTTTTTTATGTAAGAATTCGCCAGCGGGGTCTGCCCGAGATCCAGAAAAGTGTGTTTAAGTTCCGTTCCACAAGAACGGCAATGTAGACTGCTCATGATCCCGCCAGTAAGCTTTGAAAGGTAGAAATTTGCGCAAGGGTCATTTTTTTGACATCCCCGCCATCTTTATGTGTCTTGTGCCAGGAAACAATCCACTGCAGCGTTTCCTCAAACCCCAATAAAGGTCGCCAGCCCAATTTTTCAGCTGCAAGGTTCACATCCAGCGCCAAAGCATGGGCTTCCGCAGGCTGTTCGGCCTCATCCTGCACCCAGCGGCTACCACCACCCCAGAGGCAGCAAATTTTTTCAACAACAGCTTGAACAGTGGCAGAACCCTCTGGCCCGAAATTAACAGCCGGAAGATTAACTTCTTTCTTCGCAAGCTTCTGCGCAAAAAGCAGATAACCGCCCAGCGGTTCCAACACATGTTGCCAGGGTCTGGTTGCCAGGGGATTGCGCAGGATAATGTCTTTTCCGTTGTATAGAGCCGCGATCACATCTGTCATCAAACGATCATCAGACCAGTCACCTCCTCCGATAACGTTGCCTGCACGGGCGGTTCCCACCGGAATGGATTTGCCTGAAAAGAAACTGCGAGCGTAGCTATGCGTGATGATCTCCTGACAGCCTTTTGACGCACTGTAGGGATCCTTCCCTCCCAATGCGTCACCCTCACGGAAAGGGACAGCACGCTCGTCGTTCTCATAAGCCTTGTCACTCGTGACGACCAGAACCGCTTCAAGCGAAGGACAGTCGCGCAAAGCCTCCAGCAGATTGGCTGTGCCCATCACATTCGTCGAGAAACTTTCCAGTGGATCCCGATAACTTCTGCGCACCAGCGCCTGTGCCGCAAGATGCAGAACAATTTGTGGCTGATGTTGTGCAACGACTGATTTGACCATGCGAAGATCACGAAGATCCCCAATGCAGCTTTTCTCCTCAGAGAGGTCAAGCAAATCATGTAGATTGGGATTGGTTTCCGGTGCAAGGGAAAATCCAAGAACATCCGCCCCCATCAAACGAAGCCACTGGTTTAGCCAAGCCCCCTTAAAACCCGTATGCCCGGTCAGCAGAACGCGTTTGCCGCGCCAAAAATCGGGATTCAGCCCCATCAAATCCTCGCTGTCATCAAGATGATAATCACCAGATCTTCCAAGGAGCTTTCCCGCTGGCCCACAAAGCTTCCAGCTCGTTTTTCTCTCGCAGGGTATCCATCGGTTGCCAGAAACCGTCATGGCTGTAAGCCGTCAGTTCGCCCTGTGCCGCCAGCTTCTGCAGTGGTTCTTTCTCCCAGACTGTTGTGTCCCCATCAATCAGGTCGATAACCGACGGATCACAGACAAAATATCCCGCATTGATCCGGCCCTGTTCCCCGTGCGGTTTTTCTGTAAAAGCCGAAACCCCGTCTCCCTCAATAATCGCAGCACCGAAACGGCCGGGAGGAGTGACAACGGTCATCGTCGCCTTGCGGCCGGATTTTTTATGCAGGGCAATAGCCTCACGCACATTCACGTTTCCGACACCGTCTCCGTAAGTCAGACAGAAAGGTTCGTCCTTGTCCAGATACGGCGCAACACGGCGGACACGCCCCCCCGTCTGGGTCATCGGGCCTGTATCAACCAATGAGATTTTCCAGGATTCAGCTTTTGACGCGTGATATTCCAGCTGGTTATTGGCCAGATCAATCGTCACATCCGCATTGTGCAGGAAATAGTTGGCAAAATATTCCTTGATCACATAGCCCTTGTAACCAAGGCATATGACAAATTCATTGATCCCGTTGCTGCTGTAAATTTTCATGATATGCCAGAGAATAGGCATGCCGCCAATCTCGACCATCGGTTTGGGTTTCAGATCTGTCTCTTCTGAAATCCGGCTTCCCAGTCCACCCGCAAGGATCACTGCTTTCATTGTCACTTACTTTCTTTTTATCAAGCTGTAGCCACTGGCATGACCGAGGCCCGCTTACCAAACAGAAAACCAAGAGCACCTGCACAGCGGGCAGCATCTCTCCAGGCTTTGGTTTTATTCCAGACCAGCATGTAGCCAACTGCTTTCAATGCATACCGTAAGGCATAACGCCAGCCTAACCGCCGGGCAGAGCTGGTTCCATGATATTTTTTCTCGAAATAAAGCCGGGACCAGGAAATATGCCAGAATTTTTCCCAATAATACGCCTGATTTGGTCGCACCGACCCACCGCCGATATGCGTAATCACCGCCGAAGGAACCAGAATAACACTATGCCCCGCCTGACGAAGGCGGGTACAAATATCATCATCCTCATAATAAAGAAAAATTTCCGGATCAAAGAAACCAACTTCACGACCTGCAGCCATACGCAACAGCACCACAGCGCCAGAAACAAAATCTGCACTGATTGGCCCTTCGGGAGAAACTTCCCCTACTCTTTTCCCAAGAGCAGAACGGGCAAACATGTTTACATCATGCGAAAGCTCGATGGAACCATCAGGGTTGAGAACAGTCGGCCCGAAAAGACCGCCTTCCGGGAAACGGTCCGCCGCCTCGATCAAAGCCGTGATTGCTTCTTCTGTCAGAACTGAATCAGGATTTACCAGCAAGGCAAACTCGGTTTCTACGACCTGGAGACCACAATTCATCCCGTTGCCATAACCAAGGCCGATTTCATTGCAGATCAACTTCGCCTTTGGCGCTAATGATCGCACGATATCAAGAGTATCGTCAGTCGAAGCATTATCTACCACAATCAATGAAGCTTGAGCTGGTATAGTTTTCAACATATTGCCAACCACCTCCCCCCCATTGTGGGTGACAGTCAGCACAGTCAATCGGGACCAGATGTCTTTGCTTGCCATAGTCTTAAAAAGATCCGAAATAAAGTTGAGCGCCAATTTAGAAACCTTGCCCTGCGATAGCAAGACTATTCCCCTATTTGTCTGTATTTACAATATGGCGGACTTATCTTGAAAAACGCTTTCGGTATTCACTTGGCGTCAAGCCTGTTTCACGTTTAAACAGCTTGCGAAATGAACTCTGGTCTTCATATCCAACCTTCCAGACGATTTCATCAACTGTCATACGGCTGACCTCAAGGTATTCCCGTGCCTTTTGCAACCTCAACTCCATTACGTAGATTGAGGGGGAAAGGCCTGTTGCCTTGGTAAAACGGCGCTGCAATGTACGTTCGCCCATCTGGGCAATCCTTGCCATTTCACCAATGTCGACGCCCTCGTTCCAGTTCGCCTGCAACCAGCGCTGCAGGTTCAATACCTCCTGGTCGCCGTGAGAGAATTTCGGAGAAAAGTTCTGATAGCACCGCTGATCCCGCTGCCCTGTATCAACCAGAAAATATTTACCCAATTCCAGAGAAAGAAAAGGGCTGGCAAAACGCTCCACCAGTCGCAAAGCCAGATCCATCCAGGCCATCATCCCGCCAGCAGTAATGATATCGCCTTCATCCAGTAACAGTTCCTGCTCACACAGGTTAATTTCAGGATAGAGCTCTCGGAACTCCTCTGCCAGCCCCCAATGGGTTGTCACCCGACGACCCCTGAGCAGACCAGCATCAGCCAGAAGAAACGCTCCTGCACAGGCTGAGGCTAAAATAGCGCCCTTGCCATGTTGTTCTTGAAGCCAGTTTCGACAGTTTCCATCCCCGGGATTCCAGTCCGTCTTTGTCGTGCGGGGCGGCAGAATAACCACATCATAAGCCGCGATCTCTTCAGAGGCCTGGTCGATTGTTTTTTCCTGCCCAGATTTTACTTCTGACAAAGCCGGTTCGACATTCTGTATCCTACAGCGAAAGATCGGCCAGTCAGAATCCGGATGTGCAGTGACCAGACTGTTGGTTACATCAAAAAGCTCGGTCAAACCGTGAAGAGCTGATTGCATCACCCCGGGATACGCCAGTACAGCAAGATGAACCTCTTTACTCATTTGTCAGATTTCACCTCTTTTTTGTCATATCCGCCTATACCTTCCTAACATGGAAAAAGCTTTATTGCGGTATCAGAAAATTTCACCGCAAATTTTACATGCAGAGGGAAAACATCATGCATCCAGAAAATACCACCAGAACTGCCCTGATCCTTGTTGATATCCAGAACGATTATTTTCTGGGTGGAAACTGGCCGCTGCAAAAACAGGAACAAGCTGCTGAAAAGGCGCAAAAATTGCTGGAACATTGCCGTTCACGCTCTCTTCCGGTTATTCATATCCAGCATATTTCCGATACGGCGGATGCCCCGTTCTTTGCTCCTGGGACAGGAGGGGCAGCTATTCATCAAGCCGTCACCCCCAAAGAAAACGAAACAGTGGTGATCAAATCCGAAATCAACGGCTTTAAAAATACGGAATTGCTTGAAATATTGAAGAAACAAGGATTTACAAAGCTGGTCATTGCAGGCTCGATGAGCCATATGTGCATTGATGCCCTGACCCGCGCTGCATCCGACCATGGCTTTGACTGTGTTGTGGCTGAAGACGCCTGCGCCACCCGCGACCTTGAATTCAAAGGGGTTACTATTCCCGCTGAACAGGTTCATGCCGCCTTTATGTCAGCACTTGCCTTTGCCTACGCTAAAGTAACCCCCAGCGACGACGCCCTGAACCATCTGGTGTAATAGAACAAACTCGCGGCAACCTCCACAAAACAACTGGTGCAAAAATATCACAGACAGATGCTTTTATACAACACAACAAGAGATTTATCTTGAAGCGATAGAGAGCTAAAGGTATTTCAACGTTGAAGATAGTATCTTTTCTTCCTTGGGGAGAGGCTCCCATATGAGCCCCCTAAACCTTTGAAACTTTAAAAACAGGAGCAAAAAATGCGTGATTTTGACCGTTTGCCCCTTGAGGCAATTCTCCCAAACTAGGCTGAAATTTCGGCTTCGTCTGGGACGTCTCCTGAAAGTCTCTCTTTCAGGTGCGTACTCCTGTTTTTAAAGGCCAATTACATGGGCACTTCAAAAACGAACGCCCCCCTGCACACAGAATGGCAGGGTGCTCCCGTTCGAAAATTTTACTCCCCAGACGTCTGGATTGAAGGCAAGGCTGAAGAACAACTTCATCGCGTCGCACAAATGAGTAATGTGTTACAGGTCGCAGCTTTTCCTGATCTTCATCCAGGAAAATATGGACCTGTCGGCACAGCAATTCTCTCTAACTTGTTGCACCCTCAACTGGTTGGAAACGATATTGGATGTGGCATGTCGCTTTTCATACTTGATCTTCCTGCAAGAAAGATACGAGCAGAAAAGGCCGCCAACCGACTTAGATCTCTTGAGGGCATCTGGGAAGGTGATCCTTTTCCCCTTCTCGAAAAATGGGGCTTACCATTAGATGCATCCCCCACAAGTCTAGGCACGATTGGTGGTGGCAATCACTTTTGCGAACTACAGATTCTCGACAAAGTTCATAATCAAGAGCTGGCGGAACAATCAGGCCTCATCAGGGGCGCCTCTTATCTCCTTATTCATTCCGGTTCCCGGAGTTTTGGAACTGCAATTTTTGAAGAGATCTGTTCTCAAGGTCCTGCTGATCTGTATCCCGACCATCCCCAGGCCATCGACTATCTGGCCCGGCACGATCAAGCTGTCGCCTGGGCCAGTCTAAACCGCCAAATCATCGCCCAACGCGCGGCTAAGGCTCTTCGGAGCGAAGCAAGGCTTCTTTCAGATTCACCTCATAATCTGATCGAAGGAATGAAAGGTGCTTTCCTCCACCGAAAAGGAGCAGCTAAAGCAGATATCCCCTTTGTACCACTAGCTGGCTCAAGAGACTCCCTAAGCTACCTCTTGAAACCAACCAACAGTAATGAGGAATCCCTCTTTTCTATCTCCCATGGGGCTGGGCGAAAATATGATCGGAGCTCAATGCATGGACGCCTGAAGAACAGAAAATCTGACCAGCTCAGACTAAGCAGAACCTCTTATGGAGGACATGTGGTATGCGAGGACAAGCATCTTCTTATAGAAGAGGCTCCTGATGCCTATAAAAGCCCTGTACAGGTTTTGAAAGAACTGACAGAGAAACAACTGGCGATCACAGTCGCTGCGTTCAAACCTATCGTTACTTTCAAGAAAGCCAGACCAGAAAAAAATAAACCAACAAGCAGGAGAAACACTCATGAATAATTTTCCTGCTTCGTTGCGCCTTCTGGTCACCAGTGGAAATGGCCCAACAGAATGTAAAGTCGCCGTACGTCATGTGTTGAAAAAGATCTCAGATGAGGCTGATGATCGGGGCATAAATTGCGAAATCGTTTTTGATAAAGCCACAGGAAAATCAGCACATGGAGAAAATCTTCCTGCTTCAGCCATTGTTCTCCTTTACGGAGATTGTGCCAAAGCTTTTGCCAACAGATGGCTGGGAACGATCCAATGGATTTCCCCAAGCACATCCCGGCCGGGTCATCGGCGTCAAAACTGGTTTGTGGGCGTCTTCAATATTGATCATCAACCGGATCTGCCACAAGAAATTGAGCCGTCCGATGTGAAATTTGAAACCTTTAGGGCTGGTGGTCCCGGAGGCCAGCACCAAAACACAACGGATAGCGCAGTTCGTGCCATCCATCAGCCCACAGGGCTAACAGCAATTGCCCGTGATCAAAGATCACAACACCGCAACAAACAGCTCGCTCTTCAACGTTTATCTGAACAGTTATCGGTTCAGCATTCTCTTTTCCACGCCGGGGCCCAGCGAGATGAAAACCTCAAGCATCATCAACTGGAGCGAGGAAACCCTGTACGCTGTTTCAAAGGAGAAAGGTTCATAGAAAAACTTTAGAGTATATCCCAGGTAATCCTCACCTTACGGTTTAAGTCCAGGACAGAGGTCGAAAAGTTCCCTCTCAAACTCTTCGACCTCTGGGATGCACCAAAGGCCATCCGTCGTGTCATTCCCGTATGCATTTCTTGGCTGGATCGAGAGAACAATGTTGCTTGAGCCATCGTTGTTCTCTTCCCGGTCAATCTTGCTGATCTGGCTAAGCAAATAGCTTTTATATTCAATGGGTCGGCCAGCCTCCAGCAGGACAAGCAGGCGCTTAGATGTCAGGGCGTAGGTCAGGCGCCGCGACAGATAATAAATCCAGATAACGCGGAGGATCAGGGCACCCGATGCAACAAGGAGCAGGATGAGCAAGGGTATGGTCGCAGACTGCGCGAGGCTCATCAGCCCACAAAAAAACAGTAAAACAGCCCAGATCAAAACCAGACTTCTGCTCAGTGCCGTTGCCCTTTCGTGTTTCCACAGCGGTCCGGCTTTCGGTTGAGCAAACCAGCGCAAAACTTCATTTGCCCGCAAGGCCTCCAGAACAAATTCCCGGTTATCTTCCCGCTCCACCTATACACTCCCGCTGCTTTTCAGGCCTTATGTCCTTCGATAACAAGACTTACAGCAAGCAGCCTTGGCACGCCATAGCCATGAGCAGGCAACAGCAAACCCGGTTGCTGATGGCAACCGGGTTTGCTTTTTTTAACCATATCAGTCAGGACTAGAGCGTCATCAACGAGGTGTTTCCACCTGCCGCCGTTGTATCAATACTGACCGCATATTCCGTGGCAAAACGGTGCAGATAGCGCGGACCGCCTGCTTTGGGTCCTGTGCCGGAAAGCCCGGTACCACCAAAAGGCTGGACCCCGACAATCGCGCCGATCTGGTTGCGGTTGACATAGGCATTGCCCACGCGCACCCGCTGACAGATGTGATTGACGGTTTCGTCAATGCGGCTGTGAATACCCAGGGTCAGGCCAAAGCCGGAGTTGTTGATCTGGTCAATAATGCTGTCGAGCTCGGAGGCCTTGAAACGGATAACGTGCAGCACGGGGCCAAAGATTTCCTTTTGCAGCACATGAAGCCCCGCAATCTCAAAGGCCGCAGGCGCAACGAATGTCCCCTTTGCGGTAGAGGCTGGCAAAGGCAAGTCCCGAATAACCTTCGCTTCCTTGCGCATGCGTTCGATATGCGCTGTCAGCATGGCCTGGGCATCTTCGTCAATCACAGGACCAACATCCGTTGCCAGATCCGCCGCATCCCCGATGGTCAACTCGTCCATGGCCCCGCCCAGCATGGTCAGAACTTTATCAGCCACATCCGACTGCAGGAAAAGCACCCGAAGCGCTGAACACCGCTGCCCTGCACTCTGGAAAGAGGACAGCAACACATCCCGTACCACCTGTTCCGGTAGCGCCGTTGAATCCACGATCATGGCGTTCTGCCCGCCCGTCTCGGCGATCAAGGGCACAATCTCGCCATCACGCGCCGCAAGCGCCCGCTGGATCAGCTTGGCGGTTTCGGTTGAGCCGGTAAAGGCAACCCCCTTGATCCGCTCATCTGATAACAGTGGTCCGGCAACTGTCGGGCCATCCCCTGGCAGAAGGTGTAATACATCCCCCGGTACACCTGCACGGTGGAACAGCTTGATTGCTGCAGCAGCAACCAGCCCGGTCTGCTCAGCCGGTTTGGCAATGACAGCGTTCCCGGCAGCCAATGCCGCACTGACCTGCCCAAGGAAAATCGCCAGCGGGAAATTCCACGGGCTGATACAGAGGAAGACACCACGTCCCTGCAGGGACAACTCGTTGCGCTCTCCAGTGGGGCCAGGCATCACCATCGCATCTCCAAATTCACGGCGACAGCGCACGGCATAATAGCGACAAAAATCAACCGCTTCACGTACTTCGGCAATTGCATCCGCCGTGTTTTTTCCGGCTTCCCGCATACACAGCGCCATCAATTCCGGGGTATTTTCTTCCATCAGATCGGCCATGCGTTCAAGACATTCCGCCCGCTTGGCAGCCGGTGTCTTGTTCCAGCCCCACCAGGCGCGATCCGCGCGGGCGACTGCTTGCTCAGCCTGCTCGCTTGAGGCCCAGGCCATTTCACCGACCTTGTCCTGGCGATCAGAAGGTGATGTCACCTTTTGCTTGGCACCTGGAACTTCCAGACCACCAATGATCGGGCCTCCACTCCAGCCCGTCGAAGCAAAAGCTTTCATCTTTGTTCCCAGATCAACCAGTTTTGGCGCATCTGACAGGTCCAGTCCGAGGGAGTTCTGACGCTCGGTTCCATAGAGATTGAGCGGCAAAGGAATCTGCGGGTGCGGAATATTAAACAGAGAGCGCGCCTTCTGGATCGGATCGGCAATAATCTCGTCAATCGGCAGTTTTTCATCCTGAATACGATTGACAAAGGAAGAGTTTGCACCGTTCTCCAGCAAGCGCCGGACCAGATACGCCAGGAGATCTTCATGACTGCCAACCGGCGCATAGATGCGCACGGGATATCCCTTGCCCTCTTTACCGACGACCTGCTCATAAAGGGCTTCTCCCATACCGTGCAGGCGCTGGAATTCAAAGTCCTGTCCGACTTTGGCCATCTCTAGAATGGAGGCCACGGTGTGCGCGTTATGGCTGGCGAATTGCGGATAGAAAGCTTCTGGATCAGCCAGCATCTTGCGGGCGCAGGACAAATAGGAAACATCGGTAGAAATCTTGCGGGTATAGACCGGATAACCATCCTGGCCTTGTTCCTGGGCAACCTTGATTTCCGTGTCCCAATAGGCCCCTTTGACCAGCCGGACCATCAGACGGCGCCCGTGACGATGGGCCATATCAGCCAGCCAGTCGATAACAAAAGGGGCGCGTTTCTGGTAAGCCTGAACCGCCAGCCCAAGGCCGCTCCAGCCTTTTAGATCAGGATCGCCAGATACTGCTTCGAGTACCGCGAGGGAAATTTCCAGACGGTCGGCTTCTTCAGCATCAATCGTCAGACCGATGTCATATTTTTTTGCATCAAGAGCCAGAGCTTTCAAACGCGGAACAACTTCGTTCATGACCCGGTCCAGATGACTGAACTGATAGCGGGGATGAATGGCGGAAAGTTTAATTGAAATACCAGGAGAGCTGATTACACCACGCCCCTTGGCCGCAGCACCGATCTTTTCAATCGCGGCCCGATAAGCCTCGAAATAGCGGTCCGCATCCGGCATGGTCCGGGCACCCTCGCCCAGCATATCGTATGAATAGCGATAGCCTTTTTTCTCTTCCTCAACAGCGCGAACAAGAGCTTCTTTAATGGTGCGGCCCATGACGAACTGCTTGCCCAGAATCTTCATTGCCTGGCGTACAGCTTTGCGAATGACAGGCTCACCACTTTTTTGCACCATTTTGTGCAGCAGATTGGAAAGATCGCGGCTTTCTTCTTTTTTGATCGTCACAACCCGACCAGTCAGCATCAGCGCCCAGGTCGAGGCATTTACAAACAGGGATTCACTATGGCCGAGATGCGCTTCCCAGTCAGCCGAAGTCAGCTTGTCACGGATCAACTTGTCGATGGTTTCACTGTCCGGCACCCGCAGTAAAGCTTCGGCTAGGCACATCAGAACCACACCTTCTTTAGAAGACAATTCAAACTCGTGCATGAAAGCATCAATGCCGCCCTGTCCAACACGGGATTTGCGAACTTCCTTGACCAGATCCCGGGCACGGGCAGAAATCCTGTCCAGGGCCTCACTCGGAAAATCGACAGAGGCAATCAGGGCCTTTACAGCTGCACTCTCATCCATGCGATAGGCGCTGCGTAGCGCTGCCATCAAAGGGGTCGCATTGGCCATTTCTTTATCAATGATCATCTTTTCAATCCCGGAAACCGCGTTGTCAAAGCTCACCTCCAGCATCCCGATGATAACCAGAGCACAAAGAGAGTATCGCACAATCAGCGATATGTGCTGCCATTTATCAAAAATACACGATATTTTCTCTAGTAAATTAGCATTTTTATAGTTATATATTCCGATATGACAGAACGAACCCTTGATCGAATTGATCGCAACATTCTGCGCGTCCTCCAGGAAGATGGCCGCATCTCCAATGTTGAGCTGGCCCGCCGGGTCAACCTCAGCCCGACCCCCTGCCTTGAACGGGTACGGCGGCTGGAGCAGAGCAACTATATCAAGGGGTATATGGCGACGCTTAACCCGGCCAAAATCAACGTCAATCTGCTGGTATTTGTTCAGATTACCCTCGAAAAAACCACCTCTGCGTTTTTTGAAGAATTCAAAACCACCATTATGCAAATCCCGGAAGTACTGGAATGTCATATGGTCTCTGGCGGATTCGACTATCTAATCAAAGTTCGGGCAGCAGATATGACTGAATATCGGGGAATTTTGGGCGACAAGCTGGCTGCGGCTCCCGGTGTCTCCCAGACTCACAGCTATGTGGTCATGGAAGAAGTCAAGAACACCAATATCCTGCATGTAAAAGACAATTTCTGATCCAGCGAGTGCCTTTCTCAGTGCAGAGCCTCCGGCGTATCCACAGCTTGCTCCGCTGAACAGGTCATCCTATGCTCCTGGGGAGCAGCAGACTATTTCAGCAACGGGAACAGCCTGAATGACCGACAAGGACAACAAGAACCAAACTTCCTCACAAGTCAGGCCTGGGGACAAGCCCGAGGATAAACTCAGCAACTTTGGCCAGCATATGGGCTATGAACTGGGGCAATGGTCTGAAAACCGGGCAACCGTTATCCTGACCATCGCTGAGTGTCATCTAAACCGGGCAGGCATCATGCACGGCGGCGTTCTGGCGACCCTGATTGACACCGCCTGCGGTTACGCAATTATCCACAATCCCGATCCGTCCAAACAGCGCCGCGCAGTAACACTCTCCCTGACAACTCTGTTCACAGCTCCTGCCAATGTCGGCGACACACTTTATGCTACGGGCATTTACAAGGGCGGGGGGAAAAGTACCAAATTCCTGTCTTGCGAAGTCTTTAACCAGCACAAACAGTTGGTCGGACAGGGCGAAGCTGTGATGAAAATATTCTAGGAGCATTTTGCCAAAAGCAATTGCCTCCTAAATCAAGCCATCCCTGACGGGAGCAACAACGACAAGAAACCTGCTCACCACGCCTTCCTCATCACAAAAAGGAAAACAGCCGCGAAAGATCTCGATAAAGGATCGATTATCCCGGGGAACAGGGCTTCGGGTATAAGACACGCTCCGGCTTTTCGAAACCTGGTCAAGTTCTTGCCACTTGATTGCTGCCACCTCGGCGTCAAAAGCCTCAGCAAGACTTTTGCCCATGGAGTTGACACCTGAAAGCTCGACAATACGATTGCCTTCCAACTTGATAACATGCCCTTCCGGCCCAGGTCCCACGCGCTGGATCACCATCACCCAGGGCAAAATTTTTCGCACTTTCAGAGGGTCAAAAGAAGTCCATAAAGGCAGTGTAAAGTCAGGGTTATCATCAATTTTATCCGGTAAAGGCATCAGTCGGGACAAAGCTGCTCCGGTCAAATTGGCGTAAAATGACGCCATGACAGACACCGGGTTCGTCACTGGTATCCCGGACAGACTTATCGTCTGATGCATACATTCACCTGATAGAAAGGGGGAAAACCAAAATTCAACCAGAGAGTAAATTTCTCAGGCTATCCGGTCAATAGATCAAGTATTTGAAACCATATCAAAACGCAGAAATGCTCCCTGAGAAATTTTGAAAACAAATCAAGCAGCACCTGCTCCCGGCACGCCGTTTCTCTTCCCCGGTGAAGCATCACTCAAGCCAGTTCATCTCTTACCCCTGCAAAAAATAATCAGCCAGCCGTCTTGATTCCGTAGTTGCGAAGTCTGAAATCAGTTTCCGCATCCAGATGCTGCCGGGATCCCTGTCCTGTCGGCTGTGCCAGACAAGTGAAATCGGTGCGGGTTCGATCTCGAAGGACAAGGGGACGATAATCAGATCCCCGGCCTTGACTGCCCGGGCAACAACAGCCTGAGGTGTCACGCAGACCAGATCCGTCTGCATAAGCAACGGCGGTATGGCAGCAAAATGAGTTACAGTCATTGCTACGCGACGGACAAGACCCTGCCTGCGCAGAATAGTGTCCACATTGGCACTCGCCGCCCCGGTGAGCGACACCATCAGATGATCCGCGGCGAGATAGTCTTCCAGCGGCAGCATATCGCCAGACTTCAAAGACTGGATCATAGGATGGTCTGGCCGAACCGCACAAACGAGATGGTTATTAAACAGCCAGGAAGAGCGAATCTGCCTGTGCCTGCCCACATAATAATGGATCACCAGATCAACAGAGGCATCAAGCAACAGTTCTTCTGTGTTCCCATGCAAGGGAACAGAATGCAGCGACACTCCCGGTGCCTCCTGCTCGAGAAGCTTGCGCAAGGGCAACCAGAGCATGTCCACGGGATATTCAGTTACACCAATTCGGAAAACCCGGCCGCTTTTCCCCGGGTCAAACTGATCACCAGAAGCTGCATCCCTGATTTCCAGCAGGGGAGCCCTGGTTTTTTCCCACAGCCGTTCTGCATAGGGGGTTGGCCTGATCCCCCGCCCCTGCTTGACAAAAAGCGGATCATTCCAGACCTGCCGCATGCGTGCCACAGCATTGGATACGGCTGGTTGCGTCATGCCAATCCGCCGGGCTGCCCCGGTCATCGAGCGTTCCGTCATGATGGCTTCAAACACCACCAGAAGATTCAGATCGAGGTTTTGCATTTCCGCCTCAACACATTCACAAACTGAATGAATATCATACAAATAATAAATTAGTCGAATGTATATTTCTTTCCTAACTATTCAGGCAGCGGACGGGAAAGCAACCATCCTGATCTCGATAAACCCTTTCAACTGGAGAAAATCATGAAAGCCTGGAAAGTTATCCCAAACACAGAAAAACTGGACTTGCAGCAACAGGAAATCAGCATTGGCAACCCCGGCCCAGGCGAGGTCCGGTTGCGTATGCACGCCACGTCGCTCAACTATCGTGATCTTCTCGTGGCCAATGGCAGCACCCCGCAAACCAAAGAAGGCGGCTTGATCCCGCTTTCTGACGGGGCAGGTCAAATCATTGCGATTGGCGAAGGTGTCACAGACTTTGCCCCAGGAGACCGCGTTGCCAACATGTTCTGGCGCGACTGGCAGAGCGGGGCCTTTGACCCGCAGTACACCGCCATGGGAGCATCAATCGACGGCGTGCTGGCCGAAGAGGTCATCTTGCCGACCAAAGCTCTGGTCAAAATTCCCGATTTTCTCAGCTATGAAGAAGCAGCTTCCCTTCCCTGTGCGGCCCTGACGGCCTGGAATGCCCTGATGGAAACAGGGGATCTTAAACCCGGGCAAACGGTTGTCACTCTTCGTACAGGCGGGGTTTCCCTCTTTGCCCTGCAGTTTGCTAAATCACTGGGGGCAAAGGTCATTATTACGTCAAGCAGCAACGACAAACTGGCCCGTGCAAAAAAAATGGGGGCAGATCATCTGGTCAATTACCGCGAGACACCCGACTGGGCTGCAGAAGTTCTGCGCTTGACCGATGGCGTCGGCGCTGATGTTGTGCTCGACACAGGGGGTCCCGGCACACTTGAACAGTCGCTTCAGGCTGCACGCTTCAACGGGCGAATCACCATGATCGGGGTACAGGCTGACCCCGGCCATAATATCTCACCGTTACCGATCCTGTTTAAAAAACTGCGCCTGCAAGGCATCATGGTTGGCAGCCGCGACATGTTTATCAACATGCTGGCCCAGATGACCCGTCACCAGATCCGCCCGGTGATCGATCAGGTCTTTGATTTTAACGATACCCCCAAAGCCTTCGAAGCAATGAAAACAGCCGGACATTTTGGCAAAATCGCCATCGCTGTCTAAGAGCAAGAAGATCCCCGGAATCATATCCGGTTTTACAAAAGCACCGGGGCAGAGACTTGAAACACTCTGCTCCGGCTCTTTCACTTTCCCCTGAAAACGGGCTTGCGCTTTTCAAGGAAGGCTCTGATGCCCTCTTTATAATCGTCGGTATCACAACAGAGAAATGGTTCTCTGTGTTCCTCTGAACTCAAGGGTTTTGGATCAAGAGCGCGCGTTGCATGCCTCTTGTGCCAGCGTGCCGCCAAAGGAGCCCCTTCGGCAATTCTCCCTGCAGACTTGTATACTTCTTCTTCCGCGACCTCATCCTCGACAACGCGACCGACAAGCCCCTTTATATAGGCCTCTTCCGCCGTAAAAATCCGCCCCTCCAGCAACAATTCAAGCGTTGTACTTCTGCCAACCAGATCGACCAGCGCCAGCATCGCCGGGGAAGGCAGAACATTGCCGATCCGGTTGATTGGAATTCCGAACTTTGCCGAAGCATTGGCAATTCGAAGATCGCACTGCGCCGCCAGCTCCAGCCCACCGCCCATACAGGCGCCTTCGATAAAGGCAAGGGTGGGATGGGGGCAGTCCCGGATTGCCTCCGCCGCCCGATCCATCGGCTTGGCATATTCTTCCGCCTGAGATGACGAAAAACGCACCTGCTCAAACTCAGCGATGTCTGCACCAGCCGCAAAGGCACGCCCTCCTGCCCCTCGAATGACGATGCAGCGCAAGCCATCATCTTCGGAAACCTCCTGCATCACATCGCCCAACCGCGCCCACATCGCGAGATTGAAGGCGTTCCGCTTTTCAGGTCGATTCAGGATGACCGTTGCAATGGCCCCATTGCGTTGAAGCAGGACAGAGTTCTCTTTATCTGTTCCCTCCACGGTTTCTGGTTTTGTCATATAGGCCTCGATTGAGATAAGATCTTCAAAAAATCATCGCAGCAAAGCGTGCCTTCTTTCCCCCCGCTTGTAGCAAGAAGAATGAATTAAGTCCTGACCCAGGTTCTTTAAAACCAATCACCTTATATCATGGACGTTTATAGATCACCGTCGAAACGCCCTTTTTTGTAATGTCCGATGCTTACTTAGGTATCGTTGAAAAACGTGTCTCTGAGTGTTGTATTTAACTATCATTCGAAATCTTGAAGGCTTGTTGGAAAAGGCGAGTTAGTTATAAAACACCAAGGATCTTGGAACAGATCTCAGATAAACAACGGGTTTAGGCCTTAAATACCCTATCCATTTCTTTTCTGTCATAGTCGAAAAGAAGATGGTTTAAGTCGTGGTAAATGGGGGTGAGTTTATCAATATTGGGACTGATCAGATCAATACCTTGGTTATCATAGGGATGAGCGAGTATCTGTTTTTCAAGGTCGAATATGTAAACCTCTCCATGTATATCAGGACGTATACCCAAAGATTTTGCCAAAGAAATCCAAATCAGCGACTTGAGATCTTTACAGGGAGCATCATACAAAATGAAGTGGCGATACAAATAATATTCATTCCCTTCATTTTCTTCCTCCAGTATAGACCAATACTCACGATCTCTAGGGATATTAATACCATTACATTCCAAGTCATATATTTGTTCACGGATAGAATATGTAGATTTTCTATCGCTCTCTAGGGCTAAACAGACACCTATACAGCTTTCAGAATTAAACACTCGTTGGATAATGGTTTGTGCGCGTTCCCAAGAGTAAAGGAACTCTTCATGAAAAGCGCCTTTATGGGGAAGCTCAAGCTCAAAGCGAAGGGCGATGTTGTGCTTATAAAAAAGGTCATATGATAAAGCCTTGTCGCCAAAAATATTTTCAAACTGTGCTCTTTTCATGAACTTCTTCACTGTAGCACCACTTCATAACCCATGTTGCTTTAGAAAATGTTGCACGTATTGCTCGCCGCCGAGGAGCCGACGCAGATAACGATCCTACCGGAACGTTTCATTAGACTGCAAGGCTCCTTATTGTTGCGCTGCAGAGCTTTCTCTCAAATTTCATTGCAGAAAAGCGTGACAAAAGCTAAACAAGGCAAAATCAATCCGCAGCCCTCACAGACGATAGAGATGGGAACCGAGATGAGCCAGATCACCGACACCGCACGTACAACCGCCTCCATTCTTATGGAGATCGAAGCCGTGCTTTTCCGCCCGGAAGATCCCTTTACCTTTACCTCGGGCCGCATCAGCCCGGTCTATGTTGACTGTCGCAAGATCATTTCTTTTCCGCGAGCCCGGGCCAAACTGATGGATATGGCAGTCGAGCTGATCCAGCGTGATATCGGATATGAATCACTTGATGCCATTGCCGGGGGCGAAACAGCGGGCATTCCCTTCGCTGCGATGATCGCCGAACGGATGGGCCTGCCTATGCTGTATGTACGTAAAAAACCAAAAGGTTTTGGACGTGATGCTCAGATCGAAGGCTACATGCCCGAAGGCAGCCGGGTGCTTCTGGTTGAAGACCTTGCGACAGACGGCGGCTCCAAGCTCAACTTTGTCGAGGCCATCCGCAAGGCCGGGTCAAAATGCGATCATACCTTTGTTTTCTTCCATTATGGCATTTTCCCCCAGTCGATCAGTGATCTGGCAAAAGAAGGCGTCACCCTGCACGCCCTGGCAACTTGGTGGGATGCCCTGCAGGTGGCGGAGGAAAAAGGATATCTCGCCGATGAAGGTCTGGAACAGGTTCGCTCCTTCCTGAACAATCCGATCGACTGGTCCCGCGAACGCGGCGGCAAGGCAGATTAAATACGCCCCTGCTTTTCAAAATGGCGGCACTCTATCCGGGGCCGCCATTTTTATGCCCGGTTTGGAAAGTGAAATATTTTATTTCCGGTAATCTGTCTCCCAATAGGGAGGATTCCCGTACTTTTCCTGTAAAAAATCTATAAGAGTCGATATCTTCGGCGGGGTGAATTTCCCTGGAGGATACACAGCCCAGATATCCCCCGCCCTGGCGACAGGATAATTTTCCATCACGGCGACAAGCCGGCCAGATCGTAAATCTTCCCATACATGCGCAACTGATTTGACCGTCAGTCCCAGACCAAGCAACGCTGCGTCATAGGCGTAGTCACCACTGTCACCCGTCAGAGCCGAAGTAACTGGCACAGCAATTTCTCCCTTCGCGCCTGAAAAATACCAGACAGGCAAAAAGCTGGCCCCGATGCAATCATGCACAGCCAGATCTGCCGGACACTCGGGCACTCCCTTCCTCGCCAGATAAGAAGGAGCAGCACAAAGTACCCGGGGATTACCACCCAGCCTCCGGGCTCGCAGAGTTGAATCCGGCAGGGCAGCAGCACGTATTACCATGTCAAAACCTTCTCCGATCAGGTCAACCAACCTGTCTGAGAAACTCATTTCCAGTTTAACTTGCGGGTAAAGCTTTATAAATTCATTGAGATAGGGCAAAACATGTTTCCGTCCAAAAAACATATTGCAGGATATTCGTACCGTTCCGCTCGGGACATCAGTGGCTTCGTTGAGCAGGTTAATTCCGGTGGATATTTCCTCAAGCCCCGCCTGAACATGCCCAAGTAGTACCTTGCCACTTTCAGTCAGGGCCAATTGACGGGTTGTGCGGGAAAACAGTTGAGTTCCAAGTTTTCTCTCTAATGTGGCCAGGCGTGCAGAGGATGCTGAAGGGGATAAGCCAAATTCCTTTCCTGCTGCTGACACATTGTTCAGCAGAGCCAGTCGAACAAAAAATTTTAAATCTTCCAGCCTCATTATTCCAAACTTTGGTATAGAGTTGCAAAAATATCCGCCATTATACCAAACATCTTTATGTGGGATAGTCATTTCACCAGCAACAGGAGTTTTGACATGCTACACACAAGAGATCTGTATGAAACCCGCGCCCGCACAATCAGAAGTCAAACTGCGATAGATCTTGTCGGTCAGATTTTGGCTCGATTATCCTGGCTCTGGCCAATAGGGCAGAGACAAGCTATGCGACCTGAAATAACAGACTGTCAGAATACTGGAATATCTGTATCCAAAACCTAGGTTGCGCCAAAAAAGGACTTACCCAACCACAGAATCATGGGAATTGAGAAGAAGGAAACCACAGTCTGAACCGTGGAGGTCGCAGCATAGAGATCGGCATCACCACCCATTTTTTTGGCCAGCAGATACCCGTTCATCGCCGTCGGCACGGAAGCACAGACCAGAAGCACCGAAAACGACAAACCACTTACCCCGAACCAGAGCGCCCAGAAAGCCATAACAGCCGGGGTTAGAAACAGCTTCCCGACCAGACCGACCAGCAACTCTTTTGAGGGTTTAAGGGCTGCTTTCAGGCTCAAACCGGCACCAAGAGCCAGCAGGGATATGGCAAGCGCCGAGCGCCCCAACAGATCAACCATCGTCATGATGGGCGACCAGACTGTGATCTGGGTCAGATTAATTACCAACCCGGCAGAAACACCCCAGATCAGAGGATTCTTCAGAATGATTTTTACAATTTGTGCAACAGGCGGGCGGTCATTTGAGGAAAAGGTCGCCAGTACAAAGATATTCGAAACCTGGAGCGTGGGCACCATCACAGCAATGGCCACGGCAATAAGCGCAGCCCCGTCATCACCATAGAGTTTGAAAACGATCGCCAAGGCGATAAAGCCGTGCCAACGGGTCGTCGTCTGGAAAATGGTCGAAAACTGTCCGCGTTTTGTTTGCCAAAAGCGATCAAGAAACGGCCAGGTCAGAAGAGTCAGGACCGCCATGGTCACAAGCATGGCCAACAGCGTAAAGACATAGGGACCAAGTGCAATAGATTCCAGGTCGGCCTTGATCAGGGTCTCGGCCAGAAGCGTCGGGAAGAAAACCCAAAAACAGAGCTCTTCAACCACACGCCAGTGATCAGCCGGAACAAAATTCGACTTCCGCAGGCCAAAGCCAAGCATAACAATGGCGAAAATCGGAAGAATACTTTCGAAAACCGTGAGCATGATAATCCGGACTGTAACAGCTTTCCGAAAGCAGAATGCCTGGATCGCTGGAGAGGTAGCACAAGACAAGGACCAAGATTTCAGCCCTGTTTGCGAAGTGAGGTTGCTGCAATACTACTCCCCCAAACCGAGAAGGCCACCTTTATCACAATTCAATCAGGCTTTCCTTCTCGCTTATCGTAGCAGGCAATCTCCTCCTTACTCTAGCGGGCCTTTGTAATCGTGTAGAGCATCAGGCTGTCATCCGCCCTGCTCCGAACTTCGATACCACGACGAACACCCCAGACCACCCCCTGTTGGTGTAGCGGGATATAACCAACATCCTCGGCGAGAATCTGATAGGCCTGGGTAATCAGTTCGTTCCGTCTGCCCTGATCAATCTCAACCAGGATTTTTTCAGCCAACTGATCAATGCGGGGATTGCTGTAACCCCCGAAATTAAACCCGCCCCGTTTCAATTCTTTGTCCGGACTGCCGATCACATTCTGGATCACGTTGTAACTGTCCAGGCTCCCGGGGGTCCAACCGAGAAAATAGAACGAGGTATCCTGACCCAACAGACGTTTAAAGAACTGTGATTTAGGGATGGCTTCAACCTTGGCTGTAACCCCGATTTTGGCCAGGAAAGCCGCTACGGCGAGACAGATTTCTTCATCCTTTAGATAGCGGTCATTGGGACAAAGCAACTCCAGTTCAAACCCTTTTTCATAGCCGGCTTCTTTTAACAGATTCCGCGCCTTTTCCGGATCATAATCTAATCGCTGCATATCTTTGGCAGGAGCAAACAACAGAGGGGAAATCATCGTCGCAGCTGGCATCCCGATGCCATAGAGGACTTTTCTGTTCAGAAGTTCCACGTCTATGGCCCGGTAAAATGCTTCACGCACCCTGCGATCTGCCAAAGGATTTTCACCCATCACATTGGAATAGAGCAGCTCGTCGCGCATTTGATCCATGCCCAGAAACATTGTTCTGACTTCCGGTCCGGCAACAACTCTTGTTTCTTCCAGCGCCTCAATCGCGGCCATATCCTGTAGTGGAACAGGATAAATCAGATCCATCTCACCTGAAATCAACGCGGCAACCCTTGTCGCATCTTTGCCTATTGGGGTAAAAATCACGCGGTCCAGGTTATGTTTTTTCTCGTCCCACCACTGGTTATTGACTTCCAGTTCGGCAGCTCCGCCCTCTACCCGGGAAAGCAGCCGAAACGCCCCTGTGCCATTGGCGTGGGCAGAAGCAAAACCTATACGTCCTTCAGCTACTGATGCCGGAATTTCGGCCCCATTTGCCTCGCTCCACTCCCGGTCCATGATCAGAAGGTTTGGCCATTCGTGAAACAGTATCGGATTGGGAGTTGCTGTAATGAAATCGATCGTAAAATCGTCAACTACTTCAATTTCCAGGCCCGCCGGGATATAACTCTTGGCATTCGCGTCCTTATGTAAAGCCCGCTCAAAGGTAAAAACCACATCGCTTGCTGTAAAAGGATTTCCATTGTGAAAGACAACGCCTTGTCGCAGATGGAAACGCCACCGGGTCGGCTCAAGTTGCTCCCAGCTTGCGGCCAGGGCCGGTTCAATTCCGAGATTATGATCCCGGCGAACAAGCCCTTCATACACGTTGGAGAGAAATCCCAGGGTAAAGCTTTCATTCAGAACGTGGGGGTCGAGAGACTGGATATCTCCCTGATAGGCCCAGCGAAAGGTACTCTCAGCAGCAACAGTGTTGTCGCGCCCTGCAAAGAACAAAAACAGTACCGAGAAAACCAGCAATGCTTTCCCGATCCTGTATTGGGAGTTCTTTTTCACGTTGTCACCTTTTCCACATAAATATTGCACAGACATGCCTTACAGATTTTTTTAATCTCTGCCTCTTCAGCCCCTTTCAGGGCCTGGACGACCCACAAGGCTGTTGATCATCTCTGCCAGTGCCGTTGGATCAATTGGTTTTCCAATACAGCCGTTCATGCCTGCTTCCCTGTAGCGCAAGCGATCTTTTTCAGTATCATCTGCCGTAAGGGCGATAATCGGCACACTCCCGGCCCAACTATTTTCCAATCCCCTGATTTTCCCGGTGGCTTCAATCCCATCCATTTCAGGCATTATGACATCCATCAACACAACATCGAAAGCTTGCCTGCGGCAGCATTCGACCGCTTCGATACCATTTTCAGCAAAGGTCAGATCAAAAGGCCGTTTTTCAAAAAAGCTCTGAATAAGAACCCTGTTAATCTTGTTGTCTTCCGCGACCAACACTTTCAGGTTGCCGTATTTTTCCTGCTGCTCCTGTCCCGCGCTATTCTCTGGCCTCCGGGGCGAACCTGCTTTTTTTACAGTCGCGGTTAATGAAGCTTTTTCATCTCCCAGAAGCCTTTTCTGTTTTGGCGTCCGAGATGCCACAGTATTTTTTGCTGCCGCAGAGAAGCATTTGGAAATCCTGAGTACATCTTCAGAGAAGCTGGAACCCGTGCTGATAAATTCAATCCGTTCTGGTAACCCTGAAAAATGAACATCATCTTTTCTCCGGCTTGTCAGAAGCACGAAGGGTATGCTGCGAACACGATCAAGTATTTGAAATATGCGCCCAAGGTCTATACCTGAAACCTTTGGCATCTCCCCAGAAACGATAACACCATCCGGTGGGCTGGCCAGGGCATTTTCAAGCAATTCCAGTGTATTGCCAAAAGAAATCATCCGCCATCCCGGTCGATTCAGTTCCTGAGCCAGCCGATGAAGATGCAACCGACTGGAAATAGAGACCATCACCTCAACTTCTTCGACCGTACCGGTTTCCGGGTCGGGCTGTCCCTGTGACGAGTCGAAGGCCTGGGGAAGAGAACGCAGCAGCTGTGCCGCGTCAGCCTGATCCAGTATCCGATTAACATTAGCCAGCTTACCGATGTGATCCAGATACACATTTACAGCATCGATATTTTCTCCACCCAAACTGTTGGTTTTCGCCAGATAGTCTTCCAGCCTGTGTGCAATCATGGCAATCACGGAAAACCCGAACACTGTCCCCTGGCCTTTGAGATTATGCGCTTCTCTGCGGATGAGTTGAATCGCTTCAGTCTCGCTCATCTGTCCGGCGTAGACCTGATTGAGGCGATCTTCAAGATCTTCAACAACACTGTGGCACTGGTCGACAAAATCTTGTTGCAACAGCTGATAAGATTCATCTTCCCTGGAACTCATTCCGTCACAATCCTTGAAACAATTTATCAAACGTCATCCAATGACAGCCCCCCGATCCTAAAGGGAAATCATTGCCATATTAATAAGAGATCGGAACCTCCCTCCCTTCATTGAAAATACGGTGAGCAAAGTACAAAATTGCTTGCCCCTTTTCTCTCCTTGAAGAAAGCCTGACACTCGGGTGTAATTGCCTGGTTCTCAGGGTCTGCAGGTCATTTCACCCTATGATCCAACCTCACCAATAAACGCATTTTGTGACCAAACAGGAAAATTTCATGAGCCCCAAGCCTAATTCGATTGCCCGTCGCGACATCGCCTATTGCCTGCACCCCTATACAAATGCCAGGGCCCACGAGAAAAAAGGTCCGCTTGTGATGACCCACGGCAAGGGCATTGAAGTCTTCGATGATCAGGGAAAATCCTACATCGAAGGCATGGCAGGACTTTGGTCCACCTCTCTGGGTTTCAGCGAGGAACGTCTGGCTGAGGCTGCTGCCAAACAAATGCGCGCCCTGCCGTTTTACCACGGCTTCACCCACAAGACACCGATCCCTCCCGTCGAGCTTTCAGAGAAACTGATCGCCATGGCTCCCGTGCCCATGTCCAAAGTGATCTTTGCCAATTCTGGTTCGGAAGCCAACGACACGATCGTCAAACTGATCTGGTACTACAACAATGCTCTGGGCCGTCCCGAGAAGAAGAAAATCATCAGCCGGATAAAGGGGTATCACGGCGTCACAGTTGCAACAGCAAGCATGACAGGTCTGCCCATCAACCAGACCGACTTTGATTTACCGATCAAAAACATTCTCCATACTTCCTGCCCCCACTACTGGCGCTTTGGGAAAGAAGGAGAAAGTGAAGAAGCTTTTGCCAGCCGTATGGCCCAGGAACTTGAAGCAATGATCCTGGCCGAAGGTCCTGACACCATCGCGGCTTTTATCGGGGAACCTGTAATGGGAGCCGGCGGCGTAATCGTTCCGCCAGCAACCTACTGGGAAAAGATCCAGGCCGTGCTCAAGAAACACGATATCCTGTTGATTGCGGATGAAGTAATCTGCGGGTTTGGCCGTACAGGCAATGCCTTTGGCAGCCAGACCTTCGGCATAAAACCCGACATCATGTCCATGGCCAAAGCACTCAGCTCTTCCTATCTTCCGATCTCAGCCGTGATGATGAATGACAAGTTCTATCAGGTCATTGCCGACAATTCTGACAAAATCGGCGTACTCGGTCACGGCTTTACTTATTCCGGGCATCCTGTCTGCGCTGCGGTCGCGCTTGAAACCCTGAAGATCTACGAAGAACGTAACCTCTTTGCCCAAGCGGCAGAAACCGGAGCACATCTTCAAAACAAACTTTCTGTCTTCAAAGACCATCCTCTGGTGGGGGAAGTCCGGGGTGTCGGGCTTATTGCCGGTGTTGAACTTGTTCAGAACAAACAAACCAGGGAAAGCTTTTCGCCTGCAGGCAAGGTCGGCACCTATTTAAATGAGCGGGCCGTTGAGGAAGGACTGATTATCCGCAACATGGGCGACACCATTGCT
This sequence comes from Kiloniella laminariae DSM 19542, assembly GCF_000374005.1. GTDB lineage: Bacteria > Pseudomonadota > Alphaproteobacteria > Kiloniellales > Kiloniellaceae > Kiloniella > Kiloniella laminariae. The sequence continues at coordinate 272,284 of NZ_KB893146.1, read as the reverse complement.
TTCTGTCCTCCTCTGATCATCACTGATGATCAGATAGATCAAATGATCGAACGCTTTGCAAAAGCGCTGGAAAGAACATTGGACTGGACAAGACAAGAAGGGCTGCTGCCCGCCTAGTTTATGCGATAGAAGGTGACACATCACCACCTTCTATCATTTATCCCCGCGGGTATCCCGGTTTCATAAAATTCACGGACTCTTGACATCGATCAATGCAGGAGCAGTGCAAAGAGGTAACATCCTTTTGTGCAGACCTTGTTATCTTAATGCGTCGTTCAGTCGCGTTGGTGATAGTATGATGACGCAATAGACTGCCAATTGTTGTTGATTTGGGGTACACTATTCATTAATTCAGCAACTGATAAGCTTGTTTTGGGGAAGCCTTGCAACAAGCAACAACAAGCCGGATTTAAACGGCCCACGTTAGGCGAGAAGAGCAGATGGATTACGAAAAGTTTTTCAGCACCGCGGTAGCTGACCTCAAGGAAGAAGGACGCTATCGGGTATTTGCTGACCTTGAACGTAAGGCCGGCCAGTTTCCCAGTGCAACCCATTACAGCGACAAGGGCAATCGTCCGGTCACTGTCTGGTGTTCCAACGATTATCTGGGTATGGGGCAAAATCCGAAGGTTATCGCTGCCATGCATGAAGCACTCGACAAGTGTGGTGCTGGCGCAGGCGGCACCCGCAATATCTCCGGCAACAATCACTATCATGTGCTTCTGGAACAGGAACTGGCAGACTGGCATCACAAGGAAGCCGCTCTGCTTTTCACCTCCGGCTATGTATCCAACTGGGCTGCACTGAGTACACTGGCTGGAAAACTACCCAACTGTGTGGTTCTGTCAGATTCCATGAACCATGCCTCCATGATCGAAGGCATCCGGCACAGCAAGGCCGAAAAGATTATCTTCAAGCACAACGATGTGGCTGATCTTGAAGCCTGCCTGAAGGAAATTGACCCGGCTCGCCCCAAAATCATCGCGTTTGAATCCGTCTATTCGATGGATGGGGACGTGGCACCGATCGAGGCTTTCTGCGATCTGGCAGACAAATATAACGCGATCACCTATCTGGATGAAGTACACGCTGTCGGCCTCTATGGTCCCCGTGGAGGAGGCATTGCCGATCGGGATAATCTCTGTCACCGGCTGGACATTATCGAAGGCACCCTCGGCAAGGCCGTTGGTGTTGTCGGAGGCTACATCACAGCAACAGCAAGCCTGATCGACTTTATCCGGAGCTATGCCTCAGGCTTTATCTTCACAACCTCCTTGCCGCCCGCTGTTGCCGCAGGAGCTCTGGCCAGTATCCAGCACCTCAAGCAGAGCAGCTTTGAACGTTCCCGCCATCAGGATCGTGCGAATGAAACACGCCGCCTGCTCAAGGAAGCTGGCCTTCCGGTTCAGCATTCAGAGACCCATATCGTTCCTGTCATGGTTGGCGATCCGGTTCTCTGCCGCCAGATTACCGACACCTTGATGACCCGCTACGGAATTTATGTCCAGCCGATCAACTACCCGACAGTTCCCAAGGGAACCGAGCGCTTGAGGCTGACGCCGTCCCCGGTTCACAGTGATGAAGATATCTCCTATCTTGCCCAGGCACTTAAAGAGATCTGGCAGGAACTAAAACTTCAAATTGCGGCATAGCCCTCTTAATTTGCGAATCATTCTCATTTGACTGGACAAGAGGAACGCGGCACGATAGGTTCCCTGCAGATGATTATTCATCTGCCCTAGAGTCTTCTTTTCAGGAGCGAACCGATGTACCGCGACAATACTCTGGTCCCTGCCGAAGCCACGCGCCTTCTTGCGCTGGGACTTTTGCTGGAAAAATCCATGAGTTATGGCGAATTGGCCCAGACCGTTCGCGGCTTTACCAGCCTTGTTGTCGGTCCATCCCTCGACCTGATAGGTACCCCTCTGGAAGTTCTGAAGGTTGAAGGGCTCGTCAAGAAAAGCCCTGATAATGAAACAGAACTTTGTCTGACCGAGACAGGCAGGGAAGAATTTAACGAGCTGATGGCTTCCAATCTTCGCGCGCCAGTCACAGATATGAGCAAGCTGATCATTGCCATTAAAATGCGGCTTCTGCATCTTGCTGACGAGAAAACCCGGAATATGCAGATCAACCTGCTGGTTGATATCCACGAACGCCAGCTCAACAGATTACTTGAACTGAAACAGGGCTATACCCCGGCCAAAGGCGAGTTCAGTGGCTGGCTGGATCAGGATATCACACATACCCGGGAGCAGCTTGCTAGTTACGAAGCCATGGCCGCAAGCATCGAATAACCCTCAGGCGATTTTCACCTACTAACCAATCACGCGATCTTTAGTCTTTTTCCAGTAAAAACTTTGGCCTCAACTATCGGCTCTTCGCCCTTGGCGGTTGAGCATTGAGACAGATTTGACCTGGGCATAGATATCCTGTCCGACTTCGAAGGCAAAATTCCGAAGCGAGCGACGGGTAATACGGGCAATAAACCTGACCCGCGGTTCCCCATTATCCGCTGCTGAGCCCCCGTGCCCTGCAGAAAGCAGGACATTGACCCGTGCTTCATCAAGGGAATGAATTGTCAAAATTCTGACCGGCAAGACGTTTAATATCGTCGTACGTGACGGTTTTTCACGCGCCAGACTGACATCATTGGCCGAAATTCTGATCCGTTGCAGCGTGCCGATCTCGCCCAATTTTCCCGGCACCAGAATTTTGCCTCCGGTTACGCTCATCTCGCTGAGAAGATCTTCCGGATCGAACCCGGTTACTCGCCCTTCGACAACAGAGGCCGTCTTGGCTCCCCGGGCAATAAAGAGTTCAGGATCGGACAGAACATCCCCCAGAGGCCCGGAAGAAAGCACCCTTCCCTTCTCCATCAACACCATCCAGTCCGCCAGACGCTCCACCTCGTCGGTATCATGCGAAACAAAGATCATCGGAATATCCAGCTTCCTGAAAAGTGTTTCCAGATAAGGAATAATCTCGTCTTTACTGAACCGGTCCAATGCAGCCAGGGGTTCATCCATGAGCATCAGTTCAGGCCCACAAAGCAGCGCCCGGCCGATCGCGACCCGCTGACGCTCTCCCCCTGAGAGGGTTAAGGGCGAACGCCCAAGAAGATCGCCCACCCCCAGTAAAGCGACGATATCGTCAAGCCGCAACAGTTCACCTCGTTCCCCCGCACGTTTCTGCCCAAAAACTAGATTGTCTTTAACTGAGAGGTGGGGAAAAAGGCTTGCCTCCTGAAACACCACGCCCACAGGACGTTGATGCGTAGGAAGAAAACTTGTTTCATCCTGCCAGACCTGCCCCTTGACCGAGAGGAAACCACCGGGCTGGCGGTTTAGTCCCGCCAGACAACGTAATACAGAGGTCTTGCCACATCCCGACTGCCCAAAAAGAGCAGTAACACCTTTCGCTGGAATGGTGAATTCACTGTCCAGATCAAAATCATCCAGTGGACCCGAGAAGCGGGCAATAATCTGGCTCATCTCAAGCGTCGCCCCATTTTCTTTTCCAGCAGGATCATGCTGAGAATAACAAGGAAAGAAAAAATCAGAAGCCCGACTGAGAGCACATGGGCCTGCCCCCATTCAAGGGCCTCGACATGATCATAGATTGCAACAGACAGAACCCGCGTTTCCCCCGGAATATTGCCGCCGATCATCAAGATCACACCAAACTCACCAACGGTATGAGCAAAGCCGAGAACTGCACCGGTAAGAAACCCCGGGCGTGCCAGTGGAATAGCGACAGCAAAAAATGTATCCAGCGGACTGGCCCGCAGTGTCGCAGCTACTTCCAACGGCCGTTCGCCAATTGCCTCGAAGGCATTGCGGATCGGCTGGATAACAAAGGGCATGGAATAGATTACCGAGCCAACCACCAGTCCGGCAAAGGTAAAGGGCAAAGCACGACCAAAAAGCTGTGTCGCCAACTGCCCCAAAGGACTATCAGGTCCAAGGGCAATCAACAGATAAAAACCAAGAACTGTCGGAGGCAAAACGATGGGGAGCGCAACGACAGCAGCCACCGCTTCTTTCCACCAGGATCTGGAACGTGCCAGCCACCAGGCCACAGGTGTCCCCAGCACCAGGAGAACCATAGTGGTAATGAAGGCCAGTTTGACCGTGATCCAGATCGGATCCAACATCCCCTCAGAACTCCCGAAACAAATTCAATAAACTGAATGCCATTAATTATGGTTTGACTGTAGCGTAGCCGAAACTCTGAATGATTGCAGCCGCTTCGTCACTTTTTAAATAACCTATAAAAGCTGTCGCAGCAGGATTGTCTTGCCCCTTAACCAGGAGAACTGCCTGCTGGTCAATCGGCTGATGTAAATGCTCAGGAACCACCCAAGTAAATTCGTCAAGCTTGCCATCCTGATCGGAGCCCTCTTTCTCCGGGTGAACAAGCTGAGATAAAGCAACAACTCCGACTTCTGCATTTCTGCTGTAGGCAAACTGGTAGGTCTGGGCGATATTTTCCCCCTGAACAATCTTGTGCTTCACCACCTCATAGAGTTTCAGCTTTTTCAACATCTCTATCGCGGCCTGGCCATAAGGTGCCGTCTTGGGGTTGGCAATGGCCAGACGGGTTACTGTATTTCCCTTGAGATAATCCGGGCCGAGTCCGGCCAGATCAGGCATCCGGCTCCAGAGAGCAATGCGTCCCCTTGCGTAGGTAAAACGGCTCCCGGTGACAGCCAGCCCGTTCTTTTCACTCAGCGCCGCACGCAGGGAATCAGCGGCCAGAAAAACTTCGAAAGGAGCTCCGTTTTTAATCTGGGTGTAAAGTTTACCTGTCGAGCCGGAACTCAACACAACGTCATGGCCGCTTTTTGCAGAAAAGGAGCGCGAGAGCGCCTCTGCCGTGGTTTTGAAATTGGAGGCCACAGCAACACCGACTGTCTCGGCCTGAACAGAAAACGCAACAACCAGATTGACAACAACAGCACTCAGGATACTCAGGAATAACCGCTTCCATCCGCGAACCATCAAAGTTATTCCCTGTATCACAGTATCAGCCTAAAACAGATGTTGTCCGCCCGTCACAAAAATCTCGGTTCCGGTCACATAGCCAAAATTGGGTGTACAGAGCTGGTAAACCGCTGATGCGACCTCGGCAGGTTGCCCCATCCGGTTCATGGGTATCCGTGGAATCAGAGCTTCATATTCCTCGCCGATCATGTCTGTTTCGATTTCCCCGGGTGCGACAGCATTCACCCGCACCCCAAAACGGGCAAACTCCACAGCCAGCTCGCGCGTCAGTGCCGAAAGAGCAGATTTCGAGGTGGAATAGGCAGAACCGGCAAAGGGATGAACCCCGTGCCCAGCAATAGAGGTAATGTTAACGACAGCCCCTTCTCCTCGCCCCAAGGCAGGAGCAAAACCACGACACAACATAAGCGGAGCAAAAAAATTGAGTTCAAAGACCTCGCGCCAGGTTTCCACATCCCCGTTCAGACAGCCCAGACGTTCCTTGTAGGTTGTCTTGGGTGATACCGCCGCATTGTTGACCAGCGCATGCAACGGGGCATCACCCAGAATTTCATTGGCCCTATCAATGAATTTTTGTGTACTTTCCGTGTTGTTCAGATCCGTGACGATATGTTCGGTCCAGTTTGGATCACGGCGACAGTGATCCGGGATATTCTCGCGCGAACAGGTAATCACCCGCCAGTTTCGCTGACTGAAATACTGGACAGTCGAATGACCGATCCCTCGGCTGGCACCGGTCAGGACCAGTGTCTTGCGCTGTTCAGGATCAACCTCGTGATTACCGGACCTTTCACCTTGCATTCTTTTTCTCCTCGTCCCGTTGAGCACGCACGATCTTGCTCACTTCAATTCCATAAGGTTCCTGCAACACTATAATCTCTGCATGGGGGTAAATCACACAGATCTCCCGATCAACTTCCTCGGCAATGGCATAGGATTGCGCCAGGGCAATATGCCCATCCAGTTCCATATGAAACTGGATAAAAAGATCAGGCCCGGAAATCCTGGTTCGCAAGTCGTGCAGCCCGAGAACTTCGGTATGCGCCAGAACCAGTTCTTTGATCTTCCGGCGCTCGTCATCGGGGAGCTCCCGGTCCATCAGCATATCCAGCGCCTTTTTGAAGATACTCCAAGCATAGCTGAGGATATAGCAGGAGATCAGCAGAGCAAAAAGCGGATCAATCCAGGGCAGATCAAGATATTTTCCCAGTAGCAGGGCCAGAATAACCGAGGCATTAACAACCATATCACCAACATAATGGAGAGCATCGGCCTGAATCGCGACAGACCCCGTCTGTTTCACAACCCTGTGCTGATAACGCGTAAGAATAAATGTTGCGAGGATAGAAAAAACCATCACAGCAATTCCAAGGTTGCTGTTGCTGATCGGCTGAGGAGACGCAAGACGCTCCCCCGCCTGCAGCATAAGAAAGACGGCTGATCCTGTGATAAAGGCAGATTGGGCCAGAGCGGCCAGTCCCTCGGCCTTGCCATGGCCGAAACGATGTTCCTTATCAGCTGGAGTGAGCGCATGATGGATCGCCAGTAAATTGAGCAGAGAAGCTCCTGCATCCAGCAGAGAATCGACCAGAGTCGTCAAAATTGAAACCGAACCAGTGTAAGCCCAGGCAGATAACTTTGCTCCAATCAGAACCAGAGCAGTCAAAACAGCCGCATAAGCCGCCCGCTTCATAAGCAGTGCAGTCTGCTCTCTGTGATTCAAAGTATTTTCGCTCATCCAGTTATCCCGTCTGATGGCCAAACTGTTCGTCGAGATTTTCTCACAAGACGGTTAAAACCGTACCTCAGGGATAGAGACGTTCCGTTGTCCAGCGTTTCTCAGATCCACCGGAAACACTGTGGTAAACCAGACGGTCGTGCAGCCGGAAAGGACCGTCCTGCCAAAATTCAATCCGCTGCGGCCGAACACGAAAACCGGACCAGTGTGGCGGCCGCGGCACGGTTCCCAATCCGTATTTGGCTGCGAATTTTGCGACTTTTTTCTCCAGTTCGAATCTTCCCTTCAAAGGACGGGACTGATCGCTGGCCCAGGCACCGATCTGGCTCTGTTTCGGGCGACTGGCAAAATATTCATCTGCCTCTTCCGCAGTGACCTGCTCGACCATCCCTTCTATCCGCACCGACCGACGCACTGATTTCCAGTGGAACATCAAAGCTGCCTTGGGATGGGCCAGCAGCTGTTCACCTTTCCGGCTTTCAAAGTTTGTATAGAAAATAAATCCCTCGTGATCCCAATCCTTGAGCAAGACCATACGGGCTGAAGGCATGCCGTCAGCATCTACAGACGCCAGGCACATGGCATTGTGGTCATTGAGCTCTTTTTCTTCTGCCTCTTTCAACCAGGCAGCAAAAACGTGATAGGGATCTGACGGTGTCGTGTCGCGGATCATGGTATTTCCCGGTATTTCCGGCCTCATTTTATTTGCTATAAATATACAGAGACATCAGAGGGGCTAAACAAGAACATAACGCTACCTGAAGGCGTAACAGATTGCGGGAAAACGAACAACCGTTCTGACTGCGACAGTTTTGCAAAACCAGACAGGAAATCAATCTTTTGAAAAAACGCGCATCCGGACACATAAATGTCACAGGATCATGGTTTAAGCCATAAAACGGCCTCAATTTCTCTCTATCGATAGTGTTGATTTAGGATGGTTCGGATTGGGTACAAGGCATGTGTTATACTTTTCCCCGACCCGGCAAAACAACTGCAAGAGAACAAGAAGATGAAACTCAAAACGAGTATAGCTGTTCTGATGATCGCTCTTATGACCACAGCCTGTGCTGATCGCGGCGTAAAACAAACTGTTGGCGGACTTGGCGGCGCAGTTGCTGGTGGACTTCTTGGTGCCCAGTTCGGCAAAGGTAACGGACGGATTGTTGCAGCGGCAACAGGCGCTGTTCTCGGCGGACTTCTTGGCAGCGAGGTTGGTCGCTACATGGATGATGAAGACAAGAAAAAGGCAGATGCAGCCTATACCCGGGCCCAGACAGCTCCGGTTGGTCAGACCATCGCCTGGAACAACCCTGACACAGGACATTCCGGCACAGTCACCCCGGTACGTGACGGAAAATCCTCCTCGGGTGCCTATTGCCGCGAATACCAACAAACTGTTGTTGTTGGTGGAAAAACTGAAGAAGCCTATGGGACAGCCTGTCGCCAACCCGACGGCTCCTGGGAAATTCAGTAATCACTCCTGTTAATCACCCCGTTACCCGATTAAGCCCTGATGATTTTCATCAGGGCTTTTGCGTCTTCGCTTTTCGCTCTATGACAGCTGTTTTTCGTTTCCGTGACAAACTGGCAAGATAACAAAGCCACTGCAAAGCTATTACATTCCTTGTAGAACCGGGCTTGTCTCTTTAAAGTTATGTTTAATCTATTATATTATTTTGTGTCTGCCACAGGCAGCTGTCCCGGCAATTAAAAGACAGCACTGTCGGTGACTTTCTGTAACATATGACTGAGTTTCATCACCCATAATGCAAGATCTCTACAAAACTCTCGGGGTCAGCAAAACCGCTTCGGATGCGGAAATCAAGGCTGGCTATCGCAAATTGGCGAAACAATATCATCCGGACCTCAATCCGGATGACAAGGCCATTGAACAGAAGTTCAAGGAAATCTCGCAAGCTTATAACATTCTCGGTGATGCCAAGAAAAAGCAGCAATATGACCGGGGGCAGATTGATGCTTCCGGACAGGCCAGCAATCCCTTCCACGGCGGATATACACAACGGGGACAACCGCGTGGTGCTGCAGCTGGCGGGGCTGGTGGTGGTTTTGACTTTGGTAGCGAAATGGACATCGGGGATATTTTTTCCGATCTCTTTGGCGCAAGGAAACGACAGACAAGAACAGCTCCCCCTCAACGCAAGGGCAGTGACGTCAAGTACTCCTGCTCTGTGAACTTCGTTGAAGCAGCGGCAGGAGCCGTCAAGCGGATTGATCTGGCAGACGGCAAATCCCTGAACATCACCATCCCGCCTGGCACCGAAGACAAGCAGGTTCTACGCCTTAAAACCAAAGGTCTTCCCGGCATGGGCGGCGGTCCCAATGGGGATGCCCTGATAGAAGTCAAAATTGAAAGCCATCCCCTTTTTTCTCGAAAAGGACGCGACGTCTATCTCGACTTACCAATATCACTGGCAGAAGCGCTGGAGGGAACCACGCTGACAGTGCCGACAGTCACTGGTCGTGTGAAGGTAAGAATTCCGCCGGACTCCAATACCGGCACCACCTTGCGTCTCAAAGGCAAAGGCATAGATGACATCAAGGGGGTTAACCGGGGCGACCAGCTGATCCGCCTGCAGGTTTACCTGCCGGAAGAAACCGACAAGGAATTGCGGGAGTTCTTAAGGAACTGGGCCAAGACCAAAAACTACGACCCACGCAAACACACCGGTCTTTTTGATTAGACCAGAGCTGCTCTTTTTGAACTGCTAAGGTTGATCACCTCTTGCGTCCGTCCTTCAGAGCGCCTAGGTAGGGCACATAATGTCTATCCCAGAATATCTATCACAGAATTTAATCCGGAGACGGCGACAGTCATGAAGAGTTTTGACGAAATTGTTGATGATCTGAATATCAGCGGCTCCGAGCTTTCGGAATGGATCGAACACAACTGGGTTCTGCCGACCCAGGAGGATGGAACGATCCTCTTTACCGATGACGATGAATCCCGCGTCAGGCTGCTCAACGAAATGATCAACGACATTGGTGTCAACTACGAAGCCATGCCGATCATTTTGCGCAGTATGGATCAGGTCTATAACCTGCGGACCCTGCTAGGACATCTCGCCACGGCGATTCAGGCTCTGCCCGCAGACTCACGACAGGAACTGGAAGAGATTATCCGCAGCAGGGGGTAGCTCCTGTCTTGTTTGCCAGTCTGTAGTCTGTAGTAGCGCGTTTTGTAACAAGCCTACTCCGCAAACCTATTCCGACTGGCGAAGAATTTCTTTCAGCGATTTTTTTCGAACTTCAACCGGGTTCTCTTCCAGTGCCCTGAGGACATCCGCGATGCCTTCGGGCCAGTTGCGCCGGGGCAGATAATCCAGATCCAGTTCTTTTAACAGATCCTCCAGCGTAACAGCCGAGAGATCCCGGCAGAGAATCCATCGCCCTCGTCCGGTCCGGTTGGCAATGCGCAACCGTTTCAGATCATAAAGAACTTCACCTGTTGCCCGCAGATCAGCTGGCAAGCCCTTCATCATGACAGTCTCTTTCAGGGACGTTCCGTGATGCCCGGCCTTCTCAAGCTTACGAAGCAGGGCAATCATCAGGGAAAGATAATCGCCGATCCCCTCCCGCCTGATCCCCCGGCGGAGAACAGCCCGGCGCTCGGGCAAGGCTGCCGCAATTTCCGCACCCAACAGCACAACCACCCAGGAGAGATACATCCAGATCAGGAAAATCGGGATCGTTGCCATCGCTCCGTAAATCGCCTGGTAAGAGGGAAAATAAGAAAGGTAAAGGCCAAAACCGCGCTTGAGCAGCTCGAAGAGAGTTGTTGCCGCCACGCCACCAGCCAGAGCGTGCTTGAAAAGGACTGGTCGGTTGGGGACCACCAGATAAAGCAGGGTAAAAGCTGTCCCGCCAAGAACTATTGGTAGTATCCGGCTTACAAATGACCGGGTGTAACTGCCCCCGCCGACGAGCTCTGCCATAGCAAAACCATAGCTGGAGACAGTAAGTGAAGCCCCCAGCAACAAGGGGCCAAGTGTAAGCAATGCCCAGTAGACCAGGATTAAATTGAAAAGAGGGCGCCGTTCCTGCACGCACCAGATTGAGTTGAAAGAATGTGAGATTGTATAGAGCAGCATGATAGCCGTCACAGCCAGCGCCAGAACGCCGATCGCCGTCATATTCTGGGCATTGGCGACAAAACTGTTGAGCTGCTCTGCAATTTCCAGTTCGGCGGCCGGAAGAATATTTTTCAGCAAGGAATTCTGGAGCGTGCTGCGAGAATCCTCGAATCCCGGAAAAGCTGACATCAGGGCCAGGGCAATAGTCATCATCGGAACGATCGCCAGCAAAGACGAATAGCTCAGCGAGGCAGCAACACGCGTCCCCTTGTCCTTATCAAACCGCCGCAGGACATAACGAAGAAATCGCCCCGTATTGATTAGTGTTTTTCGGTCTGCGAGCTGTTTCAACATGACCAGCAGTCTTTTTAACGTCGAATCTGTCACCAGATCGTCCCCCTGAACCCTACCAATTTCGCATTTGTGGTTAACTATCGCTGGCGCGAAACAAATTTCCCAGCTAAAAAGTCAGAAAATGCACTCTAGACGTCGCCATTTCTTTGACCAATCCCGGCAATGTTGTAGGATGCTGCACCTTTTTATCAGGACAATCTCACAGCGAGGAACCCTATGTCCAACCCACAACCGATAATGGCTGGCAAACGTGGCCTTGTAATGGGTGTTGCCAATGACCGCTCTATTGCCTGGGGGATCGCCAAAGCGGTTGCCGACCAAGGCGCGGAACTGGCATTCACCTATCAAGGCGATGCTCTGAAAAAACGTGTTGAGCCTCTGGCTGCTTCAGTCAACTCCGACATTCTGCTCCAGTGTGATGTGACCGACGACGCCAGCGTCAAGGCAACTTTCCAAGCAATCGAGGAAAAATGGGGCAAACTCGACTTCCTCGTTCATGCCATTGCCTATGCTGACAAGGAAGAGCTAAAAGGCAAGTATCTCAACACCAGCCGCAAGAACTTCCTGCAGAGCCTGGATATCTCCTGCTATTCCTTTACCTCTATTGCTCAGCATGCAGCACCTTTGATGACGGATGGTGGCAGCCTTGTCACCCTCACCTATTACGGTGCCGAACAGGTTATGCCGCATTACAACGTAATGGGAGTTGCCAAAGCCGCACTGGAAGCATCTGTGCGCTATCTCGCTGCTGACCTTGGTCCGGATAACATCCGGGTCAATGCGATCTCTGCCGGACCGATCAAAACACTTGCCGCTTCAGGTATTGGTGACTTCCGCCACATCCTGAAATGGAACGAGTACAACTCTCCGCTGCAACGCAACGTCAGCATCGAGCAGGTTGGCGGCGCAGGCCTCTATCTGCTTTCAGATCTGGCAGGTGGTGTTACCGGCGAAGTTCATCATGTCGATTCCGGCTATCATGTTGTTGGCATGATGAACGTTGACAAAGCCAAGGACCTGTCCGAACTGCTGGCAAACTTTAACCCGCAGGGCTAATTGACCTCTGCTCATATGGCAGGCCTGAAAAGGCACGAACAAACAGGGGGAGCGCGGCAGGGCTGCTGCTCCCCCTGAGTTCAAAATAGAGATAAAAAACAAAACCCGAACCCCGAGAGAGTATCATGGCCGGTAATTCCTTTGGCGAGATCTTCCGTTTCACGACCTGGGGCGAAAGCCATGGTCCGTCTATCGGCTGTGTCGTTGATGGTACACCACCGTTGATCGACCTGTCAGAAGCCGATATCCAGGGTTATCTCAACGCTAGGAAACCCGGGCAGAACCGCTTCACCACCCAGCGACAGGAAGCTGACCTTGTCAAAATCGTCTCCGGGGTCTTTGAAGGCAAAACCACAGGAACGCCCATTGGTCTGATTATTGAAAACACCGACCAGCGCTCCAAGGACTATGGGGATATCGCCAAAAAATTCCGTCCCGGTCATGCCGATTATACCTATTGGGAAAAATACGGTATCCGGGATTATCGCGGTGGCGGACGATCTTCTGCACGCGAAACCGCCATGCGGGTTGCCGCTGGCGCAATCGCGCGCAAGGTTCTTGATACCCAGATCGAAGGCGGCGTGCAAATCCGTGGGGCGCTGGTCCAGATGGGCCCGCACAAGATTGATCGCAGCCGATGGGACTGGGACGAAATTAACAAGAACCCTTTCTGGTGCCCGGACCCGGTCGCGGCAAAAGAATGGGAAACCTACCTTGATTCTGCCCGCAAGGCTGGCTCATCCCTTGGGGCTGTTATCGAGGTGGTCGCCAGTAATGTTCCTGTCGGACTGGGGGATCCGGTCTACGACAAGCTTGATTCTGATCTGGCCAAGGCCATGATGTCGATCAATGCCGTCAAGGGTGTCGAAATCGGCGACGGCTTTGATACTGCGGCCTATAGCGGTGAGGAAAATGCCGACGAGATCCGGATGAAAGACAGCAAACCCCACTTCACCAGCAACCACGCTGGTGGCATACTCGGTGGTATTTCCACAGGGCAGGACGTGGTCGTCCGCTTCGCCATCAAGCCAACCAGTTCGATTTTACAGACCCGCAAGACAATCACCAGTGATGGTGATGAAACCGAAATTTTCACCAAGGGACGTCACGATCCCTGTGTCGGCATCCGGGGGGTTCCTGTGGGAGAGGCCATGATGGCCCTGACCCTCGCCGATCACTGGCTGCGCCACAAGGCACAGTGCCGCTGAGCCTGTTACCCATTTGAACTGCAATAGCTATTCTTTTCTCGCCAGCAGCTTAAAGCTGTCTTAAGACAGCTGGCTCTATGATCCTGTAAGCAACTCAGGATCTATTCATGCAGAAAACCAATATTGCCGCCACGGCTGCGTCCCGGCACAGCAACCAGCAAGCTCATCTGGTTCGAGTTCTCTTTGTCCTCACGCTTTGTCTCAGCGCCTTTTTGCTGTTTCTTATCCAGCCCCAGTTTACCAAGCTTGTCCTGCCGCTGCTTGGGGGTGCTCCGGCAATCTGGAACACGGCAATGGTCTTCTTTCAGGCCCTGTTGCTCGCGGGTTATATCTACGCCCATTTTCTTTCCGAGACATTCTCGCTGAAACGTCAGATCCTTATTCACCTGGCGATTATGCTCATAGCCGCAGCGGCTTTGCCAATTGCAATCTCGCAGTATTTCACCTCTCCCTCGGAAGACTGGCCAATTGTCTGGCTGCTCGGATTGTTTATGGTCTCGATTGGCGCGCCGTTTTTTATTATCTCGGCCAATGCTCCCCTGCTGCAAAACTGGTTCAGGTCTTCCGGTGATCCCTCTGCCGCAGACCCCTATTTTCTCTACGCTGCCAGCAACATCGGCAGCATGGCTGCCCTCTTCGCTTACCCCCTGTTTATCGAAATCCGGTTCGGCCTCTCGTCCCAGGGCATTCTCTGGTCGGGAGGTTTTGCCCTGCTGTTTGGCCTTATCCTGATCTGTGGACTGTTGCTAAGGCGACGCCCGGTATCACTCACTTCAGATGAGCCTGAAAGCACCGATCTTTTGCCGTCGGCCAAACCAACAACGACAAATTATCTGTCCTGGATATTACTCGGACTGATCCCCTCTGCCCTGCTCCTGAGTGTCACCAACAAAATCACCACAGACCTGATTGCCATGCCCCTGCTCTGGGTAATCCCGCTGGCGCTCTATCTTCTGACCTTTGTAATTGCCTTTGCCCGAAGACCATGGATTTCCAACAAAGCCATCAATCTTCTGGCCCCCTACTTTCTGCTGGCCGCAGCGATCTACAATATCATCGCGCTTTCTGTTCAGACGATCCTGTTTTTTCTGGCCGGAAACCTTGTCTGCTTTTTCATCATTGCCCTTTACTGCCACAGTCAACTTGTTACCCGGCGCCCCGATGCCAGATACCTGACCCGCTTCTATATCGCCATGTCCCTGGGCGGGGTCCTTGGTGGCATTCTTGTCGGCATCCTTGCTCCGCTCCTCTTTTCCGATATCTATGAATATGCCCTGCTTTTGATTGTTGCAGCTTTGCTTATGCCTCAATCCGATAGCCCAAAGATGATCATCTTCAACAAATTACTTGGGAAAAAAGCCGAAACGCTGGTTGCAGATATTGGGCTTCCTGTTCTTGTTCTTGTTTTCCTCGGCCTGGTCAACCTTGTCAAAACCCGGATCGACTTTGGTCTTGAGCTGATTACCTTTGGTCTTTTCACCCTGATTATCATTCTTTTGGTCGAAGGTATCGGTCGGCCCATCCGCTTTACTTTAGGGATCGTCTTTTGCCTGTTTTACAGTGGACAGCTGGGTCTGCAGGGCGATCAACGCATCTTTCATGAACGCAGTTTTTTCGGCGTCTATTCGGTTATGGAAAAATTATCAGATGACAATTCCGGGGAATTTGTCCGCCTTGCCAAACACGGAACCACTGTTCATGGAATCCAAATTACCAACTCGCTTGAACCTTTGAGTTATTATCACCGCAATTCTGGTGTCGGTCGTTTGTTTGAGTCCTATGAAAAAGAGAACTTGCAACCGCAAAAGGTTGCCGCGATAGGTCTCGGAGCAGGCACGGTGCTTTGTTATGGCCAGGAACATCAGCAGTGGACTTTTTTTGAAATTGATCCTCTGGTTGAACGCCTTGCCCGCGACACCAGTATCTTCACTTATCTGGAAAACTGCCCTGCCCGCGCCGGGGTTGTCATTGGCGACGGACGTCTTTCTCTTCAAAATATCCCGGACAGTTCCTATGATCTTCTGATCGCCGATGCCTTTTCATCCGATGCCATTCCGCTTCATCTCCTGACCAAAGAGGCCTTTGAGATTTACGGAAACAAGGTCGGCTCCGGCGGCATTATTCTGCTCCACATTTCCAACCGCTTTTTCGATCTGGAGTCCGCAGTTGCCACGACGGCACAGATCACCGGACTGCACAGCAGAATCTATCGCTACGTTCCAACTGCAGAGCAGGCGAAGGACAAGCCATACCATTTCCTCTCGTCATGGGTGGCCCTGTCAAAAGACAGGAGCAAACTGGATCGGCTCATTCCTCTGGAAAGTTCTGGATCAGGCGAAAAGACACCCAACATCTGGAGGGAACTTGCAAGCGATCCGGACACAAAAATCTGGAGTGATGACTACTCCAACATCCTCTCGGCGTTGAAATAACCGTCTCTTTACAAGCTCACAGCTTGAAACACTCTACAGCGGGCAACAAAGAAATTTCATGCTCCGGGTTGGTCATATTGGGCCAGATCCAGTTGTGGTGTTTTTTGATCTCAATCGCCGAAAGATGTTCACGGTCGCGGGTCGTGTGCCCGTCTTGCATGACCAGCGTTTTATAACCCCGGCTCGCCGCTGCCCTGATCGAGGTATCGATACAGAATTCTGTCGCATAGCCGCCGATTATCAGGGTATCGGCCCCCAGAGATTGCAAGACCTCATCAAGCTCAGTATGGCGAAAAGCATCACAGGATGCCTTTTCTACAACTGCTTCCCCTGCAAGCGGAGCAACATCATCAAAAAAATTCCATCCCTCAGTATTGCGTTCAAATGAAGTACCCGCTTCGCCATGCTGGACAAAAACAACAGGAATCCCTTCATTTCGCGCGCTCTCCAGGGCCCTACGCAATACATCGCGGGTTTCCGCCAACGCATGCGCCGCCGGATCAAAGGAAATCCCTTTTTGAAAATCGATAACAAGCAGTGCCTTCATAATCCCTCCGGAAGGTTAACAGCAGCGAATCAGATCCAGCCCTGTAACTCTTGCAATGTTATGTCGTGAATAACCTTCATTCCCCCCTCATCCGCATTCAAGCAGGGAATAAAAGCAAAGTTCGCCCCACCATTCTCAAGAAATGCTTCGCGCACACCAATGTCGATTTCTTCCAGAGTTTCGACACAGTCAACCGAAAAGCCCGGTGTCAGAATCACCAGATTTTTCACCCCGTTCCTGGCCATTTCCTCCACTGTCGGCTGGGTATAGGGCTTAAGCCATTCCTTGGGTCCGAAGAGCGACTGGAAACAGAGCTTCAGCTTTTCATCCGGCCAGCCGAGTTTTTCCCGCAGCAATCTGGTGGTCTTGGCACAGTGGCAATAATAGGGATCGCCTTTTTCATGGTACTCGATCGGCAGTCCATGAAATGACGCGATCGTCACATCCGGCTTCCAGTCGAGTTTGGCCAACCCTTGCTCAACAGAGTTTGCCAGCGCGTCAATATAGACCGGATGGTCATGGTAAGTGGGAACACAACGCACCGCGGGCTGCCAGCGCATGGTCTTCAGGGCATCAAAACACTTGTCATAGGCGGTCGCTGTAGTGGTAGCCGAATATTGCGGATAGAGGGCAAACAGCAAGATACGATCGCAGCCCTGTTTCTGCAGCGCTTCAATCCGTCCCTTTACCGCCGGATTTCCATATCTCCAGCCCCAGTCGACAACGACATTCGGGCGATTTTCCGCCAGCATCACCTGAAGCTGTTCCGCCTGGTCACGAGTAATAGTCCGGAGAGGAGATTCATCTTTATCCCGGTTCCAGATTTCCGCATAAGCCTTGCCACTTTTGCCTGGTCTTGTTGTCAGAATGATCCCCTGCAGGATAATCTGCCACAGCCATTTCGGCGCCTCGATCACGCGCTGGTCACTCAGGAACTCTCCCAGATATCGGCGCATAGACCAGTAGTCCGTCCCATCCGGTGTCCCAAGGTTCATCAGGAGAACCCCCACCTTGGAAGCAGGAATTTCAGGATGATCAACAGGACAACATTTTTCAGGTTGTGCAGTAGGCATAAGGTCCTCTGAAGGGCTGGAGGCAAGACATCATTCTTGCAGGGAAATATAGGCGGACAGCACCGTCATGCAAAGTCCCCAGTTCCCAGTTTCCCTCCTCCGCGCTACAATGTCTCATGCAAGCCATTCTCTATCGTTGGGAACTTATACCCTCCAGAGAGGCCGATTTCATTACGGCCTGGAGAGAAACCACACTTGCCTTGCGAAAAAATGCAGGTGCATTTGGCTCCCGGTTGCACAGATGTGACGACGGCAGTTATCTGGCTTATGCCCTGTGGGAAACCCTGGAGCTGAGATCGAAAGCCTTTGCCGCTGGCGATCTGCCCCGGCACCCTGTCCTGCAGATGCAAGAAGCCATCCAGGAACGTTTTCCCGAACAGACACTGAAGATAACAGACGATCTGCTCCTGCCGCTTGCCGAAGAAGATCCTGATATTTTCGCCGTACTTTACAGCTGGCAAATCAATCCTTCCCTGATCCAGCCGTTCAAGGAAATCTGGCATCGTGTCACACTGGAGCTACGTTCCCGTTATCGATTCCAGGGGTCACGGCTGCATCTGGGCAGCGACGGAAGCTGGGTAGCCTATGCGATCTGGCCCAGTCAGGAGATGCGCGATCATGCCTTTTCTCACCCCGTGGTTACGGAGGAAGAAAAGGCCGTGATGCGCAGCTGCCTTACCCGTGAGCAGCAGGAAACCAGGATGCGGTTGATCGAAGATCTGTTGCTCCCCTTGCCTGACCATGAAGCCAGAGCTACCCTTTAGGAGCCTGCTACAGTATCCAGATCAACAGAATTATCGTCTGCAGAATCATCATCTGTGTCATATTCTGCTTCAAAGCGAGCCACCAGCTCGACATGCTCGCTCCAGATAAACTGGTCAACCGGTGTCACTTCCTGAAGGCTATAGCCGCCCTCTACCAGAATGCGGGCATCCCGGGCAAAGGTACTCGGGCTACAGGATACATAGACAATGGTCTTGATGTCCGATTTTGCCAGTTCGTAACACTGCTCCCTTGCACCGGTGCGAGGCGGGTCAATTACCACACAGTCTCCGCCCTCCAGCTCTTCCTCGGTGATCGGATCTTTATCAAGATCGCGACAATCGCTGGTAATCCGGTGAGCCGTTTCATTGCGTCTGGCTGAGGTCGTCAAGGCCATCACCGCCCGTTCATCACCTTCCACCGCATGGACCTGGGCGCGTTTTGACAAAGGAAAGGTAAAGGTTCCGCAGCCGGAAAAAAGATCTGCAACGGTTTCAAAAGTGTCCGGCAGATACCCCATGACCAGATCAGTCAGAACCTGCTGTCCCTCGGTACTTGGCTGTAAGAATGCTCCTTCTGGCGGAAGAACCGGAATATCGCCAAAAACCTGTATCGGCTTGTCCCGTATCGCAACAGGTTCTGGTTCTTCTCCCGGCCGGTTCCAGGCAAAGCGTGCAACTGCATTTTTCCCGGCAAAGTCCGTGATGGCTTCACGCCCTTCAAGCGTCAGTTTTGCTGTGCTGACAACCAGAATATCCAGACCTGCGGGTGAAGAAATCGCCGTGATATCGGCTTTTTCCTGTTCTGGCACCAGCAGAACCACCAGAAGCTCGCGCAGAGGTGCAATCATCCCGGCCAGACTGCTGTTCAGAAGTTTACAATCGGTGACATCCACAACCCGGTGGCTTTCCCGCTCGTGAAATCCCAGGGAGACTTTCTTTCCCCGGGCAAGAGCAGAAAAAACAGCTCGGCGCCGCGTGCCTGCCTCGACCTGGACCATTTCGGCAACTTCACCGCCACTAAACCCTTTACGGGTCAGGGCCTGAACAACAATATCCCGTTTCCAGCGACGATAAAATTCCGGTGCGACGTGCTGAACGTTACAGCCACCACAAACACCATAATGCTGGCAAGGTGCATCGACATGACTGTCGCCCGCTTCCAGCAATTCAAGGATCTCTGCCTTAAAGCCGCCAGACCTTTCGCCGACCAGTTTTACCCGCAAACGATCCCCCGGCATGGTGCCGGGCACATAAACAGGGCGACCTTCATGTTCAGCAACACCATCTCCTCGTGCGCCAAGACTGTCTATCACCAGCTCAAGCTGTTTACCGCCACCCGGGCGCGCTTTGCGTCGCATCTTCCTGACTACCTTCTTATGAATTTATGTCACCCGGTTTGCGGATGAATTTGCGCCAATCTAGCAGCTTTTTTACACACCGCAATCACAAGCAGCCACCCTGTACCACATCCCTGCCCTGCAAAATGACAAGACTTCGGACGTTTTGAGTTTCATTCTCGTCTTGCTTCCCCATATATCTGGACAAAGTTGCCAACCTGCACTTGCAATAGAGCAAGGGTGTCATACTCTGCCTCTATTAAGGTTTTTCCATATTAACATCCGGATTTCTGCTCATGTCATTCCTGCGCTTTCTGTTCAAGGGCATTGTCGGTATCTTTGCCGCACTTGGTCTTCTTGTTCTTCTCCTCGGGCTGCTGATCGGGACATTTCTCAATAATGCTGACGACCTTACCCGACGGGCAGCAAAGCAGGACCTGCCTGCAGAAATAATCCTGACCATTGATCTTTCCGAGGGCATCTGGGAAGGCCCGGGGCAGACGTCTTTCCTCAGCAGTTCGCTGCAACCTGGACTGCCCCTGCACGACGCGATAGACGCACTCTACCGGGCTCAGGGCGACGACCGGGTCAAGGGCTTGCTTATTCGTGCCGGACAGGGCTCTCTGGGCCTTGCACAGGCACAAGAGCTGAGACGGGCAGTGCGCGACTTTACAAAATCAGGCAAATGGTCTGCTTCTTTTGCCGAAACTTATGGCGAAGCCGGGCACGGCACCTTGCATTACTATCTTGCCAGTGCAGCTGAAAACATCTGGATCCAGCCCTCGGGAGATCTAGACATTTCCGGCTTCAGCATGGAGATGCCCTATTTGCGGCCTGTGCTGGATGAAATTGGGGTTCAGCCACAATTCAGCCAGCGCCACGAATTCAAAGGCGTGATGAATACCTTTACTGATAAGGCCATGCCGGAACCCGTCCGCAAAAATACAAAAGCAGCCCTTGATTCCATCCTGGAGCAAATTGCAAACGAGATCTCCATCAGCCGTGAAAAACCGGGCGAGATTATAGCCTTTATGAATCAGGCCCCTTTCAGCGCCCTGCAGGCCCTTGATAATGACCTGGTCGATCGGGTTGGCTATTGGGATGAACTTCTGGCGGAAGCACAGGTGGAAGATCGCGAATTTGTGCATCTGAGCGACTACACCTTCGCCAGCCAGCCAACAGTGCCTGAAAATGCGCCTCGTATTGCCGTGATATACGGTCAGGGCGAAATCCATCTGGGTGACAGCCAGGGTGATCCCTTTTTTGGCGGCGGGATGTCAATGGGTTCAGACACCATTGCCGAAGCTCTTTCTGATGCAATCGACGATGATACCATCAAGGCCATTCTTCTTCGTATTGACAGCCCCGGCGGTTCCTACGTCGCTTCGGATGTTATGTGGCGGGAAGTCAAGCGAGCCAAAGAACTTGGCAAACCGGTGATTGTGTCCATGGGAGAAGTCGCGGCCTCTGGCGGATATTTTATTTCTGCGCCTGCTGACCGGATATTTGCCAATCCCGTCACCATCACAGGGTCAATCGGGGTTGCCGGCGGGAAAATGGTACTCACAGGATTGTGGGATAAAATTGGCGTCAAATGGGATGGCGTGAAAGCCGGAGAGAATGCCGACCTTTACAGTGCCAACAAACCTTTTGACAGCGAAGGCTGGACACATTTGCACGACTCACTCGATCGGGTCTACGAAGACTTCACTCTCAAGGTAAGTGAAGGCCGGGGCATGAGCCAGCCAGCAGTACACACTGTTGCCAAAGGCCAGATCTGGTCTGGAGCCCAGGCCAGGAAAAACGGTCTTGTGGATGACCTTGGGGGGTTCCGCGAAGCCCTGCAGGCCACGCGTGAAATGGCGGCAATCGACGCGGGAACGCAGCACGAACTTGTTATTCTGCCAACTCCCAAAGATCCGCTGGAGGAACTTCTTGAGGGGCTATTGGGCAGCTCAATGATCCTGAGTGATCCTGCAGTCATAAATTCTGTGAAAGAAGTTGTTCGGGTCGCTTCTCCCCTCCTGCAGGAATTTGAACAAACAACCCGGGATCGCAGGGCTTCGGTTCTTCATTCCGGCCTTGCCCCTCTGGGTCACCAGTAACCCAGGCCCGCAGCAATCAAAACACAGCCTGCCATATTTTTATAATTGGCAGGCTGTGTTCAGCTTCATAGATAAGTGTTATTTTTTGGGTTTCTCACTAGGCCGTTTTGGCTTTGCCCAAGAGCAATTCTGAACGTTCAACCAGACGGTCTACCGGGAAATTGACCGTTACTGTCGTCCCCTTTCCCAGTTCACTTTCTATCGACAAACGTCCTTTGTTTCGTTCCGTAATCGACTTGACAATGCTCAGACCCAGCCCGCTGCGTTCTTCATTCCCATCGGATGTTTTCCAGAAGGGATCCGTCACGAGAGGCAGGTCATCTTTGGCGATTCCAACCCCCGTATCTGCCACCCGGATCGTCAAGCCGTGGTGTGCATCATAAAGTGTCGAGATTTCAACCTGCCCGCCACGCGGGGTAAAGTGGATAGCATTACTCAAGAGATTGACGACGATCTGTTTGAAACCTTGCGCGTTGGTGCGAAGGTAGGGAATATTNGACTGTAGCGAATACTCAAGCTCAACGGCCCCGTCTCCAGCCCGGAGTTCCAGCGCCCTGACACAGCTTCGGATCTCGTCCTCAACATCGAGTTCTTCATCCTGCATTCCTGCTTCACTCGACTCAAGCCGCGAGATCTGCTGTATGTCGGAAACCATCATCATCAGACTAGAGCCAGCCTCGAAAATATACCCCAGATATTCGGAACGTCTCGCTTGGTCGACCTTGTAATCGTCTTCCTTCATCAGAATCTCGGCAAACCCGATGATCGCGTTGAGCGGGGTTCGAAGTTCATGGCTCATATTCGCCAGGAATGACGTTTTGGCCCGGTTGGCAATTTCAGCAATTTCCTTGGCTTTGACCAGATCCTTTTCATGCTGCTCGATTGTGATCAGCATGTTGTTATAAGCTTCGACGGTCTGCCCCAGCTCATCTTCGGAACGCCACTTGACCAATACAGGTTTTTTCTGGGTCGCCATTTCATCAATGGAGTGGGACAACATGGCAAGCGGACGACCAATAATACGATTGATCGCCAAAGCAGCTCCGCCACCCAGCGTCAGCAAAATGCACAGGAAGATCACCCCGTCGAGAAGTACCCTCGTCGCAACCTTGTCATAAGCCTGAACCGTGGTGTAACCCACCTCCAGATGACCGAGTATTTCTTCATCCTCAAAGGCAACATAGGTCAGAGGCACCCGGATAAAACTGATGTCTTCCTTTGCGACGGACAGCTCATCATTTTCGTCCAGCGGATGAAATTCTCCTGCGCCTTCGGGAAGAACTATCCTGACCCGGACAAGATCCGGATCCCGGATCAACGTGTCGAGAACCAGTAAAACTGTGCTCTCGTCATAATCCCAGAGAGAACGGGAAAGCGGGACTGCGACCTTGTTAGCCAGGTCAAGTGCCCGCTGGGAGATCCGCTCTTCTTCCTGTTGCAGAAACCTGACTTCAAAGAACAGGAAAGGGACCAGTCCGGTCACGAGGACTGATAAAATACAGATAGTCAACAGCTTGGTGCGGACAGATTTAAAGGCCATTAAAGTTCGAAAACCTATCTGTTAATTTCAATCCGGCTTCATCAAGTGACCGTTCTTCCCACAAGCCTTCTGCAACAAACAAAGCAGTCCGGTATCACAACTCCATTCCCGGTGATCATCGTACAGGCCATAAGTAAAACCAACTCGACAGCAGGATATCAGCCCACTCCCTGGAAAGTATCAGGATCTGGCGTCCCTGCCTCTTTCCTTCAGCCGTTTTGTGTATTTATATCACGGATTACACGATAGCGCTGGAGAGGTTAACAGGTCATAAACAAAAGCAGGTAATCCGCTCTATCTGTTGTGTTTCTGGAACATTTATACAACGCGTATGCAGTCTCGTGCCTAAATAAATTTCCGGGCGCCAATCAGAAATTCGATGTTTCCTTCTGGTCCCTTGATCGGGCTTTCTGTGATCCCGAGAACGGCCCAGTCCGTTTCCTCATTCAGCCAGCTTTCGATCCGGTCACAGACCTCCTGATGGAGCTCTGGTTCACGAACCACGCCCCCCTTACCAACGCGTCCCTTGCCAACCTCAAACTGGGGTTTGATCAGGGCCACCATCAAGGCACCGGGTGATGCCAGAGCCATTGCAGCTGGCAAGACCGTTTCCAGACCGATAAAGCTGGCATCGCAGACAATAAGATCAATTGCTTCCGGTATTTGCTCCGCGTCCAGATGACGGGCATTGGTGCGCTCCATCACCACAACCCGCTCGTCCTTGCGGATTTTCCAGGCCAACTGACCATGCCCCACATCAACCGCATAAACCTTGGCCGCGCCTCCGGTCAGGAGAACATCGGTGAAACCTCCGGTAGAAGCCCCCACATCCATACAGACTTTACCGGTTGGATCTATGGCAAAGGTGGCAAGGCCTTTTTCCAGCTTCAAACCCCCGCGACTGACCCAGGGATGATCTTCTCCCTTGAGGGTCAACTCCGCATCTTCAGGCAACGTCTGCCCGGGCTTGTCAATTCTTCGGGTATCGGAATACACCTGACCAGCCATGATTCTGGCCTGCGCACGGGACCGGCTTTCCACCAGTCCCCGGTCGACCAAAAGCTGATCCACGCGTATTTTTCCGATTTTTGCCACGTTATATGCTCTTGTAATTGACCAGACCAAGGCGTTCGCGCAAGGCGAAGCGTATAACAAAAACAACTGCCACAAAAGCAAGCCCTGCGGCAAGACCTAACCAGATCCCCTGACCACCCCATCCGAGAACAAATCCGCAGAAATAGGAAATGGGTAAACCAAGCCCCCAATAGGCAAAGATAGCCATAAACATTGGTACTTTGGTGTCACTCAGCCCACGCAGAGCACCGGAAGTAACCACCTGCCCCCCATCAACCAGCTGGAACAGGGCCGCAACCGCGAGATAGGATACAGCCAGTTGCAACGGTATCTGGTTTTCCGGCAGAAGAGGATCAAGATAAAACCCGACCAGCACTTCAGGGATTAACCAGAAGGCCAGACAGGTTGTTCCCATAAAGCCGGTTCCCATAATAATCGAAACCCAACCGGCCTTGCGAATACCTTCGCTCTTTTTAGCTCCGTAGGCCAGGCCAACCCGGATTGTCGCTGCCTGACTGATCCCCAGCGGGATCATAAAGGCAATGGAGGCACATTGCAGCGCAACTGCATGGGCTGCCAGTTCGTTGGTGCCCAACCACCCCATCAGCAAGGTCGCAGCCGCAAACAGACCGGTTTCAGCTGTGAGCATACAGCCAACGGGGAGCCCGATCCGGAAGATTTCGAAAAATCTGTTCCAGTCCGGTTTCCACAGGCGCACAAGGATTGCGTAGCGTTTGAAACGCCGGTGGGTCAGGATATAGCCCAAGGCAATCAAAAACATCACTGTATTCACAAAAGTCGTGCTGATCCCCGCCCCCATCAATTCAAGGCGCGGGAAGCCCCAGTTCCCGAACATCAGCGCATAGTTACCCAGTCCATTGACCACAATCCCGGCAAGCGTGATGACAAGAATGACCTTGGTTTTCCCCTGTGCCGAGAGCAGGCAGCGCAGGACCAGAAACAAGAAAGAGGCAAAAAGATGCCAGATTGCATAGCGCACATAAACCTGCGCCATCACGGAACTTTCTTCGGTCTGGCCCGCGAAAAGGAAAATGGCCTCCGCATTCCAGATCAGCGCCACCAGTATGGCGGCAAGTAGAACCGCGACCCAAAATCCTTGACGAACTGTACGGCGAACAGATTTGAAATCCCTTGCCCCGATTGCCTGAGCAATCATCGGAGCAACCGCTGAAACCAGACCAATTCCAAAGAGATAAAAAGGGCTCATCAGACTGCTTGCCAGTGTTCCGGCAGCCAGAAATTTCGGGCCAAGCCAGCCCATCATGATTACGTCGGTTGTCACCAGTGCCATCTGGGCAACCTGGGCAATGACCAGTGGCCAGGCCAACAGGAAAGTAGCCTTTATCTCTTCACCCCAGCGCCATACAGACGGCAAGGACTGGTCAGAAGCCTCGGAGGCTCTGTCCTCTGCAAGGTTGATCGACATGTACCGGATCCCAAAAAGAAAATCACCGATGGACGCAACCAAAAACGGCTGTTCGCCATAGTGTCAAAATGAATATCAGTTCACCCTAACGGGTAATCTCATAGTTGTATAGTGCAACAAGATAAAGCAGACACCATACACCCCTGCTCTGAAAATTACGGAAAGGGTGTAAATATGGTTCTTTTTCGGGTATGACAGCTCAATCCGAAGATCCGCTGTCACCCGGGATCAGGCAATAGAGGAAGAGGGTCGGGCGATCTCCTGCCCCAGCGCAGCAAGCGCTCGGTTAAAGATCCCTTCGGCGTCCAGCCCAGCCTGTGCCAGCTGTGTTGCCGGGCTTTCATGATCAATAAAGGCGTCCGGCATACAGACAGGGCGGAACTTCAGTCCCTTGTCAAAAAAGCCTTCATTCGCCAGATAATTTGCCACCAGTGCAGAAAATCCGCCGATAGAACCTTCTTCAACCGTGAGCAAGACATCGTGTTTATTTGCCAGATCCCGGATCAGATCAACATCCAGCGGCTTGGCAAAACGGGCATCTGCAACGGTTGTTGTGTAGCCTCTCGCAGCCAGCTTCTCAGCTGCCTTGAGGCAATCGTCCAGTCGGGTTCCCAAGGCAAGAATAGCGACATGTTTGCCCTCGCGGACAATCCGGCCTTTCCCGATTTCCAGCACTGTTCCACGCTCGGGCAGCTCCATGCGGCCTGTTGCCTCTCCCCGGGGGAAGCGGATGGCACTTGGGCCATCATTGATCGTGATCGAGGTAGCAACCATATGCATCAGCTCCAGCTCGTCCGATGGCGCCATAAGCACCATATCCGGAATACAGCCCAGATAAGCCAGATCATAGCTCCCCTGATGTGTAACGCCGTCTGCGCCGACCATGCCAGCACGATCAATAATGAAACGCACGGGAAGGCTTTGAATGGCCACGTCGTGGATCACCTGGTCATAGGCGCGCTGTAAAAAGGTCGAATAGATTGCTGCGTAAGGTTTATAGCCTTCACAAGCCATTCCGGCACAAAAGGTTACGCCATGCTGTTCTGCAATACCGACATCGAAGGTTCGATCCGGGAATTCCTCTTCAAAGAGATTGATCCCCGTACCCGAAGGCATGGCAGCCGTCATCGCCACGATTTTCTCGTCTTCGCGAGCTTCAGCAATCAGTGCCTTGGCAAAAACGTTTTGATAAAGTGGCGCCTTGGGTTGTGATTTTTCCTGCTTGCCACTAACCACATCAAACTTTGAAACACCGTGATACTTGTCGGCTGCTTTTTCGGCTGGCTCATAGCCTTTGCCTTTTTGCGTCACCGCATGGATCAGAACAGGGCCATCATAATCACAGTCACGCACGTTTTTCAGAACTGGCAGCAGATGGGAAAAGTCGTGCCCATCAATCGGACCGATATAGAAGAAACCCAGTTCTTCGAACAAGGTGCCGCCCGTTAAAAATCCACGGGCGTACTCTTCTGCCCTTTTGGCAGCCGTTTCCAACCGGGGGGGGAGTTTGCTGATAATTTCCTTGGCCATATGGCGCATCGACTGATAGGGCTTGGCCGAAATCAGGCGCGACAGATAGGCACTCAATGCCCCCACAGGCGGGGCAATCGACATGTCGTTATCGTTCAGAATCACAATCAGGCGCGAATTCATCGCCCCGGCATTGTTCATGGCCTCATAGGCCATACCCGCCGTCATCGATCCGTCACCGATCACGGAAATCACATTATTGTCTTTGCCGGCAAGATCACGGGCCACGGCATAGCCAAGACCCGCTGAAATAGAGGTCGAGCTGTGAGCCGCGCCAAAGGGGTCGTAAATGCTTTCCTTGCGGGTGGTAAAACCGGACAAGCCGCCTCCCTGACGTAGCGTACCAATACGGTCACGGCGTTCGGTCAGGATCTTGTGCGGGTAACACTGATGTCCCACATCCCAGATCAGCTTGTCATCAGGTGTATTGAAAACATGGTGAATGGCAACCGTCAATTCGACGACCCCCAGACCTGCGCCCAGATGCCCCCCCGTACGTGACACAGCATTGATCATGTCCATGCGCAGTTCTTCAGCCAGCTGCGGCAGCTGGTTTTCTTCCAGCGTGCGCAAATCTGCCGGGTTCTTGACCGTATCCAGCAGAGGGGTCTGGCGATTATGACCGTACTGACTCACCCTACTCTCCATCACTTCTGTTTCCAGTTCCCTAACGGGCGTACATTTTCTTTATCTCTGGCAGCCAATCTCACACTATACGCCGGGTTTCCCCATCGGGTCGAGCGGGGCTTACACCCGAAAGCAAAAAAACTTACGACCTACGCTCCAGTACAAATGTGGCAATCTCGCGCAGTAACTGCGCCTTTCCTGAGAAAATATCAAGTCTCGATTTTGCCGAAGCTACCAGTGCCTCAGCACGGGCGCGGGCCTTTTCCAGACCAAGCTGCCCGACAAAAGTTGCTTTTCCGGCGTCAGAATCAACACCCGTAGGCTTCCCGGTTTCCTCTGGTGTTGCCTCATGATCCAGCAAATCGTCAATAATCTGAAAGGCCAGCCCCAGATCCTCTGCATAGAGACGCAGTGCCGCTCTTTCTTCTTTCTGTGCACGACCCAGGATGGCCCCGGCTTCGCAGGCATAACGAATAAGGGCCCCGGTTTTCAACGCCTGAAGTCTGGTAATTCCCGCCAGATCCAGTTTTGACCTATCTGGAGAAAGGTCAATCATCTGGCCGCCAACCATGCCAGCCGATCCAGCCGCTGTTGCAAGCTCAGCAATCAGTTCAAGACGAATTTCTGCATCCGGGTGGCTCTTTGCCGAGGCCAGAACAGCAAAGGCTTCTGTCAGCAAACCATCTCCGGCCAGAATAGCCGTGGCATCATTCCATTTTTTATGAACCGTCGTCCTTCCCCGGCGCAGATCACTGTCATCCATCGCGGGAAGGTCATCATGTACCAGACTGTAACAGTGTACCATCTCGAGCGCCGCTGCGACCTGCAGCGCCTGTTCAGGATCGACATCGAACAGAGCCGCGCTTTCCATGACCAGAAAAGGTCGCAAACGTTTCCCGCCTCCAAGAGCAGAATAGCGCATGGCCTCAACAACCTCGCCCTCGGCTGTCGCAACAGGGGGCAGAAGTTTATCAAGACGTGCCTCAACTGCGTCCGCACGATTGCTCAGGGCCAGTATAATATTCTGGGTAATATCCTGCATGAAAGTTAGATCTCCGGCAGAAGTGCGTTGTTATGCAACTTCAAAGGGTTCAGTCCGGGGTTCACCGTCTGGTCCCATGGTGATCTTCTCGATTTTTTCTTGGGCTTCGCGTAATTTGCTCTCGCAATGCGCCTTCAGCTTGGCTCCACGATCATAGGCCTCGATCGCCTCGTCCAGCTTGCCCTCCCCCTGCTCAAGCCGACCAACGATCGTCTTGAGTTCAGCAAGAGCTTCTTCAAAACTCATCTTCTTGATATCGGCAGGACTGGTTTTGGACTGCGAAACGTCGGTCATGGGAACCTCAACTGTTAATTCTTGCGGCACTCTACGTTGTCAGTTTGCATCAGACAAGACCCCGCCCGGGCAGGAGAGAGTATATTTCCCCTCCCCCGATCAGCTAAGCTGCAAAGCAGCTGCTTAATCTGTTGCATTCATCAAGGCCATCACATGGAGGGCAACAGATCGGGCCAGAGCATCCGTATTGTAACCGCCTTCAAGGATTGAGACCAAACGTCGTTCGCAAAGTTCATCTGCCAGTTCGACAATCCGCCGGGAAACCCAACCAAAATCCTCGTCTTCCAGATTAATAGAAGCAAGCGGGTCTTCCCGGTGCGCATCAAAACCGGCTGACACGATAATCAGGCCAGGTTTGAAACTCTGTACCGCCGGAAAGATATAATCATCCATCGCCTTGCGAAACTCATAGGACCCTCCGCCGGAAGGCAGGGGGCAATTGAGAATATTGTTGGCAACACCGGTTTCTCCAACACTCCCGGTTCCGGGAAAAAGAGGGGATTCATGGCTGGAACCGTAAAACATGTTCGGATCATCCCAGAGAATATCCTGGGTCCCATTTCCGTGATGGACATCAAAATCAATCACAGCAACCCGTTCAACCCCGTGTTCATATCTCGCCTGATAGGCACCAAGAGCCGGATTACAAAACAGACAAAATCCCATTGCCCGATGTCGCTCGGCATGATGTCCCGGCGGACGGCTGAGACAAAAGGCGTTATCCACGTCTTTATTCATGACAGCATCAACTGCTGCACAAATTCCCCCCGCAGCCCGAAGAGCAGCCTCTCCCGAGTGTTTACAGACCACCGTGTCTCCATCAAGCGCCACGTATCCCGTCGCAGGGATCGCCCTCATGATCTCGCTTACATGCTCTTCCGTATGCGCCCAGTGGAGCTTTTCCCGCCCGATTTCAGGAGATTCTCGGCGATCCAGCTCGTCAAACACTGGCTCGGACAAGGCCCGCATAATCGCTTCAAACCGATGAGGAGATTCCGGGTGATGAATCCCCGGGTCATGCAACTGGCTGGCAGAATGGCTGAAAAGCGCAGTGGTCATTTGGTTTCCTCCGGATGCGTAACATCGAACCAGATCGTGAAGGACAGCAGGTTAACCACGAGCATTTCAGTCGCCCCGTCCTTAGTAACCCTCAGGTCAGCTAGATAATGTCATTATTTTCACAGCCCGCCGACGGATAATTTTATTTTTTTCGTTCAATAGCAAAATCAACCGGGTTAGTTTTCTTGAAAAGAGATGGTATTTCTATAATTATAGGCAGACTTTTCTTCAGGCGATCCCATCTGGTATGCTACACGAAATAAACGGCAGCGTATAACAGCACGACTGCCGCTATTTCTTTTTCGTTTTACACTTTGGAACCGGGTTCACCCCGTTCTTTGGCGTTTATCAAGAGTTTCACCAAAGAGCAGACTTCGGTTGACTATGATTTCAGGAGGCCATTTTGCGCCAGCTCTTTGCACCTTTTACCCTTGTTGCTGCTTTGGGCTTGATGGTCCCTGCATTCACGGTTCATGCGCAACAGGCCGCGCTTGTACGTGTTGACGAGGTGCGTACGGAACAGATGAAACAGACCGTTCCGGTGATCGGAAGGCTTGTCGCACGCCAAACCGGGAATGTCGCAGCCAAGATTGCCGGACCTGTTGAAGACTTCAAGGTCGAGATCGGGGACAAGGTCACAACAGACCAGGTGATTGCCCTGCTCAACTCGGCAACCCTCCGGGCTGACCGGGACCTTGCTGCCAGTGAAGTCAAAGCCTCACAAAGCCGACTGGGTACATTTCAGGCCCGCCTGACACTGGCAGACCAGGAACTTGAACGGCTGGAGAAACTGCGTTCGTCGGCTGCCTTTAATAAATCCCGCTATGAGGATGCCGTTCAAAACAGTGCGATTGCCAAAGCTGAAGTTTCCCAGTCCCGGGCCGATATCGAAACCGCCAAAGCTCGCCTTCGCCGGGCTGAAATCAACCTGAGTTATACGGAAATCAAAGCCCCTTATGACGGGGTTGTTCTCAGTCGAGAAACCGAAGTTGGCTCCTATGTTCAGACGGGCGATCCTGTGGTTACCCTGTTGTCACGAAACAGTCTTGAAATTGAGGTCGAAGTTCCCTCACAAAGATTGATCGCCCTTAAAGAAGGCATGGAATTCAGCCTGAGCCTGAGCGATGGCACGCCCTTGCAGGCCATGATCAGGGCTATTCTGCCAAGGGAAAATCCTCTGACACGGACTCGGCCCGTGCGTCTTTCGGCCGACCTGCCCAATAAAGACAGTCTTGCCGACAACCAGAGTATTACCCTTCTGGTTCCGGCAGGGCCCGAGCGCGACGCCGTTACAGTACACAAGGATGCTGTCATCCAGAGCCCCAATGGACCAATGGTTTACCTGAATGTAGAGGGAAGAGCACAACCCCGCCCGATCCAGCTTGGCCAGCAGATCGGGGAACGGATTGAGGTTGTTTATGGTCTGGCTGCAGGGGATCAGGTTGTCACCCGGGGCAATGAACGTCTTTTCCCGGGCATGTCTTTGCAGATCAATGGCGATGTTCCTGCTGAAGTGGCCCCTGTGACAGAAGAACAGACCGAGAAAAACGGGGAGGCTTCCTGATGAACCTGATCAAGGTTTCCATCGAACGACCAATCGCTATCATTTCTGCCGTGATTATGGTGGTGCTCTTTGGTGCCGTCGCCCTGCAGATGATCCCCATCCAGCTCACCCCGGATGTCAATCGCCCGGTGATTTCCATTCGGACAAACTGGCCCGGCGCCGCCCCTGCAGAAGTGGAGCGCCAGATTGTTAATGAGCAAGAAGAAAAGCTGAAAGGCCTCGAAAACCTCCACACCATGACCAGTGAAGCGGAGTTTGGCCGGGGACGAATTTCTCTGGAATTCAATGTCGGGACAGATATGGGCAAAGCTCTTCTTCTGACCGCAAACAGACTGGACCGTGTCAGCGGGTACCCGGATGAGGCCGATGAACCCACACTTGATACAGCAGGATCGGAAGACAGCCCGATCGCTTGGTTTATTTTGACCCGCCAAAAAGGGAACACGACACCGATTTACCACTACGGCGACTTCGTCGAAGATATCATCAAAGACCGGATAGAGCGCGTTCAAGGCGTCAGCGGTGTCAACATCTATGGCGGCAGCGAGCAGGAGATCGAAGTTGTAATCCAGCCACAGCTTCTAGCCCGCTATGGTTTGACCACTGCCTCGGTTGTTTCAACGCTGCGCCAGGCCAGTGCCTCTGTTTCTGCCGGGGATGTGGATGAAGGCAAACGGCGTTATATTGTCAGGACTGAAGGAGAGCTCAATACGGTTGAGGCGATCCGGCAAGTGGTTCTGCGGAGTGCCCAGGATCCTTTCACCGGGGGCGTATCAAGGGTAACTGTCGGTGATATTGCCCAGGTAGGTTTTAGTTACAAGGAACCGACATCCAACATCAGAATGTTTGGTGATGCTGCTCTGGCCTTCAATGCGACCAGAGAAACCGGGGCAAACGTCATCGAGACGATGAACGGTATCTATGAAGCCCTGGAAGAACTCAACAGCAGCGCTGTTCCCCAGGCCGGTTTAAAACTTCAGCAGGTCTACGATGAAACCATCTACATCACTTCTGCGATAGACCTGGTCCAGCAGAATATCTGGTATGGTGGTCTTCTTGCTGCTGTCATTCTTCTGATTTTTCTGCGATCGGTCCGGGCGACAATCATTATCTCGATGGCTATTCCTGTCTCTGTCGTCGGTTCTTTCGTGGCGATGGCCGTCCTTGGAAGATCAATCAACGTGATTTCCCTTGCGGGACTGGCCTTTGCCGTGGGGATGGTCGTCGATGCTGCGATTGTTGTCCTGGAAAACATTTTCCGCTTGAAAGAACAGGGGAAATCACCAGCGGTTGCCGCCTATCAGGGTGCACAGCAGGTTTGGGGCGCAATTCTGGTTTCTGCCCTGACTACCGTAATGGTCTTTATCCCTATTCTGGTCATGGAACTGGAAGTCGGGCAGCTTTTCCGGGATATCGCCGTTGCAATCTCGGTGTCGGTCGTCCTCTCTCTCGTCGTTTCGATCACCGTCATCCCTGCCCTGTCCCGAAAATTCCTGCGCGACCACGACACCGACGGAAGTGATACAGTCAAACGTATCCCGCTCCCCGGGATTGATCAGTTTGGCTCCGGTTTTGTTGCCTTTATCATGGCATCCCAGGCACGCGTAGTAAGGAAAAAACTGGTTGCGATCGCCCTTGTCAGTACAGTCACCGCCATCGCAGCTTTTGGAACATGGCAGTTTTTACCCAAACTGGAATATCTACCAGAAGGAAACCGGAACCTTGTCTTCGGTGTCATTATTCCTCCCCCGGGTTATAATCTTGATACGATGACCTCCATCGCCAAAGAGGTTGAAGACTCAGTCCGCCATCTCTGGGCGACGGAAACCGGACCGGAATCTGATCCTGGCGCACCGCCTAAAATGGAACGTTTCTTTTTTGTCGCGACCCAGTCGAATACTTTTCTGGGGGCGACTGCGATTGATGGCAGCCGGGTTGCAGAGCTTATTCCCATCCTGCAGGAGCCGGTTTTCAAAGAACCGGGAACCTTTGGCTTTATCAACCAACCCTCGCTCTTTGGTCGGGGCATTGGTGGCGGAAGGAAAATCGACCTCGACATCTCCGGCTCTGACCTTAACCAGATTCTGCAAGTTGCAGGTCAGGCCACAGGCAGAATATTTACCTTTTTCCCGAAAGAAGCCGGAAACCAGTTTCGCCCCCGCCCTGGCCTGGAACTCGGCGCACCGGAAGTAAGGGTTTTGCCGGACCGTGTTCGCCTTGCCGACAACGGCGTCACGGTCAATGAACTGGGCACTGCAATTGATGTGTTCAATGATGGCTTGCGCGTTGACGAAGTGACTGTCGGCAGCAAAAGGCTTGACCTTACCCTGAAAGGTCCAAAAGACAGCGTGACCCAGACACAGGGTATTGCAAGCTTGCCGGTCGTTACATCAGAAGGGCTGATTGTTCCGGCTTCCAGTCTGGCAGAAATTATCCTGACCGCAGGACCAACCGAGATCCGACATCGCGAACGCCTGCGAACGATCACTCTTGAAATTCGCCCTACAGCAGGGATTCCCCTTGAGGAAGCTCTCGAAACCCTGCAAAGAGACGTCATCACTCCCCTGGAAGAAGCAGGGCTGCCCGGCGATATCAAAATAAGCCTCAGTGGCACAGCCGACAAACTGGCACAAACCTGGGATGCAATGATCGTCAATCTGTTGCTTGCCGTTGTGATTGT
This sequence comes from Kiloniella laminariae DSM 19542, assembly GCF_000374005.1. GTDB lineage: Bacteria > Pseudomonadota > Alphaproteobacteria > Kiloniellales > Kiloniellaceae > Kiloniella > Kiloniella laminariae. The sequence continues at coordinate 237,713 of NZ_KB893146.1, read as the reverse complement.
CTATCTGGTCATGGCTGTTTTGTTTGAAAGTTTCCTCTATCCCCTGTTAATTCTGCTGGCCGTCCCGCTGGCGGCAGCAGGTGGGGTCGCGGGCCTTGTCTTCCTGAACAGCTTTGTTTTCCAGCCACTCGACATGCTGACACTTCTCGGATTTGTCATTCTGGTCGGCATTGTTGTCAACAACGCCATTCTGGTGGTTCACCAGACGTTATATCACCTGCGCGAAGAAAACATGTCTGCACAAACAGCCATACTGGAAGCCACGCGCAACCGGATACGACCAATCTTTATGTCGACCTTAACTTCGGTTGTCGGCATGCTGCCACTTGTGCTGGTTCCCGGTGCAGGATCAGAGCTTTACCGGGGACTGGGATCCGTTGTGATTGGGGGCCTGTCACTTTCCGCCGTGCTCACCCTGCTGATTATTCCACCCATGCTGTCTTTGATGGAGGGTACTCTGGAAAGGGATCGCAAACGCAGTCAGGAACTTAAATCACGTCCGGGGCTGACGGCTGAAGCAGCAGAATAGTCATCACAATCTCCATTGTGATGTAGCTACAAAAATGGCCCTCGCGTGATCACGTGAGGGCCATTTTATTTAGCCGTTTTATTGACAGGCAGAGATTTGTGCGTTCAGTTTTTCCTGATGCGAAATACCATCACATCATCCTCCCTGACCTCAGAAGACAGCAGCTCATCGCCTGTCGCCTCACAGAAGTTTTTAAAATCCAGCAGAGCACTTGGGTCCGTCGCATGAATCACCAGTTCATCCCCCGCAACAAGGGGTTTCATAGATTTGCGGGCACGCAACACCGGAATAGGGCATTTCAGCCCGGTTGCATCGAGAAAATGTTCCGCCATGTTCAAACCTCCTTTTGCCTGTAGGTAAAGCCGAAAGCTGCCGTAAGCAACCAGCCCAGAACAAAAAGGCTGCCACCAACAGGAATATAAGGACCATTGAGCGACAGACCACAAAGTGCCTTGAGGAACAGCCCGCCGCTAAAAAACAGCAAACCAAGAGCAAAACAACCGCTGGCAAAAACCCGCGCGCGGGAACATCCGGACCCGGCAGTTCCGAGCGCTGTCAGAACCAGTAAAACCAACGTATGGACTAAACCGTACGAACTCCCCGTTTGAGCCCACAGCACCCGCAACTCGTCTCCCTCAAAACCATGTGCCGCATAAGCCCCCACCGCGACAGACCCCGCCCCCCAAAGACCTGCATAGACAATCCAGAACTTCGGCCAGAAAGTTGTAATTTTGCCCACCATCTTAACTTTTCCTGTCTTAATCCTATCGGTTCATAGCTGTTAAAAAACCACCTTCAGCTATCAACCTGTTTGTTTTTTTCAGCTTGTTTTGCTGTTTCCACCAGAGAGACCAGAGTGGCAAAGATAAAGAACATCACAAACCAGCGGTTTTGCCAGATCCCATAGCCCAGCAGGGCAACAATAAAGAGTGACACCAGCATGGCCTGTATCGCCGGATCTTCATCCAGACCTTTTTTCTTTAGCTGGGCAAACAGCAGCCAGATAATCAGACAAACCAGCAGCACACCGATCACGCCCAGTTCAAGCCAGATCTGCAAGGCAAAATTATGTGGATGTAACGAAACAATCCGCCCCCCAATTGCTCGTGTTGTCCCGTCAGCCTGATGGTGAACATAATTCTCCACCCCATTGTTGGGATAGTCACGCGCACTGTCAAAACCATATCCGATCAATGGATTATCAACAATCTGAGCCCCGACAAAATCCCAGATAAAGAAGCGGTGCTTGGCCGAGAATGGAATGGATTGTGAGGATTCAGGGCCATAAAGGGGTTCAATTTTCTGTACAATCCACGGCATAAGCAGGATCGATGTGATCATCAGGACCGGGAGCAGACGGAACCCCAGCCGTGGTTTCAGATAAAACATCAGATACCACAAACCACCAAGACTTACTGCCAGCAACGAGCTTTCACTCGGGGCAAAATAAAGCACTCCAACCGGAAGTACGGGGAGTATGACCCGCAGTAACCGTGGCAAATGAGCCCTGTAGATGGCAAAGAGTGCCCAGCAGGCAATGCCCAGAAAACTTGCACCGCGATTAAACCGCGAAAGGTTCATCGCCTCGTCAAGCGCTTTGCCTTTTGCCAGTTTGGTGAGCGGGGCAGAGAGATTTGATTCCACCAACAACAATACTGCTCCCAGGATACAGCCCCAGAGCAAAGCCTTTGCGTATTGTTTCTGTACCGCTGCAGACTGGACTTCGACTGCTGTTATCAGCAACAGTCCGCCCAGCGTCAATGCCAGCAAACGCAAGGAGAGCTGGAAGGAGTTTTCCGGATTAATCGCCCAGACACTTGACACAATGACCCAGCCGAAAAAGCTGCCCAGCAAAGCAAGCTGCAGCTTGCTCAAACGCGGTAGCTGCCGGGTCTCATAGAACTGGATTGCAGCTGTCACCACAGCAACACCCCCGACAAGGGGAACAAGGGCGTTTGAACTGAAGACACTGAGGCCGGGAACAAGAAAGAAAAATAATCTCAGAAAAGGGCCGTTCATAGAAACAACAACTTGGGATAAATGAATTGGAAAAACACCTATAGACGGCTTTGCCGATACTGTACAGAAGCAGAAGACATCACCCATCACCTCCTTTGCGGCAAAAGCAACTCCTTACGACGGCTTTTCAAAACAGGTCATCGCCAACAGAACATTGCCCTGTGTTAAACTCTGCTTATATTCAAAAGCAGTTTTCTGAATTCACGAGCCACCAGCCATGCCAAATTTTGCTTCACACCTGTTGACACCCCCCGCAGTTCTGGCCGCAGAGATGGCACGGCTCCCACGTGAAGGGGCGGTTGCTTTCCCGCTGGTCGATGCTGCGGGTTGTCAGAAGATGCTGGCCGCGACCGAGGGCCTCTCCTTCAGGGACGGAACACCCGTTGTTGGCTCTCCCGGCAATGAGGTGACACAGGATTTCAGAATTTGCATGAACTTTAACGACACCTCTGCACTGGATGACTATCAAGAGAGTTTTGAGAAACTGCTCAACCAGGCTTTCCAGCTCATGCAACCTCAACCCTACCCTACCCCTTTTGCCTTTAACGATCGGGCGGTGCTGCACTATGCCAAGGGGTCTACAGGAATTTCTCCACATCGGGATCTGGTATTTTTTGAGGCTGTTATAGCCATACTTACCCTGAAAGGTGAAGCCGGGTTTTATATCTGCGATGATCGCGAAAAAACCAATGCCCGGCGCATGAAGGCCGAAGCAGGTGTCATGATCTTGATGCGTGGCAAAAACTTTGCCGGGCTTGAAGACCGCCCCTACCATTATGTTGAAGGCATTACCCGGGACCGGGTTGGCTATGGCCTGCGCTATAATGTTCGGGAACCTGAAGAAAAAGCCCGATGAAGCTCGGCACTGTCACTTTGAGTAATCTGACCTGACAGAACCTTTCCTATTCCGGCTGTGCATAGCAGATAAAAGTCTTCCTCCCTTTGCCTCGAGCCCGGAGTTCTGCTACCAATCGCCAGAAATCCGCCATGAGCATGCTCCTCCCTGATCCAGTATCGGTGAAGTGCAGGGCTGGTAACAGGACAAGAGTAGATGAAAACCGACCTTTTTGATTTCGACTTGCCGCGTGAGGTTATCGCTCAACGCCCGGCAGATCCGCGCGACATGGCACGACTCCTGTCCATTGGCGCCGCTTTCGAAGACCATCATATGATCGATCTGCCAGACCTCATTCAACCTGGTGACCTGCTGGTCTTTAACGACACGAAGGTGATCCCCGCACGCCTGAAAGGCAAACGCGGTGAAGCCGGGGTAGAGGTCACTCTGCACAAGCAGGAACCTCCAGCTGTAACAGGCGGAGCGCGCTGGTGGACCTTTGCCAAGCCTGCCAAGAAACTCCGGCCAGATGATATCGTCAAATTTGCAGACGGTTTTAGCGCAACCGTCGAAAACAAACTTGATGGCGGCGAGGTTCTGCTGGCTTTTGACTTGTCGCCGGAAGAGCTCTATCCCTATCTCGAACAATACGGCAAGATGCCCCTTCCGCCCTACATCCAGCGAGATGGCGGCTCTGATCAGAACGATGCAGAAGACTACCAGACCCGCTTTGCCCGGCATAAGGGTGCTGTCGCCGCCCCGACAGCCAGTCTGCACTATACCGACAGGCTGATGGCCGCACTTGATGTCAAAGGTATCGAACATCTGACACTTACCCTGCATGTCGGTGCCGGGACTTTCCTGCCTGTGAAGGTAGATGACATCAGTGATCACAAGATGCACAGCGAGATTGGTCAGATCAGCCCGGAAGCAGCAGAAAAAATCAATGCGGTGCGCGCTCGAGGCGGTCGCATCATTGCCGTTGGCACAACGGCTTTGCGCCTGCTGGAAAGTGCTGCCGAAGAAGATGGTACGATGAAAGCTTTTGACGGGGAAACCGACATCTTTATCAGTCCCGGTTATCGTTTCAAAATTGTCGATCTGCTTTTGACCAATTTTCATCTGCCCCGCTCCACCCTTTTTATGCTGGTATCCGCCTTTGCCGGGCTGGACCGCATGCAGGCGGCCTATCAATATGCCATGGATCATGGTTATCGTTTTTACTCCTACGGAGACTGCAGTCTGTTGCAGCGTGAGGATCGTCTATGAGTACAGCAGCACCCAAATTCGGTTATGAACTGAAAGCAACCGAGGGCAAGGCCCGCCGCGGGGAAGTCACCACGGCACATGGCACTTTCCAGACCCCCGCCTTTATGACCGTTGGCACCGCTGGAACCGTCAAGGGACTCACCCCGGACCAGCTCAGGAAAACCGGTGCTGAAGTGGTGCTGGGCAACACCTATCACCTGATGCTCCGCCCAACCGCCGAACTGGTTGCCCGACATGGTGGTTTGCATAAATTTATGAACTGGCCACACCCAATCCTGACAGATTCCGGCGGATACCAGGTCATGTCCCTGTCAGGCCTGCGCAAGATCACCGAAGAGGGTGTGAAGTTCCAGTCGCACATCGATGGCAGCAAACACAATCTGACGCCGGAACGTTCCATGGAAATCCAGGACCTGCTCGATTCCAATATCACCATGGTTCTGGACGAATGCACCCCCTATCCCGCCACGCACAAGGAAGCCGCAGATTCCATGCGCCGTTCCATGCGCTGGGCCGAGCGTTGCCGCAAAGCCTTCCGCAACCGCGACGGTTATGGCCTGTTCGGGATTGTTCAGGGCTCAACCTATGAAGACCTGCGCAAGGAATCAGCCGAAGCCCTGATCAATATCGGCTTTGAAGGCTATGCCGTTGGAGGCCTCGCCGTTGGTGAGGGGCAAGAGGTTATGTTCGAGGTTCTCGATCATACCGTCCCGCATTTGCCGGAAGACAAGCCCCGCTACCTGATGGGGGTTGGCAAGCCCGCAGATCTGGTCGGGGCAGTCGCCCGTGGCATTGACATGTTTGACTGTGTTCTGCCAACCCGATCCGGACGGAATGCCCAGGGCTTCACCCGTCGTGGGGCCATCAACATGCGCAACAAGCGTCATCAGGATGACCATCGTCCCATCGACGACCAGTGCAGCTGCATGGCCTGCAGCCAGTTCAGCCGGGCCTATCTGCGCCACCTGTTTATCGCCAAGGAAATGCTGGGTCCCGTACTCTTGACCATTCACAACCTGGCTTATTATCAGGAATTGATGGCCGGAATGCGCGAGGCCATTGCAACAGGAACCTTCGCGGCCTTTCAGGAGGAATTTCACCGCCTGCAGGCCGGTGGTGATATCGAACCCCTGAATTAAGATCGTCGGGGTAATATTCACGCTCGATCTCATATGATAATATGACCATTGGTAATATGACCGGAGCACTTTACGCGCATTCCAAATGCTATCTCGCCGGAGGAGGTTTAACATGAAAAAAAAATCTCCTCCGCCTGATATCACGGATCCGGCTGCCGCCATTCGCGCGCAGGCTCTGTCCCTCAAATTTGATGCCGTCGGCTTCTCCCCGGCCGAAATCAATGAACAGACCAAAGAAAACCTGCGCACTTTTCTTGCCCGGGGATATCACGGTGATATGGGCTGGATGGAAAATCGGCTCGAATGGCGCGAAAATCCGACCGCCATGTGGGAAGATGCAAAAAGTATCATCGTCCTCGGCGTCAACTATGGTCCGGCGGAACCGCCACTGGCCAATCTCGCCTACGACGAACGGGGCAATATTTCTGTCTATGCCCGCAACAGGGATTATCACGACTTCATCAAAAAAAGGCTGAAAGCCCTGGCCCGCTGGATGGTCGAAAATCTGGGGTGTCAGGTCAAGGTCTTCGTTGATACCGCCCCGGTTCTGGAAAAGGTCGCCGCCGCCCAGTCCGGTATCGGCTGGCAGGGAAAAAACACCCACCTGGTTTCTCGCGAACACGGTTCCTGGCTGTTCCTTGGCGAGATTTATACTGATCTCGATCTCAAACCGGAGCAAAAGGAAGAAGATCACTGCGGCTCGTGCAATCGTTGCCTGACAGCCTGCCCGACCGATGCTTTCCCGGCCCCCTATGTTCTGGATGCCAAACGCTGTATTTCCTATCTCACCATCGAATATCACGGTCATATTGCCCAGGAATTCAGGGCCCCGATGGGCAACCGGATTTACGGCTGTGACGATTGCATCGCGGTTTGTCCCTGGAATAAATTCGCCGCGCCAACCAGCGAGGAGAACGTCTATCCCCGGATTGAACTCACAGCGCCCCGACTGGCCGATCTTGCCGAACTGGATGACGCCAGCTTTCGTCAGATTTTTTCCGGCTCACCGGTCAAAAGGATCGGGCGGGATCGCTTTATCCGCAATGTTCTAATCGGTTTGGGAAACTGTGGTGACGCTGCAATTACACCAAGAATAATTCCCCTGCTGTCCGACCCCTCCCCCTATGTCAGGGCTATGGCTGTCTGGGCAGTGGGACGCCTCCAGAGCAGTGAGCATTTTTCAGAACTGCGTCATCAGCATCTTTCGGGCGAAACAGATCCCGATGTTATTGAAGAGTGGAAAAACCCTCAGCTACCAACAGAGGAACGTTTGGGCCCTTTGGGGTAACAGACAAAAGAAACCTTGGCCCCCTGAAACATGGGACAGCCATTCCAGAGCAAATCTTCTGCACGTGGTTCCAGACGACCAGTCCCGCAGATTTCCTGCGCGAACTCCAAGACCTCCTGCGGCGTGTTAAGCTGACTGCCATAACAGACACCAAACCCCCAGGGACTGTATTCATTTTTTCCATAGGTCTGAAGGCTTTGACCAACGGCAGCCTGAACTTTCCTTGAAGCCTCCACCTGGATTGGCTCATTTGCACAGGCACTGACCAAAAGCAGAGCGCCCCCCGCAAACAAGACCGTTTTCAGGCGAACAGAAAAAAGAAGACTTTTGAACATCACACAGCCTCCGGACATGGTCTGGCTTCCTGTTTTTTTTGTCTTCGGCCAAATTGCGAAACAACAATGCCGATAAAGATAACCAGTAAAGCAGTAAAGGCTTCGGCATCATACCGCTCTGACAAAAACAGATATCCCCACAACATTCCTGCCACAGGGACGATATAGTTGTTCAGGGCAGTATAGGTCGCCCCGGCAGTCGACAGAAGATAATAAAGAATCGTATAGGCAATCGCTGTCGAAAGCACGGCAAGAGCCAGTAACGCGAGAAGACTGCGCCCAGACGGTTCCAACTGAAGCGGGGTTTCAATCGCAAAGGCCAGCGGTATCGCCATCAAAGAAGCCAACAAAAGAATTGAGGCACCGTTCACCATCGGATCCTGTTTCGTCAAACCACTCTTGCGGGCATAGACAGAGGTAATACCATAACTGAAGGAAGCCACTGCAACAGCCAACTGTCCCAGAACAGAATCGCCCAACCCGCGCAAGGCTTCCGGTCCCACCAGCAAAACCACTCCCGCGAACCCGATAGAGGTTCCAGCAAGCTTCGGCAGGGACAGTTTTTCATCATCCGTCCAAAAGTGAGCAACAACCAATGTAGAAAGTGGAATTATCGCCATCAAAATAGCCGCAAGACCGGATTCTATATGTAATTCCCCCCAGGAAATCAGAATAAAGGGCAGGATATTACCCGAGATTGCAACGACAGCGTATTTTCGCCAGATATGAAATCCTGTCGGAAACTTTTTTCCCAAAGCAAAAACAAAGGTGATCATCACCAAAAAGGCCAGGAGCAGACGAAAAGCTGTCAGCGTAACCGGGGTGATGCTTTCAAGAGAGATTTTGATAAAGAGAAAAGAACTCCCCCAAATCGCCCCCAATAGAAGCAGTAACAGGTATTGACGCAATCCAGGTTTTTGTGGCGACATCTCTTGAGAACAGTCCAGAAAGTTGTGGCATCGCCCGCCAAACGGGCGGGCGTCACTGTTTCAAGAATTTTGCCCGGATGCAATGCCTAACTGGAAAACAAGTGTTTGCCCCGGTATCTGCCAAAGAAAGCAGGTTATAGGCTCCCCCCGTCAACCCGCCTGTTCAGCTGCATTCTGGGAATCTATATTGGTCTTGGCTTCGTTACTGATAACCTTGAGTTGATCAACATGCGAAGAAAGGGACTGGACGATAGCCCCGATTTCAGTCGTTGCCTGACTGGTTTGCCCGGCAAGTTGCTTGACTTCTCCAGCCACGACAGCAAACCCCTTACCAGCATCTCCTGCCCGAGCGGCTTCGATTGTGGCGTTAAGGGCGAGCAAGTTTGTCTGACGCGCAATGGCATCAATCTGCTGGGCAACCTGACCGACCTTCTCGATTTCGATACCAAGCTGGGCAATTTCTTCAAAAATCTTGGTAATACTCTTCTCGAAAACACTGGTGTTAGAATTCATAATCTATAGCTCCCGTTGGTCAGGACTAAAGTGATAACAACCATGCCCTTAACGCCAGATTAACCAACGTCCAAAATTTGATAAATCGGCATTTATTTTTCGATTGCCTGCCTCAACCAATTACCATTATCCAGGTATCAGCAACCAACCAGAGTAAAAGAGCACAAAAACGCGCAGGAAGCGATAATTTCAGTGATTACGCTATCTGAAGGTTGATAGACATCGGCTTTACAATCTATGCTCTATATTGCTCTGGCTTCTGCCGGGGTGCTATTCACCTTTATTTAAGGGGATAGTGTTATCTTCAGCGTCTGAACCAGGCGAATAAATCCGCTCGCAGGAGCAATAGAGAAAATCTTTGATCGAGAGGGTGTGGGTCTCGGAGTGATTTTAAATATACGCAACTCCATCTGCGGCAAGCTGCTGTCGATATACATTCCTTTGATCAGCATCAGTCTGTTGCTGCTTTTTACCGTTCTCGAAAGCCGGAATATTCACAAACTGAATTCCGAACTGGGAACCCGTCTGGAAAAGATGGTTGATATACAGGGAACAGCCCTGTCGACCCCCGTATGGAACTATGACCTTGATTCCATTCAGGCAATTTTGCTGGCTCTTTCCCGAAATCCGGAATTCCACTCCGCACAGGTTTACGATACAGACGGTCTGGTTTTGGCTGAACTGACCAGTGAAACGTCAACGACGATAGAGGCCGCCTTAACCCGTGAAACGGCAATAAAACACAATTCGTTTGATCGTCTGGAAACCATTGGATCCGTCAAGGTCAGTTTTCATGACGCGCTGATCTCGGCAGAAATCAGAGAACGGCTGATCTTTGATGGGCTCGTGATGGTTGTCACCATCCTGGTCCTCTCAGCTCTTACTTTTCTTGGCGCCAATTCCTATATCGGGGTCCCGCTCAAGCTCTTGCTGGAATCAATTCAGACTGAAAAACAACACAAGAATCGCGCTGCGGTTAACTGGACGTCAAACGATGAACTCGGTGCCGTGGTCACAGCCTATAATGATCTGCTCCAGAAACAATCCGCCTATGAAGCCGCTGTAAAGGCCAGTGAACTCAGGGCCAAACGTTCCGAAGCCCAGCTCACCCAGGCGATCGAAACCATGTCAGAGGGTTTTGCCCTTTATGACCAGGACGACAAACTGGTTCTCTGTAACAGCAACTACAGAAACATTTCGGCCAAACGGGCCCGGATCATTACCCTCGGTTCGCGCTTCGAAGACATCATCCGCGAACTGGTTTACGCGGGTGATTTTGTCGGTACAGAAGGGCACGAGGAAGAGTTCATCCGGGAAACCTATAACAGTCACAAATCCCTGCAGGAACGAATGATCCTGCACCTGAGCAACGGGACCTGGCTGCAATACAATCATCGGCAAACCCCTGCCCGCGAGATCGTGGTGCTTGCAACCGACATCACGCCTTTGAAAAACCAGGAACGGGAAATCCGCCGCGCCAAGGAAATTGCCGATCAGGCCAATACAGCAAAATCACAGTTCCTTGCCAATATGAGCCATGAACTGCGTACCCCGCTCAACGCAATTCTTGGTTTCTCCGAGATCATGAAGAGTGAACTGATGGGCCCGCTTGGTTCACAACACTACAAATCCTATTGCCAGGACATCCATTCTTCAGGAACCCATTTGCTGGATCTGATCAATGACATTCTGGATCTTTCCAAGATCGAGGCCGGAGCTTTTGAATTACATGACGAGACTGTTGATCTGACGCAAACGGCCCGTGCCGCCCACAAACTGGTTGTCGGCCAGTCCTCTTCAGATCATGTCCCTGTCACCCTGAATATGACCTTGGACCTGCCTTATGTAAGAGCAGATCTCAGGGCGGTTAAACAGATCCTGCTCAACCTGCTTTCCAACGCGGTCAAGTTCACTCCTCAAGGTGGCGAGGTCGTGCTTTCTGCAGAAGAAAACTCTGACGGCAGTCTTTCCATTGCGGTCAAGGATACCGGGATCGGCATCCCCTCACATGAACTTGAACGCATTCTGGAGCCGTTTATCCGGGCGGACACCCCTATGACCCGAGCCTTTGAAGGGACTGGCCTGGGCCTCCCGCTGGTTAAATCCCTGATGGAGCAGCATGGTGGCACCCTGAAACTGGAGAGCAAAATCAACAAGGGAACAACAGCAACGATAACCTTCCCGGCCAACCGCGTTATCAAGAACGAGGGCAATCCTATTCGTGAAGGCAAGTCTGCCTTGACCCGGGTCTGATGCCTTACGATCCGGTTAGATCTGTTATCGACGATAACACCAAAGGGCCCGTAACAGCTGTTACGGGCCCTTTGGTTATTTAACTTGGTACAAATGGCTCTTAAGCAGAGTAACGATACTCGCTCATTGCATCCAGCAGCCAGTCCACCAGATATTCCGCAAACGAGGGACGGACAAACATGCGGAACACAGGTTTGTCATCAACCATCTGCAGAATAACCGGCGCCTTGGCAACGCGGGTCTGAACAACCTGTCCCGGCGCAAAAGACTGAGGGTCCATATCCAGGCGACAGCCCTTCTTCATCACGTTCCGGGCCTGGGCGCCACTGAGTTCCAGCGCCGTCCGGTTTCCGGAAACATCGATAACAGCCACATGCTGTCCAGAGAGGGCATCCCGCAGTTTGGCAACCAGATCGTTCTGGGCATCTACCGGACCAATAACCTGCCATTCATCCGGGCTGAGCCAGAAAATGGTTAGATCCCCTTTACTGACATAGCTGTTTGGTGTGGTGGGAACAGCCAGTCCAGTAGCTGACTTGACCCCGGCAACAAACTTTTTGTCTTCACAATTGCCCCGAATATTAACCTGGGCCAGAAATGGAATTTCTGTCAGGACAACACCGTTGTCGCCCGTGACTGAACCGTTGATCATCGCTTCTGCTTTGTTAGCGATGATGCTGCGGCGGAAATTATCAACCATCACGACGTTCCCCTTTCTGATCATAGAAAACCGGGCTGACAATCTTGACTTTTGTCACCTTGCCACGGTCGTGCGCGTAGATCCATTGTCCCATCCTGTTATGACCATCCTTGACCATAGCCATGGCGATGGAGTGATCCAGATTAGGGCTCCAGTAAGCTGAAGTCACATGACCGACCATTGGTGCCGGGGTCGGGTTCACCCGCTCATAGGTAAGCTGGGCACCCTCTGCCAGGACTTCTTTCGGGTTTTCGGTCATCAGGCCGACAAGCTGTTTGCGGTCTGAGCGTTTCGTATCCTCGCGAACGAAGGAACGCCGTCCGATAAAGTCGGCTTTGCTTTTGGCAATAATCCAGTCCATGCCCAGATCCTGCGGTGTCTGCGTGCCGTCGGTATCCTGACCGATAATGACAAAGCCCTTTTCCGCACGGAGGACGTGCATCGTCTCGGTGCCATAAGGGGTGATGTCATACTTCGCGCCCAGTTCCATACATTTTTCCCACATATGAAGCCCGTGCCAATTGCGCACGTTGATCTCGTAGGAAAGATCCCCTGTGAAGGAGATGCGGAAAACCCTTGCCGGAACCCCGGCAACATCACCTTCGCGCCAGGTCATGAAGGGGAACGCCTCGTTGGAGAAATCCATCTCCGGTGCCAGTTCTTCCAACAATTCGCGAGCTTTGGGGCCACCGATTGAAAGTGTCGACCATTCTTCCGTCACAGAAGTACAGTAAACTTCAAGATCGGGCCACTCGGTCTGCAGATATTCCTCGAGCCAGTCGAGAACTCCGGCAGCCCCGCCTGTTGTGGTCGTCATATGGAAGTGATTTTCCCCCAGTCTTGACGTCACACCGTCATCAAAGACCATACCGTCTTCCTTGAGCATAAAGCCGTAACGACAGGAACCGACCGGAAGCTTCAGCCAGGCATTGGTGTAGATCATGTTCAGGAACTGTGCAGCATCCTTGCCCTGAATGTCGATTTTCCCAAGCGTCGAAGCGTCAAGAATACCAACCCCATCACGCAACGCCTTGCTCTCGCGGGTCACGGCTGCATGCATGTCTTCCCCGGCTTTCGGGTAATACCAGGCACGCTGCCACTGACCTACTGGCTCAAAGGTTGCCCCATGTTCAAGATGCCAGCTGTACATAGGTGTCCGGCGGACAGGGTCAGCCAGATCGCCGTTAATCCCCCGTCCGGCCAGAGCCCCAAAGGTCACTGGTGTGTAAGGAGGGCGGAAAGTGGTTGTCCCAACCTGCGGGATCGCCTTGCCCAGCTGGGCCGAGAGAATAGCCAGACCATTGACGTTGGAGAGTTTACCCTGGTCTGTCGCCATACCTGTTGTGGTAAAGCGTTTCATGTGCTCGACAGAGTGCATGCCCTCGCGCGCTGCCAGCATGATATCTGCGGCTGTGACGTCGTGCTGGTAATCGACAAAGTGTTTGCGAGGTCCCTGCCCGACCGGATGATCGGTTGGCACAACCCAGATAGCTTTGAGCGGCTTTTCGACGACAACAATTGCTTTCGGCGCAGCTGGTGCTTTTCCTTTGCCAAAACCACTGTCCTGAGCAGCAAGCGCCCCGGCAGCCATCCCCTCTTCCAGCGCAGACTGCAGATCAAAGGTTCCCTTACAGGCACCAACAGTCCGTTCTTTCTGCGAAGAAATATTTGGCAGGAAGCAGGCTTTTTCCTCGTCGTAACGCAATTTCCCGATCGACTGGGAGAACAGGTGAACAGCTGGGTTCCAGCCACCGGACATCAGGATTGTGTCACACTCGATCCGACGCTTGGCCCCGGTGATTTTCTCGCCATCAGAAGAGATCTGTGCAATCTCGATTGCCTTCAGGCGCTTGCGTCCTTCTGTGGCAACGATACCTGCGCCCGTAACAACCTCGATCCCTTTCTGACGCGCTACGTTTGGCAATTCGCCGTCTGCAACTTCACGCAGATCAATCACCATCGGAATGGCCATACCTGCATCAACAAGGTCAATCGCAACCCTGTAGGCGCTGTCGTTGTTGGTGAAGACAACACCCCGTTTGCCTGGCAAAGCCCCATACCTGTTGGCATAGGCCTGACCGGAAGCCGCCAGCATAATACCCGGGCGATCATTATCGGCAAAAACCAGAGGACGTTCGTGAGATCCTGTTGCCAGAACAACCTGTTTGGCACGGAAATGCCAGACGCGGTGACGCGCCAGTTCCGGCTTTGCCCCCGGGCCGAAGTGGTCGGTCCGGCGTTCATGAACGGTAATGTAGTTATGGTCGTAATAGCCAAAGGCATTCGCCCGTTTCAACAGGCGGACATTGTCCATGGCTTCCAGTTCAGCCACAGCAGAAGCGACCCACTCAAGCGCCGGGCGACCGTCAATGATTTCCTTGCTGTTGAGCAGGGAACCACCAAATTCCACCTGCTCGTCACAGAGAACGACACGTGCACCGCTTTTCCCGGCGGCAAGGGCGGCGGCCAGACCAGCAGGCCCTGCACCGATAACCATGACTTCACAGAACTCGTTCATGTGGTCATAGGTGTCCGGATCTTTTTCCCGTGGCAAAACCCCGAGCCCGGCCATCCGGCGGATCATCGGTTCATAAACCGTCATCCACATGGATTTCGGGTCCATAAAAGTTTTGTAATAGAAACCGGCAACAAAAAGACGAGACGCCAGGCCGTTCACTGCCAGAACATCAAAGTTGACGCTCGGCCAGCAGTTGACTGATTTGGCGATCAACCCCTCATAAAGCTCGATCTGGGTTGCGCGCAGGTTTGGTTCGCTGCGGGGACCCGTTTCCAGCTGGATGATGGCATTCGGTTCTTCCGAACCACAGGTCAGTATCCCGCGCGGACGGTGCGTTTTGAAGCTCCGGCCGACAAGATGAACACCATTGGCAACCAGTGCAGATGCCAGGGTATCGCCTGCGACACCTCGATAGGCCTTACCATTAAAGGTAAAATTGATCACGCTGGAACGGTCGACCCCGGTTCCATGCGATGTGCGGAATTTCTCGGTCATCACGCACCTTCTTTCTTGTCGACAGCAGCTTTTTTGACAGTTGCGGGCTTTTTGGCAGGTTTCTTCGCTGGCGCTTTTTTGGTTTCGGCCTCGGCTTTCACAGCCTCCGCTGCAGGCAGTTCCAGCTTTTCACCAGCCTTGTAGACAGCAACAATCTCGTTGGTTACGGTGTTCCGCGCAACGTTAAACCAGCGGCGGCAACCATCTGAATGGACCCACCGCTCACGGTGAACACCCTTGGTGTTTGTACGCATGAAGACATATTCAGCCCATTCGGCATCCGTCAATTCATCCGGATTTTCCGGCCGGGCAATGTGTGCCTCGCCGCCATAGTGGTATTCGGTTTCGTCGCGTTCACCACACCAGGGACATTTGATATAAAGCATCGAAAAAACTCCTTAGTGAGCCACACCGGCGGCGCCGTGTTCATCGACCAGCGCACCTGTGATAAAGCGATCAATCGAGAAAGGCGCATTGAGAGGGTGCGGTTCGTCCTTGGCAATCGTATGGGCGTAACAGAATCCGGAACCCGGTGTTGCCTTGAAACCACCAGTCCCCCAGCCAGCATTGACATAGAGGTTTTTGACCGGGGTCTTGCCAACAATCGGCGAGGCATCAGGACAGGTATCGACAATACCGCCCCAGGAACGCATCAGACGCGTCCGGCTGAACAGCGGGAAAAGCTCCATTGCTGCCGCCAACTGGTTTTCGATCACATGAAGCGACCCGCGCTGGCTATAGCCGACATAAGGATCAATCCCCGCGCCCATAACCAGTTCACCCTTGTCTGACTGGGATACGTAGACATGCACCGCATTCGACATGACAACACAGTCGATCACCGGCTTCATCGGCTCAGACACCAGTGCCTGCAGCGGATGAGATTCAATCGGCAAACGGATCCCGGCCATATCAGCAACCACTGAAGTATGCCCGGCACAGGCCATAGCAACTTTCTTTGCCTTGATTTCACCGCGGCTGGTGCGCACACCCTTGATCACACCACCTTCAACCATCAGGCCCTGAACTTCACAGTTCTGGATCACATCAACGCCCATGGCATCAGCCCCGCGGGCATAACCCCAGGCCACAGCATCATGACGGGCGGTCCCGCCGCGGCGCTGCAATGTTGCCCCCAATACGGGATAGCGGCTGTTTTTCGAGATATTGATAATCGGACAGAACTCTTTGACCTGTTCGGCATTGAGCCACTCCGCGTCAATTCCGTTCAGGTTATTCGCATTCACACGACGAACCGATTCACGAACATCCCCCAGATTATGCGCAAGGTTCATCACCCCGCGTTGGGAGAACATCACGTTGTAGTTCAGCTCCTGGGACAGATTTTCCCAAAGCTTCATCGCGTTTTCATAAAACAGACCAGACTCATCCCAGAGATAGTTGGAACGCACGATGGTCGTGTTCCGACCTGTGTTCCCTCCGCCGAGCCAGCCTTTTTCGATCACGGCAACATTCGTGATGCCATGTTCCTTGGCAAGATAGTAGGCCGTAGCCAGACCGTGGCCACCAGCACCAATAATGACGACATCATATTCCGGTTTGGGTTCCGGGCTGCGCCATTGACTGGGCCAGTTCTGATGCCAGCTCATGGCATTGCGGGCCAGGCTGAAAATCGAAAAACGGGACATGCCGTCAATACTCCTCTGTTAGTTGCCGGTATCCTACGCCGAGTTGAACCGCGCGACCATGTACAACGAAGACAAGATGATTGAATACTTGCGACATTCTGTTACCCTGTCTGTCTGATAACGACACTAAATATCCTCTTGTTTAATCAAGCCAGCAAAAGGCCTGAGAGCCAGTGAATACACCAGTCAACACAAGCCTGAACAAAAACAAGCTTCCACTCGAAGCTCCGTCGGAGAGCCCAGACAAGAAGATTTCCCTAAGTGTCGCATTTATACTCCTGCCAAACTTCACCCTGACACCTTTTTCATCCGTAATCGATGTCTTGCGCCTCGCGGCAGATGAAGGAGATTTCAGCCGCCCCCTAAAATGCCGCTGGTCTCTGATCAGTCCAAAACCGGGAAAACCTGTCAAATCCAGTTGCGGAATAGAAATCACTCCAACACAGGATATAGCAGATTTGGGCCAGTACGACTATCTCGTCGTGGTTGGCGGCCTTCTGCACAAGGGGCCACAGGCAGATGCCGAGACCATCAAGGTACTGCAGCAGGCTGCTGCACTTGGCGTCAGCATTGTCGGGCTTTGCACAGGCAGCTTTGCCATGATCAGGGCTGGTCTGATGAACGGGCGAAGATGCTGTGTCAGCTGGTACCATCACAACGATTTTCTTGAAGAGTTCAGCGATGTGAAACCGGTCGCAGACCAAATGTATGTGATTGATGGCAAGCGCATTACCTGTGCGGGGGGTGCCGGAGCACTCGATCTTGCTGCCTGGCTGGTAGAACGCCATCTGGGCAAGACCATTGCCCAGAAAAGCCTGCGCATCCTGCTGGTCGAAAAGGTCCGTTCTGCCAATGCGCCCCAGCCTCAGCCACCGACCATCAAGCTTTCACGCAACGACAGGGTCAGGAAGGCTGTGCTGACCATGGAACAGAATATGAGCACACCCCTCTCGGTCGAAGACATTGCCCGGCGGGTAAATATTTCGAAACGACAGCTTGAGAGAATTTTCAGTGAACATCTGAGCATGAGCCCTCAGGCCTGTTACCGCGAACTCAGACTGCGTTATGGTCTCTGGCAGCTGCTGAACACAGAAAAGGCCATCAGCGACATTGCCGCCGACTGTGGTTTCTCAGATGCCTCCCATTTTTCCCGTCACTTTAGCAAGACCTTCAAACGCCCCCCTTCTTCGATCCGAAACTCTCCGGACGAAGGCCAACTGATTCTACAGGCTCTCGTCGCGGAAGGTATTTAACGAAGAGCTTCAGCCCCTGCGCTGAACAACAAAAAAACAGGCCCCCGAGAGAGCCTGTTTTTTTGTTGTTCAGCAGTGTCTTCTCTGACAGGGATCAGGAGATAATCCCGCGGATACGGTCAGAACGACGACGCAGGATCTCCACCGTCGCCAGCATGATGACCGAGAAAGTGATCAAGATTGTCGCAACCGCCAGAATGGTCGGGCTGATCTGCTCGCGAATACCAGACCACATCTGCATTGGAATGGTACGCTGCTCGACCCCGGCAATAAAGATCGCCACGATAACTTCATCAAAAGATGTCATCAGAGCAAAAAGTGCCCCTGAAATCACACCTGTCATAATCAGCGGCATGGTGATCTTGAAGAAGGTATAGGTCGGTGTGGCCCCCAGGTTGGCAGCAGCCTTGACCAGATTGTGATCAAACCCGCTGAGCGTTGCGGTTACCGTGATCACAACAAAAGGGGTTCCCAAGGCTGTGTGCGCCAGAATCAGGCCAACATAGCTTTGAGAAATTCCGAGTGACGAATAGAAAAAGAACATCCCGGCAGCGGCAATAATCAAAGGTACGATCATCGGCGAGATCAACAGTCCCATGATCAGTCCCTTGTAGGGCAGCTCGGAACGGCTCAATCCCAGAGCCGCCAGAGTACCAAGAGAAGCAGCAAGGAAAGTCGAGAAGAAAGCGACAATCACCGAGTTCTTGATTGATTCCAGCCATCGATCACTGGTGAGGAATTCCTCATACCAGCGGGTTGAATAGGCATCAGGATCGAGGGTCAACATCCCCTGTGTAAAGCTGAAGTAGGGTTCGGCATTAAACGACAGAGGAACAATCACCAGGATCGGTGCAATCAGAAAGATAAATACGGCCGCACAGAAAACGCGAAAGGCATAGTACCATGTACGTTCGAGTGGGCCAGCATAGGAAGGAACAGACATATCTCTTACCCCAGCTTGACGTTGTTAACACCGACAAAGCGGCTATAGAGACCATAGATACCCATCACCAGAACCAATAGCATCACGCCAAGTGCAGCAGCCATACCCCAGTTGAGAGAACCCTGCATATGATAGGCAATCAAGTTACCGATAAACTGTCCGGACTGACCACCGACAAGAGCCGGGGTGATGTAATACCCAATCGCCAGAATGAAGACCAGAATAGCTCCGGCAGAAATCCCCGGGATCGTCTGGGGTAAATAAACCTGCCAGAAAGCCGTCCAGGGATTAGCGCCCAGTGACCGGGCCGCACGCAGATAACTTGGTGGCACTGTTTTCATAACGGAGTATAGCGGCAGTATCATGAAAGGCAGCAGGATATGGGTCATCGCAATCACAGTGCCCAAAGCATTGTAGATCATCTGCAACCGCTGTTCGTCTGCAATTATGCCCATCCAAACCAGCAAATCATTCAAGATACCTTGCGATTGCAACATGGCAATCCAGGAGCTCGTTCTCACCAGAAGAGACGTCCAAAACGGCAGCAACACCAGAATCATCAGCACATTTGCTTTTTTCACCGGCAGGGATGCCAGGAAGTAGGAAACCGGATAGCCCAGAAGAACAGTCATGGCTGTGATCAGCATGGACATCCAGAGTGTGCGCCAGAACAGTTTCAGATAAATCTGCTGGTTTTCAGGTACAAAAGACACTTCACCATCAGGCGAGGTCTCCATATCGAGTGCTGCGACATAATAAGACGAAGTATAAGAAGAGCTCAGACGTTTGATAATTTTCCAGTTATCAATATCTGCCCAGTCTTTATCGGCTTCGATAAGCGCTTCTTTATAAGGCGGTTCGATACGTGAAATCTTTCGCGCGGATCCCATGATCAGGCTGCGCATGCCACTGCTTTCATAATTCAGCCGAGTGGCAGCTTTACCAATTTCCTTACTTTCTCTACCCGCGATTAGGTCTTGAGCAAGCGCCGCAAAAATCGTTTCGTCTGGCAGCTCCTGACCATCCCAGTCCTGAAGGGCTTCAGACGTCAAGGGCATGTATTCGTTGACTTGGGGATCTTCCACACTCCGGATCAGCATATTGCCAATCGGGGCGACAAAAGTTACCAAAATAAACACGACAAGAGGAGCTACGAGCAGACATGCTCTGACCTTGTTCCGAAAAAGAGAACGATGCAGGTCAGCCTTGAGTCTCTTCTGTTCTTCCGGGCTCAGATCACCCGAGGCATCGACTGTTATTGCCATGAATTTTTCCCAGACGCACCTTGCTTGTAAACCGCTTATATGAACCGGGTCTGTACAAGGTTTTATTTCTCCTGACAGATGTCAGGAATCATTAATCAGCTGTCTTGTATAATACGGTTGAGGGAGCCCGTAGGCTCCCTCCCGTAAACTGGCTTATTGAGCCAACCAAGCGTTGAAACGCTCTTTCAGATCATCGCCGTTATCTGCCCAGAACGCAGCATCCTTCTTGATTGGTGTCTTGAAGTTAGCTGGGTTTGTTGGCATATGCGGGTTCATGTCCACACCGGTAGAAATGTGTGTGGAAATCAAAGGCGCAGAAGACTTACGTGCAGGACCATAGGAGATATATTTCGCCTGATCAGCAAGACGCTGTGTATCTGTAGAGAAACGCAGATAGTCCATTGCAGCTTTTTTGTTTGGTGCGTTCTTTGGAACAACCCATCCATCAAGCTCGAACATCTGACCGTCCCAGATAATGGTGAACGGCTGATTTTCAACAACCTGAGCGTTGAAGATACGGCCATTGTATGCGGAAGCGATTGTCACTTCGCCATCAGCAAGAAGCTGTGGTGGCTGTGCGCCAGCTTCCCACCAGATAACAGAGTCCTTGATGGTGTCAAGTTTGGCAAAAGCCCGGTCCACACCTTCGGGTGTATCCAGAACTTCATATACTTCATCATAAGGAACGCCATCTGCAACCAGAGCCCACTCGAGGTTCGCGGCTGGAATTTTCTCCAGAGACCGTTTCCCAGGGAACTTTTCAAGATCAAACACATCAGAAATAGTCTGAGGTGCTCCATCCGGGAATGCAGTGTTGTTATACGCAAAGAGAGTCGCGTATACGATTGTTGGGACAAAACAGCCTGTCAGTGAACCGGCAACAAAATCGTCCAGCGGTGCAGTACCGTCAGCACCCTGCTCCAGATCATTGTTGTAATCGATTTCCTGGGCGATGCCTTCGTCACAAGCTGTCAGCGCATCACCTTCAAGAATATCAACAATATCCCAGGTGCCATTACCAGCTTCAGCCTGGGCACGCATCCCGGCGAGAGCGTTTCCGGACTTGTCTTCATCAAGAACAGTAATGCCTGTTTTTGCAGTAAAAGGATCACTGTAAGCGCCACGCTGGCTGGCGGTGTATGCACCGCCCCAGGATACAACAGTGATGCTTTCAGCAGCCTGGGCAACCGTTGCAACTGCGACGGAACCCAAGATGATTGCAGTGGAAAGTTTCAAACTATTCTTCATTCGTATATGCCTCCCTAAGGCTTTGTGACCATGTGTCAAAAAACACGTTGGTATCTTCCGCCAAACCGGCGAGAAGATGGTCGATTGTCAGGCATCAAGTGCCCGACAGTCATCAATACTCCAGCCGACAGGAATGGTATCGCCTTTTGCGAGACCTTTTTTATCGGAGGAATTTGGAACCTTGACGATAAAATCATTGTGACCGCAGATATTCATGCGGACGCGGATATGATCACCAAGATAGATTACTTCTTCAGCCAGGCCAGAGAACATATTCTGGCACTGCCCTTCTGCAGGATTGAGGAACACACGTTCCGGACGCAGGGACAGAGTGGTTCCATGACCCGCACCGTCCGTGTTGATATCAAGCGCCTTTACGCGGTCTCCATTATCAAGAACCACTTCACAAATACCACCCGCTACGGCATCAACCTGGCCTGTCAGCGTATTGTTTTCCCCGATAAACTGGGCAACAAAGGCGTTCTCGGGCTTTTCATAAAGTTCTGTTGGCGGAGCCAGCTGCTGGATACGACCATCTTCGAACACGGCGATCCGGTTCGACATGGTCAGGGCTTCGGATTGATCATGCGTCACATAGACCACTGTCACACCCAGCCGCTCGTGAATATGCTTGATTTCATACTGCATCTGTTCACGCAGGTTCTTATCAAGCGCCCCGAGAGGCTCGTCCATCAACACCAGATCCGGTTCAAAAACCAGCGCACGGGCAACAGCCACGCGCTGTTGCTGTCCACCGGACAGCTGTGCAGGGCGGCGATTGCCAAACACACCCAGCTCGACCATATCAAGCGCTTTTTGAACGCGTTCCTTAACCTCGGCCTTTCCCATCTTGCGCACCTGAAGCGGAAACGCCAGATTTTCAGCAACGGTCATGTGAGGGAACAAAGCGTAGTTCTGGAACACCATGCCGATACCCCTTTTATGGGGTGCCACATTATTAATGGATCGGCCATTGAGAAAGATGTCACCATGTGTTGCGGTTTCAAATCCGGCAAGCATCATCAGTGAAGTCGTTTTGCCAGACCCGGAAGGGCCAAGCATCGTTAGNAATTCGCCTCGTGGGATATCGACATTCAGGTCTTTAACAACCAGATTAACGCCGTCGTAACTCTTCTGGACCCCATCAAAGCGCACAAACGCCTCGCTGGATACGGGACTTGTCATTGCGCTTTCGCCTCGCTACCTGTTCAAAATTAGCTCGCAGTGCGCGAATTATTAATTGCACATCATTAGAACCACTTATCCCTTAGAAATCAAGCGCCCCAAAAAAAACAGGGCGCAATCTTTCAGGAAAAGTGTTCCTAAAACTCGTCTTTTTAAGGCTGGATCTTGGAAAAAATAAACCTGCTCATGACCTGCCTCCATAAGTCAGCGCGACTTCGAGGTCGCGCATGTTTTTATAATTCTTTATCGAGTAAAAACCGTCAGCCTCTGATCGGGCTTTCATAGCGACCGCCCTTCTTTGCGAGAGCTGATCTGGTTCTCAATCGACTTAATACTGCCATAACCACCCTCACGATGACTGATGTTCTCGCAAGTGTCATGAACGGATGTGACATTAACATGAATAATTGAGACAAATCGACCAAAATTTTACTGATCTGCGACACAATCAACTTTTGAAACGAACCTCTGTAAAATAAAATAAGCTACCCCCCAGGATTACCGCCACTTTCACGATAGCTCCCCCCAGGAGTTACAGCCCTGATCTGAGAATCGCAAAGCAACGAGCAGAGCCAGACTTAATGTTCATGCGCTTTCTGGCAAAATTTTTCCTGGGTTCAAAAGCCCCTTGGGGTCCAGCGCCAGCTTGATCCGCCGCATAACTCCGACAGCACCTTCACCGTGCTCTTTTATCAAATACTTTCTTTTTCCCAGCCCCACACCGTGTTCTCCGGTACAGGTTCCGCCAAATTTGATCGCCATCTCGACCATTGCTGTGTTTACCCTTGCTGCCCGGGCCATCTCTTCCTGATTATCTGTATCGACAATAAAAAGTACATGAAAGTTCCCATCGCCAACATGACCGACCATCGGCGCAATCAAGTCCTCCTCTTCAATCAGGCGCCGGGTTTCGAGAATTGCTTCGGCAAGACGGGATACAGGCACACAGACATCTGTCGGCCAGCCCCGGCATCCCGCCCTGAGATTAATCGCTGCATAGAAGGCATCGTGTCTGGCCTGCCAGAGCCGATTGCGATCCTCGGGGCGGCTGGCCCATTGAAAATCACCTCCCCGATACTCCTGGGCAATTTCACCAACACGCGTAGCCTGCTCTTTGACGGAAGCTTCCGAGCCATGAAATTCAAAGAACAGGGTCGGCGCAACGGGGTAATCAAGCTTTGAATAGCGATTAACAGCATCCATTTGCACAGCATCAAGCAACTCAATGCGTGCAACCGGAATACCAGACTGGATTGTCAGCATAACCGTATTTACCGCAGCTTCCAGATCGTCAAAGGAACAAACAGCAGCAGATATCGCTTCGGGAATACCATACAACCTCAGCTGAAGTTCTGTAATAATTCCAAGCGTCCCTTCCGAACCAATCATCAAGCGAGTCAGATCATACCCAGCAGAAGATTTACGCGCACGACCACCTGTTCGGACAACCTCTCCATCGGCGAGGACTACCGTCATCCCCAACACATTGTCCCGCATGGTTCCATACCGCACTGCATTGGTTCCGGAAGCCCGCGTCGCTGCCATACCGCCCAGGGAGGCATCAGCACCGGGATCAATAGGAAAGAATAGTCCTGTATCCCGTAGATGCTGGTTGAGCTGCTTTCGGGTGACACCGGCCTGAACCCGGCAATCCAGATCCTCATCATTCGTTTCGAGGATCGCTGCCATCTCGGATAAATCGATACAAAGTCCGCCGGCAACCGCTGCGGTATGCCCTTCAAGGGATGTCCCGGTCCCGAAAGGCACCACCGGACAATCATGGGCATGGCAAAGACGCATAATGGCAGAGACTTCCTCTGTTGTTTTCGCAAAAGCAACCCCTTCCGGCGGCATGCCGGGGTGGTGCGCCTCCCCCTGTCCGTGACGCTCACAGATAGCGGTCGACAGGTTCAGGCGTTCACCAAGAAGTTTGGCCAAGGCATCTTTCAAAACGGGCGTAAGGCGTGGGGAAACAGTCATCGGGGCACATCCACAAGCAAGGTTATTTTCTGATTTCTCCGGGCGCTACCTGATCACACAGACAGTCAACCCATGCTGGCGAAGAGAAAACCAAAGCGCAAGCAGGCAATTGCAGACAGCTTGATCTTGCCTAGGTCAAAAGGCAGGATGCCCGGGACATCACAAGCCTTGCCCTTTTTATCCCGGGACAATATTTTGCGCGAAACAGACCTCTACCCCCCCCTTAAAGCCTACCTTGAACGACAGGGCTATGAGGTAAAGTCGGAAATCCGGGGATGCGATGTTGTCGCCTGCCGTGGCGATGAACCTCCTGTGATCATTGAGTTAAAAACCGGAATTACACTTCCCCTGTTTCTGCAAGGCATTGAGCGACAAAGCCTGAGCGACGATGTCTACCTTGCTTTTGCAGTACCGCATCGCCTGACAAAGAATAATCTCTGGTTTCGCTACAGGAAAGACATCATCAAGCTTTGCCGCCGCCTTGGACTGGGGCTGATCACTGTGCGCATCAGCGAGAACCTCAGCCCGGATGTTGTCGTGCAGCAGGACCCGGCCCCCTATGTTCCGAGAAAAAATAAACGACGAAGTGGTCTGTTATTGCAGGAATTCGAACGGAGAGTTGGAGACCCCAATCTGGGCGGCAGCAACAAACGCCCGATTATCACCGCCTATCGGCAGGATTCCCTGCGCTGTGCCGCCTTTATCAAGCTTCACGGCACAGCAAAAGCTGCGGATATCCGAAAGAACACAGCTGTCGCAAAAGCCTCTGCCATCCTGCAACGTGATGTTTATGGCTGGTTTCACCGCACAGAGCGCGGCATTTACGGTCTTTCACCAAAAGGTGAAGAAGCCCTGACAGTTTTTTCTGATGTCCTAGACACATTGCGCTAAACTACCCCCTTACGCATAACAAACAGGGGAACAGGGTTCGACGAAAACAGCCCGAAACAACAACCTCTCCAAACAGGTATAGATTTCTGCACGCCTTATTCTTAATCAATTTTGATATAAGGAAGACCCGAAATGACACGCAAAAAAGCCAGTGATTTCAACCAGGAACTGCTTAACCTTTATGATCACTATGCCCACGGACTTATCGGTCGCAGGGAATTCATGGACAAAGCTGTAAAATACAGTGTCGGGGGACTTACCGGTGCTGCTTTGCTCAAGTCCCTTTCGCCCAACTACGCCCTGGCGAAGCAGGTAGAAGAAAACGACCCGAGGATCACAGCTGAAACAATTGAATATGACTCACCTGACGGACACGGGAAAATCAAGGGGTATCTGGTTCGTCCAACAGAGGGCGGCAAACGCGGCAGCGTCGTTGTTATTCACGAAAACCGGGGCCTTAATCCCTATATCGCCGATGTCGCACGACGTGTAGCTATCGCAGGTTTCACGGCCCTCGCACCCGACGGCCTCACCCCTCTGGGCGGTTATCCCGGCACAGATGATGAGGGTAAAGAACTCCAGAAACAGCTTGATTCAGATAAACTCACAGAAGACTTTATCGCCGCTTATCATTTTCTGAAGGCAGACGATAATTCCAATGGCAAGGTTGGTGCAGTTGGTTTCTGCTACGGCGGGGGCGTCTGTAACAAAATGGCAGTTCGCCTTCCGGATATGAGCGCCAGCGTGCCTTTTTATGGTCGCCAGGCAAGTGCAGAAGAAACAGCACAAATCCAGTCCCCGCTGCTGCTGCACTACGCAGCCCTGGATACCCGGGTCAACGAAGGCTGGCCCGCTTATGAAGCCGCCTTGAAAGAACACGGCAAGGACTACACAGTCCATATTTATGACGGGGTCAATCACGGCTTTCACAATGACACCACGCCCAGATATGACGAAACCGCCGCGGAACTTGCCTGGAAGCGAACCATAGAGTTCTTTGCCGACAAGCTCAGTTAGGAATGGCAAAAAGCCACAAACGTCAACCCTTTCCCCTTGATCGAGGAAAGGGTTGACCTTCCTGATACTCTTTAAATCTGACCTGGGGCAGATCGGCTTTTTTCTGCCATTAACCTGCCTTATTCAGGAGGCATGAAAAGATGATGATATCTTCTTTCTTCAAATGCCTCGGCGTTCTGGCAATCACCCTGATGCTATTGCTTATCGGGCCAATCTTTGTCGTATCCTCGGATGAGATCGATCTTTCCACACCCTGGGGCAAGGCCAATAATGATCGCAGCGGCCTTGCCCCAGATCCCGCGACATCCCGCGAAGCAATTGTTCAGGTTTATGGAGCGAGAACCTTCAGCTGGCGTGGCGCCTTTGCCGTCCATACATGGATCGCCGTAAAAGCGGAAAATGCAACAAGCTACACCCGACTGGAAGTCATTGGCTGGCGCAAACGTCGTGGACTTCCCGTTACCTCGGCCACCACAGGTTGGCCGGATCGTAACTGGTTTGGCTCCAGACCAGAGCTCTATTACGAGCTTCATGGCCCTGCTGCAGAAAAAATGATTCCCGAAATTTTGGCAGCGGCACAGAAATATCCCTATCCTGACGAATACGAAGCCTGGCCGGGCCCCAATTCCAATACCTTTACCGCCTTTGTCCTCCGACGCGTCCCCGAAATGACCGTAGATCTGCCACCGACGGCTATCGGCAAAGACTATCTCGACAGCAGCAATCACTTTGTTGCCATGGCTCCCAGCAATACAGGCATACAGATATCTTTCTTCGGCCTGATCGGCGCAATTGCTTCAAAGGCTGAAGGGCTGGAAATCAATCTTCTTGGACTGGGCTTTGGGCTTGATCCTGACAATCTTGCCCTTCGATTACCCGGGATCGGCAAGGTCGGATTCATCAAGGATACAATCCCCCTGCCAGAAGATACCGCTGCACCGGAAAGCTAGATCAAGCTTTGCATGAAAACATCCAAACCAGAACAAAAAGGGATCAAATATACCTTCCGGGATTGACTCCCCTGTCTGGGCAGGCTAGTGCAAAAAGATCAGAATCAAGGTCCTGCTTCCTGATCACGATCAAACGCAGGAAAGCGTAAACAAACCAAGAGAATGTGCTGGACATGAGTATCTGGGGAAAAATAGTTGGGGGAGCTGCCGGTTTCGCCTTTGGCGGTCCAATCGGAGCCTTTCTTGGCGCGTTGGCCGGACATGCGGTTGACCGGATGCGCGCTGAAAGCGAAAGCGGTCCTGACGGCATCAAGGATGATGGCACCAAGCAGATTGCCTTTACGATCGGGGTGATTGTTCTGGGCGCCAAGATGGCCAAGGCGGACGGCGTTGTCACCAAGGATGAAGTCGCAGCCTTCAAACAGGTATTTCGTATTCCCCCAGAAGAAATGAAGAATGTCGGCCGCCTTTTTGATCGCGCCCGGCAAGACGCCGGAGGGTTTGAACCCTACGCTGAACAGTTGAGCCGTACTTTCCGCAACAATCCCGCCGTGCTCGAGGAACTCCTCAACGGCCTGTTTCATATTGCCAAAGCCGACGGCACGGTTTCACCCGAAGAAATTCAGTATCTCCGCAGCGTTGCCGAAATTTTCGGCTTCAGCGAGCAACAGTGGGATCGGGTCAATGCTTCAAACGTCGGCGCCGATAAATCAGACCCTTACCGTATCCTCGGGGTTCAAAGAAGCGACAGCGATGCGGAAATCAAAACCGCCCACCGCCGTCTGGTTCTGGAAAACCACCCGGATCGTCTGGTCGCCCAGGGCATGCCCCAGGAGTTTGTTGATCTTGCCAACGAAAAACTGGCTGCGATCAATGCTGCTTACGACCAGATCAAACAACTCAGAAAATAGAACAACAGTAAAAAATGGCCCCTCCCTCACATCTCGTGGCACTGAACGGTGCCGCACTGCGTTTTGGTACAAAAACCCTTTTTGAAGAGCTGTCTTTTGGACTGGCGCGTGGGGAAAAGGCCTGTCTTGTCGGGCGGAACGGCACGGGTAAATCCACCTTGCTGAAAATCATGGCCGGGCAACAGGAACTGGATAGCGGCCAGCGTTTCCTCCAGCCCGGGATTACCGTCGCGTATCTGCCACAGGATCCGGTATTCGAGCAGAACGCCACTGTATTTGACCATGTTAAAGCCGGACTGCGGCCTGATGCAGGCGAGGCAGACTACCTTGTTGATGCCATGCTGCACCACGTCCAGCTTCCGGGCGATAGATTGCTGCATGGCCTTTCCGGTGGCGAAGGCCGAAGAGCTGCCCTGGCCCGGGCACTGATCAGTGAACCTGAAGTCCTGCTGATGGACGAGCCAACCAACCATCTGGATCTGCCAACCATCCAGTGGCTTGAAGAAGAACTCTCGCGTTTTCGCGGCGCCCTAATGGTTATCAGCCATGACCGCGCCTTCCTGAACCACCTGACCAAGCAGACTTTCTGGCTGGACCGCGGCAGCATCTATCGTCTCGATAAGGGTTTCGAACACTACGAAGCCTGGGCCGAAGAACTGCGCGAAAAGGAAGAGCAGGAACTCTATCGCCTGAAAAAACAGATCGCGCGTGAGGAACACTGGCTCCAGCGCGGCGTAACCGCCCGCCGAAAACGCAACATGGGCCGCCTGCGCAATCTTCAGGACCTGCGTCAGAAACGTTCGGAGTGGATGAAAGAAACCGGTTCGGCCAAACTGGAACTGGAAACGCTTGATACTGGTGGTGACAAGGTGATCACCGCTGAACACATCAGCAAATCCTATCCGCTGAAAGACGGAGGAACCCGGGAAATCATCAAAGATTTCAGCACCAAGATCAAACGGGGCGACCGCATTGGCATCGTCGGCCCCAATGGTGCCGGAAAATCCACCCTGGTCAAGATGCTGGTCAATAAAATCGAGCCAGACAGCGGAACAGTCAAGCTCGGCACCAACCTGACCATGCACTATTTCGACCAGAAGCGGGAAGATCTCGATCCCAACAGCACCCTTTGGGAAACCATGGCCCCCGGCGGTGGCGATTCAATTATGGTCCGGGGCGTGCAAAAACACGTGGTCAGCTACCTCAAAGACTTTCTCTTTGATGAAGGTCAGGTGCGCCAGCCCGTCTACACCCTTTCCGGTGGGGAGAAAAACCGGCTGCTGCTTGCCCGGATGTTTGCCCAGGCCAGCAACCTTCTGATCCTCGATGAGCCGACCAACGATCTCGACATGGACACCCTCGACCTGCTCGAAGAAGTACTGGACGAGTATGAAGGCACCCTGCTTCTGGTCAGCCATGATCGTGATTTTCTCGACCGCCTTGCCACAGCCATCTATGCCGTCGAAGGCGACGGCAGCGTGATCGAATACGCCGGGGGTTATAGTGACTATCGACGCCAGAGAGCCCTCGGAAACGTTACAGATTCTGAATTGACCAAACAGTTCACCAGCGACAAGAACAACAAGGCAAGCAAAAAAGAAACACCCGCCAAAGGCAAAACCAGTGGCAAGCTCAGCTACAAGGAACAGCGCGAACTTGATGCCCTGCCGGAGCTGCTTGAAAAATTCGCGACAGAGATCCAGAAGCTGGAAGTTGAAATGGCGGACCCCAAGCTCTACAGCAAAGACCCCGACAGATTCCAGAAGGTCAGTGACCTACTGGAAAAAACCCTGACTCAACAGGCCGAAGCAGAAGAGCGCTGGCTTGAACTGGAAGAGAAACAGGAAAGTTTCAAAATCTAGGCGCAGGAAGGACCAGAAAGATCTATGTTCTTTCTGGTCCTTCCTGCTGACCCAAGCACGAGTGAACTGATGACGGCAGTTGAACAGGTCGACGCAATCGTAATTGGCGCAGGCGTTGTAGGCATGGCTTGCGCCCGAGCTCTTGCCCTGGCCGGGCGCGAAGTCATTGTCATAGAAAAAGAGTCCCAGCCCGGCACCGGGATATCAGCCCGCAACAGCGGCGTCATCCACGCCGGGATCTATTATCCCACCGGAAGCCTGAAGGCACAGCTCTGCCTGCGCGGCAAAGAGCTGTTATATGGTTTTTGCAGGGATCACGCTGTACCGCATCGCCAATGCGGCAAGTTGATTGTTGCCACATCTACAGCTGAAGAAACTGCGCTTGAAAAGATTCTCAAGCTTGCTTGCACCAATGGCGTCGACGATCTCTGCTACCTTTCCCCCAAGGAGGTTACCGAACGCGAACCAGCTTTAGTTGTAACCAAGGCACTGCTGTCCCCCTCAACCGGTATTATTGATGTTCACAGCCTGATCCTTGCTTTTCAGGGGGATCTGGAAAATCACGGCGGGATGATTGCCTTCAACACGCCGGTTTTAAGTGGTCAGGCCACAGATTCCGGCATTGTTCTGGAAACCGGTGGGGACAGCCCCATGGTTTTATCGGCAAAGACCGTGATCAATGCTGCCGGGTTGGGGGCGATGGCCCTTGCCCAGAAACTAGAAGGGCTACCGGAACAATTTGTACCTGAACTTTATTATGCCAAGGGCAACTATTTCAGCCTGCCGGGCAAACCGCCTTTCCAGCATCTGATCTATCCTGTGCCTGAACAGGCCGGATTGGGGGTACATGTGACACTGGATCTGGAGGGGCAGGTTCGTTTTGGTCCTGATGTGGAGTGGGTCAAGGAGCTGGATTATCCGGTCAACCCGTCCAGATCAGCGCCCTTTTACGCCGCGATCAGGCGCTACTGGCCAGATCTGCCAGACGATGTGCTGGTTCCTGACTATTCCGGCATCCGCCCCAAATTACAGGCTCCCGGAGAAGCAGCGGTCGATTTTGTGATCCAGGGGCCTGCAACACATAAGGTTCCGGGGCTGATCAATCTTTTCGGCATTGAGTCCCCTGGCCTGACTTCGGCGATGGCCATCGCTGAGGATGTCCTGATCCAACTGGACCGCGACTGATCGGGACAAAAAATCTGTCGGCTGCTGACGACCGTCAGGAAGTTCCAGGAAAGGTCGGGCCAACAGCTCACGCCATATCTGCAATTTTCTCATTACAAACCTGAACATTGCCTACCTCTTTAACTCATA
Source organism: Kiloniella laminariae DSM 19542 (assembly GCF_000374005.1). Classification (GTDB taxonomy): domain Bacteria; phylum Pseudomonadota; class Alphaproteobacteria; order Kiloniellales; family Kiloniellaceae; genus Kiloniella; species Kiloniella laminariae. The sequence goes on along the minus strand of NZ_KB893146.1, from coordinate 206,423 downwards.
TTATTGAACTATATTTACAAGATAGCCCTTATTTTTCTTGCCTTTCAAACCGTAAATACTCATAGTGATATGAGTATTTCTCATATCACAGCTTCCAACACACCCATGCAGCGACAGCTCCCGCCCCTCAACGCCCTGAAGGCATTTGAAGCCGCAGCCCGCCATCTGAACTTCACAGAAGCCGCAGAGGAGTTACATGTCACCCAGGGCGCTATAAGCCGACAGATCAAAACTCTGGAAGAGCATTTCCAGGGGCCCTTGTTCCAGCGCCACCATCGCCACCTCACGCTGACGGACGACGGCAAAAAACTGCTCCCTGTCCTCAACGAGATTTTTGACCGGATTCAGGCTATTTCAGAGGAAATCAGGGGACGTTCCGAAGATTTGACGATAAAGGTCCTACCCTCTTTTGCCATACGTTGGCTCATTCCCAGACTCCCAAAATTCCAGGAGGCCTTTCCCGAAATCAACGTACGCCTGACCACCGCATGGCATACCGTTGCGTTCGACCGGGAGCATTTTGACGCGGGGATTGTTCACAGTACAAAAATGCGTCTGGGCGGTCCGCTGCACAAAACCATCATCACCCCAGAATGGATGACCCCGGCTTGCTCCCCAAATCTGTTAAACAGGGAAACAGGATTACAAAACACGAACGACCTCAAAAGCCTGACATTACTGCACTGCGGGCACGAATCTGACGAGTGGATACAGTGGTGCAAGGAAGCAAAGACTACAGAAATAAACCCGAGATCAGGTCAGGTCTTCGATTTGATGGATACGGCTCTGAGAGCAGCAGCAAGCGGTTTTGGCGTTGCCCTTGCCGACCTAATGATGATTTCCGATGAGCTGGAAAGCGGCCAGCTGGTGACGCCTTTTCCTGACATCGCCTCCCTGATCGGGGTTTATTATCTGATCTGCCCCCCCGGCAAGGCGAATAAACCAGCCCTGAAACATTTCCGGAAATGGCTCACGGATGAATGTCGCGCCACAATAGACAACAGCCCAGACCTCCAACGACTAGAGGCCCGCGATGCAGATCTCCTGCAACACTACGTCACCTAATTTCGGACCACGCCCCAAAGGGCAAAAACCCGACATGCTTCTGCTTCACTATACCGGCATGAAAACCGGAGGCGACGCTCTTCAGCGACTGTGTGATCCTGCCGCTCAGGTCAGTGCCCACTATCTGGTTGAGGAGAACGGGGACATTCTTCGCCTGGTCGAGGAAGATCAGCGCGCCTGGCATGCCGGAGTTTCCTGCTGGGCGGGCGACAGCGATATCAATTCCTGCTCTATTGGTATTGAAATTGTCAATCCGGGCCATGAATGGGGCTACCGTGCATTTCCGGCCCCCCAGATGCGCGCAGTCACACAGCTGTGTCTCGCTATTCTTTCCCGCCACCAAATCCCTGCTGAAAGAATACTTGCCCATTCGGATGTCGCCCCCCTGCGCAAGGAAGATCCGGGTGAGCTGTTTGACTGGGCAGGTCTCGCCAATGCCGGCATTGGCCTCTGGCCTCGAAACACCCCGGACACAACAGAGGTTACAGCAGACTCCTTCCTCGCAGCCTTGCAAAGATACGGCTACGATACCGACCTCACCACCCCCGGCGCCGCTAAAAACAGAGCCGCTGTCGTTGCGTTCCAGAGACATTTCCGGCCAGGACTGTTTGATGGCGCAATCGACAAGCAAAGCTGCCAGATTCTCGGTTCGTTGCTTTCACAGCTTGACGCCCGCGCCTAATCCTCCTAACTGTGAGCCGTCAGACGGTCCGACAGGCTGCTCTTTCCGGCAGGTTCGCCTGAACCGGAAAGGGAGGAAAGTCCGGGCTCCACGGGAATACGGTGCCGGATAACGTCCGGCGGGGGCGACCCTAGGGAAAGTGCCACAGAAAGTAAACCGCCTGTAGGTCAGGGTTTCTTCGGAAGCCTGACAGGCAGGTAAGGGTGAAAGGGTGCGGTAAGAGCGCACCGCGCGGCCAGCAATGGAAGCGGCATGGTAAACCCCACCGGGAGCAAGACTAAATAGGGTCGACAGAACCACAAGGCTCCGGTTTTGCAGGTTCAGGTGTTTTTCCGCACCGTCGACCGGGTCAGTTGCGCGAGGTGTCCAGCAATGGACATCCCAGATGAATAGCCTTCCGTTGGCACAGGACTTCGGTTCTGTGACAAGCGACAAAACCCGGCTTATGACCGTCTGACATTTTCCTCTTGTGGCCTTTTCCTCGATGTTTCCGGTGTGAATGTCCCTCTCCTGCTCGACTCCTTCTCAAAGGAATTGGCCAGATGCACCTTTGCCCAAACCCCTGTCTCATGAAACAGCAACAAGCTCCGCGGCGCCTCCCCCTCCTTGCCGCAATCAACTGATTGAAAAGCAAGTCGAATGTTCCAAAAATTCCCTTGAAATATAAACAGTTAACGATGTTTTAACCATAGAGATGCCACACCCCAAACCATTGACACCCATTAAATCCCATGATATCCCATAAAAACCCATTTGAGACCCAGATACACCCAATCTGGATCAAACAGGGAACACTTCAGGTTCAGGAAAGCGGGGGCGTTTTCCAGCGAACCACAAACAGAGATCTCATCGGGATCTCTTCGGGCGGCATCATTCAGGGCGGAATTCAGGTGACCTTCTTTTTAGGCACATTCGAAAACAAGGTAGACAAGAAGGGACGCGTTTCAGTTCCGGCTACCTTTCGCCAAATGCTCACCGATCAACCTTTTCAGGGAATTGTTGTCTTCAGGTCCTACCGCGCCCAGGCCCTGGAAGCCGCTGGCATGGATTTTATGCGCCGCCTGCATGAAAGCATGAGTTCCAGCCTTGATCTTTTTTCTGATGAACATGACGACCTCGCGACCGCCATTCTGGCTGACGCCCACCAGCTTTCCTTTGATGGCGAAGGCCGTATTCTGCTGCCCCCTGCCCTGATCGAACACGCCCACATTACCGATCGTGCTGCCTTTGTCGGCAAAGGGGATATTTTCCAAATCTGGAACACCGAGACTCTGGAGCAGAAAAAGCTCGAAGCCCGTGATCGTGCCCGCGACAAGAAACTCAGCCTGTCCCTCTCCCCTGCCAGAAAGGGGGATCTGTGATGACTTCCCGCCCCCCGATCATTGCACAGCAGGAGGGACACTATTCCGTCATGCTGCCGGAAATCATCGCGGCACTCGCCCCCAAAGAAGGCGAATGTTTCGTTGATGGCACTTTTGGTGCTGGCGGCTACAGCCGGGCGATCCTGCAACAGGCACCCTGCAAGGTTTTTGGTATAGACCGTGATCCGACGGCTCTGCAACGTGCTGCAGAATTCGAAGAAACCAAAGCTGGGCACCTTGTTCCTCTAGCCGGTTGTTTTGGTGACATGCAGCAGTTGCTGGAGAACATTGGCATTTCCTCCGTTGATGGTATCGTCCTTGATCTCGGTGTTTCTTCCATGCAGCTTGACCAGGCAGAACGCGGTTTTTCCTTTCAGGAAGATGGCCCGCTGGACATGCGTATGGATGGGCCAGAGTCAACTTTGCGCCAACCAGTCTCCCATGTTGTGAATACATATGGCGAAAAAGAACTGGCTGATATTCTCTACAAATACGGAGAAGAAAAAAAATCCCGCCTGATCGCCCGCGCCATCGTCACCGACCGGGTTGAGAAGCCTTTCGAGACCACCCTGCAGCTCGCCGGTTTGATCCGCCGCCTCCTCAAAACCAAACCCAACAAGGATGGCAAGTCGATCCACCCTGCAACACGTTCCTTTCAGGCCCTCCGGATTTTCGTCAATGACGAACTCGGGGAACTGGAGCGCGGGCTGGCAGCAGCAGAGCAATTACTTGCCCCCGGTGGCAGACTCGCGGTTGTATCTTTTCACTCCCTCGAAGACCGCATCGTCAAAAACTTCTTACGCGAACGCAGTGGGGGAACGCCGCAGGGCTCCCGTCATACTCCGACGGTCGAGCCCTCGGCGTTGCGTAAAGCCCCGTTTGACCTGCCAACAAAAAAAGCCATCCCCCCTTCAGATGACGAGTGTCGCGAAAATCCGCGCTCTCGCTCGGCCAAGCTGCGGGTTGCCATACGAACAGATGCTCCGGCCAGTGATCTTCCCTCTACCGCTGGAGGCCGCGCATGAAGAATCTCGGCATTATTATCTGGATCGTTGCCGGTACGGCCTGTGCAATTGTCCTGTTTCAGGTCAAGCAGGATGTAACAGATCTGGAGCTGCAGCTTGCTGTAGTTGAACGGAAGATCGCCAATGACAAGGAAGCAATCCGGATTCTTCAGGCAGAGTGGAGTTATCTGAACCAGCCGGACAGGCTGGAGAAGCTTGCAACACGCTATCTGGATCTGAAGCCGCTTTCTTCCGGCCAGATTGTCACTTTTGATGACCTGCCCCGTCCGGGAGAAGAGGCCAGCCAGAGCACTGGTATCAGTTCATCAGGAACAGCGACCCTGACCAGCGGGGAGATTTATGAATGAGTGACTGGCGCGAAGATCGCAAGCAGGGCCTCCTGACCAATCTGCGTAATCCGCAATCTCCCAAGGCGGTTATCTCTCTTGACGGCAGAATTCGCCAGGCCCTTGAGGTCGGCCGGACCCGCCTGATTGTTGCCGGGGCCCTGATGGCCATGGCCTTTGTCATCATCGGTATTCGCCTTGTCGACTTGACCCTGCTGCAGGGGAGCAGGAGCAACACGACCTCCACCGCTCAGGAAATTGACGAAGCTCCGCCAGTACAAACCCGCCGGGCCGATATTGTCGACCGTAATGGCATCGTTCTGGCAACTACCTTGCCGACAGCCTCTCTCTATGCCGAACCAAAAAAAATTCCGAACCCGGAAATCGCGGCCCGCTTGCTTGCCGATATCCTGCCCGAAATCTCCCAGGACAAACTTTTAAAGAAACTGTCGTCTGACCGGGCCTTTATCTGGATCAAACGCAATCTGACCCCCCGGCAACAGTATGCCATCAATGGCCTGGGCATTCCCGGATTGAATTTCGAGCAGGAACAGCGCCGTTTTTATCCGCACGAAAATCTCTCGGCCCATATCGTCGGCTTCACAGACGTGGATAACAAGGGGTTGGCCGGGGTAGAACAGTCTTTCGACACGGCCCTTCGCGAAAATGACGCGCCTTTGGAGCTCAGCATTGACCTGAGAGTCCAGCACATTCTGACCGAAGAAATGTCTGCTGCTATGCAGGAATTCAGTGCCATTGGTGCCGCCGGGCTGGTCATGGATGTCAACACCGGCGAGGTCATCTCTTCCGTCTCTCTGCCCACTTTTGACCCGGACTCTCCAGGTGATGCCCCGGATGATGCCCGGTTCAATCGCGCAACCCTCGGCATTTACGAGATGGGCTCTACCTTCAAGCTTCTGACCGCAGCCATGGCACTCGATGAAGGTGTGGCCTCGGTTTATGATGGTTATGATGTCAGCAAACCGATCCGGATATCGCGTTTCAGCATCACCGATTACAAACCGATGAAACGCTGGCTCTCGGTGCCGGAAATTCTGATCTATTCAAGCAATATCGGCACAGTTCAGATGGCGCTTGAAGTCGGCACGGAATCCCAGCGCAAATATCTGTCCAATTTCGGATTGCTGCGGACGGCCTCGACAGAACTGAGCGAAGTTGGTACGCCTCTGGTTCCCTCCCCCTGGCGGGAGATCAACACCATGACCATCTCCTATGGACATGGAATTGCTGTCAGCCCCCTGCAGATGACCACAGCCGTATCAAGCCTGGTCAACGGCGGAGTTATGAAGCCAGCAACCTTTATCAAACGCGACAAAGATTATGTTCCGGCAGGACGGCGCATTCTCAATGAAAAAACTTCGATCCTGATGCGCGATATGATGCGCCTTGTCGTGCTGCACGGATCAGGAAGAAACGCCGATGCTGAAGGCTATCTCGTCGGTGGAAAAACCGGAACAGCCGACAAACTGAAGGGCGGACGTTACGTGACCAATTCCCGCGTTTCTTCCTTTGTCGCAGCCTTTCCAATGAACAATCCCCGCTATGTCGTTTACGTAATGGTGGATGAGCCGAAAGGCACAAAAAAAACCTATGGATTTGCTACAGGCGGTTGGGTTGCCGCCCCTGTAGTCAAACGTGTTATTGAGCGTATGGCGCCTCTGCTGGGGATCCAGCCCGTACACATCGAAAGCGCTGATGATTCCGGGAACTCGATCCTGAAGAAAGCAAAAGCCCGCATGGAAGGACGTAAGATTGCGGCTCGTTGATCTGCTGACACAGTTACCTGAAGATCTTCGCCCCCGGAGTGGCCCTGGTGTCAATCCCGCCGGGGCATTGGAGCTGCTGGAAATTTCCGGACTGGCGCTCGACAGCAGAAAAGTCCAGAAGGACCATCTCTTTGCCGCCTTGCCAACAAGCAACCCCAAAGGTCTGGATGGCTGTGATTTTATCCCGCAAGCCCTGAAAAACGGTGCAACTGTTCTTCTGGTTCCCCTGGGGCGAAATCTTGAAGCTTACAAAAACAAAGCGGTAATTCTTGAAAGTGCCAATCCGCGTCAGGCTATTGCTCTTCTTGCCGCGGCCTACAACTCTGTCCAGCCTCAAAACCTGGTTGCCATCACCGGCACAAATGGCAAAACCTCGATCGCAACCTTCACCCGCCAGATCTGGGAACTGCTTGGCCACAAAGCGGCAAGTCTGGGGACGCTTGGTCTCTTCCCACCGCTCCCCAACGCTCCCGCTGCGCTGACCACTCCCGACAGCATAGGGCTTTTTGCCTGTTTGAAAGACCTCGACCGGGAAGGTTTTACCCATTTGGCACTCGAAGCTTCCAGTCACGGGCTGGATCAGTATCGCCTCGACGGCCTGAAGCTGAAAGCAGCCGCCTTTACCAATCTGACCCGTGACCATCTCGATTATCACGGGGATATGGAAAGCTATTTTCAGGCCAAGGCACAGCTTTTCAATCGTCTGCTTCCCAAAGGCGGTACAGCTGTACTCAACGCAGATATGCCTGAATACACCAAGCTTGCCCCGCTATGCCTCAAACGGGAACAGAAAATCATTTCCTATGGCCATGGCGTTTCAGACCTCCAGGTGGTCAAGCAAACTCCCGGTCTGGAAGGCCAACATCTTGTTCTGTCACTCTTCGGTCAGACCTATGAACTGGATTTAAGCCTTGCTGGTAGTTTTCAAGCCTCAAACATCATGGCTGCTCTCGGTCTAGTTCTCTCCTGTGGGGCAAAGCTTGAAGATATTCTTGCCGTTCTCCCCGAGCTGAAGGGCGTGCCGGGACGGGCTGAAAATGTTGGCAGCACCCCCGCTGGTGGCGCTGTTTATGTTGACTATGCGCACACACCCGATGCCCTGGAGACTGTAATCAGAGCCCTGCGCCCTCACAGCCAGAACAAGCTTTCGGTTATTATCGGTTGTGGCGGAGATCGCGATCCGGGCAAACGCCCCCTGATGGGCGAAATTGCCGCTCGCCTGAGTGACAAAGCCTATATTACCGATGACAATCCCCGCACTGAAGATCCTGTCCTGATCCGTGCTGCCATGATGGCAGCTGCTCCGGGGGCGATTGAAATTGACGATCGCCGCAAGGCCATTTTTCAGGCCGTTGCCGATCTTCAGACAGGAGATCTCCTTATTGTTGCCGGAAAAGGTCATGAAAGCGGCCAGATTGTTGGCGATAAAGTATTTCCTTTTGATGATCGCAAAGTTGCCCGCGAGGCAATTGCAGCCCTAACCAGTGGAGGTCCCAAATGACGCGTGCGGTTCTGTGGACAGCCGAAGATGCCGCCAGTGCCACTGGCGGACAAAATACACGGGACTGGCAGGCCACGGGTCTGTCCCTCAATACCCGAACCCTGGAAAAGGGCGATCTGTTCTTCGCGCTGCAAGGACCAAATTTTGATGGTCATGATTATGTCGCCCAGGCCTTCGAAAAGGGTGCCGCGGCTGCTGTCGTGCACAATCGCCCGGAACACCTTGGTGACGATGTCAGTCTGCTGCTGGTTGATGATACTCTTGGTGCCCTTAATCGCCTTGGTGCGTCTGCCCGCTCGAACAGCTCGGCCAAATTCATTGGGGTGACGGGGTCGGTAGGAAAAACCAGTATCAAGGAAGCGTTGCGTCACTGTTTGAGCAAACAGGCAATGACCGTAGCGAGTGCCGCCAGTTTTAACAACCACTGGGGCGTGCCACTCAGTCTGGCACGGATGCCCCGTGATTCGGTCTATGCCATCAATGAAATGGGCATGAACAGCAGCGGAGAAATCCGTGAACTGACCAAACTCGTGCGTCCTGATGTTGCAATTATCAGTACCATCGAAGCAGCTCATTTTGAGTTCTTTAAATCGCTTGAAGAAATTGCCCGGGCCAAGTGCGAAATATTCGAATCCATGTCCGGCAACGGCGTCGCGATCCTGAACCGTGATCACCCGCTTTATGATCTAATGGCGGAAAGTGCCCAAAAAAACGGGCTCACCAATATCATCGGCTTTGGCGAAAATTCTAATGCTCAAGCCCGTCTTATCGGCTATGAGCTTTTTGCGGAATACAGTCGGGTTGAGGCCGATATCTGTGGCGAAATCCTTGATTTTACCATCGCCAACCCCGGATTTCACTGGATCATCAACAGCCTCGCCGTCCTCGCGGCGGTCAAATCTGTCGGTGCCGATGTTCAGCAGGCCGCCACAGACCTCAGCAGCATCAGCGGGCTCCCCGGCCGAGGTGAAAAAACCCTGCAGACACTGGACAGCGGTGAAAGTTTCGAGTTGATCGACGACAGTTACAATGCCAATCCGGCGTCAGTCCGGGCCAGCATTAATGTTCTGGCCAACTCAACACCCGGACCAGACGGTCGCAGGATTGCAGTCCTGGGCGATATGCTGGAATTAGGAAAGAAATCCCGAAAATTACATGCTGATCTGGCCGGCCCCATAAATGATTCAGCCATTGATCTGGTATTTACTTGCGGGCAGCAAATGAAAGCCTTACACGATGCCCTGCCGGCGGAAATACGCGGTGTTCACAAGGATAATTCCGGAGAACTGGCCTCCTGTATAGCCCAGGCTTTACGTGCCGGAGATGTCGTTTCTGTCAAGGGATCCTTAGGAAGCCGAATGTCGGTTATCATCGAAGCCCTGAAATCCCAACCTACCCCTGACAGGGGAGGAAATGTCTGATGCTATTTGAACTCCTGTTTCCCCTTGCCGATGACTTCAAAATCTTCAACCTGTTCCGCTATATCACCTTTCGAAGCGGTGGAGCGGTTCTGACGGCGCTGCTGATTTCCTTCATCTTTGGCCCCATGATTATCCGCTGGCTCAAATCCAAGCAGGGGGAAGGTCAACCGATCCGGGACGATGGCCCTGAAAGCCATCTCTTGACGAAAAAGGGAACTCCGACGATGGGGGGGTGCCTGCTCCTGCTGGCTCTTTCTGTCTCCACTCTTCTCTGGGCTGATCTTCGAAATCCCTATATCTGGATCACCCTTCTGGTTACTGTCGGCTTCGGCATGATTGGTTTTGGCGATGACTATCTGAAACTGACCAAACGCAATACCAAAGGTCTGCCCGGAAAAGCCAAGCTTCTGGCCCAGGTGCTGATTTCGGTTTCAGCCACCTGGGGCATTATCGCTGTCAGCCCCGAAAACATGGACACGCATCTGGCAATTCCCTTCTTCAAGGGCCTGCTCGTCAATCTTGGCCTGTTCTATATACCGTTTGCCGTTTTCGTAATGGTTGGTGCCTCCAACTCTGTCAACCTGACAGACGGACTGGATGGCTTGGCAACAGTTCCCGTCATGATCGCCGGTGCTTGTTTTGGCCTGATTGCCTATCTGGTCGGCAACACGATTTTTTCAGATTATCTCCAGATCGGATACGTACCGGGGACCGGAGAACTCACAGTATTTTGTGCCGCACTGGTTGGCGCCTGCATGGGTTTTCTTTGGTTCAATGCACCGCCAGCCATGGTTTTTATGGGCGACACCGGCTCTTTGAGCATGGGGGGCGCGCTCGGAGCCATCGCCGTGATCACCAAACACGAAATCGTTCTTTCGATTATCGGCGGACTTTTTGTTCTGGAAACCGTTTCCGTCATTGTCCAGGTGGCCTCGTTTAAAACCACGGGGAAACGGGTCTTCCGAATGGCTCCACTGCACCACCATTTCGAAAAGAAAGGCTGGGCAGAGCCAACGGTTGTGATTCGTTTCTGGATTATCTCGATGATTTTGGCCCTGCTCGGGCTTGCGACCCTGAAACTGCGATAGGCAAAGCATGATCGATCTGCGTCCCTATATCAGCACCACAAATGGTAAAGCCTTTGCTGTCCTTGGCTTGGGACGCTCGGGCTTGACTGCTGCCTGTGCCTTGGCACAGTCCGGTGCTGATGTGTGGGCCTGGGATGACAACGCTGAAGGTCGTGCCAAGGCTGCCGATGCAGGACTGAAACTTGTCGATCTGGGCAACTGCGACTGGACAGCGGTTCAGTCTCTGGTGATGTCGCCGGGCATTCCCCTGACTCATCCCGTCCCGCATCAGGTTGCCCTTGCGGCGCAAACCGCCGGGGTCGAGGTGATTTGCGAAGTCGAGCTGCTTTACCGTGCCTACCCCGATGCAATCTTTGTTGGTATCACCGGCACCAATGGCAAATCCACCACAACCAGCCTGATTGCACACATTCTTTCTCAGGCAGGACGTCCGGTTGCGGTCGGCGGCAATCTGGGCACCCCAGCGCTTGAATTGCCTTTGCTGGGCAGCGATGGTGTCTATGTCCTTGAAATGTCCTCGTATCAGCTGGATCTGCTCAGCCAACTGCGCTTTGATGTTGCCCTTCTGCTGAATTTCAGTCCCGATCATCTTGATCGCCACGGCGACATGGCAGGCTATATCAAGGCAAAACTGCATATTTTTGATCGCCAAAGAAAAGACGATACCGCCATCATTGGCATGGATGACCCCGACAGCCGCAGGATTTTTGACCAGATCAATGCCTTGGGGAGCTGCAAAGCTATCCCGATTTCAGGCAACACCCGTCTGGCCGAAGGTGTCTTTGCCGCCCGGGGGCAGTTGATCGACGACTGCTTTGCCCGGAAAGAAGCAATCCTTGACCTGCTGAATATTGAACGCCTGCCCGGAGATCACAATCATCAGAATGCAGCTGCTGCTTTTGCCTGCTGCCGCAGCCTGAATTTGACGAATGATGTGATTCTTGCCGGAATGCAGAGTTTCCCCGGCCTGGCCCATCGCCAACAGCTTGTCGCCCAGCAAGGAAACATCCGTTACATCAATGATTCCAAGGCAACCAATGCCGATGCAGCTGCCCGGGCAATCGGCAGCTATGAAAATATCTACTGGATTGCAGGGGGCCGCGCGAAAGACGGCGGGATCAACAGTCTGAAACCCCTCTTCTCCCGCATCAGAAAAGCTTATCTGATCGGGGAATGCGCCGAGGATTTTGCCCAACAAATCGGGGATGACCTGCCCTATACACAATGCCAGACCCTTGATCGGGCCGTTGTGCAGGCCACCAAAGATGCCCGGCAGGACAACCTTGAGAACGCTGTCGTCCTGCTGTCACCGGCCTGTGCGTCCTGGGATCAGTATCGCAGCTTCGAGATCAGAGGCGATCATTTCGGAGAGTGCGTCCAGAAACTCATCTCGGGCAACTGCAGTGAACAATCCGACATGACCAGCGGGAGTGAGGCATCATGAGTACCTTTGCCCGAACTGATACCTCTGTTGTTGGCCGCTGGTGGTGGACGGTTGATCGCTGGAATCTTGCTGCCCTCCTTGCCCTGATGGCTTTTGGCGCCTTGCTGGTACTTGCCGCGTCACCTGCAGCAGCTGACCGGATTGGTGTTGGTACTTTCCAACTAGCAAAGCGCCATTTCACTCTCCTGCCTGCCGCAGCCTGTATGATGATTAGTATATCGCTCCTTTCCGTCAGGAAAATCAGACGTTTTGCTGTTATAGGTCTGGGGATTACCGTTGTCTTGCTGCTTGCTACACTGGTTCTCGGGGTCGAAATCAAGGGGGCCACACGCTGGGTAAATCTGTTGGGTTTCTCTCTGCAACCCTCAGAATTTGCCAAACCTTTCTTTGCCGTGACCATCGCCTGGATGCTTGCCAGCGCCAAAACCGAAGAGGGTATCCCGGGAACCTGGATCGCCATTGGCATCTGGTTGGTGGTGATCAGCCTGCTTATGATGCAACCGGACCTGGGGCAGACAGTGGTCATCACTGCCATTGGAGGTGTCCAGTTGTTTCTGGCCGGTCTTCCCATGATGCTGGTTGGTGTCTTTATCCTTCTCGCAGCTCTTGGCCTGATCATTGCCTATTATACCCTGCCGCATGTGACAGCCCGAATAGACGGTTTTCTTGACCCGGCTACCGGGAACAGCTTTCAGGTTAACCGCTCGATGGAAGCTTTCAAAAATGGCGGCTTGCTTGGCCAGGGCCCCGGTGAGGGAACAATAAAATCCCTTCTGCCAGACGCCCATTCCGACTTCATTTTTTCTGTCGCTGGTGAAGAACTTGGCCTGATTGCCTGCTTGATCATCGTCTGCCTTTTTGCTTTTGTTGTGCTGCGGGGTTTCAGTCGTCTACTCCATGAAAACAATCTTTTTGTTCTGCTGGCCTGTACCGGACTTCTGACCCAGTTTGGCCTGCAGGCCATCATCAACATGGCCTCGACACTGCATCTTATTCCAACCAAGGGAATGACTCTGCCTTTTGTCAGTTATGGCGGATCTTCCCTGCTGGCTCTTGCCGTCGGTATGGGGATGGTTCTTGCCCTCACCCGACGCCGTCCGCACGGAGGGTATGAGGCATGAGCCAGACACCAAATAAAACACCGAAGAAAATCATGAAACGGCAACACATCGTCCTGGCTTCCGGGGGAACGGGGGGGCATATGTTCCCCGCGCGTGCGCTGGCCGAGGAGCTTATCGAACGTGGACACAAAGTCAGCCTCGTCACTGACCAGCGAGGACAAGGTTTTGGAAATGATCTGCCACAGGTGACCGTTCACAAGGTTTCCGCAGGCGGAATTGCCGGTGGCAGCCTGTTGCACAAGGCACTCAGTGCAGCCAAGCTCGCTATGGGGATCTTGCAGGCAATGAAAAAACTGCGGGGCATTAAAGCCGATGCTGTTGTTGCCTTTGGTGGATATGCCTCCGTACCCGCCGGGCTGGCAGGCAGTTTTCTGGGTATTCCGGTCTACCTTCATGAACAGAATGCGGTTTTGGGACGGGCCAATCGCTTGCTGGCTACCCGGGCCAAAAAAATCTGCACCTCCTTTCGCAAGGTCAGTCACATTCCCGCAGGGTGCGAGAATAAAGTTACACTGACAGGAAACCCGGTTCGCCCGGCAATTATGGGTCTGAGAGACACTCCCTACCCTATTCCGGCGGAAAAGAGCCCGCTTTATCTGCTGGTGACCGGTGGCAGTCAGGGTGCCTCTGTTTTTAACGGTCTGGTTCCCGAAGCTCTGGCCCTTCTGCCTGAAGACCTGCGCCAGCGTATCCATATCAGTCAGCAGGTGCGTCAGGACGGCGAGAGCGCAGAAAGCGTGTCAACAATTTACAAAACCGCTGGCATCACCGCTGATCTCAAATCTTTCTTTGATGACATGCCCGAGCGCCTGTCCTCCGCCCACCTTGTTATCTGCCGTTCCGGTGCTTCGACAATCACTGAACTTGCCGCAGCGGGCAGGCCTGCCATTCTTGTGCCTTATCCGCATGCAACAGATGATCATCAGAATGACAATGCCCAGGACTTTGCCGATGCAGGTGCAGGCTGGCTCATGTCACAATCAAGCCTTACTGCCCGGGATTTGTCCAACCGGCTGATTTCACTCTTTTCAAACACCCAGCTTTTGCAAAGAGCAGCATCCTGCGCGCGGTCACACGCGATCACCGCTGCTGCCAGCAACCTTGCTGATCTGGTCTGCGGATCACCCGAAAAAATTGGAGACACACCATCAACAAGCACGAACGTTTCAAACGGGGCGGCAGCATGAGAGGCATGCCCCTCGATATTGGCCCCCTGCACTTTGTCGGCATTGGCGGCATTGGCATGAGCGGAATCGCCGAAATCCTGCACAACCTGGGTTATCAAATCCAGGGCAGCGATATTGCCGAATCTGCCAATGTCTCCCGCCTGCGCAAAATGGGTATAAAGGTGATGATCGGCCATCAGGCAGAAACCGTCACCAATGCCCGTGTCGTTGTCGTCTCTTCCGCAATCAAGCTGGACAATCCGGAAATTGCCGAAGCCAGAAACAATCTGATCCCTATTGTTCGTCGCGCCGAAATGCTGGCTGAACTGATGCGGTTCAAATCCTGTGTTGCTGTCGGGGGCACACACGGCAAAACTACAACCACTTCGATGATAGCTGCCTTGCTTGATGGCGGTCATTTTGACCCGACTGTCATCAACGGGGGGATCATCAATGCCTATGGCACCAACGCCCGTCTTGGCGAAGGTGACTGGATGGTGGTCGAAGCTGACGAGAGTGACGGCACCTTTATCAAGCTTCCTGCAACCATTTCGGTCATCACCAACATCGACCCGGAACATATGGAGTTTTATGGCTCCATCGAAGCCCTGCACGATGCCTTTGCCACTTTTGTGAAGAACATCCCTTTTTACGGCTTCTCAGTACTGTGTATCGACCATCCGGTCGTACAGTCGATGATCGGCCGGATTCAGGATCGCCGGATTGTAACCTATGGCCTCAGCCCCCAGGCAGGTGTCCGCGCCACAAACATTCGCACAGAAATCACTGGAAATCTTTTTGACGTAACCATTTCGAGCCGCGGTGGAGACGAAAGCCGCATCATCAAGGATTGCCACCTGCCCATGCTCGGCAATCACAATATTCTCAATTCCCTTGCCGCCATTTCCGTTGCAAGTGAACTGGGCATGGACGACGAAGCAATCCGCAAGGCACTGTCAAACTTCAGTGGCGTCAAGCGACGCTTCACCAAAACTGGCGAAGTCAACGGCATCACCATTATCGATGACTATGGTCACCACCCCGTAGAAATCGCCGCCGTACTTCAGGCCGCAAGACAAGCGGTTAAGGGAGAAAGCCGGGTTATTGCTGTAGTACAGCCCCATCGCTATTCACGCCTTTCCGATCACTTCGAAGGTTTCTGCTCCTGTTTCAACGATGCTGATCAGGTCATCGTTGCAGATGTCTATGCAGCAGGCGAAACCCCGATCGAAGGCGCCGACAGAGACAGTCTGGTAACAGGTCTGCGGACCCGCGGTCACAGAAATGCTGTTCCTCTGCCCAATCCAGACGATCTGCCCGGCCTGATCGCAGATTACGCTGAACAGGGGGATCTAGTTGTCTGTCTTGGTGCAGGGAACATTTCCGCCTGGGCTCATGCCCTGCCAGAACAGCTGGAAAAGCTTCTGTCCCCGCTAAAAAAGGAGCGTTCCTGACCGATGACTGAAGCCGCCCTCTCTCCTGACCATCTGGTCTATCGCCTGCCAGCAGTCCGCGGGACCTATAGTCCTGACGCACGCCTGGGCAAGATCACCTGGTTCCGGGTCGGCGGTCCGGTTGATGTTCTCTTTACCCCGGCAGATCAGAATGATCTCGCCAGTTTCATGCAGAACAAACCTACTGACCTGCCTGTTATGGTGATCGGTGTCGGGTCAAACCTTCTGGTACGGGACAGTGGTGTGGCAGGGGTCGTCATCAGGCTTGGCCCTGCCTTTTCCCACGCAGAAACCCGGGAGAACCAGATTGTCTGTGGCGCGGCAACACTGGATGTCAAGGTCGCAAAAACCGCTCTCAAGGCTGGCTTAACCGGTCTGGAATTTCTCTGCGGTGTTCCCGGGACCATCGGCGGAGCCTTGCGGATGAACGCCGGAGCATATGGCCGGGAAACCAAAGATATACTGGTTTGGGCCGAGGCAATGGACCCGCAGGGTAAGATCCACAGACTGACATCAAAGGAACTGGGATTTGATTATCGCCACTGCGCCCTGCCAGCCGACTGGGTTTTCCTGAGCGCCTGTTTTACAGGGGCCCCGGGCGATCCCGAGATCATTGCTCAGAAGATGAAAGAAATTCAGAACGCCCGTGGCAGCAGCCAACCGATCAAGTCACGTACCGGTGGCAGTACTTTCAAGAACCCGGAAGGTTACAAAGCCTGGGAGCTGGTTGATCAGGCAGGCTGCCGGGGGCTGAAAATCGGTGATGCCCAGGTATCGGAACAACATTGCAACTTTCTTATCAATACCGACAAGGCCAGCGCCAGTGATCTGGAAGAACTTGGCGAGACAGTCCGCCGGAAAGTCAAAGAGACTTCCGGGGTCGAGCTCCAGTGGGAAATCAAACGCATTGGCGAGATTACAACAAGGAACCAGAAGTCATGAGCCGCAAAGTCGCACTGTTAAAAGGAGGCGTTTCCGCTGAAAGGGAAGTATCCCTCTGGAGTGGAGAAGCCTGTGCCAAGGCATTGCGCGAAGCAGGCTATGACGTTACTGAAATTGATGTCAGCAAAGATATCCCCCGGTTGATTAAACAATTGCAGGATGCTGAGCCCGCTGTTGTCTTTAATGCACTTCATGGCCGCTGGGGTGAAGACGGTTGCGTCCAGGGCCTGCTTGAGCTCCTCGGGCTGACCTATACCCACTCAGGCGTTCTCAGCTCGGCCCTGGCAATGCACAAAGAGCGCGCCAAAATGATCGTGTCGCAGGTTGGCGTCAGGGTCTCGGAAAGTCTGACAATCCAGGCCAGCGCACTGGCAAAGGGCGACCCCCTGCCTCGCCCTTATGTCATCAAGCCGCTCAGTGAAGGCTCGAGTGTCGGAGTGCATATTGTCTTCGAGGGAGACAACCATATTGCGACCACCCGTGCCGAACTCGGATTTGATGGTGACATCATGGTTGAACGCTATATTCCTGGCCGGGAACTGACCGTCGCCGTGATGGGGGGCAAGGCTCTCGCCGTTACCGAACTGGCCCCCAAACAGGGTTTTTACAGCTATGAAGCCAAATACACTGATGGCAAAACCGAGCATATTGTGCCTGCCCAGATCCCTGAAGAAGTTTATCAGGAAGCCCTGGATGCAGCAGAAAAAGCCCATCAGGCTCTAGGGTGCAACGGTGTCAGCCGAAGCGATTTCCGCTATGACGATACTCCAAAGGGGGACGGCAAGCTCTATTATCTCGAAACCAACACCCAGCCGGGCATGTCCAGCCTCAGCCTTGTTCCTGAACAGGCAAGGTATCTCGACATGTCCTTCCCCGAGCTTTGTGGCTGGATGGTCGAAGATGCTCTCCAGAGCAGGGAGGAGTCATGAGCGAGCCGAAAAAAACACGTCGACGCAAACGGATACAAAAGCGCCGGAGTTTTCCCTTCGGGGATACAAACTGGCGCCGGGTTTTTATCGGAACAGCAACTGTTGCCGTCTGTGCGACTGTTGCCGTAACGACCGTGCTCTGGACCAATGGCTGGATTCCGGAACAAATCACCCGGGCACAAGAAAATCTCTATGGCATGACGGCTGACGCCGGGCTCAAAGTACAGGACGTACTGGTTGAAGGGCGCAACCGCACCAAAGCTGCCGCCATTCTGACCAAGCTTGATGTTGAACGCGGCACGCCCATACTTGCCTTCTCACCAGAAGAAGCAAAACTCAAAATTGAATCGCTTCCCTGGGTAAAGCAGGCCGTGGTGGAGCGACGTCTGCCCAATGTTATCTATGTCAATCTGGTTGAACGTGAACCCCTGGCCCTGTGGCAACAAGGAGGTGTGCTTCATGTCATCGATCAGGAAGGTGACGTCATTGAATCCTCCAAGGCCAGTAACTTCACCAAGCTTCCTCTGATTGTAGGTTCGGATGCCCCAAGCCACGCGCGGGAAATTCTGGCACTTCTCGAGAGTGAACCAGAACTGGGTGGCCAGGTTGAAGCTGCGGTCAGAGTCAGCGGCCGCCGCTGGAACATCCGCCTCAACAGTGGTGTTGATGTCCAGCTCCCCGAAGAAGACCCGGAAGATGCCTGGTCCTTCTTTGCCCGGATTGAACGAGAAGAAGGTGTATTGGAACGCGATGTCGTGCTGGTTGACCTCCGCCTGAGAGATCGTCTTATCGTCAGAACCTCCAGTGGCACCGCCAAAGACAAAGGCCAGGTCGTAAAAGGAGAAAAAACCTGATGCCGTTTTCCTGCCTCCAGTTCTGGCATATCATCTGGCATATCAGATTCAGGCACGTCAGTCCGCTTGCCCTTGGTCCAGCCGAAGAAAGCTGTCGATCATGAAGCGTCCTCTTAGCGCCATCAAACATGGAACAGTCGCCGTTCTCGATGTCGGGAGCAGCAAGATCTGCTGTTTTATTGCCCAGATGGACGGCGATAACCTGCCCAAGGTCATCGGGATCGGCCAGCAGGCCAGCCATGGCATGAAGAGCGGGAACATCGTCAATATGGAAACCCTTGAGGATTCCATCCTTAATGCAGTTCATGCAGCTGAACAGATGGCTGGTGAGACAGTTCATTCTGTCTTCGTTAATCTTTCCGGTGGCACCCCTTCATCCCACAATATCAACCTCGAAATCTCGATCAACGGCCATGAAGTCACTGAAAGTGATCTGACCCAGGCCCTTGAACATGCCAGCCAGGTTCAGGGCCCGGCCGGGAATCCTGAACAGGGACGACAGCTGATTCACTCCATGCCAACAGGCTACACCCTTGATGGCAACCGCGGGATCAAGGACCCACGGGGTATGCATGGCGAAACTCTTGGCGTCACCATGCATCTTGTCACGGCGGCATCCAATTCCCTGCGCAATCTCAAGACCTGCATCAAACGCTGTCACCTCGACCCACTGAGTTTTGTGCTCTCTCCTTTTGCCTCCGGGCTTGCCTGTCTGGTCGAAGACGAGATGGAACTGGGCGTTACTCTGGTTGATATGGGAGGTTCAACAACCTCTATCGCCGTCTTCAGCGAAGGCAAACTGGTTTATTGCGACGTCATTCCTGTTGGTGGACATCACGTGACCAACGATGTGGCCCGGGGCCTTTCTACGCCTGTGGTTGAAGCTGAGCGAATGAAGACACTTTATGGCCATGCTGTAGCAACAGTCACTGATGAGCGCGAAATGATCGACGTGCCACAGGTCGGAGAAGCTGCAGGCAGTCAACCCCAACAGGTCCCCCGCTCACTACTGGTTGGAATTATTCAACCTCGCCTTGAAGAAACCTTTGAAATCGTCAGATCCAAACTGGAGATGAGCGGATTTGACAAAGTCGGCGGGCGCCGTGTCGTTCTGACAGGTGGCGCCAGCCAGTTACCCGGTCTTCCGGATCTCGCCAGTCTGATCCTCGACAAGCAGGTCAGGATTGGACGTCCCATACGTGTCACAGGTCTTGCTGATGCCACTGGCGGCCCCAGTTTTGCAACCTGTGCGGGTTTATTAACTTATGCCACCATCGCCCATAATGACGTTCAGGGCGAAAAAGTACCCGAAGTACACCACCCACAGAACTTCGTCGGAAGATTCGGAAGATGGTTTCGGGAAAATTTTTAGATAAAAGTTTGGAAATCGCTCGACTGATTCCCTGACTTTATAGTACAACTTGACAAACGAATTCGCCGAGTCGGCGATCAACGGAGGTTAGTGATGGCTTTAAATTTAGATGTACCACCAGTTGAATCCGAACTGACTCCCCGGATCACCGTGATCGGTGTCGGCGGTGCAGGCGGAAATGCTGTAAACAACATGATTCAGAGCAATCTGGAAGGTGTTGAATTCCTCATTGCCAACACAGATGCCCAGGCAATTGCCCAGTCGTCCTGTGAACGCACGATTCAACTTGGACGCAACATCACCCAGGGCCTTGGCGCGGGCTCCAGACCAGACATTGGTCATGCTGCTGCCGAGGAAGCCATGGACGAAATTCTCGGCCACCTCGAAGGCTCGAACATGGTGTTTATCACTGCCGGAATGGGTGGTGGTACCGGGACGGGTGCAGCGCCGGTTATTGCCAAGGCCGCCAGAGATGCCGGCATTCTGACCGTCGGTGTTATCACCAAACCTTTCCATTTCGAAGGGGTGCACCGTATGCGCCTGGCCGAAAAGGGAATTGAAGAGCTGGCCCAGTATGTCGATACACTGATCATCATCCCGAACCAGAACCTTTTCCGTATCGCCAACGAGAAAACCACCTTCGCCGACGCCTTTAAAATGGCTGACGACGTGCTCCGCTCCGGTGTGAGCGGCGTGACCGACCTTATGGTTATGCCTGGCCTGATTAACCTCGACTTTGCCGATATCCGCGCCGTGATGACCGAAATGGGCAAGGCGATGATGGGAACAGGCGAGGCCAGCGGCGAGACCCGTGCAATGGATGCTGCCGAAGCCGCGATTTCCAATCCTCTGCTTGATGAAGTCTCCATGAAAGGTGCTCGTGGCGTTCTGATCAACATCACCGGTGGTCCTGATCTGACCCTCTTTGAGGTTGACGAAGCTGCCAACCGCATTCGGGACGAAGTCGACCCTGAAGCCAACATCATCTTTGGATCAACCTTCGATCCGAACATGGATGGCACAATGCGTGTGTCTGTTGTCGCGACAGGTATTGATGCCGAATCAATCCGGAATATCCGTCCTGCAGCTCAGTCTTTCCAGACCCCGCCTGCTCCTCTGAACGTTTCTCCGGAACCAAAAGCAGAACCAGCTGAAGAAATGGTTGCCCGCGCAGAACCCGCAGGCTCACAGGGATCTCCTGTAACTGCGCCTGCAGCAGCCATGGCGCCACAGCCAGCCGCAGCTCAGGCAACGGCCAGCAGCCAGCCAATTATCGAAAGTGGCCCGGCCCACACCAGCATCGAAGCTGCAATCACGCGCAGTGAAGCTGACGGGCAGAACCACCAGAACCCGCAGCAGATGGCACCACAGGCGGAAATCAGGAATGACAGCTTTGTCGCTCCGCGGCCCGCTATGGCAAGCAATCAGAAACCGGCAGCCCCTCAGGCCACGCCTCAGAAAGCTGATCCCTTTGCCGCCGCCGCCATGGCTAACGGTACGGACAAATATGAAGAGTCCAAAAAAAGCAAAGGACTGTTCGGCCGGATCACCGGTGGTGCAGCCCGTGCCCTTCAGGCTGCAACCCAGGCTGACGAACAAGAAGAGCTGCGGGTTGGCAGAGCCACAGCGGCCGCAGCTCCTGCTCCTGCTGTCGCAACTGCAACAGCACCTGTCGAATCGGCACCAGCAGCCCCTGCGCAACAGCCTCGTCTGACGGGCCTTGATCCCCATGACCGGATCCAGTCCCCCTCCGCCGACGAAGACCTGCTGGACATCCCAGCATTTCTGCGGCGTCAGGCCAATTAAGCAAGTACACAGGTAATTGTTTCAGTTTGTTTCTGACTTCGTAACATACTGAAACAAACAGTGATTTGTTAGAGACAGGGGGACGGGCTATCGTTCCCCTGTTGCATTATGTCGATCGGAGCAGTTCCACTGCCTCCGGGGGGATTAACTAACAAACGAAGTGTCATCATGAAAACTGCTACTGCCGCCACACGCGTTCAGAAACAGAAAACCCTTAAGAGTGCCATTAATTGTTCGGGGGTTGGACTGCACTCTGGTGATAAGGTCATCATGACACTGCACCCTGCTGCACCAGGAACCGGAATTGTTTTCCGCCGTACCGACGTTGCTGGCAAAGGCGCCGTTATCCCCGCGACCTGGAAGTACGCTGTTGAATCCCCACTCTGCACCACACTGGTCAAAGACGGCGTCAAGATCGCAACCATCGAACATCTTATGTCTGCCCTCGCCGGTTTCGGTATCGACAACTGCACAATAGATATCAGTGCAGGCGAAGTTCCCGTGATGGATGGCAGTGCAGCTCCCTTTGTTTTCCTGATTGAATGTGCTGGAGTTCTGGAGCAGAACGCCCCGAAAAGAGCGATTCGCATCCTTAAAGAAATTCGGGACGATGAAGAAAACCGTTCCGGCATTCTCAGCCCGGGCGAAGATTTTTCTGTCAGCTTCTCGATTGACTTTGAAAGTCAGGCCATTGGCCGCCAGGAACTCTATATGGAAGTCCGCGCCAACCGCTATAAACAGGAAATCAGCCGCGCCCGGACCTTTGGCTTTCTGCATGAAGTCGACCAGATGCGGAAAATGGGCCTGGCCCGTGGTGGCTCCCTCGACAACGCCATCGTCATCAACGGCGACGAGATCATGAACGAAAGCGGCCTGCGCTATGCGAACGAGTTCGTGCGCCACAAGATCCTCGATTCCATCGGTGATCTCTATCTCGCTGGCGCTCCGATTATTGGTCACTATCACGGTATCCGGACAGGACATGCCCAGACCTATCGCCTGGTTCATAAACTGATGAATGACAATTCAGCTTGGGAATGGGCGACATTGCCAATACAGGCAGTCACAGCATCACGTTCAAGCTTCACGGTTCCAGAACGGGCGGTTGCCGCCACGGCCTAAGCTGTTTTTGTATCGACAAGCTCTTTCAGAAAAGCCCGGTTTTGCCGGGCTTTTTGTTTTTCTGTTGCTTCGGGATATTTTTTTCACCCTATTTAATTGCCAGAAGCTCTCAGTTGGCTTGAGGCCGGGTTTATGAAGCCCTATAGTGCTGTGAGAATTCGATCTGTCGCCTTGAAAAAAGCTCACGACCAGAAGTATGGCTCACGAAAAGAGAATTACAGAATGATATCCGGTCTTTTCCGACACTTCAAAAAAACGCCCCTCCAGCGCGCGGGACTTGCCCTTGCCATGGTTGCAACTCTTGCTGCCTGCAGTTCGGACGACAAGCCAGAGTACGTCGAAAGACCAGTTGAAGAACTTTACAGCAGTGCCAACAATGCTCTGAAAGCGGAAGAATACAAGGATGCGGCCCGGCTGTTCGATGAGGTTGAGCGTCAGCACCCCTATTCGGTCTGGGCTTCCAAAGCTCAGCTTATGGCCGCCTATGCGCATTATTCAGACAACAAGTACGATGATGCCATAGCCGCGCTTGATCGTTTTATCGAACTCCATCCCGGGAACCGAGACACTCCTTACGCCTACTATCTCAAGGGTCTGTGTTATTATGAGCAGATCTCTGATGTAACCAGAGATCAGAAAATGACCCGCGAGGCCCTGACTGCCCTGCGCGATGTCGTCCGCCGTTTTCCCGAAACAGAGTATTCCCGCGATGCCCAGCTGAAGATTGACCTCGCGACCGATCACCTTGCCGGTAAACAGATGACCATCGGACGCTATTATCTCCAGCGCCAGGAATACCTTGCCGCAATCAACCGCTTCCGCACAGTGATCGGTGAATACCAGACCACCACACACGTTCCCGAAGCCCTGCACAGACTGGTAGAAGCCTACCTCGCACTTGGGGTGATCGATGAGGCCCAGGCAACTGCTGCCGTTCTCGGACACAACTTCCCGGGGGATCGCTGGTATCAGGATAGCTACGCCCTGCTCAACGGACAGGATCTTGAGCCAGAAGAAGTGGATGGCTCCTGGATTTCCCGGACCTGGAATTCTATTCTCTGATGAAAACAGCCCTCTAATGAAAACAGGTGTGCCGTGCTGCTGACCCTTACTATCAGCAACGTGGTCCTCATTGACCACCTTGAGCTTGCATTCAAAGATGGACTTTGTGTGCTCACCGGAGAGACCGGCGCAGGTAAATCGATCCTGCTTGATTCACTCGGCCTCGCCCTTGGCGCCAGGGCAGAATCCCGCCTGGTGCGACAAGGCGCGGACAAAGCATCCGTCAGTGCAGTGTTTGCCCCGGCAGCCGGACACCCGGTTTTTGCCTTTCTCGAAGAACATGATATTACCCTGGAAGACGACACACTGGTCTTTCGCCGGGTCGTCAATGCAGATGGCCGCAGCCGGGCCTATCTAAACGACTTGCCAGTTTCGGCCAATCTCCTGCGTCAGGCCGGAGACCTCCTCGTTGAAGTCCAGGGTCAGTTTGAACAGCGCGGCCTGCTCGACCAAAGCAACCACCGCAACCTGCTTGATGCTGTCAGCCATACCGATCCGCTGGTAAGGGAACTCTCGGGCATCTGGGATCAGTGGCGCGCCGCCGTCAAGGAACGCAAAAGCGCAGATGAAAAGCTGGCCCAGGCCCAGCGGGAAGAAACCTTCCTTCGTCATGCGCTGGAGGAACTCGACGCCCTTTCCCCTGTCGAAAGGGAACTCGGAGAACTGGTCACCCAGCGACAGTTTATGATGCACAGCGAGAAGCTGATCAGCGCCATGAATGCCTCTATCGTGGATCTTACCGGGGATAACGGGGTCGGTGGTGCAGAAAATGCCCTGGTTGATGCTCTGCGGCATCTTGGGAATGTCGCCGACCGTGCCGGAGACAAACTCAAGCCCGTCATTGATGCACTGGATCGTGCCAGCTTCGAAATTCAGGATGCTCTGGCCGGGTTGCAATCTCTGTCTCAGGATCTCGATATTGATCCCTCGCGGCTTCAGGAAATCGAAGAACGCTATTTTCTTTATCAGGACCTTGCCCGTAAACACCGGGTTGAGCCTGAGACTTTGCCCCAGCTTCGGGACGAAATCGCAACCCAGCTTGATCTGATTGATACGGGTAACGCCCACCTCGAAAAGCTGGACAAACGCTGCGAAGAAACCCGCAAGCTTTATGCCCTGACCGCGGAGAAACTGAGCCAGGCCCGTCACAGAAAAGCGCTTGAGCTGGATGCCGAAATCAACGCAGAGCTTCCACCGCTGAAACTGGAACGTGCCACCTTTAAAACCGAAATAGAGAATCTCGAAGAAGACCAATGGAGCCGCCAGGGCTGGGATCAAGTTTCTTTTCTGGTTGCAACAAACAGCGGGTCGGCACCGGGACCCTTGGGCAAAATCGCTTCAGGCGGAGAGCTCGCCCGTTTCCTCCTGGCGCTAAAGGTGGTTATGGCCAAGGTCAGTCCCATCGGTTGTCTGGTGTTTGACGAGGTTGATGCCGGGATCGGAGGCGCAACCGCCCATGCTGTTGGTGAGCGCCTGTCGCGTCTTGCCGGGGAACGCCAGATCCTGGTGATTACACACAGCCCGCAGGTTGCCGCCAAAGGCAGTCATCATCTGAAAGTCGCCAAGTCGAGTGATGGCAACCAGACAACAACAACGGTTTTCACCCTCTCGCCTGAAGACAGACGGGAAGAGGTCGCACGGATGCTCTCGGGTGCCGAGATCACCAACGAAGCACGCGCTGCTGCTGACAGCCTATTGGGATAAGTACCTTGACGATATCGAAAGAAATTCTGGCGTTCCTTGATCAGCCGGTTGAAGAACTGTCTCCGGTCCAAGCCGAAAAACAGCTGGCCGCGCTGGCACAGGAAATCGCCAAACACGATATTCTTTATCATCAGCAGGATGCACCGGACATATCGGATGGTGACTATGATCGCCTGCGTCGCCACAACGAAGCCCTGGAACAGGCGTTCCCCGAACTGATCAGATCCGACAGTCCCAGCGTGACAGTCGGCGCGGCACCTTCTTCCGGTTTTGGCAAGATCCGCCACAGCATCCCCATGCTCTCGCTTGGCAATGCCTTTGCCGATGAAGATGTCGAGGAATTCCTGAACCGGATCAGGCGGTTTCTCGGTCTGGGTAAAGACGAAAGAATATCAGTCTTTGCCGAACCCAAGATCGACGGCCTGTCCTGCTCGATCCGTTATGAAAAAGGGCAGCTGATCCAGGCAGCCACGCGGGGCGATGGTGCTGAAGGCGAGAACATTACCGCCAATGTCAAAACCATTGCCTCCATTCCTCATCAATTGTCGGGCAGCGATTATCCCGACGTACTCGAGATCCGCGGCGAAGTCTATATGCGGCGTGACCGTTTCCTTGAACTGAACAGTCGTCAAGCCTCCACAGGCGGCAAGACCTTTGCCAATCCCCGCAATGCCGCAGCAGGTTCCCTGCGTCAGCTCGATCCCTCCATCACTGCCGCCCGCCCGCTTGATTTTTATGCCTATGCCTGGGGCGAGACATCAGCCCCTCTGGGCGCGAACCTGATCGAAGTTCGCGACCGGATGCAGAGCTGGGGGCTGCCGGTAAACCCGGGGCAACTCTGTGATTCCAGTGAAGGGCTTCTGACTTATTACAGAAGCATCATGGTCGATCGCCCGGATATGGATCACGAGATTGACGGGATTGTTTACAAGGTCAACCGCCTTGACTGGCAGGAAAGGCTCGGCTTTGTCAGCCGCGCTCCCCGCTGGGCCATCGCCCACAAATTCCCTGCCGAACGCGCTGTTACCCGTCTTAACCAGATCACCATTCAGGTCGGGCGGACCGGAGCCCTGACACCTGTAGCCAACCTCGAGCCCATATCTGTCGGCGGCGTCATGGTTTCCCGCGCCACCCTGCATAACCGCGACGAGATCCTTCGCAAGGATGTCCGTGAAGGAGATGCTGTTGTTATCCAGCGCGCGGGTGATGTCATCCCCCAGGTGGTCGAGGTCCTGCTCGACAAACGCCCGGAGACTTCCGTTGCCTTTGCTTTCCCCGACCACTGTCCCGAGTGCGGTTCACAGGCTATTCAGGAGGCCGGGGAAGTTGTTACCCGCTGCACTGGCGGGCTGATCTGCCCGGCACAGGCAGTAGAGCGCCTGAAACACTTTGTCAGTCGCAATGCTTTTGATATCGAAGGACTGGGGGACAAACAGGTCCGTTTCTTTTTTGAACAGGGCCAGGTCAAGACCCCCGCAGATATCTTTACCCTTTCCGAACGCGATAAAAAAAGCCTCACGCCCCTGCGCAATCAACCTGGCTGGGGGCGGCAATCTGCCGATAACCTTTTTGCCGCCATAGAAGCCAGGCGAACAATCGGGTTGGACCGCTTTATCTATGCCCTGGGCATTCCCCAGGTCGGGCAGGCCACCGCCAAACTGCTGGCCAAAACCTATGGCACACTTGACCGGGTCGAAGAAGTTATGCGCCTTGCCCATGATCCGGACAGTGATGCGCTGCCAGAGCTTCTCTCCATCGACGGGATCGGCGCCTCCATGGCGGGTGACCTCATTGCCTTTTTTGGCGAACCGCATAACCGGGAAGCCGTTGCCGCCCTCCGCGCCCGGATAACCATCGAGGAATTTGTTCTTGAAATTAGCAGTGTTTCTCCTGTAACGGGCAAGACGGTTGTTTTTACGGGCAAACTGCTGACCATGTCCCGCGATGAAGCCAAGGCAAAAGCTGAAAGCCTGGGCGCCAAGGTCGCGGGGTCAGTTTCGAAAAAAACCGACTATGTTGTTGCCGGTGCCGATGCAGGTTCCAAGCTCAAAAAAGCAGCAGAGCTGGGGGTCACAGTCCTCAGCGAGGAAGACTGGCACACACTTGTTGCCAAGCCAGCACCATAGGACATAGAGATAAGCAGCACTGTTTTTACTGGGTAGGCAATAGCCGGACTGCTAGGATGATGCGATGAAAGCTGAATTCCGAAGTTATGACAGTGAAGAGCGTCGCCATAGTCACAGTGACTTTCACCAGCTTATCTTGCCCGGGTCAGGCAAGCTTGAACTGGAAGTCGAGACGCTAAGCGGCCTCGTCGGTGAAGATTGCGCTGCCCTGATCAGCGCCACCGACAGTCATGCCTACAAAGGATCAGGGATTAACAGCTTCACGGTCGTCGACTTGCCAGTCCTGCAATTCCAGCAGGACCAAACGCTTGCAAACCTTTGGGATCAGGCGCATCAGAAGGCCTTCTTCCCTCTTGATGACCGCCTGCACCACCTGGCCCGTTATACCTCTTTGGAACTGGACAAAACAGGGCTGGGGCTTGCAGCTGAAAAGGCAATCCGGCTGCTGCTTTTATCTCTTGCCGAAACAGGTAAAGGCCCCCAGAAAAACCTTCCCGAGAAACTGGAAAAGGCACTGGCCTTTATCCGCCAGAACCATGCACGCAAGCTGGCATCCGCAGATATCGCCGCGGCGGCCTGCCTCTCGGTAAGCCAGCTGCACAATCTTTTCAGGACAACCCTCTCCCTCACACCCGGGGAATATCAGACCCAGGTTCGCCTTGAGAGGGCGAAAGAGCTGATCAACCGGAGTTCCCGATCTTTAGCGGATATCGCCCTTGCTGTCGGCTATCCGGAACAGAGCAGTTTCAACCGCGCCTATCGTAAGTTCTTCGCCGAATCACCCGGGCAGAAGCGTAAAGACAACCGTTTCTAAAGCCGCTCTCGTACGAGACAAACGATAAACGGAACAGCGGCCAATTTTTTCGGAATACAGATCAAGACCCGAGGCCTTTTTTCAGACTATCTTGCCCTTTCCTCCCTAAGGAAACAGCCGAAATTACCCCGAAATTACATAGAAAAAAAACCAATGACTGACGCGATTTTATCCCCGGTTTCTGATGGCAAAACCCTTCGCGCAACCATTATTGGGGGCATAGCCATTTTGCTTTGGGCCTCTCTCGCCCTGTTCACGACATGGGCCCAGGGCATCCCGACCTTTCAGCTGCTCAGCCTCTCCTTCGCGATTGCTGCCCTCTCCGGCTTTATTGTCCTGACCTGCAAAGGCAAGAAAAGCCTTGGCAAACTGAAACAACCCCCTCTTGTCTGGTTGTTATCTGTCGGGGGTCTGTTTGGGTATCACCTGCTTTATTTCATCGCCCTCTCCAACGCTCCAGCGGTTGAAGCCAGCCTGATCGCCTATCTCTGGCCGCTGCTGATCGTGTTTTTTTCCGCTCTGTTACCGGGCGAACGTCTCTGCTGGTTTCACATTGCCGGAACGCTGATGGGACTTGGCGGGGCGGTGTTGATTGTCACCAAAGGCCAGTCCCTGGCCTGGGAAGCCGAGCACTACATCGGTTATCTCGCGGCTGTTGCCTGCGCCCTGACCTGGTCTGGCTATTCTGTTCTCAACCGGCGTTTCAGCAGCGTTCCCACCGAAGCAGTTACAGGGTTTTGTGCGGCAACAGCCCTGCTGGGTCTTGTCTTTCACCTGACAACAGAAAACTGGGTGATACCCGACGGCGTGCAATGGCTGGCTATTCTCGCATTGGGTCTTGGCCCTGTTGGTCTCGCCTTTTTTGTCTGGGATTATGGCACCAAGCATGGAGATATCCAGGTTCTCGGCGCTCTGTCCTATGGTGCGCCCCTGCTCAGCACTCTCGTGCTGGTTCTTGCCGGGAAGGCAGAGCCAAGCTGGATACTGGCAGGTGCCTGTCTGTTGATTGTTGGCGGGGCACTCCTTGCCTCGATCAAGCTGTTACGCAAGCATTGAGATCATTTACGTTGAGACCCCAAAGTTTCGCTCTGCTAAGCAAGCATGGCTGCAACAATTGCTTCCGGGCAATCTTCCTGCATGAGATGGCCTGAACCCGGAACAACGTGAAACTCCTCAGCCTCAAGTAATTTAGCCAATCTCTGCCCCTGTTTAACCGGGATCCAGCGATCTTCTTCTCCCCACAGGATTCTGACCGGGCAGTCCATCTTTCCATAAAGAGGTTCGACCTCGTCTGTATAGCGTAGATCCATTTGCGAAATCTGTCGATAAAAGGCCGGGCGACCAATATCACCCTGCCACGGGGTTTTATATATCTGCAGCGTTTCTTCACTCAACACATTATACGCCGCTCCCTGCAGATACGCAGCCAAGAGCGCTTCATGCGCATAATCGGGAAGTCCGGCAAAGGCGGCTTCATATGTTCGCACATGCTGAACAAAAGGGGACCCCCAGGGGGCCAGCGCGACAGGGTCAACAAGTGTAAGCCTGCTGTAGCGCACATGATCAAGATAATAGGCTCGTAGAGCCGTTGCGCCGCCAAAGTCATGACAAAGGATCTCCGGCTTCTCCAGCTGCCAATAGTCTAGGAGACTGCTCAGGAGACGGTTCTGAATACCAAGAGAAACATCGGTTTCCCCCGTTTTATCCGATTGCCCATAGCCAAGCAGATCAAAATAATAGACCTGCCATTTCTGTGCCAGCAAAGGAGCAATCTTGCGCCATACTTGTGAAGAAAAGGGGGTGCCATGGATTAGGACAAGAGGATCACCCTGCCCCATAACACCCCATGCAACCTCACGCTCGGCAAAAGAAAAACGACGGCTCAGTTCCAGCATCATACCTGTCTCGACAAACCCATTAGTTAGCTTCTGATCGAATAAACCGGGTTAGCCCGTTACCCGTGGCAGATTGTCGGAACAGATTGCAGTAAAGAAATCTTTTCCCGTTTCTGAGAAGGCACAACCTTCTTCTGTGCAGGAGTACTCTTATGCTCAGGAATATGCGCCGTTGTTTTTTTCGGCCCGTTTGAGGCAGATGTTTCCAGATAAAAAACCCGGTCCATCCGTGCTGCGATAATGTAAGATTTAGCTAGAATATTTAACATTGCCACTCTCCTAATGACGAATTATCCTTATGAATATCAGCCATCTTTGTGGAATATCAAAATCAGGAAAAATCTACATATGTTAGATTTTATTACATATAGAGATGCGTAAATTTCCACCACTCTCCGGATTACGTGCCTTTGAAGCTGTCGCACGCCACAAGAACCTCAGCCATGCCGCTCGGGAGTTGAACGTGACACACGCTGCAGTCGCACAGCAGATCAAGCGTCTGGAGGAGTGGTTTTCCACCCCGCTGACTCGTCGCGAAGGGCGAGGAGTAGCCATCACCGAAGCAGGAATTAAACTCGGCACGGCCCTGGGCAACAGCTTTGATATCATTGACGAGGTTGTGCAGGAACTGCAGGAAAGCGACAGTGAACGCCCCTTGCGAATTACCATGACCCCGTCCTTTGCCACCTTCTGGCTTTTGCCCCGGTTGACTGAATTTCGCAATCTCCACCCGGAAATCGAGCTCCTGCTCAACGCCAATAGTGAGGTCATTGACATCAAACGCGAGGAATATGACCTCGGAATCCGCTATGGCAGCGGCGACTGGGCAGGCTATGAAGTTGAAAAGCTGATGCAAAGTTACACCAGTATTGTCGTTTCTCCAGTCTTGCTTGAAAAAACGCCTGTTTCCACCCCCCAGGACATCACAAAACTTCCCTGGGTCTGTGACATTGATGACTATCATGCTGAATGGGACTACTGGCTCGAACAAAATAACATCAACCCCAAAAAACATTCTGCCCGTATCCATCTGCCTGGACATCTCATGCGCGATGCCATCCGTGATGGTCAGGGGGTCGGCACACTTCCTTCAAATTGGGTCACCCAGGACATCACTGCAGGGCGCCTCGTCGAGCTTTTCTCGCTGAACAGCAACAAATATGCTGGGTATTATCTCGTCTACAAATCAGGAGTGATTCCAAACAACCTCAAGATTTTTCTCTCGTGGCTCCGTAAGCAGAACCCCGAAGACGCCCGCTTCTGACCCTAGCCACCAGATAAAAAAGATCCGGACACAAAAAACGGGGGCAGCTTAAAAGCCACCCCCGAAAACAATTCTCTTTTTTTACTGGATCTAGACTGGACGTGTCACCTCTTCCAGCCAGACCTTGTGCTCATCATCCAACAGAGGTGTCAGTTCCCTGCGAACGCGGGCATGATAGTCATTCAGCCAGGACACCTCTTCCTCAGTCATGATCGAGGGATCAACCAGCCGCAGATCAATCGGACAAAGAGTAACTGTCTCGAAATCATAAAGTGGAATATCCAGCCCGACCATTTTTCCGGATTCCCGGACAATCATCAGGTTTTCAATCCGGATTCCATATTCACCCGCCTTGTAATAACCAGGTTCGTTGGAGAGGAAAACACCAAGATCAAGGGGAGCAGGAGAGACGTTCTTGCCAATCCGCTGAGGCCCTTCGTGTACCCCCAGGAAACAGCCCACACCATGCCCTGTACCATGATCATAATCCAGCCCGGCATCCCAAAGAGGCCTTCGCGCCAGACTATCCAGCTGCATTCCGCTCGTCCCTTTCGGGAATTTCGCTGTCGCCAGGGCAATATGCCCTTTAAGTACGCGGGTGAAACGGTCTTTCATTTCGTCATTGGCCGTACCAATAATTACCGTCCGGGTAATGTCAGTTGTTCCATCCAGAAATTGCCCCCCGGAATCGATCAAAAAGATCTCGTCCCGGTTAAGCGGCAAAGAGCTTTCCTCTGTCACCTTGTAATGACAGATTGCTCCGTTCGGCCCTGCTCCTGAAATTGTATCAAAGGAAAGATCGCGAAACAGTGGGACTTCCTGACGGAAGGACAACAACTTGTCAGCGGCTTCCATTTCAGTCACTGGCGCATCTGTTCCTGCACGAGCCAAAGCGGTTTCCGTTACCCACTTAAGAAACCGCACCATCGCCGCACCATCACGAACATGCGACGCCCGAAGGCCGTCAAGCTCTACCGGGTTTTTACGGGCTTTGGGTCTCTGGCAGGGGTCCATGGCACGCACCAGCTTTGCCCCGTTCAACTCCAGAACAGTTGCCACCCGCTCGGGACAGGTCGCCGGGTCAATCAAAACTTTTTTACCCGCCCTAGCAAAGCCTGCGAGGCGCTCTTCCAAAGCACCCGGCTCTGCAATCTCGACCTGGTTATCCAGGGCAGAAAGGGTCTCGCTGGTAATCTTGTCATTATCAACAAACCATTGGACGTCACCATCAGCATGAACAATGGCAAAGGAAAGAACCAGCGGGGTATGCGCAACATCCTCTCCCCGAACATTCAGCAGCCACGCGACAGAATCCGGAAGACTGAGCACGGCACAGTCAGCACCGCTGGACTTCAGGCTCCGGCCAATCTCATCGCGTTTCTCTCGCGAACTGCAGCCTGCATGTGCCATATCATAGGGCATCGACTTGCTGCTTGGGCGGGCCGGCTGATCGGTCCAGACTTTGTCCAGCGGGTTCTCCAGCGCTGCAACCAGCTCACCGCCTGCTTTTTCGACTCCCTCACGCAAGGTCTTCACCTGGGCCTCACTCTGCAACCAGGGATCATAGGCAATTCTCATGCCCGGCTTCACCTCGTTCTCAAGCCACTCCGAAGCCGGCTCTTCAATCAAATGCTTGTAAGTAAAGAGGTTTTGGTCCACCTCCTGGCGAACCTGAATTGTATAACGTCCATCAACGAAGATTGCCGCCTGATCTGCCAGAACAACGCCCAGACCTGCTGACCCTGAAAAGCCGCTCAACCAGCGCAAGCGCTGCGCCTGTGGGGGAACGTACTCGCCTTGATGTTCATCAGTACGGGGCACAATAAAGCCATCAAAGCCTGATTCTGAGAGCTGCGCGCGTAAGCTTTTAAGCCGGACAGCGTGATCACTGTTCGTCGCCTTGGGCATTTTCAGTTCCTTTATACAATATACAATGTTGTTTTTCGAAGATTATCCGAGCTTCTAACCGGGAGCAAGAAATGCTTTAACATGGCTAAAAATAAATAAATATCAATTAGTTACCGATAAATATTCACAAAATGCATGGCTGAAGTGCAGAATCACCGCTAGCGAAAACAACAAAATGAGCTAGATATAATGACAACAACACGGCGGCGAGTGTTTAACACCCAGGTGATCTTATACTCAGCCGGGCCGCGAAATCAAATCTAGGAGATAGATCGATGAAAAATTCAACACTCGGTTTTTCCGCGGCCACCAAAGCACGCACGGAAATCGCTAACGCCCCAGTATTGGTTACTGTTGCACCACACCGCTACACCAAAGCTTATCGCATTTATGCTGCGGTTTCCGGTATCGTAGAGAGCTTCAAAAACTACATGGAGCGTCGTGCAACCGTTCGCCAGCTCTGGGACCTGAACGATCGTGAACTGAACGATATCGGCCTGAGCCGCGGCAACATCGAAGCAACTGTTAACAGCCTCTATGCTGAAGCCGTTGAGAAAGAAACCAAATCTTTCAAACCAGGTTTTGCTTTCCTGTCTTCTTCAGATTTCGTTTCCACGAAAGATACCAAGGCAGCTGAAAACCTGAACAAGGCAGCCCGCGCAGCATAATCCCCCCTTATGCCCGCGACTGCATTGGCAAAACGCGACGGAGAGAAATCTCTGTCGCGTTTTTTATTCCCGACCTAATGAAACATTGCTGTCAGTTGAACGTCTGTTCCGCTTCCCGTTCTACTTCGAATGTCTGTGATATCCTATCCAGGTAGCCACTTTTCTGAAGGATCGCGAGCGTATCGTTCACACTGCCTTGCAGTATTTTTCCCCGATTGGTATCCCGAAACAACATGACAATGTTGGATCTTGAAATAACATAATCAGGGTCAAACCAGGGAAGAGGAGCCAGTTCCAGTTTCTTGGCAATCACCTTTGTCTCAAAAGGGAAAGAAACAACCGCATCTACTCTTTCGGAATACAGCATTTTGACAAGTGAGACCTGATTGGTCGCGCTGATCAGACGGATGTCGTCGATCTCTTCCAGATTGCCATAGATATAGCCCAGCGTAACTCCAACCCTGAGCCCTTTCAGATCTTCAGGTGATGTGATCGCATCCCTGCCTGGCAAGGTCAGGACATGGCGGTCGATTGTAGCAAGTGGGTTTGAGGCGAGAAAATCACCATCAAGCTCGCGGCCAGGCGTCAGCTCTTGCTGGTTTAGCGGATAGGGAACAAGAATATCCCCCTTGCCCGACGAAAACAGTTTTGATGCTCTTTGGGCAGGAAGGATCGATAAAACGAGATCAAGTCCACCTTCTTCGTGAATCCTTGAAATCAGTTTGCTGAAAACACTCGCCTCAAGGTCGTCAAGATATACAGGGATTTGCTTTCCCAGCACCTCTATTCGCCCCAGATCTCCTTCAGATTTGGCTCCGGGGCCCTGGGCAAAAGAACAAAAAGGTGTCGACAGAAGACCAACCAGAGCAAAAGCAATGCTCTGGATCGTCCGCCTGCGGATTAACCTTTTACATATAAATAAGATTTTCAAACTCATACTTAAAAAGCATAAATCCAGATACCTAAATATAGGTAAAGAGAATGAGAAAACCTTTTACCGTGACAGAACCAATGTCGCCCACTCGCCGAGGTGAAGCTCGCGGATAACCTTGAGGCCTTGTGCCTCCTGCGCCTTTACGACCTGTTCCTGCTGGGTAATCAACAACCCGGAAAGGACGGCAATACCGCCTGGAGCAAGATTTTTTTCAAGTTCCGGCGCCATCTGGCATAGAGGTTCAGCCAGAATATTGGCCACGATCAGATCAAAGGGAGCCTGTTGGGAGACTTCAGCTGTCGCATAACCATCACCACAGATCCCGGTAATTCCAGACACCTTGTTCAGTGTCGCATTCTCAAGGGCAACCCGTACCGAATCAGCATCAATATCAATCGCCAATACCGGGCAATCCCAGAGGATTTTTATCCCCATGGCCAGGATTCCAGAGCCACAGCCCATATCAAGTGCAGAGGTAATCTTACGATCGTCGGCCAGATCCGTCAGGGCAATCAGACAGCCTTTGGTGGTATCGTGCTGCCCGGTACCGAAAGCCACATTGGCCTCGATCAGTAAAGGAACAGATCCTTCGGGAGGTGCCTGGGTAATATGAGACCCGTGCACAAAAAACTTTCCGGCAACGATGGGCGGCAGAGCCTTCTGGCTTTCCGCAACCCAGTCGATATCCGGGAGCTGTTCAATCAGAGCCTCCGGGGTTTGCCCCCCCATAACACCAGCGGTGTCCGACAAGAGTTTCTCGACCTGCTCCTGTGATGGTTTGCCATCGACATAAACTTTGGCCGAAATCATCCCTGCCGCGTCCGGGTTGGTAACGACAATCGCGCCTTCCAAGGGCTCAAGCGCCAATTCATAGATTGCCAGATGAGCCTCGGGCACATCAAAGGAAATGCACCAGACGGCGCTGTTGTTTTCACTCATTACATTCCTGCCTGTGATGCGGGGACAACAAAGTTGCTCAGCACTTTTTTCGTGCCCGCCTTATCAAATGAAATTGTCAGGCGTTCGCCTTCTACAGAAGTGACCAATCCATAGCCAAACTTTTGATGGAAGACCTTTTCGCCCCGGCTAAAGCCACTTTTACCTTCAGATATTTTCTGTGCTGCCTTGCGAACCAGCTGGGATTCTCCGCTCTGGTAGCTCCGTGCCCGTTGCATTCCCGGGCTCAGACGATCTGAAGACCGATCTGCATCCTGCCAGCGGCCACTGCCAAAACCACCATAGGAAGGCTCAAGCGGGGCTGAATAGATCCCCCGGTCACTTTCGCGTTCGACATGCTCGGGCGGCAATTCGTCAACAAACCGCGAGGGAATGGCCGATGCCCAGGAGCCATGCATCCGGCGATTGGCCGCAAAGGAAATCACGGCCCTCTGCCTTGCCCGGGTCAAACCGACATATGCCAGACGACGCTCTTCCTCAAGCCCCTTTAATCCCTGCTCATCCATGGCGCGTTGATTCGGAAACAGCCCTTCTTCCCAGCCTGGCAAAAACACTGTGTCAAACTCCAGCCCCTTCGCCCCGTGCAAGGTCATGATCGAAACCATTTCCTGTCCGACCTGACGATTGGTATCCATCACCAGACTGACGTGCTCAAGAAAACTTGCAAGACTCTCGAATTCCCCCAGAGCATTGACAAGCTCGCGCAGGTTCTCGACGCGCCCCTTGGCTTCAACTGACTTGTCATTTTGCCAGAATTCAAGATAGCCACTTTCTTCCAGCACCAGATCCGCCAGCTCCGGCGGCGCCATATCGGCTTTACGTTCGTGCCACCGCTGCATCTGCGTGACAAACCCCGCCATGGTTTTGCGGGCAGCAGGGCGCAATTCATCTGTTTCAACAATTTCGCACGCGGCCATGAACAGCGAGCAATTCCTCTCACGTGCCAGCATATGGACAACGCTGACCGCAGCAGGACCGAGCCCGCGCTTGGGTGTGTTAATAATCCGCTCAAACGCCAGGCTGTCATCCGGCGAATTAACCAGACGCAGATACCCCAGAGCATCACGGATTTCCAGCCGTTCATAAAAACGAGCCCCGCCGATAACCCGATAGGGAATACCCAGTGTCAGAAAGCGTTCTTCGAACTCGCGGGTTTGTGCTCCGG
This sequence comes from Kiloniella laminariae DSM 19542, assembly GCF_000374005.1. Taxonomy (GTDB): domain Bacteria; phylum Pseudomonadota; class Alphaproteobacteria; order Kiloniellales; family Kiloniellaceae; genus Kiloniella; species Kiloniella laminariae. The sequence goes on along the minus strand of NZ_KB893146.1, from coordinate 169,460 downwards.
CCCGCACCAGAATCGCCATACTGTCGAGGGACTTGCCCTGCCGCTGAAAATTCTCGACCTCTTCGCCAATAAAACGGGCTTCGGCTTCCCCATCCCAAAGGCCTCGTACCCGGATTGGTTCTCCCTCGTCATCGTCTGTCCAGAGCGTCTTGCCCAAGCGGCCTTCATTGTGGCTGATAACCGAAGAAGCAGCAGCCAGAATCCGTCCGGTTGAACGATAGTTGCGCTCGAGCCGAACAACCTTGGCACCAGGAAAGTCTTTCTCAAAACGCAGGATGTTGCCAACTTCAGCCCCGCGCCAGCCGTAAATGGATTGATCATCATCTCCAACACAGCAGACGTTCTGATGCCCCTGTGCCAGCAGCCGCAACCAAAGATACTGGGCCACGTTGGTATCCTGATATTCATCGACCAGAATGTAGTGGAAGCGGCGATGGTAATCAGCCAGTACATCCGGATATTTCTGGAAGATGGTCAGGGTATGTAACAACAAATCGCCAAAATCACAGGCGTTCAGCTCCTTCAAACGTTGCTGATAACTCACATAGATCTTGTGGATCCTGCCACCAGCAAGTTCACGGGCCTCGTTGCTGGAAACCTGATCTGGTCCCTGCCCACGATCTTTCCAGCGCTGTAACGCCCCTAGCACCGCTTTCGGAGGCCAATTTTTGTCATCAAGATTTTGCTCTTTCAGCAAGGTCTTGACCAAACGAAGCTGATCATCCGTATCAATGATGGCAAAATCACTGCCCAGCCCCGCTTTCTCGGCATGTGCCCTTAACATGCGAACAGCAACAGCGTGAAAAGTCCCGAGCCACCAGCGTTCAACCGTTGGCAGGTTCAGAATCGAGGCCACCCGCTCTTTCATTTCCTGCGCAGCCTTGTTGGTGAAGGTCACCGCCAGTACCTGGCCGGGAAAAGCCTTGCCCGTGGCCAGAATGTGCGCCAGCCGCGTTGTCAGGACACGGGTTTTCCCTGTTCCCGCACCGGCAAGGACGAGCACGGGCCCGTCAGTTGCCTCAATGGCCTCAAGCTGGGCTGCGTTCAAGCCATCCATATAGGGCGCTTGTTCAGTGGAAATTTCAGTAGGGTTATATTGCGATTCGTCCATCATGTCTGGTTTATAGCGCAGCCCGCCCACAAGCTCACCCTCTTTTAACAGATGACCCTCTATTGATTGATCTTTGTACCTGAAGGTATGCTACGGCCTCTTTCAAGACAGAATCCAGACAGGACAAAAAATGGCCCGCCAAACAGAGCGCCACCCGCTTATCTCTGAAACTCCCGGAACTCAGAGAAACGTTATTTTTCACCGGTATGGTGCGGGAACTCCTGGTAAAAAAACCTATATCCAGGCAGCTCTGCATGCTGACGAAACTCCAGCTATGGCGGCAGCTCATCACCTGCTGCAAAGGTTGGAAGAAGCTGACAAAAAAGGCCTCATCAAAGGCGAGATTGTTGTCGTCCCCTATGCCAACCCCATTGGACTGGATCAATTCAGCAGTGACGTTTTACTTGGACGCTTGCATACCGGAGGAGAAGGCAACTTCAACCGCAGCTGGTACGATCTGACAGAAATGACCCGGGATCGGCTCAAGACCCGTCTGGGCAAAGATGCAGAGGAAAATGTCAGCATCATCCGTTCCGCGATGCAAGAAGCGATCAACGAGCTTGTCCCTGTAAGCGAGTTTGACAGCCTGCGGAAACTTCTTGTCGGTGAAGCATCTCGAGCAGATTTTGTTTTTGATCTGCACTGCGATGATGATTCCCTGCCCTATCTCTATATTTCAAGTCATAACTGGCCTGATTGCCAGGACTTTGCCGCCGACTTTGGCTCTTACGCTGTGATGATGGCTGAAAACTCTGGCGGCAACAGCTTCGATGAAGTCTATACACGTCCCTGGGCTGAACTGGGACGCCTTTATCCCGACCATCCGATTCCACAGGCAACCATGTCCATGACCGTGGAACTTCGGGGACGACCCGATGTTTCTGATGAGATCGGTGCCAAGGACGCAGCTGCCCTGTTCAACTTTCTGGTCCGCCGGGGACTTGTCGAAGGCAGCGCTCCTCCTCTTCCAAAAGCCCTTTGTGACGCCACCGGCACCAATGCCTGTGAGATCATCACCTCACCCGGTGCAGGTTTTGTCACCTATTGCCTGGAGCTTGGCTCAATTGTGAAAAAGGGCCAGCAGATCGCCACCCTGATCGATCCCACGGCTGAAGATCCGACCAATGCCCGGACTCCCATCTATGCCGGAACCGACGGCATTTTCTTTACGGCAAAGCAGCATAAGGCTGTGAAACCCGGAATGGTGGTTGCCAAAGTGGCTGGCACCGTTGCCCTGAAAGAAGGCTTGCTGCTTGAAGATTAAGGACGAACAGTTTCCGTAGAAAATCTTTTGATCAACAGGAGGGGATTATGGAAATGATCCTCTCCTGCGCTTTTCAGTTCCGACCTCTTAACCAGGCCTGATCCAGTATCGGGTCCTGTGTCAGGATTCCCCGCGTTCTTCTGCCCGCGCCTGCTCCAGAGCTTTTTTATAAGCAAGCGCCACATCGTGTTCGTGCAGGACACCCTTCAACACACAGTCCTCCGCATTGTTCACAACAGGAACATACACTTCCCCGCTCGCACCATGAAGCTGCAACGCCTGTTCCAGATTGGCGTTCTCAACAAGGAATACCGGTTTGCGGCGGGCAATCTCCAACGCGGTGGCGGTTTCGCCGCTCTCCTCCTGCTGTTCCAGTCCTTCCGCGAGCTCGATAAAGGAAATACTCCCTTTCAGGCTGCCTTTTTCATCGACAACAAACACCTGCCCCAATTTGGTTCGGCGGAGTTCCTGCCGCACCATCGCAAGTCCAGCGTCGGGTGCAATGGTCGTTATATCCTGCTGCACCATGTCGACAACCGTCACCCCCCTCATCAGGCTGGCTTCCCGCCCGCCCCTGATTTCAATCCCCCGTCTTTCCAGCTGCCACATAAAGAAAGAGCGCCCGTGGACCTGTTGAGTAATAACGGTGGCCAGAGAGGTCGCGATCATTACCGCAATGGTCAGCGCATAGTCATTGGTCAGCTCAAAGATCATCAGAATGGTTGAAATCGGTGCCCCCAGAACAGCCCCAGCCACAGCCCCCATACCAATGAGTGTGTAGGCCCCGTATCCAGATGACAATTCCGGAAAAAAGCTGGTCGCGATAATTCCGTAGGCTCCACCAACCATCGCCCCGATAAAGAGGGAAGGCGAAAAGACCCCGCCGGAAAAACCGCTGCCGAATGAAATCGCCGTCGCCACTGTCTTGACAACAATCAGCGCCAACAACAGCCAAAGCGGATAAAGTTCTGAAATGGCGGCATCTGTTGCCTCATAACCCACTCCGATAATCTGGGGGAAAACCAGCGCCATCAGCCCGAGTACCAGTCCACCCGCCATAGGCTGAAGCCAGAAAGGCAATTTCAGTTGCCCTATCTTGTCTTCGGCAAAGATCACCGAGCGCATAAAAGCAATCGCCGCAACAGCTGACACAACACCCAACAGGGCAAAAGCGGGAAACTCCCAGAAAGACCCCAGCGACATGGCCTTGGGCAAGATAAAGGCAGGGAAATCACCGTAATAAATCCGGCTGATGATCGTTCCCACAACCGATGCGATTACAATCGGGGCAAAGGCGGACAAGGCGTAATGGCCTACAACCACCTCAAGCGCAAAAAACACACCTGCAATCGGCGCATTAAAAGAACTGGCCACTGCAGCCGCAACCCCGCACCCCAAAAGGGTGCGCGACAGAATATACCCCAGAGAAAGACGCTTTGAGAGCCAGGAACCAAGGCTGGCCCCAAGATGGACCACAGGTCCCTCACGACCAACAGAGGCTCCAACCCCTATTGAAAAAGCCGAGGCAATTGCTGCTCTTATGCCCGTTCTGAAGGACATACGCCCGCCCTTGAGAGCCACTCCTTCGATCACATGTTGAACACCCTGGGCTTTTCCATCCGGCAGAAAATAATGGATAAAAACCCCGACAATCCCCCCGCCGATTACAGGCACAAGAACAATCTGCCACCACGGCAGGTCCATGATGCCTTCACTCACATTCGGTCCGGAGAAACCATAAAAAAACAGCTGGACCATATCAATGAAATGGCGAAAACCCACCGCAGCCAGGCCGGCAGCTGCGCCGATCACAATCGCCAGCACGGAAAGCACGACCTGTTCATTCCGAACAAAAAGACGAATCTGATGAAAGAGTGGCAGCCTTGGCGCCCGTTTTTCTGACATGGTTCTCCCCGTACCGGCAGCCCTCAGGCTTTAACGTTTTGCCAGCATCATTCCCCTAAGCATGTCATCAAGTAGTAACGCTTTCAGAAATCTCTATCCAGCACTCTTCTTGGTAAAGAGAACTTTCCCGTCAATCACTCACACCGCCCAACAGAGCCTTCTGCACAAATTTTCTTGCCATCCAGCCAGAGAGCACCCGAAAGGTCAGCCCGGGTTAAATCAGCATCTGTGAGCTGCGCATTTGTCAAGTTTGCCCCCCGAAGGTTTGCCCTGAAAAGGCGGGCACGTTTCAGGTTTGCGTTGGTAAAATCCACGGCAGTCAAATTTGCTTTGGTAAAATCCGCTTCCGGTAACGACGCTGAATGGAAAACCGCAGACTGCAGTTCTGTACTGATGAACTTGACCCGAAAAGCTGAAATCGCTGTCAGGTCTGCTCCCTTTAGCGAACTGCGCAAAAAACTCGCATCACGCAGCCGCGCACCGGTCAGATTGACTTCATCATAATCAAGGCCATCCATGTTACATCTTTGCCAGTTCACCTCAGGTTGGGGAGGATCAACGCAAGCCGCCTCTGATTTCAGCGGCAGCATAAAAGCCAGGAACAGGAAAGCCGATGCGAGATATTTGTGTTTCATATCTTTCATGTTAGGAAAATTGACCTTCACTTCAAGCTGTTTCGTCTCAGGTCTAAAGACAGATACAGTACCAACTGCCCTCTCGACAAACGATCAGGTAGATACCCAGACAACTTTACCGATAACCAGAGCCCCTATCCCCACGACATAATCGACCGTCCGATGTTAAGCGGTAAAGGTCTTTCTTTTTGTAATTCAAGAATTTTTCCAAGATTATCCATTAGAAAATCTGGCATGGGACAAGACTGGCGTCGTTTGAGATCGACATGAACTGAAATCCATTCCGAAGTTGCGGCCAAGTATCCTTCTGTATCGTGAAAAAGGGCATGATGGTAACTTAACTTTTTACGATCAAAACCGAGCAACCGGGTTTCCACCCTCATCTTTGCCCCCTTATGCAGCTCCCGCATATAGTTGACATGGTTTTCGACAACAAAAGTAGAACAGCCAGTTTGCGCCCGATACTCCTGATTCGCCCCGGAAAACTCGAGAAATCCATCCGTTCCGTGGCAGAAGACATGCATGTAATAAGCGACATTCATATGTCCGTTATAATCCAGCCAGTCAGCAGGCACCTGCCCCCGGTATGAAACAAGTGGATCGACGTCCCCGGGTTGTATCGTCACAAAAAAATCCTTTCCAATTAGTTGCTTTTTTGTCGCGTTTTCTCTCGAATCGACCAGAGCGTTAAAAAGCGGAGAAACCATTAAAATATCATTACATTTACCCATCACAAGTGAGGAATATTCCCTAAAATTTTATAAAAATGACGCACAACTGGTGCATTTATACCACAGTCATCTTTCTCTCCCGGATTTGTGGCGCTTATTACTGGTTTTACCCCCATGTCTGTGATAATTAATTTCACAAGATTGTATTTGCACCTGAAAGCTAGGGGATTTGTAAGCTTTCTGGTATACAACAGATACAGTACCAAGATTTTTTATTTTGAGTGTTCGCTTGTGTCTGGAATTTAGTCGCAGCGGTTAAGGCATGCAAAACTTTCGGAATGCGGGGGAAGCTCTGGTGAACCATAACAAAGATAGGCGAAATGTCGTGGGGTTAGGTATTTTGTCCGAGATCAATTCTCGACTCATCAATCGTGTTGCAGCTCTTGCAGCTGTCGCCGTTCTCGTAGCAGGTTGCGCCAGCCAACCAAACTCCGCGTTGCAGGATGATGCATCCAGCAATCAGGATGATCAGTGGGCGCAGGCCGATGCCTCTGCAACGGTAGAAGCCGGGGACAATGATCCTATTGAATCTGTTAACCGTTTCATTTTCGGATTCAACAAAGTTGCCGACACCCTGATTTTCAAGCCCGTCGCACAGGGCTATCGCTTTGTAGTTCCAGAACCCGTACGGGATGTGGTTCGCAACTTTATCCGCAACACCTACACACCAGTCATTCTTGCTAATGACCTGCTGCAAGGTGACATTGCCAAAGCAGAGAACACTTTTGCCCGCTTCCTGATCAACACAACTCTTGGCGCAGGCGGACTTGCCGATGTTGCCGAAGTTGTTGGTCACAGCTATGTCAAAGAAGATTTTGGCCAGACCCTGGGAACCTGGGGCGTATCAGAAGGACCATATCTGGTTCTGCCGATCCTCGGCCCCTCCAACGTTCGTGATGGTGTCGGCATGATTGCTGACACATTGATGGATCCCCTGACATATATTGCCAGCACCGAGGTTCTGATTGGTCGCCGTGTCACAGACGGCATTGATACCCGTTCGCGCAACATCGAGACTGTCGAAGAGCTGGAACGTGATTCCATTGATTTTTACGCCCGTGTTCGTTCTCTCTATCACCAGAAACGTGAAAACGAGATCAATGACGGGGAATACGAGCCAACTCAGGCTCCCGGCCTGACAGAGATCTTCCCTGAAGATGATCAGGTTTCCGATCTGGCAAACTGAGATGAACCGGATGAAACGTCTTATCTCCCTTACAACAGCCCTCTTTATGGGGGCTGCTTTGTCCCTGGTCCTCTCACAGGTGACCAGAGCTGATGATGATGCAGGCCAATTCCTTGTTGCCCTTCAGGGAAAAGCTCTAACCCATCTCGCCAACAACGACATCAGTGAAGACGAGCGCGAGACAAGATTTCGCGCGCTGATGAGTGAAAATTTCGATCTTGATGGGATTGCCAGTTTTGTGATTGGCAAATACTGGCGGAATGCAGACGAAACGGCCCGGAGTGAATTCAAACAGATCTTTGAAGACATTATGGTCCAGCGCTTCCTGCCGACCTTTAATAACTACGCAGGTGCCGCTTTCAAGATAACCAAGGTTACACCAAAGCAGGACTTCTATATCGTTTTCAGTGATGTCAAAACAGAAAACGGAGAGACTGCTCAGGTACTGTGGCGCATCGAAAAGAAAGCAGACGAAAGCTTTGTTATCACAGATGTTGCAGCAGAAGGCATCAGCCTCCGGAATACCTATCGCTCGGATTACACCTCCGCGTTAAAAAGCGTTGATGGCAATCTTACGACCCTGAATCAAAAGCTTCGGGAAAAGATAAAAGCCGGTGATTTTGCCCCTAGAACCAACAGCTAACATCGCTTTTTAGCTACTCATTAAAAAAGCCTGCTGAGAACCTCAGCAGGCTTTTTTGTGTCTAAGTTCCCAGTAGTCCCTCAAGCGGGGCTTCCGCTTCAAAAAAAAGCCCCGGAACGATACCGGGGCCTTTCTCAAACAATCAATTTTTTAAATCAACCGAGTTGTTACCTTTTCAAGGGCTTGTACTTGATCCGGTGCGGCTGGTCAGCAGCAGCTCCAAGGCGACGCTTCCGGTCGGCTTCATAATCTTCATAATTCCCCTCGAACCAGACGACCTGACTATCACCCTCAAAGGCAAGGATATGGGTTGCGATACGGTCAAGAAACCAGCGGTCATGCGACGTCACGAGGACACAGCCGCTGTATTCAAGGATGGCCTCTTCGAGAGACCGCAGAGTATCAACATCAAGATCGTTGGTCGGCTCATCGAGCAGAATAACGTTTGCACTCTTGCGTAACATCTTTGCCAGATGAACACGGTTACGCTCACCGCCAGACAGCTGTCCAACTTTTTTCTGCTGGTCGCCGCCTTTGAAATTAAAGGCACCAACATAAGATCGGGACTGATAGGTGTGTTTGCCAATCTCGATAATATCCAGACCATCCGCAATTTCCTCCCAGACAGTCTTGTCTGCAGCCAGGGCATCACGGCTCTGATCAACATAGCCGATTTCGACAGTATCACCGACGTTCAGCGTACCGCTATCAGGTTTTTCCTGCCCGGTGATCATCCGGAAGAGTGTGGTTTTACCTGCACCGTTAGGTCCGATAATCCCGACAATCGCCCCTTTCGGAATTTTGAAGCTGAGGTCTTCAACAAGCAAACGATCGCCGAAAGCCTTACCAATATTGGTTGCTTCAATAACCAGATCGCCCAGCCGCGGCGCAGGTGGAATAACAATTCGGCCCGGGTCCGGTGCCCGCTGACTTTCTTCCTGGACCAGGTTTTCATAGGCCTGCAAACGAGCCTTGGATTTGGTCTGACGCGCTTTGGCTCCCTGACGTACCCACTGGAGTTCGTCCTTAAGGAATTTCTGTTTGGCGCTTTCCTGCTTTTCTTCCAACGCCAGACGTTTGTGTTTCTGTTCCAGCCAGCTGGAGTAATTCCCTTCGTAAGGGATACCTTCCCCACGATCCAGCTCCAGTATCCAGCCCGCAACGTTATCGAGGAAATAGCGATCATGGGTTACACAGACCACGGTCCCTCTGTATTCCTCAAGGAAACGTTCCAGCCAAGCCACTGATTCAGCATCAAGGTGGTTGGTCGGCTCATCAAGCAGCAGCATGTCAGGACTGGAAAGCAGCAGACGACAGAGGGCGACACGGCGGCGCTCCCCACCGGAAAGCTTGGAAACATCGGCATCCCCTGGCGGGCAGCGCAGCGCATCCATGGCAATCTCAACCTGGCGGTCCAGATCCCAGGCATCAAGGGAGTCAATTTTCTCCTGCAGCTCACCCTGCTCTTCGATCAGAGCATCCATTTCGTCGGGATCAACCTCGGCAAACCGCGCGCTGATTTCCTCGAACTTTTCCAACAGCGCCTTGGTTTCTGCAACTCCCTCAAAAACGTTCCCCGCAACTGTCTTTGAAGCATCAAGTGCCGGTTCTTGCGACAGATATCCGACTTTCACCCCGTCGGCCGCGCGAGCTTCACCGTTGATTTCGGTATCAAGGCCAGCCATGACTTTCATCAATGTTGATTTACCCGAACCGTTCAGACCGAGAACACCAATCTTGGCGCCGGGCAGGAAGTTCAAACGGATATTTTTCAGAACCTGTTTACCGCCAGGAAAGGTCTTTGAGACCCCGTCCATCTGATAGATATACTGATATGATGCCATTCGGCGCTCCAGAAAAGGTGTTATCTCTTTTGCAGATCACTGCACTGGAGCGGTTTTACCCCATCAGTCCGACGGGTGCAATCTTATCGCGCAGGCTCTCTTTACATCAATTCAGTTCAGAGAAACTCATCGCGCCCTCACTCTCCGGCCCTGATCTGCTCCTGGTCTTCTTCTACAGGGAGAAAAACACCAAAGACTGATCCCTTGCTACTTGATTCAACCAGTTCAAGACGTCCGCCAAAATACTCGACGATCTGCCGTGAAATGCTTAACCCCAACCCGGTACCATGAGGTTTATCTGTCAGGCCTTCCCGGCTTTGATGAAATTTTTCAAATATCTTTTCTCTGGAGATCCAGGGAATGCCCCGGCCGTTATCCGAGACAAGAACCACGAGTTCTGGTCCTGACCTGCGTACCGAGACCTTGACCCGCCCCTTTTTCGGATCACAGAATTTCACCGCATTGGAAAGCAGGTTGACGATGACCTGCATCAGGCGGTCCCTGTCACCCTTTACCGCTGGTAGATTGGCCCAGATATCCTTTTCCAATTGAATAGTTCGCTCTGAGAGCAAAGCACTCATGGCCTCCACCGAGTTCTCGATGACCCGGGCCACGTCCAGCTTTTCTACCACCCATTCCATCTGCCCGGCCTCAATCTTGGCCAGATCCAGCACCTGGTTGATCAAGCGGGTCAGACGTACACTCTCTTTAACAATGATCCGGAGAAATCTGCTTTTTTCGATTTCGTCAAGATCCGGATGGTCACTCAGGATCTCGCTGAAGGAACGGATGGAGGTCAGGGGAGTTCGCAACTCGTGACTAACTGTTGAAAGGAACTCATCCTTAAGGCGATCGAGCTCCTTGAGCCTTTCATTGGCTGCCCGCAACTGCCGTGTTGTACTTTCAAGTTCGAGAGATTTCTGTTCAAGGCTCTGGCTATATTCGATAACCTGGGAGGTCTCCTCGAGGATTTTCATCACCTCTTCAATCCGTACAGCCTCCCCCTTGACGACAGAGGAAATCATCACCCTGGCCGAGGCCGTTCCGATGGCTCCGGCCATTAAGCGCTCGGTGAAGTTAACCAGATCAGCATCTGCCGTGGTCACCCGGCGACGTTCCAGCCCCCGGTCGCGAAAATAATTGCTGAAAGCGCGATCAGCCCGCGCACGCCCGATAAACCGGACCAGAAGATTAAACAGATCTTCCACCAAGGCTGATCCCTGCCATATCTGAGAGCGTGGCCCCTGATCTGCATAGCGAAAAACATCAACAAAGAGAGCTCCCTGCACCCGCTCCAGGGCTGAATGTTTGCTGTAAAGCGAAATAAAAACATAGGCACCAACATTTACTACCGTCGTCCAGAACAGGGCATGAGTGAGATTATCAAGCCCCTGCAGACCAAACAGGGCATAGGGCTTGAGCATTTCGATACCCAATGGCCCTTCTGTGATAAAGGAATGTGGCAAGATGCCGGATTTGGCAAAAGAAGGAAGCAGGAGTGTGTAGGCCCAGACAACGAAGCCCAAGAACAATCCTGTTAAGGCCCCCGACCGGTTGCCGCCCTTCCAGAACAAGCCACCAAGCATGGCAGGAGCAAACTGGAAGACTGCCGAAAAGGAGATCAGGCCAATCGTGACCAGAGCATCACTTTCACCCAGAAAACGGAAATAGGCATAGCCGAAAAACAGGATCAAAAGAATACTGCTGCGCCGGACAAAGAGCACAATTCCTGTGAAATCGCCTCTCTCAGTCAGACCAAGCCACTTCAATTGTAAAAGAGCTGGCATAACCAGATCGTTACTCACCATTGTGCTCAGGGCAATGGTCGCGACGATCACCATTCCCGTCGCTGCTGACAAGCCGCCCAAAAACACAAAAAGTGCCAACCACTCTTGATGATGTGCCATCGGCAAAGTCAGGACGAAGGTGTCGGCATCAACGACTCCCCCCGGGAACTGAAGCAGCCCCCCAAGTGCAATGGGCAGGACAAAAATATTGATTGCCAAGAGATAAAGCGGAAAAAGCCAGGCACCCTTGCGCAATTCAGGCTCATTGACATTTTCAACAGCCATGACCTGAAACTGACGGGGCAGACAAATTGCCGCGACCATAGACAATGTGGTCAGGGTCACCCAGGTGGTATAGGCCCCCTCCTGCTCGAAGGTCATTAACTTTACCAGCTCCGGATAGGCAGAAGCCTTGGCAAAAAGATCCCCAAATCCATCGTACAGGCCATAGGTGACAAAAATCCCGACCGCCAGAAAAGCCAGCAACTTAACCACGGATTCAAAGGCAATCGCCACCACGACGCCTTCATGATGCTCACTGTTATCGACGGTTCGGGTACCAAAAAGAATGGCAAATAGCGCCATCACCAACGCAACCCAGAAAGCCGTATCAGCCACCGTGGCAATTGGCGGCGAATAGCTGGGCACAATGACTTCAGGATACTGCTTGAGCACGTTAAAGCTGATGGCAACAGCTTTAAGCTGTAAGGAAATATAAGGAACGATCCCGACTATCGCGATAACTGTAACAAGGATACTCATCCTTGAGCTCTTGCCGTAGCGCGAGGAGATAAAATCGGCAATTGAGGTAATACGATGCGCTTTGGTAATCCGGATAATCTTGCGAATCACGAGCCACCAGAGAATAAAAACCAGCGTTGGGCCAATATAAATAGGTAAAAAATCCAGCCCGCTTGAAGCTGCACGTCCAACGGAACCATAAAAAGTCCAGGAAGTACAATAGACCCCCAGAGACAGCGCATAGATATAGGGGTGTGATGTTATCCCGGCCCCCCGTTCCGCCCGCTTGTCTGCAACATAGGCTACCGCAAAAAGAATGGATAGATAACCAATTGCCGCCAGAACAATAAACCAGTCAACCAGCATCCCTGGGCTCCGGCTTATTTGAAAGATCATCTTCTTTGGAAATAGAGGTATTCTCTTGGTTCATGACAGCTTCTTCGTTCATCGTCTGTTGTGAAGCTGCCAACGCCGCATCCCCCTCAAGATTGCTGCTTTCTCTTGGCTCCACCCCGGAGGGGAGTCCATGTTCAGGGACGAATTGTGCGCTCACGCCCGTGACATTATCCAGCCCGGGGACCGCGCCACCCGACGAAAGAGGTTCCCGTGGCAGATTATCATCCCCTTGTTCTCTCCAGGATGACCAGCCCACGGCAAGAATGATCACGCTCCAGGCCGCAAAAAGATAAGCAAAGAGCGGCGGCAGTCCAAAAAATAGAGCGTCATGACTAAAAATAGACAGAACCTGAGGACTAAATAACAAAACGGCCAAAAGGAAAAGTGCGATACTCCGATCAGCCTTCTCACCCGGACGTCTCATGTCTCCTCCCCGATTAAAGAAGCAAGAAGCCCCCTTCAACGGGGTACATTAAAATTCACGCTTTGCTTATGCTGTTTTTTCTTCAACACCCAGATGCTGCCGAACCAGCCGGACAATTTCCTTGGTGGAAAAAGGTTTGGTGACAAAATCGTCAGCACCGAGTTCCATCCCCTTTAAACGGTCCACATCACGACCTTTGGCCGTCAGAAGGATGACCCGTATATCCTGCCATGCTGCATTGGCCCTGACCGACTTTAAAACATCAAAACCGTCCCGCCGGGGCAGCATGATATCCAGCAACATCAGATCCGGTGGGCAGCTTTCCACCATCCGCAAGGCGGCATCACCGTCGCGTGCAATAAAGACTTCAAAACCTGCCCTCTTCATCAGAAAGCTGAGTGAGTCTACAATATGGGGCTCGTCTTCAACTACGAGAACCGTTTGAGGCATTTTCTGCCTTTCTCCGCAATCCGGTTATCTCTGTTTTTTGTATTCCCTGTTACCGCCAGACTAACGTTAGCCCAAGCCATTTGCCAAGGCGAGATTTCACCTTGGCTGCATTATCTTTGCCACGACGGGAACAATCACGATCAAATGGTCATTTTTCTACGGAGCACCGAACGTTGGGTTACTCTGCGCAATTATTTCTTCACGGGTGGCAACACACTGTCGGGATGCGTGAAATCCAGACCGTCAGCGTAAACCATATGGCGGGCAAAGGAGATCTCGCACCCCAGGCTGACGGCAAAGGTATTTCCTGCCTGCCCCACCATGGTACCCGGTTTTGTCACTGTGCGGGTGATAGAAAAATAAATAGCCATGTCTTCCGCTCGCATGGAATGGGTGCTGATTCTTCCCGGCTTGAGGAAAGCATCCTGGACCCCCCATTGCGCAGGCAACACACCATAGCGGGGAATTCTTAATCCAGAAGCACTAAAGCGTTTCGAAATCTGTCCGGCAAGATCAACCCTGACAAAATGAAACGGCACCCCTTCTTCCTGTGGTTTTTGCAAGGTGGTCAGGCGGTGGCATACCTGCTCGAAGCCGACCCGGAAACGCCGTCGCAACAGATCGATATCATGACGCAATTCAAAAGCTGCCTTGCGAAAGGCAGCGTAAGGCATCATCAGAGCACCGGCAAAATAGCTCCCCAGTGCTTTCAGGCAAAGTTGCCTGGCCTCGTCACTGCTCACATGCCCCCGTGCCAGCGTTTTTTCCAGAACGTCAGCATAGGCAACTTCGGCAACGACCCGGGCAAGACGAAAAACCAGCGAACTGACCGAAAGTGTTTCCATCAGTCGAAGCACACCGCCGTCCTCCCCTTCCAGTTCCCACATCCCTCTTTTGAGCGAGGGCTGTGTTGTCACCGGAACGATCTCGACAGATATTCCGAGCTGCTCATCCAGATAGTGAACCAGGGCATCAAAAAGTCCATAGGGCTGGGGGTTGCCAATTCTTTCCCGCAGTTGTTCAGCCGCCTCTTCCAGCTCAGGAAAATAATGATCATTAACCGAAAGCATATCCACCACTTCATCCGTGGGGGTTTCACTCAGGCTTGCGGATTCCAGAGACTCACCATTGATAAAGTCAAACAACTCCCCAACCATCAGGGTCAGTTTTTTGCTCTCGTCCACCAGGACATCGGTAAAACGTCCGCGCTGGTGGTCTGAGAGATCGTCGTTATCCTGGAGAATTTCAGCAAACGAACGTATCGACGTCAGCTGGGTCAACAGCTTGTGGCTGGTGTCCGAAAAGTAAGGGTCAGCAGAGAGGCTTTCCCGGGCCTTGAGGCGATCCTCGCGCGCATTGCGAAAGGCCCGGTAAAGCTTGAGTACCGCCCGGCAAATCTCGGGATGAACCGCGACAAAGTCACCAAGTGTTGCGCCTCCAGGACGGTTACGATCAAAAAGCGGGTCGGAAAAAAGCTCTTCCAGGGCCGACAGCATTCTTGCTTCCTCCCCCCCGGAGAGTTCCCCCTCCTTAACTGGCAGGACACTCTCCAGTTTTTTCTGCAGCTTTCTTGAAAGGGGGCGCTGGTTATGCTCAACTAGATTGAGATAGGCCGCAGAAATACCCAGCTGCCCGGCCATCGCCACCTGGGTCAGACCCAGCTGTGCTCTAAGGTGGCGAATTTTTCGCCCTGCAAATATCTGACGCGCCATATCTTTTACAACATTCACAAATATCTTTTTCAATTGATAAATATATTTACAAATATTGCTCTGCACGACAACGCTTTATTGCCGAGCTTCTGACCCCGCCCTAGTCTTCTTCCAATCCTGTATCGGACAGAAGATAGCCAACTGTCTTTCGTTTCGGCACATGAGGTATCTTCGGCTTTTTCCGGCTCGGTGAGCAGAAAAAGGAAGGACCGGAGGTTTTCGCGATCTGGTCACCGCCAACTTTGTGACCAGAGAAGCTCTATCGACCCTACTGTACGGGAGAGGTTTTCCTCTCTCGTTTTTTTGTTTCAGAGCCGGAGTAGCAGAACTTTCCGGCCCTATTATGGGGGTGATACTACACCACGACGAACTGATTAAAAGCCATATAGGCAACAATCGCGACCGTGGATATTGCCAGAAACAGGTTTACAGCAAACCGTCGCCCCGGACTCTGGATAGAAGAGATCAAACGATCCCCGCCCCAGGTCCAGATACAGTTGGTCGGGAAACCGCCAAACAGAAAAATCACACTCATGACCAGCCATTGTTCCCAGGCAGGCCTGGAATGATCAGAAAACTGGGCAAAAACCGTGGTTGCCATCAGCCATGCTTTCGGATTCATGGGGTGAACAATCAGGCCATTTATCAAACCGACAGATTTGGCGGCCGCTTCTCCCGATGATTTTTTCAAATCAATCCGGGCGATTTTCCAGGCCAGATACAGAAGATAACAGCTGCTTCCCACCGTTATCACCGGCCCCAGAGCCGGGAAGCCATCCAGCAGCGCTGTAATGCCAAATCCCGCAACAGCAAGCACCACTGTAAATCCGATAAAAACACCACAGGTAAAAGGCAATGCCCGGCGAAACCCCAAGGCCGCGCCTGTTGCCATCAGGATCATGTTTGCCGGACCCGGTGTTCCGGACATCACAACGGCAAATATCCACGCTGGTAAAATGTTTTCTGAAAGCATGTCTCTGATCCCGCCAATATTGTAAAAATCCCAAGCTCTCTCAAGGTTCTGACGAGCTTGGATATCTCCATATATCCGCTTGCATTGTTCATTGAACAATATCTATATTGTTCCTATGACAATTCTTTCTCTCATCAAGTCTCATGTCCCTGCAACGGGGCAGAAATATAGTCAGCTGGAAAACCTCTTTCGCCAAGCCATCCGGGAGGGAACTCTGCGACCAGGCGAAAAACTCCCGCCCCTGCGGGATGCTGCCTGGCAAGCTGGCTGTAGTCTGGGCACCATGTCCCGTGTATACGCGGCACTGGAGCGGAGAGGTATGGTAACTGCCGAAGTCGGTCGCGGTACTTTTGTTCGCGAAGAGACCAGCATTGGTGCCGATATCATCCTGCCACGCCCGGCACAGAACAGAAGTGATGTGAAGCTGGCAGATCTCGGGGTTATTGATCTCGCCATGAATGCCATTGCCAACGAAGAAGGAGAAGATCTGCTGCGCTGGGCTTTGCATCGGACTGCTGAGAAAGCCTCTTCCCTGACTCTTATGACCTATCGCGATGGTTATGGCACCGCGCCACAAAAACTGGCGATGCGAGCTTTTCTTCCCGCTTCTCTGCAGCAGATAGGAGAAGAAAGATTATTGATCAACCATGGTGCGCAAAATGGAATTTTCACGGCGCTCAATCGCCTGACCTCTCCGGGAGACACCATCTGTCTGGAACCCCTGTGTTATCCCGGCGTCTCAGCGGCTCTCAGCCAATCAGGCCTCTCCAGTGTCATTGTTGACTGCGACGATTTCGGAATAGATCCAATCGACTTTGAGCGGCTCTGTCGGGCCGGGCGACTACGTCTGCTCGTTACCACGGCGACAGGGCATAATCCAACCTGCATCACCACCCCCCTTGAACGTCGGCAGCTTATTGGCGAGATCGCCAAAAAATATGATGTGCTTATTATCGAAGATGACATCTATGGCTTTCTTTACCCCGACGCCCCTCCTCCCTATGCCACCCTGTTTCCGGATAATGCAATTTACCTGACCGGCCTGGCCAAGCGCCTCACCCCTTCTCTGCGTATCGGCGTATCAGTGGCTTCGCCCCAGATCACCATGCTGATGGCCCAGGGAATCACGGCCCAGAGCTGGATGGTATCCCCTGTTCTCACTGTCGCGGCGTCTGAACTGGCTCTGCGCAGCGACAGTTTACAAAAAATGACCGACACCTCTCTCGTCCAGGCGCGTGAAAGAGAGCGGCTGACCCGGGCAGAGCTGGAAGATAAAGTGGTCTCCCTCAAATTTTGCCACTCCCACGCCTGGGTCGAGCTCCCTGATCTTTGCAAAGTAGACCTTTTCATCAAGCAGGCTGAGCTGGCTGGCGTTCTCCTGACATCAGGACACCGTTTTTCCAATCGGCCTGGCTGCGGAAACAGACATGTAAGACTATCAATCATGGCCCCGGGAAAAACAGAAACGCTCGGGGTCGCCCTCAGAAAAATTGGCGCAATCCTCTCCACTCCAACACTCAACACGGCCGAATACTTTTAAAATCCTCCAGACAACTCCTGTCGAATAAACCAAAAAATACTTGAAAAAAAACCAGGATAAATTACATTATTGGAAAGATTCTAAAAAGATAGACCAACTCCCCGTAAGGAAAGAGATTTCCTTTTCTGAAAAGCTAAAAACTGAGGAACGCATCATGAAGGGCGACAAAAAAGTCATTGAGCATCTCAACATTGCTCTGACCCACGAACTCACCGCAATTAACCAGTATTTCCTCCACTCAAAGCTCCTTAATGACTGGGGTGTGAAAGCCTTAGGCAAACACGAATACAAGGAATCCATCGAGGAAATGCACCATGCGGACAAACTGATTGACCGCATTCTGCTCCTGGACGGCTTCCCGAATTTGCAGAGCCTGAACAAGTTGAAAATTGGCGAGGACGTTGAAGAAATCCTCAAGGCTGATCTGGCTGGTGAACTTGAAGCTGTTGAAGTTTACAAAGCCGGGATCAAACATTGTGAATCAGTTCAGGATTACGGCAGTCGTGATCTGCTGAAACAGATTCTGGTCGATGAAGAAGAGCATGTCGACTATCTCGAATCCCAGTTTGAACTGATCAAACGCATCGGAATTCAAAACTATGTGCAGTCCCAGAGTGGCTTGCCTGATTCAGACTAACGTCTGAAATCGTCGATATTTTAAAAGGCTGGTGGCAACACCGGCCTTTTTTGTTGCCGTAAAGCCCCGTTCATTTGTTCATGGGAAGGCTGTGAAATAAATTCTGAATTTGCAATCATCCTTGAACAAAGCCAGGTCTATCTTTCCCCAAAAAATCACATATTCAAAATTGCAACTCATTCTCATTCGTGTTAGCAGTTGCGAGTAATAATCAAAATCTGTTGATTTGACGAAATACTTCAGGGCCGTTGTTCAGGCGATCCTTCATCGCGAACTGACCCGTCCAGGAAAGGGAAATACATTGAGCCATGCATTAACGAAAACCGCACATCTTGCTGGTGTTGCCGCGCTATTAACCGGTCTCTCCACCACTGCCTCGGCAGAAGCTGTGAGTCCTGCCGACGTTCTTAACAACTATGCCAACATTGCCCTGGCTGGTTATGAAGACTCCCTGACAAGTGCCAAAGCGCTTGACAGTGCGATCAGCAATCTGGTCACAGCACCGTCCGAAGATAGCTTGACCGCCGCACGATCTGCCTGGCTGGCAGCCCGTGTGCCCTATCAGCAAACAGAAGTGTTCCGCTTCGGCAACCCCATCGTTGATGAATGGGAAGGTCGGGTGAATGCCTGGCCATTGGATGAAGGCCTGATCGACTATGTCGACACGTCTTACGGCTCAGAGTCAGACGACAACGCCCTTTACACTGTAAACGTCATCTCCAATGCCACGCTTACTGTCAATGGCAAGGAGATCGATGCAACAGAAATTACCCCGACCCTTCTTTCCGAAACTCTCCATGAAGCAGAAGAAGTCGAAGCCAATGTCGCCACTGGGTACCATGCGATTGAATTTCTGCTCTGGGGCCAGGATCTCAATGGAAATGATGCCGGTTCGGGTGCCCGTCCAGCGACTGACTTCGATGTAAAAAACTGCACTGGCGGCAACTGTGACCGTCGGGCACAGTATCTTCAGGCAGCCTCCACCCTGCTGATGTCTGATCTGGAAGAGATGATCGGCAACTGGAAAGCAGATGGAGAAGCCAGAACAACACTGCTGAACGATCCTGCTGCTGGGCTTACAGCCATACTGACCGGAATGGGTTCTCTGTCTTATGGTGAACTGGCTGGTGAACGCATGAAACTCGGTCTCCTGCTGAATGACCCGGAAGAAGAGCATGACTGCTTTTCTGACAACACCCACAATTCCCACTACTACGATCAACTGGGTATTCAGAATGTTTATCTTGGTGCCTACAAACGCATTGACGGTACAGCGGTAAAAGGCCCTTCCGTTTCTGATCTGGTTAAGGCTGGCGACGCTGCGGTTGATGCAGAGCTTGTTACCAAGCTTGATGCAACTGTTACCGCCATGGCTGCGATGAAAACCCGTGCTGAAAGCGTAGAAGCCTATGACCAGATGATCGGTGCGGGCAACACAGTCGGCAATGCTATCGTCCAGGCAGCCATTGATGGTCTGGTTGATCAGACACGTTCGATTGAACGCGCGGTTGCCACACTGGGCCTGACGACGATCGAAGTTGAAGGTTCCGACAGCCTCGACAATCCAGGTGCGGTCTTTAACTAAGACCAAAAGGAGGGGGCAGAAACACTAAACTGCGACCAACTGCCCATGTCTCCCTCATTCCATCTATGTTACTGCTGTGGGCAGCCCCTTTCAGGGCTGCCCACAGTTTTTATAAAGCGTGATCGCTCTCACCAGATACCCAGATATAATGAAACCAGACCTTATGCGGCTTGTGCACCTAACAAACACCTTCTGTCTTGCGATCCTTTTGTCTTTCTTTTCAGGAACAGCTTCAGCCGCCCCGGAAACATTGCCCTGGCGCACCGACCTTTCACAGGAAGAGTTGCAAAAGGTTCTCGCAGTTATCCAGCCTGCCGCGCTTTTTGCAAAAGCTGAAAAGTTTGAACAAAAACAGGCCGGGTCCACAACCTCTACCCGGGTAATCAACAGCGATGCCTTTTCCCATTTCTCAGAGAACCTCAGCTTTGAGGGCGAACGCGATTTCAAGCTCGGGAACGGTCTGTTCAAGAAAATTTGGGTTTCCTCTCCTTCATCCACCCGGGCTTCCGATGGGTTGGGCCCCCTGTTCAATGCCAGGTCCTGCCAGCGCTGCCACTTGAAAGACGGACGGGGACACCCACCGGAAAGCAATGAAGACATTGCAACCTCCATGTTCCTGCGCCTGTCAGTCCCTCCCCGCACAGAAGAGGACAAGGCCGCCATATCCTCTGGTCGTCTACAACGTATCCCCGAACCGACCTATGGTGGACAGCTTCAGGATCAGGCTACACCCGGCCTTCCTGCCGAAGGGCGTATGCTGATCAGCTACAGAGAAGAGCCAATTGAGCTTTCTGGTGGCGAGACAGCAACCCTGCGCCATCCCAGCTATTCTGTTGGTGAGCTGGCTTACGGCCCGATGGCCGACGATGTCATGTTGTCTCCCCGCATTGCCCAGCCAATGATTGGGCTTGGCCTGCTCGAAGCCATCCATGAAGGCGATATTCTGGCTCTCGCCGACCCTGATGACCTGAACAAGGACGGCATCTCTGGCAAGCCCAGCATGGTGCTCAACCCCGGCGACACTCAAAAACAGCTTGGGCGGTTTGGCTGGAAAGCATCGAACAGTTCCGTGCGTCATCAGTCAGCCAATGCCTTTGCTGGTGACATTGGCATTTCCACTCCCGATGTCCTCGCACACTGGGGGGATTGCACCACCGGACAGAAGACCTGTCTTGAGCAGCCCAATGGCGTCCAGGCGAACCTCGGCACCAGCGAAGCCCCAGACCCGGTACTCGACCTCGTTACCTTTTATTCCCGCAATCTCGCCGTGCCCGCCCGACGAGATGTAAATGATCCCGTGGTTCTGGCTGGCAAGAAAGTTTTTTACACCACGGGCTGTGCCTCCTGCCATCAACCCAAGTTTGTCACCCGACGGGATGCCGCGCAAAAAGAGCTGCAGTTCCAGCTGATCTGGCCCTACAGTGACCTCCTTCTCCATGACATGGGCGACGCACTTGCCGATGGGCGCCCTGTTGGGGATGCGACCGGACGGGAATGGCGCACAGCGCCACTCTGGGGAATTGGCTTGACCCAGACGGTAAATGGGCACAGTTATTTTCTTCACGATGGCCGGGCCCGAAGCTTGCTCGAAGCAGTACTCTGGCACGGTGGAGAAGCCCAGGTCGCGCGGGACAAGGTCATCGCCATGCCACCTGAAGATCGAAAATCCCTGATCCGTTTTCTGGAATCCCTCTGATGCTGAACCTCTTTCCCCGTTTACGTCTTCCTGTCATGTCTTTACTTCTCGCAGGTCTTTGCCTGAAGGGTCTTTCGGCGCAGGAGCCTCCTTCTCAAGCAGATTTCGCCCCTGTTATCAGACAGATGGTCGAGCGTTCAGTGCTTCCCGGTTACCAGAAATTTATTGCCGCAGCCAAGGCGCAGGGAACTGCGCTTGAAGCACTCTGCCAGACACCCGGACCGGAACAGCTACAACAGGGCCGGAATGAATTTGAAAATCTGGTCATCGCCTGGTCGGGGGTCGAGATGTACCGCTTTGGACCTGCACTCACAGACAACCGGCAGGAACGATTGTTTTTCTGGCCGGATCGGCGCTCCCGTGGCCTGAAACAGGTCGAAGACCTGATCAGCCAGCAAGATCCAACTGCTCTGACTGTCGGGGAGTTACGCAAAAAATCAGTTCCGACCCAGGGCATGCTGGCACTGGAATATGTTCTTTTTGGCCGGGGTTCTGAAAATCTGGCCACGGCTTCTGCCGAAAACTTTCGCTGCCAATATGGCGTAACCCTTACAAAGGCCATTACCCGGACCAGCGACGAAATTATCGCCGAATGGAAAGCTCCCGAAGGTTTTGCAGCGCTGCTCTATAACATCGGCCCTGAAAACCCGATCTATCGAAGTGAGGCAGAAGCCCTACAGGATTTTTTGCGGGTTATCAGTGAAAACCTGCAAAGCAGCCGGGATATGAAACTTGCCAACGCCCTGCGCGAAAGTCCGGCAGCATCGAAGGCCAAACTCGCCCCTTTCTGGCGATCCAGCCTCACCCTTGTTGCCCTGCAGGCCGACCTCTCCAGCATCAAACAGCTGGTCGAAGTGGGGGGACTGGCAACATTGGCCCCCCGGCTTTCAAGCTCCCTCGGCTTTGAGATCGATCAGGCAAATCAGGTTTTTTCTGAACAGCTGGAAAAACCGCAAAGCTGGACAGATCTGGTCAAAGAACCCGCCGCGCATAAACGTTTGAGCTATAGCCTGATCCCGCTGGCTGGTGCACAAAATATTGTTGCAGATTTCCTGCCCGCATATCTTGGGCTTAGCCTTGGGTTCAACTCTCTCGATGGTGACTGATTCAATGGACGGCATTACGCGAAGAAAACTGCTGGCTGGAATAGGCTGCACAACATTTCTCACTTCCATGATGATGCCCTTTGACAAAAGCGCTGCAGCGCATTCAGGAGCAGGGCAGCCAGCTTTTATTGCCGCGCGCAAAGAAGCTGGAGAACAGTTCTCTGTTGCCGTTCTGGACAGAAAAGGCGAACTTCTTTTCAGTGAGAAGCTCGAAAACCGGGGCCACGCAACGACCCTGTCCCCGGATAAGAAAACCGCCGTGACCTTTGCCCGTCGCCCCGGGCACATCGCTCTGGTTCTTGATCTCGAGAACTTCTCCCGCCAGCAGTTCTTCACACCACCACAGGGGCTGCATTTTTATGGGCACGGCTTTTTTTCACCAGACGGTCGTTTGCTTTATGCCACTGAAAATGACTATGAGAATGAACGTGGCATTCTGGGCATATACGATAGCCGCAACAGCTATAAACGTCTGGGACAGTTTGATACCCACGGTATCGGCCCTCATGAAGCCCTGCTCCTGTCAGATGGCAGGACCATCGCTGTTGCCAACGGTGGAATACTGACCCATCCGGACTACCCGCGAGAAAAGCTCAACCTTGCGACGATGGAGCCTTCCCTGGTCTATCTCGATGCCAGAGATGGGCGCTTGCTTGAGCGGGTAAAGTTACCTGCAGAATACTATCAGCTCTCAATCCGCCATATGGCAGAAGCCGGAGACGGATCTGTCTGGTTTGGCGGACAATATGAAGGGAACCCTGCAGACAGCGTTAGCCTCGTTGGCAAACACAACAGAGGAAGTGAAATAGCTTTCTCGGCCCCGCCAAAAACTTTTGCTCACATGAAGCAGTACATTGGATCCGTTGCCGCCAGCAAAGACGGCAAGCGGATCGCCACCTCCGCGCCAAGAGGCGACCGTGTCGCCATATGGGACTCCCGGGATGGCAGTCTTCTCGAAATCAAAGAACTCGTCGATGCCGGGGGCGTCGCTGCCAATCCTGACGATCCGGCAGACTTTGTCATTTCCGATGGACTGGGCAGCCTTCACCGGAAAGGGGAACGGCTCTGTCATACCCCCGACATAGCCTGGGACAACCACCTCACTTCACTGTAAGCCGCGAAGCGATCCTGTTCAATTTCGAGGCTTTGTTGCAGGCATGCTCTTTTTGCAGGGAACTCTTGCGGATCTCTGTACCTTTGGCAAAAGGATGGCTATCCTTTCCGCAGTCTTTTCCTGCTGGATTATGATCGAGGCCTTCGTATGATTCTCACCATTCCCGACTTGCTCAACAAAAGTGACCTGGAAAAAATCCAAGGCCTGCTGGAACAGGGAACCTTCAAAGACGGCAAACTCACTGCAGGCTGGCATGCGCGCCTGGTCAAGAACAACCAGCAACTTTCAGGCCGCGATACAATAGCACAGCAAGCTAAAGCGGTCCTGACCCGTGCCCTTCAGCAAAATGCCCAATTTGGCCTGGCGCTCCAGCCCCGGCGGATGCGCCCACCACTGTTCAGCCGCTATGAAGCAGGAATGGAATACGGCTTTCACGTCGATGACGCCATTATGGGCGCCGACCGGGGCCTCAGAACCGATATTTCCTTCACTGTTTTCCTGAATGATCCGGCCAGCTATGAAGGCGGAGAACTGGTGATGGAAAGCTCGACAGGAGAACAGAAATTCAAACTTCCTGCCGGCTCGGCCATTACCTACCCCTCAACCACACTGCACAAGGTTGCTCCGGTTACCAAAGGGGTACGGCTGGTTGCTGTCAGCTGGGTCCAGAGCCTTGTGCGCTCTGCCGAGCAGCGCGAGATTCTCTATGATCTTGACCGGGTACGTCGAAGCCTGTTTGACCAAGAGGGCAAGAGCCGCAATTTTGATCTGCTGAGCAAAAACTATGCAAATCTGCTCAGGCTCTGGTCTGAAACCTGAACTTTTCTGTTTGTCCGTTATCACTATAAAAAAATAGGCTGCCACGAAGGCAGCCTAAGTCTCTTGGGGAATTTAACAAGTAATCAAGCTGATAAAAACGAAAAGATCGTATCCTTCAACACCAGACGCTCTTTCTTGATCTCGGCAATATGATCATCGCTCAAGACCTCGACTTCGCTTTCGTGACGATGCACCACCCGGTTAACCCGGTGATAATCATCAGCCAGTTTGGCAAAGTGGGCATCGGACAACTTCTTGTCACGAATGCTTTCCCGATACTCCGGGAATTCGTCCATAAGTTCGTGCGGTGTATGTTGAGACATCTCTGCTCCCTTATGCCAGCCGTCTACAGCATCAGAATAGGGTGTGGTTTCAGAGCCAACCTTGACTTACGTCAATCCCCCCGGAGAAAAACACAGGTGACGGTCAAGTTAACATCAACGCAAATAGGCAACAAAATGGTTGCATTTATTTTTTTACCATAGCACATTTTACGCAACCAAGGAGTTGCGCGTGACGAATAGCATTGAACGAACCCTCGACCTGAACGCCCCAATAGAACGGGTCTGGCAAGCTCTTGCCGACTACAAAGAGTTCGGCACCTGGTTTCAGCTCAGGCTGCATGGGCCGTTTCAGGCAGGTAAGGTGACAACAGGGGAAGTCACCTCTTCCTGCCATCACGGTCTGCCTTTTTGGATGCGTCCGGAAACCATTGAACAGCCAAATCGCTTCAGCTTTGTCTGGCCGATGGATGAAACAATCAGCCCGGATGACCCGGATCTTCAAAGCAAGGTTACTCTGGTGGAATTCACGCTGACAGCAAAAGGCCCGGGAACAAGGATGACCCTCCGCGAAAGTGGCTTCGACAAGCTACCGGATAACAAAGGTATAAACGTGTTTCGCAATAATGAAGGGGGGTGGAACGCTCAAATGGAGAACATCAAATCCCATGTCGAATAATCTCGCACGATCCGTAGAGACCACTGACCTCGCCATGACCTTTGCCGCACTTGGAGACAAGCGGCGGCTTGCCCTTGTCGAGAGGCTCTATAGCGCTGATGCACTATCGGTTTCAGTACTTTGTGAGGGCATGGACGTATCGAGGCAAGCCATCAGCAAACATCTGAAAACCCTCACCGACGCACGTCTGATTTCCTCTGAAAGATCCGGACGGGAAACACTTTACTCTCTGGAAAAGAAGAAACTGGAAGAGGCCAACGCATTTTTGATGCTGGTTGGCGAAAAATGGGATGACGCACTCGGCAGACTGCAGGTGCACCTTGCCACTCCCGCAACAGACCAACCCGCGACAAGCCACCCCGTTGCGATCAACTCAGAAACGGGAAAATTGGCCCAGAGTAACCCCGCAGCCAACCACACTGACTTCACCACTTCAAAGAAACAGAACAGGGAAAAATGAAAATGACAGCCAAATTTTCTGGCGGCAAGAACATTGCCATGAAGGTTCCACCACACCAATACGATGCAACAGTAAAATTCTACCGCGATCTTCTTGGCCTGGAGCAGATCGGAGGACCTGCCGGTGATGCCGTCGGGTTCAAGTTCGGGTCGAACAATCTCTGGATCGACAAGGTGCCTGCCATGAGCCAGGCCGAATTGTGGCTGGAAATCGTGACCGACGATACCACCGCCGCAGCGAAGGTTCTGTCAGAAAGCGGTATCGTCAGGTGCGACGAGATCGAGGATCTCGGCAAGAGCTTTGACGGTTACTGGGTTTCCAGCCCCGCTTCGATCATCCATCTGGTCAATGCGCAGGACGGGTCCTGGGACTGATCGGCAACTTCGCAACAAACGAGTAGCTCGCATGACCAGAAACAGGCCTGGAGTCTGTCGATCATCTATAA
Source organism: Kiloniella laminariae DSM 19542 (assembly GCF_000374005.1). GTDB lineage: Bacteria > Pseudomonadota > Alphaproteobacteria > Kiloniellales > Kiloniellaceae > Kiloniella > Kiloniella laminariae. The sequence continues at coordinate 143,296 of NZ_KB893146.1, read as the reverse complement.
GCCCGCCAGCAGGCGGGCCTCTTGGTCCGAGAGTGCAACGCCTCCCAGAAGCATATCAACATCCTGACCATTACTTGCAAGGGGTAATACCAGGCACTCGACTTCCTTGATTTTAATCTTTTCCCCGACATAGGGTAAAACAGCTCGAACCGGTTTTCTGCTGCTTACCACCTGGCTATAAAGATCAAAAATCATGCTTGGCGCACATTGATCGGGGATTTCGCTTACTCTTAACCCCGTGTATTTGCCGCGGGTAATATGATCGATCTTTGTTCCTAGCAAGCGGTAAATAAAATCCAGAGGCTCGCGTTCCACATCGATCAGTTCGCAATAGGGAAGCAACTGGGGAATATCAAGCGGATCAATGTCTTTACGTCCGGGAAGGGAGCCGGGAGGGGCCTGCTTGTTCCAATAGGCAAGCAACTCGGTCAGAAAATGACTCTCCAGTCCCAATTAATCCATAAATTTTCCTTCTGCTCCAGAGAGACTATACCTCCCCGTCTTACTCTCTACTTTACACAGTTCCTTCCTGTAAACCAAGAGATCAGAAAGTATTCCCCAAAGCGGTTACAGGCACGAACAGACTACCGCTGCAGAGCAGATATCATCCAAAATCATAGAAAGAGAGAGGTTTAAAAACCATCAGGTAGAATACAATCATCACAGCAGGAAAGGCCAGTGTCCCCAGCGCAATCCACCAGCGGTCATAATGCCAGTAACGAGGCGGCAGTTCTGTTTGGTTTTCCACACAGTGTTGCAAGATGGTAGACATGCGGATCTGTAACCAGACGACGGGCAACCAGCAGGCCCCGGCAAAAAAATAAAGAGCCAGCCCCCAGAACAACCAGCTCTCTTCAAAGCTCGCCCCCGTAACTTCAACCAGGGCCAGTCCGGTGAGCAATTGGATAATAACCGCAGGCGTGGTGAAGATCCAGTCGGCACGGACTACCTGCCGGACCACAAAATAAATCACAGCGGGATTTCTGCTGCGATTGGCAACAAACATGTAAAAAGCACTGCCAATCCCGGTGCCAAAGAGTATGGTGGAACTGACGATGTGAATCCATTTAAGCAGAAGATAATCCATCCATTTATCAAGCCAGAAGCTCTCTCAAAAGAACAGCCCCTTTCCGGGTCCTAGCCATTAATTTTCTGCTCACCGCAGATGCTCTACAGAACAGTTTTTCGATGCCGCTCTCCCCACAGACTACCCGCCCTCTTTTTGAGAAAATATTCGGTGCAGACTGGGAGAACCTCCCACCTGTCCTGCAGAAGCACTATGCCATCCGCCCCTTCAGCCATGACAGTGTCACAGCAGAAGGCACCCTTGATGTAATCATATCTCCCGCTATGGCAATCCTGGCCCGTTTGACCGGGATGCTGGTCGCTGATTCAGGCAAGAACATACCCGTTTTCGTTACCTACAGAAGTTGTCAGAAAAATGTGTTTCGTCTGGAGCGACGGTTTCACTTCCCTGATAAACCTCCGGTGAGCTTTCATTCAACCATGGAGCCAATCGGGGAAAACAAGCTGGTCGAATTCATGCGCTTTGGTATTGGCTGGAAACTTTCCTATGACTGGGATGGAGAAAAAATATCCCTGCGCCATCAAGGGTATGTCTGGCGAGTTCTTGGTCAGTTAATCCCGATCCCCCTATCCTTTTTGATTGGCCGGGGGCATGCAGAAGAATTTGCTCTGGACGAAAGCAGCTTTCGCATGTGGACCCACGCAAGACACCCCCTGTTCGGTGTTACCTTCGGCTATGCAGGCGAATTTAGAATTACAGAGGTATCATGCAACAACCCGTTCTGATTCTTGGTGGTTACGGCAATTTCGGCAAACGCATTGCCACAGCCCTGACCAACGGAAAAACTGCTGCACCTCTTCCGGTCATCATTGCCGGACGGAATGCTGACAAGGCAGCTGCTTTCGCTCGGGAACTTGCTCCTGGTATGGCAAGCTTTGCCAGCTTTGACGTCTTTACCGGGCTGGATCAGCACCTCACCCGTCTCAAACCAGCCGTGGTGATCAACACCTGTGGCCCCTTTCAGGATAGTGACTACAGCATCCCTGACTGCTGTATCAAACATGGTATTCCCTATATTGATCTTGCAGATGGCAGGGATTTTGTCACCGGGATCACCTGCCTGGATGCTAGCGCCCGCAACCAGAAGGTCGCGGTTATCAGTGGAGCAAGCACAGTTCCGGGCCTTTCCTCTGCCGTGATAGAACATTTCTCCGGAGAATTTTCAGCAATCGAAAGCTGTTCTTACGGTATCAGCCCGGGCCAGAAGGCCGAACGCGGCCTCGCCACCACCCGTGGTATTCTGGGCTATACTGGCAAAGCATTAAAACTCGCTCCCGGACAAAAATTATCCCGTTATGGCTGGCAGAATATTTTCCGGCAATCCTTCCCGCTCCTCGGCAAACGCTGGATGGCCAACTGCGACATCCCGGATATTGACCTTTTCCCGCAGAAATACGGCCTCAGAAATCTGATTTTTTCTGCAGGGCTGGAACTGGCACCGCTTCACCTCGGCCTGTGGGCTTTGTCGTGGCTGGTCCGATGGGGTCTGCTCTCGAAACTGCAAAAACACGCCGAGCTGCTGCTCAGGGCCAGTAATTTTTTTGACCGTTTTGGATCAGCAGATGGCGGGATGTTTTTCCATATCTCCGGACTTGATCACCATGGCAAGCCCCACAGCCGCAACTGGTTTATCATCGCGCTTGATGGCGACGGACCGCAAATTCCGACAATCCCGGCAATTATCCTGGCGCGAAAACTCGCCTCACAAAAATGTGATCTTGTCGGTGCGATGCCCTCTGTCGGGCTGGTCAGGCTCACTGAATACCTTGAGGAATTGAAGCCCTTTAAAATTCAGGTCTTCACCGAATGAAACGCATGTTTCTGCTGATACAACAGTCTTTCCTTCCGGAACACCTTTCACCAACCCTGGCGGGTTCCTATATGTGATCTCCGACACTATCCCCACCGATAATGCAACCCGTCAAACATGACCATAGCGACAATACGGAGTTCAAGACGTGAGTGAAGCAAACACATACACACCGCCAAAAGTCTGGAAATGGGAGTCTGAGAATGGTGGTACTTTTGCCAAGATCAACCGCCCCATAGCTGGTGCGACCCATGAAAAGAAGCTCCCGGTAGGGAAACACCCCCTTCAGCTCTACTCCCTTGCGACACCGAACGGGGTAAAGGTTACTGTGATGCTGGAAGAGCTGCTTGCCCTCGGATTCAGCGGCGCAGAATATGACGCCCATCTCATCAGGATCGGCGATGGAGACCAGTTTGGCAGTGGCTTTGTCGAGGTCAACCCCAACTCCAAAATCCCGGCCCTGATGGACCACAGCACAGCAACGCCGACCAGAGTTTTTGAATCCGGTGCCATTTTGTTGTATCTCGCCGAAAAATTTGGCGCGTTGCTGCCGACAGACCCGACCAAACGGACCGAATGCCTCTCCTGGCTTTTCTGGCAGATGGGCAGTGCCCCCTATGTGGGCGGCGGCTTTGGTCACTTCTACAGCTATGCACCGGAAAAAATCCAGTACTGTATTGACCGCTTTACCATGGAGGTCAAACGCCAGCTGGATGTACTGGACCGACACCTCGCTAACAACCACTATATCTGTGGCGACGAATACAGCATTGCCGATATTGCGATCTGGCCCTGGTATGGCGGGCTCGTGGTAAACAACCAGTACGACGCCACGGAATTCCTGGACGCCCGGTCATACAAACACGTAAGCCGCTGGGCAGAAGAAATCAAAGCCCGGCCAGCGGTCAAACGTGGCCGCATGGTCAACCGGACCTTTGGCCCGGAAGAAGAACAGCTGCACGAACGCCACGACGCCAGCGACTTCGACACAAAAACGCAGGACAAGCTGGCAGCGAAGAACTAGAAACTAAACTACCCTGATCAGTAATACCGACTCTATCACAATGAATTGATTTTCTTCTGCCTTCCTGTACCCCTCTAGTACCTGTCTAAATCTTAAGTGAGGTACTAGAGGGGAGGGCTTACTCTGTTAACAAATATAATCAGGGGGATATAACGTGGCTCATTCAGCAAATTTCTGGGACAAGATCGCCGTCAAATATTCTAAACGACCCGTTGGAAATGAAGCCGCCTATCAACAAAAGCTTCAGAAAAGCCGGGAGTACTTCCGATCTGACATGGAAGTCCTCGAAATCGGTTGCGGCACAGGAACAACGGCGCTCAGCCATGCCCCTTTTGTCAAACACATCCGGGCAACCGACATCTCCTCGGAGATGCTCAAGATCGCACGGGACAAAGCCAAAGCCCAGAACATTAAAAATGTGACCTTTGAACAATCCGATATTGATCACCTGACAGTGCCGGATCAAAGTCTTGATGCTGCTCTGGCACTCAGTCTTTTACACCTCGTCGAAAACAAGGAAGATGTTATCAAGCGCGTGTACAAAATGCTTAAACCCGGAGGTTATTTCATCACCAGTACGGTATGTCTGGGCGATAACATGAAATACTTCAAGCTCATTGCCCCCATAGGAAAATTTTTCCGCCTCATGCCCCTGCTCAAAATCTTCTCGGCCAAAGAGATGGAAACTGCCCTGACCGATGCCGGTTTTGAAATCGACCATCTCTGGCAACCGGAAAAAGCCGTGTCTATATTTATCATTGCCAGAAAAGTGCCTTCCACCTGAATATCTTGTACAATACCTACTCCAACACTTCTTATTCCCCTTAATTGGTCATAGAAGGGATATCTGGTTCAGCTAAAGTTAATCCAAACAATGTCTTCAATTCCTTGGGATACTGAATCTGAGAAATGTTTTTGATGTACCCGACTGAATTTTCCCTCATCTATCAGTTCATCTAAAGCTCTACTCAAAACTAGACTGATACTCTGGGTCATTTAAATCCCGATGATTTCATACAGATATAATGATAATGTTTTTACTGTATGGGTTTGCCGACTTTTAGGAGTGGGAAATTGATAGCAGAATTTGAGAAGGTTGTTGTGGATGTCACCAATTTAGAAGAGGGACTTACGTTTTGGTCTAAGCTGACAGGCCTAGAGCGATCACTCAAAGACCCGGCGGGCCGTTTTCATGGCCTCGGCATTAAGACTGTTCAGGGAGAAGAAAATAGTGTGATCCTTCTCCAACTTGTCGATGAAGTTAAGCCCGGGGGAGGAACTCATATTGATCTCAGGGTGAAAAACGTTGAAATCGCAGTTGAACAGGTGCTTAAAATTGGTGGAAAATTACGGAAGAAACCAGATTTTTACCCAAACAAATCTAGTGCATTTCTCGAGTGGGCCGTTATGCAAGATCCATACGGGAACCCATTCTGCTTGATTCGAACACAGCTGGAATAACCCTATCAAACCAATCGTTATTGCTGAGCAAGTTTCAGAATACGAGTTACCCAAACTTACACTGGGACGAGCCTCTTAAAAAAAATGCAGATCCTGCACGAGGCGACCGCCCTCTGCTCAAGATAATATCTGCCAGAAGGCCTAGGCGAGTAAAAATACTGTAAATACAAGGAGCCCAGATTTTTATAACGGGTCTGGGAAATGGTGGGCCCGGCAGGACTCGAACCTGCGACGGCTCCGTTATGAGCGGAGGGTTCTAACCAACTGAACTACAGGCCCACTTGAGGTCGCTAATGTTGCCCAGACAAAGAGAATCTTCAAGTGCTAATTCACGATTCTCAAATCCACAACAGCTTTTTTATTTCGATTTTCTGCAGAGGGGCGATCTGCCCTCAGGCATAGGATACCCGCGCGACACCATAGGCGACTGTTTTACTCACCGGATCAACCCGCATCAGATCTTCACCCACCAGCACCGGACCGTCGAAACTCTGTTTCACTTCGGCCAGTAGTTCGTCCCGGTTGCTGTTGGGGGGGACAATGTGGGTCAGCAGCAGACAGTCAACCCCGGCCGCGCTCGCAACCTTGCCGACTTCGTGAGACAGCGTGTGATAGCCTGCAACAGCCTCGATGGTCTCGGCTGAACGCAGTCCCTCGACCACGTGCATTTCGCGGTGAACAAAGACTTCGTGCACCAGAAGATCCACAGCTTTAGCGGCCTCGATCAGGGCCGGGCAATAGGTGGTGTCTCCGGACAGCGCGATTTTTGTTCCCGCCGCGGAAAAAACAAAACCGAAGGCCGGGTCTATCGGCTGGTGATCAACCGGTACGACTGCGACGCTGACCTCGCCAAATTCCAGTCTCTGTCCGGCTTCGATTTCCGTGATATCCAGATCAAGCGCCGCGGTTGAAGGGCGACGTTCATGCTTGATGCGCAGATTCAGCTCCTCGCGCCAGACTGCCATCATACCCTCGACAAACTTGCGTGTCCCTGTCGGGCCATAAATCCGCTGAGGTTTTGCCCGCCCCTGATGCCAGGCAGAAACAATAAGCTGGTAGATATCAATCAGATGATCGGAATGCAGATGTGTCAGAAGCACAGCTTCGAGTCTGGCGCCCGAGCTTCCCGCACCGACAAGACGTTGGGTCACACCCGAGCCGCAATCAATCAGGATTTCTGTATCCCCGTGACGGATCAGCTGCCCCGCCCCATAACGTTCCGTGTGAACAGCCGGACAGCCGGTTCCAAGTAACGTGATATCCATAACCCACCTCTGCTGTAATAATTTTATATTTTATGCTTTCGCATATATCACCTTGAAGTACTCAAGGACCAGAGTGATATTTTCATCAAAAACATTTCCGGTCTCTGCCGCCCGGCGTTCAAAAAAGGCTTGATGCCCGGCTCTCCAGCTTTTCAGGCTCCGGTCGCCCTCCCCTTCGGCGGCAGCAAAATCAGCTGTAACACCCCCGAAGGTGCAAATTTTCACGTTACTCAGCTGTATCAGACACCTCGGCTCACCAGAAAAATCCGTAACGATGTGATAACTGCCGACTTCGGGAATGGAGATCCCTTCCCACTCATAATCAAACAGCGCCCCGCAGGTCGCCGTTTTGACGCCCGAAATAACCAACCCCAACAGCTCCTCGGCCAACGCAGCACTGTCACCAAAAAACCAGGAAGAAAAAGAGGCGTCCCGGTCCTCCACCGGGAGATACTCCCGGCAGGATTTCCAAAACGCCTCTATTTTGCCTTCGGTTTCCTGATTGCGCGTTTGAGACACTTTCAGGAAATCCGGATCAGGTATCCAGGAAGCTGCGCAGTTTGCGCGAACGACTTGGGTGTTTGAGTTTACGCAAGGCTTTCGCCTCGATCTGACGAATACGTTCACGGGTCACAGAGAACTGCTGCCCGACTTCCTCAAGGGTGTGGTCCGTATTCATCCCGATGCCGAAGCGCATGCGCAGCACGCGCTCTTCACGGGGTGTCAGACTGGCGAGAACCCGTGTTGTGGTCTCGCGCAGGTTTGACTGAATAGCAGAATCCAGAGGAATTACCGCATTTTTGTCTTCGATAAAATCACCGAGGTGGCTGTCTTCCTCGTCCCCGATCGGGGTTTCGAGAGAGATCGGCTCCTTGGCGATCTTCAGGACCTTGCGCACTTTTTCCAGCGGCATACCCAGACGTTCGGCCAGTTCTTCCGGCTGTGGCTCGCGCCCGATTTCGTGGAGCATCTGGCGGCTGGTCCGAACCAGCTTGTTGATGGTCTCGATCATGTGAACCGGGATACGGATTGTCCGGGCCTGATCCGCAATAGAGCGGGTAATGGCCTGACGGATCCACCAGGTTGCATAGGTCGAAAACTTGTATCCACGACGGTATTCGAACTTGTCCACCGCCTTCATCAACCCGATGTTTCCTTCTTGAATCAGATCCAGGAACTGCAGGCCACGGTTGGTGTATTTTTTGGCAATCGAGATCACCAGACGCAGGTTGGCCTCGACCATTTCCGTCTTGGCTTTGGTTGCTTCCTTCTCTCCGGTCTGCACCGTCTTCACGATACGGCGGAATTCAGGGATAGGCAGCCCGACCTCGTCAGCAACTTTAGAGATGCTCTCGCGGATCGTCATGATGTCTTCAGCGTGACGCTCGGCAAACTTGGCCCAGCCCTTGCCAGCATAGCCGCTGATTTCCTCAAGCCAATTCGGGTGCAGTTCGCTCCCGAAATAGGTTTCAAGGAATTCCTCGCGGGCAACGCCGGATTTTTCCGCCAGACGCAGCAGTTTGCCTTCCTGCGACATCAGGTTCTTGTTCAGGCCGTAAAGCTGGTCCATGAGCTGCTCAAGGCGGTTGGAGTTAAAGTGAACCCCTTCCATCAGCTCAACCATTTCCTGCTTTAGTTTGGCACATTTCTTTTCGATGGTATCAACGACCGGCTCACCGGCAAGCAGGGAAGCGAGACGCTTGTCCTGAATTTTGCTCAGTTTCTGCTGGGTATCGGCGATGTTCTCAAACATTTCGAGAACCTGGGGCAACAAAGCTTCTTCCATGGCCGCAAGGGACATGTTGTTTTCTTCTTCGTCATCATCACCATCGTCGCCGTCACGAGATTCCTCACCCTCTTCACCTTCAGGTTTTGCGGGTTTGTCCTCATCATCGTCGTCGTCTTTGCCTTCACCAGCCTGACTGGCGATTTCATCGTCGACATCGGTTTTGTCGCCACCACCGGCTTCTTCGAAAGCAATGTCGTCGTCGTTCGGTCCATTGCCATAGGTCGCGTCGAGATCGATAATGTCCCGCAGCAGCAGGTTGCCTTCAATCAGGCCTTCACGCCAGTGCAACAATGAATGAATTGTCAGGGGACTTTCGCAGATCCCGCCAATCATCTTGTCACGCCCGGCCTCAATACGCTTGGCAATGGCAATCTCACCTTCGCGAGAGAGCAATTCTACCGTGCCCATTTCGCGCAGGTACATGCGTACCGGATCATCCGTGCGGCCTACATCTTCTTCTTTGACGTTTCCGGTAACGGCTTCTTCGGTCGCTTCTTCATTATCATTAGAATCGTCTGTCTCTTCGTTCTCGACGACATTAATGCCCATCTCGGAAAGAAGCGACATGATGTCTTCGATCTGTTCAGAAGACATTTCATCAGACGGCAGAACCTTGTTCAGCTCGTCATAGGTAACGTAGCCAACCTCTTTTGCCTTGGCGATCATCTTCTTGACGGTCGCGGAGGTGATATCCATCAAAGGTCCGTCGGAGTTATCTTCCCGATTTTCCGTGCTTGTTTCAGCGTTTTCGGTCGCCTTGGTCGCCATTTAACCTCGTACCCCAAATAGCAATTCAGCACGCCCGCCGATTCGATCATCGATTCGATTACCGATTATCAATGGCCAACGTGCCCTCTTCTAACGCTCAGTGACTGTCTTCAAAAGCATCGGGGTCGTAACTATCAAGGTCGATAGAAACCCCAGACACTTCCTGCCGGTGCAGCTTGCGCTCCTCCAGCTGGGCCAGTCCCGTTTCGTCCATATTCGCTGCAAATTCACGACTATGAATGCTCTTTTCCCGTTCTGCCTGCTTCTCGCGGAACATCGCCGCAATATGCGAAACACCATGTTCGGCAGCGTAGCTGTCCGTTGCTGGTCTCGCAAATTTTCCATGATCCAAAACTGCCGGGCCCAAGAGTTCATCCACTAATCGAGAATATCCCTTATCGCAGAGTTGGCATTTAAGCGCCTCTCTGTCAAGGTCCGGCTCTCGAACAACAGCGTCAACAAGCTCCTGCAAAACCACATCGAAGTCCTTGCTCGGCAAGCGCAGTGTCGCCAGATCTTCCAGATGTTTTGACAGAACGGCGGGATGGTTGATCAGCGCTGCCAGCAGAACCTGTTCCTGACGTCGCGCCAGCATCTTCGGTGGCATGCTTGCGCGGGGAATGCGCGGGTCTGGTTCATAGGCATTCTTTTGACCTTTTCCCCGTCCAGCGCCTTTCCAGTTGGTGTTTTTATTATAGGGCTTCTGATAGTTCTGAGCGCCATAACCTGTGTTCCGGCCCTGCCCGCCGTAGGCCGCAGCGCTCTGTCCGGAAGCGCCTCCACTGCCCCCCGTCAGGGTGTCGTATCGACGGAACATTTCTTTCTGATATTCAAAAGACAGATCCTTGTCGGTAATTACGGAAATCTGTTTACGCAATTCCGCTTTCAGCGCCGCCCGCCTCTCTGGCGTGTCGAGCTTCAGCCCTTCGATCGTTTTTTTCCAAAGCATTTCAGACAGCGGGCGCGCCCGAGAAAGATGCTCGCGCATCGTGGTCGCGCCCTGCGTCTGGATCAGACTGTCAGGATCTTCCCCTTCGGGCAAAGTACAGAAGAGAAGAGATTTGCCCGGTTTTATAATCGGAAGCGCGCGCTCCACCACCCTGTAAGCGGCACGAATGCCCGCCTGATCCCCGTCGAGGCAAAGTGTCGGCTCAGCAACCATACGCCAGAGCTCCTGGATCTGATCCTCGGTTACCGCTGTCCCCAAAGGCGCCACGGCTGCCGGAAAACCTGCCTGTGACAGGGCAATAACATCCATATAGCCTTCGGTTACAATCACCTCACCCAGATCATGTGCAGCCTGGCGGGCATACGCCAGATTATAGAGAACCTTGCCTTTGTGGAACAAGGTGGTGTCCGGTGAGTTCAGATATTTTGCCTTGCTTTCACCCAGCGCCCTGCCGCCGAAAGCGATAATACGTCCGCGCCGGTCGGTAATCGGGAACATCAGGCGGTTGATGAAATAGTCCCAGAAATCATCTCCGTCGTTACGACCGCCTCCTTCCGAAGGTTTGATCACCCCGACATCAACCAGCTGTTCATCCCCAATGCCACGGGCATTCATAGCTTTGCGCAACAGGCCGCGCTGATTGGGAGCAAAACCGAGGCGAAAACGACTGACCGTCTCCCCCCGCAAGCCCCGACGATTGACATAGTCCCGCGCCTCCTGCCCGCCCTTTGCCGCAAGCTGCTCTTCAAACCAGCGTGAAATCTCTTCCATCACATCATAAAGACTGGCACGTTTTTTCGAGAGTTCGATATCTTCCCGACTGCCCTTTGGCACCTGTAGTCCGGCCTGTTCCGCCAAACGTTCAACAGATTCTGGAAAGGTCAGACCTTCTGTTTCTGTGACAAAGGTAATAACATCACCATGTGCCCCGCAGCCGAAACAATGATAGAAACCCTTGTCATCATTCACGGTGAAAGAGGGGCTTTTTTCATTGTGAAACGGACATAGGCCGCTGAATTCACGGCCACGCTTTATCAGCTTGACCTTGCGTCCCACCACCCCTGAAACCGGCACACGGGCGCGCAACTCATCCAAAAATTCCGGAGTGAATGACATAGAAAACAGGAACCCCAAACCGCAACACAGAACCAATGACCCAGCTTAACATAGCAGCAGGGGCATCCATAGCCTCAGTTCCACACCTGAAAGATTTTTCCCCGGCTTCCAGCAGTGCGTTACAGCTATAAAACGAGAAAACAGAACCTGCATCACCTGCAGGTTCTGTTTCGGTTTCCCGAAGACGGGAACTTTTTGTAAAGCCGCACCTCCCAATAGGAGGACAGCCTGGACCAGAAAGGCGTCAGACCAGTTTGGTTTTCACCAGACCACTTGCTTTACCAAAATCCATTTTCCCGGCGTATCTTTCTTTCAGCACGCCCATAACCCGGCCCATATCCTTGATGGAATCTGCGCCAAGTTCTGCAACAAGATCGGTCACGACCTGCTCGACCTCTTCAACAGACATCTGCTGAGGAAGGAAGCCCTCGATTACCGTGATCTCGCTCAGTTCACGTTCGGCCAATTCAGAACGACCGGCTTTTTCATACATTTCTACAGAATCACGCCGCTGACGAATCATCTTCTGGAGCATTTCCAGAACTTCTTCTTCGCCAATCTGATCCCGTGCTTCACCACGCGCCGCAATATCACGGTCTTTTAAAGCAGCAAGGATAAGTCTAAGCGTTGAAATCGCTAGTTTATCTTTGCTTCGCATGGCTTCTTTAAGCGCATCATTCAAGCTGTTGCGTAGCATCGTTTGCCCCGAACACGTTGGAAAGGACCAGAACCTAACCTAAAACGCACAAAATGGCAAAGTTTAGATGAATGGGCTAAGATGTTGTTTTAAAACAACATTTTATTAAACTCTTTTTCTTGACCTTCGGGGAACTTATGCTTATACAAAGGCCTCAGCCATTAATTTGCTGACGCACACGTCTGTCTGCACGTTTGCCTGAAGGACGCTCCATCCATGAATGAGATGAAATCGCATGAAACCCCCGTCGCACAGACAGGGGCTATTGATTCTGCCTGCCAACAGCCCGCCGGAGCCACTGCCGTTCTTGTACTCGCAGATGGCAAGGTCTTCTGGGGTATGGGCCTCGGCGCTGAGGGAGAGGCCGTTGCAGAAGTCTGCTTCAACACCTCGATGACCGGATATCAGGAAATTCTGACCGACCCCTCCTACGCCGGACAGATCATTACCTTTACCTTCCCCCATATCGGGAATGTCGGGACCAACGAGCAGGATATCGAGACCGTTACCCCCTCCTGTCGCGGTGCAATTTTCCGGGTTGATATCACCCAGCCCTCCAACTGGCGCGCGACCCGCGATCTGGACACCTGGCTGAAGTCACACAATCTGAGCGCGATCTCCGGTATTGATACCCGGGTTCTCACCCGCCTGATCCGTGATGGTGGCGCGCCTAACGGCTGCATTGCCCACCATCCCGACGGCAAATTTGACCTTGAAGCCCTGCGCGCCAAAGCAGCAGCCTGGCCGGGGCTTAACGGCATGGACCTGGCCAAGGAAGTCACCTGTACCCAGACAACAAGCTGGAAGGAACAACGCTGGGACCTGGAAACAGGCTACACAGCGCTCACCGATCCGGAGTTTCATGTTGTCGCCGTCGATTTTGGCGCCAAGCGCAACATTCTCCGGTCACTGGCCTCCCAGGGGTGCCGGGTCACTGTTGTCCCCGCAGAAACAACGGCAAGTGAAATTCTGGCACATAAGCCGGATGGCGTTTTCCTTTCCAACGGCCCGGGCGACCCCGCTGCCACAGGGGTTTACGCCATTCCCATGGTTCAGGAACTGCTGAGCCACAAAGATCTGCCGATTTTTGGCATCTGTCTGGGTCACCAGATCTTGGCACTGGCTCTTGGCGCAAAGACAACCAAAATGCACCTCGGGCACCGTGGCGCCAACCACCCGGTCAAAGATTTCACCACCAACAAGGTCGAAATCACCAGCCAGAACCATGGTTTTATGGTTGATAAAGCCAGCCTTCCGGCCAACGTTGAAGAGACCCACATATCCCTGTTCGACAGCACAAATCAGGGAATACGTCTCAAGGACCGGCCGGTCTTTTCGGTACAGTACCACCCCGAGGCTTCACCTGGCCCCCAGGACAGTCAGTATCTGTTCAAACGGTTCCGGGATCTGATGGCCGAGCGACGATAATAAAGTTTTGTGGCGGCGCTGATATCCCAGCAGCCGCCACTTCTTTGAGATTGATAAACAAACAAGTCCGACTGTCTTTCGAAGACAAGTACAGGACAGCTAGATAAAGACGAGTAGAGCAGACCATGCCAAAGAGAACAGACATCAAATCGATTATGATCATCGGCGCCGGACCAATTATCATCGGGCAGGCCTGTGAATTTGATTACTCCGGTGCCCAGGCCTGTAAAGCTCTGCGCGAAGAAGGGTATCGGGTTATCCTGGTTAACTCCAACCCCGCAACGATCATGACTGACCCCGGTTTGGCCGACGCGACCTACATCGAGCCAATCACCCCGGAGATCGTTGAAAAGATCATCGAGAAAGAAAAACCCGATGCCCTGTTGCCCACCATGGGCGGACAGACAGCCCTCAATACCGGCCTTGCACTTGAGCGCAGTGGCGTACTGCATAAACACGGTGTTGAACTGATCGGGGCGAAAGCCGACGTTATTGAAAAGGCTGAAGATCGCCTGCTGTTCCGCACAGCCATGGAAAAGATCGGCCTGAAATCCCCGCGTTCAGAGGTCGTGCACAGCTACGAGGAAGCTCTGGAAGCTCTGGAGGTCGTAGGATTACCTGCAATCATCCGTCCTTCCTTCACCCTGGGCGGTACTGGCGGCGGGATTGCCTACAACCAGCAGGAATTTGAAGAGATCATCAAAAGTGGTCTCAAAGCTTCTCCGACCAAAGAGGTTCTGGTTGAACAGTCTGTCCTGGGCTGGAAAGAGTATGAAATGGAAGTTGTCCGCGACTGCGCTGACAACTGCATTATCATCTGTTCGATCGAGAACATTGATCCGATGGGTATTCACACCGGGGATTCCGTCACTGTTGCTCCGGCGCTGACCCTGACGGACAAGGAATATCAAATCCTCCGCGATGCCTCGATTGCCTGCCTGCGGGAAATTGGCGTTGATACCGGTGGCTCCAACGTCCAGTTCGGCCTCAACCCAGAAAACGGTGAACTCGTTGTCATCGAGATGAACCCGAGGGTATCGCGTTCTTCCGCGCTGGCGTCCAAAGCCACCGGCTTCCCGATCGCCAAAATTGCCGCCAAACTGGCTGTTGGCTATACGCTGGACGAACTGAAAAACGACATCACCAAGGTCACTCCGGCATCTTTCGAGCCGACCATCGACTATGTCGTCACCAAGATCCCGCGCTTTACCTTTGAAAAATTCCCGGGTGCAGAAGACTACCTGACAACCGCGATGAAATCAGTCGGCGAAGCCATGTCAATCGGCCGCAGTTTTGCCGAATCGGTACAAAAAGCCCTGCGCTCCATGGAAACCGGCCTAACTGGTTTTAACGAGGTCAAGATCCCCGGCGCCGTGAACAGTGACGGCCAGGTTGACAAGGATGCCGTAAGATCTTTCCTCGCGAAGCCGACAAAAGATCGCATGCTGACCATCGCCCAGGCGATCCGTCACGGCCTGAGCGTTCAGGAAATCTTTAGCGTTACCAAGTTTGACCCCTGGTTTATTCGCCAAATCGAAGACATCGTTCAGATTGAAGAAGAGATCCGGAACAAAGGCCTTCCGTCAGATCGTCAATCTTTCCTCGGCCTCAAGAAAATGGGCTTTGCCGATGTGCGTCTGGCCGAGCTGACAGGTCAGGAAGAAGCGGTAGTGTCTGCGCATCGCCGCAGCCTGAATGTTCTGCCGGTATACAAGCGGATCGACACCTGTGCAGGTGAGTTCCCCTCGACAACACCCTACATGTATTCCTGTTATGAAGGCGATGGCGTTAACCCTGCAGAGTGTGAAGCGGAGCCAACTGACCGGGAGAAAATCATGATCCTCGGCGGCGGACCAAACCGTATTGGCCAGGGTATCGAATTTGACTATTGCTGTGTACATGCCGCTTATGCTTTGAGCGAAGCCGGATACGAGACCATTATGGTCAACTGTAACCCGGAGACTGTTTCCACAGATTACGATACCTCTGACCGGCTCTATTTTGAGCCCCTCACCGCTGAGGACGTCATAGAAATCGCCCGCAAGGAACAGAGCAACGGCACTCTAAAGGGTGTGATTGTCCAGTTCGGTGGACAGACGCCTTTGAAACTTTCACAGGCACTGGAAGACGCCGGCATTCCTATTCTTGGGACCTCTCCAGACGCGATTGACCTTGCTGAAGATCGCGAACGTTTCCAGAAGCTTCTGCAGAACCTCGATCTGCGCCAACCAATAAATGGTACAGCAACGACCCGGGAGCAGGCTTTTGCCGTTGCCGAGCGTATCGGTTTCCCCGTCGTCATCCGGCCTTCTTACGTGCTCGGTGGGCGGGCTATGGAAATCATCCACAATACTGATCAGCTGGAACGCTACATTACCACGGCCGTGCAGGTTTCCGGTAAAAACCCTGTTCTGATTGACGGTTATCTGCAGGATGCTATCGAAGTTGACGTCGATGCCATTTGCGACGGCAGCGATGTTTTTATCGCCGGTATCATGGAACACATTGAAGAAGCTGGTATCCACTCTGGTGACTCGGCTTGTTCCCTGCCTCCCCACAGCCTGAAGCCAGAGATCATTGCCGAAATTTCCCTGCAGGCAGAAAAACTTGCCATCGCGCTCAATGTCGTCGGCCTGATGAATATCCAGTTCGCGGTAAAGGATGATGTAATCTACATCCTCGAAGTTAACCCCCGTGCCAGCCGAACCGTACCTTTCGTCGCCAAGGCAACCGGGAACGCCATCGCCAAGATCGCCTCACGCATCATGGCAGGTGAAAAACTGGCGGCGATGGAAATCAATCGTGATCGCGGCGATCACATTGCAATCAAGGAAGCCGTCTTCCCCTTCAACCGTTTTCCTGGTGTTGATGTGGTCCTCGGGCCAGAAATGCGGTCGACCGGTGAAGTTATGGGCCTCGACACTTCTTTTGGTCGCGCTTTCCTCAAATCCCAGATCGCCGCAGGCTCCAACCTGCCGGACAGCGGCACCGTTTTCCTCTCCGTCAAGGACCGGGACAAGCCGGAAATGGTCAGTATTGCCCGTGATCTTCTTGATCTGGGGTACAAACTGGTTGCCACCAGCGGTACAGCAGAACATCTTCAGGAACAGGGGATTGAAGTCACATCCGTTCTCAAGGTTCGTGAAGGTCGCCCCAATATCCTTGATGCAATCAAATCCGGTCAGGTACACCTGATCATCAACACAACCGAGGGACCAAAAGCGATTGCAGACAGCTTTAACATCCGTCGGGGAGCGCTGGATAACTCGGTTCCTTACTCCACAACAGCCAATGGTGCCTGGGCTATGGTTGAGGCATTAAAGGCAAAACGTGAAGGACGACTTGAAGTCGCGCCACTTCAGGCCTATTTTAATACTTCGTTCTAGTATAGCTGGCTCCCGATTCCGCCTGAATCATGCGGTAGAATCGGGAGTTGCTGTTTGTATCAACGCCTGCGCCTGGAAACGCGAATGAGTGAAAAGTTCCCTATGACCAAGGAGGGCCTCGCCCGACTTGAAGAAGAGTTACGCAACCTCAAAGTGGTTGAACGGCCGACTGTTATTCGTGCGATTGCTGAAGCACGTGAGCACGGTGATCTCTCCGAGAACGCCGAATATCACGCAGCACGCGAGAAACAGAGCTTCATCGAAGGGCGCGTTCTGGAACTGGAAGCACGGATTTCCCGTGCCGAAGTCATCGACGTGGCCACCATGTCTGGCTCGACAGTCAAATTCGGCGCAACTGTAACCATTGCCGATGAAGACACCGACGAAGAATCCACCTACCAGTTGGTAGGAGACCTCGAAGCCGACGTCAAAGCCGGACGCATTGCCATTACTTCTCCTATCGCCCGTGCCATGATTGGCAAGGAAGAAGGCGATACGATTGAAGTAAGGACTCCTGCTGGCGACAAAGGCTATGAAATCGTAAAGATCCAGTACATCTGAACGATCAAGAGCTACTAAAAAACCAGTTCAAAAATCAAGAGGCACGAACATCGTAACAAATGTTCGTGCCTCTTGATGTATAAGCTCCGCCTTTCAATAGGACGGGGCTTATTTTATGAAGGCTGCACGCTTAGCGTGCTTTCAAGGCTGGCTGTTGCTGGGTAATGCAATGTATTCCGCCGCCCCCTCTGGCAATATGATCAATAGAGAGAGAGATAACCTTTCGTTCCGGGAACAGATTTGCCAGAACAGCTTCCGCCCTGGCATCGGCAGGCACACCGTACTTCGGCATAATCACCCCGTTATTGACCAGATAAAAATTAATATAAGACAGACAAAATTTATCATTGGGCTCTTCAACCCCCCAGGCATCCTCAATAAAAGCCAGCTCCAACCTTCGGCCCCGCGCATCGAGCTGTCCCTGCAAGGCGGCAACGTTGGCTTTCTGTTCTTCATAGAAGGGGTGCCCCGGATCTCTTGACTGCTCAACAAGCACAACCCCCGGACGGACAAAAACAGCCACCCCGTCAACGTGACCATTCGTTTCCTCTTCCTTGGGATTACCAGGCAACCAGATCACCTTTTCTCCCCCAAGAGTCCTGCATAGCTCCTTCTCGACATCCTCCTTGCTCCAGCCCGGATTACGATTGCGATTGAGCAGGCAAGATTCTGTCGTCAGGATAGTTCCCTCTCCATCAACCGAGATCGCCCCGCCTTCCCCAACCAAGGGGGAGGAAAGAATCTCACCCCCAGCCTCTCGAACCACGCGCGCGGCCAACGCTGCGTCGTTATGATAAGGATGATATTTTTCCCCCCAGGCATTGAACCGCCAACAGGTTCCCAACAATTTGCCCTCAGTACTGACAAGGAAGTTGGGTCCGCTATCACGGGCCCAGGAATCGTCAATCTTGACCGGCAAAATCTCGATATCCGAGGCAAGATACTGACCTGCCTCACCCAGATCTTTAGGATGAACAATCATCGTAAGTGGCTCGAATTCCCGAATCACATTGGCAACGGTCGCATACTCCCGTTTGGTTTCCTCCAGGTAAGATCCCCAGACTTCATTCCGGCTGGGCCAAGCCATCCAGGTACGGTGATGTACCTCCCATTCAGCAGGCATCTGACCATGAGAAAATCCCGGACTGGACTTCGGTTTATCTAGCTGAGCTTCCTTCATAGAAACCATCTCCTCTATTACCTCAACACATTAAAGACCAAAATATTTCATCATTTTGCCAGCAACAAATTTATCCTGTTTGCTGACAGCCAATATTTATCCTATGATTTCGCAATGAACTCCGTCACACAAACGATCCCTTTTCATCTCATCTATCAATTTTACTCATGAATAGAAAATTTGGACGTCTCCCGCCCCTGACCTCGCTTGAAGGCTTCGAAGCAGCAGCCCGATTGGGCAGCTTTTCCCTGGCCTCTGCAGAATTGAACATCACCCAATCCGCAGTAAGTCATCAAATCAAGGCCTTGGAGGAATTTTTTGGGCAACCCCTGTTTCGGCGGGTCAAACGCTCGGTAACCCTGACGGATGCCGGACATGATTTTCTGGAAACAGCTACCAGAATGTTGGAGACCCTCTCTCAAGGCCAACAACGTCTGGGACACTACCTCAAACCCGGCTCAGTTGTTCTTGCCACAACCCCGATGATCGCCCGAAAATGGCTTTTGCCCCGTCTAAGCATGCTCAAGGCAAGTTGTCCTGAAATCCAGCCATGGATCTATACCAGCGACGACCCCCTAGACCTCGAAAGCAGCGAGATTGATCTTGCAATTGCTTACGGGGACGGCAACTGGCATGGGATAGAGGCAATCAAGCTTTTTCCGGATTACCTCACGCCACTTTATGCGCCAGGGATGCCTACGTCGGAACGACCTATTATCGTTCCGACAGATCTTGCCCCATACCCTCTCCTTCACGATGAACGAAAAGATGACTGGCAATCCTGGCTGCATCACGCAGGCGCCGCAGAACTCGATTTTATTACGGGCATGAACTTCAGCGATCCAGCCTTGGCTCTGGACGCTGCGGCCCTGGGCCATGGCGTTGCACTTGGCAGCCTAACCATGGCCTCTGACCTGATCAAAAATGGTCGTCTCGTCAAGCCCTTTGATCTCACTCTCGAAACACAGGAAGCCTTTTACCTTCTCAAGAACCCGCGTTTTGCCAAACGATCCTCCGTCGAGAAACTGCATAGCTGGATCATCAAAGGCGCCGTAAAGACCGGCATCTAGGCCTCTAGCCTTCACCAGCAAGCGACAGGATCCCCTTGTACCAACTGGGGCGCCGATCACGGAAAATACCCCAACCCTCGCGATCATCACGGACGGCGTCCAGATCAAACTCTGTTACAATCACAGCCTCACCCGCTCGATCAGCTTCTGCAACGATAGCTCCGAAATGATCAGCGACAAAAGAAGAGCCATAAAACTCGACAGATGTTTGGCCCACGCTTTCTTGACCGATACGGTTTGAAGCAATAACAGGAACCAGATTGGCCCCCGCATGCCCTTGCATCACTCTTTGCCAATGTTCCCGGCTATCGTAGCCTTCCACTCCCGGCTCACTGCCGATCGCGGTAGGAAAAAACATTAACTCCGCCCCCTGAAGTGCTAGGCTGCGTGCTGTTTCCGGAAACCATTGATCCCAGCAGATCCCCACGCCTACCCGCCCATAACGAGTATCGACCACCACAAATCCGGTATCCCCAGGACTGAAGTAATATTTCTCCTCATAACCTGGTGAGTGAGGAATATGGGTTTTGCGATAGTGCCCGGCAATCCCACCATCGGCATCAATCACCACAAGTGAATTAAAGCGGGTATTGCCAGCTTTTTCAAAAAAAGAGAGCGGCAGGACGACCTTGAGCTCACGCGCCAGTGACTGAAATCGCTGGATAAGCGGGTTATCAACCTTTGACCTGGCCAAAGAAAAGTATGAGGGATCTTCCTCAATACAAAAATACGGCGTTTCAAAAAGCTCTTGCAGCAGGATAATTTGTGCGCCCTGATCCGCAGACAGACGCACCAGCCGTTCGGCTGTCGCTACATTGTCCTCCAGCGCCCAGCTACAAGCCATCTGCGTGGCTGCCACTTTGACAATTCTCATGATCGTTCCCTTCTTGTTTCTTCTTATCAGTCGAGGGAAGATATCTGGGCTATCTACTGGCAGGAATACCAACAGAGGTCTACTTCTTTAGGGGGATGGTCGCGGGTTTGGACTTGCCCTATCCTGTCAGGCTTGTTTCGGCGTCAGGCTCAATTTTCTTTTCATCATCAACGGCAGCAAGCAATGCAGATCAACGCCTTATCAACGGTAATCGACCATCTGCACGATGAAGATTTTCCCCGCCTTTTTGTCAACTTTACCAGAAGTGTCTTGCGTTTTGACCACGCGCTTATCCTTGCCTACCACGGCAAGACAGCCCCCCATCTTCTGTTCAAGGATTACAGTACCCCCTCCGTCGAGAAAACCATCCCTGATTACATGACCGCAGCCTATATGCTGGACCCGATCTTCGAAGCCCATCTTGGCAAAATCCCCCCCGGCTTATATCGGCTGGAAGATTTGACTGCAGACCACTTCCGCCGCTCCAGCTACTACAAGTCCTATTATCAGCAGACTGGCAATCGGGACGAACTGGTTATCCTGACCAGCAGTGGCTCAGGATACAGTCTTGCTTTCTCCCTCTTGCGTGGCTCCAATTTACCTCAGAGGTTTACGAAAACAGAAGAAAAAGTTCTGAGACAACTCACCCCTCTACTGTGCGCGTTGATGCAGCAGCACTGGCAGAACTTTTCTGACTTGCCCAAAATACCGGACGAGCAAACGCCTGATCCACTTTCCCCCCGAATAAAATCTGCTTTTCAGAAACATCATGGCCTCGCCCTGACGGATCGGCAGGCGGAAATTATCGCCCTGATCCTGCGGGGGCATTCCTCTTTTTCTATTGGAATTTTGTTGGGTATCAGCTCTGAAACCGTAAAAACCCATCGCCGAAATATCTATAATCGGCTTCGCATTTCGTCACAGAGCCAACTCTTTAACCTGACAATACAGGCAATCGGCCCCCTGGTTCCTCACGCACGCTAGCCGTTCCCGGAGAGGTATTCCATCCATTGATTTTTTGCATCAAATTGATGAGGAAGTTTCACTTTTCTCATCAACTTGATGCAATTATCTATGGGCCTATACAAACGGGAAGTATTCCAACACCATGAACTGCAGGCTTCCTGCCCGGCCAATCCAGACAAAGGATAGACATGATGCCCAGCCACACCACAACGCCCATCACATTGGCAACGGCCCTCTCCTTTGCCTTTTCCTTGCCAGTTACCGGGACACAAGCTGCAGATTTGCTTATCACAAATGCCACGATCTACACGGTAAACCCGGCCCAACCTTGGGCAGAAGCAATGGTGGTAGACCAAGGCGAAATTATTTTTATCGGCAAGGCCACAGAAGCTGAATCTTTCTCGAGCGAAACAACACAGGTCATCGACCTGAACGGTAAATTTGTCATGCCCGGGATCCATGATGTTCATATGCACCCCCTTGAGGCTGGCAATCTTGCTGCAGGAACCTGCATGCTTGAAGCTGGCAGGGATCCAGAAACCTACCATGAAGAATTCATCGACTGTGCCCCCCGGCAGATTGGTACAAACTGGGTACTGGGCTGGGGACATTATATTGGAGACCTGCTCGATACAGCGCGTCCTCCTATCGAAATTCTCGATCAATCCATCAATGATCGTCCAGCATTGATGATGGAATTCACCTCTCACTCCCACTGGGCCAACAGCCAGGCTCTGGAAGCAGCAGGCATTACAGCCGATACACCAAACCCACCTGGGGGGATTATTGTCAAAGACCCGGACACAGGTCAGCCCAACGGTATATTGATTGACAATGCCGGCATGATGATTGAGGCCAATGCACACAAAAAAACACCCCAGTTCATGGACCTCATGTACGAAGGCTTACTGGAAAATCTCGAACTGCTGGCTGAGAACGGCATTACATCAGCTGTTGATGCGCGCAGTTACTGGACCCGCAACCACCACACCGTTTGGCAAAGGGCAGAACGGGAAGAAACCCTGACCGCCCGTGTCAACCTGGCCTTGTGGGCTTATCCTGAGCTTGCCGATGACCAGATGGAGACAATGAAGTCTCTCTATTCCAACAATCCCGATAGATTGCTGAGAATCAACCAGATCAAGGTCTATAGCGATGGCATTGTCGGCAACACCACCGCAAAGATGAAAGCGCCCTATAAAGCCGATCTCGGGCTGGGCATCGAAGGCAATAAAGGTCTCAACTATTTCAACGAAGAGCGCCTGACTACTTTTATGACAGAGCTGGAACAAACTGGGTTTGACTTCCTTATCCACACCATTGGTGATCAGGCTGTACACGAATCCCTCAATGCGATTGAAAAGGTCCGTAGCCGAAACGGCCTGGCTGTAGATCGGCGTCACCGTCTGACTCATGTTGAAATCGCGGACCCTCTCGATCTTCCACGTTTTCAACAGCTGGATACCGTTGCTGACTTCCAGGTTGCCGGTGACTGGACCTTCCCCGAAGAGTATGCCCCTGAAGGTGAACTGATAGGTGATCGCGCCAACAATCCGATCCCTCTGCGGACGGTTTACGATACCGGTGCACGGATTACCCTGAGCAGTGACTATGATGTCAGCCCGATGAACCCCTTCATCGGCATGGAGCATGCTTTGACCCGGGGAACAGAAGCTCTGCCTGACCTTGCCTCGGTCATAGAGGCTTATACAGTCAACGGCGCCTACAGCATGCGACAGGAAGACCGTGTTGGCTCGCTTGAAGTCGGCAAGCTGGCTGACTTCATTGTCCTTGATCAAAACCTGTTCGAAGTTTCAACAGACCGTATCAGCAGCACCAAAGTACTGGCCACCTTCCTTGAAGGAGAGAATATATATCAGGCACAAGCTTTCCCGTGAGAGATTCCCTCCAATGAAAAGTACGCTCTGCGTGAAGCAGGCTTTTTCTGTGTATGATGGAGGCACTTATCCCATCAGAAAGACTAACCATGAAATGGATTCTGCCCCTTAGATACATCAGCCTGATCGCCACGGCTTCTTCTGTGGCAGGCTCGGTCTTTCTCTTTTATCTCGGTAGCTATAAAACCTATTCGGCAATTATTGGTTATTTCCAGCGCATTCTGCCTGAAGAATATAACCACCTGAGCCACGGCGAAGTTGCGCTGGTCACCATGGTTGAGGCGGTAGACACCTTTCTATTTGCGTTGGTTCTACTGATTCTTGCCTGCGGTATTTACAGAATTTTTGTTATCTGCCCCGATCCAGCACCAGATTCCAATACCGCGCCCCACGAAAATGCCCCTCATACAGCATCAAACCCCTGGTGGCATATCAGTACCGTTACAGAGCTCAAAGCACTCTTACTTGAAATCGTGATCGTTATCCTTGCTGTTTTGTTCCTCAAATCAATCCTGCTTGAACAGATGACCTGGGAGCTTCTTATCATGCCGTTAGGTGCCCTGATTTTGGGCACCATCCTCTATCTCTTTAAAAAAATGCCTCACTGACCACAACCACTCCACCAGATCTCAAAAATGACCGCTCAGGGCTGTGAGGCTACTGGTGAACTGATATCAAGGATCGTCCCTTCAGGATCGCGAACCAGCATTCTTCGTTGACCATACGCCATGTCCGTAGGCTTTTCGACAACTTCCGCCTGCATTCGCAGCGCTTGCTGATAAATGGCATCACAGTCCATTACTACAAAGGTCATGATAATACCTGCTGGTGCAGCTCGTGCTGGCTCAGGAACTATTGCATGATCACGCCGCAATAGTCCGTACTCCAGCCCCTCAATATCGGGGTGCGACAGGATAATAAACCAGTCCGAGTCAAAATGCCGGGTCATCCCGAGAAGCTCCTCGTAAAACTTTGCGGTCCCCGAAATATTGTCACTCAGTATATTGGCAAAGGCGCGTTGCATCAGATCTACTCCAAAAGAGTTTTGTTTTGGTCCGATCACCAAGGCTATTACGGTAAATATGCCCAAATTATCGAGAGAAAGGCCATGAAAATTCCTGAAAAATTTTTGATGACTTCATGACAAGCGTTCATATCAATCCTATAGGGCTCCATCTCCGAAAATCTGAAAAAGCAAATTAAATCAGTTTCCAAGCCAGACATTCGGCCAATAACCATATACTCGCTAACGCCTTTGGTTTTGCAAAACATCTCGTTACAGCCTTGGCCGGACCATTGTCAGAGTCGGAAATGTCGCATAGCGTCAATGCCAGTGATCACAGGTTAAATGAAGCTCGAGCCTCGCAAATCGACTGATGGAGGCAAAAAGAATGCAGTCAAATATCAAATCAGCTCTACTTGTCCTGGCGGGCTTTCTGGTCCTGTCTTATCCGGCAATGTCACAGGATCGGGTAGTTCATGTATACAACTGGTCCGACTATATTGATGAAGAGATCCTTCAGGAATTCGAAGCCAAGACCGGCATCAGAGTTGTCTATGATGTTTTTGATTCCAATGATTTGTTAGAAACAAAGCTCTTGGCAGGCAACTCCGGGTATGACGTGGTCGTACCGGGAGATGCCTTTCTGACCAGGCAGATCCAGGCTGGTGTTTTTCAGAAGCTTGATAAATCCAAACTTGATAACTGGGATAACCTCTGGGATCTGATAGCACAGCGGACCGACCAGTTTGATCCCGGGAACCAGTACGCCATCAATTACATGTGGGGCACAACCAGCTTTGGGTATAACGAAGCTAAAATCCTCGAGCGCATGCCCAATGCCCCTGTAAACTCCTGGCGTATGATCTTTGACCCGGAAGTTGTCTCCAAATTTGCGGACTGCGGCGTTTACATGGTCGATGCCGGGGATGAAATGATTGTTTCTGCCCTGCATTATATCGGCGAAGATCCCGACAGCAAAGATCCTGAGGTCATCAAAAAGGCCGAGGCTGTGCTGAAAGCCATTCGCCCCTACATCAGCAAATTCACCTCCTCAGAATATATCTCTGCACTGGCTGCGGGCGATATCTGTCTGACCACAGGTTTCTCGGGAGACGTCTTTCAGGCAAGAGCAAGGGCTAACGACGCCGGAGATGGTATCAACATCAAATATGTCATCCCTGAAACCGGCGCCCTGATGTGGTTCGACATGATGGCCATCCCCAAAGATGCCCCTCATCCAGATGAAGCCCATGCCTTCATCAACCATATCCTTGGAGCCGAGACCATCGCCAAGGCCTCTAACTATGTCTATTACGCCAATGGCAACAAAGCGTCACAAGCCTACCTGGAACCCTTAGTTCTAGACGACCCTGCAATCTATCCTTCAGAAGATGTAATGAAAAAACTCTTCATCACAACAACCAACCCGCCAAAGATTCAGCGCCTGGTCACTCGAATCTGGTCGAGGGTAAAAACAGCCCAGCCCTGAGAACCATCAAAAACAACAAGGTCAGGCGGTGCCGGAATGGCGCTCCCTGACCTTACAAAAGAGATCAAGGAAAGCTTCCTGTCACACGATTGTACGGATTTGCTTTGACTTTTCTCACGACATTTCCATCATGTGCAGATGCAAAAAACTCTCCATACCAAACCATTTTATTATATCCGTCACGGACAAACTGACTGGAATATTATCCATCGGCTTCAAGGGCATACTGATGTTCCCCTCAACGCTACAGGAATTGCCCAGGCCTATTCTGCAGCTGAAGCAATCCGGGGTATCGAGATCGCAACCATTTGCGCCAGCCCGCTGTCGCGGGCCCTTGATACCGCGAAGATTTTACAAAAGGCTCTCGGCGCTGAAATTGAGATCCTGGACGACCTCAAGGAATGCTGCTTTGGAGAATACGAGGGGCAAACGGGCCATAACTGGATGCCCGACTGGGAAGCAGGTCATTTCACCCCCAAAGGCGCTGAAAGCTATCAGGATTTTATTGATCGCTCGACTGCTGCTATAAACCAGGCGCTCACGCGGCCAGGACCTGTACTGATTGTTGCCCATGGCGGTATCTACTGGGCCGTTACAGAGCATGCCAAATACGAAAAGGGTACAACTCTTCCCAACTGTACCCTGGTACTGAACACCCCGCCGTCACAGGACGAACCTTTCTGGCGACAAAAACTTGTCCGGTGACAGGCATTAGTCCGTAAAGTAGCGCGACAGAGTTCCCGCCGCGCCCAGCGTTCCCGTCATTGACAATTACGCTGCAAATACCTTCAGCAGAAAAGCATCCATCAAGGCAACTTCCTTCAAGCGCTCAAAACGCCCCGAAGCTCCACCATGCCCTGCCGACATATTGGTTTTGAACAGCAGCAGGTTAGTATCGGTTTTCAGCTCGCGCAGACGGGCAACCCATTTTGCCGGCTCCCAGTAAGTCACTCTTGGATCCGTTAGGCCTGCTGTTACCAGCATGTTTGGATACCCCTGAGACGTGACATTATCTACGGGAGAATAGGAGCGAATATACTCATAAGCCGCGATATCCGTGATTGGATTACCCCATTCAGGCCATTCTGGCGGTGTCAGAGGCAAACTTGGGTCTGACATGGTGGTCAGCACATCGACAAAAGGCACATCGGCCACCACCGCCTTGAACAGATCCGGCCGTTGATTGCTGATAACCCCCATCAACATGCCACCAGCACTGCCGCCATGGGCTGCAATGCGGCCGGCCGAGGTAAAACCTTTGGCGATCAGATGTTCTGCTGCTGCAATAAAATCAAGAAAGGTGTTTTTCTTTTTCAACATCTTCCCGTCTTTATACCAACCATACCCCTTATCCGTACCACCGCGAATATGGGCAATGGCGTAAACAAAGCCCCGGTCAACCAAAGAGAAACTGTTGCGCTGAAACCCGGCAGGTATGGCGTTACCATAGGAACCATAGGCATAGAGAAGCAGGGGTGCCTTACCATCGAGTTCGACATCTTTGCGGTAGAGAATTGAGACAGGCACCAGTGCGCCGTCATGAGACGGCGCCATCACACGACGGACGATATAATCTTCCGGGTTATGACCGCTGGGGATCTCGTCTTCCTTACGCAGTACCCGCTCCCGACTGGCCATGTCATAATCATAAACCCGTGAAGGCGTCGAAAGAGAAGAATAGGAAAAGCGCAAACTGGTGGTTTTGAACTCATACCCGCCGGACATTCCCAGACTATAGGCTTCTTCATCAAAAGAAATCTGGTGCTCTTGGTCATCAACAAAACTGGTAATGACAATCCGGGGTAAACCTTCGACCCTTTCCAGACGCACCATAAAGCCTTCAAACACAAGCAGGCTCAGGATAAGCACACCTGGCTGATGCGGCACCCGATCCTGCCAATGTTCCTGTGATGGCGTGGCAATCGGTGTCGTGCAGATTTTAAAGTCTTCGGCCTCATCCGCATTGGTCAGAATCAGAAGCTGGTCATCATAGTCACTGACCTCATATTCCAGTCCAGTCTGGCGTACGGCGACCACTGCAGGTGCTGTAGTCGGGGCACTGGCCGGAACCAGATGGACTTCCGATGTCTGATGGTCGTGAGCCAGTATCTGGATAAAGCGACCGGATTCACTTTTCCCGACCCCGACAAAAAAACCCGCATCCGGCTCTTCATACACCAGGACATCAAGGTTCTCGTCATCCCCGAGCAGGTGACGCAGTACTTTTGAGGGTCGATGATTCTCATCCAGAACCGTATAAAACACTGTTCTGTTATCCCCTGCCCAGACCACAGCCCCCGAGGTATTCTCGATCAGGTCGTCCAGTTCAGCGCCAGTTTCCAGATCCCGGACCTTCAAACTGTAATATTCCGAGCCCTTCTCATCGACGCTATAGGCAAGATAGCGGTGATCCGGGCTGTGCACACAGCTGGCAAGCTGGAAATACCCCTTCCCTTCTGCTTCCTTGTTACCATCGAGCAGAACTGTTTCACCAGAGACACCATCACGCCCCTTGCGGCAAAAGATTGGATGCTGAGAGCCTTCTTCATACCGGGTGTAATACAGCCAGGGGCCATCTGGCGATGGCACAGAAGAATCATCTTCCTTGATCCGGCCCTTCAACTCCTCGAACAGCTGCCGTTTCAGATCCTTCTGATCAGCCATAACCGCTTCACAGTATCCATTTTCCTGTTCCAGATAATCCCGAATATCAGGTGCCAGCTTGGCAGGTTCCCGCATAACCTCTTGCCAGTTTTCCGCCCTCAACCAGGCATAACTGTCCTCTCTCTGCAACCCGTGAAGCTCGTGTACAAAAGGCTTCTTTTCCGCTTTGGGTGCAAGGCTATTCACAGAAATGCTCGGGGTGGTCATAATGGCTCCGTCTGACTTCATAAAATTCTGGTGTCGTAGCTTTAAATGGTTACAGCGTGCCAGGAAACAATAAAGACGGGTTTGTAAGCCCTAAAAGATTAGAGCCAACAGTGCCAAGTTTTTTTTTGAGGAAAATTCTCAATGCCCAAGATCATAAATCTCAATCAACTGCGCAAACAGAAAGCACGGACGGATAAGGCAAATCGGGCAGCCGACAACCGCATTACCTTTGGCAGGACAAAAGCAGAGAAAAAAGCCACCCAGGCAAAAAAAGAACTTCATATGAAACAGCTTGATGCACACAAACTGGATCAGGGTCAGACTGAATAACATCAGGAGCAGCAAAAATCAGAGAAACCCAATGAAAAAAGCGCCCTGACAAGGCGCTTTCTCTATCTCGGCAATGTAAACAGCAAGCCAGCTCGATCAATAACTTTTAATCGTCCAGCTCCAGAACAGCCACTTCGAGATCGTCATCACTTTTCTCGCGGTAGAAAATATGGCGGCCAATGGTCGGGCCCTCGTCAAAAGCCTCACGCCACTTCGGCGCAACATAGTCAGCATGATACCACAGGGCACCTTCGCTGACGTCCTTGGACAGTCCCCAATAGACATAACGAGCCAGTTTCATTGCCTCATCCCAGGCAACCTGATTGGTGATCTCGTCCTTACGCCCATCACACCACCAGGAAAACTGGCAGCTGTTGGATTGTTTTGCCCCACCTTGCTGTACAACGTCGCAAATGGTTGATGGAAAGCGTTCACTGGCCACCCGGTTGAGAACAACATGAGCAACGGCACGTCGGCCACCGACAGTTTCGCTACGGGCTTCGAAATAGATATTCTGCGCCAGACAAGCCAGTTCGCTATCGACAGCGGCCTCTGTCGGCCGACGGCGGGCAAGCTCGGGCTGCACAGCATATTCCCGCGCAAGAACCAGCACATCAACAGGGGCGATAAAATCGCTTGCCGAAACCTGCACGGCAGTCTTTGTAACCGATTGTTCAGGAGCCAACACACCTGCACAGATCGTCGCAGCAAACATAAATGAAGACAGGCCATACCAATGCCCCCGGAATCGTCCCCTCATCCGGTAACCCGAAAGTTTAATCTGTCGTAAACCACGTCGCATAGAAGTACCTCAGTTCATCACTTCAGCAGCTTTTTAAGCCCGTGCCCACACAGCCTGGATCATTAGTGAGCTTGACCCCGGAAATAGGGTCGATTGTTCAATGCAAACACCCCCGGTGCCTGCTGCCCAATTCTTTACAAGAGATTAACATCAAGAGTCAAAGAAATATTTATCATGAATTCGCGTCAAAAACCCGACAAAATATTTATTAACCCAAGAATTACACAGGATTAATTTGAACGTTACTTTAAAAAATCAACATTTACTTTAAATAAAAAATAAATATCCATGCAGTGATCGCATAGTCCCTATGCTTGAAAATGAAAGCCCTGATAAATTATTAGCCAAAATGAATAAACAGATTTTCGCCATAATTTTAAGATTTAATTCCTTGATAATTCGCCATAAAACACAAAATTTTCACAATACAAGGCATATATACCTATTATTGAAACTTCCAATCTTTACTTGGCACCAACACCAGTCTCCATCGAGGGGCCCGAACCAGCCACAGAGCACCCCGAAAACAAGAACTTAATCCCGTTAACCTTTTTACTTAAAACACAGGATATCAGCAGAAAATTACTGTCTTCTCCAACATTTATGAGCTTATCTATGAATAGGTTTCCCCCTCCGCAAATAAGACATCCCTGCTGCCTCTTCTTACCCTGAAATAGCCTCTCAGCATCTGCAAAACTATCCCCGACCACAATGAGAGTTAAGTAACTTTAAGATGAAGGCAGGGAACCGATCTCCTACAAAAGGACATTCAGGTAGATTTTTTCTCCCTTAAATGTTAAGCCGCTAGCTATAGGAAACGGGGATTCAAAGCCATGAACAAAGCCATCAAAGTAGCCAGCATCACTCTTATTACTCTCGCTCTGCTGATTGTCGGTGGATTTATTTTTATATATTCCTCTCTCGACTCTGTGATCAAAACAGCCGTAGAAAGCATCGCCTCAGACATGACCCAAACTCGGGTTGAACTTGGTGAGGTCCAGATTTCTCCAACAACCGGTGAAGGACGTATCCAGGGGTTTGTGATGAGCAATCCGGACGGCTACAAAGCTAATCAGGCCCTTCAGTTTGAAGAGATCACCGTCAAGGTCGATATGTCCACACTGACCTCGGATGTTGTGGTGATTAATGAAATACGCATCCTTGCCCCCCATATCACCTATGAACTCGGTCCGAATGAAAGTAACATTGACACGATCAACAGGAATACCCAATCCTACAATGGAGAGACCAATTCAAGCAGCAGTGATGGTCCCGAAAAAGAATTCATCGTTGAACATCTCTATCTTAATGACGGGGAAATATCAGTAACCGCTGCCCCCCTCGGCGACAAAACCATCGACCTTGCTCTTCCCAACATCCACCTGAAAGACATTGGCAAGAATGACAAGGGGGCAAGCCCGGAAGTTATTCTCCAGGCCGCTTTGGCCGCCGTTACCAAAAACATCACCGGAGCCGTCAGCAAAATTGACCTCAAAGGTCTCGCTGGAGACGTGGCCAAAGGCGTAACCGATGGTGTTTCTGCCGTAACAGATACTGTCGGCAGTGGTGTCGAAGGTGCTGCATCAGGCACTGCCGACACGGTCAAGGGCGCAGCAGACAGTGCAGGCAATGCCTTAAAAGGCCTTCTCGGCAACTAGGGCAACTGCGGCAAACAGACTCTTGCTGCCGAACAGCAGCAAGAGTATCTCATCAAGACGGATTAACTTGCAGGAACCGGGCAGCAATGTCGCGAAGACAGATGACAGATTCTTCCTCACGATCAAACTCCAGCCAATCTGAACCAGTCACAAGCCAGGTTCAGATCGTCGGAGGCGGTTTGGCAGGGTTGAGCCTTGCTGCGGCTTTGGGGTCAGCAGGCATAACAACTCTGCTGATCGATCAGGAAGCCCCTGCTTCGACTGCGCCTTACAGTGAAGCCACTGATAACCGGACCACTGCCCTGATCCTCAATTCGATCAACCTGCTGAAAGCCTGCGGCGCCTGGGAAGGCTGTGAGGAATACGCGACAGCCCTGACTGTCATGCGCATTATTAACTTACCCCGTGGACGTCAAACCAGGGCCAGCAGTACAGATTTCGATTCCCGTGAAACCGAGACCAGCCCCTTTGGTTATAATGTCCCCAATGCTGTTTTACGTCAGGTGTTGTGCCAACGCCTGTCCCGGTTATCGTCTGTCACGCACCTGACCCAGACCAGAGTGGATAGTATGAGTTACTCGGAAAACGGCTGGCTTCTGGCGCTTTCGAACGGCAGCAAGGCAACAGCTCAACTCACTGTCGGTGCGGACGGGAAGAATTCTTTCTGTCGCAAAACTGCGGGCATTAGAAGTATGTCCTGGCCTTACCCGCAAACGGCCATAACCTGCTATATCGAACATAGCAAGCCGCATCAGAATATATCCACAGAAACCCACTATCCTGCCGGTCCTTTCACTCTGGTTCCCATGATGGGCAAGCGGTCTTCCATTGTCTGGGTTGAGGAAACACGTCTGGCCAGGAAGTTACTCCAGCAAGATGATCAAACCTTCAGTAAAACCTTGATCGAAAAAATCGGTGGACGGCTTGGGAATGTAAAGCTCTTTGGTCATCGCGGCGGGTTCCCGCTGTCGGCAATGTTAAGCAACAGCTTCCATGGCCCCCGACTGGCTCTTGTCGCGGAAGCTGCTCACGCCCTTCCCCCCATCGCCGCACAGGGGCTAAATCTCAGCTTAAGGGATATTGCTGTCCTGGCAGAAGCCCTGATCGACCAGCACAACAGCGGACAAGATCTGGGTGACAGCAATCTGCTCGAGAATTATGACCGGGCCCGTCGCCTCGACGTGGTGACCCGGATGGCAGCAGCAGATGGCTTGAACCGCTTTGCCTCGAACGACAGCGGCATTCTGCACGGTATTCGAGGGTTAGGACTGGCCGCCATTCGCAATTTCCCGCCCTTGCGTCAATTCATGATGAATACCGGTATGCGTTCTCCCGGGGGCACCCCCGCACTGATGAGCGGCAAAGAAATCACCCCAGAATAAATCAGTGAATAAATCAGCGAATGAACCAGCACATAAATCAACGTTGCGCCAGACCCTTTGGTCGCTCTCCAGAACAAGAAGGACGCATTCACCCTAGCGTCAACCAAGATATTCCTTATAAATAAAGGGGATATATTGTATATATGCAGAGGGCATAGCTGATACCTGAGGGATCGGCATCGCCGCAATTAAGAAAAGCAACACGTCGAACACAGGGGATTAAGGCATTGGACCTGCGCCAACTTGAATTACTCTGCGCTCTGGCCCGGGAAAAACATTTCGGTCGCGCAGCAAAAAACTGCAACATATCCCAGCCAGCCTTTTCAGCCCGTATTCGCCAGTTGGAAAACGAACTCGGTGTCCCCATTGTTCAAAGGGAACGATCCTTTCAAGGACTGACCACTGAAGGTGAGCTTGTTGTTACTACGGCCCAGCGTATTCTTGCAGAGGCCAGAACACTTAAGCAGTCCCTCAGTCAGATGAGCAAAGGTCTTGCTGGTCACCTTCGGATTGGTGCCATTCCCTCTGCCATGCCGATGATGTCCCTGATCAAAAATCCCTTCTGTGCCGCCCACCCCAATATCACCATTTCGCTGCTATCTCTCTCATCAGTAGAAATTCAGCTTGGACTTGAAAAATTCGATCTTGAAGTTGGCGTTACCTACCTGAGCAAGGAACTAACCGGAAACATCGAAACCCACGAGCTCTACCAGGAAGAGTATTCCCTTATACACAATGCCAATGGCCCCCTGAAGGACCGGAAAAGCATCACATGGCAGGAAGCGGCCGAGCTCCCTCTCAGCCTGCTGACACCGGACATGCAATATCGCCGGATTATCGACAAGACTTTCGAAGAACTGGACTGTCATATTGTCCCGCATACACAGACTAATTCGATCACCCAGCTTCTGCATGAAACCAGGTTTGGCAACACATCCAGCATTGTCCCCATCAGCCTTATTCACGTACTGCGAAATCTGGACGGCGTTGTCGCCATTCCTCTGTCAGAACCCAGACTCATCAACAAAATTGCAATGGTTATTGCCAAACGTGAGCCAGGATCCCCGATAGCTCTGGAGTTTTTCAAACACACCAAACGCCTCGATGTTCAAAAACTGCTGCGCGAAGCATCAGAGAAATCCTGACTTGTATCTAGCGGACTTTCATCTATAGAGTGCAGTAGAGCTAAGCCAATGATTATCCGAGATTTTTCAGATAAATTCTGTTAATCTGTTTTAAGGATCATCGGCACAGATTGATCGGTTTTGGAGAAGCGTATGAGTGTAAAAGTCGCCGTTATCTTGTCAGGCTGTGGTTTTCTGGACGGAGCCGAGATCCACGAAGCTGTCATGACGCTCTATGCCTTACAGAAGCTCGGTGCAAAAACCTATTGCTTTGCCCCTGATATTGACCAGCGGGATGTCGTCAATCACCTGACGGGCGAGATCGCCAGAAATGAAAAAAGAAACGTTCTGGTTGAATCTGCCCGTATTGCCCGGGGACAGATCCAGGATATTGCCGCCTTTGACCCGGAACAATTCGCCGCTATGGCTCTCCCCGGTGGTTTTGGAGCAGCAAAGAACCTCTCCAGCTTCGCCGTCGATGGAGCTGCCTGCATCATCAACCCGGATGTCGAGAATGCGATCAAGGGAATGATCAAACGCAACAAGCCTGTTGCCGCTCTATGTATTTCTCCGGCAGTTGTTGCCCGCTTATATACCTCCCCAACCCTGACTATTGGACAGGATGTTGAGACTGCCAGTACACTTGTGGCCATGGGAGCCCGCCATGAAACCACAGGGCACGGCGAAGTTGTTGTTGATCGCGCCAACAAACTCGTCACCACCCCCTGCTATATGCTGGATGCAACAGTTCCCGATATCGCCAGCGGGGCCGAGAATGCCATGGAAGTTCTTCTTACTCTTATTGATGATTGATCCTCCCAGACGGTTTTAAGCCAGACGGTTTTAAGCCAGACGGTTTTAAGCCAGACTGTTTCCTGCCGACAGGAAATTTGATATTCAAGATAAATGACTGATCAGATCAAACTTGTGGAAAGCTGGAAAGTCCCGCTTGCCCCGGAATTCAACAAAGACTACATGCGTAATCTGAAAGCTTTTCTCCAGCAGCAAAAGCAGCAGGGGAAAACCATATTTCCGCGCGGGAGGGAATACTTTCAGGCCCTGAATCTTACCCCGCTCGAAGGGGTCAAACTCGTGATCCTTGGCCAGGACCCCTATCATGGCCCGGGACAGGCACACGGTCTTTGTTTCTCGGTCAAACCCGGTGTCCCTGCCCCGCCATCACTCAAGAACATCTACAAGGAAATGGCCCAGGATCTCGGCATCGACCAGCCTTCCCATGGCTGTCTTTTGCCCTGGGCACAACAGGGGGTGCTCTTGCTCAACGCGGTTTTGACCGTCGAACAACACAAGGCAGGATCACATCAGGGCAGAGGCTGGGAACTTTTCACAGACAAGATCATTGAGGTCTTGAACAGATCTCATGACGGTCTCGTTTTCCTTCTCTGGGGAAGTTATGCCCAGAAGAAAGGAGCAGCCATCGACCGGGATCGCCATCTTGTCCTGCAATCGCCTCATCCCTCCCCTTTGTCCGCTCACAGAGGTTTTTTTGGCAACGGTCATTTTTCAAAGGCCAACCATTATCTGGAGCAACAGGGAAAGAAACCGGTTAACTGGCTTCTGCCACCTCTGTCCGATATCGATCTTGATCAAGATCTCTAAAGAGCAGAACAAACAAAGGGCAAAGCCAACGATCCCGCCCTTTGTTCAAAACTTTAATGCCAGACTAAAGGCTAGATCTGGACAACGCTGCCTTCCAGATCATCCATGGTGATATCAACCATCAATTCGTTGGCAAGGTCTTCCAGTTCATCCCGGATGCTGTCAACGGATACATTCACCGGAACCGAGATGTTGATATCGGCACTGAAAATTCTTTCCGACGACATGGCGCCATCCCGACAATCGGTGGAAATACTGCTGATCCCGATGTTCTTGGTCGCCAGAGCATGAGAAATATCATGTACGATACCGGGATGATCCGGCCCAAGGACTTCAAGGTGAAGTGCCTTTTGCGGCCCCTCATCGGCACCTGCCGTTTCATGTGCGATGACCAGCTGAAGGCTGTCCCCGGTCAGATGCTGCAAGGCAGCTTCCATACTGACAAGCTGTTCTTCAGGCACAGAAACGCGGAGGATACCGGCAAAATATCCAGACAGCCTGGACATCCGGCTTTCCAGCCAGTTCCCGCCATGATCGGTGATTGTTGCTGAAAGCTGGTCGACCAATCCGGAACGATCTGTCCCGATAACCGTCATGATGATATTCGCCATATGCCAATTCCTTTCAGCCACGCCTAAAAAAATCAGTATACAGTGCTCACTGGAATTCAATTAAACAAATACGACTTTTTTTCCTTATTTTTTGACATATAATTTCAAGAAACAAGATATTCCTTAAGTGTTTGCTGTTTCAAAGCAGAGAACCATTCGGACTCGGCTTTCCACCAGTAGAGATTTTCCAGAGCTTTTTCCTGCTTATAGAGGTCACTAAACCGCTTGCTCTCTGCCACATCCATTTGCTTTTCTGCGCCAAGAGCCGCACTGTGAAACCCCGAATGTGCACTATAGAGTGCCGCCGCTTTGGGCGAGAGCAGCCAATTCATCAGTTCATAAGCCTGATCAACATTGCTTGCCTGCACAGGAACAGCCATTGCCCCCTGCCAGGCCAGGCCACCTTCTTTGGGCAGGAGAAACCGGAAGCGATTGTCACTCTCTTCTGACAGATGTGCCGCTGTCCCTTCCCAGGATTGTCCGATAACACAACCCTGCTCAAGAAAAGCCGCCCTCAATTCCTCGCTGTCACGCCAGAACTGATGAACATGGGATTTATAAGCCCGAGCAAACCCGAGGGCATCAGCAAAAACCTCTTTTGCCTCTTCTGGATCCTGATAGGCACGATCCAGACGCTCTCCGGTACCATCAAGCATCAGCGCCATCANCATCAGCGCCGACATTGGCCGGACCGTTATCAGCCCGCGGTTTACATCCGACCAAAGATCAGACCAGGAAAGCTTCCCCGGAAGATATTCACGCAGCTGACTGTCATAAGCCACCCCCTCCACCCCCCAGTTAAAAGGCATTGCATAGCGGCGGCCACGATATCGCGCTCCGAGATCCATCGACTGTTCCAGAAACCCGGGTCTGATCCGGTCCAGCTGGAGCTTATTTTCATCAAGGGACTGCAACAGTCCTGCCGCGTACCAGCCTTTAAGCGCAGTTGTCGTCGGGAAAACCAGGTCCACAGTTTCCCCATTCGCAGAAGCCAGTCTATCAAGAGCTTCAGCGTTTGAACGATAGCGAACAAGCCTGATCTGGATACCACTGTCTTCTTTGAAGGCAGAAATCATCTGGTCATTGATCTGGCCTTGCCATCCCCAGACGGTAACCTCTGCTGGTGTTACTCCTGCGGCTGCCGATTGACGGCACAAAAGAGGCACGCTCGCCCCCCCCAGAAGCATAGCCGCATTCTTTAAAAGACCGCGACGGGTAAACATCCTTGCTGTAGTCAGGGTTTTCAACGTTTCTTTCACCAGTATCCAGTCCCTCTTATCTATAGCAGGGCTTGCCAATTCCAAACCTGCTTGCCCTTTGGATCAAAGCTTTACCGCATCCGGAGCTATCATGCAGGATATTTTTGTGAAAAACGAAGGTCAAAAAAAGGGCCGGGCGTTCAAGCCCGGCCAGACATCGTGGGAGCGACGTATCCCTCGGTAATCTTTTTATTCCGGCGAGGCCGTACGATCACGCTGAACAAAAACAGAAATCAGAGCCAGTCCACCCGAGACCACCATCAGCATCAGGGAAGCCGCGTTTAGCGCAGGAGTAGACCCCTGTTTAAGGCGGTCGAACATGGTAATGGTCAAGGGCGAATCAGAGCCGACCAGCATCAGGGTGGTATTGAAATTCTCGAAAGACATCAAGAAACAGACAATCCCGGCACCGATCATGGCTGGCTTGAGAAATGGCAGGGTAATGGTCTGTACAGCTTCCCATTTAGTCGCCCCCAGATTAAGCGCAGCCTCTTCCAAAGAGGTATCAAACTTGCGCAAACGGGCAGAAATCACCAACGTCGTAATCGTTGTGACAAAAGCAAATTGCCCGAGAATAACCAGAAAGAGACCTGGCCGTAATATATCCAGTTCAAACCCGAACAGATCCTCAATGCCGTTCACCAGTGAATTGGCAAAAACCAGCATCGATATCCCCAGAATCACCCCCGGCACCACTAGCGGCATCAGGGCAACGATGTAGAGAATATTCTTGAAGGGAAAAGAATGACGCTCGAACAGGAAAGCATTACAGGTTCCCACGGCAACAGCCATCAGGGTAACGCAGATGGCGATAAAAGCAGAATAGCCAATGCTCTCCAGAAGCTGTGAATCGTGGAACACACCAACCCGGGGAGATTCTGTGCCCAGGAACCAGTCAAAGGTTACCCCGTTCCAGGGCATGGAGGGAAAAAGGCTGTCGTTAAAGGCAAAAACCCCGACCACGATAAGCGGTGCCGCCAGATAGAGAAAGAACAGCGTTACATAAGCCGCATAAAGCCGGGTGCTGAACTTGGACTGTGGTATGGATGGTATCATTGTGTCCCGCTCCCTTATTTCACGGTATCAGCAAGCGTCTGTCGGCTCAGTTTCAAGCCGACAAAAACAATTGCAGAAGACAGAATTAACAGCAGGAAGCCAAAAGCAGAACCGGATTCCCAGTTAAAGCGGGTGATAAACTGGTTGTAGATCTGCTCTGTAAACCACAAACCATCCTTACCGCCCAGCAAGGTCGGGGTCAGATAGTTGCCCAGCGTCAGCATGAAAACAACAATGCAGCCAGAAGCAATCCCCGGCATGGCATGCGGAATAACAATCTCGCGCAGGATATTAAAGGTATTCCCACCCAGATCATATCCGGCTTCAATCAGGCTGTCGTCCAGGGTATCGAGAACAGACACCAGAGGCACGACCATGAAAAGCATCGAGGTATAAACCAGCCCCACCATCAGCGATGCATCGTTGTAAAGCATCTCTACCGGACCATCAACAACCCCCGCCCACTGTAGGAAACTGCTGATCACACCACTTTCCCGCAGCAGGATCATCCAGCCAAAGGTTCTGACAAGCTCGGACACCCAGAAAGGGATCAGGCACATCATAAATAACAGACTGCGCTTTTTCCCTTTCAGTACTTTGGCGATGTAATAGGAAATCGGGAAACCGACAACCAGAGTGATAACTGTTGCGATGATCGACATCACTGCTGTGCGAACAAATGTGTTCCAGTAAAGCGGTTCGGTGAAGAACTCGATATAGTTCTGAAAACTGAAAGCATATTCGCGATAGCCAAGCTTCTCGCGCAGCGAAACCATCAAGAGGTCTACATGTGGCAGGATAATCAGAAGAAAGAGCCACAGAAGAAGCGGCAGCATCAGCAAGAAGGTACCAAGCTTGATGACCGGTACTTTTCTCTCCTGCTCCGCTGTTCCAGACAGAGTACTGACACTACTCATGCGGCTATTCCCTGACTGGCAGCTTTCGTCGCCTTGAAAGCCCGGGTCTTTTCTACGTCCCAAGACAGGACCAGCGCCTCACCTGACTTCAAATCACTAAAGGCTCCGGTTTGCGGCAGGGAGACCATGACTTCATGCCCGGTAGCCTGATCACGGACCAGTGCCCGGCTGTTGGCACCATCAAACAGAAGATTCTGCACCACACCCGAAAGAGTATTTTTACCGCCAGAAAGGCGAGCTTTTTCCTGCGCTGCCTTGCTGCGTTCAATGACGATTGCTTCCGGTCGAACAAAAAGATCGACAGTTTCTCCAGCAGAAAAAGAAGTGCCCGGCGCAAAAGACGTTGCAATTACCCCGCCTTCCTCAAGAGCAACCATGGCCTGGCCCCCCTCAAGAGACTCGATCCGACCCTCCCAGCGATTGGCATCACCGACAAACCCGGCAACAAAAGCCGTAGAAGGATTATAATAAAGATCCTGT
Organism: Kiloniella laminariae DSM 19542; assembly: GCF_000374005.1. Classification (GTDB taxonomy): domain Bacteria; phylum Pseudomonadota; class Alphaproteobacteria; order Kiloniellales; family Kiloniellaceae; genus Kiloniella; species Kiloniella laminariae. The sequence continues at coordinate 103,365 of NZ_KB893146.1, read as the reverse complement.
GGTGTGCCGACCTGCTCGAAGCGACCTTCGTTCATAACGGCCACATTGTCTGACATGACCAGAGCTTCCGACTGATCATGAGTGATATAGACAAAAGTGGTTCCGACCTCATGCTGAAGCTGCTTGAGTTCCACTTTCATATGCTCACGCAGCTTGAGATCAAGCGCTCCAAGCGGCTCGTCAAGCAGCAGCAAGGCAGGTTCCAGAACCAGTGAACGGGCAATGGCAATACGCTGGCGCTGTCCACCGGAAAGCTGCTCAATACGTTTTTCTCCGGCATCCGGAAGGCTCACGCGCTCCAGCACATCGGCAACCTTGCGGTCTATTTCGGCCTGACCAATTTTGCGGCGTTTCAGCCCATAGGCAATGTTCTCGGCCACATTCATCATCGGAAACAGGGCGAGATGCTGAAACACCATATTGGCAGGGCGTTTGTTCGGAGGCACGCCCAACATGGACTTGTCCTTGATGCGAATGTCACCCGTGGTGGGTTCGATAAAACCTGCCAGCATTCTCAGCAGTGTGGTTTTACCGCAGCCACTTGGTCCGAGGATCGAAAAGAACGACCCTTGCGGAATTTCGAGAGATACATTGTCAACAGCCGTAAATTTCCCAAAGGATTTTACAACCTGGCGACATTCAAGATCCAGTTGAGTGCTCATATTTTATACCTAGTTGTCTGGCCTCGGTCATCATTACCTGACAAAGGCGAGGCCGTTTTCATAGCCGGACATGTTGGGGATTGAACCGGAACAGGACCGGTGATGGCAAGACCCCCGATCTTTTGCAAGACCGGGGGAAGCCAGAATTGTAACCGTGTTAACTGGCTTGCTTAGTTGGAAGAAGCCGCTTTTACACGATCCAGAACTTTACCTTCAATGGTTTCCAGTCCCGCAGGAACAGTTGGATACCACTTGATGTTGTTCAGATCCTGCTCAGGGAAACTGGCCTGAAACTGAGCTTTCAGCTTGTCTTCTGCAAAGGCATCAGCCCCTTTGGAAGCTGTAAAGTTGCCAGCTTCAGCCGTGATCTGAGCCGCAATTTCAGGACGCATAACAAAGTTGATCCACTTGTATGCCGCTTCTTCATTTTCAGTTTTGCGTGGCAGGGCAAAGGTATCAATCCAGCCAAGCGCACCGGAAGCAGGTGCTACGAATGTCACATCAGGATTGTCACCATTGAGTTTCCAGCCGCCGGTATCCCATGCCATGGCGGCAACGACTTCACCGGAACGAACCAGGTTCAGCAGCGCGTCGCCACCTTCCCAATAGGTTTTAACATTGGCTTTACAGGAAATCAGCTTGGCTTCAACCTTGTCCATGATTTCCTGATATTTTGCTGTATCGCCATAGGCCTCAAACGGGTCCATGCCCATAGAGAAAGCAAAACCGATCAGGGTAGGACGCTTCAGACGATAAGATACTTTACCTGCATGCGCTTCGTTACAAAGATCGGCGTAATCTTTCACGTCGCCAGCTTTTTTGGTGTCGAGAACCAGGCCACTCGTGCCCCAAATGTGTGGCACGCCGTAAACTTCACCTTCGTAGGTGGTGTTCGTCTTGGTTGCATCAAGCATGGAAGAGATAAAGAGGCTGCTGTCGATCTTGGACAGGTCCATTGGCTTGTAGATACGGTTTTCTGCCTGTGCTCCAGCAATACGATCCTGACTTGGCTGTGCCAGGTCAAACCCGCCGCCGCCCGTCGCGCGGAGCTTGGCAATCATTTCTTCGTTGTTGGATTTTGTGACTTTTACGTCAATTCCGGTTTCAGCTTTAAACTGCTCGACAACCGCATCAGGGGCATAACCACCCCAGGTCAGCAGTCTCAGTTCTTCAGCCTGGGCCTGAGCAGAAAATGCCAATCCGACGATGGCAGTAACACCCAGAATCGCCTTCTTCAGGGAAAGCGTGGTTTTTGCAGATTTCATAAAATACCTCCATGTTGATATCATGCGCATGTTCGAATGCGTCACGGGACAAACCCCTTTATTTTCACCGAACAATTGCTTCCAAAGTCCCGTTAACGCCTCACACACGGCGTCATGGCATTGTAAAATCAGACCTAACAGGCATCTATTACAATCAGGTTGAACTTTGTTTGCAAAAAAGTTTTTAAGCGGAATTGCTTGCGGCTTTATTGTTAAAGAAATATTACACAAAGATTGGCACCTCTTTAAGATCCATTATCCGTCGTGCTATCATACCAATTTAACGGCAAGCGTTTATCATGGCTAAATTTGCATCAGGGGCTCTGCTCGACGGGATCAAACTGGATCCAAATTCTCTCAGTCCACTTTACCGTCAGCTCTATACCGGCATACGCCGCCTGATTCTCTCCGGAGACCTTCCACCGGGGATCAAGCTCCCTGCCAGCCGAACCATTGCAACCGAGCTGAGTATATCCCGAACCACTGTGATCAACACTATTGAACAGATGATCTCGGAAGGTTTTCTCGAAACCCGTCGAGGTGCCGGAACCTATGTGTCACATCATTTGCCGGCGATGACCGATTTTTATCAGGCCATCGACGAGGACGATCCCGAACAGGACGTAGAATCCCCGAACCTGAAACTTTCCCGCCGAGGGCAAGGATATGCAGATCAACCACATCAATACGAACCAGAGGGTATCTATACCTTTCGCCCCAGTCAGTCGGCATACGAGCTTTTACCTCATGAGGTCTTTGCCCGTCTGACCAACCGCTATCAACGTCGTCCGACCCCGGCGGACCTGACCTATGCCGACCGGGGGGGCTTCATGCCCCTGCGCGAAGCGATCTCCAGCTACCTGAAAACCTCCCGCTCCATCCGCTGTACCCCGGAGCAGGTTATCATTACATCCGGCACCCAGTCCGCATTGCATCTGATCAGCCAGTTGCTTCTGGATCCAGGTGATGCAGTCTGGATGGAAGACCCCGGTCATATGGCTGCCCGTTGCGTCTTCGAAGGCAGCGGCGCCAATGTCGTCCCTGTTCCTCTGGATGAACAGGGGTTCAACCCCGAGCTCTGCCCGCCTGAGCACAAAGACAAACCCGTAAAGCTCGCCTATGTCACCCCATCAAGCCAACATCCTCTGGGCTGTCGCATGCCGTTAACGCGAAGGATCGAGCTGCTGGAATGGGCCCAGCAGAACGACAGCTGGATTTTCGAAGATGATTACAACAGCGAGTTTCGCTACACCGGACGCCCTCTTGCCGCACTGCAAGGTCTCGACAAGAGCGGACGCGTGCTTTACGTCGGCTCTTTTACCAAGATTCTCTACCCCGGAATTCGCCTGGGCTACATGATTGTGCCAAGTTCCATGTCAGAGGCCTTTGCCCATGCCTCGACCATCATGCAGCGTTCAACGCCAAAGTTGATCCAGCAGGTCATCACAGATTTTATCAACGAAGGATTCTTTGCCACGCATATGCGCAAAATGCGCAAAATCTATGACCAGCGCCAAAAAGTCCTGCTCGCTGCCGCCGAAGAGCACCTGAAAGGCCTTGTGGACATTTCACCGGTGGAACAGGGCTTTCACTGTAATGCCTGGTTACCTGATCATGTGGACGCACAGGAAGTGGAAGACACCTTGCGCCAGGCAGGTTACGCCGTGAATAACATTGATTATTACTGCATGCGGCCCTACCGACGAAAGGGGTTCATGATCGGCTTTGCCGGAACACCAGAAGAAGAGATCCCGGCAGGAGTTCAAGGCCTGGCCAAAATCCTGCGTCAGATCCTCTAATTCTCGCCTGTATTCTGTAAAAACTGTCGTTTACGAAAACAGCACCTTCAAACGCCGGACCGCCTCTTCGAGTACCGACATTTTTTTACTGAAACAGAAGCGCGCCATCTTGGTCGGGCCTTCCATTTCGTAGAACACACTGATGGGAACAGCCGCGACCTTGGCTTCGGTTGTTATATGGCGGCAGAACGCCTCGTCAGTACCACGGTAAAGCCCGGAAAAATCGACCGTAATAAAGAAGGTCCCCTCACAAGGCAAAACCCTGAACCCCATATCGGCAAGCTCTTTCGAGAGGTAATCCCGCTTGCCCTGCAGTTCCTTGATCAGGCCATCAAAATAAGCTCGATCCTTGGCCAGACCTTCTGCGACTGCCTTCTGCAAATGCGGGGCGGTCGTAAAGGTATTGAACTGATGCGCCTTGGCAATCGGTGCTAGAACCTCTGGGGCAGCACAGATATAGCCAACTTTCCACCCGGTCAGCGCAAAGCTTTTTCCGGCTGAGCCAATTCTGACAGTACGATCCCGCATGCCCGGCAAGGTCAAAAGTGGATAGTGTTTCTGCCCGCCAAAAACCAGATGTTCATAGACCTCGTCACAAACAGCAAAGGCATCATAGCGCAGGCACATCTCTGCCAGACTTTCCAGTTCATCCCAGCTAAACACTTTGCCCACCGGATTCATGGGGCTGTTAATCATGATCAGCTTGGTATCCTGGGTAAAAGCCTCTTCCAGCTCTTCCAGAGGCAGTTTCCAGTCAGGGGGAGACATCCTTACCACCTTGGGAATACCCCCGGCACGTTTGATCAGCGGCAGATAACAGTCGTAATAAGGTTCAAGAACAATGACTTCATCCCCCGGCTCGATCAAACCGAGCAGGCAATCGGCAAGGGCTTCAGTCGCCCCTGACGTCACCATTACCTCGGTTTTCCAGTCCAGATTCAATCCATAAAATCTCTTGTCATGACTGGCAACGGCCTGCCTCAACACCGGTAATCCCATCATGGGCGGGTACTGATTTGGCCCGGTAATCAAGGCTTCCGCTGCAACCCGCCGGAGATCTTCGGGACCATCTTCATCAGGGAAACCCTGTCCCAGATTGATTGCATCATGTTCCAGCGCCAGGCGGGACATAACTTCAAAGACTGTGGTGCTATAGGATGAGAGGACGGAATTGGCTTCTTTCATGGTGTCGTTCCCCGACTCTTGTGACTGTCCCCATGGTAACACCCCTGTGTCTTCCCAGGCAATCAAAGAGCCGAATCATTTAACGGGAAGTTCTTCTGATTTAAGAGAAAAACTGAACGATCAGTAAAATAATATCACTTTTCTCTCTGCAGGAAGAAGTTCAAGTTCACAGCAGGAAAGATTGGAACAACCCTGTGTTCGACCAATCCTGCACCAAAGCGTATTAACGGAGTGAGATCATGAATTCAGCCGCGCCTTTAACCTGCTCCAGCATGACAATAGAGTCGCTTGAACAGACAGGTCATGCCCTGAAAATCGTCTGGGCAGATGGCAGAAAAGCCACCTATCACTATCTTTGGCTTCGCGACAATTGCCCCAGCGGATTTCACCCCTCGACAGAGGAACGTCTCTTTAATCTCACCTCTGTCAGCGCCGGGATCCATGCCATCGCCTCAAGCTTCGATGAAGAACATCTCTATGTCTCCTGGTCTGAAGAAGCTCACAAAAGCGTCTATCGCCTGCAGTGGCTCTATGATCATGCCTATTCACCGGATTTCAAATCTGCACCCGGGAAATGGGCCGAGCCCTGGGGTGTGGAAATGCGTGATCGTATCTACGAAATCCAGTACGAGGACCTGATGCGTGATGACCGGGTCCTGTTCGACTGGCTCAAGGCCGTCAAGCGTGACGGTATTTCCTATGTGCGGAATGTTCCCTGCAACGATCAAGGCATTACCGATGTTGCTCAACGCATTGCCTTTTTGCGTGAAACCAACTTTGGCAAGATATTCAATGTGCGGTCTGTCGCCAACCCGATCAACAATGCCTATACCTCCGAAGGCTTGCCGCTGCACATTGACCTGATCAATCAGGAAATTCCGCCTGGTTTCCAGTTCCTGCACTGCCTGGTAAACGACAGCCGCGGGGGAGAATCCACCTATGCCGACGGTTTCCGAATTATTGAGGAGTTGAAGGCAACCGACCCAGAAGCTTTCAAACTGTTAAGCTCTGTAACCGTTCCCATGCGCTTTCACGATAGCGAAACCGATATCCGCAGCCGCCATCCGATTATCAACGTCGATGAGAACGGCCATCTGGTAGAGCTGCGCTACAGCCCGCATCTGGTTGACACCTTCGACATGGATGAAGACATCATGGAAAGCTTCTATCTCGCCTTCCGCAGATTGATGGTTCTGATCAACGACAGTCGTTTCGTGATTTCAATCAAGATGAAATCAGGTGACCTCTGCATTTTTGACAACAGGCGTGTCATGCACGGGCGCAATGCTTTTGATGCGACAGGCGCTCGGCATCTGCGCGGCTGTTATGTTGACAGAAGTGACTTCGACAGCCGCCTGCGTGTTCTCAGCAAACGATACGGCGAAACGATCTCCGGCCTTTAACTCCTTCAAAGCCGCATACGAACAAGTAACCGGGCAACTGTTTCACAGCTATTGCCCGGTTATTTGTGGCAGCTTTCCTAAGAAAAACTGTCAAAGATCAGCTTGATCCCGGCAATCACCATCATAATGTAGCTTATTTTATAGAAAAGATCGGGTGACAGCACCTTATGCAATCTCAGACCAAGCCAGATTCCAAGCGGCACCAGAGGTGCGAATACCAGCGAGAGCAAAAGGTTATCTGCTGAAAACTGCCCGATCCAGGCATAGGGGATAATCTTGACCTGATTGACCACCAGGAAGAAGACAACGTTGGTTCCGACAAAAAGTGTCTTGTCCATACGCTGCCGTAGCAAAAAGAATTTCACCGGCGGTCCACCTGCATGGGCCACAAAGCTGGTGAAGCCGGAAAGCAAGCCGCAGGCAAGTCCAAGCGGGGTTGAGGGCTCCGTGGTGACAGCTTCGACTTTCTGCCGTGTTACAAAATAGCTCAGTCCAAAAACCAGCGTCACAATCCCGAGCAACAAACGTACATTATCCGGGTCAACATAACTAAAGGTCAGCGTACCAATTGCGATCCCGGGCAAAGCACCGGAAAGCAACAGCAACAGGTTTCGTCCATGCCAGTTTTTCCGATAGGCAAGAATACTCAGAAGATCCATAAAACAGAGGATCGGCAGCATGATTGCCGCGGCTTTGAGCGGCGAAACAAACAACGCCATCATCGGAACCGTCAAGGCACCGATACCTCCAGAGAAGCCGCTTTTTGAAATTCCGGTGATCAGAACAGCAATAGCTGCGACAAAATAAAAACCATAGCTGTATTCAAGCAACATCTGGAAATCCACCAAACAAAAGGAAGTTCTTGATTAAAAATGATCTGTCAGAAACAGCGGAGAGAAGAGCGAGAGGAATAAAACTCTGTCCCCTGATCGGAACAGGATCTATGTGAATTTTGGATAAGGCAGCTTATTCGCCCAGGTGAGTATGGGAACGTTCTGGCGGGAAAGATACCTGTACTTTTGTGCCCTGCCCGACTTTGCTTTCAAGGGAAAAAACCGCACCATGCAACTCGGCCAACTTTTTTGCCAGAGGAAGCCCCAGGCCCGTCCCCCTGCCCGGAGATTTAATCAGGTAGTCATCATGAACTTGATTAAACGGTTGGGCCACCCGCAAAAGGTTTTCCTCGGCAATCCCGATCCCTGTATCCTCAACGATGAGGGTTACCACATTCTGGTCATCCACCTCAGCAAGAACGGTCACTTTCCCTTTTGCTGGGGTAAACTTGACTGCATTTGACAGGAGGTTGAAAAGGATCTGCTTCAAACAGCGCGCATCAGCCCATAAAACCGGGCAGCCCGCCGCAACAGCATAACTCACCTGAAGTTCATTGGCTTTCGGATCGCCAGAGATAACAACCAGGGCTTCTTCAAGCAGCTGGTTGAGATCACAGGCCACTTCCTTGAGTATAACTGTGCCAGAATCGACCTTGGCTGTATCCAGGATATCATTGATCAGATCGAGCAGGTGTTTTCCAGCCGAGTTTATGGATCCGATATAATCCCGATACTTTTCATTCCCCAACTCCCCGAGATACTCCCCGGTGATAAAGTCGGAAAACCCGATGATTGCGTTCAGGGGAGTCCTTAGTTCATGGCTCATGTTGGCCAGAAAGGCTGTTTTTGCTGCATTTGCCTCTTCGGCTGCTTCCTTTGCCAGCAAAAGCTCAAGCTCAACCCGCTTCTGCACCTGTTCCTTCTCCAGGAGCATCAGCTTGGCACTCATCATCGCCGCAATGGTTGTCAAAATTTTCTGGTGGTCATCTCCAAACCAACCCGGATGGGGATTTTCACAATCAATCACTCCCAAAAGCTGATCATCATGCCCTAACAGTGGCACACAGATCTCGGAACGCATCCCCTCCAGATCGACAATATACCGGGAATCTTGTCTGATATCATCGATACAAACCGGCACTTTTGACCGGGCAACGCTACCGACAATGCCGTTTTCGATTGGAATTGTCAGCTGATTAAAGATGGTATCGCTCTCGGGGTTTTTCTCCCCTATCGCTGACATCTGACGAAGGCGTGTTCCATCAGGCTCAAGATAGTAGACCACACAATCGACAAAACCAAATCGTTGAACGACTTCCCTGGCTACAAACCAGGCGAGCTCCGCTTTTGTCGGAATACCGATAAGCTTGACCGCAAAATTATTAAAAATGCCGAGGTGCAGATTTTCAGCAAGAAGCTCAGCAACATCAGCTTCTCCGGCCTTTCGCCTCCTATTCTGCTGCTTCACACTCACGGCTCATATTTCCTGACATCTATCAGTAGGATCACTCTTGCCTGCTCAACGGCCTCTGAAACAGCTCGCGCTTTGCATTGCAGATCCAGTCTTAATGGCCAGAACAAAAGGGCGCGCCCCACAACACAAAAACTGAATGTTTTAGAAAAACGACAACAGCTTAGCAGGTTTTCCCCCGGATGTTACTTCCGACTTCAATACAATAGAAAGCAAAAAGACCCGGCCACGAGCTTTCTTCTGTTTCTGACGTCAGGAAATCCCTAAAATCAGGGCAAATGATTATGATCACTGAACAGCAGTGGAAACTTACCGGACGTCTTCACTTTCAACGCTTCCCAACGATTACTTTGGGAGAGGCCTTTGGCAGCTTTTGTCAAGGTAGAGATATGTATTCGCTGGCCGGATTTTTTCGACGCAACCAGCCAGACAACGCGACAGTTGAGAAAATAGGGTTTGCTAAAATCGTCCCAGGACATCTTGTGATGCTGGATTGCAGCATCCAGCACGGGCAGGGTTCCAACAACTGCCTCTACCCGCTCCTGTTTCATGAGCCAAAGAGCTTCAGTGTAGTTTGCCGTTCCTATTTTCTCGATTTTGTTGCTGCGATCAATCCAGCTGCCGCTGCTGGATCCCCGGACCACAGCCATCTTCAGGCCCAGAATATCTTTGTCAGACTGAAGCACCAGCCCCTTGCGGGTAATAACCATCTTGTCCAGGCGGACTGTCGGGGTAACCGGAGTCAGAACGTTTTCCATCCCCTCCTGCCAGAACATGACAGAAAGGTCGTACAGGCCTTTTTCCAACCCGTATTTCAGCCTTTTCTCCGGTACGGCATGGACTTCAATCGGCTCTCCGAGCTCCTTAGAAAGAGCATCGAAATAGTCGACTACAACACCGACCAGCTGCCCTTTCTCATCGACATAACCCCACGGTTTTTCAAGCGGGATCACAGCTTTGAGCGTCTCATGACTGGCTTGGGCCAATGAGGAAAGCGATATAAGAAATATCTGTAAGATTAAAACAAATTTCATTCTGGAAGGAATACCAATTACGAACACCAATATACATCAATCAGAGAATAGACCCTGCAAAGACCCCCACAATCTGGATCATCTGCTATAACCTTGCAAGCATGACAATAAGGTTAACTCGTTGAATTTTCGAATTCCCAAATATGAAACTATTATGACAGCCCTGTCTTGAACTGGCATAAACTTACAAAACAGAGTATTGAAAGTTCGTGGTATCCCTTGGGAATGGCGTGATATGCCGGTAGAAAACGAATATAAATTTGCCCTCCACGACCCTGATGGGGTTTTGGAGACACGCCTGCAAGCATCTGATTTTTTTCGCGTTTCCATTAAACAGGGCTATATCCGCAAAGGATCACGAGTCCGGGAGTGGACCGATCTTAAAACCGGCAGAATCCGTTATATCTATACCTATAAACATCGGGTTGGCGATGATGTAGTCGAGGTAGAGACAGATATTGCAAAAGAGGATTTCACTGCCCTCTGGTCTGTTCGGGAGCTGGATGTTCACAAAGTCCGCTACAAGTTTATTGTTGATGGCCTCACCTGGGATGTCGACTTTTTGAAACATAAAGGCAAAACCTATTTTGCCCTGGCCGAAGTCGAACTCCCCAGTGAAGAACGGGTAGTCCCGGAACCTCCAGAACTGATCCAGGAATTTGTCCTCGGCGGCACAGGTCGCCATGACAAGACGCTCTCAAACAAGCGACTGGCAGATCTCAGCTACGCTCGCCGGGTACTCTCCACCTTCTTAAACGGAGAATCTGATAACAACAAAATCCTGAGCGCAGCAATGTAAGCAAAATGGCCGCTCGCCCTCCTCTCCTATCAGTCGGGAGGAAAACGAGGCTTTTGCAAACACCCGCAGTTGATCTAGACTACGTCCACCTTTCAACAACCTCGCGGCGCTTCCCAGCTTGACCACTCCCCAATTTCAGACATCAGAAGACAAAAACCAGACTGTTATACGGCTGTCCGGTTCCTGGATAACCCAGGAATTGAGTATCCTTCTTCCTCTGATCGAGACATTTGCAAGCAAGCAGGACAGCAGGGTTGTCCTCAACCTTCAGCACGTTGAAATTATGGACAGCGCCGGAGCTTTGCTGTTGCATAAGCTTCGAAAGCGGATTGAAGAAAGTGGCCGGAATACAGCCCTTGAAGGTATCCCCGATCATGTAAAACGCATCCTCTTGGCAATAGAGGAACATCACATCAGAACCGTCGCCGCCTCGTCGGAGAGACAAGGCATCGCAGTTTTCTTTGCGGAAACTGGACGGCACTTTCTTGAGCTTTGCAACAAAGCCAGCGAGTTGATCGCCTTCCTCGGGCTGGTCATCACTGCTTCTTTGCGCCAGATACGCCATCCCGGTCGTATCAGATTCACGTCGCTGATCGCCCAGATGGAACAGGCGGGACTTCATGCCCTGCCGATCGTTGGCCTGATCTCCTTTCTGATCGGAGTGGTTCTGGCCTTTCAGGGATCAGATCAGCTGGAACGATTCGGGGCCCAGATCTTCACGATCAATTTGGTCGCCGTCGGGGTTCTGCGTGAAATGGGCATACTGCTGACAGCCATTATTGTTGCCGGGCGTTCCGGCAGTGCCTTTACTGCCCAGATCGGCACAATGAAGGTTAATGAAGAAATCGATGCCATGCGCACAATCGGTCTCGATCCGATTGAAACGCTGGTTCTGCCCAGAATCTTCGGACTGGTTCTGGTCCTGCCGCTCCTGACATTCTACGCGGATATCATGGGGTTGATCGGGGGCGCAGCCATGACAATGGTCACGCTGGATCTCTCGCTATTTCAATATCTCCGCCATCTGCAGGATGCGGCAAAGCTGGGCGATTTTCTGGTCGGCATGATCAAGGCCCCGATCTTTGCCTTTATTATTGCCCTGATTGGCTGCCATGAAGGATTACAGGTCAGCCGCAGTGCAGAATCAGTTGGCCGCCAGACAACCCGGTCAGTCGTTGAGGCCAGCTTCTTGATTATTGTCCTTGATGCCATGCTCTCGATCCTCTTTTCCATACTGGGGGTATAAGAGATGTCTGGCGCAACTTCACAGAACGAGATCATCATTTCCCTCACCGATATCCGGAATCAATTCGGTGAGCATATTCTCCATGAAGCGCTCACTCTTGATATCCGCAAAGGAGAGGTTCTGGGAATTGTCGGCGGGTCAGGCACGGGGAAATCTGTCCTGCTTCGAACGATTGTCGGCCTGAACCAGAAAACCGCGGGGACTATTTCCATTCTGGGCCAGGATATTGACCGGCTTGGCCTGGATGATCTCAACCGTCTGCGCCAACGCATGGGGGTTCTGTTTCAGGACGGGGCGCTGTTTTCTTCCCTGACCGTATCCCAAAACATCGAAGCGGTCCTGAAGGAACATACCCGCCTCCCGCTATCCTTTCTCAAGGAAATTGCCGCTCTGAAAATATCCCTCGCGGGTCTTCCTGCCGATGCTGGCGGCAAGTATCCTTCAGAACTCTCCGGCGGCATGCGCAAACGTGCCGGTCTTGCCCGGGCTCTGGCACTTGACCCTGACATCGTGTTCCTTGACGAACCGACAGCAGGGCTGGACCCGATTGGTGCAGCCCAATTTGACCAGTTGATCTCCGATCTTCAGACTGCTTTGGGTCTCACGGTGGTCATGATCACCCACGATCTTGATTCCCTGCATGCCATCTGCAACCGGATCGGTGTGCTGTTGAACAAACGCATCAAGGTTGGCACCATAGCAGAACTGACGAAAGAGCCGGATCCCTGGATCAAGGAGTATTTTGGCGGGCCTCGTGGACGGGCAGCAACCCGGTCACATGCAAGCCAAAACCAGAAAGCAACCTCATCACAGAGCTGAGGAAATTTTTCTGAAGTTACAGCGACTAAACCGGCAAGTCATAGCCAAGAAGGACAGTTTATGGAAACCCGTGCCAACCATATGATCGTAGGTGTTTTTGTCATCGCCTTTATGCTCGGCGCGATGGGCTTTGTCATCTGGCTGGCAAAATTCCAGTCTGACCAGGTCTTCACGCGCTACAACATCATCTATCAAGGCGATGTCACCGGGCTGAAATCCGGTAGTGCCGTGCGTTTTCGGGGCGTCAGTGTCGGAGAAGTTGTTGATGTCGAACTCTCGCCGGATAAACCAGCCGAGGAAATTGTCATCCTGATCGAGGTCGATCACACCACCCCGGTTATGACAGACACTGTCGCGATACTTCAACTTGAGGGCATTACCGGGGTTCGCTCGGTTCTGCTCAATATGGGCACCAACGAAGCAGGACCACTGCACGAAAAAGGCCCCTATGGGTACCCTGTCATCCGTTCCGGCAGCTCCGCCCTCGACAAGCTGATCAAAGGTGCTCCAGAACTTCTGGGAAATACCAATATACTGGTTTCCAGGGGCAACGATCTCCTCAATGATCAAAACCGTCAAAACATTGCAGATACTCTGGTACATATCCGCACACTGACGCAGGCTCTGGCAGAACGCGAAAACCAGATTGCGACCATGATTGACGATACCTCAACAACCGCAAAAAATCTGAAAGAGATGTCCGCTTCGGTCAAAGACCTTACAGCCGACCTGCAATCAGGAAGCAAGGATCTGATCACGCGGGCCAACCATGCGGTATCAGCGCTGGACAAGGCCGCGACGACCATCAATACAGTGGTGGGGGACAGCAGTCCGGAAATTCGTTCCCTAGTCAAAGACTTGCAGAGCACCGCCCAGAGCTTTGCCAAAACCAGCAATCAGGTCGAAGCGCTGATCCGTGAAAATCGCGAACCTATCCAGGACTTTACCTCCAGTGGTCTTTATGAATTTTCAAATCTTCTGTCTGAGTCAAGAAAACTGGTAGAGGATCTGCAACATCTTACTGCTGAAATCGAGCGCGATCCTGCCCGGTTCTTTTTTGGGGATAAACAAAAGGGATACGAAACGCCGCAGTAGTGAAAGCCGCACATCCAGTAATCCAGGTTAAAGGAAAAATTTCCTCTTCAAGGCCTTTTTCCTTTAACCTGTAAAAAAAGAAGCCATGCCGAAAGAGACAAGACCACCATGAACAACCGCCGTACCTTCCTGAAATTCGCCTCTCTTTTGCCTCTTGCAGGGGCAACGGCTGCCTGTGCATCCCTGATTCCCGGACAAGGGCCTTTGCCTGATCTCTATCGCCTGTCGCCCAAAAGTACCTTTGATCCGGACCTGCCCACTGTTCCCTGGCAGCTTGTACTGGAACAGACCACCGCCAATGCCAGCCTGAACACCACCAAAATTGCCCTGCAACGTCAACCCAACCAGATGGAATATTACGCCAATGCCGGCTGGGTCGATAAAGCTTCGGCCATGATCCAGAGTCTGCTGGTTGAATCTTTTGAAAACACGCGCAAGATTGTCTCGGTTGGCCGGGAAACCGTCGGCCTGCGGTCCGACTTTATCCTCAAGACCGAGCTGCGGGAATTCCAGACCCAGTATTTTGATGGCAGCCCGACGGTCCTGATCACGATCAACGCAAAAATCGTCCAGATGCCTCGCCGCAACATCATCGGCTCAAACTCTTTCGAAGCCCGGGTTCCCGCCACCGCCGACCAGCTCGACAAAATCATTGAAGCCTTTGATCAGGCACTGGGCAAAGTCACAAAACATCTGGTTGAATGGAGCCTGACCACAGCCGATGCGGCCTATCAAAAGAAAAAGAACGGCAGTTAAGCCCCAAAAAACAAGATCAACGCCCTTCATCAAAGTTCAGAAACGGTTCAAATTTGATGTTCTTGATCGCAAAATAACTGTTGATTGAGCGGATCTCGGGCAGGCTGGTCAGGGGCTCGGTTATCCTGGCTTCAAAGTCAGCCATATCCGTCAGGGTCGAGATAAACATCAGGTCATAATCTCCGGTGACGTTATAACAGATCATCACCTCGGGAATATTCCGGATCAACCGAATGGCCTGATCGCGGGCCTGTCGGTTGTGATTGTTCAGCCGGACTTCTGAAATAGCAATCAGGTTGTCCCCCGCCTTTTCCGGATTAACCAACGCAATCTCGCGCTCGATGTAGCCCTCGGCTCTCAGCCGGCGCACTCGCCGCGTACAGGAGGGGGCAGAGGTGCCAACCAGTTCTGCCAGATCAACATTCGCTATTCGGCAATCCCGCTGCAGAGCATTGAGAAGTTTCCGGTCGATCTGGTCCAGCTCCTGGCCACGTTTCCCCATAAATTCCCTCCAATTACACCTGTGAAATTTTTGATCATAATATCAACAATATTGATTGAAAATTTCATATTTTCCAGAAATTTGTTCACTATACTCTCCCCTGCTTCGCAATACTGTCGTCATGAAAACACGAACAAGGACCAGCGTGTGCCCCCTATTGACTTGAGAAGCGACACCCTGACAGCTCCCTGCAAAACCATGCGCACCCGCATGGCAACCGCAGAAGTCGGCGACGATTATTATCGTGAAGACCCGACAGTCCGGGAACTGGAAGACTATACAGCAGAGCTTCTGGGCAAGGAGGCCGCGCTTTTTGTTCTCAGCGGCACCATGGGAAACCTCCTTTCCATCAGGGCACAGGTCCCCCCGGGCAGTGCGGCTCTTGTCAGCAGCAGCTCTCACCTTCATCTAAATGAAACCGGGCATCTCGCGTCTATTTGCGGCATCACCTCTCATCCGGTTCCAACACCCGCTGGCAAATACCTGATGACGGATCTGGAGAAAAACTGGCCCGTCCCGACAGGAAGTCAGCGCGGCTCTGTTCTCAATCCGCGCCTGAAGCTTATCGCCATCGAAAACACCCACAATGGCGAGGGCGGTCGTTGCCTTGACCTTGCCTATCTCGACAAGCTGGGCCGTTTTGCAAGGGAACGCGCGCTTACTTTTCATATGGACGGGGCCAGGCTGTTCAATGCAGCCGTGTCCCTCGGCGTCGAAGCTTCTGCTCTCGCCGCCCCTTTAGACAGCATATCTTTTTGTCTTTCCAAAGGTCTCGGTGCACCGGGTGGAGCCATGATTGTCGGCGACCGGGATTTTATCGAAGAAGCCCGTCACTGGCGGCAGATGGTTGGGGGTGGCATGCGTCAGGCCGGTGTTCTTGCCGCTGCTGGTCTTTTTGCCCTTGAGCAGAATATTGATCGCCTTGGAGAAGATCATGTCATCGCCCGGCGCCTGGCAGAAGGTCTGCTGTCTCTTGGCTTGACGGTAGATCTATCCGCTGTGGAAACCAATATCGTAATGGCCTATCTGCCCAGCCACCTGCCGTCGCCAGCAACATTTCACCAGCTTCTCACCGACGAAAATGTTCTCGTTCTACCGCCCAAAGGCAACAGATTCCGTTTCGTCATCCACAAGGATCTGTCGGCAGATGATGTTGATCTTGCTCTGACCCGAATGGGGACCATCACAAATTACGACCGAAGGTTCCGATAAATGCAGGACGCACCAATCTGTATCGCACAGGTAAAAAACACCTTGGGCGAATGCCCTCTTTGGGATGAGCAGGAGCAGGTTCTCTACTGGACCGACATCACGGAACGGCAAGTTTATCGGCTGGTTCCCGAGACAGGAGTTCTCACCCGCTGGCCTGTAGCTGTTGAGATCAGCGCTCTTGCCCTGCGGAAAAGTGCACCGGGTTTTATCACTGGTGGCAAGGAGGGTTTTGCCCTAATCGACCTTCAAACAGAAAGCTTTGATCTTCTCGCGGCCCCTGAAGCTGATCTTCCCGACAACCGGATGAACGATGGCAAGTGTGATCCCCGGGGTCGTTTCTGGTGTGGCAGCATCCATGAAGTCTCTGACCCCGGCTTGCGCCAGCCCATCGCCTCGGTCTATCGTCTGGACCCGACCAAGGGACCTGAGCCAGACAAGGTAATCCAGAAAATGCGATCCGGCGTAAAAACCAGTAATGGCTTCGCCTGGAGCCCAGATGGGAAAACTCTCTATTTCACGGACACACCAACGTTACAGATCCTGGCTTTTGATTACGA
Source organism: Kiloniella laminariae DSM 19542 (assembly GCF_000374005.1). Classification (GTDB taxonomy): domain Bacteria; phylum Pseudomonadota; class Alphaproteobacteria; order Kiloniellales; family Kiloniellaceae; genus Kiloniella; species Kiloniella laminariae. The sequence goes on along the minus strand of NZ_KB893146.1, from coordinate 86,727 downwards.
CCTTGAAAGTGGTGATCTCGCCAACGAACGGGTTTTTGCCACAGTGCTGCCCGGCAAGGGACGTCCTGATGGTGCAACTGTTGATCAGGAAGGTTGCCTCTGGAGTGCCCACTTCGCCGGGTCCTGTATTACGCGCTATGCACCGGACGGCTCTATTCTGCAGGTCATAGATTTGCCTGTGGCCAATGTCACCTCCTGCTGCTTTGGCGGCAGGGACCTCGACACGCTTTTCATCACAACCGCCTGTGAAGACCTGTCCGATGCCGAGTTGCTGTCCCAACCGCTTGCAGGCGGGCTGTTCAGCTTCAAGCCCGGTGTAGCCGGCTTTCCCATGGACCGTTATGCAGGGTAAGATCTCCTGCTGCCGCCCAAAGACTTAAACTGAAAGAATAACAATGGAACGAATTCTGATCACCGGAGCAGCTGGACGTATTGGCCGGGTTCTGCGAAAAGGCCTCGCCTCTCCAAATCGGGTTCTCCGGCTGGTTGACAAATCCGCTCTGGGTGAGGTTGCCGAAGGGGAAGAGCATTACGAAATCGATGCTACCAACCTTCATGCCATGACCGGGGCAATGAAGGGGGTGGACAGCGTCATCCACCTTGCCGCCTACCCGGAAGAAGCGCCCTGGGATGTGATCTTTCCCCTGAACTATCAGTTGGCCCACAGTCTGTTCGAAGCAGCCCGTCTTGAACAGGTAAAGCGGGTTATCTTTGCAAGTTCAGTCCAGGCCGTTGGTTTTCACCCCATTGCAACCACCATCACCGACGACACCCGCCTGCGCCCCAGCGGTCTCTATGGTGTCTCCAAGGCTTTTGGCGAATCACTGGCCAGTCTTTATGCCGACAAATACGCTCTCCAGGTGGCTTGTGTCCGTATCGCCTCCTTCGAGGAAAAACCAACGGACCAGCGCATGCTCTCCACCTGGTTCAGCCATGAAGACGCCCTGCACCTTTTTGAACAGTGTCTCCGGGCTCCAGATTTTCATTTCTTCCGGGTTTACGGCGTCTCCAACAATACCCGCTCTCGCGTTGACAACAGCCATGTCGACTGGCTCGGTTATCGTCCACAATCGGACGCAGAAACCTATCTCAACGAGATATTGGAGAACGGCGAAACCCTCGGACCACTCGCCGCAAGAACCCAAGGCGGCGGAGCTTGCGATGTTGATTTCGCTGGAGATATCGAACAATCTATGCAGTCAAAGTAGATAAACAAGCGGGTGGAAACATGAACACCAGACTCTTCACCTACACCTTACCTCTCCTCCTTATGGGACCGAATGCAGCTTGGTCAGAAGTATGTGATAAAGAAGTACCAAGCTGGGCTCCACAGCAAGGATCAGTGGATACAATAGATGAGCTTTTATTCTTCACCACACCACTCGGCATTTTTCTGATTTTCTTATGTCTTGTTTCAACGAGATTCCCCAACCGCCTGCTTCGTTTGAGTAATACAGCAATATCTACATTGATTGCAGCCTTCCTTTTAAGCGAGTGGCTTTTCCCAGATGCTGTTTACCAATCTGCAGTCCAAGAGGGCTGCCGATCGTCCCCGATCCTTGTTATTTTCGCGCTTCTCTTGATCGCAGTTGCACCATTTGTCAAAAATAGGCTTCGTTCACAACACCTCTAAGGTTCGAGATACGGAGCACAAAAGAACTCTGCATTTGTCATTTGATAATCAGCCGCCCCTTCAGTGACAGCAGGTAATCCCACACCTTCATAATCGAGGGGCTCTCCAGCGCTGAGGGGTGGGCGAGCATGGTAATGCGGGTTGAAACCAACGCCGACGGCCAGGAAAGTCTGATCAGGCTTTCCTGCTTTGCCGCCAGATAATCCGGAAGGATGGCGATGCCGAATCCCGCCTGGGCCGCCCGTGCCTGAACCGCGACATTATCAGACCGGAAGACAATGTTTTTTGCCAGCTGCTCAGATCGGAACAGCCGCATGGTATCCAGACCCATATAATTTTCGGAAAAGGTGACCAACAGGTGGTTTTCCAGATCAGCTTCGGAAGTGGGGTGCCCTCGCCGTGCCAGATAGGATTCTGAAGCCCAGAGACCATAGTCCAGCTCCAACAAGTTTTCTTCCAGCAATCCAGCCGTACTGCCGCCCCCGGTACGAAAGGCGATATCAACCTCGCGCTTGGCAACATTTTCAAAGCTGTTGCCCGGTAACAACAGGTAAGGAATATCCGGCTCCTTCAGATGGAAAGTCGCCAAGACTTCCGGAAGCCAATAGAGCGCCAGACCGTCTGTACTGGTCAGGCGCACAGGGGGTAACAGGTTATCCCCAAAGCCTTCCAGTTCGCGCTCCAGCCGGCCCGCACTGGCCACCAATGGCTCAATCTTGTCAGCAAGCAACCGTCCATAACCGGTCAGACGGACATACTTGCCATCACGCTCGAACAGCTCCTGTCCAAGCCGCTCCTCCAACCCTGCAATCCGCCTGCCAATAGTAGGTTGGGTTACATCCAGAACCCGGGCCGCAGCCGAAAAGCTTCCCTGCGTTACAACGGCCTGAAAATATCGATAATCATCCCAATCACTCATCAGCCAATCAATTCATTTTTGTATTGATAATGTTAAAAAACAAATATTTTTAATCAAAATACTTCTCGATTATAATTTGGCAACAAGAGAAATTTCTGCATCGTATTTCCCACATCAATCAGATCCGAACTCTCCGTATTCGTATTTTAAATCCATCAAAGAGCAATTCAATGACGCGTCCGACTCTCCTCATCCATGGCCTGTTCGGGAACCTCAAGGTGCCCCAGATCCTGACCCCTTTTGTCCATCTGGATATGGACATCCATACACCAGACCTGATTGGATATGGATCTCTTGCAGAGCAGCCGACAGACAGGCTTGTCCTGACCGATCAGGCAGAACACATCGCAACCTACATTACATCCAACAATCTCGGCCCCGTTAATCTTGTGGGTCATTCTGTCGGCGGGGCGGTGGCTGTTTTTTTGGTTAAGCGTCACCCCGAACTGGTCGCCTCCCTGATCTCGGTTGAAGGAAACTTCACCCTGAAGGACGCCTTCTGGTCAGAAAAAATTTCCAGAACAGCTCTGCCCGAGGTCGAGGAAATTATCCAGGGGTACAAAGTAGATTCCGACGGCTGGATCGCCACCTCCGGTGTCGAGATAACCGACTGGACCTCAGCACTGGCTTATAGCTGGCTTGGCAACCAACCAGCCTCTACCATCAAGGCCCAAGCCAGGGCTGTGGTACAAGCCACCGACAATCTGGAATATCTTAATATCATCCGAGACCTCCTGCGCTCCGATATGCCCTTCAGCCTGATCGCAGGCGAAAACTCTGCTTCAGGATGGGATGTCCCGGAATGGGTGCGTGAAATGGCAACAGAAGACATTGTGATTCCAGGAACGGGCCACCTGATGATGTTGCAGGAACCAGAAATTTTTGCGCAGTCTGTCCTGAAATGCTGCCGATAATAAGCTGCTAACAAATCATGCACACTTTTCGCCCCCTTATGAGATACAGGCAAGAACATGTCCCAAGAACACCATTATCAAACTCATCTGGTCTGGACTGGAAATCGCGGCAGCGGAACAGCCGACTATAAAACCTACGACCGGAACTATGAGATCGCAATCACAGGAAAACCCGTGTTACCCGGCTCGTCCGATCCCGCCTTTCGCGGTGACCCAGGCCGGCACAATCCCGAAGACATGCTGCTCAGTGCCATTTCCTCCTGCCATATGCTCTGGTATCTGCACCTCTGCGCGGTGAACAACATTGTTGTCACTCATTATGAAGACAAGGCCAGCGCCACCATGACCATGAACCGGGATGGCAGCGGCCAGTTTACCGCCGCCACGCTTAAGCCCGAGATTACGATCACAGCAGCTTCTGATCCTGCCAAAGCCCGGGAGCTGCACCATAAGGCATCTGAAATGTGTTTTGTCGCCCGCTCCCTCAACTTTCCGGTTACGCATGAATCGGTAATTCAAAGTGAATAATGCCAAACAGACACAATAGGGCCGAAGCTCCCCGGACAGTCTCTATTGAAACCTGAAAAGCCCCAGTGCAGCGGTCACTTCAGCATAAGTTGCTGCTGTAAGGCTCTGGGCTCGCTCTGTTCCTTCAAGGATCACCTGCTCTACATAGTCAAGGTCTCGTGACAATAGAGCACGCCTTTCCCGAATAGGTCCCAGCAAGTTCTGCAGAATCTCGTCAAGCCGACGTTTTAGGCGCACATCGCCAAGACCACCTTTACGATACGCCATCTTCAAACGCTCTACCTCTGCTCGATCTTCATCAAAAGCATCAAGGTAGGTAAAGACCGTGTTACCTTCGACCTGGCCCGGGTCCTCTATCCGCAAGTGATTGGGGTCGGTAAACATCTGCTTCACTGCCACCGAAATTTCATCTGGCGATGCTGAAAGTGCAATCGCATTTCCAAGAGATTTGCTCATCTTGGCCTTGCCGTTGATCCCCGGCAAACGACCGGATTTTGAAACAACAGCCGACACCTCCGGCAGAACAGACTTGCCCGCTGCCCCGTTAATCCGCCGGATGATTTCATTGGTTTGCTCCAGGATCGGCACCTGATCCTCCCCAACGGGAACAATTGTCGCTTTGAAAGCCGTGATGTCAGCCGCTTGCGCAGCAGGATAACAGAGAAAACCAGCGGGAATGTCTCGACCAAACCCCCGTGCTCTGATCTCCTCACGGATTGTCGGGTTTCGTTCCAGTCGTGCCACCGTCACAAAATTCAGATAGAGCATCGACAGTTCGGCCAGAGCAGGAAGCTGAGACTGCAGACAGACGGTAGACTGTGTTGGATCGATGCCAATAGCAAGATAGTCCAATGCGACTTCCAGCACATTGGAACGTACCTTTGCTATATTGCTCGCATTATCGGTCAGTGCCTGCATGTCCGCCAAAAGCAGGTACTGTTCGTGATCATGTTGAAAACGCAGACGGTTTCGCAGCGAACCTGCGTAGTGCCCGATATGAAGAGGCCCGGTTGTTCGATCTCCTGTCAAGATGACAGGCATGGAATGTGACATTTACTTTCTCCAATAAAGAAAGCCGCCACATGATGCTGCAGAAATAGAAAAGCCGCCCATATGGCGGCTCAAACATAAAATCAAAACATGAAATATTATCGCGCCGCTCCTATTCGGAACGCCACCAATTCAGGGGTGATACTGTGCGATGCTGTTTCATGATTCCCTATTAACATCACCAGGATTGCGGTGCAAGCTTCACAGAGTTTTGAAAAAAGACCCGTCACAAAAAAACTCTTGCGACCCGATAACACTACCCGTGAAATTATATTTAATAACTGCCCGATCCTGGACGGACAGTCTTTTCATAAAAAGATATGATATTCTCTATTGTTCCAGCAACAGATCGCTTATCCATGTTATTCCAGTCTCCTGATCACAACACCCTTTATACCGCTCTGGTTGAACGCAATCCGGCTTATGATGGCCGCGCCTTTGTTGGCGTCAAATCCACAGGCGTTTTCTGCCGTCTGACCTGTCCGGCCCGCAAACCAAAGTCAGAGAATTGCCATTTTTTTGATACCGTGGCCGAGTGTATCGATGCCGGGTATCGTCCTTGCAAACGCTGTTACCCCCTGGCCCCGGCAGCCGAAACCGACCCTTCAATCCAGCAGCTGCTCACAGCTCTGGAAAAAGATCCAGCCTACCGTTGGGGAGAAGACGACATTGTCCGGCTTGGTCTGGACCCTTCAACCATACGCCGTCTTTTCAAAAGGCACTTTGGCATGACCTTTCTGGAAATGGCCCGGCGTTCGCGCATCCGAGATGGTTTTGAAACTCTTTCCAGCGGAGGTCGCATGATTGACGCCCAGCTTGATGCCGGTTTTTCCTCCCCCAGCGCCTTTAGAACAGCCTTTGCCAAGCTTCTGGGGACCACCCCGGCCAGTTTCACCAAGGATGCCCTGCTCAGAGCCGACTGGATTGACACACCTCTGGGGGCCATGATTGCTGTGAGCGATAAATCAGCTCTGCACCTGTTGGAATTTGCCGACCGCAAAGCGCTGCCCACACAGCTGCAAAAACTGCGCAAGATGTCCCGAGGAAATTTGGGGTTTGGACGCTACCCCCCTACCGAGCAGATAGAGTCAGAACTCGATACATTTTTCAAGGCAGAAACCCGGACCTTTGATGTCTCTCTGGTCTTGCACGGAACCGATTTCACGCGCAGTGTCTGGCAGGCGCTGCGGGAAATACCCGCCGGGGAGACCCGCAGTTACAGCGACATTGCCCGCAGGATAGGACGACCAACAGCGACACGTGCTGTTGCGCAGGCGAACGGTGCCAACCAGATTGCCATCGTTATCCCCTGCCACCGTGTCATTGGCGCAGATGGCTCCTTAACCGGATATGGTGGAGGTATCTGGCGCAAACAGAAACTTATTGAACTTGAACACCGAGTTTCCGCTAAACCTCAATGATAATTTGCAGAGATTTTTATGACTGAAATTCAGAAATCACAAATTGACAAAGCCCGCACTTTTGCCTCTCTCCACATTAAGGGCGATCCTCTGGTCCTCTACAACATCTGGGATGCTGGCGGAGCCAAAGCGCTTGCCGAAACCGAGGCCAAAGCCATCGCAACAGGCAGCTGGTCCGTCGCTGCGGCACAGGGATATCCCGACGGAGAAGCTCTGCCACTCGAGCTGCTGGCAAGCATCGCTGAACGGATTGTGTCAACAGTAGAGCTCCCCGTCAGCATTGATTTTGAAGGGGGCTATGCAGAAGATTGCGAAACCCTGGCGAAGAACGTGACCCGGATCATTTCTGCCGGAGCTGTCGGGATTAATTTTGAAGACCAGCAGGTCGGAAAAACAGACCTCTATGCGGTTGAGATCCAGCAAAAGCGTATCACGGCCATCAGGCAAACAGCCGAGACCAAAGGCCTGCCGTTTTTTATCAACGCCCGGACCGATCTCTTTTTAAAAGAGACCGATCGAGACAAGCATACCGGATTGGTTCAGCAGGCCATTGAACGTGCTGCAGCCTTCAAAGAGGCCGGGGCCAGTGGCTTTTTCGTTCCCGGTCTGGTCGATGCTGACTTGATCGCCGGGATCTGTGAAGCCGTTGCCCTTCCGGTAAACGTCATGAAAACAGATGTTTCACCCGATCTTGCCACGCTCGCCTCTCTGGGAGCCTCAAGAATAAGCTACGGCCCAAGGCCTTATTTCCATCTTATGAAAGTGCTGGCAGAAAATTATCAGAACATACGTTAGCTATTGCAACTCACCGTATGCCTTCTAATGAGGCATACGGTTCCAGGCATCTAATGCCGCAACCTTGTAGGCCTCTGCAAGTGTTGGATAGTTAAAGGTATTCTCGACGAAATACTCGAGAGTGCCTTTAAGGTTCAGCACCGCCTGCCCGATGTGGATCAGCTCTGTTGCCCCTTCACCCACAATGTGGACGCCCAGCAAACGGCGGGTCTTGAGTGAGAAGATCATCTTCATCATCCCGCTGCTTAGGCCCATGATCTGGCCACGGGCTGTTTCGCGGAAATGGCACACCCCACATTCGTAGGGGATGCCGCGTTGCTGGACTTCTTCTTCTGACATCCCGACCGTCGAGATTTCGGGAACAGAATAAACCCCGTAAGGGAAGTATTCCGGTGCATCATAGGCGTCCTGCTCAAAAGCATGACAGGCGACAATCCGGCCCTGTTCCATCGAAGTAGATGCCAGACTGGGAAAGCCGATAACATCCCCGGCGGCATAGATATGCGGCACCTCGGTCTGAAAGTGTTCATTCACCTTGATCCGCTGGCGGTGATCCGTTGGCACTCCGGCTTTGTCAAGCCCGAGCTTGTCCGTTGCCCCCATACGCCCGGCCGAAAACAGCACCATATCTGCTTTGACGATCCGCTTGTTTTCCAGATGGATAATACTGCCACCGTTCACCGTTTTTTCGATCTTCTCGACACCCTGACCAAAACGGAAGGTCACATTTTGCAGGCGGAGAAGATGGGTAAACTCGGCGATGATTTCCCGATCGATAAAATCGAGCATGGTATCGCGGGGTTCGATAACGGTAACCGTAACATCCAGCGCACTGAAAATCGTGGCATACTCGATGCCGATCACTCCGGCCCCAATCACGGCAAGCGAGCGGGGCAGGTTTTTCAGTTCGATAATTTCATCGCTGTCGATAATGGTTTCCCCATCAAAGGGAATATAGTCCGGTCGGTGCGGCTGTGTCCCGGTCGCAATCAGGATCTTGTCCCCCTGGACCCGGGTAGTTTCACCAGCTTCATCAACGATCTCAAGGGTATTGGGATCAACAAAATGGGCCAGGCCATGGGCCCAGTCGACCTTGTTACGCACGAACTGATGTTCGAGGTTTTCAACCTCGTGTTCCAGCGTCATATGCAGACGTTCCAGCAGGTCAGCAGCCGTGATGTTGTCCTTGACCCGATAGGAGCGGCCATAAAAGGTGCGCTCGCGCCAGCCTGAAAGATTCAGTACCGTCTCGCGCAGTGTCTTGCTCGGGAGTGTTCCAGTGTGAACCGACACCCCGCCGATCGCAGGGCTTTTTTCGATCACCAGTACCCGCTTGTTCCACTTTGCCGCCTGCACCGCCGCGCGACGTCCCGAGGGGCCACTGCCAATCACAATCAGTTCGTATCGTTCCATCTTCCCACCTAACAACCTTGGACACTCTGCAAAATACGGGATTTGTTATGAAAGACAAATTAATACTGACCATTAAGGACAGCTTATCTTCCCTTTGCAGGATCGTTATAGGGCAAGTGTAACGCCAGGACGATTGATCTCCGTCAAGATGGCAGGAATATCTACTCCGCCGGAGCAGCGATTTTGTCGATCACCCGGTCTTTGCCTACACGGGGATGAACACGCGCCGCAATCCCGACAATCCCGAACATCAAGGCACCGGTTGCCAGGAAAACGGCGGAAAGATCAAAAGACCGTAACAGCAGGGCATAGATGCCCGGAGGCACCAGCTCGGAAGCATCCCTGTAGGTCATGAACACAGATGTCATTTCCGAGCGTTCTCTGGGGCGCACCGCAACCATGAACGGCAGGTTACCGATTGCATCCTGAAACGACATTCCCAGGGCCGCGATCAGCAAAAGACCAACGCCAAGATAGGCATAGCCGTTCAAGAAAGCCACCAGAGACGTCCCTGTTCCCGCGACAATAAAGGCAATCATCAGCACTTTGCGCGCGCCAATGCGCCGGGCAATCCGCGCCCAGATCGGCAGCAGAAACAGACAGGCATTGCCAGCAGAGACAATCAGTCCGCCGATGATCTCGCCCAGTCCGGATTCAACCGCATAGATCGGGGTATAGATAAAAAACATCGACCACCAGGATGCCCGGCAAAAAGCGATAATCCAGGCCATATTCAGACGGGGTTGTCGAATAAACTGCCGGATACTGCTCAAAGGATTTGGCGCAGGACGTCGACTGCCTGCTGTAATAACCAATCCCCCCCCCAGCCGCAGACACCAGAAGTAGCCAAGCATGACAGCTGCACAACAGGCACTGACCGCAAAAGGTGCCCACATGCCCCACCACTGCATCAAGAGAGCGCCACAAACGGGTCCGATCGACCAGCTCAACGCAGAATAAAAAATCCGGGTGGGTTCGGACCGGCTGAGATCCCGGCGGGCAATGAAATCGAGAATATAGAGGTTCATGCAAATGGTCGTCGAGACCAGCCCGACCACCCGCGCGATCATCCCGATCACCAAACTGGTTTCATCCTCCGTCATCAGGAAAAATGCCGCGACGATAAAGCCGACCGCCCCAAAGGTATAGACCCAGCGCCGGGGAATGATGCCCACAATCATCGGCAAAAAAAGCGCAAAAATCATTCCAACACAGCTGGCTGTAAAATAAAGAACACTGACCTGCTGGCTGTCCCCGAGAACCCGGAGAAGCTGGATTGGAATCACCGAGGAAATAATGGATCTGGAAAGGGATTCAGCTGCAAATACTAGGGCAAAGGTCTCTGAACCAGGGCGCGTGGCATTCTGCAACCACACAGGGTGGCGCACAAACATAACGACTCTCCAAAGCGGACTTTAATTTACCGAAAATCAAGTCTCGGGAAATTACAGCTATTTGAAAAGCGATATATATTGATATGATCAATCGTCTTTTCCGATATCAGTATGGTGCTATGAATCTCACACACCTCGAAACCTTTCTCGAAATCGCCGAAACTGGCAACTTTAACAAGGCGGCAGAAAATCTGCATGTCACCCAGTCCACCGTCAGCGCCCGCGTCAAAGCCCTGGAGGATTCACTGGGGCGTACACTTTTCAAACGTAATCACAACGGTGTGGAACTCAGTCCGGCTGGTCGTCAGCTTCAGCGTTATACCGCAAGTATGCTCCGGCTCTGGAAACAAGCTCGACATGAAGTCTGCCTGCCGCCGGGTCTGAACGCCACTCTGGCGCTATCTTCCCAGTTCAGCCTCTGGTCACGTTTGATTCTGCACTGGATGCCCTGGATGAGACAGCATGCCCCCGATGTTGCCTTGCGGCTGGATACAAACTATTCCAACGCCATGATGCGCCAGCTGTCAGACGGCGTCCTTGATATCGGGGTGATGTACAGCCCCCGACAAATTCCGGGACTGAGAATTGAAAAACTGCTCGAGGAACAGTTGGTCATGGTCTCCACCTCCCCCGTAAAGGAGCCGGATGACTGGCGAAAAAACTACATTCTGGTTGATTGGGGGGATGTTTTTCGCAACATTCACAATGAACATTTTCCCGATATGGCTACCCCGCCGATTTATGTCGGTTTGGGCGATCTGGGTCTGCGCTATATTCTGGAGAATGGCGGAAGCGGGTATTTCCCCATGCGCGTGGTTCGACCTCATCTTCAGGCAGGGGAACTGTTTCTCGTCCCTGATACGCCGACCATTCAGCGCCCTGCCTATATGGTTTATGCCAAAAGCTCGAACAACAAGGCCCTGGTTGATCAGGCGCTTGAAGGCTTGCGTATTATTGCCGCTTCTGAGAGCGAGGAATAGCTCAGGCCTGTTTCAAAAATCACTCTGCTATACGATCTGATACCCGCAAGAACTCGGCTGATATCTGCAGCTTCACCTCGTCCCCAATCGCAGGTACGAGATAGCTGATCCCGAAATCTGAGCGTTTGATAGTCCCTTCGGCCGAAAAACCCAAGGTATATTTCCCGCTAAGCAGATTATTCGCACCGCCGTTAAATCTCACGTTAAAGGTAACAGGGTGGGTTGTACCCTTCAGGGTAAGCTTGGCCTGAAGTTCAGCCGTTTGCTCTCCTGTCAGGGTAATTCCCGTGCTTTCCAGATAGGCTGTGGGGAAGGTCGCGGCATCAAACCAGCTTGGTCCTTTCAACTCCTCTGCAAAGGAGGGATTGTTCACATCAAGACTGGTCACAGCAACCTCGGCAAACAGTCTGGTTTCCAGTGGTTTTTCCGGATCAAAATCCAGTGACGCATCCAGCAGATTGAACCTCCCGACATAGTTGGAAAAACCAAGATGATCGAGCGAAAAAACCAGGCTGGCATGGTCAGGATCAAGTCTGTAAGCCCCTTGTCTCCAGGCCGTAATTTCATTTTCCTGATGACCGGAGGGAATCAGACGGCCACAACCCGCCAGAAAAAACATGAGCAGTAGAAAAGCTGACGTGTTTTTTCTGGCAAACATTGTCTTCCGATCAGACTGTAAGTCTTTGGAGTGCGTCAATAACCTGGTATTTTATATGATAGAGAAAACTCCCGGCTCAAGCTTTTTGACTCAGGGCTCCAGATAAAACGCGGCTTTGTGAGAGCGCAGAGAATAATATCTGGTTTCTGGCTTGCCCCGTTTCTCCAAAGCTCCGGCTTCTGCCAGCTGTGACAGATCATGTTCATCACTGGCCCAGGAAAAGGCGTGCAACCCACCGATATAGGTCGGGACGGCTGCATAATAAAAGCCCCCAAATTTGAATTTTGACTGCATACGCTCGCGCATATGAACCACCACGGAATCCTGAAACGCCGGACAGCCAGCCTGTGCAACCAGAATGCCACCGGGTGCGAGACGGTCTTTACAGGATGCATAGAAGGCATCGGTAAAGAGACCTTCACTGTTTTCGTCCGGATCGGTCGAATCAATAATAATCACATCAAAAAGCTGATCGGTTTCAAGCAGAAAACGCGCCCCGTCCCCTATGATCAACTCAACCCGGGGATCGTCATAGGCCCCATTCTGAATCGCGGAAAAATGTTCTTGGCAAAGAGAGACAAGAGCCCCGTCCAGATCAACCATCGTGACCTTTTCCAGCCCCTTGTGCTTGACCACTTCGCGTAAAATCGTGCCATCGCCCCCGCCAATAATCAGCACCCGAGTTGCCGTCGGGTGAGACATGACAGCAACATGTGTCAGGCTTTCGCTGTAGATGTGTTCATCAAACTCGGTCAACTGAACTGCACCGTCGATTACCATAACCCGCCCCAGCAGATCATTATCAAAGATCTGAACCGACTGGAAATCGGTTTTACCTTCATAAACCCGGTGATCCATACGAATAACCTGACGGATTTCCGGGTGGATATTTTCCTCAAACCAGAGCATGTCCTGCAACTTTCAAAAATGCGATGAGCTAACCGGAAACATATCCCCCGACAGCAATCAAGTCCAAGGGTTTCAACGCCTCACTGATCTGCCTTGGTTACTTAGTCAGCAAAGAATCTTTCTGGCTTCTTCCGCGGCCTGAAGTCCTGTCAGATACGCGCCCGGTGCCATAGTCGCCCAGGGACCGTGCAGTGCTTCCCCGGCAAAAAACAGACGATCCGCCAAGGGGCGCCGAGCTTCCTCTCGCTGATGGTTCTGTCCAACATTGGAATAGGCATAAGCCCCTCGTGCCAGCGGGTCTGCCAACCAGCGGGTAAAGTGCCCCTTGATAAACATCTTCCTGACATCAGAACCAAAAACACCCGCCAGCGTTTCCAGCGCCATTTCACAGGCCGCCTCTTCTCCGTCTTTGTCAGCGGTAAGATCCCGTGCCAAATCCCCTCCGACAAAGACAGTATCCATCGCAAGCCCATAAGGTCGCAGAACATGATTGCGCCATCCTGCTCTCGGACCCTTTTTCAGCCCGGGAGGCAGGTGGTCCCGAATATAACAGCTGGCAGTATTCATACCGGGCAGCAACTGATTGAAAGTTTCTGTAAACTGCAGCGTTACCTTATCCAGAACCGCCATGGGTAATTGTTGAAACGCGGTCATTTTCCAGTCGGGCAAACGTGGTTCAAACTGCAAGGTTTCATCGGCGATGATCTCTGTAGGCACAGTTATGATCACGGCCTTGCAACGGAAATCACCCTGGTCCGTTCTCAGCCGGACCCCCGCCCCGCTCCAGTCAATTTTCTCAACCCGGATATTCAGTTTGATCGGCGTCGGTCCAAGCGCTGCAAAAACCGCCGTGGCCATACCCCCGGGGACCATCCACTCTGTTCCGCTCTCATGCTGGGTCTGATAATCAGCAACCGACAGCTTTTCACTTTCGACCCCTGCCTCAAACTCACCTTTACGCAGCTGGGCCAGGCCATCCCAACTGTTTTTCGGCGGCCTGAGATCGTGGATTGAAATATCACCCTGCCCGGCAACATCATAGGCATTCAGATCATCAAACAGCGCGTCTTCGGCCTGTTCAAGTGCGGCGAGATCAGCACCTGTTACCGGAGCCCCTTCGCAATAGAAGTACTCGTCCCCTGCCCCATAATCAAAGATACCAAAACCTGCATCCTCCGTGACCAGAGGTGTGAGCGGGTTAACATCGGCTGAATGCAACCAGGTGCAACCATGATCATAAGCAACGCCAAAGGTGGTGCTTTCCGTATAGGCCCGGCCACCGATGCGGTTACGTGCCTCCAGCACCAGAACAGAAACACCTTTTTCCTGCAAAGCCTTTGCCGCAGCCATGCCTGCAATCCCGGCACCGATGACAACAACATCGGGATCAGAAGGCAGAGACACTGTAAAGGGCCGCGCAGAAAACAGCGACATGGAAACCTCAATGCTGGATAAGAAAGAGCCCTGGGATTACCCAATCCGATAGAGTATTCCGCTTTCCGTGACAAGCCTTCCAAGCCTGATAACAGAGACGGTTGTCAGCAGACCGGGAAGACGTCACAGAAACACTGTTTTCGGAAAAGTCAGCCCTTCAGTTTTTTATAGGCAGCCGGGGTAAAGGAATCAACTTCGATCACTGCGTCGGCCAAGGCCTCTGCAACCTGTAACTCCTTGAACTCTTCTGCGGTGATGATGCCCTCTTTGGCGGCAGCTTCATGAAGCTCTTCCCTTGGAATGCCCTTCAACTTGCCAGCTTTGCGGGCTTCACGAATGCGATCATCAAGAACCGCAACTTCAAGCACTTTGGCATAGGCCTGCTCCAGAGCGCCCAAAGCTTCATCACTGTCCTTGGATACAGCCAGATCAGCTGCCAGGCGATCACGCCCACCTTTTTCTCCCATAACCCGGCGGGATAGTTCCAGATTCTGGGCATCTTTTGGTCCATGCGCCGTACGCCCAAGGAAAAAGGCTCGCAAACGCAACATTGTCCCCAGATACTTGACCGGATAATTGTGGGTTATGGTAATCAACGCCTGTTCAATCTGTTGAAACGCATAGGCACAGAACCAGTCAAGATAGATCCGGTCGTCGTCCTGGGCCCCTTCATCCTCAAAGCGTTTGATCGCAGCGGTTGCCAGATAAAGCCAGGACAACGCATCGGCCAGTCGGCCACTGAGTGTTTCTCGCCGTTTCAGGCTGCTGCCGAGCACCAGCATCGAAACATCCGCCAGAAGAACAAAAGCCGAGCAATAGCGCGTCAGCCGTTGTTTATGCCGTCGCGATGCCGTAGGGCCAGTGACTTTGATAAAACGCCCGTCTGTCAGACCATCAAGGCCTGCCCGGACTGCGTTGCTCGCCGTGAAATTGATATGTCCCCAAAAGGCTTCATCAAAGGCGTTGAGATCGTTCTTTGCCACAGATTGCAGTTCCTGCGGCACAAAAGGATGCCCCCGGATTGACCCCTGCCCGAAGATAATCATGGAACGGGTCAGGATGTTGGCCCCTTCAACCGTGATCGCAATGGGAATGCCATCATAGGCTCGACTCAAAAGATTTCGCGGCCCCCGGCAGATGGCGGCACCCCCGAGAATATCCATGGCATCCAGAAAAATCGTCCGCATGTTTTCGGTCAGATAGGCCTTGGCAATACCTGACAAGACAGAGGGGCGTTCTCCCGCATCGACCGCAGCACAGGTCAGGCGGCGGGCCGCATCCATACCGTAAGTCAGCCCCCCGATCCGGGCGAGGCGTTCTGCTACACCTTCAAACTTGCCAATAGGGGTCCCGAACTGGCGGCGCACGGTGGCATAGGCCCCACTGACCCGGGTAGAGAGCTGTGCCGCCCCGAGCGACAGCGACGGCAGGGAAACCGACCGGCCGGCAGCAAGGGATTCCATCAGCATGCGCCAGCCCTGCCCCACGCCTTTTTCACCCCCGATGACCCAGTCCAGCGGGATAAACACATCCTTGCCTTCAATAGGGCCGTTGGGGAACGGTACGCCCATGGGATCATGGCGCTTGCCAATCACCATACCTTTGGTCTCGCGCGGGATTAGGGCACAGGTGATACCAAGGTTCTTTTCATCCCCAAGCAGTCCATCAGGATCGTGCAGCTGGAAAGCCAGACCAACAACCGTGGCAACAGGAGCCAGGGTGATATAGCGTTTGCGCCAGTTCAGCCGGATACCAAGGACTTCCTTGCCTTCAAATTTTTCTTTACACAGTACACCATTACTCTGGATCGACGCTGCATCACTGCCTGCTTTGGGCTCCGTCAGGGCAAAACAGGGCATTTCCTCGCCGCGTGCCAGGCGGGGAAGATAATATTTTTTTTGCTGATCGGTTCCATAGTGCAGCAACAGCTCGGCAGGACCGAGAGAGTTTGGCACCATGACAATGACAGAAAGCGGCAGGCTGCGGGAGGAAAGCTTCAGAACCACGGCAGAATGCGCCTGGGCAGAGAAACCAAGACCGCCGTATTCTTTGGGAATAATCATACCAAAGAACTTCTGGTCTTTCAGTTCCTGCCACAGTTCCGGCGAGAGGTCGCGATCCTGGGCGACCTGCCAGTCGTTGGTTTTGCGACAAATTTCCTCTACTGGCCCATCCAGAAACGCCTGTTCCTCTGCCGTCAGCCCGGTAACATTAAACTCGCTCAACCTTTTCCAGTCTGGCCGCCCGGTGAACAGCTCGGCATCCCACCAGACAGTTCCGGCATCCAGTGCCGTCTGTTCGGTTTCACTGATCACTGGCAGATTACGCCGAACAATTTTCATCAAAGCTTTGGTTAAAAGACCACGCCTTAAACTGTGCATACCAAAAACCAGAGAAAGCGATCCTGTCAGAATAAGCGCCAATCCGGTTAACACGGGCGATGCTCCACTAAAGTGTCCCCCCGCAATAAGAACCAGAAGCGCCCCGACCCAGGCCCAATACCCCCGCCCGAGATACAACAGGATTGCCAGAACCAGAACAGCAATCAGAATTGCCATTACCATCGTCATTGCCTTACTCCCACTTTCCCTGAAACTTTTTGGTTATGCCATCGGTCATATTCGGTGGCTATACCTGTCAATTTCTGAGGGGTTTTCCCGTTTTCAACATATGATTGACCCGCCGGATTGTATCCGGGTGTCGGCAAAGCTCATGAAAAGCCTTGCGCTCCAGCTCCAGTAATCTTGCCTCACTCACTGTTGCCGTCATGTCTGTGTCACCCCCGCTCAGCACCTCAGCCAGGGCTGCTGAGACCACCACATCATGCGGGGTCGCCTTGCCTGACTGACGAAAGCCCGATACAGCCAGATCCAGGGCCACCCGCCCGCTTGGCCCGGGAAGCACAATCTCGAGCGGTTCCGGCGCCACATAACCTTCGGCAAGCTCCAGTGCCTTCTCCTTGGCATCGGCAAGGACCCGCTCCCGATTCATGGTAATGCCATCCGTCTTGCGCAGGATTTTCATCTCCCGTGCTTCTTCAGCTGACTTGGCAACTTTGGCCAGACCGATCTGCTCGAAAGCCTGGGCAACCGGAGGCATTGGCCCCTGTGGCCCGTCTTTTGAGGTGGCCCAGCGACAAAGAACTTCCTTGCAACCGCCCCAGCCCGGAATAATTCCGACCCCAACCTCGACCAATCCGGTATAAGTTTCGGCATGAGCCTGTACCGCATCACTGTGCAGCAGCAGTTCACAGGCTCCCCCTAAGGCCATTCCTGACGGGGCAGACACCACGGGGAAAGGGGCAAACTTCAGCGCCTGATAGGTCTCCTGTCCCTTGCGCACCATATAATCGATAAAGGGGAAAGCCCTCAGCTTGGCCGCAACCATTAAAAGGCCGATATTCGCCCCAACGGAAAAATTTGAACCATCATTGTAGACAACAAGGGCTTTATAATCGCTGGCAATAATCTGGGGGATCGCCCGTTGCATCATGCTCAGGCTCCAGAGATTGAGCGAGTTCATCTTGCTGTGAAACTCAAGCCCCATAACCCCGTCACCGAGATCCCAGAGCGATGCAGAAGGGTTGCTGTCGATTGGACCGCCGCGGGCCTTGATATCCTCCAGCTTCAGAACACCCGGACGCGGCAGGAGCTTGCGATAGCCCTTCTGCGCAGAAAGCAGTTCCCTTGTGCCATACCGAACCCGGTAAAACCCGTGCTCTTCAGCCGCCTTGAGAACAGGAGGAACAGCCTGCCCGTCTACGGCAAGATTATGTGCAAACCAGGCCGTCCCGATCTGGTCCATCAGCTCAAAGGGACCATACTTCCAGTTATAGCCCGCCTTCATGGCCTCATCTATGGCCGCTATATCTTCTGTCACTTCCGGTACGAGCGAGGCGGCATAAGCCAGTGTACGAGACATTACTGCCCAGGCATAACAGCCTGCATCACTGGTATCCTGCAACACCTTTCGAGGGTTCTTTGTTCCGGCTTTTTTGACGGCACCGACCCGCGGTCTTGAAGCTTCGCTATATTCACCTGTGGTCAGGTTGATTGCCTCTTTTACCTTGTCCGGACTATCAGGCCTCAGACGGTAAAATCCGCCCTTGCCCTTCCGTCCGGTATAACCTTCCCCGATCATTTTTTTGATCAGTTCCGGCTCACGGTAAATCTTGTGGAACTCATCTTCTGGCGGCAAGTGCCTGGCCATAGACCCGAGCACATGCGGCATCAGATCAAG
The DNA here is from genome assembly GCF_000374005.1 of Kiloniella laminariae DSM 19542. GTDB lineage: Bacteria > Pseudomonadota > Alphaproteobacteria > Kiloniellales > Kiloniellaceae > Kiloniella > Kiloniella laminariae. The sequence goes on along the minus strand of NZ_KB893146.1, from coordinate 68,440 downwards.
CCCGACCATGTCGAGCAGAGCAAACACTCCGGTCTTGGGAATACCAAAAGGGCGTCCGATCACCGCATCGGCGACCTCGATGGTAATGCCGCGATCCATTGCCTCGACCACAGCGCATTGCAGCCAGAAAATACCGATCCGGTTACCGATAAACCCCGGTGTATCCTTGCAGACCACCACGCCTTTGCCCAGGGCATGATCACAAAAAGCACTTACTTTATCGAGCAAGCCCTCAGGCGTTTCCTTACCGCCCACCAGCTCGAGCAGACGCATATACCGCGGCGGATTAAAGAAATGGGTAATCAGAAAATCCCGGCAAAAATTTTCTGACATTCCTTCGATCAAATCACTACGGCGCAGGGTCGAGGTATTGGACGACACCACAGAACCCGCCTTGCGATGTTTTTCAAGGTGGTTATAAAGCTTTTGCTTGATCCCGATATCTTCAATAATCGCTTCGATAATCCAGTCACACTCGGCCAGCTTGTCGACATCATCCTCGGTATTTCCAGGGGTAATCAGCTTCGCCTTGCGTTTGTGCATCAGCGGAGCCGGATCGGTTTTGAGCAGACGTGCAACACCATCGCGGGCGATTGAGCTTCTGTCTTCGCCCTCACCCGGTCGATCAAGCAAAAGGACTTCGACCCCGGCATTGGCCACCTGAGCAGCGATTCCTGCGCCCATCACTCCGGCACCGATAACCGCAACTTTTTCAATTTTGCTCATTCCGCGGCCTCCAGCACAGTCGCGATCCCCTGACCACCGCCAATACACTGGGTTGCAAGAGCAAACCTGCCCCCTTCGCGTTTGAGCAACTGGGCCGCTTTTCCGGTGATGCGGGCACCTGTTGCCCCCAGAGGATGCCCTAGAGCAATCGCCCCCCCATCAATATTGATCTTTGCCGGGTCCAGATTGAGGTCAGACATACAGGCCAGCGCCTGACTGGCAAAAGCTTCATTCAATTCAATAACATCCAGATCCTTGATTGAAATACCCGCACGCTCAACAGCCTTTTTTGTCGCAGCTACCGGACCAATACCCATAATTTCAGGCGCACAACCCGCCACAGCTATGCTGCGAATTTTTGCCAGAACAGGTAAAGAATTCTCTTTGGCATAGTCAGCAGTACAGACCAGAACCACCGAAGCGCCATCCGTCAGCGGAGACGAACTTCCCGCTGTCACACAACCGCCTTCACGAAAGGCAGGAGAAAGCGACCCTAATCCCTCAAGTGTACTCTCGGCACGGATACAGCCATCCCGTTCAACCACAGCGCCATCAGGGCCGGTAATGGCAATAATCTCTTCTTTAAACCGTCCTTCCGACTGGGCTTTGGCTGCTTTTTTATGACTTTGGAGAGAGAAAGCATCCTGGTCAACCCGGCTCATTCCGTATTTATCAGCAACGTTCTCTGCTGTTTCTCCCATCGAGATAAATGCCGGCGGGAAACTCTTGGCCAAAGCAGGATTGAGCAGCGGGTTATATCCCATCATCGGCACCCGGGTCATGGATTCAATCCCGGCACAGATATAGGCTTGCCCCGCTCCCATGGCGATGGCCCCGGCGGCCATATGAATTGCCTGCATTGAAGAACCACAGAAATGATTGACCGTTGCCCCGCCGACCGATTGGGGTAAATCAGCCAGGAACACAGCCAACCGGGCGATATTCAACCCCTGCTCTCCTTCCGGAAAAGCACAGCCCATGAAAATGGCCTCGATATCCTTCCCGGCAACCCCGGTTTTATGAACCAGCCCCCTGATCACCTGTGCAACCAGATCATCTGGCCGCACCCGTGCCAGCGCGCCCTTGTTGGCGAAGTGGAAGGGAGAACGGGCATATCCTGCCAATACAATATCTACCATTTGGGTTTCCTTGGCTTATTTACGGCTCAAATCGGAGCGGACACCGGATGGGCCCGTTATTCGTGTTATTCTTAAGGAGAAGCAGAACTCATGAAGGTCCATCATCATTCCCCTTCGCTGTGTTCTTTCTGTCACCCATTCCTTCGGCTAAGTCCTGTTCCTCCTGCCGGAGCTCTTTTTTGGACAGCTTGCCAATCATGGTTTTTGGCAGCTCCTTGCGAAATTCGATAATCCGGGGGCGCTCAATGACAGAAAGATATTTTTGCAAAAACTCCTGCAGGTCAGCTTCGTTCAGCAGTTGTCCTGCATGCAGCTTGACAAAAGCCTTGGGGATTTCGCCATGTTCCTTGTCGGGGACACCGATCACTGTGACTTCCGCGACGGCAGGATGACGATTGATTGCTTCTTCAATGTTGCGGGGATAGACATTATAGCCGTTACAGAGGATTAGGTCCTTGAGGCGGTCAAGCAGGAAGACATAACCTTCCTTGTCCATATACCCAATGTCACCACTGCGCAGACGGCCTTCACAAATTGTTTTTTCAGTTGCTTCCGGATTGTGCCAGTACTCGATCATGACCTGGGGGCCAGTGATACAAAGCTCGCCCTTCTCCCCTTTGGGCAAGACCTCAAAGGGGGCTTCCGGGGAGCGAATTTCAAGCAAGGTTCCCGGCATCGGCAGGCCAATGGAACCTTCCTTGTTTTGTCCGGCAACCGGATTGCAGGCACAGACAGGGGATGCTTCGCTCAACCCGTACCCTTCAACCAACACACAGCCCGTCAGCTCTTCAAAACGATGCTTGCAGTCCAGCGGCAGAGGCGCACCGCCAGAAATACAGTATTTGATCGAGGAGAGATCATACTGATCAACCACCGGGCTATTGTTCACCGCGTTATAAAGGGTTGGCACTCCCATCATCAAAGTCGGTTTCAGCCGATCAATGGTTTTGAGCATCTGCCCCAGCTGAAAGCGTGGCAACAGGATAATCTGTGCCCCGAGAGAAATCCCCATATTCAGGACCGTCGTCATGGCAAAGACATGAAACAGCGGCAGCACCCCCAATATGCGTTCTTCGCCGGGTACTGCATTGGAAAACCAGGCCGTCACCTGCTCGGTATTTGCCATCACATTGGCGTGGGACAATGCTGCTCCTTTTGGCGCTCCTGTCGTACCGCCCGTATATTGCAAGACGGCAAGATCCGAAGGACTGACATCCACCGGATAAGCGCCCTCAAGGCTGTTAGACAGATCTTCGAACTCCAGAACTTCCGGTCCTGTCGGATGAGATATCTTGTGGAACTGCAAAAGCGAAAAAAGTGCCCCTTTTAGTGTTGGCATCGCCTGGGACAGACGACAGATAACCACTTTACGCAGCGCTGTCCGCTCCAGCTGCTTGATTGCTTTCTGGCACAGCTCCTTGATGTCAATCGTGATCAGGATCTCTGCCCCGCTATCCTTCAGCTGATGCTCCAGTTCGCTTTCCGCATAAAGCGGATTACTGTTGACGACCACGGCTCCGATTTTCAGAATTGCGTAATAACAAACGACAAAATAGGGGGAGTTTGGCAGGAACAGAACAACCCTGTCTCCCTTTCTCACGCCCTGGCGTTGCAACCCTGCTGCGACCCTGTGCACCTGATCCAGAATTTCCCGATAGCTGTAGTCTCGCCCGAGAAATTCGACGCAGGAATTTTGGCCAAAAACCAGGGCAACCTGTTCCAGATTTTCATACAGGGATTTGTTGCCAGGCCGCACCGGATCTTTTCGCGCCACAGCGCTCAAGGGTATACGCCCCATATGCGAGGAAAGTCCCATCAGACGGCCTCACTTTCTTTTTTCAGACGGCTCAGAAGAGCCCCCCCCAAACTCTCCCCCTCATCCTTTGAAAGGCCTTCGTTCCTTACAGCTTCAAGTTCAGTGAGGAACGAGACAATCTCTGCACGACATCCACCGATATTTTCATAAAGAATACCGTGCCGTTTGGACGGTACCATCTTTAACTCCTTCGCCGTTGCCCCGATCAGCTCAAACACGCTGTTGATTCCTCGCGCATCGACGATGGGGTCATCCGTCCCTTGTAATAGCCGGACCGGGCAGTCGACATCTGGAAGACGTGTCAAAAGCTGCTGGCGGAGTTGATGCAGCTCATAAGCGGTGCGTACGGGCACATTCTGATAATTCACGTTGGGATGTTCCGCCGGATGGGAACGGAAAATCGCTTTTTCCTCCAGCTTCGGCACCCAGCTGGCCAAACGTTCAAACCCCTGGGCCAGGTGGGCAAGGACAAGGTTACGGGTCTTGAATTTCCAGGGCACTGAAATCGCCACAACTCCGGCAACATTTTGAGGATGGGTCGCGGCTTCGTAGAGAGACAGAGATCCCCCGGTCGCAAAGCCGACAATCACAATCTCATCGACAAAGCTTGAAAGGATTTCCCGACCCCGGCTCACCGACGCCGACCAATCCTGCCAGTGCCGATCCCGGAGATCCCAGGGGGATGTTCCATGTCCTTTGAGGCGCAAGCCCATAACCGGAAAGCGCTTTTCTGCCAGTTCCTTGCCAAAATCATCCATTTCTGCCGGGGACGCCAGAAGTCCATGAACCAGAAGCACCCCGATTTTCTTGGGTTTATCTGGTATAATCAGAAAGGGTTCCGGTTTCGCAAACGCGGTCTCTTTTGCATTGGTCTCCCGATATTGCTCCTTGGAAAAGGTCTTGCGGTCACAATCCAGCGAAAGCAGTTCATCATCAAAAAGCAGTAACGCCATTCGTTCAAGGGATACTGTTTCAGCGTCGTCAAGAGCCTCTTTCACATGCGTTATCGCATGGTCAATCGGCGTAACCTCGTTGGCATAGACCAGAATAAGGTTTTCAAGCCGCACCCGGTTAAAACTGCGCGTGTCCATAACCGAAGCCGAAAATCCATAGTCCTCACCTTCAAAAGTCAGATGCTCGACACAGCCTTCCGATGCAAAAAACTTGTCCAGTACCGGACAGCTGTCACCATCCCAGAGATTCCAGTAGTTCTCAGGCTTGGTCAGGCTGCGGTGCAGATGGACTTCGTCATCTTTCTGGCATCGTTTAATGCTGAGATAGAGCGCCTGATGAAACAGTTTTTTCCCGACCCGTAATTGCCCTTTTTGTACCAACTCCCGGATCAGGGCCGAGGCAAGGTGATGCAGGTTTACCGTAACCCCGGCATAGATAGCCTCCATATAATAGTCCCTGAGGCGGTTGGTCCCGCGCGAAGTGCACATCTTGAACATGCGCTCATTCAGGGTATCCGCCGTGGCATTGAGAGAAAAGAAATCATCGAGAGAATTGATCTGGCTGAAAAGGCGGGACAGCATAATCTTTTCCCACCAGCGCCAGACCTGTTGAACCTCAAGCGGGCGGCTGACACGAATATCCATGTCGCAATCCTTGAGCAGGATATTCGCCTCGATCAGGACCTCCTCTACCATCCGGGGATGGTTGCCTTTGCTGAGAAACTCAGCACTTCTGCTGAGAATATTGTCACTGGCACGGATAGGGTAGAAGGTGATATTTGCCGGAATAATCTCGGTCGGTTTGCCCGCCACCGCAAGCAAGGCCTCAGTAGATTTGATATTCAGCGCCCGGGCCCAACGCTCCAGCCTATCGTGTTCGCCCTTTTCAAAGACAGAAAGAACCCGCTGTTTGAATAGCTCAACCGTCAGGGCCAGGATAGCTGCTCCGGTGTGATGTTTCCGTCGTTTTTGTGCCGTCGGCGAGAAGATACTCAATTCTCCCCCCGGACCAACGACCTGCTTGTCCTTGATCATTCCCCCTTCGGGAAAGATGATAACCTTGTGCCCCCGCATAATCTCCGCCGCCAGAAACGGCAACAACCGGGGATGATTGTGGGGAACAGCACCAACACCATAGAGAAACTTGGCAAAGTTCTCGTTGCCTTCGAACAACTCTCCCGAGGCAACACAGCGACAATAGCCGCCAGTGGCTTCATGGATAAGGTACTGCGGGATGATCGTTTCGAAACGGGCAAAGTGATTAAAGAGATAGATATCCCCGCCCGGGAAGTCACCGTTCTCGTCATGAAGCTTGATGTTGATTCCCAAGCGACGCTTCATAAGAGAAAAGGCCCGGACACACCAGTCGTAGGTTGGCTTGAAGTCTAGGTCCTGCTCTGTATCCATCGCCCCACCCAAATAACAATAACGATCAGGGAATATCAGGTCTCATCAAATTTCTATATTTTATAGATCATGATTAACCTGCTCACTTATAACTCACTTTCAAGCGAAGATGGTTAAAATTCCCGGAATGATCTCCCTGAACTTCAGTAAAGCATACTACTGGCTAAGGTAGTGTTAAAATACACTCTCCACTACCTGCCTTTCTGGCGGGGCTCCCCCCTATATAAACGACAAAAGGCCGAAGCCCCGATAAGGGAACAACAGCCTTTTGCAACATACCCTGGATACAGGTGTCCTCTGCTTATCTCCAGAAAGACGCTAGATAAAGCCCTTCTCTTTCAAGGCAGCAATCACCTGGTCCGCCAGAATTTCCGGCTCGGCGCTTCCACCAGCCAGCACGATCTCGGCATTTTCAGGAGCCTCATAGGCCGAATCAATCCCGGTAAAGTTCTTGATATTGCCTGCCCGTGCTTTTTTATACAGCCCCTTGGGGTCGCGTTCTTCACAGACCTCAAGCGGCGTATCAACAAAGACCTCGATAAACTCCTGTTCCCCCATCAGCTCACGCGCCATACGTCGCTCACTGCGGAACGGGGAGATGAACGAGACCAGAACCAGCAGACCTGCATCAACAAAAAGCCTGGCTGTTTCCGACACGCGACGGATGTTTTCCACCCGGTCAGCATCGGTAAAGCCCAGATCCTTGTTCAGGCCGTGGCGGACGTTATCACCATCAAGAGTGTAGGTATGCCGACCTTCAGCAAAAAGCTTCTTCTCGACAAGGTTGGCAACCGTGGATTTTCCGGCGCCGGACAGACCGGTAAACCAGAGCACACAAGGTTTTTGCCCTTTTTGTTCGGCCCGCTTGTCTTTATTGATGTCCAGCTCCTGCCAGACAATATTACTTGCCCGGCGCAGGCCAAAATCGATCATCCCGGCACCGACTGTTGCATTGCTGTAGCGGTCGATCAGGATAAAGGAACCTGTTTCCCGGTTGTCCTTGTAGGCATCAAAGGGAATCGCACGATCAAGCGCCAGATTACAGACCCCGACTTCATTCAATTCCAGTTTTTTCCCGGCCTGCTCTTCAAGCGTGTTTACATTCACTTTGTGATGCAGGTCGGAAATCACCACAGGAACAGTGGTCGCCGCTGTTTTGAGCAGATAGGACCGTCCTGGCAACATGGCATCTTCCTGCATCCAGAGAATATGCGCCCGCAGCTGATCACTCAGCCCCGGCATTTCATCTGCTTTTGACAGCACATCGCCACGACTGATATCAATCTCGTCAGTCAGGGTGATGGTGACGGCCTGTCCGGCAATGGCTTCTTCCAGGTCGCCATCAAAGGTAACGATCCGCTCAACTGTCGAGGTTTTACCAGAGGGAGAGACTGCCAGCTTGTCACCAGGTCTCACTCGACCAGAAGCCAGCGTTCCACTAAACCCGCGGAAATCAAGATTTGGCCGGTTGACCCACTGAACCGGCATCCGGAAGGGGGTTTGTGTCAGATCGGAAATAACATCAACCGTTTCCAGATGCTCCAGTAGGGTCGGCCCCTGATACCACTCCATCAATGCGCTGCGCCCGGTGACATTTTCACCTTTGAGCGCGGAAATTGGCGTTGAAATGATATTTGGAATATTCAGCTTCTCGGCAAAAGCGAGATAGTCTTTCACCACCTCGTCATAACGGGCCTGGGAATAGTCAACCAGATCCATCTTGTTGACCACCAGCACCACGTTCTTGATGCCCAGAAGCGATACAATATAGCTATGCCGACGGGTCTGGGTCAGGACACCTTTACGGGCATCGACCAGGATCAGCGCCAACTCGGCCCCGGAAGCTCCGGTGGCCATATTGCGGGTATACTGCTCATGCCCCGGTGTATCGGCGACGATAAACTTGCGCTTGTCGGTCGAGAAAAACCGATAGGCCACATCAATCGTGATCCCCTGCTCGCGTTCGGCCTGAAGGCCGTCAACCAGTAAGGCCAGATCTATATCATCACCGGTCGTTCCGACTTTTTTGCTGTCACTTTCCAGGGCTGAAAGCTGATCTTCAAAAATCAATTTTGAATCAAACAGCAATCTCCCGATCAGGGTGGACTTTCCATCATCGACGGACCCGCAGGTAATAAAACGCAGCAGGCTTTTATCTTCCTGTACCTTAAGATAGGCGAGAATATCTTCAGAGATAAGTTTGTCTTTATGGGCCATCAGAAGTAGCCCTCCTGCTTTTTCTTTTCCATGGACCCGGCCTGGTCGTGATCAATCACGCGACCCTGTCGCTCGGAGGTTGTTGTAAGAAGCATTTCCTGAATAATATCAGGCAAGGTCGCTGCCGTGGACTCAACCGCACCGGTCAGCGGATAACACCCAAGTGTCCGGAAACGGACAGATCGCAAGGAGGGCGTTTCACCCGGTTTGAGTGGCATACGCTCATCATCGACCATGATCAGGGCACCGTCACGCTCGACCACCGGGCGTTCAGCAGAATAATATAGCGGCACAATCGGAATGTTTTCGCGATAGATATACTGCCAGATATCCAGCTCGGTCCAGTTCGAGATCGGGAAGGCCCGGATGCTTTCACCGGGCTTTACTCTTGCATTATAGATGTTCCACAGTTCCGGGCGCTGGTTTTTGGGGTCCCAGCGATGGCTTTCTGACCGGAAAGAGAAAACCCGCTCTTTTGCCCGTGACTTTTCTTCGTCACGACGGGCACCACCAAAGGCCGCATCGAACTTGTATTTGTTCAAGGCCTGCTTGAGAGCTTCGGTTTTCATCACATCGGTATAGAGCGCCGAACCATGCTCGAAGGGGCTCATCCCCTTGCTGCGGCCCTCCTCGTTAGTATGCACGATCAGGTCAAAGCCATATTCACTGGCGATCTTGTCCCGAAATGCAATCATCTCGCGGAACTTCCAGGTTGTGTCCACATGCAACAGCGGGAAAGGTGGCTTCGAAGGATAGAAAGCCTTGCGTGCCAGATGCAGCATGACAGCAGAGTCCTTGCCGATGGAATAAAGCATCACCGGATTGCGGAACTCCGCGGCAACTTCCCGGATGATATGGATGCTCTCGGCTTCCAGCTGTTTTAAATGCGTCAGATAGGGATCACTCACCGAAATCTCCGAACCCTGCCAGTCTGTCAGCAGGTCATAAAAGTACATCTTCAGCCGCTCAGCATCCACATCCTCGACAGTAATCTTGGTCGCAGACGTCTGTGCAGGCTCACATTTTTTTACCAATTTTGGGCTGGATCGAACCGGATCTCCCCCGCCACAAGTTGAAAATAGTATGTAACGTGAATTACACAAGAATAAAAGCAAAATATTTTTATATAACAAATTTTTTATGTATTATAAGGGAGGCACGCAATATCAATAAAAACAAACAGATAATAACAACACACACAAACAAATCGGAAATTGAGTAAATTATTCACCATCTTTATTTTATTAACACACAATAACTATGTTAATAATGTTGTCTCACAGCTTAGAGGGATCAGAGAAGAAACTGTCCTCTCGTCAAAGAGAGCGCTATAAAGACTGACAAGATCGACAGCTCCCTTACCCAGCAATGCAGACCAATGCCCCAAAATTTTACCACACCCGATTTCCCCTTTGTCAGTTCCAGTGGAATCTGGGAAGAACTGCGCGCTCCCAACTCATCAGAACCAAGACCCGCCCTGTTTCTTGATCGCGACGGCGTGATCGTTGAAGAGGTCAACTATCTGCACAAAGCCGAAGATCTGGTTCTGGTCGCCGGAGCAGCCGAAGTCATCGCGAAAGCCAACAGATTGAAAATTCCGGTTGTTATCGTGACCAACCAGGCTGGTATCGCCTATGGATATTTTGGCTGGCAGGAATTTGAAGTCGTACAGAACAAGCTGCACAGGGAACTGGAAGCACTGGGTGCTACAGTTGATGCTGTCTACGCCTGCCCTTTTCACCAGAAAGGCGAAACGATCTGGAGCCATGCAGACGACCACGAGGCAAGAAAGCCCAACCCCGGGATGTTGACCCGCGCCCAGGAACAGCTGAACCTGGATCTGCAGCGCTCCTGGATCGTCGGCGACCGGGATAGCGATATTCTCGCAGGGAAAAAAGCCGGGCTTGCTGGCGGGCTTCACGTCCTCACCGGGCATGGTAAACGTCCGGGCGAAAGGGGTGCTGCCTTACAGGCAGGCACCCAGGCCTATCAAATCAAAACTGGCAATGACCTGCGAGCAGCTCTTGAACTCCCGCTTCTCAAATAGAGCAGGCGCCTTTGCCGGGGATTTAGTCTAGTTCAGGCTGCCAAGACGATTTTCAGTAACGCCACAGAGATAATGCCCAACGGCGATATGCATTTCCTGGATATGGTTTGTCTTATCAGAAGGCACCTTGATACAGAGATCACATGCCTCTGCCAGCTGACCGCCGCTCTTGCCGGTGAAGCCCATCACCTTGATGCCCATCTTCCGCGCGACTTTAACAGCTGCCAGAATATTCCCGCTGTTGCCACTGGTTGTGATGCCGACAAAAACATCCCCTGCTTTTCCCAAACCGCTCAGCTGCCGGGCAAAAACCTGTTCATATCCATAATCATTGGCGATAGCTGTCAGGGCTGAGCTGTCGACAGTCAGGGCGATTGAAGGCAGGGATTCCCGCTCCAGAATATAGCGACCAACCAGCTCGGCTGCGAGATGCTGGGAATCAGCAGCCGATCCTCCATTGCCACAAAAGATGACCTTATTGCCATTTCTCAGGGCTTCAACCCAGATATCTGCAGCCTGTGCCAGCACATCTTCCAGCGCCCCAAGGGCTTCAAAATTCCGAGCGACAGTCTGGCAATAACTTTCAAAAGACACGCCTTATCCCCAACAGTTGGTTTCAAAAACAGGTACGCAACAGATACGCAACATCGTAAGGTTTATCACCGCCCTGCTGTTCTTTCCAGTAAGGAACAGCCGCCAGGTCACGAAATTGTTGTTTCCCCATGCACAGACTGTTTCCCAGGAGTGTCATTGACGGAACACCCCCTCCATACCTAAGTAAACAGCAGTAAACGCAACAACTCTCGCCAAAATTTCATCTATTTGAAACAGCCACATACAGGGGAGCCCTAAATGCTCAATATTTCTAAAAAACTGACCGCTGCTGCCTTCGGAACCGCTCTTGTGGCCTCAGTTGCATCAGTTCAGGCAGCTGAAACGTTCAGCTTTGACAAAGGTCATACCGAAATCAATTTCGCTTATAATCACGTTGGCATGTCCACTCAGTCAGGCACTTTTGATGACTACGACGGCACAGTATCAATTGATTTTGAAAAGCCGGAAAACAGCAAAATTGACGTTGTCATCAAATCAGCAAGCATTGATACAAACGTTGAGGAACTTGACGCGCATCTCAGCGGTGGCGATTTCTTTGATGCTGCAAAGTTTCCAGAAATTACTTTCACAAGCACCAAGATCGTCCAGACCGGCAAAAACATCTATGCTGTCACAGGCGACCTGACCATCAAAGAGACAACCAAACCCGTTACTCTGCAAGCAACACTGACCCATCATGGTGATCACCCGCTAGCGGCTTTCGTTCCCGCTTATGCTGGCGCGCCCTATGTGGCTTTCTCGGCACAAGGCTCCATCCTGCGTAGTGATTTTGGTGTAGGCGGCTTTGCTCCGCTGACTTCCGATGTTGTGACCCTTAATATTGAAACCGAGATGCGTGGTTCAGAATAACACTCTCTCCCTCACTGCATTGTGACAAACCAAAGGGCGCTGATATCAGCGCCCTTTGGCTGCTCTACAGTATGGAAAGGTCAACGTTTATCAGCGTTGCCGTATCGCTGCCAGACAACAGGCCAACTCCCGGAGACGTTCAAGGTACTTGTTCATTCGCGACCGCGTGGCTTCATCCGAGATTTTTAATTCATCATCAAACTTGCTTTTTGCTAGGGGCAAGACAAAGTCAGGCGCTGCCAGAGGGTAGGCCCCCAAACCACCAAGGCTTTGTTTTAACTGCGCCTGTACCCGGGCAGTTCCAAAAGCTCCCGGGCTGGTGCCCATAATGCCAACAGCCAGATTGGCAAAAACGGACGGTGTCCCGCGCGACGCCCAGTCAATCCCGTTTTTCAGCACGGCAGGAAGACCAGAATTATATTCCGGCGTCACGATCAACAACGCATCCGCCGCCATGATGGCCTGTTTCAGTGCTTGCGCAGTTTCGGGTGTTTGCACGGCTTCGAGATCTTCGTTGAAAAGCGGCAATTCAGCCAGACGGTCAAAAACCACAATTTCGATGCCATCAGGGGCAACCGTGATGGCTTCGCGCAACAAAGCCCTGTTGTAAGATTGTTCCCGAAGACTTCCGACCAAAGCCAGAACCTGCGTTTTTTGTGGTAACACTGACTGTGATGCCATAGAGCAATACTCTCCCCAAATGATTCTATAAAATGCTCCTGCTATTCACACGGCAAGCTCTCGCCCGTCAATACAGTCGTCCCTTTTATATCAGCTCGTCTGAAAAATAAATGCGCACACCACGCAAGCATGTAAAGAGTTCAAGATAAGCGGCGGAAGTTTTGGGGCGTTAGACCTGTGGCCCGGCGGAAACGAGTGGCCATATGACTCTGGCTGCTAAAACCGCAATCCTGTGCAATCTCGGAAAGCGAACCCTTGTTATCGCCCAGCAGATATTTGGCTTTTTCGATACGCCGCTGCAACACATACTGATGCGGACTGATCCCTTCAGAAACACGAAACATCCGCGTAAAGTGAAAAGGACTAAGATCAGAGACCCGTGCCAATTCTGAAACGGTTACTCCCTGATCCAGCGAGGTCTCCACGTATTCTTTGACCCGACGCAAGGCATAGGGAGAAAGTCCGCCGCGGCAAAGCCCAGGTTCCAGTGATCTGTTGGTATAGTGCCTGAGAAGGTGCTGCGCCAGCAGCTGCCCTGCCTGAGACAGGGCCATCTGATCTGCAGCACTTTGCCAATCCAGCGGATAGATGATCTTTCGACAGATCTGCTCAATCACCGGATCACTGCGAAAAGAAACGTCCCGTAGTTCTATCCCCGAAGGATCGACATCACAGCTCTCGGCAAGCGTCCGATCAAACCAGCCACAATCAAAGTATAGATGCATGAAACGGAATGATGCATCAATACTCCATTCCGACCGTACCCCCGCAGGCATAATACAAACTGCCCCGGGATGCCCTGAACCGATACAACGCTCTCCCAAATGGCGGCGCGTATCTTTCCCACCTTCCAGATAAAAGCTCATGCTGTGATGGTCCGCCCGTTCGTAGACGGCAAAGCCCTTCTGGTTGCGCCAGGTAGATAAAGACAGGCCTTCGCCGAGGTCAGCCGAACGGCCGGATTTCGCGCCCACTTCAACAAGGGCTTTATAAACATACAGTTCTTCTGGCCGCATCAACCACTCACCCGGATAATCTTTTGAAGGCCTTTGCACTTCATACTGCAATTTAACCTGCCGTCCTTTAAATGAGAAGCTCGACAAGAGGGCAAATAAAATAATAACCGCAAGATTGTGAAAAAGGCCGCAAGAACCTGATAGCCCCGAAAACTGACAGCCGTTACGATCAGGACACAAACATACAGTATTTTAATGGATCCTGTTTCCATGACTAGTCTCCTCTATCTCGGCACCGTTCTGATCTGGGGCACCACCTGGCTGGCTATTGCCTTTCAGATCGGTGATGTTGCCGTCGAAGTCTCGGCCTTCTATCGCTTCACCCTCGCTGCACTGGCACAGATTGTCCTGATGTCGGCCCTGGGAAAATTGACCTGGGTTCCCTTTCGCCAACACAGATGGTTTATCCTGCAAGGCTTGTTGCTCTTTTGTGTGAATTTTCTCTTTTTCTATAATGCCACTGTTTATACCACCAGCGGGCTTATTGCGGTTGTCTTCTCCATGGCAACCATCTTCAATATGATCAATGGCCTGCTCTTTCATCGACAGATACCTGCTCTGCGCTCACTGATTGGGGCAGCTCTGGGCATCGCGGGTGTCTGTGCCTTGTTCTGGGATGATCTGGGCAGCGGGGACTGGACCGGAGACAATATAACCGGGGACAATATAAAAGGTCTGCTTCTTGCTCTTTGTGGGACCTACTGCTTTTCGCTTGGAAACATGGTTTCCCAGCATCAGCAAAAACAGGGCCGCAATGTGCTGACTGCCAACTCCTATGCGCTGGTTTATGGCAGTGTCACACTGGGTATCTGGTGCCTGCTGCAAGGCTATAGTTTCGAGCTGGAAATAACAGCCCGCTATCTCGGTGCCCTGCTATACCTTGCCGTACCGGGTACAGTCATCGGCTTTGCCCTGTACCTCAATCTGGTTGGCCGGGTCGGGGCAGAAAAAGCGGCCTATTGCACCGTACTTTTCCCCATTGTTGCCCTGTCCCTCTCCACGATTTATGAAGGTTATGTCTGGACGCCTTTTGCTCTGCTTGGGGTCGCGCTTGCTCTGGTTGGCAATGTGATTATCTTCACCAAAAGAAAACCTGTCCCCGTTCTGTCAGCATCCACCAGCTAGGTCAGCCCTAAAACCCCCCAGGCCGCCTGGACCAGCTCTGCGTTAAAATCCTGGTATGACTGTTTCAAGCGACCATACACACTAAAAACGGCAGGCTGGACAACCACACCAAGCACCATCGCGGCAAGCAGATCCGGATCTGCTTGCCGGATCTGCCCTGCTGCCTGTGCGCGGGAAATGGCTTCGCGAAGAACACTCACAGGCGTCACCATTTCATCGGAGACACTTTCAAGCTGACCATGCTGGGTTAACAGCAAAAAGGTGAAAAGCGGCCGGTTCTCGTCGAACAGGTGACAGAACAGGTTAATCATCACAGCAATTTGCTCTTTGATCCCTGTTTCGTTTCTGATCCGCGCAGCCAGCAGGTCTCCTTGTTCGCGATAGAGCGACAGAAACAGCGATTGCACCAGCTCGTCTTTGCTTTTGTAATGCCGATAAATTGTCCCCTCGGCAATACTAGCCCCTCCGGCAATATCCCGGGTTGTTGTTTCGGCAACCCCCTTGCGGGCGAAAAGTTCAAGCGCCGCCTGATTGATTTTCTTACGAGTCACCGAGCCGTCACGCATAGAATTCGCCTAAAGTGATTGATCGCTCACTTATAGCAAACATCCTCGATACTGGCTACCGACAAACCTGATGTGTTGGTTGTTACTTAATCTCTTCCTGCTCCACCAGTGCCAGGCAGTCATCAAACTCCCGTAGGAACCGTTCTGCATCTTCAGCAGAGAAACAAATCGGAGGCTTGATTTTCACAACGTTATCCAGAGGTCCATCTGTCGAAAGCAAAATTCCACGCTCTTTCATCAGGTTGACAACCTTACCAGCTTCAGGCGTTGCAGGCTCCAGCGTGGCGTGATCTCTGACCAGTTCCACCCCGATAAACAGACCCATCCCTCTGACCTCGCCAATAAGCGGATGATCTGCGACCATACTCTTGAGCCCTTGCATCATCCGGGCCCCGACCAGGCGGGCGTTGTTCTGGAGGCGCTCGTCACGGACGACCTGCAGGACCTCAAGACCAATGGCACAGGATACCGGATTACCGCCAAAGGTATTGAAGTACTCCATTCCAGTCATAAAAGCATCGGCAACTGCCCGGGTTGTCACCACAGCCCCCATGGGATGACCATTGGCAATCGGTTTGCCAAGGGTCACAATATCCGGCACCACCCCCTGCTGTTCAAAGCCCCACATATGCTCGCCAATACGGCCAAAGCCGACCTGGACTTCATCAGCAATACAGAGTCCCCCCGAAGCCCGTACCGCGTCATAAACCTTCGGCAGATATCCTTGCGGCAAAACGATCTGCCCGCCACAGCCCAGCAGCGATTCCGCGATAAAGGCACAGGGTTTTCCTCCAGCCTGTTCCAAAGCCCGAAGTTCCTGGATCGCCAGGTCGGCATATTTGCTCCCACACGCCGGGTCATCCGCTTTAACCGGACCACGATAGCCATCCGGCATCGGGCAGACACGCACATGTTCAGGCCGGCCCCTGCCGCCCTTGCGATTAAACTTGTAGGGGCTCAGATCAATAAGGGACGTCAGGTTGCCATGATAGGCATGATCAACCACCAGCATTTCCCGGCAACCGGTATAGTTCTGCGCCAGTCGCAGGGCGAGATCATTGGCCTCGCTGCCTGAATTGACAAAGAAACAGACTTCCAGAGGCTCCGGAAAAGTCGAAAGCAGCTCTCGCGCATAGTTGACAATATTATCATGCAAATAGCGGGTATTGGTATTGAGCACAGGCAGCTGCTCTGTCGCGGCCTTGACCACCCGTGGATGACAATGCCCGACATGACAGACATTGTTGACCATATCGAGATAGCTATCTCCGCTCTCGCTATAAAGATACTGCGCCTCTCCCCTGACAATCTTCAAGGGAGCACTATAGGAAAGACTCAGATTTGGTCCAAGATGGCGCGCCCGTTCAGAGCGAATATCCTTTGCCGAGCGGACTGTGGTCCCCTCGCATTTGATCTGCATCCCCAGGATCAGGTTCGGGCTTGGGCAGACAGATGCCCAGACATTGCGTTCGCTGCGTGCAGCCACCCCGCAGACATCATTTTCCATCCCCATCAGATCAAGCAGCAATTGAAAGTGCACATGCGGTGCCCAGTTCCCATTTTCCGGATAGGGGCCGACATACCCGATCAGTTCGCCCTTTTTGAACGCCTTGCCATCCTCCCAGAGAGCAAGAGATGTACGGCTCAGATGGCCATACTTGGTATAGAAAACCTGCCCTTCGTCCATCTCATGCTCAAGGATTAACACCGGACCATAGTCATAGTCCCGGGTGTTGTCGTTATGCACCCGGACCTTGCCATCAAGCGGAGCATAAAGCGGCGCATAGGCTGGCAAGAACAGATCAATTCCCAAGTGGACCGTCCGGCGTTCTTCCGGATCAACTGTTTCAAAAAAGTCACCCTTGTAGACATTGCGGTCCTCCAGATAGTTGCCAATGCCCACTTCGGCTCCGGCGTCGTCCATTATCGAGAAGATCAGACTGGTGGCCGCCTCCGCATCAAGGGTGATACCTTCTTCATCAACAGACAAGGTCGAGAGATCCAGAACAAGAACGTTGTCCGCAGAAAGCACCGGATCACAAATCGGCCCGATCCGGTCCGCATTGGCCGAAAGCCATTGAACCAGCTTGCGCGATCCCGGACAGGCTTCCAGACCACAGACATCCCTAAAGCGATAATGAACCACATCCCGATTGATTTTTTCCATCCGGAGCAAAAGCTCCCGCACATCTTTCTGGCTGATCAGAAGATAGTCATTTTCCGGATTGGCGGCATATTGCTGGGCCGCCATACAGGTTGATTCAGCAAGCCTGACCTGGGCAAGATCATAAACCAGCGCGATTTCTGCGGCTGTCAGGGGATTGGTCGCATGATAGCCAGCCACGACCTCACAAGCCCGTCCAACCGGATCTCTTTGCCCCAGCATGGCATATGCACAGGCAACAGCGAGGTCACAAACCCGGTAACTTTCGATAAAATCGCCAAAATCGATCAAGCCACTGATCTGCCCCTGGCTGTCCACCAGGATGTTATAATCATTGGCATCATTATGGATGACCTGGGATGGCAGCTTATTAAGAGCCCAGGCATTTTTCTGTTCAAAGCGGTCCACAATGGCCATCACAATCGATCTGATCTTTTCATCCTCTATCAGATGAAGGAAGGCACGATGGGTTGTCGCCTGGGCTATATCCCATAAAAACGTCCGCTTTGCTCCTTCATGACTGAAAGATTTAAGCGCCTTGTCCATCCGTCCCATCAGCCGCCCAATCTGGGAGTAATCCAGATCCTGTTTCTGTGCCACCTTGCTCCAGACATCTCCTTCCATCCAGCTCAGCAAACGGATCGGCCGGGATTTGCCCTGCGGGTCGACAACCTCGTCAGTTATCATGTTCTTTTTATTGGGCACAGCTCGCGGCAGAGGGAGGTCTGCATCTCTTTGTGCCAGTTCCTGAAGCAGGGCATCCTGGGCTTCCAGCCAGACCCTGTCTGTCTCAGGCGCATAGAGCTTCAGAACAAAGGCACCCCCGCCCTCAACAACCAGTCGAAAATTCTGATCCCTCTCGCTCGGCAAGGCCGTCGCCCGACCGACATGTCCATAGAGTTCCTGAAACAGAAATTCGGCTTCCGTTGTACTGTAGAGGTGGAGTGTGTCTTGTGCCATGGGAATACCTAACTGAGAGAACCAAGTTACTGGTTTTACTGTAGTATGTTATCCCGGCGATATCTTTCGCCATTATGCACCTTTGATTGTTTTTTTGGTTGCTGCCTGATACCCTCACCTCATCTTCATATAGGCAGGATTCCATGCGTGAACTGGACGAAACTGACCGGGCTATACTGCAGGTTTTGCGCAAGAATGCCCGGGAAACAATCAAGGGTATTTCTGCCCAAACAAATCTGGCACGCTCTACTGTACGTCACCGTTTGCAAAAGCTGGAAAGTGACAGTGTCATCACGGGTTACAGGGTTGAGCTCAAAAGTGCGGCCACTTCAGGATTTGGCGCTTTCCTTTTTGTCCGCCTCAAACGAACGCCCGCGATCGCGCTGATAGAGGAGATCGCAAGTTTCCCTGAAGTCCTGCGCTGTTATTCTCTCGCTGGTGACCCGGACCTTCTGATTGAAGTCCGGGCCGGAAGTCCAGAAGCCCTGAACGAAGTCCGGAACAGAATATCAAACAACCCGGTAGTGGAGGAACTTCGGACGTCCCTGATTCTAAACCGGGAACTGGAAGGCTGATCAGTCTTCCCTGGTCACCAGGCGACCTTCTTCTGCCTTGAAAAAAAACTGACTGGCAATCAGCCAGCCTTTAAGCGGCCGCAAAGGCAACACACAGGTCAGAACCAGCAACGGAAGCGTAGTCAGGATATGCGCCCAGATTGGCGGTTCGATTTTCATCTCAAACCACAAAACAAAAATCACAACCGGCACACAAAAAAGCATCTGGATGAAAAAAGCGGGACCATCGGCAGGATCGGCAAAGGAATAGCTCAAACCACAGGCCTTGCAGTCCTTGGCTATCGTCAAAAACCCGTCAAAAATCTTGCCTTCTCCACAACGCGGACACTTTCCGCGCAGACCCGTTTTCATTGCTGAGAGTTCGGGATAATGCTGGTCAGTTTCAGTAGTATTCTGCATAGCTGATAGGCTTTCCGATTATCTTGTCTGGTTACTGCTTGATGCAGAACCTTGTTCCCCACTTCTTGAGAAACCATAGATACGCGCGACACATCCGGAAAACGAGTTATTTCACCGCTTCACAAGGTCGCAGCCATCGGCAAGCAATTTAATTTTCAAGTAAAAGCTGCATTACCCAAGCTCAAAGCTTGTCACACCAAAGATCTGCGTCAGGGGTAAATCAACCGTACCATTCCGGTACATCCGGGCCGTTTCAAAACTCTGCTTCAACTGATATCTTTCGGCCAACTCGACCGCTGCGGCGTTCTCTTCCGGTACATCAAGAATGATATTGCTGCCCGGAACCTTGCGGCAAAATGTCATGAACAGCTCTTCTGCAATCTGCCCATTTTCAGCGAAGAGTGGCCCGAGTTTATAACCGTCAGCGTAGGGGCGCATAACCCCGTACCCGACCACCTTTCCCTGATCAAGCACGGCAAGACCTTCGTGTCCCTCTCCTTTTAGCCAGCAGGAAAGGAAAGTCTTTCGCTCTGTAAAAAAATGTAATCCGTCATACTCAACCAGCAGATGTTGAGCTATGGCACTGACATCAGAAACAGGGATACTCCCCTCTGCTCTATCAGCTTGCGCCAGCTCCGGTGCCACACCTTCGAAACGGATATTCCGGTAAGCCAGGACAAAACCTGATTTGGCATAATTATCCTGCTGGTCCACAACACCATCAAGCCCGACAATTCGCCCCTCAAGGGAGGCCATGGCATGGTTCCAGATCCTCAGACCATATCCTTTTCCCCGCTGGTCTTCACGAACGATGTAGAACCCGATAAAACCATGGCTCTTGCCATACTTGACCGCCGAGATACAGGCAATCGGCTCTGTCCCGAGCCAGCCGATGTAAAAGCCCGATTTATCAGCCCCGTAAAAACACTGAATATCCCTCAACCCAGGATTCCAGCCCTCCATGGCTGCCCAATCACAGAAAATCTGGACATCCTCTTCATTCGCCTGACGAATTTCGAAGATCTTTTCTGAACTGTTTGACACGGGAGCAACCTTTACTGGAAGAGAGAACAGGGAAACAGGGCGCGCAGATTACTCATAATCAGATCGGACACCCAGAAAAAATGTAACGTATGATTGTGACAAAAAAAGGACCCGGCTCATGTGAGATAACGTCAGAGTTTTTCATGAAAAAAGATCGAACTGCTTCAGCGTGGAGACTGATTTTCTGTATTGGTGAGGCACAGAAAAAAGAGACGTATCGAGTTGACGGAGTGAACGTCTGTTAAGGCCGTATTTCTGCCGGGCCAGATGAAACCGGTCAGACAGCAATTTTGCATAAACACCTTCGCCCTGCATGCGCTTTCCCCAACGGTGGTCGTAATCCTTTCCTCCCCGCATAGACTGAAGCAATTTCATCACACGTCCCGCCCTGTCCGGATAATTGCTCTCCAACCACTCAAGCCAGAGATCCCGAATTTCACCGGGCAGGCGGAGCAGGACATAGCTGCAGCTCACAGCTCCTGCACGCCCGGCAAGTCCTATTATGCGTTCAATCTCGTGGTCATTCAGAGCAGGAATAATGGGGGCGACCAGCACTGAAACCTTGATCCCCCTGAGCGTCAGCTCACGGATGGCGTCCAGACGTCGCATCGGGGTTGCGGCACGCGGCTCCATTGTACGGGCGAGTTTACGGTCCAGCGTCGTCAGCGAAATCGCAACTGATACAAGGTTTTTCCGCGCCATGCGTTCAAGTATATCAAGATCCCTCAGGACAAGATTTCCCTTGGTAATGATGGCGACAGGCTGATTAAAGGCCTCACAGACTTCCAGCGCCTGCCGGGTTATTCTCTGCTCGCGTTCGATTGGTTGATAGGGGTCTGTATTGGCGCCGAAAGCAATTACCTGACAGCGATAGGATGGCTTGGCGAGCTCTGCCGCCAGCAGTCCTGCAGCATCCTCCTTGGCAAAAATCAGCCGTTCAAAATCAAGTCCGGGCGACAGCCCAAGGAATGCATGTGTCGGACGGGCAAAACAGTAGATGCAGCCGTGTTCACAACCTTTGTAAGGATTGAAAGACTGATCGAAAGGAACATCCGGCGAGTGATTGCGGGAAATTACCGACCGACTTGGGTCCGGTCTTACCTCAGTTTTAAGCTTCCCGCCCTCTTCAAGACTGCCCCAGCCATCATCAATGCGCTCTCTTTCAGATTTTTCAAACCTGCCGACACGATTGGAAAGCGCCCCTCTTCCCCGGCGGGAGTCGGGGTGCAGGTCACCTTTTATGCGGTTCCCTGTTCCATCGGGCTGTTGGTCGAAAGCGGTCTTTTTGTTCATTTTCTCAAGATAGAGAAAAAAG
The DNA here is from genome assembly GCF_000374005.1 of Kiloniella laminariae DSM 19542. Lineage (GTDB taxonomy): Bacteria > Pseudomonadota > Alphaproteobacteria > Kiloniellales > Kiloniellaceae > Kiloniella > Kiloniella laminariae. The sequence goes on along the minus strand of NZ_KB893146.1, from coordinate 46,826 downwards.
AACAAAAAGGGAACATGATTCTTTTATGGCATGACTATTTGAAAATCAAACAGGCTCAACCTCAATGGCGCGGCGCTTTTTACGCACCGAAAACCAGACGCCGAGACCAATCAGAATCGCCCCTGCACCATGATAGAATTCGGGAGTTTCTCCCAACAGGACAATTGCCATAACAGATGCAAAAACCGGCAACAGATGAATAAACTGCCCGGCAAGACTTGCTCCAACCTGCCGAACGCCAATGTTCCAGCAGGTAAAGGCAAGAATAGACACCGGTACACTGGCATAAAAAACGGCAAGAATATTGTTGAGGGTCAACTCAAGCGGCGCTGCTTCAAACACGCCGGAAAAGTAGATCAGCCCAAGAACAGAATCCCCGATCCCGATGCTCAGCAGCACAAAAGAGAAAAGCGACACTCCTTCCGGTTTCCAGCGCAGCCAGAGAGAATAGAAAGCCCAGGAGACCACGGCCCCCAATACCAGGAAATCCCCGCTATTCAGTGTAAGGCCCAGCAGGTTTTCAAAATCTCCCCGGGTAATCAGCACCAGAACACCACAAAAAGAAACCGTGATTCCGAGAATCTGGATCAGGCGAATCCGTTCCCCATAACAGAGAAATGACAGGGTAATAATAATCACCGGTATCATTGAATTCAGCAGTGCTGCATTGGTTGCACCAGTTGTCTGCAAGCCAAAATACAACAGGGTATTAAAGCTGGTCACACTCAAAAGGGCGAGCAGGATCATTTTCCAGATTACCGGCCGATAGAGCGGCCACTCTCTGATCAGAGCTGGCCCGGCAAAGGGCAACAGACAGACAAAAGCAACCGTCCAGCGCCAGAATGACAGGGTTAGGGGGGCAATATCAGCAGCAAAAGCCCGGCCAACGATAAAGTTTCCCGCCCATAGCAGCTGGGCAATCACCAAAAACATAAATGCCCGACGTGGTGCCGACATAACACTACCTTCCAACGTATAATAAAGCTGACCAGAATCCGGTTCGCTGGCAAAACTACGTTGAAGAAGGAAAGGCATCAAGGCCAGGTTAGATAATAGCCCTGATCATGGTGAAAAACGGTCTATTCGGCTTGCTCTACTCGTAGATTATCTTTTGGTAACTGTGTACGTTCCGCTGGGAACAGGCAGGTAACCATTGTGCCCTTCCCTATTTCACTATCGATTGTCACGCGCCCCCCGTGCATTGCAACAAAGCCCGATGTCAGAGGCAGTCCCAATCCGATGCCCCGTTGCCCCCGCACCAGAGCGACTGAACTCTGTCCATAAGGTTCCAGGGCTTGCTGCGCGACAACCGGGTCCATCCCACGGCCCGTATCTTTTACCGACAGGCAAACATTACCAACGTTATTCAACCCTCCCCACAGGTGGACCTGTCCCCCTCGCTCAGAAAACTTGATTGCATTGGACAAGAGATTCAACAAAGCCTGCTGCATAACGCGGAAATCACAAACGAGTTGTAATCCCTCGGGAAGAATCTCAAACGACAGCGTAACCCCGGCTTCTCTGGCACGGCTGCTTGCCATCCTTTCGCAGCTGTCAAACAGCTCCCTGATATCCTGCGCCTCTTCTTCCAGCTTGATCTTCCCGGCCTCAAGATCCGCCAAATCAAGGATATCATCCACAAGCTGCAACAAATCTGTGCCGCTTTTCTCAATCAGAATTGCATAGTCCTTGTAGCGCGGGTCCTGGATTGGGCCAAACATCTCCTGTGCCATGATTTGCGAAAAACCGATGACATTGTTAAGGGGAGCCCTCAGTTCGTAGCTTATATTGGCAAGAAACTGGTTTTTCGACATCACCGCTGCTTCTGCCTTGTGCCGGGCATCATCAAGGTTCTGGGCAAAGCCCTGCAGGAACTCAACCTGGCTCTCCAACCGCCCTTCAGCATCCCCCAGCTCTTTTATACGATCCTTCAGGGCGCTCTCGTTTTTCTGTAGATGGCGAAGATCATCAAGACGCTTGAGATTATGGCGAAACAGATCAGCCGCGCGGGCGATATCCCCGAATTCATCTTTCCGTTCCAGCCCTTCCAACTGGCTGACGTTTCGCCCCTGCGCCAGAAGACCTAGCGTCTGGGTCACACGCGCCAGGTCGTTAACGATAGAGGAAGAAACCCCCCAGGCGACACCGCCCAGAACAAAAAGTCCGATGATCATAGAGGTCACAAATAACGGGATATAGAAGGAATAACGCTCCAGCAAGGCCCCCATATCACCATCGGTCCGTTCGCTGTAGTAATCGACATATTCTCCAAAGGCTTCCGATATCCTGAGAAACCCGTCGCTTGTATGACGCATGTCAGCCAGCTTGACATGTTGCGTGCCTTCCGGGACCTCCACAGCAGTGGAAATGACCTGCTGATAACTTTCGAGGCGGGCAATAACATTAAGCAGATATCGCTCTTCCGCCTCGACCAGTGCAGGATCTGACCGGATTTCTTCGAGCAGAAACCGGATACTTTTTAACTCTTTTACATAAGGCAAGGCAGATTTGAAGAGCTGATCATCAGCTGTTTCTTCGTCGTTGCCGGACAGCAGGACGGAAAGAGCACTGTTTGCATCAGTAAGTCGCCGGAACAGGATTGTGAGATCGGACAGGCGTCTTGCCTGATAATTTTGGGTCTGTTCAAGGATGGCCCGCTCATCCTCAAGAATGAAAACGGTCAGTGCCCCGCCAAAGGTAAACAAAGCAATGCTGAAAAGAAAAGCAAGGTATATACGCCACCGCAAGTGAAAACGGCTCAAGCCCCGGTAACCGGCACTATCCCTTTCATGCCGGGATAACCTTTTACCAACTTCATCCTGTTCCGCATCTTTTTGATTTACGGCGAGCATCGCATTTCCCGGGAGAAACTCGTCAATCCATTCTGTTCCTGCATAGAGCCTTCTCTACCCCTAGAACATTAATCAGAATCTTACCTGTTATTTTTCAGAAACAATAGCATCTCAGCTGCCAGATTACGCCAATAAAGTGGAAAACATATTAAGATACACCTTTAGGCTGTCGCTTATACTTTTTGTCTCCCGGCGGGACAGCCCCACTTCTTTCACACCTTGTAATTTTTATTGTTCGATCATTCATTGATCTGAAACAAGGATCATCAATCAGATCTTCTTGGTGACAAGCCCCATATTTTCCAGGCCATTTTGGTGCAGTTGAGCTTGAATTACAGTTCGGATTTCTCCAGCAGAATAACCAGCCTTGGCCATCACCCTCAATCCGTTATAGACCGTATTCAGTACCCGGGCCGTTTTTAGCAACCTTGCCTCCCCCTCGCCATTAAGATCAAGGGTTCGCTTGAGGTTTGACGCTACGAGAGCACAGAAAAATCCCTCTTCCATTCGGCTCATCATTCGGCGGACCTGCTCGGCAATCTCTTTATCATGCGGTGCCTGATCTACAGCCGTGTTGCAAAGAAAACAGCCCCGTCGGTCCCCCTGCTTCTCAATGGCCTCGGCGATAGACATTAACAAATTGGCAATTCTATGCTCCCCATCGGGAATTAAAGCATCTCGCAACAGGGAAACTGCGGCTGTAACCCGCGTTATGTCATAATGCGTTAACGCCGCCAGAAAGAGCGACCGCTTGTCGCCAAAGGTTTTGTAAAGACTACTCCGCGCGATTTGCATTGCCTCAAGAAGCTCAATCAGGCCCGCACCTTCATAGCCCCTGGACCAAAAAACCTGAAGTGCCTGTTCTACTGCAACCTCGATATCAAACTCACGTGGCCGAGCCATCTTGATCAACCTTCCGTCTTGTTAACAACTGTATCCAGCGGTCCGGTTTCAAATGCCACAGATAAAGTGTGTTCATCACAGTTTTGTGTTTTGGACCAATCGGTTTCTAATAACATATTAGAGCAGACGCAGCAGCAATCAAGGCTGCAGATAGCCAGTCACGATCAGTGTTATAGAAAACGGAGATATTCAAATGCGTAAGTACATCAATCTTTTTGCAGGAGTGATTTTTGCTCTGTCAGCATTCTCTTTCAGCCTGGCCCAGGCTGAGAACGTTATTTTACAAGGAACTTTTTCCGGACGCAGTGACCACATCACCTCTGGCAAGATCGAGGTGATCAAAAACACTGACGGAAGTCACAGGGTTATTCTTGGCGAAGATTTTTCTTTGGATGGTGCCCCGGATCCCAAGTTGGCATTTGGGCAGGATGGTATTAACAAAAACACTCTTTTCAGCCCACTGAAACACAATAGCGGAAGACAGGAATACCTGCTTCCCGCCTCAATTGATCCGGCAGAATTCAACGAAATCTATATCTGGTGCGAGAAATTTGATGTGCCTTTGGGTGTCGCCAGCCTGAAATAACCCTCAACAATCGCGAACTTCGACACGACAGCGAGCTGGCCTCCTCTTGGCAATGAGGTCAGCTCAACACCTGCCTCAGTCAGCCCCCCACATCACCTCGCCCAGAAGACGAATACTAGCGCACAAGCAGTTCATCTTTTACATAGCGCAGGAAGATATCTTCGTAACGTCCATCCGCCTGCAGTTTGGCAATGCCATCGTTTACAATTTGAAGCAAGGACTCAGCCCGGTCAGACTTGCGAGAAATCCATAGATAGAATGTTTCTGTCGGGAAAATCACATTTTTCAAGACCTCGATCTCATTGGGCAGGATCAGATCCCCTTCTTTTATCAGACCATCAACCTGCTCTTTATAACCGATAACAAAATCACATCTGCCTTCGTCCAGCTTATGAAATGCATGATCATAGGAATAGGTCGTCTGATCGACCTTTTGGGTCACACTGTACAATTTCAACCACTGAAGATTATAACCTGCGATCCCACAAAGACGATAGTGGTTCAAAGCCGTCAGCTCGGGTATTTTCGTCGCGCGGGGGGTATTTTTTTTGGAATAATAAAGTGCCCGGGTTGCCAGATAAACTGGTTGAGTCCGCAAATAGAGCCCCTCTCTTTCGCGGCTGCTGGACCCATCAAGAAAAATTTCAAAATCACCTTCAACCGAAAAGCGCGCCACACTTGCCAGACATCGTTTCCAGGGTGCCAGCTCCACCTTCGCCGGAATACCAGCTTCTGAAAAAACGAGTAAAATCAGCTCGTAACTTGCTCCGGTCAATTCTCTACGAGAATTACCGGGAACTTCTTTTTCAAGATAGGTAAAGGGAGGAAAGCCCAGTTCGTCAGCACAAACACGAACCGGTTTGTTCAGAGGACTTTCCGCAGGCTCAGCAGATGCCTGCCCAAGCGAGACCCTGTCATCAAACAAGAGAATCAAACAGAAAAAGCAGACCCCAGCCCTGCCACTTCGGATAAAGCACAGCAGGCTTCTCAATCGACCAGCTATTGAACCAAGACCAGTTTCCAAATCGTGTATCCCCATCAACCCTAGGGAAGTTCTTGTGTCGGAACAGTCTTGAGCATAGCCCAGTCGAATTACAAAAGGCTTAATTCCGCCGGACGACAGCTTAAGCTTCTGCCCAGGCAGCTAAAAGGTTGCCAGATCGGCATTCCCTCCACAAACAAGGACACCGACCTTTTCATCTTTTTCAGGTTGATAAGCACCGGACAACAGGGCAGCGAAAGCCGTGGCGCCCCCTGGCTCGGCAATAACCCTAAAGTCCGACCATAATTTTTCCTGTGCATGAGCAACCGCCTCGTCACGGACCAGCACAGATTGTTGGACAAATCGCTTTGCGGCCTCAAAACCGATTTCTCCGATCTTTCTGGCCCCCAGCGAATCAGCTGCCCGGCCCGAAACGGTTATCTCTGTCGGTCTGTCCTTCTGCCGTGCTGTGTAAAGGCTGGCCGTACCTTCTGTCTCCACGGCAATAATTTTCAGGCTGCCCTGATACCAGGAAGCAATCCCGCCGATAAGTCCGCCACCGCCAACAGCGACCAGAAGGCTGTCCAGCTCGGGGGCCTGCTCCGACAACTCAAGGCCAACCGTCCCCTGTCCGGAAACAATGTCAGGCTGGTCATAGGCATGCAACAACCGGGCACCTGTTTCCTTTTGACGTAAGGAACAAGCTTCCAGTGCTGCCGCAAAATCGTGCCCGACCACATGTATCGAAGCCCCGTATTGTTCCAGCTTGGCCAGTTTGCTTGCAGAAACAATTTCAGGAACAAAAATCTCCGCCCTTATTCCCAGCTGTTTTGCAGCATAGGCAACAGCAGCCCCATGGTTTCCACCCGATGCCGCAATCACACCAGCCTCGGGGATCTCGCCATCAGATAACAGCGCATTAAATGCGCCCCGGCTTTTAAACGAACCCGCATGTTGCAACTGCTCCAGCTTGAGCGTCACTGGCGTGCTTTCAAGCAACTCTCCCGCAGGCACCCGTAGCACCGGGGTTCTTCTTACAAACGGCTGTATCCGCTCATAGGCACCGAGGATAGAAGCTTGGGAAACACGTGCAGATACATCCATCGTCATTCTCCATTTTTCACAGAGTTTGTGTAAGAGAGTTTATGTAAGGAAGAAAACTGGTTTTAAAAGTCATTTCACACTGCTTTTTCGTCGCAGCTGCGCAATACGAGAAAATACCCCTTTTTTACGACGCAAATGCTGCGTTACCCTTCAGAGAATAGAAAATTAGTCATCGATAATCATTATCCGTGATCACAGTTTTGTCATCTCTGCGCAAATGCAACATCTGCGCCCTATATAGAATAGCTTGACCAAGTCCAAACAGACGACACCAGGGATTTAGCATCATGCCATTAAAAACACCCTCGGATCAGCATGTTAAGTTTTCTGATCAGGAGCTTCTTGTCACCCGCACCATTATTCTCGATCAGGGTGAAGCCGAGGAAAAGCGCCAGGAGATCCTCAGCTATTTTCACAAAACCTTTTCGCTTTATGAGTCAATTTTCGAATGTCTGGTGGACGACGAGGCCTTCTATCGCCGGGCCAATCCCCTGCGACACCCCCTGATTTTCTACTACGGACACACCGCGGTCTTTTTTATTAACAAGCTTAATGTCGCCAAACTGATCGACACGCGTATTGATGAACAGATTGAATCGAGCCTTGCTATCGGGGTCGACGAAATGTCCTGGGATGATCTCAATGACACCAGTTATGTCTGGCCGACACCCGCCAGGGTCAAAGACTATCGCGACAAGACCCGGAAGCTGGTCGACCACTTCATTCGCACTTGCGATCTGAGCTTGCCCCTTACCCAGGACGATCCGCTCTGGATCATTATGATGGGGATTGAACACGAGCGGATTCATCTTGAAACCACCTCGGTTCTCATTCGGGAACTTCCTCTGGAAAAACTGCAGGCCCACCGGATCTGGAGCAATATTTGCCTGCAAAGCGGTATCGCTCCACAGAACGAACTTCTCCCGGTTACAGCGGCTGCGGTTACTCTGGGCAAGGGAGAAGACAATCATCTCTATGGCTGGGACAATGAATACGGGCAGAAACGTATTGATGTCTCCGGTTTCAAAGCCAGTAAATTCCTCGTTTCAAACCGGGAGTTTCTCGATTTTGTCACCGACGGCGGATATCAGAATGAAAGATACTGGATGGCAGAGGGCTGGAGGTGGGCTTCATATCGCAAGGCAAAACATCCGGTCTTTTGGGTAGAGCAGACTGAGGGATATCGCTATCGCTCTATGCTTTCCCTTATTGATATGCCCTGGGACTGGCCAGTAGATGTGAACTACCTTGAAGCCAAGGCTTTCTGCAACTGGAAATCGATCAAAACTGGAAAATCGATCCGGCTGCCAACTGAGGCTGAATGGTACAGGTTGCGCGCTCTTGTCCCCGAAGACCAGCCTGATTGGAAACAGGCTCCGGGCAACATCAACCTTGAACGGGAAATGTCATCCTGCCCCGTCAACCGTCATAGTTTTACCGGGGGATTTTTTGATCTCATCGGCAATGCCTGGCAATGGACAGAAACCCCCATCGACGGTTTCGAGGGCTTCAAGGTGCATCCCGTCTATGATGATTTCTCCACCCCGACCTTTGACGGCAAGCATAACATCTTCAAAGGCGGTTGCTGGATTTCTACCGGGAACTATGCGATCAGGGATTCCCGTTATGCCTTTCGGCGACATTTCTTCCAGCATTCCGGCTTCCGCTACGTTGAAGCAGATGAACTTCCAGCAAATGAGGTCAATATGTACGAAACCGATGACATTGTGGCTCAGTATATCGAGTTTCACTATGGCGAAGAGTTCTTTTCTGTGCCGAACTTCCCGGTTGCCTGCGCCAGAATTTGCCTTGAGCATGCGGGGAAAGGCCGGACAGAACGCGCACTGGACCTGGGCTGTGCGACAGGGCGGGCATCTTTCGAGCTGGCCCGGGTTTTTGATCATGTCGATGCCATAGATTTTTCTGCCCGGCTGATACAGGCTCCGACCAGCCTGCAGCAAAAAGGGACACAGCGCTATACGATCCAGGACGAAGGGGAGCTGGTCAGCTACAAAGAAATAAAACTCTCGGATTTTGATAACTATGAAAATATCAAAGATCGGATCAGCTTCATGCAGGGCGACGCCTGCAATCTCGCTGAAAAATATACAAATTATGATCTTGTTTTTGCCGGGAACCTGATTGATCGACTTTATGATCCGCGCCAATTTCTCAAGACCATCAAACAGCGCATACGTCCCGGCGGGTTGCTGGTTCTGGCCTCCCCCTATACCTGGCTGGAAGAATTCACCCAGCGGGAAAACTGGCTTGGTGGTTTCAAGGCAAATACAGGAGAGAGCTACACAACTCTTGAAGGCCTGCGCGATGCCCTGACCCCCGAATTTGAAATGGTTTGCCCACCAAGTGATGTACCTTTTGTCATCAGAGAAACCCGACGCAAATTCCAGCACAGCCTGTCTGAAGTTTCAGTCTGGCGCAAAGGCCTCTGAAATCAGCTCGACAGAGAACAGAGAGGCCTCAGAACAAGAACTGGAGCCTCAACACATTTACTGATAAAATTAAAATTAACAATAATTTTTGTTGATTTTTTAAAATTATCAGGTAATTTTCCTGATATGAATGGCATTGACAGAAAAATAATATTTTCCCTTCAGGAAGACAACAGAATCTCGATGAGCCTCCTCGCCGAGAAGACTGGCCTGAGCATCTCTGCTGTAAACGAGCGGGTACGCAAACTTCAAAACAATGGAACCATCCAGCGCAATCAGGCGATTATTACTCCCGGGTCAGTTGGCCTGGATCTCCTTGCCTTTCTGTTTATTGACCTGCAGCCAGACTGTGACGAAGACGCATTTGTCCAGGAAGCACGCAGTTTCCCCGAATTGCAGGAGCTGCACCACATTACCGGCCCCCACAGCTATCTTGCCAAGGTACGGGTAGCCGACACAAACGGGTTACAGCAGTTTTTAAAGCAACGGCTCAAAGCACTTCCCGCCGTTACCAGAACAGAAACCATTGTTGTCCTGCAAAGCGAAAAAGAAACGTCCATTCTGCCTGTCTAGCTTTCAGGACAATCACTTTCAGGTCTCACATTAGGGGAAACACACGCCCATGCTCATCCTGATCATAAAAGGATTGCTGATTGGCCTCGCGGTTGCCGCACCGGTTGGGCCCATGGCCCTGCTTTGTCTGAAATTCAGCCTTGAACGCGGACTGCCCGCTGGCATAGCTACCGGGTTTGGCATTGCCCTTGCCGACATGACCTATGGTATTTTTGCTCTGCTCGGCCTTACCGCTATCACCAGCGTCCTCCTGGATTACAATGACGTTATACGTACTGCAGGTGGTACGATCTTGCTCTTTATGGCCGGCTTCAACCTTCTGAAAATATTACGGGATCACAAACGCCCGGAAGCGGCAAAGCTTGAAAACAGAAAATCCGGTGGCCTCTTTCTTATCTTCACCAGCGCTTACGCCCTGACCATAACCAACCCCATGACCATTCTGACATTTTTGGCAATTTTTGCAGGCCTGGGTGCCGAAGTCCCCCAGACGGAGCGCTGGGTCATCGCCGCAGGGATTTTTGTCGGCTCACTGGGCTGGTGGTTCTGTATCGCAGCAACCGGAGCCTTTCTCCGAACCCGCCTGCCCACACGCGTGATCACGGGCATTAACCTACTCTCAGCGGTTATTATCGGCGTGTTTGGGGCCTATATTCTCCTGTCATAAAACAGAATACGCGGCCTGTCAGGCCGCTTCAAAGGCAGCATAGATCTTGACAACTTCGCCGACAGATTCCCAGGTCCCTTTAAAACCAGCTGCAATGGTAAAAGCTTCCCCCGGGCCGAACTCGCAACTCTGGCCAGCTTCGTCCGTAAGAATAGCCTTGCCGCTCAACAACAGACACAGTTCGTTTTCGCTGTAGGAAACGTTCAGCTTACAGCTTCCGCTGGCCCAGTGCCCGACGGAAAACTGTCCAGTCTGGTCTGTAAAAGCATTCCAGAGCTTTGTATCAGCCTTTCCTGCGAGAAGCACATCCTGGCCGATATGGCTTTCGACCACTGGCGTTTCACGATCAATTCGAACAATTCCCTGGGGCAGCATTTTACAAAAGCTCCATTAGCAGGTTTCAGAACGGGACAAGATCATAAGAACATCACCCCTGAGGCCCCACGCAGCACTCGCAAGCACTCGCAAGCACCAGCACGATTTGTCCCAATCTATAATGCAAAAACGCTTGCGACAAATATTTTCCCGGCGCCCAGCGCTGTTCATCTGAACTTTAATTTCAGGTATACTTGCCCCCGCTTCAGGCGGCGCCAACTTAAATCACTGGCTGGGCCTAATTGATCGGTGCCGTATTCGCAGGGCGATATTTTTCCAATAGTGTTTGGAAATCTGCACTTTCAATAACGCTCTTCAACGCCAGATTAAACGCCCCCACCTCCTGAGCAGAGACAGACTCCTTGCTCAACATGAAATGTACGGGGTCACTGTTAAGAACGTGAGGAAGCGGCATAACTTTATCTGCTTCCCCAGCTTTGATGGCATGGTGGTATCCAACAAAAAGATCCGCGATCACCAGATCAACTCTCCCGGCGATCAACTGGCTCATACGGGTTTGGGTACTGTTATTCAGATTGAGAATGCCGTTATCAATCGCCCGCTGGCTTTCTTTTCCGTATTCCTCGCCATACCACCCCCCTATTCCGGCCACCATACGCAGGCGATGATCAATCGCCTCAGCCATGTTATAACCCCGATAGTGATCCCATCTGTTCACCTGAACAAACATCACAACTTTCTCATCGCGGTAGGGAAGTGAAAAATGGGCATAGAGTTGACGCTCATCGGTCACAGACGCAGCAGGCATCAGATCAAGATCACCCGTTTGCAGGAGCTTCTGCGCTCGCTTCGGCGGCACGAGCTTAATCTTAAGCTCACACCCCATCTCGGCCATTACAGCCTTGATGATGTCGATATCCAGCCCGGCAGGGGTCTTGTCCACATTCCGATACTGGTAGGGAATATAGTCTTCAGAATAGGCAACTGAATAGCTTCTTGTGCAATCAGCTTTCGCGATCCCGCTCCAGCCCAAAACAGTAAAAACGACAATAAGAACAGAAACGTTCCTGACAGTATGGTTCATCTTCCCGACCCTACATTCCACCCCTTAATCAAATTTGGCTACCTCACTCTCCATCAGGAAGTTTAACCAAAAAGGAGATATCAAACAGTTAACGCCCTCCAGTCCTTTCGGGGCACGAATAATCATCTCGACAAGCGGCATTTCCTCCACATATGATCCTTCATGTTTAAAGCCTTTCTTCCCTTCGAGGCATACTCGTTTGCTGACGACGCCACCGTCCCCCGGTTTGACGACAGCCGTCCTCTGATTGTTTATGACGGGGTTTGCATCCTCTGTTCCGGCTTTATCAAATTTGTCCTCAAACATGACCACGACCAAAAATTCCGTTTTACTGCAGCACAATCGGACTTGGGGCAGGCGCTGTTTCGCCACTACGGGCTCGACCCGGTAAATTTCGAAACCAATCTACTAATTCATAAGGGTCAGGCTTACGCCCGCCTATCTGCCTTCACAACCATCACATCATTACTTCCGTTCCCCGTGCGCCTCTTCTCTCTCACCCGTTTTATTCCGCCTCCCCTTGACCGATGGTTTTATGAAAGCATTGCCAAAAACCGCTACAGGATTTTTGGTCGATCCAACAACTGCATGATTCCTACGCCCGATATCAGGGAACGCTTCATTGACTAAAACAATCCTGGTGGTTGGTGGATACGGTGTTTTCGGCAGCCGGATTTGTCGTCTGTTAATCCGGGAGGAACAATTCTCCGTTCTCGTCGCCGGGCGCTCTCTCACCAAAGCACGCAGCTTCTGTAAACTCTATGGTGGAACTGCCATTCATTTTAACCGGGAAGCTGATCTGGTTGAGCAACTCGCGCTTCTGTCCCCGGATCTGGTCATTGATGCTGCCGGGCCATTTCAGGATAGTGGACGCAGGCCCTATCGACTGGCGAAAGCTGCCCTGGAACAGGGCGCACACTACCTTGATCTGGCTGACTCAGCCGATTTTGTCCGGGGTATTACCGTTCTCGATGACCTTGCCCGTGCTCAAAACAGGATCGCCCTTTCAGGCGCTAGCACCGCCCCGGCCATTACCTCGGTTTTGGCAGACCATCTCACTGTCGATCTGGACGAAATCTCTTTGATTGAAAGTGCCATCCTGCCCGGCAACAAAGCCCCTCGGGGACGATCACTGGTCGAAACGATCCTCAGACAGGCAGGCAAGCCACTGGAAATCTGGCGAGACAATAAAGTATTCTGGGCGTGGGGCTGGGGAAGTCTCCTCCGCCAGACCCTGCACACAGAAACCGCTCCTCCCCTGAAAAACCGATGGAGCGCCCTGATAGAACTTCCCGACCTCAAGCTTTTTCCCGAACGCTACAGGGCACAGGCTGTGAAAACCCGTGTGGGGCTGGAGAATCCTTTGTTACATCTCGGGCTTTGGCTGTTGTCCCAGTTGCCAAGGTTTGGCCTGCTCAGCAACCTACTGCCCCTGACAGATAGTTTGATGACTGCCAGCAAAATCTTCCAGCCTTTTGGCACAGATCGGGGCGGCATGTTTTTAACTGTTCTTGGGGCCAGAAAGGGACAACTGTGTAAACACAGTTGGGAAATGATTGTTGAAAAGGGTGATGGTCCTTTTATTCCTGCCCTTCCCTGCTGGATACTCGCGCGCAAAATCCTCCTCTCCTCCAGGAAAGAAGGCCTGAGCGGGGATCTGGAACCGGGAGCTCGCCCCTGTCTTGGCACCTTCTCAATGAAAGATCTTGAGCAAGCACTCTCGATCTTGCCTGCAAGTTATCGTATCTCAAGAGAAGCTGATCCCTCACTCTACCAACAGGTTCTTGGAGAGGAATTCAACCGCCTCCCTCTTCCTGTCCAGACACTCCACAAGGTTCAGGATCTTGCAATTTTTCACGGTCAGGCGTCAGTAAAAAGTGGCTCAAATCCAGTTGCCAAACTGATCAAAAGAGTCATGGGATTCCCGGATGACACCCAGGAAATCCCGCTACAGGTGACAATTGAACGAAAGGGCAATCGCGAGATATGGCATCGCAAGTTTGGCAAGGACCGTTTCAGATCTGTCATGTCACGGTCAAAAACTGCAAAACCCGGTCAGCAGATTGAACGCTTCGGACCATTTTCCTTTCTCCTGACCCTGCCCGTTTCAAAGGATGGCACACTCGACATGATGGTTATCCGGGCCTATTTTCTTGGCTGCCCTCTACCGCGCTGGATGACACCGATCAGTGACACACAGGAAAAACTGGATGAACAGGGGCGCTTCCATTTTTCAGTAGATATCTCCCTGCCCCTATGGGGCCGCCTGATCAGCTACCGGGGTTGGCTGATTCCGGGCGCCCACCCCCGGTCCGAGAGACAGCCCTGACCCAATTATAAGTGCGCACCTCGCTGCGCTCCAGACAGTAGTATAACTGGGTGATTTACAACCCCTATGTCCCCAACTTATGATCGCCTGTATTATTATAGCCTGTATTATTATAGATAGTATCTGTTGGTATCTGTGGTCGAGTTATCGAGGGAAATACGTGATAACCATTTATGATCTGAAGCCGCGATTTCAGAATCTGCTCCGGCCGCTTTGTGCCCGTTTTGTCAGGATTGGTCTCACGGCCAATCATATAACTCTTGCTGCCTTGATCCTTTCTGTTGCTGGCGGCATCTGGATTGCCCTTGCACCGGGGTCTGCCCTGCCGTTACTGACCCTGCCGTTGCTCCTGTTCGTCCGAATGGCGCTTAACGCCATCGACGGCATGATGGCACGGGAATTCAACCAGAAAAGCAGGCTTGGCGCACTGCTGAATGAGCTGGGAGATGTCCTGGCTGATGTTTGCCTCTATCTCCCTTTTGCCCTGATACCCGGTGTTTCTGCTGTACTTTGTACGCTGGTGATCCTTCTTGGCGTCATTGTCGAGATGACCGGGGTCATTGCGGTGCAGATCGGGGCCTCCAGAAGATATGACGGCCCCTTTGGGAAAAGCGACCGGGCTTTTGCCTTTGGCCTTTTGGCCCTGCTTCTTGCTTTTGATTTCATCTCCCCTCAGCTGAGCACCATTTATCTGGCAATCCTGATCGTACTTTCTTGTTACACACTTCTTAACCGTGCGCAGAAAGCCCTGCGCGAAGCTGGCGAAAGCACCCGTTCATGATCTCCCTGCAAGATCTGCCCATCCCGGAAAACCTTGTCTATGTCATCGCCAGTGTTTTTGGGCTTCTGACTTTTTCCACGCTCCTGGTCGCCCTGATGCGCCGGGGCAAAGCTGACGAAGTGCACAAGGAGCTCTGGCTCCGGGTAAAATCCTGGTGGTACATGGCCGGGATCTTCACCTTTGCCATTGCCATCAATCGGACGCTCTCTGTTATTTTCCTGGCACTACTTTCCTTTCTCGCGCTTAAAGAATATCTCTCGATGATTCCGACACGCCGGGCAGATCACCGGGTTCTTTTTTGGGCTTATCTTGCCATTCCGATCCAGTTTTATTGGGTCTATGCTGGCTGGTACGGCATGTTCATCATCTTCATCCCTGTCTGGGTCTTTCTCTTTCTTCCCTTCCGGATGGTCTTGCTTGGTGAAACCCAGGGTTTCCTCCGGGCAATTGGCACCCTGAGCTGGGGGTTGATGATGACTGTCTTTGCCCTGTCCCACGCGGCCTATCTTCTGGTCTTGCCCGAAAGCGCCCTTGTTGAACTCGCTCCGGCGACTGCGATCCGGCAGTTTGACAAATCGGGGGCAGGACTGCTGTTCCTGCTGATGGTATTGACCCAGTTCAACGACGTTGCCCAATATGTCTGGGGCAAGATGATCGGCGGTCCCAAGATCATCCCCAAGGTCAGTCCCGGCAAAACCTGGGCCGGTTTTCTGGGGGGAATGTTGTCGACTTCCTTGCTGGCGCTTGTCCTCGGCCCGCTGCTTTCTCCCATGTCGTTGATGATGGCGGGTATCGGGGGGGCTATTATTGCTCTGGCCGGTTTTATTGGTGACGTCACAATCTCTGCGATCAAACGGGACCTCGGGGTCAAGGATACCGGCAGCACCATTCCCGGACACGGCGGCCTTCTGGATCGGCTTGACAGCCTGACCTATACGGCACCGGTCTTCTTCCACTACATCAGATACTTTTATTACTGACATGATCAACCAGCTGCTCCGTGCCTTGTTTATTCTCCTCATCGTCAGGCCTCTGGTCCTGCTGGCCATGGGGCTGAATATCCGGCGTCGGGAACTTCTTCCTGTGCAAGGACCAGCCGTGATTGTTGCCAATCACAACTCTCACCTCGACACTCTGGTGATCCTGTCTCTCTTCCCTCTCAAGCTCCTGCCCAAAGTAAGGCCGGTCGCCGCAGCCGACTATTTTCTCAAAAATCCACTGCTCGCCTGGTTCGCTCTTAACATCATCGGCATTATCCCGGTTCAACGGGCGACACGCGGCGGAAACCCGTTGGCCTCAAGCTTTGACGCTTTGCAACGTGGAGAGATCCTGATCATTTTCCCCGAGGGTTCCCGCGGCAACCCGGAAGAGCTGACCCGGTTTAAAAAGGGGGTCGCCTTGATCAGTAAAAAATTTCCTGCTGTCCCGATCTCTCCCCTGTTCTTGCACGGTCTGGGGAAAGCTCTGCCGCGAGGAGAAGCTGTTTTTGTTCCCTTTTTTTGTGATGCTTTTGTCGGCGCCCCCCGATATTGGTCCGGTGAAACAGAAAGCTTCATCCAGGATCTTGAACAGCAGATGAGCGAACTCGCCACCGAAGGGCGTTTCCCTGTCTGGGAGTGAAGATCGGGAAATCCCGACAGGATACCATGCGCCAACCCCCTTCCCAAAAATCAAAATTTAATCAATCACCCCATAAACTTACTTCATAAAAATCCGTCTGAATCAGATAGATAAGTCCCTGATTGTTTTCCGCAATAAAAAGCGAGTACCCTTCCAAACGCATAGGCGCCATGCAAAAGAATTCCCTCGCTTGGGCTTGACCCACAGGGGGCATTCCTATATTGCTGCGTCACCTTGCGGGAGGGGATGAAGGACACTTCATGAATACCCGCTCTGATAATGGAGTTGCATATCAACTCCGCCTTGATCGATGGCGCTTGTTCTTGTGTGTACACAGATATCTCCGAGAGTGCGGCGAAGAGCTAGATTGATCCAGGTATAGCCTTCACCATGCTTTCAAAGGATTTATCCAGCATGACTCAGTTTTCCGAGCTCAATCTTATTGAGCCGCTTCAGCGCGCGATCGACGCACAGGGTTTCACCACACCAACAGCAATCCAGGAACAGGCCATTCCAGCCCTGCTCAATGGTAAAGATGTTATCGGTCTGTCACAGACTGGTGGGGGTAAAACCGCTGCTTTCGTTCTGCCGCTGCTCCAGCGTCTGACCGAAGAGAACAAACGCTTCGAACCGAACCACCCACAGGCATTGATCCTCGCTCCAACGCGTGAGATCGCCCAGCAAATTGGCCAGGTTCTGCGCCTTTTCACAAAATTCCTGCCGATCCGTTACACCACAGTAACCGGCGGCGCACCAATGTTCCCGCAGTTCCGCGATCTCAATCGTGGCGTTCACATTCTGGTGGCAACACCTGGCCGTCTGGTCGATCACATAAACCGTGGATCTGTCAAACTGGACAATACCACCACGCTGATCCTTGACGAAGCTGACCGTATGCTCGACCTCGGTTTCTCTGATGAAGTTACCGAGATTGCCAACAGCCTGCCAAAACCACACCAGACCGTGCTTTTCTCGGCAACAATGCCAAAAGCTGTTGACCGTCTGGTTGCCTCTTTGCTGAATGATCCCGTTCGCATCGAGACTGCACCACAGTCAACCACGTCTGCCAATATTGCCCAGCGTGCTTTCTATGTGCACGGCGGTCAGAAACAGGCTCTGCTCAACCACATCCTCGACAACAATCCTGGTGAACGCGTTCTGGTCTTCATGCAGACCAAAGCCGAAGCAGACCGCTGGTCTGATGCCCTGCGGGATGATGGCCGCCGGGTTGATGCAATCCATGGTGACAAGCAGCAGCGTATTCGTACCAAGGTGCTGAACAAGTTCCGCCGTGGTGATATTGATGTTCTGGTTGCAACCGATGTTGCCGCACGCGGGATCGACGTTCCTGGCATTAAGATCGTTGTGAACATCGATCTGCCGACAGATCCTGAAAACTATGTGCACCGTATTGGCCGTACCGGCCGTGCAGAAGCAACAGGTGAAGCCTATTCTTTCTGTTCTCCAAAAGAAATCGGTACATTGAAACGGATTGAACGGGTTATTCGTCAGGACATCACCGTCGTAAAAGACCATCCTTTCCACGTGGAAATCAGCGCGCGCGATGCTGCGAGTCAGAAACCTGCCAACCGTCGCGGCGGACGTCCGTTTAAATCCGGTGGTGGCAATGGCCGTGGTGGACGTGATGGCGCAGGCCGTGGCGACGATGCAGGTCGCGGACGCAGCTACAAGCCACGTTCAGCCCAGAACACCAATGGAAATGGTCAGAAGCGTTTTGGCAAGCGTCAGGCTGCCTAAACCTCCTCCTGCCCTGCTGGTCGAAGGTTTTCCAATAAACAAAGAGAAAAGGTCGCCAGGTTGGCGGCCTTTTCTCTTTGCACTCCGGTTCCTCTTTGGTCTTAAATTGAGATCATCAAATACCCCCTCATCAGATAAGCTCTGGTGTTGTTCTTAATAAAATATGAGCAAATGATAACAACGTTGAAAACAGACCTTCCGGTTCTCTACAGTTTCAGAAGGTGCCCCTATGCCATGAGAGCACGACTGGGCATCCAGAGCAGCAGGCAACAGTGCGAGTTGCGGGAAATCATCTTGCGCAGCAAGCCAGAAAGCATGCTGGCCGCTTCTCCCAAAGGCACGGTCCCGGTTCTTGTTCTTCCGGATGGAAAAGTGCTTGAGGAAAGCCTCGACATCATGCTCTGGGCACTCAAACAGCATGACCCGCAGGAATGGTTGTCCCCCGAGACAGGAAGCCTTGAAGAAATGCTCGAGTTGATCAGCAACTGTGAAGCTGACTTCAAGCCACATCTGGACCGTTACAAATATCCAAACCGCTATGACAACACAGATCCCTTGTTCCACCGCGAAAGCGCTGAGCTTTTTCTCACCCGCCTTGAAACCAGACTAAAGCCCTCCGGACATCTTTTCGGCAACAAGGCATCACTGGCCGACATGGCTATTGCCCCTTTTATCCGACAGTTCTCCAAGGTTGACCCGGACTGGTTTTCACAATCGGGTTATCCTGCCTTACAGGACTGGCTCAACAACTTTGTCAATTCAGGGCTCTTTTTGACTATTCTGAAAAAATACCCTCTTTGGCAAAGCGGCGATGATATAACTCTCTTCCCCGAGCAACCATGATCAGGATAACTGAACAAATTCAGCTCCATCCCGACGAGTTAAGCGAAAGCTTTATTCGGGCCTCAGGTTCGGGCGGGCAGAATGTGAACAAGGTTTCAACTGCCGTCCAGCTGCGCTTCAACGCAAAAACCAGCCCTGCCATTTCCAGCTTTGTCTTCAACCGCCTCAGAAACCTTGCCAGCCATCTGATGACTGGGGATGGCGAGATCATTATCACCGCCAACAGCCATCGCAGCCAGGATCGCAACCGTCAGGATGCCCAGGAAAGGCTTGTTGCGCTGATCCAGAAGGCCACAATCCAGCAAAAAAGCCGCCGCCCGACCAAACCGAGCAGATCAGCAAAAACCAAACGGACAGACAAAAAGAAACAGCGCGGTGCAATCAAAAAAAACCGCGGCAATGTTTCTTTTTCCGATTAACTGTTTAGTACGTTTTTCCCTGAAGGTCAGGCATACTCCCGCACGAAATGCCCCTGCCCCAGATTGTTGAAAGACCTGATCTCGGGCTTGTAATCAAGGGACCGGACCGGGCTTGGAACTTCGCCTTGCGGCAAGAAGCGTTCTTTGCGGCGAACTGTAGGATCAGCAATAGGCACCGCATCCAGAAGCTGCTTTGTGTAGGGGTGTTGCGGGTTGGAAAAGACAATGTCTCTTGGCCCACACTCAACAATCTCGCCCAGCAACATCACAGCCACCCGATGGCAGACCTGTTCCACCACAGCCATGTCGTGAGAAATGAACAGATAGGAGAGGCCCAGTTCTTGTTGCAGTTCTTGCAAGAGATCAAGCACCTGCGCCTGTACTGACACGTCCAGAGCCGAAACGGATTCATCCGCGACAATAATCTTGGGGCTAAGGCTCAGTGCCCGGGCAATGCAAATCCTCTGCCGTTGCCCCCCTGAAAACTCATGAGGGTGTCGTGCCATAGCATCCGCGGGAAGACCGACCCGGTTAAAGAGATTCTCCACACGGTCAATCAGTTCACGACCATGAGCAAGCTTGTGAATAACCAGGGGCTCTCCGACCAGATCCCCGACTGTCATTCTGGGATCCAGTGCCGCATAAGGATCCTGAAATACCATCTGGATCTTGCGTCGAACCGGCAAAAGCTCCTGGGCGGAAAGGCCTGTAACCTCCTGTCCGTCGATCTTGATCGTCCCCTTTGCCGAAATAAGACTGACCAGCGACTTGCCAATTGTTGACTTTCCACAGCCACTTTCCCCGACCAGCGCCAGAGTCTCCCCCGGAAAGAGATCAAAGGATAGTTTTTCCACCGCATGGACCCTGCTAACAGGCCGGTTAAGCAGTCCTCCATTGATGTCAAAACGCACGGTCAAATCCCGTACTTCCAACACCGGGGTCTGTGGTTTCCCCTCCGGTGTCAGCTGTTTGGCCTCAGACGGCGTGTCTTTCATACTCCCGAGCCTGGGGATCGCCTTGAGCAGCGCACGGGTATAGGCTTCGGATGGTGCCTGAAACAGCTTTTTAACTTCCTGCGCCTCGATAATCCGCCCGCTGTTCATCACCGCCACCCGATCAGCCATTTCGGCAACAACCCCCATATCGTGGGTGATCAGAATGATCGAGGTCTGGAAGTCCTTCTTCAGCTCATTCATCAGCGTCAGGATTTGCGCCTGTATCGTCACATCCAGTGCCGTTGTGGGTTCATCCGCAATGAGAACCTTCGGATTACAGGATAGAGCCATGGCGATCATCACCCGTTGGCGCATTCCGCCAGACAGTTCGTGGGGATACTGCACCATCCGGCGTTTGCTTTCGGAAATTCGGACAGCATCCAGCGCCCTCAAGGCCTTGGCATCCGCCTCCTTGCCATAGACATCCTGATGAATACTGATCGCTTCTTTCAGTTGTCGTCCGATGGTCATAACCGGGTTCAGCGAAGTCATCGGCTCCTGAAAAATCATGGCAATGTCACCACCACGGATTTTTTGCATCTGTCGATCAGACAAATCCAGCAGATTACGACCTTCCAGTAAAATTTCGCCT
This sequence comes from Kiloniella laminariae DSM 19542, assembly GCF_000374005.1. GTDB lineage: Bacteria > Pseudomonadota > Alphaproteobacteria > Kiloniellales > Kiloniellaceae > Kiloniella > Kiloniella laminariae. The sequence continues at coordinate 25,952 of NZ_KB893146.1, read as the reverse complement.
TGGGTTGTCCTTGCTGAAGGTGGTAACAGGCCCATGATTGAAAGAGCCGTGACCGATTTTCCGGAACCAGATTCACCCGCCAGGCAAAGTGTCTCTTCCGCCTGAAGCGTAAAAGATACATTATCCAGTACTGTCTTTGCCCCTGCTGGGGTCGCAACCCGGGTAATCAGATTACGAACCTCAAGCACCGGGTGATGATTTTGTTGATAGGTCACGTTATTCCAAAACCAGTCTTGGGAAATAGAAAGAGACAATCCAGTTGGGCTGATCAACGATCTCGCTGATACGCAGATCTCCACAGGCTGAGCAAAGCATATAGGCTTCAACAGGTGTCATGTTATAGCGGGCGCTCAAGAGATCGACCATCCGGCTGACCGCACCTCTGGCCCCCTCCATCAAGTCGTTGCCAATTCCGGTGGTTGCTTCGTAGCCCTTGCCGTCCAGATGCCGGGTTACCGGACCTGGGGTGGTGAAGCGCGGCGTCTCCAGCTTCTCGTTTTTGATCAGATCAAGCGTAACAACCGCATTCATCGGGCTTTCAATTGCCGTCCCACAAACCTCTCCATCACCCTGTGCAGCGTGGGTATCCCCGATAGAGAACAGGCCGCCAGCAACCTCAACAGGCAGATACAATTGCGTTCCAGCAGCAAGATCCCGAATATCCAGATTGCCCCCGACACGTCTTGGAGGAACAACAGAATGGAGACCGGGTTCAGCAAGAGCCAGCCCAATGGTACCGGCAAAAGGTTTCAGCGGCACCCTGCCGCCCGGTCCAAAAGCCGCAGGCGCCAGCGTGTTTTTATCGTAACTCCAGATATGCAGAGCCGGATCAGTGAACTGATCGGCGAGCAACCCGAAACCCGGTATATTTGCGGTCCAGCCAAACCCTGAAGGCTTGAACTCTTCAATCGAAACCTTGATCACATCGCCGGGTTCGGCCCCTTCGACAAAAACAGGGCCATTCACCGGATTGATTTTACCAAAATCCAGACTGACGATGTCTTCGACAGTCGAGCTTGAGGACAATTGCCCTGCAGATGAATCCTGACACACGAACTCGATTGTGCTGCCCGGAGCGACCGTCGCAACGGGCGGGATCGAATGATCCCACCCGAAGTGATGCTGTGCCCCGTGAATGGTATAATCACAGGCCTTACACATATTATTGCCCACCCTTGAGATAAACAGTGTCGTAATGGACCGGGATGTGAACAGGATCGACAAAGATCCCGTCCGGTCCGTCCAGACGGTCCGACCGAATGGTAAAACGCTGCTCATTAAAGATCGGCACCCAGGGAGCTTCATCCTGAATATCAGTAAAGATCTTGCGCCACATGGCTTCCCGTTCGGCGGCATCGGCCGGGTTGGTCATGGCATCTGCCTTGACTGCCCGCGCGTCGATTTCCTCGTTACAGTACCAGGACCAGTTCCAGCCACCCGGAACTGCCCCGCCACAGCCCAGGATAGGCCCATAAAAATTTGAGGGGTCCGGGAAATCGGCAATCCACGCCATCCCGCCTGACCAGATCATGGGAGCCTGATCCTCCTCGCCACCAGCGGCAATCACATTTGCTTGTGCCAGGGACTTGATCTCAGCCTTGATACCGATTGCAGCCAGATCCTGCTGGATTGCCTGCGCAATGCGCGGCTGAGGATCGGTGTTGGCGACATACAATTCCGTCTCGAACCCTTCCCCATAACCAGCTTCTGCCAGCATTTTCTTGGCGGCTTCCGGATCGAATGCAAAACCTTTGTAGTCAGGATCATAGCCCGGCATCAGAGGAGGCAATGGCTGATTTGCAGGCACTGCACGACCATTAATCATCCGCACAATACGGTCTTTGTTGATCGCCATGTTAACGGCTTTGCGTACCGCCAAATTATCAAAGGGTTTCATTTTCACATTCAACGAAATGTACCCGGTGTGCAGTTGACTGCCCTCAACAATTGCATTGGCATATTCTGGGTCATTTTTCACTTCCAGGAATTTTGCCGGAGGAATGCCGTCTCCGGCGACGTCCACTTCACCATTCTGCAACCGCAAAAGCGCGACAACGGGTTCCTGACCGACTTCAAAAACAATCTCGTCCAGATGCGGGAGGCCCGCCTGGTAATAGTCAGGATTTTTGGCAAAGACCAGTCGTTGCCCCAGAGACCATTCAGCGAGAGAAAAGGCACCCGTACCAACCGGATGTTTGCCAAAGTCTTCGCCCCACTGCTCAACAGCTTCCTGTGGCACGACAGAGGAAAAGTTAATCGCCATAACATGCAGGAAGGTCGCATCCGGGCGGGAGAGCTCAATGGCAACCGTCCGGTCATCCACCACAGTTACACCTGAAAGCTCGCCACTGCCGCCGGAAGCTTCATCAAAGCCTTTAACCGAAGCAAAGAAACCTGCACCCGGGCTCTGGGTTTTCGGATTTGTCACCCGATCAAGTGAGTACTTCACATCCGCAGCTGTCATGACCCGGCCGTTGTGGAACTTGACGCCTTCACGCAAGACAAAGGTATAGGTCAGACCGTCTTCAGAGATGCTGTAGCTTTCAGCCAGATCGTTGGTCAAAACAGTTGTGCCGGGTTTATAATCCAGCAAGGAATCAAAAAGGCTTTTGATCATTGACCAGTTTTGCCAGTCGTAACCAATTGCCGGGTCCAGCGTAGACACATCATCTTTATAGGTAACAATCATTGAGCCGCCATTTGTTGGCTCAGCACTTGAAGAGGTTGCGACAGACACAGCCATTGCTGCAGCAGCCAGTCCTCCGAGTATCTTTTTATTATCCATTTCCTGCTCCCTGATTAACGAAATGCTGTTAGGTGAATGAGAAAACCCATGTTCCTCTTCACTTCAGCTTGATTCTGGGATCAACAAACGGCGCAATAATATCTGCCAGAAGATTCCCCAGAACGATTGAACAGGCCGCCACCAGTGTCACTCCCATGATAATGGGAATATCCACCCGTTGAATTGCCTGCCACGCCAACTGACCAATTCCCGGCCAGCCGAATACAGATTCCACGACAACAATGCCGCTCATAAAAATGCCGATATCAATGCCGATCATAGCGATAATCGGCAGCAGGGCATTGGGGACAGCATGGCGTACAATCACGCGCGCTTTCCCCAGCCCCTTGGCCCGGGCGGTCCGGACAAAATCCTGCCCCAGGACATTCAACATGGAAGACCGCATCATCCGCGAGTACCAACCCGCGCCCATAAATCCCAGCGTCAGGGCGGGCAAGACAAGGTGATGAAAGGTTCCATAACCTCCAATTGGAAACCAGTTCAGCTTCACCGCAAAGATGTAGAGAAAAATAATACCGACAACGAATTGCGGTGCCGAGACCCCGACGAACGAGATCACCATCAATGAGTTGTCAACTGCACTGTTGCGCCGGACAGCAGAAATTGTCCCCATCACCAAACCCATCAGCAATTCAAGGGATATGGCCGCAACCATCAGCAAGAGGCTGGCGGGAAGACGGGAGGCAATCAATTCTGATACTTCGGTTTTCTGTAGATAGGAACGTCCGAGGTCCCCTTGAAACAAGGCCGAGACATAGCGCCAGTACTGTTCGTAAAAGGGCAGATCAAGGCCCAGCTGTTGTCGGATATTCTCGACTGTTTCAGGCGTTGCGCTCCGCCCGGCAATTTGCCGAACCGGGTCAGCCGGGATCAGGTACAGCAGGGCATAGGTAATCATCGTGATCCCGATCAGGATGAAAACGGCTTCCATCAGGCGTCGGAGAATATAGGTCGCCATCAGTGTTTCCCCTTCATGGTCGGATCGAGGATTTCCCGCATGGCATCACCAACAAGATTGAAGCCCAGCGCCAGAGAAACGATAGCAAACCCGGGAAGGAAAACCAGCCAGGGAGCACTGGCAAAGTAGGTCTGGTTTTCAAAGATGATATTGCCCCAGCTCGGGGTTGGCGGTTGCACGCCGATACCGAGAAAACTCAAGGTTGCCTCCAGCAACACCGTGGTTGAAATTCCGAGTGTGCCAAAAACAATGGTCGAATAGATCAGATGCGGCGCGATATGCTTGAGCAAGATACGAAGCGGTGATGCCCCCAGTGTGCGTTCCGCGGCGATAAAATCTCGCTCAGCCAGAGAAACCGTCTCGGAATAGATCACCCGTGCGACCTGCACCCAGTTCACCATGGCAATAACCAATGCCACAATCCATAGACTCGGCTTAAAGATCGCGGCCAGAACAATGGCAAGCAAAAGGGCCGGAAAAGCCATCATCAGATCGGTAAAGCGCATCAGGATCGAGCCGACAATCCCCCGGTAAAATCCGGCAACAATCCCGACAAGGCTGCCGATCAGAATAGCAGCTCCATTGGCAACTACCCCGATAATCAACGAGGTCTGAGCCCCGTATATAAGCCTGGAAAAGAGATCCCGCCCCAGAAGATCGGTTCCCAACCAGAACTGGCTGTTCGGGGGCAATGGTGCGCCCTCCAGTGTCAACCCTTCAAAAAGCTGAAGATCCGGCGGATAGGGCGCAATCAAGGGGGCAAGAAAGGCAACGGCGACTGTCATGAAGATCACCAGTAAACCAAATGCACCAAGTTTGCGTCGAAGCAGTGCCTTTAACACTCTCATGATGCTGCCCCCTTGCCCGAGAGATGTTTTTCAATCAGGGACAGGGCAACCTGACGGTTCACCGTCTGACAAAAATCTTCAATAGAAACCCTGCTGTTCATCGCCGCTGTCCGGATTATTCCATAAGCAGCTTCTTCATCCACTTCCCCGTGCTCCATGACCAGCAGAAGCGCTTTAAAAATTACCGGGCGACGGGAAATCCTGCTTTCCAACTCCCCAATTTGTTGCTCCAGCTCTTTGCTGCGTTCAAAATTCGCATAGGCAATGACCAGCGTGCTGAACAGTCCGCTCGACTGTACCGGCTTGACAAGATGTGCTGAAATTGATTGGGAGAGCATCCATTCAAGTCTTCCCGGTGCCTCGCTGGAAATCAGGGCGATCAGAGGGACCGGGGGCAGTCCTTTTGTCCAGGGGAACAGATCGTCATAGGCATTATCGCCATCAAATAACACCAGATCAGCAGTAGTGTTTTTCAGATCATAATCAGGCCAGCTAACGGTACTGCTGATCCCCAGACGATCCAGCTGGCGCTGAAGCCGGCGAATATTCTCATCACCTCTGTGCAAAATCAGGGCCTTCTGTCCCAGAAAATTCGGTGTCCGGAAGGTTTTCATTTGATCACCTTCAGGTGAGATCCCGACAAGGGATCAAGTTGGCCCGATATCTGTTTTGCAAAAGCGGCCGTATCAAATTTCACCAGATAGGGGTCTGCAATCTTTGCTTCTGCAGCAGCAGAGACGATATCAAATTTACCTGTGGAATTTATCTGTCCGATATAGCTGGGCAGGGCAGTGTGATGGGTTTTTTCATTGATTTCTGTCTGCCCGAGCGGGGTATTAAATTTACGCCCCAGAACACTCTGCTTCACAGCATCGATGTCGTCAGATCCACAGGATTTGATTGCCTTGGCCAAATAATAGGTTGTCGCATAGCCGTTGATAAAAAAGGCTGAAACGGAATGACGTTTTGGTTCTTTCCGAGACAACTCATCCAGGAACAGACTATTTTCAGCAGTGGCAATCTTTTCAAAATAGGGAGAAATACTTAAATGGCCCTGGGCCGCGTCATGGCCAATCCGAGACAATTCACACTCGGTCAGATTACAACTGACAATCGGACAGTTTTCAGGGTGAAAGAAGCTGTCCGTTTTCCCTGCAGAATAATAGGCGCGGAAAAGTGCATAACTTGAATCATCTATCAGGTTATTCAGGATAAAGTTTGGTCTGGTTTCCCGAACGGTCTCAATCATCCGTTCGACATCCCTGGAATGAAACGGCAGGTAATTCTCGCCCGTTACCTGGCCACCACACGCCTGGACAAGCTCACGGGCAATCCGGTTTACTTCCCATCCCCAGACATAATTGGTCCCGCAGAGGTAGGCGTTCTTGCCAAATCTCGGGATGATGTGCTCAAACAGGGGAACGATATGCTGATTGGGACAGGCCCCTGTATAGATTACATTTTCGCAACACTCGAACCCCTCATACGGCGCCACATACCAAAGCAGGGCGTCATTTTTTTCAAGTATCGGAATGATTTCTTTCCGACTGATGGATGTAAGCGTTCCGATGATCTGACGACAGCCATCTACCCGTGTCATCTTTTCCGTCAGACGTTGATATTCATTGATATTTGCACCTGGATTTTCAATTTGGGGCACCAGCTGGAAATCGTAATCCGCACTCCTGTTAATTTCATCCAGAGCCAATAAAGCACCATCCAGACATTCCTGACCAAGCAGGCTATAGGCTCCGGTCGTGGAGTAAAGCAACCCAACAGGAATTTTCCGCGACATTACAACACTCCAAAAACGAAAAAAGCCCCGCAATCTGTATCGGAATTTCTCCCTACAGATCGTCGAGGCTTCATTGCCATTACGATTAAAATCGCAAATTCAGTTGTTTAAATTTCTGCCCAGAGCTTACACGATTCGAGAAGGCTGTCAATTATTGCTATTTTTCGAACTAAATACTCAATAAACATTACTTTGAACTTCATCATGGAAATATTATTAGGACCACAGTGTATAATGATCCCGTCTTGAAGCCGTGAACACAGCCCGAAAAGTCTGGTGAACTATTGATACAAAACACAATCCCTGGCTTCGCTGTCTCTGGCCTCTGGTTTTGCCGACTTGCTCGCTATGGCTGAAACTATTATCAAGATATTTTGCATTTTTTCTTGTAGAATACCCTTTAATGACACCCCCGCTCCGCTTATCCCGGACAAAGCCAAGACAGGATATTCTTAAATATTGCGGATGCTGACCACAGAGAAAGCCAGCCCTTCGTCACCTTGGCTTGGGGATTTTTGTAAACTTTTTACAAGTTTGGCAGTTTTTGTCTTTGTAGTTTTTTCGATAACGCGCGTCACAGCCGAGCCTGTAAAAGTCCAGATAGGCATTACCCACTTCCCGCCCTTTTATGTTGTCAACGACGGTATTCCCCATAGTGGTCTCGGTATCGATCTGATTACCGCCATGAACGATATACAATCCGGCTATCACTTCTCGACTGTGGAAACCAGCGCCCGCAGGCGACATCTGATGTTTCAAAAGGGTGATTACGATGTTTCCCTTTTTGACCATCTGGAATGGGGGTGGGACAGCACTCAGGTCGAGGCAACCAGGCAGTATCTCCAGGGTGGAGAACGCTATATAACCCTTGCTGGCTCAGACATTACCCCAGCGTATTTCGAAGATCTCACCGGTAAAAAGATCGGTGCCATTCTCGGCTACCATTACAAGTTTACAAATTACGAAACCGATCCGGCAGCGCTGGATCAAAAATTTAATATCTCCCTGGTTACCCGCCAGATGCAGATCCTGAAGATGGTCCTCTCCAAAAGGGTTGAAATCGGCGTCATGACAGAAAGCTTTCTCGAGTATTACTTTCAATCCCATCAGGACATGCGCTCTGTTTTGCTCATTTCGGAACACTACGATCAGAGATACAGTTTTGTCGGTATTGCCCGCCGAAAAGGCCCTATCTCTGCCGCAAAACTGGAGGAAATTCTCTTCTCCCTTTTCAGGGATGAGCGCTACAGCTGGATTGCCGAAAAATATGGCGTCAAATGGGAAAAGCCATAATATCGTTATTTGCAAGATCAGTTTGAACCACACTCAAGCAGAACATCAGGCTTTGTGATGTTCCCGCAACTTTGCATAGTCTTCTTCCCTCAGATCTTCAAATAATGTTCGGCGTTCCTCTTCCCCGACACCTGCCGCTTTCAAGGCAGCAGCCCCCAGTCGTAAACTGGCTTCTACCGTTTCCGGAATGGCATGCGATGCCCCCAGTGCGGTAAAATGGTCGGCACTGCCCCAGTCACGGGCACGGACATGAACCGGGACCTCTGGATAGAGCCGTTGCATTGTCCGGACAACACCTTCGGCCATATGGTGGTCATCCAGTGTCACGACCATCAGACGCGCCCGAGCTGCTCCGATCGCTCGCAGGATCTCGGGGCGGCTGGCATCGCCAAAGACAATGCTGTGTCCGAGTTCCCGTCCTCTGGCAACCTTTGCAGCATCCATATCAATCGCGACACAGGCGACATCCACAGCACGCAACATTCCGGCAATAACTTCTCCTACCCGGCCAAATCCGGCAATGATTACGGGTCTTTCAGGGATCGGTTCCGAGGTCTCCATCGCAAACGATGCCGCAGACTTCAACCATCGGGCCAGTCTTTCAGCAACCATTACCATGACAGGGGTCAGGATCATACTCAGGACAATAATGGAAATCAGGGTCTCCATCATACCGGTCGGCAAAAGATCGAGATTTTGTGCCAGAGAAAACAGAACAAAACCGAATTCACCCGCCTGGGACAGAAGGAAGCCGCACTTTACTGCAATGGAGAGAGGCACCTTCCAAAACCGGGCAAGACCGATCAGTACCGCAGCCTTGGCACAGACCAGTATCACGGCCCCCAGCACAACAATTTCCAAATTGTTCCAGAACGAAATCGGCACAAAAGTCATGCCGACACTCATGAAAAACAGGCCAAGCAACAGCCCGCGAAACGGCATGACATCGGCTTCGATCTGGTGTTTGTATTCGGATTCAGATAACAAAACCCCTGCAATAAAAGCTCCCATCGCCATCGACAGACCAATAAGTTCCATCGCCCAGGCGAAACCCAGCACCAGCAAAAGAGCCGTTGCAACGAAGGCATCTCCGCTTTTGCTGTAGGCAATGGCATTGAGCAAGGGACTGATCGCATAGCGCCCGACAACCAGAACCGAGATAAAAATTCCCACTGCCTGTAAAACCGCAAATCCCATCGAGACGGAAAACTGCATTTCACCAAGGGCAAGTAGGGGTAAAAGAATCAAAAGCGGGACCACTGCCAGATCCTGAAACAGCAAAACAGAAAAACTGATCCTGCCCCAGTTACTGGTGGTCTGTTGCTTCTCTGTCAGAATTTGCACACCAAAAGCCGTCGAGGAAAGCGCCAGCCCAAAGCCTATTATCAGAGCTGTTTGCGCTTCTAAACCGAGGATGAGATAGATCAGGCCCGCAATAAGCAGCCCCGAGAGAGCAACTTGCAGCCCACCAAGACCAAAGACCAGTCGGCGCATGACCCAAAGTCGCTGCGGTTTGATTTCCAGGCCGATCAAAAATAACAGGAAGACAACACCGAACTCGCCGATATGGCGCATGTTGTCTGCATCCGTCACCAGCGCCAGACCGCTGGGGCCAATCACAGCACCCGCCGCCAAATAGCCGAGAACAGAACCAAGACCCAACCGACTGAACAGCAAGACTGCCAAAACAGACGCTGCCAACAACGATACGATCTCAGCCATCCCGTTCCCCGCTTCTTTTGTGTCCCGACTAACCTGCAGGGAAAATCATTGCCACTTTCCCTCACTCATCAAGGCTAACCGCACAAAGGCAAAAATACGATTAACACTCAGGACATAGCAAAAAAACTTTCTAAACAACGCTATATCCGTCTGTGCTCTCCTTAACCTATGCAATGTTCTCAAAAAAAGAGCCGCATGAACTGCAGCTCTTTTTACAATGAATTCCGCCTGACACCCTAAAACCCGAACAGGATTGTCAATATCCCGCTCCCGGTTTTCTATCGTCTCTTACTGGTACTTACTGGCCAGTTGTCGATGCTGTTTTGGGTTTTCTGTTTCCGGGACGCCCCTTACGCTGCGCGCCACCTGGTGCCCCGTGAGGTTTAGGCTGGTTGATATGTCGGTTTGCCTTTGAAGTACTGGAAGCCCGCCGACCTCCGCCGCCCGGACGGCGCCCCCGGTTCTTCTCTTCCTTCGGCCCCGTATCAAAGCGGGAATCAATCCCCTCAAGGTGATAGGGATGATCTTCCATCAAAGGTACGCTCTGTCGAATGGTTTTTTCGATATCCTTCAGGTACCCGCGCTCTTCGTGATCACAGAAAGAAAGTGAAACACCGGTTGCTCCGGCCCGTGCCGTTCGGCCAATCCGGTGGACATAACTTTCAGGCTCGTTTGGCAGCTCAAAGTTGATCACGTGGGTCACACCATCAACGTCAATGCCCCGCGCAGCGACATCGGTCGCAACCAGCGCCCGAATATCACCTGAACGAAAATCATTCAGGGCTTTCTGACGGGCATTCTGGGATTTGTTCCCGTGAATGGCACCGGAAGTAACGCCCAGTTTCCCGAGGTATTCAGAGACCTTGTTCGCGCCATGTTTGGTCCGGGTGAAAACCAGAACCCTTTTGATGTCCTGATTTTGCAGCACATGCGCCAGAAGATCCCGCTTGCGGGATTTTGGCACCATCAGTACATGCTGTTCGACCTTTTCCGCTGTGGTTGAGGCAGGAGCTACTTCGATCCGGGTCGGGTTGTTCAGAATACTATTCGCGAGTTTTTCGACAGATTTCGGCATGGTCGCTGAAAAGAGGATCGTCTGACGGTCACTCGGCAGATAGGCCACAATTTTCTGGATATCGCGAATAAAGCCCATATCGAGCATCCGGTCCGCTTCATCAAGTACCAGAAACTCGACCTGCCGCAGATTGATATGGCTCTGGTTAACCAGATCCAGAAGCCGACCGGGGGTGGCAATAAGAATATCTGCGCCCTGTTGCATCGACTTGATCTGCGGTTTTTCCGAAGCTCCACCATAGACCAGCGCAATACGCAGGTGAAGGTACTTGGCGTAAGCCTGGATGTTCTCGGCAATCTGTACGGCCAGTTCGCGGGTCGGTGCCAGAATAAGAGACCGCGCAGCCTTGGGGCTGCGCTTGCCTTCTGCCTTGAGCAGCATCTGGATAATCGGCAACGAAAAAGCCGCCGTTTTTCCCGTGCCGGTCTGGGCCACACCGATCAGGTCTTTCCCCAGGAGAACGTCGGGAATAGCCTTGCTCTGGATTGGCGTCATCTCCTGATAACCACCCTCTTCCAGAGCGCGCAAAATTGGTGCGCGCAGGCCGAGTTCCGCAAATTTGCTCATGGGGCATACTTTCAAGTTGAGAGAGACGATTACCTATAGCGCATAGGCGAAAGAGTCAATCATGTAACGCCCAAACAAAAGGCGGGGCAGCCATGTGTATTAAGACAAATATTAGCTCGTTTCTTGTGACTTCAGGCAAAACCGGCAGCTATTATTTCTTCGGATACAGTGATCGTCGAACAGAATATTTAACATGACGCCCCCCAAAAGCTGTCTGACCGACCTTCCCGGGATACAAAATCACCAGTATGGGCGGTAAAATAACAGATAAAATTTTTATAGCCGGAAGGTTATTTTTTATGTCTTGGTTTCGGGATTATCTTCAATAAAAAGTGCATTTTCCCTGGCAGGAATTTTGTCCATATTAAGCTGGGCCCACTCCTCCATCGCGATCAGGATAGGTTGCAAGGACCTTCCCAGCGAAGTCAGGCTATATTCCACCTTCGGAGGAATTTCCCCATAATCAACCCGCTTTAACAGGCCATCCTGCTCCATCTCCTTCAACTGTTTACCAAGCGTTCTGGGAGTAATCCCGGTCAGATCCCGCTGAAGCTGGTTAAAGCGCCTTTTCTCCTTGAGAAGCCAATAGATCACCATGACCTTCCACTTCCCTGCAATCAAAGCCAGGGTGGTTTCCGTGGGGCAGCCGGAATGTTTTGTCATTTCAACAGTATCCTAAATGATAGTACTTGTAAAAAATACGTATGAACAAATATGACAGAAATCAAGCCCGATAGCAGCAAACACCTTTATTGATGGAACAAATGTCATGAAGAAAATTGAACAGATACTGCGCAGTAACGGCTCTCATTGGGTTGGTGACGGCTTTCCCGTCAGATCGCTTTTCAGCTATCAGGGTGATACCAAAGCCACCAGTCCCTTCCTGCTTTTTGACTATGCCGGACCGCATGTATTTGAACCCAACATCCGGAGCCCACGGGGGGTGGAACAGCATCCGCATCGCGGGTTTGAAACGGTAACAATTGTCTATGAGGGGGAAGTCAGCCACAGGGACAGCAGTGGTGGCGGAGGAACCATAAGCCGGGGAGATGTCCAGTGGATGACCGCCGGGAGCGGCATATTGCATGAAGAGTTTCACTCGGAGAACTTTTCCAAATCGGGCGGGCCTTTCCAAATGGTCCAACTCTGGATCAATCTGCCCGCAAAGGACAAAAGTGCTCCCCCTGCGTATCAGGCCATCGTCAGCAGCCAAATTCCTGTTGTCGAGCTCGAACAGGGAAGCGCACGTATAATCGCGGGGACATTCAAGGGGACAGAAGGAGCTGCACAGACCTTCACCCCCATCAACCTCTGGGATATCCGCCTCGAAACACAGGCAAATATTACCCTGGATCTCCCCCAAGATCACAATGTGATGATTGCCGTCCTTTCCGGCACCATCACAGTCGATGGGAAAAGCGTCACTTCAGCTGAAATTGCCCGGTTGTCGACCAACGGTAGCGACGTAACCATCTGTACTGAAAGAGATTCTACGTTGCTTGTCATGACCGGAGAGCCTATAGCAGAGCCCGTCGTTGGTTATGGCCCTTTTGTCATGAACAGCGAAGCTGAAATTCGCGAGGCAATCAACGATTTTAACAGTGGCCGCTTTGGCAATTTTTAACACTCAAAACCTATTTACTCCAACCACAACAGAGAATTGATAAAATGACAAAATCTTACACAAAACTTGATAAAAACAATGCTGCCGTACTTTTGGTTGATCACCAGACCGGTTTGCTTTCTCTTGTCCGTGACTTTGATCCGGACAAGTTCAAGAACAATGTTCTGGCCCTTGCAGATCTCGCAAAATACTTCGAGCTCCCAACCATCCTGACAACAAGCTTTGAAGACGGCCCGAATGGCCCGCTTTTGCCTGAACTGAAAGCGACATTTCCTGATGCCCCCTTTATTGCGCGTCCAGGCCAAATCAACGCATGGGATAACGAAGACTTCATCAAGGCAATTAAAGCCACAGGAAAAAAACAGCTTATTATTGCCGGTGTTGTCACGGAAGTCTGCGTCGCCTTTCCAGCTCTTTCAGCAATCGAAGAAGGCTTCGATGTCTTTGTGGTGACAGATGCTTCGGGAACATTCAACGAAGTAACCCGCGACGCAGCCTGGAATCGTATGACCCAGGCTGGTGCCCAATTGATGAGTTGGTTCGCTGTTGCCTGCGAACTGCACCGCGATTGGCGTAATGACGTTGAAGGGCTCGGCACTCTTTTTGCCAATCACATCCCCGATTACGCAAATCTGATTACCGGTTACAACACCGTCAACAGCAAAACAAAGTAAATCAAGCAGAGCTCTCATCCAACAAGGACATATGAATTCCCTTACAAAGAGAGAGCTCTCGCCGCCTTGCGGTTATTTGCTACCGCTTCTTCTCACATTATCAGACCCAAAGCAGGACACTTAAAATGGCAAAAATTCTTGTATTATACCATTCCACTTATGGCCACATTGAACAGATGGCAGAAGCCGTGGCGGAAGGTGCGAGATCAGCAGGAGCCACAGTGGACATCAAACGAGTTCCGGAAACGGTTCCCCAGGAAATCGCCCAGAAAAGTGGATATAAGCTGGATCAGAAAGCCCCCATTGCCACAGTAGCCGAGCTGGAAAATTACGACGGCATCATCATCGGTGCAGGCACACGCTTTGGCCGTATGCCCTCACAAATGGCAAGCTTTCTGGATCAGGCTGGCGGATTGTGGCTGCGCGGTGCGCTCAATGGCAAGGTTGGTGGTGCTTTCACTTCCACCGCCACGCAGCATGGTGGGCAGGAAACAACCCTGTTTTCCATGATCACCAACCTTCTGCATTTCGGCCTGACAATTGTGGGGCTCGATTACGGCTATGCCGGGCAGATGAACAAAGATGAGATCGTTGGCGGCGCGCCCTACGGTGCAACGACCATTGCCGGAGGCGATGGAAGCCGACAGCCCAGCCAGATTGACCTTGATGGTGCTCGCTACCAGGGGCGCCGGATTGCCGAAGTCACTGTCAAACTGTTCGATTGATATAGCTTAAAATCCCGTTCGGCACTCCAGAACACATTCTGACCAGGCTTGATCCTGTCTCTGTTATTTTAAGGGATAGGATCAAGCCCTTCAGGCAAGCAGCCCAACTGAACAAATGTAAATGTGGTTTGTGAATACCCGCAGACAAAAATTTCTATAGCTGGCTTCCTTACCTTTCCTTTTTTGCTACCAAAGGCACTCTTCCCTGCTCTGTAATCACACTATCCATGGGAATATCGTGCCATTGAGGGAAAATTGTCGGAATGGCTGCAGATTGGTATCCAACCCCGATAACCCGAACTGGCTTGGTTATGCCTGCAAGTGTCCGGTCATAAAACCCGCCTCCATACCCCAAACGATAACCCGAGGGATCAAAACCGATCAGGGGCGCAATAACCACATCAGGAACAACAACCGGTGCGGTTTCTTGCGGGACAGGGATATTCCAGACACCGCGGGTCATCGGTGTTTCCTGCGACCAGGCCCGGAAGAACAAGGGTTTTCCGAGGGACACAACAACAGGCAAGGCACAGACCCCGCCCAGCGCTGCCAGGCTTTTCATAAAGGGATGAAGATTAGGCTCTCCTTTAAAGGGCCAGTAACAGCTGATAACCAGTCCCTTAACATCGCCGATGGCCTCTTCCAGGTGAGCTGTGATCTGCTTGTTTGACTGACGCCGGATATCCGGGGGAATAGCCAACCGCTGCTTAATCAGCTGCTCGCGTTCTGCCTTTCGCCAGCGCTTTACATCCCGTTCCTGCTCTGGATCTTTTTGGTTTTCAGGAAAACCTGAAAAGGTCGGGTCAAGCTCGTGCATCAAGCAAGGCGGAGAAGCAAAGCCCTGTTCACTTTTCATGCTGTCCTGTTTATCCATAGACCTTCGCATTTGAGATCCGGATTTTCTCCCTTGATCATCAGCCATGACTGTCCTCACCTCGCAATCCATAACAGGCATTTAATATCTCTGTTATCAATTGCCGCCGTCAAGGGACCTCCCCAGCGCAAATTCAAATTGTCTGATAGGAACAGCAGGCTTACTTTATCAGCCAGAGGGAAAACAGCACAACTCTCTGGCTTTGTTACCTTGTTACGGGCCAATTTTATATTGGGCTTAGATTATAACCGTCGCTCATAGACTTCCCGAAAGGCAGGCGCCTTATGTCCGTTCCGCCCAAGAACAGTCGAGCTGTGCCACAGGCCGTTAAGAATGGCATTTTCTGCACTTTCTACCGTGGCATAAAATACTGCATTCATATCGTTTTCATTAAAAGCTGGCAGCTGTTTTACCGCAGATTTTTCATCATGATCCAGCGTTGCAGCCGTTGAAAAGGCCAGGGCGATATCACCACTCTGGTTGCCCAGAACACTTCCCAACCGCCCGAGCGCCGCACCGCTCCTTCGACAAAGGCGCCCGAGCTGACGGCTATCAAGAGGGGCATCCGTGGCAAAGACCAGAATGATAGAGCCCTTGTCTTCTCCTCCGCTCTCGGTTCTGTTCAGCTCGAACTGCTCCCCGCAAACCCGCAGATCCTCCCGGACACCAAAGTTGGACAGCACCAGACATCCAAGAGTAAAGGTCGTTCCATCACCACAGATGATCTGTCGCGAAGCCGACCCGATGCCCCCGGCAAAGCCGAAGGTTTTCATCCCTGCTCCGGCCCCGACAGTTCCCTGCTCAAAGTCCCCGGCTGTATTGTGCAGGGCCATCTTCACCATATCCGTCGTCACAGGCATTTGCTGAATGTCATTGAGCCAGCCATCGTTGCACTCCATCACAACGGGATTGACCGTGGCTGTTTCCCGACCAATATCCGGGTTCTCTGAGATAGCCTGACGGATCAGGGCTTCAATCCCGGCACTGACAGCAAAGGTGTTCGTCAGAATAATTGGTGTCTCGATCTGCCCCAGCTCGGCAAGCTGGACCAGTCCGGCAGACTTGCCAAAACCGTTAAGAACAGCCACTCCTGCCCGAACCTTATCCCGATAGATATTTCCTCCATGTGGGCAAATCGCCGTCACGCCGCTGTGGATTTCTCCCTCATGGCAGGTTACCTGCCCGACCGTAACACCGGGAACATCACATAGCGTATTTTTTGCCCCCGAAGGCAGACGCCACCATCCTTCTTTTCCCGGAAACCCTGGCATCTCAATTCCTTTTGCTTATTCACGTTGCGGTTCTCGTTTCGGAAGAGGCAAACGACCTTATACAGAATTGTTCCCCTGCAGTCTCTATACTGCAAACTTGACGTGACCGTCTTCATCAATCGGCCATGCCGGATTCCAGGCAATTTCCCATGAATGGCCATCCGGATCTGAAACGTATCCGCGAAACCCGCCTTGGGGTGGCGTGTCCGCCTCTCGTATGATCTGGCCTCCGGCTTCGGCGAGACGATCCATTACCGCTTGCACATCATTCTTTTCTGGGACGTTATGAGCAACAGCATAGGCGCCACATCCAGAAGTCATCTCTCTCCCGGTATCTGCTGCCAATGAGCCTTTGTCCCACAGACCAAGAACAAAGCCGTTCATCTGAAAGAAAATGATTTCCTCATTTTCAAAGACAGCTTTCCAGCCAAAACCGACTTCATAGAACTTGCGGGAACGGATCAAACTCTCGACACCAAGAGTAATAACAGAGATTTGTTGTTGCATGGGCTCATACCTTTCGCGTGCTGGTACAGAGTGCACCCGCTTCACGTCAGGGGACCGGCAAATCAGGCCGATCGGAACTTCTCAGCAAAGAAGCGATCAGACGAACCAAGTGCTGACCTAACCATTTAAGACACTCCGAACTGTAAGGCAGTTCATTTCTGTGAGCAAGTTGCCTGATCGAGAACAGGGCAACTTCGTTTCAGTCACCGCGCTGCCACGAGTACGTTCTTGCAGAGGAGTTGCTCAATATTGACGATTATTGGGATTTTTTTCTCTTAAGGCGTCACAAATGTATCAGCAGGATCGTCATAAGTGTATAGACACACGATTTCTGTAACTCTGGAGAAAAAAATGAACCCGATGCAAGCAGTCAAGTACGAACAGGAAATTCCCGATGTTCTGGAGTCCCTCTTATCCGTACATACGGTGATGGACAGTCACGGCTTTGACCGCACACTCCACCATCTTGTACAGCTGCGCGCTTCCCAGATAAACCGTTGCAGTTTCTGTATCAAGATGCACACCAAAGAGGCCCGGGATGACGGCGAGACCAACACCCGGCTGGATCGCCTGATTGTCTGGGACAAGGTCAATGATTTCAGCCAGAGGGAACGCGCAGCCCTGCGCTGGACCGAGGTCCTGACCACCATGGATCACAGCGCGGATCTCGGGAAATTACGCGCAGAGTTAAGAGAGCACTTTAGTGAAAAGGAAATCGGAATCCTCACAGGAACGATTGCCATGATCAACCTTTGGAACCGGGTCCAAATATCGAGAGACTGACATGCTGCAACACGACAACACAGATATTTTTGAAACCTGCCGCCCCCGTCTTTTGGGGTTAGCTTATCGAATTCTGGGTTCTCGTGCCGATGCGGAAGACGCGGTACAGGATACCTTTATCAAATGGCAAAATTACCAGCAGAAGGTGGCTCATAAGAAAATAGACAATCCTTCGGCCTGGTTGATGACCGCCTGTACCCGTCGCAGCATCGATCTGCTTCGCTCCGCCCACCGCGCCCGGGTCGACTATGTCGGCTCCTGGCTCCCGGAGCCCCTGCACATGACAACAAACCATGAAACAGCCCACGAAACTGACAGTCAACTGCAGCTTGCCTCAAGCCTGAGCACAGCTTTTATGCTGATGCTTGAACGCCTGACCCCAAAAGAACGCGCCGCTTATCTGCTGCACGATATCTTCGATCTTTCCTATGGCGAGATATCCAGCATGCTGGCGCTTCAGGAAGCCACCTGCCGTAAACTTGTCTCCCGCGCCAAGGGACAGATCGACAAGAATAAAGTCAGAAGCCGCACCCCTGTCGAGCGTCAGGAGAAACTCCTTTCCGCTTTTCAACAGGCAATCACGACTGGGACAGCCACTCAACTGGCAACATTGCTTTCTGACGATATCCGTCTCAGTACTGATGGCGGTGGCAAGGTCCAGGCTCTGCTTGAAACACTTCATGGCAAAGGCAATGTCATTTCCTTTCTGGCGGAGCGTCTCTATGTCTGGTGGGCCAGCTATGATTGGGTCACAGCCGAGATTAACGGCACGCGCGGGTTTTTCCTGCAAAAAGACAGCGAGATTCTGGCAGGAGTTACCTTTGCCTACAGCGAGAGCGGCGACGTAACCGATATCTACATTATGCGTAACCCGGACAAGCTCCGGCACATGCCCCCGGAAAATGTTCACTAGACGATCTTCTCATCGGACAGGGAAAACACAGCCCCCCTTGCTTCACAGAGATGATCCGGTAAAGATTGCCCCTGCACTTTTTACGACACACACAAAAGTACCCAAACAAGGATCCGTACATGGCAAACAAGCCCGAAAGAGATATCGAGAAAACCTATCCCCTGGAAGATTTCATCGCAAAGTTGCGCCGTCTGGCGGATTCACTGGAACAAAACAAGAGCTTTGAAATTCAGATTGCGGGCGAGCGTATCTATGTCCCGGTTCGGGCGATCTATAACATCGAACATGAACGTGGAGACGGCGAAGAGGAAATTGAATTCCAGATCAAATGGAACACCGCGAAGTAAGCGTGGCCTGTTCCTTCTCCCTTTGATAAAAGTCTCCCCCAGGAAGCGACAAGAAGTTTTTTTCAAAACACTTAAAATCTATGGATATGCCTTCTGCATATGCGCAAAGATAAAATCTTCTGCTTCCTGGTAACTGCTGGTCGCGAACAGTTCCCCGGCCAGCTCTGATACTTCAACGTTAACATTGGCCAGTGTGGTTATCTTTTTGTACTCATCATCCAGAGTAACCGTCGCCCCATAAAATAACTCAATCCCGGCCTCAACCAGCATATCGTCGAAATAACGCATATCATCAAGGGTTAGAGTGTTTTCGTACCCTCTTCTGTTATCAAGAATACAAAAATAATTCTTCGACTTATTCAAAGCCAGAGTTTGCTGATAAAGCGGAATGCGCTCTACCCTTCCCATATTCCCCGTCATCTCGATCCGATGCAGGAACTCACCTGCGCATTCAAATGTTTCAAATATACAGCAGGACAGTATTTGTTTTTCCTGAAAATTTAAGTTCATTTTATAAGACCTTGCGAACCATCAATCGTAATCCAAGGATCACAAAACTAAATTCATCTCTTCATAACAGTAAAAGAGAATATATTTAGAGAATTCAAAATGCAGTCTGCAAATTTAGGCAACAATCTACATCAGATGTTTTTACTGGTGGGGACAGCCACATCATCCCTCTATTTGTTCCGGGCTTGTATTTCCCGGGCCTTATGCAGTTTTTTATAGCTCTCAATCAATCTCAGATGTTTATCTAGTCCCTCGAGCTTCATGCTCGTCTTTGTCAGGCCAGGGAACTGGACATCCCCCGTCACCGCCCCCACCACATCGTTCATGACTGCAGGGCCAAACATTCTGGTGAGGTTTGGTACATAGTCATCAATATCCAGTTCATCATCCAGTGTAATATCAAGCACCGCATCCATTGCTCGATAAAACAAAACACGCGCCACTGTATTTTCATTAAAATTCAGGAAGTCGCCTACAGCTTCTTTCGCTTCTTCGTATTGTTTCAGGGCCAAGTAAATCAGTATCTTTAACTCACCAACATCCAGCTTGCCCCAAACGGTATTTTCATCGAATTCGATCCCGATTAAATTTGCTATGACTGTATAGGGATCCAGCTCGAACTCTTCAAAACGCTCAAGCAGGCCTTCAAGCTGCGCATCCGATAAGGAATGGATGTTTAATATGTCTTCCCTGAACATCAGGGCTTTATTGGTATTGTCCCAAATCAGATCCTCTACCGGATAAACCTCAGAATAATCAGGCACCAGTATCCTGCAGGCCGTACCGCCAAAATCGTCATAGGTCGCGATATAAACCTCTTTTCCAAGACCTGCGAGGATCTCCATCAGACACTCGTTTTCTTCCTCCGTCGTGCCGCTGAAATCCCATTCACAAAACTCAAAATCCTGTTTTGCGCTGAAAAACTTCCAGGATATGACCCCAGTTGAATCAATAAAATGCTCAACAAAATTCCCCGGTTCAGTCACCGCAGGACTGTTGAACGTCGGGGGTGGCACATCATTCAGGCCTTCAAAACTGCGTCCCTGTAAGAGCTCGGTGAGGGAGCGTTCCAACGCCACTTCAAAACTGGGATGCGCTCCGAAGGACGCAAAAACGCCGCCAGTTTTCGGGTTCATCAAGGTCACAGACATAACAGGGAACTTGCCGCCCAAAGACGCATCTTTAACGACAATGGGAAAGCCCTTGTTTTCCAGCTCCTCAATACCAGCTAATACACGGGGATATTTTGCCAGGATTTCTTTTGGTACATCTGGAAGAACAATTTCTTGTTCGATAATTTGCCGTTTGATCGCGCGCTCAAATATTTCCGACAGGCACTGTACCTTTGCTTCATACAAAGTATTGCCGGCACTCATGCCGTTGCTGACAAACAGATTTTCGATCAGGTTGGACGGGAAATAGACCGTTTTCTGATCCGAGCTGCGCGTAAAGGGCAAGGCACAGATCCCGCGTTCGATTTGCCCAGAATTTGTATCGATTAAATGAGATGCCCTTAGTTCGCCATCCGGATTATAGAGTTCCAAGCATCTTTCATCCATCAATCCCTCTGGCAAGGCATCATCAGCACCTGCTTTGAACCATTTTTCATTAGGGTAATGGACAAATTCCCTGTTCGCGATTTCTTCACCGAAATAATGATCATTATAAAAGAAATTACAGCTCATCCGCTCAATGTATTCGCCCAGAGCCGAACAGAGCGCACTTTCCCTTGTCGCGCCCTTCCCGTTGGTAAAGCACATCGGGGACGCCGCATCGCGGATATGAAGCGACCATACATTTGGAACAATGTTCCGCCAGGACGCAATCTCGATTTTGATGCCAATATCTGACAGAATAGACGTCATATTGGCAATCGTCTGTTCCAGGGGCAGGTCTTTGCCCAGAACCACCGTATGGCCGCTGCCCTCATACGACTGGAGCAGGGGCACGTCATTCAAGTCATCGACAAGATCAATGATAAATTCAGGTTCTTGCTGGATAACCTTTTTTACCGTGCAGCGATCAGCTGATCTTAAAATACCTTCCCGGTCACGTTCCGATATACCGGCGGGCAGTTCGACCTGAATTTTAAAGGTTTGATTATACCTGTTGTCCGGATCGATAATATTATTTTGCGAAACCCTGATATCATCTGTCGGGATATCCCGCGATACGCAATATAACTTTACAAAATACGCGGCGCAAAGCGCGGAAGAGGCTAAAAAATAATCAAACGGACTCGGCGCGGTGCCATCACCCTTATAGCGAATAGGCTGGTCGGTCGTGATCGTAAAATCGTCGAACTTGGCCTCAAGCCGAAGGTTGTCCAAAAAATTTACAGTAATTTCCATGGGACTATATCTTTCTCGAAAACCTGCTTCAAAGAATCGGCAAGGGGTAAATACCAGTATCAGGCTGCCTGTGTACTAGAAAAATCGATAAATTACGAATGTCTTCTACCCAGCTTCCAGATAATGATCTGCGCTCCGAAAACCCCTCCATTTAAATGGAGCGTGCTGCCAGTTGCTGGAGACAGAGGCTGCGTAAATCCCGCTTTAGCGAAGAACAAATCATAGAGATTTTAAAGGAACAGGAATCTGGTTCAAAAACAGCCGATCTATGCCGCATTCACGGAATTCATTCAGCAACGTTTTACAAATACAAAGCCAAATTTGAACAAGGATCTCTGAAATGAATCACGCGGGAGGTAACAACCCCTCGTTCCGCATCAACTTTTCCAATTTTATACCACTAAAGCCAAAAGATTTTTTGTAATTTTCGTATTCCTTCACCTGTTCACGCGAAGGCTTGCTATTTCTTGTCGCAGCAATAAGGGTGTTCTTTTGTGTGTGCTCAGTTGAGATGAAATCGATAACGTCCACCTGATACCCTTGTGATCTGAGAAGCATCGCGCGGCTATTGTCCGTGATAATGTCAGCTTGTTTTTGCAGGAATAACCCGTGCGAAATAAATTTCCTGCTTTGGGCGTCGCTTTTTTGAAGATCCTTTAAAACCTCATTTTGGCAGCAAGGCGCGCAAACGATCAACTTGGATTTCGATTTAATTCCGTAAAACAGTGCATCATCTGTCGCCGTGTCACAGGCGTGCAACGCAATGATTGCATCATAGTAGCCTTCAAAAAAATCCTCTGCTTTCATGTTGTGAAATGCAAGGTTACTAAAGCCACACACTTCGGCTGCATCGTTGCAAAGATTTACCATCTCTGGCCTTGTATCGACGCCATCGGTTTTTGGATTGAGACCTGCCTCAGCAAGCTGATCATAGATTGCGAAAGTCAGGTAGCCTTTGCCCGATCCGATGTCCAAGACTTTTACCCGCTTTTGCTTTATCGCTTGTGTCCGTTCAATCCTCTCCATGAAGATTTCTGTAAACCTGCAGATCTGCCTGTACTTGTTGTACATGCTCGGTTTGATTTCTCCGGCAGTGTTAGAAACAGCCAGGGCTTTTAAAAACGCACTTTCCTTGCGGATCCTGTAATTTTTATCACGGTTATGGGGTCTTTGCTCTGTCATTTTCTCAGTCCATCATTTCGGCTTGTCATCTTTTAAGCTTTCTGGGTGTTTGATCCCACGGTTTGATGGTGCGATCCTTTCGAAGGAAGGAAGCATTATGAGACAAATTCGTCACGGGTGCATCACCCCGGGTCAAGGTGATGTATTTAGCGTATAAGGAATGATTATTCCCTTATGATCCCTTATTTATCTCATTGCCTTTAAAATAGTTCCGCACGTTTATGAGGCAAGGTCTTTTTGCGTTAGAATCATCAGCTCAATACGCCTATAGCCCCTAAAGGCGTTTCCTCCGAAGGGAGCCATTTGAGGACGACTTCATTCAACGTCTGCATTCGTATGGGCTTGGCGATGAAATCATCCATTCCTGCTTCCATACATGCTTTCCGGTCTTGCTCAAGCACGTGAGCGGTGGAGCCAATGATCGACACCCGAGCAAGAGAAGTTTCTTCCTCGATTCTTCTTATTTCCCGCGTTGCCATAAGACCATCCATTACGGGCATGGAAACATCCATCAGGATGAGCACTGGTGGGTGCCTCAGATAGGCGTCCACGGCCTCACGACCGTTTTCGACCATGACGACCTCATATTCCACATTTGCAAGATAGGCTTCGAGCACACGTTGATTGACGACATTATCTTCGGCAACCAAAATATAGGGACCGTTCTGTCTACCCTCGTCGGGCTCAACGCGTTCGGTGGTGTTGAGCGAATGCTCTACAGTTTTCAATCGCTCAATCGAACTCTCACTCAGTACGCCCAATATTGTGTCCATAAGGTGGGCCGCCCGGATTGGTTTCGTCACCCAAGCCGCATATCGTTCAGCGCATTCCTCATCCGGCTGTTTTTCGACATCGACAGAGGACAACATTACGCAGAGCAGGGTTTTGAAACGTTCATCCTGCTGAATGCGCCTGGTGAGTTCGTCGCCGTTTTCTTCCGGCATATGATAATCTGTCAGCAACAAATCAAACATGGCACCGCGCATATGGGACTGTTCTAGCGCCGTGAATGCCTCACGCGCCGAGGCGACGATCGTCGCCTCAATCCCCTTCCCAGCAAGAATTTCCTGGAGAAGCCTCCGATTCACATAGTTGTCGTCCACGGCGAGAACACGGAGATCACTGAAAACGTCGGGATCAGCGACAGCTAATGCCGTTACCTTATCGTCCACGGGCAAGTGCAGCTTTACCCAGAACGTCGATCCCTTTTCCAGAACGCTACGCACCCCGATCGAGCCTTCCATTAGCTCGACGAGTTCCTTTGATATGGCCAGCCCCAACCCTGTACCCTCGTAACGCCGTGAGCGAGAGGTATCAGCCTGTTCGAATTTTTCAAAGATATGATCGACCTGTTCTTCCGCAATGCCGATACCCGTATCTTCCACCTCAATGAGGAAGGAAACACCCCCGGCGTCTCTCTCCCCCTCCACATTCACAAAAACATGCCCATATTTGGTGAACTTGACCGCATTGCCGATCAGATTTGCCAGTACCTGCCGTATTCGACCTTCGTCGCCGACGACCCCTCCGGGAAGTGTCGGCGAATAACGCACAATGAGCTCCATGTCTTGTGCGGACGCATGCGCCTGCATGGTTGCGACAACTTCTTCGACCATGCGCCGCAAATTGAAGCAAGAGGGGCTAAGCCTCATCTTGCCTGCTTCCAGCTTGGAGAAATCGAGTATGTCGTTTAATACCCTCATGAGGCCGTTTGCGGACGAAAGAACAAGATGGGCGTATTCTCGCTGGTTTTTGTCAAGGTTGGTATTCATCAGTACCTCGGTCATGCCGATAATACCGTTCATCGGTGTCCGAATTTCGTGACTCATGTTGGCAAGAAAGTCCGACTTCGACTTCGCAGATGCCTCGGCCCGGACGAGCGCCGCTTCAAGCTGGGTGTTCAATACTTTCAGCTTGTCTGCGTCTTTGGCCTTTTGATGGACGAGTCGATTGTCGAATGCGAGAACGACCAGACCAATAAGGGCCATCATGATCGAAACAGCGATGACACCGACCGTTACTGTCGTCTTCTCGATAATTAAAACCGATGTATCTATCATCATCGTCGGTACAAGGGTCAAAGCGGTCATACCGGTGAAGTGCATCAAAACGATCGCCAGGAAGAGTAAAACCGGCGCAGCTGCGTTGAGCAGCCCATTGTTCTCGCGGCAAAGCGCCCAGAACATGGCGGTGCTGAACAGGATCGACAGCACAACGGAGGCGCTGATATAAGCCACATCCCAACTCAACGTCGCACCGACGCTATAGGCCGCCATGCCGACATAATGAAGGGCAGAAATAGCGGTCCCCAAGAGAACGCCGCCGGCAACAATCCGAATATGCCGTTTCGAGAACACCATAACCGAATAGGCGGCGGCGGAAAAAGCCACACCGATAAGCCCCGAACC
Organism: Kiloniella laminariae DSM 19542; assembly: GCF_000374005.1. Classification (GTDB taxonomy): domain Bacteria; phylum Pseudomonadota; class Alphaproteobacteria; order Kiloniellales; family Kiloniellaceae; genus Kiloniella; species Kiloniella laminariae. The sequence goes on along the minus strand of NZ_KB893146.1, from coordinate 719 downwards.
AAGCGTTAAAAAACCGTCAATGCCTCGCTCAATCTGGTATTCATAAGCCAGCATGGCGATAAAATGAGTGGCCCAGACACCAGCACCGGTCACAAGAGACGTGCCGCCCAGCCAACTCCATTTTCTTAAACCCTCGCTTGTCTCTGCGCGACGGAACATCGCCGTTGCGACAAAACTGATCAACGAACACACAAGCGCCGCAACGAGGACGAGCCGCCAGTCATGCTGGACGGTGATGCAACCTATTACCTTTAACATACACAACCTTCGTGGATGATAGTGCCCTGATTAACACCCTGCTTATCTTTCAATACTTAATTTTGCTTTAATTCTCAATTGCCAAAGTTTTCTGGCAAACGCCGTTTATCGGCAGCGAGTCTTTATCCAGCTGTTCTCTTCACCTTCCTCCCCCCTTTTCCCTTTCTCAGACACACGCCCAAGCACAAAAAAACGCCTTAGCTATTTCTAGCTAAGGCGTTGATATTATTGGTTGCGGGGGTAGGATTTGAACCTACGACCTTCAGGTTATGAGCCTGACGAGCTACCGGGCTGCTCCACCCCGCGTCAAGGTGGTGTTTTTTTTATAAGGGTTTTGTCCCTTATGGTCCCGTTTTCTGTCTGAGTTTATTGCATAGATATAGGCTTTGCCTGTTATTTATGCAACGTGTCATCAGGAGAATTATTCGACCCAAATGCTAAGGCATTTATGGAGAATATTT